>NZ_JBIOLS010000001.1:350000-2232500 GCF_051710985.1 Enterococcus sp. DIV1726a | reverse complement strand
GTGTTCGTTAGATACGAGCTTCCGTCTATTGTTATTAGCTAGCAAACAAGAGAAAACAGACTATCCAATGAAGATTGACAGTGATATGGGAGCCATTTATATCAAAGACTATTCAAAAATGTACATGGATGAAACGATGACGTTAACTTTAGACCCCCGTTTAAATAGTTTTAAACTTGAATCCCCTAGTGGAACTTTGGATAACCAAGTCCCTCTAGTTGATTTACGCCCTTAAAGACATGCAGTTGTGACAGCAGTGTTTAGCACTGAGAAATAAGCTGGAGAATCCAAAAATAGTTCTTCTTATTTTTTGGATTCTCCAGCTTATTTTCGATACTACTTGGAACATCGTAGATCAGAGGATGCGAAAAGAGCGTTTTGATCTGAGCGCTCACTAAGTAGAAACTGCGATGAGTAATTGCAGGGCCAATAAGGATGGGGATCTTGAAACAGCTTCTCATATTATGAAAAATTCAGGCTTATTGCAAGGAGTGGTTGATTGAACACTGTTTACTCGTTATTAGAGTAAACGTAAGATTTATATCTAAGGCACTGGTCCTTTACGTTTATTTACAACTAGCTATTCATTACAGCTTAGTTTTATTAGCTATAAAATCATATAGTATTTAAAAAAATGAAGATAAAAAAACAACGTAACCTTATTGTTAAAACAACAGGTTACGTTATCTAAGTAAGCCACTTGCCGGGCTTGAACCGGCGACCTCTTCCTTACCATGGAAGCGCTCTACCAACTGAGCTAAAGCGGCATGATTTCTTAATACAAGTAATAGAATAACGAAAATAATCAATTTTGTCAATATCTAAAACAAAAAAAATTGGGTTTCATAGGATGATCATTCTAAATTGTATAAATAACAAATTTTGGACAGTGATTTTTGTGAAAAAACAAAAAAATATGTAAAAAAAGTATTGCGTTATTTAAGATAAATTGATATTATATACATGTACTTGATTCCGGCATAGCTCAGTTGGTAGTAGCGCATGACTGTTAATCATGATGTCGTAGGTTCGAGTCCTACTGCCGGAGTACTTCAACCACAGCCTCTAAGCTGTGGTTTTTTTGTTATTCTCAAAAACTTTTGAGAATAACAAAAAAGGGTTGTCGTGAGGGGGATTCAGTCGATTTGTTGTAACGATTAAAAGTGAGTCGTTGTATTTCAAACCACTTAAGGGTAGAATTAAAGATATATTTTTGATTGGAAGGATGATTGGATGAAAGCTATTACACCTGAAATGACGAAAAAATTTGCAAAAGGTTTTGAAGAAAACAACAAGCAACAAGCTCTACAAAGAGCGGTAGTAAAAAATGGGATCACCGCTTCTGCTGAAAATGTGGCTGCCCATGTGTCTAATACACCGGTTTTTTCAATTGATTTATCAACGGGAAAGGTTTCAAATCAGAAACAATCTGGTCGTTGCTGGATGTTTGCAGCATTAAATACTTTCCGACATAAATTGCTCAATCAATTCCATTTGAAAGAATTTGAATTATCACAAAACTATACGTTTTTCTGGGACAAATATGAAAAAGCTAATTATTTTTATGAAAATATTATCGCAACAGGGAATGATGCCTTAGATAGCCGAAAAGTAGCCTTTTTATTAACAACCCCACAACAAGATGGCGGACAATGGGATATGATCGTTTCCCTCTTCCAGAAATATGGTGTAGTTCCTAAATCTGTTATGCCAGAAAGTGCAAATAGTTCAAATTCACGAGATTTAAATAATTACTTGAATAAATTGTTGCGTAAAGATGCGACGGTCTTACGTGAAATGATTGCCGGTGGTGAAACTGCTGAAGCGATTCAAGCAAAAAAAGAGGAAATGCTAGAAGGAATCTATCAATTTTTAGCCATCTCCTTAGGAACACCACCAAAAGAATTTGATTTTGAATACCGTGACGAAGAAAACAATTATCATATTGACCAACAGCTTACACCTCAACTCTTTTATGATAAATATATTGGTGTAAAACTAGATGATTACGTTAGCATCATCAATGCACCGACAAAAGACAAACCTTTTGATCGTTCTTACACTGTAGAAATGTTAGGTAATGTGGTTGGCGGGAAAGAAGTTCGTTACTTGAACGTAGATATGTCAACGTTTAAACAGTTGGCTATTGCCCAACTGGAACAAGGAGAGTCCGTTTGGTTTGGTTGTGATGTTGGACAATCTTCAACTAGAGATAGTGGGGTCATGGCACTGGATGTTTACGACATGGATGACTTATTCGATGTAGATTTTACGATGACTAAAGCACAACGTTTAGATTATGGTGAAAGCTTAATGACCCACGCGATGGTATTGACGGGAGTCGATCTTGTTGATGGGAAATCAACGAAATGGAAAGTCGAAAATAGCTGGGGAGAAAAAGTCGGCAATAAAGGATTTTTTGTAATGAGTGACGATTGGATGAACGAATACACGTATCAAATCGTTGTTCGCAAAGATTTGTTGTCGAAAGAGCAACTCCAAGCCTTCAATGAAGAACCAATCGTTTTAGCTCCTTGGGATCCAATGGGCGCATTGGCTTAAAAAACTGATTCTACTCAAAGTATGAAGAAAATAGACGAATTGGTGTCTCAGATTACTGAAAAAGAAAGTAAATGAGGGATTGAAAGAAAGACGAGGTTAGTCTTCGAAATTAGTAGGGTTGCTAATTTTGAAAGAAGCCTCTCTTTTTTTGTCTATAAATATGAGCAATGGACTTTTACTGTTGAACAAAGAGTTACTAGACTCATTTTCTTTGTTTTAGATTCTCTGTGATATAATGATAGCTAACAAATAGGTTGGAAAAGCATGTAAGGAGGAGTAGAGATGAATATTCAGTCGGTGTTAGCAGAAATCCAATTAGAAGGCAAAGTGATACCTATCACTGGTGGGGACGTTAATCAAACGTATCGAATTGAAGAGCAAAATAAATCATATTTCTTAAAGCTTCATCCTAATATTGGAAAGTCTTTTTTTGAAGCAGAAGTGGATGGGTTAAAAGAACTAGCTCCCTATGTTCGAGTACCTGAAACTTACATGCTGGGTGAACAAAAAGATGGTGCCTATCTTTTGATGGAATGGATCGAACCTGGTAAAGGAGATCAAAAAGATCTAGCCGTTTCTTTGGCGAAATTGCACAAGGTAACCGCTCCTCAATTTGGGTATCGAAAGGATAACTATTTAGGGACCGTTCCGCAATTCAATCATGTGGAAGAATATTGGTGGCTTTTCTTCTTCAAAAATCGTCTAGAAAGTCAAATTGCTTTGGCACAAAAAAACAACCATTGGAATCAAAACCGCCAAGAAACATTTATTTCTTTTAAGCAATACGTGTTAGAAAACTTTAGTGATAAAAAGATTGTCCCTAGCCTCTTGCATGGCGACTTGTGGAGTGGTAATGTGTTCTTTGATCAGCAAGGAGAACCAGTCTTCGTTGATCCAGCCGTTTCTTACGGTGATCGTGAGCAGGACATAGCTATGAGCCAGCTATTTGGTGGGTTTCGTCCAGAGTTTTTACAAAGTTATCAAATGGTCTATCCTTTGGAAAAAAATTGGGAAAAACGATTGCCGATTTACCAGTTATATTATTTGTTAGCCCATCTAAATATGTTTGGGGAAAGTTATGGTTCACAAGTGGATCAATTATTAGCGAAAAGATAAGAGGAGGGTGTTTTTTTGGCAAAGAGATATACAAAAAAACATGAAGTTTCATATTATGAATGTGACATTAATCAGACCATGACATTTCCATCAATGTTAGGAATCGTGATCAAGACATCGGAAGATCAAAGTGATGCGCTTGATCGTGGCAGTAAATTTGTCAATAGTTTTGGACTGACTTGGGTCATTACCAATTATTCAATGACAATCACTCGTTTGCCAAAAGTAGGAGAGACGATTTCTATAACAACACAAGCCATGGAGTACAATAAATTCTTTTGTTATCGTAATTTTTGGATTCATGATGAAGAAGGTACAGAACTGATAAAAATAGAATCAGTTTTTGTATTAATGGATTTTGTGAATCGGAAAATGAGTAGTGTCAATGAAGAAATTATTGCACCGTTTGAAAGCGAAAAAATCAAAAAAATCAAACGGCAAGAAAAAATAGAAAAGATCGAATCGGGCACGATGTTACCTTATCGCGTGCGTTTCTATGATATCGATAGTAACCAACATGTGAACAATGCCATGTATTTCAACTGGATTATTGATGTCTTAGGCTATGATTTCTTGACGACACATGTACCAGAAAAAGTTTTGATCCGTTTTGACAAAGAAGTGGAATATGGAAATGAAATTGAAAGTCATTATGAACAAGTAGAGATGGAACATGGTGTGAAAACAAGACATGAAATCAGAATGCAAGAACAACTCTATTGTGAAGCAAATATCACTTGGAAAAATAAATAAACTGCTAATAGCAAACGATGTTCCAATCGGAAAGAGGTTGTCGCAGAAGTGTCTAGCTCTGGGAAATAAGCAGGAACAACAAGGGAAAAAAGGGACTGAGACAAAAGTTGTCTCAGTCTCTTCTAGTATCTCTAAAAACGGATAAACGGTGTTCAAAGAGCTGACCTTCGGCGATAAGTCAAAAAATCTCAAAACATGGGAAGCTGTTTCGAGATTTCCATCCTTAACGCTCAGGTCAAAACACTCTTTTCACGACCTCTTGTTCACGGTGAGACAAAAGTAGCATCTTCGGAAATAAGCCGAAATTTACCAAAAATTTGAGAAGCACCAAGTAGGTAACAATCAACATCAAAAACGAGTTTTTGTGTTTCTTGTCAATTTTCGGAAATTCCTTCTTATTTCTTGATGCTGAACACTTTTGTCTCAACCTCTTTTTTGATTGATTGCCGAAGTGCTGAATAATAAAGAATTCTTTAGGTGTTCATACTTTTGGACATTCTAACATGGAAATAAGACTTTTGGATATCCAGTAATAGGCAAGGATCGATAACCTTCCATGATTGAAAAAAGAATGCGCAAAATTGGTTCAATTGCTAAACGAACACTGGATTTTTTTAGAACGGAATTTTAATGTCAGGAATTTTCGTATGTGATTTAGCTATAACTTATTGAGTAATAAACGAAATCAATGATTGATCTTTTAACCCGTGATTCAAGGCAATTAGTAGTTTGATGCGAGCTTTTTGGCTATTGATGCTATTACAAAAAATAATCCCCATGTTTGCTAGTTCTTTTCCGCCACCCTCGTAGTCATAAACAGGTTCTGCTATCCCATTAAAACACCGGGAAACTAAGACCACTGGGATTTTTTGTACTAATAATTTTTTCAAAGCTGTTACAGCTTGTGGTGGTAAATTGCCAGCTCCTAAAGCTTCGATCACTAGGCCATCTACTTTGGTATGGGCGATAGCTTCTAATAGATCACCTTGCATCCCCGCATAAGCCTTAACGATTGGGATCGTACCATTGACTGAAGTGATATCTAAGCGTGTAGTTTCTAGTAATTCTTGCATAAATAAGATCCGATGTTTTGTTACTAGACCAATTGGACCTAATGTGGGTGTACGAAAAGTGGCAACATTTGTCGTGTGGGTTTTGGTCACGTAACGCGCGGAGTGGATCTCATCGTTCATTACGACCAATACACCTTTTCCATTGGCTTCCTTACAACTAGCGACTCGAATAGCACTCTCGAAATTGTACAGCCCATCGCTCCCTAATTCGTTGCTGGATCGCATAGCGCCAGTTAGTACGATCGGCAGTTTATCTCCAATCGTCGTGTCTAAGAAAAAGGCGGTTTCTTCTAACGTATCTGTTCCATGAGTGATTACAACACCGTCAAACCCCAAATGATAGGCTTCATTAATCCGTTTTTTTAAAATTAACATATGTTTAGGCATGATATGAGGTGAAGGAAGATTAAAGATATCTTCTATTACTAAATCAACATCTTCTGGAATTTCAATTTCAGCATCTAGCAAAGGATTCACAACATCAGGACTCACTCCACCAGTTAAAAGATTTTCTCTCATGGCAATCGTTCCGCCAGTGTGTAAAATTAGAATTTTTTTCATTTTTTTTCGGACTTCCTTACATATAATTTTGCATAGGCTTTAACGCTTATTGTATACTATATGAAAGAGTTTTGCTATCCGCGGCATTGAGCAATGAGTAGTAAATCTCACTATACATAGTTGATTTTTGGATGGAAAAGCAAAGGTGGCTTGAAATGATACGAATCGGATTAACCTCATTTAAAGAACATGATAAATTGACTGGAAAAAAGAATAACACACTTTATGAGTATGCTAGATATTTGCCATTAGTGGAGCTTGATACAGCTTACTATGGAATCCCAAGACGAACTTCGGTAGAAAAATGGGTACAAGAGGTTCCAAATGATTTTCGTTTTGTTGTTAAGGCGTATCAAGGGATTAGTGGTCAAGGAGACTGGGAAAAATATTATCAAACAGAAGAAGAAATGATTGCTAAATTTCTGGAAGTAATGAAACCAATGAGTGATGCGAACAAGCTTTTTTGTTTTTTAGTCCAATTTCCAGCTTCCTTTAAATGCACCAAGGAAAGTGTACAATACCTACGTAAGCTTCGAAAATGGTTTGCTGGCTATCCGGTAGCAATCGAACTTCGGGACTTTTCGTGGTACAGTGAGGAATTCATTGAGCGCACGAGAAGCTTCATGACTCGAGCAGAATTTTCTTTGGCAGTAATTGATGAACCACAGTTGTTAAACACAACAGTTCCTTTTGACCCATTCATCACGAATCCAGACTTTGCTCTTTTCAGGTTTCACGGAAGAAATGCTCAAGGTTGGCAGGCCAATGATAAAGATTGGCGTAAAAAAAGAACTCTTTATCGCTATTCTGAGCAAGAACTGAGAGAACTAGCAACTGCTATTGACTCTGTTAGCACAAAAACGAAAGAAATCGGAATTATCTTTAACAACAATTCTGGTGGAGATGCTGCAGAAAATGCGTTAGCTTTACAAAAAATATTAAAAATAAAACCGGAAGGCTTAAACCCACAACAAATGGATTTATTTTAGAGAGGGAGCGTTGAATGATCAAAGCAATTTTTTTTGATATTGATGGCACATTAGTCAACGACCGTTCAAAAGCACTTGCTTCGACTAAACGTGCGATTAGCTATGCTAGAAAAAATGGGATATTGTGTGGTGTAGCAACTGGGCGGAGTCCAGTTAAAATCAAAGAAGTGATTGATGAATTGGAATTAGATATGTATGTTGTCTATAATGGACAATTGGTATTTACTGCCGAACGAACGATTGTAGATCAACCATTTGATCAAGTCGTTTTAAGTAAGATCGTGGAATATGCTGATAAGAACCATCGCCAGATCATTTTTGGTGGAAGAGATCAACTAGCTGGTTCGACCACGATGCTGTTAGGACAGTCGATTTTAATCAAACGTTTAGTTAGTTTATTACCAAAAAAATTTCCCGTTCGATTGATGAAAAAAGGACTGCAAATTTTTAGCCCACATCGACAGAAAAAGCGATATGAGGCACTGGAGATTCTTGATGAGCCAATTTACCAATGTATATTATTGAGTCAGGAATCAGAACAAGAAAAATTAGAAGAGCGGTTTCCGGAGTGCAGCTTTCAACGGTCCAATGCGTATACCGTTGATATCATTCCAAAAGGTGGCTCAAAGCTTTCAGGAATTGCAGCCTTTGCCAAAGACATGGGGATCGAAATGACCGAGATCATGGCATTTGGTGATCATTATAACGACATTGAGATGCTGGAAGGTGTCGGAATCGGGGTTGCTATGGGGAATGCTCAAAAAGAAGTTAAGCAAGCTGCTGATTATGTGACGGATACCAATGAAAAAGACGGAATTTATCAAGGACTGAAGCATTATGGTTTGATTTACTAAAACAGTTGATAGACTAGACTTCAGTTAAAATGTTAAGAGAAGTAAGAAAAGAAGGTAGAAAAAGATGTCTGAGAAAACACCCTTTCAACAAGTAGAAGAGTTTCATAAAATTTTTGACCCTCGTTCACCTGATGTACCGACTGCATTTTCGAAACAAGCAGCCATTTATCGTGCAGAATTTAAAATCGAAGAATTAGTCGAATTGATTGCGGCCAATTGTCAGGGAGATCAGGAACAATTACACGAAGGAGTAACAGCTCTTCACGAAGCATTAGAGAAAGCAGAACAAAAAATGTTGACTAAAAAAGAATGGGGACAAGCACCTTTGATCGAGCAAGTCGATGCTTTAACCGATCTTTTATATTTTACTTATGGTTCTTTTTCATTATTGGGTGTTGATCCTACGAAGATATTTGAGATCGTTCACCAAGCAAACATGGGGAAATTATTCCCAGATGGTAAACCACATTATCATCCGGTCACGAATAAGGTATTAAAACCTGATAACTGGGAAGAGCAGTGTGCCCCTGAACCTAAGATCGCCAAAGAAATTCAACGGCAAATCGCCCAAGCGACTCGAAAGAAACAGTCTTGAATGGACGAAACAAACCAAAATAAACCGGCGTTTCATACTGGTTATGCTATTTTCTAGGTAGGAATAAAAGATTTTCGATGAAGTTAGTGAATGCTTAAAAATTGTGTGTTATAATTTACAATAGATGTCTTTTGCACGGAAGACGTATTTATTGTTTTATGCACACAAATTATTTAACTAAGCATAAAAAATAGATGCATATTGAAAACGGAGGTACCTTAAATGGGAAATAATGTTATCATCGGAATCGTCATAGCAATCATTATAGTCGCCCTAGTCGTCTTTTTGGTTAGTTACTATATGAAGAAAAAAAACCAAGATCGATTGGACGCCTTGGAAAAGCGCAAGGAAGAATTATTCGACTTGCCTGTGATTGAAGAAGTCGATGATGTTAAAAAAATGCATCTGGTGGGGCAAAGCCAAAATACCTTTCGTGAATGGAGTCAAAAATGGAATGACATATCCACTTCCTCGTTTGCTGAGTTAGAAAGTCAAATTTTTGAAGTAGAAAATCTTAATGAGAGTTTCCGATTTTTAAAAGGTAAAAAAGCTGTGATCGAAGCAGAAAAAACCATGGACCAAATGGAAAAGAAAGTTTCTGAGATTCGTGATGGACTAAAAGAGTTACGTGAAACAGAAGAACGTAATTCACTAGCGGTTCAGCAAGCTTTGGATGTCTATGAAGAACTGAAAGAAACAATCAGAGAAGATGAGCAAGAATACGGTCCTGCGTTTCCTGAATTACAAAAGCAAGTCAAGATGATCGAAAATGAATTCACGCAATTTGTTGCATTGAATACTTCAGGTGATCCTGTTGAAGCTCGAGAAGTTTTGGATAAAGCAGAAAAACATACGTATGAAGTTGAAGCTTTGATGAAAAAAGTTCCGCCGCTATTTGAAGATTTGAACACTACTTTCCCAGAACAACTGGAAGAAATCCAGCAAACTTATGAAAAATTGATGCAGGAACAATATGTTTTCCCAGAAGAAGATCTTGTTGGTGAGATTGAAAAAGTAAGCCATCGTATTGAAAGTTCATTAGCAAATCTTGAAAAAACAGAAGTTGAAACGGTTGAATTCGAGAATCGTGAAACTGCTAGTATGATTGATTCGCTCTACGACATTCTAGAGCGGGAAATGGAAGCCCAAAATTATGTCACAACCAATCAAGCAACCATTGAACAATACATCAAACATGCCACAAAAAACAATCGTCAATTATTGATTGAGTTAGATCATACTGCTCAAAGTTATGCGTTGAATCATAATGAAATTGGTCGAGTACGCGGATTCCAAACAGAAGTGGAAGAAATCGAACGTCAAAACGAACAGATGAAACCACAAATCCAGCAACACTTGCTACCATATTCTGAAGTACGGACTTTCTATAAAAAAGTATTCAAAGTTTTAGAAGATATCGAAAACCAACAAGTTGAAATCGATGACTCACTACACGAGTTAAGAAAAGGTGAAAAAGAAGCGCAAGAAAAAATCGATACGTTCGAATTTAAATTGCGTAATTTAAAACGTTTTGTGGAACAACAACGTTTGCCTGGTCTACCAAATGATTATTTAGAATTTTTCTTTGTGGCAACTGATCGGATTGAAGAGCTAAGTATCGTGCTAAATAAAATCAGAGTCAATATGGAAGAAGTCAATCGCTTAGTTACGTTATGTGAAGAAGATTTAGACTTACTTGATAAGAAAACGCATGATTTAGTGGATGCTGCAGCACTGACAGAACAAATGCTACAGTATGCAAATCGTTATCGCCACACACATGAAGAAATCAGAGAAGCAATTGATAAAAGTTATTACTTATTCAATAAGGAACATCATTATCAAGAAGCTCTGGATGAGATCGGTACAGCACTCGAACGTGTTGAACCTGGTGCTTTCAAGCGAATTGAAGATTTTTATTTTAAGAATCCTGATTTAGTTTAATAAAACTAACTAAAAAGGCAACACTGGTCAATCCACCAAGTGTTGTCTTTTTGCGTGTTCAATTACACGAAACTTTCTGAAAAAACAACCTCCTCTTGAAAGCAATTGGGACAACCGTTATAATAGTAAAGAATTTCAAAAAAGAGGGGTTTCTTATGATATATTTTGATAATAGTGCGACAACCCCAATCTTTCCGCAAAGTTTAGATGCCTATATAAAGACAAGTCAGCGGATTATTGGGAATCCGTCAAGTTTGCATGATTTAGGCAATCAAGCAAACCGTTTGTTACAACAAGCTAGAAAACAAATTGCTGAGCTGATAACTGTTACTCCAGATGAAATTTATTTTACTTCTGGTGGGACAGAAGGCGATAATTGGGTACTTAAAGGGACGATGATTGAAAAACGTGAATATGGAAACCACATGATCATCTCTGGGATAGAACATCCTGCTGTAAGTGAAACAGCTGAACAACTTAAATCTCTAGGGGTAGAAGTTAGTATAGCGCCAGTAAATAATCAAGGATTTGTCATTGTTGATGAATTGAAGAAACTAATTCGTAAAGACACGGTATTGGTTTCAATCATGGCAGTCAATAACGAAATTGGATCAATCCAACCAATTTTAGAAATCAGTGAGTTGCTAAAAGAATACCCTAAAATCCATTTTCATGTGGATGCTGTGCAAGCAATCGGAAAAGTTTCTTTATCTGAATGGCTGACCGAAAGAGTTGATTTTGCGACGTTTTCAGCTCATAAATTTCATGGACCACGGGGGATAGGTTTTATTTATTGGAAGAAGGGACGACGTTTAGCACCGCTTCTTAATGGTGGTGGCCAAGAAAAAAATCAACGAAGTGGAACAGAAAATGTTCCTGCGATTGTCGCAATGGCGAAAGCCTTACGAATTGCACTGGATCGAAAACTTCAAAAGCCAGATCACACCAAACATTTAAAAGAGGCATTGATCAACGCTTTGAAAGCCTATGAAAAAGTGACTATTTTTTCAGAGGGAGAAGATTATGCACCACATATCTTATGTTTTTCACTCAAAGGGATTCGAGGAGAAGTCCTTGTTCATGCGTTAGAAGAAAAACAAATATTTATTTCTACAACTAGTGCTTGTTCTTCTCGTAAACACCTTGCAAGTAGCACGTTGCATGCCATGCATGTGCCTGATGATTTAGCTACGTCAGCTGTTCGCATTAGTTTAGATGAAAGTAATTCTATGGCAGAAGTAGAACAATTTATGATCATTTTTAAACAATTATATAAGAAATTTTCAACCATCAATTAATCAATAAGGAGTGTTTTTGTGAAATATAGTGAAATCATGGTCCGCTATGGTGAACTGTCAACAAAAGGAAAAAACCGTAAAAGTTTTATTATGCAACTTGCTCAAAATGTTCGTCAAGCATTGAGTGATTTTCCCGAAATCAAGATCCATGCTGATCGTGACCGGATGCACCTACTGTTAAATGGTGCTGATAGTGCATTAGTTATACCTAAATTGGCTAAAATTTTCGGTATCCAAAATTTCTCACCAAGTATTCGAATCGAAAAAGATGTTCAAAAGTTAAAAGATGCAGTTCAAGCTATCATGAAAGAAGTCTATACAGGAAAAGAAACCTTTAAAATTATTGCGAAACGTAGTGACCACGACTTTGAATTAACAAGTAATGAATTAAATCAAACGTTAGGAAATGCGGTGGTAGATATCTTCCCTGATATAGAAGCACAAATGCGTAAACCAGATATTCCACTACGGGTAGAAATCCGTCGAGATGCTGCTTACCTATCCTATGAAACGATTAAAGGAGCAGGCGGGTTGCCAGTGGGAACGAGTGGTAAAGGCATGTTGATGTTGTCTGGTGGAATCGATTCACCTGTGGCTGGTTATTTTGCCATGAAGCGCGGTGTTGAAATTGAAGCGGTCCACTTTGCTAGTCCACCTTACACGAGTGAGCAGGCATTACAAAAAGCAAAAGATTTAACAGCAAAATTGACTCCTTATGTCGGTAAAATCGAGTTTATCGAGGTACCGTTTACTGAGATCCAAGAAGAAATCAAGAAAAACATTCCGCAAGGGTACTGGATGACGATTACTCGACGGATGATGCTGCGATTAACGGATGAGATCCGCCGATTACGCCATGGGTTGATTATCCTTAATGGGGAGTCTTTAGGACAAGTAGCTTCGCAGACCTTACAAAGCATGGTTGCTATCAATGAAGTAACGAATACGCCTATCATTCGTCCAGTTGCTACGATGGATAAATTAGAAATCATTGAAGTAGCTGAACAAATCGATACCTTTGAGCTTTCAGTCCAACCATTTGAAGATTGCTGTACGATTTTTGCCCCACCTCAACCAAAGACCCGACCACGACTTGATAAAGTTCATCAATACGAAGAACGTTTACCAATCGAAGAAATGATCGAACGAGCTCTTTCTGGTTTAAAAATGGAAACGATCCATACAGCTACCGAAGCTGAACAAGTAGAAGAATTTGCTGATTTGTTATAAGAGTCTTGAAATTATCGTGGAGCTTTGACAAGAATAAGAAAGTAGATTGAACCGTTTTTTTATGTTTAATAAAACATACTTTAAAAACATTACTTTTTATTTGTTCTTACACTTATTTAAGAGTCTGGGATCAATCCCAGACTCTTTTTTATGTTCCCTACTGTTGCTCTAAGAGAGGATAAATGATAAACTGACTATGTGAAGAAATTAACAAAGGAGTTTGAAGATGGGAGAAAAAATAGCGGTTTTACCAAAAGCAACAGCTAAAAGACTACCTTTATATTTACGTTATTTAAAAATGCTCAATGATTCAGGTGTGAAGCGGATTAAATCAAATGAATTTAGTCAAATCACCCAAGTACCTTCTGCGTCGATCCGTAGAGATTTTTCATATTTAGGGGAGTTGGGGCGCAGTGGCTATGGTTATGAAGTGCCTTATCTGATCGAAGTCTTTGATCGAATCTTAAAGACGGAAGAGGAAAAACGAATTGCCTTAGTTGGGTATGGAAATCTAGGGAAAGCTTTAAAGCACAATAATTTTAGAAGAAATGAAAATTTGAATATCGTCTGTGTATTTGACAATGACCCTAAAATCGTCAATCAAGAAATCGATGGTCAATTCATTTATCCAATCGAACAGTTTGGCGAAATCGTCAAAAAAGAAAAAGTAACAGTTGCGATTTCAACGGTTCCAAGTAAACACTCCCAGTCAGCAATCGATGAAATTGTGAAAGGTGGCGTATCAGCGATCTTAAACTTTGCTCCTGACCGAGTGATCGTACCCAAACATGTGAATATTCAATACATTGATTTGACGACAGAATTGCAAACGCTTATATTTTTTAACGAAAAATATTCAGAAGTTTTTTTATGACAATCCATAGTTTTAGCGCTTAGAGCCAATGTTTCTAAGCGTTTTTTTATAACGCATGTTTATATCTATTTTTGTTTGTTTACAATCATAATACTGATATAATAGCTTTCAGTTCATTGTATCATCGTGTGCAGGGATTATAAAATAACTGGTTTTTTTGAAAGAAGAAACCTTTTTTTAGGAGTGAATGACAGTAATAAAGATGAATGCAATGGATAGAATCACTGTTGTAAGAAAAAAGTTAATCTGAAGGAGGCGGTTATGAAACAAGTTGGAGTAAAAAATACTAATGAAGTTTAAGATTTGATTGAATGTACATAAAAGGAACAATCCTTAATTCTTATGATTCAGGCTAGATATGAATGTCTAGCAAAACAGACAAGCCACGGATGCTATAACAAAAAAATGTAAAGGATGGTAAAAATGAATCAAGAGAAGGTAAAAAATACAATTCTTATGGAAATGGAACGGTTTTCGGACAAAACAAGTGAAGGATACCACCAAATGAAAGCAGTGCTGAATAAATTTCCTTACAAAATAACTGCAGATTATCAGCAATTACTGGATACATTAAGGGGGGGGACGGCAATTAACAGATTTGAAACTCTTGATGAGCTGATAATGATGCTGAAACAAGAGAGAGTAATAACGAGAGAGATCGTGGAATCTTGTCTCTATTTTCAACAAAATTCTGATAATGTAATAAATCAGATTCATCTTTTTGATCTTCTAATGGTTCCAACTATAAATCTGAACAAACAGCTAAATTTATTAAAAAATTTAACAATAGATAGAAGTAAAAATTGTTCTCGTAATTTTTTGGATGATCATGAAAAAATAGATTTATTGAATCGTGAAACAAATCAACAAATAAAATCGACATGTATAGAATTACAATATGGCATGAACTCAGCTAAAGTCAAAGAGGATATTTTAGCTCGTACATTTGAAATATTAAACGAGGGCAGTGTAAACTATCAACAATTAGTCAATATGGAGCCAGCTTACGAAGAAGGATGTAGAGAAATCGTAATTGATGGATTTTTTGGAATGATGCCTGACCCTGCTGATAAGTATAAATGGTTTTTTGATTTTTTGAGAGAAGATAAAATAATTTCTATGCTTCTTCAAAGAAAGGATTTATCAGAAGCTGAAAAAAAAACATATATTTCTATAGCTACCAAGCATATTGATTCGCCACATATTGGTAAAAAAATATCGTATTTTGAAAGAACAAAGATAAAAGAAATTGACATAATTACAGAAAAAAGACTTCTTGAGCAAGAGCTCGTTTATTTGATTGCTAAAGAAGTAACCCCAGAGTTGGCGGTAAAGTATGATGAAATATTAAGAGGAAAAGAACAAGGAACTGTTGAGTTGATGACACAAATTCATGTTGAGGCTCAGTCCACATTAGTAAAAGAGTCTGTTAGGCAACATGTCAATACTTCCTTCAAAGAAACGGACCGTTTAGAATTTTATAAAAAAAGTATCATCGAAAAACTAAAAAAAGAAAATCGATCAGATTTAGGGGATCAATTAGAAAATTTATTGAATAGTGGGGCAAAAATAGACCGATTTGATAGATTCTATAGATTATTGAATTCCCCAGAGTCAAAAAAACAGTTATCTTATTTAGGGCGACTTGTTTTTGGTGAAAATCAATGGCACAAATTTGAAACAGTTCAGGCATTTAAAGAAGAATTAAAGGAGACAGAAGCAAAAAAAAATAGTTCCTTATTGGAAATGATGAAAAAAGATCTGAGTGAAATCGAAAATCAGCGACTCATGAATGGACTTCGATCAATCGATAATAAACTGGCGAACAATGACTATCTCAAGCAATTAAAACCCGAGCAGATCGCAACGATTATGCTTCAGTTAAAAGTTAATTACCCAAACTGGACGGAAAAAAACTTTGAACAAGTCAATAATCAATTAAGCACTTATTTAAATGAAGAGGATAAGATTCAAACAAACAAAATTTTGAATGAAAAAGAACTGATCCTAAAAATATCCGCAATAAGCATGGAAATGGGAGAAAAAGTACAAACTATAATACATCCTCCTACTGATAAAATAAAAGATCTTGATATAATGGGTGAAGTTAGAAAAGATTTAGAAAAACAAAAAGTAGATTACCTTTTTCCTAAAATACTGGAAACGATTAATCATACACTAAGTGAAGAAGGAATCGATTGTTCGAATCGTTCGGATAGAGAAAAAGCATTAAATCTATTACAATATTATCAGACAAAAAAAGAACTACTTCCAAAAATCGAAGAAGCACTCCAGCAAAAAAAAGGTGGGAGAGACTATATCAACAGTCATTTATTCTGTAATGAGTAGAGAATGGGGAAATTCAAGTGATGTAACTGATTTTAAAAAAAGGTTTGGGGATGACGGAGAAGGATTATTAAAGGAAATCAAGGACTCCTCAAAAGCCGAGGGCTTTCTCCAACCAATAAAAAAAGAACTTTCCTCGAGTAATATCGATTTTACTGAATCGGATGTCATCAATTGGACGAAAAAATGTTTATCGATGGATGAAGAAAAGCGAAAAAGAAAAACGCAAGTTGTCATAAATAAGATTGAGAATATTTTATTGAAGGAAACAGATAAAGAAAAAGCCAGATCTAGCAGTGTGAATAAATGGTTTCTCATAGATTTAAATAATAAAAAAGAAGAAATAAAACAAGCAATGAAATATAGTGTGATTGAGGTGTGCAAATATAGAAATACTCAACTCAGTATAGAAGAACAATTTTCAAATATCCTTTATCAAGAAAAAGGCATACAACATTTTATACATACATATCCTAAATTAAAAAGTATCATTGACGAGTGTACCAAACAGATTTCCTTAGCTTCTGTTAACCTTAAAAAATTGGGTTGTAACGATGTTAAGAGAAACAATAATACAAGTTTTAATAACATTCATAAGTTAATGTTGCCATTCGACAAAGAGTGGTGGGCAAAGGAAGCGGATCAATTGAAACAGCTTATAACGACACAGGTAAGTAATAAAAATCCATTGGTGTCTGATGTGAATCAACAAGTTGTAGAATTATATGATGCAGATAACGATTGTTGTACACGGATTGTTTGGTCTTTTTTAGTAATTTCATCGGGAGAACAGAAAAAATCAAATTATAGAGCCATAGCAGAAAATCTTTATTACGAACCAGACCATTATCAAACTCGACAAAAGGTAAAATGTCTAATTGCTAGTTGCGAGAATTTATACTTACATATGCAAGAAACAGAGCAATCAAAAGAAATAAGCGTATTTGTTCAACCAACTCCAATGCCTCAGGGAACAAGTAATCAGTCTCTAATAAGTAATTCAGTAAAGGAACCAGAGAGAAAAAAGGAGCAACCTAAAGAAAAGTCTGAAGGTATTGAACCAACATTAACACCTCTCGGAATCAGTAATCACTCTCTAACAGATAAACAAACCAAAACACCCCTTGTAATAAAAAATCAAACATTCAAGGAGCAAATGAATCAGTCTACAAATGTGGCTGATAGTCTAAATCAAGAGAAGTCCGCTGGTATTCAACCAACACCAATTCCCAAGGAAATCAGGGATCTCTCTCTATCAAATAAATCACCTCAAACGACTTATAGTCTCTCTCTGACAAGTGAATCAACCCAAACGGCTAATAGTCTCTCTTTGACAAGTAATAAATCAACTCAAACGCTCAATAGTCACCCTGTAATAAAAATTCAAACACTAGAGGAGCGAATGAATCAGTCTACAAATAAGGCTAATAATCTAAATGAGATGAAGGAAGCAGGAAAAAATCAGTCTTCTGTAAGAGAGTTAAAAAATTAATTTGAACAGTCACGTTCTAAATAAGCAAACATTGTCACTACTGCTTATTGTTTAGTCAATTATTTATAATAGGCGAATCATAAGCCTGAAGAGGTACTATTTAGGGAAATACGATTCTTACCGTCTTTTATTGACTTTAAAATTGAACCATTGTAAAATGAGGCATAACGTTGATCAAGAGGAGTAACTAGTTACAGCCTTTTAGAGAGAGAACGAGATGGTGGGACGTTCTTAGGAGAGACTAGTGAAGGTAGCTTGGGAGTTTTTATCTTGAACCCTTTATCGTGTACAGCAAACCGATAAAACCTAGAGATAAACGAGTCGTGATCGTTAACTCACATGAGAGGTAGTAGGAAACTGCTACAAATTAGGTGGTACCGCGTAAATCAATACGTCCTAAAATACGAAAGTATTTTAGGACTTTTTTTATTTTTAAGGAGGACATCAGTATGACGGAAGAAAAAAATCTATCAACAAAATACAATCCGCAAGAAGTTGAAGCTGGCCGTTATGAAAAATGGTTGGAACAAGATTTGTTCAAACCAAGTGGCGATCAGAAAGCAAAACCCTATTCAATCGTAATCCCCCCACCAAATGTTACAGGAAAACTTCACTTAGGACATGCCTGGGATACGACTTTACAAGACATGCTGATTCGTCAAAAACGGATGCAAGGCTTTGATACCTTGTGGTTACCTGGAATGGACCATGCAGGGATCGCTACACAGGCAAAAGTAGAAGAAAAGCTTCGTCAACAAGGAATTTCGCGTTATGACTTAGGACGTGAAAAATTTGTGGATCAAGTATGGGAATGGAAAGAAGAGTATGCAAGCCATATCCGTGAACAATGGGCAAAAATGGGCTTATCTCTCGATTATAGTCGTGAACGTTTTACACTAGACGATGGCTTGTCAGAAGCTGTTCGTAAAGTATTCGTGACACTTTATGAAAAAGGCTTGATTTATCGTGGTGAATACATTATTAACTGGGACCCACAAGCACGCACTGCTTTATCGGATATCGAAGTGATCCACAAAGAGATTGAAGGTGCTTTCTACCACATGAGCTATGAACTGGCTGATGGTTCGGGTGTAGTGGAAATTGCAACGACTCGTCCAGAAACTATGCTAGGTGACACAGCGATTGCTGTACACCCAGAAGACGAGCGTTATCAAGCGTTGATCGGCAAAAAAGTAATTTTACCATTAGTAAATAAAGAAATTCCGATTATTGCAGATACGTATGTTGATATGGAATTTGGAACAGGCGTAGTGAAAATTACACCTGCGCATGATCCAAATGACTTTGAGGTAGGTAACCGTCATGATCTGCCACGTGTAAATGTGATGAACGAAAATGGAACGATGAATGACTTAGCTGGAAAATATGCAGGCATGGATCGTTTCGAAGCACGTAAAGCGATTGTCTCTGATTTGAAGGAAATCGGACGATTGATCAAAATTGAAAAAATGATCCATAATGTTGGGCATTCAGAACGTACGGGAGTAGTCATTGAACCACGCTTGTCCACACAATGGTTTGTTAAAATGGCTCCATTAGCTGAGAAAGCAATGAAAAATCAAGAGACTGATGATGCAGTTGAATTTTTCCCACCACGTTTTAATCAAACATTTTTACGTTGGATGGAAAATGTTCACGATTGGGTTATCTCTCGTCAATTGTGGTGGGGACACCAAATCCCGGCTTGGTACCATAAAGAAACGGGTGAAATGTATGTAGGGATGGAAGCTCCAGAAAATAGTGAAGAGTGGGTACAAGATCCAGATGTATTAGATACTTGGTTTAGTTCAGCATTATGGCCTTTTTCAACGATGGGATGGCCAGATGAAAATAGTGCTGATTATCAACGCTATTTCCCAACAAGCACATTAGTAACTGGCTACGACATTATCTTCTTCTGGGTTAGTCGAATGATTTTCCAAAGCTTAGAATTTACGGATCGTCGTCCGTTTGAAAATGTTTTGATTCATGGGTTGATTCGGGACGAACAAGGACGTAAGATGAGTAAATCTCTTGGAAACGGCATTGATCCAATGGAAGTGATTGAAAAATATGGCGCTGATGCCTTACGTTGGTTCTTATCAAACGGTTCAGCACCTGGTCAAGATGTCCGTTTCAGCTATGAAAAAATGGATGCAGCTTGGAATTTCATTAATAAAATTTGGAATGCTTCACGTTTTGTTATTATGAACAGTGAAGGCATGACAGTTGAAGATATTACGCTAACTGGCGAGAAAACTGTGGCAGACCGCTGGATCTTGACACGTCTAAATGAAACGATCGCTAAGGTTACTGAACTCTTTGATCATTTTGAATTTGGGGAAGCTGGGCGTCAGTTGTATAACTTTATTTGGGATGATTTTTGTGACTGGTATATCGAGATGAGTAAAGAAGTCTTGTATGGTGATGATGCTGTCTCAAAACAAACAACACAAAGTATTTTGGTGCATACGTTAGATCAAATTTTGCGTCTATTGCATCCAATTATGCCATTTGTTACTGAAGAAATTTGGCAACACATCCCACATCAAGGTACTTCTTTAGTAGTTGCTGATTATCCGGTGGTTCATCCGGAATTTAATGATGAAACAGCTTCAAAAGGGATGGAAGTACTCAAAGAACTAATTCGTTCCGTACGTAACATTCGTTCTGAAGTGAATACACCATTATCAAAACCAATTACATTAATGATTAAGATCAATGATCCGAAAATCGGTCAATTCTTAACAGAAAATACCAGCTATATCGAGCGTTTCTGTAATCCAGAAGAGCTAACGATCTCAAGTGAAATCGTTGCGCCTGATCTAGCAATGTCAGCTGTATTGACAGGGGCAGAAATTTTCTTACCATTAGCAGGTTTGATCAATATCGAAGAAGAAATCAAACGGTTAGAAAAAGAACTAGCGAAATGGACAGATGAAGTGAAACGAGTACAAGGAAAATTAGGCAATGAACGCTTTGTTGCCAATGCGCCAGCAGAAGTGGTTGAAGCAGAGCGGGCAAAAGAAAAAGATTATTTGGACAAACAAGCAGCAGTTACAGAAAGAATCCGCAGCTTAAGAACAATCCAGTAATCTGACATTCGAACAATCGTACAAATGCAAAAGAGAGCGGAAAGTAGTTGAAAAACATTTCCGCTCTTTTTTTAAGTAAAAAGCAAGACGTCAGCACAAATAAGTAGAATCAGAATGGGCTATTCAGTATTTCTTCTTCTTTTACATACACTACGTTTTTTCCTGTGTTTCCGCTTGCTTTTTGCTATAATAAATATGGAATGGGGGAAACGTTGATGAAAATAGAAGAAGCAATCGCCTGGATCCATAGCCGCTTGCCATTTGGCTCTCGTCCGGGACTAGATCGAGTGGAGGCATTATTAGAGATAGTCGGGCATCCAGAAAAACAGGTGAAAACGATCCATATCGCAGGAACCAACGGAAAAGGTTCGACGGTTACGTATCTGAGATGTCTACTAGAAGAAGCAGGACTGACAGTGGGGACATTTACTTCGCCGTATATTGAATCTTTTAATGAACGAATCTCGATCAATGGACAAGAAATTCCAGATCAAGACTTAATCAAGCTTGTACAAAAATACCGACCACTTGTTGAACATTTGGATCGATTTGAAGCAGTTGCCGGAATAACTGAGTTTGAAACGCTGACAGCAATGGCATTTGATTATTTTTTGTGTCAAAAAGTCGACGTTGCTATTATTGAAGTTGGGTTAGGCGGTTTACTAGACTCAACGAATGTTGCCGTACCATTACTTACAGGAATCACCACGATTGGCTTGGATCATACGGATATTTTAGGAGAAACAATTGAAGAAATCGCTGCCCAAAAAGCAGGAATAATCAAGCAAGGGGTGCCTGTCGTTACGGGAAATATCGAAGAAAGAGCTTTAGAAGTAATCAAAAAACAGGCTAGACTAAGAAATGCCCCCCTTCATATTTTTGACGAAAACTATCAAGTTACTTATCAACATCCAGCTGAGCGATGGGGAGAAGTATTTTCATTTCATAATGAGCATGGAAAAATGACCTCGCTTACGATTGGCATGATTGGACAACATCAGACAGAAAATGCTGGTATGGCAATTGAACTATACCAAGTTTACTGCAAGATGACAGGTATACCATTTAGTGAAAAAGAAATTCGTAAAGGGCTGAAAAAAGCGCACTGGCCTGGACGAATGGAAAAATTAAGTGAAGAACCTTTTGTTATTTTAGATGGCGCTCATAATACACATGCAGTCAGCCGTTTGGTTCAAAATTTGAAGAAAGAGTTCAAAGATTATCGGATCAATATTTTATTTTCTGCACTAAGTACAAAAGATGTAGAAGCAATGCTAACCCAATTAAAAGCAGTTCCTAATGCGCATTTGTATTTAACGACGTTTGAACACCCGAAAGCATTGGATTTAAGCACCGTGACTGATCTTGTAGATGAAACAGTTTCAATTGTTTCATTATGGCAATTTGGTTTAGCTGAAATATTAGAAAAAATGACCAATGAAGATGTCTTAGTGGTTACAGGTTCTCTTTACTTTATTTCTGAAGTACGAACACTATTGTTACAGTTAGGAGGAAAAAATGAATTATAAAGCTGTCATTTTTGACATGGATGGGTTACTCTTTGACACAGAAATCGTCTACTATGAAGCCTCGCAAATGGTTGCTGATCAAATGGGCTTTCCTTACGACAAAGAATTGTATTTGAAATATCTAGGTGTATCAGATGAAGAGGTTTGGGCAAATTATCATCAGATCTTTGCAAGTTTTGGGGAAAATAATGTCCAAAAATTCATTAATGATGCTTATGAAGAAACGATCAGACGGTTTTCCTTAGGTGCAGTGCAATTAAAACCAGGAGTAATCGAATTACTGGACTTTTTAGAAGAACACCGAATACCTAAAGTTGTCGCTTCTAGTAACCAACGTCATATTATTGAGCTATTATTGGAAAAGAACCAACTGACAAACTATTTTGAAACGATTGTTTCAGCAGAAAATGTCAAACGTGCTAAACCTGATCCAGAAATCTTTTTGCTTGCCCATGAATATCTAGGAACGAAAAAACAAGAAACATTGGTTCTGGAAGATTCTAAAAACGGGATACTTGCAGCAGCAAGTGCGGAGATCCCAGTGATTATGATTCCAGATTTGTTGGCTCCTTCAGAAGACTTGCAACAAAAAACGTTAGCAGTTTTATCTTCTCTACACGAAGTACCAGGATATCTAAAAAAATAAAAATAGCTCCCCCCTTTTTTCGTATCTTATTAGTGAGAAGAAGAAAGGGGGGATTTTATGGAAAAAAATTTGCTGGATGCTGTGCCAGCAACCTCACTTCCAAGGGAGCGAATGTTGCTTTACGGAGAGAAAGCACTCTCTGATCAAGAATTACTTGCTATTTTATTACGCACGGGACAGCATCCCTATAATGTCTTGGAACTAGCAGGTAATTTGTTGAAAACATTTGGTGGACTTGCACTGTTAAGACAGGCAACGCTGTCTGAGCTGGAAAAAATACGAGGAATTGGTCAGGTTAAGGCTCTTGAAATCAAAGCACTGATCGAGCTAGGAAAAAGAATCCAAACACAGCATGTAGCGGTACAACCCACGATCCATGCCAGCTATGAATTAGCGCATCAATTAATCATAGAATTAAAGGATCACAAACAAGAACATTTGATTTGTATTTATTTGGATACTAAGAATCAAGTATTGTTGAAAAAAACGCTATTTATTGGTTCCCTGGATCAAACGATCGCACATCCAAGAGAAGTGTTCCATTATGCTGTTCGATATTCTGCAGCGAGAATTATTTTAGTTCATAATCATCCCTCGGGGAATGTTCTTCCATCTAAACAAGACTTGCTTTTTACTAAAAGAGTTCAAAAATGTGGGGAGATGATGGGAATCGATGTCTTAGATCATTTGATCATTGGATGCAAACAGTATTTTAGTCTGAGAGAGGAGGGATTGATGGAAGAGGAATAAATTGAATAAGTGGAAGTAGCTTTCTTGCAAAAAAAAAGAACCAAGTGTACAATTATATTGTAATTTTGTTTGGGAATAGAAGTTGAAACATCTGTTGCACCTCTATCGTACGCGAGCAATGTTACAATCAATTAAGTGCTTAGGCACGAGGAGGGTATTATTAATGGAAAACGGAACAGTTAAATGGTTCAACGCTGAAAAAGGATTTGGTTTTATTTCACGTGAAGACGGAAGCGATGTTTTTGTTCACTTTTCAGCTATCCAAGGTGACGGATTCAAAACTTTAGAAGAAGGTCAAGCAGTGACTTTTGATGTTGAAGAATCAGATCGTGGCCCACAAGCTGCTAATGTTGAAAAAGCTTAAGTAGAGCGAGTAAACTAAATAAGTGTTGTTCACCTATTTAAACATGTTAAGAGCGTAAGTGATTACGCTCTTTTTTGTTACAAAAAAACTTATAATGGACAACTGCGCCGAACTTTACCCATCTATGTAGGAAGTCGGCGCATGCAGCCATTATAAGTTTTTCATTTATTTTTCTTCATCAGGTGTCATCACCATTGGAAGGATCATTGGATGTCTTTCTGTTCGTTCAAATAAGAAAGGTTGTAAAGCGCCTGTCATGGCTTCTTTCAGTTTATGTTCAGAGCAATCAGGAGCATTTAACACTTCACGCAATGCATGGAAAAGGATGCGTTGCGCCTCATTGATCATCTCACCTGATTCACGCATATAAACAAAGCCACGTGATAAAATATCAGGTCCCGCTAAAATTTCTTTCTTTTTGATGTCGACAGTAGCAACTGCCAGAACTAGTCCTTCTTCAGATAACAAATGACGGTCTCTCAAAACAACATTTCCAATGTCACCGATCCCGCTACCGTCGATATAGACGTCACCGGCAATAAAATGTCCGGCTGGACGAGCGGTTTCGCTAGTCAAAGCCAACACATCTCCATTTTCCATAATAAAGCAATTTTCAGCCGGTACACCAGTATCTTGAGCAAGGGAAGCATGGATCTTCAACATTCTGAATTCTCCGTGGACTGGAACAAAGTATTTAGGCTTCATCAAACGAAGCATCAGCTTTTGTTCTTCTTGACCACCGTGTCCAGAAGTATGGATATTGTTGATTTTCCCATGAATGACTTCTGCACCAGCTTCAGATAATAAATTGATCAAATGGTTGACGCTGGTAGTATTCCCAGGAATTGGTGAGCTTGAGAAAATGACGGTATCATCTGGTTGGATCTGGATTTGGCGATGGGTACCATTAGCAATACGACTTAAAGCAGCCATCGGTTCACCTTGAGAACCAGTACATAAGATCATCGTTTCATTCGCAGGTAATCGATTGATTTCATGTGCATCAACGAAGGTTCCTTCTGGGACTTTGATATAGCCTAAACGTTGGCCGTTAACGATCGCATTTTCCATACTGCGTCCAAAAACAGCAATTTTTCTGCCGGTAGCAACCGCTGCATCTGCTGCTTGTTGTAGACGGAAGATGTTTGAAGCGAAGCTGGCAAAAATGATCCGACCTTCGATTTTCTCAAAAATCTTTAGGATCGAAAGACCAATCGTTTTTTCTGATTTTGTAAATGTTGGGATCTCAGCATTTGTACTGTCTGATAGCAAGCAGAGTACGCCTTCTTCACCGATCCGTGCCATTTTGTGCAGGTTAGCAGGTTCACCGACTGGGGTGAAATCAAATTTAAAGTCACCTGTTGCAACGATATTACCAGAAGGTGTTTTTACAACGACACCCAACGCATCAGGGATACTATGGGTTGTTCTAAAAAAGCTGACCGATGTTTTTCTGAAACGAATCACGGTATCTTCATTGATTTCATGCAATTGTGCATCTCTAAGCAAGCCATGTTCATCCAACTTATTGGTAATCAGTGCAAGCGCTAATGGCCCAGCATAAATAGGGATATTCGCTTGTTTCAACAAATAAGGAATGCCACCGATATGGTCTTCGTGTCCATGCGTGATCACCAGTGCTTTCACTTTGTGTATATTTTGAACGATATAGTTGTAGTCAGGAATTACGTAGTCAATCCCAAGCAGATCATCTTCTGGAAACTTGATTCCAGCATCAATGATGATAATCTCATCTTGGAATTGTACCCCATACGTGTTTTTCCCGATTTCACCTAATCCACCAATAGCAAAGACGCCTGTCTCATTATTTTTGATGGAAAGTTTCATTTTAAAACTCCACTAATGTGAATTCAGCATTTTCTTTTTCGTATTCTAGATGACTGCCTTCTAGAAGTTGAACGAATTCAATGTTGTATGGGGTATTTTCTTCCACTTGTTGACGTGCGTCAACATCACTATTTGCTTCAATGTAAAGTGATTTTGTTTCTTCCCGTTTAGGATTACGGATTTTTGATTCTTGATAATATACTTTGTAAATCATGTTTATGTCTCCTTTATCTGCATGTCGCAGTAATTTAGCTAGTTGATTTTTTTTAGACAACACAAAACGAGGGGTCAAGCCACCTGTTTTTTGATATGCTTTGATTAAAATGAGCGATTCTAATCAAAGAGACAAGCCTCGTTTTGCTTCTCTGTTCGGAAATTTTTTCAACCGTACCTTCTGTATGAATTCATACAATAGTTAATTGCTATTTTAGCATAAAAAAGTGGATAAGTATAGAAATCAACAAGGTGGAAAGGAAAAATGTTTTTTATCATTTAAATGTAATAAAAAAAATTTTTGATGAGAGAGGTGTTCTATATACTGTAGGAGTGTGCTATTATTTTTATTAATAGCTAAATTTATTCTAATTAAAAGGAGATGAGAGTTTGAAGTTGATGTGGCACTATACCATGCGCTATAAGAAATATTTGTTATTAAATTTCATCTGCGTATTTGGTTTTATTTTAATTGAGTTAGGCTTACCAACGATTTTAGCTCGTATGATTGATGTCGGGATTCGTAACAACGATTTTGGTTATGTAAAACAACAAGGGATCTTGATGGTCGTGATTACTGTGGTTGGGATCATTATGAATATTCTATTAGGCTATTTTGGTTCACGGATCACGACGAACATCGTTGCGGATATTCGTGATGATCTATTCAAGAAAATCCAGAGTTATTCTCACCAAGAATATGAAACATTAGGGGTTGCTTCGTTGATCACGCGTACGACGAACGACGCTTATCAAATTATGCTGTTCTTACAAAATATCTTACGGATCGGATTTATGACACCGATGATGTTTGTTGTCAGTCTTTATATGGTTATGCGGACCAGTGTTTCATTGAGTTATTATGTGATCGGAGCGCTACCGTTTTTACTACTTTCAGTGGTTGCGATTGCGAAATTTTCTGAACCGTTATCAAAAAAACAACAGAAAAATTTGGATAAGATTAATAGTATTTTACGTGAAAATCTTTCAGGATTACGTGTTATCCGGGCATTCGTTAATGAAAAATTTGAAGAAAAACGATTTGCGAAAGTTAATGATAACTATACAAAAAGCTCGAAAAGCTTGTTTCGTTTAATGGCTGTTGCACAGCCTGGATTCTACTTCCTGTTTAACATTGTAATGGTCTTGATTATTTGGAGCGGAGCGGTTCAAATCGATGCTGGTTCACTTCAAGTGGGGGATCTGATTGCATTTATTGAATATATTTTCCATGCATTATTCTCCTTCATGCTGTTTGCAAGTGTCTTTATGATGTATCCACGGGCAGCTGTTTCAGCAGGGCGTATCCAAGAAGCATTAGATGCCTCACCGTCGATCAAAGAAGATCCAAATGGTGTATCTGAAACAAAAACCAAAGGATATATTGAGTTTAAGAATGTGACATTTGCTTACCCTGGACATTCACAAGAACCCGTGATCCGTAATGTGAGTTTTACTGCTTCGCCAGGAGAGACAGTTGCATTCATCGGTAGTACAGGTAGCGGGAAGTCAACGTTGATTCAATTGATTCCTCGATTTTACGATGTAAGTGATGGGGAAATCCTTATTGATGGCGTAGATGTCAGGGACTATCGCTTGAGTAAATTAAGAGATAAAATTGGCTTTATTCCTCAAAAAGCATTGTTATTTACTGGGACGATCGCAGATAATTTAAGATATGGAAAAGAAGATGCTACGCAAGAGGAGATGGAGCGAGCAGCTGAAATCGCACAAGCAACGGACTTCATTTCGAAGAAAACGGATGGGTATGATGAACTTCTTTCCGAAGGTGGAGCTAATTTCTCTGGAGGACAAAAGCAGCGTTTAGCGATTGCCAGAGCTATTATTCGACGTCCGGAAATCTATATTTTTGATGACAGCTTCTCGGCACTTGATTATCAAACGGATGCAAAACTTCGAGCTCGCTTGAAAAAAGAAACGACCGAATCAACGGTGTTAATCGTGGCGCAGCGAGTGGGTACGATCATGCATGCTGATAAAATCATCGTCTTGAATGAGGGAGAAGTCGTAGGTATCGGGACACACCGTGAATTATTAGAAAACTGTCCAATCTATTATGATATCGCAGCTTCGCAATTATCGAAGGAGGAATTAGCATGAAACAAACATTATCTTCCTTAAAACGATTAGCTCGATACATCAAACCTTATCAGTTAACATTTTTCTTTGTGCTGTTGTTTACTGTTTTGACGGTGATTTTCAACGTTGCTTTACCCTACGTTGTCGGATTGCCAACTACTGAGATCAGTCACAATATTGCAAACAACGAAGCAATTAATTTTTCTTATATTTTCAATTGTTTGATTTGGATCACGATCGTGGGCGTTGGTTATTGTGTTTCGCAATTACTTTCAGGTGTTTTGATGACGAATGTCGTGCAAAGTGCAATGCAAGATTTGCGAAGAGATATTGAAGAAAAAATCAATCGATTGCCTGTTTCTTATTTTGATAAAAATCAACAAGGAAATATCTTATCTCGGGTGACGAATGACGTAGACGCAGTCAGTGGGGCGTTACAGCAAGCGTTTATCGGTGTGGTGAATGCTATTTTAGGGATCACACTGGCAGCAGCGATGATGTTTTATATCCAGCCATTGATGGCGTTGATCTCGATGATCATGATTCCTGCATCTATCTGGATTTCAAAACGTGTGATCAATGCTTCGCAAAAATATTTCCAAGAAATGCAAAATTCGTTAGGGGATTTAAATGGTTATGTCCAAGAAAATATGACTGGTTTTAGTGTGTTAAAAGTTTATGGACGTGAGCAAAAAACGTTTGAAGGATTCAAACAAGTCAATCATCGATTGAAACATTATGGATTTAGAGCAGCCTTTATATCTGGATTGATGATGCCCTTAGTTCAGTTGACCGCATATGCTACTTATATCGGTATGGCTGTATTGGGAAGTTTTTACGTCATTACGGGTGTCATCGTTGTGGGGCAATTACAAGCATTTATCCAATATATTTGGCAAATCAGCCAGCCAATGGGGAATATCACACAGTTATCTTCTGTATTGCAAAGTGCATCTGCGGCTACCAGACGTGTCTTTGAGATTTTAGATGAACCAGAAGAAAAAGAAAATAAAGTGGATGTCACTTTACCAGAAACAGTAGCAGGAAATGTTTCATTTGAACATGTTGATTTTGCTTATGACCCTAAAAAACCGTTGATTCAAGATTTGAACTTTGAAGTAAAAGCTGGTCAAACAGTTGCGGTAGTCGGGCCAACCGGTGCAGGGAAAACCACTCTGATTAATTTATTGATGCGTTTTTATGATGTGAGTCATGGGGCAATAAAAATCGATGGTATTGATACTAAAACGATGAGTCGTAGTGATGTCCGCTCATTATTTGGTATGGTTCTTCAAGATGCTTGGCTCTATGAAGGGACAATTGCTGATAATATTCGTTTTGGTAAATTAGATGCGACGGATTATGAAGTCGTTGATGCAGCAAAAACAGCTAACGTTGATCATTTTATTCGGACAATGCCTGATGGTTACGAAATGGAAATCAACGCTGAAGGTGACAATGTTTCGTTAGGGCAAAAGCAATTATTGACTATTGCCAGAGCCGTGGTTTCTGATCCTAAAATCTTGATACTTGATGAAGCTACTAGTTCTGTCGATACTCGTTTAGAAGCATTGATCCAAAAAGCAATGGATCGTGTAATGGAAGGACGAACAAGTTTTGTTATTGCTCATCGCCTTTCAACAATTCGTGATGCGGATTTGATCTTAGTGATGGATCAAGGACAAATTATCGAAAAAGGAACGCATGAAGGGCTGTTAGCTCAAGGCGGATTCTATGAAAAACTGTACAATAGCCAATTTGCTGAAGATGTTGCTGATGCTTGATACCGATTAAACCAAGAGGTTGTGAAAGAAGCGATCAGCTCCGAGCAAATAAGAAAGAATTTTAGAATAGAGAGACTGAGGAAAAACTTTCCTCAGTCTCTTTTAGTATCTCTAAAAATTGAATAAACAGTGAGATAAAAGTAGCATCAAGAAATAAGAAGCATCAAGTAGGTAACGATCAACAGCAAAAAACGAGTGTTTATGCTTCTTGTCAATTTTCGGAAATCCCTTCTTATTTCTTGATGCGAAACATTTTTGTCTCACCTCTTTTTTTATTTGTTGGACTACTATACAAAATAAAAATAATAGGATCTGAGCGTTACGATAATTTTGTAGTAGAAAAAAGATCAAGGGAGGCGAAATAGCATTCAAAAATGCTTCTACTACTGGATGCTTGCTAGTAAATGAATTTTACGCGTAATTGTTTACTAAAAGAATGAAAAGAGATGGTGAAATGCAGATAAAACGGAAAAGGATAGTGTATAAAAAATAACTATATGAATGGGAGTGTTATTTATTATGAACAAAAAGACCTTTTATAAAAAAGTATGTGCAGGAACTATTGGATTAATTGGGGTAAGTGTTGTTGGATTGTCAGTAAATGCAGAAACTAGTAATGTTTTAGTCAATAAAAATATTGCTATCTCCCAAAATGTGGATCAAAATAATTTTGATTTGAAAGACATCGTCGCATTTAATGGAAGTGCCGTCCAACTTGATTCCCATACAGCTCGTCTTACTCAATCGAAACAATTTCAAAAAGGAACAATATCTGGAATCGTCTCCCTTGATATGAACTATGATTTCTTGTTGGATATGGATGTCAATTTAGGTGATAATGTAAATGGTGCTGATGGGGTAGGTGTGGCTTTCCACCAAGGAGCAATTGGCGACATTGGAGCTAATGGTGGTGGTCTAGGTATCAGAGGCCTGAAAAAGGGAATTGGATTTGAATTGGATACCTATTCTAAAGCGCCAGATAGAGATGATGCGGATACTTCTTTCAACCATGCTCAAATGGTTGGTGCTCATGGAGGCTTTGTTTCAACAGATGCCAACAGCGGATTTTTAACCGCTTTAGCTCCTATGCAACAAATTAAATTCACGCCAAATACTTTTAAAAAATTAACGTTAAAATGGAATAGCAAGCAACAACTTATTACTGCAGATTATGATGGGCAACATTGGGAATTGAAAAATCCAAACATCGATAAATCAAAGAAATATACTTTTACGATTGGAGCTGCAACAGGAGAACACTTCAATACGCATACTGTCAGAATCAATCAATTTGCAGCTGTTTTTGAAAAACCAGAGTTACATGCAAATGATATTGAAATTTTGCACGATGAGTTATTTGATCCATATGACAAACGAATCAATCTAAGTGCTTATGATCGTGTTGACGGAGACATCACAGACAAAATCAAAGTGGTAGAAAACAACGTTGATTCCTCTATTCCTGGAAAATACCAAGTCACTTATGAAGTGAAAAATAGTGTAAATGAAGTGGCTAGAAGAACGATTAATGTAACGGTGAAAATCAATGATACTTGGCCTGACGGACAAACTGCTGGATGGAAAATGTTCTCAGGAGATGACATTGAACTAGTGAAAGACCCTGTGAATGCTTTAGTTGGTGACTATACTTTCTTTGCTGATCAGCATGCTAGTGTATATAAAATCTTTAACGGTAGTGAAGCTTTAGAAGAAAATGCAACTTATCGAGTAACCGTTTATGTGAAACCAGTGGTCGATATGTTGAGTGACCATTATGTAAAAGTGGCATTGAAGGAAGATACTTCGTCTAAAGATAGTCGTGAACTCCTTAACACCACATTGATGAGAGATGGGGTTTTAGAAGAAAAAGGATACTATCGACTTACAACTACTTTTAAAGTAAATAAAGGAGAAACAAGCCCACTAATCAATGTAGAAAACTATAAAGCTGGCTATATCGGCTCAATCAATATTTCTAAAGTAAATGGATAAAATTTAGCTACCAGTTTAGATAGCATATAGATAAAAGGAAAGAGCTTGGAACACGAAAGATTGTTCTGAGCTCTTTAGTTGTGTAAAAACGAGAGGTTGAGACAAAAGTGTTCAGCATCAAGAAATAAGAAGGAATTTTCGAAAATTGACAAGAAACACAAAAACTAGTTTTTGATGTTGATTGTTACCTACTTGGTGCTTCTCAAATTTTTGGTAAATTTCGGCAAATTTTCCGAAGATGCTACTTTTGTATCACCGTGAACAAGAGGTCGTGAAAACATCGGGTAGCTCTGATGACAATAAGAAAGAATTTTTTGAAACAGCTCCTCATGTTTTGAAAAATTCAGGCTTATTTCAAGGAGCTGATGTTTGAACACCGTTTAGCAAGAGGCTGTGAAAGAAGCGTTCAGCTCCGAGCGAATAAGCGATGATTTTTTTAAATAGCTCCTCATATTTTAGAAAATCATCGCTTATTGTTGAGGAGTTGCTTCTTGAACGCCGTTTATTCGTTTTTAGAGATACTAGAAGAGACTGAGACAACTTTTGTCTCAGTCCCTAGAGAGTAGGCGTGCTTGAAGGGACTATGAAATAATAGCTGCCAGTCTTTTTGAAGGAGAAATCCATCTTCTGCTATAATTGGAAATAAGCCAAAAAAGGAGATGTGTAAAAATGAGTCAAAAATTTATTGCACCGAATGCAACTGTTGTTGGCGATGTAGAGCTCGCAGAATCGGTCACAGTTTGGTATCAAGCGGTGATTCGTGGGGATAGCAATACGGTTAAAGTTGGAGCAAGAACGAATATTCAAGATGGTACTGTTATTCATGTGGACCATGATGCACCAGTTGAAATTGCTGAAAATGTAACGGTAGGACATCAATGTATGCTTCATGGTTGCACCATCGAAAAGGGCGCGTTGATTGGTATGGGATCAACTATTTTGAACCATGCAGTAATCGGTGAAAATAGTTTGATTGGTGCTGGTTCTTTAGTGACCGAAGGCAAGGTCATTCCGCCCAACGTATTAGCGTTTGGTCGGCCAGCTAAAGTCATTCGTCCTTTAACGGAAGAAGAGATTGAAAAGAATCGCCAAAATATTCAACATTACGTTGAACTTGGAGAACAATATAACGAAGGAAAGTTTAAAGAACAGCATTGAAAAACCGAGCTTTCGTTCCAACTGAAAAAAGGACGATGAGCCGCTCAATCGAGCAGTCCCATCGTCCTTTTAGTTTACAAATGATATTAGTTTAATCCAGCACTGTTTTCCATCACTTCATCAATCAAACCGTATGCTTTCGCTTGTTCAGCAGTCATGTAATTATCACGGTCGGTATCTTTTTCGATCACTTCAAGAGGTTGACCAGTACGTTCTGCTAAAATTTTGTTCAAGCGTTCTCGTGTTTGTAAAATGTGACGAGCTGCGATTTCGATTTCTGTCGCTTGACCTTGTGCGCCGCCAAGTGGTTGATGGATCATGATTTCAGCATTTGGTAAAGCAAAACGTTTGCCTTTTTTACCTGCTGTCAGTAAGAAACTACCCATAGAAGCAGCCATACCCATCACAATGGTTTGGACATCTGCTTTAACAAAATTCATCGTATCATAAATCGCCATTCCAGCAGTAACAGAACCGCCAGGAGAGTTGATATAAAGATAAATGTCTTTTTCAGAATCTTGTGCATCTAGGAAAAGCAATTGAGCAATGATCGAGTTTGCAAGATCATCAGTCACTTGACCACTTAACATGATAATGCGGTCTTTTAATAAGCGTGAATAAATATCATAAGCTCGTTCGCCACGAGAGGATTGCTCAATAACTGTAGGGATTAAATTCATAATTTGGTTCCTCCTTAAGTTCTTTACAAATAGTGTAACACAAATTCATTTCTTCTACCTAAAAAGTAGTATACATTCTTGGTCAATAAAGGTCAAATAAAAAAATTTTAGAAAATAGTCTGTGCTTGCACGTTTATGTTATGATGAAATAGAAGAATACAGCAAGGAGGAACACTAATTGGTAGTTGGCATCGTAGGCTTAATTGGCGTTTTATTAGGAGCTATTTTAGTATATATCGGGATGGTTGTTCAGATGCGCCATCTTGAAAACAAAGAGCAACGAAGACGGGAATTAGAATTAAAAGTCAAAGAGATTGAGACTTTGAATCAACTAAATAAAAAAATCAATGAAATCTTGCAAAAAAGAGCAACACTGTTAGATGAATATGTCAGCTTTGATGCATTTGATGATTGTTATATCACTATTGATGATTTTGCTTATTTACAGTCATTTGCTGCACAAAATAATTTTTATCTTCCAAATTACATCTTAGAGGAGTTGTTTAAAAACATTGCGCACCGTAAAGTCGTTCTTTCTCCTGACGAAACGATGAAAATAGGCGGTTATGCTTATAAAGGTGGACGTGTGATCTTAGAAAACTTCACGGATAATCTGACGGAAATGATCAATGAAAAAAAAGCGCAATTAAAAAGTGTCACGCGACAACCCATTGGCTTTTTCTCAAATGATAATGTGTGGAGCTAATTGTTTTTTGAGTTGAGATCGAAGAGGATCAAAAAACTTTTATAATTTGTAAAGTCAAGGTTGTGACAGAATTGTCTAGCTTTTAGAAATAAGCCGAAGAATCCAAAAGTAGTTCCTTATATTTTTGGTTTTTTCGGCTTATTTTTCGATAGATGAAACACTATGAATGAGAGATTGTGAAAACAGCAGTTTGCCCTGAGTATGAAGAATGAAAATCTCGAAACAGCTCCCCATATTTTGAGATTTTTGACTGATCGTCGAAGAACAGCTTTAAGCGAATGAGAGAGGACTTTTATAGCTTTTCATATTTTAGAAAATCATCGCTTATTGCTGAGTAGTTCTTTATTGAATACCGTTTACTCATTTTTTAGAATGACAAGTCAACCTCATTCTTAACCATTTGAAGTATTACGACTTTTTCACAGCCTTTTTCCTATGGTACAATCAAAGAGACTGAAAGTGGTGATGAAATGGTTCAGATTTTTGCGCATCGTGGAAGTAGTGGTACCCATCCAGAGAATACATTGCCTGCGTTTGCCGAAGCGGTTCGAATAGGTGCAGATGGGATTGAACTAGATGTTCATTTGACGAAAGATGAGCAGATCGTGGTGATTCATGATGAGGAAGTGGATCGGACGACGGATGGCAAAGGATTGGTACGGGAAAAAACATTAGCAGAGATAAAAAAGTTGAATGCAGGAAAGTGGTTCAATACAGAGTTTCAGGCAACAAAAGTGCCAACTTTGAAAGAGGTCTTGCATCTTTTTTGGGAAATGAATTATCGTGGAACGGTAATGATCGAGATCAAAACAGATAAATATGAGTATGCTGGCATCGAAGAAAAAGTAGTTCAACAATTAAAAGCAGTGGAATGGCCTTTTCGACATGCGTACTGCAGTTTTAACTTTCATACATTGGAACGAGTAGTAAAAATTGATCCTCAAGCACAGCTGGATCTTCTTTTAAGTACGTCACAAAAGAAAGTACAGTTAGCTGAAGATACTCCTTGGATAGAAGGGATTCATCCTAGAGGTGACTGGTACTTGGAGCATTTGCCATCCATGGAGACATTCCCCAAATCGATCAGATGCTGGACCATCAACGACGACCAGCAGATGACACGATGTTTCGATCAACAACTAGATGCAATAATCACAGACTTTCCCCAAAAAGCATTTTGGATAAAACAAACAATGAAAAAGTAGGATGATAATGGAAAAAGTATTAGTAATCGTTGGACCTACAGCGGTAGGGAAAACAGCGCTTAGCGTGGAATTGGCTAAAAAATTTCACGGTGAAATTATTAGTGGGGATTCACTGCAAGTGTACAAAAAATTAGATATCGGGACGGCTAAAATAAAAACGTCAGAAATGGAAGGTATCCCTCATCATTTGATTGATGTCATCGAACCGAATGAAACTTATTCCGTAGCAGATTTTCAAAAAGCTGGACGAAAATTGATCACAGAAATCACAGAACGTGGTCGTTTGCCGATGATCGTTGGCGGAACAGGGTTGTATATTCAATCTTTACTTTATGATTTTCAATTGGGTGCAAAAGAGGAAAGCGTCACAGCAGTACGAAAAAAATATGAAGAATTAGCTGAAACACTCAGTAAAAAAGAACTTTGGGAGTGTTTGAAAACAAAAGATCCGCTAGCAGCGGAAAAAATCCATTGGAATAACCAGCGAAAAGTGATTCGAGCTTTAGAAGTATTTGAAGTGACTGGCTACAGTATCACAACACCGCAAGAGGAACCCGCACGTCTTTATGATTATTGTATGATTGGTCTTAATACCGAGAGAGCCTTGTTATACCAGCGCATCAATCAACGTGTAGATAGTATGTTAGAGGAAGGTTTATTAGAAGAAGCACGTTTTGTGTATGAACTTGGTGAAGTCCAAGCGAGTCAAGGTATTGGATACAAAGAATTTTATCCGTATTTTAAGGGAGAAGAATCTTTAGAAAACGTTGTGGAGCAGTTGAAGATGAACTCGAGACGGTATGCAAAGCGACAATTAACATGGTTTCGTAATCGTCTTGATGCACATTGGTTTGACTTATTAGCAGAGTCCAGTAGTATGGAGCAAATTGATCAATTGATCAGAACGTGGTTGGAGGAAAAAGATGACAAATAAAAAAGAAAAAGTGATCATCGTAGGCGTTGAGACAGAACAGAATCAACGATACTTCACAGAGTCGATGGCAGAATTAAGCAAGCTGACCAATACAGCTTCTGGGGAAGTTGTATTTACATTGACGCAAAAACGACCGCAAGTCGATCGTCAAACCATTATCGGTAAAGGTAAATTACAAGAATTGATCCAACAAGCGGATGCTCATGAAGCGGATCTGATTATCTTTAACCATGAAATGACCCCTCGGCAGAGTCAGCTAGTCTCAGAAGCAGTAGGAATCCCTATCATTGACCGAGTCCAGTTGATTTTAGATATTTTTGCCATGAGAGCCCGTTCGAAAGAAGGAAAGCTGCAAGTAGAGCTAGCTCAATTAGAATACCTTTTACCACGCTTAGCTGGACAAGGAAAGTCATTGTCTCGATTAGGTGGTGGAATCGGAACGAGAGGACCTGGGGAAACCAAGTTGGAAACGGATCGACGTCATATCCGTAATAAAATATTAGGGGTAAAACGTGAGTTGAAGGCTGTAGAAGCGCATCGAGCGAGAAACCGCCAAAAAAGACAGTCTAGTGAAATCTTTCAAATTGGTTTGATTGGGTATACCAATGCGGGGAAGTCAACCATTCTTAATTTGCTTACGCAAGCGGATACGTATTCTAAAGATCAGTTATTTGCTACTTTGGATCCCTTAACAAAGAAATGGCGATTTGCAGAAGGATTTGAGATTACGGTTACTGATACGGTTGGATTTATTCAAGATCTTCCGACACAATTAATTGATGCGTTCCATTCAACATTGGAAGAAAGTCAATCCATGGATCTATTGTTACATGTAGTTGATGCAAGTTCGCCAGATCGTATTTTGCAGGAGCAGACTGTATTACAGTTGATGGCGGAACTAAAGATGGAAGAGATGCCTGTATTAACAGTCTATAACAAAGCGGATCAAATTGATCCAGCCTTATTTACTCCCTCACTCTTTCCAAATGTATTGATATCGGCGCAAAGTACCGATGGGAAAGAAAAGCTAGTACAAGCGATCAAACAGCAGTTGTTGGAATTGATGACGCCATACACACTCTTTGTGCCAAGCCAGAATGGACAAACATTAAGTGCTTTACGAAGACAAACCCTCGTTTTGAAAGAGCATTTTGTAGAAGAAAAAAATGGATATGAAGTAAAAGGATTTGCAAAGTCAACTTCTAAATGGCTGAATAGTTAAATGGTCGTTGTCTCTTTCTTATCAGAGTGACCTATGTATTTTCTCTTTTTTTAAAAGTTAGAAAACTTGAGCAATGAATCGTTGCTCAAGTTTTTTTGTAAAAAAAACCAACTCTCATGTTAGAAAACCTGACATAAGCGGTTGACAGTAGTTTTTTTGCTTGGTATACTTTACCCAACTTGTTAAACGAAAGGGGACGTCTGATGGGAGAAAAGGAATTGCGCCGTTCAATGTCTGTATTTCCAATTGGTACAGTAATGAAACTGACTGATTTATCCGCACGACAAATTCGTTATTATGAAGAACAAGATTTTGTTCATCCTGAAAGAAGCGAAGGAAATCGTCGAATGTATTCATTAAACGATATTGACTTGTTGTTAGAGATCAAAGATTATCTTTCTGATGGATTAAATATGGCTGGTATCAAACGAGTTTACGAAATGGCTCAAGCCAAAAAACAGGAAGAAAAGAGCAAAAAACCGCTAACTGATCATGACGTTCGACAAATTTTTCGTGATGAGATATTGGCGCAAGGTGGGCTAAGTAAAACTGGGCATTATCAGTCGCAAGGAATGCAACGACAATTCTTTGACTGAATAATATAAAGAAAAAGAAAGAGGGATACCATGGTAAAGAAACAAATAACTGGTGATGAAATTAAACGAATCATTGAAGAAGAGAACGTTCGATTTTTAAGATTAATGTTCACAGATATCTTAGGAACGATCAAAAATGTCGAAGTACCCGTTAGTCAAATCGATAAAGTACTTGAAAACAAAATGATGTTTGATGGTTCTTCGATCGAAGGTTTTGTTCGGATTGAAGAAAGCGATATGTATTTGTATCCTGATCTTTCAACATGGATGATCTTCCCTTGGGAAAGTGATCATGGCAAAGTAGCTCGTTTGATTTGTGATATCTATAACCCAGATGGCACACCTTTTGCAGGTGATCCACGCGGGAATTTGAAACGTGCATTAAAAGATATGCGCAACCTTGGATTTACCTCTTTCAACTTAGGTCCAGAACCAGAATTCTTCTTATTTAAGTTAGATGAAGATGGTGGAATCACGACCACGTTAAACGATAAAGGTGGATATTTTGATTTTGCACCAACAGATTTAGGTGAGAACTGTCGTCGTGATATTGTTTTAGAATTAGAAAGCCTTGGGTTTGAAGTAGAAGCTTCTCACCACGAAGTAGCTCCTGGGCAACATGAGATTGATTTTAAATATGCAGACGTTGTGGATGCTTGTGACAATATTCAAACATTCAAACTAGTCGTTAAAACAATTGCTCGTAAACATGGGTTACACGCAACGTTCATGCCTAAACCATTATTCGGGATCAATGGTTCGGGGATGCACTGTAATATGTCCTTGTTCAATGATGAAGGAAATGTCTTTTATGACAAAGATGGCGATTTAGAACTTAGCCAAACAGCGTATCATTTCCTAGGTGGGCTATTGAAACATGCTCGTGCCTATACAGCGGTTTGCAATCCTACCGTCAACTCATATAAACGTTTAGTTCCTGGCTATGAAGCACCAGTATATGTGGCATGGAGCGGTCGTAATCGTTCACCATTAGTCCGTGTTCCAGAATCACGTGGCTTATCCACACGTTTGGAATTGCGTTCAGTTGATCCATCTGCTAATCCATATCTAGCAATGGCTGTTTTATTACAAGCTGGATTGGATGGCGTTCGTAATGAAATCACGCCACCAGCAGCTGTAGATCGAAATATTTATGTGATGAACGAAGAAGAACGAGAAGAAGCACACATTCAAGATCTTCCTTCAACGATCCATAATGCAATCAAAGAATTAAGAAAAGACAAAGTGATGATAGATGCTTTGGGACAACATATCTTTTCAAACTTTGTCGAAGCAAAACGCTTAGAATGGGCGGCGTTTAGACAAACTGTTTCAGAATGGGAAAGAGAACAATACTTGGAATTGTATTGATTATCGCTACCCCATTAGAATATGAATAACTGGAGTTGGAGAGATCAATCTCACTTCATTCTAAAAACGAGTAAATGGGTTTTTAGCATCAGCTCTTTGAAATAAGCCTGAATTTTTCAAAACATGAAAAGCTGTTTCGAGATTTTCATCCTTAATACTCAGGGCAAACCGCTCTTTTCACAACCTTCTTATGCTTGATAAACAGGACAATAAGCCAAAATTTTACGAAAAATGAGTACGACTGAAAAGAAAGACAGTTTGTTTTAACTGATTTCTTAGTCGCTGAAGACTTATTTTAGGAAATTTTGGCTTATTTTGTTCGCGCATTGTTTGGTGAGTAACTTATGTGGTGGGACAACAAAAAACTCCTGAAGAATACACTTCAGGAGTACGAGAATGAGAAACGGATGATGTTAAGTTATTCTGAATCACAAATAACTGGTTGGATTGTGTAATGAAATCATTCTCTACGAGTAGTATACAGCTATTTCTGATTGAAATTTTTTTTAAAATTTTAATGGAAAGAAAATTATTTGCAAAATATGAATAACACACCTATTCTATAGTATAAAAAAAATTTTTTCATTTTTTTGTGTGTAGAATTTTTCTAAGAATATTCTTGTCTTACAGTGATTATTGCACTCCTGGTTGATACGCACAAGTAAAAAATGAGTTCATTGAAGATTGTATATGATGATAAATAATTGAATTTTTTTAATTTGAGCATACCTATTTCTTCTGGGGGGAAAATTAGGTATGCTCAAATTAAAGTTATTGCCTTATTATTATATTATAAAGGAGGCATAAATTTATGAATAAAGTTGAATTAGATCAAATAATCAAAGATATGAATGAAGGATTAGAGGAAGATGAAGAAGAAATATTTTTATTAAACCTACGTACTTATTCTAAAGATGAAATCAATTACGTAGTAGATCGTCTTAATCTGGATGATCATACTCGTGAACAGGTTAGAACATCACAAATTAATTCAATGAAAAAACATCAAGTGCGAAAAAAAAATTTATTAAGAGACGAAAAACTTAGAGCTGTTCATAAAAATTTAAACAAACAAAGTGAGGAAGTCAATTCATTCTCTGATCGCTCAAAGATGATAGATACAGTTGTTGCATCTATCAATCAATTGATTCATGATCCGGAAATTAATGTTATTCAACCAATAGACGATATTGATATAAGTGAGGCATTAGACGTCTTCTTTGAAAAAACCTATTTTACACCAGATGAAATAAATTCTACTATTGATAAGCTAGAACTAGCAAATAAAGAAAATCTTCGTGAAACAATTAGAAAAAGGGAGATTGAAGAAGAACCTCGACGTAAAATCAAGTTTTTAAAAGAAGAACGAATACAAAAAATTAACGAAATGGTGCAACAGTCGATGACATCAAGGACGTTCACAGAGGTTTCAGAGAGTCTTAAAAAAATGTATTCAGAGTTACCTTACAAAGTTAATGAGGCTGATTTAAGTGAGGATATAGAATTTGTAATAGAAAATTTTAAGATGAAACCTAATGATATTGGTTCTTTCGTGGACTTGTTTGACCTCAGTCCTGATACTCGTAATAAAATTAAAGAATCACAAAAGAAAAGAATTGAGGAGATGAAGGCAATAAGGGATACTGAACTTTCAATAAAAATAAAAAGGTTGAGAATGCGCCGTCCTTTTACCCTGATACAGGATATCACTTCAGTACTTCGTGAGCAAATGAATGACCCAGTTATTCCACTTGCACAACACGAGGTTGTATCTATATTAGAAGAGAATTTAGATATACCACATAGTACAACAATAGAAGGTACTTCAAGACGTGTTTTGCCTCTTAGGCAGAATGAATATAGGGAAATTATACATAATCTTGGTTTGAGCGTGGAAAACGTAAATGAACGTTGGCAGTTTAACCGCCATGCTGTAGAACTGCTGACTAACTATGCTGAATTCAATATGTTACAGTATCCACAAACAGATCTTGTGCATGGCAATCCACAGGAACTTTCAAACCTTGAATTATATAAAAGAGAATTTAGAGAGTTGGTTAATGAAAGTGTAGGCAAGGTGGGAACTAAAGCTGAAGATAAATTAGGTTTTCAAGCTGAATTTTCTAATTTGACCCCCGGACAACAGGAACAGGTAATAAAAAAAGTGGAGGATTTTAAGAAAAGAAGACAAGAAAACTGGAAACAATTAGATGTAGAAAAATTGTCACCGTTAAAAAATAGGACAGAAAAATTCAATGCTGCAAGAACGAGAAGTACAAACATATCTGAAAAAAAAGGACAAAAATCTTCTAGAGATCATCAAAGATAGTCTAGTGAATGAGTAAAGAAGTCGTATGGCTAATCGTTCTTACTAAAAGAATGAGTGTACTATTTTTCGTGCAGTTTTTTATTAGAGAGTGAACTACCTGTTTTCATTTATCAATGACGTTGGATTATTCTTATGACTAACGACATCTGCAACGTTAAATTAGAGGCTTGACTTTCTTCAAATTTGCTTGTAGTATACTCATTGGGCACCCTTTTAAAGGGTCAGAAGTTCACAGAAATTTTGCTCCCTATTCTAACTAGAATAGGGAGCTTTGTTCATTTTCTGGGACTTTTCCTGCAGATAAAAGAAGAAGGAGTTTTTGAACTTATGACAAAATACATTTTTGTAACGGGCGGCGTAGTTTCATCGATTGGTAAAGGAATCGTTGCAGCTTCTTTAGGTCGTTTGTTGAAAAATCGTGGCTTAAAAGTAACCATCCAAAAATTTGATCCCTACATCAACGTAGACCCGGGAACAATGAGTCCGTACCAACACGGAGAAGTTTTTGTAACAGACGACGGAGCAGAAACTGATTTGGATCTAGGCCATTATGAACGTTTTATCGATATCAATTTGAACAAATACTCCAATGTTACTACAGGGAAAATTTATTCAGAAGTACTTCGTAAAGAACGAAAAGGGGAATACTTAGGAGCAACTGTTCAAGTCATCCCTCATATCACAAATGAAATCAAAGAGAAAATCATGCGTGCAGCAAAAATGACTGATTCAGACGTGATCATCACTGAAGTTGGCGGAACAGTCGGCGATATCGAATCTTTACCATTTCTAGAAGCACTACGCCAAATGAAGGCGGATGTTGGTGCTGATAACGTGATGTATATCCACACAACATTGATTCCTTACCTAAAAGCTGCGGGAGAAATGAAAACTAAACCAACTCAACATAGTGTAAAAGAATTACGTGGTTTAGGAATCCAACCTAATATCTTGGTGGTTCGAACAGAGCAACCTGTTTCACAAAATGTGAAAAATAAATTAGCACAATTTTGTGACGTAGAACCCGAAGCGGTCATTGAATCACCAGATGTGGACACTCTTTACTCTATTCCGTTGCTTTTACAAAAACAAGGCATGGATCGCATCGTTTGTGAACATTTGAAACTAGAAACGCCAGAAGCTGATATGGAAGAATGGAAACAATTAGAAGAAAAAGTATTGAATCTGAAGAAAAAAGTCCGAATTGCTTTAGTAGGTAAATATGTAGAATTACCAGATGCTTATATCTCAGTTGTTGAAGCGTTGAAACATTCAGGCTTTGCTTTTGATGCGGATATCGAACTTGACTGGATCAAGGCCCAAGATCTAACCAAAGAAAATGTAGCAGAATATTTGAAAGATGCAGATGGTATCTTAGTACCTGGTGGCTTTGGCGATCGTGGGGTCGAAGGAAAAATTGAAGCGATCCGTTATGCTCGTGAAAATGATGTGCCTTTCTTAGGTATTTGTTTAGGCATGCAAATGGCGTGTGTTGAGTTTGCTCGTAATGTGGTTGGCTTGGAAGATGCTGCTTCAGCAGAAACTACACCAGAAACAACGAACAATATCATTGATTTGATGGCAGACCAAGAAAATATCGAAAACTTAGGTGGAACGTTACGTCTAGGTCTTTACCCATGTAAAATTAAAAAAGGAACGAAAACAGCGGAAGCTTATGACGGAGCCGATGTAGTACAAGAACGTCACCGTCATCGTTATGAATTCAACAATAAATACCGTCAATTATTTGAAGAAAAAGGATTAGTATTCTCAGGTGTTTCTCCTGATAATCGTTTAGTGGAAATCGTGGAATTAACAGAGAAAAAATTCTTTGTTGGTTGTCAATTCCATCCAGAATTGATCTCAAGACCAAATCGCCCACAAAAATTGATCAAAGGATTTGTCGGAGCTGCTTTGTCTGAACGTGAAGGAAAATAAGCGGGACAAATACGCTTTTAATGTTTCAGATGAATTTAGAGAAAACAGTTATAAATAAATTGTTATTGTTTGAACAATAAAAAACGATAAACTAGCCATTTTTGACTAAATCAGCCAACTGAAAACCTTATTTTTTGCAAAAAAGTTCTTGAAAATTTTCATTTTCATTGATTTTAGTAGAAAACTCTGAAAATGTTTGGTAAAATAGGTTCGTTGGTTAAGGATAGTCTTAACAAATTTAGTTTTACAAAACTTAGGAGGAATTTATTATGCCAGTAGTATCAGGAGCTGAATTTTTAAAAGCTGCTCGTAAAGGCGGTTACGCTGTCGGCGGATTCAATACAAATAACTTAGAATGGACTCAAGCAATCCTTGAAGCAGCTGAAGCAAAACAAGCACCAGTACTTATCCAAACTTCAATGGGTGCGGCTAAATACATGGGCGGCTACAAAGTTGCTAAAGATATTATTTGTGACTTAGTTGAATCAATGAACATCACTGTTCCTGTTGCCATCCACTTAGACCATGGTGACTATGATGCAGCTATGGAATGTATCGAAGTAGGCTATACTTCAGTTATGTTTGACGGTTCTCACTTACCATTTGAAGAAAACTTGAAATTAGCGAAAGAAGTTGTAGAAAAAGCTCACGCTAAAGGAATTTCTGTTGAATGTGAAGTTGGTTCAATCGGCGGAGAAGAAGATGGAATCATCGGTAACGGTGAATTAGCAGATATCGAAGAATGCAAACAAATGGTTGCTACAGGAATCGACTACCTAGCATGTGGTATCGGTAACATCCATGGTCAATATCCAGAAAACTGGAATGGTTTAGCATTTGATCATTTACAAGCAATCGCTGATGCTGTAGGTCCAGATATGCCTTTAGTATTACATGGTGGATCAGGTATTCCTCAAGAACAAATCCAAAAAGCAATTTCAATGGGTGTTTCTAAAGTAAACGTAAATACTGAATTCCAATTATCATTTGCTAAAGCTACTCGTGAATATATCGAAGCTGGCAAAGATAAAGAAGGAAAAGGTTTTGACCCTCGTAAATTGTTAGCACCAGGTAAAGCTGCAATCATTAAAGATGCAGAAGAACACATTGATTGGTTCGGTTCAGCTAACAAAGCTTAATTAATCGATTAAGAATGCCGTGAAACAGGTTCAACCTGTTTTGCGGTTTTTTTTTCGCAAATTGATAATCGTTCACTTTGATAAACATTTGTCCATCTTTTTTCAGAATAAACCTTTGATTTTTGAGGAAATAAAAAAGAATGGGAACTCGTTTCTTTATTTCATCTATGATAAAATACAAGCATGTGTAATAAAATTGAACAATAACAAGGTGGAAATCAATGAAAAAAATCATAATTGAAGGAAATCGTCCGTTAACTGGTGAAGTAACGATCAGTGGGGCTAAAAATAGTGCAGTGGCTTTGATTCCTGCAGCGATTTTAGCAGATTCTCCGGTTATTTTAGAAGGCGTACCTGATATTCAGGATGTTCATTCACTAATCGAAATTTTAGAAATCATGGGAGCAAAAATCCATTTTTCACAAAACATTTTAGAAATTGATCCCCGCGGTATCGTCTCTGTGCCCATGCCAAGTGGTAAGATCAATAGTCTACGGGCTTCCTATTATTTTATGGGGGCACTGCTTGGAAAATTTGGTGAGGCAGTGGTTGGTTTGCCAGGTGGTTGCTATCTAGGACCGCGACCAATTGATTTACATGTCAAGGGTTTCGAAGCATTAGGTGCTTCAGTCAACAATGAACATGGTGCGATGTATTTACGGACCGACCAAGAGGGATTACAGGGAAATCGGATTTTCATGGATGTCGTTTCAGTCGGTGCAACGATTAATGTGATGCTGGCGGCTATTAAAGCGAAAGGTCAGACAGTAATCGAAAATGCCGCTCGTGAACCAGAGATCATCGATGTTGCTACTTTGTTAAATAATATGGGTGCCAAAGTGCGAGGAGCAGGGACGGATGTGATCCGGATCGAAGGTGTAGACAAACTCCATGGTTGTCGCCATTTCATGATCCCTGATCGAATCGAAGCAGGGACTTATCTAGCGCTTGCTGCAGCAGCAGGAAATGGTGTTAAGATCAAAAATGTGATTTACGAACATTTAGAAAGTTTTATTGCTAAACTTCAAGAAATGGGCGTAAACATGACAATTAGAGAAGATGAGATTGAAGTGTTTCCGTCTAAAGAGTTAAAAGCGGTGAATGTGATGACTTATCCATATCCTGGGTTTGCAACAGACTTACAACAACCATTGACTCCCCTCTTATTAATGACCAAAGGAACAGCTGAAATCACAGATACGATCTATGCTAAACGTGTGAATCATGTGCCTGAATTAGCACGTATGGGTGCTGATATATCAGTGGAAGGGAATTTGATCATTACAAATGGACCAAATAAACTTCATGGAACAGAGGTAGTCGCTTCTGACCTTCGAGCAGGTGCTTGTTTAGTTATTGCAGGTCTCATGGCTGAAGGAACAACTACTATTTATAACGTAGAATATATTTTACGTGGTTATGATCATATTATTGAAAAATTGACGGCATTAGGTGCTGAAATCCAAATGGTGGAGGAAGTGGAAGCTGAATGAGTGATTATTTAACGATGGCGGAACTGGAAAATAAGACATTAAAAGAGGTCTACAGTTACGCAAAAGAATTTAAGATTCCTTATTATAGCAAAATGAATAAAAAAGAATTATCTTTAGCTGTGATTCGGGCGCAAGCAGAAAAACAAGGGTTTTATTATATGGAAGGAATCTTAGATATCGTTGGACAAGATGGGTATGGATTTTTACGACCAATCAATTATGGGCCAAGTGTAGAAGATATCTATATCTCTGCTTCACAAATAAGACGGTTTAGTTTGCGAAATGGAGATAAAGTAGCAGGAAAGGCTCGCCCACCTAAAGAGTCAGAACGTTATTATGGGTTGATGCACGTGGAAAGTGTAAATGGAAAAGACCCAGAAGAAGCCAAAGAACGTCCGCATTTTCCAGCTTTGACACCTCTGTATCCTCAAGAACAGCTTAGGTTAGAAACAACCTCTCAAAGACTAGCAACAAGAATGATCGATATCTTCTCACCAGTAGGTTTTGGTCAACGTGGCTTGATCGTAGCACCTCCTAAAGCCGGAAAAACTTCTGTGTTAAAGGAAATCGCCAATGGAATCACTGAAAATCATCCAGAAGTAGAACTGATCGTTCTTCTGATCGATGAACGCCCAGAAGAAGTCACGGATTTGGAACGCAGTGTCAAAGGAGATGTCGTTTCATCTACTTTCGATTTACAACCACAAAATCATACAAGGGTATCTGAGTTGGTTCTGGAAAGAGCGATGCGTTTAGTCGAAGATAAACGAGATGTCGTGATCTTGATGGACAGTATTACCCGATTAGCTAGAGCTTACAATTTAGTCGTACCGCCAAGTGGTCGTACATTGAGCGGGGGAATCGATCCAGCCGCACTATATAAACCAAAAAAATTCTTCGGAGCAGCTAGAAATATCGAAGAAGGTGGAAGCTTGACGATCTTAGCAACTGCCTTAGTCGATACGGGTAGCCGAATGGATGATGTGATCTATGAAGAGTTTAAAGGAACAGGGAATTTAGAACTTCAACTGTCTCGTGAACTATCTGAGCGTCGTATCTTCCCTGCCATTGATATCAAGAAATCTGGTACGAGAAAAGAAGAGCTTCTAATGCCAGAAGATCAATTAGAAGAAATTTGGAAGTTACGAAAGAATATGGTCGGCGATTCATTGGAATACACCGAACAATTGATCCGTTTTTTAAGAAAAACCAAAAACAATCAACAATTTTTCAAAGAATTCCAAGATGTCTCGTTCGGTAAAAAAAATCAGACAAGAAATCTAAAAAGATAATTGCAACGTTGTTAGAAACATGTTAAGATGTTACTGTTGTATATCGACAAATCAACTCTGGTTCAGCAAATGGGTCAGGGCAAAGGAGCGAAAACGCATGAAAGAAAACATCCATCCAGATTACCATCCAGTAGTGTTCTTGGATTCAACAACTGGCTTTAAATTCTTGTCAGGTTCAACAAAAACTTCACAAGAAACAGTTGAATGGGAAGACGGTAATACATACCCAGTCATCCGTGTCGAAGTTACTTCTGACTCACATCCATTCTATACTGGACGTCAAAAATTCACACAAGCAGACGGACGTGTGGACCGTTTCAACAAAAAATACGGTCTCAAAGACGCAAACGCTGCAGAATAATCAAAACATTGTTCATACGATGTTTAGCAGACTATCTGATAAAGGTAGTCTGTTTTTTTTGTGTTTTCTGTTTCTGATAATCAAAAAATGGTCACTAAAAATTTATCATACCATATTTTTTAAAGTTCTGATTTTCATTATTTCCTTCTGTTGGAAAAAAACGACAACATTTATAAAATAATGCATGTTAATGTTATATTATAAAGAAAAAATAACATTAAGGGGTGCTAATATGAGTAAGAAGAAAGCAATGATCTTGGGGTCTTTACTGTTCAGTATGGTTATTTTATCAAATGACCTAAATGTTGAGGCAACAGTAAATGAACCGACTATTGGGACGGAAGTCGTTCTTTCAGAGCGAAGTAATGAAAACGTTTCAACGGTTTTGAATGCTTATCAAAGTGAGGATGTTGAGAGTTATCGGGAAGAAATCGGTAATTGGTTTGGTCCTAGTAGCAATCAATCTACAGGGATCTATAAACGTAAAAATGATACGATCGAAATTTATGTAGATGAAACGGCGCAACAACTACCGACGTATACGATTACCAGGGCTAGTCTGAAAGATTATCTCGAAGGGGCAACGAAAGGGAAACGACTAAATAGAGGAAGAAACGTCATTTCCGGTACTCAAGAAGGTGTGATCCATATCCAAAATGAATCCACTCGCATCACGCAACAAAAAACGAGAATTGAAATACGTGGTGGTATTACAATTCCACGTTTTATTTTAGGAAAAATGACCAATAACGATTGGCAGAATGAAGTAAGAAATCATCCAAATGCACCTGCTTATGAATTGGTCAGTGATCGAGTTTTGGTTACAGGATCCGACAAAACAATTAATTATGTGAAGGACCCAACTAAAATTTTAACAACGAAAGAAAAAGTAATTGATCTTCACGATCAAACAGCCGGACTCGATAATAGCGCTACAATCCATCGTCAACCAACTGGCTTAGTTCAACATATGCGTGAAACGAGTGCCAGAGAAGATTATATGTACGCGTATGAACAACATACTGGTTTTAATTATGCAGATGGGATGAGAGTCTTGTTAGATCCAGACGGTTCCTCACAGTGGGGGATTTGGCATGAATTAGGTCATACCTATCAAATTGATGATATGGGTTGGGAGGATATGACCGAAGTGACCGTGAATATCTTTTCGATGCGGGTACAAAAAGCATTAGGGCAGCGTAGTCGTTTAGAAGAAGATCGCGTATATACGGATATTTTCAATTATTTGAATCGAAGTCAATCGAAAAATTTTGATAAACAAGATGAATTTGTTCGACTAGGAATGTTTTGGCAGCTGGAATTAGCATTTGGCAGCGACTTCTATCCTAAACTACATCAGTTATATCGTGAAGAAAGTCCACAGCTATGGACAGAACAAGACAAGCGACAACATTTTATCTTATCTGCTTCAAAGATCAGTAACAAAAATCTAACGCCATTTTTTGAAAAATGGGCTATCGAAGTTACTGCTGATACTAAAAAAGAATTAGCAAGACTACCAAAATTAACGAAGAAAATCTGGGAATATCGTGATGAAATGAAAGGTGATGTAGGAAATATCACCGATGATGATAATAACAATGGCAACACGGAAGATCCTTCAATTGAAACTTGGGATAAAGATAAAGTGTATGTTGCTGGGGATATTGTCATGTATAAAGGTGTAAAATATCGTGCAAAATGGTGGAATACCGATAAAGTTCCTGGAGAAACGATTGACTGGGAAAGAATTGATTGATCATCAATAAACACAACGTATTTTGATTGTAACGGTCAAAATACGTTGTGTTTTATTTATATAAGGAACGCCTGAAACACATGAATCTCTAATTTTGATGAACGATATCGATCATTTTTTTGACTGATTTTTTAAAAATTTGATCCATTTTTCGTTATTCGTTCAAAGCATTGAATGGCTGAATTAGGGATGCTATACTTGCCACAGTTATTAGAAAGCGTTAACAAATAGTGAAAGGAGGCTATATGGAGTGGAGATTAGTCAACTGATTTCAGAAGAATTGATTCTTTTCGATGACTCAATTCGATCAAAAAAATCATTATTTGAATGTATCGGTACTACACTTGAAACCACACATAGAGTAAAAAGTGCAAAAAAAATAATCAAAGCATTATTTAAAAGAGAAGAGGAAGTGCCTACAGGAATCGAAGCTGGATTTGGTATCCCACATGCTAAAAGCAAGGCTGTCATTACACCAACCATTTGTTTTGTTCGTAGCAGCCAGATTACAGAATATCTTGGCTTAGATGGGGAGCCAATTGCATATACTTTTGCAATCGTGGTTCCTGCAAACGCTGCTGACAGTCATCTTGAGATTCTCAGTGCGTTGTCAAGGCGATTAATTGATCCAAACTTTAGAAAACAAATCAAAGAAGCAAATTCAGCTTCAGAAATTATGACCGTTTTAAAAAATGAAGAAAAAGCAATCCGTTAAATGAATCATCGAATAATGTCACACGCATCAACTGAGACCGTTATTGAATAAGCAGATAGGGGAGAATAACGATGAAAATAATTGGTGTAACCGCATGTCCTACGGGAATTGCGCATACGTATATGTCCGCTGAGAAATTAGAAGGGACTGCTAAAAAACTAGGCCATGATGCAAAGTTTGAAACGCAAGGAATCAAAACGGAAAATAGGTTAACTACAAAAGAGATTGCTGAAGCAGATGCGATTATTCTAGCAGTTGATAAAGAAATTGATATGCAACGTTTTACGGGTAAAAGAATCAAAAAAGTTTCAACGAGTCGAGCAATTAAAGAACCAGAATTGGTAATTGATGAAGCATTAAAAGGGATCAATACGTTAGAAATTACCCAATCAGTTGAACAAACAAAAGCCACGAAACAAAAAGCCACACTTTATAACCATTTTATGAGTGGTGTGAACTATATGTTACCGTTTGTTATTGCAGGCGGAATTATTATCGCATTAAGTTTTGCTTTTGGGATCACTGCAGCGGATCCTAAATCAGCTGACTATAATGTCCTAGCTGCCGCATTTTCTAGAATTGGCGGAGACACCGCTTTTGCTATGATGGTGCCAGCTTTAGGGGCAGGGATTGCGTCCTCTATTGCGGGGAAAGCTGGCTTTGCACCTGGGATCGTGGCAGGGCTACTGGCATCTACTGGTGGTTCTGGATTTCTTGGGGGGATGATCGGGGGGCTGTTAGCAGGGTATGTGACAGATTTTCTGGCAAATAAAATTCCTGTAAAAAAAGGTATCTTAGCGATGTATCAATTGATCGTCGTTCCGTTAATATCTATCTTGATCATTGGTTTAGCAATGGTTTTTGTAATAGAACAACCCATTTCGTGGTTATTAGAAGTATTAACCAATTGGTTGAATAGTTTAGGTAATACTTCCGGATTAATGTTTGGCTTGATCATCGGCGTGATGATGGCAGCTGATATGGGAGGGCCGATCAATAAATCGATTTCAACTTTTTCCATTGGTTTGATGTCTGCCGGAGTCAATGCACCGATCGCAGCATGTATGGCAGCTGGAATGACCCCACCGCTGGGGATCGCTTTAGCCACACTGTTGTTCAAGAAAAAATTTACGAAAGAAGAACGGACTTCTGGTCAATCTTGTTGGGTGCTTGGTGCTTCTTATATTACAGAAGGAGCGATTCCCTTCGCAGTTTCAGATCCGATTCGAGTCATTCCGAGCTTGATTCTCGGCTCTGCTACTGCAGCGGGTATCTCAATGGCTGCCGGTGTCACATCCATTGCTCCTCATGGTGGGATCTGGGTCATGCTGATACCTAACGTGATCAATCACCTACCCATGTATTTGCTAGCGATTGGTGCTGGGACAGTAGTTACGGCTCTTTCACTTGGATTATTAAAGAAATCAAGCGAAGAACAAGTCGGAAATGAAGAAAAAATAGTGAAGCAAGAAAAAATAATAAATGAGGTGGAAGTATAATGTTATATACAATGAAAGAGTTATTGAAAGTAGCTAAAGACAATCAATTTGCTGTTCCTGCTTTTAATATTTGTAGTTATGATATGTTAAAGGCAATCATGGAAGAAGTAGAACGGTTAAATGCACCAGTGATTTTAGAGATCCATCCCGATGAGATTGCTTACTTGAATGATGAATTTGTTGCTGCTGTTCGAGCTTATGCGCATAAAAGTAAAGTACCTGTAGTGATCCATCTTGACCATGGCGGTAAAGTAAGTGATGTATTACGGGCTATCCGCAATGGCTATACCTCGGTCATGATTGATGCCTCCTTGCAATCCTTTGACGATAATATAAAGATAACTAAAGAAGTGGTGGCTCTAGCTCACGAGGTAGATGTGTCAGTCGAAGCAGAAATTGGCACGATTGGGAATAATGGGTCAGCAGAAGGTGGGGCAGCTAATATTATTTACACAGATCCTGAACAAGCAAAACAGTTTGTTGAAGAAACGAATATTGATACATTAGCTATCGCTATTGGAACAGCACATGGCTTATATCCTAAAGATAAAACACCAAAACTGAATATCGAGTTATTGAAAGAATTGAATGAGACCATCGATTTGCCGTTTGTTTTGCATGGTGGTTCAGGAAATCCGGATAAAGAAGTAAGCGAAGCAGTTAAATATGGTGTAGCTAAGGTCAACCTTAGTTCGGATCTTAAAAGTGTCTTTTTCGATGCTTTAAGAGAAATCTTAAATGAAAACCCGGAAATGTATGAACCGAATATGATCTATCCTTATGCGAATCAAAAAGTACAGGAAGTAGTGAAACATAAAATGACGATCTTAAACACGATCGATCAAGCCAAGTGTTATAAATAAGACGAATTTCTCACCGTTTATTCGTTTTAGAGATACTAAAAGAGACCGAGACAAGTTTTGACTCAGTCTCCAATGAAATCGGAATCGAGTGGTCATGAAAAAATGCTCAGTATTTCTAGGAATAAGCCAATGAATCGCTAATTTTAGTTGTTTCGGCTGATGTCCTATAGCGAAGCATTTTCATTCTAACCGCTCGATTCTGTTTTTGGATGTAGGTGGAGGCATCTTTGTTTATGGTAAAATAAAGCGAAAGAGAAAGGAGTGGGGAAGATGTTAAGTGACGTAGAAGAGCGACAACAAACGATTGTCAATCATTTGAAAATCAACCAATTTGCCAGGATTACTGAATTGATCGATTTAGTAAATTACAGTGAAGCGACAGTGAAACGAGATCTTGTTGTCTTAGAACAAAGTGGTCTGATCCGAAGAGTCCGTGGTGGGGCTATGTTAGTAGATAATCAGAAAATCGATGTACCATATATGATGAAAATCACCCATTTAGAGGAAGAAAGTGAAAAACGTTATATTGCGGATATTGCAGCTAATTTGATCAAAGATGATATGGTTTTATTTTTAGACTCTAGTACAACTAGTTTGCATTTAGTTCGAAATTTAGGTCGATTTGAAGGGCTGCAAATCATTACGAATGGGGTCATTACTGCTGCGATGCTAAGTGAATTTACTTCAGCAAAAGTATCGATCGTCGGTGGTAAAATCGTTCAAAAACGAGCAACGATCAACGGAGCAAAAGCGTATAATGATATTTTGACTTATGCTGCTGACCTTGCAATCATCAGCTGTCGAGGATTTGATTTTAATCAAGGCGTGACGGAAACGCATGAAGGAGAAGCGTTAGTAAAAAGAGCGTTTCGTAAACAAGCCAATCATTTGATGGTGTTAGCTACACAGGATAAATTAGAACAACGCTTCATTCATCAAGCAATTGCTAGTCATGAAATCGATTATTTAGTGACCAGTCAGAAATTAACGAACGAACAATTGAAAAAAATCCATGAACACCACACAGAGTGTTTTTATTAATCAGAAAGACCAATAAAAGTGTATGTTCTCATAAAATTCATTCATTGATAACACCTATAATTTGTATCAAGAAAGCTATAGTTTGTTCATGTACACCCTTTTTGGTAAGCGCTATCATAAATTGTGGGAGATAATAATTGAGAAAGGAGTAACGAGTGAACAGTTGCAGCAAGCGATTAGATAAGATCAAATCATAGGAGGAAGTAATGAAGAAGTTAGAAGGTACTTTAGCTGGATTGTTGGTAACGGTGATGATGGGAATTGCACTGAAAGAACCGGTCGTTTATGCACAAGTAGATGCCACAAATCCCGAGGTAAGGGTTTCGATGGATAATCAACCGGAGTCCTCTTACTGGTTCCCTGATGAATTGCTTAAATGGACGTTTGATCAGGATGCAGATGCGAAATACAATGTTAGTGTTGAGCCTTTAGCCACACGAGTGGAGAAATCGCACTTATTAAAATCGAATACTACCCAAAACGAAAAGATGAAGGTTGTCGCACTTTCGATCATGAATAATAGCACTAGTGGAAATGCACCAAGAGGGAGCAATCAGTTTGATGCAAATGTTTTTTCGAATTGGCAATATGTTGATCAATTGGTTTATTGGGGAGGCTCAGCTGGCGAAGGTATTATTGTTCCGCCAAGCCCAGATGTTACCGATGCGGCGCATAAAAATGGTGTGCCTGTTTTAGGTACGATCTTTTTTCCACAAGGGGCCCATGGCGGAAAAATCGAATGGTTGAATACCTTTTTAGAAAAAGATGCTCAAGGTCATTTTCCAATCGTGGACAAGATGATCGAAGTCGCACAAAGATATGGGTTTGATGGATGGTTCATCAATCAAGAGACAGAAACCAATCTAACGAAAAAACACGCTGATTTAATGAAAGAACTGATTGGGGAATTTAAACAAAAATCAGCTGGAGCGTTAGAGGTTATGTGGTACGATTCCATGACAAGTGATGGGAAAATGGATTGGCAGAATGCGTTGACTGATCAAAACCAAGATTATTTAGTGGATGCTGATTTGAATCCAGTAGCAGATAGCATGTTTTTGAATTTTTGGTGGAATACCTCTAGCTTAGCAGGCCAAGATCTATTGCGTAAATCAAAAGAAAAAGCAGAAAGTTTAGCCATTGATCCCTATGATTTATTTGCGGGAATCGATGTCCAAGAAAAAGGGTACGATACACCGGTCAGATGGGATTTGTTTACGGATAAGAAGGGAATACCCTATACTTCACTAGGGCTTTACGTCCCAAGTTGGACCTATTCTTCTTCCAATGACCCAATAGACTACCAACAAAAAGAAGAAAAATTCTGGATCAATGAACAAGGGGATCCTACTAAAAGTACACTACCGACCGGCACAAGTTGGCCTGGAATCTCTACTTTTTCGGTTGAACAAACCGCTATTACGCAATGGCCTTTTATCACCAATTTCAATGTTGGAAATGGTTACAGCTATTTTAGCAATGGGCAACAAGTTTCAACAAATGAATGGAATAATCGAAGTCTCCAAGATATCATGCCGACTTACCGCTATATTATCGAAGAAGGAGCTGGCAATAAATTAGCTGGTAGTGTGGACTATACTACTGCTTTTAATGGTGGGAGTTCTTTGGCTTTTAAAGGTAAGATGGCAGAAAAAGTAACAAGTAAGATCAAACTGTATCAAACAAAAGTTAAAGTCGAGAAAAACATGTCATTTACGACGACAGCCAAAGCATCTGATCGAACCACGTTAAAACTAGTGTTAGGTTTTGCTGATGGTACATTTGAAACGTTTAATGGCAATAAAAAAATAGGGAATGACTGGACAACGGTTTCTTATCCTTTGAATAAAGCAACTGGAAAAGAAGTAACGTCGATTGCCTATGAGGTAGCCTCAGCAAAAGCAAATGAGAATTATGAGTTATTCTTAGGTCAAATTTCTGCGACACCTAAAAAGGTGCTGAGTCCAACAGCGGTCAATGATGTTACGTTCGATGATTTGTCATTTGACGAAGAAGCAATGTTTGCCGGGATCAGATTATCTTGGACTAGTCCACAAGCAGATCGCATCAAACACTATGAAATTTACCGAGTTCTAGACGATGGAACACGTGTCTTTATCGGAGCCACACCTGCTGAGAATTATTTTATCAATGGCTTAGAACGTCAAAATGCAACAGCTACAGCTATCGAAGTTGTGCCAGTTGATATCTATGGCAACAAGGGTGAACCTTCCAGACCAATCAGTTTTGACTGGCCACCTGTTCAGTTACCGCGTGCTTCCTTTACTGTCTCAAAAACTTTGGTAGCGCCAGGAGAACCGATCACTTTCACAAACAGCTCTTCACGAAATACCCAAAGCTTAAAGTGGACATTCAAAGGTGCTGATGTAGAGTCAAGTACGGAGCAACAGCCTCGTGTCACTTATTCAAAAGAAGGAAGCTACGATGTAGAATTGACAGCGATCAATGAAGCAGGAGAAACGACAACTGAAATGAAAGGGATCGTTACGGTTACCAAGAATGCCCAAGCTGGTCTGAGTTTATTATCTAAAGGTGCCAAAGCAGAAGCCTCTTCATATGTGAATGAATCAGAGGCACCAAAGTTTGCTGTCGATGGTGATCTTGGAACAAAATGGTGTGCTGTAGGGAGTGCCCCACATACCATCACGATTGACTTAGGAACAGCTAAATTGATCAGTGAAGTGCGCATGGCTCATGCTTCTGCAGGAGGAGAAAGTGTAGGCATGAATACCAAAGCTTATACTATAGGAGTGAGTGCAGACGGAGAAAATTTCCAAGAAGTTTCGCGAACAACTAATAATACGCAAGGTTCAACGCTAAATACCTTTGCAGCAACGACTGCCCGATTTGTGAGAGTCATCATCGATCAACCAACTCAAGGCGCAGATACAGCTGTCCGTCTTTATGAACTAGAAGTTTATGGGTTAGCAGAATAAAAGTTGAGTGATTGTTTCTGAACAAAAAGGAATTCTGACAGAAGTATCTATTCATGAAAATAAGCCGAAGAATCCAAAAATAGTTTCTTCTATCTTTGGATTCTTCGGCCAATGTTTTGCTAGAGGTGAATACTTCAACACCTTTTATTCGTTTCTTGAATCAGTTTCAGATCATCACTAATTCCATTCAAGTTTTGCTGAGTGGCTCTTTTTTTTATTATAAACGATATAGAGAACTGTACAGATCAAAGGAATGATACCAGAAACAATGTATAATCCTCTAAATGACGTATAAGATTTCAATATTCCCATCAAGTAGGGGCCAACACCTAGACCTAGATCTAATCCGATGAAGTAAGTTGAAAGAGCGATACTGATACGGTGTTCTTTGACGATTTTCAAACAAACTGCTTGTCCGTTTGACATGAAAGTCCCGTAACCTAAACCAACGAGTGCGCCTGAAATAAGTAAGGTGATGCTGTTCGTTGTCGCACTTAGTAGAAACAAGCCAGCAGTCAAGAACAAATAGCTAGGATACATGACATACTGTTCGCCTTTAGCATCAAAAATACGTCCCGTCAATGGGCGAGTGAAGGTGATGACTAACGCATAGACCACAAAGAAAAAGGAGCCTGCAGCGACTAAATGAATGACTTTCGTATAAGAAGACAAGAAGGACAAAACACTTGAATAAGAAAGACCCATCAAAAAGGCAATTCCTGTAATGAACAATGCTTTTTTCTCAATGAATCCATGGATACTCCAAGATTGTAGTGATTTTCTTTGAGTATCTGATAAATCAATATTTTTGACTGGGAACATCAGACAGGCAATCGTTACAAGAAAAACTAAAACGATAGAAAACCAAATAATAAAATGAAAATCAGTCAGATTAAGCAAGATCATTCCTAAAAAGGGTCCGATAGCAGCAGCTAAACTAGTACTTAAACCATAATAATTGATCCCTTCTCCTTTTTTTGATTCAGGAATATAGGCAGTGACGATCGCATTGGTTGCTGTCGAAACGGTCCCGTAGCCAAACCCATTTAAAAAACGTACCAGATATAATACGCCGATCGTTGGGGTGAAAAGATAGGCTAAAGTAGAGAGTAAATAAAAAATCGCTCCACCACGCAAAGTAAACTTGCGCCCAAATAATTCAAGTTGTTTACCCATAAATAAACGAGCCAAAAGTGTACCTATGATGTAGATACCAGAAGCAAAACCTGCTTGACTCATACTAGCGTGTAAATCATCTTGAGCAATAACGGCAATAATGACCATCAGTAAATAATAAATTAAATAGACAATGAAATTAATAAGAGTGATTCCGATAAAATGTTTATTGAATAATTTTTTTTCCATTTGCTTTGTGTTTACCCCTTAATCTGAATAAGCTTTTAATTTTTGGATTTGTACTTCAACATCGTGGTAATTTGATGGGTAGCGATCGACCAACTGACGAATGAACAAGTCTCTAGTCGTCATAAATAATTCTAAAAATTCTTCTAATTCGTTCGATGGTTTTTCATCGACTGCTTTGATCAATTCAATCGAATTTTGGTAAGCATCATTTAAGAAAACCAAAGAAGCTTTCATGTCAAATCTTGTTTGATAAGCTGTTTCAAGTCGATTAATAATTGTTTTCATCCAGTAGTTCATATTTTTTTCCTCAATTCTTTCATTTTTTTTTACATTCGAAGTATAACGAAACGAAAAGAAGAAAAAAATCACAGACATAATTTAAAATGGTACTTAACAAATGTTAATATCATTAGTAAAATACCTTTGGGCTTTAAAATACTTAGAAATCTTGTATTATTTTTTTAGATAAATGTTTGGATGGGGGAGCATGATTGGACAGCAGAGTGCTAAAGGAATATTTAGAGAAAAATCAATTTCCAATTGTACGAAAAAGATATCATAAGTATCTAACTTTTGAAGGAGTGGAGGATTGTTACACGTATATTTTAAAAGAAGGCACGGTCAAAGCAAGTGTCATCTCAAATGATGGTCGTGAGTTCAACTTGAGGTATATTAAAGATCTAGAGATTGTTTCACTTTTAAAAGATGAATATTCGCAGTTTATTGATTCGCCGTACAATATTCGGATTGAATCTGAATATGCAGAATTTTATCGAATCAATCGAGTGAAATTTTGGGAACATATCAACGAAGATCCAAAGATGCAACATTATGTAAAAGAATATTATCGTTATCGTTTACTGTATTCCATGAAAAAAATGCAACAAATGCTTTTAAATGGGAAATTAGGTGCCGTATGTACGCAACTTTACGAGTTATATGATTTATTTGGGGTTCGGACAGAGGAAGGCATGATGATCGATTTTGTGATCACTAATGAAGAAATCGCCAAGTTTTGCGGAATCTCTACCGCTAGTAGTGTGAGTAGGATCTTAAAACAACTGAAGGAAAATGGGATAATCACCGTTAAAGATCATCGGATCATTATCACCAATATGGATTTATTAGAAGACAATATTATCTTTTAAATAGGATCAGTGGAAAACATAAGATGCTTCCTTCATGTAGTTGTATCAGCTTTAGCTGACGACAATGCATGAAGGAAGCATCTTAATTTATGGATGATTGTTCCTATTGTGGTGCTTTAAAAGCTTCGACCACCACCACCGAAAGTCCCGCCACCGCTGGAATGAGTCGTACTTCCGCCACCGCCGCTGCCAGGAGGTGGGCTTTTTGGAATCCTGCGTGTAGTGACAAAGGAGTTGGTTAAGCGATCTGTTTTATCCGTTAATTTTACGTTTGATTTTTCTCTAAATGGGTATTTATAAGTTCCTGATTTCAACTGATACCTCGAAACTGTTACAAAGTAGAATACGAGGCTCAATGCCAGGGCTAAGATGATAGAAATCACTATTTCAGTCGTCGTCAACACTTTATACCGCGTGATTTTACCAGTCTCTTCATCAATTTGATAATGTCCTCCAGGAACTCCAGCTTCTACATATTCTGAAGTTTTAGTCAAATAGGCTTGAGCTGCTGCAAAATAAGCCGAATTCGTCATTTGGTCGTAGACATCATCTAATGTGTCATTGATCCGAGCATCATCAAGATAATCGATCATATTACCAGAAGTTGAAATGTAAATCTCACGTTGCCCCATATCTAACAACAGAACAGCCCCATTTTGATCATTACCGATCGCATTTCTTAAGTAATCATCTGCAAACGTTCGAGGTTCTTCTGAGTTGGAAGTCGTCGTTACGATAAAGATTTGTCCTTTGATCTTCTCATTGATAGGCTGGATTTGTTGCTCTAAAGATTGGATCTGCTCTTGCGTGAACAAACCAGCTTCATCGTTCACTGCGGGTGTAGCAGCGTCAACGGAAGAACTCCAAAAGAAACCGAATAGGACTAGAAAGAAAAGTAAAATTCTTTTTTTCATATCAAGTATCCTCCAATCATAAAGAGGATCGCCAATACAGCAAAGATTCCAAAAGCCGTCAAGCCCAGTTTTTTATGACTGATGGGTAAAACACCGCTGACTTTACCTGTTTGACCATTCATGGCGTAATAATAGACTTTCTTATTGGCATCACTACTGCGATAAGTGACTAACCATACCGGTAAAAGAACATATTCATTATTCTCACTAGTGATATCTGTCGAAGTCCGAACATTGGTCAATGTGGTATAACCATTTGCGGTGTCACGTAACAATTTCTCGGAGTAATCTTGCAGTTCATCTTGCACTTGTGATTTGATTGCTTCATATTCGATATCTCGTTTTTCTGCTTGAAACCCTGCCAGATACTGACTTTTGAAGTCAATTGCCTTGTTCAAAGGAAACGGTTGGACTGCTTCCACCATTTTTTGTTGGGTATTCTTGGACAATGCATTTTTTACTAGTTCTTTAAAGGAAAGTGAGCCTTCTCGATGAACAGCAAACTGTTTGGTTTCTGTATACTCGATGTCACCCACTCGCCAAATACGAATCACTGTTCCGGTCGCTTGCATAGAGCCGTCAACGGTTGCATCCGTTGTCCAATAAGGAAAATAAACGCCAGTTAGTTTGTCGATTTGGTCTTTGTTGAAAAATTCTTTGGGTACAAACCATTTTTTCTTTGTCCAAGCTAAGAATTTTTCGACCGCCTCTTCTTTTTCGACTGCAAATGGTAAGACTTTATTTGGCAGTAATTTTCCACTTAACCGTCCGGATAAAACAACTGGATTGTGACAATAGTAGCAGTAAGTAGCAGCAGTTGTTGCATCGGTCACGATCTCTGCCCCACAGCTTGGACAAAGAAATAGTTCCATCGTTGCTTCTGTTTCTTCTTCCACTGATTCAGTTGGTGTTGCTTGATCGCTAGGATCAGAAAAACCACCAGCTTCTTCAAACGCTTTTCGTTCTGCTTCATCCATCTGCTCCAACTGTTCATCTGCAGTAAAAGTAAAATCTTTTTCAGAATCTTGTTGGGAGGGCGATTGATCTTCTGAGTGAATCCCTCGGGCTGCTTTTTGTTCTTGTTCGTACTGACTGACTTCTTCCTCAGTGTAAACATTTAAACAATAGTCACAGTGGAATTTTTGATCTTTTGGATCAAACGTGAGAGGACCCCCACAGTTTGGGCATTTATGTGTAAGAACGTCCATTCTATCCACACCTTTCTAAAACTTAGTCGAGTGGGATTCCTTTGAATGGTTTTCCACAATTTGGACAAAACTTAGGGATACCATTTGAAAGATCGACCACTTCGTTACATTCACTACATTTCATTTGTAACTTTGGTTGGACATTTGCAACTGGCTTGGCTGCCCCACAGTTAGAACAGAATTTTCCCGTATTTTCAGTTCCGCAGACTGGACATGTCCAAGTATCATTGCTCCCTTGAGCGGTTTGTTGGTTTTGTTTTTCAGCTTGTTGTTTGATTTGTTCCTGGTTATTTTGTGCTGCTTGTGAAAGGTAAGAACCATTAGCATTCATTCCCATTCCCATGCCCATAAAGCCAGTCATCGCGCCGGCATCATTTTTACCAGCTGCTTCCATCCCACGAGCAATCGAACCTTGAACATAGCCTTCACGGACACTTGGATCTCCCAACATCGCACCTTCATTACGCATATTGATCAATTTCACTGAATCATCTGTGTAAGAAATACTTGCTACTGCGACAGAAACGATTTCCATACCACGTAATTCATTCCAAGATTCATCTAAAACATTGCCCATGTATTTACTTAATTCTAAGCTTTTTGATGGAACATAAGAAATGCGCTGACCATCAGCAGACATTTGGTTAATCGCAGCTTGAAGAGCTGTTAAAAATTCTGCCAGATACTGCTCATTAATATCTGAGATTTCTACTTGCGTTTTGTTTTTAGGAATAGCGTTGGTATAAAACAAAATTGGATCAGTAATATGGATCGAATAAGTACCATGAGCTCGTAAGAACAATTCAGCATTGTAAAAATTGTCAAAATAGTTCAGTGGCGCACTGGTACCAAACTTGATTCCTTTGATTTCTTGAAGATTGATATAAAAGACTTGTTGCTTTTGAGGTGTCACGCCACCGAATTTAAAACGTTCAAAAGTTTCTGCGATCGCACCTTTCAATGAACCATTGAACATGGAAGGAGCAGAGTCATTTTTGATCGTATAGTAGCCTTCTTCGGCAGTATAATCAATGATTTTACCACCATCTACAAGGAGCATCATCATATTCGGATAGACATGGACAACGGTTCCGTCAGTTAGAACATCCTCTGTTCCTTTACGATTGGAGCCACGTTTATCATCTTTACGTACTTTCACACCTTTTGTCATAACTGTTGTATCGCTCATATCCGCTGGTTCGATTACTTCGATCCATTGATCTGCTAATCCACCGCCGATCATGCTTGTTGCTGCTTTGATAAGACCCATAAAAAATTCCTCCCTTTATGAATGTTGATTGTTAAATGAATGACTCTATTATACCATAGGAGCAATGAAAAACTCTCAGGCGGAAGATGGATATTAGCTGTTTAGCTGATTTTCTTTCAGTTGCAAAAAACAAGGAAGATCGAGAAAGCTGTTTGTGAGTGTTTATTTGAAAGAATCGGGGAATACACAAGTAACTACAAACGACAAATCATGATTCTTCTCATAACTATAGTAGTTTTTTTTAGTAAAATCACGTATAATAAAAGATAGTGAATTTTTCAAAAAAGGGGGATCTTCATGGCATATCAAGCACTCTATCGTGTCTGGCGTTCACAGCGTTTCGAAGACATTGTCGGGCAAAAAGCGGTGACACAGACGTTGAAAAATGCTATCGTTTCCCATAAAACTTCTCATGCTTATCTATTTACAGGACCACGAGGAACTGGTAAAACGAGTGCAGCTAAAATTTTTGCAAAAGCTATCAACTGTCCGAATAGTCAAGATGGAGAACCTTGTAATCATTGTGAAATGTGTCAGTCGATTACAGCGGGAACACAAGAAGACGTGATTGAAATCGACGCAGCAAGTAATAACGGAGTCGAAGAAATACGTTTTATTCGAGATCGAGCGAACTACGCACCGACAAAAGCAACTTATAAAATCTATATCATAGATGAAGTGCATATGCTTTCTACCGGAGCGTTCAATGCATTGTTGAAAACTTTAGAAGAACCTAAAGAAAATGTTATTTTTATTTTAGCAACAACCGAGCCACATAAGATACCAGCAACGATCATTTCCAGAACACAACGCTTTGATTTCAAACGAATCAATGCAGCAGATATCGTTGAGCATTTGGCATACATTTTAAAGCAATCAGACGTACAATATGAAGAACCAGCACTAGGGGTTATTGCTCGAGCAGCAGAAGGCGGGATGCGTGATGCGCTAAGTATCATGGACCAAGCGATTTCTTTTAGTAATGGGATCGTAACTGTGGATGATGCGATGCAAGTTACCGGTAGTCTAACCAACGAGATGATGGATGAATTTTTAGGCGCTTGTGTGAATAATGAAGTGCCCAAAGCGTTAGAATCATTAACAGATATCTTAGCTGCTGGTAAGGAAGCACGGCGCTTTTTAGAAGATCTTTTACAGTATTGTCGTGACTTACTGATGTACCAACAAGCACCAAATCTCGTAGCAGAACGAACAACTTCACTTCGAGAACCATTTGTCGAACTAGCAAAAGAAGTACCTGCACCTCGACTTTTTCAGATGATCCATATTTTGAGTGAAACACAAAATGAGATTCGTTTTACTAATAGTGCTACGATCTATCTGGAAGTAGCAACCGTCAAGCTAGCTCAAGCTTCTGGTTCAGCTGCTCCTTCAAGTAGTAACCAAGCAAGTGAAGTAGACAGTCAGTTGATCAATCAGCTACAAGCAGAGATCAAAGAGCTGAAAAAAGCGATCAACGAGATCAAAACGAATGGGGGAACCCCTTCAACTACTGCCAAGCAAACACAAGCTCCTGTTCAAAAGAAACAAGCAAGTACGTATCGGATACCAACTGAACGAGTGTATCAGGTTCTAAGAGAAGCGACCAGAAAGCATTTAAATGAAGTCAAAGAAGTCTGGGACGATTTGTTGATGAGTTTGTCTGTGACACAACGAGCGATGCTTAAAGCAAGTGAACCAGTTGCGGCTAGTCCTACTGGGTTAGTCATTGCGTTTGATTACGAGATCGTTTGTCAACGAGCTGCTAACGACGAAGAATTACAGTTGGCGATCCATAATAATTTAAGTCGAATGATCAAAGACTATGCACCAGATTCAGTCTATATCACGAGAGAAAGCTGGCCAACGATCCGCAAAGACTATTTAGTCCAAGCAAAAGACGGGAGTAATGATGATTCTTTTGCTCCGGAAGATTCAGATGAAGAGATCGAACTGATCCCTCAACAAGCACCAAGTGAAGAAACGATCGTCACGAAAGCCGAAGAAATCTTTGGCACAGATGTTGTGACAATCATTGATGATTAAATAAAAAAAGGAGAATGATCAATTATGATGCGCGGAATGGGAAACATGCAAGGGATGATGAAACAAGTCCAAAAAATGCAAAAAGAGATGGTTCAAGCACAAGAACAATTGAACGAAACAGAATTTACTGGTGTAGCAACCAATGAGTTAGTAAAAGTTATTTTTACAGGTGATCGTCGGATGAAAGACATCCAAATCAGTGAAGGTGTCGTGGATCCTGAAGATACAGAAATGTTGCAAGACCTGTTGATGATGGCTGTCAATGATGCTTTGACAAAAATCGATGCAGAATCTGAAAAAACAATGGGAAAATACACTAAGGGGTTACCCTTCTAATTTTTCCTAAAGGGGTAATGAAAATGCAATATCCAGAACCAATTGCTAAATTGATCGATAGTTACATGAGACTGCCAGGGATCGGTCAGAAAACAGCCACAAGATTAGCTTTCTACACGATCGATATGAAAGATGAAATCGTGAATGAATTTGCTAAATCGTTGTTAAGTGTCAAGCGAGATCTTCATTTTTGTAGTGTTTGCGGCAACATCACAGAAGAAGACCCATGTGAGATTTGTAAAGATCCTTCAAGAGACCGGGGGGTTATCTTAGTTGTCGAAGAACCAAAAGACGTGATGGCGTTAGAAAAAATGCGGGAATATCGTGGGCTTTATCATGTTCTACATGGGGTTCTTTCTCCAATGGAAGGGACTGGACCTGAAGATATCAACATTTCTTCGTTACTTGAACGCCTACATGATGATCAAGTGAAAGAAGTGATCATTGCAACAAATGCAACCACTGAAGGAGAAGCTACTGCCATGTATCTTTCACGATTGATCAAACCGGCTGGTATCAAAGTCACTCGATTGGCCCACGGCTTATCCGTTGGTTCGGATATCGAATATGCTGATGAAGTGACCCTGTTAAAAGCGGTAGAAGGCAGACGCGAGTTATAAATTTTCTATAAAAAAGAATTTCGGCTACAATAAAGAAGTAACGCAAGAGATGGGGGCAAAAATGTGAACGGACTATTTATTACGATCGAGGGACCAGATGGAGCTGGGAAAACCAGTATTCTAAATGAGTTATTCCCTCTTTTGAAAAAAGTAGCAAAAACAAAGATCATTCAAACAAGAGAACCAGGTGGGATCCCGATTGCCGAAGAGATTCGGGCAGTTATCCTTGATCCTAAAAATGATCGGATGGATGAACGGACAGAAGCTTTGCTATATGCTGCGGCTAGAAGACAGCATTTGGTCGAGAAAGTCCTACCTGCTTTATCAGAAGGAAGCATTGTTTTATGTGATCGATTTGTAGACAGCTCATTGGCTTATCAAGGGGCGGGACGTAGAATTGGTGTTTCTGAGATTGCCCGCTTGAATGAATTTGCTACAGAAGGTACGACACCTGACTTTACCCTTTATCTCGATATTGATTCAGATACTGGATTGCATCGCATTAAAGAGAACCGAAGAGGTCAAATCGATCGATTAGATTCAGAAGGATTGGAATTTCATCAACGAGTACGTCATGCGTATTTAAAAATAGCTGAAGAGAATCCTGAACGTATTTATAAAATTGATGCAAGAAAGAGCTTTGAAGAGGTACTTCAAACAAGTTACAGAGCCATTGTTGAACAATACCCACAATTTTTTGAAAACTAGGAAGGTGACTGTATATGAAAATTATTTTAGCAATTATTCAAGACAAAGACAGTAATCGTTTATCCAATGAATTGATTGATGCCAATATCCGTGCAACAAAATTATCTTCAACTGGTGGCTTTTTGAAAGCTGGCAACAGTACATTTATTGTTGGGATTGAAGACGAACGTGTAGAAGAAGCATTAGAAATCATCAAAAAAACTTGTGAATCAAGAAAACAATTTGTTTCAACACCTGTCACGTTGGATATCTCTATGGACGGTGGAGTTCCTTATCCAGTAGAAGTTGAAGTCGGTGGAGCAACCGTCTTTGTGTTACCAGTTGAAGGATTTCATCAATTTTAGGAGGCGCCATGGATCAAGAATTTACGCTGGATCAAATGCAACCTATCGTGTATCAACAGCTTCAACGAAGTTTTGAGCATGGGCGCCTCGCTCATGCTTATCTTTTTGAAGGCGAAAAAGGAACGGGAAAACACGAAATGGGGATTTGGTTAGCACAACACCTGTTTTGTACGAATCTGCAGGAACAACTTCCTTGTGGAGTATGCAATAATTGTCAACGAATCCAAAACCAAGAACATCCAGACGTTTTAACGATCGTACCAGAAGGGCAAACGATCAAAGTCGATCAAATTAGACGTTTGCAAACCGAATTTAGTCGTAGTGGTTATGAATCTCGGAAGAAAGTTTTCCTTATTCAAGAAGCAGAAAAGATGAATGCAAGTGCAGCAAATAGTTTGCTTAAGTTTTTAGAAGAACCACCAGGCGATTTTCTAGCGATCTTAGAAACGGATTCGATTGGGCGAATCCTACCAACGATTCAATCACGCTGCCAAATCTTGCATTTTCAGGAGCTGGCTAAAGATGCGTTGATTTATAAATTACAACAAGCACAGATTCCTTTAGAAAAAGCGAAACTTTTGACTTTCTTGACGAACAGTTTCACAAAAGCAGTTGAAATATCGCAAAATGAATGGTTTAATGATGCTAAGGATTCGATTCAACAGTGGTTTGTGTATTTGCAAAAAAATGATACACAAGCATTCATTTATGTTCAAAAAAAGTTAATAAAGACTTTTAAAGAAAAATCGCAACAATTTACTGGTTTATCGATCTTAATGTTTTATTATCAAGAAGCTTTACAACAAGCTTTAATAGCAGAAAATCTTAGAAAAGTAACACGTATTAATCAGACGATTGAGCGTATTTTATTAGCGGAACAGAAATTAAGAAGCAATGTCAGCTTCCAAGCAGTAGCGGAACAGTTTGTTTTACAAACAATTACTGGCTGAGACAGCAGGAAAAATGAGGGTCAAGGGGGATGGAAATGGTCGAAGTAGTAGGTGTCCGTTATAAAGAAGCAGGTCCTATCTATTATTTTAAACCTGGTCAATTAACGTATGAATACAACGAGAAAGTAATCGTTGAAACTCAAAAAAACTTACATATTGCAACTGTCGCCATTCCTAAAGCAGAACTTGATCCGGAAGAATTGCCTGAGCAAATCAGTTCAATTTTGCATAAAGCGACACAAGCAGAACTCGAAAAAGAACAAAAAAATAAAGAAGATGCAGAACAAGCCAGGCTGATTGCGAAAGAAAAAGTCAAAAAACATGGGTTAGAAATGAAGATCATTCATGTAGAATATACGTTAGATCGTAGTAAACTCATCTTTTCATTCACAGCAGATGGACGAATTGATTTTCGGGAATTAGTCAAAGACTTAGCTGCCGTGTTTCGTACTAGGATTGAACTTCAACAAATCGGAGTACGAGATGAAGCAAAATTGCTAGGTGGGATTGGTCCATGTGGACGGCCTTTATGCTGTGCTTCTTTTTTAGGAGATTTTGTCCCAGTTTCAATCAAAATGGCAAAAAATCAAAATTTGTCCTTAAACCCGACTAAGATATCTGGGTTGTGTGGACGTTTGATGTGTTGCTTGCAATATGAAAATGAAGAATATGAATTAGCAAAAAAAGCACTTCCAGATTTTGGAACAGTGGTTAACACTCCTGATGGTAAAGGGAAAGTTGTCGGCTTGAACTTACTTAATCGACTAGTAAATGTTCGATTAACAGGTCGGGAAAATCCAATCGAATATGAATGGGATGAATTGAAAAACTTCATCCAGGTAGGTGAGATAAATGGATAAGAGATCATTATATGATGGCTTGAACCAATTAGAATCAGAGCTAAGAAATACATTAACTGAATTGGTGGAAATGAAGCAAGCATTACATGAGATCGTTGAAAAAAATACAACGTTGGAAATGGAAAATCAACGTTTAAGAGAGCATTTACGGGAATTAAATCAAGTACAAACACCAGCAGATAATGTGAAACAAGAACTTTCAAAATCTCGTATGAACTTAGAAAAGATTTATGAAGAAGGCTTTCATGTTTGTTATGATCTCTATGGCTCAAGACGTGAGAATGACGAACCTTGTGCCTTTTGTTTAGAAGTCATCTATCGAGAAAGCGGACGGTAAACAAAGAGATTTGAAACAAGCCTGATATTGCTTATTTTTAGCGATCAATAAACGGCACTCACAGTATCACTTCTACGGAATTAAGTCCGAAAATAAAAAATAAGAAATGCTATTTTTCAATGTTTCGCCCTTAATTCTTAAAGGAGGCCGTGTTGTTCACGACCTCTTATATGGCGTTCAAACATCAGCTCCTTGAAATAAGCCTGAATTTTTCAAAACATTAAAAGCTGTTTCAAAAAATTCCTTCTTATTGTCATCGGAGCTACCCGATGTTTTCACGACCTCTTACACGGCGTTCAAAGCATTGCTTCTGCGGAATTAAGTTCAAAAAATTAAAAATATGAAAAGCTATTTTCAATTTTTCGTTCTTAATTCTTGAAGCAGCCCATGCTTTTCACGACCTTTACACGGCGTTCAAGAAGCAACTCCTCAGCAATAAGCGATGATTTTCTAAAATATGGGAAGCTATTTTAAAAAATCCTCTCTTATTTGCTCGGAGTTAACCGCTTCTTTCACGACCTCTTACACGGCGTTCAAAGAGCTGACCTTTGATAATAGTTCAAAAAACTGCAAAATATGAGAAGCTATTTTTCAGTTTTCTTCACTATTTCTCAGGTCAAACCGCTCTTTTCACGACCTCTTACACAGGAGAATAAATCATGCTTAATCAAAAAAGTTTTAAAGGACATCATGAAACTGGCTCGCTTTATTTAGTACCGACTCCGATTGGCAATTTAGAAGATATGACTTATCGTAGTGTACGGATATTACAAGAAGTAGACTTGATTGCCAGTGAGGATACACGAAATACCCAAAAATTACTGAATCATTTTGAGATTCAGACACCGCAAAAAAGTTTACATGAACACAACTATAAGGAACGAATTCCGCAATTGATCGCTGAGTTGATGTCTGGTCGCTCGATTGCACAGGTAAGTGATGCTGGGATGCCTTCTATTAGCGATCCAGGACATGAGCTAGTACTTGCTTGCATCCAAGCGGGGATTCCAGTAGTCGCTATTCCAGGACCCACTGCTGGGATGACTGCGTTGATTGCTTCAGGCTTGTTACCTCAGCCATTTTTATTTTATGGTTTTTTAGGAAGAAAGAAAAAAGAACAACAAACAACGTTAGAAACATTGAAAGAATACACAGCTACATTGATTTTTTACGAATCTCCTTATCGGATCAGTGCAACTTTAACGAATATGTTGACTGTTTTTGGTAACCGTCAAGTTGTTTTGTGTCGAGAATTAACAAAAATCCATGAAGAATATTTACGTGGAAGTATTGAAGAGTTATTAGACTACATTGAAGAACACCCTGTAAAGGGAGAATGCTGTTTATTGGTTGAAGGAAATACTGGAAGTGAAGAGCCACAAACACAAATTGAAGGATCATTGAAAGAACAAGTCGAACAGTTGATTGCTCTTGGGGAAAAAACAAATGCAGCTATTAAAGCTGTTGCTGTAAAAAACGGACTCAAAAAGCAAGAAGTATATCGACAATTTCACGACTTGGACTAGTTGTATCGAAAAAGATATTTTTTGAAGGAAAGTTATGTCCGAATTGCATAGGAAAGAACGTTTCTTTCTTGGTAATGACCATTTGGTTTCAATGAAAATTTAACTGATTTGAGACTTTTTCTAACGATTATCGAGGTGATCAATGTGAAAACATATGTAGGTTTACTTGATAAGATCAGAGTGATAAAGACGCAACCATTGCTTGTTCGGTTTACATTGGAAACCATTCATCAGCCTCTTAATTGTATTGTTGCAAATGTCGAGATTGCGGATAAGTTGATGATGATGGAAGAAAGAAAATATAACATTGCTGTTACAGGACACTTGAATCGACGTAATCAGCTAGTTGTTGAGAGTTTGCAAGTGAGAAACCCAGATCAATATACACGAAATCTCAAAATCTAGAGCAAGTGCGAGAAGTACTATGAAATTAGTGCGGTGCAATGTTACCCGCAGATTTCAAATATTAAAACACCATGGAGATTGAATGAAGTTCAACCTCTATGGTGTTTTTACGTAATGTCAACTACATAGCTAAATAAACCATAGTGAAAAAAATACTAGAACGAATTTCCAAAATTTCGCCCATAGTAAGATGAAGGGAACTTAAGCAAACCTAAGTAAACCTAAGAGGTATTTTATCCTATCTAAAGGTTAGCGCGCATTAATTGTCTTCATATGGCTATAGTATAAGTTAAGACAACGATTACTGAAACAATTCTTCATAGCTGATCGTTTCATCAGAGTTATTTAACTGATCCAGCAGCGTTTCTAGTTTCGCAAAATTGATAAAGCGTGCTTGTCGTTCGACTTCTTTATTTTTATGGTAGATCAAAATAACAGGAGCAGTCAATATTTGAAAGGCGCTAGCTACTTCAGGTGTTTCCACAGCATCTAAATGAAAACTAGGAAAATCATACTGATCCAATAATTTCTTCAAACGAGGAAGAACAGCATGACATACGCTGCAATTTGGCATAGATAAGTAAAGAACTACCGTTTCATCTTGTGCTAATGACTGATGTACTTCTGATAGATTCGTGGTTTTTTTCATATAAAAAACGTCCTTCCTAATCAAAACAGCGAGACTGGGGACAAGACTTGTCTCAGTCTCTTCTAGTATCTCTAAAAACGGATAAACGGTGTTCAAAGAGCTGACCTTCGGCGATAAGTCAAAAAATCTCAAAACATGGGGAGCTGTTTCGAGATTTCCATCCTTAATGCTCCTGCGATTACTCGTCGCAGTTTTTACTTGGTGAGCGCTCAGGTCAAAACACTCTTTTCACGACCTCTTGTTCACGGTGAGACAAAAGTAGCATCTTCGGAAAATTTGCCGAAATTTACCAAAAATTTGAGAAGCACCAAGTAGGTAACAATCAACATCAAAAACGAGTTTTTGTGTTTCTTGTCAATTTTCGGAAATTCCTTCTTATTTCTTGATGCTAAACACTTTTGTCTCAACCTAATTTCGTGAACCAATTTAATCACAATAAGAAAAAAAGTCAACTAACTTGTCTTATTTTTATCAAATAAAAGATAAGAGTTAGGTAAGAAATAGAAGTAACCTTGTTTTTTTTTAGCGAAAAGCGTATATTATTCTGGCAAATGATGTTTATAGTAAGGAGCGAAAAAATGTTTTCTTTTATACCAAATTCGGTATTGCAGATGAGTACGATTTTTCTATCAATCGTTATTGAAGCTTTACCATTTGTTCTATTAGGCTGTCTCATCTCTGGGGCACTACAAGTCTTTTTAACACCTGAGCGAGTCAAACGCTGGTTACCAGACAATCGCTTTTTATCCATTTTGACTGGTTCTGTTTTAGGATTTTTCTTTCCATCCTGTGAATGTGGGATCGTACCGATCGTTCATCAGTTTGTCAAAAAAGGAGTTCCTGTGCATACCGCTTTTGCATTTATGTTAACAGCACCTATTATCAATCCAATCGTCATTTTTTCTACTTTTATTGCATTTGGGAACTCTTGGGAAATGGCCGGTTGGCGAATGGTTGGAAGCTTTGTGGTAGCGTTGATCATTGGTATCTGGCTCGCTTATTTTCAAAAAGAAAGTGTATTGAAAACGAAGATCCAACAAACAATCGATCATAACCATCATCATGACCACACCCATGGTACCAATGAACACGAGGAGGTCAAAATTGGGAGAATCAAGCAACTTAGTCAGCAAACAGGTCATGTCCTCACACATTCAATCGATGAATTTTTTGATACGGGTCGGTATCTGATTGTCGGTGGTCTGATTGCCGCTAGTATGCAAACTTACTTGCCAACTCGTGTCATGTTGACACTGGGCTCAACCAAACTACTAGCAATTATTATCATGCTTCTTCTAGCTTTTACGATGTCCCTATGCTCGGAAGCAGATGCGTTCATCGGGTCCTCCTTACTCAGCCTTTTTGGTACAGCTCCTGTGGTGGCATTCTTAGTATTTGGACCAATGGTGGATATCAAAAACCTTTTGATGATGAAACGCTATTTTAATGGTCGCTTTATTTTGATGCTCATTGGTTTGATAGCCGTTAGTGTGATTGGTTTTACATTATTTATCTAGGAGGAGCAGTATGATACGATTTTTGATATTATCTGGTTATTTTGAGCTAATGATGTATTTACAAGTATCTGGGAAATTAGATCAGTACATCAATGTTCATTATCGTTATTTGGCTATTTTATCGATGATTTTATCTGCTTTACTTGCATTGGTCCAATTGTATATTTGGGTCAAGAGTGATTCAGTAAAAGGGAAAAAACAGGTAGATGAAGAAGTACACCATCACCACGATCATGATCACGATCACGGGTTAACCAAACCCTCACAACGAGTGATCGCTTATGTTCTGTTGGCTTTACCTGTTATTGTCGGTACTTTATTTCCGACAGTCAGTTTAGATACGACGATTGTGGAAGCAAAAGGATTCAATTTTCCAATAAGTAAGGAGTCGGTTGGAGACCCTGAAATGCAGACACAATATTTAAAGCCTGATACGAGCATTTATTTTAACAAGTCTGACTATTTGGATCAGATGAAAAAATTAAAAGAAAAATATGATGACAAACAGCTTATTAAGATCACTGATGAGAATTACTTGGAAGTCATGGAATTGATTTATAATTACCCAAGTGAATTTATTGGGAAAAAAATCTCTTATGAAGGCTTTGTGTATAAAACGCCAGATGGGGAGAAAGAAGATAATTTCTTATTCCGTTTTGGAATCATCCATTGCGTTGCTGACTCAGGTGTATTCGGTCTATTGACACATATGCCGGAAGGAACGAATGTCAAAAATGATGAGTGGTATAAAGTAGAAGGCACCATCCAATCTGACTACTATGAACCCTTCAAACGGGACATTCCAGTTGTAGAGGTCAATACTCTAACCAAAATCGAGGCACCTAAAAATCAATATGTGTATCGGTCATTTTAAAGCAAAGACTAAAATGATTAGTGACAAAAACAACTGATGTGACAATAAAAAACCAAAGTGCTTGAAAATAGCTTGTAGCTTGCCTATTTTGTAGATACTTTGGTTTTTTATTCATGGCACGATTATTTTCGCCGTTACTTTTTCATTTATGAATGTTTTTAGTTGTTCTTTTTTTTCGTTTCAAAAAAATGGCTTCTCGTTTTAATTTGAAGTTTCGGATATTGTGGTTGAAGACCTCTGATAAAACGAGTCCTAAAGCAATAGCACCAGCAATCATGATCGCTTGAACTGTATAACTTGCAGCTGCCTGATACGAGCCAGTTACTAGATTTCTCACTGCTTGATAAGCCAGACCTCCAGGAACTAGTGGTACCATGCCAGGGATATTAAAGATGGTTACAGGCATTTTTAATCGTTTAGAAAAAAGATCACTGATAAATGCAACACCTAAAGAACCCAGTAACGAACCAAAAGCCGGCGTACTACCTAAGTCCACACATACCCAATAGATCATCCAGCCAAAGGCACCAGAGAGCCCGCAACAAATCAAGGCACGTCTAGGAACGTTGGTGATGATCGCAAAAGCCGCTGTGGCTAAAAAGCTAAAAGAAAATTGAATAAATAGATTCCACATCATCATGTTCCTTTCTCAATAAAAAAGTTGGAAGATAAAGGCAATCGCAAATCCGATCATTGTGGCAGTCATCATGGCCTCTGTACCACGAGAAACTCCAGAAACATAGTGTCCAGCTAGTAAATCCCGAATAGCATTTGTAATCTGTACTCCAGGAACAAGGGGCATGACACAACCGATGATGATCAAATCCTGATTGGCACCTAATCCGACACGAACGCTGAGAATAGCTGTAAGACCAATTAACAAGGAGGATAAGAACTCTGACAAAAATTTGATCCGAAAAAATTTTAAACTATATAAGTAAATTGCATAGCCGATACCGCCGATCATCAAAGTGATTGGTAGATCACTCATTTCTCCACCAAATAATACCATGATCGTTCCGCTAATCACCGCAGCACTTAAAATTTGAAGCCATACTGGGAAAAATGACCGATCTTTTTCAATGGCTTGTAAGGCAATGTAGAGATCATTCAAAGTTAACTCACCAGCAACATATTTTCTAGAAAGATTATTGACATTGACAACTTTTTCCAGATTAATGGAGCGATTGGTGATTTGTTCCATTCTAATGGTTGACGTACGGTCAAGACCAATAAACAAACCCGTTTGAGTAACATAGCTGACCAGGCGATAATTGCCAGAAGCAAGAGCGATTCGGCTCATTGTGTCTTCTACTCGGTACATCTCAGCATTGCTTTCCATCATGATTTTGCCAGCTAATAAACAAGTATCAAGTAATAAATCCAACTCTTTTTCTGTCATAATATTTTCTCCAATAGTTCATTTGTTGCTTTTATTTTACTACAAATGACTAAATAAAAGAGAAATAAATAAATACTTGAGTATGAAAAGAAAGAGGCGTATACTGATTTTTGTAAGATGCGGGTGTAGTTTAGTGGTAAAATCCCAGCTTCCCAAGCTGATGTCGCGGGTTCGATTCCCGTCACCCGCTTAAACGAACGATAAGAATGAAGAGAAACAGTATTGATCACATGTTGTTTGATCAATACTGTTTTTTGTTTTTGAGTCACAAGGCATTTTTTGCTTGATTAAGTGAAAACATACTGTTTTAAGATCAATGATTTTTTATGACGTATTCTTTTTAAGAAGAGATCAATTTTTAATTAGTATAGAGAATTAAAGGTAGAAATAAATGGAATAAAATAAGTTTAAATATTTTAAAAAAGGGGAACGTATGTTAAAGTTTAGAATAGTTGTTTAGAAAAGGAGTAAAGAAATGCAGAAAAAATCAACAAAAGCCATTCTGGGTGTGGTTGTTGCTGTTTTAGCAGGGGCACTAGGACTATCAACACAAAAAAATTCAGATATCGTTCAACAAATTACTGGGTTATTTGACTCAACCCCACAAGCGTCAAAAGTAGCAGACGTACCAGAATATGATGGGAAGCATCAAGAAATTGAGATCAATCAGAATCGTCCGGATTTCACTGAAGAAGATTTGAGCTTAGCTAAAGGAACATGGCAAAGCTATTCAAATATTGATCGATTGAACCGTGTAGGTGCGGCCAATGCGTTATTGGGAAAAGACCTTTTTCCCAAAGAAAAACGCGAGCCGTTGTATATTGATCCAACTGGTTGGAAACAAAAAAAATTAAGCGATGGCCAATGGCTTTATAATCGTAGCCATTTGATTGGTTATCAATTGACTGGACAAAACAACAACATCAAAAATTTGATGACAGGTACTCGTTCATTAAATGCGCCGTATATGCTAGTCCATGAAAATGATATTGCCGCTTATATCAAAGAAACCAATCATCACGTTCGTTATCGTGTCACTCCACATTTTAAGGGGAATGAATTAGTTGCCAGAGGAGTGCAATTAGAAGCAGAAAGTATTGAAGATAAAAAAATAAAATTTAATGTGTTTATTTATAACGTTCAAGAGGGTTATGAAATCAACTATGATACTGGACAGGCGAGAAAAAAATAGCTAATGACATTCGATAGTATACGAAAAAAGTATGAACTTTTTGAAGAATTATCGAAAAAGCTTATATTTATTTAAATATAGCGTATACTTTGGTTAAGATACGATCAAGTAACTGAACATTTGATCACAAATATGTTAAAGTAATGAGAAGTCTGTTTATTAATTTAACCGGAAGTTTTTTAAGATTTATTTGTAGTTTTAAGGTAATTCGAGTAAAATAAAAGTGTAGAAGGTAAATGAATACCTTGCGGGAAAGAGGTGTAGAATCATGGGTTTTACAGATGAAACCGTACGTTTTGGTTTTGACGATAGTCGTAAAAAAGAAGTAAGTGAGACATTAGCGATCGTTTATCGGGCTTTAGAAGAAAAAGGCTACAATCCAATTAATCAGATTGTTGGCTACTTGCTTTCTGGAGACCCGGCCTACATTCCTCGTTATCGTGATGCAAGAAACTTGATACGCCGTCACGAACGCGATGAAATCATGGAAGTAATTGTTAAAGATTATCTAACAAACCATGGGGTAAGTATATGAGAGTAATGGGCTTAGATGTGGGCTCAAAAACAGTTGGTATTGCTGTTAGCGATCCATTTGGTTGGACCGCTCAAGGAGTAGAGATCATTCGTATTGATGAAGAGGCGGAAGAGTTTGGCTTTGACCGTTTGAAAGAACTAGTCGATCAATATGAAGTAGACCGATTTGTCGTAGGCTTACCTAAAAATATGAATAATACAATTGGACCAAGAGCAGAAAGCTCAATGGCTTATGGAGAAAAAATTAAAGAATTGTTCTCGTTACCAGTTGAATATCAAGATGAACGACTAACCACAGTTCAAGCTGAACGAATGTTAGTTGAGCAAGCCAATACATCAAGAGCTAAAAGAAAAAAAGTGATTGATAAATTAGCTGCTGTCATGATTTTACAAAATTATTTAGACGGTTCAGGAAAAAAATTATTTTAATTTCAATGAAAAGAGGGAGACTTATGACAGAACATAACCACACACATGACCACGATCACGAAGGGCACGAGCATATCACCTTAGTAGATGATCAAGGAAACGAAACGTTATATGAAATTTTATTAACAGTTGATGGACAAGAAGAATTTGGCCGTAACTACGTATTGCTTTATCCAGCTGGTGTACCAGAAGATGAAGATGTTGAGTTGCAAGCCTATGCTTATGTCGAAAATGAAGATGGCACAGAAGGCGAACTAGAACAAATCGAAACTGATGCAGAATGGGACATGATTGAAGAAGTATTCAACACGTTCATGGCTGAAGAAGAAGAATAGTCTTCAAATGACGGCTGAACCCTTGATGGATAAGGGTTCAGCTTTTTTGTGTTTTGCTTTGACCATGGTTATTAAAAATCGGCTCTTTGTCAAGAAGGACTGATGAGTGGAGTAAAATCAAATCTGAGTCTGAACAATCAACTCGGTTTCATCAGCCACATAAATAATAGAGTCAAAATAGTTAAGTGTATTTTGTTTTAAGGAATGATCAAGAATAAAGTATGCAGAAAATATCTGATTTCTAGATAGGAATATAAAACCCTTCGTAGGGTACGATATAATAATAAGAGGTTCTTTGTGATGAAGTATGTGACTTGTCATTGTTTCTAAGAATGAAATGACAGATAAAGTGAATATTCTTGTCCACTTTTTCAGATGTTCAAGCGTTGTATAGATGAAAGGAGAAAATGAAATGAAACAGGAGGGAACATTTGAAGAAGTATTACTTTTATTAGGGCAAGAAGTAATCAGAGTGCTAATAGAAAAGGGGAGTACGTTGGAAGACGCAGAAGATGCTGTTTCTAAAACCTATGATACTATATTTTCTTCTCTTATCTATATGACACAGGATAATTTACGTCCTTGGTTTTTTAGAGTTTCTTTCAATAACTATATTGATCTATTCAGGAAAAAGAAGCGTGAAAAAGAGCTTATTTTTCGCTATGTTGACTCGCAGTCGAATGGAACTAATGAATCAGAAAATTTATGGATGATTATCGACTCGCTAAAAAGGCAAGAACAAGAATTACTGATTTTTAAGTATTATTATCGACTATCGTATGAGGACATCGCGAGTATGTTAAATCAAAAAGTAGAAACCGTGAAAAAACAATTATACAGAGCACGAAAAAAATTAAAGGCAAACTGGGAGGATGAGTGATGGATTTGAATAGGAGTATCAAAAAAGCCAAAAGAAAGCAGATAATAATGGTCAGTTGTGTTTCAATCATAATTTTTCTTACGATGTCGGGTATCTTGGTTTTTATATTAGATAAAGTCGCTACGAAAAATTATCATGAGCTAGATCAGTCGTTATTTGCTTACCAAACAATTGCGTCACCAAATACACAAATTGACTCACAAGTGATTGCTAACAGCTCAATTTTGGGCGGGGAGGTCGTAACTAACCAATCGAAAAACATTGATGGCTACATTGTACCCTGGAGTAGTTTACATAGTAAGTACAATGTTTTTGGCAACGAAGTGGACAATAATGAACGGATGACATCTTGGTATCATTCCCTTAAAAATTCATATGAATATAATCGTCAAACCAAACAAAAAGTCGCCACATTCTACAATCCGACGATTGAAAACTATTATGGTGGGGTGAAAAATGAATTAGCGGATTTAAAAAGCACGGATGATTTACTTGCAGAAGTAGCGATTTCCTTTGATCGGCCCTATCGCTATAGTGAAGTGAAAAAAATGTTTCCGGAAAATGTCAATGTTGTCTGGTTGTATTTGTTTTCTGAAGAGAGAGACGAAAGCAAAGGACGTTCCGGTATGCCAACGTATGGTTTTCAGTTAAGTTTTGATGAAAAGAATCAGCTGATTGATGCAGAAGCAGATAAAGATTATTTTTTCAGCTCATTTGAATCACACGTTTCTTCTGTGAATAATAAAGCAATGGTAAATTTTCTAAAGGAAAACGAAAATAAGAAAGTAGATGACCTAGAAGTCTTAGGAGTAATGATTACAGGACAAGCAAAGAATTTAGCAGAACTAAAAGACAAACCCTTTGTTAGAGGCAGTTCTGTTGGTGTAACAGTACCGATTGTTCCATACATTGAACCAGAAAAATAGTAAGCTATCCTAAACAAGGAAATTGATTTAGTTCGTTTTATTTTATAAAGGTAAACAGAGGGTGTTCAGAAGACAACGGATTTCTGGACACTTTTGTTGTAATCGAATATGAAGTGTATCCTATTCTTTTTGTGTCTATAAACACTCAAACAAAGTTCATTAAATGTTTAGATGTGCTGCAAGTTTTTTAATTGCTTTATTTTTAGTCGCTTGGCTAAGGTTAACCATCGGTGTCTATTTTCTTGTTAACAGCCAACTGATGAACCTATGTTATCTAATACAATAGAAGAATTGAGGTATAACAGGTAATTAGATATCGTGTTTCTTCTGAAAAATAAAATACTCCAAGCAAAAGAGAAATTCTCAATTGCTTAGAGTATTCGCAAGCCCTTATTTCGATGAACTTTTCCAATTCTCGTATTGTTCTTTCAACTTCTTGATATACCAAGGGATTCGTTCAGGATTGTTGCTCAGAAAAGTCAAAGCATTTTCTTCAGATTCAACAATTTTTTTATCAATCACATAGGCAAATTTTTGTATGTCCATTTCTAACTTATCAATATCACTTATGAAAAATAGTTGTCCGTTAGTTTTTGCGGTCTTATTTAATGAACTCCATTTTATTTGTTTATTTTCATATGAACTATCATTAGACTGATTGTTTTCAAAACGAAATTTTATTTTTTTATTCATAAGCTTCCTCACCCTTTATATTCATCCTAATTTTTTGGTTTCAAGAAATATTTCATTAAGATAGATTGGCTAGACTTATCTTTTTAAGTTATTTTAATTCTTTTTGTTAGTTGGAATTCTCTTTATTTGATAACATATTCATTTTTGCTCAATTTTTTTAAAAAGGTTTTAATTTTTGAATTTAGATAGTATCTGTATATTTCCGCTACAATTTTCGGATAGCGATAGGTGCATGCTATTTCTACCAAATGAGTATAGATGTCATAGAGTACAAGCCTAATCTTATCTTCTTGACTAAACGTAAAATGATCATTTATCACTTTACTGTAACCTGAGATGAAATTTGGATCTTTTTCTAATCTATCTAACATGAATGAAGGGAATGTGGCTAATGGATCTCCGAAAAAGAATCGTTCAAAATCAATAATACCAGAGATAGTCAACTTTTCTTTTTTGGGTGCCAAATATATGTTTCCAGTCCACATATCATAATTAACAAGCTTAGGTGTTTGAATTTCATCCAGCAGTTCTTTTCTTTGTTCTATAGCAGATAAGATTTCAGTATACGGAATTTTGTACCCGTGCTTTCGCGCATCCTCTAACAAATCGCTAACCATAGCTGTAAATGCTTCACTCCAAGATGTGTAACGATAATGACGTTCTTCTTTGATATAGCCAAACCATTTGCCTTCAATCCCATGTAATTTAGCATTGATTTTCCCGAGTTTTTTCATCAACTCAGGTCTTGATTTATTTAAAAGCAAGTAATTAGAAAAATAGTTGGACCAAGTTTTTCCTTTAACACACTCTAATAGAATGTAATTATAAGGAATCACCTTTCTTGAAAAATCATATGCATACATTTTGGGTACAGGGACATGATGATCTTGGAGCAACTGATAAACATAAACTTCTGTGTAAAGTCCGCCTTTTTCTAACAAAGGTAAACCAGCACTTTCGTCAGGTGCAGTCTTTAATACTACTCCGTTGCGTAATTCTTGGGTGCCTTTTATTAGGTAGACTGTATTCAGCGTTCCTTCCTTAAATTGCTTGATACTCGTAACTTCAGAATGTTTAAATTGTTTGTATATAACTGTTTTGATTTGTTCATTTGTTAGCGCATTTTTTGTTGAAATCTTCATACCTTCCTCCATACGTTACTTGCAATAATTTAGTTTCTTCATTCGTCGAAAGAGCATTGATACCAAGCACTTAGATTAGGCTGCAAATTGGCTATTATATAAATCAGCATAGAACCCATTTTGATGAATCAATTCTTCGTGATTTCCTTGTTCAATAATCGTTCCTTTGTCCATGACCAGAATATGATCAGCATCTTGAATTGTTGAAAGACGATGTGCGATGATAAAACTTGTACGGTTTTTCATCAGGGCATCCATTGCTTTTTGAATTTCAGCTTCCGTACGTGTATCTACGCTAGAAGTTGCTTCATCTAAAATTAGAATTGCTGGATCTGCAAGAATAGCTCTAGCTATAGTTAGTAATTGCTTTTGTCCAACAGAAATATTTGATGTTTCATCATCCAAAATAGTTTGATAACCATCAGGAAGGGTACGTATAAAATGATCGATTCGTGCAGCTTTAGCGGCTTTGATAATCTCAGTTTCTGGAGCATCTCTTTTTCCATAAGCAATATTTTCAGCAATAGTACCCGAGGATAGCCAAGTATCTTGGAGAACCATCCCAATGATCGAACGCAATTCTTGACGAGTCATTTCCGTTATATTGACATTATCGATAGAAATCTTACCTCCATTTAATTCATAAAACCTCATGATTAAGTTAACTAATGTTGTTTTGCCAGCACCTGTAGGACCAACGATGGCCACTTTACTTCCCGCTTTAACATCAATATTGATGTTATCCATCAACATCATGTCTTCTTTGTAGCCGAAACGAACATTTTCAAAACGCATTTGTCCTTTGACTTTAGGTAAGCTAATGCGTTTGTTCGTTTCAGGAATTTCTTCTATTTCATCTTCTATTTGATAGATCCGCTCAGCAGCGGCAATAGCTCCTTGAAGTGAATTAGAGATATAGGCAAATGTAGACACTGATTCAGATACTTTTTCAATATATTGTAAAAACGCTTGAATATACCCAATTGAAATACTTCCATTTAAAACAAGAATTGCCCCGCCAATTGCGATTACAACATAGCCTAAATGGTTCATAAATTGGATGATTGGATTGATGACGTAAGTAATGAACTTTGCTTTTTTTTCTTTCTGACACAGATCTTCATTTAAAGACGCAGTATTCTGAATCATTTCATCTTGGATATTAAACGCCTTAATAATTATATTTCCTGTGAATGCTTCTTCGATCTGAGCATTCATGTTTCCCAAAGCTTTCTGGTTCTCAGCATGAGCAACCTGTGTTTTTTTCGTGAACATTGAAGCAATTACCAGACTCAAGAACACAGTGCCTAGTACAATCAAAGACAGCAAAGGACTAATCATAAACATGATGAACAAGGCACCAATCATTGCTACAAATGAAGAAAGCAGTTGAGAAATTCCATCTTGTAAGGTTGTCGAAACTTTTTCAAGGTCGCTAGTGATACGACTGGATATATCTCCTTTTTTATGTGTATCATAAAATCGAAGTGGCACTCTATTCAGTTTTTCACTAATTCGTTTTCTCATTGAAAGCGTGACATTTTCTGCAACACTTGCCAAGACATATTGTTGCAGATAACTAAACAAAGCTCTGGCGGAAAAAATACCAACTAGCAATAGCAGCAACGTATTCATTGAGTGTATGCCTATTGTAAATGCGTTACTTGTTTGTACAGGTAATTGAACTTCTTGGGCAATAAGATTGATAGCCTGAGCTAATAACAAAGGATAAATTATACTCAGTAACGAACTAATCCCTACACCTATAAGAGTTAATAGTAGTTTCCATTTTTGTCCCATGAGATCAGTGTACAGACGAGAAGTTGTTTTTTTCACACTCTTTATTTTTGATGGATTTCCATTTACGGTCGTGTTACTCATGCGATATCCTCCTTGCTAAACTGAGAATCAACGATTTGTTTATAAGGTAAGCAAGTCTCTAATAAAGTCTGATGGGTGCCAATACCTGCTACTTTACCTTCGTCCAAAACAATGATTTGGTCGGCATCGATAATTGTATTGATTCTCTGAGCTACAATGATCATAGCGGCTTCTCTTGTTTCCTTTTTCAAGAGTGATCGAAGTTTCGCATCCGTCTTATAATCTAGGGCTGAAAAGCTATCATCAAATACATATAACTCAGGCTTTTTAATTAATGCACGTGCAATGGCTAGTCTTTGTTTTTGTCCACCAGAAAAATTATTTCCTCCTTGTGCTACTGATGTTTCAAATCTATCATTTAAGCTGTTAATGTAATCATTGACCTGAGCAATTTTACAAGCATGAGTGATTTCCTCATCTGTTGCATCTTTCTTACCATGTTTAAGATTATCTAAAATCGTGCCACTGAATAAAAAAGCTTTTTGAGGCACATAGCCAATTTCCTCTCGGAGGGCTGCACTAGATAAATTTTTGATATTTTTCCCTTTATAGGAAATAGTTCCTGTATAAGAGTGATAAAACCCCATAAGTAAACTTGCGATTGTTGATTTTCCAGAACCTGTACTTCCAACGATAGCTGTAGTTTGACCTTTCTTTACACTAAAACTAATGTCTTCCAACACTGGTTCTTCAGCATTTGCATAACCGAAAGACACTTTATCAAATTTGATTACTTCCGTTACTTCAGCAGTTTCATTGATAGAAGTCTCTGAGGAATCATCTTCCTCAACATTTAAAACAGCTAGTATCCTATCTGCACTTATTTTTGCTTTCGGAAGGCTAGTGATTCCTGCAAGTCCCATGATCAATGACATAAGAATGATAGAAGAGTATCCGATGACGGCAATGATATCTCCTAATTGCATTGATCCATTGGTTACTCTGATATTTCCTAGATAGACAATCAACAATGTAGAAAAATTCATGATAAGCGTAATGATCGGCATGAGGATGGCAAATAGTTTATTTATACTAACTGCTGTTTTATTGTAGTCAAAAAAGGATTTATCCATACGGCTCTTTTCATAATCCATACGATTAAAGGCACGAATGACTCTGACACCAGTAATTTTTTCCCTAATATTCTTATTCATCTTGTCAAAAAGCGTTTGCTGTTTTGCTAGAAGAGGAATCGCTTTTTTGCTAATTAAAAAAGCTAAGAAAAGAATGACCACCATGATTCCCATGATGCTGATTGCTAAACCAGTATCTTTTGAAAAAGTGAGAACTAATCCAGCAATTGCCATGAAAGGAGCGGGTAAGAGCATTTCAACTGATGAAGAAAAAGCTTCTTGGATTTTTGTTACATCGCTGGTATTTCTACTGATCATTGAAGCTGGCCCGAAATCATTGAATTTATCTATTGATAGATTTTGTGCTTTTTGAAATAACGCATTTCGAAGGTCACGGCCTAGATAGGCAGAAATTTTTGAAGAAAGATAAGTACCAAAGATGGAAAAACTCATGATAGTAAGTGCTACCAAAATCATCAGCGTACCAATTTTCCAGATATAATCTAAATCCCCTTGAAGAATACCATTATCCACAATATCTGCAGTGAGGGTAGGGATATATAATGTTCCAAATCCTTGTATGAAAACACATAAGATCATTACTATAGTTTCTTTATAATATGACTTTAAGAAGGAAAATAATTTTTTCATGATTCATTTCTCCTTTTTAAGTAATCTTCTAAAGAGAAAAAGAGTTCATTGGAAAATCTCTCAAAATCATCAATAAAAGTTGGTGCAATTTTCATAGTTTCTTGAAGGGCTTTATTTTCAATCTCATATACCGGTTTTAATACTTCTTGGGCATAGAGGAGACCTTTTTCAGTTAAACAGATTTGTAATTCACGTTTTTTCCCAGGAATATTTTTAAGAGTAATGTATCCATCTGATTCACATTCTTTGATCAGCGTATTGATTGTTGTTTTGGGAAATGACCAATCCTCGCAGATTTGTTTCTGTGAATGGAATTCTCCATCGTCTAAAACATATAAGAGCCAAAATAAATTTTCTTTGACACCAGATAATTTTGAAATTTTCCAATAAACACCATCAAGTGTAGAAGTTATTTTTCCAATTCGTTGATTCGTGTGTTTTTCAGCCATTTATGAACCTCTCCTTTATAATCCTAATTCGTACTTATGATAATAATACGAATTCGTACTAATGTCAATGATGGGATTTAGTTTTTTGATAGGGTTCTTTGTTTTTATTATTAGAGAATAATAGTTGGTCGAAAAAAATAAGAAGTGACTAGTATAACGACTGGATTCATAAGAATGGAGGACACATTTCTAGTAGGGGAAATTTGAATGCTAAAACAATTTCTTAAAACGACTGAATTAGGACTTACTAGATGTGAGGAATGGAATAGGATATTTATTGAGGACACATTTGATTGTTTTTCTTTACTGGAGGGATCAAATGAGGGAAATGAAGGGGGAAAAATGAAAAGATGTTGGTGAACTTCACCAACATCAAAACGTATAAAGCCATTCTATATAGAGCATTTCTTAACTGAAAAACTGTTTTATTTCTAGCGATTCTTTCAGAGTGACAGCTTTCAATATTTAGTCAGTTGGCAAACATAGTAATCAAATGTACTTTTCTTTTCAAAGCCCATGTTTACATATAAATCATATGCAATTTGATTGGTTGCGTCGACTTCTAAATAAATTTCTTTTTCTTCTTTGATTAATAATTCTTGGATCAAACGATTCAAGCAAAGTTTACCTAACCCTTGACCACGAAAAGCCGGTGCTACGACTAATCCGTAGATACCATAGGAAGATAGATCCTCTTCGATTCGGGCACAAGCAATCAGTTGATTTTCTTTATGAAAAACAACTGTTTTCTCTAAATCTTCAGATGACAATGGAGGAACCGTTGCCCCAATTTCTCCTAATTGGAGTTGGGCAATTAGGGAAGATTCCTTTAGAGTAGCTTTTTGTGGTCGATAAGGAGAATCTAGCTGTTTAAATTTGTTTGGCTGAAGAATCAACCGATACTCAGTAAACTGTTTGTTCAATTCTTTTTTCGACTCAAAGTAATGTTTCAAAAAAAGGTCACGTGGATCAGTGATGTAAAGAATCGTTGTTCGACCGATGGTTTGAGCAAATCGCATTATTTCATCAAGTAGTTGTTGTAAACAAGCCAAATTTTCATGCACGATCATTGTTACTTCTAGTTCGCTCTCATCATAAAAACTTAAAAAAGCATAGGCAATAAGTGTCTCTTCTTTAAAACAAAGGACATGGCGGATCTGGTCGTTCGTTTGTTCAGCAAAATCAGGAGCTAGTTTAAACTGGCAGTGACGCTGCTGTTCGATCTGTTCTTTCAATTCACGGATCGTTTGCTTGGTATCAGGTTGTAGCTGTCTTGTGATAAATACTTTCATTTGTTTTCCCCAATCAAAAGATTTTTCTCATCTTATCTTATTTTTTTAACCAACACAATAAGAAAGTGAATCGCGGTAGTTGGTCGTTCCTTCATTTGGTCATGAAGCCAGAAAGCGAGTCATTGCCATTCAACGAGAGTGTCATACAAATGCAATGCTCATAAAAATATAGTTTATAAGGAAAAGTGACATATAAATAAAATTTATGGTAGGTATTAGTTTTGACTATATTCTTTTCTCACGCCTATACTTCCCTTGTTACTAAAACCTAGGAGGAATTAGCTATGTTGACAGGATTAAACTTATTAAATAATCCATTTTTAAATAAAGGAACAGCTTTTACGAAAGAAGAACGTGCGAAATATGGGATTACAGGTATGTTGCCAAGCACAGTCCAAACGTTAGAGGAACAATCGATTCAAGCATACGGACAATATTTGAGTAAACAAAGTGATCTTGAAAAACGAATCTTCTTAATGAATTTATTCAATACAAACCGGACACTTTTCTATAAATTAATGGGACAACATTTAGTTGAGTTTATGCCAGTTGTTTATGATCCAGTCGTTGCGGATTCAATCGAACAATACAATGAAATTTTCTTAAAACCGCAAGATGCTGCGTTTCTTTCAATTGATGAACCAGAAAATATCAAAGCAAGTTTACAAAATGCTGCGGACGGTCGAGACATTCGCTTGATCGTGGTGACTGATGCAGAAGGAATCTTAGGTATGGGTGACTGGGGAGTCAACGGTGTAGATATTGCGATCGGTAAATTGATGGTTTATACAGCAGCTGCTGGAATCAACCCTGCCCAAGTATTACCTGTATCGATTGATGCAGGAACAAATAATGAAGAATTACTAAATAATCCATTGTATTTAGGAAATCGCCATCGTCGTGTGACAGGACAAAAATATTATGAATTTATCGATCAATTCGTTGATGCAGCAACGGATCTTTTCCCAGAACTATTACTACATTGGGAAGATTTTGGACGAGGAAATGCTGCAACGATCTTAGAAAAATATGAAGATAAAATCACTACTTTCAATGATGATATCCAAGGAACAGGGATTGTTGTTCTTGCTGGTGTACTAGGTGGACTGAATATTTCTGGAGAATCATTGAAAGACCAAATTATTTTGACTTTTGGAGCCGGTACTGCGGGCGTAGGTATTGCCAATATTCTATTAGACGAAATGATTCGTCAAGGTGTATCAGAAGAAGAAGCTCGAAAACACTTTTATCAAGTAGACAAACAAGGGTTATTATTTGAAGATACAGAAGGTTTGACTCCAGGACAAATTCCTTTTGCTCGAAAACGATCTGAATTTACTAATTCTGCTGAATTAACAACTTTAGAAGCGGTCGTAAAAGAAATTCATCCAACAATCATGATTGGGACATCGACTCAACCAGGTGCGTTTACGGAAGAAATCGTTAAGGAAATGGCAAGCCATACACCACGTCCAATCATCATGCCATTGTCTAATCCAACGAAATTAGCGGAAGCGAAAGCCAAAGATTTAATTGAATGGACTGATGGGAAAGCATTAGTAGGAACTGGGATTCCGGCAGCAGACGTGGAATATCAAGGAGTAACTTATCAAATCGGACAAGCAAACAATGCGTTGATGTATCCAGGGTTAGGACTTGGTTTGATTGCTTCAACGGCTACACGTGTGAATGCTGAGATCATTTCTCAAGCAAGTCGTGCATTAGGTGGAATCGTTGATGTTACACAACCAGGCGCAGCAATTTTACCTCCAGTTGCGAAGATCACTGAATTTTCTCAAACAATTGCAGAAACAGTAGCGAAATCTGTTGTTTCTCAAAAATTGAATCGTGAAGAAATCACTGATATCAAAGCAGCAGTGGAATCTGCTAAATGGGTACCAGAATACCAAGAGTTAGACAAATAAGCTTGACCAAATTTCTAAAACAAAGTGAATGAAGGATTAGTTGAGCACAATCATACACAGAGTACGTTAATCGGTGAAAGGAAAGCAGCTGATTAGATGCAACGAGGTGAAAAATGGGAATCACCTGATGGAGAAGCTATAAAAATCAGATATTGAACTATTTTTCAACGTACCTCAGCCTTTCACCGTGCTTTTTTATTCAGAAAGGATCTGTATGAATGACACAAAGAGAAGAATCAACTACAAAAGTTGAAGAAAAAACAAAAGAAGGATTTTGGACAACTAAGATTACTGGAGTAAGTCTTCCTATCTATTTTGTTATGGTATTAGTCCTGATCGTTGCAATGGCACTTGGAAAATTACCAACGAATATGATTGGTCCGATCGCTGTTCTAGTGATATTCGGGAATTTATTTCATTTTATTGGTACAAAAATCCCAATCGTTAGAAGTTATCTAGGTGGAGGTTCCGTATTTGCGATCTTTGCCTCAGCTGCAATTGCGACTTTTGGTATATTACCAGAATACGTGGTGAAAGCTACTGAAAATTTTGTAAGTAACATGGGTTTCTTAGATTTTTATATCGCAGCTTTAATCACTGGGAGTATTTTAGGGATGAATCGTAATTTACTAATGAAAGCATCGGTACGTTTCATTCCAGTAGCACTTATTTCAATGATTGTCTCGTTTTTTGCTGTTGGTCTAGTTGGAATGTTAATTGGTAATGGGTTTGGACGTTCCGTACTGTATATCTCTTTACCAGCAATGGCTGGAGGAGTTGGAGCTGGCGCAGTTCCATTATCTACGATTTATGCGAACGTCTTAGGAACGAATGCTTCCTCTATTATTTCTCAATTACTCCCAGCTACAGCAATGACTAATGTCTTAGCCATCATTGGAGCAGCTTTGGTTGCTCGTGCAGGAAAATCAATGCCTAAATTGAATGGTGAAGGCAAACTTATGGCAAAAGGCGATCTTGGTGACGGTAAACCACGGAATGTGAAACCATCGATCCCCCAATTAGGTGTAGGTCTAATGGTGTCATTAACATTCTTTATTTTAGGACAAATCGGCAACTACTTTGTGCCAAAAATCCATGCGTATGCGTTCATGATTATCATTGTCGTGATTTGTAAAATTACAAATCTCTTACCTGATTATTATGAGGATGCAGCAATTATGTTCAATAATCTGATCGTTAAGAATTTAACAGCAGCTGTCCTTGCAGGAATAGGGATTGCGCTATTGAATCTAAATGTCTTAGCTTCAGCGTTAACTTGGCAATTCGTTGTTTTATGTTTGACAAGTGTTGTAGCAATCTCGCTCACTTCAGGATTCGTGGGACGTTTGTTCGGTTTGTACCCAGTTGAATCAACCATTACAGCTGGATTGTGTAACAACTCAATGGGTGGTACAGGGAACGTAGCAGTATTATCTGCGGCTAATCGAATGGAACTAATTGCTTTTGCGCAAATGGGAAATCGTTTAGGCGGTGCAATCGTCTTGATCATTTCAGGATTTTTGATGCAACTATTTTCTTAAGGAACGAAGACAATAATTTTTTCCTTACTTTAATCGATAAGAAAAACATAGATCTGGAACAACGTTTGTTCCAGATCTATGTTTTTTTGTTTACATTCTTCTAATTGAGCAGGAACTACCCATGATGAAAGTCACGAGTGTACTCGGCTAATTCATCAAACCAAAAGCATGAATCGTAAAAGAAACCAGATCAACAAAAAAATTGGGTTTATCTGACAAAAATCTTCAAGTACTTGCGTATCTCTATTATGAAAAGAGAATGATGAACGTGTTGGTCAAATAGATAGAAAACAGGAAGAGGATTTATGAAAAAACAAAAAATGTTGTATCGTTTAATGAAAATTTTAGGGATAGCAGTAATCATAATCGGAGGGATTGTGTACATGAAACAAAAGCAGCTTAATGAAGAAATGGTCAATATGATTAAGAGTGACCGAGTAGCGCAACTGATCGAATCTGAGTTAAAACGGTTAGATCCCAAAGCATTAGCAGCTGAAGGAATCGTCCATTCGTATGAAATTGATTACGAAAGTATTGAACCTAATCGTTTAGGAGGAATCAACGTTGAATTGATCATTAATCAAGATAAAGAGTTAACATTAGGATTGGTAGTCAATGAGCGCAGGAACCAATTAGTGAATGATGGATTAGTTCTCTCAGAAAAACTAGATAGGCTGATTGAGAGAGCGGATCAGTCATGAGGATGACTGATGAAGAGAGAATAAAAATGATAAGCCAAAGCTATATGAATCTCGAAGTGAACAAAAAAATTTCAGTGAATCGTCAAACATATGGTTATGTATCAAAGATAATAGATAACAAAAAAAGTGGAGAAAAAAGTTTTATCATTACCGACGGAAATCCAAAAGTGCAAAAGCCAAAAGAAGTGAAACAGATAACTATCCTTTATCAAGGCTCGATAGGGATCAATAAAATACTGGTAAATCCTGGAGATGTATGGCGAGATTGGGGAGTAAACAATCTTCCTACGGCTGTCCAAGTGATCAATGCAGGAGGAGCAACTGCGATGCCGCAATTAAAGTCTGCTGCCCATACATTACAAGAAACCATGCAAATGTATCCCAATGCCAAAGTTTCAGTATATGGCCATTCTTTAGGTTCAATGAATGGACAATATGCTATTTCAGATTTGCCGACTGCTTTTCATGATCGGCTAGAGGAGGTATATCTCTACCAAGGCCCCAACATTTACAGTATTTTAAATCCCAGACAACAAGCAACAGCAGATAAATTAACGAATGAAGGAAAGATTTTCAATTTTATTGACACAAGAGATTTAGTACCGATCGGGTATTCACTGACAAAAAAACAAGTGGGCACAGTAATTGAAGTAACATCTAAAAAAGTGAAGTTGGGCAAACAGCATATGTTGGGCGGTTATTTATTTGATCAAGATGGGAATCTAGTGACACAGTCTAAAGGGATTATCCAATTAGCAAAACATCAGACAAGCAAAGAGTTGGATCGGCTCGCTGAGATTCATCATCAATTTAGTCACAGCGGTAAAGGAATTTCTTCTTCACAAGAGATTTTTTTAGATGCGATGCAAGCGAAAACGATTACCTTGGGATACAAACAAGCGATTCAATCTGAGATAGACACAGTGGTCAAGTGGCTAAAAAAGGAGATTGAACAGGCTAATCTTCTTTGGAGCCAAACGAAACGGGATACGAACCGCTGGGGTGAACATTTGAATGATACCGAAAAAATGGCTATTCTGGCAGAAAATCAGGTGACAGAGTACACACTAGTCCGTCAGCCAGTGGCTACCTATGAACAACAACTAACCCTATTGCAAAAGGTCCAATATGAATTAGATACGCTGCTGAAACAGATAGTTACCACCATTGAAGAACAGGTGAGGACAGATAAAACATTGTCCCAATATCTTTCATAAAATGGAGGGGTTATGGATGAAAAAAGGTGAAGGACAGTCTCAACCTATGGAAAAACAGTTATATTCAGAAAAAAAACAATTAGAAAATCAACTCGACCAACTAAAGAACGAGAAAAGTAAATTTGATCATTACTTAAATCACTTAGCAAACCAGTTCTATGATTTTTCATTTTTTGATGTTTCCCCTCACAGAAAACAGTTCTATCGTTTGTTAAATGATAGCAAAGAAGAGGCGGAAGGGATTTTTCGCAGAGAGAAAAGACTGATCGAATGTCGCATCGAATATCCCTTAATAGATAAGTACTCTGCATTAGAGAAAGAATCTAACAACTAATAAAAACGAAACGGGAGAAAAACATGTTTGAAGAATTACAAAAAACATTGGAAAAACAACTCATTCGGCTTATTGTTGCAACACCAAGTCATGCCACATCGCAAAATAGAAAAAACTTGACCAAACAAACACTTCAACAGAAGAAACAAACGTTGAAACAGCTGACTACAAGTTATGCAAGTCATTTAAGTCACGTTTCTAAAGGAACATGGGTCAAGACAGCTATCCAAGTGATCGAAAGAACGGCGAATCAATTCGAATGGCTTACTTAAGGAAGTAAAAAAGTTGAGCATGAAGTTGTGCTAAACTTTTTTACTACGAGTAAATGATCGATTCAATGATGAACCGCAATAACAAGAGAAGACGTTCTAAATCAAAGGAGTGATGGATCTTCTCTTTTGCAGTGATTGAATGATTTTTTGAGTATACCTAAAAATAGAAACTAAAAAATCATAAATAAGCATCGATTTCTTCTTTAATGATTCGTAATCCTTTCTTTAAAATCTCCAAATGATTGGATGATAAGGCGATTCGGATAAAAGGATCAGCTTGTTGTTGACTAGTGAAGCGATTCGAGTGATAAATTCTTATCCCTTTGTTCAAAAAATGTTGTTCTACATCTAAGGGAGAAATATCGGCTCGGATCGGAATATTTCGATAATAAGGATAAGGATTCGAAGGACGAGGTAAATCAAAATACGCATCAAAGCAGTCATTTGCTTCGGCTGTTCGTTTTAATTTTGTTGTTAAGATTTTCTGGATTGTTTCTGGTGAGCGCAAGATTTGAGTGATGATTTCTGCATCTAGACCAGATGTTTTGACGTTTATATTAAAGATTGCTCGTTCAATTCGTTCTCTTAAACGTTCTGGGAATACAAGATAGGCTACACGAAGACCTGAACAGATAAATTTGGTCATTCCTGACAAGTAAATGGTTTGGTCAGGTAGCAGCTGTTGAAACGGTGGCAAAACTTGTTGTTGAAAATGGGTCGTTAAAAAAGAATGAATATCGTCTTCAATAACTAATAACTTTTCTTTGGAAATAATAGCTTTCAATTCATTACGCCGTTGGAGAGACAGTTGAAAACCGATGGGGTTATTACAAGAAGGCATCAGATAAATCCCTTTTATTTTCTTTTTATGACACTCTTGTAGCAATAATTCAGGTTTCATTCCTTCTTGGTCGAAATCGATCGGAACTACTTCTAAGTGATACAAATGCGCTAACTCAATAAAATTGGAATAGGTATATCGATCAATAGCGATTCGATCTCCAGGAGAAAAAAAGGCGGCAAGTGTCACAGCAAGCCCATTTTGAACACCAGAAACGATTGCGGTATGATGAATCGTTGTTTGAACCCCTTGAGTCTGTAACCACTCGACTGCCGTCTTTAATTGAAAATTGGTTCCCATAGGGTCACGATAATTCAATAAACCCACGATATTGGGGTTGAGACTGACTGAATGGATAAAAGGCAGGACAAGATGGTTGCAGTCTTCAAAAGAACTAACTAATCCAAAATCAATCACATGCTCAGCTACTTGATTAGTTGAAATCGTGATTGAAGTAAAAGCATTAGGGGAAACGAACGTACCACTTCCAATATTGGTGTACAAGAGACCTTTCTCAATACCATATTTATAGGCCTGACCGACAGTTGTAAAATTGATATCTAAATAGTCGGCTAATTCTCTCTGAGAAGGAAGTTGGGTATTTTTTTGTAACTTACTTGTAAGAATATCTTCTTCTAGCTGTTGGATCAGAGATTTATAGATGGGGCGTGTTAATTTTGTTTTATCAGGTCGCCAAGTGATCGGATAATCTTCATAAGAATTTATGGGCATTTTATTCACCTCTAAAATTGTATTCCATACAATTATACTATTGAATGTATATAATTCAATGATAATATATGGACGTGAGGGGGAGATTTTTATGAGAAAAATCGATTTTGAAGAAGCAGTATCACGATTAGATTTTCAAGAGGCAATTGAAGTAATGCGTCAGTGTTTTAGCGATTATGGCGAAGGAAAAATTAGTCAAAATACACGTATGGTAGAGATTTTGCCAGATGGTAAAAACAAAAATGTTTTTGCGATGATGCCTGCTTATCTTGGTAAAGATCGTTATTTTGGTGCAAAAATCATTACTGCATTTCCTGATAATCATTTACAAGGACTATCTTCACATTTGGGGGAAATTCTATTATTTGATTCTAAAAACGGTGTACCTGTAGCGCTAATCAACGCGAATGCAGTCACTTGGATTCGTACCGCTGCAGTTTCCGCTTTAGCCACTGATATATTGGCGAAAAAAGAAGCGGCATCATTAGCTTTAATCGGGGCTGGACAACAAGCAAGCTCGCATTTGAATGCGATCTGTGCTGTACGTTCAATCAATAAAGTATCTGTCTATGACTTGAGTAAAGAAAGAAGTCAACAATTTATTGAGGAAATGCAAACAGCATACCCGGAAATTGAATTTTCAAGTGGAGAAACACTCGCAGAAACAGTGGAACAAGCTGAGATCATTTGTACGCTAACACCTAGTAAAGAGGCGTTTTTGAAAAAAGAATGGCTTACTCCTGGTACGCATATCAATGCTATTGGTACGTTTACACCAGATAAACGTGAAATCACTAGTGAGTTGATGAAAAGCAGTGCCATCTATGTCGATGATTATGAAGCTGCAATGAAAGAAAGTGGGGATCTACTGATTCCGATTGCTGAAGGAGAATTATCAGAATCAGCGATCTCAGGCTCGTTAAGTGAATTGGTTTCAGGAGAAAGATTATTAAAAGACCAACAAGAAACAATCACGATTTTTGATGCCGTTGGCTTAGCGATTGAAGATCTATGTTGTGCAGAATATATTTATCAAAAAGTTAAGGAGTCTGAATAAAATGAAGTTAAGTTATTATGTTGTTGATGCATTCACACAAGAAGTGTTTAAAGGAAATCCAGCAGCAGTCTACGTTTTAGAGAAGTGGTTACCAGAAACGGTGATGCAAAAAATTGCTATAGAGAATAACTTATCTGAAACAGCATTTACTGTCAAAAAGGAGGAACACTATGAGTTACGTTGGTTTACTCCGGATCGTGAAATCGACTTATGTGGACATGCTACTTTAGCAACAGCGTTTGTTTTGTTCAATTATTATGGGGTAGAGGAAGAAATAATCAAATTTACTAGTCAAAGTGGCGAACTTCTTGTGACAAAACAACAAGAAACTTACTATATGGATTTTCCAAGTATCATGCCTAAAAAAGTAGCAATTTTACCTGAATACGAAAAAGCGATCGGTGCAAAAATCAAAGCTGCTTATTTAGCGCGAGATTTATTTTTTGAACTGACAGATGAAGAAACCGTAAAACAGTTGCAACCAAACTTTTCAGCTATTAAAAATTTTGATTTGGGCGTTGGCGTGATCGTGACCGCACGTGGTCAGAAGGAAGATTTTGTTTCTCGTACATTTTTCCCGAAATTAACGATCAATGAAGATCCCGTTTGCGGTTCTGCTCATGCCAATCTTATTCCTTATTGGGCAAATAAATTAAGTAAGAAAAAAATGATTGCCCATCAGCTTTCACCAAGAGGTGGATACCTTGATTGTGAGTTACGAGGGGAGCGGATCATGATTGGTGGAGAAGCAGTGCTATTCGCTCAAGGAGAAGCTTATATTCCAGAAAAATAAGCATCGCAAATGAAGCAGGAGTTCCCTCTGACAATCTACACCTTTTTCTTCCAGGGCGTTTTCCAGAGGATAGAAGTAAGCCTGTTTTTAGAGATACTAGAAGAGGCTGAGGCAGGTTTTGGCTTAGTCTCTTCTTTTCAACCATAATATTGAAGCTTTCCTAGAAACTCTCTCTATTATTTTACTACTACTTTACTGCTAGAGTTCAAACAGATTATTTGCCTGTATCATTTTTGAGAGGTACGATAATAATGCAAACGCTATCATAAAATTCATGGTTCTTAATTCGAGAGAAAGAAGGCTTTATTATGGAAAAAGTTTATCAAGCTGGTACACATGAAGGGATGATTGATTTCATCAATATGGAAGATCTGGAATTAGCAGCTACTCAAGTAATCCCTAGTGGTGGATATGGCTATATCAGTAGTGGTGCAGGGGATTTGTTTACTTATCGAGAAAATCAAAAGGCCTTTAATCATCAACTGGTTATCCCTCATGTTTTGAAAGATGTGGAATTACCTGATACAACGACCTATTTTTCTGATGAAACATTAGCCGCACCAATCATTATGGCACCAGTAGCAGCGCATGGATTAGCCCATGAACAAGCTGAAAAAGCTTCGGCTAAAGGAGTATCAGAATTTGGAACGATCTATACAGCTAGTTCTTACGCTTCTTGTACCTTGGAAGAAATTAGAGCAGCTGGTGGTCCTGAAGCTCCTCAATGGTTTCAGTTTTATATGAGTAAGGACGATGGGATCAACTTGGATATCTTGGAAATGGCAAAAAGAAACAGAGCAAAGGCGGTTGTTTTAACAGCTGATGCAACAGTTGGCGGAAATCGTGAAACAGATCGGCGAAATGGTTTTACTTTTCCGTTGCCTATGCCAATCGTTCAAGCTTACCAATCGGGAGTCGGTCAAACGATGGATGCAGTCTATAAATCGTCTAAACAAAAATTAAGTCCAAAAGATATCGAATTTATTACGACCCATTCAGAGTTGCCAGTTTATGTCAAAGGGGTACAATCAGAAGATGATGTGTATCGTTCTCTTGATGCTGGTGCACAAGGGATTTGGGTCTCCAATCATGGTGGTAGACAGTTAGATGGTGGTCCAGCTTCTTTTGATTCATTACGCTATGTAGCTGAAGCTGTGGATAAACGTGTACCGATCGTATTTGATAGCGGTGTTAGACGAGGGCAACATGTCTTTAAAGCGATTGCTTCAGGAGCTGATTTAGTTGCCATTGGTAGACCAGCCATTTATGGACTTTCTTTAGGTGGAAGTACAGGAATCAAACAAGTATTTGATTTTTTCAAAACAGAACTTGAAATGGTCATGCAATTAGCTGGAACTCAAACTGTTGAAGACATCAAAAACGCAAAATTGAGAGAAAATCGTTTCATGTGTTAAGACAAAAAATCGGTTTATCAATAGGGATTAAGTAGCAAAATAGCTTGAACAGATAGTGACTTTGGATAGCATTTTTGAATGATCGTGCTTATTTTAGGAAAGAATATTTCAACAAGATATTAACCAGTTTTATAGCGATAATCAAACGGTAAGGCAAACTTATTTAGCCTTACCGTTTTTTTGTGAGCAGATTATTCCTCTAAAAATTTATCAAGTGATAAACTTGTATTATTGTTTGATAAACTTTTAAAGGAGGAGTTAGATGTTTTTAGCATTAAATGAAATCATACATTCAAAATTACGCTATGCGTTGGTTGCTGGGGTGATGTTTTTAATTGCATATTTGGTCTTTTTTTTAACCGGTTTAGCGTATGGACTGGCACAAGATAACCGAACGGCTGTCGATAAGTGGGAGGCAGACTATATTGTACTGTCAAAAGATGCCAATACGAACCTAGGGATGTCAATGATCACGAAAAAGACAGCGCAAGAAGTAAAAGGGGATAAGGTGGCTTACTTAGCACAAACACCAGGGGTCGTAACCAGTAAAGACAACGATGAGGCAGGAAAAATCAATGTGAGTTTTTTTGGTATTGATCCAGATCAATTTATCATGCCTAATATTGTTGAAGGTAAGGCCTTTGTTGGGAACGATGAAGCAGTGGGTGATATTAGCTTAAAAGAAGAGTATGGTCTAGGAATTGGCGATACAGTTAAACTTTCTGGTAGTGACAAAACCTTTCGATTAACTGGATTTACCGAAAATGCGAAGTTCAATGTATCGCCAGTTTTATATACAACACTTGATGCTTACCAAGAAATTCGTTTTGAAAAAACAGATACAAGTGAGAATGCTCGAATCAACGCGGTGGTTGTTAGAGGACAGATAGATGATTTACCAAATGATCTTGAAAAAATCAGCATTTCTAAATTTATCAATGAATTACCTGGCTATAGTGCGCAAGTACTCACTTTTGGTTTTATGATCGGCTTTTTGATCGTGATTGCAGCGATTGTAATCGGAATTTTCATTTATGTGTTGACCATGCAAAAAATCAATATTTTTGGTGTTTTGAAGGCGCAAGGAATGACAGGAGGGTTTATCGCTCGCTCAGTAGTGGCCCAAACTTTCTTACTCTCATTCTTTGGGATCGGTCTTGGTTTGTTGGGAACAGTGGGGACCTCGTTCCTTTTACCAGATACCGTACCTTTTCAAAGTAATTGGTTATTTTTCGGAGTTATCAGTGTTTTGATGTTAGTGGTCGCCATTTTAGGTGCGCTGTTTTCGGTACGAGCAATTGTAAAAATCGATCCGTTGAAGGCAATTGGTTAGGAGATGAAAAAAATGAAAGCAATCGAATTTAAAGATGTCGAAAAGAATTTCAAAGATGGTGATCAAATCGTCCACGCACTGAAAAAAACCAATGTTAGTGTAGATAAAGGCGAATTTGTTGCGATCATCGGTCCTTCTGGTTCAGGAAAAAGTACTTTCTTGACCATTGCAGGTGGCTTACAAACGCCTAGTAAAGGGTCTGTTTTGATTAATGGGCAAGAATTTAGTGCTCAACCTGAGAATCAGCGGGTAAAATTACGTTTTAAGGAAATCGGATTTATTTTACAAGCGTCTAATTTGGTTCCATTTTTATCGGTCAAAAAGCAATTGATATTAGTGGATAAAGTCAAACATGAGAATCGTCAGAAAGAAGCGAATGAACTATTTGAACAGTTAGGTGTTGCCGAATTGGTCAACAAATATCCAGAAGAATTATCAGGAGGAGAACGGCAAAGAGTCGCCATTGCTAGAGCGCTTTACAACGATCCGTCCATTATTTTAGCAGATGAACCAACAGCCAGTTTAGATTCAGAAAAAGCAAGAGAAGTCGTAGATATTTTAGCGAAAGAATCGAAAGAAAAAAATAAAGCCATCATTATGGTCACCCATGATACACGCCTGATTGACAAATGTGATAAAGTGTTTATGATGGAAGACGGTGTTTTTCAAGAAAAAACAGAATAAGCATAAAAAGAAGGTGTGTATGTGGTTCATCGCTATAACAAAGACACGCAAAAAAAGATTTTACATGAAGCCAATCATTTGTTTATGTCAAAAGGCTATCTCGGCACGTCTACTCGTGAAATTGCTAAGAACGCCGGGATTACCCAACCCAATCTTTATCATTACTTTAGTGACAAAGAAAAACTTTACCAGGCAGTTCTGGAACAACATTTGAAAACAGTAGGGGACGATTTGAGGAAGATCGCCGCAACGGGTGCCGATGATTTTCAACAAACGTTGACTAAGATGGCTGAATATCTTATCGAAACCCATCTCATTGATTTGTTTATGATGCTGCATGATTTGAAGCTCAATCTTTCAGCTGAAACAAGAAATCATTTGTTTTGTTTATGGAAAAAGAATTATCGGGAACCTTTTGAAAAGATTTTTGCCAATCATCAACAACTATTACGAAAAAACGTCACACAGGAACTGGCAGCGAAACATTTTTTCCTTTTGCTAGCCCCTTATATTACTGAATCTGGTCATTCAGAGGAACAGCCTTTTGATGTGGCGACTTTGATCGATCTATACTTAAATGGGGTTATTGTTTAGCTTGAGACGAATAACGGTTGTGTAAGCTCCGTTCGATTGGATGGATCTGATGCTTTGGAGACACTATTTGTCTCCAAAACATCAGATCCATTTCAAAGAACGAACACTTGCACACCGTTTTTTTGTGTTGATGTTGCCGATGGGATTCATTCGTTAGTTGAAGCGGCTTTTCTATTAGGGGATTTCAATAAATTTTTTTTTTTGAAAAAAAAGGAACGTTTCTCCCTATTTTCCACTTTATACTTAAGCTCAATGAATAAACGAGAAGGGAAAGAGAAATGAAAAGAACTTTGTTCTATTTAGATAGGGATAGTTATGTTTGCTATTTATTAGAGAAAATCAAAGAGATAGATGAAAAACGAAGTATCGAACACCATTTATTAGTGGAAGGGGCAAATCGAAAGTCTATAGATACAGTCAGTCAAATCAAGAAGATGGATTTCTTACCAATATTTAAGGATAAAACCCAGCAAGAGATAGTTAACGAAGCCACTCAATACTGTCAATCGCTGCTAAATGTTTTTAATAGTGCGATAGGAAAAAAAGCTATTACAAATTATCTTGTGTTACATGACCTGAGTCCAGAATTGACTAAAGAAATTGTTGAAGGACTAGTTTTTAAGGGAACTGTGAACAAACATGGATTTTTTAAAAAGATAGAAAAGAAAAAACAATTACATAAAAAGTTCAATGAAACATTGATCAAATATGGCACAAATGAAGGGATAAAAGCAATTGAAAATCAACTCATTTTAAATGAACTTCCTCGATCTGAATACAACAAAATAAGTGCAACAATTGGAGAATTTTTGTTTCCTACATGGAAGAATTCCGGATATTCTAAACAAATTACTTTGACAGCCAAAAGATGTAATGCTTTTTTAGAGGATTTCGGTGAGATAGAAGGATTATTAGCTGTTCAAAATTATTTATTGTTGCAAAATACATCAGCAGACAGAGCGAAGGATATACTTAATGAAGTTCAATTACCCAAGACAATCAATCAAAAAGAGTATAAAAATCTTCTCGTTACAACGCTCTATTATAATAATATGGGGGCAACAGAAGTAGAAAATCGGCTAGTTCTACAAGGAGTAGATCGTAAATTTTTCAATCGGATAGGAGAAATTTTAAACATCAATTTATTGCCTTCCTTGAAAGATGAACCTTTATCAAAGGAGGAGAAAATAACTAAAGCAGTCAAATATTGCCAAAGTTTTTTAAATTACTGGTATCCAAACAAAGTAAATGGAGTTAAATCAGTCAATAATTACCTTATGTTAGAAGATTTCCCTCCTGCAATCAATATCGAAGTCATAGAGCGAATAAAAGATTCTATGAATGATGAGGATCGAAAAAATTTCCATTTTTGTTTAACTAGATATATAAAATATAGCCAATTTGTTCGAGAATTAGGATCAGAAATGGGCAGAAAAAAATTCGAGAATTATTTTATTTTAACTTATCCTAGTTTACAACAGCTTCATCAAATGAATGAATACATCGATCAATCAATATTCCCAATGATAGATATGACTAAAAGAGGGGCAATTAGCACATTAGTTGATCGGTGCAATTCTTTTTTAGAAGACTTAGGGCCAAAAAAAGGCTTTGTAGCGATTCAAAAATACTTATTGTTACAAAATACAGCGCCCAAGTATGTTGATAAAATTTTTAGAGATCTAAGGTTTCCTAAAACTATCAATAAATTTTATTTACAGAAACAATTCGAGGAAGTGTACAAGTGCCAATCGATGTTGATAGGATCTGAGGGAACTGTTGGAAAGAAAAAATGTGAGGAATATCTTGTTTTACGAGGAATGAATCGAACGCAGATCGATCAATTGAGTAAGATACTAAATGTCACCTTGCTTCCTTCTTTGAAGATGAAGTCGTCTCAAAAACTCATTGACGAAGTAGTCCAACGTTGTGAACATTTTGAGCCATTGGCAACACGGAATTATCTCGTGCTTCAAGAGCTGCCTCCAGATGTTCTTGAGGAAATTTTTACAAAAATCCCTTCAAAAGTAAATGTTGTTCTTGATAATAGTTATTTGACTATCAAAGAAGAAGTAAGACTTGTTAAGGAGTGCCAAGCATCTTTTAATAAATTAGGGCTCATTGAGTGGAAAAAATCAAGTGAAAATGCCCTTGCCTTAAGGGGAGCGAATCAAGAATTAGTCACGTTGATCAATAACCATGTAAATGAAGAGTTATTCCCCAAAGCTGGACGTTTATCTGGACAGTTGAATCGTTGTCAATCTTTTTTAAAGGATTTAGGTAATGGAAAAGGAATGAAGGCTATTGTTCATTTTCTATTATTTACAGAGAGACCACTAAAGGAAACACTCCATGTGATTGATGCGTTTGATTTTCCTTTGCCCGTTTCTTCAGATGCATTAAAGGTGAGCATCATTGAGAAGTATTGTGATCATATCGTACAAAAAAAGGATGATTGGCTCTGGCAAAGGAAAGAAATAGAAAATACATTGATTTCCATAGGTGCAAGTAGAAGAATCAGTAATCGATTAAGTGATCGTTATGAGATTCCATTATTTCCACCGATTTTTGATGGTAAACTCTCAGCAGATGAGATCAACAAAGGGAAAAGGGACATAAGGAAACGTTGTGATGAGTTAATCAAAGAGAACCGATCCAAGGGGGGACATATACATGCGCTGGTCAATTACTTTTTCTTACAAAAAATGCCAGTCAAAATTGCAAAAGAAACCATCAAAAAGCTAAAGTTAGAGACCATTACTAAAGACGAGGTAAAAAGAGTCGTGTTAGCTAATTATTATACTTATCTTGGAGAAAAAAAACCACTAGCTGAACATTTAAAATCGGCTAAACGATACTTACGTACATTAAATTGTTTTAGAGAGCAGGAATCGCAGATTAAATATGATCGTCAATTTCGTTGAAAAAGTTTTCAGTTAAATGTTAATGATGAAACGAAAAGAATCAGGAAGATCCAACTCTAAGAGGATACATTCAAAAATGAACAAATCATACATAAAAAGATTCGCAGCATTTTGTCCAATTTATTTTGGTGGAATGCTTTTTTTGTTCTTTTATAAATATAAAAATAAAAAATAAAAGTTATTTTAAATAAAGCAGTAAAAAAAGATGGAAAAGAGATAAGAGAATAGGGATATTTATTAGTTATTTTAGATAACTATAAATATATAAATGTTAATATGCAATACAAAAATATCAAATCATTTGATGCTTTGATAAGATAATGTTAACCTTGTTTTGTAAGGGTTATCATTTTTTGTTTTTTAGGAGGTTGGTTTATTAAAAATAACTGATTTATTTTATGGATAATAAGTTTTATTAGGGGAGTTCGTATAGGAAAAGAGGGGAAGGGTTAAAAATGAAAAAGTTTAAAAAAATTAGTTTGGCAGCAATGTTATTTTCTTCTGTTATTTCTCTGACAACGCCATTATTCAGCCACAAAGAACATGTGCATGCTGAAGAAGCACAGGAAATTACAAAAAAAGCGTCTTATCGTAATGTGATGTATTATGGTGATTGGTCGATTTGGGGAGGAGAACAAGAATTTTATCCTAAAGATATTGCCGCAGACCAATTGACGCATTTAAATTATGCCTTTTTAGATTTTGATAGTAATGGTGAGTTGAAATTTACAGATAAAGAAGCCGCTGTAGGTGTACCAGCAGGTGAAGCAGAAGTCGGATGGGGAAATGCTGCTTCTGGTTTGTTGAATGCGCTTCAAAATTTGCGTGGACAAAATAAAAACTTAAAAATTGGCGTGTCATTAGGTGGTTGGTCAAAATCGGGTGATTTTTCTGAAGTTGCAGCTAGTCCTGCGAAACGAAAAAAATTAGTGGAAAACATTACTAAATTCTTAAAATATACCAACATGGATTTCGTTGATATTGATTGGGAATATCCAGCAGATGTTCGTGAGCCTGATCGTGTCGACAACAAAAATGATGAAGGAACACCTAACGCAAAACCAGAGGATAAAGAAAATTATATTTTACTATTAAAAGATATTCGAGCGGCGATCGATAAACAAGGAGTGGAATTAGGTAAGACTTATGAACTTTCTGTAGCATTACCTGCGTCCCAAGGAATGTTGGACAAGGGAATTGACATCAAACAACTATTTGAAGTAGTTGACTTTGCGAATATGATGACTTATGACATGAATGGTGCTTGGAGTGCAACAAGTGGTCATCATACTGCACTTTATGGTAATCCTAACGACCCGAACTATGCAAATGGGTTGTCCGTTGATCAGACCGTTCGCTTTTTGAAAGAACATGGGGCTCCTTCAGAAAAAATCGTTATCGGCGCAGCTTTCTATACTCGTGGGTGGAATGAAGTAGCTAAAGGGACAGACCCAAATACTCCTGGATTATTCCAACCTGCTGAAAAAAGCAATAAAGATGCAGACCAAACGCCGACATATGGTGCGGACAATGAACATTCTCTGGCACTTGGGGATGGTGGCCGAGCAGGTGGAGTTTGGTCCTACCGAAACATTGATGAATTAAAAACTAAAATCCCGACTCTAAAAGAATATTGGGATGATACAGCCAAAGCACCATTTTTATACAGCGAAGTTTCAAAAGAGTTCTTTACCTATGACAATGTAAAATCAATTAATTACAAAACGCAATATGTGAAAGAGCATGAATTAGGTGGTGTAATCTCTTGGATGCAATCGCAAGATAAGCCAACAACGAGTACGAAAAGAGATGAACTGACCAAAGCAATCAAAAATGGGTTGTTTGGTACAGAAAAACTTCCAGAGCATAAAATTGTATCAAGTGATCTAAATGTCGAGGTAGGGATTTCTACTTATTCTGAAAATAGTTCAAAAGGGTATGAATTAGTCATCAAAAATAAAGAAACGCTAAATGAAAATTCGGACGTTTTATCAGCTATTGAATCTTCTCACAAGACAATTAAATTACCACGATACACTTTAGCGTTGAATTCAAATGAGATTCTTAGTAGTGGTGATTACAAAGCAGGCGAGGTTTCAACCTCAAATGGAACGGTGACGATCGATTTGAGTGGGGTTTATGAAGGAAAAGAGCTTAAACCAGGGGAGATATATACGTTTAGATTAAAATCAAATGCAACTGATGTATCCGTTGATCACATTGCTTCTATAAATCTAGCACAAAGAATTACAAAAGCCGGTATAGATATCTCGCAACAAACGATTTATGGAGAGGATTCAACTAATCCAACACCAACGCCAACACCAGATCCAGAAGATAAAGAATCACCATCTATTCCGACTGATCTGACAGCTTCAAATGTAACAGAGACAAGCGTGACGTTGAACTGGACCGCTTCGACGGATAATAAAGGAGTAGCAGGTTATTATGTTTATCGTGACGGACAACAAGTTGGTCAAACAGCTACTACCAATTATATTGACAAAAATTTAATTGCTGGGTCAACGTACACTTATACTGTAAAAGCGTTTGATCATTCTGGTAATGTTTCAGAACACAGTCAACCTTTGAGTGTAACAACACTAGATAGCACATCTTCATCAAAATATGAAGCATGGAGTGCTACAAATATTTACAAAGCTGGTGATAAGGTGTCTCATAAAGGGCAAAACTATCAAGCGAAATGGTGGACAAGCGGGGAAGAACCAGGTACTGAACAATGGGGACCTTGGGAGTTGATTGATTAAATTGCTGGTTATTAATGGGTAAAACATACTAAGTTTTAACGTTTGGGACTATTGGCTCCCATCGCAGTGGAAAAAAGTTCTATTCTACTGTGATGGGAGTTTTTATGCTATCTAAAAGATCAGGCTATGCTCTTAAGGGTAAACGAGTGGTAACGCCTGTTTTAAGAGGGATTTTATTCACTGCTTCAACACTTCATTCCTATAGAATGACTTCTGAAACAACATTTATTATCTTTAGAATAAAGCGTTAAAGGGATATCATAAACTCATTTTTTTTGCTTTTTCAGTATTCGCAAAATGTAATTTTGCATAATTTGCTAACAAATCAACGCCACCTTGTTCAATGATTTTTGCAGCTATTCGATCCGACTTTGTTCCAGCGCCAGAAGGTAACTCTAGACCGATCTCTGCTGATTCTTTAGCTAATTCTTCTAGAAAACTTGCTCGGCTGATGATCGATGCCGCAGCTACCGCTAAGTGGTATTGTTCTCCTTTGGTCACAAAATAGAGTTTTTCTTGCACTTGATTTTTTTCCAAACGGACATACTTTTTATAATTGCTTTCTGGTGTAAACTGATCGATCAAGATTGCCTCTGGTTTGACAGGAGCAATTTTTTTCAGCAGTAAATGGATCGCTTGATTATGCAAAGCAACTTTCATACGCACAGCATTGTATTTCGGTTGGATCTCGTTATATTTTTTAGGATCGAGTACTAAAAGTTGATAAGGGATCGTCTTCTTCAAGATACTAGCCAATTGAATGATTTGAGGATCTTTTAATTCTTTTGAATCACGAACGCCTAGTTTTTTTAGTTGTGTTAGTTGCTCCTTGGCCACGTAAGCAGCACAAACTGTCAATGGACCGAAGTAACTCCCATTTCCCACTTCATCACTTCCTAATACAGATAAAGATTCGATGTTCTTAGGCAAAGATGCAGCTGTTTTTCCAGCTTTGGGTTTTGCTGAAGCTGCCTTTCCCCATTGACTTGCTTCTTTTTCGGCATTTGCACCTTGGAACATGACTTTTCCTGAGGTGTATGCAGTGATGGTCGTGCCATTTTTTTTAGCAGCAAATACGGTATAAGGAATTTTTTTAGGTAAAAGATAAGAAAGATAAGCTTGTTTCATTTTTTCCATTTGGGCAGTCGTTACTTTGATGATAATATTACTCATTATGTACCTCCATTTTAGTTAAATTAATAAATTTAGATGCTTGTTAGATGAAAGATCCCTCAATAGTTCCTTGTCGTTCAGTTGGGGACGAGACATAGCATTTTTTCAAAGTTTATCATATAATGATAAGGTAAATATAAGAAAATTTGTGTACAACTGTTAAATCATTAATTTCATGGTACACTAGATAATAATTTTATCAATAGGGGGAAATGATTCGGATGGCGCACGAAAAAACACGCTATAAAGCAGTGATTGCCGACCAAACTTACACGATTATTGGACGTGAAACAAAGCACCATATGGATATCGTGACAAATTTGATCAATGAACAACTAAAAGAATTGAAGGATTTGTCTCCGCAAATCGATAATGAACAAGCAGCGATCTTAATGGCTGTCAATGCGCTCTCGGATCAATTGAAGAAGCAAGAAAGAAATCTCGAACTTGAAAAAGAAGTAGCAGATTTAAAGAAAAAAATGATCAAATTTGTGGAAATGGAAAATCGAATCAAAAGAATTGAAGCGATTGAAAACGAAGCACGAGAAGTGTTGAAAGAAAACGGACAAGCAGATCGAGAAATCAAGAATCATGTGGAAGCCCAACAAATTTTAAATGAAAAAAGAAAAGGTCAAATCAAACAAAAATCTTCAAATTGATGAAAGAGAAAGGAACAAGACATGTTAAGTCTTTTGATTTTATTTATCTTGCTGCTTGCATTTTTTTCAGGTGCGCGACGAGGATTCTCTATGCAGGTCGTTTATACGATCGGTTATATCTTGTCTTTTATGGCAGCACAGCACTTTTATAAGGATCTAGCAAGTCGTCTGGAATTATATATTCCTTATCCTGCGGTAACATCTAATTCCCAAATGGTCTTTTTTGATCAGACATTTTCTTTCAGATTAGATGAAGCTTTTTATGCAGGAGTCGCCTTTTTGCTGATTTTATTTATCGGAGGATTGCTTACTCGTTTTATCGGGATTTTTGTTCATAGCTTGACCTATATTCCGATCCTAAAACAAGTCGATTGGCTTGCGGGAGGCATCTTATCTTTAATCGTTGCCTATGTCACGATATTTTTGCTCTTGAGTTTATTGACTTTTGTGCCAGTAGATATCGTTCAAAAACAATTTAGTGGAAATAGTCTTGCCCGCTTTATCGTAGAGCAGACACCATTTCTAACCAATAAAATCCATGATTTATGGATAACGAATGTGATAAACTAATCAAAAATTTTTTGTAAAAGTGTAACAGTAAGTAGTGAAAGAAAAAAACGAAGTTGTGACAGGACAGCAAAGACCAATGAGTCAATGCGAAATGTGACAACTTCTTTTAGTGAAAGTTAGGGTGATAACGTGAATAATCGAATCCTAGAAACATTAGAATTTGAAAAAGTGAAACAGCTTGTTCGTCAGTTTGTGGTAACTGCGCAAGGAACAGAAGAACTCGCAAAGTTAGTGCCGATCAACCAACAAGAGAAATTAACAGATTGGTTAGCAGAAACAGAAGATGGCTTAAAAGTTCAAAGGTTACGTGGGGGAATCCCTATTCCTAAGTTAGAAAACATTCGACCTCATATGAAACGAATTGAGATCGGTGCTGATTTAAATGGACTCGAATTAGCGCAAGTTGCGCGTGTTTTATCGACTACAAGTGAATTAAAACGATTCTTTGCTGATTTAGCAGATAGCGAAATTGAATTTTTACGTCTTTATTTCTGGGCAGAACAATTGGTGACGATCCCCGAATTGAATCGACGTTTAAAAGAGTCGATCGATGAAGATGGGCGAGTAACAGATGATGCTTCCCCTGAATTAAAAATCATTCGTCAAAATATTCGTCGAAGTGAACAAACGGTAAGAGAACAACTAGATGGCATTGTTCGGGGGAAAAACGCCAAATACTTAAGTGATACGATCATTACCATGCGAAATGATCGCTATGTGATTCCTGTCAAGCAAGAATACCGGGGTGTCTTTGGTGGGGTAGTCCATGATCAAAGTGCTTCTGGGCAAACATTATTCGTTGAACCAAAACAGATCGTTGAATTAAATAATCGCTTGAGACAGTATCAAATTGCAGAGCGTAATGAGATCCAACGTATTTTAAGTGAACTTTCTGCTGAACTGGTTCCTCATCGACATGAAATCATTCATAACGCATACGTGATCGGTAAACTAGATTTGATGAACGCCAAAGCACGTTTTGGGAAAGAACTGAAAGCCATCGTTCCTGCAATCAGTGTAGAAAATCATGTCATTTTAAAACAAGCAAGACATCCGTTGATTGATCAAGAAAAAGTGGTGGCTAATGATATCAGTATTGGGAAAGAGTACCAAGCGATCGTGATTACTGGTCCAAATACTGGAGGAAAGACGATCACTTTAAAAACTTTAGGATTGTTACAATTGATGGGGCAATCGGGTTTACCGATCCCTGTAGATGAAGAAAGTCAAATCGGTATTTTTGAGGAAGTATTTGCTGACATTGGTGATGAACAATCCATCGAGCAAAGTCTCTCAACATTTTCTTCCCATATGACAAACACCGTTGATATCTTAGCACATGTGAATGAAAAAAGTTTAGTCTTGTTTGATGAATTAGGTGCAGGAACAGATCCCCAAGAAGGGGCAGCTTTAGCGATTGCTATTTTAGACGATCTTGGGAAAAAATCGGCTTATGTGATGGCTACGACGCACTACCCAGAACTAAAAGTTTATGGATACAATCGGGCGAATACAATCAATGCAAGTATGGAATTTGACGTTGATACACTTAGTCCAACGTATCGTCTGTTGATTGGTGTACCAGGGCGAAGTAACGCATTTGAAATCTCTAGCCGCTTAGGATTAGATCAATCAGTCATCAATGAAGCCAAACAATTAATGAATGACGAAAGCCAAGATTTAAATGAAATGATCGCTGATTTAGAAAATCGACGAAAAATGGCTGAAACGGAGTATTTAGAAATGCGCCACTACGTTGATGAAGCACAAGAGTTATATGAAAACTTAAAAGAGGCGTATCGCTATTTCTTTGAAGAACGAGAAAAAGAAATCGAAAAAGCCAAGAAAAAAGCCAATGAATTAGTTTCTGAAGCACAAGAAAATGCGGAAAAAATCATTGCAGATATTCGTAAAATGCAACAACAAGTAGGACAAGGAAATGTAAAAGAGCACCAATTGATTGATGCGAAAACCAAATTGGCAAACTTACATCAAGAAGAACAACTGAAAAAAAATAAAGTGTTGAAAAAAGCCAAAGAACAAAAAACATTGAAACCAGGCGACGAAGTTTTAGTGACAACTTATGGTCAAAGAGGAACCTTGTTACGTAAAAACGGGGAGCAATGGCAAGTGGAAATCGGGATTTTAAAAATGAATGTTTCTGAAAGTGAATTAACGCCCGTTGCACCACAAAAGGAACCAAAACAGCGGGTCATTCATGCTGTACGTTCTGAATCAGCTAGTCACGTGTCGAACCAACTAGATCTTCGTGGCAAACGCTATGAAGAAGCGTTGAGTGAGGTTGACCAATACCTTGATTCAGCGATCCTTGCTGGCTATCCCCAAGTAACGATCGTACATGGAAAAGGGACCGGAGCTTTGCGTCAAGGAATCACCGACTACTTGAAAAATCATCGAAGTGTCAAAAGTTTTGAATTTGCTACTGCTAACCAAGGCGGTAATGGGGCGACGATCGTTAAATTTAAATAAAACTTACTAAATGTAAGCAGAAGGCTCGTCTCGAATCAAGAAAGGTGCTATAATGACTCTAGACTAAAAAATGGAGGTCTTTGATATGTCACAAGTAGTTACAGATACGACATTTAACGAAGAAACAGATAAAGGCTTAGTATTAATCGACTTTTGGGCAACTTGGTGTGGACCTTGTCGCATGCAAGCACCAATTTTAGATCAGCTGTCAGAAGAATACGATGAAGATGAATTCCGAATCGTAAAAATGGATGTAGATGAAAACCCACAAACGCCTCAACAATTTGGGATTATGAGTATTCCAACATTATTGTTGAAAAAAGATGGGCAAGTCGTTGAAAAAGCGGTTGGTGTACATTCGAAAGAGCAATTACGTCAAATGATCGATCAATATTTATAAACATCTGGAATGTTACTGAGATATCAATCAATGGATTGATATCTCGGTTTTTTTGTCCTTAGCACAAATTTCAGTAAAACCTTTCTCTAGTTTATCTAAACCCTCAAACAATTCTAGGAAACAAATGAGCCGATTACGATTCTTTTTGACAGACATGTTATAATTAATTCAATGAAATTTGAAAGGAAGTATTTCATGAACGAACGTATCAAAAATAAATTAGCCTTACTTCCTGATCAACCTGGCTGCTACTTGATGAAAGATAAAAATGGCACCATCATCTATGTTGGGAAAGCAAAGATTCTCAAAAATAGAGTCCGTTCCTACTTTACAGGTAGTCATAATACCAAAACCGAACGATTAGTTAGTGAGATCGAAGACTTTGAATATATCGTTACAGAATCCAATATCGAAGCTTTACTTTTAGAAATCAATTTGATCAAGAAAAATGATCCTAAATACAATATCATGTTGAAAGATGATAAAACGTATCCTTTTTTGAAAATCACAAACGAAAAGTACCCACGCTTAGTCATTACACGTAAAGTGTTAAAAGACAAAGCAGTTTATTTTGGACCATATCCAGATGTTGGCGCAGCCAACGAGACCAAAAAAATCCTTGATCGGTTGTTTCCGTTACGCAAGTGTAAACCTAGCCAAACGAAAGAACCGTGTTTGTATTATCACTTAGGACAATGCCTTTGTCCTTATTATTTTGATGTTGATCCACAAGTTTACACGAAAATCGTTGATGAAGTTAAAAGCTTTTTAAATGGTGGCTATGAAAAAGTTGAATCAGAAATCCACAAAAAAATGGTCCAAGCTGCTGAAAAGATGGAATTTGAAAAAGCGGCAGAATACCGCGATCAGATACGAGCCATTGAAACGATTATGACTCGTCAAAAAATGACCAATACAGATCTGGTGGATCGAGATGTTTTTGGTTATGCCATTGACAAAGGCTGGATGTGTGTCCAAGTATTCTTTGTCAGACAGGGGAAATTGATTGAACGGGATGTTTCGATGTTTCCTTTTTATAATGAAGCAGAAGAGGATTTTCTGACTTATATCGGGCAGTTTTATCAAGAAAATGAACATTTTATTCCTAAAGAAGTCTTGATTCCTAACACGATCGATCAACCGAGTGTGGAGGCATTGTTGTCCACAAAAGTTTTACAACCCAAACGTGGTGAAAAGAAAAAATTAGTAGAACTTGCGAATAAAAATGCTACGGTTGCATTGAATGAACGATTTGATTTGATTGCTAGAAAGCAAGAACGAACGATTGGGGCAGTGGAACGTTTAGGGAATGCCATGAATATTCCTACACCTGTTCGGATTGAATCCTTCGATAATTCGAATATCATGGGAACCAATCCAGTAGCGGCAATGGTGGTATTCATCGATGGAAAGCCAGCAAAAAAAGAATACCGCAAATATAAAATCAAAACGGTCACAGGACCAGATGATTATGCTTCGATGCGAGAAGTGATCTATCGAAGATATTCTCGTGTCATTCGAGAAGGTCTCCCTTTGCCTGATTTGATTTTGATCGATGGTGGGAAAGGGCAAGTGGATGTCGCCAAAGATGTTTTAGAAAATCAACTTGGGATCGACATACCAGTGGCTGGTATGGCTAAAAATGATAAGCATAAAACGAATGAACTCCTTTTTGGAAATGAACTTTCGGTGGTTCCATTGGAAAGAAATTCGCCTGAGTTCTTTTTACTTCAACGGGTCCAAGATGAGGTCCATCGGTTTGCGATCACATTCCATAGACAACTACGAAGTAAAAATAGTTTTGCTTCTAAGCTGGATGAAATTGAAGGATTAGGACCGAAAAGAAAAAAATTACTTCTAAAAGAATTTAAATCGTTGAAAAATGTTACGGCAGCGACGATGGAAGAACTCCAACAAATTGGGCTACCAAAAAATGTTGCTCAAAATGTTTTTGATAAATTGCATGAGAACTAGCATAGGACACTTTACAAACCACGTAAAGTGTCCTATGATTTTTTGTATAACAAATGATGTAGAATTCGTTTTAGTTCGACGAGGCGGGAAGCGCTATGATGACTATTGGAAATGATTATAGCCAACCTAGACTGAATAAATGTCAAAATGGTCGTTGTTTCAATGAAAAAGTGGGAAAGAATGGTTTTCTTTTTAAACTATTCATTTTTCAATAGACTTTGGACCTTTAATTGATAAAGAATCTCTGGACTATTTCATTTTTTGCATTTGTATGCGATTTAAGTTGTCTGAACTATCTGAATATGGTAGAAGAAATGGAGACGAAGGAGTGATACGATGTTAGAAGTGAAAGATTTGGTTAAGACGTTTGGAGACTATACCGCTGTTGATCATGTGTCTTTTCAAATACCTGATGGAAAGATTATGGGGCTGATCGGACAAAACGGGGCAGGAAAAACCACAACTTTTCGATTGATCTTAGATTTTTTGACACAGGATCAAGGGGAAGTTTTATGGAATGGACAACCTTTGGGAGAAAAAGACTATGACATTATTGGCTATCTTCCTGAAGAACGTGGGTTGTATCCGAAAGTAACGATTCAAGAGCAATTGTTGTATTTTGCTGAATTGAGAGGCAAAAAAAGAAAAGAGATCGAACCAAAAATCGATTTTTGGATGGAAAAGTTCCAAGTAAAAGGAAAGAAAACCGATAAAGTAAAATCATTGTCTAAAGGAAATCAACAAAAAGTTCAATTGATTGCTACGTTGATCCATGAACCTAAATTGATCATATTGGATGAGCCGTTTAGTGGGCTTGACCCAGTCAATGCAGAATTGCTGAAAGACGGGATCATTGAGTTAAAAGAACATGGCTCATGTGTTATTTTCTCCAGTCACAATATGGATAATGTTGAAAAAATCTGTGATCATTTAATTATGTTACGTAATGGAAAAATGGTGTTAAGCGGGAAAGTCCATGAAATCAGAAATTCTTTTGGACGTACAAAGTTATTCTTAGAATCTGGCTTGTCCCAGCAGGAAGTTGCAATGATCGAAGGGGTCGAAAAAGTCGTCACTCATGAAGATCAAACGCTTGAAATCACTTTAAACGATCCTGATGTAGGAAAAGAAATCTTTACCCGAGCAACACAATTTGGCTATATTCCAATGTTCAATCAACAACCGCCTACCTTAGAAGAGATATTCAAAATGAAAGCAGGTGAGATTGATGCGTAAATTTTGGATCATTACAAAAGATGTCTATTTAAAAAATGTCAAATCCATCTCTTTCTTGATTATGATCTTAGTGCCATTCATTATGATAGGAATCGTTTATTTAGCAGGCAATTTTGCTCAGCAAAACAGTGAGATCAATAAAATTGGTGTATTGTCCGAAAATCAACAAGTAACGCAACAGCTTGAACAAGTAAAAACCGATGAGTTCAGCTTTCAAGCGGTTGATTCGCAAACACAAGCTCAAAAAGAATTAGCCGATGAAAAAATTGATGCCTATTTAGTCGTCACGGTCGAAAACGATCAGCTAAAAGGTCAACTTTACAGTGAAAATTCGTTAGGACAAAGTACACAATTGTTGATCCAACAGCAATTAACTGGGTTGCAATCACTATTGCGAGCTAGCCAACTGGGACTTTCTCCTGAAGAAGTAGCTAGTCTTAGTCAACCAGCAAGTTTGACTAGACAAAAAGTAAGTTTTGATAGTAATAACAAAATGAAAGTTGGAGAAGATAATTCTGGCGTACAATATGCGATTAGTTATGCAGCAACCATTATCTTATTTATCATTATCCTGACTTATTCACAAATCATCGCGCAAGAAATTGCTTCTGAAAAGGGAACTCGAATCATGGAAGTCATTTTATCAAGTACGACAGCTCAAAAACATTTTTATGGTAAATTGACTGGTGTCTTGTTAGTTGCTTTAACGCAGATGGCTCTATACGGTGTGATCTTGACTGTGGGATTCCAACAATTTAAACATATGGATTTTGTAAAAAGTATCATAGAGAATATTTCACTAGATAAGATCATCGGACCATTTTTATGGTACGCATTGTTGTTTATGTTCTTTGGTATCTTGATCTTCTCCGTTTTAGCGGCTTTATGTGGATCATTAGTCAACAAAGCAGAAGATACAGCAAAAGCGATTTTACCAGTTACTTATCTTTCTTTAGGTGGCTATATGCTTGGGTTGATCTTAGGCGCATCTGATCCAAACAATATCGTGATTCGGATCACGTCCTATATTCCGTTCCTTTCTTCTTATATTATGCCGATTCGATTGGCGAATGAGACAGTTGGAATGACTAGTGTATTGATTTCACTTGTAGTGTTAATCATTGTCACATTCCTGCTAATGTTCTTCTCAGCGAATATGTATAAATCAAATGTTCTTGTTTATAGTGAAGGTGGCTTATGGAGTTCATTGAAACAGTCACTTTCAATTATGAGAAATGAACGTAAGAAATCCTAACCGACTGACTATTAAAAGCAGTATCGGCACAACAAAATGGTAAATGAAAAACTAAATGCTGGCGTTATTTCGGTTGATCTACGAAATAACGCCAGCATTTTTTAGGATATTCTAAAGGAAAAAAATCGTTGCCCAATCACTTAAGGACTAAAATTCTTGAACAAAAAAATCAAATAATCCTTGGTCAGTGGGATTGCTTGAATGTGTCAGCTCTGGATGCCATTGTACACCAAACAATCGAACATCCTTATCGAGACTTTCAATCCCTTCCACTAGACCATCAGGTGAAAAGGCTGTGGCTTTTAATGAAGGTGCCAGCTCTTTCAACGCCTGATGATGATAAGAGTTTACCAAATAAGTATCAGGTAGTAGCTGATGTAATAGAGTGTCGGGTAAAATCTCTACTTCATGAGTAGCAAATTGTGGGGCGGTTGGATGCTGTTCATGTTTGACTGACCACTTAGGATAAGTGGTTAAATCTTGATACAAACTGCCCCCAAGCACGACATTTAAGAGTTGCATTCCACGACAAACAGCAAAAATTGGTTTGTTTTGTTTGAGTGCCTCGCTGATAAGTGCTGCTTCAAAGAGATCTCTTTGAAGGTTGGTTTCTAAAAGTTTTGGATGGGGAGGTTCATGATACAGTTGTGGGGAAATATCCTGTCCACCGGCTAAGATCAGTTTATCGATTTGGTCAATATAAGCAGAAGCAGTCTTAGGGGATGAGATCGGTAAAACGATCGGTAAACCATTCGCCTGCTGCACAGCATTGACAAAGCCTTGGGGAGTATAGGTTACTTGATTTCCTTGAAAAGTATCTGTCGCTCGGATCAACTGATTTCCAGCAATTCCAATAATGGGTAACATAAACATTCCTCCAAATCGTCTATTCGTTCTATTCTATCAAGAATAAAAAAAATTTAAAACTATTTGAAATAGATCTAGTTTGGGAATACATATGAAGAAAAAATTTTTTTCATGAGAATTTCTTATAAAAAAACAGAGTTACCGAGGAAAAATATGGTGTTCTTATTGAATTTTTTCGTCATTTTGGTACAATAGAATTAAATCACGAATAAAATGGTTGGGCATAATGCTTCAAGGATCGCGTTCTTCAAGGGGTGAGAAGAACATATTGAAGGGCTCAGCATCATTAGTCAACTAAAGGGCACATACTTTCAATGTAACGAGAGCATGTGTCCTTTTTTAATCGAAAGGGGGAAGTGATTGTGACAGAAATGGCACGAATTTTGACAAGAATCAAAGAAGCAGAAGAGAATAATCAGAAAAAAGAAGAGCAGGTCAAAGCTGAACTTGCTCAATATGAACAATTAAAAAATAACGAATTAATCGATTTGAATAAAGAATTCCAAGAACGATTAACCAAGCTAATGAAAGAAAAAAGAAAAAATGAAGAGGAAGTAACTGAAGACGAACAGCACAAACTGGAATTGATTTTAGAACAATTTCGTCAAAAAGTTCTTGAAATAGAAAAAACATATTTAGAAAAAGAAGAAGAGGAAATAGCGAAGAAAAAGAACTTAACGAATGAGATCATTGAAAGGATGAAACAAAAAAATGGCTGTCACTAAAATGGAAAAAGTGACTCTCATTTCAGATAAGAAAAATCGTGAAATCTTGTTGCAAGCAGTTCAAGGACTCCATGCAGTAGAAATCCGTGATCTGTTCCAAGAATCTGAAAACAATCAATGGGTAGAGACGTTTTTTCCTGAACCAGAGATGATCGATAAGGACAAGGAACTTGCGAAATTATCCTATAAATTAACGGATATTCGTACAGCTATCCAATTTATCGAACATCATGGCGAAAAAAGTCAGAAAAAACAACACTTAAAAAGGCGTGAACTTTCGTTAGACACCTTGGAAAAAAATTATTCAGAAGAAGCTTTTTCGAAAAAGCTGGAAGAAGTCTTACTTTTGAAAGAAGAATGGGAGCAACTGGTAGACGAACGCCAACAATTGGAAGACCAAGAGAATTGGTTGCTCAATTGGCAAAATCTGGATTTGGCGCCTAAAGCATTTGATAGTCAAATGACCAAGCTAGTCATTGGGACGGTCAATGCTAAAAATGCTGAATCTTTTAAAGCTGAAGTTGCTGAGATAAACGAAGCCTATTTAGAAGAAATCAACTCTTCACCAACAACGACTTACTTTGCCTACATTGTTTTACGAGCTGACGAGTCACGCATGGAAGAAATCGCCAGTCGTTATGGATTTGTTAAAGAAGACTATCTGTATGAGGGGACACCACAGCAACAGTTAGTTGCTGCAAAACAAAGTTTACAGGAAATCAAGGACCAACAAAAGAAACTCTCTTCAGCCATTGGAGCTTGTAGTGGGTATATCAAAGATTTCGAATGGACGGAAGAAATCTTCTTGGCTCGCTCTGAACGAGAAGCAATCAAGGACCGGATCATTCATACTCCTTATCTGATTCTGATTCAAGGCTGGGTGGATCATGAAGAAAAACAAGAATTGATCCACATGCTACAAAATGTCTTAGCAAGTGAAGAAGTCTATTTGACCTTTGACGAGCCAACGGACAATGAAATTGCTGAAGAAGTACCGACCAAACTAAAAAATCACCCGATCGTCGCTCCTTTTGAGATGTTAACGGAGATGTATAGTTTACCAAAGTATGAAGAAGTTGATCCAACGCCGTGGATGATGCCGTTTTACCTCGTCTTTTTTGGCATGATGGTGGCGGATATCGGGTATGGGTTACTGATGTTTTTAGGGGCATTTTTACTCCAAAAATTAGTGGTATTGCCACGGGGAATGCAACGTTTTGCAAAATTCTTTGAGATTCTAGCGATCCCTTCGATCATCTGGGGATTTATCTACAGCTCATTTTTTGGGGCGGCATTGCCTAAAGAAATTTTTGGTATTCATTTACCATTTCCGATTTTGTCTACTACAGATGATGTCAACACGATCTTGATTTTATCCGTAATTTTTGGGTTGATCCAAATATTAGTCGGACTATTTATTGCTGCTAAGGAACATATCAAACGAAAAGCATATGTCGATGCCGTGAATGATGGGTTTGCTTGGCAAGGGATCTTGCTTGGTATCATTCTGATTTTATTGGGAACGATGATCCTTAAAAACAACGCCTTTGTTTATTTAGGCGGTGCATTAGCTGTTCTTTCAGCCGTATGTATTTTGATCATTCCTGTTTTCCAATCTTCATCAAAAGCCAAGGGGATCGCCAAAGGTGCGTATAATTTATATGGTCTAACTGGCTATATCGGAGACTTAGTCAGCTATACACGACTAATGGCACTGGGAATCTCTGGAGGAAGTATTGCCGCAGCTTTCAACATGTTAGTTGCTTTTATGCCTCCAGCTGCTCGTTTTAGTGTCGGAATTTTATTGATCATTGTCCTACAGGCTTTGAATATGTTCTTAACACTTTTGAGTGCCTATGTACATGGCGCAAGATTACAATATGTAGAATTTTTTGGAAAGTTTTACACTGGAGGAGGGCGTTCCTTCAAACCACTAAAAACGGTGGAGAAATACGTCAACATCAATCATAAGAAAAAATAGAAATATTGGAGGAATTTGATACAATGATGGATTATTTGATTACTCAAAATGGTGGAATGGTATTTGCAGTATTAGCGATGGCAACAGCAACGATTTTTTCAGGAATCGGGTCTGCTAAAGGCGTTGGAATGACTGGGGAAGCGGCAGCAGCATTGACGACCAGTCAACCAGAAAAATTCGGACAAGCGTTAATTTTACAATTACTTCCAGGTACCCAAGGCTTATACGGTTTCGTTATCGCCTTCTTGATTTTTATCAACTTAGGCAGTGATATGTCTGTCGTTCAAGGATTGAACTTCTTAGGGGCTTCCTTACCGATTGCCTTTACTGGTTTATTCTCAGGGATCGCTCAAGGGAAGGTTGCAGCAGCTGGTATTCAAATTCTAGCGAAAAAACCTGAGCATGCAACGAAAGGGATCATTTTTGCTGCGATGGTTGAAACATATGCCATCTTAGGTTTCGTTATTTCTTTCTTACTGGTCTTAAATGCGTAATAGCCTAGCTTATAAGGAGGAATGACGGTGGATGCGATTGATAAAATCATCACTCAAATAAATGAAACAGCACAACTCGAACGTGCATCATTCGAAGAAATGAAGCGCAAAGAAATCGATCAAAAATTTGAAGTGAAAAAGTGGCAGATCGAAGCAGATTTTCAGAAAGAAAAAGCAAGTAAACTGGAAGAAATTGAACGAAGTTATCGCCAGTTGAGAAACAAGCAAAAAATGCAAGTGAAACAAGAAATCTTAAATGTGAAACAAGAAGTTTTACAGCGTTTATTCACGGAAGCAACGCTTCAGTTAGAAAATGAACCAAAAGAAGAACAACTTGCATTGATGAAGCAAATGATCCAAACATTACCGATCAATGGCACAGCTCGCTTGATCCCAGGAGAAAAATCAGCGGATATCTTAACACCTGCGGTCATCGCTGAATGGAATGAAGAACTTCCTTTTGAATTAATCCGGGAAGACTTTACTGAAAAAGCACAAGCAGGGTTGATCATTGATGATGCTGGTATCCAATATAACTTTTTGTTTAGTCACTTGATCAAGGAAATTCAAGAGACGATGAGTGCTGAAATTGCCAAAGAATTATTTGACTAAGGAGGGATTGTTAAATGGAGTATCATGAATTAAATCCCTTGATACGTGGTAGAGAATTAGAGTTGATTTCAAAAGACACGTTTGAGCAAATGATCCAAACCGATTCGATCGATTCACTTGGAGAAATCTTACAATCCACGATCTATCAGCCGTATATCTATGACGGCTTTGACAAGGATTTTGAAGCCAATCTCTCTCTGGAACGCAGCAAATTATTCCAGTGGTTGAAAGAATCTGCACCAGAACCGGAAATCGTTTGGATCTATACGATGCGTTACACTTTCCATAATTTGAAAGTATTGACAAAGGCTGAGATCACAGGGCAAAACCTTGATCACCTTTACATCCATGATGGATTTTATTCGCTGGAAGTGTTGAAAGATGCGATTCACACGCAAGTGTCGGTGGAATTGCCAGACAGTCTCATGGATTATATTCGAGAAGTTCATGAATACTGCGAAGAATCGACTATTTTACAAGGGATCGATGTGATTTATGACCGTTGTTTTCTAACCGAGCAACGTCGCTTAGGGGAACAGCTTGGTTACCCTGAACTATTAGAAGAGATCATTGCTTTTATCGATTTAACGAATATCACCACGACAGCAAGAGGGATCTTGCAGCATCGTTCTGCAGGTTTTATGACAACAGTTATTTCAAGTTCAGGAAGTATTCCGAAAGACACATTGCTTTCCTTTGTTCGTGGGGAAATGGCATCTTTTACTCAGTTTTTACTGACAACAGATTACAGTGAGCTATTAAAGCAAGTCATCCATGAAGAACAGATTGATTTAGTCAGTTTGGAACAATTGAAAGATGATTATTTAAGTTCTTTTTATCAAGTAGCACAGACACAAGCGTTTGGCCCGTTACCACTACTAGCTTTTTTGAACGCAAAAGAAGTCGAAAGTAAAAATCTGCGCCTTTTGATCATTGGCAAACGAAATTACTTTTCACTGGAACAACTAAAAGAAAGGATGAGACAGGTCTATGACTTATAAAATCGGAGTAGTAGGTGACAAGGATTCTGTCTCGCCTTTTCGATTATTTGGCTTTGATGTACAGCATGGTACGACAAAGACTGAAATAAGAGAAACAATCGATGAGATGGCTAAGAATGAATATGGTGTGATCTATATCACCGAACAATGTGCAAATCTGGTCCCTGAAACGATTGAGCGCTATAAAGGACAATTGACACCTGCGATCATTTTGATTCCTAGTCATCAAGGAACCCTTGGTATCGGTTTAGAAGAGATCCAAAATAGTGTGGAAAAAGCTGTTGGACAAAATATTTTATAATAGGAAAAGGAGATAGTCATTTGCAAATTGGAAAAATCATAAAAGTCTCCGGTCCTCTCGTTATGGCAGAAAATATGTCAGAAGCAAGTATTCAAGACATGTGTTTAGTGGGAGATTTAGGAGTCATCGGCGAAATCATTGAGATGCGTCAAGATGTGGCGTCTATTCAAGTATATGAAGAAACTTCAGGAATTGGTCCCGGAGAACCTGTTCGTTCAACTGGGGAAGCACTATCTGTTGAGCTAGGACCAGGAATCATTTCACAAATGTTTGACGGGATTCAAAGACCACTGGATACATTTATGGAAGTGACTCAAAGTAACTTCTTAGGACGTGGGGTCCAATTACCAGCTTTAGATCATGAGAAACAATGGTGGTTTGAAGCGACAATCGAAGAAGGAACAGAAGTAAGTGCTGGAGACATCATTGGGTACGTGGATGAAACGAAGATCATTCAGCACAAAATCATGGTCCCTAATGGTATCAAAGGAACTGTACAAAAAATTGAATCTGGATCATTTACGATCGATGATCCGATTTGTGTGATCGAAACGGAACAAGGCTTAAAAGAGCTGACGATGATGCAAAAATGGCCAGTACGTCGTGGTCGACCAATCAAACAAAAATTAAATCCAGATGTACCGATGATCACCGGTCAAAGGGTCATTGACACGTTTTTCCCAGTAACTAAAGGAGGAGCGGCAGCCGTTCCAGGTCCGTTTGGTGCAGGGAAGACAGTTGTGCAACACCAGATTGCTAAGTGGTCGGACGTAGATCTAGTGGTTTACGTTGGTTGTGGGGAACGAGGAAATGAAATGACGGATGTCGTCAATGAATTTCCTGAACTGATCGATCCAAATACGGGCGAGTCTTTGATGGAACGAACTGTGTTGATCGCTAATACATCGAACATGCCAGTAGCTGCTCGAGAAGCTTCTATTTATACGGGAATCACGATTGCCGAGTACTTCCGTGACATGGGGTATGATGTAGCAATCATGGCAGATTCCACTTCTCGTTGGGCAGAAGCACTGCGTGAAATGAGCGGACGTTTAGAAGAAATGCCTGGTGATGAAGGTTATCCCGCTTATCTGGGCTCTCGTCTAGCTGAATACTATGAACGTTCAGGACGTGTCATTGCTCTAGGCTCTGACCAACGTGAGGGCAGTATCACTGCCATCAGTGCGGTTTCTCCTTCTGGTGGAGATATCTCTGAACCAGTGACTCAAAATACCTTACGAGTGGTGAAGGTTTTCTGGGGATTAGATTCTAGTCTTGCTCAAAAAAGACATTTTCCATCGATTAACTGGATCCAAAGTTACTCATTATATTCAACAGAAGTTGGCAGATATATGGATCAAATCTTACAACAGGATTGGTCTGATATGGTAACTGAAGGCATGCGGATCTTGCAAGAAGAAGAACAATTAAATGAAATCGTGCGCTTGGTAGGGATCGATTCGCTTTCTGATAACGATCGCTTGACCCTTGAAGTAGCAAAATCGATTCGAGAAGACTATTTACAACAAAATGCTTTTGATGATGTAGATACGTTTACTTCAAGAGAAAAACAATTCAACATGTTGAAAGTTATTTTGACTTTTGGGAAAGAGGCACGAAAAGCCTTATCGCTGGGAGCGTACTTCAATGAAATCATGGAAGGTACGGTAGCGGTCAGAGAACGCATTAGTCGGAGCAAGTATATTCCAGAAGAAGAGTTAGCCAAAATTAGTAGTATAAATGAAGAAATCAAAGAAACGATCCAATTGATTGTTTCAGAAGGAGGGATGACCGATGATTAAAGAATATCGTACAATCAAAGAAGTGGTCGGCCCTTTGATGGCAGTCGAAAAAGTTTCGGGAGTCAAATATGAAGAATTGATTGAAGTTCGGATGCAAAACGGCGAGATTCGTCGTGGACAAGTACTAGAAGTCCAAGAAGACAAAGCGATGGTTCAGATCTTTGAAGGAACCAGTGGAATCAATCTAAAAAATTCTTCCGTACGTTTTTTAGGACACCCTTTACAATTAGGGGTATCAGAAGACATGATCGGTCGGGTTTTTGATGGTCTTGGTCGACCAAAAGACAATGGACCTGAAATCTTGCCAGAAAAATATTTAGATATCAATGGCGAAGTAATCAATCCAATTGCCAGAGATTATCCCGATGAATTTATCCAAACAGGGATTTCAGCAATCGATCATTTGAATACATTAGTCCGTGGGCAAAAATTGCCGGTTTTTTCTGGCTCAGGTTTACCACACAAAGAGTTGGCTGCCCAAATTGCTCGCCAAGCAACTGTTTTGGATTCTTCCGATGATTTTGCTGTGGTTTTTGCTGCTATCGGTATTACTTTTGAAGAAGCCGAGTTTTTTATGGAAGATTTTAGACAAACAGGTGCGATTGACCGCTCCGTTATGTTTATGAATTTAGCTAATGATCCAGCAATCGAACGAATCGCCACACCAAGAATGGCATTGACGGCCGCTGAATATTTAGCTTATGAAAAAGGCATGCACGTCTTAGTCATCATGACCGATATGACCAACTATGCAGAAGCGCTCAGAGAAATTTCGGCCGCACGTCGAGAAGTTCCTGGTCGTCGTGGTTATCCAGGCTATCTTTACACAAACTTAGCCACCTTATTTGAACGGGCTGGACGGATTAGAGGATTGAAAGGTTCTGTAACTCAAATTCCGATTTTGACGATGCCAGAAGATGATAAGACTCATCCGATTCCCGATTTGACGGGTTATATTACAGAAGGTCAGATCATTTTAACGAGAGAGCTTTATAAGAGTGGGATTCAACCACCGATCGATGTCTTGCCTTCTCTTTCACGGTTGAAGGACAAAGGAACAGGTGCCGGTAAAACGAGAGAAGACCACGCAGCAACGATGAACCAATTGTTTGCCGCCTATGCGCAAGGAAAACAAGCGAAGGAATTAGCTGTCGTTTTAGGTGAATCTGCCTTGTCAGATATTGATAAAATCTATGCAAAATTTGCGGAACGATTTGAAAACGAATATGTCAACCAAGGATTTTACACCAATCGGACGATCACAGAAACGCTTGACTTAGGTTGGGAACTGTTGGCGATGCTTCCAAGAACCGAGTTAAAACGAATCAAGGATGATTTACTGGATAAGTATTTGCCAGAAGGGAAGTGAGTTCCTTATGCGATTAAACGTCAATCCTACGAGAATGGAGCTAACTCGTTTAAAGAAACAATTAACGACAGCGACAAGGGGACACAAACTTTTAAAGGATAAACAAGATGAATTGATGCGTCAATTTATTTTACTGATCCGTAAAAATAATGAGTTACGCCAAGCAATAGAAAAAGAAACCCAAACAGCAATGAAAGATTTTGTCTTAGCAAAGTCAACAGTCGAAGAAGCCTTCATTGACGAACTTTTAGCATTACCAGCGGAAAACGTCTCACTTTCTGTAGTTGAGAAAAATATTATGAGTGTCAAAGTTCCCCTCATGAATTTTCAATACGATGAAACATTGAATGAGACACCATTAGAGTATGGCTATCTTCATTCTAATGCAGAGTTGGATCGTTCGATCGATGGTTTTACGCAGCTCTTACCAAAGCTTTTGAAGCTGGCAGAAGTTGAAAAAACATGTCAACTCATGGCTGAAGAGATCGAGAAAACCAGAAGAAGGGTCAATGCGTTGGAATATATGACGATTCCTCAATTGGAAGAAACGATTTATTATATTAAAATGAAGCTGGAAGAAAACGAACGAGCAGAAGTAACTCGCCTGATCAAAGTGAAAAATATGGGAACAGAAGAGTAAGGCTGATGCAATTCAGCATTCTAATGGCTTTTTTCATGATCAGAACAAATCGAATTTAGCGTAAGAAGAAAAAGTAGTAATTTATTTTTCTTCTTGCGCTCGTTTGCTTATAATGGAAAGAGGTCGTGAAAAGCATGGTCTGCTTCAAGAATTAAGAACTAAAAATTGAAAATAGCTTTTCATATTTTTGATTTTTTGAGCTTAATTCCGCAGAAGTAATGCTTTGAACACCGTGAGTAAGGTCGTGAAAACATCGGGAGCTCCGATGACAATAAGAAATAATTTTTTGAAACAGCTTCTCATGTTTTGAAAAATTCAGGCTTATTGCCGAGTAATTGCTTCACGCCAATGATTCATTTTGTACCTATTTATGATCGCAGAACAAAATGTCGTTCTGAGATCTTTGATAAAAATTAAGCATAAGGAATGACTATCATGAAAAAAAGAGTAAGAAAACGATTATCACCTGTCCAGCTAATTGCTGCTGGTTTTTTTATCTTGATCCTGTTTGGAGGTAGCTTACTGACGTTACCATTTTTTAGCCGCAGCGGAGAAAGCACCCATTTTATTGATGCCTTATTCACTGCAACCTCAGCTGTTTGTGTGACTGGTTTGACGACACTGAATACTGCGGAGCATTGGAATAGTGCAGGACAGTTTTTGATCATGACCTTGATTGAAATCGGTGGGTTAGGCTTTATGATGATCCCGATCCTCTTTTTTGCTATTGCGAAGAAAAAAATCAGTTTTAGTATGCGGATTGTGCTAAAGGAAGCCTTAAACCTTGAAGAGATGTCGGGTGTAATTAAGTTAATGATCTATATCTTAAAATTTGCGGTGGTGATCCAAGTAATCGGGGCGGTTGCTTTGAGTGTAGTTTTTATTCCTGAATTGGGTTGGGCTAAAGGAATCTGGTTTAGTATCTTTCATGCCGTTTCTAGTTTTTGTAATGCAGGATTTGATTTATTAGGAGACAGTTTACTCGCGGATCAAACAAATGTTTACCTGATCATGGTCGTTTCAGCGTTGATCATTGCAGGTGGATTAGGTTTTATTGTCTGGCGTGATATTCTAAGTTATCATCGGGTCAAAAAAATCACACTACATTCAAAAGTCGCCTTATCTGTAACTGCACTCTTATTAATTGGTGGATTTATTTTATTTCTCATCACTGAAAGAAATGGACTGACTTTAGTTAAAGGTACGTTTACAGAAAGATTAGCGAATACATTTTTTATGAGTGTGACACCAAGAACAGCAGGCTATTACTCTATTGATTATTTACAGATGAGTCATGCAGGATTGATTTTAACGATGTTTTTGATGTACATCGGAGGAACTTCTGGTTCGACAGCTGGAGGACTGAAAACTACGACATTAGGAATTTTATTGATCCAAATGCATGCTATGTTCAAAGGAAAGACACGAGCAGAAGCCTTCGGTCGAACCATTCGCCAAGCAGCCGTGCTACGTGCATTGACTCTTTTCTTTGTAACTCTCTCTTTATGTGTTGTTGCGATCATGGTCCTATCGGTGACGGAGACGATTCCTAAAACGTCAGGAATCGAATATATTGCGTTTGAAGTCTTTTCCGCTTTTGGGACAGTTGGATTGACGATGGGGTTGACCCCGGATTTGACATTGATCGGAAAACTAGTCATTATTTCTTTGATGTATATCGGTCGAGTAGGAATCATGACAGTCGTTTTTTCACTACTAGTAAAAGCGAACAGGGCAGAAGCCAATTACAAATACCCAGAAGAAAGCATCATGCTTGGGTAGTTGTGAAGGTATCGGGGAGTTCTGATGATAATAAAAAAGAAACGCTCAAAACAAGAGAAGCTGTTTTGAGCGTTTTTTTCACAACCTTATCCCCGAATAACTTCGATTTTATATCCGTCAGGGTCAACAACGAAATAATAAGAAGGAGCTGTTCCTGGAAGTCCTTTTAGGTCTGTCACATTGAATCCTTCTGCTTGGTGTTTTTCGTGAAGTGCTTCTAAATCATCCGCAGCAATAGCAATGTGTCCATAGCCATTCCCTAGATCATAGCCTTCATGATCATAGTTATAAGTTAATTCTAGTTCGTAGTCATCTCCTGGTAAAGTTAAATAAACAAGGGTGAATTTGTTTTCTGGAAAATCACGGCGACGACTTTCTTCAAAGCCAAACGCTTTTTGGTAAAATTCTAATGAAGCGTCAAGATCTTTCACTCGAACGCAAGTATGAGCCATTTTCATAAATAACTACTTCCTTTCCTTTTTTTTCATCATAACAAAAAAAGAAAGAGCAATAGAAGATTTGCGCTTGTTTATGAGAAAACTCTCATGTAAAATAAAAAGTAAATAAGCTTAAGGTGGACAAAATGATGGATAAACCAGTATTTGGTGAAAAAGAAGCAGGGGTCCAGTATTCCCCACGATATGCTGCCTATATCATCGTGGAAGAAAAGAACAAACTAGCTATGATTGAAGCTCCAAATGGTGCTTATTTTTTACCTGGTGGAGAGATCGAAGCGATGGAAACAAAAGAAGCAGCTCTTAAGAGAGAACTCCTTGAGGAAATGGGGATCGTCGCAGAAATTGCGACTTATCTAGGGGAAGCGGATGAGTATTTTTATTCCAATTACCGTCAGACCTATTACTATAACCCAGGCTACTTTTATGTGGCAAACGGCTGGCAACAAGTGGCAGAACCAACTGAAAAGACGAATACCATTTGGTGGGTCACACCACAAGAAGCCATTGAAAAATTAAAACGAGGTAGCCACAAGTGGGCGGTTGAAAAATGGTTATTGAACAATTAAAACAATTAAATCAAGAAAAATCCAAAACCAGCGTACAGTCAGTGACGAACTGGTTTTGGATTTTTATTTAGTAGCAAGTGTTATTTTTATTATGATAAAACATACGTTTTGATCGCTTCTGCCACGCCATGTTCTTCATTTGTTTTAGTGACCACGTTGGCAGCTTCTTTAACTAGCGGAACTGCATTTCCCATCGCAACGCCTAAGCCAGCATATTCAATCATCGATAAGTCATTTTCGTTGTCACCAATCGCCATGATCTCATCCTGATCGATTCCAAGATGTTGCGCTAAGTTCGCAACGGCTGCGCCTTTACTTGCTTCTTTGTTTAATACTTCAAAGTAATAAGGCGCACTTTTCACTGTCGTGTATTTTTCACGGAATGTTTGTGGTAAACGAGCAATCGCAGCATCTAAGATATCAGGTTCGTCGATCATCATCATTTTAACCAAATTGATATCTGGTGTCATTTCTTCAGGTGTGCGATATTTCAACGGCATATGAACTAAGCTGGCTTCATGGATCGTATACGCACTGATATCACGATTAGAGGTGTAAATCGCCTGATCATCAATGGAGTGTAGATGACTGCCAACTCGACGAGCCATCACTTCGATTTCTAAATAATCTTCATGTGTCAAACCATGACGTGCGATGATTTTTCCTGATTTTGTTTGTTGGACAAGTGCGCCATTGTAGGTGATCACGTAGTCATTTTCTTGGAATAAATCGAGTTCATTCAACTGTTCCTGGACACCAGGCAACGGTCTGCCGGTACACAAGACGATGGCTACTCCTTTAGCGACAGCCTGAGCAATCGCTTCTTTGACGTCTGCTGTAATTTCTCTTTTCTCATTTAATAAGGTTCCATCGATGTCGATGGCGACTAACTTGATAGACATAATTTCCTCCAGTGATCGTGTGTTTTAGTTTGTTTGGGTAATCAGTGAACCATTGCGGATATGGCTGGCAAATTCTTGATAGGTTTCGTCAAATAGATCATAGTGATTTCTTAAAGACGGATCAACCATTTCTTTTGGAAAGAAAAATCGTTCATCTCCTTGTTCTTGTCCAGCAAGAGCAGCCACAAGTTGGCTCACCTCTGATAATTCTACCAAAGTTCCATCATTTCGCAAGATTTCGATTTGTGTTCGATGGCGTCCTTCTTCGGGGCGATAAAAATCATAAGGCAAATCATAACTGGAATTGATGGCAGTATAGTAGACAGGATTGTAGCCAACTTTTTCCACAAGAGCAGTCATTTCCTTGATCAAGGAAGAAGAGCGATCCCCAGAAAAAGTCGCCGATTTTAACGGTTTACGGTATAAGAAACGTTTAGCTAAATCACTTAAGATTGGATCAGAAAATTCCGTCCATTGGGTAAAATAAGTTCCTAAAACGCCATCGTCTAATTTTAAATACTCATCCAGTGTAAAGTTTTCGTCAAGAAACGGTAAGAGTAGTTGAGAATGGGATTCAAACACATTGGGATCTTCTCGATACAACTCATGCGCCCGATGTAACAAGTGTTCTAAAATTACTTCCATGCCACGAGACACAGGGTGGAAATAAACTTGAACGTACATTTGATAGCGGCTCACAATATAATCTTCGACTGCGTGCATCCCATTCATCGAAAAGGCGATCCCGCCTTTATAGGGACGAATGACACGTAAAATTCGGGTTAAATCAAACGTACCGTATTCTGTCCCAGTGTAATAGGCATCTCGCAACAAGTAATCCATTCGATCAGCATCGATCTGACTCGAAATCATTTGGACGACTTGGGGATTAGGATATGTTTTTTGGATCACACTGGCGACTTTTTCTGGAAATCCTTCTTCCACACGATTCAAAATTTGATAAACTTCCGTTTCGGGAGAAGTAATGATCTCTACAGTGATCGCTTCATGATTCGTATGGAAAATATGCTCAAATGTATGGGAATAAGGACCATGACCAACATCGTGAAGCAATGCTGCGCACAACGTAACCAAACGTTCTCGATCATCCCAACCGTCAGCGCCAATTTTTTCTTGAGGGAAATTGCGGGAAAAGATATCACAGATCCGTCTTGAGATTTCATAGACCCCTAATGAATGAGTGAACCGACTATGTTCAGCGCCGTGAAAAGTAAAGGAAGAAGTGCCTAACTGTTTGATACGGCGCAATCGTTGGACTTCTTTTGAATTGATCAGGTCTAAAATGACTTGGTGTTGGACATGGATATAGTTATGGACCGGGTCACGAAAGACCTTTTCGATCGGTAATAATTGATATTTATAAGGAATAGTCATCAGCAAGCTCCTTTAATTTATTTCGTTCTTCCATTCGATTGATTTGATCCGTCCACTGTTCAGAAGTGACATGTGCCTCTTTCCAACATAGCGCATCAACGGAACGACTCTCTCCATAGAGTTGTGTGAGTGCCAATTGGAATTGTTGTTTTACATCCTCAATAGTTAAAGGCGTTTCAAGTAAATCAGCTAAGGTTGCCATACTTTCAGGAACGACCGCCGGGTAACCATTCGTGCCGAAATCCTCTTTCAGCGCTTCTTGATAGAATCGTTTCATCGCTTGACCTCTGGTTTGTTGTGCGCCATTGACACTAACATACATCATCACAGAAATCCCATTTTTTATGCGACGTTGGGCGATCCCCGCAAACTTTTTACCGTTGATACTCAGGTCATACGTACCAGGACAATAAGAATGGGTCACTTCAAAAGCTTCGATTGATACGGTTGGAAAAGCCAGACGAGTCAATGTGAGCATTTTTTCATAGGCAGCATCAATCGATATCTTCTCCTGTTCGTTTTGAGGGAAAATCAATGAGAGATTTAAAACCCCTTGATCAGAAATGATCCCTAATCCACCAGCGTTACGAACGATTGGCTGATAGCCTGCTTTTCTTAGCTCCTGAATGCCTTCATGGAAGTAGGACGTTCGAGTATCTTTCATTCCTAAGATCACCGTTTGTTCATATTGCCAAAAATGGAGAAAGTTTTGGTTGTTTTTTTTTGAATACTCGGTTAAGATATCCGTCAGAGCAAAAGGGGTAAAATCATTTTTTTGATAAATTTTTTGATCCAAAATAATTGTTGGATTCATTACATTCGCTCCTTTATATAATTAATCATCGATTGATATTCCAATGATTCACGTTTGTCATCGTTTCATGGGAGTTTCTCTCATTATTATACTATACTCTAACATACTCTAAAAAAAGAATTTATTGAGTCTGGGACAAAACTTGGCTCAGTCTCTTCTGGTAGCTCTAAAAACGAATAAACGGTGTTCAAGCATCAGCTCCTTGAAATAAGCCTGAATTTTTCAAAATATGAGAAGCTATTTTAAAAAATTCTTTCTTATTGTCATCGGAGCTCCCCGATGCTTTCACAACCTCTTCGATGACGAGTTGTTTGACAAATAGACGAAAACTAGGAACAATGTACCTATATGAAGTAAAGGAGAAGGTAAAATGGCACAATCGCAAGGAACACCCATTTCAATCAAATTACGGACGAAAGTCATGCAAAACGGGGAGCATCAAGACTTTTTCTTTGATCTGAAAGGTCAAATGGTCAAAATTGGGGATACGTTATACATACGATACCAGGAAATTCAGGAAAATACAGCAGAAGAAATCCCTGTAACGATCAAATTGATGCCCGATGGACAGGTTCAACTGATTCGTGCGGGAGAAACACGGATGCGACTAAAATTCGGGTATCGTGAACGTTTGGAAACAACGTATCGGACACCTTATGGCATGCTTCAAATTGAAACGTACACCAAAGAATTACATGTTAGTCTGAAAGACCGACCAACCGCTGGGAAAGTAATGATTGAATACGACTTGCTAATGGGACCAGAAAAATTAGGGGAATATTATTTAACTTTAGATTTTACTGCTTAAATCGCAAAGAAACGTTTGATTTTTTACGTATGATTTTGTATGATAAGGAGTAGACTGTGAAAGGACGTGTCCTGATTGGAAATTAGTGTATTTGAAGGTGCAAACAAAAACGAATTATCAATGATCGAAGTAGCACATGCGATCTTAGAACAACGTGGCGATGTGATGGATTTTTCTGATTTAGCCAACCAAATCCAAACCTATCTTGGAAAATCAGACAGTGAGATTCGTGATTCACTGGCACAATTTTATACTGACTTAAATATTGATGGTAGCTTTATTTCATTAGGTGACAATCGTTGGGGCTTACGTTCATGGTATGCGATCGATTCGATCGATGAAGAAGTAAACCATGGAATTGACGAAGAAGATGAAGATACACCTCGTCGACGCAAACGTAAAAAAGTCAATGCCTTTATCAACGATGATGAAGATGCGATCGATTATAATGATGATGACCCAGAAGATACTGACTTGTCTGACGAAGATGACGATGATCTTTTTGAAGATGATGATGACGATGATGAAGAAATCGCTGCTTATAACTCTGACTTGCAAGAAATCGGTGCAGACGACACAAGTGACGATGAAGAAGAATTACCAGGCAACATCGAAGAAGATCTAAGCATCATTGAAGATGACGATGAAGACGAAGACTACGAGGACGAAGAGTTTACCGAAGAATAGACTTTCGGCTTCATAGCTGCAGATCCCCCAATAAGGGATCTGCAGTTTTTTTGTATTGATTTTTTACATAAATTAAAAAATAATTGAAACTTTTTGGTTTGTTTGATCGTCATAGTAAGTGAGAGGGAAAGGAGATGGGTCCGATTTTTAATCGTTACAAGAAAAAGAAGCAAATCGAAAAATCAAAGAATTTATTAAGTGAATTGATCCAAGAGGAATATGAGAAAATGTTTCGGATCACAATGAATTATGTTCATAACAAAGAAGAAGCATTAGACGTGATGCAAGACAGTTTTCATAAAGCGTTAGCTGCTATTGAACAAGGGAAAGAGATTGAACGATTTTCAGCTTGGTTTTATCGTATTTTGATACGAACAGCTATCGATGCTTGGCGTAAGCAAAAACGAAATCAATCGGAAACATTGGAAGAAGAAACGATTCAACTCGCTCATACAATGGACGATTCATTGACTGATTTACATGGAATCATTGAAGGAATTGATAGCCCTGAAAAGGAAATTTTGATTTTACATTTTTTTGAAGGCTTTCGTTTAAAAGAAATTGCAGAGATTCTTGATTTGAATGAAAACACCGTCAAAACCAAAATGTATCGTACGTTAAATCAGCTAAGAAAAATCTTACAGTAAAAATCACAATAAAGGAGAGAAAGACGATGTATTCAGCTCAGAAAGAACTAGAACAACTGAAACAAGTCTATCAACAACAAGAAATCCCTCATGGTATCAAAAATGAGATGATCAAGCGCTACTCACTGGAAGAACAAAGGTTTAACCAGCGAGTGAAACGAAAAAAACAAGTGAAAGGACTTATTCTATCTTTTGCTATTATTGCGATGATGTTCAGCAGTGTTTTTTTTAACAATCAAATTCGTAGTTTTGCTGAAGATTTACCCTTGATTGGCCCAGTCGTGAAATTAATTTTAGGGAAAACACTGTCTGATGAAGCAATCGAGATCCGAGTGCCGCAAATCAGTACAAAAGATAAAGAAAATAGTCAGACGATTGCTGGACTGAACAAAAAGTACTTTCGTGAAGGACAAGAAAACTTTGAAAAAGCAAAAGTACAGTACCAAGACTTTAAAACAAATCATTTTCAAGTTACGGGAGATTATCAGAAACTGTTGGATGATCCGCGTTTTTTAGTGATTGAACGAAAGATGACACAAACTGCCGCAGACAGCTATACGGAAAAGCGTTATGATACGATTGATAAAAAAAGCGGAGTAGTCTTATCTTTACCACTTTTATTCAAAGATGATCAGTATCTTTCCGTTTTGACAAATGAAGTCAAAGAGCAAATGCAAAAAAATAGCAAAGAAAACCCTGATCAGTATTATTGGACAGATGATGATTTTAAAGATGGACTAATCAAAAAAACGCCATTAGTTACTAAAGATACCAAGTTTTATATTAATAGGAACCACGAATTAGTCTTAGTTTACGATCAATTTTCGATCGCACCTGGCTATATGGGCACACCAACCTTTGTGATACCTAAAGAAGTGACACGTTCACTTTTAGCTTCTCCAGATTACTTAAATGAGTAAGCTCAACCTAAAAAATAAATAACTGATCCTTTGCGCTATCATAAGAGTTGATTTGATTTTGGAAAAATACTTCAAATAGTTCAATTATACATGGTTATAATATATACAAAATGTCTAGGACAGCCATTGTTGGATAAATAGCTGTTTAAGAGAGATTGAGACAAAAGTATTTCGCATCAAGAAATAAGAAGGAATTTCCGAAAATTGACAAGAAACGCAAACACTGGTTTTTGCTGTTGATTGTTACCTACTTGGTGCTTCACAAATTTTTGGTCAATTTCGACAAATTTTTTGAAGATGCTACTTTTTTCTCACCGTGAACAAGAGGTCAGCTCTTTGAACATCATTTATTCGTTTTTAGAGATACTAGAAGAGACTGAAGCAAGTTTTGTTTCAGTCCCTTTTATTTTAGAGAACTATCCAAATTTCGTCCTAGAATTTTTTGTGCAAATATCGTAAATGATGTGAAAGTATATACTTTTTAGTATATACTTATTGTTGGATAAAAATATTTTCTCATTATTGTTGGTTCTGCTAATAAATAAAGCTAGCAGAAAGTTTGGAGAATATTTTAGGAGGAATCTCGTGAAAAAACAACCAAAATTTCAAGAAATTGCGAATGAGATTGAGAAGCGAATCATGGAAGGAATTTACGTTTCTAGTCAAAAATTACCTTCAGAATATGATTTAGCAGACGAGTTTCAATGTAGTCGTTTAACTGTTCGTAAAGCAATCGAATTATTGATCAGCCAAAATAAGTTGATCAAAGAAAAAAGTAAAGGCACGTATGTCATGAAACAACCTAAGATCCAAAGTGGCTCTGGAGGATTGCAAAGCTTTACCGAAACTGCTCGAATCCAAGGGAAAAAGACAAAAACGCAAGTCTTAGAATGCGAAGTTACTGAACAACTACCAACGAATGTTAAACAAGCTTTTGGTGAATCGATTTCTGAGCCAATCGTTCATTTGAGACGATTACGTTATTTTGATGACGAACCAATGACGGTTGAAAATCTTTATATTTTAAAACGTTATCTGGGAGAAGTCTCTCAAGAAGAATTAAGTGGGTCACTCTATCAAGTGATCGAAAAAAACGTGGAGATCGCTTATTCTCACCAAGAAATCGAAGCAGTGAAAGCGACGGCTGACGTGGCAAAACTCTTGCAAGTAGCTGTGGATGAACCGATGTTGTTTGTCCATTCAATGACATATTCGCCAGCAGCCAAACCAATCTTATATGACTGCTCGTATTATCGTGCAGATAAATATACATTTAAAAATACGTTGATTCGTCAAAAAAGGAGTGAATAAATTGAAAAAAAGCAAGTCGATGATTGATGATCATTGGGAAGAATTTCTTGAGTTTCTTCAAACAGTTATGAAAGTACCAAGTGTGAAAGGGGAGCCGGAAGATCATGCTCCGTTTGGGAAAGCACCTCGAGAAGTGTTGGACCTTGTACTCAAAAAAGGAAAAGAAGTAGGGTTTAAGACTAAAGTGATTGATGATGCGATCGGATACGTCCAATGGGGAGAAGATGATGAGGACTATATTGGGATCATTGGTCATTTAGATGTGGTTCCAGCAGGATCAGGATGGGATTTTCCACCCTTTGATTTAAGCGAAAAAGATGGACGCTTTTATGGACGAGGGATTTTAGATAATAAAGGGCCGATCATTAGTTGTTTTTATGCTCTGATCCTGTTGAAAAAAATGGGAGCGGTTCCTAAAAAAACGATCCGCATTATTTTTGGGACTGACGAAGAAAGTGGGATGTCTGATGTGGCTCATTATTTACAGGCTGAAGTTCCGCCATCATTTGGTTTTACGCCAGATTGTAAATATCCAGTTGTTTACGGAGAAAGAGGAGTAGTCAACCTAACGATTCATTTCCCATTAGTTAAAGAAGAAGTTATTCAAATCAGTGATTTTACAGGGGATCAATATCGAGATCATGTGCCAGACCAGCTGAGTGTTTCGATTAATGCGAAAAAATTTGATGTGGAAGGAAAACGTTCTCCAAGTAATGCCCCAGAATTAGGAGAGAATGCGATTACGCTGCTTGCCGAAAAAATCAAAGCAGATTCAGCTGTTCCAGAACAAATACGAGCTTATTTTGATTGGATCTGGCAAGCTTTCCACAATAAACATTATGGAGAAGGAATCGATCTTGCTTTGTCTGATGAAGATTCAGGCAGGTTGATTCTTACACCTGTGAATTTGCAAAAAAACACTAACGGGTTAGATTTAGAAGTTGCTTTTCGTTACCCTGTTTCAGTCACAGAAGAGGAAGTCGTGAGTGGGTTGGCTAAACAGTTGCCCGAGAAAGCGACTTTTACAATCAATCGCAGTATTCCAGGGATCTGTCAGAAAAAAGATTCGCCCGAAATCAAAAAACTATCTCAAATTTATGGCGAGATTACTGGGAACGACCCTACACCAGTGACGACAACGGGTGCTACTTATGCCAGAAAGATTCCTAATGTATTAGCGTTTGGTCCCTCTTTTCCAGGGCAAAAAGGGATTGCACATAACAAAAACGAGTATATGGAAGTAACAGATCTGCGCATGAATTTAGAGATATACCTACGAAGCATTCAAGCATTGATCGAATAAACAGTTATATATTTTTTAAAAAAAAGATTATCAGAGACTTCTCTTATAAATCAATTAGATTTTAAGAAAAGTCTCTTTTTAGTATAGACATAATAGTATATACTAAATAAAATAGATGTAAGCGCTATATATAGGAGGAGTAAACATGTGGGGAATTATCGCAACGTGGCGTATGGCACATGATGGTGTGTTAGCTGCCAAAGAATTATTAGAACAGGAAGGAACATGCGGAGATGCCGTGGAAACGTCAATCAAATGTGTAGAAGACTATCCATTTTACAAATCAGTTGGCTATGGTGGCTTGCCAAACGAACGAGGCATTGTAGAAATGGATGCGGCTTTTATGGATGGGGATACGTTCAAAATTGGGGCAGTGGCTGGGATCGTAGATATTGCGAATCCAATATCAGTTGCCAGAAAATTAAGTAATGAAAAATTCAATAGTTTTCGCGTAGGACAAGGAGCCACTGAATATGCAATGCTAGCAGGATTCGAACGGAAAAACATGCTAACGCCAAGAGCTAAAAAAATTTGGCAAAAACGAGTGGCAGAAGTGGCGAAAACGAATCTAAGTCCCTATGACGGACACGATACGGTGGGCGTGGTTTCTTTGGATCAACACACTGGCATGGCTGCAGGAACGTCTAGTTCTGGATTATTTATGAAAAAGCAAGGTCGTGTGGGAGATTCCCCTTTATCAGGTTCTGGTTTTTACGTCGACAGTCAAATCGGTGGTGCGACAGCAACTGGTCTAGGAGAAGATCTAATGAAAGGCTGTCTAGCTTATGAAATTGTTCGCTTGATGGGAGAAGGAGTCACTCCACAAAAAGCCTGTGATCAAGCTGTGTATTCTTTTACTGATTTATTAAAAGAACGGTATGGCAAAGCAGGTGCTTTTTCATTAGTTGCTATGAATAAAGCAGGTGAATGGGGAGTTGCGACCAATGTCGAATTTACGTTTACTGTTGCAACTGAAAAGGAGCAACCAGCTATCTACTTAGCTAATCCAGGAGTTGATCAGACAACGATCATTGAACCAATCACCAAAGAATGGCTGGATGCTTATGAAAAACGCATCAAAGCCCCAGTTTGATCCCAGTATCGAAGTCATTTAGCTGATAATCAGCATATGTATATATAAGGAGGAGAAAAAAATGGCAACAAAAAAAATCTATTTATTCTGTGAAGCAGGGATGTCAACGAGTATTATGGTCAATAAAATGATGGAAGTAGTCACAAAACATCAGATGCCACTAGAAATCCATGCGTTCCCAGCAATCCATGCAGAGGAAAAAGTTGAACAAGAGAAACCGGTAGCCATCTTATTAGGACCACAAGTTCGTCATTTAAGTGACAAAATGAAAAAAACGTTTGAGCCGTTAGGCATTCCTGTAGGCACAATTGCCACAGAAGCATATGGCATGATGGATGGCGAACGTGCGATGAAAGATGTCCTGAAAATGATCAAAGAAAGTAGAAAATGAGTTTTTGTAAACGGAAACAGTCGGAGTCAACAAAAAGATCGGGGGAAAAAAGATGCAAAAATTTTTGAATTGGTTAGAAAAAGTTTTGACACCAATGGCAAAAACGGTTGGAGAAAATAAATATTTGATTGCTATACGAGATGGCTTTTTACTTTCTACACCGTTATTGATCGTGGGGTCATTGTTTCTAGTATTGACCAACTTTCCAATACCAAATTGGAATGAATGGATGGCTGGATTTTTAGGGGAAAATTGGGCAGTCATGTTGAATAAGCCTGCTACCGCCAGTTTTGATATCATGACGATTTTAGCAGTTGGGGGCATCGGTTATAGTTTAGCAAAGCAATTTAAAGTGGATGCGATGCAAGCGGCAATTATTTCTTTAGTTTCATTCTTTATCGTAACGCCTTTTACCACATTATTTACGCCAGAAGGTTCGACTGAAGTATTTGAAGTCGGAAGTCTTCCTTTACGTTGGATGGGATCAAGTGGTTTATTTTTAGGGATGGTAGTTGCTTTAGTAGCGACTCGTATGTTCGTTGCTTTGATTCGCACAGGGTGGACAATCAAAATGCCAGATGGCGTGCCGCCTACTGTTGTTAAATCGTTTGAAGCGTTGATTCCAAGCTTCGTCATCTTAACGTTCTTTATGGTGGCGAATTGGGTAGCGAGTTTAACCACATATGGGAATTTACAAGAAATCCTGTTTAAATTCTTACAAACACCATTGTTAAGTTTAGGGAATACCTTAGGTGCTATGATCATTGCGTACTTATTTTTACATTTTTTCTGGTTTTTCGGAATCAACGGTTCAAGTGTCGTAGGTGCAGTCTTCAATCCAGTTCTTCGTGCTTTATCGATTGAAAATCTAAATGCGTTCAAAGACGGACATGAAATTCCTAATATCATTACAGGTCAATTTCAAGATATGTTTGCAACATTTGGTGGGGGCGGTTCTACCTTATCATTGATTTTGATTATGATTCTTGTATGTAAAAGTCAGCGAGTGAAAAAACTTTCACAATTATCGCTTGTACCAGGAATTTTCGGGATCAATGAACCGATCATCTTTGGTTTACCGATCGTATTAAATCCAATCATTTTGATCCCATTTGCTTTAGTACCGACAATCAATATCATTATTGCTTATTTTTGTATGGACCTAGGGCTAGTTGCTTACACCAATGGGATTCAACTTCCATGGACAACGCCACCGATCATTTCAGGCTTTTTAGTCAGTGGTTGGCAAGCTTCTGTCCTTCAGGGATTACTTATTTTATTAGGAATGGCAGTTTATTATCCATTCATCAAAGTGTTAGACAATCAATATCTGAAAGAAGAGCTTGAGGCAGAAGAATCAACAGCAGAAGAAATCAATTTTGATGACTTTGATTTTGATACCTTATAAAAAGGAGTAGGAGCATGAAAAAAATCATTTTGATCCTCAACCATGTGACCGCAGGTATGGGAAGTGACGAACAAGCACAATTGCCTCCAGGTGGAAAAAAAACAGCTCTAGGACCGGGAGAAACATTAGCGCCATTGTTTAAAGAAAAAAAGGCAGAGATTATTGCTACTTTATACTGCGGTGATCGTTATTATTCAAGTCATCCAGAAGAAGTCAAACAAAAATTTATCGGATTCGCCAAAAAGTTTGGAGCAGATGCGATATTATGTGGACCAGCTATGCATTATCCTAATTTTGGAGAGATGGCAGGCGGGTTAGTCGAAGCTTTTAACAAAGAAGGCATTCCTGCTGCCGCTGCAATGTCTGTTGAAAATCCTGCTGTAGCAAAATATCAGCAAGTGATCCCCATCGTTAAAATGCCAAAAAAAGGTGGGATCGGACTAAATCAATCCTATAAAAATATGGCAACAATCGTGACACAGTTAGCGAAAGGGGAAGAACGAACTTCCTCAGAACAAGAAATGATCTTTTGAATCAAAAGTGAATAAACGGAGCATAATGTCTTTTCTTAAGTTGAAAAGCTGTTTCGATAGATGACGGAAAAAAGCCAATCATTACGTATGTTTTGATTGGCTTTTTGTGTGAAGAAGCTTGCAAAGAATGGTTTGCCACAAGCTGGATCAAGGGAGATGAGGAACACGTAAGGCTTTGATCAATGTCAATGTTTGGGTAGAAAGATTCGATCAATTAGCTAACTGAATTTCATCGTTTGCCAACTTGCTCCTTCTCTTTATTGATTTATTCCTTCTCTTTATTAAAAAGTAGAGTGAAAAATAGACTTGAATCTCAATGGATCGTCCAATAAACTATTTATTGTAAGCGATTTATTCTTAATTGAAGAAAAGTGGTGATGTATGAACAAAGTAAAGATACTCATGACCTTGTTTGTTAGCTCTATACTCCTATTTTTGATTTCTCATCCCCAAGAAATAGCGGCAACTACAAGCAAGTCTAATGTAGAAACACATGCAACATTTTCCAAAGTAATGACTTATGATCAAATGATTGAGCAACTCACAAACGATCTTCAGCTTTCATCAACAAAAGCAAGGCAAAAACTCGAATCTTCGGACAAAATTGTTCACACAGTTACTCGAAATAGAGCAACCTTTCGAGTACTGTCGCATACTGTGACGGTGAATAAGACATACAAGCCAACGATGCGGTTTTATTGTGAAACGAGTGAAAGTGGTCATTTTAGAGCGATTAAACGAATAGTAGCAATAAATTTGGTTAGAGAAGACCAGGAAGTGGCAAAAGCCTTTTCCGGAACTGTCTATGTCAACTTAGAAGAAGCCAATCGTATCTATTATATCGTGAATGGTGACTTCTTTAATCAAGGTACGACTTCATGGCAAATCGGATCAACGAGTGGTGTAGACAGTGCGCTAGATCTAAGGTTTACTACAAAGGATGCCGGAAACCATTACCAATACAGTTATAGTGAACACCGAATCACTTTTTGATTTGCAAGCGGGGAAGGAAGTGGACAGCGATCGCTAACCATTGTTGAATAATAGTGAATGGTTAAAGAAAAGTGATGGGAGAGATATGGATGGCTCGTAAAACTTAGTTTACACAAAAAATAACGAAAAAAGCTGATCCATACATGCGGATCAGCTTTTTATCTTTTAAATTTAGAAAGCAAAACATTCCCAAATATGCTAAGATAGCAATAGACGCGTCCTGAGGGAATCGAACCCCCGTCTCAAGAACCGGAATCTTACGTGATATCCACTACACTAAGGACGCAAGTACAGACACAATTGTAACGAAACTAAAAAAAAATTACAAGGGGAATGGACAAAAAAATGAAATTTCAACAAAACTTTTCACAAAAACAACAGCAAACACAAAAATTAGCCATGACACAACATCTGCAACAGTCCATCCAGGTATTGCAATATAACAGTGAAGAGCTCTTGGCATTTGTTGAAAATCAAGCATTAGAAAATCCATTGATAGAAGTAGTGGAACCAGAATGGCAATCTGACTATCAGAAGATCAGATCAGCCAATGATAATGAAGAAACCAACTACTTAAATCAAATTCCCGATACCAGTGTTTCCTTATTTGAATCATTGATCGAACAGATCCATTTGAACTATCGGCAGACCTTCTTACGTCAGTTAGTTCTTTATTTAGTCGAGTACATTGATTTAAATGGATTTTTGACGATTGATTTAAAAGAGGCACAAGAACAAACAAATGCAACTTCGATTGAGATCCTTGATGCACTGACGCTGGTCCAACAACTTGAACCAGCAGGTGTGGGGGCACGAAGTTTACAAGAGTGTTTGATGTTACAAACGGAAAGAGATGACTTTGCACCAGAGTTAGCGTATATCGTTTTGGAAGAGTGTTTTGAGTTGCTGGTTGATCGCAAATGGAAAGAGATCGCTCAACGCTTTTCAATCGAACTTAGTGAAGTACAACGAATCTTTGATTACATCCAAACACTTAGCCCAAGCCCTGGACGGATTTTTGATCGAAGCAGTGAATTGTATATCATTCCTGATGTCAAAGTGATGGTTGATAAGGACCAAAAAGTGTCTGTCCTTTCTAGACGAGGAAATCAACCAGACGTTCGTTTCCAAGAACATTATTTTAATCAGATGCTTAAAAAAGCAGACAAAGAAACGCAAGCGTACTTGAAAGAACGGAAACAAGAATTTGACTGGTTGAAAAAAACGATTCTACAACGTGGGGATACGATTTTACGTGTGGCTCAAATCATTGTTTCCCATCAACAAGCCTTTTTCACAAATAAAGAACGACCAATTAAACCGCTGACATTAAAAGAAGTGGCAAAAGAGTTGGAAGTACATGAATCCACTGTCAGCCGTGCCGTCAATGGAAAATACCTGGAAACTGAATTTGGGGTTTTCGAGCTTAAGAAATTCTTTACAACTAGACTACAGCAAAGTGGGACAGATACTGAGACCGATCTCTCAGCTGATACTGCACAAAAGAAAATCCAAGAACTTGTAGAACAAGAAGACAAAATCAAACCACTTTCTGATCAAAAGATCGTAGAATTATTAAAAAAAGATGAAATATTGATTTCAAGAAGGACGGTTGCAAAATATCGTGACCTGCTGGGAATCCCAAGTTCATCGAAAAGAAAACGTTATGATAGATAATGTGAATCTCGACTAGAAAAAAATGAAAAGTTTTTTCTAGTCTTTTTTTATTGAAAAAAACGGGTAAAACTGTTAGACTTACATTCGTGAGGTTGAGATTTTCCTTTTAAATACTTAGTAGTAGGAAAGTCGCTTTTCTTTTTTTATCGTACATGGGTCGTTTTGAGTCTACATTGGACAAATATCGTCCAACTAAGGAGATCGCTATGCTTGATGAATTGAAAATGATTGAATCTGTTGCACCGGATATTATCGAGGTTTTACAGGAAAGATATAAAATTTTACGTAATATTTATTGGATGCAGCCAATAGGTCGTCGTAGTTTATCAGAGAGTATGGGCATCACAGAACGCGTATTACGAACAGAAACAGATCTACTAAAACAGTTAGATTTGATCAACACCTCTAAAAGCGGTATGACTTTGACCAAAAAAGGAGAAGAAGTTTATCAAAGCCTTGAGAACTTCATGGATCAACTTTTAGGAATGCATCAGACAGAAAAAAAACTGGCTGAGTATTTTGGGAATCAACGTTGTATCGTGGTATCAGGAAACAGTGAAGAACAGCCTAAAGTGGCGGATGCTTTTGGTGAAGCATTAAATGAAGCTTTAGATTTGTTACTACCGGAGGGCAATAATATCATTGCTGTAATGGGCGGAACAACGATGGCTGTAGTAGCTGAACAACTGACAAATTTGGAAAACAATCAGCGACATAATCTATTTGTGCCAGCTCGTGGTGGTATCGGAGAGGCTGTGACTGTACAAGCAAATTCCGTAAGTGCTAGAATGGCTACAAAAGCAAGTGGAAATCATCGTGCATTGTATGTTCCAGAACAATTAAGTTTAGCAACGTACAATTCCTTGCTCAATGAACCCTCTATTCAAGAAGTGTTAAACTTGATTAGTCAGGCAAATTGTGTTATTCATAGTATTGGACGCGCACTCCATATGGCAGCACGTCGAAAAATGACTGAAAAGGAATTAGTCATGCTGAAACAGGCGAATGCGGTGGCGGAATCTTTCGGCTATTTTTTCAATGAAAATGGCGAAGTCGTATATAAAGTTCCTCGCATCGGAATCGAATTGAAAGATTTGGCAAATGTACCCATCATTCTTGCGATTGCTGGGGGAAAGTCAAAAGCAAAAGCGATTCGCGCCTATATGAAAAATGCACCAAAACAAACGTGGCTCATCACTGATGAAGCTGCAGCAAAAGAGATTTTAAAAGGGGTATCCCTTTAAAATAAATATTTTTTTGATTTTCATAAGGAGGAAATCTTAAATGACAGTTAAAGTAGGTATTAATGGTTTTGGACGTATCGGACGTCTAGCATTCCGTCGTATCCAAGATGTAGATGGAATCGAAGTAGTAGCAATCAACGACTTAACAGATGCTAAAATGTTAGCACACTTGTTAAAATATGACACAACTCAAGGACGTTTCAACGGAACAGTTGAAGTTCACGAAGGTTCATTCAACGTTAACGGAAAAGAAGTTAAAGTTTTAGCTAACCGTAACCCTGAAGAATTACCTTGGGGCGAACTAGGTGTTGACATCGTTCTAGAATGTACTGGTTTCTTCACTTCAAAAGCAGCTGCTGAAAAACATTTAACAGCTGGTGCTAAACGTGTTGTTATCTCAGCTCCTGGTGGAAATGACGTTCCAACAATCGTTTATAACACAAACCACGAAACATTAACTGGTAAAGAAACAGTTATCTCAGGTGCTTCATGTACTACTAACTGTTTAGCTCCTATGGCTAAAACATTAAACGACAAATTTGGTGTTGTTGAAGGATTAATGACAACTATCCACGCTTACACAGGTGACCAAATGACTCTAGACGGACCTCATCCTAAAGGTGACTTCCGCCGTGCACGCGCTGCTGCTGCAAACATCGTTCCTAACTCAACAGGTGCTGCTAAAGCTATCGGTTTAGTAATCCCTGAATTGAACGGTAAATTAGACGGAGCTGCTCAACGTGTTCCTGTACCAACAGGTTCATTAACTGAATTAGTTACAGTTCTTGAAAAAGAAGTAACTGTTGACGAAATCAACGCAGCAATGAAAGAAGCTTCAAACGAATCTTACGGATACAACACAGACGAAATCGTTTCTTCTGATATCGTTGGTATGACTTTCGGTTCATTATTTGACGCTACACAAACTAAAGTAATGACTGTTGGCGACAAACAATTAGTTAAAACTGTTGCTTGGTATGACAACGAAATGTCTTACACTGCACAATTAGTACGTACTTTAGAATACTTCGCTAACTTATAAGATAGACCAAACGTACAAGTGTAATTTATAAGCATGTACACTTAAAAGCGGGGAAGCAATCGCGCTTCTTCCGCTTTTTTTGATAGTAAGTTTATTTAGGAGGAAATAAAATGGCTAAGAAAACAGTGAAAGATATTGATTTAAAAGATAAAAAAGTTCTTGTCCGTGTTGACTTTAATGTTCCTTTGAAAGATGGCGTGATCACAGATGACACACGTATCAAAGCAGCATTACCAACAATCAACTACGTATTAGAACAAGGCGGAAAAGCAATTCTTTTCTCTCACTTAGGACGTGTAAAAACGGAAGAAGATAAAGAAGGTAAATCTTTAGCTCCAGTTGCAAAACGTTTAGGCGAACTATTAGGAAAAGAAGTAACTTTCGTTCCTGAAACTCGTGGTGCAGAATTAGAAGCAGCAATCAATGGCATGAAAGATGGCGACGTGGTTGTTTTTGAAAACACTCGTTTTGAAGACATTGATGGCAAAAAAGAAAGCAAAAATGATGCAGACCTAGGTAAATACTGGGCTTCATTAGGTGATGTATTTGTCAATGATGCTTTCGGTACAGCTCACCGTGCGCATGCTTCAAACGTCGGAATTGCTTCAACTGGTATCCCAACAGTTGCTGGATTCTTGATGGAAAAAGAAATCAAATTTATCGGTGAAGCCGTTGAAGAACCAAAACGCCCTATGATCGCAATCTTAGGTGGCGCAAAAGTTTCTGATAAAATCGGTGTAATCGAAAACTTGATTCCTAAAGCAGACAAAATCTTGATCGGTGGCGGAATGACTTACACATTCTACGAAGCTAAAGGGATCAAAATCGGTAACTCTTTAGTAGAAGCTGATAAAGTTGAATTAGCAAAAGAATTGATCGAAAAAGCTGGCGACAAATTAGTCTTGCCAATCGATAACGTTTGTGCTCCAGAGTTCTCAAACGATGTTGAAACACAAGTAATCGAAGGCGATATCCCTGAAGGATTGATGGCTTTAGACATCGGCCCTGCATCAGTGAAATTATTTGCTGATACATTACAAGGTGCAAAAACAGTTGTTTGGAACGGACCAATGGGTGTGTTCGAAATGAGTAACTTTGCTAAAGGTACAATCGGTGTTTGTGAAGCAATCGCTAACCTTGAAGATGCAACAACAATCATCGGTGGTGGTGACTCAGCAGCTGCTGCAGAACAATTAGGTTTTGCTGACAAATTCACACATATCTCAACAGGTGGCGGCGCAAGCTTAGAATTACTAGAAGGTAAAGAACTACCTGGTTTAGCTGCAATCAACGATAAATAAGCATCGTTTGTTGTATCTGATTTAGATGAAGACAGCTGCTTTTTGCAACGGTGAATTGATTCAAACTCAAATAAACTTAACCAAAAAGCAGCTTTTTCTTTTTATACGTGGAGGAGAGTTCCACGACTCATAATTTTAAAGGAGTGCATACTGTCATGCGTAAACCAATTATCGCTGGTAACTGGAAAATGAACAAAACTGCATCTGAAGCAAAAGAATTTGCTGAAGCAGTAAAAAACAACATCCCTTCAAATGAAAAAGTTGATTCTGTTATCGGATCACCTGCTTTGTTCTTACAAGAACTAATGGCTTCAGCTGAAGGAACAGAATTAAAAATCTCAGCACAAAACTGCTACTGGGAAAACTCAGGTGCATTCACAGGTGAAACTTCACCAGCTGCTTTAGCAGACTTAGGTGTGGACTATGTGATCATCGGACATTCAGAACGTCGTGAATACTTCCATGAAACAGATGAAGACATCAACAAAAAAGCGAAAGCTATCTTTGCAAACGGCATGATCCCAATTCTTTGCTGTGGTGAATCTTTAGAAACTTACGAAGCTGGAAAAACAGCTGAATGGATCGAAGGACAAATCACTGCTGGTCTTGAAGGATTAACAGATGGCCAAGTAAGCAACATGGTTATTGCTTATGAACCAATCTGGGCAATCGGTACTGGTAAATCAGCTGATGCACAAATTGCTGACGAAATCTGTGGCGTTGTACGTCAAACAGTTGAAAAATTATACGGCAAAGAAGTATCTGATGCAGTACGTATCCAATACGGTGGTTCTGTAAAACCAGAAAACATTGCTGAATATATGGCGAAAGAAAATGTTGACGGAGCATTAGTTGGTGGCGCAAGCTTACAAGCTGATTCATTCTTAGCATTATTAGACGCTGTAAAATAATTAGTGAAAATTTGCGAAAAATGCAAGAAATGTTTGCACTAACGCCTAAAATTAACTAAAATCGTATATGAGGGAAATCCCTTAGGAAAAAACAAACTCAAAGGAGAGACAAAACATGTCAATTATTACTGATGTTTACGCTCGCGAGATCTTAGACTCACGCGGTAACCCAACAATCGAAGTAGAAGTATACACAGAAAGCGGAGCTTTTGGCCGTGGAATGGTTCCTTCAGGTGCTTCAACTGGTGAATACGAAGCCGTTGAATTACGTGATGGAGACAAAGCTCGTTATGGCGGTAAAGGTGTAACTAAAGCTGTTGACAACGTAAACAACATCATTGCTGAAGCAATCATTGGCTACGATGTACGTGACCAAATGGCAATCGATAAAGCTATGATCGCTTTAGACGGAACTCCTAACAAAGGTAAATTAGGTGCGAACGCAATTTTAGGTGTATCTATCGCTGTTGCTCGTGCAGCTGCTGACTACCTAGAAGTACCTTTATACCACTACCTAGGCGGATTCAATACAAAAGTTTTACCAACTCCAATGATGAACATCATCAACGGTGGATCACATGCGGATAACTCAATCGACTTCCAAGAATTCATGATCATGCCTGTTGGCGCTCCAACATTCAAAGAAGCTCTACGTATGGGTGCTGAAGTATTCCACGCATTAGCAGCAATCTTGAAATCTCGTGGATTAGCTACTTCTGTTGGTGACGAAGGTGGATTCGCTCCTAACCTTGGTTCAAACGAAGAAGGTTTTGAAGTAATCATCGAAGCAATCGAAAAAGCTGGCTATGTACCTGGTAAAGACGTTGTTCTTGCTATGGATGCTGCTTCTTCAGAATTCTACGACAAAGAAAAAGGTGTTTACGTATTAGCTGATTCAGGCGAAGGCGAAAAAACAACTGACGAAATGATCAAATTCTACGAAGAATTAGTTTCTAAATATCCAATCATCTCAATCGAAGACGGATTAGACGAAAACGACTGGGACGGATTCAAGAAATTAACTGACGTATTAGGCGACAAAGTTCAATTAGTTGGTGACGACTTGTTCGTAACAAACACTCAAAAATTATCTGAAGGTATTGAAAAAGGAATCGCTAACTCAATCCTAATCAAAGTTAACCAAATCGGTACTTTGACAGAAACTTTTGAAGCAATCGAAATGGCTAAAGAAGCTGGCTACACAGCAGTTGTTTCTCACCGTTCAGGTGAAACAGAAGATTCAACAATCTCTGATATTGCTGTTGCAACAAACGCTGGTCAAATCAAAACTGGTTCTCTATCACGTACTGACCGTATTGCTAAATACAACCAATTACTACGTATCGAAGACCAATTAGGCGAAGTTGCTGAATACAAAGGTTTGAAATCTTTCTACAACTTAAAAAACAAATAATTTTAGGACGATCAAATAAGTACGACGATAGCAGAGCGTCGATTATATAGCTGTGCTGGTCTACTTCATTCTAAAGTTATTAAAAAGTACCTTTCTCTTATCTTGAAGATAGGAGAAAGGTCTTTTTTTGCAGAAAAAATTTAGAGATTATCCTAACAAAAACTGAATTACATAATCGTTTTTTGTCACGTTTACAAACGATTTAATTATTGCTAAGATATTATGATAAAAGGAAAAAAAGAATAATGGGGAAAGTGTATGAAAGCAAAAATTTTAAAGGGGTTCAAATGGTTCGGTATTTTGCTTCTCAGTACCATTTTATTGGTCGTGATTGCTTTTCAAGTTTCACCGAGACCGGGTGCTTATGTGATCCGACATCTGTTTAGCGATGCTGTAACGATCACAGATAAAGAAACGTATGAACAAGCAAAAGATTCCACCAGTTCGCTCACTGATCGTTCTTATCAATCACAATTCAAAAAAAACAACTACGATATCTATTATCCTAAAGGCAGTGAGGGACCTTTACCCACGTTGATCTGGGCTCACGGTGGAGGCTATGTGAGCGGGGATAAAGCAGGTGTAAAAGAATTTGCAACAAGATTAGCTTCAGATACGCACATCGCAGTTGTTGCTATGAACTATGAACCGGCACCTAGCTCTCAGTATCCCAATCAAGTAGTCCAAGTCAATGAATTAGTCCAACAATTAAAAAAAGAGAACAATCAGAAGTTGGATCTTTCAAAGCTGATTTTTGGTGGCGATAGTGCAGGCGCTCAGATTGCCTTACAGTATGTCACTATCCAAACAAATCAACAGTATGCAAAAGAAATGAAGATGAAACAAATGATTGATCCAACAGCGATCAAAGGAGCCATTTCTTACTGTGGGCCAGTTGACTTGCAACAAACAGCAAAACAGCAATCGAGTGATCGATTGATGCATTTCTTCGTTAAAACGGTAGCTTGGTCTTTGATTGGAACGAAAGATTGGCAAACAGACGAACGCTTATATCAAGCTAGTTTAGTTGATCAAGTGTCAAAAGACTTTCCGCCTACGTACATCACAGATGGAAATGCGTACTCTTTCCAAGATCAAGGGATTGCTTTCGCAAATAAATTAAAAGAGTTAGAAGTCCCTGTAGACGAACTATTTTATAAAGACCAGAAAAAAGAAATCAGTCATGAATATCAATTTAATTATTCATTGCCAGAATCAAAAAAATGTTATGAGCAGACGGAGCGGTTCATTGAAAACTGTTTTCGATCTACAACAGCTCAATAACGAATTGCCGAAGCATCCCGAAATAGCTCCTTCTATTTTGGGGTGCTTCGATGTCTTTAGACATAGGAGTGTCAATGGCTGCTGCTAACTAATCGACTGAGAATGGATGAATGATTGAAAATGATACACTGTTTCAGTAAAATAGAAAGAAACAGCAGGAGTGTGGGACAGGATGGGAAATGAAGAAAAAATAGCTATTTTACAAGAACTGATCCGAATCAAGTCAGTGAATGGGAACGAAGGGGAAGTAGCCGCCTACTTAAATCAATTATTGAATAAACATGGGATCCAAGGAGAGATCGTTTCTCACACTGAGGGGCGTGATAACTTGGTGGCGACGTATCACAATGGTCAAGGAAGAGTATTAGGTTTGTCTGGTCACATGGATGTTGTGTCTGCAGGAGATGAATCGAATTGGACCTATCCGCCTTTTGCAGCAGAAATAAAAGGCAATCGTTTGTATGGTCGTGGTGCTACCGATATGAAAAGCGGGCTAGCCGCTATGGTGATTGCGATGATTGAATTGAAAGAGTCTGGGAAACCGTTTAATGGGACAATCAAATTATTAGCGACAGTAGGGGAAGAAGTAGGAGAATTAGGTAGTGAACAACTGACAAAAGCAGGTTATGTCGACGATTTAGACGGATTGATCATTGGTGAACCAACCAATTACAATTTGATGTATACTCACATGGGTTCAATAAACTACACCGTTGTTTCTCATGGTAAAGAAGCCCACAGCTCAATGCCTCAAGAAGGCTACAATGCGATCAACCATTTAAATGAATTTATTACGCGTGCAAATGAGCAAATGGATGCTTTAGCTCAAACCTTCCAAAATTCAGCATTAGGAAAAACGATTCATAACGTTACAGTGATCAACGGAGGAAATCAAGTCAACAGTATTCCAAGTCAGGCGCAATTACAAGGAAATATCCGCTCAATCCCTGAATTTCCAAACGATCAAATCATTGATTTATTACAAAAGATCGTGGATGAATTGAATGAAGGAACGAACTATCACTTAGAATTGACGATCGACTACAATAAGATTCCTGTGAAAGCAAATCCTGATTCTTCGTTGATCCACCATATTCAAAAACAGTTCAAGCAACCATTGCCCCTAGTAGGTGCAGCAGCAACGACAGATGCAGCTGAATTTACTAAATCCGCTCACTCCTTCGATTTTGTGGTATTCGGTCCCGGAGTCGTAAACTTGCCTCATCAAATAGACGAGTATGTAGAAATCGATAATTACTTGGATATGATTGACACATATCAAGCAATCATCTTGTCTTATTTAGCATAACAGCCTATTTTGGTTCAAAATACAAAAAAGTACAAAGTAGATCCTTCAATTAAATCAAAAAAACGCAAAACAAATTTTCATGTTTTGCGTTTTTTTTGATTTACTAATTGAAGTAACCGACTTCTATTCGCACGTGTATTTACTTCAGCTCATCACAACTACGCAGCTCAAATCGCTCTGTTCACAACCCTTTTCGGCAATGCCAAGACGACAAGGGTGACGACGACTACTGAGAGCAGGCGGTCGAGGTAATCGGTACCCGCTTGAACGAGTATCACGCTCATTGTTTGATTGAACCCAATTCCATGGAGAAACTGAACGATCATGCTTGAACCAGAAGAAGTGACTCCCCCAAAGAGTTTTACAGTGATTAGGGAAGAAAGGATGGTTCCAGGCAGTGATAAGACAAGCGCCCAGAAAACTAAGGTCCAGCGGTTCTTACTTCGAGTGAATCGTTGATGGAAAATCACTCCAGCAAGTAAACCTGTTACCATTTGAACAGGTGAATAATACAACGAGAAGATATCGGTGGTAACACCACTTAATACCCCGCTGGCCAAGCCAGTGAGTAACCCAAATACCGGACCTAACAAAGTTCCAGCGAATATGGTACCGATCGAATCAAGATAGATCGGTAATCGTAGCCATAATGCAATGGTTCCGCCGATATAATTGATTCCGATACATAAAGCGACGATTGTAATCGTCTGTGTGGTGATTCTTTTTTTGCGCATGTTTTTCATCCCATCTTTAATCTTTCCAGATCTTTTTTAATCGTTTCTTCTTGTGCATTTAAAAGAACGGTCAAAAACTTCCGAAAAAATAGATGAGTATCAACTTCTGTCATAATGGTGCTGTTTGGTGCTTTTTGCCAAAAATCAAAGCGATCGACTAGTGTTTGCCCACGGCTGATTCCTTGCGTTTCAACAGCGGTATAACTAGTAAATCCCTGACAAATGCTTTCGTCGATAAAGTAGGCAACGGCCAGAGGATCATTGATGACGCACCCTAGGATTCTTTCTTGTTGCCAGTGAAAATCAAAATAAAAACGAGTGATCGCTTTTAGAAATTCTCCTTCCTCAGGATTGAGCTGACAACAATATTCTAATAAGGTAGGTGTCAAAACGATTTCTCTAGTAACATCTAAACCGACCATTTCAATCGTGTTCCCTAAATTTTCAAACACAAAGGCAGCTGCATCAGGATCGCACCAATAATTGTACTCAGCAACTGGTGAACAGTTTCCGTGGCTTTTGTAGGTGCCACCCATTGAAATAAATCGCTCGAAATGTTTCCCTAAATGTGGATTTTTCATCAAAGCACGAGCAATATTGGTCAAAGGGCCAAGTGCAATGATCGAGGTGTTTGTTTCTTTAGAAAAGTATTCCGCCAAAAAATCGACTGCTGATTTTTCTTCTATTTGTTTTTCTTGTACTTGAGCAAAGTTTGTCTCGCCTAATCCGTCCATCCCATGAGTGTCTTGTGCGCTAATAAACGGCTGTTTCAACGGTTGTGTTTGCCCTTGATAGACGGGGATGTCTAAGCGTCCGCAACGTTTCAAACATTTGAAAACATTTTGGCTACCGATCGTCACAGGTACATTGCCGCAGACCGTCGTGATCGCAACTACCTCGATTTCGGGGGACTTGATGGCTAACATCAATGCTAAAGTGTCATCGATTCCAGGATCGCAGTCAATAATTACTTTTCGCATTATTTCCAATCTCCTTTCTGTAGAGATACTTAGTTTTTTATTCTGGGAAGTTTCCGAACCAGTCCAAGGATACTCCTTGATTAAAATGCACGGAATCAGTATACTGGCTTTTAAATAAAATGTAAATGTTATCTTATTTTTTATTCCTATTTGATTGGTTTTAAATTTCAATGAAGCCTAGGGTGAAAACTTGAGCAGTTTTTTTAGAAAATGGTACAATGGAATAGAAGGCTATACGGATTGATAATAGAAAAAATATTTATGGAAAGCGGGGAAGATAAGTGATTGTCATGTATCTTATTCTTATAGTTCTCATTTTAGGCGCAGTCATTTATCGTGGACTTTCTTCTTACTATGCGCAAAAATTAATTCAATCGGGTTTACAAAGAGGATATGATTGGTATGAAAAAACTGGTCATCAGTTGATGGACCCATCGGCTTTTACGATCGTGGAAAAGCAACGGCAACTTGCGGAAACAGAAGCTGAGGGCTTTTGGAATAAAGGCAAAGAAATCGAAGTCAAAAGTCATGATGGGTTAAAACTGTTAGGACGAATCTTTCAAAGTTCCTCTCCCAACAAAAAATGGGTTGTTTGTGTCCATGACTATCGAAGTGATGGGAAAACAGATATGTCTTATATTGGAAAGAAATATGCAGAAGCAGGGTTTAACGTCTTGATTCCTGATTTGCGTGCTCACGGCAAGAGTGAAGGAGAAATCATCGGGATGGGGTGGTTGGATCGTTTAGACTTGATTATCTGGATCAACTATATTTTACAGATGCAGCCAGATGCTAACATTATTTTACATGGGAGTTCAATGGGTGCCTCTGCTATCATGATGGCTAGTGGGGAAAAACTACCTCCTGCAGTTCGTGGGTTTATCCTGGATAGCGGGTTTGTTTCCGTCTATGCGGAGTTTCGCTACATGTTGAGCAAACTAACCTTTCTTCCTAAAAAAATGATCATGCGCCATGCGAATCGCTATGCAAAGAAATATGCTGGTTATTCTTTGAAACAGGCGTCAGCAACTCGTCAGTTGGGCAGTAACCATCTGCCAGTATTGATCATTCATGGGGAAGAGGATCAGTTCGTTCCAGTCAGTGCCGCTTATACGATCCAAAATGCGACAGCTGGTGAAAATGATCTTTTTCTGATCCCAGAAGCTCAACATTTAGAAGCAGCCGTGAAAGATCCCACCAAATATTGGACGGTTGTTTTCTCATTTATCGAACAGCGAATCGATTGGAGAGAATCAGGTTATTCCGAGTATAAATAATTGTTTGCTGAGAACTAGACTGTTAGAATCAAGGAGAACAAATTATTTGGTCAATACGGGGAGTGGCGAAAATGGAAATCAAAGAAGAAAAAAATCGTTTCGTATTATTGAATGATGAAGCAAAAGAAATCGGGGAAATGACTTGGTCTGATGCAGGACCAGACATCATGATCATTGATCATACATTTGTAGAACCAGAGTATCGTGGACAAAAATTAGCAGAAAAATTGGTGCTTAATGGCGTAGAACTAGCTCGAAGAGAAGGTAAAAAAATTATTCCATTGTGTCCATATGCGAAGAAAGAATTTGAAAGAAAACCTGAATATCAAGATGTGCTTCGTAAATAATCGACTCGTTTTCGTACGATCGTCAATGAATGAAATGACAAAAAGCGGATCTATCCGCTAAATGAATTTTTTTTAAATTAGAGAAACCGAAATTGTAGCAACCGGCTATTAACGTTGTTATTCTTTCGGTTTTTTCATCTTTTCAGTCTTTGCCCATGAATAAGTGCTAATACTAAATGTTATCTAAAATTGGAGCCCCATTCGCAAGAGAAGGTTGTCAGAGTTTTTTTTATATGATAAAGTAAAATAGATGATATTTTACGGAAAGGAGGCTGCTTAATGTATAATGTAATTTTAGGAATCGTGATCGTGTTATCGATTGTAATGGTCATTGCAATCATGATGCAACCAAGTAAACAAAACAGTGCAGCAAGTGCATTTACTGGCGGAGCGGATCAATTATTCGGTAAACAAAAAGCACGTGGTTTTGAAGCAGTCATGCAACGTTCGACAGCGGTAATGGGTGCCATTTGGATGATTTTATTATTTGTACTAGCCTTTTTATCTTCTAAATAAAAAGTTGATTTAACGATTAGTCGAAATAATTATGAATCGTTTTTTCGTTCAAAAAATTTCGGCTTAATTTTTTAAGTAGTTGATTTGAATGAGCGAAAAAAGAATTCCTTTCATGCAGAGCAGTGATTGACGTCGCGGCTCTTTTTTATTTGCCAAAAGAGCGGTTTTGTCCTAAGGGATCGCCAATCTATGTTAAAATGAGAAGAACGAGGTGAACCTAATGAAAAGTCTACCAAAACCCCTTTATGCAAAACATAGCAAGAAAGCTGTGCTACTCTTACATGCCTATTCTGGAAGTCCGAATGATGTGCGCATGCTGGCTCGATATTTGGAAAAGTCAGAATATACTGTCTATGCTCCATTATTTACTGGACATGGAACGCTAGCTCCACAAGACATTTTAGCGCAAAAAACGGAAACATGGTGGGAAGATACGAAACAAGCCATCCACTTTTTAAAAGCAGAAGGTTTTTCCCAAGTTGCCGTTTTTGGATTATCAATGGGAGGAATCTTCGCTGTTCGAGCATTAGCAGAACAGTCAGAGATCATTGGCGGCGGATGTTTCTGCTCACCGATTTCACCAGTTGAAAATCATGTACCAGAAAATTTTGAGCGATATGAACGTTATGTGCTAAAACTTGCAGGGGAATCTGAACAGGAAATCGAAGAAACTGTCGCTGCGCTTCGACCAAATGTTTATCAGCAATTAGCAGAGATACAAAATCAAGCAGCAATTACAGAAGGAAAACTTAGTGACATCCAAGCACCTGTTTTTTTAGCCCAAGCCGGTCAAGATGAAATGATTGATCCAGCTGGAGTCTACGAAACAGCAAAAAAATTAGCCGATAAAAGAGTGACCCTTCAATGGTATCCCAACAGCAAACATGTGATCACCGTTGGAGAGTCTAGAAAATTACTGGAAAAAGATGTGTTGGAGTTTCTAGAGAATTTACCTTGGAATGAGGAATGAAAATGACAAAAGAAACATTGAAAGAAAAAATTATTTTTTTTATTGAGAGCGAGCGCAAAAAAAGCTTTTCAATGGAAGAAATCGCCCAAGGATTGGGCTTGCAAAAAAGTGAAGATTTCAAACTACTCGTTCAGACGATCGCTCAAATGGAACGAGAACAAAGTGTGGTCTTTACCAAAAAAGGAAAAGTGAAGCTACCATTAAAACCAGTATTGATCGAAGGAACGTTTCGGGCCAATGAAAGAGGATTCGGCTTTGTGACGATTGATCCAGAAGAAGATGATATCTATATTCCTAAAGAAGCAACTGGGTATGCCATGGATGGCGATACGGTAGCGATCGATATCATAAAAACGGCCGATACTGCGATGGATCGTGGAGCAGAAGGTAAAGTAGTTGAGATCCGCAAACGAGCAACTACGCAGTTAGCTGGAGAATTCGTGGCTTACACAGACGACGAGATAAATGAAACGGATCTTTATGGGGTGGTTATCCCAAAAGACAAAAAATTGAATCAGTTTAAAGTTTATGCAGCAGCTGAAGGGATTCGACCAGTTGATGGGAGTATCGTAATGGTTGAGCTGACCCATTATCCTGAGAAAAACTATGCGACCAGTTTAGAAGGTATTGTCAAACAAGTCATCGGCCATAAAAATGATCCTGGAATGGATATCCTATCGATTGTTGTCTCAAACGGGATTCCGACAAAATTTCCAGATGATGTCTTGGCAGAAGCTAATCAAGTGCCAGATACGATCAATGAAAAAGACCTAGTTGGCCGGAGAGACTTACGTGAACAACTGATCGTGACGATTGACGGAGAAGATGCCAAAGATTTGGATGATGCCGTTACTGTGAAAAAATTAGCCAACGGTAATTATTTCTTAGGTGTACACATTGCAGATGTTTCCAATTATGTGACCGAAGGAAGCCAGTTAGATCGTGAAGCTTACGAACGAGGAACGAGTGTGTATTTAACCGACCGTGTCATTCCAATGATCCCACAAAGATTATCAAACGGGATTTGTTCATTGAATCCTCACGTACCAAGACTAACAATGAGTTGTGAGATGGAGATTGATCCAAATGGTCAGGTGGTATCTCATGATATTTTCCCAAGTGTCATCCAAACGACGGAACGAATGACCTATACAGCGGTCAATCAGATTTTAGAAGAACAAGATGAGCAGGTAATGGAACGTTATCAGCAATTAGTGCCGATGTTTCAAGAGATGCAAGAGCTACATCAAATTTTAGAAGAAATGCGGATTCGTCGAGGAGCGATTTCTTTTGAAGACCGTGAAGCAAAAATACTCGTAGAACCAGATGGACAACCAACTGATATCTTATTGCGAAGCCGTGGCGTAGGCGAACGGTTGATCGAATCTTTCATGTTGGCAGCAAATGAAACGGTGGCGGAACATTTTAATAAACGCAACTTTCCATTCATTTATCGGATTCACGAGCAACCTAAAGAAGAAAAGATGCAACGTTTCTTTGATTTTGCTTCCGCACTAGGAATCGTCGTTCGTGGAACAAAAGGAACGATCACACCTAAAGATCTTCAAAAAGTCATTGAAAACGTTGAAGACAAGCCGGAATCAGCTGTTATCAATACGATGCTGTTGAGAAGTATGCAACAAGCACGTTATTCAGAAGATAATTTTGGACACTATGGATTAGCTGCGGAATATTATACGCATTTCACTTCGCCTATCAGACGTTATCCAGATTTGATCGTTCATCGCTTAATTCGCTCGTATGGACAAGACCCAAGTGAAGCAAATCAAACTTATTGGGAAAATGAGCTACCCGAAATTGCGGAGCATAGTTCGAAGATGGAACGTCGTGCGGTCGAGGCAGAGCGTGAAGTAGATGCAATGAAGAAAGCTGAATACATGATGGATAAAGTAGGAGAGGAATTTGAAGGGATCATCAGTTCAGTTGTTAAATTTGGGTTGTTTATCGAATTACCCAATACGATTGAAGGGTTGATCCATATCAATGAGTTGAAACAAGACTATTTCCACTTTATTGAGAATCATTTAGCATTAGTAGGCGAACGAACAGGGTTAACTTTTAAAATCGGTCAAAAAGTGCGGGTAAAAGTCATCAAAGCAGACCCGGAAGAACGTGCAATCGACTTTGAATTGATTGATGCAGAAGAAATCGTTCCATTAGAACGTCCAAAAACGTCAAACAAAAATCGTCCTTCTAATCGTCATCAAAAACGTTCATCAAAATCTCATACTGAACGGAATGGAAAGAAAAATTCCTATTCAAATGAGCGGAAAAAAGGAAAAGGACCATCTAATAAAAAAGGGAAAAAACCTTTTTATAAGGGAATTAAGAAGAAAAAGAAAAAATAACCAATAACCACTATGAATACCAGTTTGGAGGAATGTCATATGCCAAAAGGCGACGGAAAGTTAATCGCCCAAAATAAAAAGGCTCGCCATGATTATTCGATTATCGATACGATGGAAGCAGGAATGGTGCTGCAAGGAACAGAAATCAAATCGATCCGAAACAGCCGAATCAATTTGAAAGATGGATTTGTCCGTATTCGAAACGGTGAAGCATTTTTGCATAATGTTCATATCAGTCCCTATGAACAAGGCAATATTTTTAACCATGATCCGTTACGAACAAGAAAGTTACTATTACACAAAAAACAGATTTCACGGCTAGAGACTGAAACAAAAAATACCGGGGTCACGATCGTACCCTTAAAAGTATATATTCGTGATGGGTATGCCAAAGTTTTGATTGGTCTTGCGAAAGGGAAGAAATCTTATGACAAGCGAGAAGATCTAAAACGAAAAGATGTGGATCGTCAAATTGATCGAACATTAAAAAATTTCTCTAGATAATTTCATTATCCTTTTTCGCATATTCGGTGCTTTTAGGTTTACTTAATGATAAAATTTGTTAGCATTTAATCTGATAAAGCATGATATCACAGGTTTTTTCTTGTAAAACGCCACGATGATTTTTAGGAAAAAGCAAACTTTTTTGACTGAAATAAAAAATTGTCTGATTTTCATGAAAATGTTTTGAATTTTCTGTTTCATGGTGGTATGATACCGTTTGGTTAGAAAACGATTTAGAAAAACCAGATGTACACATGAATTTGATTTTATGTGAAATTCAGGGAAAAGAGGTGAAATGGATTGGATGAACGCTCGCTAACGTTCCATATTGGACCGGTTTGGTTTGATGGTACTGTTTGTATGATGGTGTTATTGACCTGTTTGATTGTCTTCTTCTTAGTTTACTTCTTTACAAGAAATCTTAAGATGAAACCAACGGGGAAACAAAATGCGCTGGAATGGGTCATTGACTTTACCCGAGGGATCGTAACAGATAATCTGCCTAGAAAAGAATTGAATAATTTTCATTTGTTGGCTTTTACATTGTTCTTGTTTGTCTTCGTGGCAAATAATATAGGTTTAATAACGAAAATCGTCTTACCTAGCGAAACAACACTTTGGAAAAGTCCGACAGCAGACCCGTTTGTTACTTTAACTTTGGCATTTATAATGATCACACTTACTCATTTATTCGGGGTGAAAAAGCTTGGATTTAAAGGGTATTTTGTAAATTCGTTCTTGAAACCATATAGTTTCATGTTTCCAATGAAGCTGATCGAAGAATTTACGAACCTATTAACACTTGCTTTGCGTCTTTACGGGAATATCTACGCGGGGGAAGTTTTACTTACCTTGATTGCCAATATGATGAATAATTTAGGTTGGTTCTCATTACCGTTAGCAATTCCTTTAGAGATGGTCTGGATCGCATTCTCATTGTTTATCGGAAGCATCCAAGCATTTGTCTTTGTCACTTTATCGATGGTATATATGAGCCATAAGATTGAAGTAGAAGAGTAACATCGTTTTTAACAAACTACTATTTATCTATATTTAGGAGGAAATAAATTATGAATTATATCGCAGCAGCAATCGCAATCATGGGAGCAGCTATCGGAGCTGGTTATGGTAATGGTCAAGTAATCTCTAAAACAATCGAATCAATGGCACGCCAACCTGAAATGTCTGGTCAATTACGTACAACAATGTTCATCGGGGTAGCCTTAGTTGAAGCTGTTCCTATTCTAGGTGTGGTTATTGCCTTGATTCTAGTCTTTGCTGTTTAATCAATTAACTGTTTGAGGATAGGACTACTGTCACTAATCCTCTTTTAATTGTCAAAAACTGAAAAAAAACAACCTGATTATTTTCAAAATAATTGAGTTGTTTCATCATAATACTAGAACAAAAGGCGTTGAGGAGGCTGTTTCAATCATTGAAGTCAGGATTCCTTCATCATCCATGAGATACACCTTAAAGAAAGGAAGGCTAGCCTATGCTGAATCAATTGGCAATTGCAGAAGTTGGTAATCCGATGTTAGGTAATATCATCGTTGTCAGCGGCTCATTTTTGATACTAATGTTTCTATTGAAACATTTTGCTTGGGGACCAATCAGCGATATTTTGAAAAAACGTGAAGATAAGATCGCCAATGATTTAGATTCTGCCGAAAAATCTCGCATCAATTCAGCAAAAATGGAACAAGAACGCGAACAACAATTGTTAGCGTCTCGCTCTGATGCAGCTGATATCATTAAAAATGCGAAAGAAAGTGGAGAATTAAGCCGTCAAAATATTTTGAAGGAAACGCAAGAAGAAGTTGCACGTCTAAAAAGCAAAGCGCAAACTGATATCATGTTAGAACGTGATACAGCTTTAAACTCTGTAAAAGATGATGTAGCAGATCTTTCTCTTCAAATCGCGGCTAAAATCTTGAACAAAGAATTGTCTCCAGAAATGCATGAATCTTTAATCAATCAATATATCGAAGGTCTAGGTTCTTCAAATGAAACTAGATAAATATACTGTCGGCAGACGCTACGGTAAAGCACTATTTGAACTGGCGATCGATTCAAATAGCGCAGAAGAAATTTACCAAGAATTACTAAGCTTACGCCAAATCTATAGTGAAGTACCTGGATTAGGCAACGTACTTAGTGACGTCCGCTTAGAACCTCACGAAAAACGAATCATTATGGATAAACTTGTCAGTGGGTTTGACGGTATCGTGAAAAACTTTTTAGAAGTGGTCTATAGTTATAATCGGATGTCTGAATTATCGTTTATGATCGATGAATACGAACACCGTTACAACGATTACAAAGGACTACTTTTAGGTAGTGTAAAAACAGCAGTACCACTTTCTGATGAACAATTACAAAAACTAGAAATGAATGTTGCAAAAACAATGGACTATCAAACAGTTGAATTGAAGCAAATCGTTGATTCTTCTATTATTGGTGGGGCAATTGTTGAAGCCAACCATCGAGTGATCGACGGAAGCATTCGCACGCAATTAGAAAAAATGCGTAATCAATTAAATAGATAGTACAAAGAGGTAGGTGAATCGAATGGCTATCAAAGCAGAAGAAATTAGTGCCTTGATCAAAGAACAAATTGAAAATTATCAAAACGTGCTTTCAGTCGAAGAAATCGGTACCGTGACTTATGTCGGTGACGGGATTGCTCGTGCACACGGTTTAGAAAATGCGATGAGTGGTGAGTTGCTTGAATTTTCAAACGGCTCATACGGAATGGCGCAAAACTTAGAATCAAATGATGTAGGTATCATTATCCTTGGTGATTTCGAATCCATTCGTGAAGGAGACAAAGTAAAACGAACAGGTAAAATCATGGAAGTTCCAGTTGGGGACGCCTTGATCGGACGTGTCGTTAATCCGCTAGGTCAACCAATCGATGGGTTAGGAGAAATCGTTACAGATAAAGCTCGTCCAGTCGAAGCAATGGCACCAGGCGTTATGCAACGTAAATCTGTCAATGAACCAATGCAAACAGGTCTAAAAGCCATCGATGCTTTAGTTCCAATCGGACGTGGCCAACGTGAATTAGTTATTGGTGACCGTAAAACGGGTAAAACATCTATCGCAATCGATACGATCCTTAACCAAAAAGGTCAAGATATGATCTGTATCTATGTGGCGATCGGTCAAAAGGATTCTACTGTGCGTACACAAGTAGAAACTTTGAAAAAATATGGAGCAATGGATTACACGATCGTAGTCAATGCGGGTGCATCACAACCTGCGCCATTACTTTATATTGCGCCTTATGCAGGAACTGCAATGGGTGAAGAATTCATGTACAACGGCAAACATGTATTGATTATCTTTGATGACTTATCAAAACAAGCTGTTGCTTATCGTGAACTTTCATTGCTATTACGCCGTCCTCCAGGTCGTGAAGCTTATCCAGGGGATGTTTTCTACTTGCACTCACGTTTATTAGAACGTGCGGCAAAACTAAGTGATGATTTAGGTGGCGGTTCAATGACTGCTTTACCATTTGTTGAAACACAAGCCGGAGATATCTCGGCTTATATTCCAACAAACGTTATTTCAATCACTGACGGACAAATCTTCTTAGAAAGTGACTTGTTCTATGCCGGAACTCGTCCAGCCGTTGATGCTGGGTTATCCGTTTCCCGTGTAGGTGGTTCTGCTCAAATCAAAGCAATGAAAAAAGTGGCAGGAACATTACGTCTTGACTTAGCAAGTTACCGTGAATTAGAAGCATTTACCCAATTTGGTTCTGATTTAGATGCTGCGACTCAAGCGAAATTGAATCGTGGACGTCGTACAGTTGAGATCTTGAAACAAAAACTTCATGCACCACTAGCTGTTGAAAAACAAGTAGTTATCTTATATGCTTTGACACATGGATTCTTAGATAGTATTCCAGTTGACAGCATCTTAGATTTTGAACATGAATTATTTGAATATCTAGATACGAATCATGCAGATATCTTTGAAACGATCCGTACAACGAAAGATCTTCCAGAAGAAGAACGATTGAATCAAGCGATCCAAGAATACAAAGATATTTTCTTAGCGACAAAAGGAAACACTTCTTCAACAGAAGACAAATTGAAATCCATTCAAAATGCATAGTGAGGTGAGATGAATGGGCGCTTCATTAAATGAAATCAAGACTCGGATTGCTTCAACGAAGAAAACGAGTCAAATCACTCGAGCAATGCAAATGGTGTCCGCTTCTAAACTGACAAAATCTGAAGCTTCTTCTCAGAAGTTTCAGATTTATGCAAATAAAGTCAGAGAAATCGTCACTCATTTGACAGCTACTCAACTAAATGATATTGCTTCTGATAATCCTCGTGGAGATATCAATTACAATAGTATGTTAATCAGCCGTCCGGTAAAGAAAACGGGGTATATCGTGATTACCGCTGATGGTGGTTTAGTTGGTGGCTATAACAGTTCGATTTTAAAGCAAACAATGTCTATTTTAGAAGAAGACCATAAATCTCCTGACGATTATGTGATGATCGCAATCGGAGGTACAGGTGCAGATTTCTTCAAAGCTAGAGGAATTAATTTGGCTTACGAATTACGTAATTTATCGGACCAACCAAGTTTTGATGAAGTGCGTAAAATCGTAGGTATGGCAACAACGATGTATCAAAATGAAGTATTTGATGAATTGTACGTATGCTACAATCATCATATCAATTCACTAACTAGCCAATTTCGTGTAGAAAAAATGCTGCCAATTTCAGATTTAGATCCAGAAGAAGCAACTACTTTTGACCAAGAATACATTTTTGAACCTTCAAAAGAAGAAATCTTGGCGCAGTTATTGCCTCAATATGCGGAAAGCTTAATCTATGGTGCAATCGTTGATGCGAAGACAGCAGAACACGCTGCCGGCATGACTGCCATGAAGACAGCAACGGATAATGCTGCAACGATCATTGATGATTTGACGGTATCTTATAACCGTGCAAGACAAGGGGCTATTACCCAAGAAATTACCGAAATTGTTGCCGGAGCTTCGGCGCTAGAATAGTATTGAGATTGGAGGAAAAAAGATGAGTTCAGGCAAGATTGTTCAAGTAATCGGTCCCGTTGTCGACGTGGAATTTTCTTTAGACCAATCCTTACCAGATATCAACAACGCATTAGTTGTTTATAAAAATGATGAGAAAAAATCAAAAGTTGTTCTTGAAACAGCATTAGAATTAGGGGACGGAGTGATCCGTACCATTGCCATGGAATCAACAGATGGTTTACAACGTGGTATGGAAGTTATCGATACTGGTAAAGCCATTTCTGTTCCAGTAGGTAAAGATACACTAGGTCGTGTATTCAACGTTTTAGGAGATACGATCGATTTAGGATCATCTTTCCCAGAAGATGCAGAACGTAGTGAGATTCATAAAAAAGCACCAAGCTTTGATGAATTAAGTACTAGTACGGAGATCCTTGAAACTGGGATCAAAGTTATCGATTTGTTAGCACCTTACTTAAAAGGTGGGAAAGTTGGATTATTCGGTGGTGCCGGTGTAGGTAAAACGGTATTGATCCAAGAATTGATCCATAATATTGCCCAAGAACATGGTGGTATTTCTGTATTTACCGGTGTTGGGGAACGTACTCGTGAAGGAAATGACCTTTACTATGAAATGAAAGATTCAGGCGTTATCGAAAAAACAGCGATGGTGTTCGGACAAATGAACGAACCACCAGGTGCTCGGATGCGGGTAGCTTTGACTGGTTTGACGATCGCTGAATACTTCCGTGATGTAGAAGGTCAAGACGTGCTATTGTTTATTGATAATATTTTCCGTTTCACACAAGCTGGTTCAGAAGTATCTGCCCTTTTAGGTCGTATGCCTTCTGCCGTTGGTTACCAACCAACGTTAGCAACTGAAATGGGTCAATTACAAGAACGTATTACATCAACGAAAAAAGGTTCGATCACTTCTATCCAAGCAATCTATGTACCAGCCGATGACTATACTGACCCAGCGCCAGCAACAGCATTTGCCCACTTAGATGCTACAACAAACTTAGAGCGTAAATTGACAGAACAAGGGATCTATCCAGCCGTGGACCCATTGGCTTCATCTTCAAGTGCTTTGGCACCTGAAATCGTTGGTGAAGAACATTATAAAGTAGCGACTGAAGTCCAACATGTGTTACAACGTTACCGTGAATTACAAGATATCATTGCGATCTTAGGGATGGATGAATTATCTGATCAAGAAAAAGTTTTAGTTTCACGTGCACGTAGAGTTCAATTCTTCTTGTCACAAAACTTTAACGTAGCGGAACAATTTACAGGTCTTCCTGGTTCTTATGTACCAGTTGAAGAAACAGTCAAAGGTTTCCGTGAAATCTTAGAAGGTAAATACGATGATCTCCCTGAAGAAGCATTCCGAAGTGTTGGTAGAATAGAAGACGTCGTAGAAAAAGCGAAAAAACTAGGCTACTAGAAAGGGGTGCCCCATGGATCAATATTTAACTGTGAATGTGGTGACTCCTGACGGTTTGGTCTATGATCACCATGCAGCGATCGTAGTAGCACGTACTACAGCGGGGGAAATTGGTATTTTACCTAAACATGCGCCGATCATCGTTCCATTAACAATTGATGAAGTCCGTGTGAAGAGAACAGACTCTGATACCCACGTCGATTGGATTGCTGTCAATGGCGGAATCATGGAAGTTCGTGACAATGTTGTTTCAATCGTTGCCGATAGTGCAGAACGTGAAAGAGATATTGACGTTTCTCGGGCAGAAAGAGCCAAACAACGTGCTGAGCGACAAATCGCAGAAGCAAAAGAAAAAGAAGATACGAATGAATTGAAACGTGCGACAGTTGCTTTGCATCGTGCGATCAACCGAATCAAGGTTTCAAAACATTCTTAAAAGCAACGAATGAGGACCTAACAAGTAGGCCTTAAAAAATCCAAGATTCTTAAGGAGATTCCTTAGAATTTTGGATTTTTTTTATCGTTTTTTTATTGGTAGTTATATTCTAAACATAAAAAGTAAAGAACAATTACTTCTTTATTACATAAAAATATGGAACTTTCATCATTAGGATACTATGGTAAACTAATTGCAGTAAAAAAGGGGGTATCATAATGCCAAAAAAAATTCAACGTTTTTCCTCAGTAGACACAAAAGAAGAAACACATACGCAACAAAAATCACTATCTTACTCAGAAATAGTAGGCAATCTTACGGATGATCAAACAGTTTCGTTACATAAACAATTACAAGAATTTAGGGACTATCTTTTAAAGAAGAGCCTTGAATCAGAAAAACAAGAAAAAGAGGAGTTTCCATCTAATAGACATCATTTTGGTCCACCTCTATCGGAAAATAATACAGATAATCTTGCTGAGCAACAACACTCGCGATCGGAACCAATTCAAAGAAAGAGAACGTTGCAAAACATTATTAACGAAAATGAACTGAAAATGATTCAAAATCAAGATAGTCATGCAGTGTCAGAACAGAATAACAAAGTACAAGTTCCCCCGTATAAGAAACAAAAAGTTGCTCCAGAGAACGAACTGGAAAATCATTTGGAGTACTCATTAGATGTCGAACGGTTACTGGAAATAGAAGAAATGTTGGGGATCAGAAACACTTCCCAATCAACAACGCTGTCTACCAAAGCCCAAGAGTCTTTATATGAAACTAAGGAATTTGTACAAGATACAAACGTGCCAATAGAAAGTAATAGCGAGTTCAGGTGTTCAACACAACAACCATTGGAGAATGGGCAGACAAGCACTCAAAGTAAGAAGGAACAAGCGCTTGTTGAATCAGTGAAGTGTTTGTTGGAGCAAAGACATAAACTATTTTTTTTGCGATTAGCTAAAAAACATGAGATGAGTTGTCAAACTGTAAAAAACATTTTAATTGAGAATAATATAGATGTAACTGCTGAGAATAATAAAATAAAAGTAGAGTCTGAAGAAAAAGCACGGCAATTATTAACGGAAGTATTTCACGGAAGGAAAAATTTATCATTTGAAAATATTAAACAAATGGTACGATTGAACAACAATGATATTACAATTTTAGCTAAGAATCACTTAAAAGTTCTCCTAGAACAAGCACACGCATCTCATCTGAATGGTTCTCAGAAGGAAACTTCAATAGATAGGATTCTTTTGACATATTCTGGATGGACTATGCCAATGCAATATAAATTGTCAAGGCTGGATACTGAATTAAAAGAACAGATAGATAAACACGGCGTAATAAACATAAATGAAATATCAAAGAAAATACCATGTAGCCAAATTGATGTCATCAAGCGAATAGGACAGTTAAATTATCAGCAATATCTCCCACCAATTTATATGTTTCACCCGCAACTAAATGAGAAAATCCAAAAGCCATTTTATGATGCAATAATACAAGATAAATCGATTCCTACTGATCAAACAAATCAATTTTTTAATCCTAGTACTGATCAAAACATTGCTTATTTGAAGGAACGAATAAAATTAAATCTCGCTAGAAAAGCTGAGTTTGAAACAGCAGAACAAAAAAACAAGACAATTATGGATCAGAGAACTCAGTTAAAAAACCAACCGATTAGAAACAATCAATCTCCCGCTATGGAAGAACGTTGAGTGTTTTAATTTTCGTAGTATGACTATTTTTTTTGTTAAATCGGACTAGGACAAAAGAAAAAAGTTCAAAGGAGGACGATTATTGCTGCTATTATTTACCTTGAAAACTAAAAATAAATAAACTTATGGGAAGGAAAATGAACGATGAAACAGGAAATAATTCTATTTTATGGCTTATCACCAAAAGCGGAAAACTTACAGAAACAGATTGAAAAAATTAGAAAAAAAGGATTCTATTCAAGTGATACTGAAGGACAAGGTCCCTGTGATATCAGAGAGTACAATAATCATTTTTCATCGATTACATATGATCACCCAAAAAATCCGATGAATCTTGAATACTTAAAAGATTTTTCAATAAATTGGAAAAAATATATTTCACCATTTAAAGATTGGTGGCCTTTATGGTCTTACTATTTTCAACGCACACAAGATACTGAAAAAAATAAAGTAATCAATTTTAATCCTGGGCTACATGAATCTACGAAAAAAAATATAGAACACCTATGTGAGAAAAATCGCAAATATACAGGACAGCTGATTGTTAGAGGTTGTAAAATTGGATTAGACAGTGCAAGAGATAATGAAAATGTAACCATTTATTATTGTATTGATGGTTTAGATATGAAACGTATTATAGAAAAAAAAGATAAAAAGGCTTTCACTCCTAAAGAACTTCGCTATCTCTTTCGCAATTGGAAAGATTTTGAAGGAAAGGTACATTTTTTTGAAGATGGATATGAAGTGCCTGCACCTTGGAAAACATCTCCAAATGAATGGGAAAGTTATAAACCAAAAAGTTGGCAAGCGTTGAATGAACAACCACCCTTTCAAGAGAATCAAGTGAAACCAGAAACAATCAACCAACGAATATGTAGACAAAAGTATCTAAATGAAATAAAAAATAATTTATTTAAGCTAAAAGTAGCAGAACAACCACACTCTCAAGAGAATCAAGTGAAACCAGAAACAATCCACCAACGAATATGTAGATAAAAGAATTTAAATGAAACAATAACAAATGACTTAGCTGACCTTAAAGTACAAGCAAAGAAGATGGCAAAAAAAAGAAATAGACTTGATTGTACGATCATCAAGAAATTAAACAAAGGATTTTTTGTTCTTACACTATAAAAGAGAGCATATATTTATATTAAATAATCGTTTAATTAACAATGGTAAATACTATCATAATGATATGAGTACATAAGCAAAAAAGGAACAACTTTCATCAAAGATGCATGTGAAATAGTAGTTAAAATAGTTTATAAAAATAAGGTATTAAAACAGAGTCATCATTTGAATGTAAAGTTCTTGAAAATTCTTGTCTCGTTTAGCCAACAAATTCCATCTTTTTACAACCAATAATTTCTCTATTTTTCCAATTTATGGTATCATCATTTTGTTAGTTATTAAAAAAAGTATAATTTTGAAGGGACGTCACTATGCAAGTATACGGAATTGATGCAATTATTCGAATCGTGAGTCATTTAGCTTTTATTTATCTGGCTTTCTGGTCGTTGCGGTCACTGCGAATTGAGATGTTTTTTAAAAAAATGCATGATACGCAAATTCGAATGGCGATTGTATTCTTCTCTATTTTTTTAGGATATACTGCCAGTAATTTCTTCTTAGAAATTATTGCATTGTGTCGAAATCTTTTCGTTAGCCTGCAGTAAAAAAAAGGTACTATAAAAAAAGGTACTATTTTAATAAAAGAAATGATATAATAGAAAAGATTTTGAGTCTTTATAGCTCATTGGAATTTTTTGGGGGGAACAACATGGAAGAGATCATCGTCAAAGGTGGCAAACAATTGAATGGAACAGTAAAAATCGAAGGAGCTAAAAATGCTGTTCTACCTATTTTAGCTGCTAGTTTGTTGGCTGAAGAAGGAACAACCGTTTTAGACAACGTTCCAATTCTTTCTGACGTCTTCACTATGAATCAAGTGATTCGTCATTTAAACGTAGATGTAGTGTTTGATGAAGACAATAATCAAGTAACGCTTGATGCGTCAAGACAATTAGAAATCGAAGCGCCATATGAATATGTGAGTCAAATGCGTGCTTCTATCGTTGTAATGGGACCATTACTTGCTAGAAATGGTCATGCAAAAGTTGCCATGCCAGGGGGATGTGCGATTGGGAAACGTCCAATTGATTTACATCTTAAAGGATTCCAAGCATTGGGTGCGAAAATCATTCAAAAAAATGGCTACATCGAAGCTATTGCGGATGAATTGATCGGTAACACGATCTATTTAGATTTTCCAAGTGTTGGAGCCACTCAAAATATCATGATGGCAGCAGTAAAAGCTAAAGGAACAACGATCATCGAAAACGTCGCTCGAGAACCTGAAATTGTAGATCTTGCAAATATTTTAAATAAAATGGGCGCAAATATCTATGGTGCTGGTACGGAAACGATGCGTATCGAAGGAGTCGATCATCTGCATGCAGTGAAACACGCAATTGTTCAAGACCGGATCGAAGCAGGTACTTTTATGGTAGCAGCAGCGATGACTGAAGGAAATGTCTTGATCGCAGATGCAATCTCAGAACATAATCGTCCGTTGATTTCTAAATTAATTGAAATGGGTGCAACGATCACTGAAGAAGAAGGCGGCATTCGAGTTGTTGGTCCAAAACATATTTTACCAACTGACGTCAAAACAATGCCTCATCCTGGTTTTCCGACAGACATGCAAGCCCAAATGACTGCTATTCAGTTAGTTGCTGAGGGAACGAGCATGGTGACTGAAACAGTTTTTGAGAATCGCTTCCAACATTTGGAAGAAATGCGCCGTATGAACGCCCATGTGAAGATTGATGGAAACGTAGCGATTATGGACGGGAATCATGAATTACAAGGTGCTGAAGTTTATGCAACAGATTTACGAGCTGCTGCAGCATTAGTACTTGCTGGTTTAAAAGCAAATGGCATAACACGCGTTCGCAATCTTAAATACTTAGATCGTGGTTATTATCAATTCCATATTAAATTGCAAAACTTAGGTGCAGATGTGGAACGTGTGGCAATCGATCAAACGCCCGCTGATAAAACAGCTCAAGTCACTGTTTAAGGACGTGATAAAATGAGTAGCCAACGGTATATTTTAATCACATTGGTGAAGATTTTAGTTGTCATACTATTACTGATTCTTTTATTTATAGCTGGAACAATGATTGGATACGGGGTTATCGGTGGTGGAAATCCGTTTAAGGTTTTTCAACCAAGTTTGTGGCTGCACATCCAGGATTTTTTCAGATAAAGAGTTTTGTGAAAATGATAGTGTAAGCAAACAAAGGATTTCTTAAAACGAATTTTCGCTTTTGAGAAGTCCTTTTTTATTGTGAGTCATTCCACTGTTTGGCAGATTATTGCTCCTTTGAACAGTCGTTTGTCATGAATAGGAGAATGAGGAGCAAAGCTTTAATAATGAGGTGATGAGATGAAAAAAATCTTAGTGGCTATTGTCCGTTTTTATCAACGGTTTATTTCTCCTGCTTTTCCACCTAGCTGTCGGTACTATCCTACTTGTTCAAACTATATGATACGTGCGATTCAAGTACACGGTGCATTTAAAGGAACGCTGATGGGGACAGCACGCATTTTGCGTTGCCATCCATTCGTAAAGGGCGGAATCGATTACGTGCCTTTAAATTGCCAATTGACACGTAATAAGAAAGATAAAGAGATGCCTAATTATGATGAAAAATAAACAGTCAGGTAAGACCGAGCATTCTGAAGAAAAAAGTATCGTCACACTAGAGCAATCAACTTTACCTTGGTCATTATTGTTGGATGCAGATCCTGAAGAGGAAAACGTCCAACGATACATTGATCAAGGGTCTGGTTTTATATGGAAAGCAGAAAACGACATTCAGGGAGTGATCGTTTTTCTCACAAATAAATTAGTGTTTGAAATAATGAATTTAGCTGTAGCTCCAAAAGTTCAAGGTCAAGGAATCGGCTACGCGTTGCTTACCCATACACTAAAAGAAATGAAAAAGTTAAAAACCACCCAACAACAAGTCATTATTCGGACGGGGAGTACGTCATCAGCAGCTTTACAACTGTATAAAAAAATCGGCTTCCTGGAAATTTCTAGAGAAAAAGATTATTTTGTCAAAAATTATAAACAGCCAATCTATGAAAATGGCCAACGTTTACGAGATCAAGTAACTCTAGCAAAGAAAATTTGAACTCATCCATAAAAAGGCTTTCAAAATACTGTGGCTTGACTTAAAATAAAAACAGTATGAGAAAAGGAGACAAATAAATGATGGGTATTTTAGTTTTTGATTTTGGTGGTTCCGCAGTAAAATATGGCTATTGGAATGGACAAGCGCTTGAAGACACCAGCCAATTTCCGACTCCTAAGACATGGGAAGAAATGAAAGCGCATTTAAAACAGGTATTCCAAACGTTTGTAAAACAGAAGGCGATTGAAGGCATAGCAATCAGCGCACCTGGAGTAGTGAATCAGGAGAAACAGCTGATTGAAGGGATTAGTGCCATTCCTTATATCCACGGATTCAATATTTTTCATGAACTGGAGGAACTCTTCCATTTACCAGTGACGATCGAAAATGATGCTAATTGTGCTGGAATGGCTGAGTATTATGAAGGCGCAGCGAAAGAATATCAACATGTAGCATTTGTTGTACTTGGGACTGGAGTAGGTGGAGCAATCTTTACCCAAGGACAACTAAATAAAGGCGCTCATTTGTACGGGGGAGAATTTGGCTTGATGTTCTTAGAAGGCAATCAAACATTTAGTAAGCTTGGTACAGCAGTTCAAATGGCTTGGCGTTACTGTGACCGTTTGGGAGTTTCACGTACGACTTATAGCGGAAAAGAAGTCTTTGAACGAGCAGAACAAGGGGATGAACTAGCAAAAGAAGAGGTAGATAATTTTTATAATTATTTAACAAAAGGTTTGTTTAGTATCCAATTTTCGATTGATCCTGAAGTCATCGTGATTGGTGGGGGGATCTCTGCAAAAGCAGGGTTATTAACAGAAATCAATCAACGAATGAAACAATTAACTACTGATTTAGAACTAAATGACTTTGATCCTAAAATTTTATTATGTGATTATCGAAATGATGCAAACTTGATTGGAGCAGCTGCCAATTTCACCGCTCAACGTGAAGGTTTAGTTCAATGATGCATAGCGTTGAACAAAACTTTTAGACATATGGTAGGCATTCCATGAATGAATATGATAAACTATCATGGAGGTGGAAAAAGATGTCAAAAAAAAATAAAGATATTGAAGTACGTATCGAAGAAGTCAAAAAACAAATCAAAGGAACAACTTATGATGTGACTCAGTTATTTATTGGTAAAAAAATGATTGGGGAAATTTTGGCTTATGGACCAAAAGAATTTGAAATTTTTTTTGGTGAAGAAGATTTTGGGAAAGAAAAGAGTCTTGAAAACGCGATAGAAACAGTTATTCGTCACTGGAATCTTCACGAATAAAAAAATATCAAAAAAATTTTCAATAAGGGGTTGCAAAAATCTGGAAAATTAGGTATTATAACTAAGTCAGGTTGATACAAACCTTTCGGAGGAGTAGCGAAGTGGCTAAACGCGACGGACTGTAAATCCGTTCCTTAGGGTTCAGTGGTTCGAATCCACTCTCCTCCATTTCATTGGGGTATAGCCAAGCGGTAAGGCAAGGGACTTTGACTCCCTCATGCGTTGGTTCGAATCCAGCTACCCCAGTAGTACGGAGTGATCTATTAAGATCACTCTTTTTTTGTGTGAAAACAGCTTGTTTCTTGAAGATTATCATGAAATAGGCTAGAGTGAATAGTAGATAGATCAAAAAAAGGGGGCAGTAAAATGAAGTGGAAAGAAAAAGTAGATGAGACCGCAGAGAAAATCTATGATTTGATTAAGTCGGAAAAGTATCAGGTAGAAGTCTGGTTACCGAAAAAATCAGAAAAAGCGATACAAGTGAAATCAAAGCGTCCAACCAATCACACAAAAAAATGGCTTTCAAAAAACCGTTAAGAATAACACAATCTCTAAAAAACAGTGATTTTGCTGTCTTTTGGAGATTTTGTTATTTTAAAAAATGATTTTCAATCCTTCCACTTGGATTAAAGAGGAAGGACACACATTTACTTACATAAACTTTTGGATAAAATAATCGGATTGGCAAATGATTGATCGACAATTAGTCGAGCAAAAGAAACTTTTTCCTTTTCAGTTGTGAACCAGGTATATACCAGTTATAATAAAGGAAATGAAAGGGCGGATATACGTTATGTCGAATCAACTACCAGTCTATATACAAATCCATGATCAGATCAAAAGTGAAATCGAACAAGGTATTTGGAAAATCGGTGATCGCCTTCCTTCTGAAAGAGAATTGGCAGTGAAATTCAATGTTAGTCGAATGACTTTACGTCAAGCCATTCAAAACCTGGCTGATGAAGGGATTTTGGAAAGAAAAATTGGCTCAGGTACATATGTAGCAAGAGAAAAAGTCCAAGAAAAGATGTCTGGTGCGACCAGTTTTACTGAAATTATGGAATCACAGAATCGAGTACCCTCTAGTCGGACAATCTCTTATTTTTTAACTTCCCCAAGTTCTAGTGAAATGGAGAAGCTGCAACTGGAAAAAGACGAAACGATTCTTCGTATGGAACGAATTCGTTATGCTGATGATATACCAATCTGTTTTGAAGTAGCCAGTATCCCGCAAAAGATTATTGCAGACTATAGTAAATCTGAAATTACCAATTCTCTTTATCGGGTACTCGAAGAGAAAAGTGGGCATAAGATCGGGGCAGCTAATCAAACAATCACAGCCATTCTTGCTTCAGAAAAAATTGCAGAATATTTAGAAGTAAAAAAAGGAGATGCTGTGTTACGTTTACGCCAAACTTCTTATTTTGATGACGGTACCCCATTTGAATATGTTCGTACGCAATATGTAGGGAATCGTTTTGAATTTTATTTAGAGAAATAAAAGAGGGACACGAAACAGTCCAAATAAAGAAGAGCCTGAGACAAGTTTTGTCCTAGGCTCTTCTTTTTTGATTTCGAAATCAGCGGTTAGAGTGATTACTGGTCAGCTTCTACCAATTGTTCATGATAGGAAATTGGCCCATCTGTAAATTCCACTTGTCCATTCAATAATTCAACGACTGCTGTTTTAAATGCAGTAACTTCTTTTTCTACAATCAAACAGTGAACCGTGACTTTGTCTGTGTAGATCGTTTCTTTTATAGGAATATGTTTCAACTCAAGCATATTTTCTAATTTACCTAATTGCGGATAGGTGATATGGACAGCTATTTCTTGCTGTTGTGTTCCTTCAACGATCCCGATTTCAATTAGTGCGTGAGAAACAGCCTGTGTATAGGCACGAATCAAACCACCGGTACCCAATTTTGTCCCACCAAAATAGCGTGTGACGACAGCGACCACATTGATCAATTCATTTTTTTTTAGTACTTCCAGCATTGGGACACCTGCCGTACCACTAGGCTCACCGTCATCACTACTGCGTTGAATTTCATTTTTTTCACCGAGAACGAAAGCACTACAGTTATGGTTTGCTTTCCAATGCTCTTTTTTCATTGCCTGAATAAACGCTTTAGCTTCTGCTTCCGTTTCAATTCGTTTCATAGAGCAAATAAAACGAGATTTTTTGACTTCGATTTCTGCTTGACCGTCTGCTTGGATGGTTCTATAACTATTCAGCGTGATGCTTCCTCCTTACAAGTAGTTGATAATAGTCAAAGTATAATGAATTATTCCTTTAGTTTCAACACTTATAATACTTGAGTAATGAAGAGAGTCTATGGGATAATAGAAGAAAGAAAGGTGAGATGGGGATGAAAGAACGCATAAAAAAATATGACGCCATCACCCAATATTTAAAAAATAACGGGGGATCACAGGTTACTTTAACATTTACACAGATCGACGAACTTCTTTTTCCAAGTTATGGGCTCCCTAAATCAGCTAGACAAAGCACTGATTGGTGGGCAAATGATTATAAGCACCCAGAAAAAGGAGCATATGGCTGGATCAATGCTGGCTACGAGGTTGTGGTGATCAATTTAAAAAAAGAATATGTTGTGTTCAATCAATTAGTTAAATCGAGTTGGCTATTCGACTGATAAGAAAACGTTGACATTATCTTGCTTTTTTGTATAATAATCACACAAGCAAAAAAGAAATCGTTTGCAAAAGTTAAAAGAATGGAGAGAGTAAAATGACTAAAAAAACAATCATGCTCGTATGTTCTGCTGGGATGAGTACCAGTTTACTTGTAACAAAAATGCAAAAAGCTGCTGAAGAACAAGGAATTGATACGGATATTTTTGCCGTATCAGCTTCTGATGCCGATAATCAGCTAGCTTCTAAAGAAGTTGATGTTTTGCTGTTGGGACCACAAGTCCGCTTCATGAAAGCTGATTTTGAAAAACGTCTAGAGCCAAAAGGAATCCCATTAGATATTATCAATATGGCAGATTATGGTTTGATGAATGGCGAAAAAGTATTACAACAAGCCATCCATTTAATTGAAAACAAATAAAGGACAGAGCATACTAAGATGTTCAAATCGGAAATAAGCCGAAAAATCCAGCGAATAGGGCGCCTATTCAAGGATTTTTTGGCTTATTTTTTATACCAACCGTTTCAAATAACCATTTATTCTCAAATTTTTTGAAGAATGGACTGATGTAGCGTATCTTCTTTTAGGGGATTAGATGAAAAAAAGTAGTTTATGCAGTTTATATGGTAGACGATTACTTACGAGAGACTTGAGAGAATGGACAGAGAGTTTTGAACAGATTCGCTATCAGAAACTAGCTGCCATTCATCTACAAGGAAATTGGTTAACATGTAATCGATGCAGCATGCGAACAAAAATAGGTAAATCAGAGCAAAAGCAACCAATCCTCTTTTGTCCTGTTTGTCTTTTTTTAGGTCGTTGTGACAACACACAAGAATTATTTTTATTTGAACAACCTGAGTTGCCGAAAAGAAATGTCTGTTTTACTTGGACAGGAAAGTTAACGCCAACTCAACAAGCGATTTCTACGAACTTGGTCACTGATGTCTCGGGAAAACAGCACATGATTTGGGCTGTGACAGGAGCGGGAAAGACTGAGATGCTTTATGAAAAGGTCATAAAAACGTTAGAAAAAGGTGGACGAGTCGCATTAGTTTCACCTAGGGTTGATGTGTGTAACGAACTTTACCTGCGTTTTTGTGGCGTTTTTCCAGAAGAAGACATTGTCCTGCTTCATGGAAAAAAGAAAGAAGCCTATCGCTTTAGTCCATTCGTGATTGCGACTACGCATCAGCTGTATCGTTTTTATCAGGCGTTTGATCTGTTAGTCGTCGATGAGGTGGATGCGTTCCCTTTTGCAGGAGATCCTGGATTAGCTTATGCTGTTGAAACTGCAATTAAACCAAAAGGAACATTTATCTATTTAAGTGCGACACCTAATGAACAGTTACTGAAAAAAATCCGTTCAACCTTTTTGATCCATCAATTGCCCCTTCGCTTCCATCAACGGTTATTGCCTGAACCACATTTGTTTTTTTGGAATGACTGGCCGAATAAATGTTTGAAAGAAAAAAAACTTCGACCACTTTTGAAGTGTCTAAAGATGCTGCTCCAACAAAATCATGTCTTATTATTTTGTCCGTCGATTGCCTTAATGAATCGATTAGCCTCACTGTTAAAGCGTTGTTTACCCATGTACCGTATTACCGATGCATCCGCAAAAGATCCAAACCGTTCAGAAAAAGTTCAGCAAATGAGAAAGCAACAATATGATGTGTTACTTACTACAATGATTTTGGAACGTGGGGTAACATTTGCGAATGTGTCAGTGATCGTGTTAGGCGCTGATCACCGTGTTTTTACTAAATCTTCCCTTGTACAAATCGCTGGTCGAGCCGATCGAAAGGGAGATTTTACCAATAGCCAAGTCTATTTTTTCTATGAAGAACTGACAAAAGCTATCAAATTAGCCTGTCGTGAGATCAAAGAAATGAATCGTCAGGAAAAAAGCAGCTTGCTATGAAAAATAGTGAGCCTAGAGGAGAAAAAACACATGAATCGTTGTAGTTATTGTCAAAAACAAGTCATCCGAAATTTGAAGATCAGCGAGATTCTTGGGTTGGGAAAGATTCTTCCTCAGATTTGTGAGGACTGTTCAAATTTGTTTCGTCCGATAAATAAACAGCAAAGCTGTCGAACTTGCCAGAAAGAACTGCCTGGTGATATTACGTATTGTGAAGATTGTATTGCCTGGAAAAACGACTATCCCAATTATGATTTCAGTCATCATGCTTGTTTTTACTATGATTCAGCCTTCAAAGAATGGTTAAAGCGCTATAAATTTATGGGAGATGTCCGACTGGCAGGTACATTTGCTAAACAGTTGCAAATAATACAACAAGAATTTAGCGATTATCAAATCTGTCCAATCCCACTAGCAACTGCTCGTTTAAAAGAACGTGGGTTTAATCAGGTCATTGAAATGTTGAGAGTAGCTAAAATACCTTATAGTCAACTGCTGACTCGCTCTGATCATTCACTTCCACAATCCCAAAAAACACGTCAGGAACGTTTTAAAACTACCCAACCTTTCAAATTAGCTGTTGTTCCAACGATCATCAAAGGGAAAAAAGTATTGTTGGTAGACGATGTCTATACGACGGGGCAAACCCTTTTCCATGCGGCTTCTTGTTTATTGCCACATGCTCCTGAAAAAATCCGCACCTTTTCGCTAGCTCGATAAATAAATGAAAAACGAATGTCCTTGATAGCGATTTAGTTTGCAAATGGATTAGAGTTCGATATAATGGTAGTAAGAAGAGGGAAAGAGTGGTCCTTCTCCTTCTTGATTGTGGTAGACGAAAGGGGTAATTTTTATGTTTAGATACAATGTACGCGGTGAAAATATCGAAGTAACTGAAGCGATTCGTGACTACGTTGAGAAAAAAGTAGGAAAACTTGAACGCTATTTCAGTGATGCACCCGATGCTACAGCACATGTAAATTTAAAAGTTTATACTGAAAAAACAGCGAAAGTGGAAGTAACTATTCCATTACCTTATCTTGTATTGCGTGCCGAAGAAACATCACCTGATCTTTATGCAAGTATTGATTTGGTAGTTGACAAATTGGAACGACAAATCCGCAAATTCAAAACAAAAATTAACCGTAAATCTCGCGAAACCGGTATGAACACAGCCGATGCAGCGGTATTATTCAATAACGAAGCTGACGATGCCGATCATGAAAATGATTCTGAATTAGACATTGTCCGTACGAAACGTTTATCACTGAAACCAATGGACAGTGAAGAGGCTGTTCTACAAATGAACATGCTTGGTCATAATTTCTTTATTTTTGAAGATGCAGAAACCAATGGTACAAGTATCGTTTACCGTCGTAAAGATGGCAAATACGGTTTGATTGAAACCGACTGATAAATAACAATTAGAAAAAGCAGTAAAAAGCTTGTGGCAAACCCTTCACGGTTTGCCACAGCTTCTTTTTTGTCTACGTCAGAAATTGTGAATTAATTGTGAATATATTACATTAATTGTGTTAAGATATTTCAATTATCTAGAACTAATGATAAAATAGAAACTAGAATCTACATAATCTGGATAATATATGTAAAAAGGAGATTATACAACGCATGGCCAATTTTATTCGTTCGATTATCGAAAATGATAAAAAAGAACTAAAACGTTTAGATCGTATTGCTAAAAAAGTAGAAGATCATGCTGACGAAATGGCAGCATTAACAGATGAACAATTACAAGCAAAAACAGCTGAGTTTAAAGCTCGCTATCAAAAAGGGGAAACTTTAGATCAATTATTACCGGAAGCCTTTGCGGTAGTTCGTGAAGCTGCCAAACGAGTGTTGGGACTTTATCCTTACCATGTACAATTGATGGGGGGGATCGTTCTTCACGATGGAAATATCCCAGAGATGCGTACTGGTGAAGGGAAAACTTTAACAGCGACAATGCCGGTTTATTTGAATGCATTGACGGGAGAAGGCGTTCACGTCGTTACTGTCAATGAATACCTGGCTACTCGTGACTCCTCTGAAATGGGCGAATTATACAACTTTTTAGGTTTAACAGTTGGCTTGAATATCAATTCAAAATCAGCGGACGAAAAACGAGATGCTTACAATTGTGATATTACCTATAGTACCAATAATGAATTAGGTTTCGACTATCTAAGAGACAACATGGTCGTCTATCGTCATCAAATGGTTCAAAGACCATTGAATTATGCGATTGTCGATGAAGTCGATTCGATCTTGATCGATGAAGCAAGAACACCGTTGATTATTTCAGGTCAAGCTGAAAAATCAACAGCTTTATATACAAGAACAGATAATTTTGTGAAACGTTTGAAAGAAGAAGAAGATTATAAAATCGATGTGCAATCGAAAACAATCAGCTTGACTGAAGCGGGGATCGAGAAAGCCGAAGAAACATTTGGCTTAGAAAATCTATATGATATTGAAAATACTGCCTTAACCCACCATCTGGATCAAGCGTTGCGTGCCAACTATATCATGATCTTGGATATTGATTATGTGGTCCAAGATGGAAAAGTCTTGATCGTTGACCAATTTACTGGTCGTATCATGGATGGACGCCGCTACTCTGATGGATTACATCAGGCGATTGAAGCAAAAGAAGGCGTAGAGATCGAAGACGAAACGAAAACGATGGCGACAATCACGTTCCAGAACTATTTCCGAATGTATAAGAAACTGTCAGGTATGACTGGTACAGCAAAAACAGAAGAAGAAGAGTTTCGGGAAATCTATAATATTCAAGTTTGTCAAATCCCAACAAATCGTCCAGTCATTCGTGACGACCGACCTGATTTGTTATATCCAACATTGACTAGCAAGTTCCAAGCGGTGGTGCAAGACATCAAAGAACGTTACCGCAAAGGACAACCTGTTCTTGTCGGAACGGTAGCAGTAGAAACTTCAGAATTATTGTCTGATATGTTGAATCGTGAACGTATCCCACATGAAGTATTGAATGCAAAAAACCACTTCAAAGAAGCGGAAATCATCATGAATGCTGGTCAAAAAGGTGCGGTGACGATTGCAACGAATATGGCTGGACGTGGTACAGATATCAAGTTGGGACTTGGTGTCAGAGAACTAGGCGGACTAGCTGTTATCGGGACAGAACGTCATGAATCACGTCGTATCGATAACCAATTACGTGGTAGAGCTGGACGTCAAGGAGACCCAGGGATGTCTCAATTCTATCTTTCATTGGAAGATGATCTGATGAAACGATTTGGTTCTGAACGGATCAAAGCATTCTTAGATCGCATGAAAATCGGTGAAGAGGATGCAGTGATCCAAAGTAAGATGCTGACAAAACAAGTGGAATCAGCACAAAAACGTGTCGAAGGAAATAACTACGATACTCGTAAAAATGTCTTACAATACGATGATGTAATGCGAGAACAACGCGAAGTTATCTACAAACAACGTCAAGAAGTCATCATGGAAGAAACAAGTTTGTCTAAACCAATGATGAATATGATCAAACGTACGATCAGTCGGGTAGTAGATGCACACACACAACTAGAAAAAGACAACTGGAACCTTGAAGGAATCGTTGATTTTGCAGGTAGTACATTAGTCCATGAAGATAGCATCTCAATCGATGATCTTAAAGGGAAAGAACCGCAACAGATCAAAGAATATTTAAATGAGTTAGCACAAGAAGTATTTAATACGAAAGCTAACCAGCTCAACGGACCTGAACAATTACTAGAATTTGAAAAAGTAGTCATTCTACGAGTAGTGGATTCGAAATGGACCGATCATATCGATGCTATGGATCAATTACGCCAATCAATCGGTCTTAGAGCATATGGACAAAACAATCCATTGGTTGAGTATCAAACAGAAGGATACAAGATGTTTGAAGAGATGGTTGGAGCGATCGAATATGAAGTGACTCGTCTCTTTATGAAAGCTGAGATTCGTCAAAATGTTCAACGGGAGCAAGTGTCAACCGGCGAAGCAGTTCAACCAACTACCGGTGATGCAAAAGAAAATAGCAACACAAGTGCCAAAAAACAACCGGTTCACGTGAACAAAGTAGGCAGAAATGATCCTTGTCCATGTGGTAGCGGGAAAAAATATAAAAACTGTCATGGAAAAGATGAGAACTAATTTTTGACAGCTAGCAGATAAGATTGGTGAGATCGGTTCTTTTTGATTAAGAATCGACTCACCTTCTTTCTGTTATGAAGCGTTTCTGTTAAACTAAAGTGGTTGAATAAAACATAAAATAATGTAGATAGAAAGAGGGAAGTTTATGGAGATTTCAGAAATCCGTAACTTATTAGCTGAGATGGAAGAAAAGGTCACAAGTTTCAGGAGGTCTCTTTGACTTAGATCGTTTGGAAGAAGACATCGCTGAAGCTGAAGCCAAAATGGCAGAGCCTGGTTTTTGGGATGATAGCGAAGCAGCACAAAAAGTGATCAATGAAAACAACACAAATAAAGAAACGTATGATCAATTCAATGCGTTAGCTGAAGAATTAGAAGAGTTAGCCCTAATGGTAGAAATGTTGCAAGAAGAACCAGATGCACAAATGCAACAAGAAGCAGAAGATAGAATCCAACTATTAGACGAAAAAATGAAGACGTATGAATTAGCCATGCTTTTAGATGGTCCATATGATCGCAACCATGCAATCGTCGAACTTCATCCTGGAGCAGGGGGTACAGAATCCCAAGACTGGGGAAGTATGTTGTTACGCATGTATACACGTTGGGCAGAACAACATGGCTACCAAGTGGAAACATTGGATTACCAAGCAGGGGATGAAGCAGGAATAAAAAGTGTGACTTTACTGATCAAAGGGCATAATGCATATGGCTATTTAAAATCGGAAAAAGGTGTCCACCGTCTTGTTCGGATCTCCCCATTTGATTCAGCCAAACGGCGCCACACTTCGTTTTGTTCGGTCGATGTGATGCCAGAACTAGATGAAACGATTGATGTTGCGATCAACCCAGATGACTTGAAGATCGATACGTACCGAGCAAGCGGTGCCGGAGGACAACATATCAATAAAACAGAGTCTGCCGTTCGGATCACTCATCTTCCAACAGGAACGGTCGTAGCTAGTCAAGCGCAGCGTTCACAATTAAAAAACCGAGAACAAGCAATGAGCATGTTGAAAGCGAAATTGTATCAACTTGAGGTTGAAAAGAAAGAACAAGAAGCTGCAGCATTGCGTGGGGAGCAAAAAGAAATTGGTTGGGGTTCACAAATTCGTTCCTATGTCTTCCATCCATATTCAATGGTAAAAGATCACCGGACAAACGTAGAAACTGGTAATGTTCAAGCTGTAATGGATGGCGATTTAGACTTATTTATTGACGGATATTTAAAAATGCACCTCTAAATAGTTGACTTTAATTGAAATAAAATTGTAAGATTTTGAAAGCAAGATGAAACATTACCATGCTATAATGGTGAGAGACTGAGAAAAGATATGGAGAGAACGCCATGATTGAAATGAAGGATGTCATGAAAAAGTACTCAAATGGTACGACTGCAATCCGAAATTTATCGGTTGTTATCGATCAAGGAGAGTTCGTTTATGTAGTTGGTCCATCAGGGGCTGGGAAATCTACATTCATCAAATTGATGTATCGAGAAGAAAAAGCGTCAAAAGGAACCTTAAATGTTGCTGGTCATGATTTAATGGCAATCAAAAACAAAGATGTTCCTTACTTACGCAGAGAAATCGGGGTAGTTTTCCAAGACTACAAACTGTTGCCGAGAAAAACAGTTTACGAAAATGTCGCTTATGCGATGCAAGTAATCGGTAGAAAACCACGAGATATCAAAAAACGTGTGATGGAAGTGTTAGATCTTGTTGGATTGAAACATAAAGTGCGTGTTTTTCCAAGTGAGCTATCTGGTGGGGAACAGCAACGGGTATCGATTGCCCGTGCAATCGTAAATACGCCGAAAGTATTGATTGCTGACGAACCTACAGGAAATCTAGATCCGGAGAATTCTTGGGAGATCATGAAGTTATTGGACCGAATCAATGCTCAAGGGACAACGGTTGTTATGGCAACCCATAACAGTACGATCGTGAATACAATTCGTCATCGAGTGATCGCCATCGAAAATGGACGAATCATACGTGACCAAGCGGAAGGGGAATATGGATACGATGATTAGAACCTTTTTCCGACATTTATTAGAGAGTATCAAGAGTTTAAAGCGTAACGGCTGGATGACTGTCGCTTCAGTGAGTGCCGTGACGATCACATTAACATTAGTTGGGGTGTTCATGGCTGTGATCATGAATGCAACGAAACTAGCCGAAGATATCGAAGGCAACGTAGATGTTTCTGTTTTCGTTGATATTGGCACGAATGAAAAAGATATGAAGACTCTTGAAAAACAATTAAAAGAGATTGATCACGTCAAAAGTGTCAAATTCTCAAGTAAAGACCAAGAGTTGAAAAAGATCCAGGATGCTATGGGGAATTCATGGAGTTTATTTGAAGGAGATAACAACCCGTTATATGATGTTTATGTCGTTCAAACGTCAGAACCTTCTTATACGAAACAAGTATCTCAAGAAGCCGGAAAATTAGCGAATGTTTCTCGCGCGGATTACGGTGGAACGTCTTCAGATAAAATTCTTAAGCTTGCAGGAACCGTTCGAACATGGGGCTTAGCTGCAGCAGCATTATTATTGTTTATTGCAATGTTTTTGATTTCAAATACAATCAGAATCACGATCTTATCTCGCCAAAAAGAAATTCAAATCATGCGATTAGTTGGTGCCAAAAACGGCTACATTCGTTGGCCATTCTTTTTAGAAGGTGGCTGGATTGGTTTGATCGGTGCAATTATTCCGGTATTGCTGATTACATTTGGGTACCAAGAAGTATTCCGAATGCTTAACCCTTCATTATTGCGCTCCCACTATTCCTTGATCCAACCACAGGATATCGTGTGGAAAATCAACGCTTTGATGGCTGGGATCGGAATCATTATCGGTTCATTAGGATCAATTATTTCGATGAGAAGATTCTTGAAGTTTTAATTCATTTCCATCGTTTCACCATATGAAAGGATGGAACGAGTTGTTTCAAGAAGATCCAACAACTTTAAAGTTTAAATGGATGATTCAATGAATCAGCAGACAGAAATTCATTTTTCTGTCTGCTTTTTTAGTTGAGATTGGGACAAAACTCGTCTCAGTCTCTTCTAGTATCTCTAAAAACGAATAAACGGCGTTCAAGAAGCAACTCCTCAACAATAAACGATGATTTTCTAAAATAGGAGGAGCTATTTTAAAAAATCCTCTCTTATTCGCTCGGAGCTAAACGCTTCTTTCACGACCTCTTGCTAAACGGTGTTCAAACATCAGCTCCTTGAAATAAGCCTGAATTTTTCAAAACATGAGAAGCTGTTTCAAAAAATTCTTTCTTATTGTCATCAGAGCTACCCGATGTTTTCACGACCTCTGATTCACGGTGAGACAAAAGCAGCATCTTCGGAAAATTTGCCGAAATTTACCAAAAATTTGAGAAGCACCAAGTAGATAACAATCAACATCAAAAACTAGTTTTTGTGTTTCTTGTAAATTTTCGGAAATTCCTTCTTATTTCTTGATGCTAAACACTTTTGTCTCAACCTTTTTCTAAAACGCTATCATTTTTTTGTCTCATAATATAAAATAAAAAAATAATATCAAGTAAATGATCAATAGGAGGAACGATGTTACCATCAATAATAACAGTAGAGAAACTTATGGAAATAATCGAGTTACCAAAGGAAGTGCAACATGAGCTAACACAAGTCATTTCACAATTAGAAGAAAATGAATTAATTACTAGTGGAAAACGGTTATTGGAAGTAACCAAAGCAGAGGATGAAGCCAAACGATTGTCCGAAGTGTATCAAGGAGAGACCATCAAAGAACTAGCTTTTCATCTTTATGCAGCAAGTATGAGTTGGGAACGTGTTTATTTGCCACGTCAAATCCCTTTTGAGATATATCAAGAGACTATGCATGCGTTCACACGTTTTTTAGAAGAATCCAAGAGAATCAATCATTTCTATCAATTTGATCGAGGTTTTTGGACATGGCGCTTTGTTTGTGGGTTGGAATTTAGAATCAACCAATTAGAATTTGAGATGGTGACACCTCCTCATAAAAATAAAGTCCCTGAATTAGCAGAGAAAGGCTACATCTCGATTCATATTCCATCGGATGCTGATATGACATATTCCATCATTGCTAAAAATTATGCAGAAGCAAAAAAATTTATTACGAAGTATTTTCCAGACTATCGCTCAGCGTCTTTTATTACGGATACGTGGTTGTTGTCTCCTAAATTGAAAGATTGGTTAAAGCCAGATGCAAATCTAAATTTATTTGCGAACGATTACCAAATTTTATTGTCAGAACCAAATAAAAACGAAGGTGTATTTTGGATTTTCAATACGATTTCTTCCGATGTTACGAGTTATCCGGAGAAGACTTCCCTTCAAAGAGCAGCAAAAAAAGAAATGTTACAAGGAGGTCATATCGGTTCAGCAGTAGGTATTTTAATTCATTGAGATCATTATCTGTCTGATACTTTCACTTTACTTTAAAAAACATCTCGGCTATTCTTAAGTAGGTGTAAAAGTGAAGAGGTGAGCCATGAGAGTAGTTGTTGATAATTTTTTTACGATCATCTTAATTGCGAATATCTTATTATCAATTGTCATTGTTTTTCGTGAACGAAAAGAAACCGCTCAGACATGGGCATGGTTGTTAGTATTAATGTTTATTCCGATTGTCGGTTTTCTTTTATATATCTTTTTTGGCAGAGGTATTTCACAAGACAAGATATTTGATTTGAAGATCCAAGGGAAAATCGGGAAGAACTTGGAAATTGAAGAAGACAAACAAGCCTTGATGCGAGGACTTTATCCGCATCCACCAACAGGACAAGTTGATGTCAAGCAACTAATCTATATGCTGACAGTGTTTGAAAGTACATTGTACACAACTGGAAATGAAGTGACTTTATTTACGGATGGACGAGAAAAATTTGATGCATTGATTGAAGACATCAAGCAGGCAAAAGATCATATCCATCTACAATATTATATTTATCGGGGCGATGCTCTGGGTAAGGAAGTGCGTGACGCGCTGACTGAAGCAGCTCAAAGAGGGGTCAAAGTCCGTGTATTATTAGATGCTTGGGGGTCTACCCAAGTAAATGCAAAATTTTTCCACGAATTACAGGTAGCTGGTGGTGAAGTCGCTTTTTTCTTTCCACTATTTGTCCCTTATATCAATCCACGAATCAATTATCGAAACCATCGGAAAATCGTTGTCATTGATGGGAAAATTGGTTATACTGGTGGATTCAATGTAGGAAACGAATATTTAGGAGAAGTTTCAAAGTTTGGTTATTGGCGAGACAATCATTTGCGAATCTACGGGGAAGCAGTTTATACGCTACAAAATCGTTTCTTGATGGATTGGAACTCGCAGCACGTGAAAGAAGTCAGCTATGCACCAAAATTTTTCCCAAAAATTGATTCTGTAGGCACTTTAGCACTTCAAATCGTCACAAGTGGCCCAGATTCTGAGCATGAACAAATCAAATTGACTTATTTAAAAATGATTTCATTAGCAAAAAAAGAAATATTGATTCAAACGCCTTACTATATCCCAGATGAATCCATTCATGAAGCATTGAAATTAGCCTTGCTTTCTGGTGTCAAAGTTCAGATTCAGATTCCCAATAAACCTGATCATCCGTTAGTCTATTGGGCAACTTATTCTTTTGCAGCAGAACTAATCGAATATGGTGCAGTGATCGAAACCTATGAAAATGGGTTTATCCATGCTAAGACCATGATCATTGACAGTGGAATAGTTTCAATTGGTTCAGCAAATATTGATGTCCGTTCATTCAAATTAGACTTTGAAGTGAATGCGTTGATCTATGATGAAGGAATGGCGACTCACGTAAGAAAAGCTTTCTTTGCTGATTCAAGAAAGTCACAACTGTTAACCAAAGAACGCTATGAAAATCGAGGATTTATCATCAAATTAAAAGAAGGTTTGGCACGATTGATCTCGCCATTATTATAATTGCTACTTCCAGCTAATCAAAAAGGACATGAGGGAGGCGTCTAAGACGTCAGCTCATGTCCTTTTTCTGTCGGGGCCATTTCTGTAAACTGTCAGAAATGGAGAAAGCGTCTCACAGGAACAAAACTAACTTTGGGGTACTTCTTGTTTTTGGGGAAAGCAAGAAATAAGTTAGATAATGTTTGATAAAGAGACACATTTCAAAGCCAGTATAGCATAGAATAACCTAATGAGATAGTGTTTTTTTATTAATAATCATTATTTTTGTTATTTTATAATTTTAATTCGTTTTCAAGTATTTTGTTAAATGTTAAAATGAACTTACTTTAGGACTGAAGGAGATTTCTAAATGAAAAAATTAAAATTACTTTTACCAATAATAGGATTAACTATTCTTTTATCAGGTTGTTCAAAATGGATCGATCGAGGAGAATCCATTACAGCTGTCGGGTCTTCCGCATTGCAACCATTAGTTGAAACAGTCGCTGAATCTTTTCAGGCTGCAAACCCTGGGAAATTCATCAATGTCCAAGGAGGAGGAAGTGGAACTGGATTATCTCAAGTCCAATCTGGAGCAGTAGATATCGGGAATTCTGATTTATTTGCGGAGGAAAAATCTGGAATTGATGCATCTGCTTTAGTTGATCATCGGGTGGCTGTAGTTGGGATCACACCGATCGTTAACAAGGAAGTGGGCGTTAAAGACATCTCAATGGAAAACTTACGGAAGTTATTTACGGGTGAAATCACCAACTGGAAAGAACTTGGCGGGAAAGACCAACCAGTGGTTATTTTAAATCGTGCATCAGGAAGTGGGACACGTAGTACTTTTGAAAAATGGGTCCTTGATGGAGAAACGGCGATTCGTGCGCAAGAACAAGATTCAAGCGGAATGGTGCGACAAATCGTTGCAGATACTCCAGGAGCAATTAGTTATGTCGCTTTCTCATATGTAACCAACGATGTGGCTACTTTGAGTATTGATGGTGTAGAGCCAACCGATGACAACGTTACGACCAATAAATGGATCATTTGGGCTTATGAACATATGTATACAAAAAATCAACCAAAACAGTTAACGAAAGAGTTTTTAAACTACATGCTATCAGAAGAAGTTCAAAATAATATCGTAGGTGAATTAGGTTATATTCCGGTTTCACGTATGCAAGTAGAACGTGATTGGGAAGGAAATATTGTAAAATAATCATCTTTACACAATCTTTACAAACTTCGCATAAATTTTACATGTTATTAAACTCAAATTGATGTTCGCTTTGTACACTGTATAAGTATGTTAAACCTTACTGGGGGGGAATCATCTGTGGAAGATGTGAAAAAAGTATTATTAACAAAATCAAAACGTTCAAAAATGGAGCAGCGTGGTAAATTCATCAGCTTCTTATGTATCGCCTTGATCGTTCTAGTAGTAGTAGCCATTTTTTATTTTGTTGCAAGTAAAGGATTAGCGACCTTTTTCGTTGATAAGATCAACGTATTTGATTTCTTGTTTGGAACGAATTGGAATCCTGGACAAATTGGTGCGGATGGTAAACCGATGGTCGGGGCATTACCAATGATCGCTGGTTCGTTTATCGTTACTTTTTTATCTGCAATCATTGCGACACCTTTTGCCATCGGTGCAGCGGTCTTCATGACAGAGATATCTCCAAAAAATGGCACAAAAATCTTGCAACCAGTCATTGAACTATTAGTTGGTATTCCATCTGTTGTTTATGGTTTTATTGGATTATCAGTCATCGTACCATTTATCCGAAACATTTTTGGCGGAACTGGTTTTGGTATTTTAGCTGGGACATTTGTTTTGTTTGTCATGATCTTACCAACTGTGACGACTATGACAGTCGATGCCTTAAAAGCTGTGCCGCGTCATTATCGTGAAGCATCATTAGCTTTAGGAGCTACACGTTGGCAAACGATCTATAAAGTCGTTTTACGAGCTGCTGTACCGGGAATCTTGACAGCCGTTGTATTTGGTATGGCACGTGCATTTGGTGAAGCATTAGCGATCCAAATGGTCATCGGGAATGCTGCCTTGATGCCAACAGGATTAACAACTCCTGCTTCAACATTGACATCGATTTTAACAATGGGGATCGGAAATACGATCATGGGAACAATTGAAAACAACGTGTTATGGTCATTAGCTTTGATCTTGCTATTGATGTCATTAATCTTTAATATCGTGATCCGAATGATTGGTAAGAAAGGGGCATTGAAATAATGAACGCAAAACGCTCTGATAAAATCGCAACGGGAGTCCTTTATGCAATATCGGGAATTATTGTATTGATCTTAGCTGCGTTACTTTTATATATTTTAGTTCGAGGAATTCCTCATATCTCTTGGTCATTTTTAACTGAACCATCAAAAGCCTATCAAGTAGGCGGCGGAATCGGTATCCAATTATTTAACTCGATTTATTTATTATTGATCACGATGATCATCAGTTTTCCGCTTTCTTTAGGAGCCGGTATTTACCTTTCTGAATATGCTGGTAAAAACTGGTTGACTGATGTTATCCGTACTTCAATTGAAATATTAAGCTCATTACCATCTGTAGTCGTTGGTTTGTTTGGCTTTTTAGTTTTTGTTATCCAATTCCAGTATGGCTTCTCCATTATCTCTGGGGCACTAGCTTTAACAGTTTTTAACTTACCTCTATTGACGAGAACGGTTGAAGAATCTTTACAAGCGGTGCATTACACACAGCGTGAGGCAGGGCTTGCATTAGGTTTGTCACGTTGGGAAACAGTGATTCGTGTAGTTGTACCTGAGGCAACTCCAGGGATTTTAACAGGAGTCATTTTAAGCTCAGGGAGAATTTTTGGGGAAGCAGCAGCTTTGATCTATACAGCTGGGCAAAGCGCGCCTGCACTTGATTTCTCAAACTGGAATCCATTGAGTGTCTCTAGTCCAATCAGTATTTTCCGTCAAGCTGAAACACTAGCTGTTCATATTTGGAAAATCAATACGGAAGGAACGATGCCAGATGGCGTATCAGTATCTGCTGGAGCATCAGCGGTCTTAATTATCGCAGTATTACTATTCAATTTTGGTGCTCGTGCGATTGGTAAACGTTTATACCGGAAAATGACTTCAGCTTAAGGAGAAGAAGTAAGATGAAAGAATATAATTGGAATGAAAGAAATATCATCACAATGGGTCAAAAAAAAGAAATTGCCCTTTATACAGATGATCTTCATGTTTGGTACGGTGACAACGAAGCGATCAAAGGTGTTGATCTGGAATTTGAAAAGAATAAGATCACAGCTTTAATCGGTCCTTCTGGCTGTGGTAAGTCTACTTATTTACGTTCGTTGAATCGGATGAATGATGGGATCGCAAATACTAAGGTAACTGGTAAAATCATGTACAAAGATGTCGATATCAATGCGCCACAAATTGATGTCTATGAGATGCGTAAGCGAATCGGAATGGTTTTCCAACGACCAAATCCATTTAGTAAATCAATCTATGAAAATATCACGTTTGCATTGAAGCAACATGGCGAAAAGAACAAGAAGAAATTAGATGAGATCGTTGAGACCAGCTTGAAACAAGCAGCATTATGGGATCAAGTAAAAGATAGCCTGGATAAAAGTGCTTTAGCCTTGTCAGGTGGTCAACAACAACGTTTATGTATTGCACGTGCGATTGCGATGAAACCGGATATCTTGTTATTAGATGAACCAGCCAGCGCACTTGATCCGATTTCTACTGGGACAGTGGAAGAAACATTGGTGAATCTAAAAGATGATTACACGATCATCATTGTGACCCATAACATGCAACAAGCAGCTCGTATCAGTGACTATACTGCCTTTTTCTACTTAGGAAAAGCGATCGAATACGATAAAACGAATAAGATATTTACTAGACCAAAAATTAAAGCGACCGAAGATTATGTATCGGGTCATTTTGGGTAAGACGGAGGATTCGTTATGACAAAAGAAATTATCTCATCAAAAGATCTTCACTTATATTATGGAAAAAAAGAAGCGTTAAAAGGAATCGATCTAAGCTTCAATCAAGGCGAAATCACAGCGATGATTGGTCCTTCTGGCTGTGGTAAATCAACTTATCTACGCTCATTGAATCGAATGAATGATTTGATACCGAGTGTGACGATCACTGGAAGTGTCCTGTATAAAGGAAAAGATATCTATGGCCCTAAAACGGACATTGTTGAATTGCGTAAAGAAATTGGAATGGTCTTCCAACAACCAAATCCTTTTCCCTTTTCGATTTACGAAAATGTGATCTATGGGTTAAAACTAAAAGGCGAAAAAGATAAAAAAGTCCTTGATCAAGTAGTCGAAGAAAGTTTAAAGGCTGCATCTGTGTGGGATGATGTCAAAGACAAACTGCATAAAAGTGCCTTATCCTTATCAGGTGGTCAACAACAACGGGTATGCATTGCAAGAGTGTTAGCCGTCAATCCAGAAATTATTTTGTTAGATGAGCCAACTAGTGCGCTTGATCCTGTTTCTACTGGGAAAATTGAAAGCATGCTCTTGGAATTAAAGGAAAGATATACTATGATTATAGTTACGCATAATATGTCACAAGCTTCACGGATTTCTGATAAAACAGCCTTTTTCTTAGATGGAAATTTAATTGAGTTCAATGATACGAAAAAAATCTTTATGACTCCAGAAAAACAAGAAACGGAAGACTATATCTCAGGGCGATTTGGATAAGGAGGAAACGAAATGTTACGTACACAGTTTGAAGAAGAACTACTTAACCTTCATAATCAATTTTATGAGATGGGGATGATGGTAAGTAGTGCAGTGCATAAATCAGTTCGTTCTTATATCAAACATGATAAAGCACTTGCTCAAGAAGTGATCGAAAATGATATTAAAATCAACGACATGGAAACACGTTTAGAGAAAAAAAGTTTTGAAATGATTGCTTTGCAACAACCAGTGACTACAGACTTACGGATGATTATTACCGTGATGAAAGCTAGTTCTGATTTGGAACGAATGGCAGATCATGCGGTTTCAGTTGCCAAATCAACGATCCGTGTGAAAGGTCAAACCAGAATCCCAGAGATCGAAAAAGAAATCTCTGATATGTCTGATTATGTCAAAAAAATGGTGGACAATGTGTTGGTTGCTTACGTCAAAACAGATGAAAAAGATGCTCGAACGATCGCAAATATGGATCAACGGGTCAATGATTATTTCAATCGCATCTACAATGCAACGATCAAAAATATGCAGTCTGATCCAGAAACAGTCATCAGTGGGACAGATTATCTAAATGTTGCCAGCTACTTAGAACGGATTGGCGATTATGTAACGAATATTTGTGAATGGATCGTGTATCTAGCTACAGGAAAAATCACCGAATTAAACTCAAATCATAACGAAATTTTCTAACTCTTGAAGATTGGAAAGTAACGATTAACGTGTGAGTTATAAGAAATAAGCCGAAAAATTCCAAAATAGGAAATATCCTAGGAATTCTTCGGTTTTTTTTGTAACTTGAAGACTTAGAGTGAATATTGCTGACTTCTCTGAGAGAAAAAGGTCAAGACTAATTGTCATTTGTATAATCGAAATTCAGCGACTAGTCTTTGTTTTTTCAACTCGTTCAATTATAATAAGAGCATAGAGATGAAAAGGAGTGAAAGAAGATGAAATTTGTTGAGCAAGATTTTGCTTATTATGAGCGGACAATCAAAAGAATGTATCAAAGTTATTATTGGAAGCGAATTCTAATCTTAGCATTCGTACTCGTGATTGTTCTGGCTTATACAGGCATCTTTCAGGAACATTTGCTTTATAATGTTTTACTGATGATAATCATTGCTGGGGGAGGTATTTATCTTTATCTGCAAAAACAAAAATTTCCAGAGGTCTATCAAAAATATCTAGAGATAAATCAACCAGAAGCAAAAATCGTTAAGATCCAAGAAGCAGAGTATAGCTATAATGATCTTGAAGACAAGAGTGTCAGGATTAACAAAACTGGTATGCGTAATTTGCCGTCAAGGAATAAACAGTATACATTGATGGTTGGATTCTCCAAGTCCTTTTTTCCGCGTGAACCACTTCAAATTGTTTATTATGATATGCTTGAACTAACCTATGAAGAAAAGTTTCGTTTGAAGCGAAACGGCTATCATTCAATGCCACGTTTTTTGCGTCGGTTTACATTTAGTAATTTAAAAGAAAGCATTGGTAATATGGGACGTTTTATTGTCGGAAATATATTTTTACTAGTTATCCTGTTTCGTGTTATACGCTATTTATGGTCATTTATCCAATTGCTTTTTTAATATCCATAATATTCATACATAATTCATAAAAAATTAGAAAACAATATTTCTTGCCATAAAAAGGGAAAGAAATATTGTTTTTAAAGCATTATTGGCTGGTTCAATGGGAAGTAAATCGTTCAGTAACTCAAGTTGGAGAAAAAGTTACAACTTAAGTCCTATGACTTTTTCTTCCATTCCGTGCATAATATGAATGTAAGGAAAAGCTTGCAAACTATATTTGCTTAAGGAGGCAATTTCCATGAAAGAAAGAGAACGTATTTTAGACTTAGTTAAAAAAGGGATCCTTTCCACTGAAGAGGGCTTAGATTTATTAGAAAGCATGGCAACTGAGAAAGATGAAAAGCAAATCGCAAAAGAAGCAGATAAAGTAACTGCTAGTCATAAAGAAAAAGATCAAGCAACTCAATTGATCGATGAATTGGAAAATGGCACATCAGAAGAAATCCATTTTAATGCCGATCCAAAACAAAACGAAAAAGAAGATCAAGAAAATTTGGAACGTATCTTAGATGAGTTAGCAACACAAGCCAATCAAACGTCGGCTCATTTAGACGAAGTGAATGAAAAGTTAGCACAAAATAAAGCGGCACGCAATGACAAACAGGAAACATTGATGCAGCTGAATACCAAAGAAGAATTGGACGAACTAACAGAAGATGAGCTTCTCCAAAGAAAGACTCTTGAATCTGAGATCAAGGAATTAGAAGCTGCGAGTGAACAATTAACAGAAGAACAATTGAAACTAGAAGCAGAATTAAAAGATATTCGCAAAAACCAATGGACAGAAAAGAAAGAAACAATTGCTGATAAATTTGAGTTACCAGATGACTGGAAAGAACAAGCCAACGATACATTGAACCAAGTCGGAGAAAAAATGTCTGAAGCTGGTTCTCAGCTAGGCAAGTTTTTGCGGAAGACATTCCAAACGGTATCGGAAACAGTTAATGAAAACATGGAATGGAAAGATGTCAATCTCCGTGTACCAGGTATCGCAACGACAAAATTTGAACACGAATTTTATTATGAAGCACCTGCAGCAAGTATTCTTGATATCAAAGCTGCAAACGGAAATGTCACATTGAAAACTTGGGAAAGTGAAGATGTGAAAGTTGAAGCTAAAATCAAATTATACGGTAAAATGAATGCAGAACCATTCGAGGCATTCTTAGAACGTAGTCAAATTGAAGTCAATGATGAGCATGTCTCATTCCAAATTCCAAATAAACGTGTACGTGCGGATCTAGTCTTTTATTTACCAAAACGAGTATATGACCATACAGCAATCAAATTGTTAAATGGGAATATTACGATTAACGACTTAGAAGGTAAAGATGTGTACACCAAATCGACAAATGGAAATATCGTCATTCAAAAATTACAAGCAACCATGCTTGAAATTGAAGGCGTTAATGGGAATATCGATGTTCAATCAGGTGCAATCTTAGATTCGATCATCGAAACAGTGAATGGTACGGTCACTGTAGGAACAACCCCTGAAAATCTTTCCGTTTCTCTCGTTAATGGGGATGTACGGTTGACAATGAAAGAAGAACATTTGAAAAAAATTGAAGCAAGTTCAGTCAATGGCAATGTCAAAGTAGCTTTACCAACAGGAATTGGCATGGAAGGTAATGCGAAAACAAGTTTAGGCAGCATCAACAGCCGCCTGACTGATTATGAAGTAATCCGTGAAAAAAAAGAACGGACCAATCAATTACTACAGTTCCGTCGTCTCTCTGAAAATGAGGTAGCTAGAATCCAATTATCGACTACGACTGGTAGTATTTATTTAAAAGATACGGATCAATAAAGTAATCAACCGGTGAGTTAGCTTATTCTAACAATCGAAAGCAGGATTGATAAGTGGGATGTACGTTCACTATTAGACGATGATACTTGGTCATTCGTTCCTTTAACGAGGAAAAGCAAAAATCTTTGGAGAAAAAGTGTAGTGAGAATGAACAGTTTATCTATTGTCACACTCTTTTTCTTCCATTAAAATGAATAGAACAGAGGTGAAAGTAAAATGAAAAGAAAATTGACAAAATCAAATAAAAATATTGTTTTGACTGGTACATTAGCTGGGATCGCAGAATATCTTGGAATTGATCCAACGGTAGTTCGTGTGATCTATGTATTCCTAAGCTTAGTGGCATTTGGAAGTCCAGTTATCTTATATATTTTATTGGCTTTGCTCATCCCTTCTGGACGAAACAAACAGACTCGTTATGGGCATGAAAACCAATATTATCAAAATAATAATTATCATCATGAACAAACAAAAAAACGTAAAGAGGCGGAAAAGGTCAATGATGACGAATGGAGTGACTTCTAATGTCTTATCTTCAGCGCCTCATCGTGAATACGTTGACGTTCATCTCTCTGGCAGTGATTTTTCCGACGATGATTTATGTAGATAGTATTTGGACAGCTATTTTAGCAAGTTTTGTATTGTCCATCTTGAATATGTTCATCAAACCTATTCTAACAATTTTATCACTACCATTCACTTTAGTGACATTAGGCTTGTTCACATTTGTCATCAATGCGGCAATCTTGAAGATGACTTCCTTTTTTGTTGGAGCATCTAATTTTAATTTTGCTTCCTTTGGTTCAGCTTTTTTGATTGCTGTGATCATGTCAGTGGTGAATATGATTGTCAGTGAACACAATAGTAGAAGGTAAACGTGAACAATCGATAATGACTAAAAGGGTACATCCATGGGAAATGTTTTAAATTCCCTGGTTGTACCTTTTTTCTTTGTTTTATAAAAAAAGTGAATTTAAAATAAAAACGTTTTTTTTATTTGGTAGTACTTTTTGTCAGACAATGATAAAATGGGAAGGAACACTCTAATAGAAATGAGGTAGCACGAATGGCAGAAGTTGTAAAAGTAAGCCAATTAGTAGAAAAATTATCATTAGAAATAGTGACTGGTGATGAAAAGAGTTTGGAGCGTGTTATCGTAACTGGTGACATCTCAAGACCTGGTTTAGAATTGACCGGTTATTTTAATTATTATTCACATGATCGTTTACAATTATTTGGGAGCAAAGAGATTAGCTTTGCTGAACGGATGATGCCGGAAGAAAGACTGATGATCATGAGAAGATTGTGCAGTGAGGATATGCCAGCATTCATTATTTCTCGGGGGCTGCCAGCTTCTGAAGAAATGATTCAAGCAGCCAACGAATACGGTATGGCTGTCTTACGTTCACCAATCTCCACATCCCGTTTGCTTGGAGAATTATCTAGTTATTTAGATGGTCGTTTAGCTCCTAGAACGAGCGTTCATGGTGTGCTAGTCGATGTTTATGGGTTAGGTGTACTCATTCAAGGGGATAGCGGAATTGGTAAGAGTGAAACCGCATTAGAATTAATCAAACGTGGTCATCGCCTGATTGCTGATGACCGAGTAGATGTTTATCAACAAGATGAACTGACAGTCATTGGTGAACCACCAAAAATCTTAGAACACTTGATAGAGATCAGAGGGATCGGAATCATTGATGTCATGAACTTGTTTGGAGCAAGTGCTGTCCGTGGTTCAATGCAAGTGCAGTTAGCCGTTTATTTAGAAGCCTGGGCGAAGGACAAAAAATATGATCGACTAGGTTCTGAAGATACTTCTGTGGAAATTGCAGAAGTGGGGATTCCACAAATAAAAATACCTGTCAAAACTGGACGAAACGTGGCCATCATCATCGAAGTCGCAGCAATGAATTTCCGAGCAAAAACGATGGGATTTGATGCAACAAAAACGTTTGAAGAAAGATTAAGTCGTCTGATCGAAGAAAATTCAGGGGCACAATAGCAAGGAGTGGAAACATGATAGCGCAAATCGATCGGGTAGCGTTCAATCTTTTAGGAATACCAATCTATTGGTATGCTTTGATCATTGTATCGGGAATAATTATTGCCATGTGGCTAAGTAGCCGTGAAGCCGTACGAGTTGGCTTAAAATCTGAGGATGTCACTGATTTTATGTTGTGGGGATTGCCACTTTCAATTATTGGCGCACGGTTGTACTATATTTTATTTGATTTACCACAATATATAGCTGATCCTATTCAAATATTCAATATCCGTTCTGGCGGGTTAGCTATTTATGGTGGATTAATCGCAGGTGCCATTACTTTATACTTCTTTACCAAATACCACTTTATTTCCATGTGGACATTTTTAGATATAGCAGCACCAAGTGTCCTACTCGCTCAAGCAATTGGGCGTTGGGGAAATTTTATGAATCATGAAGCTTATGGCCCTGTCACGACGAGAATCTTTTTAGAAAATCTTCATATCCCAAGATTCATAATTGATAATATGTACATTGAAGGTTTTTATCGTCAACCTACCTTTTTATATGAATCCGTTTGGAGTTTGATTGGCTTTATCCTACTCCTATTTTTAAGAAACAAAAAGCATTTACTGAAAAAAGGAGAAGTTTTACTTGTTTATGTGATGTGGTACAGCTTCGGGCGCTTTTTTATCGAAGGATTACGGACAGATAGTTTATACTTCTTAGGTGTTATTCGTATCTCCCAATTGTTGTCAGCCTTTTTATTCGTTGGAACAATTATTCTGTTTATCTGGCGTAGAAAAAAAGGAAATTTACCAGATTACGATCGCACTTTTGGTAAAAACCAAATGATTATCTAATTTACAGAGCTAAAAAAATGAAAAAAATAGCAGGAGTGGTAAAATGAAATATAGGGTGGCAGTCTTAGGAGCTGGCTCATGGGGGACAGCTCTTGCGCAAGTTCTTGCTGAAAATGGACATGATGTTCGCCTATGGGGACATCGTCAATCGCAAATAGACGAGATCAACCAACAACACACCAATCAAAAATATTTACCCGACTATCATTTGTCAACGTCAATCCGTGGTTTTAGTGAGTTGGAACAGGCAGTTCAAGATATTGATGCCTTGTTATTCGTGATTCCGACACGAGCCATTCGCTCTGTAGCACAAGAGGTGGTCACTAAATTGAATACCAAGCCTGTAATCATTCATGCAAGCAAGGGTCTAGAACAGGAAACACACAAACGGATCTCAGAAATTCTTTTAGAAGAGATCCCGAGTGACAAACGTCAATCCATTGCTGTTTTATCTGGTCCGAGTCACGCAGAAGAAGTAGCAAATCATGACATTACTACGATCACAGCTGCTAGCACAGATCAAAAAACAGCTTCCTTTGTCCAAAAATTATTCATGAATCATTATTTTAGGATTTATACCAATCCTGATGTGATTGGGGTTGAAATGGGGGCTGCATTGAAAAATATTATTGCTCTTGGTGCAGGAGCAATCCACGGATTAGGTTTTGGGGATAATGCAAAAGCTGCTATTATGACTAGAGGTTTAGCTGAAATCAGTCGTTTAGGTGTTGCCATGGGTGCCAACCCATTGACTTTTATTGGTCTTAGTGGTGTGGGCGATTTGATCGTTACTTGTACTAGTATCCATTCGCGAAATTGGCGAGCGGGCAATTTGTTAGGTAAAGGGCATGAACTGTCAGAAGTATTGGAAAATATGGGGATGGTTGTGGAAGGTGTCCATACGACAAAAGCCGCAAAAGAACTTGCTCAGCAAGTAGGTGTAGACATGCCAATCACTCAAACAATTTATGAAGTACTTTATGAAAATAAAAATGTACAAATTGCGGCAAGAGAAATCATGTTGCGAGATGGAAAAAAAGAAAATGAATATTCACGATTAATTTTTTAGAGGAGAGATGACAAATGAAAGTAAAAAAGGCAGTTATTCCAGCAGCAGGTTTAGGAACAAGATTTTTACCTGCAACAAAAGCGATGGCAAAAGAAATGCTTCCAATCGTTGACAAACCAACGATTCAATTTATCGTAGAAGAAGCACTTAAATCAGGGATCGAAGACATTTTGATCGTCACTGGGAAAGCAAAACGACCAATCGAAGACCATTTTGATTCAAATATCGAGTTAGAAACGAATTTGAGTGAAAAAGGGAAAACAGAATTATTGAAGTTGGTTGAAGAAACAACTGATGTAAATCTACACTTCATTCGTCAATCTCATCCAAAAGGGTTAGGACATGCTGTATTACAAGCCCGTGCTTTTATCGGTAATGAACCTTTTGTTGTGATGTTAGGTGATGATATCATGGAAGATGAAGTACCTTTGACACAACAATTGATTGATGACTATGAGCGGACACATGCATCAACGATCGCAGTGATGGAAGTGCCACAAAAAGATACGTCTAAATACGGAATTATTAATCCTGGTGAAGAATTAGAAGAAGGATTGTTCAATGTTAAAAACTTCGTTGAAAAACCAGACCCAAGTAAAGCACCAAGTAATTTAGCTATTATTGGACGCTATTTATTAACTCCTGAAATCTTTGATGTTTTGGCAGAACAACAACCAGGTGCTGGGAATGAGATCCAACTGACAGATGCGATTGATACATTGAATAAAACACAACGAGTATTTGCTCGTAACTTTACAGGCAAACGCTATGATGTTGGTGACAAGTTTGGTTTCATGAAAACCAGTATTGAATACGGCTTGACTCATCCAGAAGTCGGCGAACCATTAAAAGAATATATTAAAGAGCTAGGGAAACAATTAGAAGCAGATCAAACGATGGTACCAAAAAAAGACAACAAAAAAATTAAATCAAAAGATGAGCTGAAAAAATAAATTTTTTAGCAATGAAAGCTTCAACTGCTCTTATCCAAAAAAAGTAGTTGAAGCTTTGCTATTTTTTATTTGTTTAAAAAATGCGAAAATGCTATGCTTATAGAAAGAGTATCAGAAGGGAGTTCGAGTATGACAGGCGGAGAAATTGCTGGGCTGATTGCGGCCATCGCATTTGCAGTCCTCGTTGTTTTTATCATAAGAGTATTGTTACAATTATCAAAAACATTAGAAAAAGTGGATCAAACAGTGGCAGAAGCAAATACGACGATTGAAGTCGTCACCAAAGATGTCGATCTTTTGTCAAGGCAGGTGGAAGGTTTACTAGTCAAAAGTAATGAATTGCTTTTAGACATCAATGGGAAAGTAGAAACGATTGATCCATTGTTTACAGCTATCGCGGATTTAAGTGAAAGCGTGTCAGAATTGAATACATCAAGTAAAAATATCGTAACCAAAGTTGGTGGGATTGGGCGTACAACAGCTAAAGCTACCGTGGCTGGAAAAGTTGGTGGCACAGCTTTAAAGTTTTTCAAAAATAAAAAACATACAGAAAAGACTGGAGGAATTTAATTATGGCAAAAAAAGGTGGATTTTTACTAGGAGCAGTTATTGGTGGGACAGCAGCGGCAGTCGCAGCATTATTATTAGCACCAAAGTCAGGAAAAGAACTACGCGATGAACTTGCTGCACAAGCAGATGATTTACTTGATATGGCTTCAGACTACACGGATATGGCAAAAGAAAAATCAGCGACATTAACAGACATCGCAAAAGAAAAAGCGCAAGATCTATCCCAACAAGCTGGTGACTTAGCTGGTAGCGTGAAAAATAAAGTCAATCATTCTGCAAATGATGTCGAAGATGAGTCTGAAGACATTTTATTAACATTAAAAGAACAATCAGAAGATCTTTCTCATCGCTTCAAGAAATCAGCAGATGAGCTTAAAAAGCCAGTCGGACAAATGAATGAAACAGTTAAAGATGCATCTGAAGATATGATGATCAATGCGAAAGATGCTGCAGGTGAAGCTGGACAAACAGTCAAAGAAGGCATTGCTGAAGCAAAACCAGTCGCAAAAGATGCGCAAGCAATGGCAGATATGGCTAAAGAAGATGTCAAAGCTAAAAAAGAAGATTTAAAAGATACATTTACTGACAATGGAAAATAGGCAATTTCTATTTTTTGTAAATAATCAATAGATGCTATCTCGATTTTGGTTAATCGAACGGAACAAGTGATGAATATCAAAGCTAGCAAAGTTTCCTAGCTTTGATATTTTTTTGTTTGGATAATTACAAGAATAATACATAATGTAAACGTCTAATTTGCGTAATCACTTGATAGCATGCTTATCACCATGAGAGTGAAGACACTATAAAAGAACCAGAATGATCAGAAGAATTCGTAAAATCTATTGGTCACCAGAGCTCTTTGGTATGAATGGGCCAACAACAATTAGTGAGGTTGAAGATAAGAAAAAAATGAGTCTAGGACTAACAGTCGCCCTTAGACTCATTAATAGATGTAGAAGTGATAAACGGCGTTCAAAGAGCTGATCTTCGGCGATAAGTCAAAAAATCTCAAAACATGGGAAGCTGTTTCGAGATTTTCAACCTTACTGCTCCTGTGATTACTCGTCGCAGGTTTTACTTGGTGAGCGCTCAGATCAAGTCGCTCTTCTCACAACCTCTGATCCACGGCGTTCAAGAAGCAACTCCTCAACAATAAACGATAATTTTCTAAAATATGAGAAGCTATTTTAAAAAATCATCGCTTATTCGTTCGGAGTTAACCGCTTCTTTCACGACCTAATCCACGGTGTTCAAAGAGCTGATCTTCGGCGATAAGTCAAAAAATCTCAAAACATGGGAAGCTGTTTCGAGATTTTCATCCTTACCGCTCAGATCAAGTCGCTCTTCTCACAACCTTATTCAATAACCAATAATTCTTTTGGCGTAGTTGTAAATGGAATACAGCCGTCTTTTGTCACATAGACACAGTCTTCGATTCGAACACCTACTTGATCAGGGATATAGATTCCTGGTTCAAGGGAGAAGCACATGCCTTCTTCGATGACTAAATCATTACCTGCTACAAGGGAAGGAAATTCATGGACAGTGGTTCCGATTCCGTGACCTAGACGATGATTGAAGTATTCGCCATAGCCATAGCTATTGATTACATTTCTTGCAATTTGATCTAGTTCGGCAGCCGTTACGCCGGGACGTACAGCTGCTTGGGCAGCTAATTGTGCCTCAAGTGTGATTTGATAAATTTTTTCCTGAAATTCAGTTGGTTTTTTATAGGCTACAGTTCGAGTAGCATCGCTGCAATAACCATCCCAAACAACACCTAAATCAAACAAAACAAGTTCATTAGGCGAAATTTTTGTGCTGCCTGGAGCACCGTGGGGGCTTGCTGCGTTTTTACCAGCTAAAACAAGCGTGTCAAACGACATTTGCGAAACACCTTGTTTTTTTAGTTGGTATTCGATTTCTGCAATGATTGCTTGCTCAGTAACACCTTCTTTTACTGCCTTAAAGCCGATTTCAAAGGCAACATCTGCCCATTTACCAGCAGCAAGTAATTGGTCTTTTTCTTCCAGTGTTTTGATTAATTGGAGACGTTGAATGATTGCTGTTAAATCAGTAAAGTTGTCAGAACCAGTTAGAACATCTGAAATGGCATCGAAACGATCAACGGTTAACGCATTTTTTTCGATTCCGATATTTCCAGGCTGACCATAACGGTGACGAATTTCTTTCCCAATGATTTCCCAAGGATTTTCGCTGTCTAAATAGCCACGAACATCAAAAGACCATGCACTGTTTTGTGCATCTTCAACTTCTAAAGCCGGAGTGAATAAAAAAGGATCCTGTTCAAGTGGGATAAATAGTGCTAAGACACGTTCATGGGGTTCACTTTCGTATCCTGAAAAATAAGCGATGTGTCCTGGATCACTAATATAGGCAAGATCCACTTGATTTTGAGCCATCCATTTACGTAATTCGTTGATTTTTACGTTATTCATTTTGGCATCCTTCTTTCTAATTTATTGAATTATTAGATAATTGTACCACTTAATGTTTCAAAGACCAACGTATAAAAGTGAAAAAATGAATTATTTTCATGAAAGCGGTAGTAAAACGGTTGCAATTTTGAGTATTATTTGTTATCCTGTTTTAGAAATGTAAAGCGTATTTTCAGAAAACATATAAAAATGAACAGGAGAGCAAGAATGGAAAAGCAAACAATTACTATTTATGATGTAGCGAGAGAGGCAAATGTTTCGATGGCTACTGTTTCACGTGTCGTTAACGGGAATCCGAATGTCAAACCTGCGACTAGAAAAAAAGTGTTAGAAGTCATTGATCGATTGGACTATCGTCCGAATGCTGTTGCACGTGGGCTAGCAAGTAAGAAGACAACGACAGTAGGGGTAATCATTCCAGATGTCAGCAATATGTTTTTTGCTTCTTTAGCACGTGGGATCGATGATGTTGCTACAATGTACAAATACAACATCATTTTAGCAAATTCAGACGGCAATGATCAAAAAGAAGTGAATGTATTAAATAACTTGTTAGCAAAACAAGTAGATGGCGTGATCTTCATGGGACATCATATCACTGATGAAATCCGTGGTGAGTTTTCTCGATCTAAGACTCCTGTAGTATTGGCTGGCTCAATTGACCCTGATGAACAAGTTGGAAGTGTGAATATCGATTACACTTCAGCAACTAAGGATGCTGTCAATAAATTAGCTAAGAATGGCAATAAAAAAATTGCCTTTGTCAGTGGGGCATTGATTGATCCAATCAATGGTCAAAATCGCTTGAAAGGATATAAAGAAGCACTTAAAGAAAATAATTTACCTTACAGCGAAGGTTTGATCTTTGAAGCAGAGTATAACTTTAAAGACGGATTAACCCTAGTTGATCGCATTCATAACAGTGGCGCAACAGCTGTTTATGTTTCAGATGATGAATTAGCTATCGGTATTTTAGATGGTCTTTTAGATAAGGGTGTGAAAGTACCAGAAGAATTTGAGATCATTACAAGTAATAACTCATTGTTAACAGAAGTTGCACGTCCACGCCTAACAAGTATCACACAACCATTGTATGATTTAGGTGCCGTTTCAATGCGTCTATTAACAAAAATGATGAATAAAGAAGAAGTTGAAGAAAAAACAATTATCTTACCTTATGGAATTGAAGAAAAAGGATCGACGAAATAATAAGTGATTAACACTCCACTAGATGATGCTAGTGGAGTGTTTTTAACCTCTAAAAAGATTCAGTGATTGAAATAAGTAAACATTCGTTGAAGCTTTTAGCTAGTTAAAAAGAACAACTATTTATTTTTTTGTAAAAATTTGGACAAATTTTAGCTTTTTATTCCGTATAATGAAATGGAATCTCTATCAGAAGAGAAAATCTAAAATGCCAGGAGTTACTGTATATGTCAGATTTTTATTTTGTAAAACTACGCCCTGAAGTTTACAATGATTTAATAACTTCAAAGGAAACTAAAAATAGGATATTAAATAAAGAAACAAGAATGTATCTTGCGTTCGAACAAAATGAAAGAAATTGGTATATTCCTTTTAAAGCTCATACAAGTACAAAACATCCAGATTCTGTATTTTTTTTGCCAATATTGGAGGAGGACCCTCATCTTGTTTCTCCGGGATTAGTTTTCTATCAGTCCTTAAATCTTTCCTCTTCAGATGTAATAGAAGTAAAGATAAAAAGTGAAGAGATAGCTGATTTATACCTACCGTTTATAGAAAAAAATTTGGGAAAAATTAAGGACGCTTTTTATCATTATCTAAGAGGATATTATAATCATTGTGTATACGATAAGAAGACCGGAACGCTTGAATTATTTCTAAAAGAAATAGAGGAAATATGCAATCTTAAGTTTAATGAGGGAATAAGTGATAAAAGTATACAAAATTTGAGCAAACGAGGTGATATAAAAGGGATTGAAGCATATCGAGAAAAACAACTTCCAAATTTTCTAGAAGAAGATTATTTTATTAAGTTTTTATCTGTTAAATCTCATCTTCCTTGGCAAGATTCAAGCATAATCCAAATCTTGATCGCCCAAAAACCAGACGTCCAATTGGCTCTTCAGGCTTGGGAATGGAAGAAACTTGAAAAAAAACTAAATCTGTGTCCGGAATCCCTCCTTAGAGCATATACAGGAGAAGTTTTCAAAAAAAAAACAAACTCTAAACCAACAGATTATTTTCAAGTACAGGTTTTTGATGTTAGTGAATTAAAGGAAAATCAAGAAATACCTAGACCTGCTTACTACGTAGGAGATCAAACAGTTGATTCATTTCTCTATAAAATTTTATTCCAAAGTATCAGAGGACTTACAAGTAGGTCAATCGAGATACAATCGGGAATGAATGATAAAGAAAAATTGAGTATCTTATTGCGTTCAGCCATACATAAGAGAAGATGGACTAGTATCGGTGATCAAGACCATTTAGAATATTTTAAATCAGAAGCGGTCGGTTATACCTTAGCAAAACATTTAGGATTATCTACGGAGAGTTATTCTTTTGAATATCTTTCTACTTTGAGGCAGAATAAATTGTCTGAAACTACAATAGATAATATTTTAGAGAGCATTAGTTCAGAAGTAAATAAAACATATAATGACTTTAGAGAAAAATTTAATATTATTTTGAATAAAAGTAACGAAAAGAATAAAGTTACCCAACTTCAAAACAATCAATCTATAGAGATATTAGACCCCGTCAATAAAGGGAAAAAAAGACGTGAAGCTTTGATTGAAAATAGTAAAAAAAAGTTTAGCGACAAACGTTTGAAAGTAGGAGAAAAACAGCAGCGTGATCCACAAACTTGGACAGAAGTTAAAACTAAAAAGAGTAAAAGAATCCATCCGAATATATATGAGAGTAAAATACAAAATTCTGAAGGGCAAAATAGCGAAAATAATAGCGAGTATTGGTGGGAAATCGAAAGTAAACACGTGAGGAAAGTCAAAGAAGGGAACCACCAGCTATCAGGCGACTCTAAAGGATTGATTAGACCTGAAGTCAAAATATCCTTGGAAAAAGCTGAGGGTGCCAGCATAAAAAAAACTGAACTCTCGATGGATATTAAGGGAAATGAGCAACAGACGGTTCATATTAAAGGATCAAATGGTACTAAGCAACAAGAAGTTAAAGAGAGATCTTGGAAAGAGAACTCAAGCACAGAAAGAAACAATCAGCTAGATAATCTAGAGCAATACGGAGAAGCGAATCAACAATGGTTTGAGAAAGGAACTTTGGAAAAAGACACAAGTAAAGGAAGTAGCACAAGTACTTCAGAAAATGTTGTTACCAATGATTTAAAGAGTTCTAAACTTAGAACTTTTGAAGGATCGATTATCCTTAAAGTCAAAGAAGGTGCAAGTCTATCTTTGAGTAAAGCTGAGGATACCAATCGAAATGAATCTGAACATTCGACGACTATTAATAGAATTAACCCGCAGACAGATCATCAAGAATCTTCTACCCTTAAAACCTTTGCAAGCTTGTTTAACATGAAAGCCAAAGAAGGTGAAAGCCTATCTTTGAAAAAAGCTGAGGATACCAACCGAACTGAATCTAAACTTTCGACGACTATTAATGGAAAAGATCAGCAGACAGATCATCAAGCGGATCAAAGTGAGCCGGAAGAAATGACTTGGGAAACAGTTACAAGAAAAGGAAGTAAAAAAAGCAACAAAAGCACTTTAGAAAAAGTAGATACTAACAGACTAAGTTCATTTACTACAGATAAAAACAGTCCGCAACGGCAAAGGATAGCTCAGGAAAAGGCAACTAAAAATAATCGGTAGAAAAAAATGGAGTATCCGGGCGTAGAACATTGACAAGATAAAAAAGCTCCTTTAAAACCATAACAAGATAAAAACGAGAGTGGGACAATAGTCAGAAAAAAATCTGATTATTTCCCCATTTTTTTGATTTTAAGGTACATAAAAAGCACAACCTTGTATGATTAAAGTGCTTAAACAAAAATCAAAGGAGTGTGCTTTATGTTTAAAAATTATACCATCAGCCAAACAACTTTACCACGAAATGTAGAACATTAACTGTTACCACCTTTATGTGGATGAAAGACGGTTATATGCGAAATGGACAGCGCAAACCAGGTTATAATTTCCAAATCGCCAACGATTGAGAAAGAACTATTGTCCCACTCTCGTTTTAACTTCTAAAAAAGATTTAGTGATTGAAATAAGTAAACATTCGTTGAAGCTTTTAGCTAGTTAACAAGAACAACTATTTATTTTTTTTGTAAAAACTTGGACAAATTTTAGCTTTTTATTCCGTATAATGAAATGGAATCTCTATCAGAAGAGAAAATCTAAATTGTAAGGAGAAGTTATAAATGTCAGATATTTATTTTGTGAAACTGCTTCCTGATGTTTACGATGAGTTAAAAACTTCAAAGTACAAAGAAATAACATTAGAAAATTTAAATAGGACATATCTTGCATTGGAAAGAAATAGGAGAAATTGGTATATTCCTATTAAATCTTTTACAGAGAAAATTTTTACAGAGTTTGTATATCCATTGCCAGTAATGGAAGAGAAGTACAAGAACAATCGTCGCTGTACTCCAGGTTTTGTTTTTAATCATTCCTTGTATCTTGATTCTTCACTGGTAATAGTAACTAAGGATCCGGGAATGGAATTATATCGTCCGTTTATAGAAGAAAATAAAGAAAAGATCATAGAAAAATTTTATTATTTTGTAAGTATGGCACATCATATTAATGAACGTGGTAATAAGTTGGTTAACTCAATTGACTTATTTCCAGAAGGAGTTGAATATATACTAAATCTTAGGTTTAATGAGGGAATAGACGATAAAAGTATACAAAGCTTGAATAAACGGGGGGATAGGGAAGGGATTGAAACGTATCGAAAAAAACAACTTTCAACTTTTCTAGAAGAGGATAATTTTATTAAGTTTTTATCTGTTACAGCGCATCTTCCTTGGCAACACTCAAAAATAACCCAAAACCTGATCGCCCAAAAACCAGATGTCCAATTAGCTCTCGAGGCTCGGGAATGGAAGAAGCTAGAAAAAAAATTAAAACTGGGTCCAGACGCACTTTATAGAGACCATACAGAAGTACGTTTCGACAAAGAAACAAAAAGTAAACTAACAGCCTCTTTTCTAGTACAGGTTTTCGATGTTAGTGAATTAGCGGAAAAGCAAGAAATACCCAGACCAGCATACTATGTAGGGAATCAAACAGTTGATTCATTTCTCTACCAAATTTTGTTCCAAAGTATTAACCAATTTAAAAGTATGCCAATCGAGATTCAATCAGGGATGAATGATAAACAAACATTGAGTAACTTTATGCGTTCAGCCATACATAAGACAAGAGGGACTAGTACCGATTATCCAGACCAATTAGAATATTTTAAATCAGAAGCGATTGGTTATATCTTAGCAAAACATATAGGTTTACATACGGAGAGTTATTCTTTTGAATATCTTTCTACTTTGAAAAAAAGTGAATTGTCTGACAGTAAAATCGATGCTATTTTAGTTAGCATTAGTAGGAAAGTAAGTCAAATATATGGACGGTTTAGAGACAATTTTAACGATATTTTGAAAAAAAGCATGGAAAATGATACAGTCATCCAATTTCAAAACAATCAATCTATTGAGTTATTAGATCCTGTCAACAAATGGAGAAAAAGACGTGAAGCTTCAAATGAACGTAATCAAAAAAGGGTTGACAGCATACGTTTGGAAGAAGAGAAACAAAAACAGCATGACCCACAAGTATGGATAGAAGTACAAACGAACAGTAGCGAAAGAACCAATTGGAATAAAGATGAAAGTAAAATGCAAAGTCCTGAAGAGCCAAATAGAGAAAACAATAGCGATTATTGTAGGGAAATCGAAAGTAAGCAAGTGATGACTGTCAAAGAAGGGGATAACCAGCAATCAGGTGACTTTAAAGGAAAAGACAAAGATGATGTAAGCCTACCTTTAGAAAAAGCTGATCCCTCGATGAATATCGATGGAAATGACCAACAGTCAGATAACCTAAAGAAATCAAGTGAAACGAACCCGCTGTGGTTTGAAATTGGGGTATGGGAACCAGTCATACATGAAAAAGAAAAAAGCAAACCTGCTACCAATGATCTAAATAGTTTTAACCCTAGCACCTTTAAAAACTTGACTGCTCCTAAATTCAAAGAAGGAACCAGCCTATATTTAGAAAAAGCTGAACCCTCGATGAATATCAATGGAAATGACCAACAGTCAGATAACCTAAAGAAATCAAGTGAAACGAACCCGCTGTGGTTTGAAATTGGGGTATGGGAACCAGTCATACATGAAAAAGAAAAAAGCAAACCTGCTGCCAATGATCTAAATAGTTTTAACTCTAGCACATTTAAAAGCTTGACTGCTCCTAAATTCAAAGAAGGAACCAGCCTATATTTAGAAAAAGCTGAGCCCTCAATGAATATCAATGGAAATGACCAACAGTCAGATAACCTAAAGAAATCAAGTGAAACGAACCCGCTGTGGTTTGAAATTGGGGTATGGGAACCAGTCACATATGAAAAAGAAAAAAGCAAACCTGCTACCAATGATCTAAATCAGTCTAAATATTCACCGACTACAGATAAAAATACTCATCAACAGCAAACAGTGGATCAAAAAAGGAATAAAGCAATGAACTTAGTCAAACAGCAAGAAAAAAAGCGTATGGGCGCTACTGAAAAATTAACAAGATAAAAACAGTCGCCATAATTGGCGACTGTTTTTGTAGGTCCTTTGTCAAATAATGTTGGTACGTTTCATCAATATTATTTGACAAAGTCTGAGTTATTCTTTTTCTTTATCATTTTCTTTTTTTGCTGGATGCGCTCGAGCAAAGGATGAAGCAGTTCCCCAATAGTTTTTATAGTTTTCATCCGTTCCACCGACACCAAACTTGAATGTTGATTTTTTTGGACCATTTTTTGCCCAAAGCGATTCAACTGTCTGACTTGGCGTTTCGATGGTTTTCTTATCAACAGTAACTTTACCAGGAAGTTGTCCTGTAAAGGATGCTACTTTTTTCTTGGAGACATCAGAAGATAATTCAAATTTATCCTTTGTCCCGAACATCGCTGGATTTGCTTGGTATACTTGATTAATGAGATTGGCTAAATAGCTAGAAGAACGTAATCGGGCTCTTGAGTCCATTCCAGTGTTGTCATCGTGACCTGCCCAACTACTGATCGTAATAGATGGCGTTGAAACAATCAGCCAAGAATCACGGTAGTCATTTGTTGAACCTGTTTTGCCGATCCAATCCGCTTGTCCCAGTTCATGATTTAAAGCAGTAATATCATCTTTAAAAGGTGTCGTGATTTTCGCAGTGATTACACTACGCATCATATCATTCATAATTGATGCTGTAGCTTCAGAATACACTCTTACAGGTTTTTCCTCATGTTTGTAGATGACGTTTCCCGAGTTATCAGTAATTGAATCAATCAAATAACCTTCTTGATAGACCCCGCCATTAGCCAAAGCTTGGAAGCCATTGGTTTGTTCCAAAGTCGTTACATCAACGGTTCCCAACGGCGCAGACTCAACACCCCAATTATCGTTGGTTGGATAATTCATTTTTGCCAAGTAATTTTCATAAGCATATTGTTTAGAACCACCATTTTCTAAAACATCCTGATATAAATGATAGGCAGGGATATTGTTAGACCATTCCAAAGACTCTCGAATCGTTTGGAAGGTATTAGAACCTTCATTCGTTGCATTGACGATTTTTTCTCCTGCGTTACTTCCTTCTTGCCAGGTAGTTGCGTAATCAGAAACGCGTGATTCTGATCCTACAAGCCCCATATCGATGGCTGGACCATACACGAGTACTGGTTTAATCGAAGACCCAGCTTGTCTTTGGGTGTCAAAAGCATGATTATTTTGGTTTTGTAGATAATTTCTACCACCAACAAAACCATAGATACGACCAGTTTTATTATCCATCAAGACATTTCCTGTCTCAACTTGTGTGGCTTTGCCATCGTCTAATAGATGTCCATAACTTTTTGCTGCTTCTTGCATTGCCGCATAAACATTTTTATCGATCGTTGAATGGATCGTATAACCTTTGTTTTGGATCGTTTGTTGTGCTTTTTGATAGTAGGCATCATAGACTGAACTATCAGATAAATCTGCATCATCTTTTTCAGCTAATTGTTTAGTGATGATCTCTGTGGCTTCACCCATAACGGTATAATATAGAAACTCACGATCACTTTGTTCAGCAATCTGTTGTGGTAAGAAATCTTTCGTGAGATCATAAGCTTTCGCTTCTTCATATTGTTGTTTTGTGATTTTATTTTCACGATACATGCTGAATAGAACCACATCTTTTCGATTCAATCCTGCTGAAAGGTCTTCTTTTAAACTCCCAGTATTTGTATAAGGACTATAAGTGATCGGACTTTGTGGCAAACCTGCGATAAAGGCAGCTTGTGGTAAGTTGACATCTTTGGCATTAACACCAAAGATTCCTTTCGCTGCTTCTTGTACACCAGCGATATTTTGTCCTTTATTGTTTCGACCAAATGGAGAAACATTTAGATACATAGAAATAATTTCATTTTTGGAAAAGTGTTTCTCGACTTGTGCTGCTAATAAAATTTCATTTGCTTTTCGCTTGAATGTTGTTTCATCAGTTAAGATTTGTTGTTTGACTAACTGTTGAGTCAACGTGGAACCACCGGAAGAACCGATACCAGTTGCTTCAGAAAATAAAGCACGCAAAACAGCTTTTGGTACATAGCCGTTATGTCGCTCAAAATACTCATCTTCAGTACTAATGATTGCAGTTTTCAATAAAGGCGAAATTTGATCTGAAGGAACGGCTGTCCGCATTAAATCAGTTTGGATCTTTGATATTTCAGAATTGTCAGCATAAACAAGTTTAGATGTTTCTGTAATGTTGCCAAGCTCTGATTGCAGGGTTGCTTTGGATGGTATTTCAGTATCTTCAACAAGATAGGCAAAATAACCAGCTCCGATACCAACACCAAGGGCTGCCAGTAGCAGAAGAAGGACGACGATAAAAGTAGTCAATGATTGGAAGACACCAAAAGCGATGTTTAATCCCAACCATTTTTGCTTTTTCCTTCGATGTTGCTTTTTCCGAGTATCTTTACGTGGCAAAAGGGTTCACCTCAACTAATAGTTTTATTTCGCTAATTATAGCAAATAATGGAACAAAAAAACAGATATGGTGATTTTTATAAGGATTATTTCAACTTTCTTTTTCTGAATGATAGTGTGAACGAGAAACTTAAAGCATTAGACCGTTTTCGAGTCGTAAACTTTTCTTTCCCTATATGTTCAGTTAAAATAGAAAAAGATTAGCTTATTTAGAGTGATTATCAATGAATGGAATATGGCTTGATAAGGATTTCGATCATTGATTCACTTTTCATGGAGAGGAAGAATTTTATGTTATTAGGGTCACACGTAAGCATGAGTGGGAAAAAAATGCTATTAGGGGCAGCAGAAGAAGCTGCAAGTTACGGTGCTTCAACCTTTATGATTTATACTGGAGCACCGCAAAATACTAGACGTAAAGCAATTGAAGACATGAATATCGAAGCGGGGAAAGCGTATATGAAGGAACATGGATTATCTGATATAGTGGTTCATGCACCTTATATTATTAATTTGGGAAATACGATTAAACCGGAGATGTTTCCTTTTGCGGTTCAATTTTTAAGAGAAGAGATCGTCCGAGCGGAGGCTTTAGGAGCAACACAGATCACTTTGCATCCAGGTGCCCATGTCGGTGCAGGTGCCGCAGCTGGTATCGCCAAAATCATTGAAGGATTGAATGAAGTTTTGACGAAAGAACAGACTGCACAAATTGCTTTAGAGACAATGGCTGGTAAAGGGACGGAAGTCGGTCGGACATTTGAAGAATTAGCGCAGATCATTGATGGCGTGACTTTGAATGAAAAACTGTCTGTGACATTTGATACTTGTCATACGAACGATGCAGGCTATGACGTGTGTCATGATTTTTCAGGTGTAATGACAGAATTTGATAAAGTAATCGGCTTGGATCGATTGAAAGTGTTACACATCAATGACTCGAAGAATCCTCAAGGGTCACATAAGGATCGTCATGCTAATATTGGTTTCGGGACGATCGGTTTTGATGCACTGAAAGAAATCGTACATGAACCGATGTTTTCAGATATTGCCAAAATCTTAGAAACCCCTTATGTAGGGAAAGAGAAAAAAACGGCCTATGCACCATATGGAAAAGAAATTGCTATGTTAAAAGAAAAACACTTTGATCCAGAAGCTTTCCCAGAATTATTAGCAGCAGTGAATGAATAAACAAATGAAACCTTAAAGTTTTGATTGTAGGATTTGTGCAAAACCTACTGATATTAGTAGAAAAAAACGTGATTTATCTCTTCACGAAGACATTTCAACAAATGGACATCAAAGCTGTTGAATGTAGTTATACGAATTAAAATAAGCCGAAGAATTTCCCTGAGTAACTATTTCGGGATTCTTTGGCTTATTTTTTAAAGTTGGACACTTAAGGAACAACTTTTTTATCATCTAATCTTTTTATTAGTTATTTTCTTGGACGGTTAGTTGTTGCAAACGTTCTGCGTATCTTTTGTTCCCTTTATACAAGTCGACGATCGTCCAACACAATAAGGCTAAGACAGCAAAGATAATCAAGTAGGCCACATTGTCTGCCCACATCAATTCATTGGTAGTTGCTTGATCACCAAAGAAACTTTCGATTTGTCCAGGCAACCCTCGTAAATTCAAGAATGTCAGACTGATTACGGAGATCCAGCCTAAAGATTTAACGAATAGATTATTTTTAAATTGTTTCCCCATCTCTACTTCACTATTTGTCATCATCAATAATGGAATCATTGAAAAAGGAAGCGCAAATGCAAGGAATACTTGAGATTCGTTCATCAAATGATTCAAAGCAGTATGTTCTTCGATCGTTCCTTTCGTGCTGGTAAAGAGGACACAGAGTAAAACAGGGATGACAGACAAGAGACGTGTGACCAAACGACGTAACCAAATCGGCATACGCATGTGGATAAAGCCTTCCATGATCACTTGTCCTGTCAGTGTTCCAGTAATCGTAGAATTTTGTCCAGAAGCTAAAAGGGCAACAGCAAATAATGTAGATAAAATGCCAGATTTTGCTACAGTGGTCAATACATCATTGCTCATAACAGAAGGATTAGACAATGCTTCGTAAAGCCCAAAAAATGATGGGTCTTGCACAGAACCATTTTTAAATACTGCAACGCCCATGATCAAAAGTAAAGCATTGACTAAAAAAGCCATAGTTAATTGAATATTAGAATCCCAAGTTGTAAAACGAACAGCTCGAGCGATATCGGTTGGGTCTTTCCGATCGATTTCTCTCGTTTGTGAGACTGCAGAATGGAGATACAAATTATGAGGCATGACAGTTGCGCCAATGATTCCTAATGCACCTGTCAATGGTGTTTCACCACCAATCATCGGTGAATCAGCAAACGTTTTGCTATTAGGAACAAAGCCAGCAAATAAATGTTTCCAGTCGGGATTTGACAAAGCCACTTGGTAGACAAAAACGAATAAAATGACAAAGATCAAACAAACGACGATCGCTTCAATTTTACGAAAGCCAATCTTAGTTAACATCAATAAAACAAAAACATCAAAAACAGTAATAAATACAGCAATTACTAATGGAATATCAAAAAGTAAATAAAGGGCAATGGCGGCCCCAATTACTTCTGCAATATCGGTTGCCATGATTGCCAATTCAGTTAACACCCACAAAATCACACCAAGTGTTTTACTTGTACGGGCTCGGATGGCTTGGGCTAAATCCATTTGACTAACGATGCCTAGTTTTGCTGCCATATATTGCAAGAGCATAGCGACTAAGCTGGATAAAAGAATGACTGACATCAGTAAATATTGAAAGTTTTGACCTCCTGTAATAGAAGTCGACCAGTTTCCTGGATCCATATAACCTACCGCAACGAGTGCGCCAGGACCTGAATAAGCTAATAATGTTTTAAAAAAACTTTTCCCTTTAGGAACTTTGACTGTTCCGTTCACTTCAGCTAAAGATAAGCCGTTGGTGTGTTCAATCAATTTTTGTTTATGGAATTGATTACTCAAAAAAATCACCTCTCATTTTCTTCACGACACCATTCTACACCTGCATCAAAAAAATTGAAAGCAATTTATTCGGTTTGCCTAAAAAAAATATATGGTTAAGCTTCTATTTGGCGAAGTTATAGGAAAGCAGTAAAATAAACTTTTTAGCCAAAACTAAAGAAAACGCCTTTCTTTTTTGGGAAAACTTTAGTAAAATAAGTCATTGAGAGCAATTCGGAAATAGAAAGGAGAGATTTATATGGTAAAAACAGGAATAGTCGTACTTATCGCAGTTATTGCTTTATTAATCGGCGCAATCGGTGGATTCTTTTTTGCGCGTAAATATATGAAAGATTATTTAGAAAAAAATCCTCCCGTTAATGAGGACATGTTACGATCAATGATGATGTCAATGGGGCAAAAACCATCTGAAAAGAAAATTCGTCAGATGATGCAACAAATGAAAAACCAAGGGAAAAAATAGGGTTTTCATTGGACAAATCATAGCGGGCTGATTGATTTCAGCTCGCTTTTTTTGTTAGATGGATTTATGGAAGCGATTAAAAACAAGGTTGTGTAGTTAGTGAGAAAAATGAGTGACACTGACTAAATTTTTAAGAGAAAAAGAGGTTGATGGGAGTTAAAAAGGAGGAAAAATATGTCTATTTTTAGGAAGTTGGGTTGGTTTTTTAAACAAGAAAAGAAGCACTATGTGATCGGCGTTTTTTCTTTATTATGTGTTGCCTTGGTTCAGTTAGTTCCGCCTAAAGTAATCGGGATCATCATCGATGAGATTGCAGATAAGAATCTCTCCATGCGATTTATCGTCTTTTGGATCGCTGTATTAATCGGATCTGCCATTTTACAGTATCTCTTTCGTTTCATTTGGCGGGTGAATATTTGGGGAAGTGCAGCGAGGTTAGAGAAGGAATTACGTCAGCGTTTGTTTATCCATTTCACTCGTATGGATAGTATGTTTTATCAAAAATATCGTACAGGTGATTTAATGGCACATGCGACCAATGATTTAAATGCGATTCAAAATGTGGCAGGAGCAGGCATCTTGACATTTGCTGATTCGGTCATTACCGGTGGAACCACAATCATTGCCATGATCCTTTTCATTGACTGGCGCTTGACTTTACTTGCTCTGATCCCTTTGCCGCTATTAGCTGTTACTTCAAGGATATTAGGATCAAAACTACATGATGCTTTTCGAGAATCACAAGAAGCTTTTTCCAGTATCAACGACAAAACGCAAGAAAGTATTACTGGGATTAAAGTAATCAAAACTTTTGGGCAAGAGCAGGAAGATCTGGCAGATTTTCAAGAAAAAATCGAACAGGCAATCACCAAGAATAAACGTGTCAACTTTTTAGATGCTTTGTTTGATCCGTTTATCACGCTGATCATTGGGTTATCTTATGTTTTAACGATCATCTTGGGTGGTAAATATGTGCTAGATGGCACGATCACGATTGGACAAATGGTTTCCTTCATCAGTTACATTGGAATGTTGGTTTGGCCGATGTTTGCTATTGGTCGGTTGTTCAATGTTCTGGAAAGAGGAAATGCTTCTTATGACCGAGTGAATGAACTCTTGCATGAGAAGACCCATATCGTCGAACAACTTGGTGCAGTGAAGACACCCGCAAAAGGAGAATTAAATGTAGAGATCGCGCAATTCCATTATCCCAAAGAAGAATTACCCGCCTTGGAACAAATCAAGTTTGCAATTAAAGAAGGGGATACATTAGGAATTGTTGGTAAAACTGGTGCTGGAAAAACCACGATCATGAAGTTGCTGATGCGTGAATATGATGACTATCAAGGACAAATCAAATTTGGTGGTCGTTCGATCAAAGAATATTCCTTAGATGCTCTTTTACATTCTATTGGCTATGTACCACAAGATCATTTTTTGTTTTCAATGACGATTCGTGAGAATATCCGTTTTTCTGATCCTAAGTTATCTAACGAAGAAGTGGAAGCTGCTGCGTCGTTAGCATCAATCAACCAAGAGATCAAAGAATTACCGAAGGGGTATGAAACATTAGTTGGTGAGCGGGGTGTTTCCTTATCTGGTGGACAAAAACAGCGGATCTCGATTGCCAGAGCATTGATCCAAAATCCAGAGTTATTGATCCTTGACGATGCGTTGTCGGCAGTGGATGCTAAAACAGAAGAAAGAATTTTGCGGAATTTAAAAGAAATTCGTCAAAGTAAAACCACGATCATTGCCGCTCATCGACTAAGCAGTGTTATGCATGCTGATGAAATCATCGTCATTGACAAAGGACAGATCGTTGAACGTGGCCGTCACGCCGAGCTATTGGCTTTAGGTGGTTGGTACAAACAAATGTGGGAAAAACAACAGTTAGAAGCCAAAATTGAAAGGGGAGAAAATGATGGAAGATAACTATCAATCCGAATGGTCAAAATCCATTCCATTGCGAGAGCAAAAGCAAATCATTAAACGCTTGTTGCATTTTGCTAAAGCCTTTAAAGCGACTTTCATCATTGCCATCCTGTTTGCTTTGGGATTGTCAGTAATCAATGTCCTATTACCTCGAATCATTCAAACCTTTATGGATGAATATTTAGCCAAACAATCTGCTACGACACAAGTGATTTTATTTTTTGCAGGCTTGTATTTATTTGGGGTCATCGTCAAAAGTATCATCTGGTTTTTCCAATGGTATTTGTATTCCAATGCTTCGCTTAAAACCTATCAATATATCCGTATAAAATTATTTGAAAAATTGCATACATTGGGAATGAGATATTTTGACCAGACACCAGCCGGCTCGACTGTCTCAAGAGTCACGAATGACACCGAAACGCTTTTTGAATTTTGGTATGTTTTTCTGATGGTATTGACAGGCATTTTCGCAGTAGTTTCCTCCTTTATTGCAATGTTTCAAATCAACGGACGCATTGCTTTATGGCTGTTGCTTTTTTTACCTGTTCTAGGAGTCGTGATCTGGTATTATCAAAAATTTAGTTCTCGGATTTATCGTAATATGCGCGAAAAGTTAAGTCAGTTGAATACTAAATTAAATGAATCCATTTCAGGGATGCGGATCATCCAGCAATTCCGGCAGGAAAAACGGTTAGCAAACGAATTTGAAGCGGTCAATACGGATTATCTCAATACACGATACGCTATGATCAAAACCAATTCGCTGTTATTGAGCCCGATTATCAGCTTTTTATATGCATTAGCCATTGCTTGGGCACTGACACTTTTTGGTTTAGATGCCTTAAAATCACCAGTGGAAGTTGGGCTGATCTATGCTTTCACCACATATGTCCAAGGGTTCTTCAATCCGATGTCTCAAATGATGGATTTCTTAAGTATATTCACTGACGGGATCGTCGCTGGTAGCAGAATCTTAAAAATCATGGACACAGAAGAATACGCACCACAGCAACATGAAGGAGCAAACAAAACCATCACTGAAGGGAAAATCGAATTTCGTAATGTCAGCTTTTCCTATGATGGGAAAAATAAGGTGTTGAACAACATTTCTTTTGTTGCCAATCCTGGTGAAACTGTCGCATTAGTCGGTCATACTGGCAGTGGGAAAAGTTCGATCATTAATGTCTTGATGCGTTTTTATGAATTTTATGAAGGGCAGATTTTAATTGACGGGTGTGATATTCGGGAATATCCGATTGCTGAACTTCGTAAAAAAATGGGGTTAGTTCTCCAAGATGCTTTTCTATTCTATGGGGATATTGCAGGAAATATACGTATGATGGATCCAGCGATCACAGATGAACAGATACGTGCAGCGGCAGAATTTGTCCAAGCAGATCGCTTTATTAATGAATTACCAAATGGGTATCATTCAAAAGTGATTGAGCGAGGCGCAAGTTATTCTAGTGGACAACGACAATTGATCACATTCGCACGAACCATTGTTACTGATCCTAAAATCTTGGTTTTAGATGAAGCAACTGCCAATATTGATACCGAGACAGAAGGGTTGATCCAAGAAGGATTAGCAAAGATGCGTCAAGGAAGAACCACTATTGCGATTGCGCACCGCTTATCAACGATCAAAGATGCAGAACTCATTCTTGTCTTGGATAAAGGAAAAATCGTTGAACAAGGAACCCACCAGGAGTTGCTAGTAAAAGAAGGACTGTATGCTGATATGTATAAACTTCAAAGTGAATAGTTGTTCCAAATAGAAGTAATCAGACAGAGAAAAAGAGGAAATCATCTTCTTTTTCTCTGTTTTTTTAATAAAGAAAATTTTATTGAGTATCAGAAGTAGAGTACCTTGAACAATAGCGTTTGAAATAAACAAAACAGATATAAAATAACTATTTAGCGACCAATTATTTCTTTTTTTAGAAAAATTGGGACGATTCGCAAAAGTAAATTAGCATAGAATGATAGAAATTAGAATTTTTATTATTCTAAAATAATTTTAGCTAGGGGTTGTGACCGATGAAAGAGGAAAACTTAGTCAATTTACTTAATGTACTGGAGATAAACCATGGGAAAAACAAAGGAGTATATGAAAAGTTACAAAAAAATCCTGAAAGCTTTGATATTGCTAGTTCGATACATGTGTTAACAAATGTACTTTTTCATACGTCTAATGTTGATCAAGATACGAGAGAAAAAACGTTAACAGTTTGTACGGTAAGCTTTTCACCCGAAGATAAGGCCTATATCTATAAACATGTCATTAATCATTCTATGGAACAATGGGAAAAAGTACCGCAAACAAAAGAAAGTGTCATGCAAAAATTTGCTGAATATTATGAGATTGCAACATATTGTGAAACACAAAAGTCGTATACTTTAATCAAGGCTAAGGAAAAGTTATTGGGTAATATACAAATAGGGACAGTAAAAGAAGAGACAGAAAAAGATATCGACGAATTAATCCAACTACATGTAAAAGTCATTGAAGAACATAGTAAGGTTAACAATCCTAGCACTTCCTTTAAAGAGGCAAACTCATTATTGCTAACAAGTCAACCACATATTGGTAACAATATAAATCAAATCGTTACTACTCTCGAAAAACTAGCTATTTCTCAAGTAACACATCATGAAGTAAAAGTTTATTTAACGAAACAATTGATAGATAGACAAAAAGAAGTACCTGACAAGCAGGTATTTGTTGATGACATAATCAAAATCACTCGTGCTAAAAGACGGGATACAAACCATGAAACGATGGAACAACAGTATGGAACGTTACATGAATTAGTCCAGCAGATCGAATTTAAGGATGAGGAAAAAAATCGTTTGTATAAAAAATTTATTAAACTCCAAGCAAAAGATCATTTGCCGATAGCAGAAAGACTAACAGCAAATGATGTTGTGGGTTATTTAATCGATACATATAATCAACTTTCGTTGTCTGAAAAAGACAAACAAGTATTAGTAAATGATGAAAAAAAATAGAATAAAACAACCTTTATCGAAGGAAGAATCCTATCAAGTTGACCAGAAAATCGACATTTTTTTGATGGTTAGTGAGAAAAAGCTACAGCAGAAGGCGAACATTGCGAATTTTTTTAAAGAATCTCACTCATTAAATGAAAAACAACGCATCGATTTTTTGACGCACTTATTTAATGATACGAAAGCATTTACGCAAGAACAAAAACAACAAATAGTGACAACTATATTTCCGGAGTTAGATGAACTGAAGCACTCAGAAGTTATCCATCAAATAGACAAAAAAATGTATTTTATGACAACAATTGCTCGTTCCCGTACTACTGATGAAAGTCCAGAAAAAAATACCTCTAACGTGCTCAAAGTGCTCCAAGATAAATTTTTATTGAAACAATCTGACAGCCCTTCAACGATTCATATAATGACTTATTTCAGTGTCGTTTGGCATGAATTATCACTTCCAAATAGTGAAAAAAAAGCAATTCTGTTACATGAAAAAGATCAATTAGTGCAATCATTGAGTGAAGAGAATCAACATAAAATAAATGATCAGCTAGAGGTATTTATGGAGATCAGTGAGAACTATCCTAATGAGGGAAAGATAATTAGCGATATCTTAAAAGAGCCTGACCGTTTACACAAAACAAGCGCAATCAATTACTTAGCGGATAAATTTCATCAGTTTCCAGAACTTAATGAAAAACAAAAAGCCGTTTTGGTAGGTTTAATGGCTGACAAAATTGGTTCTCCAACTCTATCCGTAGAAGAACTTAAAAAAACAGTGATTGCCAAAATGAAACACCTCTCACTAACTGAATCAAAACAGTTAGCAAGATTTGATCAGAAAAGAGCAAGTGGGCTAGAAGGCGCTGATAAGCAATTACCAGTTAACTCCAATAAAACTGCTAAAAGCCACGAAACACAACATGAAATTTAAGCAAATAAAACCTAAAAAATATCCATGTTGTCATGGTAAATTTTTTAGGTTTTTCTTTTTGGACACGACTAACTTAACAAGCTAGATGGTGAAAAGAGAAAATGCATAAGAAGCTGAAAAGTGTGAGATAATTTATTCCTTAATTGCAGGAGGCTCTTCCATAATAGAGGAGCTGATTGGGCGATCGTCTACTTTTTGTCCGATTTTGATTAAATGGTTGAGGTTTTTTTGATATTCCTCTGCAAAGATACAGCTGTATAGTACGTCTAGTAAGTAACAAATTGAAGTATTGATCGTAAAATTACTGATTTTGGAATACAATCGTTCTCTGGTAGTGATACGAAGGATTGCTGAGCTGAAAGTAGAAAGAGTGGAATCACCAATACTCGTCAATGTTAAAATCGGCACATTGATTTCTTGCAAAATCTTGGCTGTTCGTAACATCATTTTATTTTCGCCGGTATAAGAAATTAAGATGGCACAAGTATCAGGCGTACAGTTGTAGGCTTCATAGTAGGATTCGCCTGAAGTCGTCACGATCGTTACGTCTCGTTTGATTCGCTTCATTTTCAACATAAAAGCCTGCGAGATCAAAGTATTCGAATTACTAGAAAAAAGGACGATTTTTTTTGCTTTCAATAAAAGCTGTTTTGCTCGTTGTAAGTCATCGTGGTGAAGCAATGAGAGTGTGTCTTCAATCGTCATTCGTTCCAGTGCAGCGACTTTGTTCGCAATAGACATGATTCCATCGTTTTCTAGAAAGGGGAGGTTGGCATCAACTTCTTGAAAATTTCCTTCCAAATACTCGTTTTCCGCCAAAAAAGCTTCCTTAAAGTGGACCCAACCGTTGAACCCAGCCTTTTTGGCAATCCGAATCAACGTAGAAGGATGGACATAACATGCCTTCGCAATTTGTTGGATTGTTGCTTCTTTGAGTTGATGTTCATGGCTTTGAATAAAATGGATCACTTCTGTTTCTGCGGGAGAAAAAGCAATTTTTTTTAGTTTTTCTTTTAATAGCATGACGATCCTCTTTTACATGTTTTTAATTTTTTGTGTAAAAATATTGTAAGCGCTATTTATTGATTCGTCAATCGTTCGTTGTTCTTATACAAGATTTTTACAAAATAATCGGCTATATAATGAATTTTTGTAAATGGAAATGCAAAAGAATAAAGTTAACTTGTTGTTTTCGTTTACAAAAAACATAATATAGTTGTAAAAACAAAAAAGGAGGAAGCTCATGGAACGAAAAGTGAAGATTGCAACAATTGGTGGCGGAAGTAGCTATACCCCTGAATTGATGGAAGGGTTTATTAAACGATATGAAGAATTACCGATTAAAGAAATCTGGTTAGTGGATGTAGCAGAGGGTCAAGAAAAACTAAGAATCGTCAGTGAAATGTCTCAACGAATGTGGGATGCTTCGCCTTATGATGTTAAGATCTATGCGACGTTGGATCGAGAAGAAGCACTGCGGGATGCTGATTTTGTAACAACTCAGTTTCGGGTAGGTCAATTAGATGCCAGAGTGAAAGATGAACGAATCCCTGCATATTATGGCATGCTTGGACAAGAAACCAATGGAGCTGGCGGGATGTTCAAAGCGTTTCGTACCATTCCGGTCATTCTTTCAATCGTAGAAGATATGAAAAGACTATGTCCCGATGCTTGGCTGATCAATTTTGCCAATCCTAGTGGAATGGTTACAGAAGCTGTCGTTCGCTACGGGAAATGGGAAAAGGTAATTGGGCTTTGTAATGTACCAGTTATGGCAATGATGACAGAGCCAGAAATGCTGGGAGAAACCAAAGAAGACTTGATTTATAAATTTGCTGGACTCAATCACTTTCATTGGCATAAAGTAGCAGATTCACATGGAAACGATCGAACGAATGTGCTAATCGACCGACTTTATGCTGAAAATAATGGCTTACCAAAAAATATATTCGATGTGCCGTTTTTCAAGGAACAATTACAACAAATGCAAATGATTCCTTGTGGCTACCATCGCTATTATTATCGTGAAGAAGAAATGTTGAACCATGCTTTAGAAGAATATCAAACAATTGGTACAAGAGCAGAACAAGTTAAAAAAACGGAAGCAGAATTATTTGAGTTGTATCAGGACCCAGAACTAGACCATAAACCAGAACAGTTACAACAACGTGGGGGTGCTTATTATTCAGATGCTGCCTGTGAAACGATCGCTTCGATCTATGCCAATAAAGAAACCCAAATCGTTGTTTCAACAAAAAATGACGGCGCTGTTCCTGATCTGCCTGCTGATTGTGTCGTGGAGGTCACAGCGTATGTCGGGGCACAAGGGGCACGCAACGTTGCTTTCGGTTCTTTGCCACCAGCTGAACGTGGCTGGCTTCAAGTCATGAAAAATATGGAATTATTGACGATCGAAGCGGCAGTGACGGGTAATTATGGCACAGCGCTTCAAGCATTTACGATCAATCCCTTAGTACGGTCGGGTGAAACAGCGAAACGGATCATGGATGAATTGTTTGTTGCTCACGAAGCGTATTTGCCACAATTTAAGGAAACGATCCACCGCTTAAAAGAAGAGGGGATCGAAGTACAAGATGAAATAGCAAACAACCTGACAAAAACTTATCAAAAACAATAATGGAGGAAGTAGGATGGCATTTAGAAAAGACTTTTTATGGGGTGGCGCAACGGCTGCCAATCAATGTGAAGGAGGCTACGCTGAAGGTGGACGTGGTTTAGCTAATGTTGATGTTGTTCCGATCGGTAAAGATCGTTTTTCAGTGATTACTGGGAAACAAAAAATGTTTGACTTTGATGAGGAACATTTTTATCCAGCAAAAACAGCCATTGATATGTACCATCGTTACAAAGAGGATATTGCACTTTTTGCGGAAATGGGATTTAAAACCTATCGCTTATCCATTGGGTGGAGTCGTATTTTTCCAAAAGGTGATGAAAAGGAACCAAATGAAGAAGGGTTGAAGTTCTATGAAGATGTCTTTAAAGAATGTCAAAAATATGGAATCGAACCGTTAGTGACGATTACTCATTTTGATTGTCCGATGCATTTGGTCAAAGAATATGGTGCTTGGCGTTCTCGAAAGTTGATAGAGTTTTATGAAAGACTTTGCCATGTCATTTTTAATCGTTACAAAGGACTAGTGAAATACTGGTTGACCTTCAACGAAATCAATATGATTTTACATGCTCCATTTATGGGCGCTGGATTGTATTTTGAAGAAGGGGACGATGTGGAACAAATCAAATACCAGGCAGCCCATCATGAACTAGTTGCTAGTGCAATCGCTACAAAGATCGCTCATGAAGTGGATCCAGAAAATAAAGTTGGCTGTATGTTAGCAGCTGGCGCAAATTATCCTTACACTTGTAAACCTGAAGATGTCTGGGCGTCAAGAAAGGCGGACCGGGAAAACTATTTCTTTATTGATGTCCAGTCAAGGGGAAGCTATCCCGCCTATGCCTTAAAAGAAATGGCACGTAATGGAATCAAAATCGAGATGGAACCAACTGACTTAGAAATATTAAAAGAACATACCGTTGATTTTATTTCATTCTCCTATTACTCTTCCCGGGTAGCTACTACTGATCCAAAAGTATTAGAGCAAACGGCCGGTAATATTTTTGAATCGGCTAAAAATCCTTATCTTTCAGCCAGTGAATGGGGCTGGCAAATTGATCCATTGGGGTTACGTATCACGATGAATGATCTTTATGATCGTTACCAAAAGCCATTGTTCATCGTCGAAAATGGGTTAGGTGCGATTGATACACCAGATGAAAATGGCTATGTAGAAGACGACTATCGGATCGATTATTTAGCACAACATATTCAAGCAATGAAAGATGCGGTTGAGCTCGATGGTGTGGATCTCCTGGGCTACACGACTTGGGGCTGTATCGATCTTGTCTCTGCTGGGACAGGCGAAATGAAGAAACGCTATGGGTTCATCTACGTTGACCGTGACAATGAAGGAAATGGAACATTGGAACGGACGAAAAAGAAATCGTTCAATTGGTATAAAAAAGTCATTGCAACAAATGGAGAAGATTTAAGTAACGAATAGTGAATTAAATAAAAGTCTATTGTTTTTAAACTAATTTTTCGAGTATAATAAATCTATTCGAGGAAAGAGTAAGCAGAACAATAGACTTTTTTTTCTATAGGCTGTAAAGTAAGCTTACTTGATTTTTATAATGGAGGAATGTACATATGTATGATGTTATCGTGATTGGTGCTGGACCTGCTGGAATGACTGCTGCGTTATATGCGTCACGTTCAAATCTTTCAGTTGCTATGATTGAACAAGGCGCACCGGGTGGACAAATGAATAACACCGCTGAAGTTGAAAATTACCCTGGATTTGATTCCATCATGGGACCTGACCTTGCATATAAAATGTATGAAGGTGTCACTAAATTTGGAACAGAAAATGTCTATGGAATTGTGCAAGACATCAAAGACCATGGAAATTACAAAGAAGTGATCTGTGAAGATCAATCTTATAAAGCCAAAACAGTGATTATCGCAACGGGTTGTATCCATCGTAAGTTAGGTGTTCCTGGAGAAGAAGAATACGCTGGACGAGGTGTTTCCTATTGTGCCGTATGTGACGGTGCTTTTTTCCGAAACAAACGCTTAGTCGTGATCGGCGGTGGCGATTCTGCGGTAGAAGAAGCCATCTACCTAACGCAATTTGCTTCTGAAGTCGTGATCGTTCATCGAAGAGACGAATTACGTGCGCAAAAAATCATCCAAGATCGCGCATTCGCTAACGAAAAGATTTCATTTGTCTGGGACACTGTCACAGATGAAATCGTTGGTAATGACATGGTGGTCACTGGGGTTAAAGCGCATAATGTGAAAACGAATGAAACCGTTGATTTAGCAGCAGATGGCGTGTTTATTTATGTGGGATTAGATCCATTGACTGAACCATTTAAAAAAGCTGGTTTAACTAATGCAGCTGGTTGGATTCCAACAGATCAAGACATGCGTACGACTATGCCTGGTGTGTTCGCTATTGGGGATGTTCGTGAAAAAGATTTACGACAAATCACGACAGCAGTCGGCGATGGCGGCATTGCTGGTCAACAAGTTTATAAATATTTAGAAGCATTAGAAGAAACAACACAAGCGTAAAGTGATCAAAAGAGGTCGTTAGAAGGGCTGTTTGAATATTATTCATTTTTATACTACTAAAGAGCTGAGGACAAACATTGTCCTCAGCTTTTTTGTGGACAGAATTTATTCATGGAAAGAGGAATTGTTTTTTTACGATCGCTTGTTACTGGCACTTCAATCATTAAGAGAGAACTATTTTTTTTGAAAACAGGATTTTTTGCCATCCGAGTGAAATTAACACGTGATACAATGAACAGGCATTTTGATGGAAATAGGGAAAGAAGAAGGACAAGGAAAAAAGAGTACTCGGTGATGCAATGACTAGGGGAACAGAAAACTACATAAAAAGCTAGTCACTGCCAAACAAAGAGAAGAGACACATATTCACAGTATAGAAATGAAGCGGGATTCACGTAACTGATTCTACAAAAAAATTACTTTTAGAAATAAATGATAAGGAGGGGATAATGTGACAAAAGATATTATTTTGATTTATGGTTTATCTGAATATCAAAATTTACATTTGCAAAAGTTAATAACAGAAGGAGAGGTAGTATGGGAATTGGGCGGTAGTCCGTTTTCAATTAGTACATACAATAACACACTCATAGATATACTAAAAGATCAATATGAACTAAAAGTTAAATTTGGGGGAAGAAATACGATTTGGGAATCAAAAGAAACTTTTTATGAATTTTCAAAATCATGGATTAATTGGATTGATAAAAGAAATAAATGGCCATTGTGGAACGATTACTTCAATTGTACTCAGACAAATAAAAAAAACGAATTAAGCAATATTTATGAAAAAGCCTTTCAAGATGAATTTGAAAATTGTACTTCAAGGCATATACGTAGAGGATGCAAAATTGGCTTGAATAGTGCAAAACTAAATCCAAATTTAAAGATCCATTTTTGTTTAGATGGGTTAAATATGAGTGAGGTTTTATCTAAAGACAATTGCAACGGCAAAAAGAAAACATCAACTGAGCTTCGCTACGTTTATCGCAATTGGAAGAAATTGAGCGAGAAAGTTATTTTTATGAAAGAAGGACAGAGGGTAAAAGCGCCTTGGGAACAGGAACCAGAAGTTTGGCAAGCATATCAGCCGAAGAGTTGGAATAATCTTGGAACTTTGCAAAAGAAAGAAGAGCAAACAAATAAAAAAAGAAAATTATTTGATATTCTAAAAAATAAAAAAACTCAACCAGATAATCGTAACGGTTCAGTGCAATTTCAAAAACAAGAAAAATCTTGTTTAATATTGTAAAAACAGTAGGATTAATTTTGATCTTGGTGAAAGAAAAGAAGATCCTATATGCGCTTATTTTTTCTTCTGACTTTTCTATCTAAAAAGAGAATGCTATACTGAAAGAGGTAGATATTTTAGAAAGAGGTGTTCGCTTCATGTCTTGGGAACAAGTATACCAACAATGGGCCAATGAAGAAAATTTAGAAGAAAATTTAAAAAAACAATTAACTGATCTTAGTCAGGACCCTGAAAAGCTGGAAGATGCTTTTTATGCTCCTTTAGAATTTGGAACAGCAGGAATGCGGGGAATTTTAGGTCCTGGGATCAATCGAATGAATATTTATACGGTCAGACAAGCAACAGAAGGGCTGGCACGTTTTATGGATACACAAGGAGAAGAAACAAAACGTCGCGGCGTAGCGATTGCTTATGATTCACGCCATCAATCGCCTGAATTTGCGATGGAAGCAGCGAAGACTTTGGCACAACACGATATTCCTTCTTTTGTCTTTGAGAGTCTACGTCCAACACCTGAGCTTTCTTTCGCTGTTCGTCATTTGAATACGTTTGCGGGAATCATGGTGACAGCTTCTCATAACCCAGCAGCTTACAATGGCTATAAAGTTTATGGAGAAGATGGCGGACAAATGCCACCCGCTGATGCGGATGCATTGACAAAATATGTACGTGAAGTAAGTAATCCTTTAAAAGTCGCTGTTTTAGCTGATGACGAAGTAGAAACTAGTGGATTGATTACGATCATTGGTGAAGAAGTCGATAAAGCATATTTGGAAGAAATCAAAGCAGTCACGATTGATCAAGAATTAGTCCAAACAATGGGGAAAGACTTAAAATTGGTGTTTACACCCCTTCATGGTACAGGAAAAATGCTAGGAGAAAGAGCATTACAACAAGCTGGTTTCGAACAATTTATGCTTGTACCTGAACAAGCTGTAGCTGATCCTGACTTTACAACGGTTCAATCACCAAACCCTGAAGAACATTCAGCATTTGAGTATGCGATTCGTTTAGGTGAAAAAGAAGGCGCTGATTTATTGATTGCAACTGATCCTGATGCGGATCGCTTAGGAGCAGCAGTTCGCCAACCTGATGGCTCTTATAAAGTTTTGACCGGTAATCAAATCGGTGCGTTAATGATTCAATATATTTTAGAAGCACATCAATCACGAGGGACTTTACCTGAAAATGCAGCCGTACTTAAGTCAATCGTATCAAGTGAACTTCCTGCAGCCATCGCTGAAAGCTATGGCGCTACGATGATCAATGTCTTAACAGGCTTTAAATTTATTGCAGAAAAAATCCATCAATTTGAAAAAGATCATTCTCATACATTTATGTTTGGTTTTGAAGAAAGCTATGGTTACTTGGTCAAACCATTTGTACGTGATAAAGATGCAATCCAAGCACTCTTATTGTTAGCCGAAGTGGCTGCTTTTTATAAAAAACAAGGGAAGACACTTTATGACGGCTTACAAATGATTTTTGAAAAATATGGTTATTTTGCTGAAAAAACAATCTCAGTCACGATGAGTGGTCAAGAAGGTTCAGCCAAAATCGCTGCTTTGATGAAGAAATTCCGTGACCATGCCCCATCAGAATTTGCTGGAGCAAAAGTTCTTCAAACAGAAGATTTCAAAGAATTAACGAAAACAGATTCAGCTGGACGAGTGGAAAAATTAACGACACCTCCATCTGACGTATTAAAATATGTATTAGAAGAACATGGTTGGGTAGCGATCCGTCCTTCAGGAACAGAGCCAAAAATCAAATTCTATATCGGTGTAAAAGGCAATTCCGCACAAGAGGCACAAGAAAAGATCGATACCTATGAAGCAATCATCAAATCAATGACAGAAGAATAAAATAATTGAGACTGATGGAAAAAGTGGTAAACTTTAGAAGTCAGTCTTTTTTTATGGAGGTGAATCGGTTGACAAACACACCAAAAAGCGAAATAGAAAAAGTGAGTCAATTATTTAAAGTCTTAAGTGATCCTACCCGATTGAAAATATTGATGTATTTAAAAGATGGAGAACAAAATGTGACGGCCATCAGCCAAGCGGTGGAAATGGAACAATCCGCTGTTTCCCACCAACTACGTTTATTAAGGGAAAACCATGTGGTAAAATCGCATCGTGAAGGCAAAGCAATATTGTATAGTTTAGATGATTTTCACGTGTTGGATATCTTGGAACAAACCTTGAAACATGTGGAACATCAGTAAAATAAGAATGAGGCATTTCTAAGGGAATGTAAATAGATTATACTGAAAAAAAAGCCAGCAGACACGTGTCTGCTGGCTTTTTTTTCAACTAGTTATGCGTTTGGTTCTGGTTGTTTGTTATAGCTGCTTACTGGATACAATTATTTGCTCTTTATTTTTCTCCTGAAGTATCCGTGCCATAATAACTGTGGTCCTCTAAATCTAAGGCATTTAGAATCAACGAAGCCGTTTCTTCAATTGAGAGAGAAGCAACATTGATCACAACGCAACCTAATTTTTCATACAAATCATTAGCAAAATCTAATTCTGCTCGTATTTTTTCGATATCAGAATAAGCCGTATCAGGATTTAATCCATAGGAACGCATCCGTTCTTTTCGAATATTATTTAAAATATCGGGATTATTGGTTAAACCAACAATTTTTTTAGGATCGATCTCCCAAAGTTGTTTTGGGATATGGGCTTGAGGAATGAGTGGGAGATTCGCCACTTTTAAGTTTTTATTCGCTAAAAAAAGACTTAACGGTGTCTTTGACGTTCTGGAAACTCCTAGCAACACCACGTCTGCTTCTAAGAAGCCTCTTGGATCTTTCCCATCATCGTATTTTACAGCAAATTCCATTGCCTTGATTCGTTTAAAATAATTTTCATTCAATAAATGTAGGGCTCCAGGTTGACGAGTGGGTTGAATTCCTGTTAATCGTTGGATTTCTTCGATCGGTGGAGTCATCACGTCAAAACTAAATAAGTTGTTTTCTTCGCAAAAACTTCGGGTATAATCAATCAGCTCTTGGTTGATCAAGGTATGAAGAACTAACGCTTTTTCTGCTAACGCATCTTGTAAGGCTTGTTCGAGGGTGTCTTGGTCAGTGACAAACGTTCGACGAAATAAATTAAATTCAACTGTAGGATATTGTGCCATGGTTGCCTGTGCGAGTTTTGTTGCTGTTTCACCAGCTGAATCAGAAATGACAAAAAAAGTAACGATCTCAGTAGAATCAAAAGCCATAAATAAAAAACCTCACTTGCATTTTTTTTATCTTTAGTATACCATACTGTGGAATATGTACTTCGTAATCATTTTGATTTGGAGGGAAAGACTTGAAAAACCAAACATTAATCGAACAATCGTTAGAAATTTTGAAAAATAACGGATTTAAATACACGAAAAAGCGAGAAGCATTATTGACTTATTTGGTCAAAAGAAATCGTTATGTGTCAGCAAAAGAAGTATTTGATTTTATGAATGAGGAATTTAAAGGAGTGAGTTATGATACGATTTATCGTAATCTCCATGATTTCTCTGAGTTAGACTTATTAGAAGAAACCGATTTGAATGGCGAAATGAAGTTTCGCTTTCATTGTTGCCAGGGAGAGATCGGTCACCATCATCATTTTATTTGTACCGTTTGTGGGATGACAAAAGAAATCCATATGTGTCCAATGGACTATTTTGAAAATCAATTATCAGGTTGTACGATCGAAGGGCATCGGTTTGAAATTTTCGGTCGATGTGAAAACTGTCAGTAGTTGTTTTATAATAAAATAACATATCATTATTTTAAAAAATCCAAAGATTCCCTTGACGGTCAAATCAGCATTAGATATAATGTTTTATAGAACAGTCTTGTTTTTTGGATTATAATTTCAATAACAATTACGGTTACTTTTTAAGCTCGGAGGGAGGGAATTAACATGTCAAAAACAGTCATTCGTAAAAACGAATCAATTGACGATGCTCTTCGTCGCTTCAAACGTTCCGTGTCAAAAGCGGGTACTTTACAAGAATCTCGTAAACGTGAATTCTACGAAAAACCAAGCGTAAAACGTAAGAAAAAATCTGAAGCAGCTAGAAAAGCAGCGAAAAAACGCAAAAAAACGCAAAAAAACTAGTTCCTTTATGAATTGGAGTTGGTAGTGTGTCACTACTAAGTAGATTGAACGATGACATGAAAACAGCGATGAAAGCAAAAGATAAAGAATCTTTACAAGTCATACGTATGATTAAGTCATCCATTCAAAACGAGCAAATCAAAGAAGGTCACGACTTGACTGAAGATGAAGAATTAACAGTGTTGTCTCGTGAAATGAAACAACGGCGTGATTCTTTACATGAGTTCGAAGAAGCTGGACGTGACGATTTAGCTGAAAAAGTGAAAAGTGAAATAGTAATTGTTGAAAAATACATGCCAGAACAACTTTCTGAGGATGATATTCGTCAACTTGTTCAAGAAGCGATTACACAAACTGGAGCTTCTTCTGTCAAAGAATTTGGCAAAGTCATGGGTGCGATCATGCCGAAAGTCAAAGGAAAAGCAGATGGGAACCAAGTGAATGCGATTGTGAAAGAGCTATTACAATCTTAAACTTATCATTTAAAGAGTTTGGGACAACCGCCCTCTCTTAAAAAGAAAATAAGCCTGATTTTGATCCACAACGTCAAAATCAGACTTATTTTTTTTAGTTTTTTTTTCATGCATGTCCCAATTTCCTCAAGGTGAGCGCCAAGGCAACATCAATCGGTACGCCTTGTTCCCCACGCAATCATACATATCCCTCTTCTATCTCTCTTCCTCATTCGATAGATCTAGGCTTGGTTAGATTGGATCGTTGCCTTATCTATTAAGTAAAAGCTGTTTATTGATAGGCAGGAATCTCTCAATCATGGAATAACATAAAGTAAATCATGGAAGTTCAGCAAAGTAATTTTAGGTTAAAATGAATGAAACGAATAAGGAGTGAGACAACCTTTTTTATTTGCTATATAGTTTTTTATGAATATGGTAAAATAGGAAGGAATGAATTGAAGTAAAGGAGATGTCTATTTTTGACAGAAGCATCCAGTTCTTTAGAAATTAGATTAACAGCTGCTGACGATATCAGTATGTTGTTAGGCTCGCATGACAAACATGTAAAATTAATTGAAGAAATGACTGAAACAACGATTCATACGAGAGGCGAAATGATCCAGATTATTGGAGAAGAGCCGGGGCTTTCGTTAGCACAATCGGTGATACGTACCTTACAAGAATTGATCAAGCGGGGGATACATGTCAGTACACCTGATGTTGTTACTGCCTTAAAAATGGGGCAAAAAGGGACATTGGATTACTTCATTGAAATGTATGAAGAAGAAATCGTCAAAGACCGCAATGGTAAACCGATTCGAGTGAAAAATAGTGGACAAAAACAATATGTCGAGGCCGTTGCTAAACATGACATCGTATTTGGTGTCGGTCCTGCTGGAACAGGTAAAACATTTCTAGCTGTCGTTTTAGCAATTGCTGCGTTGAAAAAAGGCGAAGTCCAAAAAATCATTTTGACTCGTCCAGCGGTGGAAGCAGGAGAAAATCTTGGTTTCTTACCGGGTGATCTGAAAGAAAAGGTTGATCCTTATTTACGTCCAGTGTATGATGCACTGTATCAAATATTTGGTTTAGATCATACCAATCGTTTGATGGAGCGTGGGATCATCGAAATTGCGCCATTAGCTTATATGCGTGGGCGAACACTTGACGATGCTTTTGTAATACTAGATGAAGCTCAAAATACAACAGCGGCACAGATGAAAATGTTCTTGACTCGTTTGGGGTATCAATCAAAAATGATCGTAAACGGCGATACAAGTCAGATTGACTTACCTAAAGGGACGATGAGTGGTTTGATCCATGCAGAACGTACATTGAAACAAATCAAAAAAATTGCTTTCGTCAATTTTGAAGCAAGTGACGTCGTTCGTCATCCTGTTGTAGCCGAAATCATCAAAGCTTATGAAAAGGCAGATCTTCATCAAGAGTAAGGCTTAGGGGGATAAGCGAATGTTGAATAAAATACTCCAACAACTGCAAGCAAAATTAGGAAAGGCGGCAATGCCTTTCTTATTGCTTTTGTTTTTTGTGATCGTTTGTGGCGTTACGTTTAGTAGCGTCAAGCAAAAAGCCAATGACTTCAAAGAAGGACAAGTGGCAGAAGAAAGTATCCGTGCGAATAAAACGATCGAAAATACAGAAGAAACCGAACAAAAAAGAAAATTAGCAGCGGAAGCTGTTACGCCAGAATATACGTATCAACAAGATCTAGCTAGTGAACAAAGTAGTCGCATCAAGCAGCTTTTTGAATTGATCAATAAAACAAATGATTCGATCAATAAAGCGTATAAAGAAAAAGTAGATAAAGCAAAAGAAGATGAAAATGTTCCTAAGCCAACCATCGACGAACGAATTGCAGCTTTAAAGAAGAGTTTTGAAAATGCCAATGCTGAAAACGTGGCATTTTATCAAAAATTACCGACTAATTTTTACACAAAAATCTTTAGTATGTCAGATAGTCAAATTGCGACAGTCCGAGATGAAAGTCTTCGATTGATCAATGAACAAATGAAAAAACAAGTTCGAGAAAGTGATTTAGAAACCTTCAAGCAACAGGCGGAAGAACAGATCCAATATTTGAACGTGACACCTGACCAACAACAAACGATCCATTATCTTGTCGATCAAGGAATCGTCGTAAATGATGTCTTAAATGAAAAGAAAACAGAGGAATTGAAACAATCAGCAAGGAGTGCGGTTCAACCGGTCATGATCTATCAAGGCGAAATCATTGTTCGTGAAGGAAATCAAATCGATGCAGATGCAATGAAAAAGCTTGAATTATTAGGATTGACCAGTCAAACAACGTCAATTTTTCCTTTAGTAGCAATGATCTTAGCAGTCTTATTGCAAATTGCTGTTTTAGTTTACAACTCAATGCAGTACCATGAAGCTGGAAAACGAACAGAGTATGTTCTCTTTTATGTTACGGCTATGTCCATCAGTGTGTTATTAATGAAATTTTTCCAACTATTCCAAACGGAACAAGCAGCTTTTATCCCGCTGTTTTATCCTGCAGCTTTTGTTCCTTTAGTTTTAAATTTCTTTTTGAACCGGAGGGCAGGAATCATGGCTGCCTTGTTCCAAGCCGTATCTGCATTGTTTATTTTTTATGGCTCGATTGGGACCAACTTTTTGACCGTTATCTTGATGGCTTATCTTTTTTCAGGTTTATTAGCGACGGTTTTAAAACGCCAACGAGTGTCAGAACAATGGTTTTCAGCTATGATGTGGGTCATTATTTTTCCGTTGATGATGGATGTTGTGCTGATCGTTTATCAAGGTATGAGCTTTAGTAATGGAACAACTTGGTTAACACTGATTTGTGGCTTTATGGGGGCTTTGCTGTCGTATCTGTTAACGATGGGATTACATCCGTATATCGAATTGATGGTCAACGATGATAGTGTGATCGTCTTGAATGAGTTAAGTAATCCTAACCATCCATTGTTAAAACAGCTATTGGAAGAAGCACCAGGAACTTATCATCACAGTATGATGGTCGCCAATTTAAGCGCGAACGCAGTGGCTGAGATCAATGGGCGGTCATTATTGACGCGTGTAGCTTGTTACTACCACGATATTGGTAAAATCAAACATGCTAGCTTTTTTGTAGAAAACTTGCCTTCTGGTGCTGAAAATCCACATAATTTCTTATTACCGGAAGATAGTAAACAGATCATTTTTGGTCATGTGACCGATGGAGCGAAAATTTTAGAGGAATATGGCATGCCGCAAATGGTAATCGATATTTGCCGACAGCATCATGGAACAACATTGATGAAGTATTTCTATATCAAGGCAAAAGAAAGAAATCCTGAAGTCACCGAAGAACAATTTCGTTATCCTGGTCCCAAACCACAGACCCGAGAAGCCGGCATCGTGAATATTGCAGATAGTTGTGAAGCGGCAGTACGGGCAATGGATCATCCAACAGGTGAAAAAATCGAAAAATTTGTCCATAATTTGATTGAAGAACGAATCTCTGATGGTCAACTTGATGATAGTGGTTTAACATTAAAAGAAATTCGCAAAGTGGAAAAATCTTTGATCAGTGGGTTAAGTAGTACCTTCCATTCACGGATCAAATATCCTAAAATGAAATCGGAAGCGGAAACGATGAAAGTAGAAAAAGAAAATGGCTAAAATAAAAAATATCAGCAATAAGTAAGAAAGAAGCGATAAATATGGACATCACATTTATGGATGAAACACAGAAAGTTTCAACAGAAAAAATCAAAGAGATCGAGGATCTTCTGCAATTTGCAGCGGCTCATTTGAAATTACCCGAGGAAACAGAAATGTCTGTTACTTTTATGGACAATGCAGCAATCCAAGAAATCAACCGTGTCTACCGTGGCAAAGATGCCCCAACAGATGTGATTAGTTTTGCATTAGAAGACGAAGGGGAAGACGAAATTCCCGTGATTTTTGAAGAAGGCGATAATCCTTTACCACGAGTATTAGGAGATATCATGATCTCAATTGAGCGTGCCCAGGAACAAGCGGAAGAATATGGTCATTCGTATGATCGAGAGTTGGGATTTTTGGCAGTGCATGGCTTTTTGCACATCAATGGTTATGATCACATGACACCCGAAGATGAAGCAGAGATGTTTGGTTTACAGAAAGAGATTTTAGATGCTTATGGACTTAAAAGATAAAGAGTGCGAGAAAAAGGTTGAGAAAAATAAGCACTTCGCTATGTCAGTAGAATTTGCTCTTCAAGGGGTTAAAACAGTCTTTGATGAGGAACGTAATATGAAAAAACATGTAGGTTTTGGGTTGCTGGCGTTTTTTATGGGAGTTGTATTTCAACTGAATCAAATAGAATGGCTGTGGTTAGTTTTAGCAGTTTTTCTGGTGTGGATCGTTGAGATTTTAAATACTGTTTTTGAGAATGTGGTGGATATGTTTACCGATTTTCATTTCCATCCAATTGGGAAAAAAATCAAAGATATGGCGGCAGGAGCAGTGCTAGTCACCGCTTGTTTTGCAGTGATCGTCGGTCTCATTTTATTTGTACCTAAAATCTATCAAATGTTTTTTAATTAAAAGGAGAATAATATGTTAGAACATAAATCAGGTTTTGTCGCTATTGTGGGACGACCAAATGTTGGCAAATCAACATTATTAAATCGAATCGTTGGGCAAAAAATTGCTATCATGAGTGACAAGGCACAAACGACCAGAAATAAGATCCAAGGCGTTTATACGACACCAGAAGCACAGTTGATTTTTATCGACACTCCGGGAATCCATAAACCAAAACATCGTTTGGGTGATTTTATGGTGGAATCAGCCTACAGTGCACTAAGAGAAGTGGATGCTGTCTTATTTATGATCAGTGCGGATCAAAAACGTGGACGTGGGGATGATTTTATTATTGAACGATTAAAAAATGTTCAATCACCTGTTTATTTGATCATCAATAAAATCGATAAAGTTCATCCAGATGAATTATTAGGAATCATCGAAGATTATTCGGCACAAATGCCTTTTGCACAAGTTGTACCGATTTCGGCTACCGAAGGGAACAATGTGGACCGTCTAATGGAAGTGTTGATCGCTGAGATGCCAGAAGGTCCTCAATACTTCCCGGATGATCAAGTAACGGATCATCCAGAATACTTTATCGTTTCGGAATTGATTCGTGAGAAAGTCCTGTTTTTGACTAGAGATGAAGTCCCACATTCAGTGGCTGTTGTTGTTGACTCGATGAAACGCAATGAAAATGATAAAATCCAAATTCAAGCAACCATTATCGTTGAACGTGATAGTCAAAAAGGGATTATCATCGGTAAAGGTGGTAAAATGCTAAAAGAAATTGGGACGAAAGCAAGAAAAGATATTGAAAATTTGCTTGGTGACAAAGTATTTCTAGAACTATGGGTTAAAGTTCAAAAAGATTGGCGCGATAAAAGAGTTTATTTACAAGATTTTGGTTACCGCAAAGAGGAATACTAACTTTAAGTAGATAAAAATGAGTTGAACGTGAATATTCGATAGACGAAACCGCGTGTAAAAGTCAGAAGACTAGAAAATGAGTAGAATAAGTGGGAAAGGAAAATGATTCAGTGAATGATTTTTCTTTTCCTTATTCTTTTTCTAAAAGGGGGCGAAAAAAATGAGCCAGCTAGCCGAATCAAAAGGGATCATATTGTCCAGTCGAAATTATAAAGAAAAAGACAAATTAGTGAAAATTTTTACTGAATCTGCGGGGAAGCTGATGTTTTATGTCAAAGGAATTCACCGGCAAAACCAACCATTAGCACCTGCACTACTCCCTTTTACTGAAGGAATCTACATTGGTACGTTTAAAAGTGAAGGACTTTCGTTTATAACCAGCGTAAAAGATGTTCACTCCTTTAGAAAAATTCAAGAAGACATTTTTTTAAGTGGTTACGGCACGTATTTGTTAAACTTAGTGGATGCAGCGATCGAAGACCATCAATATGATCCCCATCTTTTTCAATTTACACAAGCAGCATTGCAACGGATGGATCAGGGTGACGACGCGGAAATCATCACCAACATCTTTGAGGTACAATTATTGCAACGCTTTGGGATTGCACCGATTTGGACACATTGTGTGGTGTGCGGCAAAACTCAAGGTAAATTTGATTATTCTTCCAAATATGGAGGCGTGCTGTGCGAAGAACATTGGTCAATGGATCACCGTCGTTATCATGCAGATCCAAGAGCTGTTTATTTCGTGCGTATGTTCTCTGCTATTTCTTATGATAAGATCACAGGAATCAATTTAAAAGACGAAACCAAAGCAACGATCAGGCAACTGATTGACCAGTTATACGAAGAATACGTAGGGATTCATCTAAAAAGTAAAAAGTTCATTGATCAAATGAAATCATGGGAACATGTCCTAAAAAAACCTGATCCGGAAGGAGAAAGTGCTTCTGAAAACCAAAAAAATGAGTAGAATGTTCAACCAACATTCAAAACTATTTGACAAAAGCCTAACTATACGTCTATTATGGAACCTAGATAAATGAGAGTTTTGTACAAAAACTTGATTGGCTAAATAAAAGAATAAAGTACGTTGAACAAGATCAGTAAAAAATACGTAGCAAAAGCGAGTTCGGGAGGGTGTGAGCCGAATGCTGTCGGTTTTTGAAGAGGCACTTGGGAGTACTGACAATGAAGCTGCCGAAATTTTCGGAAGTAGGGTGGAACCGCGAAGTTATTCGTCCCTATGTTTGTTTAGACAAGCATAGGGACTTTTTGTTGTTTCAAATTCTCAGCAAACTATTTAGAAGTGGAAGGAGTCATTTTAAATGAGCAAAGAATTATCTGTACAAGACATGATCTTGACGTTACAAAAATTTTGGTCATCAAATGGGTGCATGTTGATGCAAGCCTATGATACAGAAAAGGGGGCAGGTACAATGAGCCCCTATACCTTTTTACGAGCAATTGGACCAGAGCCTTGGAATGCAGCATACGTAGAGCCTTCTCGTCGCCCAGCCGACGGTCGTTATGGGGAAAATCCGAACCGTCTGTATCAACATCATCAGTTCCAAGTAGTGATGAAACCATCACCTGAAAATATCCAAGAACTTTATTTAGAAAGTTTACGTTTATTGGGGATCGATCCTTTGGAACACGACATTCGGTTTGTCGAAGATAACTGGGAAAACCCTTCGATGGGCTGTGCTGGTGTTGGTTGGGAAGTTTGGCTCGATGGAATGGAAATTACACAATTCACGTATTTCCAACAAGTCGGCGGTCTGCCATGTAAACCAGTGACATCTGAAATTACTTATGGTTTGGAGCGCTTGGCATCCTACATCCAAGAAGTAGAAAGTGTCTATGATCTTGAATGGTCAGATGGCGTAAAATATGGGGAGATTTTCAAACAGCCTGAATACGAACACTCCAAATATTCATTTGAAGTCAGTGATCAAGAACTATTATTAAGTAATTTTGATCGTTTTGAAAAAGAAGCTAAACGATGCATTGATGAAAATTTAGTTCATCCTGCCTATGATTACATTTTAAAATGCAGTCATACATTCAATCTATTAGATGCTCGTGGGGCAGTTTCTGTCACAGAACGAGCTGGTTATTTGTCACGTATCAGAAATATGGCAAAATCTGTTGCAAAGATTTTTGTGGCAGAGCGTGAAAAATTAGGATTTCCTTTATTGAATAAAAACACAGCAAATCCAGAAACGGTTAAGGAGGCTGAATAACATGGCAAAAGAGTTACTTTTAGAAATCGGGTTGGAAGAAATGCCTGCCCATGTAGTTACACCAAGCATGAAACAACTGGAACAAAAAACAGCAAAGTTTTTAGATGAACACCAATTGTCTTATGATACAATCGAAACTTTTTCAACGCCAAGACGTTTAGCGATCAAAGTAACCAATATCCCAGAACGTCAAGCAGATAGCGAAGAAGAATTAAAGGGTCCGGCTAAAAAAATCGCATTGGATTCAGATGGAAATTGGACGAAAGCCGCAGAAGGGTTTGTACGTGGTCAAGGTTTGACGACTGACGATATTACCTTTAAAGAGCTGAAAGGTGTAGAGTATGTGTACGTAACCAAATATACACATGGACAACCAGCGAAAGAAGTATTGACTGGACTTGCAGATGTCATCAAAAGTTTGACATTTCCTGTTACGATGCATTGGGCAAATTTTGACTTTGAATATATTCGTCCTATTCATTGGATTGTTGCTTTACTAGATGATGAAGTGATTCCTTTCGAGATTTTAGATGTTACAACAGATCGCACATCACGTGGTCATCGTTTCTTAGGAGAAACAGTTCGTTTCGCTCATGCCAAGGAGTATGAAGAAAAATTACAAGAACAATTCGTGATAGCTGCGCCACATAAAAGAAAAGAAATGATTGTCCAACAAGCAACAGAATTAGCAGAGAAAAACCATTGGACGATCGATTTAGACGAAAAGTTATTAGAAGAAGTAAATAATTTAGTCGAATATCCCACAGTTTTTGCTGGCGATTTTGAAGAAAAATATCTGTCTGTCCCAGAAGAAGTATTGGTTACTTCAATGAAGGAGCACCAACGTTATTTTGAAGTAAGAAATGACCAAGGATTACTCTTGCCACATTTTATTTCTGCTCGAAATGGGGATCGTGTCAAACTAGAAAACGTGATCCGTGGAAATCAAAAAGTATTGACTGCTCGTTTAGAAGATGCAGAGTTTTTCTACAATGAAGATAAAAAGATTGAAATCGAGACTTTTGTTGATAAATTAAAATCAGTGACTTTCCATGAAAAAATTGGAAGCATCTACGAAAAAATGCAACGAGTACAAGTTATTGCTCGTATTTTAGGTAAATCTGTCGGCTTATCACCAGAAGAGTTAACGGATTTACAACGTGCTGCTGAAATCTATAAATTTGATTTAGTGACCAACATGGTAGGTGAGTTTCCAGAGCTTCAAGGGATCATGGGTGAAAAATATGCGCGATTACACGGCGAAACATCAGCTGTAGCAACAGCTATCAAGGAACACTATCTGCCAATTTCAAGTGAAGGTGACTTACCAGAAACCAAAATTGGTGCAGTATTAGCGATTGCAGACAAATTAGATAGTATCTTCTCTTTCTTTACAGTTGGAATGATCCCAAGTGGGTCAAATGATCCGTATGCTCTTCGTCGTCAAGCGTATGGGATTGTCCGCATCATCGAAGCAAAAAATTGGGCATTTCCATTGGTTCGTTTACAACGTGAAATCGACCAGGCAATCAATGAAGATCAAGAACGTTTTGGCGTCCAGTTATCGGATGGACAACAGGCAGTCATTGATTTTATCAAAGGACGTTTCCGTCAGTTACTAACTACAAAACAAATCCGACACGATGTGATTGATGCAGTTTTAAATGCAAAACAAAGCGATTTGACAAAAGTTTTTGCAGCAGCTCAACTGTTTAAAGAACGTTTAGATGAGGAAGAGTTTAAGCCATCGATGGAAGCATTGACTCGAGTGGTTAATTTAGCGAAGAAAGCGCAAGAAACAACGACAACAGAGATTAATCCTGCGTTATTTGAAAATGAAGCTGAAACAGCACTTTATCAAGCGGTAGCAGAAATGAAAAAACAATTTGGTACACAAACGCTGAAAGAAGATTATGATCAACTTGTTGCTTTACGTCCATTGATCGAAACGTATTTTGACCAAACCATGGTCATGGTAGACGATCCTGCTGTCCGTAACAATCGTTTGGCACAGCTGAAACAAATTGCTGAAATGGCACTATCAATAGCAAGCTTAGATCAGATTATCACTAAATAAATCAGGTAGCCCTTTGCCAACTTGATTTGAAACAAGCGTTATGACAAGTCTAGCTCTGAGATATAAGCCGAAGCATCCGAAAATAGTTTCTTCTATTTTTAAATGCTTCGGCTTATTTTTTGACTGATTACCGAAGTGCAGATCTTTGAACGCCGTCGATAAGATTGTGAAAGTACCAGAGTGGATGCTTTCATAGCAATTACTCGTTTTAGCGTAAAAAGTAAGCTTAAGGTCTTAATACCTCAGACTCTTTTTATGTAGTGTATATCGTTTTTATTCATGCTATCTAGCAATAAACGACTTATCTTTCACGAATCAGAACAATATGACATTTTTTGGTAAAAAGAGAACAATCGGTTAGTGCTATTGAGTGAAATGCATAGTTTTTGTTATTTTTAAATCATCCTTTATTTAAAAATGAAAGTTAGGTATAATTAATATAGAAAAATTGTTATTCATAACAAGAAAAGCTTGTTATGAATGGGATAATAGTAAATAGGGTCTCAGGTAGAAATTCTTTACTTGTCTAATGAAATTAGCAAATTTCCCGTGATTTGGAAGCGATTAGATAAAGTAACGATTTATTTTTTTGGGAATAAAAAGTTTTTAAAACGATGGGATCCAGTATCTTACTCTAGATGATAATAATTATCATCTGAATGATAAACTAAAAATTTTTTTAGAAATCGATGTCATTTTATTATCTAAGTATGTTCATAGGATGGAAGTCTCACGAAGCTTCACTGAAATGAGTATATTTTATGAGAACAAGTAACATCAGCAGGATGTCATGTGTTAAAAGAAAAATGAATCTAGGAAAGTAACAGGAAAGTGGAGAGAAATGGAAGAGACAATTAGTATAAAAGAGATCATCGGAGTATTTCGTAAGCGTTTGTTGACCTTATTTATTTCAACGTTAGTTGGTTTGGCGGTAGCAAGTTTCGTTACATTCTTTATTTTAACACCCAAGTTTAGTTCACAAGCCCAATTGATTGTCACGTTGCCTCAGTCAAATATTACGAATGTCAATGATGTGAATACGAATTTACAAATGATTAACACCTACAAAGATATGATCATTAGTGACTTAGTTTTAAGTGAAGTGAAAGATCAATTAGAAACGCAAGATCAGCTAGCAATGACGGTTGGAGAAATCAAACAAGCAATCACAGTGAATCAATCCGAAAATTCACAAATGTTTTCTATCCAAGCGATTAGTTCGATTCCAGATAATGCTCAGAAAATTGCGAATACCACAGCTGAGGTGTTTCAAACGAAAGCAAAAGATGTGATGAATGTCGATAAAATATCGATCATTTCTGAAGCGGTTGCGGACGGAACATCGGTGTCACCAAATAAAAAAATAAATATTGCCCTTGGCCTTATTTTAGGTCTGATGATTGGCATGGGGATAGCTCTGTTATTGGAATTGTTCGACCAGACTGTGAAAGATGAAAAATATCTTTCGGAGGTCATAGGGTTTCCAATTTTAGGGACGGTACCAGAAATGACTGCCAAAGATTTCAATAGAAATGACAAAAACAACAACGCACCGGTGACAATAAACGATGAAACTGGTGAACAAGCGAGAGCTTCTCGTAGAGCTCGTTCGAGAGTGTAGGAGGGAAAACATGCGACGCGTCATAAAACAAAAAGAAACACTACTTCAACCGATTCGTTTGATTACTTTAACTAATCCTTCATCAGCAGCGGCTGAGCACTACCGAACGATTCGAACCAATATCCAATTTGTTTCAATCAATGATCAACAAGTCAAAACGATCGTGGTCACGTCATCTGGACCAGGTGAAGGGAAATCGACCACGGCTGCAAATCTGGCTGTTGTCTTTGCAAAAGCTGGTCAGAAAGTGTTATTAGTTGATGCTGACATGCGAAAACCAGTTATTTACAAAGCATTTCAAATAAATAATCACTATGGGTTAAGTAATCTACTCAGCTCAACTGAAACGATCAGTAAAGGGATCCAAAAAACGGCAATCAAGGAATTATCGGTATTACCAAGTGGACCGATTCCTCCTAATCCATCAGAGCTGTTAAGCTCGAAAAGAATGGATCAACTAATGGTAGAAGCAAGTCAGCTCTATGATATCGTGATGTTTGATTTGCCTCCGATTGTAACTGTGACAGATGCTCAAATCTTGTCATCAAAGGCAGATGGTACGCTTCTGGTAGTACGTGAAAAGACTTCACGAAAAGAAGCAGTTGTGAAAGCCAAAAAATTATTAGAGATGGCTCAGGCAAAGGTACTGGGAATTGTTTATAACGGAGTCGAACAAAGCAAAGATACAAGTTATTATTATGAATGATAAAGAGGAGGTAAAGGGAATGATCGATTTACATTGTCATCTATTACCAGCAGTTGACGATGGTGCGCAAAACCTGGAAGAAAGCCTGGCAATGGCTGAAAAAGCGGTTGAACAAGGGATTACTCATATTTTATGTACACCGCACCATAACAATGGCAAGTATTGTAATCAAAAGAAAAAAGTCATTCCCCTAGTCGCCACTTTACAAAAAGAGCTGGATAAAAGAAATTTACCGTTGGTGTTATTAGAAGGTCAAGAAGTTCGTATTACTGGAGAATTGCTTGAAGCGCTTCACCTAGATGAACTTCTTTTTACAGATTTAAATGATACTTATCTGTTGATTGAATTTCCTACATTAGAAGTACCGTTATATGCAAAGAACCTTTTTTTTGAACTGTTGAAACTAGGAAAAATACCAGTAATCGTGCATCCTGAGCGTAATACTTATTTTGCAAAAGATCCGAATCGTTTGTTGCCTTATCTAGAAATGGGGTGTTTGACACAGCTGACAGCGCCAAGTTATCTGGGGCGCTTTGGCAAAGAAATCCAAAAAACAGCAAAAAAAATGGTCAAGTACAATCTTGTACAAATGATTGCTTCGGATGCTCACGGTGTTGAGCGACGTTCTTTTTGTTTAAAAGAATGTTATGAACAAATCGCTAAAGACTTCAATAACGAAAAAGTTGAGCAAATGAAACAAGTCGCCAAAGATTTAATCAATGGGGAGCAGATTCATTATCCAACTTATCAAGCGATAAAAAAGAAGAAGTTTGGGTTATTTTAGGGGGAGTAAAGGTGTTTGAAGTCACAAGAAAAAGAAAGATTGCTATTTTGATAGGAGTTGATAGCTTATTGTTGTTTTTGGCAAACATTGCTACAATTAGATTCATGAAGCCATTCGCAGAAGTATCAACGGATTTTATGTTCATCTCTACAGGCGTTTCAATAGGTTTCTATTTGTTTTATGGGAGTTTATTTAAAGTCTTTACAAGAATCAATCGCTATATGAATTTAGAAGAAATCAGGGCGATTTTTGTTTCTTTGTCGATCACTATGATTTCAAATCTTTTTGTCTTGTTTTTTATCAATCATCAGTATATGTTACGTCTAACGATCTTTACCTATATTTTGTCTTTGCTTTTAATCATGGGAAGCCGTCTGGAGTGGCGTCTTTACATTGAGAAAAAGCAGACAAAGCTACAACCTAGAGCCACTGCCAAGAAGACGATCATCGTAGGCGCTGGTGAAGGCGGTAGAATTTTGGCAAATATCTTACTTGGATCAAAAACAGCAAGTGACACCTATGTCATTGGTTTTGTTGATGATGATCCTAATAAGCAAAATACATATCTTTCAGGAAAAAAAGTGATCGGTATGATCAAAGACCTCCCTGCACTAATCAAGAAACATGATGTACAAATCGTTACCATCGCCATTCCTTCCTTATCCAAAACAAAAATCAGGAATATCTTTCAAATGGTAGAATCCTTGCATGTCAAAGTAAACACGATGCCTTCAATGGAAGAAATCGCTTCTGGAAAAGTTAGTGTCACAAAATTAAAAAAAATTGACGTAGTTGATTTACTAGAAAGAGATGAAGTTGAATTGGACATTGAATCGATCAAAGGTCATTTGACAGGGAAAACCATTCTTGTGACTGGTGCGGGTGGCTCGATCGGCTCAGAGATTTGTCGGCAGATTATCCAGTTTTCCCCAGCACAATTATTACTAGTAGGACATGGGGAAAATTCGATTTATTTGATCGATCGGGAACTCCGCATGAATCAGCAAAATCAGCAGACAAAAATCGTCCCGCTCATTGCAGATATTCAAGATCGTGACAAAATCAATGAGATCATGCAAAACTATCGCCCAGATATCGTTTATCATGCTGCAGCACATAAGCATGTTCCTCTCATGGAAGTAAATCCCAAAGAAGCAGTAAAAAATAATATTCTTGGAACAAAAAATGTTGCGGAAGCAGCCAAACAAGCGAAAGTCAAAAATTTTGTGATGGTCTCAACAGATAAAGCGAATCATCCACCTAATGTGATGGGAGCGACAAAGCGGATTGCAGAAATGATTGTAACAGGATTGAACGAAAAAAATGGAACAACATTTTCCGCTGTTCGCTTTGGAAATGTATTAGGTTCACGAGGAAGTGTGATTCCTGTCTTTCGTGAACAAATTGCGCAAGGTGGACCAGTCACGATTACTGATTTTCGGATGACACGTTACTTTATGACAATTCCTGAAGCAAGTCGATTGGTCATTCAATCAGGAGTCTTGGCTAAAGGTGGAGAGATTTTTATTTTAGATATGGGTGAACCAGTCAAAATCGTCAACCTTGCCAAAAATATGATTCGCCTGAGTGGCTATCGTGAAGACGAAATTGAGATTCTTGAAACGGGTATCCGTCCTGGGGAAAAACTATATGAAGAACTACTGTTGGATAAAGAGAGAAACGATGAAGCTGTCTATGAAAAAATTTTTGTTGGAAACATCAAAGGTTATTCAAATCAAAAAGTGATGGATTTTATCCGTCATTTGCCAAAAGATGAGAAACAATTAGCAAGAGAAGTGATTCGTTTTGCCAATGCTTCTAATCAATAGAAACTAGCTGTTTTAAGCTGAACGTACTATTAGTAAAGTAGTAAAATCATTGCTTTATGTGCTGGATTATACGATTCCTGCGATCAAAAATTGCATAGGGATACGTTATTCAAATCGCATGTAAAAAAACGTTTGACCATCAAAAAAAGAAACGAGAGGAGAAAGCGAGTGGATGCAATAATAGTAGGAGCAGGTGGGTTTGGTAAAGAAATTGCTTTTTTGCTCCAACAACAAAATGAGTATCAGTGGGTCGGTTTTGTCGATGATCGTAAAAGTGAGCAAAGCGATGTTCTAGGAAAACCTGTGATTGGCAAAATTGCTGACTTGCTTCAAGTCAAAACACCAATGGCAGTTTTTCTTGGGATTGCGGCTCCGACGGTCAAAGAAAACATCTATGAACAGTTACGACAAAACCCTCACTTGCTTTTTCCAAATTTGTTTGCCCCTAGCGCATTGATTGGCTTAAATGTTCAACTGGGCATTGGGAACATATTGATGCCTTACACGACCTATACTGCAGATATTTCAATCGGTGACTTCAATATGATCAATATTGGTTCAACAATCGGTCATGACTCCATTATAGGTAGTTACAATGCCATTTTTCCTAATGTCAATATTTCGGGAGCAGTCACTTTAGGAGATAAAAATGAACTGGGTGTCGGTACAAAGATTATTCAAGAACGTTCGATTGGTGATGGTAACATTATTGGGGCTGGCAGTGTTGTCATCAGAGATATCCCTCATCATTCAAAATGGGTGGGGGTACCAGCAAAGATAATTGAAAGGTGGAGTTGATGTGAGAAAAAAGCGAATATTATTAGCTTCGCCCCATATGAGTGAAGCAGGCTATGAACAAGCGTTTGTCAAAGAAGCCTTTGATACGAACTGGATTGCCCCTTTAGGTGCCAATGTCGATGGTTTTGAGCAAGAACTGGCAGATCATGTGGGAGCCAAGCATGTTGCTGCGCTTTCTTCAGGTACGGCAGCGATTCATTTAGCATTAAAGGCAGCAGGTGTCACGAAAGGAGATCAAGTGATTTGTCAATCCTTGACTTTTGCAGCTACGGTCAACCCGATTCTTTATCAAGGAGCCGTCCCAATCTTTGTGGATAGTGATGCCGAAACTTGGAATATGAGTCCTGTTCATTTACGCGCAGCTTTAGAAAAATATCCAAAAGCGAAAGCGGTGATCGTCGTTCACTTATATGGATTAGCTGCAAACTTAGCTGAAATCATGCAGATCTGTCAAGAATATCAAGTGACGTTGATTGAAGATGCTGCCGAATCATTAGGAACGACTTACCAAGGTAAATATACAGGAACGTTTGGAGACTATGGGATTTATTCCTTCAATGGAAATAAAATCATCACAACTTCAGGTGGGGGAGCATTAATCTCTGACGATCAATCAAAAATCGGAAAAGTCAAATTTTGGGCCACTCAATCTCGTGAAAATGAACGTTATTATCAACATTTAGAAATCGGTTACAACTATCGTATGAGCAATATATTAGCAGGAATCGGACGTGGTCAATTAAAAGTATTAAATGAAAGAATCCAAAAGAAGCGTGCCATCTATCAATTTTATCAAGAAGAATTGTCCGAGTTTCCTAATATACAATTTATGCCGGAAAACTCTTGGAACGAACCTAACTATTGGTTGAGTGTCATTCGTTTAGAAGGAATAGATCCATCTTATTTGATTGAAGAATTGGAAAAAGAACAGATCGAAGCACGTCCTGTCTGGAAACCGATGCACTTACAGCCTGTTTTTGACTCTTTTGATTTTATTGGCGGCGAAGTTGCAGAATCGCTTTTTTCTTCTGGAGTTTGTCTTCCCTCAGATACTAAAATGACGGATGAAGAGTTAAATAGAGTCGTTGCAACGATCAAGCGAGTGATGCGTTATGAGTAAACCAACCTTTTATCGACTTTTTGGAAAGCGTGCGTTCGATCTTTTTTTCTCAGGTCTTTTATTGCTTTTGCTTGCACCACTGATGCTCATACTTGCAGGGTGTGTGCGATTAAAATTAGGTTCACCGATTATTTTTAAGCAAACAAGACCAGGGAAGAATGAACAATTATTTTTTATGTACAAGTTTCGCACGATGACAGACGAGAAAGATCAACATGGCGCGTATCTTCCAGATGAAGTTCGTCTAACAAAATTCGGCAAACTACTTAGAGCGACTAGCCTTGACGAGCTGCCAGAGCTTTGGAATATCTTTAAAGGCGAAATGTCTTTTGTTGGTCCTCGTCCATTATTGGTAGAATATTTGACACTTTATAATGAAGAGCAACGAAAACGCCACAACATTCGCCCAGGTTTGACCGGATTGGCCCAAGTCAGTGGTAGAAATGCGATCAGTTGGGAAGAAAAGTTTACGTATGATTGTTTGTACGTTGAAAGTTATTCGTTTGGCAAAGATGTTTGGATCTTGTTACAAACAGTCCTTAAAGTGTTCAAACAAGAAGGGATTAGCTCAAATTTTGGACCAACAAGTGAAAAATTTGAAGGGAATGAACCATACTGAAAATTTTATATGTGACGACGATCTCCAATACACTCAATGCTTTTTTAATCCCGCATATTGATCAACTAATCAAAAATGGACATGAAGTGAGTGTGGCATGTGCGCTTGAACAACCGTTGGCATCTTATTTTTCTGATAAAAAAATACCAGTGTTTCAAATACCATTCAATAGGAATCCATTAGCTAAAAGCAATCTTTTAGCCTATAAGAAAATCAAACAGCTGATCAAAGAAGAGAATATCGATATCGTACATACGCATACGCCAGTTGCTTCGATGGTGACAAGACTTGCTTGTAAGCGGATCAATATTCCTATCTACTATACGGCACACGGGTTTCACTTTTATCAAGGAGCCCCAATGCTTAATTGGTTCGTCTATTACCCAGTTGAAAAATACTTATCTCGTTATACAAGTAAGCTTATTACCATTAATCAGGAAGATTATTTGCTTGCTTCACAAAAATTTAAAGCAACACAAACTCATTTGATTCAGGGGGTTGGAATCCAAGTCGAAAAGTTCGAGAAAACCTTGGTTGATAAACGGCTAAAAAGTAAGGTACTTTCACTAGCTCAGCCAACAACCAAAGTACTCCTTTCAGTCGGTGAATTGAATAAAAACAAAAACCACGAACTGGTGATTCATGCACTCGCTTCATTTAAAGACCAAGATTTCCACTATTTTATTTGTGGAACGGGACCTTTGAAACAAACGCTGGAACAAAAAATTAAATTTTTAGGTTTGGAAAAGAAAGTCAGTTTACTCGGATATCGTAAGGATATTATTGAGATCATGAAAATGAGTGATCTATTTCTCTTTCCTTCTTTAAGAGAAGGATTGCCCGTATCGATCATGGAGGCTATGAGCGTTGGTTTACCGGTAGTTGCTTCAAATATACGAGGCAATAAAGATCTGATCTATGATGAGAACACAGGAAAATTGTTTGATGTCAAAGAGTCAGAAGAACTAGTGAATATTCTTCAAGATTTTTTTTCTGGAACGTTACCTGTTACAAAATATTCCGAGAACGCTGCTGCTCATATCCAACAATTCAGCGAAAATGTAATCATCAATCAAGTAGCAGAACTTTATGAAACTTTATAACTAAAGGAATTTCACAAAATAAAAAAAGCACTTAAACAGGGAAAATGAGGTGAAAAGCTCTTAACCTCAAGAATGTTTTGATTATTTGTAAGAGTGACTGACGAAATGAGCCTGGGTTCAAAGGAAAAGTAAATGGCTTTGTTTTTTTAGAAGAATGATAAAGCGAATGAAACGAAGAACTACCAATAACGTTCCAGTTTGTGTTTTTTATGTTAATAAAACTAATTATAGAGGTGAAACCAATTGAACGTATCAATTTTCGGCCTAGGCTATGTAGGGCTAGCCAATGCGTTATTACTTAGCCAGCATGAGAATGTCAAAGCTTATGACATCGTAGCAGAAAAGATCGAACGACTACAAAAGAAGGAGTCACCAATTGAAGACCGTGAAGTACATAATTTTCTTCAAAGAGAAGACCTAGCAATCGAATTTATTAAGGATTTCCGAGAAGCGGTTCTTTTTGGTGATTATTTGATTATTGCCACACCCACTGATTACGATGAAAAGAAAAATTATTTTAATACCTCATCGATTGAGAGCATCATTGAACAAGCTCTCGCCATTCGTCCAGAAGCAAAATTTATCATTAAGTCCACGGTACCAGTAGGGTATACGGCCGAATTAAAGAAAAAATATCAAACAGAAAATATTGTTTTTTCACCAGAATTTTTACGTGAAGGTAAAGCATTGTACGATAATCTTTATCCTTCCCGCATTGTTGTAGGAGAATGTTCAGATAGAGGGACAGAGATTGCGAATATGTTCAAAAAGAATACGCAAGCAGATAATGTCCCAGTTTTATTGACTCATTCAACAGAAGCGGAAGCAATCAAGTTATTCTCAAATACGTATCTGGCGTTGCGTGTGGCTTACTTCAATGAATTGGATAGTTATGCGGAGATACGAGGCTTAAATACGAAACAAATCATTGAAGGCGTCGGACTGGACCCACGTATCGGCTCTCATTACAATAATCCTTCATTTGGTTATGGAGGGTATTGTTTGCCAAAAGATACGAAACAGTTGAAAGCAAATTATACCGATGTGCCTAACAATCTTATCCAAGCGATCGTTGAAGCAAATACAACCAGAAAAGATTTTATTGCAGAACAAATTTTAGCCCAAAAGCCTAAGACTGTGGGAATCTATCGGTTAACGATGAAAGCCGATTCAGACAATTTCCGTTATTCATCGATTCAAGGAGTCATGAAACGAATCCAGGAACAAGGAGTTTCGGTGGTTGTCTATGAGCCAACGTTACCTGTTGAAGAATTTCATCATGCGCCTGTCGTTTCGGATCTTGCGCGATTCAAACAACTATCGGATGTGATCGTCTCAAATCGGATGGACCATCAATTAAAAGATGTGATCGAAAAAGTCTATACGAGAGATATTTTTAGACGGGATGAATAAATGAAAAATATAGCCAAAAATTTTTTTTATCAGAGCTTGTTTCAACTGACGAAAATCATTCTTCCGATTATTACCATTCCAATCGTTTCTAATGCTTTAGGGCCAAGTGGGATCGGTCTTTATAATTATACGTTTTCAATTGTCCAATATTTTGTTTTGTTTGCGGGGCTAGGGGTAACGATGTACGGGAACCGGGAAATAACTTTGACTTACAACCGTAAGAAAGAAGCGTTATCAGAAGTTTTTTGGGAAATTCTGCTTTTTAAGGCATTAGCGAGCTTAATTGTCATAGTCGCTTACTTTATTGTTGCCTCTTTATTAAATAATCGTTCGTATTTGTTTGTCCAATCCTTGGCGATTTTTGCCGTATTATTTGACGTATCTTGGTTTTTTATGGGAATTGAAGATTTTAAGAAAACTAGTATAGCTAATTTAGTAGTCCAACTAGTCACGTTTTTTCTCATTCTTTTCTTGATTAAAAACGAAGACGACACGTTAAAATATACCTTGATTCAAGGACTAGGTTTAGTTTGTTCACAAGTGAGTGTCTGGTTCTTTATTCCTAAATACATTCATTTGACGAAAGTTGATTTAAAGAAAAGTCTTAGTCATTTAAAGGGCTCTTTTGATTATTTTATTCCTCAAATTGCGATCATGTTGTATACCAATTTGAATAAGACCCTTTTAGGTTTCACATTAGGAAGTGTTGCAGTGGGCTATTTTACCAATTCTCTGCAATTGAATACCGTATTCATCACGATCATAACTACCTTAGACATCGTCTTACTTCCCCATATGACAAGTTTTTTTGCAAAAAAAAATATGGAGAAAATCGTTCGCACGATGGAAAAAACGATTCATTTACAATTGTTTTTTTCGATTCCAATCATGTTTGGGATGTTGACAGTTTATGACAAGCTCGTTCCTTGGTTTTTTGGCGAAAAATTTAGCTACATTACTCAAATTATTCCTTATTTTACGGTTTTGATTGTGATCGTTCCTTTAGGCATGGCGATTTCTAGACAATATCTAATGCCAATCGGTCAGGTTAAAGAGTATAATCGTTCAGTAATCATTGGAGCTATCATCAATCTTGTGGCAAATCTCATACTATTGCCGTCTATTGGCTTTTTGGGCGTCGTATTTTCAACTATTCTCGCCGAAAGTTTCGTTACAGTTGTAAGAACAAGAGCTTTTCTAAAACAGACGACGTTTACCTTTTCTTTCAGAAAAATCGGGATGTTTATAATTGCTGGATTGATCATGTGTTTGATCACCAGGTTTTTAACAGGTCATTTAACGAGTAATATCCGAACCAATCTGATCCAATTCGTCATTGCTTGTCCAATCTATCTCGCAATCACAACGATAACGAAAGTCAATCCACTAGTTGATTTATTGAAGATCAAAAAGAAAATCTAATGATGACAAACAACAGGTCAAAGACCTTGAAAGTGGTTGCTGCTAGTGAAAAGAAAAATGTTTACACTGATTTTCATTCAATCCGAACCATTGATTCGGCAATATAGCGAAGAATAATCAATGATCAGAGGACAAAATAAAAAAGGAGGAGAGGCGTTCTCTCTTCCTTTTTTATTTTAGCTATTTTTAGAAATAAACGAAATGCTTAGTTATTTCCGTTTTTGTTGTTTTCCAGCGTTACGACCTGTTTGGTTTTTAGGTGCTTTGACTTGTTTCTTTACTGGTTGTTCGCTATCCGCAGGTGTCACGTCTTTACGAGGTGTTACGACTTGCTTCGGTGGATTTTGTTTTAACTCTTCTGCCACTTGAGCTTTTAATTTAGGCTTCATGATGACATTTGTAATGAAGGTTTGCAAACAACTAAAGATACCACCAACTACCCAATAAAGTGTGACTCCAGCTGGCGCACTGATCGACATGAAGACGATCATCGCAGGCGAAACGATAAGCATCGTACGCATTGTTTTCTTTTGTTCTTCAGGGATACCGATTGTTGAAATATATCCTTGAAGTAAATAAGCAGCACCAGCAATCGCAACTAATACAAAACTAGGGTGTCCTAAGTCGATCCCATAGAAAGAGGATTCACGAATGCCTTCTGTATAACGAGCTGTGAAATAAAGGGCTGAAAAGATCGGCATTTGGATCAAGAGAGGCAAGCAGCCGATCCCGCCAGTCATACTTAACCCATTTTCACGATAAACTTGTTGCATTTCAGCTTGTGCAGCCATTTGTTCTTCACGAGTAGTCGCCGTTTTTAGTTTTTGTTGAGCGGCTTCGACTTGCGGCTTCAATGCTTGCATTTTTTCAGATTGGATCATTGTCTTTTTCGATTGACTAATACCTAATGGCAAAATGATGATACGAACGATGACTGTCATTAAAATAACAGCCCAACCATAGGACCAGTTGAAGTTCTCCACTAAATATGTAATCGCTTGTCCCATTGGATGGACTAATACTCGGTACACGATACCTGATGTGTCAGGGTTACCATTTGAATCCAGACGAACACAACCAGATAAGAAAAGCATGACTGTGACAAGGCCAGAACCCAATACCCAATTTTTCCATTTATTCATAAAATACTTCCTCTTTTATAATTTTTACACAAAATTAACTATACTAAAAAAGCACACACAATTCAATCTACTTTATAGAAAATTCATAGATTCCTACCTATATGGTCTTAAAAAAATAAAAAAGTTATTTGTCAAACCACAAAAAGGAAAGGGAGAAAAGCCATCGGTTAAACAGAAGCAAAAACGATCAAACGAGTGAGGGACGATTAGAAGAGAGAAGGCACGTTGTTTCTTTAAAAAAAGTCCTTTATCGTCAAACTTTCTTAAAGTCATGTGAGCCTTCTCATAGTGTAAATAGAACTACCTTTTGCGTGTTTCGTCCATTCAGAATCAGTAAATTAGCCGATCACATCAAATTTTTTTCGTTCTTCCATCATCGGATTATCTTGCAAGTCAACGTATTGTACGCGACCACTAGGACTTGGAGAATCCTTTACTTCTTCAATGAATCTTTTGATCGTTTCCTCATCGCCACATGCTTCGATTGTCACCGAACCATCTTCTTCGTTTTTAACTGTGCCTGTGATCCCTAATTGATCAGCAACGATTTTTGTCATATAACGAAAGCCAACACCTTGGACACGTCCTTGAACGTTCATCTTGATTTTTTTCATCATATCCACCTTTCTTTCCTTGCTTTTTAAATTAATGATACCGATTTTTTGATGTTGTAACAAGTTCAAGGTTCGAATTCATGCTATAATTAAGTGAGGTGAAAAATGTGAAAGAAATCCAATCAGCAAAAAATCCAAGAATCAAAGAATTGAAAAAACTACATAAGAAAAAATACCGGGAAGAAACAGGCGAGTATCTACTCGAAGGATTCCATTTGGTTGAAGAGGCAGTTGCTTCTCATGCCAAAGTAAAAGAAATCTTAATCACAGAAAAAGGGTTAGAAGAGTGGGAGGAGTGGCTTAAAAACCATTTAGATATCCCTTGTACCTTGGTAACGAATGAAGTCATGGCTGTGGTATCAGATTTGCCAACACCCCAAGGTATCTTAGCCGTTATGCTCTACGAAAAAGTAAACATGCCCGAATTAACTGGAGGATGGTTATTGTTAGATAATGTCCAAGATCCTGGGAATGTTGGAACAATGATTCGTACGGCAGATGCTTTTGGACTATCTGGTGTCGTTTTAGGAAAAGGATCAGCTGACATTTATAGTACAAAAGTGTTAAGAAGTATGCAGGGGAGCAATTACCATCTACCAATACTTCAAACAGACCTTGAGCAAATGATCCCGCTTTTAAAGGAACACAATTTTAATATCTATGGAACGGAATTGAACGAGGATGCTCGTTCATTAGAACAGGTAACTGTTCCTGAGAAGTATGCAATTGTCATGGGGAATGAAGGGCAAGGCGTGCGGCCCGAAATTCTTTCCTTGACGGATAAAAATATCTATATTCCGATTCGCGGAAATGCTGAATCATTAAATGTAGGAGTGGCAGCAGGCATCGTACTTTACCATTTCTCTTTATGATTAAGGAACTATTAAGCTTTCTACATTTTGATGGAACCTCACTAGAATATTCCGAACACTAATGGTATACTAGGATCAATTTCAAAGGAAAATGAAATTCAAAAAAGGTGGCAGATCAATAATTATGACAGAAAAATGGCGTGAAGACGAAGAATATATGTCTTATGTAGAAGATCTATTAGCAACAGATGCAGTGAAGAAATTAGCCAATTATACACAACATGTCCACTCCACTCGATTAGAGCATTCTCTTAGTGTTTCTTACTATAGTTATAAATTAGCCAAAAAATGGGGCGGTAATGCAAAAGCGACCGCACGTGCAGGTCTTTTGCATGATCTTTTCTACTATGATTGGCGTACAACAAAATTTGATGAAGGAACGCATGCTTATATCCATCCAAGGATCGCAGTGAAAAATGCAGAAAAAATTACTGACCTATCCGATTTAGAGCGTGATATCATCTTAAAACATATGTGGGGCGCTACGATCGCACCGCCTAAGTATAAAGAAAGCTATATTGTGACGTTTGTCGACAAATATTGTGCTGTGAAAGAAGCAGCACAGCCGATGACTGCTTCGATGAAACAAAAATGGCAAAGATATTTCGGCAAAGAACAATCGATTTAATACGATGTGATTAAGAATTCTTCCTGAGAAATTTCATAAAATTTCTCAGGTTTTTTTTTATTGACGAACCATGATTTTTACGGTTTACTTTGTATCAAGTACAAGTTGTTGAAACAAACTTAAAGGGGGTGATGATAAGATGCCATATGGATCTTATTTAAAAGAGTGGAAAAGCTTTAACTAACGTACTTTGTTGAAGTTCTTTTCTTCAAAGTACATTCACTTGAAAGAAGAAAGGACTCAAAGTCATGGAAAAAACAATTAAACCTTATCAATATTATTTTATTAAAAGAGAAGTCGAACAATTAATATCAGTCTATCATTCAGTAAACGATTCTAAAACGATCGAAACGGTCCAAGCATTAGCTGTGGAGAGAATAGAGGAACTAGTAGAACCCTCACAAAGGATGAACCTTTTCTTAGAAAACATCTTAGATACTTCTTTGACCAAAGAAACTGCTGAACGCTTATTAGAAGAATTAAAAGAATCAGTTCAACCTTTTGAGCAACCTTCGAAAGCTCAAATCGAAAAATTATTCCGAAAAGTGAAAAAGCTAAAACAACCTGATTGGAATCATTTGGATTTAAGAGAACACACCTATATTGGATGGAATGATCCTGGTACCCAGAAAAAATTTCTTGTTTATTATGATGAATCAGGGAAGTTAAACGGTATTCGCGGGACTTTATCCCCGACCATCACGAAAGGGATTTGTACGATTTGTAAAAAAACTTCGAGTGTGTCACTCTTTTTAGCAACAACAAAATCGAATTCAGATGGCACCTATACGAAAAAAGGAAACTATATTTGCCATGATAGTGAGCATTGTAACCACAATTTAGTCCAATTGACTCCTTTTTATGAATTTACTGAGATTGTAAAAAAAGAAGGATAATTTCATTGTATTTTTCATAAATATATGCTATTTTAATTGATGAAGTGAATAGGTGATGGTGTTCGCCTTTAAACGTTAATCTTAAGATAACTAATGACGCCTACTAAGAATCGGGATACCCCTTTTTTTAGTAGGCGTTTTTTTTGAGGAGGAAAAGAGATGGAAAATCGATTACCTGATCCAATTAGGGTTGTCGTATACATGATCAAATGGTTATTGATCACATTGCTATTGGGAATTTTTATGGGAAGTTTATCAGCCTTTTTTCTCAATAGTTTAACATGGGTTACTAATATACGCCTTGCTTCACCCTGGTTGTTGTTTCTTTTACCAGTAAGTGGTGGAATTTTTGCTTTTTTATATAGTAAGTACGGAGGAAATTCTGGTAGAGGAAATAACTTAGTGATTGATCAAGGAAATGGTGGGGAAGAAAAAATTCCTTTACGCCTGATTCCTTTAACGTTATTTGGAACGATTACCACCCATTTATTTGGTGGTTCTGTCGGACGAGAAGGAACAGCTGTGCAAATGGGAGGCGCTTTAGCAGAAAATTTAGCCCGTCTCTTTCGGTTAAATAAAGTGGAACGGGAGTTATTGGTGATCAGCGGGATCAGTGCTGGTTTTAGTTCCGTTTTTGGTACGCCTCTGGCTGGAACACTATTTGGGTTAGAAGTTTTAGCAATTGGAAAAGTTAGAACAGAAGCCTTATTTCCAAGTTTTTTTGCAGCACTGTTTGCTAACTTTGTGACTGAAAGCTTTGGAGTGAAACATATCCATTACCCTATGGGGACGATTCCAAATTGGGATGTATCTCTTTTCTTTAAATTATTCGTTGCAGGCATTGCTTTTGGTCTGATTGGTTGGGTATTTAGTCGTTCGATCGTTTTTTTGAAAACTTGGTATGCCAAAAGAATGGCTAGTCCAGTTCTACGTAATTTTATTGGCGGAGCTGTGGTCGTCATCGCAGCGCTCTTATTGCAAACCCAAAGATATTTGGGGCTCAGTTTGCCTCTGTTAACTGATGCCTTTAATGGTACCGCCCATTTCTATGATTTTCTTGGAAAGCTTGGATTTACTGTCTTGTCTTTAGGTGCTGGTTATCAAGGTGGAGAGGTAACTCCTTTATTTGAAATCGGAGCGACATTAGGTGCTGCTCTAGCACCAATCTTACATGTGTCCATTCCTTTTTTAGCAGCCTTGGGTTTCATTGGCGTCTTTTCAGGAGCAACAAATACACCCATTGCTTGTTTTGTTATGGGAATCGAATTGTTCGGTGGACAAGCAGCCAGTTATTTCTTTATGATCTGTCTGGTGAGCTTCATGTGTTCTGGTAATAGTGGAATTTATTCAGCACAAAAAGTAGTAGTGAAAAAGGGAATTCTTTTCCTGCCAATGATGGGAAGTCAGAAACAGTCTGAGCGATCTAAGGGGAGAACGAAAACACGAAAATAGTTGTTGCAAAAGGAAAGATTACAAAAAGTAAAAGGCATTTGGGGGGCACCCAAATGCCTTATTTAAATAAAGATGCTCAAAGCTGCGAATAATACGGTAAATAGCACGATTAAGCCACCAACGATCAAGTGTCTTTTTTTGTGCAGAACCAAGATGGCGATATATTCTCGCAAAAATGCATTCGGCAAGTAGTAAAAGGCAGTTTTCGCTCCGATTCCATCCGCTTTTAAACCAGCTTGCTTTGCATAAAGACCTGCACGGAAGATGTGGTAATTATTAGAAGTGAAAATCGCTCGATATGGCCCACCAGTTTGTTGATCCATGAGTTCTTTAGAAAAACGCATATTTTCTAAAGTTGTCTTTGAATTGGCTTCCACCAAGATATCTCTCTCAGGAATGCCTTTAGCTAAAGCATATTGCTTCATCGCAATTGCTTCCGGCACTTTTTCATCTGATCCTTGACCACCAGACATCAATAGAATAGGCGGGTTCAAGGTTGCTTTACTTTGTGCCCAATAAAAGGCGATCGCTTTGTCGATTCTTTTTGCTAAAAGAGGGGATACCGTTTCGCCATTTAGTAGACCAGCCCCTAAAACGATAATGTAATTTTGGTTGTATCGTGGACGGTTGAACTGATACAAAAAAGAAACGGTTATAAAGTTATAGAAAACCACAAAAAGATAAAACAGAATCAATGGGACAGCCGTGAATAATACATTGAACCATTGTGGGAAATATTGGATAAAGAAGATTTGAAATATAGTATATAACGTCAAAAAGATTGCTAATAATAAAGTTAAGAGATTGGCTAATGAGCGAGATTCTCTTTTTAAAACTAATAACCCGTTCCAAAATAAAAAGACGATCAAAATGTAGACACCAAATAACAAGATCAACAAAACGGGGATAGCAATTATTGCAAATAAACCACCAATAAAAATATTTTGTGTTTCAAGCAACAAAGTGACTAAGTAGCCGCCAAAACTAATTAAAAAGAAATTGAACAATACCCCGTTCAATAGTTTGCGTTTTTCAGTAAAATAGGAGAATGCAAAAATACTGAAAAAAACAAGTGGGATCAAAAAGTAAAAGGTGGAATAAAAAATTTCCAAAACAATGAAGTAAGTGACCATCATCATAAATGTCCAAGATCCACAATAAAAGAACAGAGCAGGATCACTTTGACGACGGCGCCAATAAAGAATACCGGTAAACCCTAAAACATAGAGAACCAAGAAAGTCAGGTCTCTTGTCAAATTCATAGAATTAACTCCTTTCGTTTAGTGAACACGAAATAAAACGTGTTTTGTTTAGGTTGATACCAATTTACGCAAAAACGATTGACTGAAAGATAAAATCAATAAAATTGACACAACCTTTACTATTATAGCTAAAATTAGAGAAAAAAGCTGTTCTGAAAAATTAAAAACTAAAAAAAGGAAAACTTGAGGCATGTAGCAGGGATTGTTAGATAAAAGTACACCTCCTAAGTTAGACAATGACATTCTGACTTAAGAGGTGTACTTAAAATTCTACGTTCTACTTGTTGGTATTTTAGCTGGATTAGAACAAATTACTAAAAAAATCAGTAACATGTCGCCAACCAATCACAAAGATATTTGCTTTTTCAACTGATTTAGCAGTAATAATATCTGTGGTTGGTTCTTTATTGTCTTCCAAATAGCCCAGTGAATCATCGGCTAAGGTAATCGTTGCTGTCCCTACCTTCATACCTTTATTGACGGGGGCTGCTACTTGATCATTCGTTACGACTTTTTTATCAAGGGTAGGAGTAATTTTTAATTTACCAGTATCCATACCATTTCTTACCCAAACTTTTACAGGATTTTTTAAGGCAACAGCTACTGAAGTTTCTTTGCCATCTTTCACTGCTAAGTTTTTTAAATCTGGAATACTTGCATTGGACTTTCCAAGTTCTTTAATTGACCAATTATCATAGCAGTAATCCATTAAACGTCCGGTTTCGTTGAAGCGGGCACTTGGATTTGTAGCATGGTCATCGGCATTTAAAACAACCGTAATGACTCGTCTACCATCTTTATTGATCGTTCCAACAAAACAAGCACCAGCAAATTCAGTTGTACCAGTTTTTAAACCATCTACGCCTTCTTTGTAGTTAACAAACCCAGAAAGCATCCAATTCCAATTCACCATTTCGACAGGCGACTGAGTCCCTTCGCCGAATGTTTCATTAGTAGTATTTGTCACTTTTAATACCTCAGGGAAATCTAAGATCAAGTGTCTGGCAACAATCGCAACATCTTTGGCTGACATTTGGTTTTCTTCTGTTTCCGAGGTACCTTCAGGACGATTCTCACCGAGATAGGAATTATTTAATCCAGAGGCGTTCACAATCGTTGCGTCGTTAATACCCCAATCTTTTAATTGTTTTTTCATCAATTCAAGAAACTTTGTTTCACTGCCAGCTATTTTTTCGGCTAAAGCTACCATTGAGGCGTTAGCAGATTGAATAAAGGCTGAATCAAAAAGTTCTTTGACCGTATAGCTGTTCTCTTTGTGCAAAGGTACGTTTGACAAGTCAGGAACAACGCTCAATTTTTCAGCATAATCTGAAATTGGCACTTTTTCATCCCAAGTCAGTTTTCCTTCTTTTACTTGATCAAGAACGATATAAAGACCAATTATTTTGGTGATTGAAGCAATTCCCATTGGTTTTTCTCCATCTTGATCATAAAGGATCTTACCACTTTCTGCATCAACAGCAAAAGCGGCTTTTGCATTGACTTTGAATGATTCATCAGCGTGAACTGCTGTGATTGGTAAAATCGCAGTGAGGCACAAGATCAAACTTGTTAATAACATGAACAATCGTAATTTTTTTTGAGGCATTTATTTTCTCCTTGTTTTCTAATAGTTTTCCTATAAATTAAAATTTTATCAAAGAGATAGAGTAGTTTCAATATTTCTGATAAAAACATAATAAAAGATATTTATAGAAAAAGGAGAAAAGTGGTTACTTCTCTTGATCTTTGCTACGAATTTTTACCGGTTGCACTTCTGGTTCATTCAATCGAGAAGCAACAAAAATAGTAACAGCAGTTAGGGTTAATAAACTGAAGATCATGAATATGTGCATGTGATCACCTCATTCATTTATTTTCTCTTAGTGTAGCAAAAAGAATTGAATTTCTTTTTAAGAAATGAAAGGAATGATTGAGTAAAGTATGAAATAATTATGAAATTAATTAAATAAAACAAAAATAGAAATAAGTCGTTTTATTAAAATTCGTTTTATTATCTCGAAAAAATTTGTTGTGGTAGACTTTACTTATAGTAAAGGAATGACTTTTTTTAGGAGGGATACGATTATGACAAAAATGGCGAAAGAATTATTGTCACAGCTGACTTCAGAAGGTGCTACAGGCCCATTCGTCACGATTATGTTGAACACCCATGTCGCACATCAAGATGTAGAAAAAGATCAAATCAAGTTCAAAAATTTTGCGAAAGAAGCAAAAAAACGGTTTGAAAAAAAATATGCTGAACATGACTGGTCCTTGTTCCAAGAAAAAATCACTAGTTTGTTAGAAGATGCTTCATTTTGGCGAAGCGCTACAACAAGCGTGGCTGTCATCTTATCTCCAGAACATACGTATATCCATCGCTTAGGTATTCCTGTAGATGACCAATATTATGTGAGTGATCTGCCATATCTTCTAGCGATTATCAAAAATAGTCACTTTAACTACGCCTATTATCTACTAGGATTGAATCGTGATTCAATGAAGTTGTACGAAGTAAACAATAAGCAGGTAACTGAAGTAAAATTACCGGAAGATGCACCGAAAGATGTAGTAACAGCTTTAGGTTCGGAGTTAACAGGTGGCGGATTAAACTATACTTCAAATGGTAGTGAGGGAGCTACGTTTCATGGTGTCAATCCAAAAGATGAGGAAGTAGAGATCGACTGGGTCAATTATTATCAAGCAGTTGATGATTATCTTAAGGATACCTTTGACAATCCTGAAAAACGCCCAATTTATCTGTTTGCATTACCGGAAAACCAAACGATGTTCAAAAAAATTGCTAAAAATCCGTACTATTGTTCTGATGTGGCGATCTCTGCCTCACCTGCACAATTATCGTTAAAAGAAATCGAAGCAGGAGCTAAAAAACTCTCTGAGGAATTAGCTGCGAAAGAAGCAGAAGGGTATAATCGTTTGTTAGATAAGAAATTTATCGATCAACTAGTGGATATCGTTCCAGCTGCTAAAGAAGGGAAAATTTCTCACTTGTTTATTGCTACGTCTAACTTAGTGGATGGATTTGGAGAAGATCCAGAAACAGAGTATGACCGTCGTCAAGTTTTAAATGAATTGGCAGATAATGTCATCATGAACGGAGGACAAGTAGTCATTCTTGAACAAAAAGAGGCACCAGATGAGAAAAGTTTAGTAGCAATCCTTCGTTACTAATAGAGCGATGTGAGATTTTGCATTTTGAATAAAGAAATGAACGAGCACGACTGGGGAAATTTTTTCCTCAGTCTTGTTTATAGTTAAAAAATAAAAAGTAGAAGAAATCAATTCAACTGGTGTTATTTTACTATCAACTATCGTTCTTATGGGGAATCTTATCAAAAAAAATCGTTAGAGAAAGTCTGAATTATAAGGAAACGATTCCATATTTGTTAGGACGGAATACAGAGATATCCCTCTTTTTCTCGTTTTTGTCAGAAAACACCAGATGAAAAGGAAAAAAAGAAGGGAAAATAGTGGCTATTTTGTAACCGATATGATATATTAAGAGTGTAGTTTTTGTTCGGTAATCTGTGGCATGTTTCAAATAAACATCTTCCAGATATACACCATTCAAGTAATTGCAAAATATGTGTTGAAACACAAGGAGGATTTTTATTATGGAAACAGGTACAGTAAAATGGTTTAACTCAGAAAAAGGTTTTGGATTCATTACAGCAGAAAACGGTAACGATGTATTCGTTCATTTCTCAGCTATCCAAGGCGACGGATTCAAAACTCTTGAAGAAGGTCAAACAGTAAACTTTGACGTTGAAGAAGGTCAACGTGGCCCTCAAGCAACTAACGTTGTTAAAGCTTAATTAATTGATTTGAATAAAAGCTCGATAACTACATTGTAGTTGTCGAGCTTTTTTGTTTTGGATCAATCACGAAGTTAAATACGTTCTTCAGATAAGTGGAATTGATTCTGCATCAATAGGTAGTTGAGTAATCAGCCGGTAGGTAAGATGATCAGATGATTTAGAAAGTGAACCAATAATATAAAGGTTTTTTTTCACAAATGGAAAGAGAGATTAAGAAATTTTCTTGTGATTGTAGTATAATCGCAAGAGAACATTTAAAGGCAAGAGAAGAGGAAGTAAATTTGAAATCAAAAACTTATGCAGTTGTCGATATTGAAACGACTGGGACAAATCCAAAAGAAGATCGCATTATCCAATTTGGATGTGTCATGATTGAAGGTGGTCGAATCACTTCTCGTTTTTCGATTGATATTAATCCCGGACGCAAGATTTCCAAACAAATCCAACATCTGACAGGAATTACCAATCGTCGTGTCCAACAAGCACCTTATTTTGAAGATGTGGCCGCAACCATCTATAATCTGTTGGCGGATACGATTTTTGTTGCTCATAATATTTATTTTGATTATAACTTTCTTAATCAGGAGCTATTAAGGTGCCAAACACCGGGATTAAAGATTCCTGGCATCGATACTGTTGAATTAGCTCAAATCTTCTTGCCAAGTGAGCCAAGCTTTCGATTGGCTGATCTGTCAGAGAGTCTAGGCTTTATTCATGAAAATCCACACCAAGCTGATAGTGATGCCGAAGTGACTGCCCAACTTCTTCTATTGATTGAAGAACGGATGCGCCGTTTACCATTAGTCACATTAGAAGCCATTTATGCATTAAGTGGGCAAACAGGAATGGATACAAGTCGATTTATTCAAAGTGTGATGGAAGAGATGAGAGAACAACCTCAGCCGTTAAACGAAGAATTAGAGATAATTGATGGGTTAGCTTTGCAAAAAAAAGAAGTAGATCTTTATACCAGCATTCATTACAACGAGCAAGTTTATCCTAGAAAGAAACAAGCTAAAGAAAAGATATTTGGGAAAACATTGATGTATCGTAAGGAACAAAATCGCTTGATGAATGCAGTATACGACCATTTTACCAAAGATGAGTCCAAAGATTTGATGATTGAAGCCGCTACTGGAATGGGAAAAACGATCGGGTATCTACTCCCACTCAGCTATTTAGCCACTCCTGAAAAGCCGGCGATCATCAGTACTGTCTCACTGGTACTCCAGCAACAGATCATGGAAAAAGATATCCCATTGTTAAATCAATTGTTGGATCAGCCGATTCAAGCAACAGTGATTAAAAGTTATCGCCATTATATCGATTTACAAAGGTTCAAAGCGACCCTTGAAGCGCCAAAAGAACAAAAACAGTATTTACTTTACCAAATGGCAATCCTTGTTTGGTTGACTCAAACAAAAACCGGCGATTTAGACGAATTGCATTTGACCAACTTGAATCACCTTCTCTTTAGTGAGATTGCCCATCGGGGGACTTCATTTTTAGCTAAAAATCAATCGTTTTATGCACAAGATTTTGTTCGTTTTTTAGAGAGAAAAATCCAGCAAAGCAATTTTTTGATTGTGAATCATGCTTTTTTAGTCCAAGAAACCCAAAGAAAGCGACCATTGTTACCAGAGAGTCCATATTTATTGATCGATGAGGCGCATCATTTGCCTGATATTGCAGAGAAAGTCAATGATCGCCGCTTAAGTATTGCGTATTTTTTCAAACAAATCCAACAGTTTAACGAATCGGATCATTTGTTTGACCGGATCAAAGCGTATTTACCAGAAAACCACGAAGTTCAACGTTGGTTAGAGATTTACCAAGAGGAGTTAAACGCACTTAACGAAGCGCAAATTTTTCTGGCAGAAGGACTGAATCAATTTGCGGCAAAGCAAACAAACGGTCAGTATCCAGAAGAAATGATGGTTACTCAAGAAATGCTTTCGCGGTTACCCTTTGAGTCGAGCCTTGCAATTGACCATCTCCATGTGTTTTATCGTGAAATCAAACAACTACAAGACCAAATGCGCTTAAGTTTGACAATCATTCAAGAAAGCTGGACGAAACAAATGCGCATTGATTTAGCCACTCTTTATCAATTATTCGATCAAATGGAAAAGCAAGCAACTTTGATGGAACAGTGGCTGGAAGATTGGCATGAAAATTTGATCCATTGGTTTGTTCCCAACAAAACAGCGCAACAAACGATTTTTCATCTTCACGATTTCAAGGCAGCCTCACTGAAAAGAACAGTTTGGTATCCGCGCTACACGCATATTTTATATATTGGCGGCACGCTTAAAGTGGGACCGAATCGTCAGTATCTTGCGAAACGTTTAGGAATTGAAGGTACACCATTGAAAGTGATCGCATCTCCTTATGATTACGAAAAACAAGCCCGTATCTATGTACCCAAAGAAGCACCGTCAATTAGTCAAGTTGATCAGCAACAATACGTGGACTATTTGTCTCATACGTTGTCTCAATTGATCTTACAAGAAAAGCGGCCAATCTTGGTTTTGTTTACGTCACATGATATTTTACAAAAAGTTTATCAGACGATTCATTTATCCATGTTAGAGCAAGGACGGGAAATCTTAGCCCAAGGGATCGGCGGTAGCCGACAGAAATTGTTGAAACGATTCATGCTGTCTGAAATGAGTGTTTTATTTGGAGCTGATAGTTTTTGGGAAGGTGTGGATTTACCGGGGGATGCTTTACAGATTGTCGTGGTTACCCGCTTACCTTTTGACAATCCGTTACGACCGATGGTGAAGGCAAGGAATACCTACCTTGAATCAGAAGGAATCAACCCATTCTATCAAGAATCGATCCCTAAAGCTGCTTTAAAATTGAGACAAGCCTTAGGAAGATTGATTCGCGGTGAAGAAGATCGAGGCGTTTTATTGATTCTGGATCGTCGATTACTGTCTGCGAAATACAGTAATCGGATCTTGCAGGCCTTACCGAAGAATATTACGATCAAAGAAGAAACATTGGACGATATTTGCAAAGATATCCCAAAATTCTTAAAGAAAAACGAAGAATAAACTTCTTCAGACAATCTATTTTCGCATGAAAAATCTGCTATAATAAAACTTAGCGAATATAAAAGGAGCGACGATCCTTGAAGAAACAATCAAAACAAAAGCAAGAATCTCCGAAAGAAAAAACAATTAATCATGTATTACTAGGGTTGATTATCGCTTTATTAGCGATCATCGTATTTAGTTCGATTTTTTATTTACGTGCGAGCCGCCCAAGGATGCAAGCCAAACAAGAAGCAATTGAGATTGCTAAAAAATACGCAGGACTTGAAGAAGCAGATCACTTTTATTGGTTTACTCGGAATCATACTTACTTTTCTTTGACTGGTAAAAACGATAAAGGGCAAGAAATTGCGGTCATTATTCCTAAATCGGGCGAAAAGGTCAAAGTATTAGCTCAAAAAGATGGGATAACTGAACAAGAAGCAAAAGAAAAAATTGCTCAAGCTCATCCAGAAGTCCAAATCGAAAAAGCTTCACTAGGAATGTACGATAATCAAGCTGTCTGGGAAGTTGTTGGAAAAAATTCAAAGGATCAATTCAATTATTATTTGCTTTCTTTCGAGTCAGGGAAAGAAATAAAAACTATCACTGGAATATAATTTGTAAAGGATGAGTAGGATGAAGCTGTCAAAAAGAGTACAACAATTAGAACCTTCTGTGACGCTTGCTGCAGCAGCAAAAGCAAAAGCTTTGAAAGCACAAGGAAAAGATATCTTAAGTCTAACGGTCGGAGAACCTGACTTTGCAACGCCCGAAAATATCCAAGAAGTGGCGGTTCAGGCAATTAGAAACGGCAAAGCAAGTTACTATACGCCGAGCGCAGGGATTCCTGAACTACGCCAAGCAATTGTCGATTATATCAAGGAGTATTATGGGATCACCTATGAACCTTCTCAAACAATTGTAACGGATGGTGCAAAATTTGCGTTATATGCCCTTTTTCAGACGATTTTAGATCCTGAAGATGAAGTGATCATCCCAGTACCTTATTGGGTAAGTTATGGAGAGCAAGTAAAATTAGCAGAAGGTCGACCGGTATTTGTTAAAGGCGAGGAAAACAATGGATTTAAAATAACTGTTTCCCAGCTAGAAGCATCACTAACCCCTAAAACGAAAGCATTGATCATCAACTCTCCTTCGAATCCGACAGGAATGATCTATGATCAAAAAGAGCTGCAAGCAATCGGAGAATGGGCTGTCAAACATGATATTTTGATAGTTGCAGATGATATTTATGGACGTTTAGTTTATAATGGCAATGAGTTTACTCCAATTGCAACAATCTCTGAAGCTATTCGTAAGCAAACGATCATCATCAATGGGGTCTCAAAAACTTATGCAATGACGGGATGGAGAATCGGCTATGCTTTGGGGAACCAAGAAATCATCGATGGGATGATTGCAATTGCTTCTCAATCAACAAGTAATTCAACAGCAGTCAGTCAATATGCTGCGATTGAAGCGTTGACTGGTGAGCAAGATCCAGTGGAAGAAATGCGCCTGGCATTTGAAGAACGCCTAAATATCTTATATCCACTTGTTTCAAACTTACCTGGAGTGACACTTAATAAACCACAAGGTGCTTTTTATTTGTTTCCGAATGTAAAAGAAACGTTGGCTATGTGCGGTTATGAGAATGTCACGAAGTGGGTAGAAGATCTATTAGAGGAAACGGGTGTTGCTTTAGTAACTGGTGAAGGGTTTGGTGCGCCAGAAAATGTGCGATTAAGTTATGCAACGGATCTTGGAACTTTGGAAGAAGCAGTCCGACGTATTGCGCAATTTATTGAGAGTAAAAGTCAAATATAATCCTAATAATTAAGGTAGAGCGAAGGAGAGTCATAAGTGGAAACAATTCAAATCATTGATTCGAAAAATCATGTAGGAGAAACAGTAAAGATTGGCGCTTGGGTAGCAAATAAACGTTCAAGCGGAAAAATTGCTTTTCTACAACTAAGAGATGGAACGGCTTATTTTCAAGGAGTAGTTGTGAAAAGTGAAGTTCCAGAAGAAGTATTTCAATTAGCGAAAAATCTTCACCAAGAAACATCAATCATCTTGACCGGAGAAATCCGTGAAGATAGCCGTTCAAAATTCGGCTACGAAATCGGGATTAAGACAATCGAAGTTGTCAGTGAAAGTCATGATTATCCCATCACACCTAAAGAACATGGAACTGATTTTTTGATGGATCACCGTCATTTATGGTTACGTTCTTCCAGACAACATGCAATCATGCAAATCAGAAATGAAATTATTCGTGCAACATATGAGTTCTTTAATAACCATAACTTTGTCAAAATCGATCCTCCAATTTTAACTGGTTCTGCACCAGAAGGAACGACTGACTTATTTGAAACGAACTATTTTGACCAAAAAGCGTACTTATCACAAAGTGGTCAATTATATATGGAAGCTGCAGCGATGGCTTTTGGTAAAGTATTCTCCTTTGGTCCAACATTCCGTGCAGAAAAATCAAAAACACGTCGTCATTTGATCGAATTTTGGATGATTGAACCTGAGATGGCATTTACACATCAAGAAGAAAGTCTAGAGGTCCAAGAACAATATGTTGCTTTCTTAGTACAAAATGTATTGGATCACTGTGATTACGCATTAGATGTCTTGGAACGAGACAAAGAAGTATTGAAAACTTATACGAAGTTACCATTCCCACGTATCTCTTATGATGATGCGATTGAATTATTGAAGAAAAATGGGTTTGATGATATTGAGTGGGGCGATGATTTTGGTTCTCCGCATGAGACATTCATTGCCAATTCATTTGAACAACCCGTATTTATCTTGAATTATCCAAAAGCAATCAAACCTTTCTATATGAAACCACATCCAACTCGTGAAGATGTAGTGATCTGTGCTGATATGATCGCACCAGAAGGATACGGTGAGATCATTGGTGGTAGTGAACGAGCAACGGATTATGAATTCTTATTAGAACAGATCAAAAATCATGGTTTAGACGAAAATGAATATTCTTGGTATCTTGATTTGCGTAAATATGGTTCAGTGCCACATTCTGGATTTGGATTGGGCTTAGAGCGAACAGTTACTTGGATCGCAGGTATCGACCATGTGCGTGAAGCAATTCCATTCCCACGTTTGTTAAACCGTATCTATCCATAAAAATGAAATAGCTGGTTCAACCACAAAAAACTGCAGAAAGTGGCCTCTTAGGAGGTTAACTTTCTGCAGTTTTTTTATAACTTAGTCAGTTGGTAATGGCTTTTTTAAAGCTTCGATTAATGGTTGGATCGTTGATTGCTGAAGAAGCAATTCTAAGGTACGAATCTCTTTTAGCGAAGGATAATTGTCTAAAAGTAGCCAGTTTTTCTGAGGAGCTATTGGAATATTAGAAATCCAGTAATCGATGGAATCTGCATTTTGATCGTTCATTACAGAATCTTGGACATCAATGATTTCAAAAACTGCATACTCATTCAATTTCGTTTTAAGAAGCATAATCAGTAATTCACTATGTACTTGGTCGTAGGTAAAAGCAAGACCAATTTTTTTCTTCTGTTGATTTTTTCTAATAAGTTCCTTTAAGTGTTTATCATAGATAATCGTAAGATAGAGCCATTCATAAAATAAAGGATCATCATTTATTTCATTTCTGAAAGTGATCAATTTTTGTAACAGTCGGTTAGCAGTATGGGTAGAAAAGCGCCCATTTTGCTTAAAAAATTCAATCACAAATCGTTTTTTTTGATCATTTAACAAATATTTGATTTTTCCAGACAAAGTTAGTGATTGATCGATCGAATAATGGAGCTCAATTTCTTTATTTTCTCCAAATAGTTGGTAGAGTTCAGTTGTCAACTGAATCAAGGATTGCTTTTTCCCTTGCATTTCTAGTGAAAGCTTTGGTTCTTTCATCATTGACTGAAATGTTAAGAGATTTGATTGGACGACACCCGTATATGAAAGCTTGAATACTTCTTTGAAGTGTGCATAATCAATGACGATTCGTGAATCATCAAATGGTAAAGTTGCTGAGGATATTGCATTTTTATCCGCTGATTTATAATAAGTCGTTGATTTTTGGATATGGACACTAAGCTTAATAATCACCCAGATCCAGCTACTTAATCGTTGTTGTTCTCGAGAAGTAGAGAAGTTGGGCAATTCGGTAAATGCTTGCAACAGTTGATCAAGAATTAATTGTTCTTTCGGAAGAATATATTGAGTATTAGCGTGATATTTTTCTGAAAAAAAGACATAAAAAAACTGATATAGTTTAGATGAATCTCCTGTAAAGTAGAAAGGAGAGTCAGTCAGACAAATATCATGGCAGTTCAAAAAATCAGCTACTTGTTTTTTGATACGGCGAAATTGAGATTTACTGATTTTTAGTTTTTTTAAAATTTCCGAAGTTGTTATAAACGGACAAGAAAAAACCAGAGAAATAAATTGAATCTGTACAGAATCTTGATAAATATAACTGTATACTTCACTATAGCTGATTGGTTTATTTTTTCTCAGCAATAAATGATCTTTTTTCTTTTCCACTTGAAAAAAGCCACGATTTTCCAGCTCATTCAATTGTTTAAGAATCGTTTGCTTGGTTGCTTGGGTTGTTTCTTCTAGTTGTTGAACGGTCACTTGTCCATTTGCTAAATATGTTTCTAAAATAATTAATTGGATATAATGTTTTTTGGATAATATCGCTTTCATCTTGGTTGGAACCCCCTTACTCGTTATAAGGATTGTACTAATGAAATAGCTGCTATCGGCAATGATAATTTCTTTTTTTGGAAAAAAAAATTATGGACAATTCCAAAAAATTAGTAAACATTAGCAGGATTGCTAAATAGAGAGATGAAAAATGGGAATTTGGCGATTTATTTCTTTTTTTGTGTAAAAAAGGATCTTTAAAATAAAATGTTCATGAAAATTCAAGGCAAATAAAAGAGTATCTCCAGAGATAATATAGAATGAGTCTCGTTACCTAATCGTAACAGCAGAAATCAATTAGTGGGGGAAAATAGAATGAAAAATAACATGAAGAAGGTATTTGTCGCAAGTATTGCCTGTCTGTCTTTAGGAACTTCTATAGGCGTACATGCAACAACCATAGGCAAGGAAGCTATTACTATCAGTGATAACTTGAAAGAAGTGGTTGAGGACTCGATTATCAGTAACGGGAATTTTAGCGCTGGTTTAGATCATTGGATCGTGTCAAACCCAGAATCGAACAATCCAACACTGGTAACTGAAAATGGGGTTTCTTATGTGAAAGCAATGTTGGGCGAAAATATCCATCAATATGTGAAATTACAACCCAATACGACCTACACATTTTCTTATGACGCTGCGGGAAGCAAAAATTTTCCGAGTAAAGTCGAGTTTGGTACATTGAATCACGGAGAAGAATTTGTTTCTTTACAAGAATCGGCACATAATAATGAACAATGGGAAAGACATTCGTTTACTTTTACGACACCAGAAAAAGACAATACATATATTATCCGTTTTTCTTCTACGGGAAATGGTTGGGCAACTTTTAAAAATATCGATATCCAATCAGAAGATGACATATCACAAAATACTTTATTATCTGTTGGAGTAGAAAGTCACCAACCATATATCTACTTAAACTTAACGCCAGAACAATTTAATATCAAACAACGCCTGATGGTTTATTTGGATGGTAACTATTATTTTGAAACGTATAATGGTAAAGCTTACTACTCTTACAAAGAGATAACAGACGAACTAGTAAAGATACGTCGTGGGTTTGAAGGCAACAAAGGTGAAAAAATTGAAGTTTATTTAGCGCCTGGATCACCTGGTCAAAGCTCTGCAGGTAAAGTATTGTTAGAAACCTATGTAGTCGAGAAAAAATTGGAATCAGCAGCGACTGAATATGATCAGATCGTGAAAGATATTCAAGTAGTTGGAAATAAAGTAGTGATGGATATTGATCGAGAAATATTTGAGCAAGACAATCGAATCGTACTTTATAAAAATGATGCATATATCGCGGAAACTTATAAAGGAAAAGCTTACTATTCATCAGTCAAAAAAATGAATGAGACTGTTCGGGTGACTTACAGTAAAGGCGTGGTTGCTGGCGATATCATTTCAATTAAATTAGTAGGTAATCGACCAGGAACAAGTACTACGAATAGTTTCCAACAACTACTAGCGACTATAGAAGTGGAATAATCCCAGTAAAATAGATATCGCTTAGGATGAAGAGATACGACAACAATAAAAAAACTCCCTCACTCGTTTGGCTAGTGGGGGAGTTTTAATCAAATAGGAGAAATGCTTATTTTTTTTATTGCTGATAAGATAGCTATTAGGTATGGATTAGTTCGGGTAAGGACAAGTGTAGATTCCGTTGTTCAGTTCTTTTTTATTTGTGACACTCCTGTACTCTTACAATGGATGATATGGTTTTCACTTTATGAGTCGCTTTTTTTATTGTAAAGGTAATGCTTTTTTGATTGATAAAAAATAGAAGAAGTATTAGTTTGACAAATGAGTGACCACTCATATATAATTATACATGAATAAACGTTCATGTTTAAAGTGAGGAGGTCAGAGCATGAAAAGCTATCGATTAGAAGGATTGGATTGCGCAAACTGTGCAATGAAAATTGAAAAAAGAATCAACGAAATCAATGGGGTAAAGCAAGCAAATGTTAACTTTGCTGTAGGTAAATTAACGATTGACGCAGATCAGGATAAGATAGGTGAAATCGAAACTGAAACTAGAAAAGTGATCAAGGAATTAGAACCAGAAGTTGAGGTAAAAGAGATGGAAGAAGTGACTTCGACATTAAATGAAGAAAAAAGGGATCTGATTCGTATTGTCCTATCAGCTATTGGCTTATTAGGCTTGTTTATTTGGGCTCCAGCTGAACCGATTCGTTTTATTGGATTTTTACTTGTCTATTTATTTATTGGTTTTGATGTTATTAAACAAGCTGCATTAAACATTACGAGAGGTCAATTGTTTGATGAAAATTTTTTGATGGCAATCGCAACGATCGGTGCGATGTTGATTGGTGAATATCCAGAGGCAGTAGCGGTCATGTTGTTTTATCAAGTAGGTGAATATTTCCAAGGCTTTGCAGTCAACCAATCAAGAAAATCGATACGTGCATTGATGGAGATTCGACCAGAAGTGGCTCATGTTGAAACAGAAGCTGGATTGGTGACAACCCAGCCAGAAAGAGTACTGATTGGGGAGCATGTTTTTGTCAAACCAGGAGAACGAGTACCATTAGATGGGAAAGTCATCAGTGGGCAGTCATTAGTTGACACTTCTGCATTAACGGGAGAATCGGTTCCAAAAGAAGTTTTTGAAGGAGAGTCAGTATTAAGTGGTTTTATCAATATCAATCAACCATTAGTTGTTGAAGTAGAAAAAAATTATCAAAACTCAACCATTAGTAAATTGCTCGAATTAGTAGAAAATGCAAGTAGTAAAAAGGCACCAGCAGAAAATTTCATCACTAAATTTGCTCGTTACTACACGCCAGTGGTAGTAGTATTAGCTGTTTTATTAGCCATTTTACCACCACTTGTGTTATCAAATACAGGATTTGATGAATGGATTTACCGAGCTTTGACGTTCTTAGTGATTTCGTGTCCTTGTGCTTTAGTAATTTCGGTACCTTTAAGCTTTTTTGGAGGGATTGGTGGAGCTAGTAAAATGGGTGTATTAGTGAAGGGTAGTAATTACCTTGAATTATTAGCTCATACAGACACCATGGTTTTTGACAAAACAGGAACTCTGACAAAAGGTGATTTTTCTGTTCAATCAATTGAAACTACTATGGTTGAACCTTTATTCATGCAATATGTTGCAAGTGTAGAACAATATTCGACACATCCGATTGCACAAGCGATTTTAGCTGATTATGAAGGAGCATTATTACCCACGGATCAAATGGAAGAAGTTTTAGGCGAAGGAATCAAGGCAGTTGTGGATGGGAAAGTAGTCTTAGTAGGAAATCATAAACTTTTCACTCGATACAATATAGCCTTTCCAGTCAATCAAGCAGTTGGTACCTTAGTATATGTGGCAATTGATCAACAGTATGTTGGAAGCATAGTGATTGCAGATTCCATCAAAGAAGATGCAAAAGCAGCTTTACAAAAACTAAAAAAACTTGGAGTTAAACAAACTGTGATGCTTACCGGGGACGCACAAGCAATTGCGACACATATTGGAAATGAATTAGGAATCGACACGGTCTATAGCGAGCTCTTACCGCAAGACAAAGTGGCTAAATTAGAGCAAATCCTCACGAACGCATCGCAAAAGACTGCGTTTGTTGGTGACGGAATCAATGATGCACCTGTGTTAGCTAGAGCTGATGTCGGAATAGCGATGGGAGGTCTTGGAAGTGATGCAGCAATCGAAGCGGCTGATGTAGTGATCATGAATGATGAACCTGGAAAAATCGCAGATGCTATTCGCTTATCAAGAAAAACGTTGAAAATCGTTAAACAAAATATTATCTTTGCGATCGGGATCAAAAGTGTTGTCTTAATTTTAGGCGCATTCGGGATTGCCACAATGGGAGATGCCGTATTTGCTGATGTAGGTGTCACTGTACTAGCAGTCTTAAACGCTATGAGATGTTTAAAACTCTAACGATCGACTGTTGATCTAAACACAAGCATCGTTAAAGTGAACTTTTCTTGCCTACGGAGTAGGATTATCAGAAAATAAGTGAAAATCTTTAACCAAACTATTTATATGCGTGTTTAAAATGAAGTTCTATAGGTGTATTTTGTTTGTTATTGATCAATAGAAAAGAAATTTTCCTTTATTCGTCAGCTTGATGACTGTTCGGATGAAAGGGGAATTTCTTTTTTTATGTAAAAGCGACGATTTTTGAATTGTACTACCTATTGTTGTTTTTTGATTAGAAAGTAAGCATATTAAAATAACTATTTGATCTAATTTTTAGAAAATTCTTTTACATCGTTCAGTTTGAAAGGGATTAACTAATTTATACAAGGTGTTATCTTGTGTTAAATGATAAAAAGATGGAAAAACAGTGTGGGAAAATTAAAAATATACACACATAAAATAACGAACTATTGTAAATAGATAAGAATTTGTTTATGATTGTGAATAGATAAATATTTTATTTAAAAAAATTTAAAAGGAGAAAACAGATGAATGATAAACAACTACGTTGGTTTACCGTAGCACTCATTGCTTTCAACATGGTTTGGGGCATGGGGAATGTAGTAAACAACTATGCGCAACAAGGAATCTCAGTTGTTACTTCTTGGCTATTGATTCTTGCTATTTATTTTATCCCTTATGCCTTGATCGTAGGGCAACTTGGTTCCGCATTTAAAGACAGTAAAGGTGGCGTCAGCTCTTGGGTCGAAAATACGACATCAAATAAACGGTTGGCATACTATGCTGCATGGACTTATTGGGTCGTCCACATTCCTTATCTTGCACAAAAACCTCAGGCAATTTTGATTGCTGCTGGATGGGCAGTTCAAGGAAATGGAAATATTGTTAACACAATGACTGTTCAAATGGTAGCAGTGATTTCCTTAGTAATTTTCTTAGCCTTCTTGTATCTTTCTACAAAAGGATTATCCACATTGAAGGTCATTGGTGGATTAGCAGGAACTGCGATGTTTGTCATGTCACTTTTATTTATTTTGATGGCAGTAACAGCTCCATTTATTACTACTGATATGGAATTTGCTACTACAGGAATGAATCAGGTCAAAACATACATCCCGACATTTGACTTTAGCTATTTTACGACCGTTTCGATGCTTGTATTTGCAGTAGGTGGGGCAGAAAAAATCTCTCCTTATGTTAATTCCACAAGAAATCCAGCCAAAGAATTTCCAAAAGGAATGATTTTCTTGGCTGCAATGGTTGGTGTTTGTGCGGTTTTAGGTTCTGTAGCGATGGGAATGTTATTTGCGAGTGACAATATTCCGAAAGACTTAATGGCAAATGGTGCTTACAGTGCTTTCCAAATCCTAGGCAACTATTATGGCATTGGTAATTCGTTGATGATCATCTATGCTTTGACAAATATGGTTGGTCAAATTTCCGCATTAGCCTTCTCAATCGATGCACCACTGAAAATTTTATTAGCAGATGCAGATCCAGAATTTGTTCCTTCATGGTTACGTAAACGAAGCAATAAAGGAACACTCGTCAATGGCTATTTATTGACTGGGATTTTAGTTAGCATCATCATTTTACTACCCATTTTTGGAATCAAAGACATGAACGAATTAGTGAAATGGTTGACTAATCTAAATTCAGTAGTAATGCCTATGCGTTATTTATGGGTATTCTTAGCGTATATGATGTTGAATAAAGCTTACAAGAAATTTACTTCTGAGTATAAATTCGTGAAGAATCCAAAGGTTGGTTTTATTTTCGGTGCTTGGTGTTTTGCCTTTACCGCTTTTGCTTGTATTCTGGGAATGGTTCCCAAAGTCGAGTATGCGGCTGATCCTAAAGCTTGGTGGTTCCAGTTGATCTCAAATGTCGTTACACCAATTATTTTGATCATGTTGGGAATGATCTTACCAGCGATTGCCCGTCGTGATAAAAATAAAAATGTAAAAGAAACATTGATTGAAACATAATGAGTTGAGAGAGAAACGATCGTTTCTCTCTTTTTTTTGTGCCTCATGTTATCATAAATAAAAAAAGAAAAAGTTTTGAGTGGAGGAGGAATAAGATGAAGATAGTAATTTTAGGACAAAGTGGCTCTGGAAAATCGACACTGGCAAGAACTATTCAAGAAACGGCAAAGATTCCTCTTTTACCCTTAGATTTTTTATGGCATGGTACAGATTATAGTGAAAAGGCACAAGTTTGGTTTCAACTAGAGCAAGAAAACTTTATGGCTAAACATGAGAACTGGATCATCGAAGGAAACTATCTTGCTACTGCTAGGAAGAGACTGCAAGAAGCAGATCAAATCATCTTATTACGAGTGCCAACGTATCTTGCAATGGCTCGTGTCATCAAACGAACTTTAAAAAGAAAGCGAGATCGTGCGACCAGACCTGACATGCCTAATGACTTTACTGAAAAGTTGGATAAAGAATACTTGGATTTTTTGTGTTTTGTTTGGCGTTTTAAGCGAAAGAATGAACCTCGAATCTTCCAACTGATTGATACATTGCAAGTAAAAAATAAGTTACTCATTTTAGATAATAAACGTGATCGACAAAAGTATATTAACCAGTTGAAAAAAAATAAGCCTATTGTTTGACAATTTACGATTACAGTTGTAATCTATTATCGAAGTTAAGTTTACAAATGTAATCGATGGAGGTGGAAAACCAATGGAAGAAAAGAGAGTATTAATTAAAATCAGTGATTCTGAATGGGAAGTCATGCGAGTTATCTGGACTTTAGGTCAAGCAAATGCCCAACAAATCACTCAGATATTAGCTGATTCGATGGATTGGAAAGTAGCAACTGTTAAAACCCTTCTAGGGCGTTTGGTGAAAAAAGAAGCGCTTTGGACTGAACAAGAGGGAAAGAAATTTATTTATCATCCAGCTGTTTCCGAGATGGAAACCGTTCGAAGTGCTACTGAAAATCTCTTTTCACATATTTGTGCAAAAAGAGTCGGTGCGACGATTGCTGATTTGGTTGAAGAAGCGACATTGACCCAAGCAGATATTCAGCAGATCATGAAACAACTCAATAAAAAAGAGCCAGTCGAAACGATTGAATGTAATTGTATACCTGGCCAATGTGAATGTAAGAAACAGTAATAAGGAGGAAACAAGAATGAAACAAGAATTTTCAGTTAAAGGGATGAGTTGCAACCATTGTGTGGCTCGGATTGAAGAAGCGGTCGGAAGAATCAGTGGTGTCAAAAAAGTAAAAGTTCAGCTGAAAAAAGAAAAAGCCGTTGTGAAATTTGATGAAGCAAATGTTCAAGCGACAGAGATTTGTCAAGCAATCAATGAATTAGGCTATCAAGCAGAGGTGATTTGATGGCAACGAATACTAAAATGGAAACATTTGTCATTACTGGAATGACATGTGCGAATTGTTCTGCTCGAATCGAAAAAGAACTAAATGAACAACCTGGTGTCATGTCCGCTACTGTCAATTTAGCCACTGAAAAGGCAAGTGTGAAATATACCGACACTACTACAGAAAGATTGATCAAAAGTGTCGAAAATATCGGCTATGGGGCAATTTTATATGACGAAGCGCATAAACAAAAAATTGCTGAGGAGAAACAAACCTATTTAAGAAAAATGAAGTTTGATCTTATCTTTAGTGCGATCTTGACTTTACCCTTGATGTTAGCAATGATTGCCATGATGCTTGGAAGTCATGGACCAATTGTGTCGTTCTTCCATCTGCCTCTTGTGCAGTTGCTCTTTGCTTTGCCTGTGCAATTTTATGTAGGTTGGCGCTTTTATAAAGGAGCCTATCATGCATTAAAAACTAAGGCGCCGAATATGGATGTCTTAGTTGCGATTGGAACATCTGCAGCCTTCGCATTAAGCATTTATAATGGTTTTTTCCCTAGCCATTCCCATGATCTTTATTTTGAAAGTAGCAGTATGATCATTACCTTGATTTTACTTGGAAAGTATTTAGAACATACAGCAAAAAGTAAAACAGGCGATGCCATCAAACAGTTGATGTCCCTTCAGACAAAAACAGCACAAGTTTTAAGAGATGGCAAAGAAGAGACGATTGCAATTGAGGAGGTCATGATCGATGACATCTTAGTGATTCGTCCTGGTGAACAAGTACCTACAGATGGACGGATCATTGCTGGCGCTAGTGCATTGGATGAAAGCATGTTGACAGGAGAAAGTGTACCTGTTGAGAAAAAAGAAAAAGATATGGTTTTTGGTGGAACGATCAATACCAATGGATTGATCCAAATACAAGTTTCTCAGATAGGAAAAGATACGGTGTTGGCACAAATCATCCAAATGGTGGAAGATGCTCAAGGAAGTAAAGCACCGATCCAACAAATTGCTGACAAGATTTCAGGGATTTTCGTACCGATCGTTTTGTTTTTAGCATTGGTGACACTATTAGTTACAGGATGGCTCACGAAGGATTGGCAGTTAGCATTACTTCATAGTGTGTCCGTTTTGGTCATTGCTTGCCCCTGTGCGCTTGGTTTAGCAACACCAACTGCCATCATGGTAGGAACAGGAGTCGGTGCTCATAATGGGATATTGATCAAAGGTGGCGAAGCGTTAGAAGGAGCCGCTCATTTAAATAGTATTATTTTGGATAAAACTGGAACGATTACACAAGGCCGACCAGAAGTAACAGATGTCATCGGTCCCAAAGAGATCATTTCCCTTTTCTATTCCCTTGAACATGCTTCTGAACATCCTTTAGGAAAAGCTATTGTTGCTTATGGTGCAAAAGTCGGTGCAAAAACTCAGCCAATCACTGATTTTGTTGCTCATCCTGGTGCAGGAATCAGTGGAACGATCAACGGTGTTCATTATTTTGCTGGGACTAGAAAGAGACTAGCTGAAATGAACCTTTCATTTGATGAATTTCAAGAACAGGCGTTAGAATTAGAACAGGCAGGGAAAACAGTGATGTTTTTAGCCAACGAAGAACAGGTTCTTGGAATGATTGCCGTTGCTGATCAAATCAAAGAAGATGCAAAACAAGCAATCGAGCAACTACAACAAAAAGGTGTAGATGTGTTTATGGTTACGGGAGATAATCAACGAGCCGCTCAAGCAATCGGCAAACAAGTAGGAATCGATTCTGACCATATCTTTGCAGAAGTTTTACCTGAAGAAAAAGCCAACTATGTAGAAAAACTACAGAAAGCTGGAAAGAAAGTTGGCATGGTTGGTGATGGAATCAATGATGCCCCAGCGCTAGCTTTAGCAGATGTTGGTATTGCAATGGGAAGTGGAACCGATATTGCGATGGAAACAGCCGATGTGACATTAATGAATAGTCATTTAACTTCTATCAATCAAATGATTTCTTTATCAGCTGCCACATTAAAAAAAATCAAACAAAATTTGTTTTGGGCATTCATTTATAATACGATCGGGATTCCTTTTGCTGCCTTTGGTTTTTTAAACCCAATCATTGCTGGTGGCGCAATGGCCTTTAGTTCAATCAGTGTATTATTGAATTCTTTAAGCTTAAATCGAAAAACGATCAAATAAATCGTTTCAGAGGAAAGGAAGGAAAAAGATGAATAATGGAATAGATCCTGAGAATGAAACAAATAAAAAGGGCGCTATTGGAAAGAATCCTGAGGAAAAAATAACTGTAGAACAAACGAATACCAAGAATAATTTACAGGAACATGGAAAAATGGAAAATATGGATCAACACCATACGCATGGACACATGGAACGGCACCAACAGATGGACCATGGACACATGAGCGGAATGGATCATAGCCATATGGATCATGAAGATATGAGTGGAATGAATCATAGCCACATGGGTCATGAAAATATGGGTGGAATGGATCATTCTATGCACATGGGGAACTTTAAGCAAAAATTTTGGCTTTCTCTGATTTTAGCGATTCCGATTATTCTTTTTTCACCGATGATGGGGATGTCCTTTCCTTTTCAAGTGACGTTTCCTGGCTCTAATTGGGTGGTGTTGGTTCTGGCAACGATTTTATTTATTTATGGCGGACAACCATTCTTAAGCGGAGCCAAAATGGAATTGAAACAAAAAAGTCCAGCAATGATGACACTGATTGCTATGGGGATTACCGTCGCATATGTTTATAGTGTGTATTCTTTTATAGCCAACCTCATCAACCCCCATACACATGTCATGGATTTTTTCTGGGAATTAGCAACGTTAATCGTAATCATGTTATTGGGACATTGGATCGAAATGAATGCAGTCTCTAATGCCAGCGATGCTTTACAAAAATTAGCAGAATTATTACCTGAATCGGTAAAACGATTGAAAAAAGACGGAACTGAAGAAACCGTCTCTTTAAAAGAAGTCCATGAAGGTGATCGTCTAATTGTTCGTGCTGGAGACAAGATGCCAACGGATGGGACGATCGACAAAGGACATACCATTGTTGATGAATCTGCTGTTACGGGTGAATCCAAAGGGGTTAAAAAGCAAGTGGGCGATTCGGTCATTGGTGGATCAATTAATGGCGACGGAACAATTGAAATTACTGTAACAGGTACTGGCGAAAATGGTTACCTTGCAAAAGTAATGGAGATGGTACGAAAAGCCCAAGGAGAAAAATCTAAATTAGAGTTTCTATCAGATAAAGTAGCAAAATGGTTATTTTATGTGGCTTTAGTAGTTGGGATCATCGCCTTTATTGCTTGGCTCTTCCTAGCAAATCTACCAGATGCACTAGAGCGAATGGTCACCGTGTTCATCATTGCTTGTCCGCATGCACTGGGACTTGCGATTCCATTAGTCGTTGCTCGTTCGACTTCGATCGCAGCTAAAAATGGGTTGCTTTTGAAAAATCGGAATGCGATGGAACAAGCCAATGATCTAGATGTGATCATGTTAGATAAAACAGGCACGTTGACCCAAGGAAAATTTACTGTAACTGGTATTGAGATTTTAGATGAAGCTTATCAAGAAGAAGAAATCTTGAAATATATCGGTGCTTTAGAAGCACATGCAAATCATCCTTTAGCGATTGGGATAATGAATTATTTAAAAGAAAAAAAGATTACTCCTTATCAAGCACAGGAACAAAAAAATTTAGCAGGTGTTGGTTTAGAAGCAACTGTGGAAGACAAAGATGTTAAAATTATTAATGAAAAAGAAGCAAAACGTTTAGGACTAAAAATCGACCCTGAACGATTAAAAAACTATGAAGCTCAAGGAAACACTGTCAGCTTTTTAGTAGTTTTAGATAAATTAGTGGCTGTGATCGCTCTAGGAGATGTCATTAAACCAGAAGCAAAAGAGTTTATCCAAACGATCAAAGAAAAAAATATTATCCCAGTCATGTTGACTGGGGATAACCCCAAAGCAGCCCAAGCAGTAGCGGAATATCTTGGAATCAATGAATATTACGGTGGTCTACTGCCAGATGACAAAGAGGCGATCGTTCAAAGATATCTTGATCAAGGAAAAAAAGTGATCATGGTTGGTGACGGCATCAATGATGCGCCAAGCTTAGCACGGGCAACGATAGGTATGGCAATCGGAGCAGGAACTGATATTGCGATTGATTCTGCAGATGTTGTCTTAACGAACAGTGACCCCAAAGATATCTTGCATTTCTTAGAATTAGCAAAAGAAACGAGAAGAAAAATGATCCAAAATCTTTGGTGGGGCGCTGGTTATAATATTATTGCTATTCCTTTAGCAGCAGGAATCTTAGCACCGATCGGACTTATTTTAAGCCCAGCAGTGGGAGCAGTCTTGATGTCACTAAGTACAGTGGTCGTTGCGCTCAACGCCTTAACTTTAAAATAAGTTGTTAACGTTACTTGATTAACGAGTGAGTGTAAGAATAGAAAAAAGACAATCTTTAAGGACAAACACTAGCAAATTTATTCAAATGAAAACTGGCAAGCAGTTATTTTTCAGCGAATCAATTTTAGCAAAGGTCGTTAAAGATTGTCTTTTTTATTTATGTAGACAAAATGAAAAGAAAAAATGGCAGGAGAAGGGTTGAGAGAGGTATTCAAGAAATAATCAGTAACCATAGTTGTTCCCATTGTACGAAATTTTGCACAGTTCAATGTGTGACGGTAAGAAAAAAATAGCAGTAGTTAACTTTTTCGATCTGTTAAATTAGAATTTAATGAATTTCGTTTGAATCAAAGAAGAAAAAATGTTTTTTTTCGTAATTTATATATAGGGAGATGTATTAATCTATAGTTGATCGTACTCCTGAAACACACAGTAAAAAATAAGTGAGGGAACGCCAATGAAGTGGCAAAGATTATTGTCAAAAAATGTACAAAATCTATTTATATTGATCCATCAAATGAAAGATTTATCGTGGAAAAAAACGGATCTAGCAGAAAAACTATTAGTTGATGTAAAAACGATCGATCGGTATTTAAAAAGATTAGAAGAAGGAGATTTTCCGATCCAACTGATTCAACATAAAAAAAGCGTAAAGCTGATTTATAATAAAGGCTACAGTGAGCCCTATTTGTTGTTTGATTTTCTGATCCACTCTTCGTCCTTTTGCTTATTGAAGGATTTGATTTTGAACACGGAGTATCAACAAGAGTATGATCGCTCCTCACAAGAGCGTCTAAGAAAATGGCTGGGGGAATATCATTTGTCTTTTTCTTATCGAAAACAACAACTTTATGGTTCTGAAAGAAAGATACGCTATCTTTTTTTCTGTTTTCTTAAAGATTTTCCCCTCTTTTTTATTGGGGATACAGAACAGTCTTTTTCCGAATTATTTATCCATTTGTTGGAGACACGTGCCCAAAATGCCGAAATCAAAATATTAGACGAACATCGCACGCTTTTTTTTGAACTTTTTCCAGAGTTGTTATTCCGACACGAACAACGTTTATCTGTCCGCGAAAAAAATTACCGCTGTATCGTTCGTTTAAGTTGCAACATCATTATCGAAAAATACTGGAAAAAAATTGAAGAAACGAAAATCTACCGAAAATTAATGACCTTAACAGAGAAATTGGATTCGTTGTTTTGGTTGGCTAGTGAATTTGAAAGTACGAATAAAACAACGATTACGCGAGTTATCTATCAAGAGTGGCTCCGTTACTCAATTGGACTACACGAAAGAGTAGTCAAAGAGGAATTTCATGAGTATCAGGAAAGCTTGCGTTTGGTGCCGAATGTTAATGAAAAACTTTATCAATACCGGATGGCTTTACAACAAGCACTTACATATCCATCGTATGAATGGGGCCTACTTTTACTTAAAGTTTTGCAAGAAAGAGGATACCTGGAAATCTATCCACCAGAAGTAAAAATCGTCTTTTTTTTTCGTTACGATCATGAGGAAGCGCGCCGCCTAGCTTCTGTTCTGGATAAGACCTTGCGACATCGAAAACGGACCTCCATACATGTTTGTACTCGATCAATCCCTCCAAGTTATGCACAATTGATTATTACGGACCATTTTTTTCCATTAAATAATAGTAAACATCAAAAGACTTATTTCTACCAACCTTCTTTTGGGGTAGATCGTCTACTATCAGATATTGATTATTGGATTGATACGAAAAATTGATTTTTATCATATGAAAAGGGTGTGTTATAATAAAGAAGATGAGTAAAGGAGGATGTCTTTTGGATTTAAAGAAATTAGAAGTTCCTACATCTTCAATCACTGAAGTAAAACGATCACCGATGGATGTATTTGATCAGGCAAGAAAAGCTGAAACCGGTGTATATATATTTAATCGTGAAAAAGTTGCAGGAGTGATGTTGACACAAGAGCAATATGAAACACTGTTACAAGAATTAGCAGATTTACGTCAGAAGGCAAATGAAGAAGTACAGGCACCTATAGAAAGTAATGAACTACTTGGAAACTACGCTGACCAAACAGCTGCTGTCGTTTCGACTTCTGATGGTCTAGATGAGTTGGTACAAACACTGAAACGTTATTTGATTACTGGTGTAACGATTTCTGCTAAAAATTTAGATGAACGAATGGTTACACTAGGTTTCATTACGAAAAAGACGGGCTTTGGAGGAGTGGTCGATATGTTAAACGAATTGACCGCAACTGGAAAGATCAATTATCAGTTACGTAGAAAACCAAACAGTCGTACAGTAATTGCCGAGATTATTGGTGAACAAGACAGTCAATCACAATTATTTGATAAAATTATTATAAAAAAAATCTATCTGCATGAACTTTAATGAATAGCGTAAATTTTTATTTTTTGCTTCTTTCGGTGCTATGATTTTTCAGACTTTTTTACAAGGATCAATGAGAAATCATAGCTGATTTTCTATAAAAATTGGGTGGTTACCGATCCTTTGCTAGTCATATTTTTTCGATTCACTGATTTAACGAGTGAAAATTCTTGCCCAAAAAGCCCCAAGAATTTGAGGGATCAAATACAAAACCGAAAGCAGTAAAATCAGTTGGGTTGGTTTGAATGGCTGGTAAAAGAAATGCCAATCAGAGTAATAGTGACAAATCAAATAAGAAATGAATGTTGAACTAATATTAATAAAGAAGAGAAAGAGTAACTGTTGCTTTTTCTGGAAGCTAAAGCCAGCGTAAAAAGACAGAAAAATCAAAAAAATCAAGCCAAAAACAGAATGATACCGATAATCTAGTAGTAAAGAGAAGTACACATACGGAATGAAAAGTAAGAGCAAAATTAATTTTTTTCCATGATTTTTCATGGTGTGTTCCCCCAATCAGGTGAATCCGATTTCTTCTACTTTCATTCTAAAATCAACCAGCTAATAATCAAACACTTTTTTGAAATTTGTAGATTAAATGAATAAACTCTCATAGCCTTATCTCTAAAAAAAAAGATTTTCCCCCTAATTTTTTTAGAGAAAACGCTTATAGTAGGTGAAAGAAAAAATCGCGTAGGAGTAAAGTGATGAAAAAGAAAATAAAACTTGAACAATTGTATTTATTTTTTTGGTTTTTTCCAATTCTGCTGTTGCCGTTTACTTGGGTGAATGCCGTTGTTCAGGGAGCAGAAATTTTGGGGCTAATTCATGGTACTGGGATTGTAGTATCGAAAAATTTTCCGATTTTAACACTATTCTATTTTTTAGTGAGTATGAGCTTGATTTTGACAAATAAATTTATGAATAGTTATAATTGGCATTTGATTCATTTTTCTTGTATGTTGGTTTTTACTTCCTTTTTTTCTATTCTGCCACGAATCATTGTTGGACCGAATGGCTTAAGTGAAAGTGGATTGAAAGATACAGGGGAAACTTCGATGTACTTTTTGACCATTAAACCAAGTTTTTATCTAGCGATTCTTTCGTTTTTATTAGCAGTCATTTTTTATTCTATAGCAAAATTAAGAATAGAAGAAAAACTGTCCGGCGAAGTTAATAAATAGGTTCAATAAAAAGTAAACATTGTGAGCGAATACATTGTGAGCAAATATGTGAGCAAATGATAGTAGCGAACAGTGTTTTTTTTTGCTCTTTGTCAAATGATGTTGAAGAAGAGAATCTTAGAATCATTTGGCCAGAAAGAGGAAACCTTTTTTATATCACACTACTTGATCCCAAAATAGGCATTGGCATGATTCGACGTTTTAAAAGCACTGAACAAAAATACCTGAAAGGATGGCAGGAAAGCAAGAACAACTTAAAGAAATAGAAGAGAAGTTAGAAATAGCGAAAAAACAGCTTCGTTTCCCACAAAAGGAAGAACTCAAAGAAAAAGTGGTAGAACAAACTAGAGTAAACATAGAAATGGAGTATTCACTAAGTAAGAAGTTAGATACGCAATCAATGGATGAAGATATGAATGAAGCAATGTTGCCTGAAGAAGAATACAATGAAGAAAATCAAATCGAAATATAAAAGAATAAATAACTGAATGTATTACATATTCCGCAAAGGAAATATCTCTTTTCGTATAATAATCAACCTATTTAAAAAATTCAAATAGCCTTTTTAGGCAAGCTAAAGATCTTTATTCTATGATATAATATTATTGTAGAAAGTTTGTGGCGGTTTGGCAAATCCAATTGAAGGAGCGTGGTGCCTATGGGCTTATTAGCTTATCGGACGTACTCTTTAGAAAGGAAATGCCTGATTTGTTCTCATTGGATCAAATCATTGCTATTATCGGAGCAGCAGCAGTAGTAATTACTGCCGTAGCGAAAGCTAGCGATTCGATTTTAGCTTGGTTAAAGTTCAAAAAAGAACAAAAAAAATAGAGCCGTCTCAACTTTTGGCGAAGTAGACAGGCTCTAAAGCTTTGTATATATGCCATCCGCTTTGAACGGACTACACTGGGCATGTTACAGCATGCCCTTTCATTTTTATTATAACCCATTTATCTAAATTTGAAAAGTAACTTTGTTTGCGAAGTGTTGTTCTGCATGACATTAAATATAGCATATTGCTACTTCTTCAATCATAGTAGAATCATTAATCCCAATTGCTATTCTATTACTTGAATAGGGCTTTTTGTCAAATGATGATTGTAGAAAGTTTGTGGCGGTTTGGCAAATCCAATTGAGGGGGCGTGATGCCTATGGGCTTATTAGCTTGTTGGACGTACTCTTTAGAAAGGAAATGCCTGATTTGTTCTCATTGGATCAAATCATTGCTATTATCGGAACAGCAGCAGTAATAATTACTGCAATAGGGAAAGCTAGTGATTCGATTTTAGCATGGTTAAAGTTCAAAAAAGAACAAAAAAAATAGAGCCGTCTCAACTTTTGGCAGAGTAGACAGGCTCTAAACTTGTTAAAAAATGCCATCCGCTTTGAACGGACTACACATTAAGGGCTATGTTAGCGCATAGCTCCTTTATTTAATTATAGTATATCGTAGATAGAGAAGAAAGAAAAGGATTAAAGGTTAGTTTTGATATAAATTAACCTTTATTTTTGGGCTTTTTGTCAAATGACGTTGGTAAAGAGAAAGTCTAGAATCATTTGGCCAGAAAGAAGAAAACTTCTTTCTGTGTTTTTTTTGTTAAAATAGTTTTACGTGATGGATCATGTTTTAAAGGATTTCAGGGGGGCTCTTCTCTCTATTTTTACATCATAAAAAATTTGTCGGTGAATTTCACCAACATCAATTGACACTGAGCCTTTTTATTTGGCTTCGATTTACGATAACTTTACATAAATTAACTGGATATTTACACCTTCAATATGCAGGATTTACAGTGGATTGCTACAATTTACTTGTAAATAAGAAAGGGGTATATCAATGAAAAAAGTATTATTTTCTTTAGGTGTTTTAGGTCTTATGTTAGCTGGCTGTGGTTCCGGTTCTGGTAGCACGGATGGCTCCGCAGCACAAAATAATTCTGCAACTTCTGGCGATCAAGTCAAAATCGTGGCTGTCGGATCTACTGCGCTCCAACCTCTAGTCGATGCGGCACAAGAAAGTTTTGTCCAAAAAAATCCCAACTATCAAATCTCTGTCCAAGGTGGTGGAAGTGGTACTGGGTTAAGTCAGGTCGAGTCTGGGGCAGTGACAATCGGAAACTCCGATGTCTTTGCTGAGGAAAAAGAAGGCGTAGATGCAAGTAAAATAAAGGATCATAAAGTTGCGGTGGTAGGTATGGCGCCAATCGTCAATAAAGACACGAACGTCAAAAATATTACAAAACAGGAATTAATTGATATATTCACTGGAAAAATTACCAATTGGCAAGAACTAGGTGGGAAAGATGAAAAAATCAATGTCATCAATCGGGCAAATGGTAGTGGTACACGAGCTACTTTTGAAAAGTGGGGATTAGATGGTGCTACTCCAGTACAATCACAAGAACAGGATTCATCAGGAACTGTTCGACAAATTGTTAGCCAAACTCCTGGCGCAATCAGCTACCTTGCTTTTTCTTATTTGGATGATAAAACACAGGCTTTAAGTATTGATGGTGTAGAACCAAAAGAAGAAAATGTTGCTGACAACAGTTGGAAAATTTGGTCTTATGAACACATGTATACAAAAGGTGAGCCTTCCCCAGAAGTTCAAAAATTTTTAGATTATATGATGACAGACGAAATCCAACAAGGACCGGTGAAAGAACTCGGTTACTTACCAATTACTGCGATGAAAGTAGAACGTGATGCTGAAGGAAACTTAAAATAAGCAATCATGTACTCAAATCTGCTACCCCTAAAAGTGTGCCTTTAACGGGCATGCTTTTTTTTTTAGCTATTTCCTACAAATGAATATGACAGTAATGAAAGATATTTATTAGTCATTTCATAGGCTTTTTTTTTACAAATGTATTAAGGTAAATATAATACTAATAATCGAGGTAAACGGTAAATGAGAATATTTAGTCATCAAACGGAAGTTGAAAAAGATCAAACTTCAGTTAAAAATATTACAAGATATGCTCCCGATTATCGAGAGGGGCTAACAGATGAGCAAGTTGCAGAACGAGTGCATGCTCAAGCAACAAATGAAACGATCGACCCATCATTTAAAACGAACAAACAAATCGTTTTGCAAAATATATTTACTTATTTTAATTTGATTTTTATCGTCTTAGCAGTTTTATTATGTCTAGTTAGTTCCTATAAAAATTTGACTTTTTTGCCAGTGATTCTTGCAAACACGGGAATTGCTATCTATCAAGAGATTCGCTCAAAAAAGATATTAGATAATTTGAGTGTACTGAATGCAGCAAAAGTCACAGTCGTAAGAAACGGCGTAGCCAATAAGATCGATATGGAGGAATTAGTTTTAGATGATGTCATCTTGCTCGAAACGGGTCAACAGATTCCTGCAGACGGTTATGTCTTAGACGGTAAATTACAAGTCAACGAAGCACTTTTGACAGGTGAAGCAGATGAGATCGTGAAAGAAGTAGATGATTATTTGATGTCAGGGAGCTTTGTCGTTTCTGGTAAGGCTTATGTACGATTAGACAAGGTTGGCTATGACTCTTACATCTCCCAATTAACAGCAAAAGCAAAAAAAATGGGAGGAGGCGAACAATCAGAAATGATTGCTTCGCTGAATAAATTAATCAAATGGATCGGGATCATTATTATTCCCATCGGTATCACCTTGTTTTCACAAAGTTACTTTTTTAATGGCAACACGATCAAAGAAAGTGTGGTAGCCATGGAAGCAGCTTTAATCGGGATGATACCAGAAGGCTTGTATCTATTGACAACGATCGCTCTAGCAATGAGTGCCGCTCGTTTAGCTAAGCAACGAGTATTATTACATGATATGAAAAGCATAGAGACTTTAGCAAGGGTTAATGTACTATGTGTAGATAAAACGGGAACCATTACTGAAAATCAGATGTCTGTACAAAAACTAGTGATTGCTAAAAATGAGCAGGCGGAGCAACAGGCAACTAGGATTCAAGAACTCATTTCAGATTATGCTAAAGCTATGGCAAATGACAATGCGACGATGCAAGCAATCAAAACGTACTTTAATAAGCCTACAGATCAAGAGCCTTTATCTATCTTGCCTTTTTCGTCGGTACAAAAATTCAGTAGCGTAACATTTGCGGATGGGGTCTATGTATTAGGAGCGCCAGAAATGGTTTTACGTGAACGTTTCGAAACAGTTAAAAATGAATTTAGTCAATATGCTGATCAAGGCTACCGTGTGTTGGTTTTCGGTAGTTACCAAGGAATATTGAGCGAAGCACTTTTAGAAGCAGAAGTGATTCCGCTTGCTTATCTTTTGATTGCCAACCCAATTCGAAAAGAAGCCCCTGACACATTTGCTTATTTTAAGGAACAAGGGGTAGCAATCAAAGTGATTTCAGGGGATAATCCGCAGACCGTTTCAACTGTCGCATTACAGGCGGGCATTGCTAATGCAGACCAATATATTGATGTTTCTCAACTTGCTGAGGAAGATTATCTCTCAGCAGTGGAAAAATACACCGTATTTGGACGGGTAAAACCTGAACAAAAAATGCAGTTCGTTCAGCTTCTTAAACAAAAAAATACAGTCGCGATGACTGGTGATGGTGTCAATGATATTTTAGCAATGAAAGAAGCTGATTGTAGTATCGCTATGGCTTCTGGCAACGAAGCAACGATCCAAGCTGCGCAAGTTGCTTTATTAGATTCTGATTTTTCTAGAATGCCTGAGATCGTAGCAGAAGGTCGGCGAGTTGTTAATAATATTGAACGATCTGCTAGTTTGTTTTTAGTAAAAAATATTTTTTCTTTCTTACTTTCCGTCTTTTCTGTCTTGTTCGCACTGACTTATCCGTTGGAGCCTTCTCAAATTACATTGATTAGTCTGTTTACGATTGGTTTGCCATCGTTTTTACTTGCTCTTGAAGAAAACAAAAATCGAATTGAAGGAAAGTTTATTGTGAATGTCTTAGAAAAAGCCATTCCTGGTGGGCTAACAGATATGACTGTCGTGGGGACTTTAGTGGTAGGCGGTGTCATCTTGCATTTGAATAAGACAGATGTTTCCACGGCTTCAACGATGCTACTGACAGCGGTTGGTTTTCTCGTACTCTATAAAATTTGTCACCCATTGAACCAATTCAGAGGGCGGATCATTTTATTTTGTGCAGCAGGTATCTTATTTTCAGTCGTCTTTCTGCATAAATTATTTTCTATCTCCGCTATTTCACCCGTTTCGATTCTGTTGCTTTTGATTCTATTTTTTGCGGCGGACTCGATTTTCCGGCAGTATTCGCGAATGATCGAAAATTACAGCCAGTTGAAGGATGGAAAGAAAAAACGGTCTATTTGGTTCTGGCTCAAAGTGCTGTTTTCAGTAGACAATAAACACGATTAACAGATAGACAAAACAAAAATAGGCGGTTATGCCAACCGCCTATTTTTTTCTGTTCCGCTATTTCACTTGTTCATTCATTTTTTGAAGATTTAAAGGTGATCATGCTGGAGGGATGGTGACGGTAAAAGTCGACCCCATTCCTGGATGACTTTCCACTTTGATCGTACCACCCAAGAGATTGACGTAATCTTTCACAATAGCCAGACCTAGACCAGTACCACCTGAGTGTCGACTACGTGCTTTATCCACTCGATAGAAGCGCTCAAAGATCCTTTCTTGATCTTCACGATCAATCCCAATACCAAAGTCTTGGACGGAGAATGTCAATTGGTTGTCAACCTCGTAACGGATGATTATTTTCTCTGATTCTTTAGAATATTGGATTGCATTTTCGATCAGATTTTTGATGATCGGGTATAAGAGTTCAGTTTGAGTTGTAAATGATTGTTCTTTCTGTTGCATTTCCAGGGTTAAGTGTTTCTTTTCGATCATTGGTTGGTAACTTTGAATGATTTGTTCAAAGTAAGTTGCTAAATGGATGGTTTGCGTTTCGTGTGCTGTTTCTTCATCTTTTGATAGCTGAATGATTTCTCGGATCAGCTTATCTAAACGAATCGCATCTTTTTGCATGATCAATAGGAACTCATTCAATATTTTTGGGTCATCTTTGGCTCCATCTAGCAGTGTTTCAGTAAATCCGATCAATGAAGTAACCGGTGTTTTAAGTTCATGAGAAACATTTCCTACGAAGTCTTTTTGCAGTTTTTCTAATCGTCTTACTTTTGTGAGATCATAAGCCACGCCTAGAATCTGCCCAGTCTCTTCAGAACTATTGAAGTAACGTAAGCTGATGTCTAATGTTTGTTGTCCCTCTGAAATAGTAATTTCTTGATGGATCAATGGTTCATTTGGCGTAACTTGATGAATCAATTGGATTAATTTTGGCTCTTGAATGATCTCAGTATACCGTTGATTAGGCTGATAATCATGTACCCCTAAATGTGCCTGCATTTTTGGATTCAATAACCGCAGATGTGACTCTGAATCGATCAAAAAGACACCAATCATTAATTCATTCAATAGAGTATACAATTGTTCTTCAGTGGTCGTATAGGCACGATAGACTTTACTCATTTGTTCACTCAAAGCATTGATCGTTTGGTAAAGTTCTTCCCATTGATCAGAAGTTTGCATGATGGTCTCGGTTTTATCAGGGTTTTTGACCATTTTCTTTAAGACGGGCAGCACGGTTTTCAAGGGACGGTTACGTTGATAAACCAAATAATAGCTCATACTGGACAAAACAACGAAGAAAACCAAAAAGAAGAAAAAGACCCAACGACGAAAATTTTCTGTTCTTGGCAAAAAGCCGTTTGTTGGTTCTGCGATTCGAATAATGGCTTCCAACTGCCCATTCTTCTTGATCGGTAGTGCTACATATAATAGTTCTTCCTTTAACGTACTGCTCATTCTTAAAGAAGTACCTAGTGAGCCGCCATCAAGGACTGCTTTGATTTCTGGACGAGTATTTCGCTGCCCTCGTAGTGAGTGATCGGTCGTATCGAATAGGATTGTACCATTTGGAGCTAATAAGGTTAGTCGTTCATTTGATTGATGAACAAAGTCTGTTAAAACTGCTTGATTATGCTTCGAAGATAAATCATCAATAGTCAATTGCTGGATCAGCAATTGCCCTTTTTTTGAAAGATAGCTTTCTTGTTGCTCGATGATTTGTTGTTTGAAATATTGAGAAATCATTTGCCAGCCACCGAAAAAGAGTCCCACTAAGAGAATGAAAAAGAAGACACGCTCAGAAATTTTTTTCCAATTCATCGTTTTGGTTCCTGAAATTTATAGCCAAAACCGCGAACTGTCACTAAATATTTTGGATGTTTAGGGTCTCTTTCGATTTTTTCTCTTAAGTGACTGACATGGACATCAACGATTCGACTTTGACCTGCAAAATCAAAATTCCAGATGCGATTTAGCAGCGTATCACGATCAATTACACGATCTTTTCGTTTCATAAAATAAACGAGCAGTTCAAATTCTTTTGGCGTTAATTCGATCGGTCGTTCCTCTACGGTTACTTGGAAATTCGTTAAATCTGCTTTGATCTGTCCAATCGTTAGGTAAGCAGGTTCTGCTTCTTCTTGTTGGACATGGCGTGGTTCGATGCGGCGAAAAATAGCTTTCATTCGAGCAAGTACTTCTCTAGGGCTGAAAGGCTTTGTTAAATAATCATCAGCACCAATTTCCAAACCGATGATCCGATCGACCTGGTCATCTTTGGCTGTTAGCATTAAAATTGGAGTATCAATTTTTTCTTGTCTTAACTTTTGGGTGATTGCCATACCATCTATAGAAGGCAGCATCACATCTAAAATCATAAAATCAAAAGGTTCTTCCAGTGCTAATTCCAGTCCTTTTTGTCCGTCTAAAGCACTTGTTACTTGATACCCTTCTTTTTCCAGATTGAACGTCAACAATGTGACGATTGAAGGTTCATCATCTACCACTAATACTTTTTTCATAACTTCTCCCTTTTCTTGCGTTCATTCTTTTTGTTTATTTAAAAACAGCTATCAACTAATGCCTGGTTTTTTTAATTAAGTGTCATGAATAGACATTTCTTATTTTAGCATAGAATCCAGTAGAAGGACTATTTTACCAACTAAATAAATGGTATAATAGGAAGGCACTTTGTTGGATAAAGGAGTGAGTGGCAATTGATCGGAATTAGCGCTTGTTTAGGCGGTGTCTTATGTCGGTATGATGGACAAGAAAAAGCTGTACCAGAATTAAAGAAACTGGTCGCTGAAGGTAAAGCGATCATGGTTTGTCCTGAAGTAATGGGCGGTCTATCAACTCCTAGAGCCCCAGCAGAAATCGTTGGTGGCGATGGATTTGACGTTTGGAATGGTCAGGCAAAAGTGATCACTACAAATGGTGAAGACGTCACAAAAGCCTACCAAGAAGGGGCAATCCATGCTTATCAAAAATTAAAAGAGCAAGAAATAGATTTAGTGATATTAAAAGCGAAAAGTCCTTCTTGTGGTTCCTCTCTTATTTATGATGGGAGTTTTTCAGGAACCTTGAAGTCTGGAACTGGTGTAGCAACTGCTTATTTTATCCAACAAAAGATGACCGTACTCTCTGATGAAGAATGGTTGAAATTGCGAGGTGAACAGAATGGAAATCGAGAAAACGAACCGAATGAACGCACTTTTTGAATTTTATTCTACGCTTTTAACCGAAAAACAGATGAATTATATGGAGTTGTATTATGCAGACGATTTTTCATTAGGAGAAATAGCAGAAGAGTATGAAGTAAGTCGCCAAGCAGTATACGATAATATCAAACGAACCAGTAAGATTTTAGAAGATTATGAAAAGAAACTCCATCTTTTCTCTAATTATATTGTTCGGGAACAGTTATTAGAAAAAATGAAAACTTATGTAAAGGAAACTTATCCTAAAGATGAAGTTCTCCTTGATTATGTGAAACAGATCCAAGAAATTGAAGAATAAAGGAATGAAGAAATCATGGCATTTGAAAATTTAACTGAGCGCCTTCAACAGGCAATGAGCAAGTTAAGAAAAAAAGGGAAAGTTTCAGAAGCTGACGTCAAAGAAATGATGCGGGAGATCCGCCTTGCATTACTAGAAGCCGATGTAAACTTACAAGTAGTAAAAGACTTTACGAAGCGTGTTCGAGAACGGGCGATTGGTGTAGAAGTATTAGAAAGTTTAACACCTGCACAACAAATCGTTAAGATCGTTGATGAAGAATTGACGATCACTTTAGGGGCAGAAACTGTTGAATTGAATAAATCACCAAAAATTCCAACAGTCATCATGATGGCAGGTTTGCAAGGGGCAGGTAAGACGACGTTTACTGGTAAACTAGCCAACTATTTAAAGAAAAATGAAAATGCACGTCCTTTACTAATCGCAGGTGACGTGTATCGTCCAGCTGCGATCGATCAATTGAAAGTTCTAGGGCAACAATTAGATGTACCTGTTTTTGATATGGGAACAGATGTTAGTCCAGTTGAGATCGTTCGTCAAGGGATGGAATTAGCAAAAGAAAAGAAAAATGATTATGTTCTGATCGATACGGCGGGACGTCTGCATATCGATGAAACCTTGATGGATGAATTGAAACAAATCAAAGAATTAACACAACCAAATGAAATCTTGTTGGTTGTCGATGCGATGACCGGTCAAGATGCTGTCAATGTGGCAGATAGTTTTAACCAACAACTAGGGATCACTGGGGTAGTTATTACTAAATTAGATGGTGATACACGTGGTGGTGCAGCACTTTCGATCCGTTCTGTGACTGGCGCACCAATCAAATTCATCGGGTCAGGGGAAAAATTAACAGATCTTGAAGTTTTCCATCCAGACCGTATGGCAAGCCGTATTCTTGGTATGGGCGATATGTTGACGTTGATCGAAAAAGCGCAACAAGACTATGACGAGAAAAAAGCAGAAGAATTAGCGAAAAAAATGCGGGAAAATTCATTTGATTTCAATGATTTCATTGAACAGTTGGATCAAGTGATGGGGATGGGACCGTTAGAGGATCTGATCAAAATGATTCCTGGGATGAACCAAGTACCAGGGATTGAAAATGTCAAAGTAGATCCTAAAGATGTCGAACGTAAAAAAGCAATGGTTTACTCAATGACACCTGCAGAAAGAGAAAACCCTGATTTATTGAATCCAAGTCGTCGCAGAAGGATTGCCGCAGGTTCTGGTAACAGTGTGGTTGAAGTTAACCGCATGATTAAGCAATTTAAAGAATCACGCAAAATGATGCAACAAATGTCTAAGGGAGATATGAATATTCCTGGAATGGACCAAATGTTTGGCACAGGTGTCAAAGGAAAACTTGGAAAAATGGCGATGAATCGCATGATCAAGAAAAACAAAAAGAAAAAGAAAAAACGGAAATAAAGCTTCTATCATACGTCTATCGTACTTCTATTATAATAGTAGAATTTTGTTTACCGTTTCATCCATCGAAAGAATCGTTGAGTTAGCTTCTGCTGGCTTTGCGATTCTTTTTTTGCATACTAGATAAACCCAATTCAAAAACTACCTGCCATAGCGTTCCTCATTTTAGATAGAGAAACAAAGGAATGGTACAATAAAGCTAAGAGGTGAAGAGAATGAAACGCAGATGTCCTTGGGGTGAGCAAACAGCAAGTATGAAACATTATCATGACACAGTTTGGGGTGTTCCAGAATATGATGATCAATTACTTTTTCGTAAATTGATGTTAGATATCAATCAAGCGGGATTAAGCTGGCAAACGATTTTGAATAAAAGTGCCTCCTTTGATGAAGCTTATGACTTTTTTTCGATCGGTAAAGTAGCCGAATATACAGAAGCAAAAATCAATGAGTTGATGGAAAATAAAGGGATCATTCGTAACCGTCGTAAAATTGAAGCAGCGGTAGCCAATGCTCAGGGTGTCCAAAAAATCCAACATGAATTTGGTAGTTTTGCGGATTATTTGTGGTCATTTTCGGATCATCAAGTGATCAATCACTCGTATAAAGAACAAAATGAGGTACCAACAACGAGCCCGTTATCTGATCAAATCGCCAAAGATCTAAAACAACGCGGATTTAAATTCATCGGAAGCACAACCATATATGCTTTTTTAGAAGCTGTGGGAATTGTCAATGATCATTTAGATCATTGCTTTCGCAAACAAGAAGTCAGCCAGATGGGAAAAGGAGAGTGAATATGATGGGGAAAATCGTCTTTTATGGTGCCATTAGTTTAGATGGCTACTTAGCAACAAAAGAGGATAGTTTACAGTGGTTATTTGACACACCAACTGGAGAAAAAACAACTTACGAGGCTTTTTATCAAACAATTGATCAAACGATTATGGGAAGAAAAACTTATCAGGAAGCCAAAAAATTTTTAGCAACTGAGCATCTGTATCCTGAAAAAAAGAATTTTGTATTTTCTTCTAATAAAGAGCTGGTATTAAATGATGCAACAGTTGTTCATGAAGATCCCGTTTCATTCGTGAAAAACATAAAAGAACATTCTAACCAAACAGTCTGGGTCGTTGGTGGTGGGAATTTGTTGAAACCTTTGATCGAAAATCATTTAATTGATGAATGGTGGATCCAAATCGCACCTGTGCTTTTAGGAGAAGGTATTCGATTGTTTCAAGAAGGCGCATACGAAGAACGATTGAAACTAGTTGATACTAATTATTTTGGAGAGTTCATTGAATTGCATTATGTAAGTAATCGTGGAATATGATGGGAAAGATTATGTTGTGATGGCAAGTATTATTGTTTAAAAATAGTTTGATTAAATCAAGAGAGAAGGCGATTAAGACTTAAGTTAGTATGATGTATATTATAACTAACTTAAGTCTTAATCGTCTCTCATGTTAATAAATTGAGCGATTTCTTTATCACTACAACGATAAAGATTAAAAATATTGCGCAAACATTCGTAATTAGGTCTTCCTTTTCCTCTTTCCCAACAAGAAACGGTTTCTCGACTTACATTGAGATAATTTGCAACAAATGTTTGAGTATAATTTGCCTTTAATCTTTTTCGTTTTAACCACCTTGCATAGAAAATACAAATCACTCCTTAATATAAAGCGCTTCACCTTGAATTATATAGGTAACATATTGTATTTAAAAGGTGTTGTGTGGGGAAATTTTCCCCTTTACTAAAATAATACAAGGTTATACGATTTACATATATAAAAGTAAACGATTACTTTACTTTCTATAAAATGATAAATTAAGGAGATTTGATTGGATTAATGTTTTTTCAATTTCTATCCATCTCTTTCTGATAGTACTATTATTATTAATCGGTATATTAGTAACTATTTCTATTATTAATTTTAGATGGGAGAAGGAAAGTCTATGAGAAAAATATTCGTTGATCTTTTAAAATGTAGCGGTATATCATTTTTTATTACATTTTTGATGTTAATCATGTCAATTATCCCTATTTGCTTGATCAGTTTTTTTTATGGAACAAATTTTCACGCACCTTATAATTTATTTACTGTCATAGGGAATACGAATGATTTAGGAAACGCAATTGAATTTAATTTTAATCAGAATTTTGGGATACAAATTCTATTATTTTATTTTTGTTTCACTTTTGTAATATTAGGAATTACATATACAAAACGCTATAAGAAAATGATATATTTAATAATTTCATTGTTTGCCATTTTGCTACAAGTTCTCTTAATGAATAGTATTGTATTAAATAAAGAACCGTTTAAGGAAACATCTATAAATGAAATCAAGGAATTAATTAAAAGTAATGAAGATACAGTTATTTATGTGGGAAGAGACAATTGTCCAGAATGTATCATTTTTAAGCCAAAATTAAGTTCATTTTTAAGTAAAGAAGGTCTGAGAATCAATTACCTGAATACTACTGGAAATGAAGATGAAGTATCTAATTTTAAAAAATTTTATAATGAACTTGGTGTGGTTAGCGTGCCAGCAGTCATCTTTATGGAAGGTGGTAAAATTGTCAAAGTACTTCATGGAAATAAGGCCTATAATGAGATAGAAAATAGAATGAAACAATTTACTCAGCTCAAAACTGAACAAATAAGTAAATAATTAGATGGCGGGGGCTATGCTAGTATGACAGATTCTAGTAGTGATAGTACTTTGACCATAAATAGGAAAACAAGCCGAAGAATTCCAAAAATAGGAGAAGCTATTTTCGGATTCTTCGGCTTGTTTTTCAGAGCTAGACAGGTCACAACCTTTTTTCGATTGTTTCCTTCATATATGATCTATTTGATTCGACCCATCGCTTATCAAAGCTAATTTTTACTTAGTTAATTTATTTAAAAAATCAAGATAAGCATCTAGAATCGTTTGGAAGAAGCTGAGTGTTCCTTCCACAATATGACCTTCTTCATCAACTAAATTTGCAATATTGCCAATATAAGCTTCAGGTTGTTGTAAGGTAGGAACATTTAAGAATACAAGTGATTGACGTAGGTGATGGTTCGCGCCAAATCCACCGATACCGCCAGGGGAAGCAGTGACAACTAACCCAGGTTTGCCGTCCCATGCGCTTTGACCGTAAGGGCGAGAGCCTACATCTAGTGCATTTTTAAGTACAGCAGGAACCGAACGATTGTATTCTGGAGAAACAAAAACAACACCTGCTAATTCCTTGACCTCATCACGGAAACGACTCCATTCAACAGGAGCATTCTCTGGAGTTTCAAGATCTTCGTTATAAAAAGGCAGATCATCGATCTTTACAAAAACACCTTCATATCCTTCAGGTAGCAAGTTAGCGAAAGCCTCTGCTACTTTTCTATTGTACGAATCCTTACGCAAACTACCTACAAAAAATCCAATTTTTTTAGTCATAAAACAATTCCTCCTTCAAACTTTCTATATTTATCTTACAAAAAATAAGTAAACTCAGCAAATAAAAACACTTGAGGAACATAGTGACTAACTTAACTACTTTTTTCGACTACTTATAGTAGTTATTGCGTATATATATTTGCTTCACTTGACATGGATCTTCTATAATTAGTGAATAGAAGTCTTGTCTGAAGGAGTTTGTGTGATTTTTTTAGAAAAGAGTGTAGTACATGAACTTTTGATAAAGAATGTTTCTCATTGAAACATCGGTACACATCATCGCATGACTTGGGGTAACGCAGCATCAAATAAAAAGATGAAATTGGTAGGTGGAACAAATGCATATTAACGAGTTTTTACCATTTTTGATCCCGTTAGTGATCATACAACTTGGGTTATTTTTTTATGCCCTTTATCATATTTTGACTCATACGCATTATCGATTTGGCAGTCGAACACTCTGGATCATCGTAATTCTCATAGGATTTCAATTTGTTGGTCCAATCTTGTATTTCGTGTTCGGTAAGGAGGAGGCATAATGGCGATCCTTGAACTAATCGATGTATCAAAATCTTTTGGTGAAAAAAAAGTGTTGAACCATCTTTCCCTTACCGTCAAGGAAAAGACGATCTTTGGGTTTATTGGAAAAAATGGTGCAGGGAAAACGACAACGATGAAATTGATTTTGGGGTTGCTAAAAAAAGATGCTGGAACAATCAAGGTTAATGATGAAACGGTTCACTATGGTCAAACAAAAACGAATCGCTGGATCGGCTATTTGCCAGATATTCCGATGTTTTATGACTACCTTACCGCCGAAGAGTATTTGCAATTATGCGGGGAAATCACCGAGATGCCTAAACATAAAATCCAACAAAAAACGCAAGAGTTATTAGCGTTAGTCGGATTGGCTCACGAGAAAAAAAGGATTAGGACTTTTTCAAGAGGGATGAAGCAACGTTTGGGGATTGCCCAAGGGTTACTGAACGAACCAAAACTGTTTATTTGTGATGAGCCGACTTCGGCGTTGGATCCATTGGGGCGTAAAGAAATTTTGGATATCTTATTACGTGTCAAAGAGCAAACAACGATCCTTTTTTCCACACATATTCTATCAGACGTGGAACAAATTTGTGATGAAGTGGCTTTCTTAAATAAAGGAGAAATCGTTTTATCAGGCACGGTAGCAGAATTGAAAACCCATCCTAAAAATGAAGGATTTGAAATCCAATTTCCAACTGTGAAACATTCTCAAGAATTTTTATCGCTTTTGCCGGGAGCAATCATGAAAAATGAAACCCTTATTTATCCTGGCAGAACTAACGAAGACTTACTTCGTGCACTATCTTTAATTGTTGATCACAAATTACCGATTCAATCGATTCATCGTTTAGAACCTTCCTTAGAACAAATTTTTATGGAAGTGGTGGACAAATGAAGCAATTACTCGCGTTTTCAAAAAAAGAATGGAAGGAAAATTGGCGTACAGGTAGATTATTACTGTTGCTTTCATTAACGATCATTTTTGGGATCATGAATCCACTGATAGCCAAATTAACACCCTACATCGTTCAATCGATGTCAGAAAATTTAGCAGCATCTGGTATGAAAATCGGGGAAGTCAATGTAGATGCGCTGACTTCTTGGGGACAATTTTATAAAAACATGCCTATGTTTCTTTTATTGTTTTTGTTATTGTTTAGCTCGACATTGACGAATGAATATCAAAAAGGAACATTGATTAATCTTTTAACCAAAGGGATGGTTCGCTGGAAAATTTATTTTACTAAATGGATCATGGGACAGTTTTTTTGGGCAGTTGATTTTTGGGGTTGTTCCTTCATTACTTACTTTTATACTGCTATTTATTGGGATAATGAGCTGGTTGTTCAATTAGGGACAAGAAGTTTTTATTATTATTTATGGGGTGTGTGGTTATATACTTTATTTCTATGGTTGTCCTCCTTTATTTCTTCTGGCTATTTTGTGCTAGCTTGTGGAGGGATTTGTGTGGCTGGCTGTTATCTGTTATCTATGTTTACAAAAGTTGCTGAGTATTCTCCTTTTTATTTAACGACAGTTTCGAACGCATTAGGGGAAAGGATTGATTCGAGTAAATATTCTTTTTCTTTAGTGGTAACAGGTTTGATGATTGCTGCCTTTTTAGTGACAGGAATTCTTTTTTTCAATAAAAAAGAGAGTTGAAAAAATTTTTTATTAGCTGTAAAGAAAAAAAGCTTTACAGGGTAAAAAAAAACTGTTACACTACAACTTGTGAATAAAACAATGGAGGTGGAAATATATAATGGCAGTTAAAATCCGTTTAAAACGTATGGGTTCTAAAAAGAGTCCTTTTTACCGTATCGTCGTAGCTGATTCACGTTCTCCTCGTGATGGACGTTTCATCGAAACTGTAGGTACTTACAATCCTTTGAAAGACCCTGCAGAAGTAGTTTTAAAAGAAGATTTAGTTCTTAACTGGTTATCTAAAGGTGCGCAACCTTCTGATACTGTACGTAACATCCTTTCAAGAGAAGGCGTTATGCAAAAACACCACGAAGCTAAATTCTCAAAGAAATAAGGTGATCGGATATGAAAGATTTAAGCGAATTAGTCTTAACAATCGTTCGTCCGTTAGTCACTTATCCTGAACAAGTCCAGTTAGAAGTCACTGAGTCAAAAGACTTCTATGAATATAACCTAACTGTGGCTCCTGAAGATATTGGTCGTATCATCGGTAAACAAGGGCGTGTTGCGAAAGCAATTCGTACGATCGTTTACGGGGTACGAACAAATGCACCGAAAAAAGTGCGTTTAAATATCATCGATCATAAGGAATAAAAAAAGCTGTTTCGTCTTGACGAGACAGCTTTTTTCTTTTTGAGGGGACTACTTGGCAAATGAGTATAGAAAGCGTATCCTTAAAGTATAGAAAGGAGTAGATACCTATGAAAAAAGTTGCATTATTGATACCAGCTCTTTTACTTTTAAGTGCCTGTCAAGGGACAAATAATTCTACTGAAACAACTGATACGGTGACACCAGCGACTCATTCAACGAGTCATAGTACTTCCAAAGAAACAGATACTCAATCAACAACCAAAAAGAGTGAAAGCTCTGAGATGTCTGGAAATACAACGGAAACGGCGACTACAAAAACAGAAACATCTACACAGAATAAACAAGCACAAACCGCATTTGAAGAACTGAAAGAAAAATACCCAACGACACCGATGCCACAAGAGATTCCGATTACAACAGGGAAATTAAACATCGCTGCTGCCGAAACCAAACAGGGCTTTTCGATCTTATACTATGATCTACCGAAAGCCTATGTCTTAAATGCCAAAGAGTTAAACCAAGAAACCCCGATGGCTTCTTATCTTTACCAATATGGTTTTGCTTCTAGTCAAGAAGCAATTGATGCCTTGAGACCAGTTACAGTTGATACAAATGGCCGACAAGTCGATTTAGGCTACAATATCACTGGCTATCAACAAGGAGCGGCGGGATCTAGTATTCTAGAATGGCAAGAAGGAAATTGGAGTATTCGTGTCCGGGCAAGTAATATTGAAGGACAAGATCCTGTACCGTTAGCCAAAGAAATCGTTGCTTACTTAGAAAAAGCAAGTTTGCCTGCGCCTGAGAAGTACGGGAAAATTACGGTTGAAATGAATGATTCTTCCCAACAAGCTACACAAGTAAGCTGGCAAGAGCCTAAAAATGTTTATACTGTTACCCACAAAGATACTCTTTCCGCATTGAAAATGGCTGTTTCTATGAACCAATAAATGATTGGAAAATGATATAGAAAAGCGAAAAGAAAGTAGAATTGCATATGCACACATGCTAAAATAAGGCAGATACGTCAAAAACACGTTCAGCCATTTAAAAACCATTGTTTGGTTGAAACATGTGTGAAAAGGAAAAGGGGATACAAGTTGACTGAATATTTAAATGTTGGAAAAATCGTAAATACTCAAGGGATCAAAGGAGAAGTGCGCGTCATTTCTACCACAGATTTTCCAGAAGAACGATATAAAAAAGGTGCTGTACTTACCTTGTTTCAAGAGAAGAAAGCGCCAATTGAATTAACCGTCAAAAGTCATCGTAAACATAAAAATTTTGACTTGTTAAGTTTTGAAGGGCATCCTTCAATCAACGATGTTGAAAAATATCGAGACGGTATTTTAAAAGTTTCAAAAGAAGAAACGATCGAGTTGCCAGAAAATGAATTTTATTATCATGAGATCATTGGAGCAAAGGTCGTTGAGGAAAATGGAAATGAATTAGGTAAAATCAAAGAAATTCTTTCACCAGGTGCTAACGATGTTTGGGTAGTCCAACGACCAAAGAAAAAGGATGTTTTGCTTCCTTATATTGATTCAGTGGTTAAAACAGTTGATTTAGAAAATGGGGTCATTTACGTCGAGATTCCAGAAGGATTGATCGATGATGAAAATTGATGTCTTAACACTCTTCCCACGAATGTTTGAAGGACCAATGGGTGAATCGATCATCGGTAAAGCGGTCAATAAAGGATTGTTAGAGATCAATGTTTCTAATTTTAGAGACTATTCCGATAATAAACACCAAACGGTCGATGATTATCCATATGGTGGCGGGGCAGGGATGTTGTTAAAAGTCCAACCTATCTATGACAATATCAAAGCAATTGAACAAGCAAATCCTGAAACAAAAAAACGTGTGATTTTATTGGATCCAGCTGGTAAACGATTTGATCAAGCGATGGCGGAAGAATTTTCGAATGAAGAACATTTAGTATTTATTTGTGGACATTACGAAGGCTATGATGAACGAATCCGTTCGCTAGTTACGGATGAAGTCTCTTTAGGTGATTATGTCTTGACTGGTGGCGAACTTGGCGCAATGGTGATGATCGATGCAACAGTCCGCTTACTACCGGATGTTTTAGGAAATCAAACATCCGCTCAAACAGATTCTTATTCAACGGGATTATTGGAACATCCTCAATATACACGGCCAGCAGAATTTAACGGGATGAAAGTCCCAGAAGTTTTAACAAATGGAAACCATAAATTGATTGAAGAATGGCAACTGAAAGAATCCTTAAGAAGAACCTATCAACGCCGACCTGACTTATTGGAACAATTATCAATGACTCCACAAATGCTGAAATTGTTAGAAGAAGTCAAAAAAGAAGAATCAGACGAAATAGAATAAGAAATATCAATATGACTCTTTACACTAAATTGATAGTATGATAGTATCTTATGGTGAGTGCAAAAGCACTTAACTATTACGATGTTCCGCTGTGAGGGAAAACTCATAAGAATGTTTGGAATAAGGAGAAAAGATCAATGAATCCATTAATCGAAGAATTAACAAAAGAACAATTACGTTCTGACATCCCAGCTTTCCGCCCTGGTGACACTGTACGTGTTCATGCGAAAGTTGTCGAAGGTACACGTGAACGTATCCAGTTATTTGAAGGTGTTGTAATCAAACGCCGCGGAGCTGGAATCAGCGAAACTTATACAGTACGTAAAGTTTCTAACGGAGTAGGTGTTGAACGTACATTCCCATTGCATACACCACGTGTTGCAAAGATCGAAGTCGTTCGCTACGGTAAAGTACGTCGTGCAAAATTGTACTACTTACGTGCATTACACGGAAAAGCTGCTCGTATCAAAGAAATCAGAAGATAAGAAAGCAGAATTCTGTCTATCAAATTTCGAATGTGAAAAGTCCTTGTATATCAAGGGCTTTTTCTTTTACTCTCTTTTGATTACTGGTATTTTCTCCCCTGATTTCGCTAGATTTGCCTAATTTAACTACCACTGTCGTCAAAAATGAGTAAAAAGCGGTCATTTTCGTGACGACAAAGGTGATTCGAAAAATACCAAAACGATAACCCTGTTAAGCACCTACGAAGCCCAGTTTGCTTAATAGGAAAAATATACCGCTACACATATCGAAGATGCGTAAAAGGACTTAGCACGCGCTCTCTAAATAATCAGAGAGGACCAGTAAAATGGTTAAATCAAACAAAACAGACAAAAGAATCATCTGGAAAAGCGAAAATGACTTATCGCTCATGACTACAATTAGTCGATTTATTGAAATGCATCAAATAAAAATCAGTCAGGATGTATCAAGATAAACTGAAGGAACATCCGAACGAGGTTCCAAGTGTTTGGTTTATCACCCAAAGATTTAAATCGTGGGAAAATCTTATGTCTATTTTAGGTGGAAAAGTCTATGATCGTTATCGTTGAGATAAACTAACAGATAAAGAATTTCTTGAACTCGTACAAAAATTTATCAAAGCTGAAAATATCAAATCGCAACGTGCTTATGAGAAGAATTCGTCAGGAAAAAATGTACCTTCTCTCAGTACTGTAAAAAAACGGATATCGGATATTAGAAGTTTGTTTACCTCTATAAATCAAATCGAAGGAAATTTATCTGATCTTGAACTTTTGTATGAACTCAAAAATGAAATCATCGAGCTGGGATTAGAAGAAAGTCTCTCTGTAACAGAATTTCGTAGACGCACTAAATCAACGAAACTTCCTTCTGTAGACACAATAAAAAGAAGGACCGGCCTAAATTGGGAAGAATTGATGGCAGCAATCGGTTATGATTATCGTAAAATAAAAGCTGAAAAGAAGCTTGAGAATTTTAAAAAGTAGCTTTCGTATCTAGGCACTCAAATCATATTTGGGTGTCTTTTTTTATGCCTATTTTTGAAAGGAGCGAAAAAATGAAACACAAGACAAATAAGCGCATGAAATTTTTGACCACATTAACGATTCTAGGGCAAATGGTGAATTCAGCTCTTTCCCCGATTCTTGCTCATGCAGAAGTTCTTCATCCGCAAGAAGTGACGATTGAATATTCAGCTAGCGAGCTGCACAACATGACGGGGACTTTTAGCGATGGAACAGTATATAGCAGGCCTAACGCGCCTATCTATTACTGTTTTCAATGGTAAAAAGCAACCAGTTTTTTGTATTGACCCCACTGTTCTGATCCCTAATGAAGTCACTCATGGCTATGAAAAAAATCCTCTGCCGGATATATTTCGATGGATCAAGTCCAGCAACTAGTTTTGATTGTTCTGGACTCACGCAATGGTGTTACGCCAAAGTTGGCTTGACGATTCCGCGTGTGGCGCAAAATCAATATGATGCGATGCAGCATTTGTCGTTATCAGAAGCCAAACCAGGGGATCTGATTTTCTATCATTCGACTTATGATGCAGGGGCGTATGTTACGCACGTTGGAATTTATGTGGGCGATAATCGGATGTATCACGCCGGCAATCCTATCGGATATACCAATTTAACAGACACTTATTGGCAGCAGCATTTGATTGGTGCTGGCCGGTTAGCAAAATAAAAGGAGACTATTTACATGAAAAAACAACAAACTTATAAATTTGGAACCCACAAGAAAAGAATGATTTTCTTGTGGGTTCTTTTAATCAGCAGCTTCAGCTTTGCAATCTATAAAAATTTCACCGCAGTTGATCAGCATATGGTTCATGAAAAGACTATCGTAGAAGAAAAAATCGTTGATACTAGCGGCATTCAAAGTTATATCAAAGCATTTGCGACAGATTATTTTAGTTTGGAGAACAACAAAGAAGCTATTGAAAATCGTATAACGAAGATTAATGGCTATCTTACTGAGAAGCTGCAAAAATTGAATGTAGATCTGATTCGGCAAGATATCCCGACTAGTTCTAAAGTGACGGATGTGCAAATTTTGAATGTGGAAAAGAAAAATTAAACTGGTTATCAAGTTACTTTTACTGTTGAACAATCAATAAAAGAAGGAAAGGAAGGACGGCAAGTCATAACAACCTACCAGACAACTATTCATCAAGATGAGGATGGGAATAAAGTGATTATCCAGAATCCAACTATTACGGCGACACCGGAAAAATCAGATTATGAACCGAAAAAATTTGAGTCTGATGGTAGTGTTGATGAAAGGACCACAAAAGAGGCTAATCAATTTTTAGAGACGTTTTTCAAATTATATCCGAAAATTGCTAAAGAAGAACTTGCTTATTATGTCAAAAATGAAGCTTTAAAACCGATTCAAAAAGATTTTTTTTTTCGGAACTGATTGAACCAACTTTTGAAGTAAATCTTAAAAATACAATAAAAGCTACTTTTACAATTAAGTATTTAGATAAAAACACAAAGGCTATTCAATCCATGCAGTACAAGCTTGTAATACGTAAAATGGGTAACTGGTAAATCATAGAGTAAAGAGGATTAATGTTTTCGAAGTAATCTTGGCAGGCTGGCAGGAGTATTTCTGCTAGCCTTTTCGGTCAGCTTTCTATTGAATCTCTGCAAAATAATTGTGCTATTGCTTTTTCTCTGTACAAAAAATTAAGAAAAATAGGAAGTCGTCTTTGTCAAACCGTCTTGGATTTCTTTTTTTTGCTGGACACGCTGCTTGTCGAGGATAAAATCAAAATTGCTCATTGCTAAAGTGGTCATAAGATACTGACTAAATAGATCTTGCGAAAGATGAAAAATTTGTGAATACGTTTTGTTGAATAACTTCCGAAGTTTAGCATCAAAACTGTTTATTCCAAAATTTAATCGTCGCAAATGTTGAATCTCCAGACGATTAGTCATTAAGTAATCCGCCAGTGCTTCGTTTAAATAATTATAGCTGTCAAAGTGTGATTTGTTTCGTTGTTGCGTGATATTTTCTCTTATGACTGTTTCAATCAGATTGATATGCTGATTAATCAGCTTTTCTGTTAATTGATAGGTATTTTCATAATGATCATAAAAAGTAGTTCAATCCATTTTACTGGCTTTAGCCAGTTTAGAGACTGAGATTTTTTTAAAAGGCATTTCAGCCAATAATTTCATGAAATGGATTTGCAGCATGTCATCAGTTCGTTCAAAACGTAAATCTCCCATAAATTTTCCTCCTTTCTAGTAATTTTATTCTACATACTGTGGTTTTATTCTACAGCTAAAAAATCTTAGTTGTAGAGTTCTCTTTGTTTCCATAATAGTATAAGAGCATCAAAGGAAAGAAAAGATTAGTAAAAATGAGTGACTATAAAATTACATTTATAGTGGATGGCCGCATAGTTCCAGAACAGGAAATATTAGCGATGGAGCTAAGTAGTTATAAAAAATTCAAAACAAAGCAAAAACACAAGAATGTTTATAGTGTATTAGAGATAACGAATTTCTTTTGCTTCTTCTTTTTGATAAAATGAAGAAAATAGTATTTTGAAGAAGTGTATAATAAGTCTTTAAATCCTATAGTATTAATTTTTATATGGTTAAGAAATACAAAATCATCATAAATACTTGTTAGTATTAAATCGATTGGAGAAATCTATCATGGAGAATAAAACTTTGGAATACATCAAAAAAATCATGAATAATGTAGATTCCCAAAAACGTCGTATAGGAAGAAACGCTCATAATGATTTACTTGTCTGTTTTAGAGGTGAAAGCGAGGATTACAAAGAAACAAAGTTGATGCCTTCATTATTTCGTAACAAAGCTGGGATTTTATTAGAAAAAGAGCTTATTGAGCTGCTTAGTGATTACGAGATTCCAGAATCCAAAGATATTTCAAAATTATCTAAATCCATCGCTGGACAACATTTTGTACAGACGAGTAGATTGTTGGACATCACCTTTAGTATCCTTCCTGCTTTATACTTTGCTAGTAGTAATACTAATGAAGATGGTTACGTTTATTCTTTTGTATTTCCGGAATCTTTTTCACCTAATTCAGACTATCTAAATTATTACTATGACAAATTAGTAGAAGGACATTTTATTCCCTATTCTAAAGATTTTAAAGTGATAACACATAGCTATAATAATGAAAGGCTTAAGATGCAAAGTGGCGGCTTTATTTTGTTTGCAGGAAAGACATTCACTAAGATTCCAAAAGAATATTACAGTGCACCAACTAAAATATTAGCTGAAGACAAAGAAATGATTCGGAATGAACTCTCGAAATATTTTAATATGAATGAAGCAACTTTGTTTCCTGAAAAAGATAAACGAAAAGAGCCTATTATAAATAGATTATCCAACATAAAAAGAAATAAATTCAAACCGGATGACTATATCGACATGGAATTAGCTTATTCTTGTAGAAGAATAGAATTTGAAATAAATATGAAAAATTCTACTACTGAAGTGACACCAAAACAAATACTCCGGTTTTTACGTAAAGAAAAAGCTAGCTTAATGGACTATATAGAAAATAATTATGATTTAGACGATGAAAAAAAGTCAAAAAGAAAAGATATAGAACAAAGATTTACAATCATGGAGGCTGGGGTGAAAAAATGAGAGCAGAATTAATAGATATTTTAATGGATAAAAAAGTTATTACAAATGAAGACTTGGAAGCAGTAAAATTTCAAGATTTTCATGGTTTTAAATCTCTTGAGAAGCAGACTGATAGTAGCATAATTAATATTTTAGCTGCTGACTATAACAGTTTTGAAGAAGAAAGTGGAGAATCGATTGAGCGTAAAATAAATGAACTATCCTCCCTGAGGAGTGAGCTTGAAAAAGGAGAAAAAATATATTTGATATATATTTTTTTTAAGAATTGGGAAGACGAACGGCATACACTTCGAGTCCTTCTAGAACAAGCCAAAAATGCTAAAGAAAGAAAAGTTATTAATGATGTTTATGGATTTATGACCCCTATTTATTTAGATAATAATCATGAACTTTCTTTGAAAGTAGATCAAGATGGTATCAATTATTTGGAAATCTATACGGAAAATGAATCTGCTAATACACAAGTTTGTGCGAAAATTTTTAATTTGTCGATGACTCAACTAAAAAATTTGTACAACGTAGCTGGAAATCATTTATTTAGACAAAATGTCAGAATCGGTATTTTGAATAAAAAGATAGGACAAAATTTAAAAGAAGAATTTAAAAATTATCTAAAAGTAGGATTGATCAATCAGATTGAATCGCAAGATAAGAAAGACATTGTAAAAGAGTATTTTAATCTGTCTGATAGAATATTTTTGAAATTTATGCCTGATATTTTTTGGTATAAGCATAATGGAATCAATATCTTTATGAATGATGATGCTCCATTTGATACTACTACAGACCATATTATTATCGATCCAGATAAAGTGAGTGTCATAAATGGTGCACAAACACTGACAAACTTTTTCCTTGCTGAAGAACAACTACTTGAAGAAATCAAAAGCAGCGACTTAAAGGACGTCATCGATTTAAGCTCCAAAAAACTTGATAAAATAATGGAAGAAATCTTAGATTCTATCATAGTAAAAACTGTTTTTATAAAAGGAACAGAATCTTTATCTAAAACAATCACTTGGGGATTAAACAATCAGATTCCAATTTCAAATCAGGATTTTGTCGGTGTTTCAAAAGAAGTTGAAGAATTAAATAAGCTATTGAAAAAATATCAATTAAAAATATTGAAAACAGGAGAAATAGAGAAGATATATACGGGACTTACCCCTTTAGAATTTATAAAACTTTATTATATAGTTACAGATAAGCCCGGAAAAAGTAAAAATTTCAATAAATTGAAATTAGAGGACCGGATGGAAACTGCCTTAAAAGAAATAAAGGAAGATGGCAGGCTATTAAAAAGAATCGACGTTGCATTAGAGGTTGGAAAATGGTGGGACGATATCTATCGTAAAAGTGATGATAAGTCTTTGTTTTTACGCTATGGCAAGAATTATTTTCAGAGTTATATTATCAATGTGTTGAGGATAAATGATAGGCTGGACTCTCTAGTCGAAAATGATTTATATATGTATTATGAAGAATTAGAGATTCTATTAAAGGATCTCAAAGCTGATGTAAATGATTATAAATCTGACAATGTCTTTGAGAAAATATTGAAAAACTTAAATGGTGATATATCTGAAGATAGTAAAAAGATTACACCCTCTCAGTCAAGAAATCATTATGAAACGGATTTGACTAATTTTGTTATTGAAAACAAGGAAAGCAATTACTCGATTGCAGCAATTATAAAAAGATACAATTCAGAAAATGATATTGAAATAGAATATTTTAGGACAATTTCTTATCTGGACCACAAGATAAAAGAAAACTTTCCGCTACCGAATTCTACCTTTGAAGAATTTTATAAACGCGAAGGATATATGCAAGATAACGATTATCCTAAATTTAACGAATCATTATTTTTCAAGGAGCTTGAAAGAAGATACCCGATTTATATTATATTTTTAAATCAGAATAAAGAAGTTGAAAAAGTAAAGCTAATAGATGATTTCTCTATCTCTATGTCTACGGACTGGAAGGAAAAAGCTGAAATGGCTTTTGAAAAAGTAAGGGAAGCTTTTGAAAAAGGGGATTCTAGTCTTTTTCCTAAATTAAGTTCTAATATTGGATTCCATGTCCGACCTAAAGCAGCAAATGGAAATGATACATTTCAGTTTAGCGACGGTGAAGATATCACGAGGAGAACTTTTTGGGCTAATTCAAGCTATATAAAAGCCATTTTAGTAGATAATGGATTATTAATTGTAAACAAGGAATAAGGTAAAAAACAGAATCGACTCCTAGAGGATTGATTCTGTTTTTTCTCGTATTCAGCCTTTTAAAGCGAACAAAGAATCTTCTCTTATGATATAATCTGAATAAAGTATTTAAGTCCTGGCTAGATTTCAAAAAAGTTTGGGGCTATTTGCTGTTTACTTTAAGTATTCTGTCAAGGAGCTGCATATGTATGAAAAATAATGAAGATATCCAATCTATCCAAAAAGATGTAGATGATCGAATCTCAAAATATTACGGAAAAAAAGTTTCGGAACTGAAAGAAAGGTTAGGGATAAAAATTGATAATAAAGCTTCTTTTGTTCAATTATCTAAAAAGATGCTTAAAATCCCTAGCAATCAATTCGAACTTTGTGATGGACGAGTCAATGCCGTATTAAAAACAGTGAGATTGACTGGAACGAATACTCCAGCAGAATCTATGTCTTTTATGAATATAGACTTTAAAGAATGGGTAGATTCGCCTGACTGGCATGCTAGTTCACTTTACCGATATTTCCATGATAAAGTACTTGTTTTCTTCATTTTTCAACAGTACCCAAGTGGAAAGCGGGTTGCAGATGATGAGATGACTTTTTTGAAAGCTAAAGCATGGAAAATGCCTGATTATGACCTTGAACATGGTCTCAAAGAGGTGTGGGACGAAGTCAGAGATCTATTAAAAAATAATAGATTAGAAATCAAAGCTGTGACGCAAAAAAATGGCCGCCAGGTGAATAAGAACAATTTACCTTCGATGAACTTCAACGAATTAGGGCATTTGCGACCTGGAGCAAAAAATGGAGAGGATAAAGTTACATTGCCAGATGGACAACGTATAGTTAGACAACGTTTTTGGTTCAATTCCAGTTACGTCAAAGAGATATTAGGGATATAAAGGAGCAAATGACATGACTATAGACTTATTAGAATTACGCGAACAAGGAATCGTCAAACCTGGTGGACATCACTTGAATGTACCGATAAATAAAGTAAATGGGCAGCCTTATGATGGAACGACGTATATGATTCCGTTAGAGTATTTATATTATAATGATCAAAATGGCCGCATAGGAGTTTCTCTTTCTGAATATGAGAGCATCAATGGGCCGCTCGAAGCTGGTCATAATGAAGACTACAATAACGCTATCCAAGAGATGTTGATCAGTGGTGGCGGTGAGAAAACGAAAAAAGAAATGCAGGTCTTAAAGCGAGACATGTCTATCAAAGGACAGCAAGAGGCTGGCTATGTTTTGCTAGATGGTCGTGTCATCGATGGAAATCGTCGGTTTACTGCAAAAAGAATGTTAGAACAAGACCCAGCTGTGAGTGAGCCACAATTTTATGAAGCAGTGATACTTGATGACCTATCGATGCAGAACCATACAGATCAAAAACTGATCAAATCGCTAGAATTACAGATACAATTCGGAAAATTAGACAAAGTAGATTATAATCCCATCGATCGTTCAATAGACGCCTATAAAACTATCAAGGTGAACAATATCATGAATGCCAAAGATTATGCTGAATATGCAGGTCTCAAGGTCCCTGAAGTGAACAAGCGTCTTTTAGAAGCTGAGTTGATCGTAAGATTTTTAGATTTTGCGAATGCAAGTCCAGACAATTACGCGCTGGCTAAACAACTAGATTTAGATGGTCCGCTGCAAGATTTAGTGCCACAATATAAAAAATTTAAAAATAATGAAAACGCTGATCAATTATTGAATAGTTTATTCACAAAGATTTTACAAATCAGATTATCGGGAGAGGACTATAAATCAGAATACAGACAGATAGTCAAAAATATCATAGGTACTAAGGAAGAAGAAAAATTTATCGATGATATGGAAGACGCAACAGATACAGTAGTTGATGCGCTGGACTCAAAAACTGTCATCCGAAGTAATATTGAACTCTTCACTACATTGAACTCGCAAGAAACTACATCGGCTTTATCTAAAGTGCAAACTGTATCAAATCGTCATTCTGAGGCAGCAAAAAACAAAAAGGAACGGGACGAACCGGCTAAACTAGTCAGTCGAGCAATCAGTGCGCTCAATTCTATCGATACCCAATCAGTTGCATCTCTTTCAAATGAAGATAGTACTGAACTTATCCGTTCATTAGATGAGCTTCAAAAACTTATCGATGAGATTCGCTCGAATGGAGAGTAATTATGTTAAAGAAACTACATGACGCCATCAAGCCAAGTTACAACCCTAAAAATGATGATGTGGGTGAAGAATTCTATAACAGAATCTTAAAGGAATCCAATATCTATAAACGGGTCAGTGGCTATTTTTCAGCTAAAGCGTTAGCCATATATGCTCAAGGGTTGGATGAATTTGCTCAAAATAATGGTTATGTGCGATTCATTATTTCTCGTGATATATCAAAAGAAGATTTTGAGGCTATTCAAGAAGGATATAGAAAAAAAAGTGATAGTGAGATATTGAATGAAAAAGATAAAGTACAACTTGGTAACCTAGCTTTTTTGATTGCACAAGGTAAAGCCGATGTACGATTCGGATTAGTCAAAAACGGTTTATTTCACTCTAAATGGGGGCTATTCGAAGATGGTCAAGATACAATTTATTTCAATGGGTCGATGAATGAGACAGCAAATGGCTTAGAGAACAACTGTGAATCTTTTGATGTCGATTTTTCTTGGGATGTGAGCAATAATGTCAGAAAACGCATTGAGCAAAAGCAAAACGAATTCGAGTCACTTTGGAACAATAGATATGATGGAGTCGATGTGGTAGAGGCATCTAATCTAGTCTATGAATTGTTACAAGAATATGATGTTGGTAAGATCCGGAAACCCTTTATGATAGAAGAAAATTCGTTTGCTCTAGTTTTAAAAGAAGATAGACTCTGTTTTGTCGATAAAACAGAAGGAGAAATTATAGAAAAAAAATCATTTAAGACTAAATTCAGCTCTTATGTAGATAGTGATATGGGGTACCCTATCTTCAAAATGAGTCTAGATTATCGAGAAATTGAACGAATCATCCAACGTGCAAAGAAGCAAGCTGACAAATATGCTGTTTCTTTTCTTGTATCTCCAGAAGTTGAGAAAATGATTTTAGATCAAAGGTATACGATAGAAGAATATCGCAAGTCTGGTTTGACACTAAAAGATAAAGATTCACGCTGGGATAAGGAATCTGCCGCTTTCCAAAAAATCGTGGAGGAAGAAGTCGCTAGACCTTTGAAACCACTACAAATGGATTCAGCGATGTATATGCTCACACAAAAACGAGCAGCTAATTTTTCAGTTCCAGGCGCTGGAAAAACAGCGATGTTATTAGGTGTCTTTGCTTTTCTGAATGCTAAAAAAAATGATGTACCCATTAAAAGGTTATTGGTAGTTTGTCCGATAAATGCTTTTAAGTCATGGCGAGATGAATTCAAAGCTGTTTTTGGAGATAAAAAAGAATTGAACGTTTTGAATGTCCATGGTAAATCGGTCAGAGGAAACAAGAGTATTTTTGAGGCACAATGGAGTACCGCAAATCTTATATTGGTCAATTATGAATCTTTACCCAAATTTCAAGATTCCATAATAAAATGTCTCTCTTATGATCAAGCAACGATGCTAGTATATGATGAGGTCCATCGAATCAAAGGAATCGATGCGAAGCGAGCTTTAGCTGCTTTAGAAATATCCACTCATGTAGATTATCGTTATGTATTGACTGGGACACCTATCCCTAATAATTACTTAGATACGTATAACTTCTTGCACATCCTATTCAAAAATGAATACGAGGCTTTTTTTGGATTCAGCAAAAACATGTTGAAAGATCCTAATGAAGAAGAAATCGTTCAAATAAATGAAAAACTACGCCCTTATTTTTGGAGGACGAGCAAAGAAGACTTGGGTGTGCCACTTGCTGATCCAGATATCTTAATAGAAGTCAGTCCATCTCCAGAACAAATCAGACTTGCTGAAATCATCTATACCACAGTTGAAAACCAACTTGCTGCATGGATACGCATGATTCAATTGTCAACGAATCCTGAGTTGATAAACCAAACGATAGATTATAGTGATCTTGGGTTCAGCGAAGATGATGAAGTCAGCAATGATTCTTATGACCAAGTCAGTGAGGCTGTTAGAAATGATTTGGCCAAAAGTATACATGATGCTACAGTCGCTGAAGTCAATGATTGGGATTTATCAAAAGTCTCATCTCCAAAATTTGAAGAAGGCATCAGATTGGTCGAAGAAATCGTTCGAACTCATGGAAAAGTCGTAGTATGGGGATTATTCGTGAAAACGTTAGAGAAGATCGTTGATACTTTGAATAGTCGAGGAATCGTTACGAAACTCATATATGGCGGTACAGATCGTAACGAACGAGACCAGATAATAGATACATTTAGAGAAAAAACAGATGAGATCCAGGTACTTGTATCTAATCCCAATACTTTAGGGGAGTCTGTTTCTTTGCATGATATCGCCCATGATGCGGTCTATTTTGAATACAACTATAATCTTACCTTTATGTTGCAATCACGAGATAGGATACATCGACTAGGTCTAGAATCAAATCAACATACGAGATATTACTATTTGATGACTAAAACGGATAGAGATTTTTATAATTTCATCGACGTAAAAATATATTCACGACTGAAAGAAAAAGAAGACAGGATGAAGAACGCAATCGATGGCGACTTTCTCATACCTGAGTTTTCTGATGATGAGATAGAGGTCATGAAAGATATAATCGACAAAGAACGTAAATTTTGAATTTTTGATTATCGTTTTTATAGGTTTGGTTGTGACTGCTCAATTAAATAGTGCCTTAGACCAAAAAGACTGAACCCGAGTTGGATTCAGTCTTTTTGGCTACTTATGTGTTTTGAAAACCACCTGCTATGCAGGTGGTTCCGGAAAGCTTCCAGCGAGGTATAAAAAAAGCCTCCTAAACTGATAAGATGAAGTAGGTTTCCCGACCACCACATCAAAAAATTTAGGAGGTACCTTTTTATGAAAAAGGCTACAGAAAGTTTATCACACACTGTTTGGAAATGTAAGTATCATATAGTATTCGCTCCGAAATATCGCCGCCAAATCATTTATGGCAAATACAAAGCAAGTATTGGAGAGATTATACGTGAATTATGCGAAAGAAAGGGCGTTAAGATTTTAGAAGCAAATGCTTGTCCAGATCATATACATATGTTAGTCAGTATCCCACCAAAAATAAGTGTCTCTCAATTTTTAGGTTACTTAAAAGGAAAAAGTAGTTTAATGATTTTTGATAGACATGCAGAACTCAACTATCGTTATGGAAATAGAAAGTTTTGGTGTAGAGGATATTATGTGGACACAGTAGGACGAAACAAGAAAAAAATCGCAGAATATATTCGTAATCAATTACGAGAAGACCACGTAGCAAATCAGCTTACATTGTTTGAAGAAGTTGATCCGTTTACTGGAGAAAAAAATCGTAAGAAGCACTAAGAGCTTCTTTGAGAAGCAGCGAGTAAATGTGGTGCAAGAGGAGGGAACCGATTCGGTAAGTCTTTTAGACTTAGGCCGGTAAAAGAGGCTTTCAGCCGCAGAACAAACCACCCGTTCACACGAGTGGTTTTGATTTGAGTGTTCTTGAGCATACGAGGACCACAGTAGAAGAAATTATTTAATGAGGTCAGGCATTTGAATACTCTTTATAAGAGTTTTTGTAACTCATCACCGATGCGTTTCACTATCTCAGTGACTAATGCATTCCCCATAAAGAACATCCGCATCCGATCGGATACTTCTACTACTTCACCAGTTGAAAGCTTTTTGAATTTTGTCCAGTCATCAGGGAAATCTTGGAGACGTTCCGCTTCAATAGGAGTCAACAGACGGTAACGTCCATCGATTTTGAGTAGGTGAGTAGATCTATTTACAGATCCCTCTGATGTCAACATCGTACGCCCAGGCATATTTAAATCGTCATGAGGAGACATACCTCCCTCTGCAAAAATATAAGTATGGCCTTCTGCAGAAGTACGTTCGATTTTTTTAGGCCCACGAAGATATTCAAATTTTTCTATCTTATTTGCATCTGTCAGATAGTATTTTTCATCTACTTCAGAAGCTGGTTGGATAATCTGGCCTAAAGTGATGGGTGTTTCTTCTCTAGTTGGTTCGGTATCAATAGTAAAATATCTGCCATGACGCATTATGCCAGTATTGAATACCTTTCCGGTGAAATTATCAGATACTTCTACTATATCGTGCGAAAGTTCATAGGAAGCGTGTCGATTCTTGTAAGGTTCTTTCACAATGGGAAATTGACGAGCAAAAAGCCCATCTTCAAAAATGTATTCATCATAACGATGCTCGTTTTTTTCCGAAGATTCCGTCTCGAATCGAGAATCCATTTTTTGAGCAAAGTCGGTATCATTTCGATAAACGAAGAAGAAAACACGACGACGACGTTGACTCCGCCCGTATTCAGCAGCATTAATGACACGCCACTCTACAGAATATCCTAAATCATTAAAAGCAGCAAGCATTATCGCGAAGTCACGCCCACGTTGTTTTGAGGGGGATTTAAGTAAACGGTCAACGTTTTCTAAGATCAAATACTTAGGTTTGATATGATTAGTAGCTCGTATAATCTGCCAGAATAGAACACCTTTTTTGCCTTCGATACCCATCTCATGTTTCTTACTACGAGCTACTGAGTAGTCTTGACAAGGAAAACCTCCGACGATGATATCCGCATCCATACGCTCAAAAACTTCATTTGGAATCTCTTCGATATTTTCATTGATGTTCTCACTATCTTGAAAATGATAGTTATATACTTCAAAAGCATCTTGCGACTTACGTGAAGGTTCCCATTGATTGGACCATTTCGTTTTGAAAAGATCAGCATTGGAATGGTCGAGACCGACCCTGAACCCGCCGACACCGGCAAAAAGCTCTAATACTTTTAGTGTTTCACTCATATTAGGGAACATCCTTTCGATTTTAACTAAAAATCATTATACAACAAATCATCAAATTTGAAAAGATCTAATTTGAAAAATGTTATAATACTCTTAAGAAGGTGGGATAACTAAATGTACCTTATATCTAAACAGATAAAAACTAAATTATCTATGGAATTGATTGATACATTATGGCAATTCTATCAAGAAGGATATCCTGATTGCAAAGAAAAAGATGCTTATCAATTATTCATGATCCAACGATCCAATATTATTATGTGGCAAGAAGTGTCTGAATCAAAAAAAATCGTCAGATGCGATTCAATGACAGAAAATGATATGGAGGTATGGATCATATTCGATGATAAGAATTATACTATGATGTTTCCTGAAAATTATTGAGTAGATTAGATAGATGGAGGTTTTTGAACTATGACAGAATATTTGACCAAGGAGCAAGTACACAATAGAGCTAAAGAAGCAGTTGGAAAAACTGTACTAGAGCTCAATAATAGAATCCCTCTTTCTCAAAGCAAAAATAAAAATTCTGTGGGTGATGCATTTGAAGCATGGTTCGGAAAGATCAAAGATAGCGATAGCAAACCTGATATGGAAGAAGCCGGCGTAGAGTTGAAGGCCACACCCATCAAAAGGTTGAAAAATGGACAATACAGTGCAAAAGAAAGGCTGGTATTGAATATAATCAACTATGACAAGGTTTTGGATGAATCTTTTGATAACAGTCACTTCTTATATAAGAATGGTACGATGGAGATTGCATTTTATGAACATCTCAAGGAGATACCTAAAGATCAATGGACAATCAAAGAAACGATTTTATATGAAATGTATAGAAACCCTGTAGATTTTGAAATAATCCGCCAAGATTGGGAGATTATTCATGATTATATCGCTAAAGGAAAAGCACACGAATTAAGTGAAAGTCTCACGAATTATCTTGCCCCATGCACTAAAGGAACTAACGCTAAAAAATCATTCAGGAAACAACCGTGCTCTGATGTAAAAGCTAAGCAACGAGCGTATTCACTAAAATCAGGCTATATGACTTCTATCCTAAGAAAATATGTATTGGGCGATAAAAGAATCGATTCGATAATCAAGGATCCATTCCAGTTAAAGAGTAACGATTTAGAAGACCTGGTTTTGAAACATTTTACTCCTTATATAGGGCAAACAATCCAATCATTATGTGAAAGATTTGGATTAAATCCTAAAACGTACCAAGTAAATTATAAAATCGCTTCAGCTATATTAGGATTAGAAGAAGATGGTACTCGAGAAGAACCTTTTCCGAGAGTGGAGGAGTTCGAGAAGGCTTCTATCGTTGTTAAAACTGTTAATTTCGATAAACGAGGACACAATGCGCAAAGTATGTCTTTTCCAGCATTTAAATTTATTGATTTGAGTAAACAAACTTGGGAAAAAGAAGATGGCGAACCTAGCGGAGATTGGCATAATTTCTTATTGGATACGAGATTCCTCTTTTTCGTAGTGAAGGAAGAAGACGCAGGTCCAGTTTTTAAAGGAGTCAAATTTTTTAGCATGCCCGAAGAAGACATTGAAGGCCCCGTACGACAAATGTGGGAAGATACCATAAAAAAACTCAACGAAGGTGTCGAATTAGAGGCCGTACCAGATAAGTCTACTAGAGATGGCTGGAAAATCAAGAATAATTTCATTAAAAAGAATGATAGATTAGTCTGTCACGTTCGACCTCATGCATCTACTAGAGACTACAAAGTCAATGGTCCTCATGCTGATGAACTTCCAGTTCCTGCTAAATGGATAAATAGACCAAATAGCGAAGATTATTCAGATCAATGGATGACGACTCAATGTTTTTGGATAAATAATGATTATATTAAGGAACAAGTCAGAAACCTACTTTGATAAATAATTTATTAGATTAAAAGGGAGATGACTCTATCACAGTTATCTCTCTTTTTTTGTTTTTATCAAATCAAGAACTAAATCTACACAGAGTTCGGTTTCTTTTAAAACTTCTTTTTCCCAAAAGTGGATTGGAATCCATCCATTTTCCCTAAGCTTTTGGTCATTTTTCTTATCTCTTGCAATGTTTTCTTCGATTTTTTCAATCCAATATTCTCTGTTTCGTTTTAATCGTTGCTTTCTATTTTCCCAGTCTTGTCCATGCCAAAATTCACCGTCAACGAATACAGCAATTTTATATTTAGTTATTGCTATATCTGGTGAACCAGGTAGCCTTTTTAAATTTCGACGGTATCTGACTCTTCGATGCCATAACTTTTTCGCTAAGATAGTTTCGGCCTTACCGCCCTTCAAATGGACATTTGACATTCGTTTAGAAGTTTCGGGTGTCGTCTCTAATTTACGGTGTTTCATGACTTATTTTTCCTTTCGTCAGTAAGGTGCCATTCTCAGATTATTGGGATATTCACGCTTTCATTATACTAGGAATAATCAGAAATTCAAAACCTTAAAGATATAGAATCATTACGAGATAGCTCCTTATAATAAGAAGAGATTTTTGTGATAGACGACAAAGCTGCCACAGCACAAAAAACCAATAGACGGATAGCCTGGCTTCACCGCTACCGCTATTGGTCTTTTTTCGCATAATCAGTAATCTTCATTCGAATCTGCAGTCTGCTTTCCTAGTTTTAATCGTTTGTTTAAATGAAACATGTTAAAACTCACAACGATAATGCTCAATCCAATCATAGTATCTATGGCAATCGTCATAGAAAAAAGATTGATGAGGGTAAAACCTAATAGAATGTTTGGTGCCATCACCGTTAAAATCGTATTGATGCTACCGATTGAAGAAGCAAGGATCTCAGGTTGGACACTATTCATCAGCCAATCAGTTAGTTTTGCTGAACAGATGGTCGCCGTACAGGATAGAAGCAGGATCAATCCTAGAATAGCCCAAACATTGAAAAATTGCATGCTGATAAATAAGCTGATTGCAATGAGAGAGAAGGCAGAAACAAGGGTATCTAAAGAGATGTTTTTACTAAGTCATACATCAAAGAGTCCACCGGAGAAAACACCAGCCGCAAGGAAAGTACCAACTAATGTGATTGTGAAAGGATAAGAGTAGATTAGTTGCGTTGGATGTTGGACAAGAATGATTTCTAGCGTAGGTGCTAAACAAGCAAGGATTCCTTTGATCAAGGCAATTTGAAAAATCATCGTGAATAAATGGGGTTGTTGTTTGATTTGTGAAGTGGCTTCTTTGATTGTTTGGTGAAAGTTTAGTTCAAGCTGTTCTGGTACCTCATCTGGTTCGACATTGATTTGTGGATGATTTTTCATTGAAAGGAAAATCAATCCGGCTAAACCAAAACTTATCGCATTTAATAAAGTTAAACCGCTGCTTGCGCCCAATGCTTCGTCTAATTGTTCAGGATCAACAATTCGCTGCAGGATAAGAGAGACTAATCCGCTGCTATAATCACTAATCAAATCTGATATGAAATTGATCAAAAACAGAGACCAGCCTTCATTCCCTTGTGTGAAGAGAAAACCAACTAATCCGTATAAGAACATCCTTAGAAAAGCAGAAAGAATGATCTTAGGGAATTTATGTTTGGTAAGGCTTGCAAGATAACCGAAAACAACACCTAGTAGAACAGGAATCGTTTCTGAAATAGCAATCAATGAAATTGCAAGGGCATAATTGTTTACTTGACTAGCGTACGTAATCAAGGCGAGATAAAAGAGATTGTCCCTCATTATCGATAGCAGATTTGCACAACTCAGTTTTCTAAATAAGGGATTTTTTAGCATGATATTCATAACAGGACTTCCTTTCCATTTGGTTACAAGTTTACTCTAAGAAAGAAAGAACCGTTGGATAGAAAAAATGTCGTAAACGAAATTTTTTCATGCTATTCTTAACAGACGCCTGATTTAAATAAAACGGATCTATGTCTAAATGTGGTGTATAATGAAAGAATCAATTTTATAGGTAACGACAGAGAGGAGGACGTTCATGAAGATAGGCGAGACATTAAAAGAATATCGATTAGGCATGGGGCTGACATAAAAAGAAATGTGCGGCGATACTGTGACACCATCCTTTTATTCAAAAGTAGAAAAAAATGAGCATCGGATTTCTGCCGAAGACCTATTTACGATTTTAGAGAATCACTCGATTAACTTCGCTTCTTTCATAAGTCAGGCAATGGACCGATCAGAAGCAAATCGAATGGATTTGATCAATGAAAGTATCGTTCGTGCTGTTTACGACAACGATTTCTTAGCCTTGGATAAAATCAAATTTGATATCCAGTCAGACAAAACGGTGATAGCAGCGAATAAGGAGGTATCCTCAGCGTTGATTGAAGTGTCAAGACTATAGTCTCGTCTCGAGTGAAAGTAGAGATCTTTTAAAAGATAACATCTTTGCTATTCCTAACTGGACTGATTTTAAGTTGACATTATATGCGAATGTGACCGACTTTTATTCGATTGAAGTGAATAATACGATTATCAGTTCATTAGTTTCGAAAGGGTTGCATTCCTTTTCTTCGGAGCAGCATGTCGAAATCATGACGATTTTAACTAATTTCATCGGATCATGTATTGAAGAAAACCAAGATGAATTAGCTAAGTATTATTGGCGAATCATCAAAGCAGAACCAACGACTACAGAACACTTCATCCATAAGTATTTTGCAAAATATTATGAACTACTGTTGAATTATCGAGAAAACGCCAGTGAATCAATGGAACGAAAAATTTACGATTTAATAGAATTCTTGTCCTTTGTACACGCTTCTTTCTTCGAGAATATGTAGATAGAAGATTTTAATGCTAACAAAGTGCGTGTTTGACTAATTATGTAGAATACGCACTTTGTTCTTTGTTTACGAAGAATTTGTCTAAGATAAAAGCGTAATCAATAGGAACAAGGGGGGATAATAATCACTTTTGTCGAGTTGGAATTAAAAGTACAATAAAAGCTCAAAAAAGTGCAAAAGACTAAATTAAAAATTTTTAGTCGGAAAAATGTAGTTGAGTAGAAACGAAAGTAGCTAGTAAAATGAGTATGAAGAATGGTTGGTATGTCACAATTATTATTGAAGACTAAGCAAATCCATTTAAATAAAAAATCCGTATCTCCTAGATTAGTTTTCTAGGTGATATGGATTTTTTTGCATGTAATCAACTACAGCTTAAGAACGATATTCCTTAGGATTTCGTATTTGAAGATTTTAGGCAAATGCTTCATTACGTTCATTTTCTGTCTAAACAATTTGTAAGATAGGTTCATAAATAAGATAACGAAGGGGGAACTGGACATGAATCAAGCAATGGGGATTAGTATCAAGATTATTATCAAGATTGGTTAATGTTAAATGGTTACGTGCAAAAAAAGTATCTCAAGCTAAATTTACTTAGCTGAGATACTTTTTGCACCACTTTTTTAGTATCTGTAAATGCTATTTGTTTTCTCTAATACATCCCTAAAATTTTCAACCTTGCTATGAACTATATGATTATATAGACAAAGGATCCGTTCAAAATCTCTTGCTGTTGGATTTGTTTGGATAGAGACGATCGGTGGATCACAAATCTCTAAGGTCGATAGATTTGTAATGATCATATCATAATCTTGGCAAAAACCAGTAAAATCGGTGATCGTCTTCGAGTTTGGTATATCGATTATCAATCGGTTTTTCAAATGATATTGTAAGTCATCACGTAAGAATATGGTATGTTCATAGCTTGTATTCACAAACAAAGCAGCTTTCACTATAGGTACATTGTTTTCCAACTGTAAAGATAAACCGTCCCAAGCCGTAACCAACATAAATAATAATTGATCAAGAACTGTTTCATCATAATAGATTGGTAATTCATTATCTATTATGGCTGAATGCAGCTTTTTTTTTATTCTCTGGGTAAAAGCATCGTAGTAGTTGTTTAGATTCACAAAGTGATCTTACTTCTGACTTCTTAGAAGAATTGACGTTCATGCTGAAGGATTGTGGCGTTGATGGTCAATTGATTGGCTATGCTAAAAATACTTTGCAATCCTTTAGGCAAACACTCAATATAATTTTTAATTATTGTGTTCGAAGGAATATCCTGAATCGAAATCCATTGAAGGATATCAAGCTTCCAAAGTATCAAAAAAGTGTCGGTGATCTTAAGCAATCACTGAATTCTTTAGATCAAAAATATTTGACTAAAGATGAGCTGCATAAATTATTGAACTATGCTAGTGTCAATGAAGAGCTTCCGTTAGCGACTTTATTTTATGTACTATTCTATGCTAGTTGTCGAATTAGTGGAGCATTAGCGCGCCAACCTGAGGATATCGATTTTGAATGTAATGAGATCCTTTTTTATAAGCAAACTTCTGTGCGAGGAAAGCAAGTCAATTTTTCAATTGAAACGACAAAAACGGTCAGTTCTGCAAGACGTGTGGTTATGACTCCATTAGTCATGGATAAGTTGCAACAATTGATCAACGTCCTAGATGAGATGCGCTCAACCGTCAGTTTTAAAGTGGAAGAATACTATCTATTCATTTACTTAGAGCCGCGTAAAAGAGGTATTCCATTCAGACGTGAATTCGTGAATGATCATGTAAAACGTTGTATGCATCGTTGCAGAATCACTAAAGCATTTCATACCCATTTAGCGAGACATACGATGGCAAGTCTAGTTGCTCAACACTGTAGCTGGGATGTTTTAAAAGCTCGCTTAGGACACGCTGACAAATCGACTTCTGAGTTTTATCGTCACCTGACTTCCGAAGAAAAAATGACACCTTTAGATGCTTTTGATGATTTAGAGAATTAGTTTTGTCGTCAACTCTATCATAGATGTCTCTATATCAATATATCCAGAGCTTTTCACACTTATCAAAGAAATCCGTCGTTAATCTATCGTTACCAGATAGTAGGAGAACCCTTGATTTTCAAGGGTTCTTTTTTGTGTGTTTTGAAAGCTTTCTGCTATGCAGGTGGTTTTCGAAACACACAAAAAAATCGATAGCTGGAATACTGGCAAGCTGCCGATATGATTTCAATACTATAAAAGAATTTTTGAATGAAGAGACTAGTTTTAGATTTATCCCAATAATAGCTGATAAAAGTATCTTAAGGTTATGAAAGTAATAGTACAAATGAAACATTGCTCTTTTATACCTGATTTAATCAAAAGATTAATGCACAACGATAGAGCAAGTAAGGCACAATTTATCAAACTTAATTTAAAATAGAACATTCCTAAAAACACGTAATTAATAATGAGATTAATGATGACATAAAAAAGAAAAGCTTTTAGTAATTGCTTAATGAGTAAAAATAGATAGTGCGACTGATCCAATCGTATGGCAATAAAATTTTTCATTAACGACAGTTCATAGAAAAAATAAAAAATAAAATACATTTGTGAAAACGAGATTAGAATAGTAAATAAAAAACCGATTGGCAAATTTAAGTACATAGTATACTGGGTGAATCCAGGGAATAGACCGATAGCAATTATTAGATAAAAAATGATATCAATAAACAGTTGGTTAGAATAGAAATATAAAAAATGTAGAGGCGACGTAGTGTGTAGTGAAGAAAAGCTCAGATTGACTGGTAGAAGTGTCTTGAGATCTACGATAGCTTACTAATGAGAGGCTGTTCAGTAGCAATCGGTGCATCCTGTTTCCGACGTAAATGAAAACGACGGAACGTCAATTTTTCCTTTAGATGCCCAAACATTACCCATTCTATTTTTTCACGAATTGCTAAAGCAAGGCTTGAATAATGAAGAGTGGAGAGTTTCATTTAGCTATATGAACAACTGCAGATTATTTTGTAAAGAGAAGATTCAACGAGTAAACTAACGAGCTAGTACATCATAGTACAACCAGTAATCAAAAGTCTAGAATAAAAATATTAGGCATCCGTGAGTCAGAAGTTTTTTTGATCTAACGGATCGGGAGGGAAATTCCGAAAGCTTTTTATATGGTGAGTCATTTTTTTTTTAACAAAACAGCTTACGCTAGTTTTAGTGAGGTAATTTAGTGATGGAATAAGATAATTATTTTTTTGATGTTATTTTAAATAACGTTTTTAATAGAATGGTGTATCTTGCTTGTTTTGTGAATTTTTATTCTTTTTATTGCTATTGCAGTTTTTTTGTTGTAGTATTTTTTTGTAATAACAGCCTATTTGTTTTTATTATAACTAATTTATCTTATTATAAACATTTATTATTTTTATTTTATAAATGAATTTACTGAATATATTATGAGGTGAGCGTTCATGTTATATATGAAAGGGCAGGGAAGGAAAAGGGGTCATAGGATGACATAAAACGGCTTTATACTCAGTTCAAGAGGGAGGGAGTGTCCAATAAGATTGTAGATTAAATAGTAACATATTGTTTTATTCGGGTAATAAAAGAGGAATTATACATATCATGTAAAAAATCTGTATGGCATCATGAACTATTCTCTCATTCATTTATAGGAGGAATCATTATGGCTATTGATCATAAACAAGTGACTCGACTGGGAAAATTAGCATTAAACATTCAATTAGATATGTTGATAAGTATCAAACAAAGAGGAGAAGAATCAATGGCTTGTTCTTTTTCTATGATCAAATTGTTCGCTGTTTTATACGGTAAACAGATGAAGATTGATCCAAAAAACCCAGAATGGGAAAACCGTGATCAATTAGTTTTAGCTAAAAGTCATGCGGTATTGGAATTATATTGTACTTTATCTAATGTAGGCTACTTTGACAAGGAATGGTTATGGTCGATTAGCCATCAAGGAGATAGACTGCCTAAAAAATTAGATCGCTCAAAGACCCCTGGAATTGATGTGACAATCGGGGCTTTAAATAACGGCGTAGCAATAGCTGCCGGACTTGCGATGGGGTTAAAAATAGCAAATAAAGAAAATGACATCTATTTAGTGATAGATGAAGATGAATTAAAGGATGAACATTTTTGGCAAGTGATTCAGTATATTGCCCGGTTTAATTTGCATCATTGTTTAGTAATTGTTGATAGAGGGAATAAAAGAGATCGGGAGAGCCAGCTGTATGAGGATCTTTGCAGCTTGAAACAAAGAGTAGAAGTAGCTGGCTTTTATACGTTGGTCATTGATGGAATGAATATCAAAGCGATCAATGAAGCAATCGAGAAATGTAAAACCAGAACTTCACAAGTTAGCTGTATCGTTCTAGACAGTCAACAAGAGCAAGTCAATACGTTATCAAGTGAATTTTATAGTAAAAAAACGTCTGAAATGTTCCATCAAAAAGTAGAAAAAACCATTTTAAAATTACAAGAAAAAATTGAGAGGATGAGCTAGATGGTTCAGTTAAGTAACTCGTTATCTGTAAGAAAAGAACTTCACACCTGTATAGTTGATACACTCAATGAGTTAATGAAAAAAAATCATCACATCATCGCTTTAGAAAATACGTTGGATTCATTATGTCGTTGGAGTGTTTTGAAAAAAGACAATCCAAAGCAATATTTTAATCTAACAGTAGATGAAGAAGACATTATGGGGATTGCGGCTGGTTTTAGTTTAGCTGGCTATAAGCCGTTCATCCATCTTTTTGATTCTCATGCTATGCGAAAAATTTTTGATCAACTATTTATTTCTGAAGGATACAGGGGAGATACGATCAATATTTTTGGTGGATATTTAACATCGAGAAGTGAATCTGACAAAATCAGTCAAGCAGGAGAAGATTTGGCACTAATGGCCATGATTCCTCATTCGATTATCTGTGAGGCAACAGACGAGGTACAAATGACGTGGCTCATTAAAGAATTTAGCCGAATGGACGGTATTCATTATGTGCGTGGCGAAAATAAAAAGTTACCCAATATCTATAAAAAAGAGACAGCTTTTCAGTTAGGTAGAGGAAACATTATTTTGCAGGGAACAGATATTTTGATCATTGTTGCGGGGAGACCTGTCTATGAAGCACTTAACGTTGCTAAATATTTAAAAGCTCGTCAAATTAGTTGTGAAGTCATTGATATGTTTACGATCAAGCCAATTGATAAACAGCTGATTCTTAAAGAAATAAAAGGAAAAAAGCAAGTAATTACCATAGAAAATTATGCAGTGATTGGCGGCTTGAGCAGTGCTGTTGCCAGCTCTCTCTCAGAAAGTAACACAGCTATTCCATTAAAAAAAATAGAGCTCCTGAAGCTGAAACAACAAGCAGGCGTTCCAATTAAAACTGATCCTATTGATTTAATGATCCAGTTAATTGTCAAAACGATTTTAACAAATTATTTGGAAGAATAAGTTAACGAATTAGTCAAAATACATAACGGTCATTGATCGATTAAGTTAAGCGAATGAAAAGAAAGAGTCCGAATTGTCCCTATGATCGGGGTATTTTGGCTCTTTCTTTATTGATCTGTGGTTTCTTTTCGCTAGCAACTGCTTGACAGTTTAGACTTTAATTCATCAACAATTGAACATGTTTGCCAAAAGTTTCTTTTTGACTATCGGATATAGCAGAATCGGTAATCAAATAGTCGACTTCTTGGAGTGGATAAAAGCCATAGAAATCTTTTTTATCAAGTTTATGATGATCTGCTACGATATATCGCGTTTCAGCACTGTTCAATGCGTAACGTTGAGTCAATCCTTCATCTTCATTTGAAGTGAAAACGGATGTTTTATCTAATCCATTTACCCCGATGAAACTTTTTTTTACATGGATATTTGCAATAAAATCATTGGCGATCGTCCCAACGAAAGCGCCGGTCTTATTTCGATAGGAGCCGCCGATCAGGATGATCTCAAATCGAGGATCACTTTTGAATTTGTTAAACACATGGATCGAATTGGTAATGATTTTAGCGTGGTTAATCGTCAAGAAATCATAAGCTAATTCAATCGTTGTTCCAGGTCCTAAAAAGACAGTATCGCCTTCGTGGATATGATTCGCAATGATTGTGGCAATTTCTATTTTTTCTGACAAATGAAGATCCTTTTTTTCCCGATGACTTAGTTCGATCACGGAAGTTTTAGGATTTAATAGTTTGGCACCGCCATGAATGCGAATGATTAACCCCTTATCCTCCAATTCCTGCAAATCTCTACGAACAGTCATATCAGCTACTTTCAATTCTTGAACAATATCGGCCACTTTCACGATGCCGTTCTTCTCTAGTTGTGCTAATAAGTATTTTTGTCGTTCTTCTTTTAACATGATATAAACTCCCTGATATTTCGTGGTTCTTATTTTTTTGTTTGAAATAAACATAAAACATTCAGAGGAGGTTGTCAAATATTAAAGGTTTGTATAAGAAAATAGATTGACATGTTAAAAACATTCGGTTACTATTTGTTTGTAAAGGACAAAAACGAACACAAACAAACATAAACTGGAACAAATATAATGTTCTTGTAAGAGAATGGAGGAAGAAAAATGGATAAAGAAACAGTAGCAATGATTGGATTTGAAGTGGTAGCTTTTGCTGGTGAAGCAAGATCGAAATTGATCGAAGCGTTAGCTAAAGCAGAGAAGGGGGAATTTGAAGAAGCCAATGGATTAGTTGAAGAAGCAAATCAGAGTTTGGTTGAAGCACACAATTCTCAAACTAAAATGTTAGCTGCTGAAGCGAGTGGTGAAACAATTGAAGTAGGGTTTATTATGGTTCACGCCCAAGATCATCTAATGACCACGTTGCTATTGAAAGATGTCATTCAACATCTCTTTAATATTTATAAAAAATCATAGAGGAGCCTGGGTATGAATGCAATGATCAAACGTATCGAAAAAATGAAACCGTTTTTTGAGAAAATTTCTAATAATTCTTATTTAAGAGCAATTAGGGATGGTTTTATCAGTCTTATCCCTGTCATTCTTTTTTCAAGCTTTTTTTTATTGGTAGCATATGTTCCCAACGCATTCAATTTTCATTGGGGAGAAGAAATAGAGTCCATTCTAATGAAAGCGTATAACGGGTCCATGGGGATATTAGGGATCTTAATGGCTGCTACAGTGACCAAGAGTTTGACAGAAAACTTTAATACTAAATTGCCAAAAACGAATCAAATCAATAGTACTTCAACCATGATCGCTGCTTTTATTGGTTTCTTGATTGTTGGGGTTGATTCGTTAGAAGGTGGATTTGCTTCTGATTACATGGGGACCAAAGGATTGATGACAGCGTTCATTGTTGGTTTTATTGTTCCCAATATCTATCGATTCTGTGTTAGCAAGAATTTGACAGTGAAAATGCCAGAGGAAGTTCCTGGTAATATCTCACAGACATTTAAGGATTTGATCCCGATTACACTGTCGACCGTCTTTTTTTGGGGATTTGATTTGGGTTTTCGTAACCTTGTCGGTAGTGGGTTTTCAGAAAAATTGATTGAGCTGTTCCAACCAATTTTCTCAGCGGCCGATGGCTATTTTGGGTTAGCACTCATTTTTGGGGCAATGGCGTTTTTCTGGTTTGTCGGTATCCACGGTCCCTCTATTGTTGAGCCAGCTGTTGCTGCCATCTACATAACAAATGTAGAGATGAATTTTCAACTGTATCAAAGTGGTGAACATGCACCGAAAATTTTATCTCAAGGCTTACAATACTTTGTTGCCACACTAGGTGGGACGGGTGCGACATTGGTCATTACGTTGATGTTTGCTTTTCTAGCAAAGTCAAAGCAGTTAAAAACAATGGGACGTGCCTCAGCGATTCCCGTTTTGTTTGGTGTGAATGAACCCATGCTGTTTGGTGCACCAATCGTATTGAATCCTATCTTTTTTATTCCTTTTATTCTTGCACCGATCCTCAATGTCTGGATCTTTAAATTTTTTGTTGAGGTGTTAGATATGAATGGATTCATCTACAATCTGCCATGGACAACTCCTGGACCAGTAGGGTTGATCTTAGGGACAGGCTTTGCTGGACTATCGATCGTTTTGATGATTGTTTTATTAACCGTTGATTTTGCGATTTACTATCCATTTTTCAAAGCCTATGACAATGAATTATTAGTGAAAGAAAAAGAAATAGGGCACGGGGATCAGTTGGAAAGTACAACTGTCAAACCAGCAGTCGTTTCACCGGCATTTGCTAAACAAAAGAATGATCAGACTAATGTTCTTGTACTTTGTGCCAATGGAGCAACTAGTTCGATGTTAGCCAATGCAATTAAAAAGGGTGCGAAGGAATTGAGTATCGGTGTGGATGCGACGGCAATGGCTTATGGGCAACATAAAGATCAGATTGGCGAGTTTGACTTGATTATCTTAGCTCCGCAAATGGCTTCGATGCTTGAGGAACTGAGAGAAAGTGCGAAGGACCATAAAACACAAACTGTTTCTACTACGGGAATCGAGTACGTCAAACTTGCAAAAGCACCTACTGATGCGGTCAACTTTGTTTTTGAAAATCTAACATGATGTGGAGGATGCGATGAATAAATTTCCAGAACATTTTATTTTTGGAGCGGCAACGGCCGCTTATCAAGCTGAGGGTGCCCTTTCAGTAGGAAACCGTGGGAAAAATTATTGGGATGATTACCTTAAAAAGACAGGGACATTTGACCCTAGTCAAGCAAGTGATTTCTATAATCGTTATGCAGAAGACTTACAAGCATGTCATCAGTTTGGCATCAATGGCATTCGGATTTCGATTGCCTGGTCTAGGATCTTTCCTAGTGGGAGAGAGAAGGTCGATCCGATCGGTGTCCAATTTTATCATCGTTTGATCGATTCTTGTATCAAAAATGGAGTCACGCCGTTTGTGACTTTGCACCATTTTGATACACCAGAGAAGCAATTTAAAGATGGTGATTGGTTGTCTGCAAATATGGTGGATGAATATGTTGACTTTGCGCAATTTTGTTTCGAAGAATACGGGGACAAAGTGAAACATTGGATCACGATCAATGAACCTTGGTCAGTGGTTGCCGGTCAATACATCATCGGTCATTTTCCGCCGAACAATCAATATGAGCTGGGTAAAGCGATCCAATCGATGCACAACATGATGGTTGCCCACGCTCGCGTAGTCAAAAAATACAAGGAAGCTAATTACCAAGGTGAGATCGGGATCGTTCATATTTTAGAATCAAAGTACGGTATAACTGATCAGAGAGAAGATAGCCTGTCAGCGAAGAAAGAACATATCTTGGCGAATCAATTTCTATTGGATGCGACGTTTAAAGGGGAATACTCAGCAGAAACGATGCGTGTGATCAATGAGATCTTATCTGCAAATGGGGCGCAGCTTGAACTCAAAATAGAAGATTTTGATCATCTAAAAGAAGCAGCAAAAATGATTGATTTTTTAGGAGTTAATTATTATGCGAGTCATTTTTTAAAAGGCTATACAGGAACATCAAAAATCCAACATAACGGAACTGGTGAAAAAGGAAGTAGTATCTTTGCCTTGCAAGGTGTAGGAGAAAGGGTAACAAATCCTGTAATCCCAACGACTGACTGGGATTGGCCGATCTATCCACAAGGGTTGGAAGATATGCTTCTCTTGATCAAACAGAATTATCCGAACTATGGAAAAATCTATGTAACAGAAAATGGTTTAGGGAGTAAGGATCATTTTGAAGCGGGACAAATCAATGATGAGGAGCGGATCGATTATGTTCGTCTTCATCTAGCCGCTATTTTACGGGCGATCGACCAAGGTGTGAGAATTGAGGGATACTTTATTTGGTCGTTGATGGATATGTTTTCTTGGACGAATGGTTACAATAAACGTTATGGATTATTTTACGTAGATTTTGATACGCAGCAACGATTTCCTAAAAAGAGTGCTTATTGGTACCAAAAAATCAGCAAAGAAAAAGTATTGGATCAACCGATTAAAAATGAAACTAGCGAGAAATGAGAAAACTAAACAGGAGGAAAAATGAGTATGCGAGTAGTCATTGGTGCGGATAGCGACGGAATGGAATTAAAAGAATGGTTAAAAGATAAGCTCGTGCAAGAGGGATTTGAAGTAGAAGATAAAAGTATTCAACCAGCAGAAGATTTTATTGCATCTACATTAGCTATCACAACAGATTTAAAAGAACACCCGGAAAGTCTAGGGATCGCTATTGATGGTTATGGTGCAGGGAGCTTTATGGTCGCAACAAAAATAAAAGGAATCGTGGCAGCTGAAGTGTCGGATGAAAGAAGTGCTTATATGACTAGAGATCATAATGATGCCCGAATGATTACCTTAGGCGCAGCGATTGTTGGTAAAGAGCTTGCGTTAAATATCGTTAAGGGATTTTTGACCGCATCTTATAGTGGTGGTCGTCATCAGATTCGTGTAGATATGTTAAATGAAATGGGTTAAGAAAGGAGCAGATAATGAGAATAGCAATTGGATGTGACCACATCGTAACAGATACAAAAATAGCAGTTGCGGATTTTTTGAAATCAAAAGGGCATGAAGTAGTGGATGTAGGGACCTATGATTTTACCCGCACACATTACCCGATATATGGGAAAAAAATTGGAGAAGCAGTAGTTAAAAAAGAAGTTGATTTAGGCGTATGTTTATGTGGAACAGGTGTCGGGATTACCAATGCAGTCAATAAAGTACCTGGAGTAAGAGGTGCGTTGGTTCGTGATATGACCAGTGCCATCTATGCAAAAGAGCAACTAAATGCGAACGTCATTGGTTTTGGTGCCAGAATCACAGGAGAATTTTTGATTTGTGATGTCATCGAAGCCTTTATTCAGGCAGAATATCAAGAAACAGATAAAAACAAACAGTTGATCGAAAAAATCAACCAGTGTGAAAGCACAAATGCTTCGCAAGAGAAGCCGGAATTTTTTGCAAAATTTCTTAAAAAATGGGAAATGGGCGAATACGAAGACTAAAAGGAGCGTGACATAGAAGCAATGGATGGAAAAATGAAACATTTAAAAAAACTCTGGAATAAAGAACAAATCTTTGCTGCTTTAGCAATTGATCAACGAGGTGCATTACGTAAAATGCTTACCAAAGCAAAAGGAGAAGAAGCAAGTGCTAAAGAGCTGGAAGAATTTAAGATGATCGTGTCTTCGCAACTAACAAAAGATGCGTCAGCGATTTTGTTAGACCCGGAGTATGGCTTGCCTGCAGCGAAAGCGAAAGCGCAAGAAGCTGGCTTACTTCTTGCCTATGAAAAAACGGGATATGATAGTACCGTGCCTGGAAGACTTCCTGATCTTTTACCTACTTGTTCAGTTAAGAATCTAAAAGAGGCAGGTGCAGATGCTTGTAAATTCTTACTTTATTATGATGTTGATGAAAGTGACGAAATCAATGAGCGAAAACAGGTATTTATTGAACGGATCGGCTCAGAATGTCAGGCAGAAAATTTACCATTCTTTTTAGAATTAGTTTCATATGATCAAAACATTTCTGATAGTCAATCAAAAGAATATGCGATGAAAAAACCTGGCAAAGTCATAAAAATGATGGAGAAGTTTTCTGAAGAGCGATTCAATGTCGATGTCTTGAAAGTGGAAGTTCCTGTCAACATGCACTATGTAGAAGGATATGGTCAAACGGATTTCGTACATACGAAAGAAGAAGCAGCGAAATTTTTCCAAGAACAAGCTGCTGCTACCCATTTGCCTTATATCTTTTTAAGTGCCGGTGTCGAAGCAGAATTATTTTATGAAACACTACGCTTTGCCAAGGCAGCAGGATCGACCTTCAATGGGGTTCTTTGTGGTCGGGCAACGTGGAGTGCTGGGGTAGAAACTTTTGTCAAACACGGAAAAGAAGCGGCAATGACGTGGATGAACGAAGAAGGAAGTAAAAAAATCCAACAACTCAACCAAGTGCTGCAAGAAACTGCAACACCAGTAGCGTTATAAAAAAGGCTATGAATGCCATTTGTTCAGAGGGTAACAACGGGTATAAACGTAGCGGTAAGCTTTATAATAGGATGAACATTTTTTGAAACGCTTCTTCTATTTTTATAATGGAGAAAAATAGACAAGAATAAATAATCAAGAGATATAAAGATAGTGTAAAGAAACGATTTAAAGTTTCACACTATCTTTATATCTTTTTTTGTATGATCAAATCATAAAGGAGAGAGGAAAAATGATGATTATATTTGGTTTGATTAGTGCTTTATTAATGATTTATCTTTTCTGGTTTTTATTTAAGGGGGAAGAGTTATGAGTAGTATCATTTATCAAGGATTGTTTTTTTTATTTGTGTTACTCATTCTAGCGTTACCTCTTGGGTGGTATATTAAACAAATCATGCAAAATAACATACCTAAAGGCGTACGATTTTTGCAACCCGTTGAAAAACTATTTTATAAAATAATCGGACCAGTAAGTCAGAAAGAAATGACGGCGAAACGCTACATTTTTAGTGTATTGTCATTAAGCCTTTTTTCGCTCATTTTACTGATTGGTCTGTTAATGACACAAGAATGGTTGCCGGGAGGGAATACAGTTAAAAATCTTTCTTTCCCATTAGCCCTCAATACGGCAGTTAGCTTTGTAACGAATACTAATTGGCAAGCCTATGCTGGGGAAACTACCTTATCGAATTTTTCGCAAATGTTTGGCTTAACAGTTCAAAATTTTGTATCTGCAGGTGTAGGCTTAGCAGTTTTGATTGCCTTATTAAGAGGTTTGACTCAAGTGAAAAATAAACGACTAGGGAATTTTTGGCAAGATTTAACCAGAGGTCTAGTCTATATCTTATTGCCGCTTTCCATCGTTTTAGCCATCTTATTGATCTCTCAAGGAACGATCCAAACGTTGCAATCAGGGCTAGCTTATCAAGGATTAGAAGGAAAAGATTTGTGGTTGTATCTAGGACCAGTAGCAAGCCAAGTAGCTATCAAGCAGTTAGGAACGAACGGTGGTGGTTTTTTTGGAGCAAATTCAGCTTATCCTTTTGAGAATCCAACGATTTTAGCGAATTTTTTGGAAAATATTGCCATTTTGCTCATTCCTGCTGCATTGATTTTTACACTAGGTTTTTGGGTAAAAGAATGGAAACAAGGGCGGACGATCTTGATCGTTGCAACCACCTTTGTTCTATTAGCGTTTATCGGAGTAGCAGTTAGTGAATATTATGGACCAAACTTTACTCAAGTGTTAGGTTCGGCCAACATGGAAGGAAAAGAAGTTCGTTTCGGTGTGGGATGGTCAAGTTTATGGGCTGTCAGCACGACTGCTGCTTCTAATGGTTCGGTCAATGCGATGTTAGATAGTTTTACGCCCTTAGGTGGAGCGATCCCACTCTTTTTGATGCAATTAGGAGAGATTATTTTTGGTGGGATTGGTAGTGGACTATACGGCATGCTTGCTTTTCTTTTGTTAGCCGTTTTTATTGCTGGTTTATTAGTTGGTCGTACGCCCGAATATTTAGGGAAAAAAATTGAAGCGTTTGACATCAAGATGGCTAGTTTAGTTATTTTGACTCCTTTAATGTTGACCCTCTTTGGAGCTATGGCCTTGATCAGCCACAGTGAAGTCTTCACTTGGTTAACTAATGAAGGTCCTCATGGATTTAGTGAATTATTATATGGTGCAACTTCCTTAGCGAATAATAATGGGAGTTCATTTGGCGGTCTATTAGCAGATACGCCGTTTATTAACTATTTAGGCAGTTTCTTGATGCTGCTTTCCAGATATCTACCGATCGTTGCGATTTTATTCCTAGCAGAAAACATGGGGAATAAGAAAAAAGCAGCGTTGAGTCCAGGGACATTATCAACCGTCAGTCCAACGTTTGTTACGATGTTGATTATTGTCATTTTAGTGATCGGCGCCTTGAGTTTCTTACCAGCATTAGCCTTAGGACCAATTGCTGATTATTTTACAGTAAAGTGAGTGAGAAAAATGAAAAAAATCTATTTATGGGCTGTGGGTCAATCGTTCAAGAAGTTGGACCCACGACAGCAATTAAGAAATCCAGTCATGTTTGTTGTCTATTTAGGCGCGATTTTGACAACCATTTTGTGTTTTTACCCGATGGATGTACCGTTATGGTTTAGTCTTGCGATTACGGTTTTCTTATGGTTGACTCTATTATTTGCCAATTTTGCTGAAGCTGTTGCTGAAGGTCGTGGGAAGGCACAAGCGGATAGTTTGAAGCAAGCGAAAAAAGAAGTAATGACCTATAAGATCACCTGTTTAGAAGATGTGCAAGAAAAAAACTTTATTGAGATCCGTTCTTCTGATTTGAAAAAAGGCGATCTGGTTTATGTCCAGGCAGGTGAACAAATCCCAGCAGACGGGGACGTTATTGAGGGGGCTGCCTCCGTCGATGAAAGTGCCATTACTGGAGAATCAGCACCAGTCATTCGGGAATCCGGAGGGGATCGAAGCGCTGTGACAGGAGGAACGACAGTCGTCTCTGATTATTTAGTGATACGGGTCACTTCCGAAAACGGGCAATCATTTTTAGATAAAATGATTGCGATGGTGGAAGGCACCCAACGAAAAAAAACACCCAATGAAATCGGACTGCAAATCTTTTTGATCACTTTGACGATCATTTTCTTAACAGTTTCGATTACGCTGATCCCGTTTACTCACTTTAGTAGTCTGCTGGCAGGAAAAGGTGGCCCGCTTTCTTTAATCATTGTGATTGCGTTATTGATTTGTTTAGCACCCACGACAATTGGTGCGTTGATCTCTTCGATCGGTATTGCTGGTATGAGTCGATTGACAAAAGAAAATGTCATTGCCATGAGTGGTCGAGCAATCGAAGCGGCAGGAGACGTCGATGTCTTATTATTGGATAAAACTGGAACGATTACGCTGGGCAATCGACGTGCAAGTGAATTTTTACCAGTTCATCAAGTGAGTGAACGAGAACTGGCGGATGCTGCCCAACTTTCCTCTTTGGCAGATGAAACAGCGGAAGGCAGAAGCATTGTGATTTTAGCCAAAGAACGATTCAATCTACGGGAACGTGAATTTCAGCAATCTGAGGTGAAATTTATTGATTTTAGTGCCAAAACAAGAATGAGCGGGATCAATTATCGCGGGGACGAAATTCGTAAAGGTGCGGCTGACACTATGAAAAAATACGTGGAAGCAAATGGACATACCTATCCTGAAGAATGCGATCAATTAGTGGCTCAAATCGCACGTGCAGGGGGAACTCCATTAGTAGTTGTCAAAAATTACCAAGTTTTAGGTGTCGTTTATCTCAAAGACATTGTAAAAAATGGTGTGAAAGAAAAATTTGCAGATATGCGGAAAATGGGGATCAAAACGATCATGATCACAGGGGATAATCCTTTGACGGCGGCAGCGATTGCAGCAGAAGCGGGCGTTGATGACTTTTTGGCAGAAGCAACACCAGAAAACAAAATGGAATTAATCCGTGAGTACCAAGAAAAAGGTCACCTTGTAGCAATGACGGGTGATGGAACGAATGATGCTCCGGCATTAGCACAAGCTGATGTAGCGATGGCAATGAATACAGGAACCCAGGCTGCCAAAGAAGCAGGGAACATGATCGACTTAGATTCAAGTCCTACGAAACTCCTGCAAGTAGTTCAAATCGGCAAACAACTATTGATGACTCGGGGAGCGTTAACGACCTTTAGTATTGCCAATGATGTTGCTAAATATTTTGCGGTGATCCCAGTCTTGTTCTATAGCATCTATCCACAATTAGATCAATTGAACATCATGGGACTTAGTACGCCTTTAACAGCTATTTTATCTGCGGTCATTTATAACGCGGTGGTGATTGTGGCATTGATCCCGTTAGCGTTGAAAGGTGTTGCTTACCAGGAAAAACCAGCTAGTCAAATCCTGCGACATAATCTACTTGTCTATGGATTAGGAGGAGTCATTGCACCATTTATTTTTATCAAACTGATTGATGTCATTTTATCATTCGTGATTTTGTAAAGGAGAAAAGTGATGCGAAAAACAGTTATGGGAAGTATTCGTTTTTTATTGTTAAGTTTACTTGTTTTCGGAGGGGGTTATACATTACTAGTTACCGGGGTCGGTCAACTATTTTTCAATGAACAAGCTAATGGTAGCCAAGTTACCAATGATGGGAAAGTCATAGGTTCGAAGTTGATTGGGCAACCTTTTGAATCAACTCGCTATTTTTCTGGACGGAATGAAAAAGTTAGCCAACTGTCGCCGGTATCCAAAGAACAAGCTTCACGTGTGGAACAGAGAACGAAAAAACAACTTCAAGAAAACCCAGCGCAAAAAGAAGTTCCGGTGGATCTAGTGACTGCTTCGGCAAGTGGTGTAGACCCGGATATCAGTGTGGAAGCAGCCAATTTTCAAGTGTCAAAAATCGCTCAAGAGCGAGGTCTTAAAGAAGCGGATATCTATGCTATAATAGAAAAAAACAGCCATAAGGATTGGTTTTCAGATCGCAAATACGTTAATGTATTACAATTGAATCTTTCGTTAGATCAGATGTCTGATTCATAATCGGTTCTAGCCATTTTCTTGATTGGTTTTAGCCAATCGGAAAATGGCTCAGACTTACATAAAGGATAAGTTGGAGGGGGAAAGGATGTCGTTATCGAGTGTATCAGAAGATTTTATGCAAAGACAGCAAGGGAAGAAGGGCAAACTAAGAGTATTCTTTGGTTTTGCGGCTGGTGTCGGTAAAACGTATGCGATGCTCTTAGAAGCTAGAGAATTATTTGCCTTAGGTAAAGATGTCGTGATTGGCTATATTGAGCCTCATGATCGACCAGAAACGAATCAACTACTCGAAGGTATGCCTCAGATCCCACCCAAAGAAATCAATTACAAATCAATCACTTTATTTGAACCTGATATTGATCGCTTGATCAAGCGAAAGCCCGAAGTAGTTTTGATCGATGAATTAGCACACACCAACGCGCATGGTTCAAGAAATAAGAAACGTTACCAAGACGTGGCAGAGTTACTGAATGCTGGAATCAACGTTTTTACAACGATTAATGTGCAACATATCGAAAGTTTGAATGATGTTGTTGTTAATGTAACAGGTGTGGAAGTAAAAGAAACCGTGCCAGACACTTTCTTTCAACAAGCATCTTTGAAAGTGATCGATGTTGAGCCGGAAGAATTGATCTTACGGTTAGAAGAAGGAAAGATCTATACCAACGAAAATGCAAAACGAGCCTTAAAAAATTTTTTTACCCCACAAAAGTTGAACCATCTGAGAGGTTTAGCGATCCAAAGAGCTTCCGATCATATCAATCAAGTCAGTAGTCAAACCAATCGAATCCAAAGCAAGTTGTTGACTATTGTTAATGACGATTTTCCTAAAATGGCAGAAAAGTGTATTCGTTGGACTGCAAGATTAGCGCAGGGCTTAGGTGCGCAATGGGTCGTTATTCAGATTCGTTCACATGAAGACACGCCAACAAATTTACCTCTTGCCGACAAACTTGGTGGAGAAGTGATCAGTATGGAAGAAGAAGGAAGCTTTGAAACGATCGTTGAATACGCTAAAATGACTGGTATTACAGATATTATCATGGGAAAGAATCTACGACAACCATGGTATGAACGATTATTTTTAGAATCGTTTGAAAACCGATTGCTGAAGCGATTGAATGATACAGAGATCCATTTGATTCCATTTCAAGAAACTAGACCATCTTTTTTATTTCATACAAGAAAAATCATTGAAGGCGGCGGGAAAGATCTAGGGTATGCATTAGGTGCTGTTTTTTGTGCCACTTTAATTACTGAGTTGATGCAGTATTTGAACGTCGGTGATCAAAATCTGATGTTGATCTATCTCTTTTTTGTCTTATTAGTCGCTCGGATGACTTCCGGTTATTTTTGGAGCGCTTTAGCATCAATCCTTAGTGTACTATCGTTCAATTGGTTTTTTGTTGAACCGCTTTATTCATTGACAGTCTATAAACAAGGCTATCCGTTCACTCTTTTGATCATGTTTTTAGTTGCTCTGATGATTAGTAACTTAATGGTGCGGTTAAAAAAACAAGCAGTTTATTCTATGGAAAAAGAGCATCAAATGGAAATTCTTTATGAATTGAATAAACAATATGTGTTGGCACAAGATCAACAACAAATTTTTGATATTACTGCGACGTATCTTTCACGTTTGTTAGATCGGGAAGTGGTTCTCTTTGATTCTGAAGGACAAGTGAAAAGTGTGCATCGTGTCGATCGGAAAAAATCAAGACTTAATATCAGTGAAGAAATTGCAGTAGCTGTTTGGACAGCAAAAAATCAACAGGAAGCAGGAAATGGAACCGATACCCTCGGAGGAGCAAAAGGATTCTATTTGCCGATCCTTACTAATGGAAAAGTCGTAGCTGTTTTAGGAATGGAACGAAGTCATTCCCACGACCTACAAAACGATCAACTAAACTATTTAAAGTTGCTCATTACACAACTGGCAACGATTCTGGAACAAAATCAATTGAAAAATGAGAAAGAGCAAATCGAACTTGAGAATGAACGAGAAAGAGTCCGCAGCAATTTGCTCCGAGCGGTCTCGCATGATTTGCGGACACCATTAACGGCAATTTCAGGGATTGCGGAGACGTTAAACAATGAAAAAAGTGTGTCGAAAGAAACCCAACAAAAATTATTGCAAGATATTCAAGATGAGTCCCAATGGTTGATTCGGATGGTGGAAAATTTATTATCGATTACACGGATCAATATGAATACAATGAAAGTGAATAAATCAGCGGAACCGATTGAAGAAATTATCGAAGCTGTGTATAGTCATTTGAAAAAAGTGTATCCAGATAGCCAATTAGATGTCGTATTACCAGAAAACATGCTATTTATCCAAGCAGATCCTATTTTAATTGAACAAGCTTTGTTCAATTTGATTGAGAATGCTTTGAGACACGGTGAAAAACAGCAACCTGTACGATTGACTGTGAGCCAAAATGGAGAAGAAACGAGGATTGAGATTAGAAATAAGGGTGAGATTCCTGTCGAACAATTTCAAAAAATCCAAAATAATCTGACTCAACCAAATGAGGTGCCTGTTGATTCTAAAAACGGATTGGGAATTGGGTTAAGTATTGTCAACACGATCATTCGTGCTCATAACGGACAAATGGAGATGATTGCCGATAATGGGGAAACGATTGTCCGAATCTATTTAAAGTAAGGAGTTTTTTATGAATAAGATGATCTTATTGATTGAAGATGATCCCAATATTACCGACTTCATGGAAGTGGTTTTTGAGCGAGAACAATATAGATTAACGGTAGCAGCAAATGGGATGGAAGCTTTAACTGCTTTACAGGCAGAAACATTTGATGTCATTTTACTTGATCTAGGTTTACCTGATATTGATGGAATGGATCTCTTGAAAATATTGAGGAAACGGATGGATCTTCCGATCGTGGTGATCTCTGCACGAAAGGACGAAAATGAAAAAGTAGCCGCCCTTGATTTAGGAGCAGATGATTACGTCACCAAACCTTTCGGGACTAACGAACTTCTAGCTCGTATAAGAACAGCTTTACGCCATAAGAAAACCAAAGAAGAACAGACGCTGATCGTAGTAAATAATGCATTGAAAATCGATTTTGATAAGCAGTTGGTTTATAAAAATGACCAAGAAATCCATTTAACAAAAAATGAATATCGATTACTTAAATGTTTATTTGAGCAGATTGGCAAAGTAGTCACTTATCAAACCTTAATGACTCAAGTATGGGGACCATACAGCGAAGATTCCCAAATTTTGCGAGTCAATATGTCGAATATCCGCAAAAAAATTGAAACAAATACGTTGAAGCCTGAATATATCATTACTGAAATTGGTGTTGGTTATCGCTTACGTGATTACCGCTCGTAAACATAAAGATGAAACAGTGAAGTCTGTTTAATAAGTATTAGATCCGAGAAAGATAATTAAAAAAGGTCATGAAAGAAGCAAATAGCTCCGAGCAAAGCAGAGCTAGCTGTATCTTTCATGACCTTTTTATGGTGTTCATCGTATTTCTTCTAGGGAATTAAACCTAGGTTATTCACTTACTCTTTTATAATTAGTCCTAACAATGTTGAGAATTTTAAGGCCTGGTAGGTTGAGACCTGGCAACCTTTTAATTCATTGATCGTAATGCCTAATGTTTCAAAATTAGAGGAGCTTAAATCAACGCCTTTTAAAGAGGTTTGCTGAAAATTCGCTTCGTTCAATTCACAATTGTCAAAAATGATTCCTTTGAAGTGACAATGATAAAGATCGGCGTTTTCCAATGAACAATGGCAAAATTGATTATTCTCCATTTTAGCATAGCCAAAAGCAGCTAGATTGATTAGACAATCTTTAAAAGTAACGTTTTTAATCGTTGATTCTTGAAAGGTTGTCCCAAGTAGTTTGCAATTGATAAATTCTACTCGGTGGATAGAGGCTTTTGTCATATTGACGTTGGAAAGATCACAATTTGTAAAGCGAACATCTACGAACTCGACCTGACTAAAATCGCTATTTGTAAATTGACAGTGATCAAATTCCATATTGTAAAAACGTGGACGATCGAAAAATGCTTCGATTGCTTCGTCATTGACTACTTTGCACATTTCAAGCATTGGTTCCTCTTCGGAATAGATTGTAGAAAAGGGCTTAAGTGGTAATGTGGGAGAAATTTTTGGAGGAACGATTTTCATAGATTCATCTACTTTCCTATATAAGATTTTTTCATATCAGTAACGGAATCATCGTTGTCTGCTTATTATAGCACAAATCATTTGATTGCATTTGGCGATTTTTTTGCAACAAAATGCGATAAATTGCAAAATATTGCAAAGTGTTGCAAACTGTAGTAAAGTGACTTAAGGGAGGCGGTTTCATGCTGAGGGAAATTCGTTTGAAAAAAATAATCAAAATCATGAAAGAAAAACAAAATGCTGCGATTGATGACTTAGCAGAACAGCTGGAAGTATCTAAAGACACGATCAGACGTGATTTAATGAAGTTAGAAGAAAAAAATATAGTTCGCAGAACACACGGCGGAGCGATTTTATTAGAAAGAGAAGCAACTATTTTTGATTACCAGCAACGTTCAACTAAATTAAATGGAGTGAAACTTCAGTTAGGAAAAACCGCTGCAGCTATCATTAAAGACAATTCATCGGTTATTTTCGATTCCTCCACTACTGTAGAAAGTGTGATCAATCAAATAGGGATGAAACCTTTGACAGCTATCACTAATTCTTTGACTCATGCGATGCTGTTGGCAAAAAGGCCAGCAACTACGATTACGCTATTGCCGGGAAAATTGCACAAAACACAACTTTTTTTACATGGCGCAGATACTATTGAGAAATTAAAACAATACAGTGTAGACTATACATTTTTAGGTGTTTTTGCTTTATCGTCTGAGGGGATATTCATCCATACGGAAGAAGAAGGACTTGTCAAACGCCAAATGGTCAAACAGGCAAAAACGGTGGTTGCTTTAGCAGATCATACAAAAATGGATAAAACCGGTTTTTTTAAGGTTTGTGATTTAAAAGAGATTGATTTTCTAGTAACAGATCAACCTCCCAGCAAGCAGTTGCAACAAGCTTTGATAAATAATCAGGTGGAATGTCTTATATTAGATCAATAAAGGAGTAAGTATGGAAAAGAAAAATATAATTTTAGATGTGTTGACTGAGCCGAAAACATTTGCAGATGTCTCACCGGTTTTCTTAACAGATGAAACGATTGAGATGAGAAAAAAACGAATGATACAAAGGATGAGAGAAGAAGCGATTGACACACTAATCATTTATGCAGATCGTGAGCATGGTAGCAATTTTGAATATTTTACGGGATTTATTCCACGGTTTGAAGAAGGATTATTTGTTATGGAAAATAGTGGAAAAAGTACCTTGATTTTGGGGAATGAAAATCTGAAACTATGTAAACATGCACGAATCCAATCAGAATTGGTTCATTATCCACCTTTTTCATTGCCGAATCAACCAATGGATCACGAACAACCTTTAGAACAATTATTTACCTCGTTAGGGTTCGTTGAAAAGAAAAAAATCGGGGTAGTTGGTTGGAAAATGTTTACTACACGGAAGAAAGAAGCGACCAAGCTATTCGATGTTCCTCACTTTATTATTGAAGCAATCGAAAAAGCAAAAGGTGAAACGACTGAACTACTAAATGCTAGTTCGCTGTTGATCGGGGAAAAAGGAATACGGAGAACAAATAATGCCAATGAGATCGCTCATTATGAATTTGGTGCCAATCTAGCTTCTAGTTGCATGTTACAAGCACTAAACAAGATTGAAGTAGGTGTAAAAGAGTCTGAAATTGGAGCATTGTTAAATGGAAAAGGACAACCGAACACGGTAGTGACAATTGCTGCGACAGGGCAACGTTTCGAATATGCTAATCTTTACCCAACCGATAAAACAATTAAACTTGGGGATGCGTTGTCTTTAACTACTGGGTTTAAAGGTGGTCTATCTAGCAGAACCGGGTTTGTCATCGAACATGAAAAACAACTTCCATCAGAGCAAGCGGATTATTTAGAAAAAGTGGCTAAACCTTATTTTCAAGCAATTGTTCATTGGTTAGAAACAATCAAAGTGGGGATGAGAGGCGAAGAAGTTTATCAACTAGTTGAGACTATTTTACCAAAAAAACAGTTCCATTGGCATTTAAATCCTGGTCACTTGACAGCAGATGAAGAGTGGTTAGCTTCACCTATTTATCAAGAGTCGCAAGAAATACTTGAAAGTGGGATGATTTTTCAACTAGATATCATTCCTTCAGTTCCGGGTTATACAGGTGTTAGTGCGGAAGAATGTGTGGTATTAGCTGATGAGGCACTGCAAGGAAAAATCAAAGAAAAGTATCCAGAATTATGGCAACGCATTATGATTCGTCAAACGTATTTGAAAGAAGTGCTAAACATTGATTTAAGTAAAGACATTTTACCGCTTTCCAATACGGTTGCATACTTACGCCCTTTTTATTTAGCAAAGAATCAAGCATTTCGTGTACAAAGAATAAAATCCACATCTTGATGTACGAGTGAATGATAAGAGAAAGTTCGTAGGAGTAACAGGAGCTGTATGGTTCGTTACTTCTCGAATTTTTTAGGTCTGCTAGCTTTTTTGAGAAAAATCCCTTATAGTGAGAGCCGAAAGACTAGATCATTTTTTGTACGTTGTTTCAAATGCGACGATGATCATGCATAAATCTCCATTCGTTTATTGGTTTTGGCCAAGCAGATAAATGTTAGGCTAGTCAATTATGAACGAGATGGAGCAGAAAAAAGGAGATATCAACTATGAACATCAAACAAGTGAGCGAAGCGAAAGGGATCTCGCCCGATACATTGCGTTATTATGAGAAAATTGGTCTCATTCCGCCTGTACATCGCACGAAAGGTGGAATCCGTGATTATACAGAAGAAGACCTCAACTGGGTAGATTTTACAATTTGTATGAGAAATGCTGGTTTATCCATTGAGTCGTTGATCGAATACAATAAATTGTGTAAGCAAGGAGACCAGACAATTGCTGCTAGGAAGCAATTATTGATGACAGAAAGACAGCATTTGATTCAAAAGATCGATGAGATGCAAGAGTGTTTAACACGATTACATAAGAAAATCGAGAATTACGATCGGTATTTATTAGAACAATAAGATATTAGTCCATGTTAGCCAACAGTTGGTTAAGAGAACTTTTATAGCCCAAATACAACAGTTCTGAAATTTTTACCAATGATGAAATAAAAAATTTTGATGAAAAAGAAGGCGTGTCGGAAGTGTCTAACTCTAAGAAATAAGCCGGATAATCCCAAATAGGAGGAACTATTTTGGGACTATCCGGCTTATTTTCGATGATAGAACTCACCATGAATATCAGATAGTGAGTGAAACTACATAGCATTTAACGCATCATCAAGATCAGCGATCAAATCTTCTACATCTTCGATCCCGCATGAAAGCCGAACTAAAGTTTCAGTGACACCCATCGCTAATCGATCCTTTTCAGGCATACTGGCATGAGACATCGCCCAAGGATAAGAAAGGATGGATTCCACACCTCCGAGACTGACAGCTACGATTGGTACACGACAGTGTGTGAATAAGGTTTCAATTTGCTTAACTGAATCTACTTCAAATGACAAAATAGCACCACAGTCTTCGCATTGTTTTTGATGGATCGAATGTCCAGCATGCTGTTCAAGACCAGGATAATAAACGTTTGTTACTTTCGGATGATTGACGAGAAAGTTAGCTAATTCACTAGCGTTTCGAACTGATTTTTCCATTCTTAACCCCAGCGTTTTAACGCCGCGCAATAGTAGCCAAGCATCTTCAGGACCTAAAATCCCGCCCAGTGCTTTTTGATGTTCCTTTAATTGCTGATACAGCTCCTCGTTATTTATAGCGACCAAACCTGCAACAACGTCACTATGTCCATTGATAAACTTTGTTGCACTATGTATCACGATATCAACACCTAAATCTAAAGGATGTTGTGAAATGGGTGTCATAAATGTATTATCTGCAACTGTTAAGATCTGATACTCGTTAGCCAATTCAGTCACTTTCTTTATATCAGTGATCGTTAATAATGGATTGGAAGGAGTTTCAATGTAAAACATTTTTGTTTCTTTTTTAATCGCTTTTTGCCAAGAATCAATATCCGTTTCATCAACAAAAGTGCAATCGATCCCGAAACGAGCTAAGAAAAGATGGATGCTTTGGAAGGTTCCACCATAAATATTTTTACCTAGTACTAAATGATCTCCTTTGGATAAAAGGAACAGGACAGCGTTAATAGCAGCCATTCCTGATGAAAAGGCTAAACCGAACTGCGCGTTTTCTAATGAAGCAATACATTTTTCCGCCGCTTCGACAGTAGGGTTACCAAAACGAGTGTAACTAAAACCTGTGTGAGTGAAGACATTTTTTTGATGAAAAGTGGAAGTTTGATATTTAGGTATCGACGATGCGCCTGTAACTGGGTCGATGACTGGGTAATCGTGTAGAATTTTTGTATTGATATTCATATGGGTTTCCTCCAAACCTACTTCATGTATCTCAAAAATAACACATTCATTTCCGTTATGTCAACGCTTTCTTGATAAAAAATTATCAATGAAATTAATTGCTTGCGTTAGATTTTAAATAACATTAGTTTTTATAATTTTATTTTAAATAAAAGAATTTTTGCGGTTTTTAAAAACTTTGTAAGTGGTTGACTGCCTTAAAAATATATGATAATTTTTTAGTGTAATTGTATTCTATGATAAAAAATTATTAAAGGAGGAAAAGAATGAGTAGCAACAAATTACCGTATGAAAAATATCGCGTGGCGGGAGACTTGATCTTTGTTTCTGGACAGTTACCAATCGATCCAACCACTGGTGAAATCGTTTCTGAAGAGATTAAAGCACAAGCGAACCAAATCATGATCAATATATCACAAGTGTTGGAGGAGCTAGACTTGACCATGAATCAAGTGGTTAAAACGACTTGTTTTCTAACTGATATGAATCATTTTGAAGCATTTAATCAAGTGTACGCAGAACACTTTGGTGAACGTTTCCCAGCACGATCAGCTTTTCAAGTCGTTGCCTTACCAAAAGATGCTTTAATAGAAATCGAATGGGTTTTATCTAAAGCATAAGAAAAGAGGAAGAAAGAATGAAAATAATAATCATTGGTGGAATTGCTGCAGGAATGAGCGCAGCGGCCAAAGCAAAGAGAGTCAATCCAGATGCAGAAATCATCGTGATTGAACAAGAGGATTATATCTCTTTCGGCGCTTGTGGGCTTCCTTATTATTTAGGCGAAGAATTTAATGATGAACAAGAGATGTTTGCTCGAACGCCTGAACAAATCGAACGTTTAGGAATTAAATTATTGTTGCGCCATCGAGTAGAATCAATCGAATTTGCCACTAAAACGTTAGCTGTAAAAAATTTAAGTACAAATGAAGTGAGTCATGAAACTTATGATCGTCTGATGCTGGCTGTCGGTGCAAAGCCGTTTGTTCCTAACATTGCTGGTATTGATTCCAGTGATGTATATACGATTACGAAACTTAATGAAGTCAAACGACTACAGCAAGAATTATCAAATTATCAAAATATTGTCATCCTGGGTGGTGGATTTATTGGCATTGAAGTAGCTGATCAGTTAACGAAAGCAGGAAAAAATATTCATTTGATCGAGATGGCTCCTCACTTGATGAATCGTTCATTTGATCTGGAATTTTCTACTAAAATTAAAGAAGCTATTGAAGAAAAAAATGTAAGGGTTTCCTTGGAAGAGTCTGTTCTAGAGATCGAAAAAAATCATGAAGAAGTGGTAGCTGTCAAAACGAATAGAGGAAGTTATCAGGCGGATGCGGTGATCGTTGCTGCTGGATTTGTTCCTAATACCAGCTTTTTGAATGATCAATTGGAATTGTTGGGAAATGGTGCAATTAAAATCGATACATACGGGAGAACGTCTCAAAAAGATGTATTTGCGGCAGGTGACTGTGCTTCGATTCCCCATCGAATCTTAGGGGATATTTACCTTCCTTTAGCGACTACAGCGAATAAAATGGGACGGATCGTTGGGGTCAATCTTAGCGGTGTACAGATGCAGGAATATTCAGGGACATTAGGCAGTAGTGCGATCAAAGTAGGAGAGTACGAGGCAGCAGCGACTGGTATCACTGAAAAAATGGCAAGAGAAAAAGGATTAGATATCAAAACGACTTGTATTGAGACAATGAATCACTCGAATTATTATGGAACTCAAGAAAAAATCATGATCAAACTGGTTTATGACCGACAAACAAAAGTGTTGTATGGCGCCCAACTATTCGGGAAAAATGAAACAGTTCTTCGTGCGACTGGCTTAGCTGTTGCGATACACGCTCAAATGACGACTGAAGAATTAGGATTTGTTGATTTTGCTTATGCACCACCTTTTTCTTCTACTTGGGAAGCACTAAATGTTGTAGCAAATACTGCAAAATAAAGGGGATGAATAAATTGATCGATGCACCTTTTTTTACTCAATTTCTGAAAGTAAGTAATTATTATACTGCGGGAGGAATCGCTTTGCTGATTCTATCCCTCGGGGTAATGAAGTACCTCAAAGACAAACGGATTAATTTCTCAAAACGAATGATTTATGCTCTTATTCTTGGTTTGCTTTTAGGGGTTGTCATTGATTTGATTGGTTCCGATAGCGAAATTTATACCGAATTTGCTCGAACGGAAATCAATGCCTGGTATGCCTTAGTTGGTTCAGGATTCTTGAAGATGATCCAGTTGCTAGCTATTCCTGTCGTGTTCTTATCGATTATCAAAGTAGTGATTGATGTCAAAGGAGAACGGTTAAAATATTTGACGGGAAAAACTTTTGCAACATTACTAGGGACTACAGCTATCTCTGCGGCATTGGGGATTGCGGTTGTCAAACTCTATCGGCTTAACGGTGCAGAGTTTGCTGGAGACTTGGCAGCAGACAAAGCAGAAAGTATTAGTAATATTGCTTCGCAAAGTTTCCCGGAATTTTTCTTGAAACTGATACCTAACAATATAGTTAGTGTGATGGGGGATAATGGGAGTATTGTATCGGTTGTGATCATAGCGGCTATGTTTGCTGGAGCTATTCGCTTCTTACAAGTCAAAAAACCGGATCAAGTGGCACCTTTTGTTACGTTGTTGGACTCATTAAAAGTAACCGTCATTTCCGTTTTAACAAACGTAATCAAGTTGATGCCGTATGGGGTTGTTGCTTTAGTAAGTAATACAATTATTTCTAGAGGGATTCAAGCAATTATGGGAATGATCGGATTTATTGCAGCTCTATATACTGGTGTTCTTTTGATGTTGATCGTTTATGTCATTTTATTACTATTCATGGGTGTGAATCCAATTGTTTTTTACAAAAAAGCATTTACGACACTATTGTTTGCTTTTTCTTCCCGTTCAAGTGTAGGAACTTTACCTTATACTTTGAAAAATCTGGAAGAAGATCTAGGTGTGTCTCAAGAAACGGCAAATTTTGTTGCTACTTTAGGAACTTCGATTGGTATGAATGGATGTGCTGGTGTATTCCCTGCTATGCTTGGTGTTTTAATGGGATCAGCTGTTGGCGCAGAAATGGATCTATCCTTTTATTTCTTGGTGGTCGTTGTCGTTACGGTAGGATCCATCGGAATTGCTGGTGTACCTGGTACGGCGACCGTTGCTGCGACAGTTACTCTTAATGGCTTAGGGTTTGGACACACGATCACAAGTATTGGAGCGATATTTGGTATCGATCCGATTGTTGATATGGGACGTACCATGTTGAACGTCGCAGGCTCAATGGTTTCTGCGATTATGGTAGATAAGTGGGAAGGAACATTTGATAAACAAGCGTTTTTGGCACCATTGAATAAAAAAAATGAAGAAGAGTAATAGACAATGGGAAAAGTTATGTGTTCAATTAGTGATCAAATGATACCTAGGTAATGAGTTGATACCAACTCGCTGATTAGATCGTTTTTACTATAGCTTTCGCCTGTTTCAAAAGTGAAACAACCAAGAAATAAGACGGCACTCCTTAGTGAAGAGGAGTGCCGTCTTTAGTTTCAAGCCCATCATGTCTGAGAAGCTGTTAAAAAAATGCTTGCTTATTGTCATTGGAGGTAACCGATGCTTTCGCAATCTCTTTACTTTTCTCCTTCAGCAATCTTCAGGTAACGATAAACGCTGGGATCTGATATGTTGAGAATCTTAGCCACTTGTGAAACAGCGCCTTTGATTTGGAAGATTCCTTTTTCATTTAATTGGCGAATGATTTTAATTTTCAACTCTTTATTTAAAGGAGTCTGTTTGTCCAAGAGATCGGAGGGGACGATAGAGTAGATAATCCCTTCAATGGTTTCTTCCAAGATCTCAACGGATTCGGGGAGGTGATTCGTATCAAACACTGCAAGTGGTTGTTTTTCTGTTGATAAGCCAGCTAATGCGAGTATTTCCTTTGAGAGTGACTGATATTTGCTGATATCTTGATTAATGCAAAGTAACCCGACTATCTTCTGCTGATCATTGCGTATAAAAAAAGTGGCACCTCTTAATTTTTTCCCGTTGATTGTTTGTGCATCATAGTTGACTAAATAATCTTGTTTAAGATATTTCTTTGAGCGCACCATTTCTAAAGCGAAACCAGTAACAGGAGAATGGATATCTCGTCCACTGATATGATTATTTTCAATGGCAGCGATATGAAAATGACCTTCTTCCAGATGATGAAGAACCACTTCATAGTTTTCCCCTAAAGCTTGTCCGAGGAATTTGACCAGGGATATATATAGCGTTAATTGAGTGTTATTCATTTTCTCACCTTGATAATTTTTTGTTACTTTATAATACCATCTTTGTTTGCTGTTTACATTATAAAATAATCGTTATTTCATTTTATTTTTTATTGACAAATTTTTTGGGTGAAGTTATATTGTTTGTATAAATCGTAATCATTACTATTTGAGTTCGTGAACGGTTTATTTGATAAAAATAGACTTGAAAAAGGGAGAAAGCAATGGAAAAACAAGACTTAGCGAGTGCCTATCGTCGGTTAAAGAGTCCGAACATCAAAACGAAAAAAAGAGCACTGAAAATCATCCATCAATACAAGCGTAATAAAAATAATTAAAAACTATCATTTGCTAAAAAACGTGTTTGTTTTGATTAGTGATCCTATCAGTAGATTCTTGTCTTAAAAATTTGAACTGGTATAATAGTTTTTAAACAAAAAAAGGTGTGTACTATATGATCCGTTATTCTATAGCAGCTAAAGAAGATTTACCTCGCATCGTGGAGATTTACAATCAATCGATTTTAACGAAACAATCAACTGCCGATGTAACGCCCGTAACTATCGAGGATAAATTGGCATGGTTTGAAGCCCATGATCCTAAGAAACGCCCACTATGGATCATGCAAGAAGCAGGAGTAATCATTGGTTGGATCAGTTTGAGCGATTTTTATGGACGACCTGCCTATGATCGAACGGTAGAAATCAGTATTTATATTGATGAGGTCTATCAACATAGAGGTATTGGGCAATATGCTGTGAACTTTGTAGAAAAACAGCTCCCTCACTTAAACATTGAAACAGTGCTAGCTTTTATTTTTGATAGTAATCAAGCGAGTCAACGTTTATTTGAAAAAAATGGTTATTGTTTATGGGGGCTACTGCCTGAAGTTGCGCAAATAGATGAGAGATTGCTTGGGTTAGCTATTTGGGGAAAATCGTATCGCTAATCAAATGAGCTGTAGTTTCATGAATTTTTCTGAAACTACAGCTCATTTTTCATATTACTACACAAATGAAAAAATTTGTGTTACACTCTTTTTGTGAAACAGTTTGTAAAACTGTACTAATAAAAAAGCGTTTTTCGAGAGAATGTTTAATGAAAAGGGAGTAATATTGTAATGGATGATGAAATGAAACAAGGTTCTAGAGCTGTAGTAGAAAGTTTAGCAAATCACCAAGTCGAATATGTTTTTGGGATTCCAGGAGCAAAAATCGATGGGGTGTTTAATGAGTTAGAAGATCAAGGACCAGAATTAATCGTTACGAGACATGAACAAAATGCCGCTTTTATGGCTCAAGCAATTGGACGGATCACAGGCGAGCCAGGCGTCGTCATTGCTACTAGTGGTCCTGGAGCTAGTAATTTAGCAACTGGGCTAGTGACCGCTACGGCTGAAGGTGATCCGGTTCTTGCAATTGCAGGACAAGTCAAACGAAGCGATCTACTTAAATTAACTCATCAAAGCATGGACAATGCTGCTTTATTTCAGCCAATCACTAAATATAGTGCAGAAATTCAAGATCCAGAAACAATTTCAGAAGTGATTGCCAATGCTTATCGAATGGCTAAAAGTTCGAAAAAAGGAGCAAGCTTTATTAGTATCCCACAAGATGTGGTAGATGCGACTGTAAAAAATGAAGTCATCAAACCTCTAAAAGATCCACAATTAGGTTCTGCTTCTGCTGGCGATATCGATTATTTAGCGGAACGTATTCAAGAAGCGAAATTACCTGTTTTATTAATCGGGATGCGAGGTTCAAGTAAAAAAGAAACAGCAGCGATCCGTAGATTAGTAGAAAAAACAGGCTTGCCGGTGGTAGAAACTTTCCAAGCCGCTGGTGTGATCTCTAGAAAATTAGAAAACTATTTCTTTGGCAGAGTCGGTTTGTTTAGAAATCAACCAGGAGATATGTTATTGAAACGAAGTGATCTAGTGATTGCGATTGGGTATGATCCAATCGAATATGAAGCAAGAAACTGGAATGCTGAAAAAGATGCTCGAGTAATCGTTATTGATGAAACACCAGCTGAGATTGATTCTTACATGCAACCAGAAAGAGAATTAATCGGGGATATCTCTGAAACATTGGATCTGTTGACGGATTCTTTAACACCGCATCAAGTGTCACGTGATGCGAAAGAATACTTAGCCTTTTTGCAAAATAAATTAACTGAGCGTGATATTGTGCCAACAAAAGACTGCGAAGGAATTTTACATCCTCTAGAAGTCATTAATACACTCCAAAATAAAGTGACAGATGAGATGACTGTTACTGTAGATGTAGGTAGTCACTACATTTGGATGGCACGTCATTTTAGAAGTTATGAAGCAAGACATCTATTATTTAGCAATGGGATGCAGACACTAGGCGTTGCTTTGCCATGGGCAATCTCCGCTGCATTAGTACGTCCTAAGACACAAATCATTTCGGTATCTGGTGATGGTGGTTTCTTATTTTCTGCTCAAGATCTAGAAACAGCTGTTCGTAAAAATTTGAAGATCATTCATTTGATTTGGAACGATGGCCGTTACAATATGGTGGAATTTCAAGAGATCATGAAATACCAACGAGCTTCCGGTGTGGATTTTGGCCCGGTTGATTTTGTAAAATATGCAGAAGCTTTTGGTGCTAAGGGGCTTCGTGTGACATCTGTCGCTGAGTTGGAACAAGCAATAGAAGAAGGATTTAAAACGCAAGGTCCAGTTATCATCGATATTCCAATCGACTACCGTGACAATGAAAAACTTGGTGAAACGATTTTACCAGATCAATTCTATTAAGGAGATGCTAAGATGAGTGAAAGAATACTTTTTCAACATGGAACACTAGGAGCATTGATGGCAGGACTAATGGATGGTACTGAGACGATTGAACAGATACTCAAACACGGGACTTTAGGTTTGGGAACGCTACATGGATTAGATGGGGAAGTCATCTTCCTAGATGGTGAAGCTTATCAAGGACGTTCCGATGGAGTAGTTGTTAAGCTGACAGGAAAAGAAACCACTCCTTATGCAGCAATCACCCCATTCATTACAGATGAACGTTTTGAAGTCAAAAATCAAACAAAAGGCGAAGAATTAAAACAATCAATTTTAGCCAGTCAAGCAGGAAACAACTTATTCTTAGCGATAAAAATTACTGGGCTGTTTAAAACAGTCCACACACGTATTATGCCAAAACAAGAAAAGCCTTACCGAAGATTAGCAAAAATATCAGAGTCTCAACCTGAATTTCATGAAACAAATAGTCAAGGAACGTTAGTTGGATTTTATACGCCAGAACTGTTTCAAGGAGTAGCAGCTGCTGGATTTCATTTGCACTATATCGATGAAGCTAAACAATTCGGAGGGCATGTCATTGATTTTGAGCTGACAAAAGGCACTGTCGAAATCAGTAAAATCGAAACACTTGTTCAACATTTTCCCAGCGATGACCCAACGTTTATTGGAACGACGATTGATTATGCAAACTTGGAACAAGAGATCCAGCAAGCGGAATAATTTTCTAATTAGTCCGTGCTAAAAATTAATAATGAAAGTATTTTATATTTGAAGGACGTTCTTTTCCCGTCTTTCTGTCTAGTAAGGTCAGTTTTTTCTCAATGACTAGTCAGCAAATCATTTCTAAGCTATAATTTTTTCATAGAAGGAGTGGTTGAGATGTTGTGGACAGAAAAGCAAAAAGAAGATGCCTATCAAATTTTATTATTACAGCAAAAAGGATTATTAGAGGCGGAAGATCATTGGCTAGCAAATTTAGCGAATTCTTCTGCTCTGTTGAACGAGACATTACCAGAAACAGTTTTTGCAGGTTATTACCTATATAATGGCGAAGAATTGATTTTAGGACCATTTCAAGGTCGTGTTTCTTGTACTAGGATCACAATGGGAAAAGGGGTTTGTGGTGAGTCAGCACAAACAAAAACTACATTGATCGTTGATGACGTCAAGAAACATGAAAACTATATTTCTTGTGATTCTGCAGCTCAATCTGAAATCGTTGTGCCCATGATCAAAGAAGGACATCTGATTGGCGTTCTAGATATTGATTGTGGTGTAACAGGCGGGTATGATCATATTGATCAAGAATATCTTGAGAAATACGTAGAAATGCTTATTGATATCGTGCCTTTAGATGTTATTTCTTAAAAAATTCAATAACTTTAACAAGTGAAATCAAAAGAACGCTCGAAAAAGTCGTTCTTTTGATTTTTTTCTAAAATTATGATGGTTTTTGGTTTTCATAATCTAATTTTAATGCTATTATCATTTTATAAAATGTTAGAACGATTAAAGGTGGATGAGATATGAATAACGAAGAAATCATTTTGGGACAAAAATATGCGTGTAAGCCAATCGGTTTAAAGCATGTAGTAGTAGGTGAAGTCATTAATAAATTAGAAAATTGTATCGTGTTATGTGTGGAAAAATACCAAGAAAGTGATCATGAAGAAATATTAGAAAAATGTGGGAAAGTGGTTGCGAAATATGCGGATGTATATGATTTAACTACTATAGAAGCCATTTTTGAAACTTCTTCAAAAATTTATGAACCAGCGCTTGTCTCATAAATAAAAAATAGTTTAAAAGAGAAAGAGGAATAGCTTTCTCTTTTTTTTGTTATTCAAACTTTTATGCTTTACAAGTCTCACTAAAACATTTATATTATTGATAAGTCAATAATTGACAAGTCAACGGAAGGGGGATGGAGATGGATTTAAGAAAACTCAGTCAGTTACTCTATAAAATCAAAATTATCAGTCAAGAAGGATCAGCTTTGTTCGAGAAAGAAACTGGATTCAGTTTGACGAGATATGAAATGCTGATGTTTTTATGGGAAAAAGGCAAATGCTTACAAAATCAAATTCAAACAGATCTGAAAATAGACAATGCAGCTATCTCTAGACATTTGAAGATATTGGAAGAAAAAGGCTATGTTTCACGAAAACGCAATCCAGAGAATAATCGTGAAGTATTTGTTCTACTGACGGATACAGCCAAACGAGAACTGGCTAAGTGTGAAAATAATCATCAACAGTCCGCTGACTCTTTGTGCATTTCGTTGACCGATGAAGAAATCACCGAACTAACAAAATTATTGAATAAACTTTATTAACTACATTAGGAGAAAGAAGAGAGAGAAATGAGCAAAGAATTAGTAAACAATGATTTTTCAAGTGTTGTATTTGGAAGAAAATCCGTTCGTGTATATGATGAAACGGTTAAGATTTCTCATGAAGAAATGTTAGAAATGATACAAGAAACAACAACAGCACCATCTTCAGTTAATATGCAACCATGGCGTTTTGTGGTGGCAGAAAGTGAAGAAGCAAAAGCAAAATTGAAACCATTGATCCGTTTTAATACGAGACAAAATGATACTTCATCAGCTATGGTCATGATCTTTGGAGATATGAACTGCTACGAATATGGGGAAGAAATCTATGATCAAGCAGTAGCAGAAGGTAAGATGCCGGCAGAAGTCCGAGACCAACAACTTGCTGCGATCCTTCCTTATTACCAAAACTTTACACGTGAACAAATGAATGACGTTGTGAAAATTGATGCTAGTTTAGCTGCAATGCAATTCATGCTAGTTGCTCGTAGTCACGGCTATGAAACAAATCCAATCGGGGGATTCGAAGCAGACCAATTGGCTGAAGCTTTTGATCTCGACAAAGAACGTTATGTTCCAGTGATGATCTTATCTGTTGGGAAAGCAGTAGAAGAAGGATATGAATCTGTTCGATTGGCTCCAGAAAAAATTACAACTTTTAAATAAAGCGAGTGTGGAAAAATGATCGTTATCAATGCAAAATTTTCAATCAAACCAGAAAAAAGAAATGAATTTCTTGCGGAAGTCAATGAACTTGTTGCAAGTACAAGAAAAGAAGACGGGTGCTTAAGCTATCAATTGTACGAATCAATCGATATTGAAAATGAATTTGTCATGGTTGAAAATTGGCGTGATCAAGCAGCGATTGAAGGACACAATCAAAGTCCGTTACTTCAACAATTATTTAAAAATATGAGTCAGTATAGTAGTAAGAAGACAGAAATAAATGTTTCTCAAACAGTAAACTAATTTTTTTATTAAAGAAGTTATGTATTAAATCTATTTTATAAAATGTATCTAAATAATTTCCAGTTCGTCATGGTAAAATGATTGATCATTTACCGTGACGGGCTTTTTTTGTTAATCAATCATTTTTACTAAATAAACAGAATCGGAATTTAAATAACGTTTGTGAATTTTTTTAAGAATGTAAAAATCATAATTTTAATTCCTTAACTAGATATTTTTTTATTTTAACACACAGAAAACCTTGGTTTAATAATAAAATAATCTTGCGAATCTTATATGTTACAGGTAACATTAATATGTAGGTTAAACTACTACTGTTTATTTTAAATAACGTTTTTTAAGGAGGCGGATAATCGGATTCAAGTACATAAATAAAAGTAACCAACCTTAGAATAAAGTAAGAAAAAGCTAGGTTAGCGAAATTTCAAATATAACTGGGGGAGCAGATAAATTAAATGACGAAAAGAAAGCAAAATAAAAAAATAAAAAAAATGAAAACAATTATGAACTCAGCATTGCTGATGACCACTGTAGTGGGGTTGCTAGCACCTAACGTATTGGCAGCATCCAACGCAGTAAGTGAAATCGAAATAATTGATGAGGTGCAACCACCACATGATTCAGGAACATTGGACCTATCCATGCCTGAACCGGAAATAGGACGGGTATCTGTCATTGGGGTAGATGTAGATACACAAAAAGCACTTTGGTTTTCAGAGGAATTCGGTTTTGTCGGAAACAATGTAACCTTATTCGCTGAAACTGTAGAAGGGTATGAATTGATTTCTCCAGATAGAGTGATTATTTATATGGAAACGCCAGAGATGTATCACAATTTTTATTATAAAAAAATTGAAGATAGTCCTGAAGAAAGCTTCTCATCAGTCACTGTGCAGTATTTACATAATGAAACTGGTCAACCGATTGCCGAACCTACGGTAATTAATGATTTAGAGATTGGAACAGAATACATAGGAAATGCACTGGTGATTGATGGCTACACGATCGTAGGGCCTGAAACTTATACAATCAATGTTTCCGAGGATCCAAATAGCAATATCATTACTTTCCGTTATGATGAAAATCCAGTGACTAAAGAAAAAGCAGCTGTAACTGTTAAGTATATTAATGAGAAGGGGGAATCGATTGCTGAAGATAAAATAATAAGTGACCTGGAAGTCGGCTCTACACATACAGAAGAAGCGTTACTTATCGAAGGATACGAATTGCTGAGTACCAAAGTCCAAACGATAGAAATACAAAGCGAAGGCAATATCATTACATTTATATATGAAACTAAGGAAACAACGCCGCCAGAAAATGAAAAAGCCGATTTGACTGTGAAATATATTGATGAGCAAGGTCAAACGATTGCTAATGATAAAATAATCCAAGACTTAGAAGTCGGCTCTACATATACGGAAGAAGCGTTACTTATCGAAGGATACGAATTGCTGAGTGCCAAAGTCCAAACGATAGAAGTACAAAGTGAAGGCAACACCATTACATTTATATATAAAACCAAAGAAACATCACCGTCAGAAAATGAAAAAGCCGATCTGACTGTCCGATATATCGATGAGCAAGGTCAATCAATTGCGGAGAAAAAAGTAATAACTGATTTAGAGATTGGGAAGCTTCACAAAGAAGAAGCGTTGCTAATCAAAGGATATGAACTAGTTAATCCGAAGTTAGCGATACAAGAAATCATGATTGAAAAGGGAACAAACACGATCACGTTTATCTATAAGAAAATCAAAACAACAGTAGCGTTAGCAGAAAACGTTGCTTTCATTTATGGTACAGAAGGAAAACAAATGACGGCGGTTATTCCAGGAGGAACAACGATGTACGTTGTTTTGAACGGGGAAATCATCGGAAAAGCCAAACAAGAAAAGGTCAATTCTTCTCGTTTAGTAGATGTAAAAGTAGAAGAACCGACGACGATTTATTTATCTAAAGCTGTAGCAAATGGGGAAACAGTTCAATACTATACAGAAAATGAAGCCGGAGAAAAATCAGTCATCTCAGAAATTACACGCCAAGAAAAGACGGATCAAACAAATAAACCAACTGAGAATGACGACAACAAACAAGATCAAAGTAAAGTGGATACCACAACTGAAACGAATAAAAATAAAGAAAGTACCGAAAAGAAAGAATCAAATCAAACGTCAACTTCAAAAAATGGTAGCACCACAAAAAATAATTCTACAGGTACGACCAAAACCACCGTATCTGGAAAAGCTACTTTACCAAAAACAGGAGAGCAACAAAATCGCTTATTGCGCAGTTTAGGAATGGCACTTTTAGTAACGGTAATGGGGATCAGTTACATATTAAAGAGAAAAAATAGAATAAAACAAGATTAAAAATCATTCAATGAAAAATAACTAAAAAAACACAGACCTCCAGAAGTATCTAGATACTTCCGGGGGCCTGTGTTTTTGTTCTCACTTCCTATTTACTGGCAGTGATAGCGGACAGGATACTCATTTTTTCGGGATCGGATAAAACCGTCAATTATTTATTGATCTATGTGAGTAAACTTTGTCATAATGACTGAGAAATAACCAAAATCTAACTAGTTCAAGGTTGCTTATTGTTCAAATTATGCGCTTTATATGTATCAGTCAGCAGGGAATGCTTAGATTCAATCGTTAGTATAGGAAAATGTTCAGAATCATTCAATTTTATAATGAGACTAGATAATAAAATTTTATCTTTCATTACTTGGTATTTTTTTTGTAAGGGATAAGCACGAGATTTTTTGTCTCCGTAGTTTCTTCCTCGCTTAAAGGAGTGAGAATAATCGTTTCATTCTTCTTACTGACTTTGTAAGACATGATGTCACTTTTAGACCAAAGTTCCTTCCAAGTCATTATATCTCCTTTAATCGTATAACGAAACTCTTCTTTTATATGCTTACTGAATTGTTTGATAAATTTCTTCATATGTACACTATTGGATTCATCGTCTACAGAGTAATCGATACTTGAAAAATCTAAGTTAAAACTAGCTTTACGGTTAGAAAAGGTAAGGGTCATTTTGGGATCATCAGTAGAGTCCGTCCCTTCGATTACCCATGCATTTGCTTTTAGATCCTTAACTAAACGATTTGCTTGCTCGTCTTTTTTCCTTTGACATCCACATGCGCTAAGTAACAACAATGTGAATAAAACCAATAAACGAACGCTCTTTTTTTTCACTTGCTTTCCTCCTTTCTATTTTCTTTAGTGTTCAAGAGAAGAAGACTTGCCCTCTAAGCAAATAAAGAGTTGCGAGTGCTTAAATTAGATAAATAATCTCCCGCTTTTTAGATAATTTATAAAAATTGAAAACGTGGGCTCCTTTCGTTCAGGATCAAATTATTCTTCTCTTATCAGAAATAACGCAACTATTCAAAGATGAAACATGTTTCTCGTTGTGAATATCTCTAAGTTAAGTTTAAAGCTTATCTGATTTCATGACAATCAGAAATTGAAGAAAGAGAATTGATCTTGCTCAGTGACCAATCCAAACCAAACTTGAGAAGATAATGTACAGCGTATTTCAATTTCTGAAAACAAAAAAATGATTCATTCAAAGAAATAATTATAAAAAAAGGAAAAAAATTTGTATATTTTTGGTTAAACTATTGGAAAATAAAAAGGTATTAAATGATGTAGTGAGCGCTGAAATGACGTAAACAAGTTTTAAAATATCTTTTAGTTAGAAAGTCGTAGGTTAGCATTGAGGAGTTGATTTTTAATATCGCTGATTTTCTTTGGTAGTAGGCCAGTTCCTATCTTTTATAATCAATTATCAAATGAGGAGGGGTATGTATGTTTCTAATATTTATGTTTATCTTTTTTATTTCCGCATTCTTACTCTTGATGTATGGCGTAATTAAAAGTCGCAAAGTCACTGTTCCATTTTTTCTGCTACTTTTTTTGGGAACTTATTGTTTCTTCAATGTGGCTAAAGATGTACTAGACGAACTGGATTTGGGAAGCAAAACGTCTTTCAATCAATTAGATGATGATATTTTTGAAATTGACGATTGATGAGATAATCATAAAATGCAGTGAAATTTTTAGCATTACCAACGATATACTATTAGTAGCTATTCCTCAAAAGTGTAGGTGAATCACCAGAGCAATCTTTATACGACTAGCAGTAACGTAATCTTTTTCTGTGCTATGGAAAAAATAGGACTAGTTTTTTCAAGTAATTGAATAAAAAATTGTTGTGTATATGTTTTGATAGCGGTGAATCTTACTAACATCAAAAGTATAGAGTCAACTTTTATCACCAGTTCAAATTCTGGTCAACTTTCTAGAACAATAAAAAAACTTGCTAAATCATTAATCGATGAAGTAAGTTTTTTTATTGAGAGGGTACAAGAGATAGTGCATTGACATTCGCAGCATGTCGTTTATTACTTTATCAAACGACTAGTAAAATTTTTGTAGCAGATATAGTTTTTACTATATCCATTTAAGGAATTGTGTTATTTAAAACGATGAAGGATTGTATGCAATGAAAATATATTGGATGTTGTATTTGCAAATTCTAAACAAAGCATTTTGTAGTTCTGTTCATCGGACTGATGATTTGTAATGAGTCAGAACAATGTACAGGAGAAGCATCAAGGTATTATCGACAAATCAATAAATGTTATGAGCGACGTAGAGACAATCAAATGCACTGTAGTAAAAATGAGAAGAGAGTCGGGGAAACAGAACATTTAGCTGTTGAAAGTCATTTGAAGGATAGCGCTACTTGATTTGAGCAGTAGGATAAATGATTGGTTAGGATATTAATTCTGTATCTCTTAATTTGGCACAACCACTATTAAATCTGTGTTATACTAAGTTATATTTCGAGATAAAGAGGAGTTAATTGGGTGGTATGATTAAAAAAATTAAGAGCAACAGACATTTATTTATTGTTTTATTTTGTATTTTTGGTTTTATGCTTCTTTTAAATAGTATGTCTCCTTTGGTACACGACGATTATTACTATTTTGTAAAGACTTCAAGCATAAAAACAATTTTGTTTGATGAGTATCAACAATATATGACTTGGACTGGGAGATCGGTAGTCCATATTATTTTTCGTTTTTTTACTAAACTTCCAAAAATATATTTTAATGTGTATAATTCTTGCATGTTTTCCCTATTGGTTTATCAAATTATTATGTTTTCTTCCATAGTAAAAGAGCGAACTACTAAGAATGTTTATCTAAAAGCGTTTATCATCTTTGCATTAATGTGGACATTTACCCCAGCTTTCAATAATGTTTACTTATGGTTGGCTGGTTCTGTAAATTATCTCACTGCAATGGTGATTATGTTATCTTTTATTCTGGTTTATCATCGATATATAGCAGAATCTGAAGAACAAAATAATAGTCTTCTTAAAACAATAGGCATGCTTCTTTTAGGTATAGTAGCTGGTTGGTGTAACGAAAATACCTCCGGAGGAACGTTGTTCATTGTTATAGCATATACTGTTCTTTCCTATTTTTATAAGAAGAAAAAAATTGAAAAATGGATGATCGCAGGTATTGTTGGAAATATTGTAGGTTTTCTTTTTATGGTTATGGCACCTGGGAACGATATCAGAGCGACTTATTTTCATAGAAGTACGCTTTCAACTGCTTGGAAAATTCTTGATGCAATCCCTGCAATCAGTCATGCGTTACAGGATAATGCCATGTTCCCTCTAACGATAGGATTAGCTTTGCTTGTTTTATCATACTTAAATAGTAGTTTTACACTTAGTAATATTCTAAGTTCGTTATTTTTCGTGGGAGGTATATTAACAATAGGAGTGCTTGCAATTTCTCCAACTGCATTATCTTGGTCTAGATCTTATTTTGGAGGAGTTATTTTTCTTTTCATATCTATAGTAATTAGTCTTTTTGAATTATTAACAAATTTTGATAGAAGCAATAAAGTTGTTTTTTCTATGATTTTCAGTTATTTACTAGTTAGTTTTTTATTATTGTTTTTCAATGGAACTGCAGACATCTATAAAAATTATGTAAGTTATAGTCGCCAAACTGAATCCATTAAAAAGCAAATGAAGAGTGGCGAAATGGATATAGTTGTTCCACCATTAAATTATAAGACACAAACAATTTATCCAGTTCACAATGATGGTGATATTACTATGGATAAGAATAACGAGAGAAATAGAAGCGTTGCTGCATATTGGGGAGTAAACAGTATTCGACTAGAAGAAAAAACAGAATAGTGGATTCAAATATTTTTCATTTCATATATGAATGTTCGGACACGATTTAGGTCGTGTCTTTTTGTTTCTATATAATTTTAGTATGAATCAAAAAATAGTTGAGTGGGGCCCAATGAAAAATCAGCGTGAGAGATGAATCTTTCGGGCTTGAAAATGAGCTTGAATAAATTTCATTTAACGAAAACTACCGAAAATAAAAAATGCCTAAATCCTTTTAAAATAAGGATTTAGGCATTTAGTGAAATCTACCGAAATCTCACAATGGAGACGGCGGGAGTCGAACCCGCGTCCAAACACATCGCCACTTAAAAATCTACGTTCATAGTCAACTCATTTGTGGTTTCGCTTTACAGCTTGCCGAGTGACAGGCATTCTGTATCGCTAGTCTGATGATCTCTTTAACAACTTACAGACGGAAAGTTGTCACGTATCCCACTAAATTTGAGACCCTTACTCGAGCACATGGGCGATGCCGAGAGGATCTACGCTAACTGTTTTTAGGCAGCTAAAGCGTAAGAGTTGTTTTCGTTTTTAGCAGTTATATTTAACTGTAACGTTTTAACGTAGACGTAACCTACGAAACGCAATTCAAGCTCAAACTGTGCCTGTCGAATCCGTAACGTCCCCGTTATAAACAAAGGTTACGTGTATTTTTCATACAATTAATATTATAGCACAAAATTGAATTTTTTCAATGAGAAACGATCACGGAAAAAGCAAATCGTCCGAAGTATCAAGAGATGATTCTCAATAGCTAATACTGTAAAAAATCATCTCTCAGTTACTCGGAAATATACATTGTATCTAGTTAAAAAGCTTTCAACATTCACCTGATATTGGCTAGATGAATCACCTTTCTACTAGCTAGCATCCTTATCAGCAGAATTTCATCGTTTTTCGATTAAAAATCAAATCAAGTCAAAATGTTTGAGCGCATGAACGATTCCGCCCTCAGTGTTTTTCTTTGTAATAAAAGTGGATAGTTCTTTGAGATCATTATAAGCATTGCCCATCGCGATCTTGTTGTCGCATGCTTCTAACAGTGCAAAGTCATTTGGTCCATCACCAAATCCAAATGTAGGCACATCAACAAGGTTTAATTCTTGTTTTAAACGTTTCACTCCTGCACCTTTCGAGATTCCTTTTTTGACCGTGTCAATCGAGTAAGGACCATTTCGATAAAAAGTCAGATCAGGAAATTGTTCATGATAATATTCATCCCCAGATTGAGAGAGGATAAGTAACATATTGATTGGATGATCCAAATAAGCTTGCGGATTGATTTCTGGTACATTTGAATGGATAAAGTTATAGGCATCAATCATCGTTTGTGTGTGTGCAGTACACCAAATATGTTGATGGTTATAAAATGAGAGCTGGTGCCCTTGTATTTGGACATGTTCGAGCATCTTTTGACAGTCTTCAGTTGCGATTATTTCAGAATGAACTTCTTGACCATCCACGCTGATGTAAGAACCATTCATCGTAACTGCAGAGGAAATACCAGCATCTGACATGATATGTTTGATTTCAGCTTCAGTTCGTCCAGTTGCTATGACTGGCAGGACGTTATTTGCCTGTAGTGCTTGCATTGCTTCGGCCACTTCTGGTGTGATTTTTGATTGAGCATCTAACAGTGTTCCATCAAGATCAAAAAAAGTAATTGCACGATAATTTGACACAAAAAAAACCCCTTTTTTATTCGATTACCCCTATCTTAACAAAGAATGAACAAAAGACAAACCTTTCGTGAAGAATTACCGAATATATTGGTTCAAGTTAATTTTTAGAGTATACTAGAAAGAGAGATTTAGGAGGGATCATATGATTTTTTTAGTTGTCGGAGTATTTTTGACTATCCTAGGTTGCTTGTTTCTTTTTATCCCTTCTAAAGGGAATCTGCCTTTTTATGGTTACCACTCACCGCGAGCCACAAAATCCGATGTTCACTGGCGGTTAGCACAAAAAACAAGTGGAAAATATTTTTTTATTTTCGGTTTATTGATGGCCTTGATCGGCTATTTACTAAAATTAACTGGACAGACAAACTATTTTATAATCGAGATGTTGGTTTTAGTTTTTCCAATTATGCCGATTTTTATCTTAACTGAAAAAAAATTACAAGAACTCGATGATAGTATTGGAGGAAATAAAAAATGAATATTTTAATGATAGAAGATAATCAATCCGTATCTGAAATGATGCAGATGTTTTTTTTGAATGAAGGATGGGAAGCAACTTTTAAATATGACGGAAAAGAAGGTCTAGATGCTTTTTTAGAAAGACCGAATTACTGGGACATGATCACTTTAGACCTGAACTTGCCAACGATGGATGGTATGCTTGTTGGAAGAGAAATTCGGAAAGTCTCTAGTACAGTTCCAATCATTATGTTAACAGCTCGTGATTCTGAAAGTGACCAGGTTATTGGATTAGAGATGGGCGCAGATGACTATGTGACCAAACCTTTTAGCCCACTAACTTTGATTGCCCGAATGAAAGCTTTACACCGTCGTAGTGAATTGGTAGAGGTAAAAGAAGAAACAAACAACTCGGACGATCACTTCGATATCGAAACAGATCACTTTAAGATGAATACAAAAACACGTGAAGCTTATTTAAATAAAGCACCAATCGAAGGTTTGACACCGAAAGAGTTTGATCTATTATTTACACTAGCTAAAAAACCACGCCAAGTATTTTCTCGGGAACAATTACTGGAATTAGTGTGGGATTATCAATACTTTGGTGATGAACGAACGGTTGATGCGCATATCAAAAAGCTTCGACAAAAAATCGAAAAGGTTGGACCACAAGTCATTCAAACGGTTTGGGGCGTAGGTTATAAATTTGATGATTCTGGTGTGGCCTAATGCGCTATCTTTACCAGCAGTTATTAGCCTTTTGCGGAATGATCGCGATGATCATTTTGATCGTAGGTGTTTCTTTTACGCAACTGACTAAGCAAACCATTGAAGAAAATAATTATCAACAACTTTTTGGCTATGCAGAATCTGTCGAGAAGACAACACAGACATATACAGACACGTTTCCTCAATTAAGCCAAGATCAAGCGTTTCAAAATGCATTATTATTAACGGAACAAGTCTTATCAGAACAAAATGTCAATTTTATTTTTATCGATAAGAACGAACGGGTCATTTATCCTACTGATAATGTGGTATTGAACTTTACGATTAAAGCGGAACAATGGGATAATCTGCGTCATGGAAGACAAGTAAAATTTACCTCCAACAAAAATATACTAGGACAAAATCAAGCGACGTCTTATGCCTTAGTACCTTTTAATTTAAATCATGAATTTTATGGTGGCTTGGTTGTTAGTCAACCGGCTAAAAATATCGATAATAGTGTTCGGTCGGTCACATTGAATCTGTTTAAAGGTTTTATTTTTTCAAGTATTGTTGCTATATTAGCGAGTTATGCGTTTGCTGCTTTTCAGGTTAAAAGGATCAATCGTTTACGTAATGCAACGAAAGAAGTCACGAATGGAAATTTTGATGTCCAATTGCCAGTTCATGATAAAGATGAATTTGATGAATTAGCGGATGACTTCAACAAAATGACGAATTCTTTAAAAGAATCTCAGGCTGAAATCGAAGAGCAAGAAAATCGCCGAAGACAATTTATGGCAGATGCTTCTCACGAAATGCGTACGCCGCTAACCACAATCAACGGATTACTTGAAGGTCTAAAATATAATGCAATTCCTGAAGACCAAAGAGAAAATGCGATCAACTTGATGAAAAATGAAACAGAACGACTGATACGCTTAGTTAACGAAAACCTAGACTATGAAAAAATCAGAACCAATCAAATCAGTATGGTTATTAAAAGATTCAATGGTACAGAAACATTGAAAAATATTGTGGCACAGCTTGAAACAAAAGCAGAAGCTGCAGGGAATGTTTTAGTTTTACAAGCAGAAGACGATGTGGAAGTGTATGCAGACTATGACCGATTTGTGCAAATCATGGTGAATATCATCCAAAATGCGATTCAATTTACAGAAAATGGAACGATCACGATCTCTTTAGAAAAAGGTTATCTAGAAACGATTATCCGAATTAAGGATACAGGTATCGGAATGACTGAACAACAAATGAAGAGTATTTGGGACCGTTATTATAAAGTTGATCCCTCAAGAAAGAATACAAAATACGGGGAATCAGGTCTAGGACTTCCAATCGTTCAACAGTTAGTTCGGCTTCATAAAGGAAAGCTGGAAGTAGAAAGCGAATTGGGGACAGGAACAACATTTACAGTTAAATTACCAGATGTAGAAATAAAATAAACAAAGAGACTGATCCAAAAATTGGTTCAGTCTCTTTTAGTATCTCTGAAAACGAATAAACGGCGTTCAAGAAGCAATTCCTCAACAATAAGCGCTTCTTTCACAGCCTCTTGCTAAACGGCGTTCAAGAAACAACTCCTCAACAATTAAGAGAGGAGCTAAATAGTGTTCAAAGAGCTGATCTTCGGCAATAAGGATGAAACTCTCAAAACATAGGAAGCTGTGAGTTTCATCCTTATTACATAGGTCGAGTTGCTCTTTCCACGACCTCTTTTTATCGTTCATCATAGATTTGGTCGACATACTGACTATGAGCAATGGTTTCATCATGAGTCAGTAATAGAATGGCAATTTTTTTGTTTTTGACTAGATAATCAAATAGATCAAGAATTTCTTGTGCTTCAATTACTTTAAGTTCATCCAGCACTTCTTCAATGATGAGTTTGTCTTTTTTAGCAAGTAACGCATGCAACAATTGAAGTTTAATTTTATCAAAAAGAGATAGTTGATCAGGTTCTCTGTTAAGAAGTGCTGGATCAATCTTGAGCATCTCTTGAAAAGATAAACGTTCTTTTTTATTTTCAGATAAATTCAGTAGTACTTGATCTTTGGTTTTTAAATAAGGGAAGAGAGGCCAATCTTTTTGGACGATAAGTAATTGTTTGGGACTCGATACAATCGCTTGCTCTTTTAGCGCTGTTAATAGTTCTTCTTGTTTTGCTTTTGGGCAAAGAATAACAGCTAATTCTCCTAAAGACATTATTGGCTTACATGTATTCATGAAAGATCACCTTACCTTTTTTTAAACGTTGATAGAAAATCGTAAATTGTAAGAGACTAATGCATAGACTGATGGAGATAAGAAGGCCAACCGTTTGTAGGAAACTCTTAAACGTATCGAAGAAAAAAGCATCGTTTACAAAATCAATTTTAAAAAAAGTTTGTTGATCCATCGGTATGGCTAATGGTCGAGTAGTCGATATAAGTGAATGGGTGTCAGGTAATTCAAATAATCTCAGACTCCAAAAATTAAGATGTTGTAACAGTGCTTGATAAATGTTTTGAAAAAGCACAATTCCAATAAATAAGAGTGTGCAACAGATCAGTAATGGTAAGATCATTTGCCAGATGATCAAAAGAAAAATTCTAGTTTTCGATAAACCAGCTAAACGCCAGTTGATCAATTCACGTTGGTCTTGTTTTAATGTTCGCTGAAAGAAAAAGATAAATGCGCCAACAAACAAGAACAGTAACAACAAGATCAGCTCGACATAAAATTGTTTCACTGATAGAAAAGACGGAAGGTGTACTTTTAAGGACGTCGTGTCCAAGAAACTAAGACGATCTTCAATTTGTGCATAAAGTGTTGATTGTAAATGATATAAGTTACACACAAGCATCAATAAAAAAGCAGTGACACTTGTAAATAAGCAACTAAAGAGTGTCTGTTTTTTATAATAACGCATTCTTGCAACTGAATAGCGGAGTATTCTCATCACTTTCACCTCATTTTAAATTATAGAAAATGAATATGAATAAAGTATGAAATTCATATAGTAAAATCAGGAAATCCCTATTTTTTAATAAACGAAAATGACGATAAAGCAACTGTTCCTCTATATTTTGTGAATAAAATCCAATGTTCATGGATGGTTCTAATACGTGAATTTAAGCTCTATTTTCTAGAAAAACGCCAGAGTAACTCAAATTAAAGTGCATGAAAAAAGCTAAGAATTAACGAAAAACAAGAATTGGTTTTCGTCAATCTTAGCTTTTATAATCATTACTTCTATAGGCACGTAATCCTTTTGAAAGAAAGGCTAGCTATTTATCAGATTCAGAAGAAGGAACTGAATCACTCGTCTGTGTCCCATTTATTTGTTGGTAAGTTTTGGTTTCATATAGATCTTTTGTTGATTGGTTATTGTTTTGACTAAAGACACTTGTTGATTTGTCACCTAGTTCTTTTTCTTTTTCAAGCAACTGTTTCATGCCGTTTTTGTAATCAAATTGACTTGCTTCAATTGGGTCTAACCCAGTATCTGTAGAAAAGCGGAGTAAGTCACCATTGTTGATTTGATCTGAAACAGCTAACTGTTTATTCGCTTTTTCTTTCAATGCATCAATCTCATTTTGAACTTCTTGAGTCGGTTCTGTAATGGCTTGTCCGGTTTTGTTATCGTAAATCGTTCCGCCATAATAAGTGTATTTAGGAGTAATAAAATCACCATCACGGAAAGTAACAAGTTGATCATGTTGCTTAGAAAAGAGATCTTGTCCTAGCTGATTGTAATTTTTGGTATCTACTCCTAACAGATGGAGTAGAGTAGGTAATGCATCCACTTGTCCGCCATAGGTATGATTGATTCCACCGTTTGTTTGTCCAGGTAGATGGATCATGTAGGGAACTCGTTGCATTTGTGCATTGTCAAAGTTGGTCCATGTATCACTTGTTTTACCTACTAGTTCCGCTAACGATTTATTTCTAGAGTTAGAAATTCCGTAGTGATCACCATAAAGGACGATGACAGAATTATCATAAAGACCACTAGCTTTCAAATAGTTGAAAAATTCTTCAACTGCTGTATCGAGATAATTCGCTGTTGCAAAGTATCCGTTGATCGTTTCATCATTTGTCGTAGCTAGCGGGAAGCCTGCTTCTTCGTTTGTAAACTTAGAATAAGGATAATGATTAGATACCGCAATAAATTTAGAATAAAAAGGTTGTTGTAAATGTTCTAAATATTGTACTGATTGTTGGAAGAACGGTTTATCATGCAATCCATATTGGAATGAATTGTCGTCATTGACACCATAATAAGAAGCATCAAAGAAATAGTTGTAACCTAATTTTTTATAGGTCTCATTACGATTCCAGAATGTACCAGCGTTACCATGGAAGGCAGCACTCGTATAACCTTGTGTCTGACTCAAAATATCAGGAGCAGCTTGGAAGGTATTCTTTCCACCTAATTGAGTGAATAACGATCCTTGATTTAAACCAAATAGTGAATTTTCAAATAAGGTTTCAGCATCACTGGTTTTACCTGCTTTAACTTGATGGAAGAAATTGTCAAAGCTAAATGTACTGTTACTATGATATAAACTATTCAGAAATGGCGTTACTTCATGTTCTACACCATTGGCATCTTTTAGTTTATAGTCGATCAAGAATTGTTGGAAACTTTCTAAATGGATATAAATCACATTTTTTCCTTTAGCAATACCAAATGTTTCATCATTTGGTTCAGCATAGTGATCTTTGATATAACTTTCTACTTCTTTCAGATCATTAGGACTTGCTTCTGCTCGTACTTGGTTCGTTTGGTAAGTCTGGATACCATCATAGACGGTAAACGCATTGATACCTAAATATTTGACTAAATAATCTCTAGAAAAAGTACGAGTCAATAATTCTGGGCGATCGGCTTCTGCTAAAAATAAATTTCCAGAAAAAATCATGACTGACAAAGTCGAGATCGCAAAAGCCATTCGTGCACGAATCGGTTGTGGATCCATTTTGATTTTTTTGGTTATCAATAATGCAGCGACAATGATAAAGTCGATCCAATAAAGGACGTCATATGGTCTAAATAAGCGAATAGCACTTTCGCCAAGTCCGCTAGCTACTTTTCCTGCTCCCAAGATGGTATTGATCGTAATAAAATCCGTAAACTCACGATAATAAGTTACGTTGGAGAACACCAGTAAAGTCAATAGGAAATAAATGACCATCATTGTAATATAAGACGCTTTCGTCCTTCTCACATATAACGCAATCCCCATTAACAACAACGTGGTAGCGATCGGATTGATAAACAGTATAAAGTATTGTATGCCACTTTCGATGCCTAAATTGAAATCAAACAAATAGGCAAAAATTGTTTTTAGCCAAAGTAAAACAGCTAATAAAGAAAAAAATCCGAGCCTTTTATTCAAAAAGGCGGGTGTTTTTATTCGTCTCAATGTAATCTCCCTTTCCCCACTCTTCTCATTTACAGAGTGTTATGAAGTTATGATTGCTCAAACTACATATTCCATCCTATTTTACTAGTACGCAAATCCAGTGTCAATCGAAACCAAACGCTTACACTGGTGATTAAGGATTTCTTATTCTTTTGTGAACGCTAGCACTAAGACAGCCTGCTTAATATTTGGTATACTGATTAATGATAAAGGTAAAGTAGGTGAGTCAATGAAAGTACAAATTAAGAAAAAAGCAGGAAATCGTATCAAGAACGGTTATCCATTGATTCAAAAGGAAGATTTGGTCCAGTCGTACAATGAAACCACGCAGTGGATCGAATTGGTTGATCAACAAGATAATTTCTTAGCTAAGGGCTATTTAGGTAAACAAAACAAAGGAATCGGTTGGGTTTTGAGTCAACAAAATGAAACGTTTGACCAGGCATTTTTTGAGAAAAAGTTCTCTGAAGCTAAAGCTAAAAGACAAGCTTTTTTCATAGATGAACAAACAACAGCATTTCGTTTATTTAACGGAGAAGGGGATGGCATCGGTGGTCTGATCATTGATTATTATGAACACTATGCAGTATTTTCTTGGTATAATGAAACTCTTTATACTTACCGCCATTTGCTCTTCTCAGCGTTTCAACAAGTTTATCCTGAGATAAAGGGTGCTTACGAAAAAATCCGTTTTGAAACAAACGAATTTCCTGAAAGTCAGTATGTTTATGGAGAAACAGCTCCTGAACCTTTAATCATCAAAGAAAATGGCGTCTCTTACGCCACTTATTTGAATGAAGGGCTGATGACAGGCATCTTTTTAGATCAAAAAGAAGTCCGAGGAGCTTTGATCGATGGACTTGGTCTAGGAAAGTCTGTTTTGAATATGTTTAGCTATACTGGGGCTTTTTCAGTTGCGGCAGCAATGGGTGGTGCTTTGGAGACCACGAGTGTTGACTTAGCAAAGCGAAGTTTGAAAAAAACACAGGAACAATTTGAAATCAACGGTTTGGATCTTCAGACACAAAAAATCATTGTGATGGATGTTTTTGCCTATTTTAAATATGCTAAAAGAAAGCAGCTGACTTATGATCTCATTGTGCTTGACCCTCCAAGTTTTGCGAGAAACAAAAAGAAAGTGTTCCGAGTAGCCAAAGATTATGGCGAATTGGTTAAAGATAGCTTGGCTATTTTATCGGACGAGGGAACGCTTATCGCTTCAACGAACGCAGCTAACGTGAGTACCGATCAGTTCAAAAAAATGATCGAAAATGAACTAATGCTAGCCAATGTTGAATATGAAGAAATCACTCGTTTTCGATTACCACAAGATTTCCAAACCATTGAAGCCTTTCCAGAAGGGGATTATTTAAAAGTATTTATCTATCAAATTAGGAAATAAGGGGGGAGGACAGATGGTGCAAGTGAAAGGACTAAACTTAGGAAAAGGACATCCTAAAATTTGTGCGCCAATGATCGGAGACACTCGTGAAGAACTTTTGCGAGAAGCAATTTTAGCCAAAGAAGCTGGTGCTGATTTAGTGGAGTGGCGAATTGATTATTATGAAGATGTCTTTCAATATGAAAAAGTCACAGAAACGTTGGTACTGATCCATGAGATGCTCGACGGGTTACCGGTGCTTTTCACTTTTAGAACAATAGCAGAAGGTGGCAAACGAGATATAACGATCCGAGCATATCACGAGTTGTACCTACAGATGATCCGCTCTGGCTTAGTCGATATGGTTGATTTAGAATTAGACAAAATTGAAAGCCTTGAAAAAGAGTTGTTAGCAGAAATCAAACAGCGCAATATCCCGATGATTATCAGCAGTCATAATTTTAAAGAGACCCCAGCTGATCCAGTCTTATTGTATCAATTGAATATGATGGAACATCTTGGTGCAGATATCGGTAAAATAGCGGTAATGCCCCATAACGAACGAGATGTGTTACGTTTGATGGAGCTAACGAGACGGGCAGGAGCGTTTGTGTCCATGCCTCTGATTACAATGTCAATGGGACAGCTCGGAATGATTTCGCGCTTATCGGGAAATTTGACTGGTTCGGTCATGACCTTTGGTGCGTTAACCTCTGAAAAAGCATCAGCACCTGGACAGATCACTGTAAAGGAACTAAAATCAATAATCAAATTATTAAATTGAAACAATCTAATTTGAAGGTGAAAATGTTGGCAAAGAAAAAACAAGTGAAAACAAATGCGATCCGCTTAGTAGAACAAAAGAAAATCAAGTATACTGAACATGAGTATGCTTGGGATGAAGCGCATTTAAGTGCATCTTCTGTCGCTGAGCAACTTTCTGAAAGTGAACACCGTATTTATAAAACACTCGTAGCGGTTGGAAACAAAACAGGAACGATCGTAGCGGTCATTCCTGGTAATCGAGAGTTAGATCTAAAAAAATTAGCAAGAGTATCTGGAAACAAAAAAGTAGAAATGTTACATCTGAAAGACTTAGAAGCTACCACTGGTTATATTCGTGGTGGTTGCTCGCCAATTGGGATGAAGAAATTATTTCCTACTTATTTAGAACAAACAGCACAATCACAAGAAACGATCATTGTATCAGCAGGAAAAAGAGGTCACCAAATGGAGCTAGCACCTCAAGCCATTTGTGATTTAACTAAAGGGACTTTTGCTGATCTTGTACTGTGATGCAGTCGGCAATTCATCAGTTTATCAACTAAAAAAAGAAAAAACAGTAACGAAAAGAGTCAGACATCTTCTACTCCCTTCGTTACTGTTTTCGTTTAATCAGCTAAGAAAAGCGGCATTCATTCCTGCTACATGTCCAGTTGCAAAAGCCGCAGTAATATTGAACCCACCAGTATATCCATTAACATCTAGCAATTCACCAGCAAAAAATAATCCATTGACCAATTTGCTTTCTAATGTTTTTGGATTGATCTCTTTTAGTGAAACGCCACCACCAGTCACAAAAGACTTTTCGATGGCAAAAGTTTTGGTTATTTTGAAAGAAAAACTTTTGCAAAGCTCCGCAAATTGTTGGATCTCTTTTTCTGTCGTTTGACTACCAGTTTGTTCCGTTAATCCACTTTTTTCAAGGAAAAAGAGAAGCAAGCGTTCAGGTAAAAAGCCATGCCAAGCATTACTCAATGTTTTCTTCGATTGTTGGCTTTTAGCAGTCAATTCGTTGATCAATTCTTGAAGCGAACGATTCGGAAAACAGTCTAAGACGACCGTGACAGGTTCTCCAGTCGTTTGCAACTCTTGATTGATGAAACTTGAACATCTCAATGCCGCAGGTCCAGAAATCCCAAAATGCGTGAAAAGCAAGTCCATAACATGTTCGGTGATGACTTTACCTTTCTTGTTTAGTACGCTTAAAGAAATATCTTGTAAAGATAATCCTTGCAAGGTTTTATCCTTGATAAAAGTTTCTTCAGAAACCAGTGGAGATTCTGTTGCATACAAGGGAGTGACAGTGTGACCGACTTTTTTAACGATTTTATAGCCATCACCTGTAGAACCAGTCGACGGATAGGTTCGCCCCCCAGTAGTTAATACGACACAAGAGGATTGAAATTCTTCAAATTCCGTTCGTACGCCATAGATTTTTCCGTCGCTATGCACTAATTTTTCGACTCGGGTGCCAAAGAGCATCGTAACATTTAATTCATTTAAACGATGGATCAAGGCTTCGATAATCGTTTTTGACTTATTCGTCACAGGGAACATCCGACCATGATCTTCTTCTTTTAGATGAACACCTTGAGATTCGAAAAATTCCATGATATCAAAATTATTCCATTGGGAAAATGTACTGTATAAAAATTTGCCATTTCCAGGAATATGAGCAATCAAATCATCAACTGGACGGTTATTCGTGACATTACATCTTCCGCCACCTGTCATTAATAATTTTTTTCCAGCTTTTTTATTTTTTTCAATTAAGAGAACCCTTGCGCCATATTCAGCCGCACTAATTGCAGCCATCATACCACTAGTTCCAGCACCGACTACAATCACATCATAGGTTGTTTCCATTTCCTCACCTCAGAGAAAGTGTAGCATATTTATGAAAAGAAAGCAGGAAATGTTTTGAGCATCTAATAAAAATAGGCTAAAATAAAAGAAGATTATAAAAGGAGTGTGAAACAATGACAAACGCAACAGAATACGTCCAACGAATTCAAAATAATATTCATCAAAAAGACACAGGACAAGTCGAATTTTTACAAGCCATTGATGAATTTATGCCTTCAGCTACTCAATTTTTAGAAAAACATCCTGAATACATCAAACGGAATATTTTAGGATTGTTGTCAGAACCAGAAAGAATCATTCAATTTCGCGTGCCGTGGCAAGATGACGAAGGAAACTGGCAAGTCAATCGTGGATACCGCATTCAGTACAATTCAGCAATCGGCCCTTATAAAGGCGGGTTGAGATTCCACCCGAGTGTGAATTTAAGTATTCTTAAATTCCTAGCTTTTGAACAAATTTTCAAAAATAGTCTAACTGGTCTACCAATCGGTGGAGGAAAAGGCGGAAGTGACTTTGATCCAAAAGGAAAATCAGACGATGAAATCATGCGTTTTTGTCAAAGTTTCATGCTGGAGCTATCCAAGCATATCGGTCCATCCATCGATGTACCTGCTGGAGATATTGGAGTCGGTGCCAGAGAAATCGGTTATTTGTTTGGAGAATATAAACGATTAAAACAATATGATGCCGGTGTCCTTACTGGAAAACCATTAGATTTTTGGGGAAGTAAGATTCGTACGGAAGCAACTGGATACGGATTGGTTTATTATGTCAAACATCTTTTACAAGCAGAAAAAGACTCTTTTGAAGGAAAAACAGTTCTGGTATCTGGTAGCGGAAACGTTGCAATCTATGCCATTGAAAAAGTTCAAGAATTAGGTGGGAAAGTCATCACATGTTCTGATTCCAGTGGGTTTATCTATGATCCAGAAGGAATCGACCTGGCACTATTAAAAGAAGTCAAAGAAGAAAAAAGGGAACGGTTGACCGCTTATGCAGAAAAACGTGATTCTGTTGTCTATCATGCTGGTCAATCTGTCTGGACTTTGAAAGAAACTGCAGATATCGCGCTTCCTTGCGCTACTCAAAACGAGATAGACGAAACGCTTGCTAACAACTTGGTTGAATGTGGCGTGAAAATCATCGCAGAAGGCGCAAACATGCCATGTACTCTTGAAGCTGTCAATGTTTTTGAAAAAGCCAATGTGTGGTATTGTCCTGGGAAAGCAGCTAATGCCGGCGGTGTCGCTGTCTCAGCATTAGAAATGAGTCAAAATGCTCAACGATTGTCTTGGGAAAGTGAACAAGTGGATCGCCAATTAGATGAAATCATGAAAAATATTTATCAAACGTGTCGCCAAACGGCAGCAGCTTATGGCAATGAAAAAAATCTATTGCTAGGAGCAAATGTTGCAGGTTTTGAAAAAGTAGCGAAAGTGATGTATGCGCAAGGATTAGTTTAGTGTTTGAAATTTTCTTGTAAATATTAGCTTCAATTCATTTATTTGCTTGAAAAATTGTAAAAAAAAACGTAAAGTATAAGCTGTATATTGATCTTTTAAAGGAGGAATAAAAAATGGCACATATTCATTTTGATTATTCAAAAGTAGCACCATTTGTTAATGAACATGAGTTAGGTTACATGCAAAGCCAAGTATCAATGGCAGATAAAGTATTACGTGAAGGTACGGGCGCAGGAAGTGATTTCCGTGGTTGGATCGATCTACCTACTAATTACGACAAAGAAGAATTTGCTCGTATCAAAGAAGCAGCGAAAAAAATCCAATCTGATTCTGAAGTTTTAGTAGTTATCGGAATCGGTGGTTCTTACCTAGGCGCTCGTGCAGCAATCGATTTCTTAAACCACACTTTCTTCAATTTATTAGATGGTGAACAACGTAAAGCACCACAAATTTTCTTTGCAGGAAACTCAATCAGCTCAACTTATATCGCTGATTTGATTGAAGTAATCGGAGATCGTGACTTCTCAGTAAACGTGATTTCAAAATCAGGTACAACGACTGAACCAGCTATCGCATTCCGTGTCTTCAAAGAATTACTTGTTAAAAAATATGGTCAAGAAGAAGCGAATAAACGTATTTATGCAACAACTGATAAAGCAAAAGGTGCAGTTAAAGTAGAAGCCGACGCAGAAGGTTGGGAAACATTCGTGATTCCTGATGACATCGGTGGACGTTTCTCTGTCTTAACAGCAGTAGGATTACTACCAATCGCTGTTAGTGGAGCAGATATCGATGCGTTGATGCAAGGAGCTGCAGATGCAAGCAAAGCTTATTCAAGTGATAAACTAGAAGAAAACGAAGCTTATCAATATGCAGCAATGCGTAACATCCTTTACCGTAAAGGGAAAGTAACTGAATTATTGATCAACTATGAACCAGGAATGCAATATTTCTCTGAATGGTGGAAACAATTATACGGTGAATCAGAAGGTAAAGACCAAAAAGGAATCTACCCTTCAAGTGCGAACTTCTCAACTGACTTACATTCACTAGGTCAATATATTCAAGAAGGACGCCGTAACATCTTTGAAACGATCGTTAAAGTTGAAAAACCACGTAAATCAATTACAATTCCAGAACAAGCTGAAGACCTAGATGGTTTAGGATACTTGGAAGGAAAAGAAGTAGATTTCGTCAATACAAAAGCTTTTGAAGGAACTTTATTGGCTCATACAGATGGCGACGTACCAAACTTATTAGTTAAAATTCCAGAAATGGATGCTTACACATTAGGTTATACAATGTACTTCTTTGAAATTGCTGTAGGTATTTCAGGTTACTTAAATGGAATTAACCCATTTGACCAACCTGGTGTTGAAGCATATAAGAAAAACATGTTCGCACTTCTAGGTAAACCAGGCTTTGAAGACCTTGCCAAAGAATTGAACGAACGTTTGTAATATAAGGTTTTTAGTCAGATTTAAAAAAATAGTGATAGAAACATGTTCGCTTGAAAATAAAACTAGTGATAGTTTTAGTGATAGTGAAAGTAAAAAAGCGCTCAATTTGAGTGCTTTTTTATTTGCTCTTCTATATAGTTTTCTAATTGGTTCATTGATCTTTTTTTCACTTCGGGAGAAATATGGGCATAGACTTGTGTAGTAGAAACATCTTTATGTCCTAAAAAATCTTTGATATCTTCTAAAGGTATTCCTGCTTGTCTCGTTCTAGCTGCAAAAGTATGTCTACCATCATGCACAGTTATGTGGGGGAGATTGGCACGTTTTTCAATTCTATGAGAAGCACCGTTAACGGTTCGATCTCTTATTGGAATACCTTTATTTTTACCGTAAGTATTTATAAAAATAAATGCTTCGTGGTCATCTGTTTCAGGTAAAAAACCAAATTCTTTTATTACTTGATTTCTTAAAGTCAATAAGGCTTTCTTTAATCGTTTTGTCATAGGCAATGATCGTGTACCAGATGGGGTTTTTGTGTCATCTGTAATAATTAAACCTTTGTTAGGTCCTTTTTCAGCAGCCCCAAGTCGTTCACGATTGATATTAAGTGTATTCTGAGAAAAATCAATATCAGCCCATTGTAGCCCTAAAGCTTCTGATTTTCGCAATCCTTGATCAAATATAATAAGAAAAAAGGGATACCATATAAATGATTTCTCTTTTTTGGCAAATTCGAGAAATAGTTCAGATTGATCAAAAGTATAATATTTAACTTTCTTTTTATCAGATAGATTTCTTGGAAACTCAACAAAACTAGTAGGGTTATTCTTTATATATCCTAACTGAATAGCTTTTTTGAAAGCATTGCTAAGAGTGGCATTGATACTTTTGGCTGTTGTTACTGAGAGACCTTCCTTAGTTCTACCTAAACCCTTTTTAGTAAGTAACTGATTGATGAATCTTTGATGATCAGCTCTAGTATATTTATCTAGTTTATATTTTCCAATATAAGGATTGATGTACATTTTTATATTTGCCCTATGAACTATTCTTGTTCCTTCTTTAACATTCATTTTATAGTTATTAATCCAATCGTCCATGAATTTTTCTATAGTTAATTTCTTAGGATTATTTTGTATATATTCTTCAGAAGCTATTTGTCCTTCAATGATTTTTGCGAATTTTTCAGCTTCTTCAAAACTTTTAAATCCTTTTTTATGAATTTTTCTTTGTAACTTTGTCCCGGGATCAATCCCATTTGATACATAGACTTCATAACGGTAACCTTTTGATTTTTTTAAATAGTACTTTTTAATGGAGGCCATTAAAATCAATCCTTTCGTAATTCATGCCCAATAGTAAGATATTTCAAGTTGGGTATATTTATTAAAATGTGTATTTAGATAAGATTCGTACTAATAAAAATAAAATATGAACTTATGTTCTTTTGTATCTAAAAAGAAAAGCCCGAAGGCTTTATTATAAAAATTTATTTACAACATCAATAATTTGGTTTGAATAGTTATAGATATCTATTGGTTCTTTTAATTCATAAACTGTATGATTTTCATCATTCAGCTCAATTTTCATTCCGTTTGTATTAAATCGGACACGTAAAATCCATTTTCTTATATTATCATCTAACAAAATATTGAAATAACTTCTATTGTCACGATAGAATAATCGATCCAAAGGAATCGTATCTTTTAAGACTACTTTACAAATAGTATAAGCTTCTAATTCTTCAGGGGTCGTAACAATTTCACTATCTGTTTCATCTGTAGTATTAGATTCTGATTTAGTTTCATTGTCCTCAACAGTGACGGATGTCTTTAAAGCAGCACTCAGTTTATCATTTACTCTTTCAGCAATAAATTGGTTTAGCCCTTTTTTTATAATAGGTTTAAATTTTTCAACGGTTTGTTTAGTTTTCATACCATCATAAATTTCAGTAAGTAAATATTTTACGAAATCTTCAGTTGGATCATTGAGTTCAGAAGAAAGATAATTTTTTAATGAATTTAAATATTTAAGCTCAGCTGCAGAGCTCGTAATTTTATCTACGTCAAAATTATCTTTGTGAAATTTAGCTAATTCTGGGATTTGGCTGTCTTTAATTTTAGTAATATTAACAGTCAAAAATGGTGTAAGATCCATTTTATTTGGTTCATCTAAATCAGTAAAAAATTTATACTCTTCTCCGTTAGTTAATATTCCAAATTTCGATACTGTAGTGCCGAAATATCTGAATAATTGAGAATCATGTTTTGTTAATTGTTCATTAATTGATTTTGCTTCTATAAGTATAGTTGGTTGACCTTCAAGAACAATTGCATAATCAACTTTTTCACCTTTCTTTATTCCAACATCTGCAGTAAATTCTGGTACGAATTCGGTTGGATTAAATAAATCATAGCCTAATGCTGCGAAAAAAGGCATAATTAGAGAAGTTTTAGTAGCTTCCTCGGTTCCGATGCTATCTTTAAGCTCAACAACTCGTTTTCCTAATTGTTTTAATGTATCTTGAAATTTTTCTAACTCCATAGTTTTCCTCCGGTATTTTTTTCACTCCCACTTAGGGCAGGAAGTAGTAGCCACCAATTAAATTAAAAATCTATACACGCTTTCAGGAAGCCCATACAAATTTGTTAATTCCTCGACTTTTCTAGGGTATTTATCGTTGTCTTCTTTATAAAGAGAAACAATGAGATTAGCGGCAAAGCAATTCGCTTCGCTCTCTGATTTACTTCTGGATGTTTTGGTTGATACGTAATAGCTAGATAACCCACGATGAAATATAGCGTGACCAAGTTCGTGAGCGCAAATATAGAACCGTTCTTCAGAATACTTCAGTTCGTGATTTAGAAGAATAATTGAGCGTCCTAATAATTCTTGAAATTGCCCCTTTGGGTTATTCAAAAAGGGAACGTATCTAATTTGAATATCCATTTTTTCACAAATAGTAAAGGGATTAGCAGAATTATATTTTTGTTTTAGTCTACCGACTAGACTAATTACGTCCATCTCCATAGAAAATCACTTCTCTTTACTTTTGTCTTCTTTTCTAAATTCCCAAAATAGACCAGTTAAAACATCTTTTACCCGTTGTTTCTCTTCATCTGTTAATGTTTCACCACCATAAGCCATGTTAACGTTGGAATCGAGCATTTTATCTAACTCAATTAAATCATTTTCATCGGCCCATTTTGGCGTTTTATTTCTTCCTAATAAATAATCAGTAGTAACATCAAAAATATTAGCTAAAGATTGAAGAATAGAAAAGTCAGGCTCTCTCTTTCCACTTTCATAGGCTGTATAAGCAGGGCGAGTAATTCCTAACTTATCAGCAACTTCTTGTTGTGTCATTTTCTTTGAAAGCCTCAATTCTTTGATTTTTTCTGGAAACATTTAGACACCCACTTTCTATATAAAGGGTAACATGCTGTTACGTATAAATGAATCGAAAAACAAGTAACTTTTTGTTACTTATTTCATTGACAAGTAACCATATGTTACTTATAATGTGTTTGTAACGAAATGACACGTAAATAGGAGGTATATGATGAGGAAATGGCTAATTGAAAAAAGAGAGCAACAAAATCTAACTCAAGAAAAAGTAGCTAAAAGATCAGGAATTCAGCGTTCTTATTATAGTATGATTGAGAGTGGCAAGAGAAGTCCTAGTCCATATGTAGCTATGAAAATTGCTACTGTTTTATCCTTTGATTGGACTATTTTTTTTAACTATCAAAGTAACAAAATGACACATAACGAGGCGATCAAATAAAAAAGAACAATAAAGATTTTCTTGAAGGTAAATTTTGTACGATAGTTTTGTCAATATTACTTTCTATTATTGTTTCAATTGTTTACCAAATATTAGTTAACTAAAAAAGGAGTGCTTTTTATGTCACACCAAGAAAAAATAAACATCGTACTTGATGCAAGACCTAGACTAGTACACATCATCAAATGTGCTACAGATGTTCAACTTGATCTTTTAGTTGAAGAAGTTCAAAAAGAGCTTGAACGTGAATTAGACGAAACAGCTTTTGTTTGATTCTTTAAATTAATAGTATAAAAAAATTGCTCGTATTGATATATGGGCGAATAAGAAATTGAGGTGTTTAAACTGTTAAAACAATCAGCTGTCATTCGAGAATCATTAATCAAGGTGATAAATAAGAGTGGCAAAACGAAGAAAGAAATAGCAAAGCAAGTTAATGTATCTCAACAGTCATTGAGTGATTGGACAACGCCACATAATACTAAGCCTGTGACGTTAGAAAATGCTCAAGCTTTAACTGATCATTTTCGAGATTCAGATTTTACTCTCCATGTAATCCATAAATTTTTTGGATTATTTAAATCAATTGATGGAGATGTTTATAGAAGAGACCCCTCGTCACTAGATAAGCTTCAAATGATAGAATCCGATGAGCGAAAACAAAAGAAACAAGAAGTTGAGAAAATTCTTCTCAAAAATGAGGATTATTTAACCGCTGAGGATCGTCAGCAAATCATTTCATATGCATATGAGTTTTTAGACGAGATCATGATTGAAATGACTCTGATCAGTGTACTATGCGAAATTCTTGGAATTGATATTCGTCAACTAAGCGAGCAGCGTTTAACTTATTGGATCAGTCAAGGATACATGAAAGGAGAATTAAAATGAAGATTTCACAAATGGAAAGAGTGGTCCCTTTAGTTCAAAAAAAGCAACCAAAAGAAAGAGTTTGGAAGAAAGCTAAAGATATTGCTGAATATTTCGGTGTCTCATTAGCTACTATTTCTAAATGGACGAATTCAAAAAATGATCCGTTACCTTCTCGAAGGGTTCGAGGTGTTTTGCAGTATGACTTCGAGTTAGTGAAGGAATGGGAAGAACGCAATACTAATTAGAAAGGAATGTGAAGCAATGAGAACGGTTTTTAAAATGACTGTCAAAAGCGCTTTGCTTATGTGTCTTGTAGCAATCATACTGACAAGTATCAACCCGGCATATGCGCTGATTTATTGGGGAACTTTAGTAGTTGTTACTGCTGTAAGAGAAAGTTTCAAAATGCCAACACAAAAAAGACCGACCAGCGATGGCCGTCGCTAATCGGTAACATAAAAAAACATAACTAAGGAGATTTTACCATATGAATCCAAAAATTAAAAATTTAATTGAAGAACTAATACATGAGTGTAACGAAAGTGATGTAGCCATCACTCTTGGGGCGATTGATCCAAGTGTAGATGAAGCAACTGTTGTATTTGGTGGAACATTTGCTTTGCAAACAATTGTACTAACACTAATGAACGATAAGTTTAAAGAATGTATACGAACTAATGATTGCGATTGTCCTGCATGTAAGGCTACAAAGGAGATGATGTTTAATGAATGACTTTGCCTCATCGTTAGATCAATACCTAAATACTCCAGATTGGGGAAGACCACAAACTGAGGAGGATTAAGATGAGTAAATCAACTTTAGACATGAGCCATCAAGAATGGCTCGAAGACCGCAAAAGAGGTATTGGTGGTTCTGATGTCGCAACAGTACTTGGATTGAATAAATACAAATCCCCTTATCAATTATGGCTTGAGAAAACGGGTCAAATTGAATTAAAAGATTCAGAGAGCGAACCAGCTTATTGGGGCAATGTTTTAGAAGAAGTTGTTGCCAAAGAATTTCAAGAACGAACAGGCAAAAAGGTCCGTAGAAGAAACCAAGTGTTTGAACATCCGTTACATCCATTCTTAAGAGCAAATATCGATCGTGATGTAGTAGGAGAAAATGCCATTCTTGAATGTAAAACAGCGAATCAATTTTTTAGCAAAGAATGGGAAGGAGAAGAAGTGCCACTTAGTTATTTGTGTCAAGTGCAACATTACATGAATGTTTTGAACAAGGATTATTGTTATATCGCTGTGTTGATTGGTGGTCAAAGATTTATATGGAAACGAGTTGAACGAGATCAAGAACTGATTGACATCATCACAGAACGGTTAGTTGATTTTTGGGAAACGAACATTATCGGCGGAGAAGAGCCACTGATCGATGGAAGTAAAGCAACGTCAGATTTTCTAAAAGAGCGTTATTCAGAATTAGATTCAACTGAAATTATGCTTCATGCTGATTATGATGTTCTACTCGATCAAAAAGAAGAGTTACTCAAAAATAAGAAGGAACTAGAGAAGAGTATTCGACAAATCGACAATCAAATTATTCAGGAACTTGGAATAAAGAATGCCTCTACAGGTATCACACCTAATCGGATTATTTGTTTAAAATCAGTCGTTTCTAAACGAAAAGACTTGAAGAAAATAGCAGAGAAATATCCAGATGTGATGAAAGATGAGGAAATTTACAGTTTATCAACTTCAAATAGATTAGTGATAAAGGAGATTCAGTGATATGGCAACAAGTAAAGATTTAAAGAATCAACTAACAGAAAAAAACAATCAAGCAGTGGATGTTTCAAAATTAGGTTTTAAAACATTGATGAGTCAGCCAGCTATGAAAAAGAAATTCAATGATATTTTACACGAAAAATCAGATGCTTTTATGGGTTCTCTTTTAACGTTAGTTGGTGGCGATGATTATTTATCTAAAGCAGAGCCGATGACAATCATCGCTTCTGCTTTAAAAGCAGCAACGATGGATTTACCAATAGATAAAAATTTAGGATATGCCTATATTGTTCCATTTAATCGGAAAGAAAAGGTAGGAAAAGATTGGATTACGCATAACGAAGCCCAATTCATCCTAGGATACAAAGGCTATATTCAGTTAGCACAACGTTCTGGACAATACAAAGCACTTAATGCAATAGAAATTTATGAAGGGCAATTAATTGAATGGAATCCTCTGACAGAAGAGTTTCAGTTTGACTACAATGCGAAACAATCTGATCGAGTAATCGGTTATGTTGGATTTTTTGAATTACTAAATGGGTTTAAAAAAACTGTTTATTGGACAAAGCAAGAAGTGGAAGCTCATCGTATTAAACATGCCAAAGGGTTTGATAAAACAAAGCTAACTGGAGCGTGGAAAGAGAATTATGATGCGATGGCGATAAAAACCGTCTTACGTAACATGTTAGCTAAATGGGGGATTTTATCTGTAGAAATGCAAAATGCGGTTACTTCTGATGAAAGAGTTTTTCGATTTGATGAAAATAACGATCTTGTAGAAGAAGTGACTTTAAATGATGCAGAACCAATCGAACCAGAACGTAAAGAAGCAGAAAAAGTGGAAGACGTATCATCAGCGTTTGATGAATACGAAGAAACAGCAAATATAGACGAACAACAGGATTCATTGTTCGATGATATGAATCCGCCACTATAGCGAGGGAATTTCCCCTCGCTTATCTAAGGAGGTGATAGTGTGGCAAGACCAACAAAAGAAGGTCTTGATTATTTTCCTCTTGATGTTGATGTTTTCGAAGATGAAAAAATAGAGGCTATTGCTGGGGAATTTGGACTTAAAGGAGAAATTGCGGTAATCAAACTGCTTTGTGCGATATATAAAAAAGGATATTTCATTTTGTGGAATGATTTAACGCAAGCTACTCTTTTAAAACGCCTGCCAGGAGTAAGTAAGGAAATGCTCAATCAAATAGTGAACCGCTTAGTCAAATGGGGTTTTTTTGATAAACAACTGTTTGACTCGGTCGAGGTGCTTACGAGTGAGAATATCCAAGCCACCTACTTTGAAGCGACAAAAAGACGAAAATCACCAAAACCAACTAAATATGTAATTAATGCAAACATTAATACACAAGATGAAAGAGTTAATGATGACATTAATCCCCAAAGTAAAGGAAATAAAAGTAAAGTAAATGAAACAAGAGTATCTTCTTCTAGATCTAGTATAGATCTTAATTCAGAAAATAGCGCAGAGAGCTATTGGTTAAATCAAGTGAATCCAGCAGAAGCACCAATGGTTTTAGAATCTATTCGTTTTTGGGTAAATGATTTTCAAGGGCAAGATGAAATTGTCATCATGGCGATTGAAGAAATGCTAAAAAATGGTGCTAAAAATTATAACTATCTCGATAAAGTGCTAAAAAGTTGGGAAAACAAACATCTAGACACCGTTGAAAAAGTGAAAAAGCATTTGAAAGGTCATTACTCAAAGTTGACTAGAAATGCAGGGAAAATGCTTGAATATGAGAAATTTAGTACAGATGAGTTGCCTATTTGAGAGGAGGCGTAGGCATGGAAAACGTTGGAGAAATCATGGGAAAACTGATACAGAAAGTGCTTGTCCAACGTGGCGAATGTCCTGAATGCGGACAGCCTTTGTATGGATGGCGTACGAAGAATCCTGATGGCTCAGAACGTTGTAAACCAACTTGTATGCAATGTGGGTATAAAGCATTGCGAATTCATGAAGACTTACAAGCAGAGCAAATGTACAACGAAAGTCTGAAAGCAAGAGCCATCAATTTTTTCAAAGGTGGTTCTGTCGTGCCTAATAAAGCGTTGTTTGATTGTACATTGCAGAATTATCAAATCGTTGATCAAGAAACAAGACAAGCGGTTGAAGTAACCAAACGCTTTGTTAATTCAGTCTTGTTAGGAAATCCAAGTCACCTTGTTTTAACTGGCAAACAGGGAGCAGGTAAAAGTCACCTAGCGATGGCAGCGGCTTGGGAAGTTTTGAAACGATCAAATTATGACAAAAAAATCTTGTTTATCGGGTTACAAGAAATGCTGGATCAAATCAAGTTTTCGTACAACAATCCTGAACTCAGAAAAACGATTGAAGGGTCGTTGATTGCAGATATCAAAACAGCAGATTTAGTCGTTATTGATGATGTTGGTTCAGAGTTAGGGAAAAATGCTTCAGATAGTCGAGCATTTGGCATAAACACGTTGAATTCATTCTTGGATGCACGACAGAACTTAGCAACGATTATCACAACGAACTTGCTTGGTAAAGAACTAGAAGAAGCTTATGGCAAGAGGACGGCTTCAAGAATGTTTGTTAATTCTGCTGGATTTACGATGGTCTTTTCTCAAACAACCGATAAACGATTAAAACCAGTAAAAGGAGCGACAGCATGAACAAATACCGCAATCGAAAAACGGTTCATCGTGGGATCAAATTCGATTCTGTAGCAGAAGCAGAGTACTATGATCTGGCAGTATGGCAAGCGGAAGCAAACGGCTGGAAAGTAAAGCTTCAGGAAAAATTTGAACTATTGCCAAAATTTAAATTGGAAGGCAAGAAGTACCGTAAAATCGAGTATATTCCTGACTTCACGTTTTATAAAAACGGTAAGCTTGTGAAAGTTGTAGATGTCAAAGGAATGCAGACAAAAGATTTTAAAATCAAAGCGAAACTGTTTTGCCATCGTTATCAAGTGCCGTTGATATTAGCTAAAAAATATGGCAAGACGTTCAAGGAAGAGCGTTTTTAAAAGAAAGATTAGGAAGGTTTGAAAATGAGCAGAAAAAAGAAATTCATTCCAGAAGTTAACCAAGAAGTCGAATGCTTTTAGTGTGACTCAGAACATGAGACACCATGGATTTATCTATTTGTATGATATGTAAAGACAGTCTGCGACAGATGTTGATACGGAAGATAAAAATAAACTCGTTATTCTAGTTGAAACAGGAAAGAAACAGTACAAAAGACATCTTGTGAACATGACTAATTGGAATGTGAATGTGGTTGAATATTTAGAAGGCGTTAAAGTAAATGAATACAAATATGAAGTAAATTACATGCCAGAAAGTATTGTGCTATTTACAGTAACGGGGAAGAAGTAGGAAGATATCTCTCTAAAAAAAAAACGACCAATTGGTCGTTTAATTTGCTGATTTTTTGTAGAACTTATTTCTGGTGAAACTATATATTGCGGTAAAAACGGAGAGCATAAAAGATAAATAACCTAAAGGAACACAAAAGAATGTTGGTTCAATCAAAAAACCGTTTGAATCAACATAAGAACCGACAAATGAATGAGTTGCAAACAAAAGTAAACCGACAGTAAAAAATATAATGGGAATTGTATATGATTTCATCCACATCTCCTCCTTTGATATGCTGAATATAAACTAAAAATATTAAGAAAAAAATAAAGATGACAAAATTGTTAGTTGGATATAAATTTCAGTTTTTTCAATGTAGGAAGTAAACACACAAGGAGGTACAGCAATGAACATAAAAGAAGGAATTAGAAAGCATTAAAATGAAAAGTGAAGACATGAGAGCTGATTGTTTCAATAACGATTTAAATGCTGGTATTACGGTAATGAAAAATAAGACATCATCTGTGTGGGCGATTAATCCAGAATGTGATGATTGGTTTACTGAAGATGAATATATTGGATTAGACTTGGAGGAAAAAGAATGATTTATTCTTTTATCTTTATTGTACTTTTTGTTTCTATGCTAATAATCATCCAAGAGGGGAACAAGAAATAATGGGAAAAACGAAATCGAAAAGAAAAAAGAAAAAACGCCGTTTAGAACAAAAGGCGATTCAGAATGGAACGGCAAACGCAAAACTTTTGAAGAAGGGAGAAAGTATGGATGGAAAAAATCGAAAGAACGATCAACAGTAAAGAAGTCGCTGAAATGGTGGGTCGACGACATGATCAAGTATTAAGAGATATTACCAAAATAATTGAACACATGGACGACCACAAAAATGTGGTGGTTAACTATTTTATTGAGTCAACATACAAAGATGTTAAAGGCGAAGAAAGACCTTGTTTTGATTTAACAAAAAAAGGCTGTGAGCTTTACTCAACCAGAATGACAGGAGCCAAAGGTACACAATTTGCAGTGGCCTATATTGAACGGTTCAACCAAATGGAAAATCAATTGAAGGAAACAACACCATCGATTAGTAATACCGAATTACTATTAGAAACAGCATTAAAACATGAACGAAATTTAGTAGCAGTAAATGAACGATTAGATAAATTAGAAACGGAAACGATCATCAATTCTAGTCAACGTCGTAAAATACAGAGATTAGTTCGATCTACAGTAATAAAAATACTAGGTGGTAAGAAAAGTAATGCCTATAAGAATAAAAGCATAAATAGAGCTGCGTTCAGTAATTGTTACTATCAATTAAAAGCAGTGTTTGATGTAGCTTCTTATATGGATATTCCGAAAGCTAGATTCATAGAAGCTATAGATTTAATTCCAAAGTGGAAACCAGATTTAGAATTACAAGCTAGGATTAATCAAGCAAACGGAATTTCTAGCTTGTGGTAAAAAGAACATAAAAATAGACAGCCAATGGTCGGCTGTCACTACATAGACTGGTAATTGCTTAATATTTTCTTTCATTATAACACAAAAGGAGCGATTTTGCTTGATGAATTTATTACGAGAAGTAGATTTCAAACAAACAAAAGATAATGCCAGAAATGTTTTAAAGAATTTTAGACGTTTAGAGCGCATAGCAGGTCGCTCTTTGATAGATATTAAGTCACCAGTTATAACAGAGATGCCTAAAGTCTCTAGTCATGGAAACAAAGCAGAAGATGCCATGATCCAATTAGCAGATGCTGAAGCAGAAAGAGATGCGATTTTGAAGGCTTTGATGGCGCTTAGTCTAATTAGTCGTCAGATACTATACTACAGTTTCTGTGTGCCAGATAGTTTCTCAAACTACAGGATTAGTCGTGAAGTAGGTTATTCAGAACGAAGTATTCAACGGATGAAGTCGGAAGCTCTAATAGAGTTTGCAGAAGCATATAGGCATGGGGAAAAAATTGCTTATAAATAATTTGGCGGTTTTTTGGCGGAATGATGGCGGTTTTTAGCCATTTACCAGTGATATTATGATAGTGTCGAAAGATTAGGAAACAGGACTTCGACAGAATAAACGAAGGGAGGTAGTCTCCCTCATCGTTGTAATTATGCTTTGATAGACAGCAACCAACTAATTACAAAAATACGAAAAAGGAAGTGAAAACCTCCTTTATTTTTCTTGTTTATCTATATCAACTGGTTGCTGTCTGTTTTGATATAAAAAAATTAGCTATCCTCAAAAGATAGCTAGTAATACAATTATTTTTTATTCCAACAAGAACGACAACAGTATTTGCATCCAGAAAAATTTTTGTCTAAGTTTTTAACTCGTAAATATCGAATAGCAGATGAACAATCTGTAAAATAACCGATTTTAACGTAGTATTTTTTATTTAGTGCATACGGACAATCTGTCTCGTGAAGTATGTAGACAGTATTTTTTGTAGGTGTTGTATCAATAACATAATTAGGCATATGAAAAACCTCCTTAATTAATTATATAACGACTAAAAATAAATTCGCAATACACTTATGCCGCTGTGGCGGAAGTAGAGAGACGCGAAGGTGAAGGTAGGTTTCGTATGGCGGACTATCGGGACCTTGTACAAAACTAGAGAGAAATAGTACATGAGTGGTGCGATTCCATTCCAGCGACTTTGGTTTACGGTAAGCCCAAACCGTAAAGAGCTATAACTGCATCTCATTGCTGAGGTGTAGTTTTTACATATGTGATCACTCGTTGAGTGGTCTTTTTATTTTGAAAGGAGATAATTAAATGAATGATTTTCATGAAGCAGTGCTAAAAATCAATGTAAATGTAAATATGGCAGAAGTTTATAAGATAGCTATTGAATCTGAAAATAATCCTAATGGTTTGAGAGATCATTGGAATGGCAATTATGCCTATGTGGTTATTGGTAATAAGGTAGATCGATATTTTGACAACATTTTTTCAAAAGATACTGTTGATTTAATAATTCAATTGTTATCTCATACATTGCCAAATTTAAAAGAAACAGTTGAATGGTATGAGAAGATGGGGGCTGAAATAATTAGAACAAACTATAAAGAGAATCAAGGGAAGAGTAACAATGCCAATTGATTCGTTTTATAAAAGTAAACGATGGATCAAAAAGAAGAATGCAATATTAAGAAGATATCAATATGAATGTCAAGAAAGCAAGAGATATGGTATTCGAGTGAAAGCAGAAATGGTCCATCATATTTATCCAAGAAAAGAATATCCTGAGTTAGCTTTTGCTGATTGGAACTTATTACCATTAACACACAAAAAACATAATACGTTTCACGATCGAGAGAATGATGAGATTATTGGTGAAGGTTTATACTGGCAAAGAAAAAGGCAGAAAGAGTTTGAGCGTTGGAAAAAGGAGAGAGAATCCCCCCTCCTTTTGAAATCTAAAATTACTTTTTGGGAAACGGATATGGGAACTTTTTCCAATAGCGAGGACTTTTTGAAAAAATTTTTTCCTTGAGATGAAATACGATAATAGCAATGAATAGAGCTGTTTTTATCGTTTAAAACCGTGCAGAAAAAAGCCCTTTTTTTCGCAGTAATATATCTTGATTTGAGGAGGTGATAACTTGTCTAAAAATATCCCAAAACGTGAAAGTATAAAAAAACGCACAATTAAATATATGAAAGAATTAGGAACATATAAGCCACAATACAATCAAATTATAGAAGTTTATTCTGATATGGTTTATCAATACAATTATCTAAGTCGTGAGTTTGAAAGACAAGGTTATGAAATTATTTTGGAAACAGAAAAAAGCGGGGGGAAGAAATCGCCAATTTTAGCAAGTTTAGAAAACCTTCGAAAAGATATAGGTACTTATTCTGATCGATTGATGCTGAATGCTAGAACCTATCAAGCTGAAGTAGAAATGCCTAAAAAAGAGAAATCCGCTTTTGCTAAACTTTTAGAACAACAACAGATGTGATCAGATGGACTTATCAAATATTACATCTAAGCATTTTGAAACAGCTTTAAATTATGCAAAATCAATTGTTGATTTTAAAGTACTAGCTAATTTGGATAGAAGACTAGCATGCGAACGCTTTTTGAAAGATTTGGAACGAACAGATATTGATTTTAGGCAAGAACAATTTGATTTTGTCATTAATTTAATTGAAGGTACAATCCATCATGTTCAAGGAGAAGATAAAAATGGTGTGAGTTATAAAGGGCAACCATTATTGCTGACTGATTGGCAAAAATTTGTTTGTGTGAATTTATTTGGATTTTTTGAAAAAGGTTCAGATATTAGGCGTTTTAAAGAAGCACTTATTTTTTTACCACGAAAACAGGGGAAAACAGCATTTAGTGCTGCACTAACCGAAGCAAAAAGCATTTTAGATAGACGATCGGGTTCTAAAGCTTACATTGTTGCTAATTCAGTAAAACAAACGCTAGAATGCTTTAATTTTTTAGTTGATAACGTCAACGAATTAAAAGAAGATGTTGAAAAACTAAGAATACGTGATAACAATCAAGAACATTCCATTTCAATCAATTTCGGTGATGGTACAAGTGACATATTTGCAATTGCGAACCAAGAAGATAAACTCGATTCATTAAACTGTAATTGTTTAGTATTAGACGAACTCCATTCTTGGAAAAGAGCAGGAGCTAAAAAATATACTCTAATGAAAAATGCAATGAAAGCATATCGGAATAAATTATTAATAGGAATTTCAACCGCAGGAGATATTCCTGACGGTTTTCTAGCTAACCGTTTAAAAACATTACAAAAGGTATTGAATGGTTCAATTACTGATTCAGCATATGATTCCTATTTCATTTTCATTTGCAAAGCAGATCAAGACGAAGAAGGTAATATTCTAAATAGTAAAGGAGAAATCACTACAATTGATGATCCAGAAGTGTTAGAAATGTGTACTCCTTCTATCAATGTGACAGTCACTTTGGATGAACTATTAGATGATGCCTCACAAGCAATGAATGAACCACAATTAAAAGCAGAATTCTTAAATAAAACGTTGAATGTATTCACCAATGCAATGGATGCCTATTTCGATATTAATGAATTTAGAAGCTCTGATATGCAGTATGATTGGACATTAGAAAATCTAGCAAAATTACCAATTGTTTGGTACGGCGGTGCGGACTTATCAAAACTACATGATTTAACTGCAGGTGCTTTGTATGGTTCGTATAAAGGAGTAGATATCTGTATTACTCATGCTTTCTTCCCTAAATTAGCTGCTGTAAAGAAAGCAGAAGAAGATGGAATACCATTGTTTGGTTGGAAAGAAGATGGCTGGCTCACAATGAGTAATACTCCTACCGTTTTACATGATGATATTGTTAATTGGTTTATTTCTATGAAACAAAAAGGCTTCAAAATTAAACTTGTTGGTTTTGATAAAAAGTTTGGTCGAGAGTTCTTTTTTAAAATGAAAAAAGCAGGATTTAAAATTAAAGATCAACCACAATACTTTTATAAGAAATCAGAAGGCTTCCGTCATATCGAGGTAAAAGTCAAAAATAAACAGTTCTATTACTTACATTCCGATGCCTATGAATATTGTGTTCAGAATGTGCGAGCAATTGAAAAAACAGATGATATGATTCAGTACGATAAACTAGATGGTGACGGCGGAGTTCAGCGTGTTGATTTGTTTGATGCAAGTGTATTTAGCTGTTGCCAGATGCTAGAAGATATGGCATTTGGTAATGTTGGCACAGAATGGTTAAATCGTAAATATTAAAAGAAGAAAGAGTGATTTCCTTTGTCTAAAAAAAGAAGAAAAGCCAATAAAATACGGTCAGAACCCCAACCATCAGGATCAAGTGATCCTACGGTTGGTTTTTTTATGTCAGATATTGCAAGAGAAGTATTAGTTCCAGGTTATACTCGACTGTCTGATAATCCAGAAGTAAAAACAGCTTGTCAAAAAATTGCTGATTTAGTATCAGGAATGACGATTCACTTAATGGAAAATTCAGATAGTGGAGATATTCGTATTAAAAATGAATTATCTAGAAAAATCGATATTGAACCTTATTCTTATATGACTAGAAAGAATTGGGTCTATAACATTGTGTATTCGATGTTACTTCCAGGAGATGGAAATGCGATTGTATTTCCAGAAATGAGAGATGGATTTATTCATGAATTGAAACCACTAAAGCCTTCCAAAGTAAGCTTTATAGAACTGGATGAAGGATATCAAATTAAATATGGAGCATCAACTTATAATCCAGATGAAGTTTTACATTTTGCAATCAATCCTGATCCAGAACAACCATGGAGAGGAACGGGTTATAGGATTCAACTACGAGATGTTACTCATAATTTACGTCAAGCAAATACGACTAAAAAATCATTCATGAGTGGTCAATATATGCCCAATGTCATTGTAAAGGTTGATGCAATGAATGAAAGTATTGCAAGTGAAGCTGGGAGACAGCAAATCAAGGACAAATATTTAGGTGAATCTCGACCAGGAGAGCCATGGATTATTCCTGCAGAGCTATTGGATGTACAACAAGTAAAACCATTATCGTTAAAAGATATTGCAATCAATGAATCTGTAGAAATCGATAAGAAAACAGTCGCAGCATTGCTAGATGTACCTGCGTTTATTTTAGGAGTAGGTACTTTTGATAAAGATGAGTATAACAATTTCGTTCGTACAAGAATTAAAGCTATTGCAGATGTTTTTCAACAAACACTGACTAAAGGGCTTCTTGAAAATCCAAATTGGTATTTCAAATGTAATTCTAAGAGTTTAATGGCTTACGATATTAAAGAATTAGCAGAAATTGGGATGAATTTATATATTCGAGGAATCTATACAGGAAATGATGTTTTGAATATGATAGGTGATTCTCCTAAAAAAGGATTAGATGATCTGATTATCTTAGAAAACTTTATTCCTCAAGGAATGATTGGAGAACAAAATAAATTAAAGGGTGGTGATTCTGAGTGAGTGTAAAAGAAAATCAAACACGTTCCATGGCCACTAATTTTTCTACCAGAGAAGAAACAACAGGAGAAAAAATTATTGAAGGTTATTTTGCTGTTTTTAATCAAGAAACAGAGCTTTGGCCAGGCGCTTTTGAAGAAATTTCACCAGAAGCTTTCAACAGCTCTTTGAGCAATGATATACGAGCGTTAACAAACCATGAAACTACTCTAGTTTTAGGTAGGAACAAGTCAGGGACATTGAAATTAAGTGTTGATTCTAGAGGTTTATGGGGACAGATCACCATAAACGAAAATGATTCAGATGCTTTAAATTTATATGAACGTGTAAAACGTGGTGACGTGGATCAATGTTCATTTGGTTTTAACATTTTGAATGAAGAAACTGATTGGAGAGAAGATGGCACGGTGAAGTGGTTGTTAAAAGAAATTGATCTTCATGAAGTTTCTGTAGTAACATTTCCTGCTTATGAAGACACAGGAGTACAAGCTAGGCACAATCAACTAGAGCAATATCGTGAAAAACAGACGCAGCAGTGGCGTAAAAATTTATTGGATCAATTAAAAAATAGGGGGAAATAGTCATGGCATTAAAACAAATTATGTTACAAAGAAAAATTACTAATAAAAAAGAAATGCTTAATTCATTAAGAGAAAAAGATGCTGAATTTCAAAAGCGAGAAAAAGAGTTAGAAACCGCCATTGAAGAAGCTAAAACAGACGAAGAACAACAAGTAGTGGAAGATGAGGTCAATAAATTTAATGAAGAAAAAGAACCTCATGATCAACAAATCCAAGAACTAGAAGAAGAAATCAATTCTTTGGAAGAAGAATTAACACAGTTGAATGAAAAGAAACCTTCAAATAAAGGAGAGGAAAGAGATATGGCAGTAAAACAAAATACCAGAGCAAAAACTAATACAGATTATCATGAACGTTCAGATGTGAAAGAATTTTATAATGAACTACGCGAAAGACTTCAAATGCGTGCAAATGGTCAAGTTTTGCCAGATGGACCAAGTGGCGCAGAATTAATCATTCCAGACGTCATTGTCAACCGTATTCGTGAGCGTATTGGTGATTTTACTACGCTATATCCATTAGTTGACAAAGTGATTGCTAAAGGTCGTGTGAAATTAATTTTAGATGTAGATACTAGTGAAGCAACTTGGTTAGAAATGCGAGGAGCATTACCAGAAGAAGATGATTCTAAACTAACAGCAGTTGAGTTTGACGGTTTCAAGATTGGTCGAATTGTCTATATTGATAATTCTTTATTAGAAGACTCTGTTATTAATTTAGATGATTATTTAACGAAACGAATTGCACGATCTATTGCAAAAGGGTTGGATAAAGCCATTGTTACTGGTACAGGAAAAGATGATAAACAACCTGATGGTATTCTTCCTAAAATTCCTAGCAAAAATAAAGTAACAAAAAAACCAACTTATGAAGAACTAATTCCAGTGTTAGGATTGATTGATACTGGGGAAGATGCTACTGGTGAGATTGTAGCTGTTATGCATCGTCAAACTTACTATAATCGAATTGCTATGCTAACGCTTCATGTAAATTCTAATGGAGTCGATGTTGTTCAATTACCTAATTTAGCACAACCTAACTTCTTAGGATTAAAAGTAGTTTTCAATAATTACTTACCTCAAGATAAAATCTTATTTGGAGTGTTTGATAAATATACTTTGGTAGAACGTGAATCGGTTCGTGTAGATATGTCAGGTCATTATAAATTCAGGGAAGATCAAACAGCTGTTCGTGGTTTAGGGCGTTATGATGGAAAACCAGTAGTGCCTGAAGCGTTTGTAGAAGTAACATTAGATACAGTGGGGGAGTAACGATGCCAGAGTCAAGACTGGCAAAAAATAGTTACGAGTCTTTCACGATTCCTGATTTAAAAAATATTCTTGACGAAAAAAATATTAGTTATAAATCAAATGCGAGCAAAAAAGAGTTATTAACATTATTAGGAGACGACTATGAATACTCAAATTTTAGAGTTATTAAAAGTAAATTTAGGTATCATGACAGATAAGCGAAATGAGTATTTGTTATCAATTATTGACAGTGTGATTAGTGAATTAGAATGCGAACAAGGAATTATAATTGATAATAATGATGATCTTCATATCATGTTTATTGTTGATTATTCAGCTTGGCGATATCGATCGAGAGGTGAAGGTGTTATGCCAAGAAATTTACAATTTAGATTGCATAATTTAGTACTTTCGATGAAGAAGGGATAAATATGGATAAGACATGGGATTTAGATATTTTTCTTCTTGAAAATGATGGATTTACTAGTGATGAAATAGGAAATCAGATAGCTAAATACAAAGAAAATCCAGTAATGGCTTACGAGGATAATGTAAGTAGAGGCGAATTTTATCAGGCTGGACAAAATGGTATAGAGAACATTCATTTGTTTATTATTCATCCTTATGAGTATTCTAGAGAAAACTACCTTAAATTCGAAGGAAATAAATACAAAATTATTCGAACATATCAAAGAAATTATGAAGAGTTAGAAGTTATTTGCCGTTTGAATTTAGGTGATAGAAATGAGTAATTCAATCCACATTAGCGAATTATCAAAAGAAATTTCTAATGTAGTTAAATCATATAGTAAAGAAGTTGAATTAGAAGCAGGGGAAGCAACAGAGCTTGTGGCGAAATCAACTGTTCAGGAATTAAAGAGCAATAGTCCAAAACGTTCTGGAAAATATGCACGTAATTGGACCAAAAGAAAGAAAGGTCCTACTGGACAAATTGTTTTTCAAAAAGATCCTACTTATCGGCTAACACACTTGTTAGAAAATGGTCACGCTCTAAAACGAGGCGGACGAACCATAGGGAAAGTAAAAGGGCAACCTCATATAGCTATCGCAGAAGAAAAGGCCATTTCTTCGTTAGAAAAAGAGTTGATTAGGAGGTTGAAATGAGTATGTTGTTAACTGAATTGAAACAATTGCTGAATCAAATGAATTTACCTATTTCTTATCGTGAATGGAAACCAGGGCAAGTACCAGAATTACCCTATTTACTTTACTATGAAAATTCAAGTGATAATTTTTATGCTGATAATGAGGTATTTCTCAAAAAGACGGAAGTTATTGTTGAATTATATACAAATACCAAGAATATTCGTGAAGAAAATAAATTAGAGGAATTACTTAGTACAAACAAAATTCCTTTTGATACTTATGAAACTTATTTGTCATCCGAACAAATGTATTTAAAAGCATACGAAATCAATATTTAAAATAGAGGTGAAAGAAATGGCACAAAAAGAAAGAGCAGTAAGTGCTGAAAAGAATCGTGTAGAGTTTGGATTGGAAAATGTTTATTATGCTAAAGCGACTTTAAATCTAGAAACGGGAGAAATTACTTATGGAACGCCGGTTCGTTTTCCTGGTGCAATTGAATTATCTATTGAACCTTCTGGAGATCTGATTAAGTTTAAAGCAGATAATGTTGATTATTATACTTCTCCAAACAATCAAGGATACGACGGAACCTATACCTGCGCTCGAATTCCCGAAGATTTTGCTGTAGATATTTTGGGAGAAAAAGTAGATGATACTGATAAAGTTCAAACAGAGTATGCGAATGCTGAAACTTCTCCTTTTGCTCTAATGTTCCAATTTGAAGGAGATAAAACAGCAACTCGACATGTGTTGTATTATTGTACAGCAAACCGTCCAACGGTAGGATCGACAACTAAGGATTCAGGAGATCCAAATACGTCAGAATTAACATTTAGTGCCGGACCACGGCCTTTTGATAAAGCTGTAAAAACTAAAACAAGACCAGATACTCCGTCTGGTGTTTATGACAAATGGTTTACAAAAGTTTATGAAAAAGGAGCAGTTGCTTAATTATGGAAAAAACAATTAAGATTGGTGCTACTGAAATTCGATTAGCTTCTAATGCTGCAACACCTTTGCGGTATAAGATGCAATTTGGAAGTGATTTTTTTGCAGACCTCTTAACTTTAGCGAAAGCTTTAGACAATCAAAATGAAGATGGTAGTTTTAACTTAAATGATATTTCATATGATGATTTGAAAAGGGTAGAATTAACCCTTTTATATAATTTTGTATGGACTTATGCTAAAGCGGCAGATTCAACTATTCCTGATCCAATCACTTGGTTAGAAAGTTTGGATTCTTTACCATTAGCAGACTTTGCTGGAGAATTACAAGAGTTGATTTCCCATAGTATACAAACTAAAAAAAAGTAAACGATGAAATGGCTTCTAGTGACGAAACACTTACTACGGAGTCATTTCTTTTTATTTGCAAACAAGTAGGTTTATCAAATGAAGAAATGCAGTTAATGGAAATAGGTGACTGCTTAGATTTCGTTCAAGAATGGATAGATAATCATCAAGAAAAAACATCTACAAAATCTAAAACTAGAAAAGCGACTCAAGCAGACTTTGATGCATTTTAGAAAGGAGGGGGATGGATGGCTAAAAAGAAAATTTCAGGAATTACAATTGCACTTGATGCAGATACTAAAGGCGTAACATCTGGATTGAAAGATATTGTTAATCAATCGACAAATGTATCGAAAGAATTGAAAGATGTAGAACGTTTGTTAAAACTAAATCCTAATAACGTTGAATTACTCTCACAGAAGCAAGAATTGCTTTCTCGACAAGTTGAATTAACTACCAATAAATTGGAAGCACTGAAAGGCGCTCAAGCGGATGTAGAAAGGCAATTTAAATCAGGAGAAATTGGTGAGGAACAATATCGGAAGTTTAAGCGAGAAATTGAAGCCACTGAAGGTGCTCTAAATGGTTTTAAAGGGCAATTATCGAGTATGAGAGTAGAACAAGAAAAACTTGCTCAAAATACACAGCGATTATCCACTTTTTTTGAAGCTACAGGAACAGATATCAATGATTTTTCAGACGTTTTAGGAACACGTCTAACGGCAGCAATCAAAGAAGGAAAAGCCAATTCCTCTCAACTTGAAGATGCATTAAATAAAATTGGTAGAGCTGCATTGGGACAAACAGCAGACATCAACAAAATGAAACAAGCACTCGATTCAATTGATGATGGAAATTCTGTTCAAAAGGTTTCTTCTGATTTAAATAGTTTAAAAAGTGATGCTAATAAAGCAGATAATGCTTTAGATAAAATAGGTGACACTTTAGAAGAAATTGACGATAAAATCGACAAAGGCAATCTGTTGGATGCTGGTGAGTCTCTAAGTGAAATGTCTGATAAAGCCAAAGATATGGCTGGAAAAACTATTGAAGCTTTTACAGAAGTAGAAGATGCTCAAAAGAAATTAAACGCTTCTATGGGAGTCGCAGGAACAGAATCCTCAAAAAAATACGAACAAGCTTTAAAAGATATTTTTAGTAGTGGACTTTTCGACGACATGAATGATGCTGCAGATGCGGTAGCTTTAGTATCTAAAAACCTTGGCGATATGAGTAACCAAGATTTGAGTCAATTGGTTCAAGATGCGAAAGTTTTAGAAAATACTTTTGGAGTTGATTTAAAAGAAACTATTCGTGGAGTTGCAGCTATGCAACAAAATTACGGAATTACTGGTAAACAAGCATTGGATATGATCACAGTTGCTCTCCAAAGGAATGGCAGTACATGGGCAGATGAAGTTGGAGATAATATGGCTGAATACTCACAGTTATGGTCTCAAATGGGCTTTAGCGCCTCAGAAACTTTCCAAATTTTAGAGAATGGTACTCGTAATGGAGCATATAATTTAGACAAAGTGAATGATGTTGTTAAAGAAATAGGAATTTCTTTAACTGATGGACGTATAGAAGAAAATATTGATTCATTTTCTCAAAAATCTAAAGAGTTATTTGAATCATATAAGAGTGGTGGAGCTTCTCAAGCAGAAGTTATCCAGTCGCTCCTTACTGATTTAGGAGAGATGGAAAATAAAACCGAAGCGTTATCTCTAGCATCTACTGTTTGGAGCGCTTTAGGAGAAGATAACAGTTTAAAAGTATTAACTTCTCTAATGAGTGTTAAAGGTGGCTATGAGGATGTTCAAGGAGCAGCAGATAAATTAAATAATGATACCACTACAACTAGTCAAAAAATGCAAGGAGCATGGAATGAGCTGAAGTTAGCTTTAGCTCCATTAGGTGAAGAACTAGCAATAGCTTTAGTACCTCTGTTAGATTCATTAACAAAAATTTTAAAGATATTTCAAAATTTGCCAGGTCCAGTAAAAACCTTTATTGTAGCTTTTTTAGGAATAGGTACACTAATAGGCGTTATTACTGGGGTTGTAGTTGCTATGGGAGCTTTAGCAGGGATAGTTGGCGGTCCAGTTGTTGTAGCATTAGGAATTTTTGTAGCTGCTGTAGCAGGAGCTATAACAGTAATAAAAAATTGGGGTTCCATTACTGATTGGTTTTCTGATAAATGGAACAAACTAAAAGGATGGTGGTCAAAATTTTGGGCACAATTTTCTGGTCCTGCAGATGCAACATTTAAGATACTATCTAACTCTGTAAAAACACTTACTAGTTTTATGTTCGGATCTTTTGATGATAAATTAAACGCAATAAAAAAATTGTTTAAATTTTTAAAATTAAAAATTCCTAAAATTGAACTTCCACCAATGCCCCATTTTAGTTTGAAATGGAGTTCTAATAAAATATTTGGTAAAAAATTTTCTTATCCATCAGGGATTGACGTAAAATGGTTTGCTGATGGTGGGATTTTAACTAAACCGACAATTTTTGGCGCTTCTGGAAATAAATTGTTAGGTGGCGGTGAAGCTGGTAAAGAAGCTATTGCGCCTCTAGATAAGCTAATGGCTTATATTCAAAAAGCTGTAGATGTAGGTTTGTCTAAACAACAAGCAAAAGATGAAATCCATTTACATCTAACAGCTTATGGTAATTTACCAAAAGAAATATTAGATCAAATTGCTGAATATTTGATGTATAAGTTTGTTGATTTAAAAAATAAAAATGAATTTAGTGGGTGATAATCATGATTGATGGTTGGTTTAAACTCGGAAATCATTGGAGTAAAGAATTTAATGCATTTATTTGTGAGAGACCAGAAAAGAAAAAAGCTAAAAGGGTATTTAATTTAGAAGAAGTTTCTGGATTAAATAAGTTAGCAGTTAACGATGGTGGTTACTATACAAATGTTGAACAAACTTTAAATTGTTTTTATTTATCACCTACACTGGAACACATTCAATATTATGAAGATTTGATTACAGAAGCACTGGATACAAAAGGAGAATATGTAGATTTTGTACCTTATTGGGATCCGATATATATTTATCAAGCGATTGTAATAAATGAACCAAATTTCGAAGGAACTTTTCATACATTAAGAGGAGTTCCTTTTTCGTTTGATTTAAGTATTGCTCCTTTCAAAAAAAATGTTCTAGGAATGAACCCTGTTATCTTAGAAAAACAGGGTTCAATTTATAATCCAGAACGATATCCATCTTATCCCAAAATTAAAATATATGGATCAGGCAATGTGACAATTTCTATTAATGGAAGAGAGACAAAATGTTCCAATGTAACTTCAGATATTACAATCGATTCTGATCCAGATGTGATGGAAACTTATCGTGAGGTAGATGGTGTTTTAGTAAATGAACATAAGAAGTTGTTAAGTAACCAAGTTTATCCTTATTTAGATTCTGGTGAGAATCGGATTATTTGGAATAGCAATGTAAAAAAGATTGTTATTGAACCGAGGTGGCAAACTAAGATATGAAACCAGTATTATATAGTCCTACAGACACAGATTTTACCGCTGGAGGTATTGGCATATTATCTGATTGTAAAAAATGTCTAGTGACAGAGGAAGCAAATGGCAGTTATACTGTCGAATTAAGTTTTCCAATCAATGCTAAATTTTCAAGTCAATTAGAAGATCATAATTATCAGATCAAATGTAAACCTAACGCAACGGATGCTTTTCATATTTTTTATATTTACAATCATTATAAAGATATGGCTACAGGATTATTATATGTTTACGGAAAATCTAGAACTATGAAACTTGGAAATCGTGCGGTGAAGAAATTAGAATTTGAGCGAGCTACTTGTCAAGAAGCAATGAAGTGTTTAGAAAAATCAATGGATCAATCTAGTGATATTCGTTTGTTTAGTGATATTACTCGTGTAGGATCAATAAGTATCGAAGTATCCAATCCTTTAAAATGTATTAAGGGAATAGAGGGTTCTTTAAACCAAATATTTGGTGGCGAGATGAAACATGAGCCATTCAAATTATCTTTATTAAACCGAAGAGGTAGAGATCATGTGACAACTTTTAGATACAGAAAAAATTTAACTGGTTTGAAAGTTGAAACTAATTTTGATGGGTTACTAACTCGAATTTTTCCTTATGCAGATGTTCAAAATAATGAAGGGGAAACAGAACGTATATTTGGAAATCCAGTAGATTCACTTAATATCAATAAGTATGATGGCGAGATTTATTCAGAATATGTTCAATTTACAGAAGATCAAGGTGTTACAGATCAAAAAAGTTTAAATGAAGTATCAAAGAAATATTTTAGTTCCATTAATCCTAATTGTGATCAACCAAATATATCTATTGAATTGAACATTCGAAAAATGGAAGATACAGCTTTAGCAAAACGATTTAAAAAATTTCGTGAAGTTGGATTATTTGATACATTTGATATTTTTCATGAACGTTTTAAGATTAATATTACTGCTCAAATAACTAAAGTAATTTATGATTCTTTAAACGAGCGAGTTGAATCTTTAGAAGCCGGCGATACACAATATACCTTCTTTGAGAAACAGAAACAAGAAATATCAAATACGTTAAAAGGGTATACAGGTAAAAAATATGCAAGTGATTTTATTGATGTAGTCACCAATATTATTTCTGGTAATGATGGGGGTCATGTTATATGGTGGCCTAAGAATCGACCGACTGATTTATTCTTTTGTGATCATCCTAAATTAGAAGAAGCAAAACTTGTTTTACGAATAAACAAAAGCGGAATAGGCTTTTCATCAAAAGGGTGGCAAGGACCATTTGATACCGCATGGACTTTAGATGGTAAGTTTAATGCTAATTTTATTCAAACAGGAATTATTAAAGCCGATGTATTCCAAAATTCTTTTAATAAAACTGGTGACGTTCTACGCCTTGTTAATGGATTGTTGGAAATTAGAAATAAAAATCAAAAAATAATGCAGTTAACAAAAAAAGGTATGGAGTTCTGGTATGGTAACAGGTCTATCGGAACAATGGGAACTGAAGGTAATCAGTTTCCTGACTTAGTTGTTGGTATGGATTCTCAAGGAAATCCTGTGTATGCAGATTTTGATGGTAAAGCACTACAAATTAATTTAAATTCTGATGGTGAAGCAGTTGCTATTAGTTCGGCTAAAGGAAAAGGGATAATTATCGGTAAAAAAAACATGTTTTTAATTAATGATCGTATAGATTTGCTTGGCAGAACCTCTATAAGTGGTCGGTTAGATGTAAGCGAGCTTTATGTGAATGGTGTAAAAATTGATAAGAATGGAGGTGGAAGTGGAGGAAGTGATCCTGGAACTATCCCTCCTCAATTGACGACGGAAGCTGAAAAAAGAGCATGGAAAATTTGGACAATGTTGAAAGCTCGTGGTTATTCTGAATATGCAGCTGCAGGTATTCTAGGAAATATTCAGGGGGAGGTTGGAGCAAGTATGAACCCTGATACAGAACAACTTGGTGGTCCAGCTTATGGGATTGTTCAATGGGATGGTTCTGCTTATCCGTTAGTCGGATCACCAACTTGGAACGGACGAGAGTATGTTCAGCGTTTGATGAACACCGCAGGGATTCAAGAAGATTATCGAAGTATTGAAGCCCAAGTAAAATTATTAGATTGGTGTATGTTCAACGGTCAATGGCTCGGAAAAGTAAATCCAACCACAGTATCAGGATTTAAATCGATCAATGATGCCAAAAGTGCAGCGTATGCTTTTGAAATGAACTTCGAACGCCCAGCTTCTGCACATCCAGAACGCCAAAATTATGCCCAATCTTGGTATAACAAATTACATGGATTAACTAGTCCAGAACCTGGAGGGAATTTCATTTGTCCAATTCAAAAACCAGTGACAGTTACTTCAGAATGTGGATGGAGAACAAGTCCAATAAATGGCGGTCAAGAATTTCATAATGGAATTGATCTTGTAAATGGAAATCCTAATACACCTATTTTTGCAGCATTAGATGGGGAAGTTGTTCAGGCTGGTGCTAATTATTATGACTGGTATGGTAATTACGTGGTTATTAAACATAATAATGGGAAGTGGACAGGTTATGCTCATTTGTCTCGTATTGATGTTTCTGTTGGACAAAAAGTCCAGAAAGGCGCTCAAATTGGCTTGATGGGAACAACTGGTCCATCTACAGGAGAACATCTACATTTTCAAATTATGAAAAATTATTGGCCACAGCCAGTTGTTGATTTTGAGAATCCAAGAAATTATATCCAATTTTAAGGTGGTGATTCTATGAGTAAATGGAATGTCGTTTTAAGTACAACAGAACCATATAATTATGTGGGGATGATTCAAGTTCGACAAGGCAATAAGAATACAGAGGTTATGGAAGCGACTATAGTTGAAAATGGTCTTCCCTACGATTTATCAGAATGTAAGGTATATTTTGAATCAGTTGTAGGTGGGAAATATCCAGTCCAATTAGAAACAAAAATTGTGGATGCTAAAAAAGGGAAAATTAACTATATTTTTGATAAATATTCCATGCAGTGTTTACATCGACAAACAGCCAATTTCATTATATTTAAAGGAGAAGACTTGATTGGAACAACTCAAGACTTCTCTTATTTTGTCATTAATGCTGTTTCAAAAACAGAAGGAGAAATGGGTTCTTATTGGCAATCAATCGAAGATTTAATTGCGGATATGACGGACTTTATTAATGAAAATAAAGGCGATTTTACGGACTGGATGAATGAAAGGAAAGAAGAATTTGAACGTTGGGGACAAGAACAGGAACACAGTTTCCAAGATTGGAGAGAAGGACAAGAATCAGACTATTTGGCATGGTTTGAATCAATCAAGGATATTTTAAAGACGATTGATCCTGGTGGAACAATGCTTGCGGAATTAATGGATGCGAGAGTAGATATTCAAGGAAAACGACACAATTCAATTTCAGAACGTTTGCTTGCCGATATGAATTATTTGTATCAAAAACTACGAACAAGCTTATTTACTATCGAGTATGCTGAAATTGAAGTAGTGGATATTCTACAAGATGATTTATTTTCTAGGAATCATGAGATAGAAAAAGTAGAAAGTATTGAAAATAATATATCCGAAGGAGCGTTAATTGTAGCCACAATTGATGATAAAGAACAGCGTGTATTTACTCTGGAGGAAGTAGTAATAGATAAGATTTTGACTATTAATCCATATATTGCTGGAAAAACAGATTGGATTACTGGTACATGTAAAGTATTTGATGCAACAAAAATTGGTATTGAAATAAATGGTAAGAAAAAAGATATCGTCCCTTCCAATGAATTAAAAAATGGCACATTTAAATACTACACTGGAAAAACAATTCAATTAGGTGATCAAGTACAAGTCGTACTGTATGACAATATGACTATAGAATTAACAAGAAAATCAGTTGTTGTTCAGGAAGAAGGTGAATCAATTGGTGAAGGTTAAACGTATGATGGAAACAGACGACACAGGAGTTCAACGTCAATTTATGCCAATTACTCATGTTTCTGCAGTCTTAGGATTAGAAAACATTACCTCGGGACAGTCAAAAGTTCTTTCGGTTAACGGTAAATCTGGAGCAGTCATTCTAACGAAGGCTGATTTAGGATTAGAAAATGCGATTACCAAACTACCTTACGCAAGCGAAGATACTGATGGTATTTTAACTGCCGAAATGTTTCAAAAGATTGTAAATGGTGAAAGTGGAAGATATCTTTTACCAATTGCTACTGCTGAAAAATTAGGAGGTATAAAAGTTGGTGAACTTTTAGAAGTCACTGAAGAAGGTATTCTGTCTGCAACTAAGCAAACAGATTTTAATTTTACTAAAGAGTTGAAACAGAAGCTAGAGTCTTTGAAAATTTTGAAAGCAGGAGCCAATATTTCGATTACAGAAGATGGCACTATTAGTACAACAAACGATAATGAAATAACTTCTTGTTCTCAAATTAAGAAAGTTTATTCAAACAGCATCGACTTTGGAGACTATGATTATAGTGGAAACCCAAATCTATTAAGTACTATAACTAGTGATTATTTTACAACAAAAGATAATGTAACAATTGCCAACGAAAATAGAGGTGTAAAATTGACATTCAGAAATTCTGGTTTTGGTGCTGAAACAGGTAATGTTGTGCAAATTAAACCCAAAACAACCTATACGCTTTCTGCTAAGATAACAGTGAATGAGGATTTTGTAGGAGACTTATCAAAAATTCGACTAACTTATAGAAAATTTCCCGGGGGCAATATTCTACTGGGAACGAACTTATCTGCTATGTTAGCGGGAGAAACAAAAATTATTTCTGTTACTGGTAGCGTGGTAGAAATGAAACAAGTAGAGCGTACTTATCTACGTTTAGATAGTAATTCCCAAATAGTAGATGGATCAATCAACATAGAATATATCAAGTTAGAAGAAGCTTCAATAGCTACGCCATATCAGCCTAATTTATTTGAATCACCTTATTATCTAACAAAAGATGAGGGAGCTGGCTTAACGACAGAATATAAATATGTAGGGATAGGACTGGAAGACTTTCAAGATCCAAATAAATATATTTGGAACATGACTATTGAATATATAAATAAACAGCTCCAAGAATTAAATGAAAAAAGCTTAAACTTTACTTTTGAAAAAATAGGGGAGGTATAAACTAATGACAGATATTGTAAAAGTAAAACAGAATAATGTTCAGGTTTACCCTCAAACTCATTGGAATGCTGTAGAAGGCAAACCCACAACAATTAAAGGCGATAAAGGGGATCCCGGACAGTCCGCAACTATTGCTGTAGGTACAGTTACTAGTGGATCTACTGCTTCTGTTACAAATGTAGGAACCTCATCTGTGGCTAGATTCAATTTTGTATTACCAAAAGGAGATAAGGGAGATCCTGGAGTTAATGCAACAACGACATCTGTAGCTACGACGAACGCTAATGGGTTAATGTCCAAAGAAGATAAAGCAAAATTAGATGGAATAGCAAATATTACATTTGAGAAAGTAGGCGAAGTTTAATGTCTGATATTGTGCAATTAAAAGAAAATGGTGTGCCTAAATATTTAAAAACTCATTTTAGAGCAATTGATGGAGCTGAAGCATTAGTACAAACATCTGGTAATCAGTCTGTTGATGGTTTTAAAAACTTTTTACAAACACCAACAGTAAATGATGTACCAGTAATTTTAGATCGTTTTGTTTCAAAAACAGTAAAAACAACGAATACAACAGATTTTACCAATGAAAGTTTAGTCAGATTTGAACGATGGGGACGTCTTGTAGTAGCCAATTTTGAGATTACAAATAAATCATCAAATTTTGCTGGATGGAAAAATTTAATGGCTTTTCCAAAAGGATATACTCCGATTTCGTTAACAGGTTGGGGTGGAACTTTGGCGAATAAAACCAATCGAAATCCTGCATTATCTGTTTATGCGAATGCTTCGGGAATTACTGTAATGGTTTCTACTACAAATTTACCAGAAAATCAAACTTGTTCTGGAACCATCGTCTATTTTACAAATGATGCGTGGCCAAATTAATAGGAGGAATAACTAATGAAAACAATGTATGAATATATGTATCCAGTCGGTTGTAAGGTCTGGGAAAACATGCCAGATGATTTCCCAGAAGGAGTTCCGTATACTTCTGTACCACCAGTGCCAGATGTTCCATTAGATCGTCAATTTTGGAATCCGAGTGAACGGAAATGGGAAGAAGTTGTCACACAAGATTTTTCTAAAAAATTAGTTCTGTTAGAGAAATTATCTGAAGGATTACAAGATGATAATAAAATATTGAAACAGGCGAATGAAGAACTAACTAAAAGAGCTGATTCATTAACGCAAATCAATTCAAAAACGATGCTTACAACTATTCAAAACAGTAAAGAAATCGATTTATTGAAAGATCAACTTCAATCATCGAAAAATGAAGGGGGAGAATAATATGTATTCCTATGAAGATATCAAAATGATGTATGACTGGAATTGCTTTACTGCAGATTAAGTTCGACAATTTGTTCCGTTGTGCATTACAGAGGAAGAAGCAGATAAAATTATTAATAAAGAAAGTTAAGGCATGCTCCCTGGAGTATGCTTTTTTGTTGGAAAGTTGGTGAACTATGAGTATTGATGCGATTATTTCTGCTTTAAGTATTGCAGGAACGTTAGTTGGTACGTTTGCAGGCATTGTTTTTTCAAATAAACTGACCATTTATCGAATTGAGCAATTGGAGAAAAAAGTTGAGAAGCATAACCATATTGTTGAACGTACTTTTCTATTAGAAGGACGGATGAATGAAGCAGAACACGATATTCAGGAAATGAAAGGAGGCGAGAAGTAATGATTTTACCCGATAAATATTATCAAATTATTAAATGGACAGTACTTACGGTATTGCCCGCTTTATCTGTATTAGTAGCCACATTAGGCAAAGCATATGGATGGAATGAAACTGATATGACAGTATTAACTATCAATGCTATAGCAACATTTTTAGGTGTTATCACTGGTGTGTCTGCATATAATTTGAAAAAATAGGAGGAAACAAATGAAAAAGAAAATTACTATTACTGCGATGAGCCTATTAACGGCTTTTTTTTTATTGCCAATTAATGGGTTCGCCTATACGATCAACAATAAATTCAATTTGGGCGCAAATGAAGGCAGCTCACAAGTAGCAAATAATCAGTATATTTTACTGCATGAAACGGCTAATGAAACAGCAACAGGACGCAATGAAGCGCAGTATATGCAACGTTCATGGATTAGTGCTTACACTGCTTACATTGTGGGAGACGGCGGAATTGTTTATCAAGTCGGTCAACCTGGTTATGTACAGTACGGTGCTGGTTCGTATGCTAATGCTAACAGTCCTGTGCAGATTGAGTTACAGCACACACATGATAAAGCAACTTTTGAAAAAAACTATAAAGCATACGTTGAATTGGCTAGAGATTCAGCAATGAAATATGGTATTCCATTAACATTGGACACACCTTATAACCAATCAGGAATCAAATCACATTTATGGGTAACACAAAATATTTGGGGCGATCATACAGATCCTTACGGTTATCTTTCTGAAATGGGCGTAAGTAAAGAAAAATTAGCATATGATTTAGCTCATGGATTTACCGGTGAAAATCCGACAACTTCAGATGATAAACCAGTCATTGATCCAACTCGAGCAGGTGCTGCAAATCCTACACTGACAGATGGAACAAATTACGCCCACATTGATCAGTTTGGAGAAATCGAAAACGCAAACTTACATGTAGCTGGATGGCACATTGCTAACTATAAATACGAGTATATTTTCATTATGGACTACAATACTGGGAAAGAATTAGCTCGAGTAAGAGCTGATGGAGTTTATAGACCAGATGTAAATCAAGCTTATAATACTTCTGGAAATGTTGGCTATCATGTATCTTTTAACATGCGTAACTTCCCTAATAAAAAAGTTTACGTAATGATGCGAGCAACGAATGATCCAGAAGGGAACACTAAAGGCGGTGCGCAAGATTTCCATGACAAACGTTGGTATTTAAATATTCCTAAACGATAAAAATAGCCCCTCGTTGAGGGGCGGTACTTGGAATCATATATAACATTTTTGTTACAAATTTAATGTTATGAATATCACAAAATGTTGTTTTAATATCATAAACGTTTAACTTGAACTTATGTTCCCCGTGTGTTAAAGTGATTTTATAATCCTCAAAGATTATATCTGCTAAGAAGCCCAGAGGCTATTGTCTTTAGGGCTTTCTTTTGGTTTAATTAATTTAGCAGATATGAAATGAGGTATATACATATGGAAACTTTTTTTACTACAATGCATCATATTGATTTAATAAGCGCTAGTGTAACTTTCAAGAAAATTCAGGCTGAAGATGCACAAAAATATATATCCGATTTAACTGATGAAGTATTACTTAATCCTAATAAGAAGCATTTTTCTATCAGAAGAGATGGAACAGAAGTGGTTAGAGTTGTTCGGTCATCTTTCATAAAAAAAATACTTCCTGATGAAGAAAGAGATACAGTAGCCAAAAGATTGTTAGATATAGAAACCAAAACTCAAGAAAAAATTAGTAAATTAGGTAAAAAAATAAAAAAGGGTAGTCTAATTCAATCCTTATTTTGTGACAGTGAATTTACGTATTTTGTTATTGCTAAAATTGATTCAAATCGTTTCTTAGATGAGGATGATTTAGTTTCAAGAGAAGGACTGATTTTTGAAAATAAATCATTGAAAACTTGTGTGTTTAAATTTAATGAACAAAATGAAATTGAGGAAGTCATAGTTTCTGACAATAATAAGAAAATATCAGATTATTGGTACAATCTATTCCTTGAACTGGAACCAATGACTACAGACGAGGAAAATACGAAAGCATCATTTACTGTATTATCTAATAGTTTAAAATCGTCTTTAGAAAAAAAATATCCAGCTGATTATATCCTATGTAGAAACAATCTTTTATCTTTTTATAAAACTCAACCAACTTTTAGATTACAAGATGTAGTTGAGAGCTTATTTAATGATTATACTCCAGAATCCGAAGAATTAGATATTGATAAGGTGAAGGGGAATTTCGCTCGTAGCTATTATCGTCACTTTAAAGATACTGAGTTTAGTATTAAATCCAAAGCAATAAATAAAAAAAATGGCAAGAAACAAAAGCTGTTAATCAATTTGTAGACATCACATTGAATGGCTCTTCAGATCAAATAAAAAACAACATCTCTGCAGAAGAAGTTGATGGTGAAAAATTCATCAAAATAAAATCGACCGAAGAGAAGACCTTTGAAAGTTTTCGTTGGTAAATAGGTGATAAAATGATAGGAGGGTTGCTTCGTATGGAAAAATTTAAGGAAGAGTTATCTGTCAAAAAAGAAAATCTAAATGAAGTGATGTTTGAACCTCTTCTTGTTGACAACAAAAACTTTGAAGAAATAATATATACTTTAGAAAATTTATATCAATCGATTAATCAAGCCAGGGATACTATTACTATTACTTTTTCAGATAAATCCGGCGAAGAAAAAGAATATATAGAATTTGAAAATGAATTTTCTGAAATTCGTAAAAATTTAGAGGGCAATATTAAGGAGTTTTTGGATAGAGCAGAACTAATTGAAGAAGATTTCTTTTTATGTGAGATTTATATTTCTAAAAAGGAAAAAAAATCTCAAGGATTTATAACTATATCTATATATGATTTAAACATTTTTTTACTTTTTCTAACTTATAATGATGACCGTTCCCGAAAACTTAATGTAAATGAGATTCTTGGAAAATTAAAAAGATATTTTTATGATACTGAAGCTATATACCTGTTTGATCTTTTTAATGATGATGTACAACTCAGAACTGATCATTTTATTTTTAGTTCTAAGTTAGGACAATTAAAAAAAGAAAACTTAACAATTGAGAAAAAAAATATTGCCAATTTGACAGAGTATACCAATATTTCTCCGTTACCCTTTTTTTCCCCTAGTGACTTTTTTGTTAAGGAGTCCCAAGAAAATATAGGTTTAACTGAGGTTTTTGACAGATTATGCCTGCTATTATCTTTAAGTTCATTGGCAAATATTTCTGTCTTAGAAGATGACACTCTAAATATTAAATTTTATGGTCAAAAAACAGTTGTTGAAGAGATTAACTTTTCTACTCTAGTAACTGATAAAGATATTGTAAATAGTTTTTATGAAATATATTGCTGGGTTTTTTATAATAAAGATTCACATGAAAAAATCAGCCTTACTAGAAATATTATAACGCTTTTTTATGATGGAAATTCTGTTTTTAATAACATTCAAAATATCTTACCATCAATTAAATCTAATTATGAAATATATCTAAAAGAAAATGTAGATAGATATGTCCAAATATTGAATAATGTAGTTTTACTAATTCAAAATTTAGATACAGAAATTCAAGATAAAGCAACAGCTTTTTCTGATGATTTCAAAAAAAACTTCACCAGTTTTTTTACATTTATAATATCCACTATATTATTTAATACGTTATCTACTGGGAAAATAGAAAATATATTTACTCCTGAGATAACGATTATAACAGTTGCTATGCTAATAATATCTATTATTTACTTAATAATAAGCAATTTTGAAATAAAGAATCAAATAGATCAATTAAACGAACAATACGAAAAAAATAAAAAATATTATAGTTCTATATTAAATGAAAAAGACATTGAGCGCATTTTTGCCAATGACATGGAGTTAAGCAAAGCAATCATGGTAAAAAAACGAAAAAATATACTCTTTCTTTGGATTTCTTCTATAATAATAATATTTATCACGTTAATGATCATTGGAGATTTTTCTTTATTGATAGATGCTTATAATAATCTTTTAAGTAGCTTAGCAAAAATTAAATTAATATAATGCGACATATCTACATGATATTTTTGGATTTAACAAATTTAAACTAATTTTTAAATTGGAAACGGTGGATTTGAGGACTACAGGGTATATAAAAGACTTTAGCCGACTAGTGTTGATCGAGGTCTTTTTTACGTTCTACAATCAATTGTTCTAATTCTTCCAAATCTTCAAGCGTAGCTTGCTTCCGAATAAATGATCGATATAAAGTATTTAGATGACTGTATTGACAACTATAAAAATCATTCGATAAAATATTTATGTTATCGAAATACAAAAAATACCGATCAGCTTTGTAGTTTAATATACTCTAATTCAATTTCGATAACATGCTTGTTGCTACAAACTCTTCCTTTAAGCAAAGTAAATAAACTATTCTATTTGTGGCAACAATCTGTACCTTTAGCTCAGCTGGTCAGATCAGATGGCTTATAACTATCTGATTGTAGGTTTTAATTCTACAGGGCACATAAAAATTTAGTTACCATTAAGGAGGAACTTTTATGGATAAAAGATTTAAATTTATCAATATTCTCAGTTTATTAATAGGAATATTAGTAAGTATAGAAATTTTTACAAACTGGTTTGGTATGCTATTTTCTAGTCTCATTCCTGTTTTATTAATGGGAGTAATAGGATTTATACTTTCTATTTGGTCATTAAGTAAAAATAGTAGTCTTATTGAAAAAGTTATCTCAGTATGTGGATTGTTGTTAAATATTATCCCTGTAGGATATTTTATATTATTATTTTTTGCAATAGGTTAATATCTTATGTTTTTTTGACATGTTATATAGGGAAGTTAATCTATAATTTAAATTATTTTTCAAACATATTTGATATGCACTTTATTTCTTTATTTTAATTTATAAGTATAAAAAAATAAAAAAACAATAAATTTAATTATGTTAAAATGATAACGTCATCATATTACACAATCTTAACCCCGTTTCTATTTATGGTGACATCTATTCAGAGCTACTTGAAAGAGTAGCTCTTTCTAGTTTCTTTAGATTAATATATTTTATAAAAAATAGATTGTATTTCTATTCTGACGTTTTTGATTAAATATAATGTTTTTCTTATTAGGCGGTATTTTTTATATTAGATATAACAAAAACAAATAAAAAAACTTGATTTCATATATTATAATTATAATGTGCTATAAGATATTCCATGTTGTATTCGCATTATTCAGTTTAAACTACGTAGCACAAAATAAAATTCGTAGTAAACTACGATCAACCTCACAAAGATCTCCTGTGTTTTACTGCGATTTATTATCTATAAGACTACTCATAAGAGTAGTCTTTACATAAAAAAATAATAAAGAAGGTATCACTATGTATTATGTAGAAGTACAAACACGAGGAGTAAAAAACAGGCAATATGTCAAAAGTGTAATAAATAATTATCCACTATTAGGATCATGGAAAGAGGCTGAACCATTTTCAAGAGAATGTGCATTGCAAATAAAATCAGTTTTAGAATAAGAACTAATTTGTGGAAAAGCAATAGACAATATTGTAGAAAAGTAAAATTTATTAAAGTTTTAAGTGAACGATGTAATATTATATTAGTAGCGTTAGTCATTTATTTTCAATTTCAATTTTTTCGTCCTTTAATTAATCATTTTAAATGCTTAGTCTAAATTTTTGTAATAAAAAACGTATCAAACAATTATCTTTGTGTTACCATTACTTCCGTGTTATAGTAAACAAGTAATCTAATTTGAAACGTAATCTGAGCGATATATTCACACTATAAAAACTCCTTTTACTAATTAATATTAATTGCAACAAAACACGTATTATATACGTATTAGGAGGAAATATATATGAATAACGGTACAGTAAAATGGTTTAACTCAGATAAAGGTTTTGGATTTATCACTGGTGAAGATGGAAATGACGTATTTGCACACTTCTCAGCTATCCAAGGCGATGGATTCAAAACATTAGATGAAGGTCAAGCTGTTTCTTATGATATTGAAGAAGGACAACGTGGCCCTCAAGCAGTAAATATTGTAAAATAATGTTGAACTTTAACCACCTCAATCGAGGTGGTTTTTATATAATGGCTCATAACCGTCCGGTCGTAGGTTTGAGTCCTACAGGGTACATAAGGATAGATAAATATTCAAGGAGGTAAAGAAATGGCTATTACTGTGAACATTTATTATAGTGGTACAAATGGAAATGCGAAAAAATTTGCAAAAGAGATGGTTTCAACTGGAGTTGTAGAAGATATCCGTGCAGAAAAAGGCAATATTAAATATGAATACTTTTTTTCAATGAATGATGAGGACACAATTCTTCTAATTGATAGTTGGACAGATCAAGATTCACTAGACAAACATCATGAATCTCCGATGATGGCTCATATTACTAAACTTAGAGAAAAATATGATTTGCATATGAAAATTGAAAGATATGTAACAGATATAAAAAATATTTCCGCAAAAGACTCCGCTTTTATAAGAAAATAAAGTGCTTATTTTATTTGATAGGATAGTTTTTTCTTTAGAGTGAGAAGAACACTTGTAGTAACAGTACTCTTAAGTTAATTTATCTATAACTAAACCATTTTTTTATACACCTTCGGGTGTTTTTTTTATTTCAAAAATATAGAATATATAATCTCTTAAATTGGTAAAATAAATGTGTTAGATGTTTTGGTCTATCCGAAAGAGTAGACTTTTTTATGTGAATTTAATAACTGTATCTAATTTTAAATTAATTAATACAATGTTTTAAAAATAATGTTTGTATGCAGTTACATCTGACTTTATCCGAATTAAGAAAAAGATTTATAAAAATAAAATAAAAAAATATATATTTAAATTGACTGATTGTGAAATCATTAACTATAATTGGTTCAGTTTGTGTTAAGGAGAATGGTGATATGAATAAGAAAATTGTAGTAAGTGGATTAATTATAGGTGGATTAGTGTTAGCAGGGATCGCAGGGAAAAACTTTGCCGATGACATTTTGTTATGGGGTGGAGAAGATAATATTGAACAAATCAATCATAATTTGGAGACATTAGATAAAGCACTAGAAAATAAAGAGCAAAATATTAGTAGTTTAAATTCACGATTATCTTCAAATAATCAAGAACTTGAGCAAGTAAAGGCTAACGTTGAAGAATATAAACAAAAAGTGTTGACTTTGGAAAATGAGAAAAATCAATTAACTATAGATAAAACAAATTTAGAGAATCAATTATCAGGAAAAAATGCTGAATTGCAAGGTAAACAAAATGAAATCAATGCTAAAATTGATGAAATAAATCAAAAAATAGCTGAAATAAATCAATTAAACACTGATTGGAATAATCGTTTACAAACAGAACAAAATAAATTTAATGATGCTCAAAATACTGTTAATAGTTTAAATCAACAAATTAATCAATTGTCAAATGAAAAAAATACTATTAAAAACCAATTGCAAAGTACTCAACAAAAACTAGAAAAAGAGCAATCAGAAAACAGTAATTTGAATAATTATATTGAAAAACTGGAAAAAGCCAAAAGCGATGTAGAAGACACAGCAAACAGATCACAAGAAATCGTGACTGAACATACAGGAAAATAGATGCATTTTTTAGTTTAAATTTCTTTAACAAAATAGTATTTTGTTGCTAAATAATTTTTATTTGAATATTCTACAAAAATATCTCCTCTCAAAATGGAGGAGAAGTACATATTTATATTTTTGCTGAACGACAGGAAACGGGGAAAGGTCTTTTTTGTTTGTACTTCAAAAAGACTAAAACATATTAAAAAAGGTCTTCCACCTTTAAATAGATTTGAAATTTTACCAAATCCAAATAAAGAGATTTCTAGAATTAAATCGCCATTTCGCATGCCAGTTCTGGTGGATTGTGATCGGTTATTTGTCTTAAGTGGTATCTCTATACCATTAACGTTACTTACAAATCGGAGGTATATATGTAGAGAATACCTAGAAAAAATTTTACAAATAAGGAAAAATAATATGAGATCTGAAATTGTGCCTTTAGAGATTAAATCAATGATTTCATTAAATCCTTTGCTAAATTTAAAACCGAAAGATTCAAATCTGACTTTGAGTAGCTAAAGACCTCAACCAATCATTATTGGCTGAGTTTTTTTTTCGTTCTTATATTAATTGTCCTAACTCCGGTTTCAATATGCATATAAAAAAGTAAAAATAATAGAAAAACTAGTGATAGTTTTGGTGATAGTGATATTAAAAATCAGAAAAGATGGAAAAAGCAGGAGATAGATAAAATACTGATATTTCGGCGTTTTCTAACGGTACAAAAGAGAAAAAAAGTAATAAATGTACACATGATACAAGAAAAACATGTTCGCACTTCTAGGCAAACCAGGCTTTGAAGACCTTGCCAAAGAATTGAACGAACGTCTTTAAGATAAGGAGTTATAGGTAATTATTAAAAATAATTATCCAAAACAATTTGCCTTTAAAATGAAAAATGATACTCATTGAGGTATTTATAAAAAAGGATGGCTAATTATAGCCATCCTTTTTTGGTTTGTTGGCAGAGAAATATATTGTCCAGAAAATTTTCGTTGTTGATTATTGATATAGTCATTGGACTTATCGAAGTTCGTTCAATACTTTCATATGACACTTGATCATATAGTTGAATAATAGAGATATCTTTATGACTTATATCTTCATGCTTCATGCCAACTTTTCGGTTAGGCACTGCTTACACATATCTACCATTATGGACAGTTAGGGGAGAGATGGGCACATTTGTCAATTCTGTGGGCAATAGTATTCACAGTTTAAATTTTTTAAATCAATCAAGCTTACTTTGCTCGGTTGGTCAGAGATTGTGAGCATAAATCAAATGTAATTTTTATGTCGTCTGTAATGATTAAATCTTTGTTCAGATCTTTTCAATAGCTTTTATCCGTGCACGAATACTATCATTGACAAATATATAATTATTTTGATAAAATAATAATTGTTATTTAATAGCCATTTGTCTTGATTTGTAATTAGCTGAAACATAGGTAAATCTAATTATAATAGTTTTACGACCAAATTTTAATAAAGTGAATGGAGAAATGATATGGATCAAAAAGCGTTTATTGAATCGATTGATTCTACAATTAATAAATTAAAAAAAGATATTCAATCGTATAATAGAATCATTGGCATAGGGAATATTATAAAAATCGTATTATCTGCTGCTATTCCTATTTTAATTCACGAGGCATCTGATCATAAGTCTTTGTTATTAGTCGTTTCGATTGCTTCCGCAATCATAACGATTATTCAAAGTGGAATGTCTGCGTTTAATTATCAAAACAAAGTACAAACCGCAACACAGGTTCTAATGAAAATAGAAAACGAGAAGCTACTTTATGTAACAAAAACATCCCCATATGATAAAACGGATGAAGAAAATTTTCATTTGATTGTTTCGACACTTCAAACGGAGTTGAATGATATCATTTCTGACTTTAATCAAGTAAGCAATTAACCATATCATCCGTTTAAAGATAGAAAGGTACCAAAGAGACAGGAACAATAAGTAATCCTAGAACAGCATTTATATATAAATAAAAAATGAACTTAATTTTGCTGATTTAAAAAGGTATCCAAACCTACTCGCTGAGACAGATGGATACCTTTTTTCTTTTACAAAAAAGTTCTGATTTTTTTAGACGGGAGTTATATACTTCAAAACTAATTTTTATTTTTTACCAATAAATTCTTTCTTGATTTTTTTAAAATCAATCAGTATTTTCGTGGGACCGAGCACATGATATTCTTTGACGACCAATTGGTTTCTTTGATTATAATAGCCACTGATTACTAATTTCATTCCTTCATCTACTTCAGCAAGAAAGTTTAAACCATGACCAGCGATTAAACAGTTCGTATCATTCAAGCTAAATCTTATCAAGGGACGAGCCCCAATTTGTAGTATTTTTATTTTTGTTACTGTGCCATATTTCTTAATCATTGTGGACTCTCCCTTATGAGCGATTTCGAGGATGCCAATCCGTAAATATTCTTTAATAGCATTAAACGAACAAACGTTCTTTTTGTAAAGGAAAAACGCAAAAAAATTTATGGTATTTAAGCTAATATCCGACTATTAATATCAGGGGAATGGCTGTAAAAATTTTCTTTTTTTTTGTATGACCATGCTTAAGTAAAGTTAGGAGAGACCGGACACCGGAAATGTTCACAATAAAAAATAAATTAGGGAGACAAATCTTACATTGTGCTTTGAAAATGGATAAACGGTGTTCAAAGAGCTGACCTTCGGCGATAAGTCAAAAAATCTCAAAACATGGAGAGCTGTTTCGAGATTTTCATCCTTAACGCTCAGGTCAAAACGCTCTTTTCACAACCTCTGATTCACGGTGTTCAAGCATCAACTCTTGAAATAAGCCTAAATTTTTCAAAATATGAGAAACTATTTCAAAAAATTTTTTCTTATTGTCATCGGAGTTCCCCGATGCTTTCACAACCTCTGATTGATGGGGGTAAAGCGCCATCCACTTGAAATAAGCCGGAGAGTCCAAAATAGTAGAGACTATTTTCGGATTCTCCGGCTTAGTTATCAGAGCTAGACACTGCTGTCACAGTTCATTTTATTATTTTAGATTAACCACGCTTACACAACGTATATCCACGTGCTTGGGCCTCTTGCAGCGAGATAGCTACGACAGAATTTGCATTGTTAAGTCCCGAGCAGTTCGGATTTAAATGATATTTTGTACCATGATCTGGAGCAATATAAACCGTTTGTTCGTTGTTTTGTTGCGGTGTTTGTGCTGCTGCAACTTGATTGGCTTGTTCTTGTGCGGCCGCAGCTTGCCGTTGTCGTTCTGCTTCAGCTGCCTCATTTGCTTTGATCGTTGCATCTACTGTAGCTAGTCGAGCAGACAAGTGTTGATTGCCGTTTGGAATAGCCTGGATTAAAGTAGCTGCTGAGTTATAGTTTTCTCTAGTTGGATGAGCTTCAGCTTGTGATAGTGCTGTTGTTGCTTCATTTTCAGCTTGTTTTTGACGTTCTTCTTGTGCTTTACGCTCAGCTTCAATTTTCTGTTTTTCTTCTTCTTGTTTTTTGCGCTCAGCCTCAAGTTTCTGTTTTTCTTCTTCTTGTTTTTTGCGCTCAGCCTCAAGTTTTTGTTTTTCTTCTTCTTGTTTCTTACGCTCAGCTTCAAGTTTTTGTTTTTCTTTTTCTTTACGTTCAGCTTTTTGTTTCAGCTGTTCTTCACTAGAAGTACTTGATGTTCTTTTTGTTTCGATCTTTTTTTCAGATTGTGTGCTTGCTTTTGAACTATCGGAATGACTGGTAGGAGAGATAGACGCTCCGAAAATCATAAGAATAAATGCTGTTCCTATAATAATAAAGTTTCGTTTTTTATTCCCTTTTTTGAAAAATGATCGAATCAGTCCTACTAACCCCCAACAAATACCAATTAAACCTACTAACACTAAAAAAGTTCCCATTTTTTTCCTCCAAAAATAAAAATATTTTCCTTCCATGTAGGAATGAAAGAAATAAACCTCCTAATAAAAAAATATATCATTCTGTAATACTTCTCTAAAGATGTACAAAGTTGTTTTTTATCTAAAAATTAAATTACAAAATAAAAAATGTGAATTTTTGATCACCTATTGATAAAAATAGATATATAAAGGAAATGATTTGCACAACAGCAGATTACGATAGTTACAAAGTGGAAAAGATCAGTCATTAAGTTAGTACAGTATAAATCTTGTTTTTAACGCTTAGAACCTGCTAAAAAAGCAATCAAACAAGTTAATAAGAATCTTTTAAGGTTAATATCAATGAAATGAATTTTTGCTATACTTATTAGAGGCTTATTGAATAAGGAGTTGAGTGAATTGGTTAAAAATAAATTATCAAATATGATTAGTATCAAGAAGAAAGGCGGAGGAAAGGTTAGGGTACATGGATAGAGTAAAGGAAATGCTTCAGTATGTTAGGCAAAAACAACTTTATTTTATTTGTGGTATCGCTCTAATTCTTACACTAATACGTCTTTATCTCTATTACAAAGCGACTTACAGCATCGATATGACAGCTAGCTATGATGACCAGCTTTTTATTCATTATGCCCGTAACTTAGTGGACGGGCAGTGGTTAGGAGAGTACAATGCTAAAACTTTATCAAAAGGTATTTCTTATAGCTTATTTTTAGCTTTTGCCAATAAAATTCAGCTACCATACTCGCTATTATTAGGTGGGTTTAATATTTTAGCTAGCGTGCTGATTACACTGAGTGTAAAGCCGATCGTTAAAAAGAATAGTATCTTGTTTTTTATCTATGTCTTTTTTTTATTTTCACCAATCGGTTTTACCCATGAATATTCGACACGTATTTATCGAAACGCCATTGTAATTCCATCTGTCGTAATTATCGTTGCTTGTTTATTAGCTATTTATTATCGTAAATATCGTGCAACAAAAACTATTTTACCTTGGTTTTTCTTGTTGTCTCTAATCTTTCCATTTTACTGGTATATTCGCGAAGATTCACTCTGGTTGTTGCCGTTTGTTCTGGCAGCCTTAATCATTAGTTTTGTTCAGATTTTATTAGGAGTGGATTTTAGACCAACGAAAACTGTTGAAAAGTTTCTTTCACAAATTACCTTTGATCGAAGAAAACTGATCAAGCTCAGTTTGTTTTTTCTTCCTATGATCAGCTTTATCGTGACAAACCAAATGATTAAGCATAAAAATGAAGAAGTCTATCATCTTGCAGTAGTCAATGATCGTACGAGCGGAGAGTTTGCTCAATTGATGAAGAACTTGATTCGAATAGATGATGGAACGAACATAAACAAAGAGAACAGTAGGATTTGGGTTTCTCATGAAGCGTTAAATAAAGCATTAGCTGTGTCACCTGCTTTCGCTAAAGAAGCTGCTAGAATCAAAGAATTATATACGACACATGCTTGGACTCAGGCAGGAAAAGTAAAGGAATTAAAGGGAGACATTATTTTTTGGGCACTGCGAGATGTGTTGAATGAGTCTGGCTACTATCAAAATAACGCAAAAGAAACCAATGATTTTTGGAAACAAGTCAATCAAGAGTTAAGGGCTGCTTATCGTAAGGGAGATTTGAAGAAGAAACGTGAAGTCTACTTAATGAGTACAGGAGATGGGAAGATTGCCGAGGATATTCCAGTACTCTTAGATTTTTTTAGGACAGCTTATAGTGACAATTTATTTTACAAAGATTTTCATCAAGGAGGGAATTACAGTTTTGGAACCCATGCGGATGTAGAAGCAGCGCAAAACTTTTTGCGGGTTCCTTTATTGAATAATTGGATTAATAGTGAAGATCCACAATCGCCAATTTTAGTTTTATCAAAAACAGCGAAAATCTCTAATATTATGATTGCGATTTATCAAAAGACAAGTGGTGTTGTTCTATGTTTAGCGATTTTAGGATTTTTATTTTTGATCTTAGGTTCAATCTATGCAAAAAAAGATCGAGGTTTTTATTGTTCTGCACTGGTCATTACTAGTGGTTTGATATTGACCCAGTTTTTATTTTTATTTGGGGTTTCATGGTTTTGTTCCTACTCGCCAGAGCAAAAAGATTATTTTCTAAGTGTGTATACGGGGGCAGGAGTACCAATCATGCAAATTGCGATGGTTATAATCTTTCTGGGAATCAGCAAAATTTCATGGGGGAAAATAAAGCACAAACTCAAATTGAATAAATAATAAAAGACGTTTGCTAACTGTATTAGTTGCAAACGTCTTTATTCTTTTTTCGATCCCGAGTTGTTTTCGGTCATTAGAAATGATTCACTCCTTATTTGGATTCATTTAATGCACGGACAGCTTGTTCAATCGTGATACCAAATGCTACGTTGTTTTCATTTGTAGCATCAATTGCCATAAATTGATTGGATACAGTATCAAATGCAACTCGGTATTCAATATTTGTTTTAGTAAATGTCATGTAAGTCACCTCTTTTTTTATTAATGTAAATTGTGGTTGGAATTTTCTGTTAAATTTTCCTTCCTGTAATCAGTGTAGCACCCTTATTTTTTTTTCGCAATTAATTGCTATGTCAACAAGGGATTCTTAATTTTCTGTGAGTCCAATAAGCAATCCAATCAATAACAGGATAAATACAGTAGCTTGAATAACAATCATGAAATTCCCTCCTCACAGAATAGTTTAGATGCTTTTTCGGAGGTTTACACGAACAAAAGGCTAACAGTTTCAAACAAATCTGTCACTTATAAATTACAATTATATCTTGGTATTAGTTATGTGAGAAAAAGGGGGAACTAGATTGAAATCGTGTAATTCTAAGAAAAAATATAAAAAAATTCAATAAATCGTTTTCAAATCATCTTTTTTTTGTTATTATAAATTAAAGATTAACAAAATAAAGGAGGGAATTGAGAGATGTTAAAATTAGAAATAGGCAAGTCATACATATGCAAACCGATTGGAGTGAACTATGAAGTGATTGGTTGCGTGGAACGTACATATACTAATACAGCTGTTATTTTTGTAGAAAGCTATGATCAGAGAGATCGGTTGGCTGTTTACGATAGTAAGTTTCGTCTACTAGTTAAACTGGACGAAATTTATACAGTAGCAGAATCTGCTTTGGTTTCATAAACACTTTTTTTGAGAAATATCGTAAACTTCTCTATAATTAGAGGAGAGAGAAGGGAGCGAAAAAACATGCAAAAAAGAAAGAGTTCAGGTAAAATGGGCATTATCTTAGCAGTTATTTCTGCTATTCCGGCAATCTTAGCAGTGGTTCGTGCGGTGAAAAGCGCGAGAGAAAGATAAAGTAATTGAAAAAGAGCCCCATGGATTCAATCCATGGGGCTCTTTTTTTAACCAACACCTAAAACGAAATTCAATAATTTATCTGAATAGGTGATCTCTTCATCCATTGCTTTGATATTTTCATTTAAGATAGTCATTTGATCAGTAATGATCCCATCAACACCATAAAACATCATACGACTGATTCCATCTGAGTCGTTAACCGTCCAGACATACACTTTTTTACCATCTTGATGAGCTGAATCAATAAAATTCCGATTGATCGTACTATACTCCATCGTCAAAAAGTCAGCCGGAGTAACTGGTGGTCCAACAATATTGAATGGTAGGATGTAGCCTACATAAAAATTAGGATTGGCATTTTTCAGATCAGATACCGTCTGATACGTAAGACTTTGTAGAATATGCTGATGAGTTAAAATGTTTTCCTCATATTTTTTGACAAAGCGATCAATGATATCTTTAGAATCATTTTTTGAATTTTTGATTTCGATTAAAAGTTTTTGATTTAATTCATTGGCTCTCTTTAAATAAGTATCAAAGGAAACGACAGGTTCTTTCGCACCGTTTTCAGTTACTTTTAACTTTTCTAATTCTTTCAAGGTTAGATCTTGTGGTGCTTTATTTATCCCTGTTAATTTTTTTAAGTTAAAATCATGCATGACAACGAATTGACCATCTTTGGTTTCTTGTACATCCATCTCCACATAATCAGGATGGTAGGTACGACTTGTTTTTTCTAAAGCAGCTAAAGTATTTTGGGCACTGTTACCTCCACTGACACCACGATGAGAAATCGTTACAGGTTTCGTTTGAGAAGCAGAAGTCAAATAATCCATATTGTAGAGACAAACACCTACACCAAAAAATACAGCAAATAAAACTAAGCTTGTATTTTTAAGAACAGAAAAACGTTTGTTAGGAGATTCTAAACGAAACCAGTTAGGAGTCTCAGGAAGAAAACCTTCATCATCCATGAAATCAATAATAATGTAAAAAATTCCGACTGTTGACATAACGATGTTGAATAAAAGGATAGCTTGAAGAATCGTCATTGCAAAAACAGCGCTAATCAATGAATAATTAGGGAAAAATTGTTCTACAATTATTTGTGCGAGGAGCACAATTAAATAGCCGGCAAATGAAATGAGTAAAATACTACCACCAATAATGATGAACTGTCCAAGGATTGCAAAAAAACGTGATTTGGTTAAATACCAACTTTCTTTAACCGCTTGTTTAAATGGTCGATCACGTAGAATCATTTCTGGTAAGGCAAAAATGAGACGGATACCAATGTAAGCTAAAAAGATATAAAACAGAATGAAGCTACTAACCACGATCCAACGATTAGTAAAAATAAAATCCATGATAAAAGCTGGGATTTTAACTTTAGATAGTAAATCAGAATTAAAACTTAACCCACTAATCGGTAAAATAAGTACGAAATAAGCTAAGAAAAAAAGAAAAGTCAATGGGCGTATTTTTTTTAATTGACGAAACGTTGCTTGAAGTAACTGTTTCAACGAGATAGGTGTTTGTTTCTTAATAAAGTAAACACTCATCAATAAAAAAGTAAACTCAAAATAAACTAGGAGTAAGATAGTTAGTAAGACAGCAGTCAAAGACAATAAGACACCTGGGTGCTGTGAAAGGATCGTAGAGATATTATCACTAGATATATAATCAATGGCTCCTCGATTCAAGATGAATCTGGTCGTACTATTCAATAAGGGTAAACAAATAAATAAAATAAATAAATGCATAATCAAAACATCACGAAAATATGCTTGAGTTCCTTTAAGAAAGTCCCAAGCATTTCCTAAACTTCTTTTTAAATAAATTAACATTCAATCACCTACCATAAATATTATAACGTAAAAATAAAAATAAGTGGACAGATTGCGCAAATACTTAACGCAGTACGCCCACTTATCATAAACTATCCTAGTAATCCACTTAAGAAATGTCCACCATAAATCAAAGCCATGCTGTATAAGAAAATCGAGAGGGGTTTTGCCAATAAAATGATCCAAATATATTTTTTTACAGAAATATTTGTTAGACCAGCCATTAAACAAAGCGCATCATCAGGGGCCACTGGTAGAAAAATTGCTAAAGCAAATAACTTTTCAAAACGATTCTGGTTATCGAGCCAACCAACATACTTGTTATACGTCTTGTCACTGACCATAGATAAAATAAATGGTTTACCATACCGTCGACCAAGTAAAAAGATGATGATCGAACCGATACAAATCCCTACATAATTATAAATAAAACCAGCATAAGGTCCAAAAATTAATACACCGGCTGCTGTACTTATCCCTCCAGGAATGATTGGAATAACAACTTGCAGGATTTGGATTAAGATGAAAATGATAGGACCTAAGATAATTGAATCTCCAACTAATCCTCTTAAAGAATTTAAATCTTTAAATACACCCAAATTGATAAAATAAATCGTTAAGCCTATCGAAATTACTAATCCAATGATAGATATAAAATTGATCAATTTCCGTGATGCCGCAATGTTCAACGTCTATCAACTCCTTTGATACGTTTTCTTATATTACTAATGTACTTTATTAGTGACTCTTTGTGCCACTATTTTAAATGACAGTTATCAAACAATTTTGTAAGTTGTAATAAGTATAATTTAAAAACGATTCAAAAACATCCAACTAAAGATGTATTTGAAGTATTATTTTTGTGCCTGTAGTTTTAGGAAAAAATATCCTCTATTAAATGAAAAATCGGCGTTCAAGTATTAAATCTTTAAAATAAGCTGAGGAAACTAAAAGAAGAAGTTTTTGCTTTACCTCTTCTGCGTTTCTAGCTTACTTACGTGGATAGAATACTCTGAACGCCATAACTATATGAAAGCTAAAGGGAATATCTCAGGGGAGTGAAAATCAGTGTCTCATTTTGTCTTTTCACTAAGCCTGTTGAATCAAAGGATTCGTCTAAATACTTTTATATTTAAGATGGGAAGTTCGTACATGAGTTCCACATCATCAATCAGACTTCCAAGTAATCGGAAATCTGATTGATCCAGAAAAACATTTCCAAGCTCTTGGTAATATAGATCCATAGTAGGATTTCTTGGTTCATTGAGCATTTCCGCTAACTCATGCAAATCAGAAGGAGGAGAATAACAAGTTCCTTGAATTTCAATATATAATCCTTCGGGTGTTGATTCTAGCCCAATCCTTATTTCAGTGATCTCGTGAGAATAAAGATAGGTTAAAAATTCACTAATGATTCTTTTTGATAATTCTTTTTCCAATGCCATCCTTTTCCTTTCTGCCAACAGTCAGGCTGTCTAAGATCGGTACAAGAAAACCTGCAACGAATCCAGTTGAGAATCCACTATTATATAGGCTTAATCCGCCATGTAATGCACTGACGTTATGGACTAAGACAATATGCAAAAATCCAGCTAAAATACCAAAAATACTACCGTAAAAACCACTAATAGGAGCAAGTGCAGTACCAAATATCACTGCTACGATCATTGTTGTTTGAGAGGCATCATGGATAGTAGCCAGATATGAAGCAAGATAAATCCCTATAAGTATAGGGAAACTGTTCTTTAGATGACAACCAAAGGCACTGAATCCAACTGAAGATAGGATTGCACCAATAATCGGGCCGTTGAATTCACCACCAATAAGAAGAACATAGATGGAAAGCATCAGCCCTACTAACCCCATGTTTAGTAAGGTGGCACCGATACTTGAGATCGCCATAAAATCAGTAGTTACTTTTCCTGAAGTTTGAAAAATGTCATGTAAACCAGTGAGCTTCCATGAATTAATAAAAAAACCAAATAGCGTAGTTAAACTAAAAAAAAGAAAAATGACTAATGTAAGTTCTTGATGGTAGCCTGTTGAAACGAACGATTGAACTTCAATTGAAAAATCAAATAACCGAAGGATACCAGCCACGACCATGGCGATCAATCCAGAAGTAAAACCAATATTATACAAATTGAATCCACGATGAAAAATAAGGGTATGCGATGCCAAAGGAGGGAGTAAAAAACCAACGAGTATACCAGTCAGATTACCAAATAAAATACCTAAGCCCAATGGTAAGTTCATACCGAAAGTGATATAACTAACTACAGGTGACAAGGCACTAGCAAATAAGCCAACCATAATATACTGTGAAAATGGTTTATGTACAAAACGTGCATAGAGATAGACACCCAAAATAATGGAAAGAGAGTTATACAGATTTTTTCCAAAAAAAGAAAAGCCTGTGACGGTTAATACAGAAGCAAAGATTAGTCCATTTAGATAGACTTTATGATGATAGCAAAGAAGTACGGACAACAAAGTCAGGACACCAACATTAATAAATGCGCTTCCAAAACCACCTATTGCCAAATAATCGGTCATCAGATTACTAGGAGAAGTAAGGATATTGTTGAGTCCCTCAATAGTTTCAACCGGATGTCCAGAAACAAGTCCGATTATTAGAAAAAACAAGCCAGTAAATGTTAAATAAAAATACTTATTTTTTTGAGATGGCTTTTTTTTGATGGGGTGAATATAAATAACGTCGTTTTTATTAACCATTACATACCTTCTTTGTCGTTTTCTTTAACTATAACGTGAAAGAAATCTTTTGGTCAACTAACAGTTACAGAAAAATCAATTTTTGTAAGGGGAAACAGTATTTTTGTTTATTCTTAAATAATATTGTATCATTGTTAAAAATAAATAAGAAAAAAACTTAAAATATAACGTTTTGAGTAAATTATTTGCCAAAAACTGTGTATATCGGTTACAATAAAACAACATATACTGCAGTAAGAAGTGGGGGAGTTTTAATGAGAAGAAAAGTCTATACTAAAGATCAAATTCTAAAAGCTGCTTATGATGTTGTTGCAAAGGAAGGTTTTAAAGGGTTTACTGCGAGAAATATTGCTAAAAAAATGGGTATATCCACACAACCTATTTATTTAGAGTTCAAAAACATGGAGGATTTAAAAAATACTTTATTAGACTCAATTTTTGAACAACTCAAAGAAAATGTTTTTCCAGTTGAACGTACTGGAGATAAAATTATTGACCTAGGTTTAAACTATATCTACTTTGCAAAAAAACATCATAGTCTTTACATGGCATTATATATCGACGAACATGGCGATGGACAAAAAATGCATGATTTTTCTTATAACTATTTCCGTGAAATCGTCAAACAAGATCATCGATACAACCAGTTGTCAGATGAATACGTTGATGCATTACACACTGGAACCTGGGTTGCAGTTACCGGAATCGCATCTTTAATGTCTTCAAACATCATGCACCCAACTGAAGAACAAATTATTTCGTTCATCAAGCGAACGATTGATTCTATTCTTTCTTTAGAAAATCCTGAAACAATTAGTTAGATCTACTTATGAAGTGTGATAACACAAGGTTCATTCCAATACTCTTTCTTACTTCACATTGGGCACTATTTAAGAAGGAGCAGAAAATGATTCTTGTGTTTTTTTGTCTTCTCATAAAATAAATATGCCGGTTTTTGATTTCTATCGGGAAATAGGCTTGACTTTTTACTAAAAAAAGTTTAAAAATAATAGGTATGGAAGGTTGGCAGAGTGGTAATGCACCGGACTCGAAATCCGGCGAACCGGCTAATACCGGCGCGCAGGTTCAAATCCTGTACCTTCCTTTATACCAACGGTTAGACACGATTTAGGTCGTGTCTTTTTTGTTGTGTTTTTTAATCTGAATTATTTTTTGACTCCCCCGAAAGATTATTTTTATGGTGAGATATTAAACTCACACTTTACTCAAAAAATAAATCAATAGTGTTTAAGTAGCAGCTTCTTGGAATAAGCTTGAATTTTTCAAACATGGAAAGATGTTTAAAAAATTCTTTCTTGTTGTCATTGGAGCTACCCGAAGTTTTCATAACCTCTTTTTGTATTCCGAATTTCTGTCAGATGCCTATCGATAGTTATTGTAACTTTTGTCTCTTCATGAACGATATCATTTAGAATGGAGAATTTATGAATGTTTCAAAAATTATGCGGTGTTATTTGTTTGGAGTACTTATTTTTCTTGTAAAGTTTTATTAACAAGTAATGAATACTTTTTTAGCCGAATATGGTTGATCAAACGCTTTGGAAAACCAATGAATGAAACCTGTTAATTGTTATGTTTATTTTTGATAAAGTGACCAGTTTGTTCATTATTTAAAAATAAAAGGATAAAAAAAATATAGGAAACAGATGCCTCTGTGTTATAATTGCTGGGATAAATTATAAAAAGGAGTTTAATAATGTACTGGAATAAAAAAAGAATTAATAAAGAATTATTTTTTTTGCTTTTAGTTATTTGGCTTGGTTTTTTATTTTTCAATCTATATATGCCATCATTTAGAGCAGACGATTTAGTTTACTCAAATAGATTAGACCAACTAGGGTATTTAGGAGCTTCGATCGAACATTATAAAACTTGGAGTTCGAGAATTATCATAGAGCTGTTTATGATGTTTTTTTCTAAACATTTTCTGCTGTGGAAATTTGTCAATTCAATCATCATGTTGGGCACGGTCCTGATGATTTGTAAGTATGTTTTTGAAAAATTGGACGGTAAGAACGTGTTGCTAGTTACATCTGTCTACTGCTTAGTCCCACTTACCGTGATGGGGGAAACAGGCTGGGAGTCGACAACTTTGAATTATCAATGGTCCGTTTCATTTTGCTTATTCGCTTTTTTCCCATTCTTCCAACGCTTAAAAGGAAGAGCTATCACTCCTAGTATTTATTGGTTTAGTTTGCCTTTCCTGATATTTGCTGCTAACCAAGAACAAGTGAATGCGTGCTTTTTTACTTTAACGGCCATTATAACTGGCTATTTATTATATAAAAGAGCATATCATCGCTTATTGATTCTCCCATTGCTCATAAGTTTTATTGAGTTACTATTTTCGTTGACAACACCGGGGAATGCCATCAGGACATCTCAAGAAATTAGTAAGTGGTTTCCTCAATATGATCAATTTGGGTTTATTACTAAATTGGATTTGGGTATTTCTTCTTTTGGAAAGCCTTTTTTTCTAGATACAAATGTATTGTTCTTAATTTTGTTCTTATTTGTTTTTTTACTTTCTTATAACAAGTGCAAAAATTATTATGGCCGCTTATTATCTGCTATACCTTTTTTCTTGAATCTGATTATCTATCTAGGGAATACGATGGGTGAAAGTTTTATACACATTCGTGGCAATAGTCGTGCACAAATATGGGATAGCAGTCACTTAACAAAGCTATTTACCGATACTGGAACGAATCTGTCACTTACTCGTCCTGGATCATGGCTAGCGACTTTACTTGTTTTAGGTTTATTGGCTTGTTTGCTCCTAGGGATTTACTTAAGTTTTGAAAATAAAAAAACAGCATCTTTTCTTATGTTGTTAATGATGATGGGCGCTTGTTCAAGAATAATTATGGGATTTTCTCCTACGATCTGGGCTTCAGGAATGAGAACTTATTATATTTTATATATTGTTGTAGGAATTTTAGTGTTAATGCTGGTAAAAGAATTGTTGAAAACCTGGAATCCGCAAAAAGCAGAACTCGTACAATTTAGTTTGACTATGCTGGGGATTGGGACCATTGTTTTGACCATCATAAATAGATGAAAATAAAAAAAAGACTCAAGTTGTAGGAAATCCAACAGTTAGAACACTAACTATTGAGATCGTTACAACTTGAGTTTTTTTATTTCTCGCTTTGATAGTTTTTTGGATTAATTTTTTCAGTCTCTCTGATAATATACACTGGACGTTGTTTGGTTTCTAAAAAGATTTTTCCAATGTATTTGCCAATTATTCCAAGACACAATAATTGGATACCTCCGATAAACAAGAAAATAGAGACCATGGAAGGCCAGCCAGCTGTAGGATCACCATACAACAGGGCACGTAAAATAATAAATAAAATAGCAAGACCTGAACCAATACATGATAATGCCCCCACGAATGAAGCAATTGTTAATGGTGCATCTGAAAAGTTGACGATTCCATCAATAGAGTAATTAAATAATTTCCAAAAAGACCAAGAGGTTTCACCAGCTACTCGTTCACGGTTTTCAAAGGAAATATACTTGGTTTTAAAACCAACCCAACTGAACAAGCCTTTCGAAAAGCGGTTGTATTCAGTTAATTCCAAGATAGCATCAACCATTTGGCGAGTCATTAAACGGAAATCTCTCGCTCCGTCAACCATTTCAGTATCACTGATTTTATTGATTAGCTGATAAAATTTCTTAGCAAAAAAACTACGGATCGGTGGTTCACCGTCACGAGTCGAACGACGAGTACCGACGCAATCAATATCAGATTGCATAATTGTTTCAATCATTTCTGGTAATAGATCAGGTGGATCTTGTAGATCAACATCCATTACAGAGACAAGGTCGCCAGTAGAAGCTTGTAAACCAGCATATAAAGCAGCTTCTTTCCCAAAATTTCGAGAAAAGGAAATAAAGCGTACATATTCATGGTCATTAGCTAATGCTTTGATTGCTTGTAATGTATTATCTCTTGAACCATCATCAATAAACAAATATTCAAATTCATGTATTCCCTTAAATTTTTCGACCTCGTTAAAAAAAAGAGGAACTGTTTTTTCTTCGTTATAGCATGGAACCACAATTGATACTTTCATAACATTACCCTTTCCAATAAAGATCCTTCATAATAATAACATGAATGAATCAAAAAAAATATAGTTTTAGAGATAAGTAAACGAACAAAGTCTTCTTAGCTATGTTCGAAGAAATAGAAAAGAAAATATAAACCAGATACTAGGCGAGATGAGGTCAGATCTAGTTAGGTTTATTTGTAAGTGGAAAATATATTCTTGTTTTTAAACGAGATTGTTCCAACGGAATTTCTTTCACGACAAGAAGGTTTAAGAGTAAAATCAAACAAGTCTTATTGGAAATTGCTTGTAACTTAATTAGAGCGGATTATTTAGTAAGGACTATCTTTTGATTGGTTAAATGATAGAGATGATTAAATAATAATGAATATTTTTCAAGTCTTTGCTAAACAAAATAGCTTCCTTAGTCAAAACATGTTAAATTAATTAATAGGACTACTTTTTTTATAGTAGAACTCAAAAATATTCACTGTTATTTCATGTGACGAAACTGTAAGAGAGCTATTATTTCAAGATTTAATAGCCTCTATGATAAGATGCTTATGGACGAAACAAAGTAATAGTAATTATTATCTAGGATGTGAAAAATAAAATGTGTGGAATTGTAGGATTTATTAACGACAAAGACAATAAAAAAGCAATCGTAAACGACATGATGGATCGAATCGTTCATCGGGGACCGAATAGTTCGGGTGATTATATTGACCAGCATGTTGCTTTAGGATTTAGAAGATTAAGTATTATCGACTTAGAGGGTGGAAAACAACCTATCTATAATGAAGATCGAACAAAAGTCATCATTTTTAATGGGGAAATCTATAATTACCAACCTCTTAGAGAAGAGCTGATTGCAGCTGGACATATTTTTCAAACACATGCGGATACAGAAGTATTGTTGCATGGTTATGAAGAATGGGGAACTGATCTATTACAAAAGGTTCGGGGTATGTTTGCCTTTGCAATCTGGGACAATAAACGCAATGAATTATTTGGTGCTCGGGATCATTTTGGAATCAAACCATATTATTATGCGGAAATGAACGGCACATTTATGTTCGGATCAGAAATCAAAAGCTTTTTACCACATCCAGATTTTCATAAAGAATTGAATAAAGAAGCCTTGAAACCTTATATGACATTTCAATATTCACCATTAAATGGAGAAACCTTTTTTAAAGGGGTTCACCGTTTGCCAGAAGGTCATTATTTCACTTACAAAGATAATAAGTTAGCGATTCATCAATATTGGGATGCTAATTTTGAAGAAAAACAAAACTATTCACGGAAAGAATGGATCGATAAGATTGATGAAACAGTTGAAGCATCGATTAAAGCACATACGATCAGCGATGTAGAAGTTGGCTCATTCTTATCTAGTGGGGTAGATTCAAGCTATGTGACTTCTGTATTAAAACCAGATCATTCTTTTTCAATTGGGTTTGATGATAAAACATATAATGAAGCTATTGAAGCTAGAAAGTTAACAGAACTTTTGGACTTAGATAATACAGCAGCTGTCATCGATGGAGATATGTCATTTAAAGCTTTTCCTTTGATTCAATACCATTTAGATGAGCCAGATTCGAATCCTTCATGTGTCCCACTTTATTTCTTAGCAAACTTGGCTTCGCAAAGTGTTCGAGTTGTCCAATCAGGTGAAGGGGCAGATGAACTATTTGCGGGATACCAAACTTATGGGTTCCATACGAATTCAAAAGTTATTCGTGTCATTGCTCAAGGGTTGAAGAAACTACCAAAAGGAACACGTTATAACTTGGGACGAAAAATTGGCAAGATGAAAAACTTCCACGGTAGAATCCATTTATATGAATCTTTAGCTCCTGCGAAAGAATATTTTATTGGTCATGCCCGAGTGTTTGAAGAAAACGAAGCGTCAGATATTTTAACACAAGAATACCAAAAGGCTCCTTCCGTTCAGGAGATTATGGCAGTCCATTATGCTAAAACTGAAAAAATCAAAGATGAAGTGAACAAAATGCAATACGTTGACCTTCATCAATGGATGCCAAAAGATATTTTATTAAAAGCGGATAAATTATCAATGGCCAGCTCACTTGAAGTACGCGTACCGTTACTTGACATCGAAGTGATGAGATTGGCAGAACAGATCCCAAGTAAGTATCTGTTAAATCAAAATAATACCAAAGATATTTTCCGACAAGCAGCAAATAAACATTTGCCAGAAGAATGGTCTAACCGTGTAAAACTTGGTTTCCCAGTACCAATCAAAGCTTGGTTGAAAGAAGACCATGGCTATCAACAAGTCAAAGAATTATTTGAGGCTGATTTTGCCAAAGAATTCTTTGATCAAGAAAAAATTATGAAGTTGTTAAATGACCATCATGAAGGGCGTCATGAAGAACAACGAAAAATTTGGACGATTTTCAGCTTTTTAACTTGGTATAAAGTTTTCTTCGTTGACGAAGAAATCCCTAAGGCTGAAGCAATCGATTATGTAACAGTCTAAAAAGTAATCAGCTAGCGAAGCAAAAGAACATCCCGCTTCGAGCGGATTGATTTTATTCCTTTTTAACAGTGAACAACTCCTCCTTTATTGTGGAGGAGTTGTTTTTTATTAATAGTTTATTTCTCTTTCTTTCGTTCCGTCTTTTTTGTAGATAATTAATGATGTGTTTTTGTTTTGAGCAATTTCTTTCCCTTTTTCAATCGCTTTTTCTTTCGTATCAAAATGATTACTTGCTTTTTTAGCTCCTTCTGATTGGACAATCCACTTATCTTCTTCAAATTTTACGATCACTTTGGCTGTCAATAATTTAGAAGCTCTTGGATTTGTGTCGTGAGAATCATGCTTTGTTGGATTTTTTTCTTGAGAAAACTCTTTTTTTTCAGTAGAAGTAGCATCTTCTGACCATTCTTTGGCTTGTTTGATAGCAATCGGAATAGCACGATCATCAGGATAGCCTTCTGCAAGCAAGGCGTTACCGATATCGATTGCTTTCTTTCGTGTTAACTCTTCTAAATTTTTCATTGCAGGCGGATAATCTTTCATATTCCAAGGCATAAAATCTTCCTCCTCAAAAATTATTTATATTTCAAGTGTAAGCGCAGTAGTTGGAAAAGGAAAAGATTTTGTTTAGCAAGTAGTTATTTAGATAACTTTCGTCAAGTAGTTTTACTTAACAAATTTTGTAAAAAGGCTAGCAATCTAGTGGAAATCATGGTAAGATAATCAAGTCTGAGAGTCATCTTAGAGGATTCTAGTAAAAAATGGGAGGGAAAAACATGCGCGTAAACATTACTTTAGAGTGTACTTCTTGTAAAGAACGTAACTACCTAACAAGCAAAAACAAACGTAACAACCCTGATCGTTTGGAAAAACAAAAATATTGCCCACGCGAACGTAAAGTTACTTTACACCGTGAAACTAAATAATTAGTTCAGCGTAAGTCTAGAATCCTTTTTAGGAAGCTAGACTTTTTTTAATAGTGAAGGTTGAATGAAACCATAAACCTGACAAGCGACTCTTTTTCTTGTAACAGGGTCGTTTTTCTTGTATGATTGAAATCGTTTGTTCAAATTCAGTTTGAGAGGATGAAACACATGTTTATTTCAATGTGGGCACAAGACAAGAATGGTTTGATTGGAAAAGATGGCCTGCTTCCTTGGAGGTTACCAAACGATATGCGTTTTTTTAGGGAACATACGATGGATAAAATATTAGTGATGGGAAGAAAGACATATGAAGGCATGGGCAAATTGTCTCTTCCTTATCGGCATATCATTGTGTTAACTACTCAAAAAGATTTTAAAGTAGAAAAAAATGCGGAAGTCCTTCATTCGATTGATGAACTTTTGGCATATGCCAAGGATATACCTGAAGATATCTATGTGTCAGGAGGAAGTCGAATTTTTCAAGCTTTGTTACCAGAAACAAAAATCATCTGGCGAACATTAATTGATGCAGAGTTTGAGGGGGATACATTTATTGGAGAAATCGATTTTACAAGTTTTGAATTAGTGGAAGAACATGAAGGAATTGTCAACCAAGAAAATCAATACCCTCATCGATTTCAGAAATGGCAAAAAATGAGCAAAGTGGTTTAGCACATAGTTAAATAAAAAAAGACGTTCACTCCAATTTGTAAAGAAAGGAAGGTGAACGTCTATTCTTGTTCAGGTGATTTATTTCAAATTATTTTTGATATCATTGACCATATTTTGACTAGCTATTGGACCATTATAGAGCCAACTAGATTCTGGACCAAATTCTAAGACATGATTTTCTTTGACCGCTTTTAAATTTTGCCAAGTTGCTTCATTAAACATCGCAGCTTTTTCATCACTGTTGACTAAGATGAGATAGTCTGCATCTAACTCTGCTAATTTTTCTGCAGAGACAGCTGACCAATCTGAAGTTGCACTTTTAGAGATTTCAGTAACTAGATTTGGCACACCAAATTTTAGATCACCGTAAATGATTCTTCCACTTGAACGTGTTTCACTAACCATAAATGCTGAGTTATTCGTCACCCATAAAACAGCAGCCGTTTTGCCGTTGATTTTATCTGCGAGTTCTTGTCTAGTGGCTTTCACCTTTTTTTGGTAATCAGTAATGATTTTTTCTGCTGCTTTTTCTTTATTTAATGCTTTTCCGATATCTTTTAGTTGGGTTTCCCAAGTGACATCATTCCCATTTTTTACGACATAGGTTGGCGCAATTTTGCTGTATTGCTCGTATTTACCTCCTTCAACTGTAGCCGAAGAAGAGATCAATAAAAGATCGGGTTCATAACTTAAGACTTTTTCATACGGAAGATCATAAGAGATCGTGGGAACATCTTTTAATTCTTTTTGTAAATAATGTTGAATCGATCCACTACCAACTGTCCATTGAGCAACAGGTTTTTCACCTAAAGCGATAAGATAGTCTTCGAGGTAACTCCCGATGATTCGTTTTGGTTGATTAGGGATCTCGACTTTATGACCCAAGGCATCAGTCACTAGGTGAGTTTTTGCAGTTGTTTCATTACCTGCTGTGTCAGTTGAATTGGATGAATTATTTGAAGAAGAGCAGGCGCTAAGTAAACTAAGCAGCAACACTGTGGCCCCAATGGTAAAGATATTCTTTTTTAGTTTCATTTTTTCCTCCTGAAGGGATTTTCATTGATAATCATTCTCAATTGATATTATTCCTGACAATAGTGGTCATGTCAACTATTTTCGGGAAAGAGCCATTTAGAGTAAAACTTGACGAATTTGTGAAGGAGCTTCATAATTGAGAATGATTTTCAGGGAAAGGATGAAAAATTTGACGACGATTGAAGCTGTTGATATTACAACGGGTTACTTAAATAAACAAGTGATTGAAAAAATGTCTATCAAGATACCAGAAGGAAAAGTGACAAGTTTGATTGGTCCTAATGGCAGTGGTAAATCAACTTTATTAAAAAGTTTTACTCGACTGTTACCTGTCAAAGAAGGAAAGATTATCGTAGATGGATCTGAAATTTCTACATATAGTCCTAAGATGTTAGCGCAAAAAATTGCACTGTTAGCCCAAAGTAGTGAACACCCTTTAGGCATGACTGTCGAAGAGGTGGTCTCTTATGGTCGTTATCCTTATCAAAAATTTTTTAGTGGATTAAATGAAGAAGATCTACATGCTATCCAATGGGCGTTGGAAGCGACACAACTAACTAAGTTGAAAGAAAGGGAGCTTTCGAGTCTATCAGGTGGACAAGCGCAACGAGTTTGGATTGCGATGGCTTTAGCCCAAGAAGCGGATATTTTGATTTTAGATGAGCCAACCACTTTTTTAGATCCTGCGCATCAATTGGAAATCTTACATTTACTGAAAGAGATCAATCATATCAAACAGACAACCATTTTAATGTCGATCCATGACATCAATCACGCTTCTCGCTTTTCTGACTATTTAATTGGGATGAAAGCAGGACAAATAGTGGTTCAAGGCACACCTGATGAAGTAATCACAACGTCATGGATGAGGGAAATCTATGAAATTGAAGCGCAGATCATCGAATTGCCTGAAACGAATAAACCCGTTGTTTTGTCTTACGATTTAATCAATGATCGTAAGGAGGGTGAACAATGAAGACAAAGAGGAAACGAATGATTCTTTCCCTATTGTTGCTAGGAGTAGTTAGTATATTTTTCTTTGCGTTAGCCAATGGAGCGGCGGTTGTCGACTTTTCTAATTTGTGGCAAGCGATTTTTAAATTTGACGACTCAGTTCAATCGCAGTTGATTATCCGAACGATTCGGTTGCCTCGAGTGCTGGGGGCTTTCTTAGTCGGAAGCTGTTTTGCTCTTAGTGGCGCATTGATGCAAGGGGTGACACGGAATCCTTTAGCTGATTCAGGGTTATTAGGAATTAATGCAGGAGCATCGCTTGCAATGGCTCTTTGTTTTGCGTTTTGGCCACAAGCTTCTGCTTTTTCTGTTTTTTTACTGTCATTACTTGGTTCGTTGGTAGTTACGTTATTTGTTTTTGGTTTCTTACGTTTTTCAAAAATGGGGATGAATCCACTTCAATTGATTTTAGCAGGTGTTGCGATCAGTACTTTTTTTACAGCTATTAGTCAAGCGCTGACACAACTATTCAATTTGCAGCAAGACTTGGCGTTTTGGTTCGTGGGAGGCGCTGCGAATGTCACTTGGCATCAATTGGAAATTTTGGCTCCGATTTATCTGTTGACAGTTAGTGGCTCCTTTTTGTTAGGTCGCTCCATCTCGTTGGTCAACTTAAGTGAGTCACATGCCTTGGCATTAGGAGGCAACCCTGGACGGATCAGATTTTTTGCATTTGTATTAGTGGCGGGGTTAGCTGCAATGGCGGTGTCGTTAGTTGGACCAGTTTCATTTATTGGATTGATGGTTCCACCAATCGTCCGAGGAATCATTGGTTCCGATTATCGGTATGTTTTACCAGCCTCTTTTTTAGTAGGTGGAGGATTAGTGATGTTGGCGGATTATGTTGCACGAATGATCAATCCGCCATTTGAAACGCCATTCGGCTTAATTATTTCCTTGATCGGTGTACCGTTTTTACTACTCCAAGTAAGGAGGGAACAAGGATGAAAAGAAGTTACCAATCACTAGTTGTTTTATTTGTTTTATTAGTTGTTAGTATAGTTGCAAGTTTAATGATTGGCACACCATTTATTCCATTTGATCAATTAGCTGAGGTGTTTCAAGGGAAGGGTTCGGCAATCCAAGAGTTGATTGTTTATGAATTTCGTGCCCCTCGTCTATTAATCAGTCTTCTTGCTGGTATGTGTTTAGGTATTTCAGGCTTTATCTTGCAGGGAGTTACCAGAAATAGACTAGCTGATGCTGGCATATTGGGCATTAACGCTGGAGCAGGTTTTTTCGTTATGATTTATTTGGGCTTTTATGCCAACCAAACTTTTCCGTTTTTACTATTGATCGTGGCTTTTCTAGGCGGCTTGCTTGCAGCTTTACTTGTGTACTTGTTTGCTTATACGAGAAATAGTTTTTTAGGGATGAACCGGCTTTTACTATCAGGAATTGCAGTCAATGCTGGATTGTCGGCATTGATGCTTTTATTTACGATTAAATTGTCGAAAGAAAACTATGGTTTTGTTAATGCCTGGTTAGCAGGTTCACTTTGGGGAGCTAGTTGGCCATATGTTTTCTCATTGTTACCTTGGGCAGTCATTTTGCTTCCTTTCGTGCTGATTTACAGTCGACGAATTGGTTTATTATCTTTTGGTCAAGAAAGAGCGCAAAGTCTAGGATTAGACGTGCAGAAAAGTCAAAAAATCCTATTGATACTCGCTGTTGCTTTAGCCTGCGGAAGCGTTGCGGTAGCTGGCAGCTTATCTTTTGTCGGTTTGTTAGCTCCTCATTTGGCTAAATTTGTCGTCAGAAGAGAAAATCAACTGTCCTTGATCTTGAGTGGATTATTTGGGGCATTTTTTGTAACGATTGCAGATGTTCTTACACGAGTGATTCTACCAAGTGGTGAGATTCCTACTGGGATTTTAATTGCGGTCCTAGGAGCTCCATATTTCTTATATTTATTATTTTCCAAACAAATGATTGCTTAGAAAATAAATACGGGGAAGAAACGATTGTGTTGAGTAAGCAGTGTTTCCCAAAGTAGTTTCTCGTTATTTTGAGACTACGATTATTCTGTCTATTCAAATGAAAAGAGTGAATCAGAGGTCGTGAAGGCATCGGAAAGCTCCAATGACAATAAGAAAGAATTTTTTTTAACAGCTTCTCATGTTTTGAAAAATTCAGGCTTATTTCAAGGAGCTGATGCGTGAACACCGTTTACTCGTTTTTAGAATAAAGAGTGAGAGTGATGTCTTAAATTCTGTTTATAAAACTCTTTTTATTTAAAAAGTTAAATTGCTATTTTTACTATTTTCCGCTACCATTTTAACGAGAGGTGGGTTGATACGTTTGAGTCATATTAAAGAAAAACTTAGAAAAATTGGCATTGAAAATTTACAAAAGATTGCTAGAAGTGAACAGAAGCAGCAAAAAGAGCAAAAAATTTACCAACAACTCTTTCAAAGTAATGAATGGCAGCAAGCAAAAGTGGTTGGTTTGACGATGGCAAATGAGATAGAAGTGGCTACGACCCCAATTATTGAAAAGGCATGGGAAGAGGGTAAAACCATACTTGTTCCTAAGACATTGCCTGAACGTCAAATGTGTTTTTTTAAAATTGATCCGGATACCCGATTTGAACGCACCGCTTTTGGCGTACTGGAGCCATTATCTGATCATTCTTTTTCACCGGACGCTATCGATTTGCTGATCGTTCCAGGGGTTGTTTATCATCAAAATGGTTATCGGATTGGTTTTGGTGGAGGCTACTATGATCGCTATCTAGCCAATTATCCGAACCAGACATGTAGTCTGGTTTTTCAAGAACAAATAAACAATCAATGGGTACCAGAAAGTTTTGATAAAAAAGTGCAACACTTGTTTATCGATAAATAATAAGGAGGGTTACATGAATTATCAACAGAAATTAAAATTAAACGCTTGGCTAAGAAGACCAATTTTGACTTATTTGTTTTTAGCGATACAAACCATCGTGTTTGCAATGATGGAGTTCTTTCCATTTTTAAATATTCCAGCATATTTAGGCATGTTTGGGCCGTCTATTGTAGTTGGAAATGAATGGTGGCGGTTTATTACACCGATTTTCATTCACTTTGGACTGGTGCATTTTGTCATGAATTCTTTGATTTTATATTTTATGGGAGACCAAATTGAAACACTCTACGGTCATTGGCGTTTTTTCTTGATCTACTTGTTTAGTGGTATCCTTGGGAATGCAGCGAGTTTTGCATTCAACGATCTTGGCGTTCTATCTGGTGGAGCAAGTACTTCTTTGTTTGGTTTGTTTGGTGCGTTATTCATTCTTGGATTTCATTTCAAAAATAACTCTCAGGTTCGCCAATTGATTCGTCATTACATGTTGTTTATTGTTATCAGTTTTGTATTTGGTTTGACGGATACCTCAGTCGATATCTGGGGGCATCTCGGTGGGATTGTTGGTGGCTTGCTTATAGGAAATATCATCGGCCTACCACAGAAAGTGACCAATTACTCGATTCATCAAAAAATCCTATCTACGCTTGTTTTTGGATTTCTTTTGATAATATGTGTTTTATTGGGTTTAAAAAACTACGGATTACTTGTATAATGTGAAGGAAGTGCTTTGAGATGGAGAGCTTATATGACGTGCAACAACTGCTCAAACGATTTGGCATCTTTGTCTATGTTGGGTCACGTATCTATGATATTGAATTAATGACGATTGAATTGAAGAATCTTCATGACAGTCGTTTGATCGATCATGATACATACATGACAGCGTGGCGCATACTAAAACGAGAGCACCGAGTGGAAGAAAGCCGAAAGAAAGGAAACTTGTAATGGACAAAAAAATTATTGGGATTGATTTAGGTGGAACAACAGCAAAATTTGCAATTCTAACACCAGAAGGAGAGATTCAACAAAAATGGAGCATCGATACCAATATATTGGATGACGGTAAACATATTATTCCGGAAATTATCGAGTCAGTAAATCATCGTATCAAATTATACAATATGAATGCTGAAAATTTCATCGGAATCGGTATGGGAACACCAGGAAGTGTCGATAGTGAAGCAGGTACAGTGATCGGAGCCTACAATTTAAATTGGACTGAACTTCAATACGTAAAAAAACAAATTGAAGAAGGAACTGGAATCAAATTTGCTATTGATAACGATGCGAACGTTGCTGCTTTAGGTGAGCGCTGGAAAGGTGCAGGGGAAAATGATCCTGACGTTATTTTTGTTACCTTAGGAACGGGTGTCGGTGGCGGAATCGTTGCTGCTGGGAACTTGATCCACGGCGTTGCTGGTGCAGGTGGCGAGATTGGACACATTACAGTGGACCCAGAAGGTTTTGAATGTACATGCGGTAAAAGAGGGTGCTTAGAAACAGTTTCAAGTGCAACAGGTGTAGTTCGCTTAGCACGTTTCTTAGCAGAAGAGTATGCCGGAGATTCAAAATTAAAAGCAATGCTTGATAATGGAGAAGAAGTAACAAGTAAAGATATTTTTGAAATGGCACAAGCAGACGATCCATTTGGTCTGATGGTCGTTGATCGTGTTTGTTTCTACTTAGGATTAGCTTGCGGTAATCTAGGGAACACTATGAACCCATCAAGTATTGTTTTAGGCGGCGGAGTATCTGCTGCCGGGGAATTTTTACGTAGTCGTGTTGAAAAATATTTCAACCAATTTACGTTCCCTCAAGTACAACAATCAACAAAAATCAAATTAGCAGAATTAGGAAATGAAGCTGGCGTGATCGGTGCTGCTTCATTAGCCTTGAAATTTGCGGAATAACGTGGAGGAATGACATGGTTTTATGGGTAATTAACATCATTTTGCTATTGATTATTCTTGCTATTGTGTTTTGGGAAGTTTATCTACGAGTAATGGCAAAACGTTCTGCAAAAACACTGGAAGAAGAAGAATTTCGTGATGGGATGCGTAAGGCACAAGTCATTGATGTTCGTGAAAAAGACGTGTTTGATGCAGGACATATTTTAGGGGCAAGAAATATCCCTTATACTGTTTTAAAAGATTCATTAGGATCTATCCGAAAAGATCAACCGGTGTATATCTACGACCAAAAGAAAAGCTTAAGTATTCGTACAGCGAATAAGTTAAGAAAAGCTGGCTACCAAGATATCTATATCTTAAAAGGCGGATATGATGGCTGGTCTGGCAAGATTAAAAGTAAAAAAGTATAGAACGTCATGACGTCAAATTATCGGTCAATCCTGATGAGTCGTGTAAAGTCAAATCTGGGTCAGAATGAACCTCATTCTGTCTCAGATTTTTTGTTATTTCATTTGGAAGGAAAATGGGGCTGAAGGATCAACTTTGATTCTGTAGTAACCCCCAGAAGTTAGATTTTGGTCTTACTTTTTGGGATTGATACATTCATCAGTTCCACAAATGATAGAGCCAATTTATCAGAAGTTTTTGTATATAAAGTAACAGATACTTTTTAGAAAATTGCATGACTGATTATTCGATTAGGCAACGGGAATAAAAAGGATTCATTAGATCGCACAAGATAAAATACTAAATTTTATTCTTTCCAGAAATAAAAGTTCTATCTCCATTGCGTACGTCATGTATGATGATGATTCAATGATAAATCAAACAATGGGGGAGAAAAGGCAATGCCAGAAATATCTAATGAAACTTTCACTGAGCAACAACCTGCAGGAATAGTAAAAAAAGAAGAAATAACAGAAAAAAGAAAAAAGGAACTTGATAAACTTGTTGGAACGATTGAGGTTTCACTAGCTGGTAAATTAAAAGGAAAGACATATGAGGAGATCGTTGAATCGGTTGTGTCTAAGATTATAAATAAGAAGGTAGAGCAATCTGAACTTGGGAGAGTATTATACTCACTAGATCTTTCTGCCCAATTATATCAGCAGGTCGTAAAGGATTATAACATAAAACGCTTAATCAGCCATGATGGTCCAAGCCAAAGTAAAGTCTCTATAACCAATTCTGTGGTTATAGAAAATATAGAAAGCGCAATAGATTCTCCACAAATAATAATAGAAGATCAATCGGTCGAACAAAAAGATAGTTCAAAACCAGAAAACATTCAAGAACAAAAAACAAGTAAGTTGACAACTGAAAAGCTAACGTTCAGGAAAAGGATTAAGAAGTGGGGTCAATCGTTAAACATTTTCAGAAAGAGTAACACAGATAAACCAGAGAATATAACAAATTGCCAAGGAATTGAAATGGATAAGGGTGGGGTACCTTTAAAAAAAATATTGAGACGACAATCGAGCGAAACTAATGATGCTTGTCATAATAATAATCAATGCCAACACATTGTTCCTCTAGAAAAGGGAGATAGGAATCACTAGCAAGTATCCATAGATCGTGCAAAATTGAAATTTAGTATTTAGGGAGTACTAACAGAAATCAAGCCACGATTTTTTGCTATGACATAATCAAAGGAGAATCTAATCATTTATGCTATGATCAATGTATAAGCAATGAAAGAAGTGGAGAAAATGATCAAACTGAAAAGAGTGTACAGTGCGCGCGAAAAGGGTGATGGCTTTAGAATTTTAGTTGATCGAATATGGCCAAGAGGGATATCAAAGGAAAAAGCACAGATTGATCTATGGTTAAAGGAGATTGCACCAAGTACTGAGTTGAGAAAATTCTTTGGACATCTTCCTGAGCGTTTTCCTGTTTTTGAAGAAAAATACCTAGAAGAGTTAATGACAGATCAAGAAAAGCAATTGGCAGTCAAGCAGTTAGCTGAACTCTGTCAAAACTATCCAATCGTGACCTTAGTTTATGGTGCAAAGAATGAACAGCAAAATCAAGCCGTGGTGCTAAAAGCGTTGATGGAAAGGAAGCTGAATCGATGATTATTGGCATTGTTGGGGCAGGCCCCAGAGGACTAAGCATGGTAGAACGATTGATCCGAAACAATCGGGAAAACCAACATATCCAGATCTGTTTATTCGATCCTGATGGGCCTGGTGGTCGAGTCTGGCGGCTCGATCAACCAACAGAGTTATTGATGAACTCAGTCTCTCAGCAAGTTACGCTTTTTACAGATGAAACATTAACAAGTGGCGGAGAGATTTCACCGGGGCCTAATTTATATCAATGGAGCCAAACAGAGGCGAAAAAGTATATCGAAAAGCAACAGTTTGTGAATAAAGAATTTTTTTTGGCAGAAGCCGAGCGCTTACGTGCCAATGAACCAGCTACCAGATGTTTTTATGGCTTGTACCAGCAGTGGTTTTATGAACAATTAAAAAAATTAGCACCGCATTCATTCACTATCGTTCGATCCTTAGTGAAAGAGATTGATAAGATAAAGACAGGTTTTTACTTGAAAACAAACGAACAGCATTTAGTAGTAGATCAGTTAGTGATTACTACGGGACATTGGGAAAATAAAGTATCCAAAGACGAGAAAAGGTTTTATGACTATGCTGAAAAAGAGCAATTGTTCTACCAACTGCCAGCAAATCCAGCTGATGTTTCCGTAGAAACTATTCCGCCAAAAGCCACAGTGATTCTTAGAGGATTAGGTCTAAGTTTTTTTGATTATGTAGGTTTACTTACCGAGAATAGAGGAGGTAAGTTTGAAAAACAAGGAGAGAAATTGGTATATTTGCCGTCTGGACGTGAGCCGATCGTATACTGCGGGTCTAGAAAAGGGTTGCCCTATTTTCCTCGAGGAAAAAATGAAAAACGGGGAGGAGCAATGGCTGTTCCTAAATTGATCACCAAAGAAAATTTAGCAAAGCTTTATCAAAATCAACAATTAACTGGGAAACTGTTTTTCGACTTGCTAAAAAAAGATGTCGAACTTTTTTATTATAAGAAATTAATTGAGGAAAAACATCTAGCTATTTCACCAGTATTATTTGAACAAATCTTTTTAACACGTGATCAAAGTGATTGGCAAAAACAATTTCCTGAATTACAGCCTTATCAATGGGAGTGGGATTTTTTTGAAACGCCTATCTATCATGAGAAGCACGACTTTCAAAAAGAAAGTCGAAGGTTTATTGATTATCAAATCAATGAATCAATGAAAGGAAATTGTACTGGGGCGATTGCTTCAGCTTTTGATGCGTTAAAAGATTGGCGTGATCCTGTCCATCTGGTCATTGAATGGGGCATCTTCACTGCCAAAGAATATAGAGAAGTATTATGGGGTTGGTTTACTAAGCTCAATGCTTTTCTCACGATCGGTCCGCCAGTTGTTCGGACAAGAGAATTAGCCGCTCTGATTGATGCGGGTATTTTCACAATCGTTTCCCCACCGCTGGAAATCAAAACAGAGGCCGGTTTCTTTATCGTAGAAAACGAGGGACAACGGATTGAAAGTCGCTACTTGATTGAAGCCCGACTCCCGCAGACTGATTTGACACAAACAAAGAACCCAGCATTAAATAGCTTGAAAAAACATCAGCTGATTCGTCCTTTTACTTATCAGGACACGACTGGCGTGTATGAAACTGGTGCAATTGATATCAAACTAAGCACCAATCAAGTCTGGAACAAACAGGGAGAGCTAGAAGAAAATTTATATTGTTTAGGGATTCCGGTCGAAGGTGTGGATTGGTTGACAGCTACAGTCTCACGACCATATACCGATGCTTGGAATTTGAGGCAAATCGATAAAGTGGCACAGCTGATTCTTGGAAGGACAACCAATTGAAGCAAAAAACACAACCGACTCTAAAGGCTAGATCATTCATCTAACTTTTAAGATCGGTTGTGTTTTACTAATTAATAATGATTCTTTGGGCTATAAAAGGGATGATTTTCTTGAATCGTTTAAAGATTAGCGAGCTACACGTTTACGCATCGCTTTTTTACGATTTTCTTCAATCATTGTTTCTTTTTCATCAATGGGATCGATTACTGTTTTTTTAACTGAAGCTACCAATCCAGCAACAGCTGCCGCTGTTGCAAGACTACCGACTAAAATTCCAGATACAAATTTTTTCATTAAATCCACCTCGTTTATTAGTTGTTGCTTCTATTATGTAACAAATTGAAAAAAAAGGCTAGTCTGACGTCTATTTATTGGAAACCTTTACAAATTTTCCTTGAAAATATTTACTAAATGTTTTATTATAAATTTACTAAATAAATAGCAAAGGCAACAGAAACAAAAGGGTCATAGTTCCAAACGATTCAAAACGTACTTTTTGCTGCTTTTGTAAAAAAAGGAGTGTTTTCATGGCAATCTTGGTATTGGGTGGCGCAGGTTATATCGGTTCACATGCTGTTGATCGGTTGATCAATCAAAACTATCAAGTGGTAGTAGTGGATAATTTATTAACGGGGCATCAAGCAGCAATTCATCCTAAAGCACAATTTTACAAAGGTGACATTCGGGATAAATCTTTTTTACAGTCTGTTTTTGAAAAAGAAACGATCGAAGGAGTCCTTCATTTTGCAGCTAGTTCATTAGTGGGAGAGTCTGTTGAGAAACCATTGAAGTATTTTAATAACAATGTCTATGGTATGCAAATATTGTTAGAAGTGATGCATGAATATCATGTGAAGAATATTGTCTTTTCATCTACAGCAGCCACTTATGGTGAACCTACAGAATCACCAATTACCGAAGCAACTCCTACGAATCCAAAAAATCCGTACGGTGAAAGCAAATTGATGATGGAAAAAATGATGAAATGGTGTGACCAAGCCTATGGCATGCGATATGTAGCATTGCGTTATTTCAATGTAGCAGGTGCAAAAGCAGATGCATCGATTGGGGAAGATCACACACCAGAAACGCATTTAGTTCCTATTATTCTCCAAGTAGCTCTAGGTCAACGTGATTCTTTGGCGATTTACGGTGATGATTACGATACACCCGATGGAACATGCATCCGAGATTATGTTCAAGTGGAAGATTTGGCTGATGCCCATATCTTAGCTTTAGAATATTTAAGAGCGGGGAATGAAAGTAACTTCTTTAATCTAGGGAGCAATCAAGGCTACTCCGTCAAAGAAATGCTTGAAGCGGCTAGAGAAGTAACAAATCGAGAAATTCCAGCTAAGGTGGCACCACGTAGAGCCGGAGATCCAAGCCGGTTGGTCGCTTCTAGTGCTAAAGCTGAAGAAATCTTAGGTTGGCGACCAGCTTACACAGATGTAAAAGAAATCATTAAAACAGCCTGGGATTGGCATGTGAGTCATCCCCATGGTTATGAGGAGTAGAGAGAAGATGACAATCAGTCAAACGATTTGTGATTTTACGACACTAGCAATTGAAGCTGGTGGCTGGATGGAAATGGATCGAATTTATTTACAAAATCGAATTTTGGGAATGATCGGCGAAGAGGCTTTGGAAAACACTGAAGTGCGCCCTGTTTCTGAAGAATCGGTGGTGTTACTTGATCGGTTAGTCGAACAAGCCAAAAAAAATGAAGTGGTTACTGATTTACCAGCTGAAATCGAAATCTTTGAAGCACAATTAATGGATTTTTTAACACCACCACCATCAGTAGTCAATGCGTTTTTTGCACAACATTACGCAACAAATCCAGAAGAAGCAACAGACTACTTTTATCAATTGAGTAAAAGAAATGATTATATCAAAACCAGAGCGATTGCGAAAAATATCAGGTATACGTATCCTTCAGAATATGGCGAATTAGAGATTACGATCAACTTATCCAAACCTGAAAAAGATCCTAAGCAAATTGCTGCCGAAAAATATGCCAAAAAAGTTGATTATCCTGAGTGTATGCTTTGTATGAACAATGAAGGCTATAAAGGACGTTTAAATTATCCAGCTCGCACCAATCATCGAATCATCAGAATGAATCTTGATGGGGAAAGTTGGGGATTTCAGTATTCTCCATATGCTTATTACAATGAACATTCGATCATCTTGTCAGAAGAGCATCGTCCTATGAAGATTACGAAAGAAACATTTTCACGTTTATTAAAAATCACAGAGGTTTTACCACACTACTTTGTTGGTTCAAATGCAGATCTGCCAATTGTTGGAGGATCGATTCTGTCACATGATCATTACCAAGCAGGGCGCCATGAATTTCCAATGGCTAAAGCTCCAATCGAACGATTAATCAAATTATCGGATTATCCTCAAGTAATCGCAGGTGTTGTCAAATGGCCGATGTCTGTCATTCGTCTGCAAGCGACGGGGAAAGAAATCCTAGTGGAAGCTGCTAATAGTATTTTAGAAAAATGGCAACAATATTCAGATTCCGCGGTAGCAGTGACGGCATTTTCTAAAGATGGTACGCCTCATCATACGATTACACCAATTGCTAGAAAACGCGAAAATTATTTTGAACTCGATTTAGTGTTACGAGATAACAATGTCTCTGACGAACATCCAGAAGGGATTTTCCATCCTCACCGAGATATTCAGCATATTAAAAAAGAAAATATCGGTTTGATCGAAGTCATGGGATTAGCTGTTTTACCACCTCGTTTAAAATCAGAAATGGCAGAAGTAGAAAAGTATTTGCTTGGACAAGAAAATAAGATAGCTGAGTATCACATGGAATGGGCGAAGGGCTTGAAAGCCGACCATCCAAATGTGACAACTGAAACAGTAACAGAGATCGTTCAGCAAGCTATTGGTAAAGTTTTTGCTCGTGTGTTGGAAGATTCAGGGGTATTCAAACGCGATATAAAAGGTCAAGAAGCTTTCCAACGCTTTACTGCAACGCTTTAAGAAGAATGCCCGAGTGGAATAGATAGGAGGAGAAACAAGTGGCAACGATTAAAGATATTGCAAAGTTGGCAGGGGTTTCTCCTGCTACTGTGTCAAGAGTCTTAAATGATGATCAGGAGTTATCAGTTAGCCTAGCAACGAAAAGAAAAATTTTTGAAGCTGCTGAAGAGTTGAATTACACGAAGCACCATAGAAACACATCGTTGAATCAAAAGTCGTTGCGTTTGATCCAATGGTACAATGATCAAGAAGAATTAGAGGATCTCTATTATCTTGCTATTCGTTTGGGAATAGAGAAAAAGGCAGAGGAATCAAATGTGACTTTGCTAAAGGAAACGTGGGACGCTATCAGTGATAGACCGACAAATGGAACGATTGCTCTAGGAAAATTCGATGAGCAGCAGTTGATTGAATTGAAGCAGACACAAAGCAATCTGTTATTAGTTGATTTTGATGGAACACCCTATAACATTAATTCATTAATCGTTGATTTTCAAACAAGTATCCAAAAAGTGATTGATTATTTTTTTAACCAGGATAAAAAAGCGATTGCAATGCTTGCTGGTAGGGAATACACCAAAAAAGGACATCAACGGATTGATGACCCAAGGATTGCCGCCTACCAACAAATCATGGCTGGTAAAGGATTGACTACAACGATCATTGAAGCAGATTTTTCAGTTGAATCTGGCTATCGGAAAGTCAAAGAATACTTAGATAGTGGACAGTATTCGTTTGAGGCGCTGTTTGCAGCAAATGACACACTAGCGATCGGTGCATTGAAGGCAATTAACGAAAAAGGTCTGAAAGTACCTGAGGATATCTCATTGATCGGATTCAATGACATTAGTGTAGCAAAATATGTTTCACCAGCTCTTTCGACAGTCAAAGTTCACACGGAATGGATGGGGGAACTGGCGGTAGAGACCGTGTTACAAATGATGAATGAAAAAGCACCTGTTTCGAGAAAAATCATTGTAGAAACGGATCTTATCTTGCGTGAGTCTACAAAAAACTAAAGAACAAATCAAGAGAAAGTTGCGAATGATTGCAACTTTTTTTCTTTTTTTCTGAAATGAATTGTCTTTTTCTTAGCAAGAAGTATGCTACAATATAAAACGATAGAAGTTAGTAGAAAGGATGCATCAAAATGATTACATTAGGGATAGACACCGCTAATCAAACTTTAGCGATCGGCGTGATTGAAGATGATACTGTCTTAGGACAAATCCAAATCAATAAACAGAAAAATCATAGCGTTAGTTTGATGCCGGCTATCGATCAGTTATTCTCAGCACTCGGATTAGCACCAACCGCTATCGATCGAATTGCTGTTTCCGATGGACCAGGTTCATACACCGGTCTAAGAATCGGTGTAACTACTGCAAAAACACTTGCATATACATTGGGTAAAGAACTTGTGGGGATTTCAAGTTTACAAGCAATTGCTGCTAATTGCCGGAACGTAAATGGGTTGATCGTGCCTTTATTTGATGCAAGAAGAAAAAATGTTTATGCTGGTGTGTACCGAAGACAAAATGGAAAATTAGAAACAGTTCTTGAAGATGTACATATTTCAATTGAAGAACTGCTTAAGCAACTGTCTCAGTTCGATGAACCTATCTTATTTGTCGGAACAGATACGCAAAAATTTACGAATGAAATAAAGGAAGTATTACATGAAGCAGAAATAAATAAGGTGCTTGAATGGGATCTTCCTAATGGCTGTACGATTGCAACATTAGGGGCCAATCGTGAACCAGTAAGAGATTTAACCAATTTTGTACCACGTTATTTGAAAAAAGTAGAAGCAGAGGAAAAGTGGTTGGAAACCCACACTCCTGGAGACGAAAGATATGTTGAAAAAATTTAAAGCATATGCTAGAAGTTTATTCTATGAAAAAAAAGAATTTGCTACTAAGATAATTGAAAATCAAGGGAAAAGCTATCGAATAAAAGAGCTGATACCTCGAGATATCAAAGATTTATTATCGATTGAACGCCAGGTATACAATGGCGAATTACCATGGACAAAAAGTGCCTTCCTTTCTGAATTAAATTCACCTTTTCAAAATTTATACTTAGGAATACTAGACGGGGAACAGTTAATTGGATTTATAGGTGCGAGAATTTTTGGCTTGGATTGCCATATTACAAATATTGCGGTTATTCCTGTGTATCAACGAAGAAACATTGGTACATTGTTAATTGACGAAATTGAAAAATTTGCTATAATGAATCGCTGTGACACACTCTCTTTAGAGGTGAGAATGAGTAATCAAGATGCCCAAAGACTCTATCGGAAATTAGGATTTCAATCGAACAAAGTAAAAAAAGGGTATTATACCCAAACAAATGAAGATGGATTAGAAATGATCAAATATTTAGAAAAATGAGAGGTACAATTGATTTATACTAAGAATGACTTTGAAGATGAACAGTTAGCGTCTTGTTTATGGGCGCTTTGTGAGGAAGCATATGAACATGGTTCTCCTTGGACCAAAGACCAATTTTTAATGGATATCCAACAACCACATACGCAATATTACTTATTGGTGGAAAATTCGCTACTCCAAGGATTCATTGGCTATTCGAAAGTTATCGATGAGACGGAGATCACGAATATTGCTGTGGCAAAAAAACTGCAAAAAAAAGGGTATGCACGTCAGTTATTACGCTTTTTATTAGACCGAGAAAAACAAGCAGGAACATATAATGTTTATTTAGAAGTACGAACGTCTAACCTAGCAGCTCGTCATCTTTACCAATCAGAGAAATTTAGAGAACTAGGGAAACGAAAATCTTATTATCATGATCCAGTAGAAGATGCGATCATTATGAGTACAAAGTTAAAAACGGAGACGATGAAATGAAAGAAGAATTGATTCTGGCAATTGAATCAAGTTGCGATGAAACGAGTGTCGCAGTTGTGAAAAATGGTGATGAGATTTTAGCCAATGTCATTGCTTCACAGATTAACAGCCATAAAAGATTTGGCGGTGTTGTTCCAGAGGTAGCAAGTCGCCATCATGTAGAGCAAATCACTTTATGTATCGAAGACGCTTTGGCGGAGGCAGGCACTTCTGTTGAACAACTGAGTGCTGTAGCGGTTACTTATGGTCCTGGTTTAGTTGGTTCGTTACTGATTGGGATTTCTGCCGCCAAAGCTTTTGCTTGGGCGAACAATTTGCCTTTGATACCTGTGAACCATATGGCAGGTCATATTTACGCTGCACGCTTTCAAAAGCCTTTTGAATTTCCGCTACTAGCATTGCTTGTCAGTGGTGGACATACAGAGCTGGTCTATATGAAGGAAGACGGGAACTATCAAATCATCGGTGAAACGAGAGACGATGCCGCTGGAGAAGCTTATGACAAAGTTGGTCGTGTCTTAGGTTTGAGTTATCCAAGCGGAAAAGAAATCGATCAGTTAGCGCATCGTGGTGAAGATACCTACCATTTTCCAAGAGCCATGATCCATGAAAGTAATTATGATTTTAGCTTTAGTGGTTTAAAAAGCGCCTTTATCAATTTAGTACACAACGCCCAACAACGTGGAGAAACTCTTGATACAAATAATTTAGCTGCTAGTTTTCAAGCGAGCGTTGTGGACGTTTTAGTCAATAAAACCCTTCGTGCTTGTAACGAATACCCAGTCAAACAATTGATTGTAGCAGGTGGAGTTGCAGCCAATCAAGGATTGCGTGAAACACTCGAAGAGGCATTGAAAAAAGAACATCCAGAAATTGAACTGCTGATCCCTCCATTAAAACTTTGTGGTGATAATGCAGCAATGATTGGAGCAGCTGCGCATGTAGAGTTGAAACAAGCCAATTTCGCTGATCTTCGTTTAAATGCGAAACCTAGTGTGGTATTGAATCAAGGAGGAAATGAGTAAAATTCACCTTATTTTCGTATACATGGCAAGAGCGGTTGAGAAAAACTTACTTTGTAGTAAGTGAAATCGATTAATTAATGAAATATGAAAGTTAGAATATCATTTTTATTTTTACATCTATTAAAGAGTTTGGGACAATCTTTTATTTGTTCCAAGCTTTTTTTGACTTAAAATTTCTAAATTTGGAAATTTTTGTTCTATTGTTCAAATTGTTATATTAATAAGAGGTCTCGCGATAATATGGATTAGAGATTAAGAATACAAATGACGTAAATACTATGTTCTCAGCAAAAACACTTATTATAATAACTATTTTTAAATAGTAATTGTTATTTTGCGAGTAGTGATTTTATTACGATGGTTATTTGTTTTGAAGGCATTTATTTAATTGTCTTAAGAAATAACATATGCTAATATGGATGGTAGAAATGCTTTTATGTGTTATTTTTTAATGGTTGTTTAATTATTTTGATAGGAAAAGGAGAGTTAGAAGATGAAATATGTGTTACAGAGTATGGTTTTAATTTTATGTAGTTTCTTTTTTACGTCTTATGTTGATGCTGCCGGGGCGATTTCGCAAGATGAGCAAATGATCATCCAAGAATTGACTCAACCTATTTTAATTCAAGGCAAAGAATTTCAAATGCCTCAAACATATATTACACAAACTGAAAATTATTTAAAACAAAATGATTTATCCAAGTCACAAGTGGATACAGCAGTAAAAAATATCCAAAATGTGAAGCAAAAACTGACTAATTTAGACATTGATTTGTCATCGGTTCATACGATAAATGATTTAATAAAAATTATCCCTAGGGAAACAATTTTGGAAATTCAGCAATTGATTTCATCAACAGCGGATGCTTTAGGATTAGTCGTTTTAAGTTGGAATAAAGGGTATGTTGAGCTAGGCACACAAAACTCTGATGGCTCGATTTCAGCAGTGTTCAACTCGAAACAACCGATTAAACAAACGGGAACATTCCCTATCTCAAGCATTCTTGCAATTGGATGTTTAATGATGACTGCGACAGGTGCATTCATCGTAGGAAAGAAAGTCAAACTTGCATAAAAAAAAGAAAAAATTAAAAAGAATAGGCGGAATGATTTTTACCCCTATCTTTTTTTTGATCATGGGTTATTCGCTAATGTATATTATTGGGCGACCTGTCATTCAGTTTACGACTTCTTCCTTACGATTGTTTCTGCTTTCGGATATTCCAAAATATGAAAAAAAGACACAACCATCAGCTAAAGGTATGTCAACTAGTGAGTTAGAAGAAAAACGGAAAACAATTGAGTTGGAAGGAGAGAACATTCCCTCCAGTAAAATCGATTATCCAAGAAGCGGGTATCAATATGGACAGGTTGATGTTGCTTCTGTAAATTTGAATGTGCCCTTATATTATGGAGACTCAGATGATATTTTACGAGAGGGTGCTGGACAATACATGGGGTCTGTGTATCCAGGTGAACATGGGACTACATTGATTGGTGGGCATAATAGTAGTGAATTTGGAAAATTAAGTGCTGTCAAAATTACGGATAAGATTAACATTTCCACTAGTTATGGTGAGTATGTTTACCAAGTATACGAAACAAAGATTTTAGATAAAAATGCGAAATTGATTAGTCAACTTCTAGTTCAAAAACAGCAAGGAAAACTGATTTTGTATACTTGTTATCCAGTCGATAGTATTGGAATGACGGATCAAAGATTATTTATTCTAGGCGATCTCATTAAGGGGCCAATGATCCAACCAGATAAATAATGAATTGAAAAATTGCGCTACTCATGTGTTAAGCAAAACGCTTTGAAAAGAGGTGGATTTACCAAAAAAGAATCAAATGATCAATCGAATAATCGCTTGTTTGGCTCACTAAAAATGAAGTTAGTGGATAAAAAATTTCGAAGTGGGGCAATTTAAGCTGCAATGAGTTTGTGAAATTTTATGGTCTTTTCTTACATTTGGTAAAAATAGTTATGAAAAAAAGAAAACAATGGCGAAAAGTGCCAAAAATGATTCTTGCTTTTATCTGTTCGCTTAGTTTATTTGCAATTTTTGTCTTGGGCATTCTTAAGATTACTTTATTCAATCAAAATTTTATGATCCGTGCAGTGGAATCCTCACATTATGGGGAAACGATCACTAAAGAGATCAATCACACAATTGCTGATGTAGGAAGAGGTGCCAATATCTCCCAAAAATGGTTGAATCAGACAGTTTCAGAAAGCTTAGTAAATGATAATATCAAACAATATATTCATAGTATCTATGCTGGCTCAACCTTTCAATTAGAAGGGGAGAAGCAAATAGAAGAGACAGTCCAAAGCCAATTAGAAAGTTATGGAAAAGAAAAGAATTACCCAAGAAATGCAGAATTTGAAACCACAGTAAATAAACTAAAAAAAGTGAGTATTGAAACAGTTCGGCGTGATATCGAAATCCCTTATTTTGCGTTATACGGCAAAAAAATAATGGCTTATACATCCACCCTTAACCTGTTGCTCATTTTTGCAGTCGCTTTTTTTGGAATCTTATTTTCCGCAATCATTTCGCTTAACAAACCTTTCTTTCATTTAATTATACGTTACCTTGCTTATGTGATCGGTGGAGCTGGATTAATGGTAGGGGTTTTACCGACCTATTTGTATGTAACTCGATTGATTGAACGATTGGGTATTCATTCTGAAGCTCTATACTTATTTTTAACGACTTATTTGAAAAATTTTCTCTTTATGTTTATGAAATTTGGTCTTTTCAGTATCCTGTTGAGCTTGTTCCTATTTGGCGTAAGTGAGTTTTTCAGAAAGAAAATAGTTCGACGTGAAAAATAGAATAGAAAGGGGCGAAAAGATGGAAGCGGTTATTAATTTGAATGAGATACTAAGCTGGTTAAAAAAGCGGATACTGTTGATCATTTGTTCATTGATCGGCGGTTTCGCCGTTGCGACTGGAATAACTTATTTTGTTATTACACCAACATACAGTTCATCGGCTGAATTGATCGTTCAATCGAAAAACGAAATCGTCAACCATAATTTACAATCAGAAGTACATGCAAATGTACTCTTGATTAATACATATAAAGACATGATTTTAGGAGATATCGTACTTAATGAAGCAACCGAATACTTAGAAAATAAATTTGCTTATTACTTAACGAAAGATCAATTGAGAAAGAATATTCAGATTATTCAATCTTCAGATTCACAAATGTTCCATATCAAGGTGATGTCAGATGAAGCTGAAAAAGCTGCGAATATAGCAAATGTTCTTGCTTATACTTTTGAAGAAAAAGTAAAAGAAGTTTTAGACGTAAATAAAGTAACGATCACATCAATTGCGCAAGCAAATCAGCTACCGGTTTCACCCAATAAACGGTTGAATCTTTTTCTTGGTGCATTTTTAGGTTTACTTCTAGGGATCGGGATGGCTGTCTTGTTAGAAATATTGGATAAAACAGTAAAGGATGAGCATTTTCTCGCAACGATGGGGTATCCAGTCTTAGGGATAATTAGTGAAATGAGTAATAAGGAAATTGAAAGTGGGCAATCGATTCAACTCACAACATACTCTCGACAAGGAACTCATACACATAGACAACGAGCGCGTACACATCTAAGCAGAGAAAATCGGTTCACACGAAAATAGATGAGGAGACTAATACGTGAAAAATAATATGAAAAAAAAGGGTGTTCCTCTGATTAGTGCTAGTAAACAATCGTCCATGATCTCTGAACAGTATCGAACGGTTCGATCAAATATCCAATTTAGCTCATTTGATCAGGATATAAAGACAATCGTCGTTACTTCAGCAGGTCCAGAGGAAGGGAAGTCAACTGTTTCAGCGAATCTAGCGATTGTTTTTGCAAATAGCGGGAAGAAAACACTCCTAATTGATGCAGATTTAAGAAAGCCAAGTGTAGAAAGTACATTTCGTTCAACCTCGAACAGTGACGGACTAACTAACCTGTTAAAAAAAAGAAATGAATCAGCTTTCGTATTCATTCATGAAACAAATATTGCACATTTGTGGACAATGACCAGTGGACCAAAACCTCCCAATCCTTCTGAATTACTCGAGTCAAGCCGAATGAATGAAATCATTGATGAATTAAGCGTAAATTTTGATTTGATCATTTTTGATTTACCGCCTGTTGTGCCTGTGACGGATGCACAGATACTAGCTTCAAAAACAGATGGTACAATTATTGTCGTGAGAGAACGAAAAACGCTAAAACAAGAATTGTTCAAAGCAAAGGAACTGTTGACGATCGCTCAGGCAAATATCTTAGGGATTGTCTATAATGGAGTAAAGAAGTCGAAAGATATCAACTACTATTATTGAGGTAGTAGATGGTGTGTTAAAATGATTGAAAGAAAATGTTGATCAAGATCGTGCATATCAAGTACTAAAGAAGGTGATTTATTGATTAAACCAACTAGAAAAATCAAAGCGATTAGTTTGGTGCTACTCGATAGTTTTCTGATCATACTTGCTAATTACATCAGTTTTATATTTATGGTTCCATTTGTTATCATCAATAGAGATTATTTGGCAATAACACTCATTTCATCAGTTGTTTGTTATCTGTTCTATGGTGGGATCTTTAAAGTATTTACAAGAATCAATCGTTATACGAATCTTAATGAGTTGTTAGGGATCTTTGCGGCACTCACTTTTATGTTATTTTCAATTTTTCCTTTGTTTTACTTGTTTAACCAGGAGCTCATGTACCAGATTAGTTTGCGATTAGTTGTTTTTTCTTACATAATGGCACTTTTATTGATTGCTAGTAGTCGGTTAGGCTGGCGGGTCTGGGTTGAATTGAAAAATAAAAATGGTCGTTCGAATGAAAAAAAAGTACGAATCTTGATCATTGGTGCTGGAGAGGGTGGACAATTACTGTATCAAAGTTTTTTAGGTTCTCAAATTGTGAATAATATTGAAGTTGTGGGCTTTGTCGATGATGATTGTAACAAATGGGGAACTTATCTTTTAGGTAAAAAAGTACTGGGAAATACCCGTGAAATAAATCAATTGATCCAGACATTCCGTATCAATATGGTTACGATAGCGATTCCTTCGTTACCAAAAAAGAAGATCCAACAGCTTGTTCAATCCATTGAAAATAAGAATATCAAGGTAAATATGGTTCCCTCTTTTGAAGAAGTAGCTACCGGAAAAATCAATGTTTCGCAATTAAAAGAAGTAGATGTGATCGATCTATTAGGAAGAGAGGAAGTTTCCCTTGACCTAGAAAGTATCAGCCATCAATTAGAAGGACAAACGATTTTAGTAACTGGGGCTGGGGGCTCGATTGGTTCAGAGATTTGTCGGCAAGTTTTGGCATTTGAACCAGCAAAGTTGATTTTACTTGGACATGGAGAAAATTCGATTTATTCGATTCATCGAGAACTAACTACATTAGATCCTCAGAGGAAAGTAGAGATTCTACCAATCATTGCTGATATTCAAGATAGAGAACGCATCTTTTATTTGATGGAAAAATACCATCCCACGATTGTTTATCATGCAGCCGCACATAAGCACGTTCCGCTGATGGAATATAATCCCACAGAAGCAATTAAGAATAATATTAACGGAACAAAAAATGTGGCGGAAGCAGCTAAAAAAAATCATGTTAAGAACTTTGTGATGATTTCTTCTGATAAAGCAAATCGCCCGCCAAATGTGATGGGAGCAACAAAAAGAATCGCAGAAATGTTAATCACAAGTCTGAACCAATCTGGTGAGACCAAGTTTTCGGCTGTCCGTTTCGGGAATGTACTTGGGTCTAGAGGTAGTGTTATTCCACTGTTTAAAGAACAGATTTTAAGAGGGGGACCGATCACTGTCACCGATTTTCGGATGACCCGCTACTTCATGACGATCCCTGAAGCGAGCAGATTAGTTATTCAATCAGGTGCATTGGCTAAGGGAGGAGAAATTTTTGTTTTGGATATGGATAAGCCGATCAAGATCGTGGATCTAGCTAAGAATATGATCCATTTGAGTGGTTATACAGAAGAAGATATCGAGATTGTTGAAACAGGGATACGTCCTGGGGAAAAATTATATGAAGAATTGCTATTAGAAAAAGAAAAGAAAGAAACGCAAATTTTTGAGAAGATTTTTGTTGGGGACATTAAAGGCTTTTCTTTAAAAGAAGTCACCCAGCTAATTGAACAGTTACCAGAAGATGAAAGCGAAGCAGCCAAGAAAGTTATAGCGTTTGCAAATGCTTCTAATGAATGAAGAAAAGATAGAAATGATGATTGGAAAAATAAATCAATCAGTGAATTTTTGCTGTTAAAGGCGCACGGGGAGATAGAAAATGAAAACAATTGAAGCACATGGGTACTCATCAATTGATGAATTAACGCAAAGCAACCAAAAAATTTTAGGAAGGTTATTTTACCTATTGGGATTTACACTCTGTATTTCGCGTGTTTTTTTCGGGATCAATATGTCAATAAGTGATGTATTTATGGTGCTATTAGTTGGCTACCTTCTACTAATGAAAAAAGTGGTGTTCAGTAAACAATTAGTACTATTTTTTATTGGGGTTATTTGTTGGCGGTTATTGTCCACGATATTGTTAAGTTCATGGGTGGATACTTCTGTTTCGCTTTTTTCAGTCATCATGACGGGACAAAAATTTTTCGTCAATCTCCTTTATTTGATTCTAACGATCTCGATCCTTCATATAAATCCAGAGTTGAAAAAAGATTTTTTATCTGGGGTAAAAGTCGGAACACTTTTTTTTGGCTGTCTTAGTATGTTCATTTTTCTAGTAGCTCCAGCAAGTTTGAAATCATTTGTTTTGTTCGGTGATCTACGTTTGAAAGGATTCATGAATGATCCTAACTATTTTGCTTATCTTCAAACATGTGGCTACTGTATCTGGTACTTAAGACCATTTAAAGGTAAGTGGAAGAACCTGATTGCATTCATGGGTTATACATCCTGTATTTTGTTATCTGCTTCCAAAACAGGGGTTGTAGCGTTTTTAGTAATCAATTTGTTATTTCTAATTCAAAAATTATTTAGGAAAAATATCAACGTCAAACATCTTGTAATGACAATCATGACAGCGAGTGTATTGATTATCGGTACGCATTTTCTTTTTGCTGATTATGTAAGTAATTTAATTGCACGTTTTCTTTCCATTCCGCAATTTGTCCGATTTGAGGGAGTCTTCACTAATTTTTATGGCGCAATCGTTGCTGGAGGTTCCGGTAGAACAGAAGCTTGGAAAACAGCACAACTTTTGTTAACGCGGACTCATTTCATGGGTATCGGTTTCGTTGACTACTCTTCAGTTGCTTTATCAGTTAGTGGAAGCCCGACGATTGCTCATAATACTTTTTTACAAATAGCTGTTGAATGGGGAATAGTCCCAGCAATGATGGGAATGTTGTTGGTATTTGGTCAGTTTGTCAGAAAATTATTGCTGAAAAAATGGTTGTTGTGTCTCTTAATATTAGCGAATATTATTTTTTCTTTTAGTATTTCTTTACAAAATTCACGATTACTATGGATCTTAGTAGGTTTACTCGTTGTGAAAGAACAGGGATCTCTAGTAAATGGAAAAAAGGAGCAGTCAAATGATTAGTGTGATTATCCCCACTTTCAATGCAGAAAAATCGATTGAGCGAGCAGTCAATTCTGTATTAAGACAAAGCTATCAAGATTTTGAAATCATTATTGTCGATGATCGATCAACAGATCATACTTGGGAACTTTTAACGAAATTAAAAAAACAAGATCAACGTATCAGAATCTATCAAAACGCTAGAAATTCTAAAAGTGCTTATACTCGCAACCAGGCAATCAAACATGCACGGGGGAACTACATTATGCAACTAGATGACGATGATTATTGTCACGTGGAACGTATGGCAAAGCAAGTAGCGTTTTTAGAGGCTCATCCAGAATTTGGTTTTGTTGGCAGTAATGCCTATTTATGGGACCAAGAGGGTGTCTATGGTGAACGGGTGGCCAAAGAACGACCTGAAATAAAAGATCTCTTGAAAACGAGTCCGTTCATCAATCCATCGGCTATGTTTAGAAAACACATCTTAGAATCTGTAGCGGGTTATCGAGTTTCAAAAGATACTGTTAGAGGACAAGATTATGACCTATATATGCGGTTATATGCGAAGGGACACAAAGGTTATAATTTACAAGAAAACTTAGTTTATTACTATCAAGATAAAGAGTATTATAAAAAAATTTCCTGGAAAAATCGCCTTGGGGAAAGTCGGTTGAAATATCGTAATTTCAAAGAATTACAGGTTGCTAAAGTTCATTATCTGTATGTCTTGAAACCACTAATAGCGATAATGATTCCTAGACACCTCCTATTTTGGCATCAGCACCGCAAACAAGGATGAAAAGGTTTCTTTGTTTCCTTTACAAATAAATCAGGCTTAGACAAAAAATAAAACATACTAAGATAAGGGCAGCCTCATCTTAGTATGTTTTTTTATTCTCTTAAAGCAGGCGTCACAGCAGTTTTACAAAAAGTAAACCGTTTCTTTTGGTAATCTAATAAACCAGAATCTTTTAACTGTTTGATTACTTGTCCAGCAGTCTCTCTCGTTGTCCCACTATTAACCGCTAATTCTTTTAGTGTGATAGGGTATGGAATTTCGATATGGCCATCTGTGGTTGGTATGCCAAGCTCTTCTTTTAAAATGAATAAGTTTTGTTTCACTCGATCAAAAGCGCTAGAAGTTAAACCGATCTGTATCCGCAGTTCGTGCATCGCTACTACTTTTGAGATTTTATGGATCATATAGAGTAATTGTTTTGGATTGTTTTTCGCAATTTTTTCATAACAAGATACTGGGAAAGAGAAAGTTTCGATGTCTGTCATTGCTTGAGCAGTGTATGAATAAATTCCTTCTTCAAAAATACCAGACATTGGGAAAAGGTTATTTGGATTGACATAATCATAATAATAATAAGTAGCACTTTCATCATATCGTTCTAGACGAACCAATCCTGATGTTAAAATGTAGAGACGTTGTCGTTCATCTCCTTCATCAAATAAAATTTGTCCTTTTTTATAAGAACGAAGGATCGTATGCTCTTTAATGAGCTCAAATTCCTCGTCAGTAAAGTTTTCAAAATCAGGTTGATAGCGTAACTTTGAAAAATGATAATCAATTCTATTTATACGCATAAAACTCCCACTCCTTACTTTCAGCTACATACTATATTGTGACTGGTTTTGGCTTAAATGTAAAGTTTTAACCTAGAAGAAAAATCATGGTTAATAAAGCAATTTTATTCTTTGTGATTAGTCTTTTTTGTTATTATGAATAATTTATACGGATAGATTGCATAATTCTTTTTAATGATTGGTATTTTTGTATAAAAAACACAATTATTACATAAAGCAAGCGCTATCAACCTTGTGAAATATCGAAAAAGAAAATATTCAAAAATAATTTTTTAATGAATAAATATTTTTTTGAGAGAGTTTTCAGTATAAAAAAAGTGATAAAAGTTAATAAAAAATGTAAAAACGTGTATTTATTTAATTGTCTTCTAATAATGTGAAATTGCTCTCGTTTTAGATGAGAAGAAATTATGAAAGTGGTTACAAAAAGGCGGTATTCTATGTATGTAATCAAAACGAAGGAGGCAACACAACATGGATAAACCTATTCACGTTTTCTCTGAGATAGGGAAGTTAAAGACAGTTTTATTGAAACGACCTGGACAAGAAGTGGAAAATTTAACACCAGATATTATGGACCGTCTGTTGTTTGATGATATTCCATATCTGCCAATCGCACAAGAAGAGCATGACTATTTTGCAAAGACATTGCAAGATGAAGGCGTCGAAACTTTATATCTAGAAAAATTAGCTGCAGAAGCAATTGATGCCGGCAATGTCAAAGAACAATTTTTAAATAAAATGTTAGACGAATCCCACATTGCATCTTCTGCTGTAAGAGATGGTCTTCATGAGTTCCTTCTATCAATGGAAACCCAAGAAATGGTAGATAAAATTATGGCGGGTGTCCGTACGAAAGATATTTCAGTTCGTTCAAACAGTCTGTATGATCTTTCTTCAGATGACGACTATCCATTCTATATGGACCCAATGCCAAACCTTTACTTTACACGTGATCCTTCCGCATCAATGGGAAATGGGATGACTGTTAACATGATGACATTTGAAGCACGTCGTCGTGAATCAATGTTTACTGAATACATCTTGAAACATCACCCACGTTTTGCGAACAAAGGGGTTGAAGTATGGTTAGATCGTGAAAACCCTGATCACATCGAAGGTGGAGATGAATTAATCCTAAGTGACAAAGTCGTCGCTGTAGGTATCTCACAACGAACAAGCGCTAAAGCAATCGAAAAATTAGCACGTAATTTATTTGCTAAACATGCAGGCTTTGAAAAAGTCCTAGCAATCAAGATTCCTAACAATCGAGCAATGATGCATTTAGATACTGTGTTTACCATGGTTGATCATGATAAATTCACGATCCATCCAGCAATCCAAAGTAAAGAAGGAAAAATGGATGTCTTTACGATCGAACAAGCAGGCGATGACATCAAGATCGCTCATTCTGATGACTTACAAGCGTCATTAAAAGCTGCGTTAGGTTTAGATGATTTAGTCTTGATCCCAACTGGTAATGGCGATGCGATCGTTGCTCCTCGTGAACAATGGAATGATGGTTCTAATACTCTGGCAATCGCACCAGGTGTTGTCGTAACGTACAACCGTAACTATGTATCCAATGAATTATTACGTAGCTATGGCATCAAAGTATTGGAAATCAATTCAAGTGAGTTGTCACGCGGTCGTGGTGGTCCACGCTGCATGAGCCAACCATTAGTACGTGAAGATTTAAAATAATATGAATGCTAGTGGCAGTCTAACTGTCAGCTGCCACTAGATTTCCTCTTTAAAACAAAAACAAACAACCTAAAGGAGAATTTTAGTTATGAAAGAGTCAGTATTTCAAGGAAGAAGTTTATTAGCAGAAAAAGATTTTACAAAAGAAGAATTACAATATCTAATCGATTTTTCTGAGCACTTAAAAGATTTGAAAAAACGTGGCATTCCACATCACTACTTAGAAGGTAAAAACATTGCACTTTTATTTGAAAAAACGTCTACTCGTACACGTGCAGCTTTTACAACTGCAGCAATCGATTTAGGTGCGCATCCTGAATATCTAGGTGCCAATGATATCCAATTAGGTAAAAAAGAATCAACAGAAGATACAGCTAAAGTATTAGGTCGAATGTTTGACGGAATTGAGTTCCGCGGCTTTAGCCAAAAAATGGTGGAAGAACTAGCAGAATTTTCTGGTGTTCCAGTATGGAATGGTTTAACAGACGAATGGCATCCAACACAAATGATCGCAGATTTCTTAACAATCCAAGAAAACTTTGGAACAGTTGAAGGAATCACAGTGGCATATTGTGGTGACGGACGTAACAACATGGCGAACTCTTTACTTGTGACTGGGGCTATTTTAGGTGCAAACATGCGTATCGTAGCACCAAAAGAATTACAACCAGAAGAAGAAATCGTCAAAATGGCAGAAGAATTTGCTGCTAAATCTGGTGCACAATTAATGATCACTGATGACGTGGACAAAGGTGTTGACGGTGCTGACGTACTTTATTCAGATGTTTGGGTATCAATGGGTGAAGAAGATAAATTTGAAGAACGAATCAAATTGTTGAAACCTTACCAAATCAACATGGAAATGATCGAAAAAACGCATAATACTGACCGTTTGATTTTCTTACATTGCTTACCAGCGTTCCATGATACAAACACAATCTATGGTGAACAAATGAAAGAACGCTTCGGCATTACTGAGATGGAAGTTACTGATGAAGTCTTCCGCAGTAAATATGCACGTCAATTCGACCAAGCAGAAAACCGCATGCACTCAATCAAAGCGATCATGGCAGCAACACTTGGTAACTTGTTTATTCCTCGTGTGTAACGGTTAATCACATTCATCTCAAGAACAAAACGAGTCAGCTTTAATGGACCTCATCATGGGCTGGCTTGTTTTGTCATTGAGAAAATTCAGAACTCTCTGGAGAAAGGAAGACAAATATGGCAAATCGTAAAGTAGTTGTCGCATTAGGTGGTAATGCGATTTTATCAACAGATGCAAGTGCAAAAGCACAACAAGAGGCATTGATGGAAACAGCAAAATACTTAGTAAAATTCATTGAACAAGGGGATGAGTTGATCATTTCTCACGGGAATGGACCACAAGTAGGGAATTTGCTGATCCAACAACAAGCAGCTGACTCAGAAAAGACACCAGCGATGCCTTTAGATACTTGTGTTGCAATGACAGAAGGATCAATTGGGTATTGGTTACAAAATGCAATGGGTGAAGTATTGAAAGAAAAAGGCATCGATAAAGATGTGGTTTCACTTGTTACGCAAGTCATCGTTGATGAAAACGATCCATCATTTAAAAACCCAAGCAAACCAGTAGGACCATTCTATACCGAAGAAGAAGCCAATGAACAAATGAAAGCTGATTCAACAGTAACCTTTAAAGAAGATGCTGGTCGTGGCTGGCGTAAAGTAGTGGCTTCTCCTAAACCAATTTCAATTAAAGAAGCACGAGTGATTGAAACGCTAGTAGAACAAGGCGTGATTACAGTCTCTGTTGGTGGTGGTGGAATTCCTGTTGTGGAAACGGCAACTGGTTTAGAAGGTAGAGAAGCGGTCATCGATAAAGATTTTGCTTCTGAAAAATTAGCGGAAATTATCGATGCAGATCTATTGATCGTTTTAACTGGAGTAGATAATGTTTATGTAAATTATCAAAAACCAGATCAAAAGAAACTAGAAACTGTTTCAGTTTCAGAAATGAAGCAATACATTGATGAAAATCAATTTGCACCAGGAAGTATGCTGCCAAAAGTCGAAGCGGCAATTGCCTTTGTTGAGGCAAAACCAAAAGCTAAAGCGATTATTACTTCTTTAGAAAATATCGAGAACCTTCTCGCATCTGAAGAAGGAACGATCATCGTAGCGGATAACTAAGAATTCTTTTTCTTAGGAAATGAACTATGTTAAAAAGTGTCCAGTTGGTATTTCTTCTCCTTTAGACCTTCTGGACATTTTTTATAAGAAATCCCTAGCCAGCAGTTTTTTTTTCTGCTATAATTCAATTAATATAATAATTTCATAGTTTGTTGAACAAGAGAGTAATTGTATTTACTTGATCAAAGCGAGTTTGGGTGTGGTGAAAGCCAAACGAGAGGATACAATGAAGCGCACTTGGAGAACTCTGTCTAAGACAGACGGCTATCAACCGATATCAGATGAAGCTGGTCCTAGCAAATAGGACAACTGGAGTGGTACCGCGGGATATCTCGTCTCTAGTGATCATAGTTATCTATGATCACTAGAGATTTTTTTGTTTTCAGCAAACAAAAGTATTTATAGGAGGAATGTAAATGAATAACAAAGATATTGTATCAAAAGCGATCTATGACGTTGTCAAAGACGATCTTACAATGGAACAAGTAGAAAAACTATTAGAAAATCCAAAATCTGCAGACCATGGGGATGTAGCCTTTCCTGCCTTTTCATTAGCGAAAATCTATCGAAAAGCCCCTCAACAAATTGCAGCTGACCTAGCAGAAAAAATCGATTCAACAAACTTTGAAAAAATCGAAGTGGTTGGTCCTTACTTAAACTTCTTTATGAATAAAGCGATGATCAGTAAAGAAGTTTTGGCTTCTGTCGTGAAAGAAAAAGAACATTATGGCGACAGCTCCATCGGAAATAACGGAAACGTACCAATCGATATGTCTTCTCCTAATATTGCAAAGCCGATTTCAATGGGGCATTTGCGTTCTACAGTTATCGGGAACTCCATCGGATTTATCATGGAAAAATTAGGCTACAACCCGATTCGTATCAATCATTTAGGAGATTGGGGCACACAGTTTGGGAAACTGATTGTGGCTTATAAAAAATGGGGTTCAGAAGAAGCAGTACGTTCTGAACCAATCAATGAATTGTTGCGTCTGTATGTTCAATTCCATGAAGTGGCTGAAACAGAACCAGAATTGAATGATGAAGCACGTTCATGGTTTAAACGTTTGGAAGAAGGCGACAAAGAAGCCATTGAATTATGGCAATGGTTCCGCGACGAATCTATGAAAGAGTTCAATAAAATCTACGATCTATTAGAAGTTCGTTTTGATTCTTTAAATGGTGAAGCTTTCTATAACGATAAAATGGATGAAATCGTAGAACTTTTAGAAGAAAAACATTTATTGCAAGCAGATAAAGGTGCTGAAATCGTTGACTTATCAGCTTATGATTTGAACCCAGCGTTGATCAAGAAATCAGATGGTGCAACACTTTATATCACTCGTGATTTAGCAGCAGCTCTTTACCGCAAACGCACCTATGATTTTAAACAATCATTGTATGTTGTCGGAAACGAACAAAGTTATCACTTCAAACAATTGAAAGCTGTTCTTAAAGAATTAGGCTTTGATTGGTCAGATGATATGCATCACATCCCATTCGGATTGATTACTCAAGGTGGTAAAAAACTATCAACACGTAAAGGGAAAATTGTTTTACTTGAAGAAGTGCTAAATGAAGCCATTGACTCTGCTAAAGAACAGATCAGTGAGAAAAATCCTGATTTAGAAAATAAAGATGTGGTAGCTAAACAAGTCGGTGTTGGCGCAGTTATCTTCCATGATTTAAAAAACGATCGCCTAAATACATTTGACTTTAATTTAGAAGAAGTTGTCCGTTTCGAAGGTGAAACAGGACCTTATGTACAATATACACATGCTCGTGCTGTCAGCTTGTTAGCAAAAGCCGACTTTACGCCATCGACAGATCAAGAATACGCCTTGAATGATGAAAACAGCTGGGAAGTTGTAAAATTGATTCAAAAATACCCAGAAACTGTTTTACAAGCAGGTGAAAAATACGAACCTTCTATTATTGCGAAACATGCAATCAAGTTAGCTCAAGCATTTAATAAATATTATGCACATACTAAAATTTTAGTTGAAGATGACCAAAAAGAAGCGCGTTTAGCATTAGTTTATGCTGTAACAGTCTTGTTAAAAGAAGATTTACGTTTGCTTGGCTTACACGCACCAGATAAAATGTAAGAAAAGTAACGTACACAAATAAACCGTCCCTTACGAAAGGCTTACTTACAATAGTAGCTTTCGTGAGGGGCGGTTTATTTTATATAGAAGTGATTGGGACAGATATCATCCATTCATTGATTCATGCTGCGTTGATTAAATTTAGTTGGCTTAAAAAAGTGTTGTTTCTTTGGGAGCATGTAAGAAGGCTTCCACCAATTTTGCTTCTTCTTCATCTTTGGAAATGATAATGGTTGTATCGAACCCGGCAATCGTACTGACGATATGAGGTGGTTTGATATCGTCTAAAACGGCAGCGAAAAGATGTGCGTTGTCTGGTAAGGTATGGACGACCGTCAGAAAATGGACCCGTTCCACTTTTAACACGATGTCTTCGATCATTTGGACTAACCGTTTTTCATCATCTGTTTTTGCTTCGAGTCCTTTTTTTCCTTGAAAAAGAACAAAATGGGAAACGCCATTTTCATCTGGTACTTTTACGATTTTTAAGTCACGAATATCTCTGGAAATCGTAGCTTGTGTCGCTGTCACACCATAATCCTCCAGTTTGGCCAAGAGTTCTTCTTGTGTACGGATCGTAAATTCCCCGATCACTTGTTTAATAAGTAAATGTCGCTCAGATTTACGCATATTCTTTCTCCTTTACGAAAGATTTCACATGTATCATATCAAAAAAAAATCGAGTTGCCCAATATTATTCTGATTTATGAGATAACTCTAGGAATTATGATCATTTGTTAATGAGAGAGTAAAGCATAAAAGATGAGAATAAATGCAGAGGCAACTAGAGATTTCTCTTGATATTTACTAGCAAGTCAGGTAAAATATTGAATGTTGAGCAAGAATGTCTCTTTAGCTATTGCTATACAGGTAGGTTACTTGTATAATGTTTGAAGATGCTTTTTGTATCAATAAATCCACATTCCTGTTGGATCGTTGATAGGTGCTTGAAAAAGTTTGTCAGCGAGGTAAAAGACAGGGAGAGGAAAAATAAAAACCAAATCGGAGGAAACAAAAATGGCAGTAATTTCAATGAAACAATTACTAGAAGCCGGCGTACATTTTGGTCACCAAACTCGTCGCTGGAACCCAAAAATGAAGAAATATATCTTCACAGAAAGAAACGGAATCTACATCATCGACTTACAAAAAACTGTTAAGTTAGTAGATGCAGCTTATGACTACATGAAGAGCGTTGCAGAAGAAGGCGGCGTGGCTTTATTCGTAGGTACGAAAAAACAAGCACAAGAAGCAATCAAAGATGAAGCAACACGTGCTGGACAATACTTTGTAAACCATCGTTGGTTAGGTGGAACATTGACTAACTGGGATACAATCCAAAAACGTATCAGCCGTTTGAAACAAATCAATGCAATGGAAGAAGATGGAACTTTTGAAGTTCTACCTAAAAAAGAAGTTGCTGGTTTGAACAAACAACGTGAACGTCTTGAAAAATTCTTGGGTGGTATCGCTGATATGCCAAGAATTCCAGATGTAATGTACATCGTTGACCCACGTAAAGAGCGCATTGCTGTTCAAGAAGCGCATAAATTAAATATCCCAATCGTAGCTATGGTTGATACAAACTGCGACCCAGACGAAATCGACGTAGTTATCCCTTCAAATGACGATGCAATTCGTGCCGTTAAATTGATTACTTCAAAAATGGCTGATGCATTTATCGAAGGTAACCAAGGGGAAGACCAAGTAGTTGAAGAAGACTTTGTAGTAGAAAACAATGCTACTTCAATCGAAGAAATCGTTGACGTTGTAGAAGGCGACAACACTTCAGCAGAATAATTTTTAAATGATGGAGCTGTTTCAAAGGCTAGGCGACAAGCCTCACTCTCCTTTGAAACAGCTTTTTTTAAAAAGAAACTATAGGAGGATACAATAATGGCAGACGTAACAGCTAAAATGGTAAAAGAACTACGCGAAATGACAGGCGTAGGTATGATGGATGCGAAAAAAGCATTAGTTGAAGTAGAAGGCGATATGGAAAAAGCAGTAGATCTTTTACGTGAAAAAGGAATGGCTAAAGCAGCTAAGAAAAATGATCGTATTGCAGCTGAAGGATTAGCTTCAGTAGCAATCAAAGGAAATACTGCAGCAATCGTTGAAGTTAACTCAGAAACAGACTTTGTTTCTAAAAACGAAATGTTCCAAGATCTAGTGAAAGAAATCGCTGAACTTGTTGCAGAAAACAAACCTGCAGACATGGAAGCTGCAATGAAGATCAAAACAGAAAAAGGTACGATCGAATCTGACTTGATCGAAGCAACACAAGTAATCGGAGAAAAAATCAGCTTCCGTCGTTTTGAAGTAGTTGAAAAAGAAGATAACGCTGCTTTCGGTGGTTACTTACACATGGGCGGACGTATCGCTGTATTGACTGTTTTAGATGGAACAACTGATGAATCTGTAGCAAGAGACGTTGCTATGCACGTAGCTGCAATCAATCCTCGCTATGTAAACGAAACTCAAATTCCTGAAGCTGAATTAGAACATGAAAAAACTGTTCTTACAGAACAAGCTTTAAACGAAGGTAAGCCTGCTAATATCGTTGAAAAAATGGTAGAAGGACGCTTGAAGAAATTTAAAGCAGAAATCGCTTTGGTTGACCAACCATTCGTTAAAGATCCTGATATGACTGTTGAAAAATATGTTGCTTCTAAAGGTGCTACAGTGAAAACTTTTGTACGCTTTGAAGTTGGCGAAGGAATCGAAAAACGCGAAGACAACTTTGTTGAAGAAGTTATGAACCAAGTGAAAAAATAATTCTGAAAATTGAGTATATGTTATCTAATGTTGATTCATTTTGCGAGTCACTTTTTAAATGTTGGATCAACATTAGATAGTATGCTTATTTGGAATTAAAAAGGAGCAGCGACGTATGTCACAGCTCTTTTTTTTAGGCATAGGTACAAATAGTTAGACTTTTAGTGGCTAAATTACCTGAATATGGTAAAATAGCAATAGAAAATATTGGAGGAATGAACATGGTCACACCGAAATATCAGCGTGTTGTCTTAAAATTAAGTGGAGAAGCTTTAGCTGGGAATGAAGGCTTTGGAATTAAACCGCCTGTTATTAAAGAAATCATCCAAGAAATCAAAGAAGTACACGAATTAGGCGTTGAAATGGCTATCGTGGTAGGCGGCGGCAATATTTGGCGCGGACAAATCGGTGCTCAGATGGGAATGGAACGTGCTCAAGCTGATTACATGGGGATGCTGGCAACTGTAATGAATGCTTTAGCGTTGCAAGATACTTTGGAAAATGTTGGTGTGCCAACACGTGTCCAAACATCAATCGAAATGCGACAAATTGCTGAACCATATATTCGCAGAAAAGCAGAACGTCATTTAGAAAAAGGCCGAATCGTGATTTTTGCAGGTGGAACTGGGAATCCATACTTTTCAACAGACACCACTGCAGCATTACGCGCAGCTGAGATTGGCGCTGATGTTATTTTAATGGCTAAAAACAATGTTGATGGTGTTTATTCAGCTGATCCAAAATTAGATTCAAATGCTGTGAAATTTGAAGAATTGACTCATTTAGAAGTGATTGCAAAAGGGTTGCAGGTAATGGACTCTACCGCTAGCTCACTAAGCATGGACAATGACATCCCATTGCTTGTCTTTAATTTAAATGAACATGGAAATATCCGTCGTGCAATCTTAGGCGAAAATATCGGAACAACTGTAAGGGGGAAATAAAAAATGGCAGATGCAATTATGACAGAAGCAAAAGAAAAGATGCAAAAAGCAGCACAAAATTTACAACGTGAGCTTGGACAAATTCGTGCAGGACGTGCCAATGCAAGTTTACTTGATCGAATCACAGTTAATTATTATGGTGCACCAACACCTTTGAACCAAATGGCTTCAATCCAAATTCCGGAAGCACGTGTTTTAATGATCACTCCATTTGATAAGAGCATTTTACAAGATGTTGAAAAAGCAATTATGGCAAGTGATATTGGAATCAGTCCAACCAATGATGGGAATGTCATTCGTTTAATTATTCCTCAATTAACTGAAGAACGTCGTAAAGAATTAGCAAAAGATGTAAAAAAAGAAGCAGAAAATGCGAAAATCGCTGTTCGTAACATTCGTCGTGATGCAATTGATGAATACAAAAAACAACAAAAAAATGGCGATATCACAGAAGATGATTTACGTGGATTAGAAAAAGAAGTACAAAAACTAACCGATGAAAGCATCAAAGAAGTAGATAAAATCGCTAGTGACAAAGAACAAGAATTACTGGAAGTTTAATCATAAAGCTTGGTAGAATCAGTCTTTTATCAATGCCGTTTATGTATTTTTACACCTACTAAAAAGCCTTGGACGATTTCTTGTCCTAGGCTTTTTTTATAGCAAAAGTTAAAAAATAAGAAAAAAGTCGTAGAAATAACTAAAAAAAGTAATCCAGCATAGGAAATCACGTGATAAATTGATATAATACTAAAGATAGTGGTAACTTTTAAGTATAGGAGGAAAAAGAATGTTACGTTTTTTTCCGCAAAAAAACAAGTATATTCAAGAAAAAAGTGATTTTCATTTTGCGGCTGAAGGTCCCATTCCTCAGCATATCGCAATCATCATGGACGGAAATGGTCGTTGGGCCCAAAATCGACGTTTACCTCGAGTTGCTGGACATAAAGAAGGGATGGAGACAGTTAAAAAAGTAACCAAACAAGCTTCTCGTTTAGGTGTGAAAGTTTTAACCCTCTATGCTTTTTCAACAGAAAATTGGAAACGACCAAAAGATGAAGTCCGTTTTTTGATGCAACTTCCAGTAGATTTTTTTGATACATTTGTTCCAGAATTGGTCAAAGAAAACGTTCAGGTTCGTGTCATGGGCTATGAAGAAGTATTACCTGAACATACACAAGATGCTGTTCGTCGAGCAATTGAGCAAACAAAAGATAATACTGGAATGATCCTTAACTTTGCTTTGAATTATGGAAGCAGAGCAGAGATTGTGACAGCAGTCAAAAAAATTGCTGAAGAAGTCAAAAATGAAGAAACTGCGATTGAAGCTATTGATGAAGAACTGATTGCAGATCATCTCATGACTGGTTTTTTGCCAACCGAATGGCGGGATCCTGAATTGGTTATTCGAACAAGTGGGGAAGAAAGAATTAGTAACTTCTTGCTTTGGCAACTTGCATACAGCGAATTGTATTTCACAAAAGCTTTGTGGCCTGATTTTGATGGGGCGCATCTAGAAGAAGCAATCGCAGCATTTCAAAACAGAGACCGTCGTTTCGGTGGCGTGAAGAAAACAGAGAAAGAAGGAGATCAGTCATGAAGCAACGAGTGATCACAGCTGCTATTGCCCTGGTCCTATTTATACCAATTATATGGATCGGTGGAATCACAATCGAATTTGTAGCAGCTTTGTTAGCAGTCGTCGGTGTCTATGAGTTATTCCGTATGAAGGGCTTGACGTTGTTAAGTTTTGAAGGAATATTATCAGCGATTGGAGCAGTCATTTTAGTTCTACCAAAAGAACGTTGGTTTTTCTTTTTACCGGAGAAGACAAGCACGTTTATGCTCTTTTACTTGATCGTCATGATCTTGTTAGGGACATCAGTTATTTCAAAGAATACCTATACGATTGATGAAGCGGGGTTCCCGGTAATTACTAGTTTATATGTAGGTATTGGATTTCAAAATTTCGTCAATGCAAGAACAGAAGGTTTGGCAGTCTTGCTCTTTGGATTATTTGTCGTTTGGGCAACTGATATCGGTGCTTATATGGTTGGAAGACAATACGGAAAACATAAGTTAAGTCCAGATGTTTCACCAAATAAAACAATCGAAGGAGCATTAGGTGGTATTGCTAGTGCATTAGTCGTTGCTTTGTTGTACTTCTTGTTCTATCCAGCCAAAGAATTATTTGGACATGGGCTGTTCTTCATGCTCCTTGTAACGATGCTCTTATCGATCGTGGGACAATTTGGTGATCTCGTTGAATCTTCGATCAAACGTCACTACGATGTCAAAGATTCTGGGAATATCTTACCAGGGCATGGCGGGATACTAGATCGTTTTGATAGTTTGCTTTTTGTCTTTCCAATCATGCATTTATTTGGATTGATTTAGTGATCATCAAAGACTTGAATGAGCATTTGCCTAATCGTCTACTCATTTATAAATAACAATAGTTTAATAGTATGCCAATGAGTTGTTAACTAAATATGGGTATGGGAATGAAGCATTATCTTTTTTCAAATCAATATGCGAGCTTTATGTTCACATCTTACTCAAAAAAGAATACGTGGTGTCTTAGAAGTTGTTCGTTCAGAAAATAAGCCGAATAATCCAGAAGAAAAATAGTTTTGGATTATTCGGCTTATTTCTAAAAATTGATTATTTCCAGCGCCACCTCTTTTCTTTAAAAAAACTAGGGCTATTGGTGAATAGCTATTAATATGGTAAAATTAAGATGTTTTATTTAACCTAAAAAAAAGTAAAGGAGAATGTAAAATGAAAACAATTATTACATTTATTATTGTTTTTGGCATTTTGGTCATTGTTCATGAATTTGGACACTTCTTCTTTGCGAAACGATCAGGAATTCTCGTTCGAGAGTTTGCAATTGGTATGGGACCCAAAATTTATGGGCATCAAGCTAAGGACGGAACTACCTATACACTACGTTTATTGCCAATCGGAGGTTATGTGAGGATGGCAGGAAACGGGGACGATGAAACAGAGATGGCTCCGGGAATGCCGTTATCTCTTTTATTAAATTCTGATGGTATCGTAGAGAAAATCAATTTAAGTAAAAAAGTACAGCTTACAAATAGTATCCCGATGGAATTGATTCGTTATGATCTTGAAGAAGAATTAACGATTACTGGCTATGTCAATGGCGAGGAAGAACAAGAAGTGACTTATTCTGTCGCGCATGATGCTTCGATCATTGAAGCCGATGGCACAGAACTTCGAATCGCTCCAAAAGACGTGCAGTTCCAATCAGCCAAATTATGGCAACGGATGTTGACGAATTTCGCAGGACCAATGAATAATTTCTTGTTAGCTATTTTGTTATTTATTCTGCTTGCTTTTATGCATGGCGGAGTTCAAGTCACTAACACGAACCAAATTGGCGAAGTCTTACCTAATGGTGCAGCACAAACTGCTGGTTTAAAAGAAAATGATAAAATCTTGGAGATCAATGGTAATGCCATTCATTCTTGGGGAGATCTAACGGCTACGATCACCGAGAATCCTGGGAAAAAACTCAATGTTGAAGTCGAGCGCAATGGACAGAAACAAACCCTTTCAGTAACACCAGGCGTGGTAGAATCGAATGGAAAAAAATATGGGCAATTAGGAATCAAAGCACCAATGAAAACGGGATTTTTTGACAAAATCATTGGAGGAACACAACAAGCTTTCAGTAGTTCATTAGAAATTTTTAAAGCACTAGGCTCATTATTTACAAACTTTAGTTTAAATAAATTGGGCGGTCCTGTAATGATGTTCCAATTATCTTCAGAAGCTGCAGATCAAGGAATATTAACGGTCATTAGCTTGATGGCCATTCTTTCGATGAATTTGGGAATCGTTAACTTATTACCAATTCCAGCGCTTGACGGAGGAAAGCTTGTCTTGAACGTCGTGGAAGGGATTCGTGGAAAACCAATCAGCCAAGAAAAAGAAGGCTTTATCACATTAGCAGGCTTCGGTTTATTGATGCTTTTAATGGTATTAGTCACATGGAATGATATCCAACGATTCTTTTTCTAGAAAAAGTTTATAAATAGGGTATAATTACAAACGATAAATGATTATATGAGAAATGAAGGAGTATATAGAATGAGACAATCAAAAATGTTGATTCCAACATTACGAGAAGTTCCAAATGATGCAGAAGTACTAAGTCATCAAATTTTATTAAGAGCAGGGTATATTCGCCAAGTTTCAGCTGGTATTTATTCTTATTTGCCTCTTGCTAATCGTGTATTGGAAAAATTAAAAACGATCATGCGTGAAGAATTTGAAAAGATTGGCGCTGTCGAAATGTTGATGCCAGCTCTCTTACCTGCGGAATTGTGGGAAGAATCTGGTCGTTATGAAACTTACGGCCCAAATTTATATCGTCTCAATGATCGTAATGATCGCAAAATGATCTTAGGTCCAACTCATGAAGAAACATTTACTGAATTGATTCGCAATGAAGTCAATTCCTATAAAAAATTGCCGTTGAACCTTTACCAAATCCAGACAAAATATCGTGATGAAAAACGTCCACGGTTTGGGTTATTACGTGGCAGAGAATTTATTATGAAAGATGCTTACTCTTTCCATTCATCAGAAGAAAGTTTAGATGAAGCGTATAAAGATTATGAAAAAGCATATACTGAGATTTTCAAACGTTGTGGGTTAGATTTCCGAGCAATCATTGGTGATGGTGGTGCAATGGGTGGTAAAGATTCAAAAGAATTCATGGCGATCTCAGAAATCGGTGAAGATACGATCTGTTACTCAACAGAAAGCGATTATGCCGCTAACTTAGAAATGGCGACAAGTTATTATGTCCCTAAAAAATCACATGAAATACAACTTGAATTAGAAAAAATTGCGACACCAGATGTAAAAACGATTGAAGAAGTAGCGAACTTCTTTGAAACTGAACCACAAAAAATCATTAAATCTGTTTTATTTATGGCAGACGAAAACCCAGTATTGGTATTAGTACGTGGGGACCACGATGTCAATGATGTGAAACTGAAAAACTTTTTAGCGGTTGATTTCTTAGAAGAAGCAACAGAAGAAGATGCTCAAAAATACCTAGGAGCAGATTTCGGCTCTGTTGGTCCAATCGGTGTAGCAGAAGAAGTAAAAGTCTACGCTGATCGTCATGTCCAAGACTTAGCGAACGCTATTACTGGAGCGAATGAAACTGGGTTCCATTATGTGAATGTCAACCCAGAACGAGATTTTGAAGTGATCTCATATGAAGACCTTCGCTTTGTTCAAGAAGGAGATCCATCACCTGATAATAATGGTGTATTGGCATTTACACGTGGAATCGAAATCGGACATATCTTTAAATTAGGCACACGCTATAGTGAATCAATGGGCGCAACCGTATTAGATGAAAATGGACGTGAAAAATTTGTCATTATGGGTTGTTACGGAATTGGTGTAAGTCGTCTGCTTTCAGCAATCGTTGAACAAAATTCAGATGAAAATGGCATTAACTGGCCTAAAGGAATCGCGCCTTTTGATTTACATGTTGTTCAAATGAATCTAAAAGACGAAAACCAAACGAACTTAACCGAAGAAGTTGAACAAACGATGTTGGCTGCTGGTTATCAAGTACTCGTTGACGATCGTAATGAGCGTGCAGGTGTGAAATTTGCAGATTCTGACTTAATTGGCTGTCCAATTAGAATTACAGTAGGTAAAAAAGCGGTGGATGGTATCGTTGAAGTCAAAATTAAGAAAACTGGGGAAATGGTTGAAGTTCGCAAAGAAGAGCTAGCAAATACGTTACCCATTCTTTTAAATCAATAAAATACAGTCAAGAAAGAAAATTCTTGCTTGAAATAAAAGACAAGCCTAACGAATAGTTGGGCTTGTCTTTTTTCTAATGAGACTGAGACAAGTTTTGGCTCGGTATCCTTCGTTTTTTGTTTCTCACATTTGTTCGAATGAAAAATCATACTGGCTCTTTAGTAAGAAGAAATTGATTTGTGTTACAAAATCGTTCTTAATAAATCGTTGGCACCAATCCTCCATCAAGTCGCAAGGCAGCGCCAGAAAAAGAAGTTGCATAGGGGCTAGAAACAAAGGCAACAAAACGCCCGATTTCTTCTGGTCGGATCAAGCGTTGGATCTGTGAGAGTGGACGATGATTTTTCATAAAATCTTGTTCCCATTCAGATTCAGGTAATTGGCTGTCTGCGTACATTGTTGTTAACATTTCTTGAACGCCCTCTGTCAAGGTGGAGCCAGGCATGATCGTGTTGACGGTCACTTGAGAGCCAACAGTCAATTTGGATAAACTTTTTGCTAAAGAAAGATTCATCGTTTTGGTCATACTGTATTGAGCCATTTCACCTGAAGGCATCACTGCTTCTTCACTCGCAATAAAAAGGATACGACCAAAATCTTGCTTCAACATTTTAGGTAAATAATTTTTGGCTAATGCATTTCCAGCAAGAACATTGACTTGGAAAAAATGTTCCCAAATATCATCTGTGATAGCTAAATAATCCATCGGTTCAAAAATCCCCATATTATTGATCAAAATATCTACTGTAGGAAATTGCGTAAACAGTTCTTGCCGTGCTTCTGGATCTGCTAAATCAAATGGCGCACGCTGAGGGTTAGTTTGGGGGAATTTTTCTTTTAATTCAGTGACCACTTGATCAACAAGCGGTGCGTGACGACCGTTGATGATGACATCTGCACCTTCTTTTGCCAATTCGATCGCAATGGCCTTTCCGATGCCTTTTGTTGAGCCAGTGACTAACGCAACCTTATGAGATAAACCTAGTTCCATCTTACATCTTCCTCCTTTATTTAAAATCGAATGTATCAGGATTTGGTCCTACCCGAAAATGCTCGTTCAGTGCATTCAAAACCGTCATTTCATCTTCAGAAAGAACGAAATCAAAAATGTCAGCATTACTTTTCATTCGTTCGGGCTTAACTGACTTGACCACTAATAAGATGTCTTGCTGGACATCCCAACGTAAGATTACTTGGGCTGGAGTAATATGATGCGCTTCAGCAATCTCTACTATAGTTGGGTGATTCAATAGTTTCCCTTGCATCAAAGGGGACCACGCTTGGATCTTTATTGCATGTTTTGCGCAGAAATTGCGTAGTTCAATTTGAGATAACTTTGGATGTAGTTCCACTTGGTTGAGAACGGGAATGACATTCGCATGTGTCAATAATTTATCTAAATGAGTGATTTGAAAATTGCTAACACCAATCGCTTTGATTTTCCCCGCTTGATATAATTTTTCCAAAGCACGCCATGACTCTAAAAATGCATCTTCGCCAGGCCAATGGATTAAATAAAGATCTAGATAGTCTAGTCCTAGACGTGCTAAACTGGTTTCAAAAGCTTGGATCGTTTCGTCATAGGTTAAATGATCGTTCCAGACTTTGGAGGTTACGAATAGTTCTTCTCGAGAAATTCCAGCAGCTTTCAGCCCTTCTTTGATTCCGATTCCTGTACCAATTTCATTATCATATATTTGAGCAGTATCAATCAACCGATAGCCCTTTACAATGCCTTCTTTGACTACTTCAGCAGTTTGGGTATCAGGGATTTGAAAGACACCAAGTCCTATCCCTGGAATTTCTATTTGGTTATTTAACATGATTCGATCATTCAATGAATGGATCATCTATACTCCTCCTTTAATTTTCAATAGATATAATGTATACTAGATAGGCTCTAATAGATAGTACCTACTTTATTGTGCTATAGTGTCTAAAAAGTAACTATTGGATAGTAAAAGGATTTTAGGAGGGAAATATGATTGAAAAAACGTATAATATTGGTGTAGAAGCCACGATGGATGTTATCGGTGGGAAATGGAAACCGATTATTTTATGCAACTTGCGTCACAGTCAGCTTCGTCCCAGCGACTTAAAACGAAAAATTCCTAATCTTAGCCAAAAGATGTTGACTCAACAATTGCGTGAATTAGAAGCAGACGGTATTGTTGTACGAACCTCATATCATCAGGTTCCACCAAAAGTTGTTTATTCCTTAAGTGAATATGGTCAAACATTAAGTAGTGTGTTAGATGCGTTATGTGATTGGGGCGAACTGCATGTTACTACGTTGCAAGAGCAAGGAGTACCAATCAGCTTACGTTGTGAGGATTCATTTAGCTAAGTAATCAACGATTTAGAACGAGAAAGAAAATTCTTTGTCGTTTTTTTAATGTAAATCCATGTAAAAACGGGTATACTAAATAGTACTGAAAGAAGAAGAGGTTCAAATGAAATAGCATTGATTTGTCCTCGTCAGAAAGGGCGTATGGTTTTGTCAGAAAAACGAGAGTTATTTGAAAAATTGTTGGAACAAATCCAACTAGAAGAAGTGGAAAAAAATCATCCACTAATCTCTGCTGGCGAAATGGAGCGTGTAGTGGTTCACCGCAAATCAAGATTGTGGGAGTTTACCCTACACTTTACTCAAATTTTACCGATCATGCTTTATCGATCATTGCTCCAAAATTTGACACTGGCATTTAAAGATATTGCACAGATCAGATTAACTATCAAAGCTGATGATCAGCAGTTTGATGAAAAATTATTACAAGATTATTGGGCACAAGCTTTAGAAAGCCAACAATGCGATACGCCGTTGGCTCAACAAGTTTTAAAAACACAAGTCCCTATATTGAAGGAAAAGAAAATTGTCTTGCCAGTCGATAGTAATGGCGCGATTAATTATTTAAAGCAACAATATCTACCTTTAGTTGAAACGCTGTTTGTCAGCTACGGGTTCCCTAAATTTCGTATCGAACCTGAAATTGATGAAGAACAAGCAGAACGTGTGCTAAAACTGTTTGAAGAGCGGAAGCAAGAACAAGCAGAAGCGTTCATGAAGCAAGCTGCGGAAAGTTTGATTGTCCATGAACAAAAGAAAAAAGAAAGAAAAGAGCAACTTCCTGTACTAGATGGACCGATCCAGTTAGGTCGTAATATTCCAGCAGATGAACCGACAATACCAATGATCAATATCGTTGAAGAAGAACGTCGTGTGACCTTGGAAGGCTATGTATTTGATAAAGAAGTGCGTGAGCTACGTTCAAAACGTAAGATCCTAACGTTAAAAATCACCGATTATACTTCTTCTTTTATTGTTAAGAAATTTTCAAATAATGAAAAAGATGAACAAATCTTTGATGCAATCAGCGTAGGAAGCTGGTTAAAAGTTAGAGGAAGTATCCAAGAAGATACATTTGTGCGAGACCTGGTGATGAATGCACAAGATATCATTGAGGTGAAGCATGCACCTCGTAAAGACTATGCTCCTGACGATGAGAAACGAGTGGAATTACATGTTCATAGTAATATGAGTACGATGGATGCAACCAATAGTATCTCTGACCTTGTGGCTCAAGCTGGAAAATGGGGACACAAAGCGATTGCGATCACGGATCATGGAGGGGCACAAGCATTTCCTGAAGCGCATAGTGCCGGTAAAAAAGCAGGCGTAAAAATTCTTTATGGGGTTGAAGCCAATGTTGTAGATGATGGTGTGCCGATTGCTTACAATGATGAACATGTTTCTTTGAATGAAGGAACATATGTCGTATTTGACGTGGAAACCACTGGACTATCTGCTGTTTATGATACGATCATCGAATTAGCTGCGGTCAAGATGTATAAAGGGAATGTCATTGAAAGCTTTGATGAATTTATTGATCCCGGACACCCACTTTCCCGCACAACGATTGATCTAACTGGGATCACAGATGAAATGGTACGAGGATCTAAATCAGAAGAAGAAGTCCTACGTCTGTTTCTCGAGTTTTCAAAAGATTCGATTCTGGTCGCCCATAATGCCGCGTTTGATATGGGATTCTTGAATACAAGTTATGCAAAATATGGAATTCCAGAGGCGACGAATCCAGTCATCGATACGCTGGAATTAGCCAGATATCTGTATCCTCAATTTAAACGATTTGGTCTAGGTGTGTTATCTAAAAAATTTGGTGTCAGTCTTGAACAGCATCACCGAGCGATTTACGATGCTGAAGCGACAGGTCATTTAGCATGGATTTTCGTTAAAGAAGCAATGGAAAACCATGAGATGCTCTACCATGATCAACTCAATGCTCATGTGGGAGAAGGCGATTCGTATAAACGAGCAAGGCCATTTCATGTGACGATCTTAGCGAAAAATCAAGCTGGATTAAAAGATTTATTCAAATTAATCTCGATGTCGAATGTGGAATATTTTGAACGTGTCCCACGTATTCCTCGTTCACAACTGAAGAAATTACGTGAGAATCTTTTCATTGGCTCTGCTTGTGATAAAGGTGAGATTTTCGAAGCAATGATGCAAAAAGGAATTGAAGAAGCTAGAAATCGAGCAAAATTTTATGATTATATTGAAGTGATGCCAAAAGCGGTCTATGCACCATTGCTTGAGCAAGAACTAGTCAAAAATGAACATGATTTAGAAGAAATCATCAAAAATCTAGTTGAAATCGGAAAGTCATTGGACAAAATCGTCGTTGCTACTGGGAATGTTCATTACCTTAATGAAGAAGATGCAATCTATCGGAAGATTTTGATTAATTCAATGGGTGGGGCTAATCCGTTGAACCGACATAGTTTGCCTGATGTGCATTTTAGAACAACAGATGAGATGTTGACTGCTTTTAACTTTTTAGGAAAAGACCTAGCGAAAGAAATCGTCGTGGACAATACGAATAAGATTGCTGACCTTTGTGAAGAGGTCATTCCGGTGAAAGATGATTTGTATACGCCAAAAATTCCTGGATCTGAAGAAGAGATTTCTGATTTGAGTTATACCAGAGCTAAACAGTTGTACGGTGATCCATTACCAGAAATCATTGAAAAACGATTAGAAAAAGAATTGAATTCGATCAACGGGAATGGGTTTTCTGTGATCTATTTGATTGCGCAAAAACTGGTGCATAAAAGTAACGAAGATGGTTATTTAGTTGGTTCACGTGGATCAGTTGGTTCTAGTTTTGTTGCGACAATGACTGGGATCACTGAAGTAAATCCATTAGCCCCTCACTATTATTGTCCTGATTGCCAGTATTCAGAATTCTTTGAAGATGGTACTTACGGTTCGGGGTTTGATATGCCTGAAAAAAAATGTCCGAAATGTGGGGCACGATTAAATAAAGATGGCCATGATATTCCTTTTGAAACGTTCTTAGGGTTCCATGGAGACAAAGTACCAGATATCGATTTGAACTTTTCAGGTGATTACCAAGCAGAAGCGCACAACTATACGAAAGTTTTGTTTGGGGAAGAATATGTTTATCGAGCAGGAACAATCGGTACAGTTGCCGATAAAACAGCTTATGGCTTTGTTAAAGGTTATGAGCGAGATCATAATTTACAATTTCGCAGTGCTGAAGTTGATCGATTAGCCAAAGGTGCGACTGGCGTGAAGCGAACGACTGGACAACATCCAGGGGGGATCATCGTTATTCCCGATTACATGGACGTATATGATTTTACACCGATCCAATATCCAGCAGATGATCAAAATTCAGAATGGAAAACAACGCATTTTGATTTCCATTCTATCCATGATAATGTACTGAAGCTTGATATTCTGGGACATGATGATCCGACAGTAATCCGTATGTTGCAGGATTTATCGGGAATCGATCCACAAACGATCCCAACTGACGATCCAGAAGTAATGAGGATTTTTGCCGGTCCAGATGTCTTGAACGTTACCAGTGAACAGATTTATTCTAAAACAGGGACACTAGGTATCCCAGAGTTTGGGACACGCTTTGTTCGGGGAATGTTGGAAGAAACACATCCAACGACTTTTGCTGAACTCTTACAGATTTCTGGATTATCACATGGGACCGATGTGTGGTTAGGCAATGCAGAAGAATTGATCAAACGCGGGGATGCAACTTTGGCTGAAGTAATTGGTTGTCGGGATGATATCATGGTTTACTTGATCCATGCTGGATTAGATAGTGGGATGGCTTTTAAGATTATGGAAACCGTTCGTAAAGGGCTATGGAACAAGATCCCTGATGAATTAAGAGAAACCTATCTATCCGCCATGAAAGAAAACAATGTTCCAGATTGGTACATTGATTCTTGTTCTAAAATCAAATATATGTTCCCAAAAGCCCATGCAGCGGCTTACGTTTTGATGGCCTTACGAGTTGCTTATTTTAAAGTCTATTTCCCTATTTTATACTATTGTGCCTATTTCTCAGTTCGAGCGGATGATTTTAATCTTGTGGCTATGTGTAAAGGGAAAGATGCGGTAAAACAAGCGATGAAAGAAATCACAGATAAAGGTTTGGATGCCTCAGTCAAAGAGAAAAATCAGTTGACCGTCCTTGAATTAGCGAATGAAATGTTGGAAAGAGGCTTCCATTTTGGCATGATCGATCTATATAAATCAGATGCCGTGAACTTCGTGATCGAAGGAGACACATTGATCGCACCATTTAGAGCTGTCCCAAGTTTAGGAACAAACGTTGCAAAACAAATCGTTGAAGCACGAAAAGATGGACCATTCTTATCAAAAGAAGATCTTGCTACACGAGGAAAAGTTTCTAAAACGTTGATTGAGTATATGAACGACAACGGGGTATTGAAAGACCTTCCAGATGAAAACCAACTTTCCTTGTTTGATATGTTCTAATCAAGGGTTAGCGTGGAAGCTTGTCATTTTAAATGAAATATGGTATAGTTATTTATAGGTAATGATACTAACTGTGAGTGAGCGGAATTTTCGCTCACTCTTTTTAATGGAATTACGGAAGCAATTTTAAGGAGGCGAACTTTTTGAGTAGCGTCGTTGAAACAGTCACAGCAATGGTGACTCCGATTTTAGAGGAACAAAATTTTGAACTTGTCGAAGTAGAATTTGTGAAGGAAGGCAAAAGTTGGTTCTTACGAGTATTCATTGACAAAGATGGCGGAATCGATATCGAAGAATGTGCATGGGTTAGCGAAAAACTTAGCGAAAAACTTGATGCAGCAGATCCAGATCCTATCCCACAAGCTTATTTTCTAGAGGTATCATCTCCAGGGGCAGAACGCCCATTAAAAAAAGAGAAAGATTACGAAAAAGCGCTTGGAGAATATATTCATGTTTCTCTTTATCAACCAGTTGATGGAGAAAAACAATATGAAGGATTTCTCCAATCAGTTGATGCTGAACAGCTGATATTGAAAATACGCATAAAAACACGGGAAAAAGAATTAATTCTTGACCGAAAAAATATTGCCAAAGCTCGCTTAGCGATCCAATTTTAATCACGGAGAGGAAACAGAAAAATGAGTAAAGAAATGCTAAACGCATTAGATGCATTAGAAGCTGAAAAAGGGATTTCAAAAGAAATCGTGATCGACGCTTTAGAAGCTGCTTTAGTTTCTGCATACAAACGCCATTATGGTCAAGCTCAAAATGTTGAAGTTGAATTTGATCAAAAGAAAGGGAAAATTCACGTCTATGCTGTGAAAGAAGTTACTGAAGAAGTAATGGATTCACAATTAGAAGTATCATTAAAAGATGCGCTTTTGATTAATCCGGCATATGAGATTGGTGATACCATCCGTTTTGAAGTGACACCAAAAGACTTTGGACGAATTGCTGCACAAACAGCAAAACAAGTTATTTTACAACGTGTCAGAGAAGCAGAAAGAACCATCATTTACAATGAGTTCAGCGCTTATGAAAAAGACATTATGCAAGGTATCGTTGAACGTCAAGATAAACGATATATCTATGTAAATCTTGGAAAGATCGAAGCTGTTTTATCGAAACAAGATCAAATGCCTAATGAATTTTATCAACCGCATGATCGTATCAAAGTGTACGTTTCTCGTGTAGAAAATACGTCAAAAGGTCCACAAGTCTTCGTTAGCCGTAGCCATCCAGATCTATTACGCCGTTTATTCGAACAAGAAGTGCCAGAAGTTTACGATGGGATCGTTGAAATCGTAAGCATTGCTAGAGAAGCGGGCGATCGCTCAAAAGTAGCCGTTCGTTCAAATGATGAAAATATTGATGCAGTTGGAACTTGTGTTGGACCAAAAGGCCAGCGTGTGCAAGCGATCGTGAATGAATTAAAGGGTGAAAACATGGATATCGTTGAGTGGAACGAAGATCCAGCGGTATTTATCACGAATGCTCTGAATCCAGCGCAAGTGATCGATGTGATTTTTGATGAAGAAAATCCTAAAGCTTGTACCGTTGTCGTTCCAGATTACCAATTATCCTTAGCGATTGGTAAACGTGGACAAAATGCACGTTTGGCTGCCAAACTAACAAATCACAAAATCGATATCAAGTCAGAATCAGATATGGCTGAATATTATGAAAAACAAGCGCAAGATCAAGAAGTAGCTTCTGAAGAAGTCGCTCATGATGAAGCGATCGTTCAATCTGATTATACAGATGATGAATATGAAACGATTGCTTTCAACGATGAAACAGTTGAAAATACGGATCAAGATGCTTAACAATTAGCTTAGGAGGCGAAGAGATGAAACAAAGGAAGATTCCTTTACGCAAATCTGTGGTTTCAGGTGAAATGAAACCCAAAAAAGAGATGATTCGAATTACCCGTTCCAAAGAAGGGGAAGTATCGATTGATCCCACTGGGAAAATGCCAGGCCGTGGTGCGTATGTCTCACTTGAGCCAGCTGAAGTACAACAAGCTTGGGATAAGAAGATTCTTGATCGGGCGTTAGAAACGACTTTGACAGATGAATTCTACCAAGAGTTACTCGATTATGTAACCCATCAAAAAGCACGAAAAGAGCTATTCGGTAAATGAATGAAGGAAATCGGCAAAAAGCCATGAATCTCATTGGGTTAGCGATGCGCGCTGGTAAGTTGATTACCGGCGAGGAGTTGACCATTGCAGACATTCGTAAACAGAAAGCAAAGATCGTGTTTGTAGCAAATGATGCGAGTGAGAATACGAAGAAAAAAGTGAAAGATAAGAGTTCATATTATGAAGTTCCTTGCTTTGAACTATTTTCCGAAGCTGAAATCACGCAGATGATTGGGAAGCCTCGCAAAGTATTTGGAATCGTAGATAACGGTTTTGCGAAGAAAACCAAGGAGCTAATTGAAGGTTAGGAAGGTGATTGCATGAGCAACAAACGAATTTATGAACTAGCAAAAGAATTAAATCAGCCTAGTAAAGACGTTGTGGAAAAGGCGCAGCAACTTGGGATTAATGTGAAGAATCACATGGGAGCAATCACAACTGGTGATGAAAAGAAGTTGCAACAAGCGTTCAAAAAACCACAGACGAATGAAAAACCAGCACAGCAAGCCAGCCAAAAGCCAGCCACAAACCAGCCGAATGAACAAAAGAAACAAGAAACAAAAACGAAACAACAAAAAAATAACCGCAACTATCAAGATCGCGGTCAAGGGAGCGGTCAAGTGAATCAAGGAAAAAACCAATCAACAAACCAAAACCGAAGTAATAATGGAGGCGGAAATAACCAAAACCGTCAAGGAGCAACACAAAGTGGCAATCAAAACCGCCAAGGATCAACACAAGGCGGAAACCAAAATCGCCAAGGATCAAACCAAGGTGGTAACCAAAACCGTAACAACAATAATAATCGTGGTAAATTTAACAATAACAACCGCAATCGTTTTAACAAAAAAGGGAAAAAAGGAAAACAACAAACTTCCAATAAACCTGCTGTACCACCACGTAAATTCCGTGAGTTACCAGAAGTATTAGAGTATACTGAAGGCATGAACGTTGCGGATATTGCAAAGAAAATCCATCGTGAACCAGCAGAGATCATCAAAAAATTATTTATGCTTGGCGTAATGGTCAACCAAAACCAAGCACTAGATAAAGATACGATTGAACTCTTAGCAACAGATTATGGGATGGAACCACAAGAAAAAATCCAAGTAGATATCGCAGATATCGACAAATTCTTTGAACCAGAAGAATTAAATCCTGATACATTGGTTTCTCGTCCACCAGTTGTAACAATCATGGGACACGTCGACCACGGGAAAACAACATTACTTGATACATTACGTCATTCACGAGTAACAAGTGGCGAAGCTGGTGGGATTACACAACATATCGGTGCCTACCAAATCGATATCGATGGCAAACCAATCACATTCTTAGACACACCTGGGCATGCTGCATTTACAAGTATGCGTGCGCGAGGAGCAAGTATCACTGATATCACGATCTTAGTTGTAGCAGCAGATGACGGTGTTATGCCACAAACAGTCGAAGCAATCAACCATGCGAAAGCAGCTGGCGTACCAATTATCGTTGCTGTTAATAAGATTGATAAACCAGGGGCAAATCCTCAACACGTGATGCAAGAATTAAGTGAATATGAATTGATTCCAGAAGCTTGGGGTGGAGAAACGATTTTCGTTGAAATCTCTGCTAAATTTGGTCAAAATATTGACGAATTGCTAGAAATGATCTTGCTGGTTGCGGAAGTAGAGGATCTAAAAGCAGATCCTAAACAACGAGCAATTGGTACAGTAATTGAAGCACGTCTAGACAAAGGAAAAGGACCTGTTACAACATTACTTGTTCAACAAGGGACTTTAAACGTAGGAGACCCAATTGTAGTAGGAAATACCTATGGACGTGTGCGTGTGATGGTCAACGACTTAGGTCGTCGTGAAAAATCTGCTGGACCAGCAACACCAGTTGAGATCACTGGGTTAAACGATGTGCCACAAGCAGGTGACCGCTTTGTTGTCTTTGAAGATGAAAAAACTGCTCGTGCAGCCGGTGAAGAACGTGCCAAACGTGCGTTGTTAGAACATCGTGCGATCACTAGTCGGGTAACATTGGACAACTTGTTTGAAAGCTTAAAAGAAGGCGAATTAAAAGAAGTAAATGTTATCATTAAAGCTGATGTACAAGGTTCTGCAGAAGCATTGGCTGCTTCATTGCAAAAGATCGATGTAGAAGGCGTACGTGTGAAAATCGTCCATTCTGCAGTTGGTGCCATCAATGAAAGTGATGTAACCCTTGCAGCAGCAAGTAATGCGATCATCATTGGGTTCAATGTTCGTCCTACACCACAAGCTAAAATTCAAGCGGATAATGAAGAAGTGGACATTCGTTTACACCGAATCATTTATAAAGCAATCGAAGAAATCGAAACAGCGATGAAAGGGATGCTAGATCCAGAGTTTGAAGAAAAAATCACTGGTCAAATGATCGTTCGAGAAACATTCAAAGTATCAAAAGTTGGAACGATCGCTGGGGCTTATGTCACAGAAGGATACATTCGACGTGATAGTGGCGTTCGCGTGATCCGTGATGGTATCGTCATTTACGAAGGACAACTAGCTAGCTTGAAACGTTTCAAAGACGATGTAAAAGAAGTTAAAATGGGTTATGAATGTGGTGCAATGATCGAAAAATTCAATGACATCAAAGTCGATGACGTCATCGAAGGCTTCATTATGGAAGAAATCAAAACAAATTAATTTTAGGAGGCCGCTCAATATGGCAAACTATCGAGACCGCCGAGTCGGTCAAGAAATTTTAAAAGAAGTAAATGATATTTTACGCAAAAAAGTTCGTGATCCTCGTGTAGAAAACGTGACAATCACTGATGTCCACGTTACGGGAGATCTACAACAAGCAACCATCTATTATAGTATTTTATCTGACTTAGCTTCAGATAAGAAAAAAGCACAGGAAGGCCTAGCAAAAGCAAGTGGACTGATTCGCCGTGAATTAGGACACAACTTAAGCATCTATAAAACGCCTGAATTAACTTTTGAATTAGATGAGTCAGTGGGGTATGGTAACCACATTGATGAGTTGCTTCGTAATTTAAATAAAGATTAAAACAAAAAGAGCTATAAACCTTAAGAAGTGGGGTTATAGCTCTTTTTTAGTAGTTTTTTAGTTTTAGCTTTTTATAAAGAAGAGATACCGCAGTTACACCATCATCCAATTTTTTAGAAAAAAAGTTCAAACTACACAATGCAAGTAGTTTAAAATGACAAACGCACAGTACCATAATTTTACTGTACAGAATACATGAGAAAAAAATGAGCAATTTGTACGTGTCTCGAACAGGTTGTGAAAGAAGCGGTCAACTCCAAACGAATAAGAGAGAATCTTTTAAAATAGCTTTTCTTATTTTGAAAAATTCTCTCTTATTTTTAAGAAGTGGCTTCTTGGACACCGTTTATTAAGAGTTAGATTTATACTTCAGACTCTTTTCGAGATTCGTATATGATCCTCAGTTTTTTGTTTTGGGGAAGACTAGGATCATTTATTCCTTAAAAGCTGCGACTCGTTTTAATCAAAGGCTGCAAATGAAGGATTCAAGCTTGCCTTTGTCTAAGAGAATAACATGAATTGTATTTACAGGTTTGTGAAGTTTTATTACAAGTTTGTTGCCAAATAATAAAAACGTAGCGAAAAAAGGTAAAATCGTCACATTATTGTGGGATGTGTTATAATGACAAAGTTGATATTTTATTGGATAGGGAGAAAAAACATGGACGGATTATTACCTTTGTGGAAAGAACGTGGCATGACAAGTCATGATTGTGTATTTAAATTAAGAAAAATCTTACATATGAAAAAAATTGGTCATGGTGGTACGTTAGACCCTGATGTTGATGGTGTGTTACCGATTTGCCTTGGAAAAGCGACTAAAGTTATCGAATATTTAAGCGATGCAGGAAAAGTATACCAAGGAGAGATTACATTAGGATTTAGTACAACGACAGAAGACAAATCTGGTGAGGTCGTCGAAAGTAAAACAGTTGATCGATTAATCAGTGATGAAGAAATTGATGAAACAATGAAAAGTTTTATCGGGGAAATCACTCAGATACCACCGATGTATTCAGCTGTCAAAGTGAACGGCAAACGTCTTTATGAGTATGCCAGAAACAATGAAACAGTTACACGTCCCGTGCGTAAAGCGCAGATTGAACGTTTTGAAAGAACAAGTGACGTGCATTGGGACCAAGAGAAGGGGTTGCTATCTTGGCGTTTTGAGGTAGTGTGCGGAAAAGGGACTTATGTACGAACGCTTGCTGTTGATACTGGGAAAAAATTAGGCTATCCTGCTCACATGTCCGATCTAACTCGAACAGCTAGTGGAGGAATGAAGAAGGAGCAAGCAATCACTTTACAGCAAGTAGCAGATTATATGCTTGCAGGAACCTTTGAAGAACATTTATTGCCACTAGAAGCTGGTGTCGCTCGTTTTAAGAGAGTAGACATTAGTGATCGTGTTTGGGAAAAAGTTAAAAATGGTATGCGCTTAGATTATCAGGTATTTAACTTAGCAGAAATGCCGACAGAAGAGATCGCACTTTTTTACCAAGACAAAGTAGTAAGTATTTACCAGCCAAATCCAAAAGAAAAAAATAAATTAAAACCAAGCAAAGTGTTGAGGAATGAGGTATAAAAATGAAAATTATCAAAATTAGACATCCTTATCAAGCAGATCAGATCCCACCAGAAGACGTTGTACTTGTTTTAGGCTTTTTTGACGGGGTACATCTAGGCCATCAACGTGTTATCAATCGGGGAAAAGAAATTGCCAAAAAAGAAGGATTGAAATTAGCTTTGATGACTTTCAACCAACATCCTTCAATCGTCTTCAAAAAAATAAATCCAAGTCAAGTAAAATATTTGACTACGCTGGAACAAAAAGAAGAAAAAATGGCCTTATTAGGTGTTGATTATTTATACGAAATCGATTTTACGTCATCGTTTGCTCATTTAGCTCCACAAGAATTTGTCGATCAATATATCGTAGGACTTCATGCAAAATATGCTGTTTCTGGTTTTGACTATACTTACGGACCTAAAGAAATTGCAGATGTAGCGCACTTACCAAGTTATGCAAAGAATCGATTTGAAATCATCACTGTACCAAAAGAAGAAGACAGTGGCGAGAAGATTAGTTCGACACGGATACGTGAATTATTAAACGCAGGAGAAATAAATGAAGTAACACGTTTATTGGGGGCTGCTTACGAGGTCGAAGGGGTGGTAGTCCATGGCGATGCTCGTGGTCGCCTGCTAGGATTCCCAACAGCTAACATCAAAGTTAAAAGTACTGTTCATCTTCCAAAAGAAGGTGTCTATGTTTCAGAGATCAAAGTTGGTGAAACGTGGTATCAAGCAATGGGATCAATCGGTCATAATGATACCTTTGGTGATGATCGTGAACTTACCGTTGAATTATATATTTTAAATTTTGCTCAAGATATCTATGGAGAGCATGTAAAAGTCCGTTGGCATCATTTTTTGAGAAACCAAGTGAAATTTCCAAACGTTGAATCATTGATTGAACAACTGAAAGCAGACGAAAAAGCGACAGCGGACTATTTTAAATAAAAGTATTGAATTTAACTGAAGACAATAAAAAAGCCTTTTTTGGTGAAATCATTCGAGTCAGCAAGTAGCTTGCTGACTCTTTTATTATAGAAAAAAGTAAATCGATCGAATAAGCGTATCGTTTGCCTAAAAGACAGGGTGCTATTGTACACTTAATACAGGAAGTATGCAGTAGGTGAAAAAGAAGGGTGGAAAGTATATGTATAAAGATCTAACAAATAAGGTGGCAGTAGTAACTGGAGGATCAAAAGGGATCGGTAAAGCAATCTGTGAACGCTTTGGTAAAGAAAAAATGTGTGTGGTTGTCAACTATCATTCGGATGAAGAAGGGGCACAAGAAGCAGTAGCCGAGATCGAAAAAAATGGTGGCAAAGCAGTAGCTGTCGAAGCGGATGTCAGTACAGAAGAAGGGATGGATCGTCTGCTCAAAGCAGCAATCGAAACATTCGGAAGTTTAGATATCTGGGTCAATAATGCTGGTATGGAAACGCAAAAACCAACCCATGAGCTGGAATTAGAAGATTGGGAGAAAGTGTTAAAGGTGAACCTAACAGGCGTATTTTTAGGGACAAAAACAGCGTTGAGTTATTTTAAAACTCATCAGATCAAAGGTAATATTATCAATATGTCCTCCGTTCACGAACAAATCCCTTGGCCGACATTTGCTCATTACGCAGCATCAAAAGGCGGTGTCAAACTGTTTACAGAAACAGTAGCCATGGAGTACGCACCAGAAAATATTCGAATCAACAGTATTGGACCAGGGGCGATCAAAACTCCGATTAATGCAGAAAAATTTGAAGATCCAAAAGAAAAAGAAATTCTAGAAAGCATGATACCAATGGAACGAGTGGGTAAACCCGAGGAAGTCGCCGCTGCTGCTGCTTGGCTCGCTTCTAATGAATCCAGTTATGTGACAGGAATTACTTTATTTGTAGATGGTGGCATGAAACTATATCCATCCTTTCAAGGTGGTAAGGGTTAAAGCTACTTACCATTATTATAGAAATAAGAAATAGGAAAAATAATAAATTTAGAATCTAAAAAACAAGTAAACGACATCTAAAGAGCTGACCTTTGCCAATAAGACAAAAATCCACAAAACATGGGGAGCTGTTTCGAGATTTTTATCTTGATTGCTCCTACGTTTATTCGTCTTAGTTTTTACTTGGTGAGTATTCAGGTCAAACGCTCTTTTCGCAATCTCTTATGCACGGTGCTTATGCATCCAGTTCTTGAAATAAGCCTGAATTTTTTGAAACATGGGAAGCTGTTTCAAAAAATTCAGGCTTATTGTCATCAGAGCAGATCGTTTCTTTCACAGTCTCTCTTTCAAAATAAAAAACTAATTCTTTTTTAGTGAAATGGATGTTTGTTTTTGTAGTTGTTCATAGATCCATGACCCGAAATTAGTGACATAATTAAAGTTACCACCAATTAAAATATCATATTCATTTTCTTTGAAATGCGTGTATTGGATCAATCGATCCTTTTTATTAGCATAAACCTCTGAATGATAGTTAAAAAGTTGCTCTTTAAAGGCATCCATTTCGTGAAAATCATCTGTTACAAGAGATAATTTTAATGTGACAGGGACATCAAGCGTCACTTGATAATCTTTTTGGATTATTAGATTTTCCTTGTCACCGTAAAGGAAATCAAACAAATTTTGTTCAGAAAACTTCCATTTTCCTCCAACTTTTGTTCCCTTTAATTTCCCTTCGTGCAGATAGTTTCGAATTGAACGAGTTGTCACACCAAGTTGGTCGGCTAATTCTTGTACTGAATAATAACCTTTCAATATATCCCTCCTAAAAATTAAACCACTATTTAAACACCGTGGTATCGAATTAAAATAAAGTCCTTATGACCCAAAAGTTAGTTTCAGATTGATGAGGAATTAAATATACTTTATAGATTGTAATTATACTAAAATTCTTATGAAAAAAATAGATTTGTTCGTTAAATAATCGTTATGTTTAGAATAAAATAAACAGATAAAGCAGTGTTTTTCAAATTTAAACTTAAAAAATCGTTATTTAAAATAACTTAATAAAAATTTATGATCACTATGGAAATTTGAGGTGATGAAATAAAATAAAAACAAATTTACTTATAGATAGTAATGAATCCAATCAAATAAGTCAGAAGAACAAATCAACATGTCTTAGAAATTTTAGCGTTATATAAAAGAAACGCATAAATTGTTTAATTTTTTTTATTTTATAACTAAGGTTTTAATAATTTTTCTCTCGAACCGTCATTGACAATATTTTCATTCAAAGTTTATACTATATTTAGGAAAAAAAATGAATATTATCGTGATTTTTCCTAAAAGTTCAGAAAGGAGACTTGTTATGTTTACGAAACCTGTACTAAAAAAAATCTCTGGCAATGTTTTGTCCCCATGTTCTTGTGGGTTATTGATTGGTAACGGTTCTTAATCTAGTCTTCCGATGTCCATTTTTAATTGGAAAATAAAGTTGCCCTACAAAACTCCCCTGTTAAAAAGGCGACTTTATTTTCCTATTTAATATAGTCAAAATGTTATTATTCGTTTGTGATGCTAATAAAAGAGGTGAGTGATCTATGAAAATCAAGGAAAATTTATACGCGTATCCTTTTCTTGATGAAATGATTCTCCATAATGTTCTAAGAAGCAGCTGGCTAGTGATTTCTAAAGAAGAGTTAGAGTTGGTGAAGCTACGAAAGTATTCAGCGTTATCCGAGTCTACGCAAAAAAAACTAAAAATCTTTCAGCTTCTATTAGACGAGCCATTAAAAGTAAAAAAAAATGAAGTCACCATTCCTGAAACCGCTTATTTGGCGTTGACACATCAATGTAATTTAAAATGTGTGTATTGTTACGCAGAAGCAGATATGACCAAGAACTATCCGGATCAATTGTCTTTAATTGAATGGTTCCAACTATTAGATCAATTAAAAGACTGTGGTGTAAAAAAAGTCATTTTTACTGGTGGAGAAATAGGACTGAATCATGATTCTTTAAAATATATCGATTATGCTTATCAACTAGGCTTATCGGTTGGTTTGATCACTAATGGAACCTTGATTGGAAAAAAAAGGAATGCACAATTCTTGGCAGATCGATGCGAATCAATGACCATCAGCTTGGATTCGATTGATAAAGAAGAAAATGACAAGAACCGTGGTAGAGGTTGTTATGAAATAGCAATGAGAGGTATCCGTAATCTTTTAGATATCGGTTTCCATAATATTTACGTTAATGCAACCGTTACCAACTATAACTTAAAATCAGTTGATCAAACGATTGAGTTTTTTAAAGAGAATGGAATCTCCTATAAATTAGGTGGATTTAGCGAATTAGGAAGAGGTAGTATGGCAGATATTTCATTATCTTTTGAAGAAAGAAAAGAAATCGAGTGCAAAGAAAAAAGTGCTCAACGATCTGCATTTTTAAAGCCATTTACAATTAAAGAGTCTTGTGGTTTGGGCTTGGGAGAGTTCGTTATCAATCCAGTTGGGGATATTTTTGCATGTAAATTATTGGAGACAGATGACTATAAATTAGGTAATATCAGAAAAAACAAATTAGCTGATATTTATAACCATAAAAAAATAGAATTGCTTGAATCTCAAAATATCCATCATTTATCTGGTTGTCAAACTTGTTCTTTTCGCTATTTATGCGGTGGTGGTTGTCGTGCGCAACATTATTATCATACCAATGATATTCATGGAGTGGATCGCTCTGAATGTCAATTATTGCAAGAGTTAATAAAAAATCAAATGTATCGTATCTGGAAACAGACAGAAATGACCTGAAGGAGCGTGATTAGATGAGACTGAACGGCGAATTGGCCTATGAGAAATTAGGGAACGACCTCTATCTTTCCTTGAATGATGAAATCTATCTTTTAGATAATGAAGTATCGATCTATATATTTGAATTATTAAAAACAAATGTAGCACTTAGTCATGTAAAAGAAAAAGTATTAATACGATTTGCTGATTCTGGTGACTATTCTAATGAAGAAAAAGAAAAATATATCACAGAGTTTATCTCAGATTTGATCAACAATCAAATTCTCTTACAAGATCAGGTCAATCAATGAAAACTAGCAAAAGAACAATGCGTTTATCAAAAGATAATCAACATTGTTCTTTTTTGCTTCTTTCTTCTGGCTTCACTCAAATTATCAAATGAAGCGCCATATTTCGGTAAAACTTCTCTTTGTCCGTTACAAGACTCAATTAGATAGAGAAGGGTCTAACTCAGTTCTTTGTTTAAAAATTAAACAATACAGTACGCCTATGATAAAGCCACTGATTGCTGGCAGAATAAAACCAACACCACTGGAAGCAAATGGAATCGTATGAACATACCAATTGGTTAAATTTGTTGTCAAATGATTTTGAATAGGTAATGCTTTGATACCATCAAATAAAGCAGGTATGGCTGTAAAGATTGTCGTCAATTGATAAACGATTCTGCGATTTTGGAAAAAGGCAGAGCAAAGTGCTGGGATGATCATTGCCATGGAAAGAGGATAAAGAATCATTAAAAATGGCATGGTCCAAGCAATAATGGTGTCAAGTCCAAAGTTTGCGGTAATAAAAGAAAGTAATGTAGTGATTCGAAGCCATCCTTTATAGCCGATCTTAGGGAAGCGGACAGAGAAATCTTGGGCAAATGAGGCAATCAATCCCATCGCAGAAGTGAAAACTGCTAATAGCGTCATCAAGGCCATAAAAATCAATCCCACTTTACCAAAATAGGATTGAACGATTTGAGTTAATGCAATCCCTCCGTTTTCGGAGATACCAAAGCGATTTAAAGACATCGTACCTAATGCAATAATCCCCAAATAGATACCACCACATAAAACCATCGTTAATAGACCAGATTTTACAGTATTTTTAGCAATCTGGTCTTCATCATGAATCCCCATTCCTTGAAGCGCACGAATGATCGTAATTCCAAAAGCTAATGAGGCTAATGCGTCCATTGTATTATATCCTTCGATAAAGCCGTTGGTAGTTGCTGCTTGTTGGTAATCCAGTACAGGCTTGGCATCCAATGGTCCTAAGGGAAGAATCAAAGCGACGATAAACACAGCGAATAGTAAAATTAAAAATAATGGGTTTAAATATTTTCCAATGATTTTTAATAAATTTGATTCACGAGTTGATAAATAATAGGCTAAGCCAAAGAAAATAACCGAAAAGATAAATAAGCCAATCGTTGTATACTTTTCTGGTAAAATCATTCCTAAACTAAATTGATATCCTAATGCAGCAGTTCTGGGAGTGGCGAATAAAGGTCCTAAGGCCATATGGTTCATAATAAGAAATAAGGTACCATACCACGCAGCCACTGGTTTAGCAAAATCGTACAACCCGCTTGAGCGTGTTTTACTTAAGGCAATCAGTGCAGCTAAAGGTAATAAAGTAGAGGAGATCAAAAAACCAATCCCAGCAGATAACCAATGACTACCTGCAAGTTGACCTAAATGAGCAGGGAAAATAAGGTTACCTGCTCCAAAAAGCATTCCGAAAATGAGTGAAGCTAATAAAAATAATTTCTTTGTTGATAATTTTTCCATCATAAATAACTCCTTAATCGTTTAGTTAACATAAATGAAATGAAGCTAAACGTCTGACTCGTCTTTGTCTAAAAATTTGCATATATCTTTTCCTTTCTTTGGTGAAAAACACAAAAAGCCCGTTGGAATAATTATTCCAACGGGCAATTGACATTGCGGTACCACCGTTTTTTTTGTTTATGAATAAACAATCTCTTAGCGACTCACCAATAGTGAAGCGCATTATCCGATAACGGGGATCGCCGGCACAAACTTCTAACGTCACTTGTGCATCTCCAGAGTTACTTTCACAAATAACAGACCTACGATTTTCCACCAACCAATCGCTCTCTAAAATGCTTATTATTCGTTACTCTCTCTATCAATGATTTTTGTTCATTATAGAAGCAATGATGGACAGTGTCAAGACAAAAAAAGTAAAAAATTGAATTTTCTGTCAATAGATTTGGGTGAAACGTTCACCATTGATTTTTTTCTTTCTTCTTAATTACGGTCAATTTTTATTGCTGTAAGAGTCTTCGTTAAGGACAGAAGCGTAGTTAAGTGTCTACATAATAAATAGTGAAACGAATGCTTAATGGCTTGAAAAATGTGGTGGAATATTCTTTGAGATTGTTAGAAACAGCCAACTATTGTTAGCAAAGTATTTATTTGACTGTCTCTACAACAATTTTGAAATTTGATCTATCACACCGATTTGTTATCAGTCAGTCGTTCGATTCATCTTTTAAGACAAAAAAAGCAAAAATTGCAAGGTTAAACGGTTTCAAACGCCTTTTTTTAGAATGAATATAAGTAAAATAGGATTTACCCAATTGAGCGAAGATTAAAAAAAGGAGGTTTTGTTACATTTGCTGTAAAGAGAAAGGTGAGGGTAAGTGGATGAGAAAGATGACGATTGTTTTCTTTTTGTTCCTTATTTTTTTGACCATTGAGGCATATACGCGAACAATGATTGTCTACGCTGAATCTGTACAAAGCACAGCGGGGATCCGCTTTGTACCAAATCCTTCAAATGCATCATCAGAAGATCTGGCAAAAGAGAAAGACGGGCAGACAAAAAGAATGATGCAAAGAAAGCTCCCAAAAACAATTGATCAGCAGAGTAGTTCTTTGATGATCTGTGGTGGACTCATTGTAACAGCAGCAGGAGGTTTCCTCTTACTGAGAAAAGGAAAGAAGGAAAAAAATGAAAAAAGTAGTTTTAACAATCGCACTATTTAGCACATTCGTTATTAGTGCGAAGGCAACAACCGTTTATGCAGAAATAGCCGATGATACTCATGGCACAAGTATCGCTAAAGTTGGGTTAGAGAAACAAGATGAAACGGATGAACCAACGGATCCAATTGATCCACCAGATGTACCAGGTACGTATATTCCAACAGGAAACACCGGTGCTTTACGTATTGACTATATCTCAAATATTGACTTCGGTACACAAAAAATCGCTAGTGAAACAAAAAACTATACAGCTGGGAATTCAGATGAATTTGTTGAAACACAAATATCTGATCTACGAGGAAATGGTGCAGGTTGGAACTTACAAGTTAGCTATGATAGTGAAAAAGCAGGATTTTATACTGAAAATGGTGTTGCGTTAGCTGGGGCTGAACTAAGCTTGCCAGCAGGGACAGCAAAAACGGTGACAGAGAATCAATCTCCGGCAGCTGAAACGGCAACGGTAACAGTAAATAAAGATGCGCAAAATATTATGTTTGCTGCCGCAACAACCGGTCTAGGGACTTGGGAAGATCAGATGTCAGCAGAAGCTGTTTCATTAAAAGTACCTTCTGGTAACTTGGCAGGAACTTATTCTGCCACACTTGTTTGGACATTAACAGACGCACCAGCTTAATCTAAAGGAGAAGAAACATGAAAAAAAATATTCTAGCAACTACATTATTAAGTGTGTTAGCCATTAATACCATGAGTATGACCATCTATGCAGAAGAAATGAGTGATTCAGCAACTTCAACAGCAAAGATCACATTCGAAGGGAATGATACCCATTCCAATAAACCAGTGAATCCAGATAATCCAGATGATTTAATCGACAAACCAGACGAAGTAGATCCAGATGATCCTAACAATCATGGAACTGGCGATCAAGGACCACTTTCAATTGACTATGTGTCCAATATCAGTTTTGGTACACAAGAAATTTCACAAAATAAAAAAGTCTATGTCGCAGCAAATGCAAAACCATTTGTTCAAATTACAGATAAACGAGGAGTAGCTGGTGGCTGGTCACTAACTGCGACTGCTTCAAAATTTTCAGCAGCTGACAGCACTGAATTAAAAGGAGCAATCCTATCATTTGCGAATGGAGATACTCGAACGACTTCTGATAACATCAGCGGCAAACCTGATGCTTTTGATTTCACTTTTAACAATCATGAAGCTCAACCAGTTATGACGGCAAAAAGTCTGAATGGTCAGGGAACTTGGTTAGATGTATTTGAAGGAGAAGAAGGAAACAATACAAATGTTCAATTGACTGTTCCTGCTGGTTCTGCTCAAGCAAAAGAGTATACCGCAACGATTACTTGGACCCTTACTGCAGGTCCAATTGATGCACAATGATGCATAAACGTCATCATCGTTTTATTTGTTTAGTCACAGGCATCATCGGAGTTTGGGGAATCCTTGATGTCAATTCGCTTACCTCATATGCAGATTCAGCTGAATCTGCATATAGTGTAAGTGCAAATATACCTGAAGAACAAACAAATAAAGATGTATCTTATTTTGATTTAACTGAAGCACCAAATGAAACGCGCGACCTATCCATTCATTTATCCAATGTCGGAGAAAAAGAAAGTGTCTTTGAAATAGAGATCAACAATGCAGCGACCAACACAAACGGTGTGATCGATTATAATCAACGAACAGTTAAAAAGGATACCTCTGCCAAATACCAAGTCAGTGATTGCTTAACCACTGATGCAAAGGAAGTAACAATTCCAGCTGGAGAAGCAAAAGACATTCATTTTCAATTGAAAATGCCAAAAGAATCATTTGACGGGATTCTTTTAGGAGGTATCCATGTAACGAAAAAAGAGAACCAAAGTGAAAAAGTTTCTGGAACAGCGATTCGAAATAAGTATGCTTATGTTATTGGGGTTGAGCTTAGGAACAACAGTAAACCTGTCTCACCAGATTTGAAATTGATTTCTGCAAGAACTGGGTTACAAAATTCGTATGCAACGATTTTTGCACATTTACAAAATCCTACATCAACGATCATCAGCCAAGTTCATACGGAAGCGACAATCACTAAAAAAGGTTCATCAAAAGTGTTGTATACAGCAAACAAAGATTATATGTCGATCGCACCCAATACGAACTTTGACTTTCCGATCAGTGTCAACAAGAAGAAAATCGATCCGGGAACTTATACGTTAACAGTGGATGCGACAACAGAAAATAATCAAAAGAAATGGCATTTAGCAAAAACATTTACGATCAAACCAGACAATGCCAAAAAAATCAATGATGAAGCAATTACAGAAGAAAAAGCAGAAGTGTCTTATTTGCCGATGATCATTGGTATAGGTAGTTTGCTATTAGGGATCATTGCATTCTTAAGTTATAAATTGTTCCAGCAAAAAGGTAGGTGAGAAAAGAAATGAAAAAGCAAAGAGTGAATAAAAAATTATTATTTCTAGTCGCCTATTTTGCTTTGTTCAGTCTCTTTCAGCTAGCCTTCTCTACTAAGTCAGTTGTTGCGGATTCATGGCCTGATGGACAATCAGAAGCTGACATCTATGGTGGACATATCCATGCTAAAATCACCTATGTAAAAGATGGGAATCCAAATTATACAGCGATTGGGGATACGATAACAGTTACAACAGTTTTAGAAAAAAAAGATGATACAAACCTTGAAGAAGAGTATAAGCAATCAACGTTAGTGACGGTTTTTCCTGATAAAGAGCAAGGGTTGGAATTATTAGGAGAACCCGAACTTGTTTATAAACATGGTGGTGTAACAGGTAACGGAAATTTGATGGCTCCATCTAAGGAAGTTGCCTATGACATCATAACGGCTTATAACTTTTATGGACATACAGAATTTGGAGATTCCAAGTCCTATGATGGGCGGATTACAGAAATATTGCCGCTCGCTTCAGACGGTATCTCTGATGGTCCTTATAGTGACAATTACTCGGTTTATCGATTATTGGAAAAAACGGGTGATTCAATGACGATCACCTATCGTGCCAAAGTCACAGAAAAAGCAGTCACTAAGGATAAATTTGTCTTGCGTGCATCTGTTTGGGATAGTATGAAAAAAGATATTGGATTTACTCATTTTTTATCTGCTGAAATGCCAAGCTTTCAATCAGAAAAGTTAGCCTTATCTTTTGATGATACGAGCAAAAATCTAGAATTAGATTCCGAGCAGATCACGCTAACAGGTAAATGGAGTGGTCCTTTGGACGATCTCACAGCTTACTTAACAATCAATGGGATGATAATGAACACTGATGAACTATTGTCTTGCTTCAAGAGTGATGGCACATTTCGTGTACCTGTTGACCTGAGTCAGCTACCATCAGTTTCAGAAGTGAATAATGTGACTTTGATGATTCAAAAAAGTAATGGTGAGTCAGCACAAGATTCAACGGTCTTAAGAATGACCAAACCTGCTTCACCTCCTACGATTGAACTGGCAAATAATCTTGCTAATCAAACGCTCGTTCTTTACCCGGGGGATCAAGGGTTTACCTTGAGTGGCAAGTGGAAAGCCGATAGTGGTTCGTGGATCAATATTTACTATAAGTTAAATGGTGTTGAAAAAAAGCTGAATGATTCAGATTCGATTGCGAATACACAACCTGGAAATATGGTTGATTTTTCAAAGAATTTCACACTTGCAGACTTAGCAGCAGGAGAAAATCAATTTGAAGTTTATGTTAAAAATGAAAAACAACAACAATCAAATATTGAAACATTTAAGGTGATCAAAGAAGCGGGGGTTGTGAGATTTGTAAACGTACCAGATCTTCTGACTTTCATGTCCATCCCCGTTGCTAGTCATACGATTCAAACAAATTTGACACAGGCAGCCAATCTTTTAGTAGAAGATACAACTGGAAAACCGATTAATTGGAAACTTAATGTGTCACAAACTGAAGAGTTTAAAGATGACAAACAAGTATTACCAGCCACTCTTTTTTATCAAAATGGTGATACGGCACAAGTCATCGAAAAAGAACATCCGATCACACTTCCTATGACTGAAGTAACAACTAATAATAATGTCCGGAATTACAGCATTCTACAAAATTCAGAAAACTATTTTTATCTAAATGTTCAACCCGGTGGATATGCTGGGGAATATTCATCACAGGTGGAATGGACAATTGTCAATGCCCCTTAGTTACTTTTATTGATAAAATATAGTGGAGCTGGTTAACAGGGATATTCAAATGATTGAAATCCAGATTTTTAATATTGAAATTAGCGAAATAAGCCAAAGATAGCCAAAATTACTTTTTGTATTTAAGCTATCTTTGGCTTATTTTTTTGTATTGTTTTATTAAGGATGGTGCAAATGCTGATCAAAGAAGACTGTTCATTGATTGAAATAGTTTGGATAGTTCTATGCTACTAAAAAAAGATGAATAAATGAAACTTGGATTTCCATCTAATCGAGAAGGTTAAGGTAACGTGAGATTCAGTTTTACAGTTAAGCTCTAAGGTGGTTAAATAAAAATTAAATTTTTCAAATATTCTAAATATGCTTGCGATTTTTCTAGTATTTTTTATTATTCATGTTATCTTATAACAGTAATGTTATTGGTTGTCAAAAGGGGAGGCACCAATTAATGAAAAAGTGGTATGTTTGAAAATGATAAACTGGTTTGCTTAGGGGGATGGGTTAATGGAAGTGATTATTTATATTATAGTGGTTCATCTTAATTTTGCACTGATAGGTCTCATTTTATTTGCAAAAAAAAGGATTTTTATGGATTGCTTCATTCGTTTGGGATTAACGCTACTTAATATATGGCTGATTGAATGGACGCCAGTATTTTTGGTTTTACTTTATTTTTATAATGGAAAATATATTTTTCAGGAAACAAGAAATCTATTTATTGTTTTTTTATTAAATACTTTTTGTGTAAATTTTATCGGTATTTCTGTTTTTTTGACAATTGAAGTGCCACGATTTTTAGAAAATTATGACTTGTTAGCGAATGCGATCCTAGAAATTTTGCTTTTAGTGGCAATCCTAATTGTAATGAAAGAATTAGATAAAAAGTTTCGAATTAGTAATTATCTATACGCATATAAAAAAAATCGTCTGTTTTCGACATTTTTGATTATATGTATGTTCATGTCACTTTTGTGGTATCATTTGCTTTTTTCGATGGATTCATTGGATTTCCTTTTAACCTCTTTTATTTTAGTTGCTAGTAATTCCTTTTATGGACTACTTATGCTTTTGATTTTATTGAATGAAAAAAAGGAAGAATACTATCAGATCTATTTGGAAAGCATGAAAAAAAATGAAGAATATTATCAAAAGCTAGAAGAATTTCGTCATGATTATAAAAATTATGTTAGTGTGATGGAAGATCTTGTACAGAATAAACAAATTCATAACGAAATAGAGGCCATCGTAGGGGAAGAAAAAGAGTTTTTTGAAACGCAACTCAACGATGCTTTACACATGAAGTTACAAAAAATTTATGATCCACTGTTGCAAGGAGTTTTTGTCAAATTTGTTAAGCGGGCAGAAGAGCTTGGGATACCTTATAAAATCCAAGTCAATCATATCATACCCAAGCTTTCAATGAATTCCTATGACATGATTCGCTTATTTACAAATATTATCGAAAATGCTTTTGTTCATTATGATCAAACGATGGCGAAAGAAAAAAAAGAAATCACGATCATCGTTGAACATTTGTGGGATTGTTTTTATTTTGAATTTAGTAATCCCAGCAAAAACACTGGAAAAAATCTAACTGAATTGTTTCAAAAAGGAACAACCAGTCAGAAAAGTAGTAAGGGAATTGGGTTATACAGTGTCAAAAAAATCGTAGAAGAGAATGAGAATCTTGCATTGAATTTAAAGTATGACAAACAAGAGCAACGTTTTTACTGTATCTTAACTTTGAAAAAGGAAACAGTCCATTAAAAAAAAGCCACTTGCCTATTTACTGAATAGGCAAGTGGCTTTTTGTTGTACGTATAGGACTACTGAACCAAATGATTTTCATTTTTCAGATGTTCCATAAAATCAACTAATTTTTTTATACTTCTTCGGCTAAGGATCAAGGCATCATCGTTTTTAAACACAATTTCATTGTTCTTTTTATCTACTAATTTGATATTAGCTGGATTGATGGAGTAACTCTTCAAATCATTGAAAAAATGAAAGTTTTGAAACGTTTGTTTTAGTTCTTCAATTTTTCCATGAATCAAAAAAAATTCTGTTTGACAGAAAAATTCAATGGTCGAACGAGAACCTGTGATCTTACTTAAGTAATTGACTTCTTTAGGGTCGATTAAATAGATTTTAGAAAGTGATTCGATTTTAATGAGTTTACTTTGTCCTTGTGGCAAATTCGAATGGTTGAACAATAATTCTTCCAAGCCATTTACAGCTTCCGTGATGTCTTTTTTACTATAGTATTTATCTGCTCGAATATTTTGATTGATAATCTCCATCCCTTTAGTTGTGTCATTCGTCAAAAACAGGATGTAACAAGAATGATTTCTCTGACGAATTTTTTTGCTAAAATCAATCCCAGAATGAAAACGGTTCAATTCGATATCAACAATAAAAATATCTGAGTCTTGGATAGGCATAAAATCAAGGTCAGCATAGAATTTTTCTAATTGAGAAGGCAAGGGGATGGTTAACGAAATTGCTGCTAAATTAGCACTACGATTATATTGTTTACGAAATTCTTCTTGATGGAATACATTATCTTCAATATAGTACACTTTCACACACATCACCTCCAACTTTCAATCGTTCTTAGTATAGCAAGAATCAATGTGTGGATAAAGAGAATAAAAGAATAAATTATTAGACTTTTTTTATTTAATATTTAAATAATTGAAAGGAAATATAGATGTTGAAGTAAAATTTGAACGAAAGAGTCAGAGAGAAAACGGTTATTTTGTAAGTCTAAAAATCATCTGGAAATAGTCTACAGGCAAAAGCTGGGATACCTTTTTTAAAAGTTGAATCAATGCGTACTGTTTTGTTCGTAAAAAGAAAGAACATCCTATATTAGTTGGTCATATGAAGAAAAGCAAGAATGAGCAAAGAGAAAAATTAATTGAAATAGCCGTTACAAGAAAACGCTTTTATGTTAAGGTAGATACGTAAAATAGTACATTGGTTAGGGAGGGTATTCAAATGACAAGGGAAGAAAAAATATATGATGTAGCATCACAGATCATTTATGTAGTCATAAACAATCTTTTTTTTATTGTTGTAAATTTACCGCTGTTTAGTTACCTTTATTTGATGATTTATCAAGGAGTTACTTTATATCTAATCTTAATGGGTCTCTTTATGATTCTGTTTGCTATTTCATTGATCGCACTATTTGAATCGCTGTATCAGTTTATTATTAAGAAACAGGAAAGCAATCTCCGATTTTTTTGGCGGAGCATCGCTAAGGCATGTTCTTGGGATAGTTTACCTGTCTATTTGCTCATCAGTTTGATTGCTTCAATAGGATTTCTCTTTTTTATGGTTGAACTTTCTCCAATTTTTTCTATATTTGTCATTATTTATGCTATTTTAGCGGTCTACGGGATGTTGATCCTTCCTTTTGCTATCATGGAAACGATCCTTTTCCAAAACACCTTTTTAAAAACGTTGTTGAATGCGATGATTTTATCTTTCCAGAAATGGCAATTACAGCTTTTTACGATTGCCTATCTGTTATTTGTTCTTTTATTGTTTCCACGCTCGCCAGCTATCTTCTTTTTTGTCGGTTTTAGTGGCTACTGCTACTTGTTTTTAACTTTTTATACACCATTTTTACAAACTCGGATAGCGAGTATTAAGGGATTGGATCAAAGAAATGACTAAAAGCATGACGAGGATTAAACATAACCTTTTGAAACACGCTTTTTATCGTTACATGTTGTGGATGAGTGTTAGTTTATTAGTATTATTCTTTATTATTTATCTCATCACAGTTTCTTTCCATCAAAAAAGAGATGAAAATCTAAAGGAAATCAACTTAAATTTTTATACAGAAATTATGATGATGAAAAATGCAACAGATAATATGTTGGCGCTTTTGTATGCGGAACAACCTGACTTGGAAGATTTGAGGCAAATTACTAATTTATCACTCGCAGAATACTACGAATACAAAACGACTACTTACATGAAACATGCCGGTTCAAAGTATAATGGAACCCAAAATTTTGTTAATCAGTCCTTTAAAATGAATGATTATTTGTCAACTGTAGTTATTTATCATGCGCAGACGAAACGTAGCGTAGTCTTTCAAAAAGATCAGACAACCACGATGAAAAAAGTGGATGAATTTCATCTAGCAGACCCAAACGATATCGAAAAGACAAAAAAGCAAATTTTTAAGATAAATAAGAATAGAAATCTGATTGGATTTCACAAAGAATTACATAAAGAAACAGATTTAAGTTACGCAGCAGATGTCTATTTTTATTATGATATTTCTCCATTATTTGAAAAGATTCATTATCAAGTGTTAAGAAACAACGGCAATATTCAAGTTTTCTACAAAAACAACCCTATTCCATCGGAGATAAAACCAAAATATGTTCTAGACCAACGTCAAGCAGAACATTACGTGGTTACAGCCACGACAAAGTATGCCAATGTTTTTACAGAATATTCTTTGATCTATACTGTCTACTCTTTTTTTGCCATCCTTGTGTTTTTAGGTTTTTTCCCATTTCTATTTCAGTATTTGCAAAAAATAGAGGGAAGACTCTCTCAACTAACTCAAAAAATTACCAAAGTAAAAACAGGGAATTTTGACCCTGAAAAGTTCGCTCAATCAGACGACTATAAAAGTGATGATGCGATTTCTTTGATCTCTTCTAGTATTGATGAATTATCGTATCAGTTAAATGACCAGATTCATCAAGTTTATAAAAGTAAGATTAAACAAAAGGATTATCAGATCCAAAGTATTCGGTCTCAGATCAATCCACACTTTCTTTACAATACGTTAGAAGCAATTCGAATGAAAGCAGAACTAAATGAAGATCACGCAGTGGCAGGAATGCTCTTAAATGCTGCAACATTATACCGTAAATTGATCAAGGGGAAAGATGTCATTTGTTTAGCGGAAGAATTGGAATATTGTGATGCTTATCTTAGTCTTTTTGAAATACGTTTTGAAGATGCACTATTTTATGATATCGTTTGTGATCCAAGTCTTGAATCTTTGCTGATTGAGAAATTTACGATCCAACCAATCATCGAAAATTTTATTCATCACGGGATTGATTCGCAACGCCAAGATAACTTCATCGAGATTCATTGTTTTGAAAAGGATGATCGGTTATACATTGAAGTAGTAAATAACGGAAAGCCAATTCCCAAAGTAGAAAAACAAAGAATCCAAAAACAACTTGCTCAAAACAGCCATGATCTGGAGATGACTGCCCCTACTGGCTTATTTGGGGTAGATTATCGAATCAAACAACGCTTTGGTCATCAGTATGGCGTAACATTTACTACGCAAGAAGATTATGTGAAATTTCAAATCACCATGCCTAAAAAAAGAGGAGGGGAGATCGTGTGAATGTTTTACTAGTTGATGATGAACCGTTAATCACAGAAGGAATTGAGAAACTGCTAAAAAAAACAACCGGTAACACAAAAAATTTCACGACATTTAAAACAACTTCCGGTATTGAAGCATTGAAAATCCTAAATGAGGTAGCTATTGATATTTTATTAACAGATATCAGAATGCCTGATATTGATGGATTGGCACTTGCTAAAAAGGCACGTTGTGTACAAAAACAAATAAAAATCATCTTTATCAGTAGTTATGATGATTTTAGTTATCTGAAACAAGCTATTCTCATTGGAAGCAGTGATTATCTTTTAAAACCAGTCGATCCTATTGAGTTAGCCACTACTTTTGGGAAGTTGACAAGAGAAATAAAAGAAGAAAAACTCTTTCAGCATTTGAAGAACAATCAACAGATTGATGTGTTTCGTGTCAATTTGTTGCGGAAATTGCTGCATCAAGAAATTTCGTCAACGGAATTAGCAAAATGGCAGGACATCCTTGAACCAATCACGGATTGGCAAAATTATACCATCACTTACCTAGAAGGTGCTTTTTATAATGATAAACTTTTTGAACGTGTTTCTGAGCAGTTATCGGTATTATTCGTCCAACCTTATAGCCTTTTATTGGAACCGAATAAACTTCTTTTGTTTTTTTCTCCTAAAGAAGAACAACATTATCGGTTAAGTATTCAATATTTATGTGAGACATTTGATTTATTTGCGGTCATCGGTAGTGGCTGCCATTCATTAATTGAGATCACGCATTCTTATCGAAGTATTGAACCATTTATGGAAAGTAAAAATATCTTGGAAAACCCATTAGTCATTGATCTATTTCCTAAAACTACATTGATCAACGAATACCAACTAACGCAGAAAATTTATTTTAAAAGTTTAGCTTATCTTGAAAACCAATCGATTGAAGCATTCCAACAATTAGCTATTGCCAATATTGATCAATGGAAAGAACATCCGATTCAGTCGTTAGTATGTCATTACTTGCTGATCGCACTTCACAAAGGGATTGCTACTCTGGAAAAACAAGAACAAGCTTATCAAGAGTTACAACCATTGATCTACGCATTAAAGTCAGCAGACAAATCAGTTTTTAAGAAAAAGATAGGTACGATCTGTTCAAAACTGACTGAAATAAGTTGTACCACAAAAAGTCATTCTCCAGTGATTGACCAAATCTTATATCTAGTCAATCAGGATTTCACGAAACGCTACTCTTTAAAATCATTAGCTGAGCGGTTTCATATGAATCCAGCCTATCTTGGACAGCTTTTTTTAAAAGAATTGAATATGAGTTTTAGTGAATATGATAAAAAAATTCGTATGAGAGAAGCCAATCAGCGAATCAAAGAGAGTACTGAAAGAATTACTGTGATTGCAAAAGCCTTAGGATATGATGATATCAGTTTATTTTATCGTCATTATAAAAAAGAATACGGAATAACCCCCAATAAAGCACGCAAGTTCGAAAATGAAAGAGAGCCGTTGAACCTAAAATGAAAAATCATTCTTTTATCATTTTTTATGACTAAGAAAGGCGTAGCAAAACCAATAATGAAATCATGAATCATTTTTCGAGAAGAGTGATATTCCAGACTCTTCTTTTTTGTGTCTTTATTACATACAAAAAATATTGTCTATAATTTTGCCAATAAATCTATAAAATCGCAAATTGAGAAAGCGCTTTATTTACTTTATGATAAACGTAGATAAGGAGTTGAACAGGATGGAAGAAAAATTAGCAGCAACATTTGTTAAAAAGAAGCAGGAAAATCGTGTGTTAAAAACATTTAAAAAAAACCGACCTTTATTTTTCCTTTCTTTACCAGGAATCATTTGGTTTGCGATATTTTCCTATTTTCCACTTTTTGCGATTTTAGTGGCGTTTAAAGATTTTCGATTAAGTGGTAATTTTTTTGAGAGTTTTATGAAGAGTGATTGGGTCGCTTTTAAAAACTTTGAATTTATTTTTAAAAGTGGGAATGCTAGCCTGATTATTCGCAACACGGTTGGTTATAATGTGCTGTTCATTGTTATGGGAATCATCGTGCCATTGATCCTTGCATTATTGTTAAATGAAATTTTCAGTAAGCGACTATCAAAATTGTATCAAAGTGTCATGTTTATTCCTTACTTTCTTTCGATGGTCGTTGTCAGTTATATCGTATTTGCATTTTTGGACCCGACAAATGGGTTTATCAATCAGTTTTTGATAAGTATTGGGAAAGAGCCGATCCAATTTTATATGCAAGCAAAGTATTGGCCTTATATTTTAGTCGTTGTACAAATGTGGAAAACGATGGGCTACAATATGATTATTTTTTTAGCCGCAATATGCGGGTTTGATAAATCTTATTACGAAGCAGCTAATCTTGATGGAGCAACAAAATTCCAACAAATCTGGTATGTCACGATTCCTATGTTGAAACCGGTGATCATTATGTTGACGATTTTAGCAGTAGGGGGGATCTTTCGGACAGACTTCGGATTGTTTTATCAAGTGCCAAAAGATTCAGGGGCGCTTATCAATGTGACACAAACCATTGACACTTATATCTATCGCGGATTGTCGTCTATGGGAGATATCGGTTTATCGGCTGCTGGTGGACTGTTGCAGTCAGTAGTTGGCTTCTTTTTAGTGTTAGGAACCAACATGATCGTCAAAAAAATCGATAAAACACAAGGAATCTTTTAAGGGAGGAAAAAAGAGTGGAAGCAAAAAAAACACTAGGTGAATCTTTGAACCGATTTGGACGAATCAGTAAAAAAAATAACCTTTTGATTAGTCTGGGTTTAGGGATATTGACCTTTTTAACTGCTGTTCCTTTTATTTTAGTTTGTATTATCGCCTTTACTGATTCAGAATCGATCCAACGAAACGGGTACCGACTGCTACCTGAAAAATGGAGCCTAGCAGCTTTTCAAGCAATTTTTGAAGAAGGAGCGATTTTTTCCGCTTTCGGTACAACGATTTTCATTACGATCATTGGGACCGTCATCGGTGTGTTTTTAATGTCGACCTTTGCGTATACCCTTTCTCGAAAGACTTACGCTTATCGAGGGTTTTTATCAAGGTATTCTTTGATACCCATGTTGTTTAGCGGTGGGATGATTGGTAATTACATTGTGATTGTGAATGTTTTAGGGTTGAGGAACTCTATCTGGGCATTGATTTTACCTTTGTGTATGTCCACGTTTTCAATCATGGTTTTGAAAACGTTTTATCAAATGTCTGTCCCAGAAGCATTGATTGAATCAGCATATATCGATGGTGCCAGTGAGTGGTTGATTTATTTTAAAATCGTACTTCCGTTATCGTTGCCAGGTATCGCAACCATTGCCTTATTTTTAACCTTAGGCTATTGGAATGATTGGTTTTCAGCATTACTTTATACCGATAATAATCAATTGGTACCGTTACAGTATTTGTTGATGAAGATGGAGAATAATATTGAATTTATTGCAAACAATGCTGGAAAAATGGGGATGACCCAAACCGGTGCTTTACCCACTGAAACGATCAAAATGGCGGTGGTAGTAGTAGCTACTTTACCGATCTTGATTGCATATCCTTTTTTTCAAAAATATTTTATTGGTGGTTTAACTGTTGGCGCAGTGAAAGAATAGTATAGGAGGAAAAATAATGAAAAAATTTGTATTGCTAGGAGCTGCATTATTAGCAGGAGGTCTTTTAACAGGATGTTCAAGTAACAAAACCAGTAATGCGAGTGAGTCTGATACGGTGGATCTTACTTGGTACATAACGGGTATTCCACAAAAAGATGTGGCAAAAGTGAATGAGGCGGTCAATAAGTATACAAAGGACAAATATAATGTCACAGTGTCTCTTAATCAAATTGACTGGGGTGAATATGACCAAAAGATGAGTGCACTGGTCAATGCCGGAGAAAGCTTTGATCTCGCATTTACTGCGTCTTGGCTAGGAGGATTTAATTATTTAACCAATGCTCGAAAAGGTGCATTGTATGATATCACAGAATTACTTGATAATGAAAATCAAGGATTAAAAGCTGAAATCTACGAGAATTTTTGGAAAGGTTCCACCATTGATGGAAAAATATATGGGGTACCAGCGCAAAAAGAAATCGCTGCTACGGAATATTTTGTCTTTAATAAAGAACTAGTTGATAAATATGATGTTCCGTACGAATCAATCAAAATCTATGATGAACTTGAACCATGGCTCAAAACGATCAAGGAAAAAGAAGGAATCAATCCTTGGTACATGTCTGAAGGTTACCGAAACCCTTATAAATTCGATGAATTATCAACATCCGTTGGGATCAACCTTGAAGGAGATGAAGGGAAGATCGTCAATTATTATTTTGAGAAACCATACGTTGAACGGGTTGAAAAAGTGAGAGATTTTATGAAAAAAGGCTATGTGAATAAAGATGCAGCACTGGCAAAACAAACCGATATTGTTGGGAAAGAATGGTTTGTTACTTCAACCGTGATGGGACCACTTGATACAGCAACAGTCAAAGACCAAGTGAAAAAAGATGTAGTGGTAACGCCTATGGTAGATTCAATTGTGACGAATGCTTCAGCAATGGGTGGCGGTACGGTGATCAGTGCGAACTCGAAACATCCAAAAGAAGCGATGAAGCTATTAGAAGCTGTGAATACCGACGAAAAATTGATGAATCTCTTATCCTATGGTATTGAAGGAACACATTATGAAAAAACTGGGGAGAAGACAATCAAATGGTTAGATGCTCATAGTAATTATACGATGCCATTCTATATGTTTGGGAATTACTTCAATCTTTATCACCAAGAAGGTGCGCCAACAGACGAATGGGAAGTGTTGAAATCTTATAATGAGCAAGCAGAAGCATCTCCAGCACTTGGATTCAACTTTGATACGAAAGCTGTGACAACGCAACTTGCTGCTTTGAATAACGTACAAGAAGAATTTAAAGCATTGATCAACACTGGCTCAGTTGAAACACAAGAGAATTTGAATAATATGAAGAAAAAAATGAATGCGGCTGGACTAGATGAAATTATCACGGAAATGCAAACACAATATGATAGTTGGAAAAAAGAACAAAAATAATACAGATAGTACAAGCCAGGAGCTCAATTTTTTAGTTGTTTCCTGGCTTTTCACTAGAAAAGAGGAATAGTGTGAAAAAATTACTAGAATTTGAACGTGTGCAACGAATCATCATAGAGTTAAAAAAGAACATGATCAAAACTGCGATACCTGTTGAGAATTTAGTTTTTCATTCTAAAACGGGGACAAAAGAATTTGAAAGAGGCGCTTATTTTGGCGAAAAAAATCAGTACTATACAATTGCAGGAGAACTATGTTTACCAAATGAATTTCAAAATCAAACAGTCGATTTAGCAATCTTTTCTTCACTAACTGAATGGGATTCAACGACAAACCCACAAATAAAAGTGTATTTTGGTGATCAGCTGATCCAAGGATTAGATGTTAACCATACGACTTTGCGGTTACCCAAAGAATATGCTTCAAGAGATCGGATTCCATTGCAAATCGAGGTTTTTTCAGGTCGGGAGGAAAAAAAATATCCTTTGACGGTTGAGCTAAGGCTGATCGATCCTTTGTCTTATGAACTCTATTACGATTTGTTCGTGATATTGGATAGTTGGCGATCGCTAAACGAGCATGACTCGAATTATATCTATTATGAAAGAGAATTAGGACAAGTAGTTGATCAATTGAATTTTTATAAACCTTATAGCTCAGAATATTATCAAGGATTAATGAAAGCAAAAGAACACTTAGAACGTGCATTTTATCAAACAGGCTTAGTAAAAAATGCTCCTCGTGCCTTGGTTGTTGGTCATACACATATCGATTTGGCTTGGTTATGGACAGTGATGCAGGCGGTTGAAAAGGGAGAACGTAGTTTTTCGACTGTATTGAAATTAATGGAGGAATATGATGAACTGACTTTCATTCAGAGTCAACCACAAATGTATCAATTGATCAAAAATACCTATCCGCAACTATATGAGAAAATCAAAGAAAAAATTGTTGCAGGCAAGTGGATTCCAGAAGGGGCTATGTGGGTAGAAGCAGATTGTAATCTTGCTTCAGGTGAATCATTGGTCCGTCAATTTCTTTATGGGAAACAATTTATACGCGAAGAGTTTGGTCAAGAAAGTCAAATTTTGTGGTTACCAGATGTTTTTGGTTATTCTGCAGCTTTACCGCAAATTTTGAAAAAAACAAACACGCCCTATTTCATGACAACAAAACTTTCTTGGAATCAATTCAATCAGATCCCTTATGACAGCTTTTTTTGGCAAGGAATCGATGGTAGCCGAGCGCTAACTCATTTTATTACGACAATCAGTGACGGTTATAGCCCGACACCTTACTATACGACTTACAATGGACTACTCGATCCTTATACGGTGAAAGGAAGTTGGGAACGCTACTTAGATAAGGATGTCAATGACAGTATTCTGATCGCTTACGGTTATGGAGACGGTGGTGGAGGACCAACACGAGACATGTTGGAAACGTTGAAGCGTATGAAAAAAGGTTTGCCGAGTATGCCCCAAGTCATTGAAAGCACAGCGATTGATTTTTTTGAAGAACTCTCCGAAAAAATGGTCAAGCATCAGGAAAAAGAGTGGCTCGGAGAACTGTATTTTGAATACCATCGGGGAACGTATACCTCCATCGGGAAAAACAAGCGCAACAATCGATTTGGTGAAACGTTATTACAGACAGTTGAAAAATTATATAGTATCTTTGCCCGAGAAAAATATCCAGCTGAAATGTTGGAAAAATCATGGAAACAATTATTGTTAAATCAATTCCATGATATTCTTCCAGGAAGCGGAATCAAAGAAGTTTATAATCAGACAGATATTGATTATCACGAACTTTTCACTGAAATGAACCAATTAATTGACACAGTGTTGCCAAGTCACGATGCAGGACAGTTTCTTTATCTGTTCAACCCTAGCGGAGTAAGTGAACAAGTCATCGTTCCATTACCACTGGAATCAGGAGAATGTCTGGAACATCAAGGTCAGTCGATTGTCAGCCAAAAAACGTATGATGGACAATTCTTAGGACGATTCGATCATTTACCTGCTCTCGGTGGGAGTTATTACACTATTGTAAAATTAGATCGTGAAGTCACGACTAAAACGGAAACCACTCCTTTAACTAAGCAATACGAGACACAAGACTTTAGTCTTTTATTCGACGAACACTATCGTATGATCAGTGCATTCGATAAAAAGAACCAACGAGAAATCGCTGGTAAGAAAGCAGTGAACGAACTACTGGTTTACGAAGATCTGCCTTTAAATTATGATGCATGGGACATTGATTTTTACTATAAAAATAAACCAACAATCATTACCGATATTCAAGAAGCATTGATTGTTGATCAAGGTCCGATTCGGGATACGTTGAAAATCGTTAGAAAGTTTTATGATTCGACTATTACGCAATACATCCATTTGATTCACGGAAAAGCACGAATCGATTTTGAAACGAAGGTTGATTGGCAGCAAAATCATAGTCTCCTTCGAGCGGAGTTTCCAGTGCCTGTCAATGCCTATCAAGCGACTTATGATATCCAGTTTGGCAATCTACAACGACCGGCGCATAAAAATACTTCGTGGGACAAAGCAAAGTTTGAAGTATGTGGACATAAATGGGTCGATCTATCCGATGATGGCTATGGGATTTCATTATTGACAGATTCAAAGTATGGCTTTGATGCTCAATACCAACATTTAGGAGTCTCATTGATCAAATCCGCCACAGATCCTTATGAAACAGCAGATCAAGGCAATCATCAGTTCACCTACTCGCTTTATTGCCATGCTCAAACGTGGAAGGAAGCGAAGACCCAAGAAGAAGCTCGTCAATTAAATATCCCTTGTTTGGCTGTTCGTCAAGAACAGAAAACTTTACCAGAAGGTTCGTGGGTGAACTGTCAAGAACGAAACATTTGTCTGGAAACCTTAAAGAAAGCTGAAACGGATGGATCCATCATTATGCGGGCTTATGAATTTGAAAATCGCCAAACAACAACGGTCTTAAAATTTTCTCAGCCAATTCAACATGTACAGATTTGCGATCTATTAGAAAATCCGATTGAAACAGTCGCTTTAGACAGTGAGCATGAGGTAACAGTGGTGTTCAAACCTTACGAGATCCATACCTTCAAAATCCAATTAAAGGAGCAGAACGATGGGTGATTTGCAAAAATTGTTGCAAAAAATGACACTAAAAGAAAAAGTTGGACAATTGAATCAACGATTGTATGGCTGGCAAGTCTACGAAAAAAAAGACGGAAAGCTTTTTTTGACGGACTATTTCAAAAATGAAGTGAAAAAATATGGCACGGTCGGTGTCATTTATGGGGTATTTCGTGCCGATCCTTGGTCTGAAAGAAATGAGCTGACTGGATTAACAACCAGTGAGGCACAAGAAGTCAGTCAGATGATCCAACAATACATGAAAAAAGAGACCCGTTTAAAAATACCGGTCTTATTATCCGAAGAATGTCCTCATGGGCATCAAGCCTTAGAAGCCACCACTTTGCCAACGAATTTTTCAGTGGGATGTAGTTGGAATCCAGAACTTTACCAACAATTGCAAGAAGTCGTGGCTGCTGAGTTACAGGAAAAAGGGGCTCATCTTGGACTGATTTCGACTTTAGATCTATTAAGAGATCCACGCTGGGGCAGAACAGAAGAATGTTTTAGTGAAGATCCGTATCTAACAGCGGCCTTTACCCAAGCAGCTGTAACTGGTTTACAAAAAGAACAAAAAATTAAAGCTGTGTTAAAACATTTGGCTGGTCAAGGAAACGTCATGGGAGGACATAATTCTGGTCCAGTGGCAATCGGAGAGCGTGAGTTAAGGGAAATCCATTTACCCGCCATTCGAGCAGGAATTAAAGCTGGCGCAAAAGGCTGTATGGCAGCGTATAACGATATTGATGGTGTATTTTGTCACACGAATCCCCATTTGTTACAAGAAATTTTACGAGAAGAATACGGGTTTTCTGGAATCGTCATGGCCGATGGTTGTGCATTAGATCGAGTGGCAGAAACTTGTGGCGATCCATCAATGGCTGCAGCCAAAGCCATCTCTAGTGGAGTTGATCTTAGCTTATGGGACGAGGTGTTTCCTTATCTAGAACAAGCAGTGGCTATTGGGCTGGTAAGTGAAGAAGTGATTGATCGTTCTGTTTTAAGAATTCTTGAGTTGAAAAGCGAATTAGGTCTTTTCTCTAGCCAAAGTTCACCGAAAGTTTCTTTTACTTCGGCACAAAAAGAAACGTTGTGTACAGCTTTGGCAGAAGACAGTCTAGTATTGTTGAAAAATGACAATATATTACCTTTGAAAAAAGAGAAATTAAATCAAATTGGAGTTGTAGGACCTCATGCGAATAATATCTATCATCTATTAGGTGATTACACGCCTTTTAAAAAAATAGCATCATGTTGCAATCTATTGCAGGGGATCGAAGAGCACACGGCAAATTCAACTACCCAATTGGCTTTTGCTCAAGGCTGTCAGATCACAACTAATCTACCTCAAGGACTAGACGAAGCAAATCAAGTAGCTGAAAATGCAGATGTCATTGTCGTGACTTTAGGTGGGTCCAGTGCCAGAGATTTTTCAACGGCTTTTGCTAAAAATGGTGCTGCATTACAGGGATCACAAGAAATGACTAGTGGAGAAAACATTGACCTAGCCTCGATCGAACTACCGGAATGCCAAATTAAACTAGTCAAGGAATTAGCAAAACATGGAAAACCAGTCATTGCCGTTTTGATTGAAGGCCGACCTCATAGTATCTCAGCGATTGAACCATATGTTTCAGCGATTCTTTTCGCTGGCTATCCAGGACAATACGGAGGAAAAGCGATCGCGAATGTTCTTTTTGGGAAAAATCCGAATGGTAGATTAGCGTTTACGATTCCCGAGCATTCAGGTCAATTACCCGTTTATTATAATTATCGAAATACTCAATTTAAAGAAACGTATACCGATTATCCTGAAAAGCCAATCTATTGTTTTGGCTATGGCTTAAGCTATACATCGTTTGAATTGACCGATGTACTCTTTACCGGTCATCAAGATCATTCGATTAAGGTTTCTTGTCGATTGAAAAACACAGGTAATCATAGTGGAGCAGAGACGATTCAAATTTACGGGAAAAAACAACAAGGTTTTATTCCCCCACGAGAAAAAGAATTGCTCGCATTTAAAAAAGTACATCTAACCCCATTGGAAGAACGAATGATTGAAATGATCCTAACAAAAGAACAGTTATACTATTTAGATGAAACGTTTAAAGAAGTATTGCCAAGAGAAGTTCATTTGACAGTTGAAACAGTTACCTTTAAACAAAGTATTCAATTATTTAGAAAGGTTGATGATCATGAAAAAAGCACATGGTGTATCCGCAGTTGAACAGGAAAACGAAGACCGTAAGCTGCGAAAAGACATTGTCGAAAACCATCAAAGCGAAACAGATCATTACCAGGAGTTACCCGCTAATATCCAAAAAAAACTCGATTGGTTTCAAGATCAAAAACTGGGAGTGATCTTTCATTGGGGGCTGTATAGTATTCCCGGTATTGTAGAGTCTTGGCAATTGTCACAAGAAGACAGCTGGGCAAGAAAAATACCTTGGCGCACGAACATGGTCGAATTACGAGAAGATTATTGGGGGTTGATCCATAGTTTCAATCCTTATAAGTTTGAACCAACTAAGTGGGCAAAGCTGTGCCGACAAGCTGGTTTTCGCTACATGATTTTTACAACAAAACATCATGACGGCTTTACAATGTATGATACAAAGTATTCGGATTATAAAGTAACTGCAGCGACATGTCCCTACCATAAAGCGCCTCAAGCAGACATTTTTAAGGCAGTTGTCACCGCTTTTAGAAAGGAAGGACTAGCGACAGGTGCTTATTATTCAAAACCAGATTGGCATAGCTCTTATTATTGGTTGCCAGAAAGAGAAGCGACTGGGCGATACGCAAATTATGACCCAAAAGAGTTGCCTGAAGTCTGGCAGAAATATGATCGGTTTGTTACGAATCAACTCACTGAAATTAGCCAAAATTATGGCCAACTTGATATCTTATGGTTAGATGGAGGCTGGGTGAATCAGGGCAATGAACAACTCGATATGGAAAGAATAGCGAGTGAAGTCAGGCATTCTCAGCCAGATCTCTTGATTGTCGATCGAACCATTGGCGGGGCCTATGAGAACTATGTGACACCAGAAAGAAAAATACCTGAACAACCACCAGTCAAAGTATGGGAAAGCAATATCCCATTAACCAAAAATTGGGGCTATTGGCCAAATGACGAATATAAAGAAGTAGCAGAAGTTATTCTATCATTCGTCCAGATCGTTGCAAAAGGAGGAAATCTACTACTAGGAATCGGACCTAAACCAAATGGAGAGTTACCTACAGAAGCGGTAGCGATTTTAGAAAGACTAGGCGATTGGTTGGAAAAATATGGCGAAGGAATCTATGAGACAAGAGCAGTACCGTTTGATTCCCCTGAAGGCTGGTATGTGACCCATAAAAATGGCGATTATTACTTTTTTTATAAAGAAAACGCTTCATCTTTATTGCTGTCTGAGGTAGGATTGGATTATAGAAACTTTACCATTCAAGAACTGTCTGAAAAAAATCAGACAAAGAGGTCTGAAACTTTAGTACCAGGAAAAACGATGGAGGGCATTGGTTGTTGGCAACTAATGGCAGAATAAGGAGTGGATGCTAATTGATGAATGAATCAAACAAGCCATTATCTGTTACAAAAGCACCTTCTTTAAAAGAGCGTGGCGTGATTTTAGATATTGGACGTAAATTTTATTCAATGGATTTTCTGAAAAAACTTGTAGACTACATGGCTTCATTGAAAATGAATGCTTTGCAACTTCACTTTTCTGATAATGAAGGATTTCGGTTGGAATGCGAAACAATTCCAGAAATCACATCAGAGAAATTTTTGACGAAACAGGAAATGACAAAATTGATTGATTATGCGGAGCAAAAGGGAATCTCTGTGATTCCAGAGTTTGATAGTCCTGGTCATTTGCAACGGTTGTTGGCAATCTATCCACAATGGCAAATGGAGAGAGAAGGCGAAGATTCTTTGATTTTTCCGACTAATCGAGCCCTTGATATCACCAAAAAAGATGCGGTTACCATGATCAAAAAGATGATAAAAGAATATGCAGAGTTATTTCATCGTTCCGATTATTTCCATTTAGGGGCTGACGAATACATTGAATTTTCAGAGTTGGATAAATATCCGGCACTAAAAGCACAAGCAATCGCTGAATACCACGATCCAACCCGTCAGTATGATGTTTTCATCGACTACATCAATGAGTTAGCAGACTATGTCGAAACATTAGGTAAAAAAGCTAGAATTTGGAATGATGGTGTCTATAAAAAAGGACTGCTCATGAAAAGTAAATTAAAACCTTCTATTCAAATTACGTATTGGACAAAACATCAAGCAACAATGGCGACTGCGGGGGAATTTCTCACTCGTGACCATCAATTGATCAATGTCAACGATCAATTTTTCTATTTTGTTTTAGGAGAAGGAGCTAGTTATAAGTATCCTACAGCTCAAAAGATTCAAGACCACTGGACGATTGATCAATTTCCTGAAAACCAACGATTAACAAACGAACAAATGAAAAAAGTACAAGGTGCCTATTTTGCCATCTGGAGTGACTACCCTGATGCTTTGACTGAAGAGGAAGTCTTAACAATGATTAAAGAACCATTAGCTGCACAACAGCAAATCATCTGGCACGAAACAATATGAACAATCAGTGATCAAAGAGGTGAATCTATAGTTGATGTTGTCTTCAATAATTGATCCTGGTGTTTCTTAAAAGTTGTCCAAACAAAAAAGCCGAAGATTTCAAAAATTGTTTCTTTTTTGACATTCTTCGGCTTTTTTAGATCTAGAAATTGTTACCAGGTTCTTAACTATCTAATCAATAATAAGATCTGGTTAGAACGATTCTCGTACCAAAAGGCATCAACGCTAATTTAGCTAATTTAAACGACTGTTTACCAAATGGAATACCAATGATCGTAATATAGAGTATAAGACCACTAATCACGTGGGCAATCGCTAATGGGAGTCCACTGATAATCAACCAGATGATATTGATAATTAAAGAAGTCCCACTATCGCTATAAATCACTTCTTTACCAAATGGGAAAAAGCTAAGAGTTGCCAGCTTAAAACATTGTAACCCGATTGGAATACCAATGATCGTTATACACCAAATGACTCCTGCTAAAAACCAACCAATCCCACCGATACAGCCTCCAAAAATAAACCAAATCAAGTTTCCTAACATTCTCATTTTAACACCTACTAAATTTTTTCCCATTATACCATGTAATGGTTCTTAGGGTTCCTTTATTAAAGTTATTTAATTATGTGTTTTTTGTTTTGAATAAATGTTTTTTAATATTAATTATATATAAAAATAGTTATTTAATGGTGAACTAAGAACAGAAAGAATGTGAATGGCAAAGTGAGTTTGCTTAATTATCTTAACAAAGAAAAGTGATTGACTTATGCATCTTTTAGATATATCATTCTTGTATCTAAAAGATAGATAAGGAGGAAGAAACATGATGAATGAACTGTTTGTTCTAGGAGAATTGATGGAATCACCACAAAATGGTTATCACTTAAGAAATGCAATGCAGGCTTCTTTAGGCAAAAATCGCAAAGTCAGTTTTGGTGTTTTATACCCATTGTTAGACAAGTTGGCAAAAAATGGCTTAATCACTATTACTGTTAATGAAGAAGGCCGTACACAAAAGACTGCCAGTATTACTGATAAAGGACGTCAACGATTTTTTGAATTAATGAAACAAGATGTTCCCAGTGGCGCTCATACAGAAGAAATTTATTTAATCAAACTCGATTCGATGCAACATCTCTCATTAGACGAACAAAAAGAATTATTAATGGTCTACATACGTGAAAAACAAATCACGGTTGACGAAATCAAGGGCTATTTAAAAAAATTAGACGAAGTAAAAAAAATTGATCATTGGTATGCGACTAAAAAATTAGAATTATTACTTGGAAAAGCCCAGTTAGCAATCCAGTGGGCAGAAGATTTTTTATCAGAACTACCTTATAGGGAAGAATAGACTTGATCAATAGAACAAGACGTGACAGTCCTTATCAACGGAGCGCTTTTTAAAACGTCATAAAAAAGCAACGATACTGTAACTTTTTATTAGTTACAGTCTCTTTTATACAAAAAAATATATATCTAAAAGATATATTAAGGATGATATTTGGAGGAAGAACATGTCTCAACAAATCAAAATTGCCTTAGTAATGGCAATGAGTTTATTTATGGAAATATTAGATGGTACGATTGTTACAACAGCTTTACCCAAAATGGCGACCACTTTTTCAACAAATATGTCACAAATCTCACTTTTAATCAGTGCGTATTTAGTCACAGTGGCGATTTTTATCCCAATGAGTGGCTGGTTAGCCAATTATTTTGGTAAGAAAAAAATCTGGCTTCTGGCTGTTTTCCTATTCACCATTAGTTCATTAGGGAGCGCCCTTGCGCCTAGTTTTGGGGTTCTTTTAGGAATGCGAATGTTACAAGGTTTCTCTGGAGCGTTGATGACACCTACTGCACGATTGATCGTTTTTGAAAAAACGCCAGTCGACCAACTATTAAAAATGACGAGTTATCTTGTTTGGCCAGCATTAATCGCACCTGCGATCGCTCCTATAATGGGTGGAGCAATCATTACCTATTTAAGTTGGCATTGGATTTTTTTGATCAATTTGCCAATCGGTATGTCGATCTTGATCCTAGGATATTCATTGATTCCGTCAGACCATGACCTGATCAAAAATAAATTTGATTGGCTCGGTTTTGTGGAAATGGCAACGGCATCCACCTTACTGGTAGTCGGTGCAGAATTATCTTCACGAGACGGTCTTTCATTTGAGATAGCAGGAATTGTGTGTATCGTGAGTGGAATAATATTTCTTTTGTTCACATATCAACATTTAAATAAAGTCGAACAACCCTTATTTTCATTAAAAGCCCTATCAAAGACTTCTTTTAGAATCGGCCAAACTAGTGGGGCAATCCTGTGGTTATCTGTCGGAGCGATGCCGTACCTATTGACGATCTATTTACAAAATATTTTTCATTGGTCAGCAGTCGTTGCAGGAAGTTATGTTATTTTCATCTTTATTGGAAATATTGGGATCAAACCCTTCACGACAACGATTATTCGCTCACTTAACTACAAAGGGGCATTGATTGCGTCATTCCTAATGATTTTGAGTAGTTCTTTCTGCTTAGTTTTCATTGAATCAACCACGTTTCCAGCGATTATTATGTTACTAGCTTTTGCCTCAGGAATCGGACGCTCGCTCGCACTCACAGCGTTTATGGGATTAAGTTTATCAGAAATTCCACCACAAGAACGCAATAGCGCCAATACATTGAATACAGTTGTCCAATCTTTAGCTCAAGGATTAGGGGTATCATTTATTACGTTGGTGATTCATTTATTGGAAATCCAACTGTCGATCCCACTGGCTTATAGCCTAGGCTTTGCTGTTTTAGGGGCGCTAATGCTTCTGCCAATCATTGAAATCCTAAAAATTCCAAAAACAATGGGTATAGCAACAATTAAAAAGTAAATCTAAAATAGTAGACAGGTAGACTTATTGAAGAAAGATTTGAACTAAACGTACTTTACAATCAAAAAACTATTCAAAAATTAGCCCTTCGCTGACTTGATTGAGCGAGGGGCTAGTTTATGTATTGTTTTATAGAAAAATAGCATCTATTAGTAAGTGAATCATTGTTTTAGCAGCATTATGTATAAGAACAAAGCTTATCTTTCAAAATTTTTCTGAGCTATTTGTAGGTTTTTTAATGATGCTTCTTTCATAGCTCAACGCCAATGGTTTTTCCGATACTGTGCGGGACTGATACCTGTACTTTTTTTGAAAACTTGAGTTAAATAGGATTGGGAGGTATAACTAAGCATTTCTGAAATTTCTGCAATGGAAAAATTAGAAGATAGCAATAGTTCTTTGACGTTTTCCAAACGAATAGTGTTCCAATATTTGATCGGTGAAATCCCATAATCTTTTTTGAATTGATGGCTTAAATAATATTTACTCATATGGAACTGTTTAGCCAAATCTTCTAACGAGGGATCTTCTTTAAAATTGACATCGATATAATGTTTGATAAGAACAGTACTCTTAAGATTAATCTCTGGGATTTCAGTAGCGATCATTAATTGGTTCTCTCGTTGTAAGATCAGTAAAAACGATGAGATGAGATTTTTGATGATTTGATCATGATGTTCATAATTTTGGGTATGTTCTTCAAAACACTTGTAAAAATAAAAAGGGTATTCACGTTTTGTATCTTGAATGACTAAATAGGGGAGAGTGAAGTGCGTCTTATTTTTTACGGTAAACCCGCTTAACCCAATGACAAAGTATTCCATTGGCGTATCATATTTAGACAGTTCGGTATGTTCAGCATTCGGTGCGATGTAAATCAAGTCAGTTTCGGACACTTCGACTTCTTCCTCACCAATGATAAATAATCCTTTACCACTTGTGATATAAAATAATTCAGCAAAAGGATGTGCATGTTTAAAGTGAAGCCAATTGCTATTGTTACGTTCTGAACGATGGACATACATAATTTCTAAATTGTTTTGTTGGATCATATCTAGATTTTGGACTGTCATAGAAAGCCTACTCCTTTGTTGGTTTTATAAATATTGAAGAAAAAAACAATATTTATAAAAATAATAGCAAAAAACAAAATACAACCGCTTACATTCCATTTATAATCAAATTATATTAAAAATGTGGGGGGAACACAAATGAAAAAAGGTATGGTAACTTCGCTAATTTTTTTAAGTACACTAACACTAGGTTTAACAGCATGTGGAAAATCAAACAAAAGCAACGTTGATGGGGAAGAAGTAAATGGGAAAACGAATCAAGAATTAACGATTGCAGCATTAGAAGGTGGCTATGGTCGTGAGATGTATAGCGAAGTTATTTCGGCATTTGAAAAAGCCAATCCAGGAGTAAAGGTAAATTTGACAATCAGTAAAAGCTTAGAAGATGAAATCACACCCAATATGAAAGCTGGGAAATTTCCAGATTTAGTAATATTAGGCCAAGGACGTTCAGCGGGATTAACTGAATCGTTGATCAAAGATAACGCTTTGGAAGATGTAACAGATGTATTAGAAATGACGGTACCTACCGAAGACGTCAAAGTAAAAGACAAATTGATTGATGGCATTGTCGGCAATCTGAATACCAATCCATATGGGGACGATCAAACTTATTTAATGCCAATGTATTACGCTCCTACTGGATTAGTGTATGACCAAAACTTGTTAAGTCAAAACAATTGGGAAGTACCTACAACGTTTGAGGGATTATTTAAACTTGGGGATGAAGCTAAGAAGAAAGACATCAATCTCTTTACTTATCCAACCGCAGGTTACATGGATTCTTATTTCTTTTCTATCCTAGCAGGTGTGGGCGGAACAGACTTTTATAGCGATGTGATGACTTATAAAAAAGATATTTGGAAAACAGAAAAGGCCACAGAAGTTTTAAAATATACGGAAAAATTATTGACACAATATACTGATAAAGCGACTGTTGGACATGCAAATGAGCAAGATTTTACTAAAAATCAACAATCTATTTTAGATGATAAAAATATGTTTATGCCAAATGGTACGTGGATTGTTGGCGAAATGGCAGATGCCCCTCGCGCAGATGGCTTTACTTGGGGGCTGATGCCACTACCTTCAGTAGAAGAAGGAGGTAAGCGTTACTTGACAACATCAGTCGAATCCGTTTGGGTACCTAAAGAAGGAAAGAATACAGATTTAGCTAAACAGTTCATGGCCTATCTTTACTCTGATGAAGCTGCCAAAATTTTCTTAGAATCAAATGCTATCCAACCAATTAAAGGGATTGAAGAGAAAATTGAAGGAGAAACTAAAGCATTTTACGAAATCTATCAACAAGAGGATGTGGAAGCTTTGGTTGGTGGTTTTGCGAGTACAAAACCAGTAGAAGGTGTGAACATCAAGGAAATTCTATTTGATTCAGCAAACAGTATCATCTCTGGTGATAAGACATTGAAACAATGGCAAAGTGAATTGAATGAAGCAAGTGAAAAATTGCGGGCTGCGAAAGACTGATTTGCGAGGAAAACAAGGGTCAGGTAAAAAATGCCTGACCCTATATTAAAAGGAGGAAAAGGAAGTGGAACGAAAGAAACCTTCTCGTAAAAGAAACAATACGATCTTTGTCACCTTGTGTGTGATGCCTGCTTTGATCGCATATATAGTCTTTATGATTATTCCAACGTTTAATATTTTTCAAATGTCTTTATTCAAATGGAGTGGTTTTTCGGCGGTCAAACAATTTGTGGGGCTAGATAATTTCAACATTTTATTGAGAGACAACAATTTTATTCGAGCTTTTCAAAATACCGTGTTATTACTAGTAATCGTTACTGCGATCACCATGGCATTCGCTCTTTTATTAGCAACGATTATGTCTGGTCATCAGCTTAAAGGCAAGTCGATTTATCGATTTATCATTTATATACCGAATATTTTATCTATCGTTGTAATTGCAGCGATCTTTTCCGCTATTTATGATCAGAACCATGGGTTACTCAATAGTATTTTAGGTCTTTTTCACCTCGATCATTGGAAACAGATGTGGTTAGGAGACCAGAAAATCATTATCTACAGTATTGCTATAGCAATGGTTTGGCAATCCGTTGGTTATTATATGGTCATGTATGCAGCAAGTATGGCTAGTATTCCAACAAGTCTTTACGAATCGGCTGCTTTAGATGGAGCACCACCCTTTAAGCAATTTTTTGAAATTACTCTCCCTTTGATCTGGCAAAACGTTCGGAACACATTGACTTTTTATATTATCAGCTCGATCAACTTAAGTTTTGTATTGGTTAAAGCAATGACTGGTGGTGGTCCCGATGGCTCATCAGAAGTTTTATTAAGTTATATGTACAAACAAGCCTATACTAATTCTTCTTATGGGTATGGTATGGCGATAGGTGTTGTGATCTTCTTATTTTCATTCATTCTTTCTTTGATTGTAAGTAAAATTACAGATCGCGACGTTTTGCAATATTAAAGATGAGAGGAATTCGATCATGGAGATGAGCAAACAACATAGAAATACCAAGATATTAAGATTTTTAACGATTGTTTTAGTAGGATTAATTGCACTTTCGGTGTTTGTTCCAGTCGTTTGGGTGTTCTTAGCCTCTTTAAAAGACAAAAGTGAATTTTATAGCAATCCTTGGACCCTTCCGAAAGGACTGAACTTCCAAAATTTCATCGATGCGTTTCAAGAAGCGAATATGGGAAATTATTTTTTGAATTCTGTCTTCGTTACGATTCTCGCCTTAGGAATCAATTTAGTGATCTCATTGCCAGCGGCTTATGTCATTTCACGCTTTAAATTTAAAGCACAGAAGTTTTTACAAACTTTCTTCATGGCTGGTTTATTCATCAATGTGAACTATATTGTAGTACCAATTTTTCTAATGTTGGTCAATGGCGATCGAGCATTGATTGAGTGGTTACCTAATGGTTTTTTTATTGACAATCTTTTTATTTTAGCACTTACTTACGCATCAACGACGGTTCCATTTACGATTTATCTGCTACAAGGGTATTTCAAAACCATTTCAGCTACTTATGAAGAAGCTGCGATGATTGATGGTGCGACAAGTTTTCAAATTATGGTAAAAATCTTTATCCCGATGGCAAAACCATCAGTAATCACAGTTATCCTATTTAATTTTTTATCCTACTGGAATGATTATATTATTTCATTGACATTAATTCCAGGCGAAAAACGCACATTGCAAGTTGGTTTACTGAATTTGATGACCGCACAAAAAGCAGCTGCAAACTACGGTCGGCTTTATGCGGGGATGGTCATTGTCATGATACCAGCTTTGATTTTATATGCCTTCATTCAAAAACAAATGCTCGAAGGAATGGCTCAAGGCGGATCCAAAGAATAACAAGGAGGAAAACGACATGGAAAAGGGACGAGTGACATTACCCAGCGAAGAAAATTATTATGATGAAACAATGGCGGTAGCTAAAAAATGGAAGGCTGATGCCATCCGTGATAGCGACGGTACAAAATTAGACAAACAAATAAAAAACAGTGGTTTAAAAATCTATAATGCGTATTTTCCTACCCGCGCACATAACGATTTTATACAAGAACATATGGAAGAGTGTCCGCAAATTTATTTAATGTCGGACCGAATCTTATCAAAAGAGACTTCTTTAACGATAGCCTTTATGAAAACTTACTATCCGGACCAATTGGTTCCTAATTATCGGGATAATCCTAAAAAATATTGGGAAGTAATTGACCGGACAACTGGCGAGGTGATCGATGCTAGTTTATGGACAATTGATCAAGAACAGCATCGTGTGATGATCAAAGAAACCACCCCATGGCATGAATATACCGTTTCATTTCTAGCATATATCATTTGGGATCCAGTAGAAATGTACAATCATTTAACCAATGATTGGGGTGATAAGGAACACGAGATTCCATTTGATGCACTTCAGCCTCATTCCCACCAATTTATTTTAGATACAATGAAAAGTTGGCTTAAAGATAATCCAGAGGTTGACGTCGTCAGGTTCACCACGTTCTTTTATCAATTTTCATTAGTATTCAATCATCAAGGAAAAGAGAAGTTTGTCGATTGGTTTGGCTATGGTGCAAGTGTTTCACCTAAAATGCTTGCTCGCTTTGAAGAAACCTATGGGTATTCCCTCACAGCTGAGGATTTTGTTGATGAAGGATATTATAATTCTTCGTTTCGTATTCCGAATCAACGTTATAAAGATTATATGTCGTTGGTTCAAGCATTCGTCGTGGATTTTGTGGCAGAACTAACAGAAATGGTTCACGAAGCAGGAAAAGAAGCCATGATGTTTTTAGGGGATCAATGGATCGGGGCGGAGCCCTATGGACCTTTAGCAGAAAAAATGAAACTTGATGCAGTGGTTGGTAGTGTGGGTGACGGTACGACACTACGGATGATCTCAGATATCCCACACGTGGATTATACAGAAGGTCGTTTTTTACCTTATTTCTTCCCTGATACATTTTATGAAGGAAATGATCCATCGATTGAAGCAATGACTAATTGGGTTCAAGCAAGAAGAGCGATCTTGCGTAGTCCGATTCAACGCATGGGGTATGGCGGATATTTAAGTTTAGCAAATAAGTTTCCTAAATTCATCGATACCGTAGCGATGATTACCGAAGAATTTCGAATGATTCATACACAGATGAACCACACTCGACCATATTCTGGGTTAAAAGTAGCTATTTTAAATCATTGGGGGAAATTACGAACATGGCAAGCTTTCACTGTTGCACATGCGCTTTACAGTAAAGAAGCCTATTCTTATTATGGCGTGTTAGAATCCTTGAGTGGAATGAATGTGGATGTAAGTTTTATCAGCTTTGAGGATATTTTAAATCATGGAATTGATCCGAGTATTGATGTGATCATCAATGCTGGTTTAACAGATACAGCTTTTTCTGGAGGAAAGATTTGGACCGAAACGGCATTACCACAAATCATTACAGAATGGGTCGCACAAGGTGGAGGCTTCATCGGAATCGGCGAACCAGCTAGTTATCCACATCAAGGACGCTTTTTCCAGTTGGCTCATGTGTTAGGGGTAGAGAAAGAACGAGGCTTGTCACTTTCAAGTGATAAATATTTTAAACAAGTCACATCGAACCATTTTATTACAGAGTCTATACCAGCATTCAAATTCGGTGAAACGGTCAAGAGTGTCTATGCATTGTCCGAAGAAACTAAAATTTTAGAATACAGCGAAGAAGAAGTCCATTTAGCTTGTCATGAATTTGGAAAAGGTCGTAGTGTCTATTTAGCTGGTTTACCATTTGATTTTCAAAATGCTCGACTACTCATGCGTTGCTTGTATTATGCAGCGAATAAAGAAGACGAAATTTATAATGGCTATGCAGAAAACATTTATTGCGAAGTCTCTTTATTCCCAGAAGTACAACGTTATTGTGTGATCAACAATTCTGCTGAAGTTCAAACAACGAACATCTACTTAAGCAACGCACAGGTGGAACAGATGACTTTACAACCTTATGAAATGATTTGGAGTGAACTAGATGACTGAATCGGCAAAAACTATACTAAATATTATTGGGAATCTGCTATTTTTCTTCTTTTGTGTGTCTTTAGTTATTTATGGACAACGAACGATTGGCTATCACTTTTTATTTATTGAGTTACTCGGTTTAGCAGGAGTTCTACTACAATTATGGAACTACAATAGAAAATTTAAATAACAGGGGACAAACATGGATATTAGTAAAGCAGTACAAGTTTACCCAAGCCAGCGTCAAATGACTTGGCAAGCAATGGAATTTTATGGATTTATCCATTTTGGCATGAATACCATGACGGACAGAGAATGGGGATTGGGTCACGAAGATCCCAACCTGTTTGATCCGAAAGAATTAAACTGTTTGGAATGGGCAAAAACCATGAAGTCAGCCGGTATGAAAGGTGCGATTTTAACTTGTAAACATCATGATGGTTTTTGTCTTTGGCCAAGTGCTTATTCGAAACATACCGTTGCCTCAAGTCTGTGGAAAGATGGACAAGGAGATGTGGTTAAAGAATTTGCTGATGCCTGTCGCCAAACAGGTTTGAAGTTTGGCATCTATTTATCTCCATGGGATCGAACTGAAGCCACATACGGTGAAGGAAAAAGCTATGATGATTTTTATGTCAATCAATTAACTGAATTATTAACACAGTATGGAGAAATTTTTGAAGTCTGGTTTGATGGTGCCAACGGTGAAGGGGATAATGGCAAACAACAGGTTTACGATTGGGATCGTTATTATGAGGTGATCCGTCGTCTACAACCACAGGCAGTGATTGCTGTTTGTGGACCAGATGTTCGCTGGGTTGGCAACGAAGCGGGTCAAACAAGAAAAAACGAGTGGAGTGTGGTTCCAGTCACATTGAGAAATGCTGAAAAAATTGCCAAGGATTCACAGCAAGTTGATGATGGTTTGTTTTCTCAGAAAGTCTCTAGCGTTGACGAAGATTTAGGTAGTCGTACTGCGTTGGAAAATTATACTGGTCAGTTAGTTTGGTACCCAGCCGAAGTGAATACTTCGATTCGCCCAGGTTGGTTTTATCATCAAAATGAAGATCAGAAAGTGCGAAGTAGTAACGAATTATTTGAACTCTATCGACGTTCTGTAGGCGGAAATGGTACTTTCTTATTAAACCTTCCACCAACACCAGCAGGCCAGCTAGCGGATCCTGATAAAAAGGTGTTAGCAGAACTAGGAAGGATGATTGAAGAAATCAAAACAAATCAACCTGAGTTACAAGGCGAATTAGTTTTTTCTTCTTCCTGTGAAGTAGTAGATCCAGTCGAATTTCAAATACAAAAAGAACAAAAGAAAAGCAGTTGGAAACCAGCTGCAGATGATTCCACCCCAATGATGACATTGTCTTGGCAAACTGCAAAAACGCTCAATACATTGATTTTGCAAGAAGACATTTCAGTTAGTCAACGAGTAGAGGGATGCAATATTTCCTATTTGACTGAAGAAGGCTATCAACCTTTGGCGAAGATTGAATCAATTGGATATAAACGTATCATTGATTTTGAGAAAATCACCACCACACAAATCAAGCTAGAGTTTGTTGCTTACAGAGAGTATCCTACTTTATCAGGACTTTATGCACTATTAGTGAACAAATAACTAACCGTTTAAAATCTATTTTTACAAAACTAAAAGCATTCATCCATCCAAGCACTGATCTCTTATGAATAAAATAGAAGAACTGTTTCAGTTACTAAGTGATCAGCTATGGTGGATGAGTGAAGGCAATTGATTGTGGAATGCTAAGCAAGAAAGGAAATGACTCACTAATTCCAAGAAAAAATAGTTGTTAGCTAAATCTAAAGATGGAAAGGTATTTTAATATTCAGGAATAGGTTAAAAAGCACAAACAATTTTTGTGTTGTGCTTTTTTATCTGAAATGAGTGTGTTTTTTTGATAAATCTCCACTGAAAAATAATGAGGTTGTTATTTTTAATTATAGGTTTTTTATTAATTTCCGATGGACAACTTTCATTAAAAGTCAGTTGGAAAAGCAGACGATGAAACAATTGATAGGGGATCAATCAAAAGTGGATGAAGATTTCTTTTATGACACATTTTAAGTGAGGTAAAAAGAGATGAAAAAAATAGGTGGGTTCTTTTTTGGTATATGTATTCTCTTATTTTTAGGAGGAAACGTAATGAATAGAAATCAAAACGTAGGTAAGTTTGAAGATTTGACTATCACGCAAACTGAATTTCACATGCAAATTAAAAATCATCTGGCAAACGTTAAGAATCGATATAAAAATGAGCAAATCACTGGATCGTTAGCTGAAAATAAAAAAGCAATCGAAGAATTACAAACGGCTTCTTGGGAGCGTGCGATTTGGGATAAAGCCATTTTTTTTATTGCAAAAAAGGAGGGGATCGGAGATTTTACTTCATATGCTGAAATCGTGAATACGATGGCAGATGAAAATAAACAGAGAGAGGAGAAAATTTCCAAAGGCGAAATCGTCTACGGTCTATCACGATTTGGATTGAATGAGTTTTATGGTCATCTTTTGGCTGAAACGAAAACAAGTCTGATCAAAAAGCTGTCACAAAAGAATGGCCCACTGTTTTGTTCTGATCAGGATGTTTATACACGTTTTCAAACCAACAAAGAGGAGTGGTTGCGAGCTGGTACAAATTATCGCTTAACAAAAGTAAGTTTACCCAAAGATTCAAAAGAGTATTCATTATTTCAAAATAGCGAATATCCATCACCAGAGGAGTGGTTAAAACATACTCCAGAAGCAAAGCAGAATGAAGAATATATTTCATTGGCTGAGGTGCAAAGTTTAAACGCTTATCAGCAAGAAAAAATGAATAAGATTGCTGATTTACAAGTAGGTTCATGTTCTGCTCTGATTGATAACGGAGCCAATGTTTATTTTTATCGATTAGAGGAAATAATTGTTAATGAAGACGAAGCATTGGAAAAAAATTATGAAAAAATCAAACAAACGATCATCAATGAAAAATTTGAGGCATATGTCCAATCCGTCATTTCTTCGAGTCGTACGACTAAAAGCGAACGACGATTAAAAGAAGCGATTCTCCAGGTTATTTAGAAGAAGGGAGTAACAAATGAAAACAAAAAAATTTAAAGTGTTGCTTTGTTTGGTATGTTTACTTGTCCCATTGCTTTTGCCGGTAGAAGGGTTAGCAAAAGAAATCAAATCGTTGGTAAATGAACAAAAAGTCATTCAAGAAGAGTATCTTCCCTTACCAGGAAATAGCACAAATCCTTATGGCGGTACAGATTACTATATTGATGCCACTTTAGGTAACGATGAAAATACAGGGAACTCAAAAGAACAACCTTGGCAAAATGTCACAAGAGCGAATAAAGTGACTTTTCAAGCAGGCGATCGCATTCTTTTAAAAAATGGAGAAGAATGGCAAGATCAACAATTATGGCCAAAGGGTTCTGGTGAAGAAGGAAAGCCAATTACCATCGATTGTTATGGTGATGCTGATTTAGGTCGACCTTATATCGCCACTAATGGAAATGTTGAAAATCCTGTGAACTACGTCGCAGGTACGTTCAAAAAAGATAAAGACAAAGTTGGTTTGACTGGAGCGGTCGTTCTTCGCAATCAGCAGTACTGGGAAATCCATAATTTAGAGCTTTCCAATGATGATGATTTCAACGAAGACATTAATGTATCTGCTAAGATTAAGTCAGTAGTGAGAGATGGGATTTCTGTCTCAATCAATGCGGATAAGTTCGCTCCGGAAGAAACCAATCGGATCATGCACGGCATCAAGATCACTAATTGTTATATCCACGATATCGATGGTCCGACTGATTGGCAACAGATCCATTATGGTGGGATCGTTTTTCAAGTATTCGGAGAAAAAAGTTATAAGGAATATGACGAAGGGCAGTATTATTTTAAAGATATCGTTATTGAAAATAATTCATTTAAAAAGACCGAACTTCATGCGATTGAATTTGCTTTTAATTGGTTCTACGATCGGGATTATGAATCAGGAGAATACGATGAAACAGGTAAATTTCATGAAGGCTGGGAGCAACTTTGGGTCAGAAATCGAGATTTGTATAGTCGAGATGTCAAAATAACTAATAACTATTGTGAAGATATCGGTCAAGGGGCCATTCAACTTGCAAATACAAAAGATATGGTAGTCGAATATAATGAAGTAAATGGATTTTTACAAAGGTATCATGCTGTTTCCTGCGGGTTATATCTATGGGCTGGAGCAGATACCGTCATGCAATACAATGAAGTATATGATGGACCTTGGGATGAGTATGATGGAACTCCTTGGGATTTAGAGTATACTAATTTTAATGTAACGTACCAGTATAATTATTCTCATGATAATGCGGCTGGGTGGATGGCTTATATGGGCAACAGCTCTAATTCCATCGCACGTTACAATTTAAGTGTCAATGATAATGGCGTGATCATGAAAAATATGTTATCAACTAATTATTCGCCTACGTTTATTACCAATAACATTTTTGTCTATGATGCAGAAAAAATGGATTGGTTCCACGATGAAGTTTTTAAAGATAAAGTTTATTTTATGAACAATGTTTTTTATAATACTTCAACTACTACACCAACAAAATGGTACCGTAAGGACGGGGCATTAAATCATGCAGTTTTTTCTAATAACGCGTTTTTTGAAACAGGCGGGGAACACTCACCACAAGAACCAAATGATCCTAAAAAAATAACGGCGAATCCGCAATTTGTGGGCAATCCTTTAAATTATAAACAAGGCAACGGAGTTCAAAATATTAGCAACTCAGCAGCTATTTTTAAATTAAAAGAAACTTCACCACTGATTGATGCCGGACGTTACCATCGTAGTTTAGGAACAACTGACTTTTTTGAAACACAATTGTATTATGGTACAGCACCAGATATCGGAATCCATGAATATATCCAAGGAGAAAAAGTGGAAAACCCGATCGATGATCAGTCAATTGAGATAGAAAAGGATCGAGAAAAAGAAAACTTAGCTTACAAGAAACCCATCACTGCCAATTATACACATCCACACAATAACTACTATTATAGTGCAGATAACTTAGTTGATCACGATACAACCACTCGATGGGCAGCCCCAGATCCAGAGCTAATGACTGAAGGTTATCCTATTAAAATTGAAATTGATTTTGAAAAAAACACTAAATTTGACGAAGTTTATCTTGATGAATTTTCTGATTCAGGTACCAATTTACGTATTCAATCCTTTGAACTACAAAAGTTGACTAGAGATGGAGAGTGGGAAACCTTTACCAAGCGAGATGATGGTATGGGTCACGACTTAACGTTAAATGATTTTGGGGAAATCGAATCAGCAAAGCTACGGTTATTGATCACGAGTCAAAAACCGACAGAATATTACACTCCAAGTATGACGGAAATTCAAGTTTATTCATCAAACAGTCAAATCGGATCTGAAGCTAGCATATCACCTCATGTTTTTGTTTATGATCAAAATCCTGCGATGCGGCAAGATAGCAATAACCAAATTCAATTTTTAGTTGATGTAGCCGATGATGAATTTACCAGTATCCGCTACATTGGCTCTGAAGGGAATGTTTTAGGAAGCTTAAACGAAGGAGTCGATTATCAATTTGATGGTCAAGTAATGAATATCTCGTCGACTTTTTTAACTTCTAAAGAGGTTGGTTCAGCAGGATTGCAATTTGAATTTAAATCAGGTAAGGCAATCAAAACAACGATGGAGTTAACAGACACTACCATGCTATGCGAACGAATCAATGAAGGTGAAAAACTTTCTGCTAAAAATGACCAACTCAAACAAGCGTTGATTGAAGCAAAAACAGTACTAGCTAAAGTCAATCGTGAGACCACTGCAATGGGCAATGATCAAGTAACCCATAAAGAAGTTGTTGAAGCAGAAATGGCACTAGCAAAAGCGATCACAGAATCTCAAAATATCAACGACACTTCGATTCAAACAAACGCCAACCCTATTACCAATAAGCAAATCAAGGGTCATAGATTAGCGAGTCAATACACGCAGTTGTTTTAAGTAATTGACTAAAAACTCTGAATGGTTATTTTTTAGAGTAAACCTTGCAAAGCAAGACAGCCATCCACTACTATAACCAAGTTCATCCGAAGAACCTGAAAATGATGTAAGTTATTTTCGAGGTTCTTCGGATGTTTGTTGTAGATCTAAATTTTTGATCAACACAAGAACAAGTAACAATCCAATCTTTCCAAATAGGAAAAATCCTTTGTGTGACTCGGACACAAGTTAGCTTTCCTTAAAATATAATCGAGCCTATTTGATAAAGTTTCTTTGAGTATAGGAGAGGAATGATACCCAGTAAACGATAGTTCAAATCAATGATAATCAACGAGAATGCCTAAAAAATCTGTAATCTTCACAATAGTTCTAGTAAGCGAAGTATCAACGGATTGATTCTTTTAATCAAAATTATTTAAAAATTTTTATTATATAACAAATTAATACTCTTGTTATTGATTTACAATGTAATTGTCAGAACGATAAGCGAGAGGAGAAAATAATGGTTTTTAAATTCTTACAAAAATTCAAAGAAGCCAATCAACTGGAAAGCAACGCCCAAGAAGTGGTTTCCAAACAATACTTAGAAATAAGAAAAACGTCTTTTGTGCAAAAGAAAGATGAGAAGATCGTAATCGACTTTTTAAGTGACATGGATAAAGATTTCGGTAGTAGCCAAGATGATCGAGTGAGGCAAGGAGAACATTTTGAGCAATTTTTAGCAGCAGCTTTCCGATTAGCAGGATACGGGGTTGAGATAACGAAGAAAAGTTATGTCAAAGATCATCGTAAGTATGTGGGAGATGGGGGTGTCGATTTAATTTTGACGAAAGAAAAAAAGCGGATCGCGGTACAAGCAAAATCCAATCGCTTAAACGCAAAACCCACACCGACACTGATTGGACGTAAAGATATCACTAATTTTTCAGGAATTTCAAATAAAAATTGGGATAAAAAAATGTTTATCACCACTTCATTTTTTTATCAACAGGTCTATGAAGAAATTGAACAAAATGAAAAAGCAAAAGAAATCGAGTGGTATGATCGCTACGGGTTATTACAATTATTAAATCAAATCATACCAGATACGATGCTAAAATTTCAGCTTTTAAATTCTTTGCCAATGGGTATAAAAATATGCCCCAAATGTAGCGAAGGAATCATAATTAATTGTCGGAATGGAAAAACCGGCCATCTATTTAAAGCATGTTCCTTACATTGTGGTCATACAGAAAAGTTCAACACAACGGAATGATTACATTAGTCAGCGATTCTTTTTCCAAAATCTCTACATATACTAATACAGTGATACTTCGATTGAATGCTAGTCAATACTATGGACGCTAAGACAGCGTTATAGTTTAAAAAATCCACAAAAAATATGTGATGCAGCCATACTTGGGAATAATTCCCCGTCAATTTTTCAATAGAAAGAATAAACAGTTCAAACAAGTGATTAAGAAAGGACTCTAGAATGGATAAATGACAAAAATACTCAAAGTAAAGCAAATTGAAGCAATGAAATTTTATACGGATATCTATCGAGAAGCAAGTTCATTCAGAAACATGTGGGTAATCAAACCCTTTTATCTGTTTTTATATGTTCTTAGCCTATGGATTAATACGTTATTTATTCTAGTTATTTTGGGTAGTAGTTTTTTATATTTAACTGGAAATCCTCATGCTTATAATAATATTGAAACAATCTTTTACCAATTCATCGTGGCGACTGCGTTTCTGTTATTCTGTTACTATAAAAGATATCGAACAAAGCATGGTCGTCCTAAAAAATACCATAATTATTTATATAAACGAAAAGCTGAAAGAATGCTTGACGAGCGAAGTATCAATCAATTGATTTTTGATGTGGAATACTTGATCAAAAAGAAAGAAAACCACGGAACCAGTATGTTAAGTATCTACCAAAACTTTATCGTAGCTTTGTGTTTTCCCATTACAATCTATCTCATCCAAAATTTTTTTGAGAAAGGCAGTATAAATTTTAGTACTTTTCTAATCAGTCTTTTTCCACTGACATTCATTTTTGGGATTTTTAAATCGAATAATTTATTTATATTAGTAAAAAGCCTTTATGTTGAAGATTATTATATGCTTGTTCATGTAAAAAAAGAATTAGAATATATGAAGACAATCAAAATAGATCGGAACAATGAATAACGGTACTCATGAGTCTCATGTAATCAATAGAAAAATAAACAGCACCTAATCCTTTCTAAAATAGTAAAACCATCATTTTAGAAATAGGTTATATTCAATTTAAAGCTCAAACTCATCTTCGCATTGATATAGAGTGGAATACGACTAAGGCTAGAGTGCGCGGAATAAATTCATAAAGAGAGGGATATTAGATGAAGTATATCACTAAAAGTTGGTCATTTATTTCTATTTTAATCTTATTAATCATTTTTGAATTAGTTAACACATATCTTATTTGTCAGTTTCCTATTTATTTACGAATAGGCATACTTATGCTCATTGGGTGGGGATATGAAATAATCATAAGACGTTTTTTAAAACATTAACTATAAAAAACTATGGTAGAACATCATGAAAAAATACTATAAGATTATCTCTGATTTACGTTGAGCAACTTTAGAATCAGCGCTTAATACAGCATTTTCAAGAAAATGAGATAGAATTAAAAAAGGTTAGGCTGGTTTCCTACGAGAACTAGCTATAATGATGCAGGAATAGCTATAGCCGGAATAATATAGAGGAGTGAGTTTTCTTGTATAAAAACTGGAAAAAGTATACGAAAAACCATCCATACGCTAGTATTATCATTGTGGCGTTAGTAGCCAGTTTAATAGGTATTTTTATCGAATATTTACTGAATCGAGACTTTCTAAGAAGCGGCTTTGGGGTAACGTTGATTTTGATTATCGGGCAGATAGTTGTTGTAAAGAAAAATAAGAAATAATTTACTGAAATAAAGTGTCGGGGTAAGAAGCGTTTTTGTAGTGTGAAAAATGATGAGTTTATGAAAGATTAAATGATGAATAATGAAACAATTGAACAAAAGAGAAAGGGTATGCTATAATAAACATGAAAAAAGGAACTGCGTCAACAGTTCCCTTTTGACAGCACCGCTAAAGACGGTGGCAAGTTATATAGTTATCTCAAAAAGGAGTAACCAATCTCTCGCTAAAGTGACGGTTACTTCTTTTTGTCGCTTTTGTGGGCTAAGGTTAGAATGCCAAAAATCAGTGTTGCGATCAAAGATCCAAAACTGATCATTAGCCCTAACGCTGCTTCCACAGACAAAAGGCGTCTCCTTTCTCTAAAGTTTGAGATTATGTGCATAAGCACCACCTCACTTTCAGATTAGATAGCCACCGTCATTAAACTTTACTGTCATAACTGATTATAGCATATAGGATTTGTTATTATTACCTTAAAAATAAAAAACAACTGTTCTTTTGTTTTGAAAATTGAATAGAAGAATAAACGTATGCTATAATGAAGATGAAAAAAGGAACTGCGCGAACAGTTCCCTTTTGATAGCACCGTTTAAGACGGTGGCTCAGTTTAATTATAGTTGCAAAAAATAACCGTTAAACTGCCTAAGTGTAAATTGCGGTTATTTTTTGTCGTTTTTGTGATTGCTGATTGTCAGAACTAACGTTGCAAAAGCTATTGCAAACATTAGCGCTTCAAAAACAGACAAGCTTATCCTTTCTAGGAAGCAAGTCACAAATCAACATAGGCATCACCCAATTTCTATTGGGATTAGCCACCACATAAACTGTGCTGTCTCAACTATATATAGCATATAGACCTAGTTATTTTCTTGAAATTTCAAGTATAATTAGGTCTATTTTTTTGCTTAAAAATAAGAAACCAAGAGGGATTGTGAACTGAAAAAAGATCAAGAAAAAGGACAAAAACTTTTTATCCGTGAAAACGTAAGTATATTAGAATCGATGGAAGTTAAAGTTATTTAGTCAAATAAGAAAAATTAAAGTTGCTTTATAACATAAGAAAGAAACAAAATAAAATAAGATTAAGGGGAACAAAAATCAATGAAACAACCAATCCCGCAGAACAAAAGGTTTCTGCGTATATCCATATCCCGTTTTGTGAGCATATCTGTTCATTACTGTAACTGGCTGACTAAAATTAGTTCTTTTATTTAAAAAATTCAAACAGTTATGACTTTAAAAACGCTTTTTATGATGAGGTAAACTAATAACATCGTTATTAGTTTACAGTTGTATCGTCATATAAGACAAATAAAATAATTGGGAGGATACATATTTTTAAATGAAAATTAGTATTACTTACATCTGATTTGGTTGTCTCTATTACTCCATCAATCTCGATAGGATAAAATGTATTTGCTAATGAAAATACAGAAATTTCGTTGAATCAATCAATAGACAGAACTATTACTGAATAAAAGCTTACTGAAGGATTCAGGCAATTATTTAATTTAAATATTGACGATTTAATCACTATTTTGAAACAATAAGGAATTGATCCATATACAATTTTTACTGCTAGCGAAATAGCATTACAAAGAAGAAAAGAGCTACTTAGGGCTAGGGTAAATAAAGTATTTAATTTCAATAACGAAACAAAAGATATTTATTTGAACTCTTATATTGCGACTACTGCAAAAACTGTTGGGCTTGCAGCGATTGTAGATTATGTAGGTTTAGGATAGCTCAAGCTATTAATGGTTCTATCGGAACTACGATTCATACAAGTAAAGGAATGATTATTCTTGTAAATAAACAACCAGGATGAAAATGGGGTTCGAATATTGATTGTTGAGTAATCATAAGTGTACGCAGCCAATAAAGTAAAGAAATCTTGATTGGATGGTGTTTTATATGAATTATTTATCTAAAATATGGCTATTTGTTCATTATTTGATATTACTAGTGATTTTTGAATTGATTAACATATTTATTATTTATTGTTTTCCTATTTATGTGAGAATTGTAATACTTGTTCTCATTGCTTGGGGATATGAAATAATCGTAAGCCATTTAAAAAAAACATCTTTATAATCATAAGCAATAAAGAAATTGTTACATAAAATCATGAAAAAAAGACAACAAATTATCGCTGATTGGTTAAACAATTGTTGGCCAAAAAACAAAAGAAATGATGAAGTACATAGTTAATGGGATAAGCAGTAAATAATAAAAATTAGTTAATGTGGATAAAAATGGTTTGAACAAGGTCATATCTTAAACGTAGATATGACTGTGACTATTAAAATGTGTTAAAGATAATGTCTCACATCCAAATGAAACTTTTTATGGCATTAAATTGTCGTTGTGGTACTCTACATTTGCGACGACTAGAAAGCATTTTCTTTGTTTGGCATAGATTTTATAGTTGTTGTGTTTTTTGTCTAGCTTTTTACTTTCCATAGGATAAGTAAAAAGCATTAAATGAAAAGGAGATGGATACTATATGAAAATAGGTAAACTGATTACTGCTGCTCTTGGTGTGGCGAGCATAGCAAATGAAGCACGTAGTTTAGGACACCAAAATCAAGGAAGGGAATTAGAACGAAATCCGTATGTAGAAAACTTGGATAGAATTAATTTTTTACCTGATGACATTCATCCACACGAAGTTCAACACTCGAAATACAACAATGGGATGAACGCTGACCAAACCTCAAGACTACTAGACGAAATGCAAAGAGATGATCCAAGACACCCCTATTCAGCTCAAAAATCTAAACAATCAAAAGAAATTGATGTAGAATTTTCAAAGCATCTCGAGGATCAAAAAGCTCATGACGAAGCAATTTATCAACTAGTGGAAAAAGAGTCAGAATTTATCAAACTCTTAAACGGATATATTACTGAAAAACCTGCAGAAATTAATCTATTAAAATCATACCGTGAGCAGTCTGAAGAATTATGCAAAGAATTACGTCTTGTGAGGAATGATTTAAAAACTTTTGTGAATAAGACAGAACAGAAGTTGGAATCGCTTGAAAAATATTTAAAAAATGATGGAATAGAGAATAGAACAGAAGTAGAAGAATATGAGTTTCGTTACATAATGGACTTAGACAATCTAAAAAACAAAAAAAGGGAGGCCAATAGTTTTTTAGCGAATTGTAGAAAGCTAACAAGTTTCCTAAAAAATGAGATAAACTACCTGAGAACCCCTGCAGTGCATTCTCTTGAAACAGAAAGTCCTACTATTTTTTCACAAGAGTCTACAAAATCAAAAGGAACCCATTTGGGTAGCGCTTATAAAACAACGATAAGTATGCCTGAAATAACGAATAAACCTACAACAGCGCTACCTACTCTTTCTCCACAAGAAGAATCTATAGCAATAAGATTTGAAGATCTTTCAAACAATTTCAACATGGCAACTAAAAATATAAAATATTTACGTGAACAAATTAATGAGTTCCATTTACAGTTACGCTCGAATAAGAAAATGTCTCCTAGTGATATTCAGCAGACAGAAAAAAATCTTAATATTTTTGAGAATATCATCCTTCCAACATTAAAGTGTGAAAAAACGAATATTCAATATGCAATAATTAATGAGAAAAATTGTATAGAGTTGCTTGTAAAAAAAGGAAAATTAAGCCCCTCGTTAGCAACAAAGTATACTGATGAATACAATAAACTCATTAATAACTTTGAACAATCTAATAACAGAAGAAATAAAAGAGGCCAGTCAATGAAACCTACTCTTTCAGAAAAACTAGCAAATACTGCTATAAAAAATAACAAAGAATTTTCAAGAACTAAACGAGAGTCAACTTTTGAAAGGTAGTCTATAAAAAAGTGTGTAAACCCCCAGAGGTTGTATCAAGTGATGCAGAGAAGTTTTTCAAATGGATAAACCTAAAGAAAAGAATGATTAAAAGAATTAGATTTAAAACGTACATACAACATAAAAGACAGAATGAAATAGCTAATAAGTTCAGCAATTGAGGAGATACTTGTTGAATTACCATGTGCCTGGTCTTTTTTGATTAGTCACTGTATAAACATTACTGTCTTTACCATTACACTCATATCTCTTTATTGGCAGAAGCAGGCGTTCCGATTAAAGCGATCATGGAACGAGTGGGTCATTCCAACATGAAAACAACTTTAGAAATTTATAACCAAGTAACCAATACAACCAAAGAAAAACTAGTCCAAGAAGTCGATTCTTGGATTTTTTAGTGGATTTGTTTGGAAAATACGGTTAGTATGCGTATATGAGAGGTTGTGAAAGCGATGGTATGCTTCAAGAATTAAGAGCGAAAAATCGAAAATAGCTTTCCATATTTTTGAATTTTTTGAACTTAATTCCGTAGAAGCAATCGCTTGAACACCGTTTAAAGAAGGTCGAAAACAGGTACGACTTTTCGACGTAAGGAGAATTTAGTTTAATGAATGAAACAACCAATCCCGCAGGACAAAAGGTTTCTGCGTATATCCATATCCCGTTTTGTGAGCATATCTGTTATTACTGTGACTGCTTTAAATAATAAATATTACTTTTTAAAGTTGCAACTAAAATATTAGTTGTAACTTTTTTACTATATATAAAATAAGAATTATTAATTTATGAAGAGTAATTTTGCAGTTAATAGTTCACACAATAATCGGGAAAATTAATAATAACTTCAGTTGACTATTAAGAGAACGTATGTTCTAATGGTTAATGAAGAATAAATTTTATTTTTTGTCCCTAAATAAACATTTTTGTCCCGAATGTGATAGAATAGGATTGAGGAGGAAATGAATAGCTATGAAGAAAAAAAATATATTAAATTTAATTAAATATCATGCTGAAAAAAATGACTTACAATTTAGAGAAGAAGCTATTGGAATTGCGCGATATTTTGACACAATAGGTGATCATCAATTGTCAGAGTATATTATGAGTTTGTTGTCAAGTACAAATACATTTGTTCCTCAAAATGAATTATTTGAAAGTCTTTTTTTTAAAGAAATTAAATTAAATGCTGAACCTTTACCACTACCTGAACAGATTGCAGACGATATCAAGGGGATAATAAATGCAGTAAATCATAATATAGGAATAAATAAATTCTTATTTGAAGGTTCACCAGGAACGGGTAAAACTGAGACAGTCAAGCAAGTCGCACGTTTACTAGACCGTAAGTTATACATGATTGAATTTAGTGAGCTAATAGACAGTAAAATGGGACAGACAGCTAAAAATGTTGTTACGGTTTTTAATGAAATCAATAGAATCCCTTTTCCTTCAAAGATAGTTATACTTTTTGATGAGATAGATGCTATTGCATTGGATAGGGTAAATACTAATGATTTACGAGAGATGGGACGGGTAACATCTACCATACTAAAAGAGTTAGATAAATTAAATGAAGAAGTCGTTCTTATAGCAACAACGAATCTTTATGAAAATTTTGATAAAGCCCTAGTTAGAAGATTTGATACAGTAATAGATTTTAATCGATATGAAAAAGAAGATTTATTAGAAATCGCAGAAATTATATTAAATGACTTACTTAAAAAGTTTAAAAATTCTGGAAGAGATATAAAGATATTCAGAAAAATTATTTCAAATATGAAAGAAATTCCAAATCCTGGAGAACTAAAAAATCTAATTAAAATTTCTCTGGCCTTTAGCGATCCTAACAATGAATTTGATTATTTACGAAGATTATTAAATTCAACTCAGAAATTCCCAAACGTTATAGGTACCAAAGAGCTTAAAAGATTGCAGTCATTGGGGTTTACAGTACGGGAAATAGAAATATTAACAGATATTTCTAAAAGCCAAGTATCTCGAGAGTTAAAAGGAGAGTAAAATGAATGATATTTTAAATTTAAAAGGAAGATTTGAGCAGAAGCCGAGTAAACAACGTCCAGGTTCACCTAAATTGCCTAAAAATACAACTGTAACTAGTAATAATATTGAAATTTTAGTTAATGATTTAGTTGGAGTTGAACAGTTTTGGAAAACACAAACGCTTATCAATGGTTGTTTGATAAGCGTTCGTTATAAAAAGATAGCTGCAAAGAGTAATAGAATTCAAGGTTTTTTATCCAAGGGAAGCAAAACTCCAAATATAAGTATTGTAGGTGCAAAATTTTCAAGTAAAAAGAACAAGCACATAATCACGCATTTTGTATCGTTAAAAACTATTTCTGAAACGATCAATTATGGGAAGATATGTATTAATATTTTAGAGAAAGAGTTTAAAGGAAGTTTAAACGATAAAATATTCAATGCGCCACGAAGTGTAGATCATATTAAATTTAAAGAATATGGCATTTCTAAAACTAAATTTCAAAAAATCATTGTTGATGCAGCATACACTGAAAAATTCGACGTGCCTAAAGGAGAATTTGATGTAAATAAAAGTTCGATTGTGACTTTATATGAGACAGGAAACGATACCAAAGAATTATTAAGTAAATTGAATATTCCCATATATGATGAAAGAATAATTAATGATACTACAATCTTACTTGATGAAGATTATCTAAAAATACTTTTACAAAAAGCTCCATATTTAGTATCTATGGCAACAGAAAATATATCGGAACTTGCTCCAAATGATTTTAGTAATATAGTTGATACATCGAAAAATAAAATACCTCTACCAATTGAAGAACCAGTAGTTGGAGTTATTGATACATTATTTGATGAAAGTACCTATTTTAGTAGTTGGGTTGAATTTCATAATATGGTTGATGAAAATATACCACTTAATGAAGAAGATTATAAACATGGTACAGCTGTTTCCTCAATAATAGTTGATGGTCCTAATTTAAATCCTAATTTGGATGATGGGTGTGGAAGATTTAAAGTTAGACACTTTGGAGTAGCAACCAATAAAGCTTTTAATTCTTTTTCAATTATTAGATCTATCAAAGAAATTATTATGACTAATAGAGATATTCATGTATGGAATTTATCTTTGGGATCAAATGATGAAGTTAACGAAAATTTTATATCTGCAGAAGCTGCAGTTCTCGATCAAATTCAATTTGACTATGATGTGATTTTTGTAATTGCGGGCACTAATAAAAAAAGGGATGAAAATGATAAACGAATTGGCGCACCCGCTGATTCGATTAATTCTGTAGTTGTAAATTCAGTAAGCATATCAAAAGAACCGGCTCTTTATTCTCGAAAAGGAATTGTTTTATCTTTTTTTACGAAGCCAGATGTTAGTTATTATGGTGGAGATAGGGATAATCCTCTGATTGCTTGTGAACCATTAGGCAATGCCTGTGTATCAGGAACTTCCTATGCGGCCCCTTGGATTGCAAGAAAATTAGCCTATTTAATTGAAATTATTGGACTTACTAAAGAAGTAGCTAAAGCGCTATTAATAGATTCTGCAATTGGTTGGAGTGATGATAAATCTTTTGAAGAGTTAGCCACTGTAGGACATGGTATCGTTCCAGTAAGAATTGAAGATATTATAAAAGCGCCTGATGATGAAATCAAATTCTTAGTCTCCGATGTATCTCAAAAATATGATACGTTCAATTATCAATTTCCAGTACCAATCTATAAAGACAAGCATCCATATATTGCTAAAGCTACAATGTGCTATTTCCCAAAATGTTCTCGAAATCAAGGGGTAGATTATACTAACACAGAGTTAGACATTTATTTTGGTAGAATAAAAGACAATGGGGCTTTAGAAAGTATAAATAAGAATAACCAAAGTGTTGAAAATGAAACTCATTATTTAACTGAAGAAAGCGCAAGAAAAATGTTTAGAAAATGGGATAACATTAAACACGTTAGTGAAGGTATAAAACGTAACCCTAAAGGTAAAAAAGTTTATGAGAATAATATGTGGGGAATGAGTATAAAAACAAAAGAGCGACTCAATCCTCGAGATGGAGAAGGGATTAGATTCGGTGTAGTAGTAACGTTAAAAGAAATAAATGGAGTGAATCGGATAGACGAATTTATTCAAAGATGTAGTTTGAGAGGTTGGTTAGTAGATAGAGTTAATGTAGAAAATAGAATTGATATCTACCAGACGGCAAATGAAACTATTGAGCTAGAGTAAAAAACATTTCTCTGGAATATTCTATAATACTATTTTAGTTACGAATGTAATAGGAAAATTTTATTGCCTTAATTTGATAAACTTATTAAGCAAATGTTCACGAAAGAAGGTACAATAATGGAATCATATTTGAATTTAAACAGTAATGCATATTTTTATTCGTTAGAAAAAGCTTTGAGTAAGAGAGCAGTAACACAAATTGCTGGAGAAGTATCTCAAGGAAAAAAAGGAAATTTCAAATGTTCAACTAAGAGAAAAACAGTAGAAATAAATAATACGATATTAAATTACTCACTATTTATATTTGAATTAATAAAGAAACCAAACTTCCTTTTAACTAGTAGATATGAAGAAAAAAAATATGGTTATTTGTTGCTAATCGAATATGATAATTACCTTATAGTAAATTCTAAATATGCAAATGGATTAAAAAAAGTATTAGAAAATTATGCAGATCCTCTAGAATATGATAAAATTTCTAGATTTTTATTAAATGAAACTACAGAATATAAAAAGCTTTTGACGCAGAACACAAATATTTCTTCTTATGTTAGCTCAATAAGGAGACGAGCAGTCGAAGCAAACAATTTAGTTAATTCTTTTTCTCCAGTAAATGCTGGAAAACAATTAGTCAAATCGATGGCAATAAAGACTGAAGGAAAAAATTATTCCTTATCAATGGGAACATCGAAGATAAACGAAAAGCAGCCAAAAATAATGTTTTCAGATTTTTGTTTATGGGCAGTTCAAATAGTAGATAAACTGAAAAACTATAATCCGACGGAAAACTACTTAGAAAATTTTGCTCAACCAACTAATAAAGAACTTCTTTTACTTTTAAAACCAACGACAATCCTATTTAGTTTTGTAGATATTTTGGAAATAGTAAGTAAAGCAAATAAGGCTACTTATATTTCTAATTCTGGTAATGTAATTAATATAAAGTTAGAAAAATTTGTTAATATTTTTAAAGAAGACAAGAATAGTTCATTTTCATTAATACCTTCAGATGGCGAAGAAAATCTATATAAAATAAAAAATAATGTAGTAAATGATTTAGTAGTAAAAAAAAATAAAAAAAGTATGAAAATTCATTCAAAGAAATTGCAACGTATATTAATAGATATAAATGAGGAAAGCATTAATTTTTGTGATATATTGAATTTATATAGTCACTTTATTATAAATTTTGAAGATTTAAAATACGCTTATTCTGATAATGAACTTTTTTATGATCATCAAATGGAAAAAAACATGTCTTCTTTTCTGTCAATCTTTGAGCCGTATCCTAATTTAGAAAATATAGTCAGTGAAAAGGGGAAGACAAAGAAGGATGATGTTAATTTCCCACAAAAAACTTTATTTAATTTTATTGAAAATACTTTTTCAGAGGCAGAATATTTAATATGTGATGATCTTGGTAATGAAATCGCCGATTATATATCTTTTAGCGAAGATATAGATATCAATTTATATCATGCGAAAAGTGATTATAAAAAGAAATTTTCAGCTTCTTCTTTTCATATTGTAGTTAGCCAAGCACTAAAAAATTTAGGTGGTATTATAGATGTAAATAAAATGAATTTAAGTAATAAAAAGAAAGTTTGGGGCGGTAATTACGCAAACACAAAAATAAGTAGATTGCATACTAAATTGCCTCATAGAAATGTAGATACGGCTATTGAGGTTTTAAAAAAAAATAATACAAACCCACTTGTTACAAAAAGTGTTTGGTTGGTTGTGGATTTTATCTCAAAGAAAGAATTAGAGAAACAAATAAAAAATGGACCAGATAAAATAGCAATTCAACTAATTTGGTTACTTTCCTGTTTTGTTGCTGAATGTTCAGAAGTTGGTGTAAAACCTAGAATTGCCTGTAAGCCTTGAATGGATGCCTAAAATAGAATTAAAAAATGAAGAGTAATAGAATGATTTGGGAGGGGGATCTATATGACAAAATCCAAACAGGCACAACAACAAGAATTATTAAAAAAGATTCTACGAGAAATTAGATTTTTCAGATCGTTTTCGTAAATTGGATTATTTGCTGTTGAATTTGTATTACTTAAAGAACAATAAATATGATGAAAAAATTCAAAATGTAATTTTAAAAGTTTATACGCACTTACTTGAATTAAGAAATAAGCAAGTCTGAATAGTTATATTATAAATTTTGTTTGATTATGATTGAAATTAAAAAAACTATAGATATTTAGAGTAGATAAATAAGATATTCCTTACTTAAAAATTAAATTAGTTTTTTTTAGTTATCAGTAACTCTCGTCCATTTGTATAATAATATTTTTTTAAATAACCTATACGCTTCTTCTGAAGTATATCCTCCAGTAAATTCCAAATACTGGAGGATTCTTTTTCTAAGCGCTGATTTACTCATAAAAAAGTAGTTGGCTACTTCGTCAAAGTTTCTAAATTTTCTTAGTGCATAGGAAAGCGCTTGATCGTTCGCCATAAGAATACTGACGCCTATATTGGCTCTAAGTTCTTTTTCATAGTCTTCTGGTAAACAGGTGTCTTCTAAATTCATATCAAAAAATGCATGAGATTCTCCAAGATAGGGTATATCCCTATAGTAATGGATTATCTCATGCATTTTTGTAAAGTTTTGGCGTTCAAGCATTATATTTTGATTGGTGGTGATGATGATCTCACCATATACTTTCGTAATTGATCCAAGCATTTTCTTACTTAAATTATTTTGAATAGTAATAAATCACTTCATCTGGGCGTTCATTATAAATAAAGTAGAGAATTAAAAAAATTACTTAAAACAGGAAATGTCCAAACGTCGCTATATGTATTTGTAGATATCTTATTCTTTGCTGTTACTACTTTTTTTAATAAACAATGGGAATGGGAAATTTGCGGTAATTGATATTAAAGAGTAGGAAGAATACGAAAATTATAAAATAGCGAAACAAGTTTCTCAAGAATTAATGAAAGCGGAGCAAAGTGGTAGTGTGCAATAAAGAGATGGTGGAAGAGGTTGGATTATAGTTGATAGTTTTTCAAATTAGAGTGACAGATAGATTACAATATAATTCTTTATAAGATTGAGGTAGAAAAACAATTGTTGATTTTGAGAATTTACTCAAATCGAGAAGATCTTGTCAAAAAATGTCTGCTCTTTGTGGAAGGTTAAATGTAGAATGATGAAACAATTGAACAAAAGAGAAAGGATATGCTATAATGAACATGAAAAAAGGAACTGCGCTAACAGTTCCCTTTTGACAGCACCGTTTAAGACGGTGGCTCAGTTTAATAATAGTTACAAAAAATAACCGTTCAAACTGCCTAAGTTTAAATTGCGGTTATTTTTTGTCGTTTTTGTGATTGCTGATTGTCAGAACTAACGTTGCAAAAGCTATCGCAAACATTAGCGCTTCAAAAACAGACAAGCTTATTCCTTTCTAGGGATCAAGCCACAAATCAACATAGGCATCACCCCATTTCTATTGGGATTAGCCACCGCATAAACTTTACTGTCTCAACTATTATAGCATATAGACCTAGTTATTTCCTTGGAAATCCAAGCATAACTAGGTCTATTTTTTTTGCCTAAAATAAGAAACCAGGAGGAACTATGAATTTAAAAAAGATCAAGAAAAAGGAGAAAAAAGAGAAACGTCCGAAATTGAAAAAATTGTCACAACAAAAAGCGAATAAAGTGGTTTTTACTGGCGTTTGTTTGCTAGTGATTGGCTTCAACTATTGAAGTAATTCGAGCAAATGTTGTGACAACTAATTTTGATCAACTATCCAAACAGGTGGATCAATTAGCTAAGTACAAAAATAAAGAAGAAATCTAAGAAGAAGGTTTTATCAAATTATCTTTATAGATATGTAAACGGAAATTCCTATAGAAAATCCAGAAAATCGTTCATTGGCAGAATCAGATGAGCTAACTCTCGAACAAGAGCTATCACTAGATGAGAAAGAGGCGAAAGAGGAGTTTGATGAACCACAGAATCCTGAAGAGATGGATAATCTAAATGTGACCGTGGATAACTTGGAAGAACTTGCATTAACCCAAGCAGGAAAAGCTTATTTTGATCAAGAACAAGATCAAGAATTACTAACGAAGTATGTGCTACCTATGAATCGAATGGAACAATTAGAACCAGATTTTAGAAGTTTGGAAGAATCAGAAAAACTTTTATTTAGTTCAATCGCAGAACAAGAAAATGAGAAAGAGAACACAAAAAATTCCTTCAATTGATATATGCCCTGGTTTAAGCTATACTGTATATACGGTATAACTTAAGGAGGCATTTAAGATGGAAATCAAGGAAAGAAAAATTAGAAAAAGTGGAAATTCAATCGTTTTGACTTTGTCAAAAGAAGTATTGGAAAAAATTGGTGTAAAAGAAAATGATTTTGTTTATGTAGATGAAGAAAAGTTAATTGAAGCCATCAGTAAAAAAGAGCCAAAATCTTCACACGACTTAAAAATAGACCAATTGATTAATGATTCATTTCATGACTATGAACAGATGTACAAGGAGTTGGCAAACCATTGATCAACTACCTGACAGAAAAAGATATCATTAAAATGAATGTCCACTTAATCAGCTGGCAAACACCAGGTGAAATGACCGGTGTAAGAGATGCAAGTGCATTAGCTATGGCTGTAAACCAGCCGCGTCAGGAAATATTTGGTCAAGAGTTGTACGAAACGATTGAAGAAAAAGCAGCCATCTTAGGAATCAATCTTATAAAGAAACACCCCTTTCAAAATGCAAATAAACGTACCGCTTTTATGGCGATGGATGTCTTTTTACGGTTAAATCAGGTCAAAGTATCCTTTAAACAAAACGAAGCCATTGATTTTGTTGTCAAGATAGCTACGCATGATTCAGAAGATTTTGATCAATTAAAAAGAAGTGTTGTCGACACAATTAATGATCATATGATGAACTAAAAATTTATAATTAAGTGTTTTATAAAAAAGAAAGAAGATTGATGAGGAAAGCAGCCTTCTTTTTTTGCGTAACAGAGGTGAAAAATGAAAAAAATTGCGTATTTAATTATAGCTACTTCTTTTCTCATGTTATTTCCATTTCATTTATTCTAATAAACATGTAACTACGCATACTTTTCGCTACACACATATTTCTCTCTTGGCAGAAGCAGGCGTTCCAATTAAAGCGATCATGGAGCGAGTGGGTCATTCCAACATGAAAACAACTTTAGAGATTTATAACCAAGTAACCAATACAACCAAAGAAAAACTAGTCCAAGAAGTCGATTCTTGGATTTTTTAGTGGATTTGTTTGGAAAATACGGTTAGTATGCGTATATGAGAGGTTGTGAAAGCGATGGTTTGCTTCAAGAATTAAGAGCGAAAAATCGAAAATAGCTTTCCATATTTTTGAATTTTTTGAACTTAATTCCGCAGAAGCAATCGCTTGAACACCGTTTAAAGAAGGTCGAAAACAGGTACGACTTTTCGACGTAAGGAGAATTTAGTTTAATGAATGAAACAACCAATCTCGCAGAACAAAAGGTTTCTGCGTATATCCATATCCCGTTTTGTGAGCATATCTGTTATTACTGTGACTTTAATAAAGTATTTTTAGAAGGTCAACCCGTAGATGAATATGTCGAGATGCTTCTAAAAGAAATGGAAATCACACTTGAACAACATCCTGTAAAAGAATTAGAAACACTGTATGTTGGTGGTGGGACACCTACGTCTTTGACTGCAGTGCAATTGGATCGTTTGTTAGCAGGCGCTAGGGAAATATTGCCTTTTAAAGAAGGAAAAGAATTTACGGTTGAAGCGAATCCTGGAGACCTAACGAAAGAAAAGCTTCAGGTCATGAAAAATTATGGAGTGAATCGTTTATCAATGGGGGTGCAAACTTTTGATAATCGGTTGCTGAAAAAAATTGGGCGGAAACATACCGCAGAGGATGTTTACCAAACAATGCGTTTTTTAGAAGAAGAAAACTTTACGAATGTGAGTATTGATCTGATTTATGCGTTACCTGGACAAACGTTAGAGGGCTACCGAGAGACATTGAATCAAGCACTTGCACTTGATTTGCCCCATTATTCATTGTATTCATTGATTTTAGAAAATAAAACGATGTTTATGAATTGGGTGCGGCAAGGGCGTTTAGAACTGCCTGATCAAGAAACCGAAACGCGGATGTTTGAAGAAACCATACAAGCAATGGAAAAAAAGGGACGTCATCAATATGAGATCAGTAATTTTGGGTTGGAGGGGCATGAATCAAAACACAATTTGATGTACTGGAACAATGATCATTATTTCGGCTTTGGCGCAGGTGCAAGTGGATATCTTGGGAATAAACGATACCGTAATAAGGGACCGATTCAACATTATTTACGTCCATTAAGAGCAGGAGAACTCCCTGTTTTGGAAACTGAAGTACTTTTAAGAGAAAATCAAATCGAGGAAGAAATGTTTCTTGGGTTAAGGAAAAAGATAGGAATTTCCAAACAACATTTTTACGAACGTTATCAGCAAACAATCGAATCGCTTTATTCAAAGGTTTTGACAGATTTAGAAAAAGAAGGATTATTGGTCAATGAATCCGATCGAATTTATTTAACGCCAAAAGGAACTTTTCTAGGAAATGAAGTATTTGAACGTTTCTTGCTTGAAAAATAGTTTTGAGAGGTCAATAAAACCTTTAAATTTCTCTATAGATCGATTAAATAATGGAAGGTATTAAGAAACCTATTTATCTTTCGTGTTGATCTATCAATGTATTTATCAGAGAATGCCGCATTTAGCACTCGTTAAATGAGAGTGCTAAAAGTGGTGTTCTTTTTCTTGACACACTATGCGCTTCTTGCTATATTAGTAAGTGGGTTAGCACTTAGAAGATATGAGTGCTAATGAGAGGTGAAGAAGATGTTAACACAAAGACAAAGTGAGATTTTACGTCTGATCATCCAAAACTATACGAGTAGCGGTATACCCGTCGGCTCCAAAACCTTAATGGAAGATGGAGTCAAGGCGAGCTCAGCAACGATCCGTAATGACATGAAAGCCTTAGAAGACGCTGGGTTGTTACTTAAAACTCATTCTTCATCAGGAAGGATTCCTTCAGCATTAGGTTATCGGCATTATGTGGACCATTTGCTAAAACCTGCTCGTGTAACCAATGATGATCTGCAGCAGATTCGGCTGTCTTTAAGCAAAGAATTTCATGAAATTAACGAGATTATTCAACAATCTGCTGAGATTTTATCCGAGCTGACTAGTTACACAACCTTCTCGTTAGGCCCAGAAATTAAAGACCGCCGTTTGACTGGTTTTCGTATCGTTCCTTTAAATAGTCGTCAAGTGATTGCGATTGTAGTAACCGATAAAGGAAATGTAGAAAGCCAAGTTTTTACACTTCCTGAAAATCTAGGAAGCCAAGATTTAGAAAAAATTGTTCGCATTGTCAATGAACGATTGGTGGGAGATCCATTGATGACTGTCTATCATAAATTGCGGACAGAGATTCCAATGATTTTGCATAGATATTTTCAGACAACTGAAGGGATATCAAATCTTTTTGATACGATACTCGGACATGCGTTTGAAGACAAAATTTATGTAAGTGGACAAATGAATCTACTAGATTATGAACTCCACCAAGATCTGGAGCAATTCAAATCGATGTTTTCGTTTATGACAGATACTTATGAATTAACCCAAATGATCGTCCCAACGGATAGTAACATCCACATCAAAATTGGATCTGAATTAGGAAATGAGCTTTTACAAAATATGAGCATGATCCAAGCAAGTTACGAGATTGCTGGACACGGTCGAGGTACAATAGCCTTGTTGGGACCAACCAGTATGCCTTATTCAAAAATGCTGGGTCTGGTAGATGTCTATCGTCAAGAATTAGCGAACAAGCTTGCTGATTATTATCGATCAATTGATTTGACTGGATCTTAGCATGAAAACGAATCACTGACTGATTAACGAAAAGGAGTGTGTCTTGTGAAAGAAAAAAAAGAAGAGTTAGAAAAAGACGTAGCGGATATTCAAGAAGATACGGAAATCGATACGGAAGCGACGGAAGACTCAGGTGTCTCTGACGTAGAAGCTGAAGAATTTGAGCGTTTAAATTTAAAGGCTGAAATGGAAGAGTTGGAAGATAAATATTTACGTGCTCGAGCTGAGATTGCAAATATTGCAAATCGAAGTAAAAATGAGCGTGAACAATTACAAAAATATCGTTCACAAGATCTTGCTAAAAAATTATTACCTTCAATTGATAACTTAGAGCGTGCTTTGGCTACAGATGTGGCTGATGATCAGGGTGCAAGTTTGAAAAAAGGTGTCGAAATGGTACTAGAAAGCTTGAAACAAGCACTTAAAGAAGAAGGAATCGAAAAAATCCCAGCAAAAGGAGAGGCTTTTGATCCGAACCTCCATCAAGCTGTACAAACCGTGCCAGCGACTGAGGAACTTCCAGCTGACACAATCGTCGAAGTACTACAAGAAGGTTACAAATTACATGACCGCGTATTAAGACCAACAATGGTTATTGTTGCGCAATAATGTCATGATATAAAATTAACTAAGATAAGGAGACGTTAATTATGAGTAAAATTATCGGTATTGACTTAGGTACAACCAATTCAGCAGTAGCTGTTTTAGAAGGAAACGAAGCAAAAATTATTGCAAATCCAGAAGGTAACCGTACAACTCCTTCTGTTGTCTCATTTAAAAATGGGGAAATTCAAGTGGGTGAAGTTGCTAAACGTCAAGCAGTAACGAATCCAAATACGATTTCATCGATCAAACGCCATATCGGTGAACCAGGCTATAAAGTAGAAGTAGAAGGAAAATCATATACACCACAAGAAATCTCTGCAATGATCCTTCAATATATCAAAGGATTCGCTGAAGACTATCTAGGTGAAAAAGTTGAAAAAGCAGTTATTACTGTGCCTGCTTACTTCAATGATGCACAACGTCAAGCAACAAAAGATGCTGGTAAAATTGCTGGCTTAGAAGTTGAACGTATTGTAAATGAACCAACTGCTGCAGCGCTTGCTTATGGCTTGGATAAAACAGACCGCGATGAAAAAATCCTAGTATTTGACCTTGGTGGTGGTACGTTCGACGTATCTATCCTTGAATTAGGTGATGGCGTATTTGACGTACTATCAACAGCTGGAGATAACCATCTAGGTGGGGATGACTTCGATAACAAAATCATTGATCACATGGTAGCTGAGTTCAAAAAAGAAAACGGCATTGATTTATCACAAGATAAAATGGCATTGCAACGTTTGAAAGATGCTGCAGAAAAAGCGAAAAAAGATTTATCTGGAGTATCAAGCACACAAATCAGCTTACCGTTCATCACAGCTGGCGAAGCAGGTCCTCTTCACTTAGAAATGACATTGACTCGTGCGAAATTTGATGAATTAACCGCTGATTTAGTAGAGCGTACAAAAATTCCAGTACGACAAGCCTTGAAAGATGCTGGTTTATCACAATCTGAAATTGATGAAGTTATCTTAGTTGGTGGTTCAACACGTATTCCTGCAGTTGTTGAAGCAGTAAGAAAAGAAACTGGAAAAGAACCAAACAAATCTGTAAACCCAGATGAAGTAGTAGCGATGGGTGCTGCTATCCAAGGTGGGGTTATCACAGGTGATGTCAAAGACGTTGTGTTACTTGATGTTACTCCGTTATCATTAGGTATTGAAACAATGGGTGGCGTCTTTACTAAATTAATTGATCGAAACACAACGATCCCTACAAGTAAATCACAAGTGTTCTCAACGGCTGCAGATAATCAACCTGCTGTAGATATCCATGTCTTGCAAGGTGAACGTCCGATGGCTGCTGACAACAAAACGTTAGGAAGATTCCAATTAACAGATATTCCTGCAGCACCACGTGGTGTGCCACAAATCGAAGTTACTTTTGACATTGATAAAAATGGTATCGTGAATGTTTCTGCTAAAGACCTAGGTACACAAAAAGAACAAAAAATCACGATTAAATCTTCTTCAGGTCTAACTGATGATGAAATCGAACGCATGGTAAAAGATGCAGAAGCGAATGCAGAAGCAGATAAAGCACGTAAAGAAGAAGTGGATTTACGTAACGATATTGATGCTTTACTATTCTCAGTTGACAAAACACTAAAAGAATTAGAAGGTAAAGTTGACGCAGAAGAAGTGAAAAAAGCGGAAGAAGCTCGCGATGAATTGAAAGCTGCTGTTGAAGCAAACAATATCGAAGAAATGAAAACAAAACGTGATGCATTGAATGAAATCGTGCAAAATTTGACAGTTAAATTGTATGAACAAGCTGCGCAACAACAAGCACAAGAAAATCCAGAAGCAGCGCAAACAGGTGCAGATGATGTAGTAGACGCTGACTTTGAAGAAGTCGACGGAGACGACAAAAAATAATCTCATTAAATAATCGTTAGCTGTTTAGTAGAAATGACAAGTTTCAGTAGAGAAGGTTTTCCCCTTCTCTAGTTGGGACTGTTATCATACAATACAACCTTTTGAATACGTTGTTAAACAATATTAAGCAGGATCTAAAAGACGAGTGAATCGAAGTTTATACAACAATTTACTTTACCATTCGTTTTTAGTGTTAATGCTTGAAAGAAGGTTTAGCAAAAGAGATCAGCTCTAAGAAATAATCCGAAGAATGCGAAAATAGATTCTCATATTTTCGAGATTCTTCGGATTATTTTCCGATAGTGCTACATTTAGAGTGGTCTAAAAGGTTAGTAGGCGTTCACTTTCAAGAATGATGCGCAAAATAGAGACCTTATTGTTTGGAGATTTGATGTGCATGATTATGCCTGTTGAATAACAGAAGTCATAAGAACAATGGGAGAATTTCTTGGACAATAGCTGTTGCTTTGAGGTAGTTCGATCTGGTCATAAGATAAGATTTGAGGAACATTCTTTCTTCAATTTGGAAAACTTGACTTAGGTATGAGCCTTAAACTAGCTTCCTTTTTTAAATACTTGAAAGTAGCAGTTTTTGTTTTCGTAAAAGTATGATATGATAACAAGCGACGTGGAAATGATGAGAACCAATAGGAGGAAAGCCTATGGCAACAAAACGTGATTATTATGAAGTCTTAGGGCTCTCAAAAGGAGCTTCTGAAGATGAAATTAAAAAAGCTTATCGAAAGCTATCAAAAAAATATCATCCAGATATCAATAAAGAAGCTGATGCAGAAGAAAAATTCAAAGAAGTATCAGAAGCTTATGAAATTTTAAGTGACCCGCAAAAACGGGCAGCTTATGATCAATATGGACACGCTGGTACCGATCCAAACTATGGCGCTGGTGGAGCCGGTGGCGGCTTTGGTGGTTTTGGCGGCTTTTCAGGTGGCGGTTTTGGTGGCTTCGAAGATATCTTTGATTCATTCTTTGGCGGTGGCGGTCGTACGGTAGACCCTAATGCGCCAAGACAGGGTGCGGATTTACAGTATACGATCGATCTTTCTTTTGAAGAAGCGATTTTTGGCGTAGAAAAAGAAATCAAGTATAACCGAGAAGAAATTTGTCATACTTGCCATGGAAATGGTGCGAAACCTGGAACACAACCAACAACTTGTCATAAGTGTCATGGATCAGGGACAATCAATGTGGAACGTCAAACGCCACTTGGCCGTGTGATGAGTCGTCAAACTTGTGACGTTTGTCATGGTACTGGTAAAGAAATCAAAGATCCTTGTCCAACTTGTCATGGTTCTGGTCACGAAAAGAAAGCACATTCTGTTAAGGTGAATGTACCAGCGGGTGTAGAAGAAGGACAACAAATGCGTCTGGCTGGTCAAGGTGAAGCTGGAGAAAACGGCGGACCATTTGGTGATCTATATGTTGTATTCCGTGTGGAAGAAAGTGATATTTTCGATCGTGATGGTTCAGAGATCTATTACGAATTGCCATTGAGTTTTGTACAAGCTGCTTTAGGTGATGAAGTAAAAGTGCCAACCGTTCATGGAGATGTCAAACTTAAAATTCCGGCAGGTACGCAAACAGGAACGAATTTCCGTTTACGTGGCAAAGGAGCGCCTAAACTTCGTGGAGGAGCTACTGGGGATCAACATGTGAAAGTGAAGTTGATCACGCCGAAGAACTTAAATGAACAGCAACGTGAAGCATTGCGTGCTTTTGCTGAAGCTGGCGGCATCAAAGTAGAAGAACAACAAGAAGATGGCTTCTTTGATAAAGTGAAAGATGCCTTTGGCGGCAAGAAAAGAAAATAAAAGAAAAGCAAATCAATAAATTCAGCTAGCATCTCTGGCAGTTAGACCAACATCTAATTGCTGGAGAATCGCCAGCCTCTTATTGATTTGCTTTTTTTTATTTAGACAGGAGAAAGTGGCAAACAAATAATTAAAGCAGGGACGAAAGAAGAGGACAAAAAGGAATCAAGTGTTTTTTTGTCAATTTTATAAATGCCTTTAAAATAAAGACCGTTGCAAGGGATAGGCATCTTTTTGCAACGGTCTTTAACAATTTCATCATCTTAAGGTTAAATATCTAGTACTTTATCTAGGAAATCTTTTGTTCGTTCATTTTGTGGATTTTCAAAGATTTGTTGTGGTGTGCCATCTTCTAGGAAATTCCCTCCATCAATAAACATGACACGATTGGCAACTTCTTTAGCAAAGCCCATTTCGTGTGTAACGATAACCATCGTCATCCCTTGCTTAGCTAATTTTTTCATGACGTTCAAGACATCTCCGACCATTTCCGGGTCTAGTGCAGAAGTTGGTTCGTCGAAGAGCATGATATCAGGATTCATCGCTAGAGCACGAGCGATAGCGACCCGTTGCTTTTGTCCACCAGAAAGCATTTCTGGATACATGTCTTTTTTATCTTCTAGGCCGACGGTTTGTAGCAATTTGATTGCTTTCTTTTCAGCGGCTTCTTTTGATTCTTTTTTCAAATCCATTGGTGCTAATGTAATGTTTTCTAGCACTGAAAGATGTGGGAATAAATTAAAATGTTGGAATACCATTCCGATGTGTTGTCTTACCAAATTGATATCGGTGTTTTTGTCCATTAAGTGGGCCCCATCAATGATGATTTCGCCGTCTGAAGGCTCTTCTAAACGGTTTAAACAACGTAGGAAGGTACTTTTTCCTGAACCGGAAGGACCGATGATACAAACAACGTCACCTTCGTTGATTGAAACATTGATATCATTTAAAACGGTATTTTCACCGTATTTTTTTACAAGATGTTCAACTAGAATTTTTTCAGCCATCTTATTTCACCTTCTTTTCTAAAACTTTTGCTAATTTTGTCAGAATAGTAATGAGGATCAAATACATGATAGCAATAATTAGATAGACGTACGTACTTTGTGTCGTACGTGCAACGATAATTTTACCAGTTTGCAGTAACTCTACCACACCGATCGCTGAGATGATTGTTGTATCTTTCAATGAAATAACGAATTGGTTCACGAAAGATGGCAACATGATCTTGATTGCTTGTGGTAAGATGATTTTTTGCATGGTTCGATTATATGAAAGTCCTAAACTGCGAGAAGCTTCCATCTGACCAACTGGCACAGCTTTGATCCCACCACGAACGATTTCTGCGATATAAGCGCTGGCGTTCAAAGTTAGTGTGATAATCCCGGCAATGAAGTCGGGAATAGTAAATCCGACGATACCTGGTAATCCAAAGAAGATGAAGAATGCAAGAACCATCATTGGAATACCGCGGATGACATCGACATAAATACTTGCAATTGTTCGTAGGGCTCTGATTGGCGCTACGCTGAATAAACCAAAGATAACACCAACAACTAATGCCAAGGCGAATGAAATTAAAGTTAATAAGATCGTTTGCCATAAACCTTTTAGTAAAACTTTGTAGTTGTTTTGTAATAGACCAGTTAGTGTAGATTCATCTTTGCTGGCTTTAGTAGGCGTATTATCTGTTGAGATATATTTGTTGATGATTTTATCGTATTCGCCAGTTCGTTTTAATTCTTTTAGACCTTCGTTGAACATTTGTAATAGTTCAGGATTTTGGCCTTTTTTCACAGCAAAAGCGTATTTACCACCAGATTCTTTAGCAATCGGTGTTTCTAATTGTTGATTGTTTTTAATTGCATAGCCGATAACAGGGTAGTCGTCCATCATGGCGTCAATTGCGCCAACTCTTAATCCGTCATATAACTGATCTGCAGAATCGAAGTACTTGATGGTATAGCCGTACTGGTCTTCGTGGGCATTTAAAAAATCAGCACTTTCAGTTCCAACTTTGGCACCTACTGTTTTTCCTTTTAGGTCTTCATAGGACTTGATTGAATTGTCTCCTTTTTTGACAGCGATTTGAATCCCGCTTTCAAAATAAGGATCTGAGAAATCATAGCTTTTTTTTCGTTCATCGGTCACAGTCATTCCTGCGATCATTCCATCTGCTTGACCAGATTCTAACGCTTGTAGCGCAGCAGAGAAACCACGATAATCCATACGTAGGTTAAATCCTTGAAGTTTGGAGATTGCCTCCATTAATCCAACATCAATTCCCTCGTATTTGCCTTCAGCGTTTTGAAACTCGAAAGGTGCAAAAGCTGAATCGCTGGCAATGACATACGTCTCTTTCTTAGGTTCTATTTTTTGCATCGTCTCGCTCGTACTTGAGTCAGCAGTAGTTTTATCGTCAGCTTGTACAGGATTGCTAAGCGCAAATGTGACAAGTCCTGTCATTATGAAAATAATCGTATGAAGCAAATGCTTTTTTTTCATAATTAACCTCCTAAAATTTCAATAACTTTTCATATTTTCCTATTATATGCGAAAACTAATAATAGATACAAGCTGAGTTGCTGAAAAAAATAAAAAAAATGTCATTTTGTAACAATCTATGTTATAAAATGTAACATAATAAATGTAGAGAGGAATCTGACGTAAGATAAATAATTACTTAAGGGACATTATTGATATATAATTTTGCTGCCTAATTTACTACATAATACATGTATGAATTTATATAATATAGTAGAAAAGAAAAAACTCAAAAGTAGCGAAAGTATGTTCGGTGTGGTATAATAAATCAACAAGGAATGCCTTTGCTTTCCTTTTCTTTTTTGTGGTCGTAAAATGAAGAGGAAAGAATGAAAAGGAGGATGAAATATGATAGAAAGAGATACCTCCCGACACTTTGAGTTGGTGTCAAAATATCAACCAGCAGGAGATCAACCCGAAGCCATTACACAGTTAGTTGATGGGGTAGTTGGTGGAAAAAAAGCTCAGATACTTTTAGGAGCAACTGGTACAGGGAAGACGTACACCGTTTCGAATTTGATTGAAAAAGTGAATAAGCCAACATTGATTATTGCCCACAATAAAACATTAGCTGGACAATTATATGGGGAGTTCAAAGAATTTTTCCCCAATAATGCAGTTGAATATTTTGTATCTTATTACGATTATTATCAACCTGAAGCTTATGTCCCTTCAAGTGATACTTATATTGAAAAGGATTCTAGTGTCAATGATGAAATTGATAAATTACGACATTCGGCAACCAGTTCGTTATTAGAACGAAATGACGTGATCGTGATTGCTTCTGTTTCTTGCATCTTTGGTTTGGGTTCACCTTTTGAGTATCAAAAACAAGTCGTTTCAATTAGACAAGGAGCTGAGCTTGATCGTAATCAATTGATTCGTGATTTAGTTAGTATCCAATTTGAGCGCAACGATATTGATTTTCAACGTGGTCGTTTTCGAGTACGTGGGGACGTTGTGGAGATTTTCCCAGCCAGTCGGGATGAACGTGCGTTGCGTGTTGAATTTTTTGGGGATGAGGTCGAAAGGATTCGTGAAGTCAATGCGTTGACTGGTGAGGTCTTGGGAGAAACTGAGCATGTGGCGATATTTCCAGCGACTCACTTTGTTACAAATGATGAACACATGGAACATGCGGTTGCAAATATCAAAGCGGAACTGGAACAACGTTTGACAGTTTTGCGGAATGAGAATAAATTGTTAGAGGCTCAACGGCTAGAACAACGAACGAACTATGATATTGAAATGATGTTAGAGATGGGTTATACATCTGGAATCGAAAATTATTCGCGACACATGGATGGTCGAAAAGAAGGTGAGCCACCATACACATTACTTGATTTCTTTCCCGAAGATTCATTAATGATTATTGATGAATCGCATGTGACAATGCCGCAAATTCGGGGAATGTACAATGGTGACCGCGCAAGAAAACAGATGTTAGTCGATTATGGTTTTCGTTTACCATCGGCATTAGACAATCGTCCGTTACGATTAGAAGAGTTTGAAAAGCACGTGAATCAAATCGTTTATGTATCTGCTACGCCTGGTCCATATGAGTATGAACAAACGGATACAGTGATTCAACAGATCATCCGACCAACTGGGTTACTAGATCCAATCATCGAAGTGCGGCCGATCATGGGGCAAATTGATGATCTGGTAGGAGAAATCAATGAACGAGTTGAAAAAGATCAGCGCGTGTTTGTAACTACATTGACAAAGAAAATGTCTGAAGATTTGACTGATTATTTTAAAGAATTAGGAATCAAAGTCAAATATCTGCATAGTGATATCAAAACATTAGAACGTACCGAAATCATTCGTGATCTTCGTTTAGGTGAATTCGATGTACTTGTAGGAATCAACTTGTTACGTGAAGGACTTGATGTACCGGAAGTTTCGCTAGTAGCGATTTTGGATGCAGATAAAGAAGGCTTTTTACGGAGCGAACGTTCTTTAGTACAGACGATTGGACGTGCAGCACGGAATGCAGAAGGAAAAGTGATTATGTATGCGGACAAAGTGACTGATTCGATGCGCAAGGCTATCGATGAAACTGCTAGACGACGTAGTATCCAAGAACAATATAATCAAGAGCATGGTATCGTGCCGAAAACGATCATCAAAGAGATCCGTGATTTGATTTCCATCACGAAAGAATCCGAAGATGATGCAAAAGAAACGGTTCAAGTATCCTATGAAGAAATGACTAGAGAAGAAAAAGCTACATTATTAATGAAATTAGAAAAAGAAATGAAAGATGCTGCTAAAGCATTAGATTTCGAGACAGCCGCAAATGTACGGGATATGATTCTTGAACTAAAGGCGTCAGAGTAGGGGGATTATATGGCAAATGATAAAATAATTATCCATGGTGCAAGAGCCCACAATTTAAAAAACATCAATGTGACAATTCCGCGAGATAAATTTGTGGTGGTCACTGGATTATCTGGTTCTGGGAAAAGTTCGTTAGCATTCGATACATTATATGCAGAAGGACAAAGAAGATATGTCGAAAGTCTTTCTGCTTATGCACGGCAATTTTTAGGGCAAATGGATAAACCGGATGTTGATAGTATTGATGGGCTAAGTCCAGCAATTTCAATTGATCAAAAAACAACTAGTAAAAACCCTCGTTCAACAGTAGGAACTGTCACAGAAATCAATGATTATCTCCGATTGCTGTTTGCACGTGTGGGGCATCCTATCTGTCCGAATGATCACATTGAGATCACCAGCCAATCGATTGATCAAATGGCTGATAAAGTTTTAGAATTACCTGAACGAACTAAAATTCAAGTTCTTGCGCCGATCATTGTCAAGAAAAAAGGCCAACATAAAAAAGTTTTTGAACGTATTCAAAAAGAAGGATACGTACGTGTTCGAGTGGATGGAGAAATCTATGACTTAAGTGAAGTACCAGAATTAGAAAAAAATAAAAAGCATGATATCGCAATTGTCATAGACCGTGTCATCATAAAAGAAGGAATCCGTTCACGTTTGTTTGATTCAATCGAAGCTGCCTTGCGTTTAGCAGAAGGCTATGTTTTGATTGATGTCATCGGAGAAGAGGAAATGCTGTTTAGCGAGCATTACGCTTGTCCTTATTGTGGCTTTACTGTTGGTGAATTGGAACCAAGACTGTTTTCTTTCAATGCGCCATTTGGTGCTTGTCCTGATTGTGATGGTCTTGGTGTCAAATTAGAAGTGGACCAAGATTTAGTGATACCTGATCGTACGAAGACGTTGAGTCAAGGAGCGATCGTCCCTTGGAATCCAATCAGTTCACAATACTATCCACAGATGCTGGCTCAAGCCTGTGAAAGTTATGGGATTGATATGGAGACGCCTTTTGAAGAGTTGCCACTTGAACATCAAGAAATCGTGCTCAATGGGACAGACGAGCTGTTCCATTTCCACTATGAGAATGATTTCGGTGGTGTTCGTGATGTTGAAACAACTTTTGAAGGGGTATTGAAAAACATTAAGCGTCGGTATCATGATACAAACAGTGATTTCACAAGAGAGCAAATGAGACAATATATGACTGAATTGACTTGCCAAACTTGTCATGGGTATCGTTTGAATCCTCAAGCTTTATCCGTTCAAATCAATGGGACGAATATTGGACAAACGAACGAGTTGTCTATCCAAAAAGCGGTCAACTTCTTTTCAAATTTGACCCTTTCAGACCAAGAAAAAGTAATAGCTAAACCGATTTTAAAAGAAGTGAATGATCGACTTTCATTTTTAGAAAATGTTGGTCTCGATTATTTAACGCTGAGTCGTGCATCAGGAACTCTTTCAGGAGGAGAAGCACAGCGGATCCGTTTGGCCACTCAAATTGGCTCGAATCTCTCAGGGGTTCTTTATATTTTAGATGAGCCTTCTATCGGACTCCATCAAAGAGATAACGACCGTTTGATCGGTTCATTGAAGAAAATGCGTGATCTAGGGAACACCCTGGTTGTGGTCGAGCATGATGAAGATACGATGCGTGCGGCAGATTATTTGATTGATGTAGGCCCTGGTGCGGGGCATCAAGGAGGAGAAATCGTTTCAGCTGGCACGCCAGCGGAAGTTGCTGCTGATGAAGACTCTTTGACTGGACAATATCTATCCGGTAAAAAGAGTATTCCAGTTCCAACTAAACGCCGAAAAGGGAATGGAAAAGCCATCAAAATCACTGGGGCAACGGAAAATAATTTGAAAAATATTTCAGTGGAATTTCCTTTAGGTGAATTTGTTGCGGTGACTGGTGTGTCCGGTTCAGGTAAGAGTACATTGGTCAATAGTATCCTAAAACGAGCTCTTGCACAAAAAATCAATCGTAATTCAGCAAAACCTGGTAAATTCAAATCAATTTCCGGTTATGAAAGTATTGAAAAAATCATTGATATCGATCAAAGTCCGATTGGGCGCACACCACGAAGCAATCCTGCGACATATACTAGTGTATTTGATGATATCAGAGATTTATTTGCACAAACAAATGAAGCTAAAATGCGTGGGTATAAAAAAGGCCGTTTTAGTTTCAACGTTAAAGGTGGACGTTGTGAAGCCTGCCGTGGCGATGGAATTATTAAGATTGAAATGCACTTTCTACCTGATGTTTACGTTCCTTGTGAAGTTTGTCATGGGAAGCGATATAATTCTGAAACGCTAGAAGTTCATTATAAAGGAAAAAGTATTGCAGATATTTTAGAAATGACGGTTGAAGATGCCGTTGAATTTTTCCAACCAATCCCTAAGATTCATCGAAAACTTCAAACCATTGTCGATGTTGGTCTAGGCTACGTTACGATGGGGCAACCAGCTACAACATTATCTGGTGGGGAAGCACAGCGGATGAAACTCGCTAGTGAATTACACAAAATAGCGAATGGTAAGAACTTTTATATTTTGGATGAACCAACGACTGGTTTGCATACAGATGATATTGCCCGGCTACTTGATGTCTTGCAACGTTTAGTAGATGCAGGGAATACGGTATTAGTGATCGAGCATAACCTTGATGTTATTAAAACCGCTGATCATATTATTGATCTTGGACCAGAAGGCGGGGAAGGTGGCGGTACGATTTTAGCCACTGGTACACCTGAAGAAATCATTGAGGTGAAAGAGAGTTATACTGGTCGATACTTAAAAAAAATCATGAATGGTGAAAACCAACTGGATAGTTAAAAAAAAATTAAAATCAAGTATCTATTCTTGTTTTATTGACCAGTATAGACTAAAATACGAAACATGGTAGTTCTTTCTACACTAATTGGTATAGATAAAAACTTCCTATAAGTTCAATCCGTTCAAAAAAGAATTGAGCAATCGGAGGAGATTCCTTTGATTGCTTTTTTCTTTATGGTATGATATTCCTTGTGTAGTTGAAAAAGAAAACTAGAGATTATGAGTAAGTGAGAGATAATGATGAACAGTAATGTAAACGAAGAATTTATTCCTATTTTATTGGGTAGCGACATGAATGTCTATGGAATGGCACGTTCATTTCATGAAGCGTATGGCAAAGTTTGCCAGGCGTATGCATCAAATCAGTTGGCACCAACTCGCTATAGCAAAATTGTCAAAGTAGACGTAATTCCTGGTTTTGATAAAGATCCGGTCTTTATTGAGTCCATGTTACGTTTAGCAAAAGAGAAATATTCAGATCAAACGAAGAAGTATCTCTTGATTGCATGTGGAGATGGCTATGCAGAACTGATTTCTCAGCATAAAGAAGAACTCTCAAAGTATTTTATTTGTCCTTACATCGATTATTCGTTATTTAAACGTCTGATTAATAAGGTTAGTTTTTATGAAGTTTGCGAGGAATACCAGTTACCTTATCCCAAAACGTTGATTGTTAGAAAAGAAATGTTAGTTGATGGGCATTTGAATCAAGAGTTACCATTTGACTTTCCAGTGGCATTAAAGCCGGCAAACAGCGTAGAATACTTATCTGTCCAATTTGAAGGTCGAAAAAAAGCCTTTATTATCGATAATCGTGAAGAATTTGACTTGATCTTAGGTCGTATTTACGAAGCAGGTTATACAAGTGAAATGATCGTCCAAGATTTCATTCCTGGGGATGATAGTAATATGCGTGTGTTAAATGCTTATGTCGATGAAAACCATCAAGTAAGAATGATGTGTTTAGGTCACCCATTACTAGAAGATCCAACACCAGCTTCGATTGGTAATTATGTGGTGATCATGCCAGATTATAATGAAAAGATCTATCAAACGATTAAACGATTTTTAGAAGATATTTCCTATACTGGTTTTGCGAATTTTGATATGAAATACGATCCAAGAGATGGTGAATACAAACTTTTTGAAATCAACCTTCGTCAGGGAAGAAGCAGTTTCTTTGTCACTCTTAATGGCTTGAATTTAGCAAAATTTGTGACAGAAGACCGTGTATTTGAAGTTCCATTCACAGGGACTACCTATGGGACGAGCCAATCGGATCAAGCAAAATTATGGATGGGTGTACCTAACAAGGTCTTTTTAACTTATGCAAAAGCAAATGAAGACAAAAAAGTTGCAGAAAAAATGATTAAAGAAAATCGTTATGGAACGACTGTTTTTTATGAGAAAGATCGTTCGCTCAAACGCTGGTTATTGATGAAGTATATGTTTAGAAATTACATTCCTCGATTTAAAAAATACTTTCATGTGAAAGAAGGTTGATTCATGGAAAACTTTTTTAGTATTTTGGGCGGAATGGGAACGATGGCCACAGAGAGTTTTGTCCGTCTAATCAATCATCGAACCAAAGCCTCAAAAGATCAGGAATATTTAAATTATGTATTATTTAATCATGCGACAGTTCCTGATCGAACGGCTTATATTTTAGATAGGGAACAAGAAAGTCCAATGCCTCACCTACTAGATGATGTTGAAAAACAAAATTTACTCAAACCAAACTTTATCGTTTTAACGTGTAATACAGCTCATTATTTCTTTGATGAACTTCAAGCAGCCACTGAGATTCCGATTCTTCATATGCCACGAGAAGCGGCAAATGAGCTTGTCAGACAAAATACAACTGGTAAAGTAGCCATCCTAGGTACGGAAGGTAGCATGAAAGCTGGAATTTATGAAAAGGAAGTGAGACAGCTAGGCTTTGAGGCTGTCATTCCTGATGCTCAACTTCAGGCGAAAATCAACCATTTGATTTATCATGATATCAAAGAATCAGATTATTTAAACAAAGAACTATACTACGAAATTTTGGCAGAAGCGGTGGCGCGATTTGATTGCGAAAAAATTATTTTAGGCTGTACAGAATTATCGTTGATGCAAGAGTATGTAGGGGAAAATGAATATCCCGTCATTGACGCACAGTCAATCTTAGCTGATCAAACGATCGCCCGTGCCTTACAACACCGACAAGCTACCATATCAAGTTGAAAACTTTTATGAGCAAAGATTAGGGGCGGATACCTACAGTGGTATTTGTCCCTATTTTTATCGACAACTTCATTTTTAAGAATGTTTAACTGGTAATGATACGCCCGGAAGTGATATAATTTTAGGAAGAGATATGAGAGGGGGCCGTTTGATATGGCTGATAATTTACAACTAGTAATCATCACAGGGATGAGTGGCGCTGGGAAGACGGTCGCTATTCAAAGTTTTGAAGATATGGGGTATTTCTGTATTGATAATATGCCACCAAATCTAATTCCAAAGTTTTGGGAATTGATCAAAGAATCGGGTAAAGTGACGAAAATGGCATTAGTGGTAGACTTGCGTTCACGCTCGTTTTTTGAAGAAATCCAAAATATGTTAGTCGAAATTGAGAATACGGATTTTATCGATACGTCGATTTTATTTTTAGATGCATCCGATGAAGAATTAGTCGCACGATACAAGGAAACAAGACGTACCCATCCAATGGCAATGAACGGTTTAGTCACGGAAGGAATTCGTAAAGAACGTGCGATATTGAATGATCTAAAGATGCAGGCCTCGGTCATTATAGACACGACGACTTTAACACCACGTCAGTTAAGGGAAAAAATCAATCAAACGTTTAAGACCAAAGGCGATCAAGGCTTTCGAATCGAATTTGTTTCCTTTGGATTCAAATATGGCTTGCCAATTGATTCAGATATCGTGATGGATGTACGCTTTTTACCAAATCCCCACTATATTCCTGAATTAAGACCTTTGACAGGAAAAGATCAACCAGTTTATGACTATGTGATGTCATTTGATGAAACTGAGCTGTTTTATAATAAGTTTTTAGATTTATTACAGACGGTTTTACCAGGATATATCAAAGAAGGTAAAAGCAGCTTGACGATTGCTATTGGCTGTACCGGAGGGCAACACCGTTCAGTTGCGTTAACAGAACGTTTATCAGGTGCTTTGAAAGAAAATTATAAAGTCAATGTGACTCACCGTGACAAAGATAAACGGAAAGAGACGGTGAATCGCTCGTGAAGATGAAAACTTACCGTATAAGAAAGCCCAAAATCGTTGTCGTTGGGGGTGGCACAGGCTTACCGGTTATTTTAAAAAGCTTGCGTAACCAAGGGGCTGATATTACAGCAATCGTAACTGTCGCAGATGACGGGGGCAGTAGCGGTGCAATCAGAGAATCAATTGCGATGGCGCCCCCTGGCGATTTGAGGAATGTGTTGGTTTCATTGTCGGATATGCCACAATTTTATGAAGATATCTTTCAGTATCGTTTTAAAAAAGAAGATCAATTTTTAGCCAATCATACGATCGGTAATTTGATCATTGCCGCTGTCGCAGAAATGAGAGGAAGTACATACGAAGCAGTACAACTCCTATCTAAGATGATGCATGTGGACGGTCATATCTATCCTTCTTCTGAAACACCATTAACACTCCATGCAGTTTTTAAAGATGGTACTACTGCGGTGGGGGAATCAAAAATTGCGGTCGATCGAAAAACGATTGATCATGTCTATGTGCGAAATACCACGGATGATAGCGAAGCCAAACCAGCACGAAAAGTTGTTTCTGCCATTATGGAGGCAGATATGGTCGTTTTAGGACCGGGTAGTTTGTTTACTAGCATTTTACCTAATTTGGTCATCCAAGAAATTGGAGAAGCAGTAGCTAAAACAGAAGCCGAAGTGGTGTATATTTGTAATATCATGACACAAAAAGGTGAAACAGAACATTTTACAGATGCTGATCATATTCGGGTGTTGCATGAACATTTGAAACGACCATTTATTGATACTGTTTTAGTTAACACAGAAAAAGTACCAGCAGGTTATATGGATCCTGAAATTTACGATGAATACCTCGTACAAGTAACTCATGATTTTCATGGATTACGGAATGAAGGATGTCGAGTGATTTCGACTGACTTTTTAGAATTAAAAAATGGTGGTGTCTTCCATGATGGTGAAAAAGTTGTGGAAGAGCTATTTCGTTTGGTTTTTGGTTCCAAATATTAAACGATAGGTCACTAAGAGAAAGGAGGAGAATAGGGTGTCATTTGCGGCAGATGTCAAAAAAGAACTTACTGGACTTGAAGTTCACCGCGAACATGCAAAGGCGGAATTAGCTGCACTTTTGCGAATGAATGGATCTTTAGGGATTGTGAATCAACAATTTATCCTAAACGTTCAAACAGAAAATGCAGCTATCGCTAGACGGATCTATTCTCTTTTAAAAGATCATTATAATGTCCGAAGCGAGTTACTCGTTCGAAAAAAAATGAAATTGAAAAAGAATAATGTCTATATCGTTCGTTTGAAACAAGGAACGAAAAATGTACTGATGGATCTAGATATCATGGACGGAATGATGTTCAATGGGCATGTATCTGATGAAATTTTAGGAAATGCACAAAAAATGCGATCCTATCTAAGAGGAGCATTCATGGCGTCTGGTTCAGTCAATAACCCTGAAACTAGTCGTTACCATTTAGAAATTTTTTCCATTTATGAACAACATAATCAAGACATTTGTGATATGTTAAATTATTATGGTCTTCATGCTCGAACATTGGAACGTCGAAACGGCTATATTTCATATTTAAAAGGCGCAGAGAAAATTGCTGACTTTTTAACCTTAATTGGTGCGACGAATTCGATGTTGCGCTTTGAAGATGTCCGTATCGTACGTGATATGCGAAACTCAGTCAACCGACTTGTCAATTGTGAGACAGCCAATCTGAATAAAACGATTGATGCTGCAGCAAAACAAATCGAAAATATTGAATTGATTGAAAGTAGAGTTGGATTAACTGCACTACCAGAAAAATTGCAAGAAATTGCAGAATTGAGATTAAAGCACCCAGAAGTCAGTTTAAAAGAGCTAGGAGAAATGATTCCATCAGGAGCGATCTCTAAATCCGGAATCAATCATCGAATCAGAAAGATTAATGAATTTGCAGAAAAGTTGCGCGAAGAAGCAAGTTAAGTGAAAAAATTTTTAATTTTTTAATTAATGAAGATTTTGGGACAAGTATTTGTCTCAGAATCTTTTTTTATTATATTTCCAAAAAAAGTTCTAATCAGTGTCCTTTAATATGTTAAAAAGTAAGTAGCAAGTCCCATTGATAACGGTTATTGCTACTAAAAACAAAGGAGAATAGTGTCATGAAATATCTGAATAAAATACTGAGAGCCAAGGTCGTTCAAGGTTATGAACAAGGAAAAACAGATGAAGAAATTGCAGATAGCTTGAAGATATCCCGTAAAACAGTGGTTGAAATCAAATTGCTTGAAATCGCATGTAAACTAAGTCAAGGATTTACGGAACTTGAAATAGCTGAACGATTTCACAAGCCCGTTGAGGAAATTCACAGAAACAAACACAACTATATTCTAAGACGTTTTTCGGATTCCTCTAGTAATAATTCCATTTCTGAGATTCCACCTTCCTCTAGGATTGACTCCATTTCTCAGCAGATAGGTGGTACGAAGGCGTATGTTCTTGAAAAAATAATTATTCAAAAGCTGAAAAAAATGGAAAATATCGAGGATATTACTAAGAGTGTTTCTATTTCATTAGGAGAAACTAAAAAGATAATAGAAAATTATGCAATACGAAAAATCTGTGAGGAAGGATACACACTGGAAGAATTGAATAAAATGTTGTATCTTAATTTGGCTGAGAATCCACGAGTCCATAATATCTACCTTGAAGTTAAAAAGGAAAACGAATCAGGAGAAAAAGGAGTAGAAAGTAGGAGACAAAATGAAATAATTAATTTTTACAAAGAAAATAGAAAAGACAAGTTAGAAGAAATAACATCAAATGAATTAAATAAATATCTAATTAATTATATTGCTATCCAAAGAAAGAAAGGTAAAAATATTGAGGAAATTGCACAAGAGTTGAATAGAAGTCATAAAACAATTCGAATGATAATAGCGCAATTTATTATCAGTGAATCGAGTAAGGGAACCCCTAAACAACACATTTCTACCTATCTTTGGTTAACAACAGCTCAAATGAAAAAAAATGTATACAACTATCTTACAGTAGAGTTAAAGGCTAATACAATGCAACATATTGCTTGGTTAAACAGTTCTACGTTCGATCAGATTCAATTAATGTATATCGAAGGCGCACTTGAAATGAAAAAATCCATTCATAAGATGCGCCCCAATAAAGATAGTTCAAAAAAATTAGCGTTTCTAAAACGCCACAATAAGGAGGAAATGAAAAAAATACGAGTAGAGTTCATTCAAGGACTTGAAAATAAAATAAGTCATGAAGAACTTATCGAGCAACTAAAGATTAGTAGACCAACTGCTTATAGGATACTTAATTTAGAAATCGCACGTAGCATATACCAAGGTTTTTCGGTACCTCAGATAGCTGAAAGACTACATAAAAGTTCAAGTAGTATAATGGGAAAAAAACATGCATTTATCCAAAATAGTTTTAAAAGGCATAGTGATATCCCTCTCATTGCTGAGAATATTGGTTGTTCAGAAGATTATGTGATGGAAAAATTGGTCGTTCACAAGCTAAAAATAAAGGAAAACATAAAGAATATCTCTGAAAGCTTGAATATTTCGGTAGAAAAAACTAAAACGATAATAGAGGATTATGCAATAAAAAAGATTCATCAAGGATATACACGGGAAGAATTAAATAGTATATTACCTGTGAGTTTAGATGGATATCCGAGGATACTTGAGACTTTCAAAAAAGTTGAAAAAAATAATAAGTTAGAGGGAGAAAGTAAAAACACAAATACCTTATTATTAAAAACACAACCAGAAAGGGTACTTGAACAACTAAGCTTCGAAGAGCTTGTCAAGAAACTAAGAAAAGGGATAAAAATTGGTGATATTGCAACCGAATTGGACTGGACTTCGGAAATGGTGAGACATCGAATGGCTGAATTTATTATACAACATTCAATTAAGGGAATGTCTAAAGAAGAAATAGGTAACCAGCTTTGTTTAACTCAAACTGACATAAAAGTACTTCCATATCAATATATTAGAGATTATATAGCAATGTACCATCAAATTCAAAGAATTGCGGAAAGAAATGGCTGCACGTTGGCTCAAATTTATAAGATATATGTAGAGGGGGGAGTTGCAAAAGGAGTATCCATTAATGAAATTGCATGTACGCTAAAGATAAACGAAGAAGCCGTTCAAGAGATAGTGAATAAAATTCAGAACGAATCTCAACCAGAATTAAACAGCCCAGGACCACCTATCATTGAGAAAGCAATCTCTGAAGTTAAGAAAAATCTGATACAAGAAGGCACGATCCAACCACCAAAACCAATATCTATGGCTGAATCAACAAACCAGTTTCATCAAACCGACCCTGAACCAAATAGCTTAGATCTATTGAGTAAATCTATTATTAGTGAGTATAAAAAGAAAAAAAATATAAAAATGATTTCAGCTAAATATAATGTACCGCTAGAAGTGGTACAAAATATAATAAGCGAATACATAGTAAATAAAGGAAAGAAGGGGAGACGGATTAATGAGGTTGCGGCAGAGTTATATTTTTCTACCATTCATACAGGCGATGGACAAGTGTTATTTATCCATCAATCTGGAAAGGTCTCTGAAGTTAAGAAAAATCTGATACAAGAAGGCACGATCCAACCACCAAAACCAATATCTATGGCTGAATCAACAAACCAGTTTCATCAAATCTACACTAAATCGAATAGAATAGATCCATTGCGTGAAATCATTGTTAGTGAGTATAAGGAGAATCAAAATATAGGAGTAATTTCATATCAATATAATTTATCACCAGAAGAGGTCCAAGAAATAATATGTGATTACATCCGAAATGAAGAAAAGAAAGGGAGGACAGTTAACGAGATTGCGACAGAATTTTCTTTTTATTCCGTTCCTAATTCCGATGGAAAACTGCGGTTTATCCATAAAGATGAAGTGTTCTCTCTAGTTAAAAACAATCCGTTGTACCAAAGCACGAGTCACCAACCACTACAACCAATATCTATGGATGAATTAACCAGACGTTTTGATCAAATCGAGCTTAGATCAAATAGCTCAGACCAAGTGAAAGGAAAATATGAAAAGAGTCAAGAAATGAAATCGGAAGGAGAGAGGAGGAGAAGGAATTCAGAATCGAATCCTGGCGCCCTGGACCTAAGTCTGAAAAAAATACGGTTGGACTCGTCCATGGTTTCACAGCCAAGTCCATTAAATAAACAGTGGCCACAATTGAAAAATTTTTCATCGACTATTTCTCATGTCACTAAACAAGCGCAAGATATCAATAATGAGAGAAGACAACAGCATCTTGTTAATTCCCATGTTAAAGCTCGTTGATGAAGTTTTATTAATGAAAAAACTTAAAGAAAAATGGCGCACGGGCGAGTGATGTTTTTGAGTCACTCTTAACAGTTCAATAATGATTTGATCAGAAGTAACTCATACAGTTATCGGTAAGTTTCGCTAACATCAAAAGTATAGAGATCGGAAGATTTTGGGACAAGTATTCGTCTCAGAATCTTTTTTTATTATATTTCCAAAAAAAGTTCTACTCAGTGTCCTTTAGTATGTTAAAAAGTAAGTAGCAAGTCCCATTGATAACGGTTATTGCTACTAAAAACAAAGGAGAATAATTACTATGGAAAATAAGGTTAATAATAAAAGAAAGAAAAAACAAAAAAAAGATACAGAGAAACAAGAGATTCATATGAAACGCCTCCCTAAGGTTAGCCCAAAAAAACTAACGTTTCGGAAACGCCGCAATAAGGAGCAAATGAATAAAATCCATAGAGAGTTCATTCATGGACTTGAAAATAAAGTAAGTGTAAAAGAACTTACTAAGCGATTAAAGATTAGTAGACCAACTGCTTATAGGATACTTAATTTAGAAATCGCACGTAGCATATACCAAGGTTTTTCGGTACCTCAGATAGCTGAAAGACTACATAAAAGTTCAAATAGTATAATGGGAAGAAAACATGCATTCATCATAAATAATTTTCGAAGGAATGGTAATATCCGACTCATTCCTGAGATGATTGGTTGTTCAGAAGATTACGTGATAGAAAAATTAGTCGTTCACAAGCTTAAAAAAAAGGAAAATATACTGAAGATCTCTGAAAGCTTGGATATTTCTGTAGAAAAAACTAAAACGATAATAGAGGATTATGCAATAAGAAAAATTCATGATCAAGGGTATACAAGGGAAGAATTAAATAGAATATTACCTGTGAGTTTAGATGGATATCCAAGGATACTTGAGGTTTTCCAAAAAGTTGAAAAAAATAACAAATTAGTGGGAGATGCAAAAAAAAGCATTAAAAAAACAAATACCGTGTTGTTAAGAAAAAAAACAAAAAAGAGGGAAAGATTAAGTTTCGATGATCTTGTCAAGAAAAGAAAAACAGGTATGAAAATTGGGAAGATTGCAACCGAATTGGACAGGACTCCGGGAATGGTGAAACATCGAATGGCTAAATTTATTATAGATCATTCAATTAGGGGAATATCTAGACAAGAAATAAGTAACCAGCTTTGTTTAACTCAAACTGAAATAAAAACATTTCCATATCAGTATATTAAAAACAATATATTAAAGAACCAAAAAATTCAAGGAATTGCGGAAAGAAATGGCTGCACGTTGGCTCAAATTTATAAGATATATGTAGAGGGAGCAATTGAAAAAAATGTATCCATTAATGAAATTGCATGTACGCTAAAGATAAACGAAGAAGCCGTTCAAGAGATAGTGAATAAAATTCAGAACGAATCTCAACCAGAATTAAACAGCCCAGGACCACCTATCATTGAGAAAGCAATCTCTGAAGTTAAGAAAAATCTGATACAAGAAGGCACGATCCAACCACCAAAACCAATATCTATGGCTGAATCAACAAACCAGTTTCATCAAATCTACACTAAATCGAATAGAATAGATCCATTGCGTGAAATCATTGTTAGTGAGTATAAGGAGAATCAAAATATAGGAGTAATTTCATATCAATATAATTTATCACCAGAAGAGGTCCAAGAAATAATATGTGATTACATCCGAAATGAAGAAAAGAAAGGGAGGACAGTTAACGAGATTGCGACAGAATTTTCTTTTTATTCCGTTCCTAATTCCGATGGAAAACTGCGGTTTATCCATAAAGATGAAGTGTTATCTCTAGTTAAAAACAATCCGTTGTACCAAAGCACGAGTCACCAACCACCAAACCCAATATCTATGGATGAATTAACCAGCCGTTTTGATCAAATCGAGCTTAGATCAAATATCTCAGACCAAGTGAAAGGAAAATATGAAAAGAGTCAAGAAATGAGATCAGAAGGAGAGAGGAAGAGAAGGAATTCAGAATCGGATTCTGGCGCCCTGGACCTAAGTCTGAAAAAAGCACGGGTAGACTCACCCATATTGTCACAGCCAAAAAGTTTTTCATCGACTACAACTCGTGCCGTTGAAAAAGTACAAAATGTCATCGAACAGAAATGGCAACAGCATCTAAATAACCCACGTGTCCAAGCTAGTTTACGAAGCTTTGTCAACGAAAGGTCTTAGGATAGATAGATGGTGTATCAATCCGTTTTTTTATCTTTTTCTAAATTAAGATCTGGATAGTCGCTCAATCAAAAATGACCCAAGGACCTTAAAAATAGGCTAGGCTATTTTGAGGTTCTTTGGGTCTTGTTAGGGTCGGAACGATAGTGTCAATCCTGATCAATAATGATTACAAGTACATGTGATAGTCAGGATTATTACTCGTTAATGTAGTCAATTAGTTCTTCTTTTTTGATCGATTCATCAAAAATATGCTCTTCCAAAATAACAGTTGGAACAAAACGGATATTGGCAGCATTCGCCTCAGCTATAATTGCTTGAGAGGCAGGAGATTCTTCTAGGTAAGTTAGACCTAACTTATTTTGAGCATAATCTGCTACTTCTGCTAGACTAAGATTTTTCCAATCATCCTGCGAATCAAATACTTTTTTGATTTCTCGTAAAGCTACTTGACCGTCTGACGTATCAATATGATGATGCATCACATTCCCACGTTGCAAACTTTCTTTTTCTTTATCAAAAAGTTTGATCACCCGTTGCAAACGACCTTTACTTACAGCTTCTTCGAGTAATTCATAAGATTCGTTGAACCATTGACGGCAATAAGGGCAAGCCAGATTGATAAACTCTGCCATTTTCTTAGGAGCATCTAAGTTTCCATAATGAATGCCAGTTTCGGTATTTGTTTTATCTGCTTTAATGATAGATATATCCATGTATAATCACCTCTTAGATTCATTTTAAGCATTTTTCAGAAAAAAGACTAGTTTTTTGTTTAATAAAGCATGTATCTTCTCATGTGAGTACTTTTACAGAATAGGTAGGTTTTCAGGAGCTTTTGCGTTATAATAGGTGGGATATTTGAGAGAATTTGAACAAGGATGATGACAAATGCGAAAAATGAAAACAATGGACGGAAATACAGCTGCCGCTTATATTTCTTATGCTTTTACAGAATTAGCTGCAATCTATCCCATTACGCCCAGCTCAACGATGGCAGAATTAGTGGATCAATGGTCTGCTAGTGGGAAGAAAAATCTTTTTGGACAACCAGTTAAAGTGGTTGAAATGCAATCTGAAGCAGGAGCGGCTGGTGTTGTGCATGGTTCGCTCAAAACAGGAGCGCTGACAACGACTTATACAGCTTCTCAAGGATTGTTGTTGATGATACCCAATATGTATAAAATCGCTGGTGAATTACTACCAAGCGTATTTCATGTCGCAAGTCGTGCAGTCACGACGAATGCGTTAAATATCTTTGGGGATCATGGGGATGTCATGGCTGCTCGATCGACTGGATTTGCGATGCTTGCAGAAAGTAGTGTGCAAGAAGTTATGGACTTAGCACCCGTAGCACATTTGGCTTCGATTGAAGCAGAGCTGCCATTCTTGAATTTTTTTGATGGTTTTCGTACGAGCCATGAAATCCAAAAAATTGAAGTACTAGAATATGACGAGTTAGCATCGTTAATCAATCAAGAGAAACTTGCTGCGTTTAGAAACAGAGCGATGAACCCTAACCACCCAACTGTTAGTGGAACGAATCAAAATCCAGATATTCATTTTCAACAAAGAGAAACGATCAATTCGTATTACGAACAATTACCTCGCATCGTACAAAAATACATGCAAGCAATCAATGAATTACGTGGAACTTCCTATGATTTAGTCACTTATCATGGTGCTGCCGACGCGACAGAAGTCATCATTTCGATGGGATCGGTAGCGCAAACGATTGAGCAGACAGTCGATTATTTGAATAAAAATGGCCGGAAAGTCGGTTTCTTGAATATCCATCTTTATCGCCCATTCCCAATTGAAACATTGTTGCAAAAACTTCCTAAAACTACACAGTCAATTGCCGTATTAGATCGAAGCAAAGAACCAGGAGCTGGTGGGGAACCATTACTGCTAGATGTTCAAAGTGCACTTTATGATGCAACAATCTGTCCTAAAATAATTGGTGGGCGGTATGGGTTAGGATCAAAAGATGTGACACCAGATCAAATCATCAGCGTTTTTGACGAGTTGCAAAAAGATGAACAAATGAAAAAACGATTTACAATCGGGATAGTGGATGATGTTACCTATCATTCTTTGGCACCAAGACCAACATTGGATTTAACGGATGCTGAAACTTATCAAGCTAAGTTTTGGGGTTTTGGTTCTGACGGGACTGTCGGTGCAAATAAATCAGCTATTAAAATCATTGGTGATCATACAGACAAATACGCCCAAGGCTATTTTTACTATGATTCAAAAAAATCAGGTGGATTGACGATTTCCCATCTCCGTTTTGGAAACACGCCAATTCGTTCTACTTATTTAGTTGAACATGCTGATTTTGTCGCTTGTCATACGCCTGCTTACTTGCACAGCTATGATTTAGTTAAAGGGTTGAAAAAAGGTGGCACATTTTTATTGAATACTTTATGGACAGATGAGCAGTTAGAAACGCATCTGCCTATTCGTCTAAAAAAATATTTGGCAGAAAATGAGATTCAATTTTATACGATCAATGCGATGAAAATTGCTCAAGAAGTTGGATTAGGTCGTCGTATTAACACTGCCATGCAAACGGCTTTTTTCAAATTAGCAAACATTATTCCTATTGAAGAAGTGATTCCGCTCTTGAAAGAAGAAGTGCTTAAAAGCTATGGTCATAAATCAATGAAAATCGTAGAAAAAAATAACCAAGCGATTGATCATACCCTTGAACTTCTCCATAGAGTTGAAATCCCCAATCATTGGCGATCATTAGAACTACCTAGCAAAAAAGAAGAGACAACATCACGTTACGTAAAAGAGATTTTTACGCCGATCAATGCTCAAGAAGGAAATCAACTGTCAGTAGGTACTTTAGTAGCCAACCAGATGACAACTGGCGAGATGCCATTAGGAACAGCAGCGCTGGAAAAACGAGGTGTAGCCCTAGAAGTCCCTGAATGGATCAGTGACCGTTGTACGATGTGCAATGAGTGCGCATTTGTATGTCCGCACGCAGCCATCCGCCCATTCTTAGCTGATGAAGAAGAGCTGACTGAAGCGCCTGAAGGATTTATCGTTCGTGATATGAGAGGACCTGACGGGTTAAAATATCGTATCCAAGTTTCCGTGGAGGACTGTACAGGATGTGGATTATGTGTGGAGGCTTGTCCAGCCAAAGGAAAAGCGTTAGTGATGAAACCTTACGAGGAACAAAAAGAACAAGCGGTCAATTGGGCGTTTGCAATGACATTGAGACAGAAAGAAAACCCTATGAAAGGAAAAAATACGGTAATGGCTACCCAATTTAACCAACCGTTGCTTGAATTTTCAGGTGCCTGCTCGGGTTGCGGTGAAACGCCATATGTGAAACTTTTGACCCAAATGTTCGGAGACCGAATGATGATCGCTAATGCAACCGGCTGTTCTTCAATATGGGGAGGAGCTTCGCCAGCATCATCGTTCACAACGAATGCTTGTGGGCAAGGTCCAGCTTGGTCTAATTCCTTATTAGAAGATAATGCTGAATTTGGCTATGGTATGTTACTAGCTGCTCAAACCCGTCGTGAAGCTTTAGCGCAATCTGTTCGTGAAATCATGCCAAAAGTATCGAGTGCGCTTCGACTGTTGATGGAGGATTGGCTCAACCATTTATTCGATAGCGAAGGAACACAACAACGAGCAGCTAAACTTCAGGCTGCGATGGTAGCGGAAGTACAGCAAGTCCCAGAATTGGAATCCATTCTTGAGCACAAAGATATTTTTGTCAAAAACAGTCAATGGATTATTGGCGGAGATGGTTGGGCTTATGATATTGGCTTTGGTGGTATCGATCATGTATTGGCTAGTGGGGCAGATGTGAATATCCTAGTATTGGATAATGAAGTTTATTCTAATACTGGGGGGCAAACCTCTAAAGCAACGCCAACGTCAGCTATTGCAAAATTCTCCGCAAGTGGGAAATATGCGTCGAAGAAAGATTTAGGAATGATGGCAATGACTTATGGGAACGTCTATGTCGCTCAAATTGCTTCTGGTGCCAATCAAATGCAAACAATCAAGGCGTTTGAAGAAGCAGAGAAATACCCAGGGCCATCACTAATCATTGCGTATACGCCTTGTATCACCCATGGTCTGTTGGGTGGCATGAAAGAATCGATTAAAGAAGCCAAAGAAGCTGTTTCATCAGGCTATTGGTCCCTCTATCGTTATAATCCAAGTTTAATTGAAAAAGGGAAGGTTCCGATGATTTTGGATTACAAAAAACCAGACTTTTCAACAATGGGCGATTTTATGCGTAAGCAAGTCCGGTTTTCTTCACTAGAAAGGGCCAACCCTCAATTAGCTGAAAAATTGTTTGAAAAAACGGTTCTAGATGCAAAAACTCGTTTTTACAATTATGCTTCACTCACTGGACAGCTTGATAAAATTAAAGAAAAACTAGAACCGTCTGATCCAATTGTAAAAGAAGAGGAAGTCGAAACGAAAAAGAGAAAAAAAGAACGTAAGATCGATGATGAAGCAGCAGCCAGAAGAGCTGCTAAAAGAGCAGAACGCGCAGCACGTCGAAAATGATGTTTTGATGTTTCGTTCAGTGATCCAACAATCTCATTCGGTGAATGATAAGCAAACAATTTAAAGAGCGGAAAAATCGATCGAATAATTTATGTAATTTTCTTGAAAAAAGTAGCCAGAATCGTCTCATATTTCCAAACATATGATATACTTAAAGGGAAATCTCAAAAGAGAAGAGAGGCTTTTTATGTCATTTCAAATCGGGGAACTTTTTAATTTAGAGTATTGGCAACAAATGTTTTCCGGTGACTTATTTTCTCTGAATTTTTTGGTAAACATACTGGATATTTTAGTCGTATGGTATTTGGTTTACAAACTGATCCAGCTACTAAGAGGGACGAAAGCGATCCAATTGCTCAAAGGCGTTGCCATCTTTATCGTGATTCGAATTGCGGCTGAGTTGATTGGGCTACACACGCTGTCATGGCTGATGAATCAAGTCATAACTTATGGTGTGATTGCAGCAATCGTTATCTTCCAACCAGAGATTCGTCGTGGGTTAGAACATCTGGGAAGAAGTTCGTTATTCAAACAAACGAAAAGCGAACAGCAAGAAGACGAGAAGATGATCCTATCCTTTGATAAAGCTATTCAATATATGTCGAAACGTAAGATTGGTGCTCTGATTACGATCGAGCGTCATACTGGTTTGGATGAGTATATTGAGACAGGCATTGCATTGGATGCAGATATTACTGGTGAGTTACTCATTAATATCTTTATCCCCAATACGCCGCTGCATGACGGGGCAGTTATTGTCAAAAATGGAAAAATTGCAGTTGCCAGTGCCTATTTACCTTTATCAGAAAGTATGTTGATTCCAAAAGAATTTGGAACACGTCACCGAGCTGCTGTCGGTATTAGTGAGGTCAGCGATGCAATAACTATCGTGGTCTCGGAAGAAACAGGAGATGTAAGTATCACTTTAGACAATCAATTGATACCAGGGTTATCGCAAGAAGAGTATTTATCGATCTTACGAAAACAACTAATTGTAGAAGAAAAAAATAAAAACAAAAAGAATGGGCTTCAATCTTTCTTGGACGCAATGACTAAGGGAGGGGATCGGAAATGATCTCAAAAGAAAAGCGTACGAGTATTCTGTATGGGTTTGTTGCGTTATTGTTTAGTATCATTCTTTATTTCAATGCGAATGGTCAAACGATGCAAAACACATTATCTGGAAACGAGTCCTATTCGCAGACAGCTTCTGATGTTTCGATCCAACTTTTATATGATACCGATAAGTATTATATCCATGGTTACGAAAACACTACTACTGTCAAATTGGCTAGTGCGAATCGTATCCAGTTGATGGCTGAGGCAAATGAAGACACCCGTACCTTTAGGGTCACCGCAGACTTAGCACAGCTAGGTGAAGGAACCCACGAAGTGCCATTGAAAATCAAAAATCTAAGCAGCGCTGTCACCGCTAAGTTGCAACCGGAAACGATCACGGTTACAATTGAAAAGAAAGTGACCAAAGACTTTGAAGTTAAAGCTATTCTGCCAACAGAGACGACGCCTTCTGGTTATAATTTAACTGAAACAACTGTCGATCCAACGAAGGTCACGATCACCACTGGAGATAAGACTTTAGCGGAAATTCATCAAGTGGTTGCAAAAGTCAACCCGTCAATGATAACGGACGATGGTGTGAATAGCAATGTATCTGTACAAGCGTTAAATTCAGCTGGTGAGCCGTTGAGTATTGTTTCTGATCCAGTGCAAGTCAACGTCACGTCAGATGCAATCAAACCGAAAAAAACGGTTAGCCTATATGGTATTCAACAAGGGACAAAAGGCGAAGGAATTAAGAACTATAATTTCAAGTTTTCCGAATTAGAGGCTGAAGTCACAGGGACGACGGAACAACTTGCTCAAATAGGGGATAGTATCGCTGTGCCTATCGACATATCAGGAATTACTCATCGAACGACTAGGACGATTCAGATTCCTGTTGAACAAGGAATGAGCGTCTCGCCTAAATCGGTTAAAGTTGAGATAACACCAGTGCTGGAATCGACAACTAGTGATTCTTCAGTCGATAAAAATCAAAGTTCGACTAAAAGGAATGACTCAACAACGTCAACGACAAAGTCGACTACATCGAGCACGTCACTTTCTAGTGTCCAGACAGAAAGCAAGCAAACTTCTGAAAGTACAGATTCGAGTGAATCCACTATGCAAAGTACACAAGAGAGTCAAACGTATTCTTCGGAAAATTAAGTTAAAGGAGCAAATTTACAATTATGGGTAAATATTTTGGAACGGATGGTGTCCGTGGCGAAGCCAATAAAGAATTGACACCAGAATTAGCGTTTAAGTTAGGTAGATGTGGCGGATATGTATTAAGCCAACATGAAACAGAAGGGAAACGTCCACGGGTTTTAGTTGGGCGTGACACCAGAATCTCTGGGCAAATGCTAGAAGAAGCCTTAATTTCTGGTTTGTTATCAGTTGGTATTGAAGTATTTCAACTTGGCGTCATTTCCACACCAGGAGTTGCTTATTTAACAAGATTGCAAAAAGCCAATGCCGGCGTGATGATTTCTGCTTCACATAATCCTGCACAAGATAATGGAATCAAATTTTTTGGTGCTGATGGGTTTAAATTAGTGGATGAACAAGAATTAGAAATTGAAGCATTGCTTGATGCCGAAGTGGACGAATTGCCACGTCCTTCAGCAGAGGGATTAGGAACAGTAGAAGAATTTCCAGAAGGCTTATTAAAATATTCTCAATTCTTAGTGCAAACGATCAATGGGGATCTATCAGGCCTAACCGTTTGTGTCGATGCGGCAAATGGGGCGACAGCAACTTCTGTCAACCGTTTATTCGCAGACTTAGAAACAGATTTTTATACGATGGGTACCAGCCCTAATGGCTTAAATATTAACGATGGTGTTGGTTCAACACACCCTGAAAAGTTAGCTGAAATGGTTGTTGAAAAAGGCGCCGATGCCGGTTTAGCATTTGATGGTGATGGGGATCGAATTATTGCAGTGGATGAACTTGGGAACATCGTTGATGGTGATAAAATCATGTTCATTTGTGCGAAATACCTTTCAAAGAAAAATCGTTTGAAAAAAGATACGATCGTTACAACGGTCATGAGTAATTTAGGATTCCATAAAGCGGTGGAAGAAATTGGCTTGAAGGACGTAGTTACTCAGGTTGGTGACCGCTATGTTGTAGAAGAAATGCGAAAAAATGATTATAATTTTGGTGGAGAACAATCTGGTCATATGGTCTTCCTTGACTTTAATACTACAGGTGATGGAATGCTATCAGGAATCCAATTACTGAATATCATGAAGCAAACTGGGAAGAAATTATCCGAGTTAGCGAGCGAAGTGACGATCTACCCACAAAAATTAGTAAATATCCGAGTAAGCAACAAAAATGGTGCAATGGAAGTTCCAGCGATCAAAAAAGTGATTGAAGAAACTGAGGCTGAGATGGCTGGTGAAGGAAGAATTTTAGTTCGTCCTTCTGGAACTGAACCATTATTACGTGTCATGGCTGAAGCGCCAACGGATGAAAAAGTAGCATATTACGTGGATAAGATTGCTGCAGTTGTTCGAGAAGAGATCGGACTTGAAGAATAAGAACTAAAATTTTTCTCATTTTAATAGTAATCGACTGTTATTTACAAAAATGTTTTCTTGTTTTTGTGAATAACAGTTTTTTTGTCTGTAGGAAAACAAATTTGGGTTGCTGTCAAATGCTTGTTCCAAGATAACTACTTTTTTGTATAAAATTAGCGTTGGGTTTAGAATATTCTCCGTTAAAAGTTGTTATGATAGAACTTTAATTTCTAATTATACGAAAAAAAGGGGCTTTTTTTATCTCTGAATAGATTAAACTAACTTGCGAAACAACTAATTTAGAGGAGGTAAATATGAAAATTTTCAAAAAACTGATTCGATTGATGATGATTGTTTTTCTATTTGTAAAACCGGTCATTGTAGTAGCGGTTGATCCATCTTATGCACCCTCTTATCAACTAGCAGAAGAGGTGATTATAAAAAATGGTGAATTTAATGATGGGTTGAATCACTGGATCGTTTCCAATCCTGGAAGTAACAATCCTGCACTTGTGACAGATGAAAGTGGCAATCATTATGTAATGGCATCAAATGGAGAGAATATCCTGCAATATGTTCAGTTAAAACCGAAAACGACCTATCAATTCACTTATTATGTGATCGGAGACCCTTCGTTTCCAGCAATTGTGGAATTTGGCACGCTTAATCATGGGGAAGGGTTTATTTCGTTGAAGGATGAGAGACATTATAATGATGCTTGGAAACAACATGAATTTAGCTTTACGACTCCGGAAGGTGAAAATACATATATTATCCGTTTTGCGTCTAGTGGAAACGGGACAGCATATTTTGATAACGTTCAAGCCACTGCATTAGATTTGGAAGCTCCTACCAATCCTAAAAATCTGAAAGTCAACGACGTTTCAAGTGATAGTGTTAGCTTGTCTTGGGAAGCTGCAACAGACAACGTAGGCGTAATGGGTTATTTGGTTTATCGAGACAACCAACTGATTCAAACAGTCACTGATGCAGACCTCGCCTATACCGACAATGGATTAACGGAAGATACTACCTATACGTATGAAGTGAGAGCAGTTGATCAAGCGGGGAATGTATCAGTAGCGAGTAATGCAGTGACGGCTAGGACAAAACTGGCGAGTAGCAGCCCGCCTGCAGTGCCTTTGAATTTAAAAGTCACTAGTGTAACAACTGATAGTGTCAGCTTATCGTGGGAATCAGCGACAGATAGCATTGACGTAATCGGTTATATCATTTATCGAGACAATCAGTTAATTCAAGGAGTGATTGGTGCGGAGGAAGTAGCATACACGGATATAGGATTAATGGAAGATACGATGTATACATATCAAGTGAGAGCAGTTGATCAGGCAGGAAACATATCAGAAATGAGTAATACAGTAACAGCTAAGACAAAACCAACAGAAGAAATTCTTCCTCCCGCAGCTCCTTTGAACTTGCGAATCGATGATGTAACAACTAACAGTGTCAGCTTGTCATGGCAAGAAGCAATCGATAATGTTGATGTAGCTAGTTATAACGTTTATCGAGATGATCAGTTGGTTCAAACGCTAACTGGTACGGACTTAACCTACATAGATACAGGGTTGATGGAAGATACCACCTATACCTATATAGTCAAAGCTGTTGATCCATCAGGGAATCTATCAGAAGCAAGTAATGCGGTAACGGCTAGGACAAAATCAGCAGAAGATCTGACTCCTCCTACGGCTCCTTTGAATTTACGAATCGATGATGTAACAACTAACAGTGTCAGCTTGTCGTGGGAAGCAGCAATCGATGATGTGGGTGTCACTGGTTATCACGTCTATCGAGACGATCAGTTAGTCCAAACACTTTCTGGTACGGACTTAACTTACATAGACACAGGATTGATGGAGGCTACCACTTATACCTATAAAATCAGAGCGGTTGATCAAGCTGGTAATCTATCAGAAGCGAGTAATGCAGTGAAAGCAAGAACGAAAATGACAATGGAGGTAAGTCGCCCGTTGCCCCCTACTAAACTGAGATCAGCCCGTGTCACAGAACATGAAGTGGCTTTAATGTGGGACGCACCTGATGAATCAAAAGAAATCATGAGCTATCAAGTTTATCGAAACAATGTATTGGTAGGAGAAGTAGCGGGGGAAACCTCACTATATACTGATAAAGATTTACAGGAAAATACGAAATATTCTTATGTAGTTAAATCGAAAAACAAAGAAGGGAATCTCTCGGAAGAAAGTAATAAAATCATTGTGCAGACAAGCAAAAAACATGAGACGGTTCCTCCTTTAGAGGAAGAGATAGTAAAAGAATCAACGGAAAAACCACCTGTGGCAAAAGAAACCGAAACAATAAATAATGGAGCGATTAATAAAGGAAAAGAGGAAGCAAAAGTGAATAAGAATACTGCTAAAAAGGTGAGTAAACAGTTACCAGCTACGGGTAATAAAGTTAGTCCATTGCTACAACTACTGGGGCTAACCATAGTGAGTGCAACAATCCTGTTATCTTACAGGAGACAAAAAAAGAGCCATCAAGCAAAACAGCCCGGAACTAATGCTTAGCTCCTTTAGATGGGGGACTCGATGCAAAATAGGTTAAAACAATAAAAAGTCATTTTCGAACTGATTGATGACTACACAAAAAAGCCAAAAAGGCAATGAAAATTAAATTTCATTGTTTTTTGGCTTTTTTCATGGTGATACATGCTATATTTTTTTAACCTTTTTCCTATTCAACGGTCACTGATTTTGCCAAATTTCTCGGTTTATCAACATCAAGACCTCTTAGCAAGGTCGCATAGTAGGCAATCAATTGTGTAGGGATCACTGTGATTAATGAAGTGAGTAAAGGATGAACAACAGGCAATACTAATTGGTCATCTGGTCGATCTAAACCTTTTGTAGCCATAACCAAAGTTTTTGCTCCACGACTTTCCACTTCTTTTAGATTTCCTCTCGTGTGTGCACCTGTTATCTCTTCGCTGATCATCCCGATAACCGGTGTGTTCGTTTCAATCAGCGCGATCGTACCATGTTTTAATTCCCCAGCTGCGAAACCTTCTGCTTGGATATAACTGATTTCTTTTAACTTCAATGCAGCCTCTAAAGAGACAGCATAATCTGTTCCACGTCCAATATAAAAAGCGTTTCTTGCATCCATTAGATAGTCAGCTGCTAACTCCTGTAAGTAGTCCTTTTGAGAAATTAGTTCTTCCATGCCATTCGCTACGATACTAAGCTCGTGCGTTAGATCGAATTCTCTAGCTGAAGAAAGATTTTTTTCATGACCAATTCCTTTAGCAAGTGCAGCTAAAACAGCGATTTGAGCAGTATAAGCTTTTGTTGAAGCCACGGCGATTTCAGGTCCAGCATGTAGTAAAAGAGTGTAAGAAGCTTCCCTTGATAAAGTAGAGCCGGGTACATTAGTGATCGTCAATGATGGGTAATTCAATTCATTCATTTTCACGAGTACTTGTCGACTGTCTGCTGTTTCTCCACTTTGGCTTAAGAAAATAAAAAATGGTTTCTCTGAAAGTAAAGGCAAATTATAACCAAATTCACTTGCAAGGTGGACTTCCACAGGAATACGGGTTAATTGTTCTAAAATAGGTTTTCCAACTAAGCCAGCATGGTAACTCGTTCCACAAGCAACAATGTAGATACGGTCACTGTTTTTAGCTGTTTCTAAAAGTTGTTTGTCCATCAGTACTTCATTCTCATGGTTCACGTAAGTTTGGGCAATCTTTCGCATAACGATCGGTTGTTCATCGATTTCTTTCAACATGTAGTAAGGATAAGTGCCCTTTTCAATATCAGCTGCATCAATTTGTGCTTCAAAAGAAGTTCGTTCAACTGGTTGACCTGAGATCGTTTCGATTGAAATCTCATTTTTAGTGACGATCACTAATTCGCCATCTTCAATTTCAACAAATTCTTTCGTATAAGCCAGCATAGCCATTGCGTCGCTGGCGATAACATTGAATCCGTCTCCCAGACCAATTAAGAGAGGGCTTTTGTTTTTAGCGACAAAAATTTGATCTGGCAGAGTACGATCAATTAATGCGAAAGCATAAGAACCTTTGATTAATTGAAGTGTTTTGACAAAGGCAGATTTTGTATCCAGTCCTTCATTTGCAAAAAATTCAATAAGATGAGCAATGATCTCAGTATCCGTTTCCCCTGAAAATTGATCCGTTTCTAAATAATCATTTTTTAGTTCAGCAAAGTTTTCAATTACACCGTTATGGACAAGAACAAAACGTCCGCTTTGAGAAGTGTGAGGGTGCGCATTTTTTTGAGAAGGTTCGCCATGAGTTGCCCAACGAGTGTGACCGATTCCGATTGTTCCCGCTGTTTCGTTTGTTAGCTTATCCTTTAGGTTCTGAATTCTACCTTGTGCTTTGACCAAAAAATCATTTTCGTCATTCGCAACAAAGATTCCAGCCGAATCGTATCCCCGATATTCTAATTTTTCTAAACCATTGATCAATCCGGGTGTTACGTTTTCTAATCCAATCATTCCGACAATTCCACACATAAAAAACATCCTACTTTCTATAATATAATCATTATGAAAGTTTCCAGCTGCTGGAATCGATTTTTGTTCTATCTTCACAGATAGGTTTTGATCGATTCTATAGAGTGCAGTCCCTAGGGTCATCCGCCGAATATTTCGATAAACCCTTTCCTCGTCATCTGTAACTACAGACCAGGCGCTATTCCTTAAAATGATAATGGTATATCTAAACTCCTTTTTCGTATTTTTCTGGAAACTTCTTAAATGATAACGTTGTTGTGTGATGTTTGTCAATAAAAAAGAGAAAAAATAAAATTGGTCTATATGGTTGTGGCGGGAGGATCGAAATGAAGTTTTGACTATCATCTTTTTGCAGACTTCGGTACAATATGAGAGTAAGTAAAAGAAGGAGGATGAAAAATGGCATCAAATATCGCAGTCTTGACATTAGGCATGCTAAAAAAACAGTTGGCCGAACTTGAAAAAGTAAATACAGTGGATGATGAAACCAAAATCTTTTTAGATACTGGTTGGGATAGTATCCAAGAAATTGCGCCTGATGCGTTGACTATTGGAGAAGCGCAACAATTCGTAGTAGAAGATGAGTGGACAAAAGAGAAGTTCAATGGATTTACATTAGTCGAAAAAGCAGAAAAAATGAATGCAACTGGAGAAAAAGAAACAGTGATCGTTATCAAAAATTTATATTAAGCGAGGGAGAGTATGAATAAAAAGCGTTGGATAGCAGTGTTGATTGCGGCAGGCTTATTGGTTGTTTCGTTGGTATCATCTAGCCTGACGTCAAATTCAAAAGAAGAAAAGCAAATGAGTGGTTTGAATAGCTTATTATATGGCACTAATGAATTATCGCCCACGGTTCTGGAAGAAGGAGATAGTTCAGAAAAAATCGTAAAATTGACTGTTGATGGGACGATCACTAGTGATGGAACATCAGGTTTGTTTGCAACAGAAGGATACAATCACGCTAAGTTTATGGAGCAATTAAATGCTATAAAAGAAGATAAAACGATCAAAGGGATGATGTTAGAAGTCAATTCTCCTGGTGGTGGTGTTTATGAAAGTGCAGAAATAGCTAAGACAATCAGTGATATCCGAAATGAACGAAATATTCCAATGTATGTCAGTATGAAAAATACAGCTGCTAGTGGCGGATATTATATCTCAGCTCAAGCAGATAAAATCTATGCAACAGAGGAAACAGTCACTGGGTCCATTGGTGTCATCATGTCAGGTCTTAATTATTCTGGTCTTTTAGAAAAATTAGGGATCGAGGATACGACGGTAAAAAGTGGTGCATTGAAAGATATGGGTTCAAGTACTAGACCACAAACGCCAGAAGATCAAAAAGTCTTACAAACTTATATCGATAATGCCTACAATCGATTTGTCAAAGTAGTCAGTACTGGACGAAATCAATCAGAAGAAGAAGTCCGAAAAATTGCGGATGGTCGTATTTATGATGGCGAACAGGCGAAAGCAGTCGGATTAGTGGATGAAATTGGGTATCCACAAGACGCGTTAAAAGCGATGAGAAGTGAGCAACATTTAGAAAACGCTCAGTTAGTAGAATATGAAACGAATACTACTGGTTTTGCAAACACATGGTTCGGTTCGAAACTTGCTCAGCTTCAAGGCCTAAAAGCTTCTGAAACAAGTCAAATCTTGTCTTTCTTAGAAAATCAAGGAACCGTTCAATCACCAAAGGCAATGTATTATTACGGAGGTGAGTAAGCATGACGAAGCAACCAGAAGATTTATCTTCACATAACAAGGCAGATCGTCCTGCTGTGGGTCCAGATCCAGGCTTTTCTCAAAAAGTACTTCAATCTTTTAAAGAAAAACCACTATCTGAAAGTGAAATCAAAGTTAAGCAACAACAATGGCAACAGTATACCGAAGATAAAGAGGAAAAAATCAATGTAAATGACTTTCCTAAATATTTTTATGCAGGATTTTGGATAAGATTTTTCGCTTTTATTGTGGATCTGATTTGTATTGGCTCAATCACACGGTTGACCATTGGATTAGCGGCTAATTTAGACTGGTTAAAAGTATCCGATTCTTATTTAAGTATTTATGGTTTTGCTGCTTTGCTGATTTACCTTGGTTATTTTATTTTATTCACGAAATTAAACCATGGACAAACAATAGGAAAAATGATTTTTGGGATTCGTGTGATTTGCTTTAATGAATCAGATTTGAGTTGGACAACAGTGCTAGTGAGAGAAGGCGCTTGTCGGTTCATTTTGAAATTCCCATTACTTTTTGTTGGCTATTTACCGACAATCTTTAATCAAAGAAAACAGCATATTGGTGATTATTTTTCAAATACGAGTGTAGTCACGCTAAACCTAGTCAAAGCCTTTAATCAAGAAATTAATGCTTGATTCATTTTATTTTTTCAACATGGCAATCTAAAAAAGATTGTCATGTTTTTTTATGTTTGATACTATAGTTTTATTCATGATTTTACTGGCAAAGAGTCGAAGGGAGAACGAACATTGGAGCCGATTGATTTTCCTGATAAATACGAAAATCTTATGCGTCTAGCGCAACAAGCATTAGCTGATCATCAATATTTACAAGCAAAGACATTTTTACAACGAGCATTGGAGCTTAAAGGAACATTTGAGGCGAATCGTCTACTTGTCCTTTGCTTAGTTGAGCTAGATGAAAAAAAAGAAGCGCTGAATCAGGCGTTTCCTTATGAAAATGACTACCTGACAGATGAAAAAGTGGCAGCTTTTTATTTTGATCTGCTGATCCAAACAAAAGATTATCTTTATGCTCGCAAGTTAATTGCCAGCTATGATTTTTCTGATTTATTTGAGCAACTCATGGTAGAGAAGATCCAACAAGCAGAAAATTTCACGAGTCAAAATGACCGTCAAAAAATACGTAAGATTCATCTTAGTGTTGAAAAAATGCCGACAATGCCACCTGCAGAACAACTTTTGGTTGTGTCTGAGATTGAAGAGTTGCCTTATCATGAATTGGTACAAACAATCAAAAAAATGATTATCTTACCAGAGATCCACTTATTAGTGCGAGCGAAAATGTTAGAGTCACTCGTGCAAGTGAAGAAACACCAGCCAGTTGTTTATTTAACGATGGATCAGACGTTTATAGAAGTCATACCTGCAACATTACCAAAACCAGAAAAGCAGAAGGCTTATGAACAGTTAATGCGATTAGCAGAAGCTTATGAAGATCAAGATGCCTATCTTAGTACAGTGCTAAAAGAAGAATTTATGATGCAATCCGCTCTTCTTTATCCTGTTTATGATACATATGTCGGTGATCCCCAAAAATGGTTTGCTGATACACTTAGCATGTATGATCCAAACTATAATAATAGACAAACAGAAGCAGAGGAAGCAGATTTCCTAGAAAAAAGAGGAAATATTTTAAGGGAAATGCTACTCTTTCAAAGTGACCGTTGACACTTATCAGATAAAAAAGTCATGAAAAACGTGGATTCTAACCATTCAATATGTTTACAATTTGAAAGGGTTAGTGTACTATTTAAGGGTATGCATGAAACGTTTTTGATGTATAAAATGAATTTTCTAAACTCGGAGGGAACTAAATGACTGCAACATTTGAAAAAAAAGGCACAAACGATGGTGTTTTAAAATTTACGATTGCGCAAGATGAAATTCAAAAAGGATTGACAGCTGCGTTTAATAAAGTTAAAGGAAACTTGAACGTACCAGGGTTCCGTAAAGGGAAAGTTTCACGCCAAGTATTCAACCGTATGTACGGAGAAGAAGCTCTTTATGAAGACGCATTGAATGCTGTCTTACCTGAAAGCTATGAAGCAGCAGTTAAAGAAGCAGGTATCGAACCTGTATCACAACCTCAAATCGATGTTGAAAGCATGGAAAAAGGGCAAGATTGGGTGATCACTGCTGAAGTAACAGTTAAACCTGAAGTGAAATTAGGTCAATATAAAGATTTAGTTGTTGAAAAACAAGACCGTGAAGTTACTGAAGCGGATGTGGAAGAACGTATCAAACGTGAACAAGAAGCTCAAGCAGAATTAGTAATCAAAGAAGATGCTCCAGCAGAAAATGGCGATACTGTAGTGATTGACTTTGAAGGCTTTGTTGATGGCGAAGCATTCGATGGCGGAAAAGGTGAAAACTATTCACTAGAACTAGGCTCTGGTTCATTCATTCCTGGCTTTGAAGATCAATTGATCGGTAAAAAATCAGGTGAAAGCTTAGATGTAACAGTTACTTTCCCAGAAGACTATCAAGCAGAAGACCTTGCTGGTAAAGAAGCAGTGTTCAAAGTAACGGTTCATGAAGTAAAAGCTAAAGAAGTACCTGAATTAGATGACGAATTTGCAAAAGATGTAGATGATGAAGTTTCTACATTAGCAGAATTGAAAGAAAAATATCTAAAAGAATTGACAGAAGCAAAAGAAAAAGAAGCAGAAGACGCAAAAGATGAAGCTGCAATCCGCTTAGCTGTTGAAAATGCAGAAATCGTTGATCTGCCACACGTGATGGTTCACGATGAAGTACACCGTTCAATGGATGAATTTTTGAACAACATGCAACGTCAAGGAATCTCTCCTGACATGTACTACCAATTAACTGGTTCTACAGAAGAAGACTTGCACAAACAATTTGAAGGCGAAGCAGAAGTACGCACAAAAACAAATCTTGTAATCGAAGCTATTGCTAAAGCAGAAGGACTAGCAGCAACAGAAGAAGAAATCAACGCTGAAATCCAAGAATTATCTGAGACATACAACATGCCAATCGAACAAATCAAACGAGTGTTAACAGAAGATATGTTGGAACATGATGTGACAATGAAAAAAGCAATCGATTTGATTACTGGAACTGCTACTGAAGCAAAATAATCATCTTTTATTGCATTTTATCAAAGAGGAAACTGAGAGGTTTCCTCTTTTTGCATATTTTCGATTTTTGGTTCTTGTTTAGTGCTTTTGCTTTTTTTTGAATTATGGTATGATAGTAAAAGACTGTAAAGTCTGTGATAGTTTCTTGCATTTATGATGCAAGTTAAGGGGTGAAGACCATGTATGATAATCCAAGTGGCAATGAGACCGTACGTTGTTCTTTTTGCGGGAAAACACAAGAAGAAGTAAAAAAAATCGTGGCTGGTCCAGGGGTCTACATCTGTAATGAATGTATTGACCTATGCAAAGAAATCATTGATGAAGAATTTTATGAAGAAGCGGTACGTGAATTCACAGAAGTACCAAAACCATTAGAAATTTTGGAAGTCTTAAATAATTATGTGATTGGTCAAGATCGTGCAAAACGTTCATTAGCTGTAGCAGTATACAATCACTATAAGCGTGTTAATCAACAATCCCAAGAAGATGCAGATGATGTTGAACTGCAAAAAAGTAATATCTGCCTGATCGGTCCTACTGGATCAGGGAAAACTTTCTTGGCACAAACATTAGCTAAAACGTTAAATGTACCTTTTGCGATCGCTGATGCAACCAGTTTAACTGAAGCTGGTTATGTTGGGGAAGACGTCGAAAACATCCTATTGAAATTATTGCAATCAGCTGATTACAATGTGGAACGAGCTGAAAAAGGGATCATCTACATTGACGAAATCGATAAAATTGCTCGTAAAAGCGAAAATGTTTCAATTACTCGAGATGTTTCAGGCGAAGGTGTCCAACAAGCCTTATTGAAGATTTTAGAAGGAACAGTTGCCAGCGTTCCTCCTCAAGGCGGTCGGAAGCATCCTCATCAAGAATTTATCCAAATCGATACGACAAATGTTTTGTTTATCGTAGGTGGTGCGTTTGATGGGATTGAAACAATTGTTAAAAATCGTCTAGGAGAAAAGACAATCGGTTTCGGGACTAAAAATCAAAAATTAGCAGATGGCGCAAGTGTCATGCAAGAAATCATTCCAGAAGATCTATTGAAATTTGGTTTGATTCCTGAATTTATTGGTCGTTTACCAGTAATGGCAGCACTTGAAAAATTAACGACAGAAGATCTTGTGCGTATTTTGACAGAGCCAAAGAATGCTTTGGTCAAACAATACCAAAAATTACTTGCTTTGGATAATACGGAATTAGAATTTGAACCAGAGGCATTAACAGCAATCGCTGAAAAAGCAATTGCCCGAAATACTGGGGCACGTGGACTACGTTCGATCATCGAAGAAATCATGATGGATATTATGTTTGACATCCCATCTAATGAGAATATCGAAAAAGTGATCATTACGAAAGAAGCTGCTGAATTAACAGGAGAACCGACTGTCGTTTATAAAGATTCTGAGAAAAAAGCGGGATAAAAGCAGATAGAAGCTGGAGTGCTGTCGTGAAAGTTAGTTATTGCTTTTGCGGCAGCTTTGTCTTTTTATCGAAACTATTGATTAATGATTAAGACATTCTATTGACAGCAGGCGATTCAACGTTGTGATTACTCAAAATCGACAAATAGGGAAGATGACTTTCGTTTATGTAAAAACGTACTTTCCGCAATCAACTGCAGTTTTTCGATCGTTGAATCTTAGAATGAAATCAAAAAACCTCAAAACATGAGAAGCTGTTTCGAGATTTTTTTCTTTAAAGAACGAATCAATTCATGCTTCTCGCAACCTGTTACACGGCGTTTAAGAAGCGACTCTTCGTTTATCAGAGATTGTTTAATAAAGTGATATTAAACAATCTTCTCTCATCTCGATAGAGTTCATTTCTTCTTCAACGACCTTTTTTAGGAGAGATTTTATGAAAGTACATCAAGCAGAAATAGTGATTAGTGCAGTTGCACCAAAACAATACCCAGAATCTGATTTACCAGAAATTGCTTTAGCAGGGCGTTCAAATGTCGGAAAGTCTTCTTTTATCAATACGTTGATTGACCGAAAGAATTTAGCTCGCACTTCGGGAAAACCAGGTAAGACCCAAACATTGAATTTTTATTTGATTGAAAATGCGTTACACTTTGTCGATGTCCCTGGTTATGGTTATGCCAAAGTATCAAAGACTGAACGTGCAAAATGGGGTAAAATGATCGAAACATATATTACGACCAGAGAGCAGTTGCGAGCAGTCGTTTCTTTAGTCGATTTACGTCACAAACCTTCCCAAGAGGATATCCAGATGTATGAATTTTTGAAATATTACGATATTCCAGTGATTGTTGTAGCGACTAAAGCGGATAAGATACCACGAGGAAAATGGAACAAGCATGAAAGTGAAATCAAAAAAGCGTTGGATTTTGATAATAATGATCAGTTTATTTTATTTTCTTCTGTCACGAAGCAAGGAAAAGAAGAAGCTTGGCAGGCAATTGAAGAAGCAATTTCAGAATAAAAAACTAGTAGCAGACGAAGGACTCAAAGAGGAGAACATTCGCTTGCTACTAGTTTTTTTCTATTTTTTTGTCTGTTCTTTTTTTTCGTCATTTTTTGGTTTCAAAAAGCGATCGATTTCTTCTTTTGAAGCAACTGTTTTTTCTGGATCAACAGCAAAGGATTCAAATAATTTATCAAGATTATCTGTACGTTCAAATTTAAGCCCCAAATTATTCACCTCTTTGATTATTTGTTTCTATTCTACCATGGATAGTTACTAAAATAATTGGAAGTCGTTAAATTTTAGTTTTTTCTTATGCTTGGTTATAATTTAATTATAAAATAATTTGAAAGGAGTGAGAGCGTAGTGGAAGAACAACAATTATTAATGACGATTCAATTAACCGATTTGAATCAAAGTCAAAGAGAAAATGAATTGGAAGATTGGTTCTTTTTTATTCGGATGATGTTTAGTCCCTCATTTTTTCAGACTTCTCGTCAGACAGCACGAATATTTGAATGGACAACCTTTAAAAAGGAAGCAATGCAGGAATCTCAGTTCGCATTTGGTTGGCTGACTGTAAAAAATGAAACGAATGAGTGTCGTTTTCATTTTGATGGTCAACAATTGATCATTAAGAATATTTTGGAGAAGAATATTTTCTTACAACATGAATCGGTGATCAGAGATTATATCCAGCTTAAAATGGATAAAAATGGCGTATTTGCTTACTTACGTTCATACAATGAATTTAAGTATCATAATATTAAAGAAATTGAAGAACGGTTGAAGTTTGAAACACAAGAAGCTATTGATAAGTTGCCAAAGATGAGAGAACGATCGGGAGCGGTTGTGATTGATTGTAATCAATTGCCTGGTTACGATCTATCTCATGAGGGATTATGTTTTACTTCTTGTTGGGAAATGTATTACAGCTCTTACTACTATCGCATCATTCCGAAACAAGTATTTTTAGATGTCCAACAAGTGGAATTTGTAAAAGAGAAACAAAATGGTGTGATCTGTATTCAATTATATCGTGACCCTTTCAAATGGGCCGAGGAAACGAATCGACATTTTCAGACCTATTATCGCGACCAATTGGGATTTGATCATCTTTCTTGGGACAATGGTGTTGGGCTTTTGAAAGCCCCGTACATTGAGTATGCTTATACCGATCAAAGTATTCAATCTGTTCAATACCAAAATGAAAGAATGCAACCGACTCAGAAAAAGGATGCGACGTTCTTCGTTACTCGAAGTTATAATTTTGTCAATGATGAATACCACGAAAAGCGAGTAAGAGGGCGGTTGAATACACAAGCTTATTTTCCTTGGGTAGATGAGCAGCGGGCACAGATGATGTTTTACAAAGTGATTGATCCCCGTATTTCTTTAGATGATGGGATCGAAGCTTATTGCTACTATATAAGAGAATACTTAGAGATCGCAGTTGACGATGAAAAATATCAAGAATATTTAGTTACTTTACGATTATACGTACCTACTGAAAATTTGACACAGCTCCCATTAAATGAAATTCGCGAAAAACTATCAGATATTCAGTTTAAGCGAATAAGAAAAAGACGAGGACGTTTAAGCTTTGACGTGAAAAAAGGTGTAAATCATCTTAGAGTAGAAATCTATGATTATCCCAAGTTAAACAAATTTGCGACATTACAAAAAATTTGAGGTGAGCACATGGATAAACACTTATATTATCGGGTCATGTTACCTACAGCATTTGTAGCTTTTTTGATGTTCTTTCTTCCCAACATCCCTGTACGATCAATTTTGGGCTTTATCATTATGTTCATTGGATTAGGAAGGTACTATTATTTAGTGCATAGAAAATAAAGCATATAAAAGGTTGTGGAAGAATCGTACAGCGAATACCGTTCGTACTTCTTTACAACCAATCAAGAGTCTGGACCAGTTGAAAGTTCAGACTCTTTTTTGAATGTTTTAGATTGTCTGTGAATGTTTTTGAATGATTTTTATTGATTAATAAAAAGAATTATGCTACTATATGTCGTGAGGTGATCGTGGAAATGCTTACAGAAGAGCGCAGACAAAAAATACTACACTTGTTAGAACAAAATAAAATAGTGAAATCTCAAGATTTAGTAACACTTCTAAACGCTTCTGAATCAACGATTAGACGTGATTTGCAAGAGTTGGAGAATGATGGTCTGTTAGAAAGAATCCATGGTGGCGCGAAAAAAGGGCAACTTTTAGGGTTTGAACAGAATATGAGTGAAAAAACGCTCAAAAACGTTCAAGAAAAACAAACAATCGCTCGATTAGCAGCTCAATTAATCAATGACGATGACGTTATTTATTTAGATGCTGGGTCCACGACGTTAGAAATGATCCCATATTTGCAAGAGAAAAAGGTAACGGTAGTAACTAATTCAGTGAAACATGCAGCTAGTTTGGTTGATTTGCAACTTCCCACCATCATATTAGGTGGCCAAGTTAAATTATCAACAAATGCTGTACTAGGAAATAGTACAATCAGCCAGTTAAAAAATTTCTATTTTAATAAAGTGTTTATGGGAATGAACGGTGTTGACTTGAACCGTGGATTTACAACGCCAGATCCGGAAGAAGCAGCCGTGAAACGTCTAGCAATGGCAAATGCGGAAGAAAGTTTCGTCCTGATTGATCATTCTAAGTTCAACAAGCTTAGTTTCACTTCTGTGGCACCTTTAGAAGCAGCTACGATCGTAACCGAACGTTGTCCATTGGAATTTGTTACCGATTATCGGGAACGGACAACTATCAAGGAGGCAGCTATACAATGATTTATACAGTAACATTAAATCCGTCGATTGACTTTATCGTACGTGTCGATGGGTTAAAAATCGGGGAATTGAATCGAATGAAAGAAGACTTTAAAGTTCCTGGCGGAAAAGGGATCAATGTTTCTCGAATCTTGAAAAGAATTGACTCTGATTCGACAGCCCTTGGTTTTTTAGGAGGCTTTACAGGAAACTTTATCGCAGAGTGGTTGGAAAAAGAAACAATCCAAACTTCTTTTACAACAGTTCAATCAGATACTCGGATCAATATCAAATTAAAATCTGATTCTGAAACGGAGATCAATGGTTTAGGCCCAACGATCTCAGATGAAGAAATCCAATCATTCAAGCAAGCGCTAAGTGTTGTGAACAAAGGGGACATCGTTGTCTTATCTGGTAGTACTCCTGCCAGCTTAAGAAAAGGGTTCTATCAAGAATTGATTGAGATCATTCGTGAAAAAGAAGCAGACTTTGTGATTGATACAACTGGGGATGATCTAAAAAATTCTCTTGCTAAAAGACCATTGTTGATCAAACCTAATAACCATGAATTAGCCGAATTATATCAGACACACTTTGATCGTGTGGAAGAGATTTTGCCATATGGTAAGAAACTATTAGCTGAAGGGGCACAAAATGTCTTGATATCAATGGCGGGAGATGGTGCCTTGTTATTTACTAATGAAGGTGCTTACCGATCAAACGTATTAGTTCGCCCGTTAAAAAACTCGGTTGGTGCAGGAGATTCAATGATTGCTGGATTTATTGGTGCTTATAGCAAAAATCAAGATCCAGTGGAAGCATTTAAATGGGGAGTCGCTTGTGGAAGTGCGACAGCATTTTCTGATGATTTAGCTTCTAGAGCATTGATTGATGAACTGTTACCAGAAGTTGAGATAACAAAAATAGATTCGTTTTCAGGAGGATTATCATGAATATCAAAGATTTAATGATCAAAGATGCAATGATCATGGACCTACAAGCAACTGATAAAAAAGGCGCAATTGATGAAATGGTCCAAAAAATGTTTGCTGCCGGAAGAATCTCAGATATTGAAACCTATAAAGAGGGGATTTTAGCACGAGAAGCGCAAACTTCTACCGGACTAGGTGACGGCATTGCGATGCCTCATGCAAAAAATGCAGCAGTAAAAGAAGCAACCGTACTATTTGCTAAAAGTAACAAAGGGGTCGATTATGAGGCATTAGATGGTCAGCCGACTTACCTATTCTTTATGATCGCAGCTCCAGAAGGCGCAAATGATACACACTTACAAGCGTTAGCTGCTTTATCCCGCCTTTTAGTGGATCCAGATTTTGTTGCAAAATTAAAAGAAGCAGATTCACCAGAAGCTGTACAAGAATTATTCCAAACAGCGGAAGATCAAAAAGCTGCGGAAGAAAAAGCAGAACAGGCAAAACAAGCTGAAGCTGCAACCGTTGATCCTAAGAGCAAGTTTGTTATTGCAGTAACCGCTTGTCCAACAGGAATCGCCCACACTTATATGGCGGAAGATGCTTTGAAGAAAAAAGCGAAAGAAATGGGCGTAGAGATCAAAGTTGAAACAAACGGATCAGAAGGCGTTAAAAACTTATTGACAGCTGAAGACATCGCTCGTGCGGATGGTGTAATCGTAGCTGCAGATAAAAAAGTTGCCATGGATCGTTTTGACGGGAAAGAACTTGTCAATCGTCCGGTTAGCGACGGGATTCGTAAGCCAGAAGAACTGATCAATCTTGCTTTAAGCGGTACTGCACCAGTTTATCATGGACAAGGGAAAGATACTGGTTCTGATGAAGGAAGTGCAGAAGGAACCGTCGGTCAACGAATCTATAAAGATTTGATGAATGGTGTTTCTCATATGCTGCCGTTTGTTATTGGCGGTGGGATTGCGATTGCTCTTTCTTTCATGGTAGACCAATTTATGGGTGTACCACAAGATCAGCTTGCAAACCTTGGGAATTATAATCAAATTGCCAGCTGGTTCAACCAAATCGGTCAAGCTGCTTTTGGTTTCATGTTACCAGTTCTTGCTGGATTTATTGCTTCAAGTATCGGGGATCGCCCTGGTTTGATTGTTGGTTTTGCTGCTGGTGCATTAGCTAATACTGGCGGTGCAGGCTTCTTAGGGGCTTTGATCGGCGGTTTCTTAGCTGGATATGTCATTGTGTTCTTGCGTAAACTCTTCAAGAAATTACCTAAATCATTAGACGGAATCAAAACGATTCTCTTTTATCCCGTGTTTGGGTTGTTGATTACCGGTTTCTTGATGTTGTTGGTTAATGTACCGATGAAAGCAATCAATGATGCATTAAACGGATTTTTAACAAGCATGAGCGGTTCAAACGCTGCGTTACTTGGAGCTTTACTTGCAGGAATGATGGCTGCTGACTTAGGTGGACCAATTAATAAAGCGGCTTATGTTTTCGGTACAGCTACGCTAGCAACAACTGTTGCGACTGGCGGTAGTGTCGTGATGGCTTCTGTTATGGCTGGTGGGATGGTTCCACCATTAGCAATTTTTGTTGCTACTCGTTTATTCAAAAATAAATTTAGTAAAACAGATCAAGATGCTGGTCTAACGAATATTGTGATGGGCTTGTCCTTTGTAACAGAAGGATCGATCCCATTTGCAGCAGCTGATCCGATCCGCGCCATTCCAAGTTTCATTATTGGCTCTGCTTTAACAGGTGGTTTAGTTGGTGCTTTCGGTATCAAATTACTTGCTCCTCATGGTGGGATTTTCGTTGTATTCTTGTTAAGTCATCCAGTCTTGTACTTAGCATTCATCGCTATTGGTGCAATCGTTTCTGGTGTGATTTATGGTTTACTAAGAAAATCACCAACAGTAACAACAGCATAATTTTCAATTTATAAATATGAGACCTTCTTACGGAATTTAACAATAATTTTCGTAAGAAGGTTTTTTTGTGAGATTAAATGCAAATTTTTTGAAAATTAAAAAATGGAAAGCGAAATTGATCAATAGATGCATAAATATAGGATTTGTGATTAGAAATTAGTTATTTATTGACGGATATAAATGTGTATAGTATCATTTTTTTGTAATCTAATGTTAATCAAAAGCGCTTTTATATAAAAAAAGAATGGTTATAGAGGAGGGGAATATGAAAAAAAGTACAAAATGGGTTGTTTTATCGCTTTTTATTCTTTGTGCTAGTATTGTCCCAGTCAATGACTTTGATGCACAAGAAAATTCTGAAAATAGTGTAAATCTCCATGACAATGTGCAAACGAGCACAAGTGATGAGTACTCCGTTTCCTTTGAGACAACTACGGAAGAATCCCATGAAGATGTCAATAATCAAATCACCGAAGCATCAACAAGCAGCGAAGAAACAAAACAAGTGTTAGCAGAAAACGCTGAACTGTCCGACGAAATTGGTGCAATTAGTCCTTTGGTTGGAGAAGGATCATTAGAAAGTCCTTATACTGCAGCAACAGCAGATGAATTAATTAGGGTAATGAGTGAGATCAATAATGATTCAGGTTCGGGAACCTATTATGTTGCTTTGACAGCAGACATCGTGTATACAGATGCGGATGTTTTTGAGTTTTATAAAAATGTCGAGATCGATGGTCAAAATCATCATATGCTATATACCAACGCTTCCAACTCAACCGCTTCGAATACTGGCTATCGAGTGAAGATTAGTGGATTAAGAATCAAATTGAAAAACATGAATTTTGGAAGCGCGACACTAACTGATGAAAATGGCGTTATCTATGGCAACCAATCTTACTACGGGATCTTAGGGGCTGGAAGTTTATCTGTCCTCTCATTTGACGCGGTTTTTGAAAACGTCAATTATTATGGCAAGACCGGGGCGCAACCACTTCTAGCTTGGCATACAGAATCCACCTTCACCTTTGAGGGGAAAAATGAATTTGTCAGTGAAGCAGGAGCAAACAGCGAAGAGTTCATGGAAGGAAACAACATTACATTTGCGAAAGATTCGACGACGATTATCAACCACCAAACGAGTACGAATCTCGCTTTGTTCTATGGTTCAGCTTCTGGCGGATCGGGTGATCGGAAAATACGAGTCACTCTTGAAGAAAATGCGAATGTGCAATTGACATCAAGCAAAGATTATTTTTCTTATGATGGGACAGGATTAATTTTTACGATTGGTCAAAATGCTGAATTTTTGTATGAACAAACAGGTAACAAGCCAATGAATTTTACGAATGGTCAAGCAGCAGAAATCAATTTTGGCGCTAATTCACAAACTTCAATGATCAGCCTAGGCAGATTCAATTCAAATGGAAATGTTGTAATGAATGCGGATGAGCCCGATTTTGTTCGTTTTCAAAATACTTCTAATACCAACGGCTTGTTTGCTAGAAATATGACATTTAACCGGATCGATGGAGTAGCAGGAGAAATAGGAGGCTATCAATTTAGCTATTTAGCAACTGATCAAAGTTTACAAAAAAAGGAAGTAGTAGGAGCTGGTACAGCTACATTAAATGACAGTTACTTTACAAATACAGCTCTAAAACAAGCAATCTATCAAAAAAAAATCAATATTACCGATTGGAAAGCACAGCCGAGTGTAGCGGTCGGACAAAGTCAATTAGACACTACGATCAATGCTTATGAGCCAGCCAGTCGGATAGGAAAGGCAACGACGTTTAAATTAAGTACGAAACAACTTTGGAGTGAAACCGATTTAACGACTGAGGAAGCACAACAACAAGTTGAGCTTGCTGATGAAAATACAGATGGGATGATCGCAGTCGAAGAAACCGCGGGAATGACATGGACAAAAGAAAAACTACCAGCTGGAACTTATTTTGTCTATACAAAAATAGCTGGTGCCGTCAACGATGATCCCGAACTTCAAGCCTATTTAACTGAAAGTCTTTGGGTAGAACAACAGGTGGAAGTAGTCAAAAGTCCATTAAGTGTGGAAGTACCTTTAGAAATGATATTTGAATCGAAAACAGAAGGTGCATTCGACACGGCATCTTCGACCAAACCAATCATTAGTTCGAGTAACTATCCCATTGATTTTACGATTGGCACGGTTCAAGATCTTACAGCTGATTCATCAGTTGTGCTAGTCAATCAATTTTCTGGCGGAAATCATAACGAGTTGATTCTTAATCTTGTTGCCACTGATGGGACAACGATGGGACCGTTGGTTGTCGGGCAAAATAATGTGGACAGATTGGAAATTGCCCCTTTTTTAACAGAACCAATTGAACTTTATTTAGCTGGAGAATTTTCAGGAAACATTTTACAAAAATATTATCCTAGTTATGCCTTTACTTATCAACTATCAGCTAAAGAATAAAGGAGAAAAGCAATGGAAGAAACAAAACGGAAAAAACAAAAACAGGTACTACTCATTCTACTAGGATTATTGTTGTTGCTAAGTGGCTGGCTAGTGTACCGCTATTATCTTCAAGCAAAACCAGAGCCCGTTACTATTGTCAGTGGCGAATTTTTACCCGCTGGGAAAGATGCCCAAAAAATCTCTGACTCTGAAAAGAAAAAAATCGCGCAGGTTGCAGTAGATAAAAGCAAATTCAATTTAGTTATCTCACCTGAAGCGAAAATCGATCGACAAACAGGGAGCGGCGAATTGATGATAAAAAATCCCAGTGAAAATGGCTATCCGATCAATGTAGAAATTAGAGAAAAAAAGAACAATCAACTTGTTTATACTTCCGGTGCGATTCAGCCCGGGTATGAAATAAAAAATGTCACGTTGGAACAGGCATTAGAAAAGGGGGAGTATCCATCAGTTGCTTTATTTAGTTTGTATGACCCAGACACCAACGAAAAAAAAGGTCAAGTGGCTGCAGGAGTTACATTAACAGTTGAATAAAAAATAAAAGGGGTTTATTGATATGATGAAAAAAGTACTTGTAAGTATGTTGTTTAGTGGGAGTTTTGTTGGATTTGTTGCGCCCGCAATGGTTCAAGCGGAAGACGTGATTGGTGTTGACCAAGCCGATATTCAAATCAATGGTACGATTGGATTAGATAACACAGATCCAGAAGAAGCGATTGAGGAAAGTCATGACAATTGGATCAATGTGACATTAGATACAGCGACCATATTCTATAACGTAAGCGGGCGAAATGATATTGAATCTCCAACCTATAATATTGAAAATAAATCGGGACGTCCAGTTGATGTATCCATTGCAGATTTCGCGCAAACAAATGCCGAAAGTATCACAGAAATTTCTAGTCTAAATCTTGTTTCTCCAGCAGCAACGAACACTTCCTTGATCGCCGCAGGAACACTCACAGATTTTGCGACGACACCAGTCAAACTCTTTACATTAGCAAACAATGAAGGAAAACTAACTGCAAATGGTACCGCAAATAATGCTTTTTCGACCACCTTCAACTATGCTGGAACAGTATCTTCTACCACAGCAACCAAGAGTACACCAACGTTCAATTTGACGTTGCAATTAGATGCTGTATCTTGGACAGCAGCGCCTTAAACTGATTAAAAAAGTTAGAAGGGATAATATGAAGGCAACACTTGACGTAAAAGGATCACTTGGAATTGATGCCGAACTGCCAAATGACCAGCAAGAAAGTGCAGGGGCTCAAAAACCAGGTTATGTGATTAAAACAGAAGTAAAAACGATGAGTACCTTCCCCAAAACAACGGACACAGACAGTTTAATGATTAGTTTCTTGGGAATATTCCTTGTAGGAGTAACAATTACAGTGAAGTATTTTTGGGGAAATAAAGAAAGAGAATAAAATGAAAAGTTTTTTTAAAGATAAAGATACTGGTTGTATTTCCCTATAAAATAAAAATTTGCTCTTACCACTAGCATACTGGCTAATCGTAAGAGCAAATTTTTATTGCCTAAAAGGCTTGTTTCGTCGTTAAAATCGAAGAGCGAGCAACAATCGTTTTCCGTACGCTTGAAAGATGACGTTCATCGGTTAAGATGACTAAAATGTCGCCAACATTCATGATTGTATCCCCATGAGTCAAAATCTCTTTATTTCCTCTAATAATGGAAACGAGTAACATATGTTTTGGCCAATTGAAATCTCTGACCATTCGTCCATCCAATGTACTTTCCGCAGTGATTGGAAAATCAAAGGTTGTTTTGCCAACTAATATTGGTTGTTTTTCTTGTTGAATCAATCGCTCGAGTAAAGATTCGTAAATCGGATTGCCTCCTAATAAATCATTGCTAACGTAAGCGAAGAGTGAAACGACACCTAAAGGCATCAAATGATTCAAAGAACCGACCATCTCCGTTACTAAGATAATTGCAGTCAACGGGGCTTTTCCGATTGCTGTAAAGTAACCTGCCATCGCAATCACGAGAAAGTCTTTGACATAAATCGGATTCATACCAACTAAGTTCACTAAAGCCCCTCCATAAAATGCTCCAATCAGCGCACCTAAAGTTAGGATTGGTAAAAAAATCCCGCCCGGTAAACTGGCGCCATATGAAACCATAGAAAAGAAAAACCGTAAGATAAACAGACCTGCAATCAATGTTAATGGGTAAAAGGCATGTCCTGAAGTGATGATGATCTGGTTTCCGCCCCCTAGGATTGTTGGCCAAAAATAGCCAATCGGCAAAACTAAAAGAAAAGGAACGATTCCGTGAAAGTGTGCAGGAATTGGCAGCTTTCGATAAAATTTTGGTAAGCTTAGCAAAACAATCTGATAAATATACCCTAGCACACCGAGAATAATACCTAGAATAATTAAAAAACCATAATATTTTAACGGTAAAGACGGAATTTTTCCTAGAGACAATACAGGTTTCAAACCGAAAAAATAAAGTGACACAAAATTAGCAGTGATCGCTGATGTAAAGGATGTCAGCCAAACTAATGGAGAGAAAGAATGATGGATTTCTTCTAAAACAAATAATAACCCAGCAATCGGTGCATTAAATGCTGCTGCTAATCCCGCACTCGCTCCGCTAGAGATAAGAATTTTCTTTTCAGCTGAAGAGCTGTTTAATAATTGGCTTGTTCCTTCACCAACCACTGCGCCTAACTGGATTGATGGACCTTCTCGACCTAAGAATAAACCGGAACCAACCGATAACACGCCTCCAATAAATTTTTTCCATAGAACAGAAAACCATGAGACTGTTAATTCTCCTTGTAATTGTCCTTCAACTTGGGGAATGCCGCTTCCTTTAATATCGGGATCGCTTTTGATAAGAAATCCCACAAAAATAGCAATAATAATTGAAGCTGCTAAGATAAATGCTAAATATAAAGGTTCTTGTTGACTATGAAGGTAAACTTGTTCGGTCAATTCACCAAATTTCTCAATCGCCAGGCGAAAAATGCTAACGATACCGCCAGTGAGCAACCCAACTAAGACCCCTTTTAAAATATAATATAGTTGCGTTTTGTCGACATGTTTAAATAATGTTTTTGCTTTCATTGCTAATCCCTCGTTTCAATTTAATTTAGCGTGATTTTTTCTTTTTTACAAGAGGAAAAGAAAAGAAATTTTTTTTCATTGCAAATTCATCGCTTTGCAAACAAATTTTCATTTCGCTTGCAGTGATCAGATTGCGGTTATTACTACCCTATTCATAGATAATATATGCTTTAATGAAAGCTGGGGAAATGCTATAATTAAACGGATTGATAAAAGAAAGGATGTTGTAAATGTCATCCAAAAGTGAATTATTGAATGGGATGAATCCTCGACAAAAAGAAGCGGTTCTTCATACCGAGGGACCACTATTATTGATGGCCGGTGCAGGTAGTGGGAAAACGAGGGTCTTGACCCACCGAATTGCTTATTTGATTGAAGAAAAGGAAGTAAATCCGTGGAACATCCTAGCGATTACTTTTACCAATAAAGCCGCTAAAGAGATGAAGGAGCGGGTAAATGCCATTTTAGAATATGGTGGCGAAGATGTTTGGGTATCGACTTTCCATTCCATGTGTGTGCGTATCTTAAGAAGAGATGTCGATTTCATCGGTTACAACCGAAATTTTACCATTATCGATTCTTCTGAACAGTTGTCTTTAATGAAACGTATCTTAAAAGAATTGAATATTGATCCGAAAAAATACGATCCAAGAAGTATACTTGGAACGATTTCGCAAGCAAAAAACAACTTGCAAAACCCTCAGGAGTTTGCCAAGTTGCAAGGAAGTTACTATGAAGAAATTGTAGCTAAGTGCTATGTAGCTTATCAAAAAGAATTACAATATAACCAATGTATGGATTTTGATGACTTGATTATGAATACCATTCGGTTATTTGAAGAGCATCCTGATTCTTTGACTTATTATCAAAATAAATTCCATTACATCCATGTGGATGAATACCAAGACACGAACCATGCACAATATACTTTAGTTAATCTACTCGCCCAAAGATTCCAAAATTTATGTGTTGTGGGGGATGCTGATCAAAGTATTTACGGTTGGCGTGGCGCTGATATGCAAAATATTTTGGATTTTGAAAAAGATTATCCGAATGCCACAGTCATTTTATTAGAGCAAAACTACCGTTCGACTAAAACAATTTTAAGTGCTGCCAACCAAGTGATCGAAAATAATAGCAATCGAAAGCCAAAAAATCTTTGGACAGAAAACCGGGAAGGAAATAAAATCACTTACTACCGTGCAGATAACGAGCGAGATGAAACACGTTTCATCGTGGATCGTATGCAAGAGCAAATTCGTGAAAATCAACGAAATTATGGCGACTTTGCGATTTTGTACCGAACCAATGCTCAGTCTCGTGTGATGGAAGAAACCTTACTAAAAGCGAATATTCCTTATAAAATGGTGGGCGGACATAAGTTCTACGACCGTAAAGAAATTAAGGATATTTTAGCGTATTTGAATGTGATTGCGAATCCTCAAGACTCAATCAGTTTTGAACGGATCGTTAATTCGCCTAAACGCGGGATCGGACCTGGCTCAATCGAGAAATTAAGAAGTTTTGCGACGATCCACCAATGGCCACTCCTTGAAGCGGCGCAAAATGTTGATTTAACTAACATTGGTGGAAAAGCCGGTCAACAATTAGCAGTTTTTGGCGATATGATCAATGACGTCACACAAATGGTTCCCTATCTAACAGTGACCGAACTGACAAAAGAAATCTTAGAACGTAGTGGGTATCTAGAAGACTTAAAAATTCAAAATACTTTAGAATCACAAGCAAGAATCGAAAACTTGGAAGAATTTTTAACCGTTACTCAAGAATTTGATAAACAATTTGAAAAACAAAATGAAGAAAATGCGGATGCACCAGAAGAAAAATTAACTGTATTTTTAAATGACTTGGCCTTAGTTTCTGACATCGATAATTTAGAAGAAGAAACTACCCAAGTGACATTGATGACTTTGCATGCCGCAAAAGGTCTTGAATTTCCAGTCGTCTTTCTGATTGGTTTGGAAGAAGGAGTTTTCCCATTGTCACGAGCCTTGATGGAAGAAAGCGAATTGGAAGAAGAACGAAGACTTGCTTATGTCGGGATCACGAGAGCAGAAGAAGCACTCTACCTGACCAATGCTTTTTCCCGTACCTTATATGGCAGGACGCAATATAATCGACCTTCTCGCTTTGTAGAAGAGATTGATCAAGAATTATTAGAAGTCCAAGGCATGCGGCCAACGCCAAAACAAACGAGTCCTTTTACGAGCAGAACAGCTAAACCAGCCTACAAACAACCAGTGACAACTGTTGTTTCTTCAAAAACAGCAACTGGTGGAGAAAGCAATAGCTGGAAAGCAGGCGATAAAGTCAATCATAAAAAATGGGGGATCGGAACAGTGGTAAGGGTAAATGGTACTGCCAAAGATTTAGAATTGGACGTGGCATTTCCTAGTCAAGGTGTGAAACGGTTGTTAGCAGCATTTGCGCCAATTGAAAAAGTTTAAACAGGGGGGATAAACGATGGAACATGAAATGACAATTGATGAAGCTGCAAAACGAGCAGAAGAACTACGATCTCGGTTAAATCGTTGGTCCAGAGAATATTATGTTGAAGATAAACCAACTGTCGAAGATTATGTTTATGATCAAGAATATGCTGAATTAGTAGCAATTGAAGAGCAATATCCTGATTTAATCACTTCGGATTCACCAACTCAGCGAGTAGGGGGGAAAGTTCTCAGTGGGTTTGAAAAAGTGACTCATGATATTCCGCTTTATAGTTTGAATGACGTATTTAGCAAAGACGAACTATTTGCCTTTGATCAACGTGTCCAAAAAGCGATTGGTCGCCCTGTTGATTACTGCTGTGAGTTAAAAATTGATGGTTTATCGGTTTCCTTGCGCTATGAAAATGGCGAATTTGTTCGTGGTGCAACAAGAGGAGATGGGACGGTTGGCGAAAATATCACAGAAAATCTAAAAACAGTTCGTTCTGTCCCATTGAAGTTGAAAGATGCTATCAGTATCGAAGTCCGCGGCGAATGTTTTATGCCCAAAAAATCATTTGTGCAATTAAATCAAGCAAGAGAAGCAGAAGGGAAAGATATTTTTGCAAATCCTCGAAATGCAGCTGCAGGATCACTGAGACAACTGGACTCTAAAATTACTGCAAAACGTAATTTGGATACTTTTTTATATACGGTAGCGGATTTTGGACCGATGAAAGCAACAACCCAATATGATGCTTTAGAAGAATTAGAACAGATCGGTTTCCATACGAATCACGAAAAGCGTTTGTGTCATTCGATTGATGAAGTTTGGTCATTTATTGAAGAATACCATGAAAAACGAATGGACTTAACCTATGAAATTGATGGAATCGTCATCAAAGTGAATGAATTTTCTTTACAGGACCAATTAGGTTTTACTGTCAAAGCACCTCGTTGGGCAACAGCGTATAAATTCCCACCGGAAGAAGTAGAAACGAAGATCGAAGAAATCGAATGGACGGTTGGGCGGACTGGTGTTGTGACACCTACAGCGATTATGACACCGGTACGAGTGGCTGGCACGACAGTTAGTCGGGCAAGTCTGCATAACGGTGATTACATCAAGTTAAAAGATATAAGGTTGCACGATATTGTTCGTATCTATAAAGCAGGAGATATTATCCCTGAAGTAGCACAAGTCGTGTTGGATCAACGACCTGCTGATAGCGAACCTTATGTTTTACCAACACATTGTCCGATCTGTCATAGTGAATTAGTTCATCTTGATGAAGAGGTTGCTCTTCGTTGTATCAATCCGAAGTGTCCAGCCCAAATCAAAGAAGGATTGAATCATTTTGTTTCACGTAACGCCATGAATATCGATGGCCTAGGACCAAGAGTATTGGCACAGATGTATGATAAACAACTAGTTACAGATGTGGCTGATCTTTACAAGCTAACGGAAGAGGAATTGCTGACGTTAGATAAAATCAAAGAAAAATCAGCCAATAATATATTGACAGCGATCCACGATAGTAAGGATAATTCGGTCGAAAGATTGATATTTGGCTTAGGGATTCGCCACGTCGGCTCCAAGGCAGCGAAGATATTAGCAGAGCATTTTGGCGATCTGGAAACTTTAAGTAAAAGTGACTTTGAATCAATCATTGTTTTAGACACGATCGGCGATACGATTGCTGATAGCGTAGTGACTTATTTCAGTAATGAAGAGGTCCATGACTTGATGTCCGAACTAAAACAAGCAGGTGTCAACTTTGAGTATAAAGGGATTCGTTCTTCACAGATCGAAACGATCGACTCACCTTTTAAAGAAAAAACAGTGGTTTTAACAGGGAAATTGACTCGTTTTACGCGTGAAGAAGCAAAAGAAACCATTGAAAATCTTGGAGGTAAGGTTACTGGCAGTGTGTCTAAGAAAACCGATATCGTGGTTGCAGGCGAAGACGCTGGTAGTAAGCTGACCAAAGCACAAGAACTAGGAATCGACGTATGGTCAGAAGAAAAAATGGCAGAAGCATTAGCTGACAGTCATTTTAATTAAGAAAATCTGATTTTTTTCAGACAAATTTCAAGAAACAATTTCAGATGGGAATCACTTATGTTAAAATAGAGAGCAAAGTTTTTAACTCGTTTAGAAAGAAGGGGTAGTATGGCGATCAGTGAAGAACAAGTAAAACACGTTGCCAAATTAGCAAAACTTGCGTTCGCAGATGAAGAACTTGCAAGTTTTACTGATCAATTAGGGAAAATCATTGATATGGTGGAAATGCTTGAGGAAGTTGATACAGAAGGTGTTCCATTTACATCAAATGTGGTTGAAACAGTGAACGTTATGCGACAAGACCGAGCAAGTGCTGGTTGGGATCGCGATGAATTGTTGAGAAATGTACCAGAAAAAGAAGATGGCTTTATCAAAGTGCCAGCAATTATTGACAATGGGGAGGCTGGCGCATAATGACAAAACTATATGATCTTTCTTTAGAAGAATTGCACGCATTACTGGTTTCTAAAGAAATCACTGCACAAGATTTAACAAGAGCAACCTTTGAGCGAATCAAAGAAACTGAGCCAGAGATTGAAGCTTTTATTACATTGAATGAAGAAAAAGCTCTGGCACAAGCCAAAGCGTTAGATGAAAAAGGAATTGACGAAAATAATGTCTTAGCTGGGATTCCAATTGGGATCAAAGACAATATCGTTACCAAAGATCTGTTGACGACTGCAGCTTCCAAAATTCTTTATAATTTTGATCCTATCTATGATGCTACTGTCATGGACAAAGTGTATCAAGCAGATATGATTCCAGTTGGTAAATTGAACATGGATGAGTTTGCGATGGGAGGAAGTACAGAAACTTCTTACTTTAAGAAAACAAAAAATGCTTGGGACCATTCGAAAGTTCCTGGTGGTTCTTCTGGTGGTTCGGCTGCTGCAGTCGCTGCTGGACAAATCCCAGTTTCCTTAGGTAGTGATACAGGCGGAAGTATTCGCCAACCAGCTTCATTTAATGGAATCGTGGGAATGAAACCTACCTACGGACGTGTGTCACGTTTTGGTTTGATCGCCTTTGCCTCATCACTAGATCAAATCGGGCCAATGACTCGCAACGTCAAAGATAATGCATTAGCTTTAACAGCAATCAGTGGCTATGATGAAAAAGATGGCACATCTTCTGGTGTTTCTGTTCCTAATTTTGCCGAAGGATTAACTGGCGACATCAAGGGGATGAAGATTGCTTTACCAAAAGAATATCTTGGCGAAGGAGTCGCTCCTGGCGTAAAAGAAAACATTTTGAAAGCGGCAGAAACTTTCCGTTCATTAGGCGCAACTGTAGAAGAAGTAAGTTTGCCACATTCAAAATATGGGGTAGCAGTCTACTATGTCATTGCCTCATCAGAAGCAAGTTCCAACTTACAACGTTTTGATGGTATTCGTTTCGGTTACCGTTCAGAAAATGTGAAGAACTTAGAAGATGTATATGTGAATTCACGTACTGAAGGTTTTGGTGAAGAAGTCAAACGTCGGATCATGTTGGGAACATTCTCATTAAGTGCTGGATATTATGATGCTTACTTTAAAAAAGCGGGTCAAGTTCGAACATTGATCAAACGTGATTTTGAAAAAGTCTTTGCAGACTACGATCTGATCATCGGCCCATCTTCTCCAACAGTGGCATTTGGTATCGGTGAAAACATCAATGATCCAATCACGATGTACATGAGTGACATCTTAACAATTCCTGTTAACTTAGCTGGTTTACCTGGAATGTCAGTTCCTGCGGGATTATCTGAGGATATGCCGGTTGGTTTACAAATCATTGGTAATTATTTTGATGAAAAAACAATGTACCAAGCAGCCTATGCTTTTGAACAAGCAACACAATTCCATAATCAAAAACCAGCAATTTTAGGAGGGAAAGGCGAATGAACTTTGAAACAATCATTGGGCTTGAAGTCCACGTTGAGTTAAAGACCAACTCAAAAATTTTCTCTCCAGCTCCTGCACATTTTGGAGCTGAACCAAACAGCAATACAAATGTGATCGACTGGGGATATCCTGGTGTTTTACCAGTAATGAATAAAGCAGCATTAGAATTTGGTATGCGAGCAGCACTCGCTTTGAACTGTGAAATTTCTAAAGACACACATTTTGATCGTAAAAATTATTTTTACCCAGATAATCCAAAAGCTTACCAAATCTCACAATTTGATCAACCCATTGGGCATGACGGTTGGATCGAGATCGAAGTTGAAGGTAAGAAAAAGAAAATACGGATCGAACGAGTTCACTTAGAAGAAGATGCTGGTAAGAACATGCATGGTATTGGTGGCTATTCTTACGTTGACTTAAACCGTCAAGGGACACCATTGATCGAGATCGTTTCTGAAGCTGATATGCGTTCACCAGAAGAAGCCTATGCTTATCTAGAAGCATTGCGTTCAATCATCCAATTTACTGAAGTTAGTGATGTGAAAATGGAAGAAGGTTCTATGCGCTGTGATGCCAATATTTCTTTACGACCTTATGGACAGGAAGAATTTGGAACAAAAGCAGAGTTGAAAAACTTAAACTCCCTTTCATTTGTTAAAAAAGGTCTAGCCTTCGAAGAAAAACGTCAAGCAAAAGTCTTACTTTCTGGTGGAGAAATCCAACAAGAGACACGACGTTTTGACGAAACAACTAATAAAACAATTTTGATGCGTGTCAAAGAAGGTTCTAGCGATTATCGTTATTTCCCTGAACCTGATATTCCTAAATTTATGATTGACGATGAATGGATCCAAAAAGTGAAAGCAAGCTTGCCGGAAATGCCTGCTTCTCGTCGTCAACGTTATATCCAAGAATTAGGGTTACCTGAGTATGATGCAATGGTTCTAACTCTATCAAAAGAAATGTCTGACTTCTTTGAAGCGACTTTAGAGAATGGTGCGGATGCAAAACAGGCATCTAACTGGTTAATGGGTGAAGTATCTGCTTACTTGAACAGTGAGAAACTAGAATTAGCTCAAACGAACTTGACTCCTGAAAATCTAGCAGGCATGATTCGTCTGATTGCAGATGGTACGATTAGTTCTAAGATTGCGAAAAAAGTATTCCGAGAATTAATCACAAATGGTGGCGACGCACAAGATGTTGTTGAAAAAAATGGTTGGGTTCAGTTGTCTGATCCAAGCAAACTATTACCAATTATCAACGAAATCTTAGATAATAACCAACAATCAGTAGATGACTTCAAAAACGGAAAAGATCGTGCGGTTGGTTTCTTAGTAGGACAAATCATGAAAGCAACTAAAGGTCAAGCCAATCCAGGTGTCGTTAATAAACTGTTGCAAGAAGAATTAGCAAAACGCTAGGAGTAGATCATGAAAAAAGCTCGTGTTATTTATAATCCAACTTCTGGCAAAGAATTGTTGAAAAAAAATCTAGCGGATATCCTCCAAGCTTTGGAGGATTCTGGCTATGAAGCAAGTGCGTATGCGACAACACCAGAAAAAAATTCTGCCAAAAATGAAGCAAGAAGAGCAGCAGAAAATGGATTTGATCTGGTGGTAGCTGCGGGAGGCGATGGGACGATCAATGAGGTTGTTAACGGTATTGCACCGCTTGAGCATCGTCCTAAAATGGCGATTATCCCAGCAGGTACTACTAACGATTACGCACGTGCGTTAAAGATTCCACGGGATGATATCAAAGCCGCAGCTGAAGTTATCAAGAAGAATCAGACGGTTAAGATGGATATCGGTCAAACGGAAGATAGCTACTTTATCAACATCGCTGCGGGTGGTTATTTAACGGAGTTAACTTATGAAGTTCCTTCAGAACTAAAGAGTATTTTCGGCTATTTGGCATATTTAGCTAAAGGAGCAGAGATGCTGCCTCGAGTGAAACCAATCAAAATGCGCTTGAAATATGATGAAGGAGAATACATCGGGAATGCCTCTATGTTCTTTTTAGGACTCACTAATTCAGTCGGCGGGTTCGAAAAGATTGCTCCTGATGCCAAGCTAGACGATGGTAAATTTTCATTAATTATTGTCAAAACAGCGAATATTTTTGAAATTTTGCATATCGCAGCCTTGATGTTGAATGGTGGGCGCCATGTAGATGATTCTCGAGTGATTTATACGAAAACCAGCAGTTTGTATGTCGAAACAGAAGACGATATTAACCGACCGGTCATGATCAACTTAGACGGCGAATATGGTGGAAATGCACCTATGCACTTCCAAAACCTTCATCAACATATTGAATTTTATGCAAACATCGACCAAATTCCAGATGAAGCAATTACTGGTTCCGAAGAGGAGTTAGAAGAAGTCAGCAAAGAATTTGTCAAAGAAGTTGAGCGTTTGACTGATGAAGACATAGACGGTGACGGCAAGATTGCAGATAAAGAAAAATGACGTAAAGGGTGGGACAAATGATCGTTCCACCCTTTCGTATGATAAAAATTAATTCTTATTTATTGAAGATCATTATGTAACAGTATGTTATTTTTCTTTGTTGAGTCTAAAGCAGGCGAACGAAAGATTGACAATTGGATCGTAAATGAAGTGAAGGCATCAAGTGAATAAATGGACTTGCCAAAAAAAGGCTCTATGTGCCTAAAAAAATGTCCTGAAGCAACCCGGTACCAAGTCCCTATCCAATAAAACACAAATGATCGTTTTTTGGATATGACCGTAGTACTAAAAGCAAAACTGCTTCAGTTACAAACCTAAATGAGGAGTTATTATGAAAGAGAAACTATCAGTTAAAAAAAATGAACGTTACACATTAGATATTATCGATTTAAGTTATGAAGGTATGGGCGTAGCTAAAATCGATGGCTATCCTTTGTTTATTGAAAATGCATTACCAGGTGAACGAGTGGAAGTGCTAGTAGTAAAAGCTGGGAATAAATTTGGTTATGGAAAAGTAGAAAAATGGCTAACCGAATCACCAGACCGTCAACCATTAAAGGATAATCGCCTTCTACGGACAGGAATTGCTCCTTTAGCACATTTGAACTATGAGCAGCAATTACTTTTTAAACAAAAGCAAGTGGAAAATGTCATGAGCAAGATCGCAAAGATGCCAGAGGTTGACATTTTACCTACCATCCCAATGGAGAATCCTGTTGGCTATCGTAACAAAGCACAGATTCCAGTGAGAAGAATAGATGGTCGTCTAGCAACTGGTTTTTATAAAAAGAATAGCCATGAACTAGTTGAAATCGAGGATTATTATATTCAAGATCCAGCAATCGATGAAGCCATCAAACGTGTGAGAGATATTTTGCAACGTTTCCAAGTACGTGGTTATAACGAGGCGAAAAACGAAGGACAAATCCGTCATATTATCATCAGAAGAGGTCATTACTCACATGAAATGATGGTCGTTTTAGTTACACGAAAAGAAAAATTCTTTAAAGGAAAGGAAATTGCTTCTATTATTCATGAAGAATTGCCAGAAGTCGTTTCAGTCGTTCAAAATATCAACGAAGAGAAAACAAACGTGATATTAGGCGATAAAGAGAAGGTTCTTTATGGTAGAAGTTATATTGAGGATCAACTATTGGGAAAAACTTACCGTATTTCCTCAAAATCATTCTATCAAGTGAATACTGAACAAACGGAAAAATTGTATCAAACAGCCATTGAATTTGCAGCGTTACAAAAAGAAGATACCGTCATTGATGCTTACTCTGGTATTGGAACGATCGGTTTATCTTTAGCTGATAAAGTTAAAGAGGTCTATGGCATGGAACTTGTTCCGGAAGCGATTGAAGATGCACAATTCAATGCATTAACAAACAAAATTGAAAATGCTCATTACGAAGTGGGTAAGGCAGAAACAGTCATGAAGAAATGGCAAGACAAAGGGATCAAACCATCTGTGATCGTTGTCGACCCGCCAAGAAAAGGATTAGATGCACGTTTTATTGCGTCAGCCATTGACATGGAACCTGCGAAATTAGTGTATATCTCTTGCAATCCAGCAACTTTTGCCAGAGATGCAAAGTTATTTGCTGAGTCAGGCTACGAAGTGAAAAAAGTACAACCAGTCGATTTATTCCCACAAACACATCATGTGGAATTAGTGGCGCTATTAGCACCTAAGGGATAATTCAAACTTAGTGAATCATGTAAAAGAATCAGAAAACTAGAAAATGATAACGTAGCTGACAATCATGAAGAAAGGGGTATAAGATGGATACAAAGGAAAAAATGCTTGAATTGATCAAAAAGAAACAAGGCGGCGGACGTTCAAAAAAAATGGCTGAGCCTAAAAATGATCGACGGAATATGCGAAAAGGACCAAAAATCTATAATAAATAATTAAAAAGAATCAACACGAAACTAAAAATCGTGTTGATTCTTTTTTTTGTTACTTGTTCGGCTAATGATCAATCATTGATTGGATAAGCTAATTTAAAAATGTATTGTTGTAGATCGAGCCATTCCTTTTTTGTAGGAAAATAAGAAAGTAAGAGTACTGGGCAAGGGAAGGTTGTATCTAGAAAATCATAATTGCAAACAACCAATGCAACCTCAGTTTCTAAAACCATCTTATGTGAGATAAATTTATTAGAGACAAAAAGAGGAACCACATTTTGTGGAAGCAATTGGCATACGAATCGAGTCAAATAGTCTTCTAATCCGGGTTCTCCTTGGAATGAAAATAAAATCGTCTGTTTTTTTTGGGTAGAGGAAGAGGTTAAATTGGCATAATGAATAATACTTAACGTTAAGGCGATATCTTGATAGTGGGTAACAGAAAAAGGTAATACATGTGTATACTTTTTTAAATAGTTCTGCCATTCTTTAAAAAGTTTTTTGACTTTCATAGGTACGCTAGTATGAAGTTCTAAAGTGATTCGCTCAAAATGAGAAGAGATTTTTGTCAGCAGACGCAGGTTGCTGAGATATCCTTTTAACTTTAGCAGGTCGACATTTGTGATAGTTGTAGAATTCTGTAATGGTCGTAAAAATGGTTCATACTGTTCTAAGGTTGGAATATCTTCTGGATAGCACAGATTCAAAGTTTTGTTAGCTGGGTAGTAAGAAACACAATGTAAGCGTATGAGGTAAGACCAAACAATTTCCTCCTCGGCTACTTGGGTAATACCAAATCTACTTTTAAAATACTTTTTAAAAACCGATTTAAACTGAATGAAACTTGTTCTTGCCTTAATTTCTTTACATAAGGACGGTTCGAGATGAATCATTTGTTTATTTAATAAGCGCTGTTTTAAAATATTCATCCATAAGTTGATGCGAAAATAATTTGTTGCGATTTGCGTTGTCGCTTCTTGGAGTTCTTCGTATGTATTGTTGATTGTTTGATAAGAATGATTGGTCGTAAATGTTTGTCTAAAACCATGGTAAAACTCAAATAAAAAGTAACGGATATCTGCTTCATTTCCTAATAAATCTAATTGTTTAGTCGATAAAGTAAGGCGATAAAATTTTAATTCTTTGTTAATATGGCGAATGGTCTTTCTCAAAACTGAATGCGAGAGATGAAACTGTTCGGTGGCAGTTTGGAATGAATGAATACGACCTCGGTAGATTTCGTCAATCAATTTATAAACAATTGTATCTTTAGCAATCTCCATGACAATGGAATCAATCGTTTTGAATGTAGACACCATCAATCGGTAACCGATCTTTTTATAATATTTGATGGTCATTCCCTTGGGAAGTAATTGTTGTAAAGAATCAATATCCGCGCGAAGTGTCGGTGCTGTTGTTTCAAGTTCTTTCACTAGTTTTTCAGTTGAAGAAATCGAATCACATTTATGTAAATAGTAAAGAATTCTTATCTGCCGCTGTAATTGCTTGTTATTTAATAATCTGAAAAATAGGTTATTCATTCTTATTCCTTCCCGACTTTAATTAAAAGCCGCGTAATTTATTTAGTGAAATCTTTTTTATTTTAACTTGAATAAACGATGAGCTCAATTTTTTTACTAATATTTTTTTTGAAAGAAAAAAATAGAAAACTTTTCCTTCAAGTAATCGTTGATTATATAAATAGCTTTTATTTTAAAAACATGGTGAATTTAGGGGGAAAATCAATGAACAAGAAAAAGTTAGTCAAATGTTCGTTAGCGATTTGGTTGGCGACACAATCTCTGCTTCATCCGTTTTCTTATTCTTATGCCGAAGAATGGAGTAAACCAGACGAAGAGCAAGTACAAACAGCAACTAGTTTAAACGAACCAGGAGGTAAAAACGATCTGGTCGAAAATCCATTAGAAACAATGATCCAGGAACCTGATGAAAATCAGCCAGAGTTAGAAGAGTCAATGACAGAAGTTCCGCAAGAAGAACTGGTAGAGGAATCAGAGAGCCTTGATCAACCAACTGAAAGTCAATCAGCTGTTGACTTAGATCAGGATCAATTGACGGAAAACACAGAACAAGAGGAGACACTTCTCAACACTGCCACACCTACAGAAGAATCCACCGATATTGCCAGTGGTGTTTTCGGAACTTGTTCTTGGCGAATCGATGCAGAAGGTACATTATATATTGGAGGAGGCACATTGGGAGAAACACCGGTTACGTTTTTTCCTCCTTGGTTCAACAGCTATCGATTTAAAATAAAAAAAATGGTATTCACTGGACCAACGATTGCTCCTAAAGAAACTCATCGCTTATTTTATGGATATACTAATCTTTTGTCCATTGAGAATTTAGCTTATTTAGACGTAAGTCAAGTAACGGATATGACTTCCTTTTTTTCTGACTGTCGTGTACTAAATGGCGTTGATTTGTCAGGATGGGATACGTCAAATGTCACGAATATGTCTAATATGTTTTTTGAAGCATTTGACCAAACAGAGAATCTCATTCATCTTGATCTTTCAAGTTTCGATACAAGTAATGTAGTTGATATGAGTGGCATGTTCAGTCGATGTACCAAAGTACAATCAATCGATCTTTCTAGTTTTGATACGAGTAATGTTGTCAACATGAACAGAATGTTTTTTGCTTGTAATGAATTAATTACCTTAGATATCGCTCACTTTGATACATCAAATGTGGTTTATATGTCACGTTTATTCGCTGAATGTAAGAAGTTGCGCTATGTGGATGTCTCAAATTTCGATACATCAAGTGCGATTGATCTTTCAGTGATGTTTCGTTTGAATTATGAATTAGAGAGTGTGGACGTTTCTAATTTTGATACATCAAAGGTTGTTCATTTGCATTACATGTTTGATCAATGTCGCAAATTGAAAACGATCGCAGTGGAAGGTTTTGATACAAGTCAAGTAACATCCATGAATTATATGTTCAATGGCTGTAATAGTTTAACCTCTTTGGACGTTTCTAATTTTGACACCAGTCTAGTCCAAGCAATGAGATACATGTTTGCTAATTGTGAGTTACTAGAGACGATCGATGTGTCTAATTTCAATACAGAGTCTGTGAATTATCTGACATATATGTTCTTAAATTGTTCGAAAGTAAAAAAATTAGATCTTTCTTATTTTCAGTTTGAGGATCCCGTAGAAATGGCAGAAATGCTGGCTGGAACAACGAGCCTCAATGAATTGACTCTTGGTAAAGGCTATCGTTTTGTAGATTCAGCCAATCTTCCTGCTATTCCAGTAGAAGATGGAAACACTGGTTATTGGCAAAACGTTGGTTCTGGAACGGTTACGAACCCTGCAGGGGAATACGTGCTAACTTCAGAAGAATTGATGACGAACTATACAGGAGCGATGGCAGATACGTATGTTTGGCAGAAAGAGCCAAACTATGAATCAATTTTAGCCAAAGATTCGACGCTTTACCTTGGTGAAACCTGGGATCCACAGGATAATTTTATTTCAGCAACAGATAAGGAAGGAAATCCCCTTCCATTTGATATGAGTATGGTCAGTGGAACAGTGGATACCTCAGTAGTAGGAGTGACACCGATTACTTATACTAATGGTAGCGCTGCTCAAGTCATTCATGTAACAGTGAAAGAAAACCAGGAGAGCATTCAGGCCAAAGACTCAGTTATTTATGTGGGTGATCAATGGGATCCACAAGCTAATTTTGTTTCAGCTACTGATGAAGATGGAATGCCTCTACCGTTCACTCCAAAAATGGTGGAAGGTTCGGTGGATAGCCAAAAAACGGGCGATTATTTTGTGACGTATACCAACGGAATAGCAAGTAAGACGATCAAAGTAACGGTCAAAGAGAACAAAGAAACACTCGTAGTTAAAGGTTCCACACTCTATGTAGGAGACAATTGGAATCCACAAGACAATTTTATTTCAGCCAATGATAAAGAAGGAAATCCCCTAACATTTGACCAGAAAATGGTTTCTGGTAAGGTGGATACGACAAAAGTTGGCGTTTATCCAGTGACCTATCAAAACGGTCATCAAAAGAAAACTGTTGAAATCCATGTGCTAGCTGAACCAACTAAAGAAAAACCAGATGCGGATACGAACCAATCGGGGGATAAAAAGCCAGTACCAGCAACGCCAAATGAGACAACGAATAACAACGATCAGAGAGATAAAAAAGACGAAAAAAACGAAAAAAATAAAAAAGATGAAAAAGATGATAAAGATGAAAAAGACGAACAAGAAGACAAAAAACTACCTACTACAGGTTATCAAAAATCAAGTCTTTCTATGATTGGCATGGCTTGCTTCTTACTTGGATTATACTTTGTTTACAAAAAAAAGATAAACATTAAATAAAGCGTAAATCAACTAGTCGATCTCCTCGTTTTACGTCATAATGTAAAAAAAGGAGATTGGCAAGATGGATAAAGAATTATTGATTATTGAATTGATGTCAGCAAAAGCAAAGATGTTGTCTATCATCAATCAACGAACGAAAAAAATGACATGGAAAATTGGGATGTATTTTATCGCTAACTTGTTGTTCTTTGTCGGATGGGGAAACATATACCATCATTTAAAGCAGAATCATCCACATTCATTTAAAATGGAGCGAATCACTAGTTTGTACCATTTTTCAAGTTATGTTGACTTTGCGATAGGACTATTCTTGTTTTTACTCGTTGCTGTGCTATGGTTCAAAAAGAGGAACATCTCTAGGCATTATGATCAATGGCTGGAAAAACAAGTGGCGAATATGTTACATATTTCAGTTGGCTCTCAGGACGAAAATTATCTCTACTTGAGTGATCATAACAAAAAGGAGTTTACACTTGCGAAAAAGAGGCGTTATTTTCTGCTGCAAACGATGGAGGGTGTCTCACTTTTTCTAGGAGAACAACTTACTTGGTATGGCAGTAATCGATACTATGTTTTTATGCAAGTAAATGAACCGATAGACCAAAAAAACAAAAAAAGAATTGAGCCTTTTTACTCTCATTTAGCAATTGGAGTTGGAACACTCTTATTGATTGGCGGGGGTGTTTATCAATTCATTAATGCAGGACCAGTAGCAACGAATGTACACTCTATGATGCAAAGCGAAGAAAAAGTAAGAAAAATGCCAACTTCGACTAATCAGGACGGTTTATTGAAACCTGTTCAAACATCCGTCAATTTGATCACTGAGCAAACGAATGACGTAAAAATAGACCCAGAAACACAAGCCTTGTATTTGACGACGAATCAAGGAAAAGACTGGCATTTCGTTCCAATTGCTGTGGACTGGTTGCGTTTTGGTGACTATACTTTGACTTCGGGTACTGTTGCAAAAGGGGAATGGATGGACAAAACATTTGATGTTTCTCCTACTTTTTCTTGGTTTATCTATTCACCTGATCAAAAAAACGTTTACCTATTATCATCAGCTGATAATGGGAAGACGTGGCAAAAAAGTCAGATTACAGATCAAGGCGGACAGGTTCGTTATCGTAAAGCAAACTTTTTCACAAATGATCAAGGCGTCATGGTATTTTCATCCTCTACAGGAATGTCTGCGGAAAGTCTAAAAATTTATACGACCAACGATAAAGGGCAAAGCTGGCAAAAAAGCGGCAGTACCATCGTAAATCAACCGATTCAAAATGTTAGTTTTGTGACGAAGACATTGGGTTTCCTTTCTACAAGAGAAAACATCTATTATACGAATGATGGGGGACTAACATTCAAAGAATCCTTGGTAGCTATCCCGGGTGAGTATCAATTGGGAGGGATCGATTTGTTCCAGTCACCAAATGAAGTGGTACAAGTAAGTGCCAATAAATTGGAAACCAAGTTTTACCTCCTAAAAAATGGATCGATCGATACAGGGAAAATGTTTGCTTGTCTTTTTTATTCGACTGATGGTGGAGAAACATGGCAATTCGAACAACAATTATCGCAAGTAGAGAATCGCTAAAAAAGTTTAGATGAATTTCAACACCAAAAAGGAAACGGCGTAAGGAGAGACAATGACAATTTATGTAAGTGAAAGTTCTTTATGTAACGATTGAATTTGTGAATAAGAGAGATTGAAAGAATAGACCCATAAAAAAGAGCCTTGGAAAAAAGACCAGGCTCTTTTTTATGGGGTTTAAAATAGGTAAAAAGTGTTCAAAATTACTTAGGTCAAAGCGCACTTTCACAACTTCTTGATATAAACGGTGTTCAAGAAGCAACTCCTCAACAATAAGCGATGATTTTCTAAAATATGAGGAGCTATTTTAAAAAATCCTCTCTTATTCGCTCGGAGCTAAACGCTTCTTTCACAGCCTCTTGCTAAACGGTGTTCAAAGTGCTGACCCTCGGTAATAAGTCTAAAAATCTCAAAACATGAGGAGCTGTTTCGAGATTTTCTTCCTTATTACTCGGGTCAAGACGCACTTTTCACAACCTCTTTTATGTGATTTGAAATTGGCTATTATATAAACTAGCATAAAGTGTTGGTTTGCTTAATAGTGACTGATGAGTTCCTTGTTCAATAATATTTCCATTTTCCATCACTAAAATCAAGTCGGCATTTTCAATCGTAGATAACCGATGGGCGATGATAAAGCTGGTTCGGTTTTCTGTGACAGCATTCATTGCTTTTTGGATCATTGCTTCGGTGCGGGTATCCACGCTGGAGGTTGCTTCATCTAAAATAACTACGGAAGGATTCACCAGCAATACCCGAGCAATGGTCAATAGCTGTTGTTGTCCTTGTGACAACGAACCATTTTCACTTGAAATAATCGTATCATATCCTTCAGGTAACGTACGGATGAAATGATCACATTGGGCAATTTTGGCAGCCGCAATGATTTCGTCTCTGGAAGCTTGCTGTTTCCCATAAGCAATATTATCTGCCACTGTGCCTTCAAAGAGCCACGTATTTTGCAAAACCATCCCAAAGTGTTTACGTAACTCACTACGAGAGAATTTCGTGATATCGATTCCGTCGAATTCGATTCTTCCATGGTTTAGCTCGTAAAATCGCATGAGTAAATTGACTAATGTCGTTTTTCCTGCCCCAGTTGGTCCCACGATTGCAATTGTTTGTTTTGGTTTAGCCGAAAAGTTGACATTTTCCATCAAGATCTTATCTGGACTATAACCAAATCGAACATCTTTGAACTTGATTGAACCAGCAGGCTGGTCAAGTGATGTTGTATTTTCGTGATCAGAACGCTCATTTGGTTCATCCATAATCTCAAAGATACGATCAATCGCCGCCATAGCAGATTGTAACGAATTGATGACATAAGAAGCGGTCGAGATCGGTTCAGAGATTTGATTGATGTACTGCAGATAAGCTTGTAACAATCCTAGTGTGAGTCCACCAGATATTACTAAGATCCCACCTAAGACAGCACTTAAAATGAACGCTGATTGATTGATCAAGCGAATCGCTGGATAGATGGCAAAGTTCATGAATTGCGCTTTTTTAAATGCTTGGTACTGTGAATGATTTACTTGACGGATCGACTCGATCGCTTGATCTTGTTGATTGAATGTTTTGATGACCAAGTTACCTGCAAGATATTCTTCCACTTTATTATTTAATGAACCTAGTTCTGTTTGATTGTCATCAGAAATCTTTTTGTTTTTATTCGCAAAGAGTTGAGTGACCCATGAACTACCAACGATCAATAAAAGAATCAGTAACGTCAATTTGCTGTCAATATAAAACAGCATCAAAATTGAAAATAAAATCGTTACGATGGAAGTGAAAAATTGATTGATCCCTGTTAGCAAGACTTGTGCTAGTTGATTCAAACCAGTCGTTGTTCGGCTGATGATATCTCCTACCTGATGCTGATCAAAGAAGGCCATTGGTAATGTTTTGAATTTCTTGGTCATTTCTTTTCTAACATTAAGTGTGATTTTTTCACTCAATGAAGCCATTGCGTATTCTTGAATGAAAGAAGTAATACTACTTAAAAAAGAAAAAACGAGTAATAAAACAACAGGGAACAAAAGGGCATCCTTGACATCATGAAATGTCATTTCAGCAATCCCGATCGTACGGATTCGACTTAAAAGCTGATCGATACCAACGCCCATGATCATCGGCATTGCAACGACCATCAGGTTACCGATTAAACTACATAATAGTAAGCCATAAAATGTTTTGTGATCAGATTGGATCATTTTCCAAAAGCGGATCAAACTATGTTTATTCATTTTTACATCAGTTGTTTTCATATATTCCCTTCTTTCAAAATCCCTTGTGATTTAGCAAATTCCTGATAAGAAAGACAAGTAGCAAGGAGTGTTTCGTGAGTTCCTTGTCCCACGATTCGGCCATTGTCTAAAACGATGATGTGATCAGCGTTCATGATTGTACTCAATCTTTGAGCCACAATGATCAATGTCTTATCAGCCATTTCTTCATGGAGGGCTGTTCTTAGTTTTGCATCCGTCTTGTAGTCCAAAGCAGAAAAGCTATCGTCGAAAACATAGATATCTGCTGGTTTGATGAGCGCTCGTGCAATACACATCCGTTGTTTTTGTCCGCCAGAATAATTATCTCCGCCTTGTGCAACAAAACTAGCTAATTTTTTGGGCAATTTATCCAAAACTTCCTCTAATTGTGAAATACGTATAGCTGAGGTCAATTCTTCTTCTGTTGCATGCTCATTGCCCATTTGCAGGTTTGATAAACTTGTTCCACTAAACAGAAACGCTTTTTGCGGAACATAGCTGATTTTTGAGCGAATCATTTCTTGTGTTAATTGTTGAAGTGGTTGCCCCCCTAATGTAATCTGTCCACTGGTCACATCATTCAAACGAAGGAGCAATTTGGCTATTGTACTTTTACCAGAACCAGTTCCGCCAACGATGGCAGTTGTTTTGCCTTTAGGTACCTTAAAATGGATATCTTCCAATACAGGTTCTGAATCTTTGGTATAACTGAAAGAAACGTGTTCAAAAGATAACACATGCTCATCATCCATATTCAGCGAAGCTGTTGATGGATTTTCCGGATCAATGATCTCAATAGGTTGATTCAACACTTCTTCGATCCGCCGAAGAGAGGACATCGATTTTGGAACGACGACTAACACCATAGCTGCAGTCATTAGATAAGCCAACGTGAGCATCGAATATTCGACGATGGCAGTAACAGTCCCGATCTGTAGTGTACCTTCACTGACCAACGAACCACCAAACCAAAGAATGGCGCTGTATACGATCCCCATTAATAAAAATGCAATCGGAGTGACCCAAGCAAATACGCGATTGACTCGGATCATCTGTGTGGCATACTTCTCAAATGTTTGATTGGTGCGCTTCTCCTCATAGTCTTGATTGTTGAAGGCTCGAATCATATTCACACCTGTAAAAAATTCCCTTAAAGTCACTGTGATACGATCCATTTTTGGTTGAATACTGAGAGATAGAGGGGTTCCTTTTTTCATTAAAATGTAAATAACGACAGCATAAATAAACACAGAAATCAATGTAATCAATGTCAATGTCATGGAATATTGAAGCATCATGACAATTGTAAACACCGCAATGATTGGTGCAGGTAAGATCATTTGACAAAAGAGTACAATCATTTGTTGGATATTATCTACATCATTAGTCATTCGAGTCAGGAGTGAGGCACTTCCAAATTCATCTGCATCTTTCATCGATAATTGTTGGAACTTATCAAAATAGTTTTCCCTTGTTTGGTAGCCAAATTTTGCAGACACTAGTGCAGAAAAATAGCTAGAAGCAATCGCTGAAAAAGTACCTAGCAAGGCTACGAATGCCATTTGTAGACCAATGGTATAAATTTTACTGTTTTGACCAGTAACTATCCCTTCATCAATTAATGTTGCCACTAATTTAGGAACACCAAGTGTACCAATGATTTGTAAACAGACGAATAAAAAAGTCATGCCTACGATTTTTTTATTCTTCCATAGGAATTGTTTAAGTAATGTCATTTTGTTTCCTCCTTTTACTAGACAATAATGAATTTTACACCTTAAAGTTACTTGAAGGTCAATAGAAGAAGCGGTAAAATTAACAAGAGGTGAGCGGAAATGCCAAAACTTTACACGATCGGAGAAGTCTCGGAACTACTAAATGTACCAAAGTCAACGATTCGTTTTTGGGATGAGCAAGGGTTAATCCATTCTCTACGCCATGAAGAAAACGGGTATCGGATGTTTAATATTGATGATATTTTTCAGATCTATGACATCAATTTCTATCGAAAATTAGATGTTCCAATCAAACAGATGAAAAATTTATATGGAAAAACGATCGAAGAACATTATGCAACGATTGCAGAAACAGAGCAGCGGATCAAGCAAGAAAAAATAAGTCTGCAAAAAAAACATGAAGAAATCTTGGCTCGAAAAGAACAATTAAAACTTATGATTGACAATCGAGGCATTACCAAAGAAACAATTCCTTTTGCGGCAATCGTCATAGTGGATTCCGACGACATTTTAGATTCGAAAGCCTATCTTGAAAACTATGCCAGCTTCGGTGGGTATTTTGATTTTTCGCTGAGCGATGAAATGATTTATGGCTTCTGTACAGACCAAACATCAGCCACAATTTCACTGTCTAAAATTGTTTGGTACAATCAGCCTGGTAAAACTTATCATCGATTTTTATTACAAGTGGAAGTCAATCATACCGAAAAGAACAATATCGAAGAAGTAAGATTAACATTAGCTCAACGAGGGTATCAAACAGGAAATGTGATTGGACAGTATCTGCTAACGAAGCAAACGGAAGAAGGAGTCTATCATGAATATTATTTAGGATGGATCGAAAGCCAAAAAGTAGAAGCTGATTTAACAAATGAGGATAAGCAAAAGTAGACGAAGAAGGAGCGGGAAAGGATAGTTATCTCGCTCTTCTTCGTCTATTTGGTTAGGATTTATCAGGGTTAAAACTTTCTCTAATGATTAGTCGTGTAGGATAAGTGACAATGATCGGTTCATCTCTCAAACCATCGATTCGCTCCACCGCTAATCGAACAGCAGACTGACCAATGGCTTTTGCATTGATCGCTACACTTGTTAAACTAGGAGATAAATCAGCAATCGCCTCGATGTTATCGAAGCTAACTAGAACGATCTCTTCTCCAATTTTTCGATTGTCTTTTTGTAATGCTCGATAAACACCTAATGCTAAAGGATCGCTACCGATCAAAATGGCCGTCGGTAAATCATGTTTTTGTTTTTCGAGAAGTTTGGTCGCTAACTGCTCTCCGGATTCCTCTGTCCATTCTCCTAAATAATAATTGATCTGTTTGGTCAAATGATGATCTTGCATGAAATGGCGGTAGGCTCTGAGCCTTTTTTCATTCTCAGTTGTTGATTTCCGACCAGCTTCGTTAATATCGATTTGATAACCACCAATATAAGCGATGTTGGTGTGCCCATTGTCTAAAAAAAGTTCTAAAACAGATTTAGTCATTCGTTCGAGATCCCCATAGACCATATCCACTTCTTGTTGGATATCTGGATTATCTACTACAACTAATTGTCGGTTCTGTTTCAATAAATCGGCGATTGCACCTTTATCGATCGTACCGACTACGATTATAGCACCTAATTGATCCAAATCTTTCCACTCGGTCGGGTTATCCGACATATTATAAATTCGATTCATACCGATATGGAGTCGGCTGGCTTCTTCTTCTAGACCTGCTCGTAATTCTCGATAATAAATATCTTTTTCTTCGCTGGCTTTACTGATTGCTGAAATGACACCGATGGAAGGACGGCGTTTTTTAATATATTTTCGCTTGTTGATATCATAATTTAATGTGGCAGCTGCAGTGAAAATCCGTTGACGAGTAGCAGCAGAGACACTGATCGTTTTGTCTTCATTCAAAACTCTTGAGACCGTAGCAGGTGAAACATTGGCTTTTCTTGCGACATCTCTAATTCCAACCATAAAATGGCACCCCTTACAAAAAAATAAAAATTTTTATTGACATATTTGTTTAGTAAACAGTATACAGGAAATGTAACAAAAGTAAACGGTTACTATTTATTTGAGAGGTGAAACAATGGAACAAGTGATGAAGAATCAAAGAGCAGCTTTAATCACATTTGACGAACAGGAAAAAGTATTTCATCTATCCAATTCAGAAATTTCCTATATTCTTCAAATTGAAGAAAGTGAAGTTCTGGCTCATGTTTATTTTGGTAAAAGAACGACCCATTATCATAATCATAAAAAATATCCTCGCAGAGATCGCGGCTTTTCTGGGAACGTCCCCTTAAATGAAGATCGAACGTATTCAAAAGATACATTACCACAAGAGTATTCAGGGCACGGAGGGATGGATTATCGATTACCTGCCTTGATGATTCGTCGAGAAAATGGATCAAATCTGCTTGATCTACGTTATGAAAGTTTTCAGATCCAAGAAGGAAAGCCAAATTTATCTGGATTACCGCAAGCGTATATCAAGAATGATACAGAGGCAGAAACGTTGATCGTGACGTTGAAAGATCGTGAAGAAAAGATTTACGTGGATCTTTCCTATACGATTTATCGAGAAAGAGCAGTGATTACACGTTCGCTGAAGGTAAGAAATGAAACCAATGATCCAGTGATGATTGAAAAAGCAGCCTCTTTTCAACTTGATTTTACGAATTCAGGCCGGTTTGATGAAGTGATTGCCTTACCAGGAGCGCATGTCAAAGAACGGCAGATGTCTAGACAAAGCATAACAGATGGCATCAAATCATTTGAAAGCCGTCGTGGTTCAAGCAGTCATCAGATGAATTCATTCATTGCCTTGACAAATCATGCAACAACTGAATTCACAGGGGAAGCGATTGGGATCCATCTTGTTTATTCGGGAAATCATTCCTTTGAGATTGAAAAAGATGCCATTCAACAATTTAGAGTGATCGGGGGGATCAATCCCTATAATTTTTCTTGGGAGTTACAACCATATGAAAGCTTCCAAACACCGGAAATACTCTTAACTTATTCTGATCAAGGGTTGAATGGGATGAGTCAAGTGACCCATCATTTATTACGGGAACGAGTAGCAAGAGGGCAATTTCAATACCAAGAACGTCCGATCCTAGTCAACAATTGGGAAGCGACTTATTTTGACTTTACGAGCAAAAAGATCGAAGCGATCATTGATGAAGCAAACGAATTAGCGATAGAGATGTTTGTTTTAGATGACGGCTGGTTTGGGAAAAGAGATTCGGACCAATCTTCTCTAGGAGACTGGTTTGAATATCAAGGGAAATTGAAAAATGGCTTAAAAGGGATCGCTGACTATGTTCACCAAAAAGGACTAAAGTTTGGCTTGTGGGTTGAGCCTGAAATGGTTTCCAGCGACTCTCAATTAAATCGGGATCATCCCGAATTTATGATGAAAGAACCAGGTCGTCAACCATCGGCTTCTAGATCTCAACACGTCCTTGATTTTACCCGAAAAGAAGTCCGGAAGACGATTGAAACACAGTTACGGCATTTGTTAGACAGTGTGGAGATCGACTATATCAAATGGGATATGAATCGATCGCTATCTGATGTCTATTCGGTGTCATTGGGCAAACAAAACCAAGGGGAAGTTTTGCATCGTTATCTATTAGGATTATATGAGATGATGGAAAACTTAACAAACGACTATCCTCATATCCTTTGGGAAGGATGTTCTGGTGGTGGTGGACGGTTCGATGCAGGGCTGCTTTATTATATGCCACAGTCTTGGACTAGTGACAATACAGATGCGGTTGAACGTATCAATATCCAATATGGGACAAGCTTAGCTTATCCTATTTCAGCTATGACTGCCCATGTATCAGCTGTTCCTAATCATCAAACGGGTCGAGTCACCAGTTTAAAAACACGTGGAGATGTGGCCATGGGCGGGGTGTTTGGATATGAACTCGATCTAACAAAATTATCTAGTGAGGAAAAGCAGGAAGTAGCCGCACAGGTAGAATTTTATAAAAAAATCAGACAGACAGTCCAATATGGTGATTTCTATCGTTTACAAAATCCCTTTGAGCAAAATATTGCTTCCTGGGAATTTGTTTCAAAAAACCAACAGGAAGTCCTCTTATTTATAAATCGTCGGTTGGCAAATGCACAGCCCGAATTTCATGAGGTACGCCTTGTTGGACTAAGCGAAGAAAAACTATACCAGAACCAGATAGATGGCAAAGTATATTCAGGATCGGAATTAATGACAATAGGTCTTTATTTCCCGGATTTTTATGGCGATTTTCAAACAGAATTGATTCATTTTATGAGTATAGACGAAGGAGAATAGAAAAATGAACGCATTGATTGAATGGTTAGATGATCCGCAAGTGTATCGAGTAAATCAAAGGAAAGCCCATAGTGATCATGTTATTTATGGTTCTAAAGAAGAAGTGGAAACAGGAAACACCAGAATCCAATCGCTGAATGGGAAGTGGCAATTTTGCTATTCCCGCAATGCTTTAGAACGTCCAGTGAATTTTTTTGAAAAGGAATTTGATAACAGTGGCTTCGATCAGATTGATGTTCCTAGGCATATCGAACTAGCAGGATACGACAAGATCCACTACATCAATACGATGTATCCATGGGAAGGGCATGAGTTTAGACGTCCGGCTTATACAACCGCTGGTAAGGAAGAAGCCGAGGGGATGTTTTCTCAAGCCGAGTATAACCCAGTTGGCTCATATGTGACGAACTTTACTTTAAATGAAGAAATGAAAGAAAAGGCGATCACCATTCGATTTGAAGGTGTCGAACAGGCAATGTATGTCTGGTTAAATGGGCACTTTGTCGGCTATGCAGAAGATTCTTTCACGCCTTCTGAATTTGATTTAACTCCTTATCTGGAAGAAGAGAATCGTTTAGCGGTAGAAGTCCATAAAAGAAGTAGTGCCGCTTTTCTCGAAGACCAAGATTTTTTCCGTTTCTTTGGGATTTTTAGAGATGTTTCATTGATCGCCAGAGGGAAAAATCATATAGAGGATATGTGGATCAAACCTCAAGTTGATCCCTCTTTTCAAAGCGGTTGGGTAGATATCGACTTGACTATTGAAAATCTTACTTCAAACGGAAAGCTACGTGTCCGACTCCTCAATTGCAAAGGAGAAGAGATCCATCAAGAAGAAGTGGGAATCGAAGAACAAATCTCGTTGCATATTCCAGTAGATAAAATTACTTTATGGGATCATTTTCAACCCAATTTATACACCGCCGAATTTGAAACGTTTGATGATACTGGGGTGACGGAGTATAGTTACTATCCATTTGGTTTTAGAAAGATCGAGATCAAAGAGCGGATCATTTATTTGAATGACCGACGTTTGATCATCAACGGTGTCAATCGACATGAATGGCATCCTGAAAAAGGAAGAGCTATCGATTTGATGGATATGAAGAAAGATCTAGAAATCATTAAACATGCGAATATCAATGGGGTTAGAACCTCACATTATCCAAATCAAATCCCTTGGTATTATCTTTGTGATCAGGCGGGGATTCACTTGATGGCAGAGACCAATCTGGAATCTCATGGTTCTTGGCAAAAGATGGGCGCGTTTGAGCCGTCTTACAATGTACCGGGGAACGTTCCTCAATGGCGGGAGATCGTTCTTGACAGAGCACAGACAAATTTTGAGACATTCAAGAACCATACGAGTATTTTATTCTGGTCTTTAGGAAATGAATCTTACGCAGAAGAGAATATTCGTTTGATGAATGATTACTTTAAAGAAAAAGATCCCGATCGCCTTGTTCACTATGAAGGAAATTTCCCTAATCCTGCATTCGAAGATTCGATTTCTGATGTCAAGAGTTGCATGTATGCTACGCCAACAGATATCTGTGATTACCTTGAAAATGATGGGAAAAAGCCTTTCATTTTATGTGAATACATGCATGACATGGGGAATTCGTTGGGAGGATTGAATTCTTACATGGAATTATTAGATCGATACCCAATGTATCAAGGTGGCTATATTTGGGACTTTAAAGATCAAGCGATTCAAGTGATCGATCCATTGACGAAACAAAAAGTAATGAGATACGGTGGGGACTTTGATGATCGTCCAAGTGATTATGAATTTTCAGGTAACGGGATCGTCTTTTCTGATGGTCAAGAAAAACCGGCATTACAGGAGGTAAGGTATTATTATGGAAAATACAGCGATTAAAATGAAGATTATTTATGGAGATTGTACATTTGCTTTAAAAGGTGAAGGATTTCATTATATCTTTTCCTATACAAGAGGTGGGTTGGAATCCTTAAATAAAAATGGGAAAGAATGGTTGTATCGAGAAACGCTGCCGACGTTTTGGCGGGCTTTGACGGATAATGATCGAGGGAATGGGTTTGGCTATCGTTCGTCCATGTGGCTAGGGGCTGGGATGTACCCGAAAGTAAAAAATGTTCAAGTTTCCATTGATCAAAAACCAATCGGACAGCCAATTGCTCCGATCAATAATCGCTATTCCAATCATGAATATGCGCAATCAGCAGCGATCAAATTCACGTTAGAAATCAATACGGTGCCCAAAACAGAAGTCATAGTCAACTATGAAGTACAATCTGATGGGGAAATGAAAATTTCTGTCTTTTATCATGGACAGCAAGGGCTGCCTGAATTACCTTTATTAGGTTTTCGCTTTATTATGCCAACCAAAGCGAAATATTTTGAATATGAAGGACTATCAGGAGAAACGTATCCAGATCGAATGGCAGGAGGAATCGAGGGTACTTATAAAGTAACTGGTTTACCAGTGACTCCCTATCTCGTGCCACAAGATTGTGGTGTCCATATGAAGACGAAATGGCTAGAAATCACTAGAGATTCTACGATGAATAATGCGGATCAAGGAAAGGAGGAATTTTCATTACGCTTTGAACAAGTGAACGGCGATTTTGCATTTTCAGCTCTCCCTTATAAAGCCGAAGAATTAGAAAATGCTACGCATCTTGAAGAGTTACCACCAGCTAGAAGAACCGTCTTAGTGATTCAAGGGAAGGTACGTGGTGTAGGAGGAATCAACAGCTGGGGAGCAGATGTTGAAGAAGCGTATCATATTTCAGCGGAAGAAGACCATGAATTTAGTTTTATCGTGAAGTAAAGGTCGTGAAAGAAGCGGTCAGCTCCGAGCAAATAAGAGGCAATTTTTTAAAACACCTTTTCATGTTAAAAAAAATTTAGGCTTATTTCAAGGAGCTGATGCTTGAATGCTGTCTATCTAGAGGAAGGATTGATAGCTAAGTATCGGGAAAGAACAATAGCTTTTCATATTATTAGCAGACATGAAAAATATAAAACCATAGACAAATAGACGTTGCTTTTCTAAAATCATCTATCTTAGAAGGGCAGCGTCTATTGCTTATAAGTATCAACTAACTGAATTGTTTATTTTTGGATTAACTGATTAATGGCAATGTGATTTTTACCGTTGTACCAACACCCATAATCGATTGGATCTGCAATCCATACTCTTTGCCGTAAAGCAATTTGATTCGTTCGTTCACATTCTTGACTCCGATTCCAGAAAAATAGTCCTTGTTTTTTTTCTTTTGATTTGTATCAAATCCATCACCGTTATCTACGATTTCAAAGATCAATTGTGTTTCATGAATTTTTCCGAATAAAGTAATAAACCCACTTTTTTTTGTTTGAAAAGCATGTAAAAAAGCATTCTCGATAATTGGCTGGATCATCATATTGGGCACTTTAAAAGGGTATAGTTCATCGGGGACCATGATCCGAGTGGCGATATCATCACCATATCTCAATGAAAGAATATGGATATAGCTTTGCACACTTTTTAATTCTTCTTCGACAGTGATTGTTTCTGCTTTTTTCCCAATGGTACTTCTCAACAAATCAATAAAATGATCGATTCCATGAATTGCTTTTTGATTTTCTTTTTGCCAGATCAAAAATTTTAGACTAGTTAACGTATTGTAGATAAAGTGAGGCTGGATTTGGGCTTGCATCGTTTGAATCTCTAATTGGCGTTTTTTCTTTTCGTTTTCAATTGAAGTAAAATAGTTCTCATCGATCGTTGTTAATAGTTGATTGATTGTAGTGCCTAAAGTCTTTGTTTCGTAGGTCCCTTGAACGTCTACTTGGGTATTATTAGGAATTTTTTTGATATGTTTTAAGGACTGAATCAAGGCATAAATCGACTTCGTCTGACGGTTCATATAGCGAAAGACAATAGCACCAACTACCATTAAAGTCATCAAATTAAAAAGGACGATCGGAACAATCAGTCCCATTTGATTGACTAGTGAACGAATATTTACTTTACTAATCAAAGCTAAGTTTTGTCGATATAATGGAACACGTGTTAAACGATTATAATCAACTGTTTTTGTTTCATTGGTATTTAAATCATTTAACAAGTTGGTTTTGGCACCAATCATGCCAGTTTCATTGGAGGTAATGATTTGATTTGCTTCATTGATGAGATAGATTTTGGAGACCTCCGAATGGATCGTTTCATTGAATAAATTCGCTAGCTCATCTGCAGTTATCGCAATGACAGCATACCCATAAATATGATTCAACGAGGAAGTCAATTTCTTAATGAATAGGATGCTGCTTTTTGTTTGGTCACGAGTAGTCAAACCAAAGTCGACAAAGAACATTTGGGTCGATGCTTTATGTGCCTTTGCTTTTTGTACGACATCAGATCTCATGAATGCCGCAGCATCCATACTGGCAAGCATCTCGTTTCCAACGAAGGTATGTCCACTTTCACCATAGATCATCAGATCGTAATTGATGGAAGGAGAGATCGAAGTAAAGCTTCGGTTCATTTGTTGGATCGTTTTTACATTTGCGTAGTTATCTAACGAAGAGTGCGGATCGTTAGAGAAATAATTTTCGACTGCAGGGTTGTTAGCGACCATCGTTAAGGTATTTTCGATATTATCATTCAATCGTTCAAAATCACGTTGTATTTTGCCAAGCGTTAGTTCATTCGATTTATCAAATAGATGGATATAAGCGTTTTTGGATCGATCATAAATGAAGAAGGACAGAATAATCGCTTGAGTAAGAAGCGCAATGACTAGGACAACCAGTAGTTTTGTAACTAGTTCATACTCTTTGAATTTTTTCTTCATGTTTCAAACTTCCTTTTCGATATTGAGAAGGATTTAGCCCAGTTTCTTCCTTGAATACTCTTGAGAAATAACCAAGTTCAGCAAATCCTACTTGGTAAGAGATTTGTGAAAGTGGCTCGGTTGTCTCAAGCAAAAGCCGTTTCGCATGTTGTATCCGGACTTTTTTTAGATATTTAGTGAAGCTAATCCCATATTTCTCGGTAAACATGGTAGATAAATAACTATAGGAAAAATGAAATTTTTCGGAGATGATTTGCAAGGAAATATCTTGATGATAATTTTCTTGAACATAATCATAGATCGCTGTCAGAATTTCTGAGTTTTCATTCTTTTCCGGCGTGCTCCAACGCATCAATTGAGTGATGATTTTAGTAAACGTAATGGAAAAATCTTCGATGGTGGCGACGTTCGTTATAAGTGTTGGTAACGTAATTTTTAATGTCGTCAATTCTTTCGTCCCTTGACCATCTTCTAAAGCATTGATGAGTGCGTAGAGACGATTGATTGTTTCGTGTTTTAAAAATAAAGGGTCAATTTTTAAAGCGATCAGAGTCTCAATCGCTGATTTCATTTCTCTGATAGCGGATACATAATCTTTGTTGACAATCTTTGTTAAGTAGCTTTTCGTGCTCTGATCAAAGTGTGGAATCAAAGGGACTAATTGTTCTTCCGATACAACACCAGCACTTTTCTGATAAAAACGTTGTCCTTTGCCTAATTTTTTTAATCTTTGAAAACAATCGAACAGCTCACTTAGCTCTAAACAAGGGGAAATAATCAATAATGCATCAGATTTTTGCGCATATTCACGCAAAGAAGTCTGAATTTGTTCGAAACAATCCATGGACGAAACATTTAGTAAGCAACCATATTCATAGTCGAGAGTGGTAAAAGGCTGACAATCAATCCAGAGTTCAGCTCGTTCTTCGTTACTTTTTAGAGAAGCTAGTGGAGCTAAATCATCCATTTCGCTATAGACGATGTAAAATAACGGGAAACGAAAAGGATCGTTAGATATCGTTGTTTTTTGTCCAGAGAAATATTGTGTTAAAGCACTATCTAGAGAGAATTTAGAGTCTAGATTTTTTTGGCCTTTTTTAACCAAATGGTTCAAAGCAGAAAGCAGGTTTTCTGGATTCAATTTTGGTTTAAGTAAATAATCGGATACGCCTTCTTTAAAAGAGTCTTTCACTAGTTGAAACTCATCATGGCTTGATAACACTAATATTTGAATATCAGGCTTGCTTTTTTTTAGGAGGCGAGCAAGTTCAATCCCATCCAGTTCAGGCATGATAAGATCAGTAATGACAATATCAATATCATTAGAATGAATAGAGAAAAAATCAAGCGCTTCCAACGAGTTTGAAAAAGCGCCTTTAATTTGGAATCCGTGGTTTGACCAATCAACCAAATTGGCTATGCCATGTAAGATTGTTTTTTCATCGTCGATCAATAATAAATTAATCAAGCTTGTTCCCCCTTTTAAACAGTTTCTCTTTTTAAAATACGGTTTAATTGGCAGAAAAGCAAGATGAATTACTCAAAATAAAAAAATTTGAAATCTAAATTTGTGATTTTTTCTTATTTTGGGATATTTTTTGGAACTCTTTTAGAAATTAAGAAAACGATTACATTTTTTGGTATGATTCACATGTAAAGAATAAAAATGAAAAAGGCGGGTTGGATATGAAATTCAAAAAATTAGTAGCAAGTGCGACGCTTTTAGCTTCAGCAGCAGTTTTGTTTGCGGGATGTGGGAGTTCCTCAAATTCAGCAACGAAAGATGAAAATAAAATCAGTGTTTGGGCATGGGATGAAACGTTTAATATCAAAGCAGTCAATGAAGCAAAAAAAGTCTATGACAATAAAGATGTCGAAGTGGATGTCGTTACGATGTCACAAGATGATATCGTACAAAAGTTAAACACAGCATTAGCCAGTGGAAATACGGATGGATTACCGAATATCGTGTTGATTGAGGATTATCGTATTCAAGGTTATTTGAATTCTTATCCGGACGCATTTTCTGAGTTAACCGATATCGTAGATGAATCCAATTTTGCTTCGTATAAATTTGCGGTTAATAAGATCGATGATCAAATTTATGGCGTCCCATTTGATTCAGGTGTTACGGCTAATTTTTATCGAACAGATTTGTTAGAAGAAGCCGGTTACAGTCAAGCAGATATGCAGAATTTAAGTTGGGATGACTATTTACAAGTTGCTCGAGATGTTAAAGCAAAAACGGGTAAAAAAATTACTGAAGTGAATCCCTCAGATCTTGGACGTGTCCGTATGATCATGCAAGAAGCTGGTGAATGGTACACTTCGGAAGATGGAAAGACGGTTACGATCAAAGATAACCAATCATTGAAATATGGATTAAATCTATTTGCTACACTACTTAAAGAAGATCTAGTGGAACAAACTTCAGATTGGAATGCAGGTGTCACGGCTATTCAATCAGGGGCTGTTGCATCCAGTCCAATTGGTGCTTGGTATTCCTCAACGATCCAAGGTGCTGAAGATCAATCAGGGAAATGGGCAATTGCACCGACACCTTCATTACCTGCCAATATGCAAAAAGCACAAGCTTCTAATTTAGGCGGAGCTGGGTGGTATGTGATCAAAGGTGTTTCAGGCGAAGAAAATGCGAAAGACTTCTTGAAGAAGACCTTTGCGACTAACGAAGACTTGATGGGAACCTTAGCGAAAGAAATCGGGTTAGTTTCTACCATGTTAAGTGCAAAAGATCAACCAGCTTATCAAGAGTCTTCTGAATTCTATAGTGGTCAAAAGGTGTTTGAAGATTTTTCTAAATGGACAGCGGAAATTCCACAAGTTAATTATGGACAAGAAACCTATGCAATCGAAGCAGTTGTAGCAGAGTCATTACACCGAATCATCAATGGAGAAGATACTGATAAAGTCTTGGCAGATACGCAAAAACAAGTAGAAGCACAGTTAGCCAATTAAGCAGAGTGAAATGAATTGATTTAGATGATCAGATTTGTGTTGGCTGGTGATTTTTGAACGGTCATCAGTCACACAAATTTGCTATCTATTAAAAATAGTTTCAATCAATACCGTAGAATTTTCGTGAGGACGCTGTCATTTACTCAGACAATTAGTTAAGAGGGAGGATTTGTGAGACGATCCTTAAATGACAGATAAAACGAAGATGAACGTAACGAAAGTGAGCAAAGCAGATGAAACAAAAAGATTTTTTCAAGAACGGAAATGCGTTTCTTGTTTTACCAGTTCTGATGATCTCGATCATGGTATTTATCCCAATGATTTTAGCGCTGATCACTTCATTTCAAAGTGGTCCCCCAGTTAATATGAGTTTTAATGGTTTGGGGAATTATCAACGCATGTTGAATGATGCGACCTTCAAAAAGGCTTTTTTTAACACCTTTTTATATTTATTGGTACAAGTACCGATTATGTTGTTTTTAGCTTTATTTGTCTCTAATTTATTAAATGATAAAAAGCTTAAAATGAAAGGATTCTTCCGGACAGCGATTTTTTTACCTTGTATCACATCCATGGTTAGCTATTCGCTTATTATGAAAAGCTTGTTTTCTCAATCGGGATTAGTGAATAATTTTTTGATGACGATTGGCTTGATCGATATGCCAATTGGCTGGCTGACTCATCCAGTTTGGGCGAAAGTATTAATCATCATTTCGATTACATGGCGTTGGACAGGTTATAACATGATTTTCTTTTTATCAGGAATGCAAAATATTGATCCGGCAATTTATGAAGCAGCAGAAATCGATGGCGCATCTAAGTGGCAACAATTGATCAAAGTCACGATTCCTAACTTAAAACCAATTATTTTGTTTACGTCAATCACATCAACGATCGGTACGTTGCAACTCTTTGATGAAGTACAAAATATTACGGGTGGTGGACCAGCAAATGCAACAACTACGCTATCTCAGTATATTTACAATTTAAGTTATAAATTTACACCGAATTTTGGTTATGCTGCGGCGGTTTCATTTGTGATCGTAGTCTTTATTGTACTGTTATCAATCATTCAAACGAAAGTCGGAGGTGAAAAAGCGTGATAGATCAAGCAGAAAACAAAGTACTTCTTAAAGAGAATGAAAAAAAAGCGACTAAAACATTCGATTGGTTAGCTGTTTTTAAATATGCCTCTTTGAGCGTGATTTCATTTATTTCGATTTTTCCTTTTGTTTGGATGATCTTAGGAATGACGAATACACCTATCGATATTACTGCCGGAAAATTAAAGATCGGTAGCCATTTAGTTGTCAACTTCCAGAATCTTTTTTCAAATGACTTAAACTTTGCACGCTCATTGTGGAATTCAGCTTTGATCGCTATTGTAACAACGGTCTTAGCTTTGTTGATTTCATCTATGGCTGGTTATGGGTTTGAGATCTATAAAAGTCGAAAAAAAGAACGATTATTTACGATTTTGCTTTTATCGATGATGGTTCCTTTTGCTGCGTTGATGATTCCTTTGTACCGCATGTTTTCTAACTTAAACGGAACGATCTTAGGGATTAATAGCTTCTTAGTCGTCATTTTGCCTTCAGTAAGTACAGCTTTTTTGATCTTCTTCTTTCGACAAAACGTTAAAGCGTTTCCTAAAGATTTAGTAGAAGCTGCACGTTTAGATGGATTAAAAGAATTAAGTATATTTTTCCGTGTCTACCTACCCACTGCTAAAAATACGTATGCAGCTGCTGCAATCATTACTTTTATGAGTAGCTGGAATAACTATCTTTGGCCTTTAGTTGCATTACAATCACCAGATAAGCGTACGGTCCCATTAGTTTTATCTGCCATGGGAGCCTCTTATACACCAGATTACGGAATGATTATGGCCGGGCTTGTGATTGCAACATTACCAACAGCTATCGTGTTCTTTGTTTTACAAAAACAATTTGTTCAAGGAATGATCGGTTCTGTCAAGTAAACGCGACTCGATGATAAAATTAGTTTGGTATAAACTTTAAATGTATAGGAAAAGCTGTCCCACTAAGGGAGAGCTTTTTTTCTTTTTAGATAACGCTTAATATAAAAAATATATTTATGGTTAATTATTTAAATAACTATAATTATTATAGGTTGTAAGGATAAAAATTTATAAATATTATATTATTGCTATTTATTTAGTTGTTATTTATAATTAAATTGTACAAAAAATAACGTTTTAGTAATGGGTGAATAATTATTTTTTGTTCATAAAATAATTTTAAGGAGTGAGGTAAATGAAAAAATATGCGGTTAGTCTGTTGTTGTTTGTGTTTGGTATCTTTGTACTTTCAGCCAATGTTGGTGCGCAAGAAGTCACGTCAAAAGAGATTTTTAGTATTCCGGAGCCGACGTGGATCTTCAACTCAGGGATGAGTAAAGGGAAAAACCATGATCGTCAGGATCTAGGTTTTATCTTAAGCGAAAATACCGAATTGAGAATGAGACAGACAAATGCTCATTTCAAGAATAAGTTAAAATTGCGACTACTAGGAAACGATAAAAAGAATGAAAAAAGTATCGAAGTTGGATCAAATTGGGTAAGTATACGTGCAGATGAGCCCTTGGTTCCATTTATTGATACACCGTACGGAGAAGGATCAGCACAGATCGAATACGAAGTGGTGACTTCCAAAGAAATGAAAGCGTTACCTGTTTATGGATATCATGGGAATGAGACCATGTTTTTTTCAATGTGGGATACGGAGGATGCAGAGTATGCGCTAATTCAAGGAGTAGATTTCCAATTACTCGTACCCAAATTGGACAAAGAACTAGTGAGAAACTTAAAAGATTTTCCATCAATTGATGCGTTGATTGAGTATCATCACGGTATTTTTGCTTTATTTAACGGTATCGCTGGTTTTGATGGTTCCGCACCAGAAAATCAGAACGGCGCGAATCGTTACTTTTTAAAGGCAGATGATTCTGGCGCAGGTGCTGCTTATTATGGGGGTGATTGGACAGCTAATAGTGAACCTACGACAGATATGTGGTTGAAAGAACTAAGTTGGGCAACATTACATGAAATTGCTCACGGTTATCAAGCTGGTTTTGATGGGCAAGATATGTATACTGGCGAAGTGTCAAATAATTTATTTGGGGTCCAATATCAGTATGAAAAATATGGAAAAAAAGCAGATGACATCGGTTGGTTGTTTAATTTAGGTAAAAAAGAAGAAGTCGAAAACAAGCTATATGATAAGTTGATCCGTGATGGAGACACTTACCATGATGTCGATGTGCGTGAACAACTGATTTTATTAACGATGTTCAAACAAAAAGCTGGAAATGACTCCTTCACTAAGATATATCAGGAATACCGTAAAATGGCTAATCAGAGTGATTTCAAAGATTGGGAATATACATTACCCAATTTAATGAATCGTATCTACAGTGAAAATAGTAAGCAGGATTTTTCTGCTGCCTTAAAAAAACGTGGGTTGTATCTTGATGAATTTCAAGCAGAAAAAAATCGTGTGGCAGGTTATCCAGCTGTGGCTTCATTGGCAGATATTGTCTCTGAAAATGAGTTGGTGCGTGCACGTCAATTGATTGACCCAAACTATTTGATCAATTCTAATTTTGAATTGGTTACTAACGAGGAAATCGCCTCTCTAGGGTTGGCTGGTGATTTGACCATTGAAATTCTTCCTAGCGATTTGAGTAACTTTGAAGGACTCACAGTTGAATTAAAAGATGGAGCAACTATTATAGCGAGTCAACCAGTACAACAAAAAATGACATTTAAAAATATTCCTAATGGGGTCTATCATTTAGAATTTTCTGGTGAACAAATGAAGTATTATTTACCAAGCGAAAATTATGTTTATGTAAAGGAAACCCAAAACCATGCTTCTCTTTCATTAATCAAAGCTGATATCAGTAAGTTAGCCGATGAAGATCTTATCTTTTATGGCTTTAATGATCAATGGTCAGGTTCATTAAGAACGAATTTGAATTCAAGAGAAGAAACACTTACCTTAAATATGCCAAAACCTCATTATTTATTTAAAGATGAACTTTATGTAAAAGTGACTATCAAATCTCAGGATGGCAAAATTAGGTATGAAAAATCGATTAATGGAGACATACCTGAACGATTCACCGATGACCATTTGTTGCTTGAGATAGGAGATAGCATAGAAATCTACCATGCAGAAGCAAGAAATCGTTTGAAAGGTCCAGAAAATCTTATTGATCGTGGACAAAATACTAACCACTGGCTAGTTACGGAACATGGGTTAAAACACCTTGGATTAAACAATAATCCAGAAAAAGATCTTATGAAAAAAATTGAAAAATTAGGGAATTCATTAGTAAAAGCTGAGGGTATTAAACCGATGGCATGGGAAAGATCAATGGCTAAAAAACAATTATGGACAGCCATACAATCTCTATCTCCAAAAGATACAGAACATTATATGTCCCAATATTATGTTTTGTTTAAATAGCATATGATGAGCAGGAAAGATGAGCAGTCAAAATTATCGAATTGATCGTCTTTAGCAAAAAACTTAGCACCTTAGAGATTGAGACGAAAGTGTTAATTATCAAGCACCAAAAAAAATTCCGGAACTTGCCAAGAAACACAAACGCTAGTTTTTTCTGTCGATTGTTATCTACTTGGTGCTTCTCCAATTTTTGATTAATTTCGGCTTATCTTTCGAAAATGCTGCTTTTATCTCGTCGTGAACAAGAGCTCTTTAAACACCGTTTATTCATTTTTAGATATACTAGAAGATACTGGGACAAAAAAGTTGTCTCAGTATCTTCTTTTGTTTTATCACAAGCGTTTGGTTTTAGTGATGTAATACAAATAAGACCAGTATAAAATATTAGCTAAATGGCTATGCTAGTATAAATGACTTGAATGATCCTAAGATTTACTCAAGAATTTTTTAAAAGAGCTTCTTTTATATAACAAACACTTCTTTTTTGATATAAAAATGGTTACGCTTTCATTAGAATAGAAATATCAAATAAAGGAGTGAGTAGAATGAAAAATAAATGTTGCATGATTACTTTGGCTTCTATTTTATTGTTAGGATGTGCTACACCAAGTGTCGTTTACGGAAAGGAACAAGAGGGACTATTGGCAAGAACAAGCCTTGCATCTGTTTCTCAATCTCTCAACAAAGGAAACGAGGGGCAAGTAAAAACAACAACACTTGGACTATCTGACGATGAGCAAGCGATCATTCAAGCAATCGGTAAAGGCAAGAATTTCAAGGGAAAACTTTATTTAAATTATATCCGAGATAAAATAACTGAAGTTTTCAAAGAGTATAATGGAGATATTTTTAAACTTCTAAGTGAATTCTCTTCGTTGATATCAGACCAAATTTCAGAAGTGAATGTAAAAGAACGCTTTGATGTTAGTCCAGAAGTAATCAAACGTTTGATTACAATCAGTGCGATGTATGACATTGCTTTTGCAAAAGACAGTTGTTTTATGAACTTGCTTGGTGCAGCGAATGATGGAACGGCACCTGCTGAGCCTACAGGTTTTTATCCTAATACCACTCAATTAGAAGGAACGACCGTAAATAAGCAAGATGGGAAATTAATGACGTTGAAATCTTATTATGTGGATCAAAAATCAGATGTAACGGTGATGATTCATGGTGGTTTTCGAGGAAATTGGAATTTAGGGACAGTAACGGATGAGTATAATATCTTTTACAATGCGGGCTATAATTTATTATTTGTAGACCCTCGTGCCACTGGAAACAGTGGGGGCGATTATGTCACTTATGGACAATATGAGTCAGATGATGTGCTCTATTGGATCAATCGAGAAGTAGGAACTAAGCCGACTCAAAAGATTTTACTTTATGGTGGCTCAATGGGGGCTGCAACTATGATGTCAACATTAGCTAAGGATATCCCAGCAAACGTAAAAGGAATCATCGAGAATTGCGGATTTAAATCAATTGATGAACAACTTAGATACACCTACAAAAATACCGTAGCGCCTTTATTAGGTTCAATATTTGGGGAAGAATTTGACATTGTAGCAGACGAAGAACATGAAGATCTATATATGGGATTGTTGAAAGAGTATTACTTTGACCAAGAATTAAAAATGAATGTGAATGAAAATCTACCTGAAATTGGTATGGCCACAATGATCCCCAAATTGATCATTCACGGAGATGCTGATCAAGTAGTTCCTCATGAAAATGCGGATGAACTCTATGGTCTTTCCGGGGGCTATAAAGTCAAGTTGATTGTAGCAGGAGCTGGACATGGGGAAGCCCAATCAGTTGATCCCGAAGCGTATCAAACATATGTCACTAATTTTCTAAATTATCTTTTTGGAAGTCAAAGACGCTAAGAAAAAATGATTGATCTTTCTGAGAAATGCGACGAAGTTTGACACGATCGAGAGAGTAGCGCCACGCATATTTAGGTTGATGAAATAAGCCGAAGAATCTAAAATCATTTCCTTGATTTTAGTGTTCTTCGGTTTGTTTTTACTACATTTACTCAAACCACAAGCAGTTACAAATACATACATGAAAGTATTGAACCTATCTGATCACGATCAAGATAAATGGAGAACGACTTAGTAGTTAAAGACATCTTCAGACCAATGAATGGGCATAGTGGATACTTTTGTATTCTTTTGGGGTACAGCCGGCGACCTTTTTGAACACTTGAATAAAATGACTTTGACTAGAATAAGCAAGCAAGTGACTGATTTCATCGTAAGAATGATCTGTAAACAATAACAAATGTTTTGCTTCGGTTATCTTTTTTTCTTGAATGTATCCGTGAATGGTAATCCCCATTTCTTTTTTGAAGTGGCTGCAAATATGTGCCTTATGTTTTTCAGTGATGGCAGCTAACTCGTCGACGGTGATGCGTTCGTATAAATGATTATCAATGTGGTTGACAATCGTTTTTACTAACATGGATTTTTGAGCTAAAGGAAAATTATGAAGCAGTTCCATAAAACGGAAGGTTGCTTCTTTCATATATTGCAGACATTCTTTGACTGAGTGGATATAAATCAGTCCCTGAATCAAAGAGTCGGACAGACCAAAGGCTTGATTGATCGGTACGCCTTCTTCAATACTCATTCTGGTAACGATGGCTACGAACGAGGCAAATTTAAGTTTCAACCCTTCCAATTCAAAGGGGGATAAAGAGACTTTATAGGTTTCTTTCATTTTATTGAAGACCCAAATGACTTTTTCAGGTTCGTTTCGTTTAATGTAATCTAGATAGCGTAATTCAAAATGATACGAATCGAAGGTTTCTTTGTGGATCCGTCGATCATAAAGATTATTTTCCAGGCTGTAATCAGTGGATAGATTTTTTTTATTTTTTTCTTGTTGAAAGTACCAAATAAATTCTTCCTTTTTGGTTGGCCGCTGAGTCAGAATCGTGTGTAATAGTTGGATATATTCTTCAAATGAATACTTGTCTTCTTTGGAATAATGAATATTATAATGGTACTCATGTCCCATAAAAAAACAAGAGGTTTCTTTTGAACCGATAATACCGCAAGGGCCAATGATCATCTGATATTCCTTTTGATCAGATTTAAAACAAAAATAGCCGTATAAATAGGATGTTGTATGGTAAAGCTGGATCTGCTCTGTTTTTTTAAATGGAAAATAGGTACTGATCGTGATTGGTAAGTCTTCTAAATTTTTTGGATGGATGAGATATCCGTTGTCATCAAATAATAGCATCGGAATCAGATATTTTCGGTACAATAAATCCATAGTTATTTTAATCGTATCGGTAGTCATAATATAAATACTCCTTGTGACGAATTCTTTCTTTTTATTTTACACGAATAAATTTTATATAGCGCGAATATTTTGGTATAAATGCTAATTTTTTTATATAAAATTCGTTTTTTATTCTTTATAATCTGTTCTATAAAGCGGTTACAAAGGAGGCGCCGATGGAAGCAGATCAGTTACAAGCTTTGTTTGATCGATTATCTGTTCAGGAAAAAATCGCACAAACGATCCAACTGAATGGAAGTATTCTATCAGAAAATGATGTGATGAATACTGGGCCAATGGAAGAATTAGGATTACCTCAAGAGTTAGACGTATTTGAGATTGGCTCTATTTATAATATCAACGATCATCAAAAATTAAAAGAACTACAAACAAAAGTTTTAGCAAAAAGTAAACACAAGATACCCATGTTGTTTATGTCAGATGTCATCTATGGGTTTCGGACAATTTTCCCCATACCTCTAGCTCAAGCTGGTTCTTACGATTTTGAGTTAATTCAACAAGCAGCTAAGTTAACAGCAGAAGAAAGTTATTTAAATGGCTTACATGTCTTGTTTTCACCAATGTTAGATTTAGCGCGTGATCCACGTTGGGGGAGGGTTATGGAATCTCCAGGCGAAGATGTTTATACGGCGAAAGAGTTTGCAAAAAGTATCGTCAATGGTTATCAGGGAGATAGTGAGACAAAAATTCCAGAAAAACATGTAGCTGCATGTCTGAAGCACTTTGCAGCTTATGGATCACCGGAAGCAGGACGAGAATATCAAGCGGTAGATATGTCCCATCAACGGCTTTTCAATGAATATCTACAGCCTTATCAAGCAGCAATTGAAGCAAAATGTGAATTAGTAATGACTGCTTTTAATTTGTTGAATGGAGTTCCTGCAACTGGAAATGAATGGTTGAATCGAGAGATTTTACGTTCTCGCTTTGGGTTTGATGGCGTATTAGTTTCAGACTATGCAGCAATCAAAGAACTGATTCCTCACGGGTATGCCAAAGACGAAATAGATGCAGCCAAAAAGGCACTCATTGCAGGTGTTGATTTAGACATGATGACTTCGATTTATGCCAATCACCTGTCTGAATTAGTACAAGAGCCACGATTTATGCAACTTCTCGATGAAGCGGTGTGGCGTATTTTAATGCTCAAAAATAAATTGGGCTTATTTGAAAATCCTTATCGTGGCTTGGAAGAAGTGAATACTGGAGAAATCTTAACCGAAAAAGCTAAAGAAGCAGCAGTCGAGTTGGTTGAAAAAAGTTGTGTTCTTTTAAAAAATAATGACACACTTCCATTAGTACCAAATCAAAAAATTGCTGTGATCGGTCCATACGGCGAAAGTCCTCTCACTTTAGGTTTTTGGGCTTCAGTCAGCGGAAAGCCACAAGATACGGTTACTTTGAAGGAAGGATTGAGTCGCCATTTTGCGACAGATCACTTAATGTTTGCTAAAGGATACAATTTATTCGATTCTTATAATGGGTTTGGACCTCTGAAAAAAGGAATGGAATTATTGAATGGGCCAATTGCAGAAGAGGAATCATTAATGGAAGAAGCTTACCAGATTTCTCAAAAGGCTGATGTGATTGTATTAACATTTGGCGAACAATTTCTCGAGAGTGGTGAAGGAGCTTCTAAAGCTCACTTACAGATTTCAAAAAAACAACAACGTTTGATCAAAAAATTACATGAATTAAATAAACCAATTATAGGCGTACTATATACCGGTCGACCGCTAGTCATAACGGATATAGAAAAATATTTCGATAGTTTATTACTTGTCTGGTTTCCTGGAACGATGGGTGGGATCGGAATCGCTAATTTACTTGCTGGTAAAGTCAGTCCTTCTGCTCGTCTATCGATGACGTTTCCTAGAAGTGAAGGACAACTACCGATTTATTATGCTCAGACCTCCACAGGCAGACCAATATCAACAAGCAATCATTCTGAGCGTTTTGTCTCAAAATATATCGATGAATCCAATGATCCGCTATTCAAATTTGGAACGGGAATGAGTTACGCCTCATTCGAAAGTCAATTACTGAGAAGTGAGCAAAAAGACCAATTTATTGAGATCAATTATTTAGTGAAAAATCGGTCGGATGTTTCAGCAGAAACAGTGACACATGTTTATCTTCATCAAGAATATGCTTCGATTGTCCAACCGGAAAAACGATTGGTCAGCAGTCAGCGAATCTATTTAGAAGCAAATCAAGAAAAGCAAGCAAGAATCAATATTCCAATTTCTGACTTAGCTATCTTTGATAATAATGGAAATAGTTGGATAGAAGAAGGTGTCTACCATTTTTATTTAAATGTCGACGGGTTAGAAAGTGTTACCACATGGGAATATAAACAATAGGGGGATTACGATGGAAAAATTAGAAGCGTTTTTAGGAAGTAAGTTATTACCATTATCGCAAAAATTACAACAAAATAAAGTGTTAGCTGCTTTGATGGAAGGGTTTATTCGTACGAGTCCAATCACTTTGGGGATTGCGCTGATTACGATCGTAGGGAACTTCCCAATTCCTGGTTGGATCGATTATTTGACTTCATTAGGTATTTACCCACATGTAGAAGCTATTACAAATGGTGCAACTGGGGTATTTTCATTGTATGTCGTTTATAGTCTGGCTTTTTCTTATGCAAAACAACTGGGGACGAATGAGCGAAACGCAGCAATTATTTCTTTAGCTAGTTTTGTGATGTTGATGCCTCAAACTGTCGCAACAATGGCTATGCAAAATGGAGAGGCTGTAGACTCTACGATTGCAGCATTACGCTTAGATTTCTTAGGCGGACAAGGCTTGTTTATTGGAATGATCGTTGCGTTAGTGGTTACTCAACTTTATGCTTATCTATCGAAAAAAAATATTGTGCTTAAATTACCAGATAGCGTACCTCCGATGGTTACGCAATCATTGGCACCAGTCTTTGTTGTAACAATCATCTTTGTCCTTGTATTTATTCTGCGTATCTTATTTGGTTTGACAAAATCTGGCTCGATTTTCCAATTCTTTATCGATGTGATCAATGCACCGCTTAACGCGTTGGTTGCTAGTCCATTATCAATTATTATTATCATGGAAGTATTAGCTGTCCTTTGGTTCTTTGGGATTCACAACGCAGTTTTACAAGGACCATTAGGAGCAATCAGTATGACGATGGTTGTCTCAAATATCGCAGCTTTCCAAAAAAATGAAGCTTTGCCTTACTTGATTCCTTCTGTGATCTACATGGGAATGTACGCTGCAGGCTTCATGGGATTTGTGACGTTCTTTATGATTCGTAGTAAATCTGCCAAAATGAAACAACTTGGGAAATTATCCGTGATTCCTGCCATTTTCAACATTACGGAACCCTTGATGTTTGGTATGCCGATTATTTTAAACCCATTGTTTTTCATTCCACAAGTCTTTACACAGTTGATCGCAGGCTTTGTGACGTGGGGATTAACCACAACCATTTTACCGATTTCATTGAACCCAATGATAAGTTTATTGCCTTGGACGACACCAACTTTTGTTAAGATGCCACTTTCTGGTGGGATAAATTATACAATCTTGATGGTTATTTGCATGGGTATCGGGATCTTGATGTGGTATCCATTTATTAAGATTGCTGACAAAAAAGAGTATGAATTAGAATTAAAAGCAGAAGCCGAAGCTAAGGAAGCAAAAGAAAAGATGGCTGGTGTGATTGCAGAAGAAGTTCAAGCATAATGGAGGAGAGCAAATGGTCGTTTTAGGGATTGATATTGGAGGGACGATGATCAAGACCGCTCTGATTTCTCAGAATGAAGTTTCTTTTAAAAAGCGTTTTCCAACACCTTCAGATAAAGAGCAATTTCAACGATTATTATCACAAATGATTCGTGACTATCAAGAAATCCAATCATTCCATAAAATTGCTTTTTCAGTACCTGGATCGGTTGATCAGTCTGGGACAGTTCGCTTCGGCGGTGCTGTTCCTTATCTGGATCAACTCCAATTGCAATCGTTTTTAGAGTTGGAGAATTTCGAAGTGTTCGTTGAAAATGATGCCAAAGCTGCTACTTCCTGTGAAATGAAATATGGCAATTTAAAAGGGATCCAACAAGCCGCAGCAATTATTTTGGGAACTGGAGTTGGCATGGGCATTTGTATCAATGGACAGCTTTATAAAGGAACGCACATGCAAGCCGGTGAAATTAGCTTTATGATCCGTGATCGTCAGATTACTGGTCAAGACTCGTTTGTAGGTATGGGACTGTCGGCTGTTTGGTTGATCAAACAATTAGCTGAATTATTAAAAGTAGACAACGAGGGCGAACAGGTCTTTGCTGCCTTAAAAGACAGTGAGAATGAGTCAGCCAAAGCTTTATTTCATGATTATTGTAAACAGGTTGCTTTTCTTTGTTTCAATGTTCAAACGCTGCTAGATGTTGAAAAGATCGTCATTGGTGGAGGAATCAGTCAACAAGAATATTTGGTCCAGACGATTCAACAAGCTTATCGAGAGCTGTTTACAGTAGCGCCAATCATCAAAAAAACATTACAACCAATGACGATTGAAGCAGCAAAATTTCAAGCAGACGCCAATTTAATTGGTGCGGCCATAAAGGAGAATGAAGATGAAAAATAAATTTCCAACAGATTTTTTATGGGGAGCTTCTACCAGTGCTTATCAAGTAGAAGGCGCTTGGAATGAAGAAGGGAAAGAACCATCTGTTCAGGATATCAAGTCTATCCCAGAAGGAACGACTGATTTTAAAGTTGCCTCTGACCACTACCATCGATTGGAAGAAGATGTCCGTTTATTTAAAGAGTTAGGACTAAAAGCTTATCGTTTTTCGATTTCATGGAGTCGTGTAATGCCTAATGGAAAAGTGAATCCAGCTGGTATTGCTTTTTACAAACGTTTGATTGAGTTATTGAAAGAAAATGATATCCAACCAATCGTAACTGTTTTCCATTTTGATTTGCCTGCGTCCATTGCCGAAAAAGGTGGTTGGGAAAATAGAGAAACGATTCAAGCTTTTGCGGATTATTGTCAGGTATTATTTGACCATTTTGGGCAAGATGTTCCACTTTGGCAAACAATCAATGAACAAAATGTCATGGCATTGGCTGGTTCTGTAATTGGGACAAGTAATAAAAGTATGAAAGAAAAATTCCAAGAAAACCATCATATGTTAGTCGCACAAGCCCTCGTGACCAGTAATTACCACAAAGGGAATTATAACGGCAAAATTGGACCAGCGCCTAACATCGCCAGTGTGTATCCTGCTTCAGATAAACCAGAGGATCAGATGGCCGCTTTATATATGAGTGCGCTTAGAAATTGGCTCTTTTTAGATGTTGCTGTTTTTGGGAAGTACAATCATAATGCTTGGCATTTATTAGAGAAGATTGGTGCGGCACCAGTGATCACTGCAGAAGATCAAACGATTTTAGCAGAAGGAACAGGAGATTACATTGCTTTTAACTACTATAATACAATGACCGTCTCCAGTTATTTTGCCAAAGAACAAAAAATAGATCAGCAATCCGGTTTTGGGATTCCAGGATTCTTTCAAACAGTCGAAAATCCACATTTACCAATGACGGAATTTGGCTGGCCTATTGATCCAGAAGGGTTTCGTTTTACTTTAAATGAAATTTATTCTCGCTATCGCTTACCACTCTTGGTGACAGAAAATGGGATCGGTGCATCAGAACAACTCATTGACGGGAAAATCCATGATGATTATCGGATTGCTTATTTACATCAACACATCCAGCAAATGGCTTTAGCGATTGAAGATGGCGTTGAGGTGATCGGTTATTGCCCATGGAGTGCGATTGATTTGATCAGTACCCATGAAGGAATCAATAAAAGGTACGGATTTATCTATGTCAATCGGACCGATGAAGAGTTACTCGATTTAGCACGGTATAAAAAGGATAGCTTTTATTGGTATCAACAAGTGATTGAGGAAAATGGCTTAGGAGAATGAAGCAATGAGAACAAAAGAAATTATTTTTGATCGCAAGGCAAATACCGGTCTCAAGCTTTACTTACAAGAAGAATTGTTTGAATCGCAGCCAATCGAAAAACGTCCGTTTATTTTAGTGATTCCTGGGGGTGGGTATTCTTTTTGTAGTGAAAGAGAAGGGGAACCGATCGCATTAAGCTTTCTGTCAAAGGGCTATCATGCAGGTGTTTTACATTATCATGTAGGAGAACATCGTCATTTTCAAAAAGCATTGTCTGATGGACAAAAAGCAATGGGATTACTTCAAGAATGTGCGGAAGAATGGCAGATTGATCGTCATAAGATTGCGGTCATTGGCTTTTCAGCAGGTGGGCATTTAGCAGCAGCCATGTCGACAATGTTAGCGACTAAACCCGCTCTATGTTTATTAGGTTATCCAGCTATCCTCTCTTCTTTTTCGGAGGTCATGGGTATTTCTGCTCCTTCTTTGGAAGAATGCGTGACGAGTGATACGCCGCCGACGTTTTTATTTTCCACATTTGAAGATTCGATCGTTCCTATCGAAAATTCCTTACTATATTTACGTGCGTTAGAAGAAAATGATGTTCCTTTTGAATCACATATTTTTCAAAAAGGACCTCATGGACTTTCTTTGGCAACTAAGTGGTACCGCACATCTGATGAAGTGACAGACGAACGTTTTGCTCGCTGGTTTCCATTTGCGATGGAATGGATGGAATCACAGTGGGAAGAACAAGGAAAAGGCAACGAATTATCGACCAGAGAGATCATCGACATACCGATTTTTCAACTCGTAAAAGAGGCAGAAAATCAGCAAGTTCTCCAACGATTTTTCCCTAGCTGGCAAGATCCTAGTCGTTTCAAATTAGTAAAAAGACTTAATTTAAAGCAATTACGGCGAATGATTCCAGATCAAATGACGAATGAACAATTTGAACAATTGATCGATGGATTGAATCGACCAAAGGAGGAGCATTGAATGCAAGCTTACCTTGTCCATGAAAGTTATAAAGCGACCAATCGTCTGACGGCTGAACAGCCTCAGGAACTTACGGAATTAACTTTTTATAAGAACAGTAAAAATGCTTGTCAGTTACTACTTCATGACGGGCGAAAAAACCATTTCGTACTATCGGATGAATTTTCGATACCAGATGCTATTGAGATACCGATTTATCGTATCGCTATCGAATCCTCGTTACCAGTAAAAGCTCAATTTATTGACTATTATTTAGGCAACGAAGATATATTGTATGCTGATAAGTTGTTAGAACAAACAGTGAAAACTTATTCAGGCGATCGTTATGCGCCAATTTATCTGGAATTTCCTCTGGATACTGAAATCAAGTCTGGCAGCTATTCACTAGAAATAACAGTTTACCGTTCATATTTGACAGCCGGTGACGAAGAAGTAGTGACGAAAAAATTAATGATTGACGTTTCAGATTATTGTTTTCCAGATAACGTGACTCAGAAATTTAATTTGGATATTTGGCAACAACCGTCTAATTTAGCGAGAAGTTTTCAAGTCCCGTTGTGGAGTGAGGCTCATTTTCGGTTGATTCGTGAAATGGCCGCCAGTTTAGCAGCAATTGGGCAAAAAGCGGTAACGGTGATCGCAGGCGAGATCCCTTGGAAAGGTTGGTTCAATTATATCGTCAAAGACTATCCAGCGAATCTCTATGAGTATTCAATGATCAAAGTCAAGAAGGATCTCAAAGGAGAATTGACGTGTGATTTCACCATTTTAGATCGCTATCTTCAAACGATGGCAGAAGCAGGTATCGATCAAGAAATCAACGTCTTTGGTTTGTTAGGTGTGTGGCAAGTACCATTCTTCCCATTGATCCAACAGTTAGATTACCCTGAAAAAATTGTGGTTCGCTATTTTGATGAAGCCTTGCAAAAGATCGGATTCATCGAAAACAAAAATGAATTGAAGTCCTATTTCAACCAATTATTTGAGCATTTCAAAGAGATTGGGGTATGGGATAAAGTCAGGATTATCTCTGATGAGCCGAAGATTCACGAAATAGACACCTTTAAAGCTTCATTAGCAGAATTAAAGTCAGTGGATACTAGTGTTCAGATAAAAGTCGCTTTTGATAAAGAAAACGTCTTGGAACAATTGCTGCCAGATGTCGATTTTCCGGTCACTTCTTTTTATTGTACGTGCAACCATTATCAGCAGTTAACACAAAGCCATCCAGGAAAGACACAATATTATATTTGTAATTATCCTGATCGTCCGAATACCTTTTTACACAGCTCATTACTAGAGACTCGTATCCAAGGAATTTTAGCGCATTGCTTCAAAACAGATGGTATGCTGCGTTGGGCATATAATTGCTGGCCAGAAAATGTGCGAGAAGATATCCGCTATAATACTAGTTCGTTACCGATCGGTGATACTTGTCTCATTTATCCTAGCTATTCTGGACAGTTATTGTTGTCTTTACGTTACAAACAATTGCAAAGAGGAATTGAAGATTTTTACCTGGTCAAAGAAGCAGTGAATAAGAATCCGATTGTCACACAACAATTGTTAGATGCATTTTTAGGCAGCAGCGAACCAAAAGAATGGATGCAAGATAGCCATACAAGCAACCAACGTTTGTTTAATCAACAGGCAGACGAATACGAAGCATTTCGAAAACAATTGATTGCTTCCTTGTCTTAGAGCTGAGTACTTATTTTGTGATTGCTTTTTCAGAGTGAAACAAAAGGGACGCTAAGCTCCAGATGTTTTTTGAGTACCTTGCTAAACAGCAGACCTTCCTTTTCAGAATCAAGCCCAAAAAATTGAAAGGCTCGTATGGTTTTTCATTCTTGATTTTGAAGTAGCAGGGTTGCTTATAACATAAAGAGAAGCCAAAGGAGCCGAAACCAAGTTTGATTTTCGCTCCATTTGGCTTCTTTTTATGGTAATGTCATATTTGAGTATTTTTTCATTGAAAAAAATAACAGCGTTTACCTGTTCTGCTCGTAACTTGTGAAGGAATCAGGTAAAATAGAGTAAAGGAGGAGGATATATGCTAAAAAATTTAAAAGAAGTTGTTATCGCCATTTTACCAATGACGCTTTTAATTGTTATTTTAACTTTTATTTTCGCACCGCTTGACTCAGATGAAATGATTTCTTTTTTGTTTGGGGCAGGGATTATGATGATTGGCATGACACTATTTTTATTTGGCGCCGATTATTCGATGATGGAAGTCGGGCGATTAGTGGGAAAATATATGATCAAAAAGAAAAGTCTCACAATCCTCATTGCTTTAGGATTTATGATTGGAATTGTAATCACGATCGCAGAACCTTCCGTTCAAGTGTTGGGACAACAAGTCAATCAGATTTCTGAAGGAAAGATTGGCCGAGTGTTGTTAATTGGAATTGTAAGCGTTGGCACAGGTGTCTTTTTAGCGTTTGCTCTTTTACGGGTTGTCTTCAAATTATCTTATTATCAATTGATGGCGATTGGTTATGTTGGTGTATTAGTCGCTTCCTTTTTTACAAGTAATGAATTTATGCCGATTGCTTTTGATTCTGGAGGCGTTACGACTGGACCGATTACCGTTCCTTTTATTCTAGCATTAGCTGGCGGACTGACTAGTATGATTCGTCAAGAAACGAGTGCCAATGATAGCTTTGGGATGGTTGGGATTGCATCTTTAGGTCCAATTCTGGCAGTAATGATTTTAGGGGTGATTTTTCAATGAAGATAGTCCAAGAATTATTCTCGGGGATAGAAATCATTTCCTATGAGGTGTTAATCGCCATATCGCCGATCATACTATTATTCTTAGTCATGAACTTCTTGAGCTTTCAGATGAGTAAAGAACGTTTCTGGGCTATTATCAAGGGCTTTTTGATCACTACTGTCGGATTGATCTTATTCCTGCATGGTGTCGATCTGGCTTACGTTCCTGTTGGACAACATCTAGGTAGTGTACTTGCTAGTTTAGAACATAATCAGCTTTTGATACCTTTAGGGTTCTTGATGGGGTTTTTAGTTGGTTTCGCAGAACCAGCGATCCATGTCATGGTTAAACAAGTGGAAGAATTGAGTGAGGGAAGAATCAAAGCAAAAATCATGTTAGCAGTCATCTCTATTGGGATTGGCTTAGCAGTTGGGTTATCTATGTGGCGTTTATTAGTTGGGTTTTCTCTCTACTATTTTTTGATTCCAGGATATGGCTTAGCTTTCATTTTAGGGCGCAAGGTTGATAAAATTTTTCTTGCTATGGCATTTGATAATGGAGGGGTAGCGACTGGTCCCATGTGTTCCACGTTCATTTTATCGATGTGTGTGGCAATCGCCACGCAAATTGAAGGAAGAGATCCGATTATTGATGGATTTGGAGTGGTGGCTATGATTGCATTGACGCCCATATTATCGACATTGGTTCTAGGCTATATCTACAAAAGGAAAGATGAAAAAGATAAACAAGCTAAACACAAATTACAACAGTTGGAGGGAAAAAAATGAAAGATCCTGTAGCGTTGAATCTGAATATGATCGTCACGATTGTTGATGGGGGAATGGGGTACGAAGTGATTAAGTTTTCAAAAACCGCCGGAGCAGCTGGAGGTACGATACTCCATGGGCGTGGATCAGGGATTCATGATTCTAGTAATTTTTTAGGTCTGGAAATCTCACCTGAAAAAGATATTGTGTTAACCCTCGTACCTGATAGTTTAACCAATCAAGTCATGGAGACGATTGGTCAGGGAATCAACATTGATGTTCCAGGCAATGGTATCTGTTTTAGTATTGATGTCGATAAAGTCATTGGGATCACTAAAATCCACCAATATCGGGAAGTGATCGAGATGAAAGAATTGATGGAAAAAGAGGAGTGAATCTGCAATCGCTCAGGTGGTTTCATTGTTTTAAGGAGAATTTGATGAATTACTAAATTTTTATGAAACCCTCCTCTTTTACCAGACAACTTTTTAAAAATATGCTATGTTAAAAATGATAAAGGGGGAGAAAAATGAATTTTTTAGTGGTGCTAAAGGATCAAGTCATCAACCGTTCGACCTTTCTTTATGTTCAGTTAAACAAGGGGAAAACTTTGTTGCATTTTTCGCCAGAGTTTCATTTAGAAGGTCAAACACTAGGAGAAATCTATCAATCAGAAGGGTTAACTGCACTTTTGCTCTTTTTTAATAGAGAACTTGATTTACCTGTGAAAGATTACCTTGAGCTTTCATTGACAAGTTGGGATCAGGCAGTAACAGAGCTATTTCCAAATGGCTTGATAATCAAGGAGAACGGCCAGTTGATACAGTTAACGGTCAGTGAACTTCAAAGACAAATGCGTTATAAAATTGATGAGAAAGATTCGTTTTCAATTTTTCAACGGCAACAAAAAATCTTAAAAAGTTTTTTAAGTGAAATTGGTAAAAAACGCCATTTATTAAAGACAACTCAATTATTAAAAAAATATCCTGATTTAGTTCATACATCGATTCAATTAACACAATTCTTAACGCTGATTCGCCGATTTGTTCGCTTGAAGGAAGTGCCTTCTAGAAAGCTCACGTTACCGTTAGCGGATACATTTCGTGTCGTCCAAAGAGCGCAGGAAAAGAAAGTCATCGTGATTGACTTTATGAAGAATCGGAATGCACTTCATCAATTAACAATGGAAAAAGCGAATTAAAGCTTTTTCTTTTTGCTTTTTTTTGCCATAATAAGAGCAACAGGAGGAGTTACGATGGCACAAATTTGGTTAAGACGCTTGATTGAATACAAAAGAAAATACAACCAAGTGATGCAAGGACGTTATGCAACATTTGATTCGTTGAACCGAGTATTGTTGATTCTGGCACTATTCTTTCGTCTGTTTCAATTTTTACTTCCTTTTTCAATCGGTTATTTCTTATTTTGGGGATTACTCGGTCTGATCGTATTTCGATTGTTATCAAAGAAAATCTATGTAAGAATAAATGAAAATCGGAAATTCATCGAAAAATCGAATCAAATAAAATTATGGTTTTCTCAGTTGAGAAAGCCAAAAAATTCAAAGAAAGTGATGGAGTACACGTTTTTTTCTTGTCCTACTTGTCACCAAAAGCAAAGAGCGCCACGAGGTAAAGGACGAATTCGAGTGACTTGTCAAAAATGCGGTACCCAATTTGAAACGAAAGTCTAGGTGAAGAGGATGAAGTTAGTCTTATTACGACATGGTGAAAGTGAAGCCAATTTTCAAAATTATTGGACTGGCTGGTTAGATGTTGCGCTAACTGAAAAGGGGATGCAACAAGCAACGGAAGCTGGACGAAAAATGAATGAGCAAGGACTGGTTTTTGATATCGTTTATACATCTGTACTAAAAAGAGCAATCAAAACGTCACAGTTAGCTTTAGAAGAAATGAATCAATTGTATCTTCCCGTCCAAAAAACTTGGCGGTTAAATGAACGACATTATGGGGCATTAGTTGGTAAAAATAAAACGGAGATGAAAAAAGAATATGGCGAAGAACAAGTCAAAAAATGGCGTCGTGGCTATCGAGAAGTTCCGCCACTCGTATCAGAAAACCATTTTGATCGACGCTATGATTCTTTAGATCCACGTTTGCTCTCCCATGGTGAAAGCTTAGAGATGACAGTTGAGCGCGTGGTTCCTTTATGGCAAGATGAACTTGCACCACACTTATTAGCTGGTAAAAATGTCTTAGTGGTTGGACATGGGAATAGCTTACGTGCGTTAACGAAATACTTAGAAGATGTACCAGAAAATCAGTTGGATACGATTGATATCCCGAATGCGCAACCGATCCAATACACTTTAAATAAAGAGTTAGAAATCCTCGGAAAAGAATTGTTATAAGAGGGACATGTTTTGTGGGAATATGAATAGATTTAAAGGAAAGAAGTTACGATGATAAAAAATTATGTTTGGGATTTTGATGGAACATTATTTGATACTTATCCAGCCATGGTCGATGGAGCGCTTCAAGCAATGGCTGCGTTAGGTATCTTAGCGGATCAAGAAACGATTTATCCGATCATGAAGAAATTTTCCACCCGTCAACTAATCAAAGAATACCAATTACCAGAAGAACAATTTACACCCTTGTTTCATCGTTATGAAGCAGCGAGTCAGAAAATTTCCAAGCCTTTTGCAGGCACCCAAGAAGTGTTACGATTATTGAAAAGCCAAGGTGCAAAGCATTTTATTTTGACCCATCGACTCTCAACCTCAACATGGGGATTACTTGAGCAGTTTGATCTAGCTGATTTAATTGAAGAAGTCATTGGGATTGATCGGAATTTTCCTCGTAAGCCAGCGCCCGACTCATTAAATGATTTGATCCAAAGACATCAATTGAAAAAGTCGGAAACGATCATGATTGGTGATCGTCGTTTAGATATAGAAGCTGGTAAGAATGCAGGAGTCTTGACTTGTTTGTATGATATTGATCATTTTTTACAAGATATTCCTGCCGATTATGTTGTAGATGAACTATTAAAAATCCTTGATATCAAGGAGAAAGCAATAAAATAGTATCCTCTTTCAAAGTGAGGTATGTTATAATTTGAATAAGGAGTGATCAAATGGAAATCAAAAGACAAAAAGAAGTAGTAGAGGCATTTCACTATGATTTTAAAAGGCCTGATCAAGAAGTTGAAACAGATTTAAAAGTAGGATTTTCTCCTCTGAAAGAGACGATTGAGAACTATCCGAAAGAACACAGTATCGTAGGGGCACGTTTAGAATTTCGCTTAGTCTTTGATACATATGTTTTATCAGGAAGCGTGAGTCAAATTAACCATATCCTTAATCGAAAGATTGAAGGACAAAATGATGTCACACAAGAAGAAGTGGATGAGCTAGTTGCGCCATTATTTGACATCGTCAAACGAATGGCCTATGAAATAACTGAGATTGCATTGGATCAACCAGGCGTGAAACTAAATTTTCAATCTGAAAAAGAAGAAAACGAAGCATAAAACGTGCTTAAAACCAGTAGTGATAGTCAAAGGCTATCACTACTGGTTTTTTTCTATTACTAATTGTAAGCAAAACGAATGTATTTTTTACATAAATAGTCTAGAATGAACGAGTCGCTGAAAAAAATATTTTCAGGAAAATGATTGAAGAATCATTTTCGGGAACCTTTACTTCCTTAGATGGACTTGTCATTAAAAATTAGAGGAGGAGTAAAATGACAACACTCATCACAGTTTTAGTGGTTCTAGTTTTTGCGGTATTATTATATGTTTTCTATCGCATGCAAAAGCGCCATGCAAAATTTTCAACAAGGGTTTATACAGCTCTAGCTATCGGAATCGTATTTGGTGGCTTATTACAATTGATTTTTGGAGTAGATAACCAAGTCATCAGTCAATCAATGGAATGGATCAATATCGTAGGTGAAGGCTATGTCGGCTTCTTACAAATGCTGATTATGCCATTAGTATTCGTCTCGATCGTTGGCGCATTTACAAAAATGAAAGTTTCTGAAAAATTAGGTAAAATCAGTGCAACAGTATTAACCTCACTGCTTGCAACAACAGCAATTGCTGCATTGATTGGAATCGGTACAACCATATTATTTGGTCTTCAAGGAGCAAAGTTTACCGAGGGCGCAGCAGAAACAGCTCGAATCTCGGAATTAGCCACTCGCCAAGAGAGTATCCAAGGATTAACGATTCCGCAACAAATATTATCATTCATCCCTAAAAATGTTTTTGCTGATCTAGCTGGTACACGTGCAACAAGTACGATCGGTGTTGTGATTTTTGCTGCATTTGTCGGGATTGCTTATCTAGGAGTCAAAAGAAAAGCACCGAAAGAAGCAGAATTTTTTGCCAATTTGATTGATAGTTTATATAAAATCGTTATGCGTATCGTTACCTTAGTTTTACGTTTGACTCCATATGGCGTCTTTGCGTTGATGACGAATGTGATGGCTACTAGTGATTTTGTTGCCATTATCAATTTAGGAAAATTCGTACTTGCTTCATATGTTGCTTTACTAGCAGTCTTGATTGTTCATTCATTGATCTTGCTTTCAGTGAAAGTCAATCCGTTTGACTACTTTAAAAAAGCTTTTCCAGTATTGAGCTTTGCTTTTACTTCACGTTCTAGTGCAGGGGCATTGCCATTGAATATCGAAACACAGACCAAAGCGTTAGGTGTGGATGAAGCAACAGCGAATTTTTCAGCCAGCTTTGGTTTATCAATTGGGCAAAACGGCTGTGCAGGTGTGTATCCAGCGATGCTAGCCACGATCGTTGCTCCAGCTGCTGGAATTGATGTTTTTAGTATTGGCTTTATCTTGATGTTAGTTGCAATCGTCACGATCAGCTCATTTGGTGTAGCCGGTGTTGGTGGTGGCGCAACGTTTGCTTCATTGATCGTCTTAGGGGCGATGAATTTGCCAGTTGCCATCGTTGGCTTAGTTATCTCAGTAGAACCATTGATTGATATGGCTCGAACAGCAACGAACGTCAGTGGCAGTATGGTTGCCGGGATTGTCACAAGTGCTAGAATTAAGGACTTGGATCGTGAAGCAATCAAAGATGATTCAAAAGTCATTGATGTCAATGCTTAGTTATAAGCCAAAAACAGATTTCGTCTTTGAGACGGGATCTGTTTTTTTATGAGCGATTGATACAGGGAATCTATTTTATTCCGAAAAGTGAAAACGAGATTCCATCCACTCCAAAAACTATGACAATAAGGGCAAGTATAAGAGTATAAAGATGGAGTGAAGATAGCTTTTCCGATCTCCGTATGCTAAAATAGTTAAGCTTATGACTTCTAAAACGAAGAAATGTAGGAGGATTTACATGTTTACCAATGAAATGAAAATCATGTTATATGTGGATGATGTGAAAAAAAACGTTGATTTTTGGACTGCGGTTGGATTCAAAGAATTAGATCGTCAAGAAATGGATGGCACACTGGTTGTAGAAATCGCCCAATCAGAGAAGGCGACTACTTCACTTGTCTTATACGATCGGGAATTCATTGAACAACATTCCCCAGAAGTTGCTGGAAGTTCCCCATCCTTGATGTTTTATAGCGATGATATTTTTGATTTATATAAGAAAATGCAAGCACAAGGTACGGTATTAGGCGAATTAGTCCAGTTAGGTGAAGAATATGTATTTAATTTTGCCGATCCTGATGGTAATTATTTTGCAGTAACAGGGAAATAAAAAAATGATTTGAAGGTAGTCTTCAGACACTCATTCTACTAGTAGTTAAACAGGTCATGTTTAGCGACTAGTAGAGTGGGTGTTTTTCACTTGGTAGAACCTAGTTTATGTAAATGGTCATTCCATCGTCGAGGTCATCTTATTCCATCTTTTATGTAGTAAAGTTTGCCTAAATTAAAAAAACGATAATTATATTATGTTAACTGAAGAGTTTGAACATTAATACACAAGCATAAATATCGTCAAACGAACCTTACTTTTTTTATACTATTCTGGAGAGAAGAGAAGGAAGGAAAGAAAACATGGATTACCAAGTATTACTTTATTACAACTACACAACCATTGAAGACCCAGAGCAATTTGCGAAGGAACATTTAGCCTTTTGTAAATCGTTGAATTTAAAAGGAAGAATCTTAGTTGCCAAAGAGGGAATCAACGGCACATTGTCTGGAACGATCGAAGAAACTGAAAAATATATGGCGATGATGCATCAAGACGAGCGTTTTGCTGATACATTTTTTAAAATTGATCCAAGTGAAGGCCACGCATTTAAGAAAATGTTTGTTCGTGCACGACCAGAACTTGTTTCTTTGAAATTAGAAGACGATATCGATCCTCACGAATTGACAGGAGATTATCTCTCACCAAAAGAATTCAAAGAGGCAATTTTAGATGAAGATACTGTTGTCATTGATGCCAGAAATGATTACGAGTATGATCTAGGACATTTTCGTGGGGCTGTTCGTCCTGATATTAGAAGCTTTAGGGAACTCCCTAAATGGATCCGTGATCATAAAGAAGAATTTATGGAAAAACGAGTGGTTACTTATTGTACTGGTGGGATTCGTTGCGAAAAATTTTCGGGTTGGTTAGTCCGTGAAGGCTTCAAAGATGTTGGTCAACTACACGGCGGGATCGCGACTTATGGAAAAGACCCTGAAGTTCAAGGAGAATTGTGGGATGGTAAGATGTATGTGTTCGATGAACGTATTGCAGTTGATATCAATCAAGTGGATAAACGAATCGTAGGCAAAGATTGGTTCGACGGTACGCCTTGCGAACGCTACATCAATTGTGGCAATCCTGAATGCAATCGTCAGATGTTGACTTCTGTTGAAAATGAAGAAAAACATTTAGGTTCTTGTTCGATCGAATGCGCAAAACATCCACAAAACCGCTACATCAAAGAGCATCAACTGTCTGAAAAAGAAGTAGAAGAAAAATTAGCTGCTTTTTTTAACTAGCATTTAGTGACAAGCTGAAAAATAAACATAGCAGGAGAAGCTGTTCTCCAATCACCTAGCACTAGTTGAGCGCTGAGTGAATAAGGGAATTCCTTTGCTATCTTTATTTTTGGCTTGTCTTTTTTTCTTTTTATTGAGAAAATCAGTATAGGAAAGGGAAAAAACTTTTCGATAAGTGTAAATCTATGCGAAAGATACGTTATACTACAATGGAAAGGGAGAGTTTCATCATGAAAAAGTGGGTGTATGCGATTGGCGATGTTCATGGAAAATACGATCTCTTTAAAAAATTGGTCAACGAATTTGATCCATTAAATCATCAATTAGTATTGATGGGGGATTTGAATGATAGAGGCCCTAACACGAAAGAATGTTTTTTACTAGGTATGCAACTAGTCAAAGAAAATAACGCGATTTATCTTCGAGGAAACCACGAAGAGTACTTTTTGCAGTTCCTCCAAAGTCCTGAAGACTGGTATGAGCCCTATTTACGGAATGGTGGCAAAGAAACATTTGACAGTCTTTTACATCCTGGGTCAACTGAAGAGTATTCGCCCACAGAGATTGCGTTGATGATTCGCTCACGATATGGCGAACTGATTGATTTTTTATGTGAGCGGCCGCTTTATTACGAATGGCATAATTATCTCTTTGTCCATGCAGGGGTTGACTTAACTAAAAAAGATTGGCATGATACAAACCCTCATGATTTCATCTGGATCCGCGAACCTTTCCATGAAGGTAAAAATAATACAGGAAAAACAATCGTTTTTGGTCATACCATTACCCCTATGCTACACGGAGATATGGAAACGACAGATTTATGGATTCACGATAAGAAAATCGGAATTGACGGTGGAGCAGTCTTCGGTGGATCGATGCATGGTGTGGTTTTTGATGAAACTGGTATCGTTCAAGACATTGAGTATCAAAACACTGAAGGACCGTGGCAAGGAAATTAATGGATCAGGATAACAGTACATGATTCCTTATAAAAGTATTGAGGAAACTCAAATTCCTCAACTATTATAGGGGATTTTTAGTGTGATTGATTTGTTTTGCTAAGAGCTGCTATAAGTACTGTTATCAAATATGATAAAATAAATAAGTATGTGAGAAAATCCACCATTTTTATTTAGAAACAGGGAATAATGAAAATGGCTTTAACTTAAAAAGGGAGTATATTGATGGCAGAGAATTTAAATCAAACAATTGTCCAGTTAGTTCAAAAAGAACTAACGATGTATCATTCAAAACAACTTACCACCGTATTGAATTTATTGAACGAAGGAAATACTGTCCCATTTATTGCACGTTACCGAAAAGAAATGACCGGTAGCTTAGATGAGGTACAAATTCGAGAAATTGAAGAGCGCTATGCTTATTTAGAAAACTTAGAGAAACGAAAACAAGAAGTGATTCGTTTAATCGATGAACAAGGTAAGCTAACGCCAGAATTGAAAAAAGACATTACTTTAGCAGTTAAAATGCAACAAGTAGAAGACTTGTATCGTCCTTATAAACAAAAACGCAGAACGAAAGCGACGATCGCAAAAGAAAAAGGATTAGAGCCTTTTGCCCAGTGGCTTCGCCAATTGCCCAATGAAGATGTCTATGCAGAAGCAAAAAAATACCTCAATGATGAAAAAGAAGTTCATACGGTCGAGGAAGTATTGCAAGGCGCTCACGAAATCATTGCTGAAGAAGTCAGTGATAATGCAACTTACAGAACGTGGGTACGCTCCTATACCTACAATAAAGGTTCTTATGTCAGTGTCGTTAAAAAGAAGGAGCTAGATGAAAAAGCGGTATATGAAATGTATTATGATTATGCCGAACCCATTCATAAAATCGTCTCTCATCGCATTTTAGCGACGAATCGTGGTGAAAAAGAAGGCATTTTGAAAGTCGGACTCCAAGTGGAAGAGGAACCTATTTTGTCTTATCTGGAGCGGCAATTGATCAATAACCCAGCTTCTCCCGCAACTATGTTTGTTAGGAATGCTTATCAAGATAGTTACAAACGATTTATTCAACCTGCGATTGAGCGGGAAGTGCGCAATGAATTAACTGAAAAAGCTGATGAGCAAGCAATTGCGATCTTTGGAGAAAATCTCCGTAATCTCTTGTTACAACCTCCTTTAAAAGGAAAAGTCGTTTTAGGATTCGATCCAGCCTATCGTACAGGATGTAAGTTAGCTGTAGTAGATGCGACAGGTAAAGTTTTGGCAATTGAAGTCATCTATCCGCATAAACCTGCTTCTCAAGCGAAACGTGAAGCTGCAGGACCTGCTTTTGTTCAATTGATCAACCAATACCAAGTAGATATGGTCGCAATAGGAAATGGTACTGCTAGCCGTGAATCAGAACAATTTGTTGCTGAACAATTAAAATCAGCTGATCATAAAGCGTACTATGCGATCGTGAATGAGGCGGGAGCTTCTGTTTATTCTGCAAGTGATATTGCCCGCAAAGAATTTCCTGACCTCCAAGTGGAAGAGCGAAGTGCAGTGTCGATCGCTCGACGTTTGCAAGATCCATTAGCTGAATTAGTGAAGATTGACCCTAAAGCTGTAGGAGTTGGACAATACCAACATGATGTTTCTCAAAAACGTTTAGCGGAACAATTAGATTTTGTAGTAGAAACTGTGGTCAATCAAGTGGGTGTGGATGTTAATACTGCAAGCCCTCAATTATTGCAACACATCTCTGGTTTGAATAAAACAACTGCTCAAAATATTGTGACTTATCGAGAAGAAAATGGTGCGTTTGAGACGCGAGCGCAATTGAAAAAAGTTCCTCGCTTAGGACCAAAGGCTTATGAGCAAGCGATCGGGTTTATCCGTGTACCAGGTGGGAAAAACATTCTTGATAATACAGGCATTCACCCGGAAAGCTATCCAATTGCAAAAGAAATTCTAAAAAGCAACGGGTTATCAGAGAAAGCATTAGGTAAAAAAGAAGCAATCGAAACCCTATCTCAACTTTCTTCCACTCATTTATCCAAAACATTATCTGTAGGAGAAGAAACGTTAGCTGATATTCTTGAAGGGTTAACCCGACCTGGTAGAGATATGCGGGATGAAATGCCAGCCCCACTCTTGCGTTCAGATGTTTTAAGTATGGAAGATTTGAAACCAGGGATGGAGTTGAAAGGGACTGTACGGAATGTAATTGACTTTGGTGCGTTTGTTGATATCGGTGTAAAGCAAGACGGATTAGTTCATCTTTCTAAATTAAGTAAAAAATTTGTTAAACATCCTACTGATGTCGTTTCTGTAGGCGATGTTGTAACAGTTTGGATTGAAGCTGTTGATGTCAATAAAGGAAGAATCAGTTTAACGATGCTTTCCCCTTATGAGGCGAAATAAAGTGACAGAAATCGAATTGCAGCAACTCGTTGAAAAAATCTCGCTAGATAGTTTTTCATTGCCCTTTAAGCATCAAGCAAAATTCAATTCTCGTTTGCGATCTACAGGGGGACGTTATCACTTAAACGACCATCATTTAGATTTTAATTGGAAGATGTTTCAAGAAGTGGATGAAGCGACAAAAGTTGCAATCATTAAACATGAATTATGTCATTATCATTTGCATTTAGCTAATAAAGGTTATCGTCATCGAGATGCTGATTTTAAGGCTTTACTAAAAAAAACGGGTGGTTTAAGATACGCTCCTGCTCTTTCTGCTAAGAAAACGACTAAAATTGAATGGTATCAGTGTGCTAGTTGTACAACCGATATTTACCGCAAACGAAAAATCGATACCAAACGCTATGTTTGCGGGAAATGTCGAGGGCATTTGATTTGGAAGGAAACACTGGATAAAATGCCAAATGAACAGCTTTCCAGTAAGTAAAAAATCTTAAAAAGGAGAAAGAAGCTCATGACGAATCAAGGGGAACAATTGAAAGATTGGAATTGTTTGCTATCTTTTTTGGCTGATGCAAGTGATCAAAGAACAAATGATTCGGCACCAATAGTGATTCTAGCAGGCAATGGCTTACCGATTCTTGCTGATAAGGCAGCTGAACTGTATTTGCAAGGACAAGTGCAGCAAATCTTTCTAGTCGGAGGAATCGGACATGCTACTAAGGTGCTTCGCCAAAATTTTGCAAAGCAAGGGGTTTTATTTGAGGATGGACTCAGTGAAAGTGAGATGTGTTTTCGTTACTTAACAGAAAAATACCACATTCCAACTGAAAGATTCATTTTAGAAACAACCTCGACGAACTCTGGGGAAAATGCACAACATGCCTTGACGATCCTTCAAAAAAAGGGCGCTCTACCTGAACGGATTTTTCTTATGAATGATCCAACATTACAGCGACGTACCAGAGCAACTTTTGAGAAGGTCTGGAAAGGCACAGGAGTAGAATGGTGTAACTATGTCCCATTTGTTCCCCAATTAATTGAACTAGCGGAAGAGTTACATTTTTCTCAGCCAGAGTTGAACGATCAATGGTCGAAAGATTATTTCTATGCGTTAGTTTTAGGAGAAATGGTTCGTTTGAAGGATGATGAGCAGGGCTATGGACCCAATGGGAAAAATTATATGAATCATGTGGACATCCCACAAAAAGTTTGGTCAGCCTATCAACGGATCCGTTCTTCTGTTTCAGGAACTTTCTTGCGTTCATGAGAAAATCATCCCTAGTAGACCAAACGAGAGCGTTAGCCAGTTTTTAAATTTGAACGATTTTTCAAGTAAGTAACCTCTTCAAATATATTTGGTTGAAATTTTTTTAGGTTTATATGATAATGAGGAACGTGTTGTAATAGAAAACAAAATAATGGATGATATTTAAGAGAAGAGGATTCAAATGGAAAATCAAAATAAATTATACCATTTTGTTGGTATTAAAGGATCAGGAATGAGCTCATTGGCACTTGTCCTACACGAGCAAGGGTTACCAGTACAAGGATCAGATATCGAAAAATATTTCTTTACACAAAGGGATTTAGAAAAAGCAAATATCAAAATTTTGCCTTTTGATGCAGAGAATGTTCAACCTGGAATGACGATCATTGCTGGTAATGCTTTCCCAGATACGCATGAGGAGATTCAAAGAGCGAAAGAGTTGGGATTAGAAGTTGTTCGTTATCATGACTTTATTGGCGACTTTATCCAAAACTACACGAGTATTGCAGTGACTGGTTCACATGGTAAAACGAGTACGACAGGATTACTTTCACATATGTTGACTGGCATTCGTCCAACAAGTTATTTAATTGGTGATGGCACAGGACATGGCGATCCCGAAGCAGAATTTTTTGCATTTGAAGCTTGTGAATATCGTCGCCATTTCTTAGCATATTCGCCTGATTATGTTATCATGACAAATATTGATTTTGATCATCCAGATTATTATACAAGTATTGACGATGTGTTTACCGCATTTCAATCAATGGCAAATCAAGTGAAAAAAGCGATCTTTGCCTATGGAGATGATGCTTACTTAAGAAAATTAGAAGCAGATGTTCCGATCTATTATTATGGTGTTTCTGAAGACGATGATATCCAAGCTCGGAATATCGAACGCACAACGACGGGGTCAGCTTTCGATGTTTACCACAAAGATGAATTTGTGGGACATTTCACTGTTCCTGCTTTTGGCAAACATAATATATTAAACGCATTAGGCGTGATCGCAGTTGCTTATTTTGAAAAACTAGACCAAGAAGAAGTAGCGAAAGAATTGTTAACATTCCCCGGTGTAAAACGTCGCTTCAGCGAAAAAATCGTAGCTGATATGACAGTTGTAGATGATTATGCTCATCATCCAGCTGAAATCAAAGCAACAATCGATGGGGCTCGACAAAAGTACCCTGATAAAGAAATCATTGCAGTTTTCCAACCTCATACATTTACCCGCACAATTGCTTTGATGGATGAGTTTGCAGAAGCACTAGATCTTGCAGATAAAGTTTACCTATGTGATATATTTGGCTCTGCTCGAGAAGAACAGGGCGATGTCAAAATTGAAGATCTTGGCAATAAAATCAAAAAAGGTGGTCAAGTGATCAAAGAAGACAATGTTTCTCCTTTACTTGATTTCCACGATGCTGTCATTATCTTTATGGGTGCAGGGGACGTTCAAAAATTTGAACAAGCGTATGAAAAATTATTAAGTAGTACGACAAAGAATGTATTGTAATCTATTTTTTTAAGTAGTCGATTGTAAAGCAGTCTCTATCTGTTAAAGAATGAAACTTAACAGGTAGAGATTTTTTGATTTTTCTGGTTTTCAAAAGAGGAATCAACATCGCTGTCTTCTTTCAGTTTCGTTAATATTTTCTTGTTTTAATCAGTGTAACTTGCCTTTTTGGACTGTTTTGATACAATAAGAAGTGATCAATATATAAACTGGAGGGTTACTAACTTGAACATAAGTAAACCACGTAAATTAGGAAAAACCATCAATGAACTGGAGGAAGGGGACTCGTTGTCTTTAACTGAATCGATTGAAGACAATCAGTTGTTATTGTATTTAGGACTAACAAATGATGCGAATCCACTCTACATCCAACATGATTTTGCGAAACACACGGAATACCAACAACCGATTGTGCCTTCTGTCATGTTGATGGGCATCATCACCAGTGCAATTTCAAAACATTTGCCAGGTCCTGGGTCTCATGTAGTCAATTTTTCTGTCAATTTTATTGAGCCAGTTTTCCATTATCAAACATTGACTTTTCAGTTTGATATTATCAAAGTAGACAAAATGAAAAATGTCGTGACAATCTCTGTCGAAGCAAACAATAGCGAAGAAAATCGGGTATTGGATGCAGTAGTGATGGTTCAGCCACCGGTCGAACCAGAATTAGAGATTACTCTTGAAAGTGAAGGTGAAACATATGAATAATCAAGGTACTATTTCAACAGGACTGAATCGCTTCTATGCTAAGGTCTATGGTTATCTAGGAGGAGGTCTAGCATTAAGTGCGATTATCTCTTATCTCGCATTACAAGTATATCCTCAACAAGTTTTCTCGTTCATCAATAATTTCCCATTAGGCTTTATGGGTCTCTGGATCGTAGAGTTGATTTTAGTAGTTGTATTGGGCGTTAAAGCAGCTAAAAACCCAAGTTTAGCTATTGGTGGTTTTATTGCGTATTCGCTCTTGAATGGACTGACGTTAGCTGTCACATTAGCGATGTATGATATCGGTAGCATTACCAGAGCGTTTATTACAGCAACTGGAATGTTTTTAGGGATGTCCGTTGTAGGCTTGGTTACTAAAAAAGATTTGACAGGTGTCGGCCGTGCCGGAATGGCCGCATTGATTGGTGTCATTATTGCCATGGTCTTAAATGTCTTTATCTTACGAAGTAGCGCTGTAGAGTTGTTTATTTCTCTTCTTTTAGTCGTGATCTTCGCAGGAATTACCGCATATGACAACCAAAAGATCCGGTCAATCTATATAGAATCAAATGGGACAGCACACAGTGGAATCGCCGTTTTCTTGGCATTGCAACTATACCTTGATTTTATCAACTTGTTCTTAGCATTCTTAAGAATTTTCGGACGTAACAATTAAGCGATTGAATGGATCGTTCAGTTGAACAATAATTATGAGAGTGAAAAGCATTGAGTCTTTTCACTCTTTTTTGTCCAGTAAAGTGGTTAATTTGCGTTTTTCTTTTCGCTTTCCTCAGTATTCTTTGTTAGAATAAATAAGAACTTTACAGTAAGGAGTTAGGCAGATGACAAAAAATAAATTATTACTTGTAGATGGAAATAGTGTTGCTTTTCGCGCATTTTTTGCTTTACACAATTCATTAGAACGGTTTAAAAATAGAAATGGGTTGCATACAAATGCGATCTATGCTTTTAACACGATGTTTGAAAATGTGATGCAAAAAGAGCAACCTACTCATGTATTAGTTGCATTCGATGCAGGAAAGACGACATTTAGAACCGAGATGTATGCAGAATACAAAGGTGGCCGTTCAAAAACTCCTGGAGAATTTAAAGAACAGATGCCTTACATTCGTGAATTACTCACAGGACTAGGTGTCCAATACTATGAATTACCTAATTATGAAGCGGATGACATCATTGGGACATTAGCCGAAAAAGTCAATAAAGAAGAATTTGATGTCGTTGTTTTATCTGGTGATCGAGATCTGACTCAATTAGCTAGTAATGAAATCAAAGTAGACATTACGGTGAAAGGTGTGAGTGATATCGAAAGTTACACACCTGAACATGTGGCTGAAAAATATGATGGGTTGACGCCAAATCAAATCATTGATATGAAAGGTTTGGCAGGAGACGCTTCAGACAATATTCCTGGTGTGACGAAAATCGGCGAAAAAACAGCAATCAAATTGTTAAAACAATATGGATCCGTTGAAGGGATCTATGAGCATATTGATGAAATGAAACAAAGCAAAATGAAAGAAAATTTGATCAATGATAAAGAACAAGCTTTCTTATCCAAACAATTAGCGACGATCAATACAGATGCGCCAGTTGAAGTCTCAATTGATTCATTAAAATATGAAGGGAAAAACTTAGAGAAATTGGTGCCATTTTATAAAGAAATGGAATTTAAACAATTTCTGGCAAAGCTGGACCTTGTTGAGGAAGAAGTAGAACTTGAAGATATCCTATTTGAAGTAGTCCATGAATACCATGAGGACATGTTCACGACTGACATGGCTTTATATGTGGAGATGATGGGAGACAATTACCATACAGAAGATATCGTGGGTGTAGCTTGGGGGACGAAACAAAAAATTTATGTTACGAATGATCTAGCGTTATTTGAGAACGAAGCTTTTTGTGCTTGGCTAGCTGATCCAACACGGTTGAAAAAAGTCTATGATGCCAAACGGACTTATGTGGCTTTAAATCGTTATGCCACGAAAACAAAAGGGATCGATTTTGATGTCTTGCTTGGTGCCTACTTGCTTGATACAAATGAGAAAAGTACGGATATTGAAGGAATCGCTGCCCATTATGGCTATCATGAAGTGCAGTCAGATGAAGCAATTTATGGAAAAGGGGCAAAAAAAGGATTACCGGAAGAGGAAGAAGTATTTTTTGCCCACCTTGCCAGAAAAGTATCTGCCATTAATGTTTTAACACCTAAGTTAAGTCAAGAATTAACAGAAAAAAACCAAATGGCCTTGTTCCGTGAGATGGAACTACCCCTTTCAATCATCTTAGCTGAAATGGAAATCACTGGTATCAAAGTTGATGCTTCTCGTTTACAAGAAATGAAAATCGAATTCTCCAATCGATTGAAAGAGATTGAGGAAACAATCTATCAAGAGGCTGGTGAATCCTTCAATTTAAACTCACCAAAACAATTAGGGGTTATTTTATTTGAAAAAATGGGGTTACCGGTGATCAAGAAAACGAAGACAGGCTATTCCACTGCGGTCGATGTTTTAGAACAATTAAGAGAACAAGCCCCAATCGTGGATGACATCTTGACGTATCGCCAAATCGCCAAGATCCAGTCAACTTATGTAGAAGGTTTGTTAAAAGTCATTCAATCCGATGGAAAAGTCCATACCAGATATGTTCAAACATTGACTCAAACAGGGCGTTTAAGTTCAGTAGATCCTAATTTACAGAATATTCCTATCCGCTTAGATGAAGGGCGAAAGATTCGCCAAGCGTTTGTGCCTAGAGAAAAAGACTGGTTGATTTATTCATCTGACTATTCACAAATCGAATTGCGTGTCTTAGCTCATATCTCGAATGATGAACATTTAAAAGCAGCCTTTCTTGAAGGACAAGATATCCATGCAAGTACTGCTATGCGTGTTTTCGGGATTGAAAAAGCAGAAGATGTTACACCAAATATGCGTCGTCAAGCAAAAGCAGTCAATTTTGGGATCGTTTATGGCATCTCTGACTATGGTTTATCACAAAACCTTGGGATTACAAGAAAAGCAGCACAACAGTATATTGATACGTATTTTGAAAAATATCCTGGAGTCAAAGAATATATGGAACGTATCGTTCGTGAAGCGAAGGAACAAGGATTTGTCGAAACTCTTTACCATCGCAGACGTTATTTGCCTGATATCAATTCACGAAATTATAATATACGTTCTTTTGCTGAAAGAACAGCAATCAATACCCCAATCCAAGGAAGTGCCGCTGATATTCTTAAAATCGCGATGATCGAGTTGGATAAACGCTTAAAAGAAGAAAAACTATCAGCAACCATGTTGTTACAAGTACACGATGAATTGGTTTTTGAAGTGCCAGAAACAGAATTAGAACGATTAGACAAATTAGTAAGTGAAGTCATGGAACATGCCGTGTCCTTACACGTACCATTGATTACAGATAGTAGTTGGGGGAAGACGTGGTATGAAGCGAAATAGCTGATTGCCACTATTGAACCGATCTGCTCAATAAATAGATAAAAAAGCAAATAAGTCGAAGGTGAAAACATGCCAGAATTACCAGAAGTAGAAACTGTACGAAAAGGCTTGTCTCGTTTAGTCGTTGGAAAGAAAATCCAAAAAATCCAAGTCTTATGGCCAAGAATCATTGAACAACCAGAAACAGCAATCTTTGAAGCTTCGTTAGTTGGCGAAGAGATTCTGGCTATTGATCGAAGAGGCAAGTTTTTAATTTTTCGTTTGACTCATTATGAATTGATCTCACATTTACGTATGGAAGGAAAATACCAATTTGTTGAAAAAAATGAACCGATCGATAAACACACGCATGTCATTTTTTTCTTTGAAGATGGTAGCCAACTCCGATACCATGATGTACGTAAATTTGGACGAATGACATTAGTTGAAAAAGGAGCGAGTGATGCATACAAAGGCATCATGAAACTCGGTCCCGAACCGTCACCAGATGCATTCTTACTGGACGGCTTTCGTTTAGGTCTACAAAAATCCCATAAAGCAATCAAACCATTATTATTGGATCAAAAGTTAGTAACAGGCCTAGGAAATATCTATGTGGATGAAGCGCTTTGGGAAGCGAAGATCCATCCAGAACAGCCAGCGGATACATTGAAGCCCAAAGAAGCAGAGTTGTTACGAAAAGCAATTATTGACGTGTTGTCTCGGGCAATCGAGGCTGGCGGAACGACGATCAGGAGTTATCTCAATGCGTTAGGTGAGTCAGGTAACTTTCAAGTGGCTTTACATGTATATGGCCAGACTGGTCAGCCATGTGTTCGTTGTCATACACCGATCGTCAAAACAAAAGTAGCGCAAAGGGGGACGCACTATTGTCCAAATTGCCAAAGACTAAAAATCAGCAAGTAGGCTATGTCTTAGGCTTAACTGGTGGAATTGCTACTGGGAAAAGCACTGCAGCAGCTGTTTTTAGCCGTCACCAAATCCCGATGATCGATGGAGATATCATCGCCCGTGAAGTCGTCCAACCTCAGACTCTCGGATTGGCGGCAATCGTTCAAGAATTTGGGGAAGAAATCCTTCAAGAAGATGGCACGCTTGATCGAGTAGCTTTAGCCAAGATTATTTTCGATTCGACAGAACAAAGACAAAAACTTGATCGCTTATTAGACCCATTTATCCGTCAAGCGATTACGGAACAGATTAAGCAACAAAAAGCAAATTATCCTTTAGTTGTCGTTGATATCCCTTTATTATTTGAAGGTCATTATGAACAGGAAATGGATGCTGTAGCAGTCGTTTACCTTCCAGAAGAAATTCAATTGCAACGTTTGATGAAAAGAAATCAATTGACACTGGACGAAGCAAAGAAAAGAATACAAAGCCAGATGCCGATTGAAGAAAAGAAAAAATTAGCAGATATCGTTTTTGACAATTCCGGTAGTAAGGATGAACTGACTTGTCAAATCGAACGTTGGCTCTCGGACTTCAACAATCGATTTCTTTGAGTATATTTAGATAGTTTGCTATGCTGAATATAAAGAAAAGAGGGGGATTGGTATGGGGACTTTTAAAAATCAAAAAGATAAAGTAGTCGGTTCTGCAAAAGAAAAACTAGGAGAGATCTTGAATAAAGATGAACTGGTAGATGAAGGACGGGCACAATCAGAAGCTGCAAAAGAAAATGATGAACGCTACAAAGCCAGAGTCGATGAATTAGAAGACCAACAAGCAGAAAAAGAAGCCAAGGAGCAAAATCTGACACAAGAACGAAAAAAAGATGATCCAACACACAAAAAAACACCTTTACCAGAATCCGATCATATTCCTGAACAACAAAAAATCGATGAACAACGAATGAAACATTATACAGGGATTGAAGAAAAACTTTAATGGGTATAACTTAGACTGTTGAAACAGAGAGTGAGACAAGTTTTGTCTCACTCTCTGTTTTTTTGAAGTATGCACCTGAAAGAAGTTTTTAAGAAGCACTGTTTTACATGCAGTTTTCTCGAAAGTCAAGCCTAATTGTTTTGCTTTGGAACAATTTCGATCAATCGATTGAAAAAAAGGTTCTTCTAACGAGGTTTTTTATACAGGAGAGTCGCCTGTAAGAATTGTTTCATGTTATAATACAACTAGTTACATGTGTGAAACTTTTTTTATGAAAAGCAGGAGTGAATCATAAAAATATTGTTTCATACGTAATTATTTACGTAACTATTATCGAGTGAAAATTTATCCTTTGAATGTTCGTTGAATCAATACTATATAAATTGATTCAATATATTAAATGAATGTATATCAGAAAAATTTCAGATTAAGAGGTGAAAATAATGAGATGTCCTAGATGTCAACATAACAATTCCCGAGTGATTGATAGTCGACAAGCGGATGATGGTCGAGCAATTCGTCGAAGACGAGAGTGCGAAAACTGTTCTTTTCGTTTTACAACATTTGAAAGAATTGAAGCAGCACCTTTATTAGTGATCAAAAAAAATGGGGAACGGGAAGAATTTAATCGTGACAAGATTTTAAGAGGATTAATCCGTTCAGCAGAAAAAAGACCAGTTGCGATGGAACAAATGGAGCAAATCGTAAATCATGTTGAAAATCGGGTGCGAAGTCTTGGTGAAAATGAAGTATCGACGACGTTGATCGGAGAATACGTGATGGAAGATCTGGTCAATTTAGATGAGATTGCTTATATCCGTTTTGCCAGTGTTTATCGTCAATTTAAAGATATGTCGGTGTTTTTAAAAGAATTACAAGACATCGTTGATAAAGCAAAAGAAAATAATAAAGAGAATCATAAAGAGAATCATAAAGAGAATCATAAAGAAAACAACGAATAAATCAGAAATAAAATCAAGTCATAAAAGGAGGCCAAATTCCTTGGATAACGCATGGAAAGAGCTTCAACCTAAAAATATCTACCAAGGAAGAAAAAGCTATCCGCTAAGAGAAGAAGGGAAATCCTCATTACTTTATCTCTACCAGCCATTAATCGGCAGTGAAGCTTTGAGTTTGTATTTTACCTTACTATCAGAAATTCCTTTACAAAAAGGCGTTGGACCGGAAGGATTACATGCTGATCTGTTAAGTAGCTTGAATTGTGGTATTCCTCAGCTTTATGAAGCACGAAAAAAACTAGAAGGGATCGGACTTTTAGAAGTTTTTTTCAAAGAAGACCCTAGCTTAGGGGGATGTTTTATTTATGAGTTACTTGAGCCAATTGAACCGTTAGCATTTTTTAAAGATACATTATTGTCTTTTCTGCTATTAGAAAAAGTCGGTCAACGGCGTTTTGATCAGTTGATCCAACTGTTTCAGCCGGAACATTTTTCGACGAATGATTATCAAAAGATCACGAAGAAATTTTTAGAAGTATATCACTTTAATGAAAAAACATATGCTGCAGATCAAGAGAAACTCGAGGAAAACCAACAGTCATTTACAACCAAATCAACTGATCTGGGGAAGTCCATGGAACAATCCACTCTTGATTGGCGCTTTTTGACAGATTGGTTGGCAAAAAAACATATCATGAATCTAGATGAATCATTGAAGGAACAGTTAACAATGTATCATTTACTTTATGGCGTGGATGAGTTGACATTAGGTGAATGGGTCGTACAAGCGTATGATTTTTCTGAGCAGACAGTATCTGTCAAAGAGCTTCAACGCATCGTATTGGTGAACCAACAGACGAAGCGAACAAATACATTGACTAATCAAAAAGAAGAAGCAACCTCTGCCAATCAGAATGAGACACCTAAGGAAGCAACTGCTCTGACAAATGCGACACTACAGTTAGTGAACGAAGCCAAAAGCATTCCGCCAATGAAATACTTAGAGGCACTGAAACAAGCAAAAGGCGGCTATGTCTCAAAACAAGAAACTTGGCTTTTACAGGATTTAGTTTCACAATCGGGATTGTCGAATAGTTTGATCAATATCCTGATCAATTATGTCTTAGTAATCAAAGATCGTCCTAGCTTAACCGCAAGCTTTGTCAACACGATCGCTAACGAATGGGCACAAAAAAAGATCATGACCCCAGAAGAAGCCATTGAACATATTCGGAAAACCAATAGCAAAGGCAAACAAAATACTAAAAATACGAACCAGAATTATTCAACTAATCGTCGAAACGTTCGTCGTGAGAAACTACCAGATTGGGTCAACCAGCCAAAAGAAGAGAAAAAAATCAGTAGTGAGAAAAAAGCGGAGATCGAACGACGATTCAAAGAATATTTTGCCAAGAAGGAGGGAGATAGCTAATGGAAGATGTAGGAAAAGAATTAAAGCGGATCATCAGCCAGCGAAATTATCAACAAAAATTTGCTGAAATGATCGAAGAAGTCCTCAACGATCCAGATGTGCAAGCCTTTTTGGCGGATCACAAAGATGAATTAACACAAGCAGATATCGAAAAAAGTTATGCAAAACTATATGAATTTGTCCAAGAAAAACGAAAATACCAAAAAAATGATCCTACGATGATCGCTCCTGGCTATGAGCCCAAGCTAACCTTGAATTTTCATTATGTCGATGTGACTTATGTTCCAACAGAAGCCTTATTGGCGAAGAAAAGACAAGAAGAAATTAGGAACCGGATCAAAGCTGTCGATATGCCAAAAGATATCCAAGATGCTTCTTTCAATAATTTTGAGCGTACCGATGGACGGAGCTATGCAAGTTTTGAAGCACTAGACTTTGTGGAAAATTATAGTGCAAGTCCCAAAGAATATCACAAAGGACTTTATTTAGTTGGCAGCTTTGGAATAGGAAAGACCTATCTTTTAGGGGCGACTGCCAGAGAACTAGCCATTAAAGGCTTTACAACTACACTTGTCCATTTTCCGACTTTTGCTGTTGAAATGAAACAAGCGATTGGAAAAGATCAAGTCGCAGAAAAACTAGATGCGGTCAAACGTTCACCCATTTTAATGATGGATGACATTGGCGCCGATGCAATGAGTAGTTGGATCAGAGATGAAGTCTTTGGTGTGATTTTGCAATATCGAATGCAAGAGCAACTGCCAACCTTTTTCTCATCTAATTTTACAATGAATGAATTGGAACAACATCTTGCTGTGACGCAGCGTGGAGATGAAGAACCATTGAAAGCCAAACGAATCATGGAACGAATCCGTTACTTGACGAAAGAAATTGAAATGACTGGACGCAATCGAAGAAATGGCTAGCGAAAAGAGAAAGCATAGAAGTCATAATTTTAGCCTTAGTAGGATTAGAATATGTGATTGAGAAAGCCTTTTGCTGAATTAGTTATTGCCCTATTTCCTGCCTATTGCTTTGATGGGTAGGAAAATAAGCAATGCAAATAATTCTCTTTTCAATGACTCTCGATGTTCACTTAGTTATTCAAGAAACTCATAATTTGAGATGAAAGTGTATCTGAATTCATACTTAACGCCACTTTTATTGATCGTAACAAGCTACAAAAGTGGTGTCATACTGGATAGAGTGATGATTACAGAAGCTTATGCCTGATCAATAGTCATCATGGTAACGAAAAAAGACAACCATAAATTTCTGATGAACAAGTATCAAAAACAAAATTGAACGACTAAAAACAGAATGTATTGATTTATCGTCAACTAAATAAAAAGTCAAAGAACGATCATCAATTGAAGTAATGTAAATAATTAGCCGGAGGATAAAGATATGAAAGTGATTTTTTCTTGTTTGTTGGCGACAGGGTTACTTTTTTCGCTAACAGGTTGTGGTAATGGAGATAAAAATGAGGCATCGATCGATTCGATTAGTGCGGAAACAACGACTAAAGCGAAGGATTCTTCTAACGAAGGACAAAGTATTTTTAAGGGTGAAATTGAAAGTATTGATGATTCAGTCGATGATACCATTCAAATCAAAGTGGTCAATGTAGATGAAATCGAAGACCCCGAGAATATTGGAACCTCTTTTGATAATGATGGTGTAACACTAAATGTTTTGAATGATCAATTAGTCGGAGGTAAGGAATCTTTTCAAAAAGGTGACGAGATCAAGTTTACTTTAAAAGAAAAACCAATTATGACAATGTCAATCCCTCCGCAAATTCCTGGTAATTCGATCGTTGAGGTAAGAGTTATTGAATAGTCAGTGTTAAACGTTTCGTAAAAGCAAATAGCTCATCAGGAGATTTGAAATTTTTCTTTTTCAAATCTCCTTCATTTATAGGGAAAATGTTATAATGAGGGGGAAGGAGTGAAGGTATGAACCACTTAGATTTATCGAAACGCTTAGCATTAGTGGGAGAACATGTCCCAACAGGAGCGTTTTTAGCAGATATTGGCTCTGACCACGCTTACTTGCCAGTTGCATTAATGTTAAAGGATAAAATTGAATTTGCTGTAGCTGGCGAAGTGGTGAAAGGCCCTTATGAGTCAGCAAAAAAACAAGTACAGAAAAATGGTTTAGAAAAGCGGATCGTTGTTCGTTTAGCTAACGGATTAGATGCGATTGAGCCAACAGATCAGATCAATGCGATCACGATTGCTGGTATGGGTGGGGCTTTGATTCGAGATATTTTAGAAGCAGGCGCCAAACAACATCGTTTAACAGGGAAGGAGCGTTTGATTCTCCAACCAAATATTGGCGAGCAAGCAGTGAGAAAATGGTTGCAAGATAATCACTATCAAATCATTGCAGAAGAGATTTTAGAGGAAAACAAAAAAATCTATGAAATCATTGTAGCTGAAAAAACACCGACGAAGCATATCTATAATGAGGAAGAGATTCTGTTTGGTCCATTTTTATTGCAAGGAAAAACAGTGGTCTTCCAAAAGAAATGGCAAAGAGAATTAAAACAAAGACAAGCGATTTTAAAACAATTGGCACAAGCACAGAACCAAGAAGAACGTGTTGAAGCGATAAAAAAAGAAATTCAGATGATCGAGGAGGTTTTAGCTTAATGGTGATCAACGGTAATGAATTTATTCGCAAATTTGAAGAATATTGTCCTCAATGGTTGGCTGAAGAAGGAGATCCTGTGGGGCTACACCTCGGAACATTAAATAAACCGATTCAACGCATAATGATGACATTAGATGTTCGTCCAGAAGTTGTGCAAGAAGCTATCGAAAAAAAGGTTGATTTGTTAATTGCCAAACATCCTCCCATTTTTCGACCAATTAAACGATTAACAACGGATCATCCACAAGAAAAAATGTATGCTGATTTATTAAAACATGATATTGCTGTCTATGCAGCACATACCAATATGGATATTATCGAGGATGGATTGAATGATTGGTTTTGTGAAGCGTTAGGAATCAATGTCGAAAATTATTTGTTAAAGACACATACAAGGCATTACAAAAAACTAGCTGTTTATGTACCGATCGAAGACGCTGACAAATTACGTAAGGCTTTAGCTGAGGCTGGTGCGGGTGAACAAGGTCATTACGATTATACAAGTTTTACCAGTATTGGCGAAGGTCGTTTTCGACCGAATGAACAGGCACATCCCGCAATTGGTAAAAAGGGCCAACTAGAAAAGGTAGAAGAAGCTAAAGTGGAAGTGATTTTTCCTGAAGACCGTGAGGAAAAAGTGTTATCAGCTATGTATCGTGTCCATCCTTATGAAGAAGTAGCATTTGATTTGTTTTCAATTGACGAACCGACTCAAACCTGGGGGATCGGTCGAATCGGAGAATTACCAGAAGCGCTTGATTTAGATACCTTTGTATCTAAAGTAAAAGAAGTCTTCCAATTAGAAGGGCTACGAGTTGTTCGTCCAACTCATACAAAGAGCACTGTTAAAAGAATCGCCATTTGTGGTGGTAGTGGCGAAAAGTTCTATCCTTATGCATTAGCTCAAAAAGCGGATGTTTATATTACTGGAGATATCTATTACCACACAGCTCAAGATATGCAAAGTGCAGGCTTGATTGCGATTGATCCAGGTCATTATATTGAATCTTTATGTAAAGAAAAGTTTGTCGAAAAATTTGAGAAATGGAAACAAGAAGAAAATTGGACCGTTGATTTCTTTGTTTCAGAAACGGATACGAACCCATTTCAATTTAACTAAAGGAGAGCTGTTGTATGTACGAAAATCTTTTACCACGTTTTTTACGCTATGTTAAGACTGAAACCAGATCTGATGAAAGTAGTCAAACGACTCCTTCGACACAAACACAAGTCGCTTTTGCGCAAGTCTTAAAAAAGGAATTAGAAGATTTAGGACTAACCAATGTATTTTACAATGAAGAAAATGGATTTGTTATAGGAACATTGCCAAGTAACATTGAAAAGAAAGTTCGCTCGATCGGTTTCATTGCCCACATGGATACCGCAGATTTCAATGCAGTAAATGTTAATCCACAAATCATTGAGAACTACGATGGGGAATCAACGATTGTTCTAGATAGTGAAGAACATTATACATTAAATACCAAAGACTTCCCTAATTTGAAAAACTACGAAGGACACACATTGATCACAACTGATGGCAGTACGTTGTTAGGTGCGGACGATAAAGCTGGGATCGCTGAAATTATGACCGCAATGGAAATTCTGCTGAAAAACCCAACTATCCCTCATGGTGAGATCAAAGTAGCTTTTGGACCAGATGAAGAGATTGGGGTAGGAGCAGATAAATTTGATGTCCAGCAGTTTGATGTTGATTTTGCCTATACCGTTGATGGTGGACCTTTAGGCGAATTGCAATATGAAACATTCAGCGCAGCTCAGGCTAATATTTCAATTCAAGGAAAAAATGTCCATCCTGGTACAGCCAAAGATACGATGATCAATGCATTACAATTAGCGATAGACTTCCATAATCAACTACCAGCAGATGAAGTCCCAGAAAAAACGACAGGTTATGAAGGGTTCTTCCATTTGATGGGATTAAATGGAAATGTCGAAGAAGCAACTATGAGTTATATTATCCGTGACCACGATCGAGAAAAATTTGAAGCACGGAAAGCGAAAATTACTGAAATCCAAGAAAAACTAAATAGTCGCTTCGATCAGACACGCGTGAAAGTTGATATGTATGATCAGTACTATAATATGCGAGAAATTATTGAAAAAGATATGAGCATTGTTGAATTAGCAAAACAAGCGATGATCGATTTAGAAATCGAGCCTGTGATTGAACCAGTACGAGGTGGAACAGATGGATCAAAAATTTCTTATCTAGGCATTCCAACACCTAATTTGTTCGCAGGTGGCGAAAATATGCACGGCCGATTTGAGTTTGTTTCTCTGCAAGTGATGGAAAAAGCAACAGATGTGATTGTAAAAATTGCAGAATTGAATACAAACGTATAAAATCAAATAGGAACGTGGATGGATCAAGTAAGTGAACGAAGTGGATCTATCCTTTTAGCTGGGGGTGGGCGTATTCCAACAATGGAACGTCTGACCCCTTGGTTTTTGTGTAAAAATGGGAGGAAGAAAGAAATGGAAAAATTGCTAGTTTTTTATAATCAAAGCTCAGGACAAGATGAAGGTGAAAAATTAGCAAGCTGGTTTAAAGAATATGCCTTAAAGAAACGACCAGAACTAATCATCAATCTAACGGAAACAGGTCCTTCGATCAAGCATGAGACATTAGTCAAAAAAGCTGAAGAAACGCACGCAGATACCTTGATCGTAATCGGAGGCGATGGTACGATCCATCATATTGTACAGGCTTTTCAAGATAAACTTGAGCATTATCAAGTAGGACTACTACCAGGAGGAACAGTCAATAATTTAGCCCGTGTTCTCGGTATTCCATTAGAAAAGGAAAAAGCTGCAGACATTATCTTAGAGGGACAAATCCGTCAAATCGATTATGGAAAAGTCAATGATGAAGTCATTATCTCAACTTTAACGATCGGTATACTGGCAGATACAGCTGTTTGGATCAGTCAAAAAGAAAAGCAAAAATATGGTTCTTGGATTTTTATCAAACGGTTCATCAAGTTATTATTAAAAAAGAGAAAGTATCATTTAGATATCAAAACAGAAAAAGAACATTGGCGAGGAAAAACACAATTATTGACAGTCACAATGTCTAACTCAGTAGGTGGTTATACGAATTTTGATGATTCAGCTTCACCCGATGATGGTATGTTTCATGTCACAATCATCCCATCTTTAGATATTTTTCGATTTGTTTTTTATTTGCCTCGTTTAATCAAAGGAAAAATTTACTCTGTCCCAGGTATCAATTATTTGACTGCTAGTCAAATCAATATCCAAGCACGGGAAAAATCAGTTGGCACTCGTACAGATGGTGATACGACAGATAATCTGCCTATCGAATTAGTCGTAGTCAAAAAAGGGTTGTCGGTCTTTGCTCCTAAAGAAGAGCAAAAATGATGTGCTAGAGGTGGAGGAAAACACGTATGGAAGCTTTACTACACAATCCTTTGTGGTTTTATTTAGTGATCGTCAATTTATATTTATTTTGTTTGATGGGGTATGATAAGTATCAAGCAAAAAAAGGCGGTTGGCGCGTTCCAGAAAATAATTTGATTTTTGTTAGTTTATTAGGCGGTGGAATTGGCGGATTGATTTCTCGTAAAGTATTCCATCATAAAACGAGAAAAAAGAAATTTACAGTAGGATTTGTACTGGGTGTATTAGTGGATTTACTGTTGATTTATTTTTTTCATTAAGGAGTAGTTGATGGCGACAAAAGGTGCAAAAACGAAAATAGCGTTAAATCTATTCTTATTGATTGGAATTTTTGCCATTATTTATTATTTGATCAACCAATCTTTTGCAGATATTTTCGCTGAATTGCTGTCTACAAGCTTTATCGTTCTGGTAGCGGCATTCTTGTTAGGAACGATCTATCAGGTGGCAGAAGGGCGTTCAATCAAAGAGATTGCCCAGCCTTTCGAACCAACATTTTCCACTTGGGATGGTTTTTGGACGTCTTGCTATATTGCATTTTATCGAATCGTTTCATTTGGAACAGGCACTTTGATTTCAGAAATTTATTTTTATAATAAAAAAGGAATGAAATACTCACAAGGTGCAGGTGTCACTGCGTTGCATATGATTATGTATAAATTAGCCGTGATTACCTATGCGATCATTGGTTTGATCATCCAGTTCTCTTTATTTTATTCCAAAGGACCAAACATGATTTGGTTCATTATTGCTGGCATTATTTTAACTGGGCTGATCATTGCCTTTTTATTGATGGTCTCAATGAGTCTGAATCTACAAATTTTCTTTGTGAGTATCTCAAACAAACTGTTTCGAAGTGAACGCATCAGAAGTTGGGTAGATACATGTAATACACAAATCTATTCGTTGAGAGAAACTGTCCAGACAATTGTCAAAGATCGAACAGCTCTATTACGCATCTATTTTTGGAATATGGTCAAACTTATTTTTTGGTATATCATGCCCTATCTCTTTTTGGTTGAAAACCATCCCACGATCGACTTTCTCTTGACCTTTTCATTTATCAGTTTTGCGGTAGTTTTATCTGGTGTCATCCCTACCCCAGCTGGAATCGGTTCATTTGAATTTGTCTATCTATTGTTATTCAGACCACTTGTGGGAACCGTAGATGCTTTTTCTTCTTTATTACTGTATCGGTTTAGCTCATTTATCTTACCTTTTATTTATGGGTTATTCTACGTGATTGCTGATCGTCGAAGGGTAATAAAACAAGAGATCCAAGATGTAAAAAACAACAAAAAAGAATCAAATTGATTATTACAGCGATTGTATAGAGTCATTTTATTAGATCTAAAACACAACAGTAAGTCCATCCAAGTTGGCTCTGTTGTGTTTTTTTTGATCACTTATTTTCGATAAAATAAGCGAGGTTATCTTTTGACCAAGACTGACCAAAGAGGTATAATGTTTATTGGAACGAGATGTATCATATTGAATATTGAAATTTTATATTCAGGAGGTAAGTAAAATGAACATTGAAAAAATGACAACCACGCTTCAAGAAGCGATTGCTGAAGCGCAACAAATCGCTGTCACAAGAAAACATCAAGAAATTGATATTGCGCATTTGTGGAAGATTTTTTTACAACCAAACCATTTTGGGCGCAATCTATACACTGATGCGGGAATGGATGTTGATACGTTTGAAAAGGAAGTAGATCGTGTATTAGATGAATATCCCACAGTTTCAGGGGGAAACGTCCAATATGGTCAGAATCTAAGCCAAAATCTATTCCGTTTATTAAATGAAGCAGACCAGTTAAGAGAAAGTTTTGGCGATGAATTTCTTTCAACAGAGATTGTAATTTTAGCCTTGATGAAATTGAAAAATTATCCATTGACGGTTTATTTGACCAAAAATGGTTTATCAGAAAAAGAGTTACGTAAAAATATCGAAGACATGAGAGGAGGAGAAAAGGTGACATCTAAAAATCAAGAAGAACAATACAAAGCATTAGAAAAATACGGCGTAGATCTTGTTCAACAAGTCAGAAGCGGGAAAATGGATCCAATCATTGGACGTGATGAAGAAATTCGGGATGTTATCCGTATCTTATCTCGTAAAACCAAGAATAATCCAGTATTGATTGGTGAACCTGGTGTCGGTAAAACAGCAATTGTAGAAGGGTTAGCACAACGTATCGTACGAAAAGATGTGCCAGAAAACTTAAAAGATAAAACGATCTTTTCATTAGACATGGGGGCATTGATTGCTGGTGCTAAATTCCGTGGTGAATTTGAGGAACGATTAAAAGCTGTGCTGAAAGAAATCAAGAAAAGTGATGGACGAATCATCTTATTTATTGATGAAATCCACAATATCGTTGGTGCAGGGAAAACTGAAGGCAGCATGGATGCTGGAAATTTATTGAAACCAATGCTTGCTCGAGGTGAATTGCATTTGATTGGGGCAACGACATTAGATGAATATCGTCAATATATGGAAAAAGATAAAGCATTAGAACGACGTTTCCAAAAAGTCTTAGTCAAAGAACCGACAGTAGAAGATACAATCAGTATCTTACGAGGATTGAAAGAACGTTTTGAGATTCATCATGGAGTCAACATTCATGATAATGCATTAGTCGCTGCTGCAACTTTATCTGACCGTTATATCACAGACCGCTTTTTACCAGATAAAGCAATTGATTTGATCGATGAAGCAAGTGCAACGATCCGAGTAGAAATGAACTCTATGCCGACTGAGCTAGACCAAGTGACTCGTCGCTTGATGCAATTAGAGATCGAAGAAGCAGCATTGAAAAAAGAATCAGACGATGCAAGTAAAAAACGTTTGAAAAATCTACAAGAAGAGTTAGCTGATCTTCGTGAAGAAGCAAACTCGATGAAAATGCAATGGGAAACTGAAAAACAAGAAGTCAATAGTGTTTCTTCTAAACGTGCGGAAATCGATAAAGCCAAACATGAATTAGAAGACGCAGAAAACAACTATGATTTAGAACGGGCAGCTGTCCTACGTCATGGAACGATTCCTCAATTAGAAAAAGAATTAAAGGAATTGGAAGCAAAAGCTAAAGACAGTGAAATCAAAATGGTTCAAGAATCAGTTACTGAAAACGAAATTGCGCAAGTGGTTGGACGTTTAACTGGTATCCCAGTCACGAAATTAGTGGAAGGGGAACGAGAAAAACTAATCAAGCTCAACGAAACATTGCATAAACGTGTGATTGGACAAGATGAAGCAGTAGATGCAGTCAGTGATGCGGTCATTCGCTCTCGAGCAGGATTGCAAGATCCAAACCGCCCACTAGGTTCTTTCTTATTCTTAGGACCAACCGGAGTTGGGAAAACAGAATTAGCGAAAGCTTTAGCAGAAAACTTATTTGATTCTGAAGAGCACATGGTGCGAATCGATATGAGTGAGTATATGGAGAAACATGCCGTATCTCGTTTGGTGGGGGCTCCTCCAGGCTATGTTGGCTATGAAGAAGGCGGACAATTGACGGAAGCCGTTCGCAGAAATCCTTATACGATCGTTTTACTCGATGAAATCGAAAAAGCCCATCCAGATGTCTTTAATATCTTGTTACAAGTATTAGATGATGGGCGGTTAACTGATTCTAAAGGACGTGTGGTTGACTTCAAAAATACCGTTCTTATCATGACCAGCAACATTGGTTCTCAACTGTTATTAGAAGGAGTGTCAGCAGATGGCACTATTCCTGAAGAAGTAGAAGAACAAGTAAGAACGATCCTTCGAGGTCATTTCAAACCAGAATTCTTAAATCGAATCGATGATACGATTTTATTCACACCATTAAGTCTTGAAAATGTGAAAGGAATCGTTGATAAAATGGTGGCGCAATTGGCAAAACGATTGGATTATCAAGAAATTCATCTAACAATCAGCGACGAAGCCAAAACATGGATCGCTGAAAATGCCTACGAACCAGCATACGGGGCTCGACCATTGAAACGCTTTATTACGAAAGAAGTAGAAACACCATTAGCCAAAGAAATCGTAGCAGGACACATCTTACCAAAATCTAAAGTAACGATTACCTTGCTAGCAGAGAAACTTCATTTCCAAACGGAAGAACTTGAAGACACGGAAGAGTAAAGAAACGGTTAACATTCGCAAGAAAACGGGTGTTGGCGAACAGTAAGTAGAATCAATCAAATGTTTAGTTGAGCCACACACCATCTAAGCTTAAAAAAAAACAATAAAGTTAGGTCAACCACCTAGCTTTATTGTTTTTTTTGTAATTTAGTCATAAGTCTGAAAAAATCATTCATAAAATAAGTTGATCTCAATCGTTATTTCCAAGTTCATCTACTAAGGTAATGTTTTTATTCCCCATATAAATAGGAGTGGGCAGGTAAATATCTTCTTTGGTTCCCATCATTTCAACCCTTGTCACTAAGTACAATTTTCATTGGGAATGGTAAAAAAATCACCGTAAGGGTTGATGATAAGAAATAAGTGGGTGAGACAAAATGAGATGCCACCTAACCATTGACGTTTTCACGCACAATTTTTAGGAAGCATCTCACTTTTGTCACAATTCTTTAATGTGATATTTTTTTTGCTCTATTTCAAAATTTTCAACCGATAATTTTCAAAATAATCACGATTGTTTCTTCCTTGGGTCCAAGCAAAGATTCCCATGACCAATGCACCAATCGTATTTGTGAATAAATCACCCATCGTGTCCATCAAAGCAGCTCGTCCGACAAATAAGGTGCCATCTGAAGCGGCAAACCGTTGGAGATTCATTCCTAAGAATTGATCACAGAGAAATTCCCAAAATTCCCAGAACACGCCACAGAGGCCAGCAAAGGCAAAACCAAACAGTAAAAACAACCATGGACTAGTCTTCGCAATTGGTGCATCTTTCAATAATAAGCCGATCAATCCGTAACCTAGGGCAGTCAATACCATAGGACTAACGGCGTGTAAAATTTTATCCCAGAATGAAATGATACTGATCAAATGCATACCGGTACCTAAGAATACGGAAATAAACAAGAAAAACCAATAAAATAAAACAATGGCATCTGGAACGTATAATTTTGCGATTTTTCTAACGATCTGAGGGAGAAAAATCAATAGAATCCCAGCTAAAGATTCGATGATGAAAGTAACTCCCTGAGTAGTTGAATATTTTTTAGTGATAAATTCATAAAGGTTATAACAAACCACAAACACACCAAAAGCAACAAGTGCAAGTTGGATTTTTTTCATTGTCTTATTCATGGCTCAAACCTCCATCTAAGTAAGTCTTTACTTGATTGAGTAACGCTTCTTCACTAGTTACGAGAGCGCCATTTAGCTTGATTAACCCAATTGTATAAAGATTTAAATAATGGAATTGGTTTTCAGCTACTTCTTGTAAAGCAGCAATTTTTTGCGGGTGGGTACCGCCTTGTTGCCGACTATCTGTATACAATCCAATGACAGGAATCCCTTTAGCATAGGCAACACCAATTTCGGATGCAACACCAGGATCAATGGTCAAACCATCTAATAGTGCAATCATCAAATCACTTTCCAATACCTTTTCTGTATCGGCTAAAGCAATCATCTGACTATCAGCATAGGCTGTTTTATCATTGATTGCTTCATTTTCTTGCGGAAGATAAATGGTTAATTCATTGGAAAGACTCCTGATTTCTTCTACAAGTTTCGCATTATATAATAAGTCACTTTTCGCAAAAAGTGGGGCAGCAAAATAAATATTCATTTTCATCGTCCTTTTCTTAGAAATAGTCACTGAAATAAGCTTCCATATTTGGAAGAATCAATTCAAGTGTTTTAAGTGTTTCATCATCTGTTTTGATTCGTTCGATCCTTGCAAGATAAGAAGGGCGACGATAATTCATCATCAAACAACTTAATGTTTGAATGGACAACTGAACCGATTGTCCGACAGGTTCGTCCACGACATCCAATTGTCCGTCTTCGTTCCAGACCAACCCAAAAACACCATTGTTCCATGAGGCGATAGGGTCCTCGACAACAAAGTGGAAAGGTTTCGCAGTAGAAACGAAGGGGAATTGCTTCAGAAACTCTTTGACATCTACGATTCTCGCCATGTAATAAGGCTCGATCTGTTCTTTTATTTGACTATCTTCAATCAAGAAAGCCAGTGGCTCATTTTTGTAGATGTCACCGTGAACCCAGTAAACCATTGAAAAGTGTGCTGAAATAAAATTCCATAAACCATTCCGAGCTTCTTGATTCAAGTAAAACATCTCTTTAACATGGAAAATTTCTTCAGCGACCCAATAAAATAAAACACCAATTGGTTCATGCTCTTTCGTATAGTAGATCGCAGCTGTCCGTTCCTCTTTATTTTCAAATCGCCAATATTCTTCCCAATGAAATTGGCTACGAAACAAAGCACCGTGATTTTGAGCCGCAAACTTCTGATACACTCGGTAAACATCTGGATGATCCACTGGTAATCGTTCAACCATCCCATCCACAGGAACGTTCTTCGGTAATTGCGTATCACGTATTTTAAATGTCAACTTATCAGACATGATTTCCCATCCCTTGCGTCGATAATAAGGCACGCTATAGGGATAAAGATAAGAGATCCATTGTTTGTTTTTACGCATATTATCTAACGCAACCAAGATCAAATCTTGCATCAATCCATGATTTGCATATTCAGGATACGTTCCGACACCGGTAACGCCACCCATTTTGTATGGTTTACCGTGGATGTTGACTTCACATGGATAGATCGCAATTTGAGAAATCAATTTGTTATGGTGGAACCAGCCAAATACTTCCGATAGTTCCAAAATTGGGCGCTTGGAGCGAATAAATGCCCCTTTGCTTTCAAAACCACTTTCTTCGATGTCTGCTTCTGTTACTTGAAAGACATAAGACAATAACTCATTGAATTGATCAACATCTTTTTCAGTAACAGGTTTTAATTCAAGATTTTCTCTGAAATCTTTTTCATCCATTCTTTCATCTCCAATTATTTACTTGTTATTAGTATAGCAAATTTTCATAAAAAAAACTTCTAAAGCTGACTAGGTAAAAAGTCTTTAAATTCATGCTTTTCATTGATATAATGAGAGATGCTGATTAAACGAAAAGAGGAGACGCTATGGATATAAAAAAAATGAAACAACGACAAGAGCAAATTCGAAATTTTTCGATCATTGCTCATATCGACCATGGAAAATCAACGCTGGCCGATCGTATTCTGGAAAAGACGAACACTGTGACGTCTCGTGAAATGCAGGATCAGCTATTAGACTCAATGGATCTAGAGCGTGAACGTGGAATCACGATTAAATTAAATGCTGTCGAATTGAATTATACAGCCAAAAATGGCGAAACCTATATCTTCCATCTAATCGACACCCCTGGGCACGTCGATTTCACTTATGAAGTATCAAGGAGTTTAGCAGCCTGTGAAGGTGCGGTATTAGTAGTTGATGCGGCACAGGGAATCGAGGCTCAAACATTAGCAAATGTTTACTTAGCTTTGGATAATGATCTGGAAATTTTGCCAGTCATCAATAAAATCGATCTTCCAGCTGCTGATCCAGAACGTGTACGACAAGAAATCGAAGATGTTATCGGAATCGATGCCAGTGAGGCAGTCCTGGCTAGTGCTAAAGCAGGAATTGGGATTGAAGAAATACTTGAACAAATCGTTGAATATGTACCAGCCCCATCAGGCGATCTGGATGCCCCTTTGAAAGCATTGATCTTTGATTCCGTGTACGATAGTTATCGAGGAGTCGTTCTGAATGTTCGAATCACAGACGGCATGGTCAAACCAGGCGATAAAATCAAATTGATGAGTAACGGCAAAACATTTGATGTGACAGAAGTGGGAGTCTTTTCACCAAAAGCTGTTGCTAGAGACTTCTTGATGGTCGGTGATGTAGGGTATATCACGGCAAGCATCAAAACGGTCCAAGACACACGAGTAGGGGACACAGTTACGTTGGCAGATAATCCAGCAGAAGAAGCGCTACCTGGATACCGTAAAATGAATCCAATGGTATACTGTGGATTATATCCAATTGATACTTCCCGTTACAATGATCTGCGTGAAGCACTTGAAAAATTACAACTAAACGACGCAGCACTACAGTTTGAACCTGAAACCTCACAAGCCCTTGGCTTTGGCTTCCGTTGTGGATTCTTAGGTTTATTACACATGGATGTAGTCCAAGAACGTTTGGAACGTGAGTTCAACTTAGAGTTGATCACAACGGCACCTTCTGTAATCTATCATGTGAATAAAACAGATGGGTCTATGACAGTCGTCGATAATCCAGCAGATTTTCCAGAACCAGTAACGATCCAAGATGTTGAAGAACCTTTTGTGAAGGCACAAATCATGGTTCCAAATGATTTCGTTGGTGCAGTGATGGAATTATCCCAAAGAAAACGTGGAGAATTCATCACAATGGATTATTTAGATGATTATCGAGTGAATGTCGTTTATAATATTCCGCTTTCTGAAATCGTTTTTGACTTTTTCGATAAACTAAAATCCAGCACGAAAGGTTATGCTTCCTTGGATTATGAAATGTCTGGTTATCAAAAGAGCAAGTTAGTAAAAATGGATATTTTATTAAATGGAGAAAAAGTCGATGCGTTAAGTTTCATCGTTCACCGAGACTTTGCTTACGAACGAGGAAAAGCAATTGTTGAAAAACTGAAAAAACTAATTCCACGTCAACAATTTGAAGTGCCGATCCAAGCAGCTATCGGACAAAAAATCGTTGCTCGTTCAGATATCAAAGCATTACGTAAAAACGTCTTAGCAAAATGTTATGGTGGAGATGTCTCACGTAAACGTAAACTTCTTGAAAAACAAAAAGAAGGAAAGAAACGAATGAAACAAATCGGTAGCGTCGAAGTCCCACAAGAAGCCTTCATGGCTGTTCTGAAAATGGATGAGGATGAACCGAAGAAATAGCAAAGGGTCTAGCCATTGAGCTAGACCTTTTTTATCTGTTTTTCCCACGGTTTTCCCAGGCTCTTTGTCAAATGATGTTGGTAAAGAAAAATCTTAGAATAATTTGGGGCAGAAAGAAGAAAAACTTCTTTCTGTTCTTTTTATTTGGTTAAAATAGTTTTACCGTGTCGAATCATGATCCGTCGTTTGAAATGATAAAAATTTCGAAACCCATAAGCATTGCGTTTTAATATTTTAATATGGTTGTTTAAACATTCTAGTGGTCCGTTTGAATAACTGTAGCGGAGGGCATTTTGGATCTGTGGCAGAAACTTTTTAAATGTTCGCAAAGTTGTCGCATAAGTTTCAGGTAGCCGGCTGACTTCTCTGGATAAACAGTCCTCAAATAGTGAATGATCTCTTTTCTTTTTAAGATTGATGACATCTATTCAGAGCTACTTGAAAGAGTAGCTCTTTTTAGTTGCTTTTGATTAATCTATTTTATAAAAAATAGATTGTATTTCTATTCTGCCATTTTTGGTTAAATATAATGTTTTTTATTATCAGGTAATATTTTTTATATTAGATATAACAAAAACAAATAAAAAAACTTAATTTAATAGATTATAATTATAATGTGCTACAAGATATTACATGTTGTATTCGCATTATTCAGGTTAAACTATGTAGCACAAAATAAATTTCGTAGTAACTACGATCAACCTCACAAAGATCTCCTGTATTTTACTGCGATTTATTATCTATGAGACTACTCATAAGAGTAGTCTTTACATAAAAAACTAATAAAGAAGGTATCACTATGTATTATGTAGAAGTACAAACACGAGGAGTAAAAAACAAACAATATGTCAAAAGTGTAATCAATAATTATCCACTATTAGGATCATGGAAAGAGGCTGAACCATTTTCAAAAGAATGTGCATTGCAAATAAAATCAGTTTTAGAACAAGAATTAATTTGTGGAAAAGCAATAGTCAATATAGTAGAAAAGTAAAATTTATTAAAGTTTTAAGTAAATGATGTAATATTGTAATTAGTGGCGTTAGTCGTTTATTTTCAATTTTTTCATCCTTTAATTAATCATTCTAAATATTTACTCCAAATTTTGTATTAAAAAGTGTATCAAGCAGTTATCCTTGTGTTACCATTGCATCCGTGTTATAGTAATTAAGTAATCTAATTTGAAACGTAATCTGAGCGATATATTCACACTATAAAAACTCCTTTTACCAAGTAATATTAATTGCAACAAAACACGTATTATATACGTATTAGGAGGAAATATATATGAATAACGGTACAGTAAAATGGTTTAACTTAGATAAAGGTTTTGGATTTATCACTGGTGAAGATGGAAATGACGTATTTGCACACTTCTCAGCTATCCAAGGCGATGGATTCAAAACATTAGATGAAGGTCAAGCTGTTTCTTATGATATTGAAGAAGGACAACGTGGTCCTCAAGCGGTAAATATCGTAAAATAATGTTGAACTTTAACCATCTCAATCGAGGTGGTTTTTTTTATATTATGGCTCATAAGCATCCGGTCGTATAATCGAGTCTTACAAGGTAAAAAATATTCTATTAAAGAAATAATTTCGCCATTTTTTCGCCCCTTTATAAAATATCCATTATTATTATATGAGTATCAGCAAGTATTAAATAATAGGCTCTTGCTTAATATGAAAGTTGGTATAATAGGATTTATAATGATGTATAGATATTAGAAAAACTTTGTGAATAACACAATCTTATAGGAAGCCTTCATGGCTGTTCTGAAAATGGATGAGGATGAACCGAAGAAATAGCAAAGGAGCCTGGGACAAAACTTGTCTCAGGCTCTTTTAGTATCTCTAAAACGAATAAACGGTGAGACAAAAGCAGCATCTTCGGAAATAAGCCGAAATTTACCAAAAATTTGAGAAGCAATTTTCGGAAATTCCTTCTTATTTCTTGATGCTAAACACTTTTGTCTCAACCTCTTTTTTATCTGTTTTTCCCACGGTTTTCCCACATGTGAAAGGGAAGGATCAAAGGCATTATCGTGTAGCATTTTTTCAAAAATATCAAATGAATCAATGTTTTTTCAATAAAATCACAAAAATAGAATAGGGTATATAGGAGGAAAGAATAAGGAGAGCGATCTTTTCGAGATGAGGATGAATCGAAAAAATAGTAGTGATTGTTTGAAAATAGTGTAAAAATTAGATCATGTTTACATAGATTTGCCACCGGTGTTTTTTTGGTGGCAAACCTCAAGCGTTCTTTCTAAGTTCAACCGTTTCATTTTTAAAAAAGAAAAATGTTTAACCTTTGATTTTTACCTTAGATGAACCACTAAAGCATTAATTAGACATAGTAAGGCAGGCAACAATTCTGTGCAAGGTATGATTGTATGTACCTAACCAAAGAAGAGAAAAGTAGGTGAGGTAGCTGAATAAAACGGATGTCCCACTTAAGAAGAAACGTCCAAGTTATTCTCTAGGTGATGAGATGATAGGGAAGCTCGAATGACTTTATGAACAGGATAAAAAAAACTGAATAAGCGTATCTATCCTTCTGATACATTAACGAAAATTATTAATGATGTGATATGAAGTAAGAAAAGCTTTTGAAAATTGAAAACAGCAGTAAGGGGAGGAGACACAACAGGCATTTATTTAGAAAAAAGATAATCAACTAGTGATTATCTTTTAGAAAGTTACCAATTAATTTGAGGACACTGCTAGAAAATAAGATAAGAGCAAATCCCAAAATATTTATGAAAAGGTTGAAATCAAAAAAAATAGCATTAAGTATAACAAGAATCATTCCGGTGTATACCAATATATTAGTGTTAAGTTTGCTGAGAAGTGTCATGTTTTTTCCTCCCTATCACTTTAAAAAAAGTGTATCTCTTATTAAATTTATAGTCAATGCTCAGTGAGTAATGTAATTAAATAATCGATAAAATAGGGGAATAAGAATCAAAATTGAAAGACGGATTTTATAAAAGTGCATACAGAATTGGGGGATTGGTAGCAGATCTTCCAACTAAAAATTCTAAACAACACAGAAAGTAAAAGTTGGTGATAAGAGTCGCTGTATTCCAAGAAAAGATTTCCCTTGGATTTTCTCATTTGTTGGTGAAGTAAAAAAAATAGATGCCTATTCTGCAATGGTAAAAATCATATCTACTCATGTAGAAGATGTTCATTTAGTTAATGTTTACAGAGTAAGAACGATTATTCCTATGGAAATAATCGGGGTGTTAAAGACCTGAAAAAAATCAAAAGTTCGTTTGATATTATAAGAGATTTATTAGGATGTACTTTTATTCTTGCTCTCATTCTTATGTTTGTGAGGATTTAATGAAACTAGTGTCGAATTTTCAAAGAATGGATTATAAAACCAGAAGCTGTTGAAGCCTACTATACAGGCTTCAACAGCTTCTAGCTATTATTTTTCACAAATAAAAATAATTCTTTGAGTAGATCATTTTGGATTTTTTCATTTCTAGCAACTACAATATTTTGTTCGTCATTATCATTTTCTAAATCCATGATTTTGATATGGTACTTATCTTCTAAAGTTCCGTCATTCATTCCGGAATATAAGAAAGCCAATCCTTCTCCCGTTGATACCTTTGATAGTCCTTCGTCAAGAGATTTCACGTAGGCATTTGCTTTTACATTGAATCCATGTTTAACAAACTGATTAACGACATAATCAACAATCATAGGGGAGTGTTTTCTTTCCAGTAAAACAAAGGTTTCTTGACTCAATTCTTCAAAGTATAATTTGTTTTTAGCGCTTAGTGGATGACGAATAGGCAAAGCAAGCTGTAAATGATTCTGAATAAATACGAATGTATCGATATTATTTGTGTGTTTAAAATAAGGTGATAAATTAAACACTAAATCATATTGATCATTTAAGAGCCCCTCTGTCAAATTCATCGGTGTATCTTGCTTTATCAAAAATTTAATGGTTGGATGACTTATTTTGAACTGTTCAAACAGTTCATACATTTTACCCATATTAAAGCTTGAGGGATAACCGATTTTTAATAATTGAGCAGATTTACGTGTTTCTATTTGCTGATCAAACATGTGTGTCAGATAATCTACTCGTCTTAAAACATCGGTTGCTTCACGTAAGAACTGTTCACCGGCACTTGATAATGTAAGGGTATGTGTGTGCCGAATGAACAATGCAATACCTAATTCAGCTTCTAACTCTTGTATTCGCCTGCTTAAAGTAGGTTGAGACACATACAATTTTTGTGCAGCTCTTGTAAAACTACCTTCAGCAGCAACTTCAACAAAGAATCTTAAGGTTGATAACTTCATAATGACTCCATTCTGGTAAAGATACTATGGTAGTCTTAGTATAAAGTTAACACGTCAGTTTCACAAGTTTTTCTAAGAATTGTTTGAAGTTTGCATAACAGGTAATTGTAGATAAGAAGCATACTCACCGCCGATATGGAGAATATGTGCTCCTTTATTATCCGGTATACAGCCAGGTGTTCCAGGCATTACTGATCCGAGCTCATCTTTGGTGCTTATAACGATTCGTAAAGTCTCGCCAGCTTGGTAAGAAAGGCCAATTGGACTTAAACTGATATCCAAATCAACAATTTCTTTTGGAGACAGTTTTTCAACTCGGTCAAAGCTGTAAGCAGGGATTTCATCAGTCGCTTGACTATCAAGATGGCGCATGGATGCACGTAGTCGACCCCAAGCACCTTTATATCTCAACGCAGAAGCACCTTCTTGCGTAAAATCTTGAAGGGCAGCACCATGATTAGGAACTACAAATTCACTTAAAACATTTCCGAATGTATCCAATTTTTGAACCCATACAAAAACATCCATATCATCATAACCATCGACCTCAATGAAGAGTTTCACTTTCGGATAGCCAACAAAGTGGGTTTCTTTATCAAAGGTCATCTGGAAAGAAGTACGACCAGGTAGATTATCTGCTAGATATTTGACAGGAAGGTCTGTAGGTTCAGGTGTTTCTTGTAAAGAACGAAATTGTCCATTCATGTAATAGCGTTTATTTTCGCTAGTTGCCGGTGGGAAAGATTCTGCTGGAATATCTGTTTGGTTTCCACCTTGAAGATCTAGAAGAGAATAGCGCACAGTTGGAGTGTCTGGCCAGCCATTTTCTTTTCCCAGTAAATAATAATCAAAGAATCGGCGCAACTCTTCAGTATTGCTTTCATCATAATAGTATGGCCATTCTTGACGATCATGGATACGAAGCCACTTTTCTTTCGATCCTAAAGAACGCCATGAGCGGAAGGTTCCTATTGTATGCAAAGTATTTGAATAACTTGCAATAACAAAAGCTGGCACGATGATTTTACTTGGATCAGCTACTTTGTCTTGCCAAAGTGCAGCATTTGCTAATGGATAAGCAGTCATTTCTTTTGTTAAATCTTCGCGTTTCGCACCTGTTGCGCTAACATGATTGACTTGTAATCGTTCAATAAAATTTTTATCAGGAATTCCGCCAATAAAAGCCAAATCACGATATCCGTCAGCAAGCCCTTCAGTAGGATTGATACAAGTTAAGTGTGGAGGCTGTTCGGCAGCAATATACCATTGCGAAAAAGCTAGATAGGACGTTCCTGTCAGGGCTGTTTTTCCATTACTCCAAGATTGAGAAGCCAGCCATTCAATCAAATCATAGCCATCTTCTGCTTCTTGAGAGCCAATCATCGTAGTATCGCCTTCACTATGAGCGATACCACGCATATCAGGATTACAAACAGCGTATCCGTGCGTACACCAATAGGCTGGATCAGGTGCTTCAAACTTCGCTAAGCCAGAATTCCAATGATTGCCCATACCTAACATGTTGAATAGGTTTTTATAACGAGGTGCGGTTCCGGCACTTTTTCCATAAGGGCTCCAAGCAATCAGAACAGGTACTTTTTCATCAGTAATCGGTAAATAAATATCGGTATATATTGTCACCCCATCACGTAGTTTGACAGGGACATCCTTCAACATTTTGATATCACAAGATAATGGCTTGAATCCTTCTGCGATCAGTTGTCCTTTCTCTAAAGTTATTTCTTTTGTCTCAAAAGGACTAAGGACACCGTGTTCAATCCCATTATCAATGTATTCGAATGATGGGCTAAAGCACATTTCTTCAGTAATTTTTGCAGTCATTTTTATTACCTCCAATTAAATAGTATGAATCAATTAAACTGTTTTAATTATAGGAGGTAGTATTTCAGAAGTAAAATTGTATTTTTGGATAGTCATCCACCAATTTTTTGTGTTATTCAAAAAATGAATAGATTCCCTAAAAATGTAACTAGCTAGTTAGATTCTGTAAAAAAGTCAATATATGAAAAGTTATTCTTTTCACTATGATTGATCCCACTAGTGAAAGAATAAATAGAGCAATGATCATTTTTCTCAAGCTGGGGTAGTTGATATCGTTATTTTGTAAATGCAAAAAAATCAGATGGATAAGTCCCCTTTTCTTGCAGAGCTATACTAAGAAGACTGCTAGGTTATGTTAGAAGATAAAGCAAGAGTATCATAAATAGATTGATTGATAGAGTCAATCATTAATTGACGGAGTTGATAAAAATCATCTTTGCAACCGTCACTAGTTAAAAAAGATTTATTGATTCGTCCCAGTGACATGGAATTATTACCTGTTAGCAAACCGGAAATGATCAAACTAACGATCGATGGACGATTCGGTAATGCTATAAACAAGACGATTACTGGGATACTTTGATATAGCTGGCAAAGACGGTGTAATCAGCCATCGGTATAAGCAAGTATACTATCAGAAGGCATATGCAACACAATTCAATAATACATTGACCAAATCAAATGTGATCAAAGCATTACAAGGATTTTTTGAAGTCAAACAAGATGGTTTGCTCGGGCAGGATACAGTCAAAGCCTTACAGAGATGTTTAGGAGGGTGTGATCAGTCCTCTTGCAGATATAGTGACGTAGACTAGCAAAAAAATTATAAAAAAGCACTCATCCTTTAGTTGGTTGAGTGCTTTTTTTGTTCATTAAGATATCCAACTAGACCATCAAGATTCTTTTCCACCGCTTCTGCCAATAAAAGCATCGTACCGATTTTGACATTTTTCCAATCATCGGAATTGTTTAAACGGGTTAGACTACTCGCTGTGATACCTGTTTTTTTACTGACTTGATAGTTGCTTTTGAAACCAAAGTCTTTTTTGTATTGATCAAACCAATTCATATTATCACCTACTTAAATTTATAAACTAGATATCTTAATCCACTGATAACTACCGCTATTATTGAAATAAATAAGAGCAAATTCACTATATGGTTCATAAAATTATGCTAGATTGAAACCGAAGAGGGGACCCCCTTGATACTTCTTTAGTTGACTTTCGTATTTTGTTTTCGTCTTGCTGTGTCAGAGCTGAGGAGTAGTTACGATATTGACTAGAGAAGCAATTCATTTTTCCAGCTTTTTTTCACCTCCTTAACTCTATTTATATCACACTATCAATAGTATCGGAATTCAATATTTTCCTTTAATAAAAAGATAAACAAGCCCGAAAAACAAGTTATTTATACAACTAGCTACTTGAAAGTGTAAAAAATAAGGAAAGGGTTTATAGAATCATAACCAGTATTCCTGTAAACAGAAGTAGATCTAAAAGCATGCGTGAACGTTTATTGGCGATTCAAGGTTTTATATTTTAGTAATTGATCGTAGTTTTATAGAAAAAAACACAAAAATGTCTCTTATCTAGGGCTTTTTATTTTGGACAAAATATTATAAATAATGTTACCCGAATGGTAGATTTTTCTGATTGTCATGGGAGAATGGATTTAGCTTTGTGACTTGAAAAATGACTCGTTAATTTCATATGAATTGATCGTAAACCAGTGTATGCTATAATCCAAAACGTTAACGAACAATGTCTTTTGAATGTTAAGAAAGTTAAAAATATTTAAATTGGTGGTGATTGAATGCAAACTTTTTTGACGAAAGCCTCCCAAAAAAAAGTGAAACTAATTCACTTTTTACTTGAAGCGGACAATGGGTATACGATGGATGAGATACAGCAATATATAGGAGGATCTGTTAAATCAATTTCTCTTTATATGAAGGAATTATCAGAGCTGTTTAAACAGTTTAATGGGAAAATTGTTTTACAAAATGAGAATAATCAGCGCTTTTGTATCCAAAAGGAAGAAGACTTTCCTATATATAGTATTTATCTTCCCTATTATAAAGAATCATATAATTACCAATTAATTGATTTTATATTCAAATATCCCGAAAAAAGAATCGAAGACTTTGCAGAAAAACAATATACGAGTACATCTACCGTTTTTAGATATGCTAAATTATTAGTTCCTTACTTTAAAAGATACAAGATCGGTTTTCACTCGTTTAAACTGGAAATAGAAGCCGAAGAGATCAATATCAGAAGTTTTTATTACTATTTTTATTGGGAATCAACACGAGATGGTCACTGGCCCTTTTTGATTGATTGTGACAGGACCATGAAGTATGTTCAATGTTTTGAAAAAACCTATGGATTTAAATTAGATGCTTTACAAACGAAAACGCTGAGTTTTTGGTTAGCGATTATACTTGAAAGAACTAAGAAGCAGATTATTTCACTAGATGAAGAGGTGAAATCAACAATCGAGAGTGATCCAAACTTTGAATTGGTCTCGATGTGGTTGAAAGAAAGCCAGTTGCTATTGCCAGACAATGAACGATATTTTCTATATCGGGTAATCTATGCTTTCGGTATTGTTGAGGGAAAGGAGTGCTATGAGCAACAAGCGGTGTGTGCTCATACAAAAAGTCAAAGTTTAGCCTATCGTTTAGTTGAATTGCTCAGTTGTTCGCTAAAAGAAGTCTTTGATTACGACTTTGATCGAAGGAACCAGAACCATTTGTTTAGCTTGATTGCGTTTTATGAAAGAAGCTGTTTTTTCTGGGGGAATCCCGATGTTTTTTTCAATAAGTCATATATATCTGAAGTAGAAAAGCTTGATCCTCAAATTTGCCGAATGGTTCAGAAGTTTCATGACTCGATGATACAGATAGCTCCCGCAGAGTTATTACCCCATTTAAAGAACACGCACCAGCTGTTTTTAAATTATTACTATTTGCTGGATTATTATGGATTGTTACTCAAAAGTATTCAACCAATAAAAATTTTGCTCACGGATGATCTGCATCGTCCTCATCGATTATGGTTAATGAATAAAATCAAAACATTGTTTAGTAATGTTTATGCTCTTTCTTTTTTTGATTCTGAAACCAAATTTGAAGAGGTTGATTTAGTAATCTCAAATTATTTCTTGGATACGAAAAATACACCGTTACTGTTAATGAAAAACATTCCGACAGAACGTAACTGGCGAAATCTTGAAAAAATCTTATATGAGTTGCATAGAGAAAGAGCTACAAACAAATAACTATTTTTTTTAAAACTTATCAACAATCAAAATTTTCAAGGGTTTATTTGTCAGAGTCTGAGACATAAAACTCACACTTTACTCTAAACGATGTTTAAGCATCAGCTCCTTGAAATAAGCCGAAGAATTCCAAAAATAGGAAAACTGTCTTTGGATTCTCCGGCTTTTTCTCAAATCTGGACATATCACGACCTCTTTTTAATTGAAAAATAGATTGAGTCAATCAGCACTTTTGGATTTGATCGTAAATGGCTTAGCTGAGAATAAGTCGAATTGGCACCTGTTTTCAATCAATTATTGCAGTATCAATAGGAAATCAAATGAGAGACGAAACGTATTTCAAAAAAGTACTTCTAATTTTTTTCCAGATTCCGGAATTTTTTTACTGTTTTTTTCCTAATCAAGAAATGGAAGAATAGTTGTAGTCGCAATTGCAGACTAATTTTTATTAGGAGGAAGAGAATTATGAAGAAACAAGTTGTTAGTATAGCTGGACTTGCCTTATTGGCATTAGGGACATCTAGTTCCGTGGTTTGTGCAGCTGAAAATGAAGGACTAACAAGTCAAGTCACAAATAAAACAAATGTAACTTTGAAGGAAGGTTCGGGTAGTGATGTTCAGCCAGTGGTACCAGATGATACCCATGATGACGATCCAAGCACAGGAGCGAAAGGCTCATTGTCTATTCCTTTCGCATCAAACATTACTTTTGGTGAACAAGAAATCCAACAAGGAGATGCGGATTATTTTGCATTGAATAAAAAGCCATTTGTCCAAGTGAATGATACTCGTGGGGGAGCGAAAGGCTGGACATTAGGTGTATCTATCTCACCATTTACTTCAACAGATAAAGATCACTCGGAGTTGACAGGCGCACAGCTATCTTTAAGCAATGGTCAAGTAGTAACGAAAAACAACTCATCCAAAGCACCTCATTTGGTAGAGTCAAAAGATCATACATTTGTACTAAACGAAGTCAATCAAACCGTTATGTTGGCTCAACCAGGCGAAGGTGCAGGGGCTTTTGCTGCAGTATTCGAAGGAACAGATGGCAAGAACGAAAATGTGAAATTACATGTTCCCCGGGCAGGTGTGGAAGCAAAAAATTATACAGCTGAGATTACTTGGACGTTAAGCGATGCTCCAGTATAAATTTAGGCCGGGATGGGGCTGGATAGTCTCCATCCTTTTTATGACAAGTTTACTGTTTGCTTGCCACCCTGCCTCAGTTTTTGCTGAAAAAACAGAAGTGAACTTTGAAGCTAAGGCTGTCTTGCCAGAGAATCAACGTTCAGAAGTAAGCTATTATGATCTTAAAGTTGAGCCTAACCAGTCCCAAGAGTTGACGATAAAGCTTAAAAATACCAGCTCTGAAAAGATAAAAGTCAAAGTAGCAGCCAATAATGCGACTACCAATAAAAATGGGGTGCTAGATTATTCACAACATGATCAAAAATTATTAGGTGGTCCTTCTTTAGAAGAACTGATTTCAGGTCCTCAAACGGTTGAACTGAATCCGAATGAAGAAAAAGATGTCGTGTTCCAATTAAAGATTCCGTCAACTGGATTTGAGGGGACGGTTCTGGGTGGTTTTTATTGCTATGAAGAAAAGAATAAGGCAGAGGACCAACCAACTGGATTTAGCTTAGCAAATAAATTTGCGTATACAATTGGTATCCAACTCCAATGTTCAGACAAAAAAATTGCTCCTGAACTAAAACTCTTGGAGGCAAAGCCAGGATTAGATAATGGTTATTTAACAGTCTATGCAAAATTGGCAAATCCACAACCAATGATTATGAGTCAATTGGATTTTCATGCTTTCATCACAAAAAAGAAACAGAAAGAAGTACTGCACGATGTTAGTAAGCTGGTTTCTTTAGCACCACGAAGTACCTTCAAATTACCGATTAGTTGGGAAAATGAACCTTTAAAAAAAGGAGAGTATACGTTAACTACCGTTTTGAAAGAAAAGTCGGGGAAAGTTTGGACGTTGAAAAAAGACTTTACGGTAAAAGGAAAAGATGAAAGTCTTAACAACAAAACGGTAAAGCTTAAAAAATCGAAGAACAATAACTACCAATACTTATATGGGGGGATAATTGTTTGCTTACTCATTATTGGCTTGTTACTGTGGCATATTACAAAATTGCGAAGGAATAAAGGAAATTAAAGGAAGTGGCACATTGATGAAAAAACGATGGCTCAATATACTCTTACTGGTTTTCTTAGTGGTTTTCCCACGAATTGGTTTAGCTGATAGCCAGGTCAATAGTCAGGTAGGGATTCGTTTTTACCAACCAACGAGTGCGCACCAAATTGTCCCAATGGAAAAAGTTCTTAATCCAAATGAGAGAAATAGACCAGTTACTGACGGACAAGCGAAGTCTGAAGAAGCTGGAAAAATAAAAATGTATCCCAAAACAAACCAATCTAACCATCATTTATATCTCTTTATTGGTGTAGCTCTATTGACTTTAATCATCCTGTATTGGTGTAAAAAGAGGAAGAAATTTGTTCGTAAGTTTAATAAAATTTGGTTACTTCCTTTTTTGTTAGGGTTGATTGGCATATTTCCAAAAGAAGTTCGAGCAGCTGGAAGTATTACAAATCTTCCGTATTTCAGATATGCAAATACGATAGAAACTCCCGCCAATAACACATTTATGATGCATTATGGTAGTTTTACAACTGTGGAACAAGTTAAAGGTCAGTATTCTGGGAATTGGCTGGTTGTCAATCAGGAGAATCCAGAAAGTAGTGCGTTGATCAAAAATGTTGGTTTTTTCAATGGGAAACCAGTAGATGTTAAAATAATAATGAAAAAAAAGGATGGACAAGCAGGAGGAGAGATCGGTATTGGCAATCCAAAGAGTTTTTTAGATATCGATATCTCTGGCGAAGTCTTTCTTACTTATGAATTTTTCGATCAAGCGGGGAATGCCTTTCCAATTGAAACTTCTTTTAATTATTTTGGGATCAATCGAAACAAGTATATCGGCTATAATCATATCGGTAAGGTGGCAAAATATCTTGTTGCGAATAATCCAACAGATATCAGTTACCATACGTGGAGTGATGATCATTCTTTCTGGACGTATTTTGAAAATAATTTTTCGAAACCATGGGGGCATCCTACACAAGAGTTCCAGATTATCACTAAACCAGTAACTAAAATAGAAACGGTTGTTAAAAACTTAGATAATACGCCATCCTCTCTCATGTATGAAACAGATTTTTTGGCTAGTCCAGAGTTTCCAGCTGCTGAAGCAGTGGATAAGCGTTTTGATAAGGAACAACAAAAGGTTACTTTAAATGCGATGCAAACCATACCGAATGTGGGACATGGGAATAAAATGAAAGATTTATCTGTGGCTTTTTCATTGGATGATGTGACAGCTCACTCACAATATAAGATTAAAGATTTTAATGTAGTGAAGTTTGATGGGACGGACATTAGTGATTTTTTTGTGGGGAATCAAAAAGATGATCACTCCTATCAACTAACGTTAAAAGACCCTAACAATGAAAATCTTTATGATACAGTTTTGAATTATCAACTTAATCTTGAGTGGATTGGGAGTAAGCAAAATTCGGTAGATAAAACGAATTTGAAAGAAGACTATTTAAACATTCCTTTCACTGTTACTACACAGATTAATCACAAACAGAAAGGAACGAGTTCTGCCTATTCTTCTGTATACTACGTGGGGAAGGTCATACTGAATTACTTGGATGAAAATAACCAACAACTTTCTGATCCTAAAATCATTTCAGGAATCATAACAGATTCTTTTGATCTATCACAAGAATATCCAGAATTGAACGGATATTATCCAGTCAAGGAAATAGTGGAAAGGAATCAAGGAATCTTTACTCCAGAAGAACAGCAATTCGTTCATCATTATAAGAAAGGTTCGCCAATTGAATTTACTTTGATGCCTAAAGAAAATCCTTTACTGTTTTCTCGTTTCTCAAAAACAAGAGAGGTGACGATTCATATTTCTTATGAAGAGAAACAGAATTTATCATTTATGGCGAAATGTGGAGATGAAGTCTTAAGGTTAAAGGACTATCCAAGTTCCGAAAACGAGATCCAAGATAAAGTGAATGTTCAGCTTCCTGAAAATTGGTTGAACAAGGAAGTTGCTTTTTATATGGAAAACGAAAAAGGACAAAAATCAAAGGAAGAGAGCCGTCAGGTTTTAATTGATCACGGGGTTAAGCTTAGATTACCGGAACAGTTGACGTTTGGGGAACAACAGATTCCGGGTCAAGATCAATCGGTACAAGCAACGAATCAAAAAGAAATTCAGCTTATCGATGAAAGTGTGTTGGAGAAGAGTCATTGGCACGTTAAGTTAAAAGAAGAACGACCTTTAACTAACCAAGAGAATGACCAGTTGCATAATGCTCTTCATCTGCAGAGGAGTGGAGTGAATCAAACGATTAATGCAGAAGACCAATTGGTTTGGCAAGGAGAGGGTAGTGCAAGCTTCACTGATCATCATAAGATCCAGTTAAATTTACATCCTTTTTACAAAACTGGGGCATATCAAGGAAGCCTAATTTGGACGCTTGAAGATGCGCCTAGATAAGAAGATTTTGACCAAACGATTCTTTTTTTTATAGTCCCTCATAAGAAAAAGGATAAATGCAAAGGACACGAGTCAGAAAATAGTTGATTCGTGTCCTAAGCTTTGGTTATCAAGAGACTTATCAAAGACTTTGTCGTTCGATTACTCCAACTAGAAGAATACAACCGAGGTTTATAAAATGATATGCGTGAACTATGAAATACGATCGAAAAATTAGTTCACTTATGTAATATAAATTTTATGTAATATATAGAATTTAGTATTAGGAAGGATGAGATGAAAAAAACTAAACAAAACTAAATGAACGCAAAATACACAAACTGTTCAAAGCGATAACAGATAGTGACAATTTAAAAGAAGGACAGTAGATACTCGCTATTTCTGAACTTGTTTTTCACCAAAAAACGACGGTTAACCATATCAATAGCTAACCGTCGTTTAACTTTTTTTCTAAAATGGCCTGATATGAATCTATAAACTAGACTGTTGCTTTAAATTTAGCCGCTTTTTCGATAGAAACTAATGGGCTAAACTGAATTTCGATGTCTCCAGTTTGATTCAGACCAAAATGAGCAGTACAATCCATTACTTTATCAGGAGCAACTGATCCCATTGTATTGTCATTTGGATAAGAAGAAGCTTTTTTATCGTCTGAGCCATAAACTTCTACATCCATTCCTACAGGAAGGTCATTTTGACCATTGTTTTTAATTGTGTAAGTAATCTTGACTACTTGAGCAGGTTGTTCATCTGCAAATTGATTTCTTTCGTCAGTAAGTTCCACACTGTTTAATGTGTACTCAGCATCGCCAACTTTTACAGTATCCCCAACTTGGTAAAAACTTTCTTGCGCTTCTTTTGAAGAAGAGCTTGATGTAGCTTCTTTAGTAGAACTTGTTTTTGTCACTTTTTCTCCGCCGTTATCACTTGCTTTATTGTCATCTGAGCCACCCAGTGCAGATCCAATTATTGCTACAAGAATGATTGCTAGTACCCAAAACCAAACTTTTTTATAAAAATCTTGTGTTTCATTTATTAAGACATCTTTACTACCAAATATTCAGTTTTTCACAAATGAAAAGCTTCAAAAAAACACCTAACAGTTCGCATCAAATAAGAATATTCATTTTTTACTTACATATAGTAACATGATGTGTTTGATTTGGAAATATGTAATTATAAAATTTGTTATTTTTTATTATTCGAAAGATCATGTTAGGTATCGAGAAAGTAATAGAGAAGTAGGATTATCAAAAAAATGTAGGAGATGATAAGTATCTATTGATAAGTGATTAATGTCATTTATGTGACAAATTTGAAAGATAAATAAATGGAAAAAAAGCTCAAAAAAGATAAAATAAGTTAAATTTATTGATGAGGTGAGTTTATGAAAAAGGGAATATTCGGGGTTATTGTATTAATTTTATTAGGAGTTGGAGGATTTTTCGGTTACAAATATTATAGCGAAACGTATAAAACAACTACTGCATACACTAAGATTCCAACAGAAGTGCCAGAAAAAACGAAATCAAAGAACAGCGATGGGAAAATCATTGCGGGTGAATATAGTTACCATTATGACGTGACTTTTGTAAAAGCTGATGGCAAAGCAACTAAACGAACATTTAGTGTGAGTGGAGAAGCACCACAACCATTGAAACCAGGTAGTTACGTGCAAGCTGACATCAGTGACAAAAGAACAAGTTCTCCTAGAGTAATTGCAGAAGAAAAGATTCCTAAAGAAATCAAAAATAAAGTAGACAAATTAAATTAGTTTTCAAAAAAATGAAAGAGACGATAAAAAGTCTGTTTCAAAATCAACTATTAAATCTAGCCGGAGCATGTACTGGTTAGATTTTTTTGTTGATCAGTTATTCCATGTGATGGAGCATTGACTCAATTTGATGGAGAAATAGATTAGCAAGGGATTGTCCAAATACGCATTCTAGGATTCACGAATGAAATTTTGACAAAAAATCATTAATATGGTTTATTAAGAATAGAAAGATGAGGTGAATGAAATGGATAATGACCAGAGGTACTCTAAGCTTGCTAAGGATAAAACCTTTGTAACTTGGGGAATGATTCCGGTAGTCGGCTTTTTTGGACTTTTAGTGTCGTTGATGATTTTCATTTAAATATCTTCAAATAGTTAGGTGAGGCTTCTATGTAAACATAAGCTACTGCCCAAAAATGTCGAGAGACGCCAATGGGTAGAACAGGGATTGTCGATAGCAAGGCTTTTCTTAAGGTAGCTAAGTGCAAACTTTACGTTGCATAGTGCCAAAGCTCAAACGTGACGTAAGTCAAACGAAAACGGTAGCAAAAGCATCAATCAGTTCTGAAGACAGGATAAAAAAATGAAACGTTGGTAGACGTTCAACATTTATCCTGTCTTCAGAATAGATGCTGGAGCACCGTTTATTTGTTATTTTGCAGCAGGTGTTCCAAAAATTTTTTTACTAATTTTGTTTAGGTTAGTTTTTTAGGCTGTAAGATTATTTTTATTACATCGATTGAATATCGCTGGACACCTTGCATAGTTTTCTCTGTTAGAATGCCAGTAGTTACAGATTTTAAAAAGTGAAAAATAATATTCTTGTCATTAAAACAAGTGAGCTATTTCTTCTTTTTGATAATAATGAAAACAAGAATGGAATAGAAGATGGTGGAAAAAGCGAGTCCTTTAAGATAGAAATCGAATAATTGAACAGGTTGACTATAGGAATATTCTAAAATTTGGATCATAAAATAGATAGACGGAAAAGAGGAGAGAAGCATTAGTATGTCATATTTGTTCCATTTTGTATAAATAGACAAAAAAAGAATAATACCAATAAAAGGGATCCAAAACAGTAATTTACTCATCGTAATCATATGCCCCATCCTTATACAGCCTTTGCATAATTTAGATAATAGCACGTAGTATATAACCGACAAAGAGTTTTGTATTACCTTGTCCAATTTTTAATTGTATACTCATTAATGGCGGAATAAGTTAAGGAGAGAACTGAATAAAGTGAGGTAAATAGACGACAAAAAAGCACCTACCATTGAATGAATAGGTGCTTTTAAAGTGAACTAGAACTGTAATCGTTCATTTGGGGTTTTCACTCCTATGCGGATTTTTTCAATTATTGCACTGCTTGTTCAATCGTCACTCCAGTGGCTACTCGATTTTCATTTGTTTTATCAAATACCACAAATAGATTCAAATCAGTATTTAGAGTTACACGATATTGTAAGTCTTTGTTATAGAATGTCATAATCATTCTCCTTTCTTAAATTCTTGCGAAAGGCAACGAAACGTTGATAACGAAATTCCATTTATTATTATAGCATAAAGAAAAAAACTTTGCTAATTAAGGATTGTTTAACTTTATATAGAAGATAAGATAAACAGGATAGAAATAGCCTATTCGCTTTAATTAAAAAACTATAAAAAAAGTAGAGGTTTATTCTTGTGTTTCTCATTTATCTATGCTATATTAAGTAAGTAATCTATTTTGAAACGTAATTTGAGCTAACTATTTTAGTTTATGACTCCTTTTGCCTATCAATAATTTATTGCAATAAAATCGTACGTTGATACGTATTAGGAGGAAATATATATATGAATAACGGTACAGTAAAATGGTTTAACGCAGACAAAGGTTTTGGATTTATCACTGCTGAAGATGGAAATGATGTTTTTGCACATTTCTCAGCTATCCAAGGTGACGGTTTCAAAACATTAGACGAAGGTCAAGCAGTGACTTTTGATATTGAAGACGGTCAACGTGGCCCTCAAGCAGTAAACATCGTAAAAGGTTAATACTGTCATAATAAAAACTACTCTTTCATTAGAGTAGTTTTTTTGTTTTTTCTTAGTAAAGAAAAATGCTGCTCTGCCGCTCAAGTGAAGACTATTGAGGAAGGGATACGGACCTCTCCCTATTCAATAGCGAAGAATCGTGATCGACGAATGAATGTGTCAGTCAGACAGTTTAAATGAATGCTAATATAATGAATATGAGAGTGAGAAAAGGTTCATACTCTCATATTCATTACGTTTATTTGGATCAATAAATGAGGAAAATCTGATGAACTTTTAAGAATCCGCAGCTTTTATATGGATTAAATCAATTCCTTTTTGTTTAAGGTTTGTTAAACAGATCATCAGGTAGTCCTCGTCATGCTCAGGATAAATAGGTGAAGTTTGTTTTTGAGGAGAAAGATAAGTATAAGGATCACAGGCTTTCCCACGGTACTCCGGGACAGACCATTCTGGAGAAGGAAGATAATGGCGCTTTTTCATTTCAGTAAGAATAAGATGGTGATACTGATAAAGCTTGTAAGGGGAATGTTGGAAGACATAATCAACTGTTGCATGCTTTCTTCCCCAACCATTACCTCTTAATGCACAACATTCTCTATGTTGACCTAATAATTGTTTTCTAGGAAGCAAAGGGATTAATTCTTCATGCCATAAGCGCATTTACTCACTCTCTTTCATTTAGATTAGATGGTTTAATTTACGCGGTCTGGTTTTTCTGATCGTCCGATCAAATAGTCAACAGATACATTATAAAAATCCGCAATAAAAATTAGATCGATAGCGCTCGGACAACGTTTTCCCTGCTCTAATTGTAGATAAGTTTCCAACGGGAGTGAGGTTTGTTCAGCCACTTCCTTAACGGTTAAATTCTTTTTTTTTCGGAGATAATCCAGCCGACAGCGTAGTGTATCTAATAAAATCGCTTCTTCAATACTCATAAATTCGCTCCTTTTGTCATTCAAATAAATTCATCGATCAATGCTTTCTATTTAAATAAACCAAATAAGCAATTGGTAATAACAAAGCTAGAATCAAACCAATCAGTTCTGCTACGAATAATTGATCTGGTTCAAAATACTGATAATTTAAGATTTTATATGAAAAAAAGATTGCTGGTAACGTAAAAAACGCTAAAATTAGGCGTTCCTTGTTCCAGTTGATTAAGTAACAAATAATAGGGATAAGAATTAAGGTAGGAATAAAAAAAATAAGTCGACTCAATGTTATCATAGTACTAACTCCTATAGATTTCGTATTTAAATAATCATTGATTTTCAGTCGTAGGTTAACAACGAACAACCACTTATACTAAGAGGTGGAAAACACTTCGAAAAGTGATTACGACTTAAATAATCATAAGAATAAAAAAACAACCCAAATACAAGATAGCACGTTCCGAGTAACAGAACAAATAATATGCTACGTGTTTGAAAAAACAAATGATTCAAGCAATTTATATACCAAGTGATAGAGCATTTGTGGTGAAGAGGGAGGGGGAGAGCTGGAAATCGTCTGATCCAAATAGAATATTTGTTATTTAATGGATTGCTTTTGGATTTTTATTAAATAAGCTTGTTTCGGATTTTTATTCATGCTATAGTAGATATAAGTTATTTTTATATCTTAAAATTTTTACTGTACCCTTAGCTCAGTTGGTTAGAGCTGACGGCTCATAACCGTCCGGTCGTAGGTTCGAGTCCTACAGGGTACATATTAAAGCGCTCGTTTCTTTAAACAATGATTAGATAATCATTGTTTTTTTATTTTGAAAAGTTGCATGCTTTTAGAAATGACTAATAACTGACGTTTCAACTATTGTTTATTGGAGATGGAGAACCTCATTTGATATTTTTTATAAACGCTATAGGAAGTTTAGTAGTAAAAATATCCTAACCGTTACTTTCCACAAAGTGAGGGAACGATCAATACAAATTTTAGGAAATAGATAGTACGAACAAAGAAAAGCCTTTAGTAAATAACGAAATAAAACGCCCACAAAGTTAAATGTTGTGGGCGTTTTATTTTCGGTTACTTCAACTCAACATTAAAATCTTTGAGTAGTTTTAGCGCTTGATCGCCATGCTTATTTTCAGAAACAAAAGCTGTATCCACTAAAAAATCAGCTTCTGGAAATACACTTTGTAAAGCAATGGTATTCGATAAGACACAGAGATTCGTTTCTGTACCAACGACTTCAATGTGCTTTTCTTTTTCATCTTGGTCAAAAGCTTCTTGTTTAATCTCAAGTAAGCTTTCTGGTGGCATCGTGAAGTAGTATTTCTTGACGACTTTTTCATTTTCTTTAGGAGCAAGTGTAGGAATGATTTGCAAATCTTCGCCTTCTTCATCCTGCTCTTTTCGCTCGACTGGTATATCTCTGGTAAAAAGAATATATTCGTTTTTTTTACGTGCAGCTTCTAAACGTGAGTGGATTTGTTTGATTAACTTATCTGCGTGCTGAACATAATATTTACTCTCAGAATCTAGAATATGATTTTGCATATCGACGATTACTAACAATTTTGTCTCCCTCCTTAAACCTTAATAATAATTGTTGATAATATACGCTACACCAGCTTCTTCATTTGTTTTGGTTACTTCATCCGCAATATTTTTTACCTGTTTCTGTGCATTTCCCATCGCAATACTTGTTCCACTGACTTTTAGCATCGCAATATCATTTTCCTGATCACCAAAGGCAACGATCTCATGAGGATCGATTTCCAAGGTCTCAGCTAAAAAGATTAATGAGTGAGCCTTTGTTACATTTTTAGGTGTGATTTCCAAAAAATGGGGGTCTGAAAAGACGGAATCAATCCCTTCACTTTTTAAATCTTGTTGCAGTTTTTGCAATTTTGATTCATCTTTATCTGTTAATGCCAATTTTAAATAGCTGACAGATGGATCTTCTAATAACTTGGTGATTTCAGCAAATGTCTGATTTTGTAAATTGAAATGTTGGTAGTAGGGATCATCTTTCACCAAATTTGACTCATCAAAGGTTAATTGATCATCTTGAGTTTCTCGACTAGCAATAATTGATATTTTTGCCTCTTGTGCTAAGAAGAAGGCCCGTTTAAGGGTAGCAAGCTCAATTTTAGAACGTTTCAATACGTGAAGGATCTCGCCTTTCATCATCTTTGCCACGAAAGAACCATTAGATGAAATCAAATAGCCGCCGATCTCAAGTTCTTCAAATACATCTTTAGCAGAGATGCTATTTCTACCAGTCGCAATCGTGACGATCCCACCATGTCGATCAAAGTTTTGAAGTGCCTCGATGTTTTTTTTTGGTATCTTTCCATTCCGATCGAGTAAAGTACCATCTAAATCAATTGCTGCTAATTTCATATTATTCGCTCCCTTTATCTATTGCTTACTCTAAGGTTAAATGAGAATTTCCTAAAATAAAAATAAAATGCTTTGTGTTTTTGAATTTTTTCAAAAAATATTCTTAGTTTTCATTAGACATATATAGGTAGTATTTCAAATCCTATAATTGAATAAATAGGCAGAAAAACGATTAAGTTAACGTTTTCAATTCGATAAAAAAGGTTTATTTTTATGAATTATTCAATGAAAATGAAGCATATCTTTTGCTTTAAAGTTTATTGAGGCATATTCTGGATATAGAAAAGGTTAGAAAAAGATTAGAAAAAGGAGTGATTTTAATGGAGATGAAACAAGGTATCGTTCCGGTAGTAACTGCTTCAGATGAAAATTACGCTCCTTACTTAAGCGTGATGATTGCCACTGTACTGGAAAACTCCACTAAAACAAGACACATTTATTTTTATGTCATTGACGACGGTATTTCTGAATATAGCAAAGAAGGACTTAGACAAACGGTTAAAAAACATTCAGACAATGCAACGATTCAATTTTTAACAGTTGATAAAGATGTCTACGAAGATTTCCTAGTAAGTGACCATATTACTACTACAGCATACTTAAGAATATCTTTACCTAAGATCTTAGCTAAATACGACTATAAAAAAGTTCTTTATTTAGATTCAGATATTTTAGTACTGGATGATATCGTTCATTTATATGATCAACCATTAAATGGTAAAACGATTGGAGCTGTGATCGATCCAGGTCAAACGAAGGCTTTGAAACGGTTAGGGATTGAATCAGATGCTTATTATTTTAATTCAGGCGTGATGGTGATCGACATTGGTCGTTGGAATGAAAAAATGATTACTGAAAAAACAATCAATTATTTAAAAGAAAATGGCGATCGAATTATTTACCATGATCAAGATGCGTTAAATGCAGTTCTTTATGAAGACTGGGAGCAATTAGAACCAAAATGGAATATGCAGACTTCTTTGATCTTTGAACGTCATCCTGCTCCAGATGCTGCGTATGAAAAATTATACAAAGCAGGAAATGAATCGCCGTCGATCGTTCATTTCACAGGGCATGACAAACCATGGAATACGTTAAAAGATCATCCATATACAAATGTTTATTTAAAAAAATTAGCGCATAGCGTTTTAAAGAAAGTGGGAGAGGTAAATGAATAGAAGAAAAGAAATCGCAATCGTATCAAGTTGTAATACCAAATTTGTGCCTCATCTAGCGGCGCTGTTCGTTTCAGTATTAGAAAATAGTGATCCAAAAGTTTTTGTACGATTTTATGTCATTGATGACAACATTGATAATGAAAGCAAACAATTATTACGTTTCTCTGTTAAGAATTCTCGTATGAATACAGAGGTTGAATTCTTGAAGATCAACAAAAAATTCTTTGAAAATGTAGTAACAAGTGATCGTATTCCGGAAACTGCTTACTATCGTATTGCTATTCCTGAGTTATTTAGAGGAAAAAATGTCGAACGTCTTTTATATATGGACTGTGACATGATTACCGTAAAAGATGTTACACCATTATGGGATCTTGAATTTAATGGTGCAATCTTGGCCGCCGTAGAAGATGCTGGTTTCCACCAACGATTAGAAAAAATGGAGATCCCAGCAAAATCAACACGCTACTTTAATTCTGGATTGATGCTCATCAATGTTGAAAAATGGTTAGAACAAGACATTACTAAAAAAGTTCTAACATTCATTGAAGAAAATCCTGAAAAATTACGTTTCCACGATCAAGATGCGTTAAATGCAATCTTACATGATCGTTGGATTCCATTACATCCAAAATGGAATGCTCAAGGATATATCATGGCAAAAGCGAAAAAACATCCAACACCACAAGGAGAAAAGGAATACGAAGAAACACGTAAAGATCCATCGATCATCCACTTCTCTGGTCATGTTAAACCATGGAGTAAAGATTTTGAAGGGCCAACTAAAAAATACTACGATAAATATGCAAACATGACAGCTTTCCGTTGTGTCTCAAAATTTCCTAAATATCCACTTTATGCCAGAATCAATCGTAACACAGAAGTGAGCCGCTGAGGAAAAATGTCGTAACTTATATATAATCTGAAGGAGATGATGATGATGGAAATCACGATGACAAAACATGCAATGGAGGCATTGACAAAAAAAGTAGGAAAAGATTCAAAAATTGCTTTGGCATTGATTGATTCTTCAGATCCGTTTTTAAGAGATAAAGGGGCTTGTGCAAAAGGCAGTTTTTTCCAGATTATTCCTTTCTTTGTAGAATTTGGGAAATACGTCAATAAAATCGAACATCCCACTCTGGAAATCTACACATCTAAATTAGAGCAATCTTATTTAGGTAGACATTTGAATCTTGCATATGACCACCAATTAAACAGTTTCTCTTTAGAAAATGAGATTGTTGTCTTGGATCGTAACATTAAATTAAGCAACTGTTTCTTTAGCTAACATCCTTTGTAGAAAGGGAGATTGATCATGCTGGACTATTACTTTATTGGAAAAGAGAAAGTAATAACGACAGACAAAAACAACTATAATTGGCTCGTGATCGACAGTAGTGACACTGAGGAAATCGAACAGGTGATTGAAAAGTATCGTTTACCAAAAGATATCTTTGTCGGAACTTCTCTACCAGAAGAAGTTTCAAGAATTGAAGAGCTTGTGGGGACGAATTTGAACCATCCGATTTCCTTAGTGCTACTGAATTTGTCCAACCAGGAGCAGAAAATCGAGAATCGATTAATGCCTATTTCGTTTATTTATTCGGATGAGTTATTGATTAGTTGTATCGATAAAAAAACGAACTTTTTTGATCGAGTATTAGCAAAACATGGGAATAAGATCAATTCTTTTGAAACACTTATTGCATATTCTGTCTTGAACATCTATACCCATTACGTGAAAGAACTAACAGAAATGAAAAAGAGGATTGATTCCCTCGATCAAGAAGCGCGTAAAACGACGGAAAACGAAGAACTATATAAGCAAGCGGATTTAGAACGGGACATTGTTTATATTGACCATACGTTGAGAGATCAAAAAGGGACTTTAGATACCTTATGGCAATCAGAAGATTTTGTTGAGAAATTAGCTGATGCTCGTCTACTTTATGACATCCAATTGAGACAAAGACAAACAGAAAAAATGATTTTGATCTATCGTGACTTGTTAGAAAGTATTGGGGATCTTTTTAATGGAATGATGGACAATCATTTGAATCATTTAATGAAATATCTTGATTCGGCGGCATTAGTGATCTCTGTTCCAGCATTGATTGCAGGGATTTGGGGGATGAATACTGGCGGATTACCTGGTAAAAGCTCTGGCTTAGCCTTTTTATTAGTTATCTTTGGCTCGATCGTTGTTGCAGGAGCTGTAGGCTACCATCTTTACCGAAAAGATTATACAAAATAAAAAATTACCAAACTATGAGGAGGATACACATGACAGAACCAAAATTAATTGATCCACGTAAACTTTACCATACTGAGGAATTTCCTAAACAAGACCAGGATACACCAGCATTACAAAAAGAAATGCAACCAGTTCCTGACTGTGGAGAAGAATCTTATGAAGGATCAAATCAACTAGAAAATCGCCGTGTTCTGATTACTGGCGGAGACTCAGGGATCGGGCGCGCGGCAGCTATTGCTTTTGCAAGAGAAGGGGCAGATATCGGCTTGCACTTTTTCCCAGGAGAAGAAGAAGATGCCAAACAAGTAGCTTCCTATATTGAAAAAGCAGGACGAAAAGTTGTCTTACTACCATATGATCTTAGAGACGAAACAGCGCCTAAAGAAATCGTTGAAAAAGTTGTCAGTGAATTAGGTGGCTTAGATACATTAGTATTAAATGCGGGACAACAAATCTCTTGCCCGGCTATTGAAGAAATTCCATTAGAACAAGTGAAAGATACCTTCATGGTGAATATCTTAGCGATGTTTGCGATTGTTAAAGAGGCGGTTCCGCATATTCCAGCAGGAGGGGCAATTATCAACACTACTTCTGTTCAAGCGTTCAATCCAAGTGAACATCTTTTAGATTACGCTTCCACGAAAGCAGCTATTGCAAACTTTACAATTGGCTTAGCAAAACAATTAGCACCAAAAGGCATTCGTGTTAATGGAGTAGCTCCTGGTCCTATTTGGACACCACTACAGTTAGACGAAGGACAACCGGAAGATTCTATTCCTGAATTTGGCCAACAAAGCTTGCTTGAACGTGCCGGCCAACCAGTAGAATTAGCTCCAGTTTACGTTTTCTTAGCTTCAAATAAAGCGAGCTACGTTACTGCACAAATTTATGGTGTAACTGGTGGGGAAGCTATCAACTTATAAAAAATGGGAGGTGCCAGGATGAATAAAGGGACTAAAACAATTGGTGTCATTTTTTCTCTGCTACTTTTGTCTATTCTACTATTTGTCGTCTTGATCAGTGCGGTCTATCCCTTACCATTGATGCTTGAACGATTCCGTTTCTTTACAATAACGAATTACTATATGCAGCAATATATTTTTTGGGTAGCAGTCGGCTTAGCGATTCTACTAATTATTGCATTATTGATCGTCATTTTTTATCCGAAAACGATTGGAACCTTCTTATTGAAAAAAGGGGACGGCGAATTAACATTAGATAAAAAAGCGATTGAAGGTATGGTTCGTTCACATTTACATGAAGATGAATTCATTCACTCGCCTAAGGTTAATATCAAAGCCACAAAAAATAAGATCGCAGTTACAGTTAAAGGTGAATTAAAACGGACTTCTTCATTAATCGGGAAAACAAGAATATTAATGGATGAAATCGAAAAAGAAGTGAAACAATTACTCGGCACAGATGAACAAGTAAAAGTGTCGGTGAAGTATACAGGTTACCAAGCACCTACCAATAAATATCAAACAAACGAACACGCACGTGTGGAATAAGGAGGGGCACAAATGAATGAACTTTTTGCTGCTTATAAGCTTCCGATCATTTGCGGGGCAATTGGGTTGATTCTCGCCGTACTATTGATTACAGTGGGATTCTTTAAAACTTTGTTGCTGATCCTTATGGCGATCATTGGCGTGGCGGTCGGAATGTATTTAAAACAAACGAAAATTTTTGATCATAAATCTTAGGAGGAAATTCTATTATGGATAACAACAAAACAAACAACCAAAACAAACCAGTATCTGCACATCCAGATCCAACGACACCGAACAATGCAAATGGTGTTCATGATGCTAAAGATAAAACAGCACCCGTTTCAGCACATCCAGATCCGGTTGTACCCAACGTTGAAAACAAAGTGGCTCATGATAAAAAAGAAAACGAAGGACAATCAGGACAACAAGGGAAACATGAAAATTCTAGTAAACCACAAGAACATCATGGAGATCAGCCAAAACCTCCAATGCCAGGGCATACACCACCTAAGCCAGAAGCCCCAGCAAAAGATCAAAAAAACACAACGGAAAACGGCGAATCTATGAATGGTGATGTGACATATGAAGATAAGGTCATTCAAAAAATCATAGGCATCTCCTTAGAAAAAGTGGATGGATTATTAACAGCTGATGGTGGCTTCTTCTCTAACGTGGCAGAAAAATTAGTCAACACTGATAATGTAACAGCCGGTATTGACGCGGAAGTTGGGAAAAAACAAGTCGCTGTTGATCTTAAGATCGTTGTTGAATACGGCAAAGACATCGAAGAAATTTACCAACAAATCAAAAAAATCATTGCCAAAGAAGTTCATGAAATGACACATCTAGATGTCATTGAAGTCAATGTCGATGTTGTCGACATTAAGACAAAAGAAGAATATGAAGCAAACAGTGAAACAGTTCAAGATAAATTGACAAATGCGGCAAAAGCCACAGGAGAATTTGCATCTGAACAAACGGAAAAAGCCAAATCAGCAATTGAGCAACAAAAAGAAAATAACCAATAATCAACTGATTCAAGCACGAATTAGCTGTTCGTTCAGTCGCTAAGTAGTTGAAAGCGAAGTAACTCAAAATTAGTTTATTTATAGAGTCAATAGAAGAGACCGAGACAAGTTTTTGTCTCGATCTCTTCTATTTTTGGCTAAGGCTCCTTTTTTAATGATAAGTAAAATGTTTTACATAACAAAAACAGCTTCTGTCTTTTAGTGTTTGTCCATTGTGAAAAAGTGACATTACATATTCTTGTGATTCCCATTAAACTTAAGAAGTAGGGTTTTATTGAAGTTTTTCCATAAAAATAAACGTAAAAGGGGCGAATTGGGAGAAAAGAAAAAAAACTTAAGAAACATAACGTTTTAACTTTACTAAATTGGCAGAAACAAAGGAAGAAATCAAACATCAGTATGGCATAAAAAGGGGTCTTTCTTATGAGAAAACAGACATTACTTTTCTATTGCCATTTAAAGATATAGCCTTAAAAGGAGGAGTACATTGAAAACCAGAAAAAAGTTATTACATAGTACATTAATATTAGCGCTAGCATTTGGACAAACCAGCGGGACAGTTGTTGAAGCTGTTTCGATGTTAAGCTCAGTTGAAAGTAGTGCTGTCAAGCAAAGTTCAAAAAAGAATGAAAAAAACAAAAATACATCGACTAAAAAAAAGAAAGAAGCAAAAGAAGTTATAGAGGATCAAAAAGAAGCGATAAAGTCAAGTAGAAGTAGTTCAGGATCAACCTTATTAGCAGATGTGCCAACCTTTACCCAGGCAGTACCGATTCCTGATTCTATACCAATGCCATACTCATCAGAGGCGAGAGTGGTCGGAAACCATATCCTTAACTATCTTCGTGAACAAATCCCTGCTCTATTAGATGACTCTAAAAGTGATTTTAAGGTTGGGGAAACTATTACATATGAAGTACCAAGTGTAATAGCCAATCATAAAGATAGAACCCCTAGTACATTTTGGAATGGATGGGTAGACTTGGATATGGGTGATAAATTACACCTGGGGTTACTAACCACTACTGACACTATTTTTTTGTACAATAAGATTCACTACATAACTATAATATCAGAAAGTGGCAATTGGCAAATTCATATTACACCTCCTGATTCAGCAATAAAATTGGGCTTATTTGATAAGGACTTTGGAAAAACAAAGGAGAACTTGTATGTAACATTTACTCGTTTAAAAGTTGCCCCATCGCAAAAAGAAATTTTTAAAATCCCTAAATTTGCTTATTATTATTATTATGTATTAAATGGAGCAGATGTTCATAACTCTTATTATTTACCACTTGAATTGGCTGTTCCTTTTCAACAGGCGGAGACGATTATCGGTAAAATCAAAGCAACGGTAAAATCTGGTGATCATACATTGGAAGCAAACCAGGGAAGTATTCCCAAACCAGAAGAATATGTCACAACTGAAAATACCCGCGGGGCAGTCACTTATGACTGGGTAACTAAACCAGACACGAGTAAGGTCGGTAAACAGGATGTTAAAATTGCTGTGAAAGATGAAACAGGACGTTCTACTGAAGTGACGTTTCCGATCACGGTAAAACAACTATTGACGGTGAAGAAAGAAACGGGTGAAATCTACCAGCATAGTCGTGTACCAGATGTCAATGATTATTTTGAGGTGAAGACACAAGGAGCATACACGCTTCGATGGTTGGATAACCCTGATACATCGATATTAGGAACGCATAGGTGGCAAGCAATCGTAAGAACTACTGATGGTCGAGAAGCAACGCAATCAATAACCATGAGAGTGTTACCACATCCTGAGTTACAACTAAAATTAAAACCGATTGAGGATCGTACCGTAACCTTGGTGGAGTCGTCTGATACGTTAGCCAATACGTTTAAAAACTATATTGAAGAGGCAACACTGTTAGGGGAACCTGTAGCGATTGATGATCTAGAATTTGTTGCGAATGAATCTTCTAAAACTGATTTTCAATCAGTAGGCTTACATGAAGTGAAAATCACTGTTCAAGCGAAACACCCTGTTTCCAATGTTATGATCAAAGGAACAGGAACCACCACAGTCAACGTATTATGGGGCAATACCATCTTGATGCGTTCGGTTGATGGTCATTCCGCTGGTGCTTTTGCTTTAGATGTTGGCAATTCTAATGATGCCCCAGCCAAGCTGTCGATTCGCCAAGGGATTGAGTCCCCGTTAAATGTCAGTGTAGGCTCAGCTAAAGAACCTTTTGAACTTTACTATAACCTACAAATTTTACGTAATGGCAATGCCATTTATAACCAAGATGTCACGAATCGAGCAACGTTACAAGAAGTCATGGATGCGTTTGGAGATACGAATAATGAAGTAACAGTTCAAATGAATGATATCATCCAAATCACATATCCAAGCAAGACACCTAATGCTTCGGTTGTGATGATTAAGGAAAAAGAAAATGATTTTACGTATGGTACGGAGATTGCTCGTTACCGTGTGACTCCTTATGGGTTTGATCCGGCACCTGTTATGACGGCAGAAAGTGCGGAAAAAGCGTTCGTTTTAGGCGAAGACGTGAAGCAAACGAATTTGAATGAACTAGTAAAAAATGTGCGGATCAACGGTGGGGTAGCGGACAATGAATTTTATACAGTAGAACCTCTTGATGAGTTTGATACCAGCACGATCGGTAAACGAAATATGCGGGTCAAAGTCACAACAAAAGATAAACTGGCTTCTGAAATCATTGAGATTTCTTACCAAGTGAAGTGGGGAGACACTTTTGTTATTAAAGGTTTGAAAGAGGCGACAGTTGGTGCGTTTAGTTTATTGAAGAATCAAAATCAATGGCAAATCCAAGCTTCTCAAGGAGTGGACGGCACAAACTTAAATGATCCGGTGGATAATTATTTTGGTCGGGATACCTACTATTCTATTGAAGTTTTACAAGGAGCTACCAGCAAGTTCCATTATGAAGTGGCAGGTAATCAGTCGATTCGTGAATCCATCCAGGGCTTCAATAATGGGCAACCGTTGACGGTCAGTAATGGCGACGTGATCAAAGTGTACCATGCCGATCCTCTTGGGAAAAATCTTTTAATGAAAGATGAATTAGTCAAGGACTATACGATTGGTTCCAATTATGCCTATTATGAAGTCACTGACCATGGCTTGGAACCAATTTTAGCGGTAGCGGCTGATTCGATGGCTCAAGAATTTATCTTAGGTGAAGATAGTAGTAACGTTGAAGGTGCGAAGTTGATCAATAGCATTACGATCAATGGAACGGCAGTGGGAAGTAATCAATATACAGTTAAACAAATGAGTGATTTTGATACTTCGGTGGCAGGATCACAAACGATCAAAGTACGTATTGATACGAAAGATGGACTCGTTTCAAAAGAAATCGAGGTTCCTTATGAAGTTAAATGGAACGATACGATTTTGATGAAAGCTCAAAATGGTCAATCAGCCGGAGCCTTTTCATTACATTCGGGGGCTTCCAGTACGAATCGTGTATTAGTCTTAAACCAAGGATTAAAAACCGATCTCAATGCGCCGATTAGTACCGATTCTTCGCTTTATTATTCCATTGAAGTATTGCGAGACGGGCGTTCTGTCTATCTACAAGAGGTGCCGGGACGTGCTTCTCTCCAACAGGTAATGGACAATTTTGGGACGAAACAAACGTTAAATGTCCAAGCGGGTGATGTCGTTAAAATGTATCATCCTCAACGTTCAGAAGGTAGTTCGGTGTTAATGGTAGATGAAATGGAAGAAGATTATACCTACGGGTCGCAATATGCCTACTATCGAGTAACATCCTATGGTTTTGAGCCGATGTCAGTGATTGAAGCTGTTGGCTCCAACAAAGCATTCTCATTAAAGGAGAATACTAAAACGACGGACTTGAGTCAATTGTTAGCACAAGTATCGATCAATGGCGAAATTGTTACGAATGAAGACTATACAGTGGAGAAACTTTCTGAATTAGATACCGCAACTGTGGGCAAAAAGGAAGTCAGATTAAAACTGACGACAGCGGATGAGACCGCAGATATCGAACTGGATGTTCCTTACGAAGTGGTTTGGGGAAGTACCTTCTTGCTTAAAGGATTAGATGACCAGAATGTGGGCGCTTATAGTATTGTGGAACAAGACGGAGAGTGGACGATCCAAGCTGGCAAAGGAGAGGATTCCACCGTTTTAACCAATCACGTGAATAACGTTTTTGGTCGCGATACTTACTATCGGATCGAAGTAGTAGCAAGTTCAGAAAATCAACCGAAGGAAGGTTCTGGTGTAACCGTTGAAAATATTATGGGCTTAGATCCGACTATTCGATTATCGGAACAAATAAAATACCAGTATGATGTGACTGGAAACATGACTGTGGGTCAGGCTATCAATGGGTTTAATAATGGACAGCCGTTGTCAATTGAAGAAGGGGACATCGTAAAAGTTTATCATGCAGAGGCGAAGAATAATTTATTGATGCGAGATGACTTGACGAAAAATTATACAGCGGGTTCAAATTATGCCTATTATCAAGTAGCCAATCAAGAATTTGAACCGATCACTGAGATGAAAGCTGAAATAATTTCACAAGAATTGACATTAGGCGAAGATGCCAGTGATATTGATGGAATGGATTTGATCAAAAATGTTACTTTCAATGGTCAAAAATTAGATACGACATTATATGATGTCGAACAAGTTTCTGAATTTGATACGAATACTGCTGGAGCGAAGATGTTAACGGTGAAATTATCTACCGCAGATGGTGTCACTTCTACGGATGTGGAAGTGCCTTATGAAGTCAAATGGGGGAGTACGATTCAGCTCAAAAATAAAAAAAGTGAAACCGTTGGTACTTTCGGCTTAACAAAAGACAAAAAACAATTGAAACTCCAGGCGTTACAAGGAAAAGAAGGAACGAACTTAGCTAGTCGAGTCACTGAAGCCAACGATGCAGATGTGTATTATGGGATCGAAGTCTTTACAAATAACACTAGTAAATATAAATACGAAGTGCGAGGCACACAAACGATTGCCCAAGCAATCGAACGATTCAATAGTGGGGAGCCATTAAAAGTTTCTGCAGGGGATCAAATCAAAGTGTATCATACGGATCCAAGTGGGAATGTCTTGATGGCAGAAGAAACGGAGCAAAATTATACCTATGGTTCCAATTATGCGTATTATAATGTGACCGAATACGGCTTTGAACCAACTGGAGACTTTACCGTGACACCGGCAGAAGCAAAAATAATCATCAATACCAAACAAGTGGATCTTAAAGATCTCTTGAAAGAAGTGAAAGTCAACGGGAAAGAAGTACCGAAAAACGCCTATACAGTGAAATTAGATCCTGAAACCGAAATCGATACTTCAAGTTTAGGAAATCGTGTCGCTAAATTAGTGGTCAAAGTTGACCGCTCTTACGGTGGATTTTCTACTGAAACTGAAGCGACTTATGAAGTAGTGAAAGAAGGAACACCAGGAGCGTTAGGAGAAAGTTCAGGCGAAGGAAATACAGAAGCAGAAACCAACGGGGAAGGTGAAGGAACAGAAGAAGCAAATGGTGGTAATTTACCAAAAACCAATGCAACCAAAAATGCGATGTTCCCTCTATTAGGTACCTTACTAATTAGTTTGGTAGGAATGTTTCTGTTTTGGAAAAAGAAAAAAACAAAAGAAGAACCAAAAAAGTAGTATAATCCCATTGAAATAAAAAAAGCACTCATTAGAAGTTTTACGAAAACTAATGAGTGCTTTTTTTGGCACTTCGTCACTGGGCTTACTATTTGTACGAATAAAGCTCTTTACAAGTCTGAGGATAACATCTATCGTCTATCAACATCCGAAAAAATTCTTTTTTAAACTTTGGAAAATAGCTTTTCAACGATTTTACTGTATGTATAACTAAAATTATAGTTATTATAACAAAATTAAAAATGATGTCTGCTTAACTAAACGTACATATCGGTTTCAAGTTACTACGATAATCCTCCTGTTGAAATTTATTCATTAATCACATATAGAGGGAGGGTGAATTCTATCTAAAGTGAATTTTATTGTAATATCAGTTTTCCTCAGCATTTTTACTATCTGAAATGAAACGGAAAAATCAATGATGATTCATCAATCCCATAAATATCAGTTTTTTTCATTTCCTTTTACATTTATAGTACAATTTAAAAAATAACAATTTGAAGTAAGTCTATTTTTCCTGGTTTGTTGGTAAAATATGACATTGTACGATAAAATAATTCCTTATATGCTTCTTGATGAAAGAAAAATTTTTTTCTTAATAGAGTAATCAAGGGAGGATTATGTTGAAAGATAAAAAACGATTATTGAAAAGTGCGTTGATTTTTGCATTGATACTCGGTCAAACGAATAGTGGGACTATCGTGGGAGCAGGTTCGATGTTGCCTACAAATGAAAGCAGAGCTATAAGTCAAAAATCAAAAAGAACTGAAAAAATAAATCAGGGAAAAGAAAAAAAAACAAGTGAAAAAGCAGAGAATGATAATATAGTAGATCCAGAAGATGATCAAAAAAATACAACAATTTCTTCTAGAGACTCTGTGCTAACCAGTTATCAACGTGGAGAACTTAGGAAGACATCTTCTGCGTATGTAGGGAAATATTTGAATAGTATGATAATAACTACAATAAATGAGAGTAACTTAAATTATAAAGTAGATGAACAAGTATATTTAAAATATAGACTTGTTTCAGAATTTGATTATACCAAACAGGGAGGTACCTTTATAGGTGATACGCCACCTTATGACCCTGATCTCCCTCGTGATGGAGCTCTGATAAAGGAGGACACAATACATTTATTACCTCAAGGGGCACCACATAATGGAACTATTCCAGAAGGTGAACATTTTAGTGTAGATTCAAAAAGCGGAAATTGGCGAATGAAATTGGTTCAATCAGATGCTACGGGTTATCATGTTACATTCACTCGTCTGAAAATTGCGCCAAACCAACCCGAGATTTTCCCTATGGAAATCTTTTATTATCCTACTTACTTTTATGGGATAGTTAAAGAATATGATGCAATTGATTTTTCAGTAGATTTTCCTGATGCAGAATCAAGTATTGGGAAATTGAAAGCTTCAATAAAAGATGGCGCACATACGCTTAAACAAGGTGATGAGGTACCTAAAGCTGTAGAATATATTGAGTCAGTAGAGAATACTCGAGGAAAAGTAAAATATGAATGGAAAACATCTCCTGATACGAGTCAGCCAGGAGTGCAAGAAGCGAAAATAGTAGTCAGTGATGACTCTGGACGAACGCTTGAAGTAACTGTGCCGATTACGATTATGCCTTTGCCGCTAGAGATGTTACCAAAAGCAGGAGAACATAAAGTCATACAATATGGTGCTGTTCCAAAAGCAGCCGATTATTTTAATGTGGTGAATCATTATGAAGAGTCTACATACAAAGTTGAATGGGTCAAAGCCCCTGATATGAATCAAGAGGGTATTCAAACTTGTCTGGCGAAAGCGACCTCCTCAGATGGGCGTACTGCAGACAGTGCAGTACAAATTGAAGTTATCTCCAATCCAGGTTTAGAAGTTAAATTAAAACCATTAGAAGAACGAATATTAGGAGTATCCTACCCTTCTTTAAGTTCAAATTTTAAAAATTATATAGAAGAAGTGACACTGTTAGGTGAGAAAGTAGACGTTAATGAGTTAGAATTGGTCGTGGACGAAACAACCGATACAAATTTTCAGACTATTGGTCAAAAAGAAGTAAACATTACAGTTAAGAAAAAAGCTTCTGAGGCGAGTGTCTGGATTAAAGGAACAGGAACCACTACAGTCAACGTATTATGGGGCAATACCATCTTAATGCGTTCAATTGATGGCCATTCTGCAGGTGCTTTCACTCTTGATGTCAGTAACTCAAATAATGACTCCGCTGCTCTTTCGATTCGCCAAGGATTAGAATCACCGTTAAACGTGGCGGTAGGAAAATTACAAGATCCATTTAAACTGTATTATCGGTTGGATATTTTACGTAATGAGAGAACGATCTATACGCAAGAAGTAACAAATCGGGCAACTTTACAAGAAATTATGAATGCTTTCGGAGATAAAGAGAATAAAATAGACGTTAAAATAGATGATATCATCCAAATCACACACCCAGGGAAAACAGCTAATAGCTCGGTCGTGATGATTGATGAAGAAGAAAAAGATTTTACATACGGAACAGAGAATGCTCGTTATCGTGTAACAGCGTATGGTTTAGACCCAGCACCCGTAATAACAGCTGAAAGCGCAAGAGTATTTTTTTTAGGCGAAGATATCAACCAATTGAATCCACAAGAGTTCATCAAAAATATACGTCTTAATGATCAATTAACTTCGAATGAACAGTATAAAATCAACCTTATCGATGGGGGGGATACTCGAACAGTTGGTAAGCAAACGATGAGAGTCAATATTACCACAAAAGATGGTTTAGTCTCTGAAGAAGTTGAAGTCACTTATCAAGTGAAATGGGGTGATACTTTCGTTCTAAAGGGGTTGAAAGAATCGACTGTTGGTGCATTCAGTTTACTAAAAAGTAATGATCAATGGCAGATTAAAGCTAGCCAGGGCGTAGAAGGTACAGAATTAGACGAGCCAGTCAATAACTACTTTGGTAGAGATACCTTTTACTCCATTGAAATTTTACAGGGGACAACTAACAAGTTCCGTTATGAAGTGATAGGCAATCAGTCGATTCGTGAATCCATCTACGGTTTCAACGAGGGAAAACCGCTGGATGTCAATGAAGGTGACGTGATCAAAGTGTACCATGCCGATTCTGTTGGGAAAAATCTATTAATGAAAGACGAATTAGTCAAGGATTACACGATGGGTTCCGATTATGCGTATTATGAAGTCACTGAATATGGCTTGGAACCAATTTTAGCGGTTGCGGCTGATTCGATGCCTCAAGAATTTACCTTGGGTGAAGACAGCAGTAACGTTGATGGATCGAAGTTGATCAATAGTATTACGGTCAATGGAACGATAGTGGCTAGTAATTTATATACAGTCAAACAAATGAGTGATTTCGATACTTCGGTAGCTGGTTCACAAACGATCAAGGTACGTATTGATACGAAAGATGGGCTGGTGTCAAAAGAGCTTGACGTTCCCTATGAAGTCAAATGGGGGAAAACTATTTTGATAAAAGCTCAGAATGGACAATCAGCCGGGGCCTTTTCATTATATGCGGGAACTTCCAGTACGAATCGTGTATTAGTCTTTAACCAAGGATTAAAAACCGATCTTAATGCACCAATTAGTACCGATTCTTCACTTTACTATTCCATTGAAATAGTGCGTGAAGGGCGATCTGTTTACTCGCAAGAGATACCGGGTTATGCGACGTTAGAAGAGGTAATGGCTAATTTTGGCTCGAAACAAAAATTGAATGTCCAAGCAGGTGATATCATAAAACTATATCATCCCCAACGTTCAGACGGTAGCTCTGTCTTACTGGTAAATGAAACAGAAAAGGACTATACCTATGGTTCTCCATATGCTAATTACCGCATAACTTCTTATGGGTTTGAGCCCATGCCGGTAATTGAAACTGTAGGACCAAATAAAGTTTTTTCTTTAATGGAAAACACTCAAAATATAGACTTGAGTCAGCTATTAGCGAATATAACGATCAATGGTGAACGGGTGGAAAGCAAAAATTATAAGATTACGCAACTTTCTAAAATGGACACCTCTACTGTTGGTAAAAGAGAAGTCAAATTAAATCTTAAGCCAGAAGATGGCTCAGCAGATATTGAACTGGATGTTCCTTATGAAGTGGCTTGGGGAAGTACTTTCTTACTTAAAGGGTTAGATGACCAGAATGTGGGCGCTTATAGTATTGTGGAACAAGGCGGAGAGTGGACGATACAAGCTGGCAAAGGGGATGATTCCACCGTTTTATCGGATCATGTGAATAGTGCCTTTGGTCGCGATACTTACTATCGAATCGAAATAGTAGGAAATCCAGAAAATCAGTCCGAAGAAAAAACAGGTGTCACTGTCGAAAATATTATGGGCTTAGATCCGACTACTCGATTATCGGAACAAATAAAATACCAGTATGATGTGACGGGCAATATGACAGTGTGGCAGGCGATCAATGGGTTTAATAATGGCCAACCATTACCGATTGAGGAAGGGGACATCGTTAAAGTTTATCATGCAGAGGCGAAGAATAATTTATTGATGCGAGATGACTTGTCGAAAAATTATACAGCGGGTTCCAACTACGCCTATTATCAAGTGGCCAGTCAAGAATTTGTTCCCATCACTGAGATGGAGGCTGAAACAGTTTCGCATGAATTTACCTTGGGCGAAGATACCAGTGACATTGATGGAATGGATTTGATTAAAAATGTCACTTTCAATGGTCAAAAATTAGAGACGACATTATATGATGTCGAACAAGTTTCTGACTTTGATACAAATACCACTGGACAGAAAATGTTAAAAGTGAAATTGTCTACCGCAGATGAGGTGACTTCTACAGAAGTGGAAGTGCCTTACGAAGTGAAGTGGGGAAGTACGATCCAACTAAAAAATCAAGATGGCGATACTGTAGGTGCCTACAGTTTGATAAAAGAAAACAAACAAATCAAACTCCAATCATTACAGGGAGAAGACGGAAGTGACTTATCGAACCGTATCACAGAATATGATGACATGGAAATTTACTATGGGATTGAAGTTTTTACAAATAACAGCAGTAAATATAAATACGAAGTTCGTGGTACGCAAACAATTGAACAATCGATTAATCGATTCAATAGTGGGGAACCATTAAAAGTTTCGGTGGGAGATCAAATTAAAGTGTATCACGCCGATCCAAGTGGGAATGTCTTGATGGCAGAAGAAGAAGAGCGAAATTACACTTATGGTTCCAATTATGCGTATTACAATGTGACTGAATATGGGTTTGAACCAACAGGAGATTTTACCGTGACACCAGCAGAAGCGCAAATAGTTATCGATACGAAACGTGTGGACCTTAAAAATCTTTTGAAAGAAGTTAAAGTCAATGGCAAAGAGCTGCCAAAAACTGCTTATACGGTTGCATTAGATCCTGAAACAGAAATCGATACTTCCTCTTTGGGGTATCGTGTTGCTAAACTAGTCGTGAAAGCTGACCGTTCCTATGGTGGTTTTTCTACTGAAACTGAAGCGGCTTATGAAGTGGTGGAAAAAGGGACGGATGGTGCTTTAGAAGATGGTACAGAAGATAGCATGACTGAAGATAAAGAGATCACAGGAACAGATTCAGAAAAAAAGAACTCAAATGGAGACAATACAAGTGGCGCAAAAAATGGTAATTTACCAAAAACCAATGAAACAAAAAATACGGTTTTTACTGTATCAGGTGTCTTGATTGTTAGTTTAGCGGGAATCATCCTGTTTTGGAGAAAAAGAAAAGCAAATAAAAATTCTAAAAAATAAGATAATCAGTTATTAAAAAGCCCACGTTAGCTAGACTACAGCTGACGTGGGCTTTTTTGTCGGTCTTCAGATTGATTAGAAAGTAGTTAGCTTTCATTGGTGTCACTCAACTAAAGAAATGAGCTACTCTCTCATTTGGCTTGTATCTTGATATTCGAGGATATCACCTGGTTGGCAGTTTAAAACTTCGCAAATCTTATCGAGCGTAGAAAACCGAATCGCTTTTGCTTTACCATTTTTTAAAATAGAGATATTAGCCATCGTAAGACCTACTTTTTCACTCAGTTCGGTCACGCTCATTTTTCGCTTGGCTAACATGACATCTAAATTGATAATAATAGACATTCGACACCTCACACTGTTAGATCATAGTCATTTTTTAAATAAATGGCTTGTTTAAGTAAATCAATCAAAATGCTTGAAAGGATGTAGATAAAAAAAGGGATAAAGAGTAAGACGAAAGCGATGAGTACGATTCCTGGACTATCGCTCATATCAGCTATTTGGTAAAATTTTGGCAAAATACCAAATGCAAGGATCGTGATACATAAAAGGCAAGATCGGATTTTACTGCTAAGCTTTAGACTCTTTTTAGTAAAAGTTTCCTTTGAAGGGAAGGTTTTGACTAAGCGGAGCAGGAAGAAATTGAGCAACAAAGTCACTAGAAGGATCAGGTAAAGAACTAGAATAAATAGTGTAGTTTGCCAGTTGCTAAATGGATTTGTAGGATTTGTACTCAATTGAATAGTTAATAGCGTTCCCAAGAGAAGGGGAACAAAACAAAAAACAGAAACGATTAATTGGATAAAGAACAGTTTGGATTTCATAAAATGCCTCCTAAATTTTTATTAGTATAGCATGAGGTTTGTTCATTATCAATAATTATTTATCGATAAACGATAAATAGAAGGATGGACAAACGCCTTTTTCAATAAAGAAAAGGCGTTCTAACGAATCATATTATATTTTAAAGCTGTAAAACTATTACTAAAAATGGACTATTTCTCATTTAAACAATGTATTCCCTAACCACTAATACATCCTTGTAACCCTGAAGTTACGCCAGTGGGATTAAATTTCATCAAAACAAATCAAAATCTCGCATAAAATATTTATCGCAATAGATTAATTATAACATATCATTTGCAAAAAAGATATTTAATTTAGATTACATTTGCGATAGTTTTAAATAACAGAACTTTTAAGTAGAAAAACGTATCATTATCATGTTTATACCCTCCCAAATCTAAAGTAAATATGCTAAAATCACAAATAACAACGAAGATCATGATTGGTTGAGAAAATTTATTCCTATTTTTCGTTATTAAAATTAGGTGTACAAATAACTAATTGTTTTATTTTGTTTGGTTGTGGGGAGTGGAGAAACAAAATACGCTAATATAAATTGTTATATAAGTATGGATAAAAAATTCAGATAAAATTATTAGGTTGTTAGGGGAAGTTTAAATGAAATTAAATGAAGAAAGTTTATTTATCCTAATTTTGATTGGTCAGCTTTACACTGTTTTTATGGCTCTTGGTTATCTAAGGAATCTTTTATCAAATAAAAAATTTCAATTGTTTTCGTTTATTAGTGTAATCGCTTATATTACTTTATATCAATGGATCAATATCATTGCGACCGTTATCTTATGGGCTGGATTATGTCTAAGTATCTATTTTATTGATCGAAACATTGATATAGCGATATTTTATCCTTCGATTATTTTATTTTTCTACATATTCATTGATGGAACAGCCAAATATCTATATAAAATTTTAGGTTGGGATATCAGCGATTTTTTAACAGCTGTTTTAGGAACAGGTTGTTTATGGATCGTTACTGTTTTTCTAAAAAAAATGGTCATACCAAAGATTATTAGGGATAAAACGACTTTAAAAATAGCGGCCATCGTTGTTTTTTTTACGATTATTATTTATTTTATTAACATTTGTAGTGATCGTTTTTCTGTTTTAGCAAGATTCCTAGTTATCAGTAATGAATTATTTACGGTTCTTTATGGTGTAATGTCTACCATAATTTATTGTGTACTACTTTTTATCAAGAAAAAAGAATTCGAAACACGAGAGCAGCAAAAAGAAATGCGTCACCTGATTGAATACAGTGAACAGATCGAAAATAACTATCTTGCATTACGAAAATTTAAACACGATTATAAGAATATTTTGTTTTCAATAGAGGATTATATTCAAACAAAGGATATTGAAGGGCTGCAAAAGTATTTTTATCAAAGTATCAAAGCAACAGAAACGATTTTTGAAGAAAACAATCTCCCAATTGCTTCGATTTCAAATCTTAAAATTAGAGAGATAAAAAGCATTATTTTGAGTAAATTATACGTGGCTAGCCAAAAGGGTGTCGAAGTAAACGTAATGATTCCAACACCCATTACGGATATCGCTATCTCAACAGTCACACTTGTTCGTATGCTAGGGATTATACTGGATAATGCAATTGAAGAATCAGCCTTTTTAGAAAAGGGAAAAATTGAATTGACTATTATGGAGGAAGACAAAAATTGTTTTTTTGTCTTAATGAATCAATGTCGTTCGAGTATTCCTAAATTACATGAATTGAAAAAAGTAAATTTTACTACTAAAAAAGGAAATCAAGGACTAGGACTAACGAATCTGGACGAGCTTGTTCATTTGAATGAGAATGTTTTTTTAGAAACAAAAATTGAAAACAATCGCTTTATACAAATCATAACGATTAGTGGAATGAGGGGCTAGTAATGTTAAAAATATTTGTTTGTGATGATGAAATTGCTCATCGTAATAAGCTTACTCGAATGATTACAAATTATTTATTGATGAAAGACTATGATGTTCAATTCCAATTTGCTACGGATGATCCAATGATGATCTTGTCGTTTATTTCAAAACATAAAACAGAAGGAATCTATTTTTTGGATATTGATCTAAAAACGGATTTAAATGGGATCGAGTTAGCAAAAAAAATCAGAGATTACGACCCAACAGCAAAAATCATTTTTGTGACAACTTATACAGATTTAGTCTATTTAACTTTTTTATACAAAGTAGAAGCATTAGATTACATTGTTAAAGATAATATGGATACCTTTCAAAAGAGAGTGACGGAATGTATTGACGTCGCAATTGAACGCTATTTGAATACAAATCTGGAAACTAGACCCCAAATTTGGATTAAGAATGGTCCAGTTGATGTAAAGTTATATGTCGATGAAATATTTTATTTTGAATCTAGTCCAACACCCCATAAATTGATCGTCTATTTAGATAACCGCAGAATTGAGTATATAGGGAAGATCAAAGAAGTAGAAAGTATGTATGAGGTATTTTGTCGTTGCCATCAATCTTACGTAGTTAATCTGATGAATGTGAAAGAGATCAATAAAAAAGAACGAGTGATCACTATGTCCAATGGAGCAAAATGTTTAGTTTCTACTCGTCATTTAAAGAAAGTAGTAAATCAGTTCAAGAAATTAACCAGTTGTTGATTACATCTCCAGGTATTCCGCACTTTTGATCAAATAACGTTCACTTTTGATAAAACCAACTATCTTATAAAAAAACAAATATAATATAGATGAAAAGGAGCGGATCAAATGTCGGAAGAATCTATATCTTTAGAAGAAAAAGTTTCAAAAACAATTAGTAAGCGGATAGGAAGACAATTACAATTGTCAGAAATTGACTTGGCAAAAATGGAATATGGATTAGCTGTTCTTCTGGTAATTAGTTCAAAGATATTTTTTATCTACTGTTTAGCTGGGTGTCTTCATATTATTCTGCCGGTTTTGACTACTCATTTGGCATTTACACTAATGAGAAGAACAACAAAAAGTTTTCATGCAAGAGATAGTAATGTATGTACGGTCTTAAGTCTATTTTTCTTTGTCTTATTACCATATCTAGTTACTACTTTTGCTGTAGATGTCACAAGAGCCAGCTTTGTGATCTGCAGTCTCATGATTTGCTTGATCTTGTGGTTCAAAGGGATAGTGATCGCACAAAAACCGGCGAAAAGTTCTTTGCTAAATGGAAAGAGCCAGATGATAGTGGTCAGTTTGTTCCTTACTATTTTTGGTGGGATTCAATCAAATAACCGTATTCGTACCTTACTGTTGTTAGGCATGATGATCTCAACCCTTTTAATGTTTGTTCAAAAAAGAAAGGATGAAGAAAATGTTAAAAAAAATTAGCTCAAGAAAATTAAAATATATGCGAATTTTAGCAACTGTTGCTATTGCTGTTGCTACAGAAGCTATAGGTAAAGGAACAATGTGTACAGGAATTATTTATGAACCAAAAGTACCTGATGCATTGAAACAAATCGAAAAATAAACTTGGAAATCGAAATACTAGTGGAATAAAAAGAATTCATTATACGAAATAAGTCTTAGGATCAAAAATAGTAGTTGCTATTTTGACCCTAAGACTTATTTTTTTCGATAATTTTGTAAGAGCAAAACAAATATAAAAAAGAAAAAAGATTCCCATAATGTCGTTGTCCAACTAAATTCTTTTGAAATTCCAAAAAATAAATTCCCTGCATTAGAAACGATTAAATAAATTAAGGTAGTTATTAGAGCATAAATTATTTTCTTTACCATAATCTCACAACACCCCTTTTTTCAAAAACATGGCTAAAGCGTTCCATTTCTTCAAATGATCTTTACTTAAGTATAATTCATTTAAAAGATATTTGGAAAGAAATTTTATCTGTTTTTTACAGATAAGAAAGAAGAAAGAGAGTAGGAAACGATAAATATTAGAAAATTTTCATAGCAACTGATAGTTTTTTGTAATAATAACTGAGCATTATCTTTGCATTTTTTAATGTAGACTACTATCCTTTAAATATACCCAATAGAAAAAAGGCAACACAGTCTATTGGAGGGAAACGTTATTTATGAATGATTGTCATAGAAAGTGAAAAAAGGCTATTAGTATTAGCATGGCATGGTAGCGCTTTCTATAAAATCTTGTAAATAACATGTGTGATCACGGTCAATTAGAAGTAGGAGGTGGAGAATGAATAAAGGGTGGAAGATCGTCGGTATTCTTGCAAGTTTATTCTTGCTGACGGTGCTTTTAGGGATTGCGTTGATCAACGCACCGTATATGATGCCAGAACAGTTGGAACGTTTTCGATTTTTTGTCATAACGAACTACTACGTGCAACAATATCTATTTTGGACAGCTGTCGTTTTTGCTATACTTGTGCTTATTTTGTTATTAGTTGTTCTTTTCTATCCAAAATCCAAAGGAACGTTTGTTTTAAAACAAAAAGATGGAAAACTGACTTTAGACAAGAAAGCAATCGAAGGGCTTGTGCGATCACAATTACATGAAGAAGAATTTGTTGGTTCACCAAAAGTTCGAGTACGCTCAACAAAAAATAAAATCAATGTCCATGTAAAAGGGGATTTAAAACGAACATCCTCTTTAATTGGTAAAACAGGAGAATTGATGCGTGACATTGAACAACAAGTGGCACGAGTACTTGGTACTGAACAAAACATCGCTGTAGCTGTTACTTATAGTGGATTTGAAGATTACGACAGTAATGTACACAAGCACGCTCGAGTAGAATAGGAGGGGCCCATCATGAAAGAGATATTTTCAGCGTACAAGCTCCCTATTATCTTCGGGGGACTTGGCTTACTGTTAGCTGTTTTATGGATAACAGTTGGATTTTTTAAAACACTTCTAATATTAATCATGACTGCTATAGGTGCAGGCATTGGTTTTTATTTGAAAGAAACAAAAATATTTGATCAATTTTTTAAATCTTAGGAGGAACTGGACATGGAAAACAAAGAAATCAAAAACACAAATACAATGACATCTGAGAATAACCATATTTCACGTGGAGAATTAACTTACGAAGATAAAGTAATTCAAAAAATCATCGGTTATGCTTTGAAAGATGTTGATGGTTTATTAACATTAGATGGCGGTTTCTTCTCAAACATTGCTGAAAAATTAGTGAACACGGATAATGTCACAGCAGGAATCAATGCAGAAGTTGGTAAAAAACAAGTAGCTGTTGACTTAGATGTAGTGGTAGAATACGGAAAAGATATTGAAAATATCTATGATCAAATTAAAGACTTGATCAGCCGTGAAGTGAATGATATGACACATTTAGATGTAATCGAAGTGAATGTGAATGTAGTTGATATCAAAACACAAGAAGAATATGCAAAAGATCAAGAAACTGTCCAAGACAAAGTGACAGATGCTGCTAAATCAACTGGTCAATTTGCTTCAAAACAAACAGATAAAGCAAAAGCAGCTATGAATAAAGGAACACAAAAAGTGAAAGAAAACACTGAACCACGTGTTCAGTAATTGATTGTTAGTAAAAGAAATTAGGAGGAAATTAAAATGGGATTTATTTGGTCATTAATCGTCGGTGGTATTATCGGAGCAATTGCAGGGGCTATTACAAATAAAGGTTCTTCAATGGGAATCATTGCTAACGTAGTCGCAGGTCTAGTTGGATCAGCGATCGGACAAGCTTTACTTGGCACTTGGGGACCAAGTATCGGGGGCATGGCAATCGTTCCATCATTGATTGGTGCAATCATTCTTGTATTGGTCGTATCATTCTTTGCTCGTAAACTGTAAGAATTTGATCGGATCATTTGATCGGATCATTTGATCGATCATAAATAAAATCAGAAGCTGAGACAATAATTGTCTCAGCTTTTTTTATCTACTTTAAAAAAATTCGGTCTAGTTAGTAAAGTTTATTCGTGTAAGCTGTTTAGAATAAAAATATCATTGTTATTGTGAAGTTTTACTCAAAATCCTCTTGACTTAGAGTTGACTCCAAGTAGTACAATATCTTTTGTGGTAACAATTACTAAGGCCGAAATGAATTATTCTTTTCGGACATGTTATTGCAAAAGGAGAGAGAATAGTGAGTATAAAGACAAACATCTTAGACCAAATCAATGGTCCAACAGAGGTAAAAAAACTAACGATAGACGAAATGTCTGAATTAGCTACAGAAATGAGAGAAAAGATTTTACAAAAAAATAGTGCGATCGGAGGACATGTCGGCCCAAATTTGGGTGTCGTGGAATTAACAATTGCTTTCCACCATGTGTTTGACTCTCCCAAGGATAAAATTGTTTGGGACGTTTCCCATCAATCTTATGGACATAAGTTATTAACTGGTCGTAAAAATGGATTTGAGGAGGGAAGCTACCACGAAATTAGCGGCTATTCAAATCAACATGAAAGTGAACATGATTATTTTACTGTGGGGCATACTTCAACTTCGATCAGTTTAGCGGTCGGTCTTGCAAAAGCCCGTGATTTGAAACAGGAGAAAGGAAATATCATTGCTTTTATCGGGGATGGTTCCTTAAGTGGAGGCTTAGCTTTTGAAGGTTTGAATAATGGTGGAACAATCAATTCTAATTTGATCGTTTTAGTGAATGACAATGAAATGTCCATTGATGAGAATCAGGGAAGTTTATATCGTCATTTAGCAGAGCTTCGTGAAAGCAATGGGACAAGTAATGATAATTTATTTAAAGCGATGGGGTATGATTATCGCTACATTGCGGATGGTAATGATTTAGAAACAGTAATTGAGGTTTTCAGAGAAATTAAAGACATTGACCATCCAATCGTTTTACATGTTCACACCGAAAAAGGTCATGGCTATGAGCCAGCCGTCGAAAACAAAATGAAATATCATTGGCATGTACCGTTTGATTTAGAAACAGGCGAAGCGAAAAATGCTCCTACTAGTGAAAGTTTTAATCAAATAATGATGAACTATCTTGATGAAAAAACGAAAACAAGTGCAACGCCTATCGTGGCTGTGAATGCTGCGATTCCAGGAATGTTTGGCTTAAAGGAATTTCAAAAAAAACATCCAGAACACTACTTTGATGTGGGGATTGCAGAACAACATTCGATCACATTTGCTTCTGCTTTAGCATCTCAAGGGATTCGACCTGTGGTATTCCATTCAAGTGTGTTTTTACAACGAGCATATGATCAATTATCTCATGATTTAGCGATCAACGAAAATCCAGTAGTCATTCTAATTGGAGGAGCAAGCATTTCAGGAAGTGATCGTACCCACCAAGGGACTTTTGATATTCCTTATCTTTCAAGTATTCCTAATATTAAATATTTAGCGCCAGCTACGAAGGAAGACTTACTTTCGATGTTGGATTGGAGTTTATCGCAAACCGATTCACCGGTTGCTATTAGAATCCCTGCTCATGGTGTGACATCTGGTGAAGCAATCGCAAAAGACTACGCTATTCCAAGTTACCAACGCTTGGTTGCTGGAGATAAAGTTGCAATCTTAGCACTAGGTGGCTTCCTTGAATTAGGTAAACAAGCTTTAGAAGAATTTGCGAATCAGGGGATTTCAGGCACTTTGATTAACCCTGGAACGATCACCGAACTTGATCATGAAACTTTAGAAGAATTAAAAGAAAATCACCAATTGATTATCACTTTAGAAGATGGTAGTCTTTCGGGCGGATTTGGTGAAAAAATCAGTCGTTATTATGGAGATTCAGCAATCCAAGTCCTAAACTTTGGTTCTCAAAAAGAGTTTACTGATAGTGTACCTGTTCAAACTTTGTATGAACGTTATCATTTAACACCAAAACAAATCGTAGCAGATAGTCTTAGCAGTTTAAATCAATAGAAAAAAACAGAGTAAATTCGTGATATCAAACGAATTTACTCTGTTTTTTTAAGAAACCCGACTTAAATAAACTATATTTATATTATGTAAACAAAGTTAGGGATAAACCGAACGAGTAATGAAATAAACATTGCTTTTATCGATAAAAATCCCATAAAATAGAAAAGTAAAGAAATAATCTATTGTTAAGGAGGTTTTTTATTTGATTGATTTGCAAGAAATATTTACACAAAACCAGATTGCGTTTGAACTTTATCGCCATCGCCCAATTTTTACCAATGAGGATGCGTTAGTTGTAAAAGAGGAACAAGGGTTTAGTGGTACTGAGACGAAGAGCTTATATTTAAAAGATAAACAAAACAATCGCTATATTTTTTTAACCTTCACGACTAAAAGGAGTGACTTTAAAAAATTAAGCAAACAGATTGGTAAAAGAGTGTCAGTTGTTTCGGCTGAAGAAATGGAAGCGGAAACGGGACAAAAGCCAGGTGCTGTTTCACCTTTTGGTTATGAATCATCTGTTCCTGTCATTATTGATGAAGAAATATTCGCTCAAGAAAAATTAGTATTTGCACCTGGTAGACCTGATCAAACCATGGTAGTCAAAGTGGCAGATTTAGATAAGATCATTCAAGTATTAGAAATAAAAACGTATGTATTACCAGCAGTGGAGTGACCTGTAACCATAATGAAACAGGTTCATCTTAAGTGAAATCTTTTGTTTAACGAAGGTTTCGTGATAGAAAAACTGCGTATGAGTAAAGGCGCAGATGTGACGTTCCATACCAAAAAGCTTAGCTGATCAGAAAGTAAATCGAACATGGTTCAGACAAAAACGATGAGACGATCGTGAAAGTAAAACAAAAAAGCAAATGTCTAAGCTATAAACAAAAGTGTCATTTTGTTATAAAACATCGATCATCAGCTTTTTTATTTGGAAATTATTGTTTACTCTGTAATCAAGTTAATTGAGATAATAGTTGATCATATCCTAATTCTCTGGCATAATCTTCGGCAGTTTTTCCTTGATTATCACGCAATTCTTTATTTGCACCATGAGCCAATAATTCTCGGACGATGTCTTGGTAGATCTTTGAGCCATCTCGCAAAGCCACAGCTTCAATCAAGGCAGTATAGCCATAATGATTTTGATGGTCAATATCAACACGACCATCAGTTAGCAAAAGTTTGACGTTGGCTAAATGTCCTTTTTCGGCAGCTGGTATCAATGCATTACCACCAAAACGGTTAACGATCGACTGATCAGGTTCACTATTTTCAAGCATATAAGTAAGAATCTCAGTTTTTCCTTGTGCGCCAGCATATAAGTAAGGGCTATCTTGAATATGATCTTGTAAGTTGATATTCGCACCGTGATCAACGAGGATTTTTGCAATATCGATCATATTATGGTGGACAGCAATCAATAATGGGGATTCTCCTTTTTCATTTTGTTCATCAATCATCGCAGTTGACTGGTCTAACAACGTTTGAACTAGATTTAAATCCTCGGCACTAACAGCTTGTAACAAGCGACCTGGAGCAATTGACATTGGTGTTTCCTCCTTTGATGGATGGTTGGGATTAGTTGGTAAAGGCGCAGAAGTTGTAGAATCCAAAACAATCGAATTCGTGCTAGTAGTAGCACCATTTGACTGAGGGGACTGATTGGCGCATCCTGCAAATACCAATAACGTAGGGAATAACCATAGGATTGAATAAGGTTTCATGAAAACGCCTCCTCCATATTATTTTAGTTGAAATAGCCATAAACAGCAAAATAAATACTTGCTAAACAATGCACAGCTCTTTAATAGAGGCAAAAACGTAATTAGCAACGCTTCCAAGACGGATTCTTGACAAAAAAAGAACAATGATAGATAGTAAAAAATAGTGTCTGACTAAATCTAGACAGGAGAACAGCTTTTGATTCTGTCAAATGAAAGTAGGGGAGTAGATGTTTACACGTTTGTCATCTCAATTAACAGAAAGAGAAAATTATAAATTACTGATTGGTTCAATTATTCCCAGACCAGTAGCTGTTGTTTCAACATTAACTGAGAAAGGGAACTTAAACATTGCGCCATTCAGCTATTTTAATATCGTTAGTTCAAATCCACCCATCGTTTCGTTAGCTGTCCAAAGAAAAAATGAGCAGATGAAAGATACTGCTAAAAATATCTTACTAAGGAAAGAAGCAATTATCCAAGTTTTAGATGAGCAAAATGTGGTGGAGGTCAATAAAACAGCAGCAACTCTTCCGCAAGAAGAAAGTGAACTAACCTTGACTAACTTGACTACGAAAACAAATAGGAATGGTTCAATTCCACCAATCAATGAGTCTAAAATTGTTTTTGAAACAGATTTATATGACCATCTCGAAATTAAGAATGAGCAAGAAGTTACTGCCGATCTTTTTTTATTAAAAATCCATACGTATCAATTAAATGAAGAGGTATATGATCCAGTATCTGGGAAGATCGATCCCAAGAAACTCCAACCAGTTAGTCGATTAGCAGGGAATGATTATGCAACCTTAGGGAAAATCTTTACCATTCCTAGGCCAAAGTGAACCACATGACGATAAAAATGTTATTTTTAGAGGATGTATAATCCTAAAAATATTATTATAATATTGGCGTAAGTTCATTTCTTTCATGAATGGAGTAAGAAATAAATTTAGCTAAAACATTTTTTAGTTATAAAAAACAATAAAGTTTTTTTAGGTAAACCGAATGATTTAAAGTTTTATTTAAAATAGGCAAGTAATAAGGCAGATATGAGGATTTCTGGTGCATGGATAAACTGGTATGTAAATGTTAAGATAACTTGATAATTTATTCCGAAAAGTGAAAACGAGAAAAATAAAACAGAAAAATCAATTAAGTTAGCAAAGGATTTTCATACTAAACGACTTCCTAAAAAGGGGAAATATATTAAAGATTGATTAATTTTGTTTTTTTATCAAATAAATGATTGCTAAAATAGTTAAAGAAGCTTACTATTAACTCTGTAAAAAATAAAAATAGTAATAACCTTGTTAGGTGAGGCTCCTATACAAACATATGCTATTGCTCAGAAACGTCGAAAGACGCCAATGAGTCAAACAGGAATTGTCGGATTAAGGCTTTTTCAAATAGCTAAGAGTGTTTCTTTACGTTGTATAGTGCTAAAACTCGGACGATGAGATGATGCTAGGTCAGAATTCTTGTTCGAAAAGGTTTCTGACCTTTTCTTATATTCTATAACTGATTCTATATTTAACTGCTCGTGTTCGCCTAACTTGTGTAAGAGGAGGGGGATATGCGATGTGGAAAAACAGAAAGATCGACTGGTTGATTTTAGGCCCTTATTTGGCTTTGTCAATTGTCGGTCTTTTAGAGATATATAGTGCTAGTTCCTATCGTTTATTGGTAGCAGGAAGTGATCCTAAAAGCTTATTTATTCGGCAATTTTTGTTTATTATTCTTAGTTGGGGCGTAATTGTATTGACCTATTCCATCAGATTACAAGTTCTACTGAAACCAAGAATAATAAAAGCTGGATTGATTGTATCGGGCTTATTATTAGCGATGATGAAACTCGGGATTTTTGCTGTAACAGTTAATGGTGCCCAGCGGTGGGTTTCAATCGCTGGAATCCAGTTTCAACCGTCAGAAATCGCAACCATTTTTTTGATTTTATATTTAAGTCGTTTTTTTAGAAATGACCGCAGTGTTCCTGAGAAGCTTCATATACCAGTGTTGATCGTGGGCGGAATCGCCGTGCTTGTTTTGTTTCAACCTAAAATTGCGGGAGCACTGATGATTTTAGCTATTGCTGGAGCTATCTTTTGGGCTGCAGCTATTCCCATTAAAAAAGGGCTGATAATTATCGGAGCAGCGATTGCTAGCTTGATCTTAGTAGCTGGCTTAGTTTTACTACTTGAAAAGCATCATTTGTTACCTTCATTTTTTGAACACGCTTATGACCGAATCGCAATGGTTCATAATCCATTTTTAGATGAACATGGTGCAGGATACCAGATGAGTAACTCTTACTATGCACTATACAACGGTGGCCTATTTGGTCGAGGAATGGGGAATAGTATTACTAAAAAAGGTTATCTCCCTGAATCCGAAACAGATTTTATTTTCTCAGTCATTGCTGAGGAGTTTGGGTTGATAGGCGCATTACTTGTTTTGTTTTTGCTTTTCTTATTATGTATGCGAATCTTCCAAAAGAGTACGAAACAAAAGAACCAACAGGCAACTTTGATCTTAATTGGTGTAGGGACATGGATACTCGTTCAGACAAGTATCAATATTGGAAGCATCCTTGGTTTAATTCCAATGACAGGTGTACCATTGCCATTTGTCAGCTACGGAGGAACAAGCTATTTAATCTTGTCTTTTGCTATTGGATTAGCTTTGAATATCTCGTCTCGACAAGTGAAAGAGAAAAATAAGCAGGTTGAGAGGTTACAACTCAAGAAACCTGAACTGTTAAACAAGAACAATTAAGAATCTCTCAATTGGACTATCATAATAAAAAAATGGCTATATTTCAAGTAAGAGGTTCGGTTAGAAAGAGGAATCGAAAATGAAAACATTTCAAAAAGTGATTTTAGGTCTATTGACGGCAGTCGTCATTGTCATCGGCTATTTTTCTTTTGAGTTTGTTCATGGTTATTCTTCAACGAGTCGAGCAGACGATGTACCAAAAGTAGAAGCCAAAAGTGTTCCTAAGATTATCAATGTGGCATTGATTGGCTCTGATGCCCGGTCGAAAGAAGAGAATGGACGTTCAGATTCTTTGATGATTGCTCAGTATAATCAAAAAACTAAAAAAGCAAAATTGGTTTCGATTATGCGTGATTCTTATGTAGATATACCTGGGCATGGTCAAGATAAAATCAACGCAGCTTATTCATATGGCGGGATTGACCTTTTGAACCAAACATTGAAAGAAAATTTCAAATTTGAAACACCTTATTATGCAAGTATCACCTTCCAAGATTTCATTGATTGTGTCAATGAGCTATTCCCTAACGGTGTTGATATCAATGCTGAGAAAGATTTAGACTTGGATGGTGTATACATCAAAAAAGGTGAACAAACGATGGATGGGAATACCTTATTGCAATATGCGCGTTTTAGAGAAGATGCTGAAGGAGATTTTGGACGGATCAGAAGACAACAACAAGTGATCAAAGCAATTTCTAAGCAATTAAAAGATGTGACTTCCATCCTTAAATTACCAAAAGCAATCGGTCAACTCTTGGGAAGTATTAAAACGAATTTACCTGAAAGTGTATTAATTGATTGTGGCATTGATTTCTTAAAAGATGATAAACCAATTGATACGTTATCTGTACCAGTTGAAGGTAGTTGGAATTTTAATGATTACACACCTTCTGGTAGTGTACTAGAACTTGATTTAGAAAAAAATCAATTAGCAATCAATCAGTTTTTAGACCAATAGATTTACATTTTATTTAAAGTGTAAGAAGTTAGAAACAAGCGATTGTCGTTGTGTTCTAGCTTCTTTTCTTATGGTAAAATGGATAGAAGTTAAATCAAGAAAATGTGAGCGGAGGGACAAAATGAAACGAAGTGACAATCATCGTAGGAACAAGACTGGTGTTTATCTAACAAGTGCCCTTGTTTTGGTTCTTGCGGCTGGTGGCGGGTATTTTTACTATCAAAAAACGCAAGAAGAGCAAGTGGTTTCAGCAGGAGAAAAAACGATCCAACAGTTTGCGGAACGTTTAAGTACTGGCGATTATAAAAAGGCGATGTCATACACGCAAATTGATTCACAGACTAAGAAGACAATTTCTGAAAAAGAAGCTCTTGAAAAATACCAAAATATTTACGGAGCTGTGGCCATAAAAGGCTTGGAAATCTCTAATTTAAAAGTGACGAAAAAAGATAGTGAAACCTATTCTTTTTCTTATAAAGCTAAAATGAATACAAGCTTAGGCGAATTAAAAGACCTATCATATAAAGGAACTTTGACAAATAAAAATGATCAGATCAAAATCAACTGGCAGCCGAACTTGATTTTTCCTCAAATGGAAGATACAGACAAAGTAAGTCTGACTAGTGAGGAAGCTAAAAGAGGTGATATCCTTGATCGAAATGGAAAGAAATTAGCAACGACGGGCAAATTGAAACAGTTAGGGATCGTTCCTAGAAAGCTGGGAGAAAAAGAAGAGAAAACAGCAAACATCAAAGCAATTGCTGCAGCTTTCGATCTTTCAGAAGATGAAATCAATCAAGCTATCTCTCAAAGTTGGGTACAACCGGATTATTTTGTTCCTCTAAAAATCATTGATGGACAAACCCCCGAATTACCAAGTGGAGCAGCGATCCAAGAAGTTGATGGTCGCACCTATCCGTTAGGCGAAGCAGCAGCGCAATTGATTGGTTATGTTGGTGATATCTCAGCAGAAGATATCAAAAAGAATGCTGAATTAAGTAGTAATGGTAAAATTGGTCGTTCTGGTCTGGAAATGACTTATGACAAAGAACTACGTGGCACCAATGGGGGGAAATTGAGTATTACGGATGCTGATGGGGCAGAAAAAGAAGTATTGATCGATCAAGAAGTGAAAAATGGTCAGGATATCAAATTGACTCTTGATGCCGATGCTCAAAAAATCGCATTTGATAGTTTAGGTGGAAAAGCGGGTTCAACAGTAGCGACTTCGCCAAAAACGGGTGAGTTGTTAGTATTAGCGAGCTCTCCAAGTTATGATCCAAACAAAATGACAAATGGAATCTCCCAAGAAGATTATCAAGCCTATACTGAAAATAAAGATCAACCATTTATTAGTCGTTTTGCTACCGGTTACGCTCCCGGATCTACATTTAAAATGATTACTGCCGCAATCGGATTAGATAATCAAACGCTGAATCCAGACGAAGTATTGACGATCAATGGATTGAAATGGCAAAAAGACCAATCATGGGGATCGTATCAAGTTACTCGTGTCAGCGATGTGCCTCAAGTCAATCTGAGAAATGCAATGATTTATTCAGATAATATCTATATGGCTCAAGAAACCTTGAAAATGGGTGAGAAGAAATTCCGCGAAGGATTAAATAAATTCATTTTTGGGGAAGACTTAGATTTGCCGATCAGCATGAATCCCGCACAAATCTCAAATAAGGATAGTTTCAAGTCAGAAATCTTATTAGCAGATACTGGTTATGGGCAGGGAGAACTATTGATCAATCCGATCCAACAAGCAACGATGTATTCTGTTTTTGCTAATAATGGAAATCTCGTTTATCCAAAATTAGAGATGGATAAAGAAACGAAAGTTAAACAAAATGTCATTGCTTCAACAGCTGTACAGACGATTCTGCCAGATTTGAAAGATGTTGTTCAAGATACGAATGGTACCGCTCATTCTTTAGCTGCTTTAGGCATACCAATAGCAGCAAAAACTGGTACAGCGGAAATCAAAGAAAAACAAGATGAAAAAGGACAAGAAAATAGCTTCCTATTTGCTGTGAATCCTGATACAAATGGTTATCTCATGATCAGCATGTTAGAAGATAAAGCAGAAGGTGATTCTGCAACGAAACGTGCACCTGAGTTGCTCCAATACTTGAATCAAAACTATCAATAGACGAATGAATAAAACTAATCAATGACTGTAGTCACTACTTACATTTAGGCTAGGAAACCTAAATTATTTAGAATACTACAGTCACTCGATTAGTTTTTTTATATAGGGATGCTTTAGAATGATCTTTTTACTTTTGGTTTAACGATAAAAGTAGCTAAACCTAATAAAATGAATCCAATAATGAATGGCATCGTATGATGGAAAGTAGCATATAGTTGCCCACCAATCATCGGACCGATCACTCTAGCTAATGCTTGGATGCTTTGTGAAGCCCCTTGGATTTTTCCTTGGTCCTCTTTACTAGCATACGTTGAAATCAAACCATTATAGGAAGGACTAAAAATCGCATCACCTAGCCCGAAAAAGACCATGCCGATGATAAAGCAGGGGATCGAGCTATAAAAAGCGGAAAGGATGATGACAGAATAACCAATCATTTCACTGATAATACCCATAGTGATGATCTGGTTTTCTCGCCAAAATTTTAATAAAATCGGCATAATCAACAGTTGAGCAAAAATGTCCATAATGCCAATTAACGAGAAAGTAAAGCCGATGATAATTGGCGATAGATGGAAAGTATCAATTGAAAATTGTGCAAAAATCGCTTGGAATGAGCCGTTGGGTAGCCAAATCAAAAAACCTGTGATCAATAACCATTTGACTGATCGAAAAGTGAAAACCAATTGGAGTTGCTTGAAGGGATTGATTTGCTGAAGAGAAAGATTTCGTGTACGTTCACGTTTAGTCAAACTTTCAGGCATGAAAAAATAACCGTAAACCGCATTACTCAAAGACAAAAAGGAGGCAACGTATAAGGGAGTTGCTGGTCCGTACTGTGCCAAGAACCCACCAATCAAAGGACCTGCTGCAGTTCCAATCCCAACCGTCGCGCTAATCCATCCAAAATATTTTGTTCGACTTTCAATTGGCGTCAAATCAGCAAAATAGGCTAGAATAGCTGAGATTTCACCGCCGGTCAGCCCCTCAATTATTCTACCAAGAAAAAGTATCCATAAAGCTCCACCAAAGCCAAATAAATAGTACCCAATCGCAGAGCCAAACAAACTACTGATCAAAATAATTTTCCGACCAAATCGATCACTGAGTGCGCCTAACATAGGGGCGGCTAAAAACATGGAAAAAGCATAGATCGCACTGAGTAGTGTCACCGTGGTTGCTTGTTGCTGTGTGTTTTTTGTGTATTGCTCTACCATAAATGGGATGACCGGATTAACGATTGTTAACCCTAATCCAATCAAAAAGACCGAAGTGAAACCAAAAACGAGTGCATGTTTGTTGATTGTTGTATTCATATCAAAACTCCTTAGCTATAAAATGTTTCCTAGGAAACATTTTATATAGTATATGTTTATTGTTTCCTTGTCAACAATAAACGGAGAGATACTACGATAGAAGAATGAAATCTAACGAAGCAGAGAGCAAAAAAAACCGTGATCTTAAGATCACGGTTGATTACACATGCACTTTATTTTTCTAATTTTGTTCTTTTTAAATTTTCTCTAAAGCGACCGATAAAACGAAAAACAGTATCAAACTCTTCCTTAGTCATTTGTTGAAAAACGACCTCATTTTCTTTAAGAAATTCTTCATGGAGCTTTTGATGCATTTTGTTAATACGCTGACCTTCAGCTGTCAGGCGAAAGTAACGCTCTTTTTTATTTTCAGGTTTCTGATAGCTTTCAAGTAAGCCGTTAGTGATCATTTTTTTAGTTAGCTTACTAATCGCTCCACGAGTCATGTAACTAGCATTTGCTAATTTGGTTACATTTGGATTTGGAATTGATGCTACTTTTTCGATTAAGTCGATCTCATTTAAAGAATAGCCTTCGAGTACTTGTTCTAATTTTGGTTTATTACGCCAAGTGATCTCGTTAGTCAGATCGACCATCTCACTAATCAATTTAAGTCTTGAGTCCATTTTTCACCGTCCTTTTTCTCTAGTATAACGAATGGACATTATCATCACAACATTCATTGATAGATAGTAAGTTAATTGGCGTATACTTTTTTAGTGAAATATTTAAGAATCAGAGGTGAGATCAGAGTACTTAACAAAACAACGATCACTAAAGGAGAGTAGTAGTGATTTTCAATCAAGTTGCTTTGTTGTCCGATCTGTAAAATAATCAGTGCCATTTCACCACGAGAAATCATACCAGCTCCTACCATGAGTGCACTGTTGGAAGAAAAACCAGAGAATTTTGCTCCAATATATCCGCCAATAAGTTTAGTCAGAATCGCTACGAGTGTCAAAATCAAAATAAATAGTATCTGTTCACTAAAGTTAGAAAAATCTACTTCTAAACCAACACTCACAAAAAAGACGGGGATGAATACTGCATATCCTAAAGCTTCAACATTATTGTAAACTTCATGTTTTACTTTTGTTTGACTCACTGCAATCCCAGCAAAAAATGCCCCAATTACTGAACTTAACCCAATCAGGTCTGCTAAATAAGACATTCCTAGGCAAATGACTAATGACATAATGATAATGGCTGAATTCGCATAGATTTTTTCTGCTAGAGACATTAAAAATGGAGCGATCCATTTCACTAATAAAAAGATAAATAAGAAATAGAATAGTTGTTCCAACAAGAGTAAAGGAAGAGGTAGGTTGCTCGTAGACTTACCTGTTAAAAAAGATAAACTGAAGCTTAGCACTAGAACAACCAGAATATCATCAACGACAGAGGCACCTAGAATCGTTGATCCTTCCTTCGTATTCACAACATTCAGTTCTTTTAGTACTTCGACAGAGATACTAACAGAAGTCGCAGCTAAAATAATCCCAAAAAAGATTGCTTCATTATTTGCTACTTGAAACGCCTCGCCAGTAAGCCAACCGAAAAAGACAGGGAAGAGGATTCCTAAAAGTGCTACAAACATTCCTGGTTTAAAATATTTTTTCAATAAGGATAAATCACTTTCCAAACCTGCTAAGAACATCAGCAAAATGACACCAATTTCAGAAAAATCATGAACTAAAATATTAGGATGAACCCAGCCAAGTCCTGCTTGTCCTAGTAATACACCAACTAACAATTGTCCAATAACAGCCGGAATTCCAAATCTTCTCGAAATATGCGAACCAATTGTAGTTGCAACAAGGATTAAACATAAAATACCAATAAACTCCATAAGATAGTCAAACCTTTCTTTATTCAATAGTCTCAAATATATAATAACATTAATTATTTTATTTGTGGTGAAAAGAGATTATCTAGAAAACTGCAAAAAGAGACTCGAAAATGAAAAATTTTTAAGAGCAAATAAAAAGAGGCAGCATTCAGAAAGTTTTACTCTTAGAAATGAAAAGCTTTTAGAAAATTAGCTTTTTCTATCTTCTAGTTAAGCAAACTAATACACATGCAACCTCTTTTTTCCTTATGAATATCTCTTGTTCACTTTGAAATAGGTAATGATTTCTGAGATACCCATGAAAATTAATAGCCCACCAAATAATTGGAAGAGTATCATGACGCTTTTGAATGGATTGAATAATAAAATCAAACCACCAATCAATAAGAGAATACTATAAGCACTCCAACCTTTCGAACGGGTGTTAAGTCCGACGAATAATTGAAAGAGACTTTTTAGGATAATAACTAAACCTAAGATAACTGGTAAGAGCGAGACGATTGCTGCTGCAAAGACCCACACGATTAGTGCGAGAATAAAAAATGCAATCCCGCTAATTAAACCAAATCCCCATGCACCCGTTTGTTTTCGGTTTTTATTTGCTTCTAAAAGATTCAAAATCCCCAATAAAACAAAATACGCTGTAATGAGGTAGCCAATAAAATGGAATACAGCTGTCGGATTGATCACAATTGCAAGTCCGGCAATGATGTAAATGGCTGACCTTAGCAATGCGTAACGCTGAAAATTCGTTCGTATCATTTCAAACATAACATAACCTCCTTTTATTCTATTGTAACGGTAAACGGTTATTCTACCAAACAAAAACCTGTTTTTTTATTTAGCTTCTTAATATTTTATCCATTTTCTTGCCTTTTGCAAGTTCATCAATTAGCTTATCTAAATAACGTATTTCCTGCATCAGTGGGTCTTTGATCGTTTCCACTCGCACACCACAAATCACCCCAGTTATCAACTGTCTGTTTGGATTCAGTTTGGGTGCTTGTTCAAAGAAGACTTGGAACGTTACTTCGTTTTCCAGTTGTTTTTGTAATTCTTCTTTGGTATAACCAGTTAACCAACGGATGATTTCATCCACTTCGGACAGAGAGCGTCCTTTTTTCTCAGCTTTTTTTACATAGAGAGGGTAGACACTTGAGAAACTCATGGTGAAAATTCGTTGATTCATGATAGCACCTCCTGCGATAAGTTTTCTTTTATTATATTCGTTTGTTCAATAAATGTGTACTTATCGCTATTATCAAAACAGAAAATAAGCATAAACAAAAGGCTAAGGCAAGTTGATGAAAAAAACGCCTTAACCTTTACATAGTCTAAAGTGCATTTACTATTCTTTAGTTTCTCATTAAATAGTCAAATGCACCAAGGGCTGCTGTAGCACCCGAACCCATAGCAATAATGATCTGTTTATAAGCACTGTCTGTACAATCACCTGCAGCGTAAAGACCTGCTTCACTAGTAGCACCATGGGCATCAGTCTTGATTTCTCCTCGATCATTTAACTCAAGTGTTCCAGCTAACCAGTCCGTATTAGGAACCAAACCAATCAGAATAAACACACCTGAAACAGCTATTGTGTGTTCTTCTTGGGTGGAACGGTCGATATAACTCAACGAATCAACCTTTGTCTGACCACTGATTTCTTTCGTCTGGGCATTTAGAATGACAGTGACATTTGTTAAAGTAGCTAGTTTATTTTGTAATACTTGGTCTGCTTTAAGTGTCGGAAGAAACTCTAAAATATATACATGTTTCGCCAACCCAGCTAAATCAATGGCAGCTTCAATCCCTGAATTTCCGCCACCAATCACTGCGATTTCTTTTCCGGCAAAGAGGGGACCATCGCAATGAGGACAATAGGCAATTCCTTTGTTTTTAAATTCTTTTTCACCAGGAACATTGATTGAACGCCAATGAGCTCCTGTTGCAACAATCGTTGTTTTTGATTTCAGCTGATTGCCGCTTTTTAAATTGATTTCAAAGAGATCTGCTCCTTTGTTTAGTGACACAACTTGTTGATTTGTCATAACATCAACAGGATAAGACCGTAAATGTTCTTCGACTTGTTTCATCAATCGTGGACCTTCTGTGTAAGGTGTACCGATTAGATTTTCGATGCCTAACGTTTCTACGACTTGACCGCCAAGTGTATCAGTTACGAGTCCAGTACGGAGGCCTTTTCTAACTGCGTAAATCGCTGCGCTGCTTGCTGCTGGTCCACCACCAATAACCAGAACGTCAAATAATTCTTTTGTATTGATTTCCTTTTGTTCCATTAGATTCGGGCCAGCTATTTTTCCTAAAATTTGTTCAATCGTCATTCGTCCACTAGCAAATTCTTTTTCGTTTAAAAAGACGGTTGGCACGGCCATGATTTGTTTTTCAGTGATTTCATGCTGATACATCCCACCTTCGATCATCGTATGGGTGATCAACGGATTTAAAACCGCTAAAATGTTTAACGCTTGAACAACATCAGGGCAGTTGTGACAAGTTAAACTGACATAGCTCTCAAAATGTAGAGGTTGATTAATTTTTAAAATGGATTGAATCAAAGTATCAGCTATTTTAGGTGGTCGTCCACTTACTTGTAATAAAGCAAGGAGGAAAGATGCAAATTCGTGGCCTAAAGGAATACCTGCGAAAGTGATCCCGCTAGTCTTTTGTAAAGAATTGATTTCAAAGCTAGGGGTACGTGGCAACGTCTTTTGTTCAACCGTAATTTTATCAGTCATATCTGCCACTTCGTTCACAAACTCGAATAGTTGTTGGGAATTGGCTGTGTCATCTGTACTAACCGAAAAAACAACTGGTGCTTCCATTAAATCAAGATATTGAGCTAAATTTTGTTTCGTTTCCTTATCTAACATCGGCTCATCCTCTAAATCTTTCCAACAAGATCGAAACTAGGTTTTAGTGTTTCGCCACTTTCTTTCCATTTCGCTGGACAAACTTCACCAGGATGCGTACGTACGTATTGTGCGGCTTTGATTTTGTCAATCAAGGCACTTGCGTCACGTCCAATACCATCAGCATTGATTTCCATTGCTTGTACGATACCATCTGGATCTATGATAAAAGTTCCTCTTTGTGCAAGTCCACTTTCTTCATTCAATACATCAAATAAACGAGAAATGTGGTGAGAAGGGTCGCCAATCATGGCATATTCTATTTTTCCGATAGCTTCAGATGAGTCATGCCATGCTTTATGTGTAAAGTGGGTATCCGTTGAACAAGAAAATACTTGGACGCCTAGTGATTTTAATTCATCGTATTGTTCCTGTAAATCCTCTAATTCTGTTGGACATACGAAAGTGAAATCTGCTGGATAAAAGCAAATAATACTCCAATTACCAGTAAGATTAGCATCGCTGATATCGATAAATTCTCCGTTTTTATAAGCTTGTGCGGTAAATTCTCCAACTTTTTTTCCAATCAATGACATATGAAAACCTCCAATTTATTTTGCTTTATTTATAATTAATATAATTTAATAACGGTTGCAAAGTCAAAGGTTTTTTGGTTATTTTAAGAATGTCTCGTAAAAATAGGAGGTTATTTATAGGTGCAATAGAAAAAGCCGTACATGGGAATAGTGGCTGCTTCCTTTGTCTAGTAGGATTCGTCGACTATTTTTCCATGAACGGCTGCATTGGATCATTTATTAGAAAATGGTGTGCAAGATGTATAATCATTTTCTTGTTTTAATTCAAAGATATATCCAGCAATTTGAGTAATTACTTTTTTCCATTCTTGCGGTGTTACATAATTGTCCAATAAATAGATTTTTTTGATGTGTGACGGCAGATGCTCTAAGGGACAATCACTGACGATGATATCACATTCTTCCATATAATTTTTTTGGATGATGATCGATTCGGAAGAAAAGATCTGCTCGATTTTGACCATCAAATCTTTACTCACATAAAAATCCTTGGTGTAATTGATACCTATAACGATCGAGTGTTGAGGTTTAAAGCGATCATACAAATGAAGTAAGTCTTCAACGATCCATTGCATATTTTCTTTGATCAATAGATCTGGCAGCTCTTTACTGATTTTTTGTCTAAAAGTGACGTAGAATTGTTTGATTTCATTTTGTAAGTTTTCAAAATTTTCTTTCCCTTCATATAAAGTATAGGTAGGTAAAGGAGTATTGGGTTGATCAGGATTCAAAAAAGTACTGAAAAGTTTATTTCGAGCAAAGTTCAAGGCATAAAGTTTTTGTTGGTTTACTGGTACTTTTAAATGAAAGTGTCGGCTAAAAGACTCCACTAGCTTTTTAGAGTAAACGATGTAAGGAACATTAGCTTCTAGTAACATTTGGTAATGTTGAAAGCTAAGCTCGTCACTTTCTAGTTTTGAAATCGCTAATCTTGCTAACAGGTTGATTAAAACCCGCTGTTCATGACAAATAGATAAATGATCGTTAAGCAAATCAAATTCTGGAGTAACCAAGTATTCAATATAGTCATATTCTTTAAACTCTCTTTGGACATTCTTCAACGATGTAACTGGAAAGTTCTCTACACAGATTTTTAATAGTAAAAATAATTTCTCTTTCATCCCTCCACTTAGGGCATCAAGTAATTCTTGTTTAAAATAAGTTGTTAGTTCATACGTAATAGATTGTGGAGTTTCCATGCCATAGGGGACAGAAGTATTTGAAAAAATATTCCAATAAACATCTAAAAAACAATACTGGATCTGTACTTCCGTTCCTGCTACGATTTTTTTTCCTTTAGCTGTAAATTTAAATGCAATCCCATACAATTTAAGGAACTGATTGACAGCTTTCATTTTGGAATAAAGATAAGAGGAGCTGTAATTTGTTGTTTGACTAATGCTAACAATTGAATGACCAGTTGGTTCTAACAGGGCTGTTAAAATTTTAAAATTTGTCGATTCTAAACAGTATTTACCAAATAATTCATAATAACATTTTGCACTATCTGTATTCTTTAAATCTAACTGGACAAATTTCTTTTGCCTGATCAAAGAAACATCTTCTAAATCAAGTGTCATAAAATCCTGTTCTAATTCTTGGAGATAAAGCAAAAAATTAGAATCAGACATCTCAAAATAATCAGCGAGGTAGTGAGTGGTAATGAAGAATGGGTGTTCTGCAAGAAAAAGAAAAATATTGAGCTTGGTAACACTTTTTTTATTTAAAAGATACTTTTTGATTGCTTCTTGTGTTTGCATGTTATTCCTCCATTTGATTTTCCATCCAGCATTTTACTAAAAAATTAGCTATTTTGAACAAAAAAACAGTAATAATATTTTAGCCGTTTGTATTATCTTATGTATTGCAAGCCAAAAGTGTTTGAAACGGGGGAGATGTAAAAATGAATCACTTAAAACTTATAATGGCTACTGTTGCTTTGACAGGCCTATCGGTAACTGCCGAAGCAACGCAACAAGTAAAGATTGAAGAGCACCACCCAATCGTTACTAAAACGAAAGAGCCTGGGTGGGCAAACGTGAATTGTATCACACTACAGGATGAATTTTCCACAACAAATTCAGGAATCATGAAATTTCCGGTGGGAAAAACGGTACCAGTCAAAGCCAGTGTCAGCTATTCAGGCGATAGACAACCAATCTCACAATCCAATGTAGTATTTGAGAATGTTGATCCAGCATTGACGATTGGGTACGATCCAACTACGCTTCAGATTAATGGACATAAGGCTAGTTTTACCTTTACTGTAACATTAAATCAACATTTAACAAAGCCAGCATTATTTACGATCAAAGTAGCTGATGGCAGTCCGACAGATAATCAGCATCTTACGCCTTATAGTCAACGTCAGACAGTTGAAGAAATGCTTAATGTTGATGAGGATAATTTTACCGAATTACCAGAAATTGAACCAACTGATCCAACACCGGAGGAAAAACCAGATCCAGTTGAACCGACTGATCCAACGCCAGAAGAAAAACCAGATCCAGTCGAACCGACTGATCCAACACCGGAGGAAAAACCAGATCCAGTCGAACCGACTGATCCAACACCGGAAGAAAAGCCAGATCCAGTTGAACCGACTGATCCAACGCCAGAAGAAAAGCCAGATCCAGTCGAACCGACTGATCCAACGCCAGAAGAAAAGCCAGATCCAGTCGAACCGACTGATCCAACGCCAGAAGAAAAGCCAGATCCAGTTGAACCGACTGATCCAACGCCAGATGAAATGAAAAAACCTCAAGTGGAAATCGAGATACCTAAGAAAGAAGAATTTCCAACTGTGGGGGAATCTTTAATTGATGTTAATACGAAAAATCAAGTAATTTTGCCAGATATGATCAAAGAAAAATCGCATCAGATGTCTTTATCAGGTAGTTTAACACCTAAAAATGAAAACAATTATGAAATAAACAATGATAATTTCTCAGATAATGAAAAATCTCTTGGTAATGGTATAAGTGGTCAATTACCAAAAACAGCAGATAAAGCAACACCAAGTTTTATGTATCTTGGGTTTACACTTATCATTTTCTCTATTTTCGGAGTGAGAAAGTTACGAAATAGTGAAAAACAAAGTTAAAGCAAACAAATAACATTATTATTAAAAGAAGAGAATGAGGAGCACATCCTCATTCTCTTCTTTATAAAATAGAAAATTACTAGAAAAATAAGTGATGAACCATAAGTATTAAATCACTTATTTTTTATTTGTTTAAATAATGTATTTGTTCTTGATCAACCACTGGATAAGTAATCAATTCAGTGCCTTCGAGATTTTCTTTATGCATTTCAACTGCGGTGATTTGGTGATTGTTGTAAGTAGTATAGTAATAGATCCCTTTGTCCATGTTACAACAAGACGAATAAATCGTATATTCAAACTTCCCATTTCCTACATCACACAATCCTTTTTGTTGTTCCACGGATGTTAATATATGGAAAAATTGGTTCACGCTCTCCATCTCTGAATCTCCTGAGACTGATTGCCATTTTGTAAAGGCAGCTTTTACGAAACGAGAAGCAGATGATAAGTCGCCTGGTAAGCCTAATCCACCCATTCCACGACTATACACATCCAACTCTAGATTTTTCGCAAAATGATTGGAAGATACAGTAGGAGAAACATGACGGTAGTTATTTAAATTAAACAATTGATAATCAAAAGGTGGATTATTTGTTAACACACCGACTGGATTATTGTAAATTTTCAAACCATCAATGGTTGATTCGATCACGAGAGCTTCATTTTGGTCAGCAAGCATCCAGTGAAGAGGAGAAAGTGGAAGTTCTTCACTAAAATTGATATTTACTAAGTTGATCTCAGCAAGTAATTTTTTTGCCTCATCGATTGTTGCGCATTTTCCTAATAACCAAGGGATAAATTCGAATGGTGAGATATTGGTTTTACCAGAGTCTTCTTCAAAGTAATGAGCATTTTCAGGGAAATTCAAACCTGCCATGCTAAGTCCTTTTTCATTTGTTGCTTCAAAATATAACGGATAATTATCAACAACTGCAGCCATACCAATTAACGCATAGTGAGAGGGTAGAGGATCCGTTCGACGAAATTTAAAAGGATAGTTTCTAGGCGTAATTGTCACTACTTGTCCATAAGAAAGCTCTAAATCTAAGTTTCGTCCAAAATAATGATCTTTAGTTGCATAAACAATGGATGTACACATGATACATCTCCTCCTTTTATTAATATAAATTAATGATAATACCAATTTTAATTTTTTACCAGAAAAACTGATTTGTGATTAAAAAAACTCCTGTTATAAAAAAGATCTTTTCTAAGATGGATTTACTTTGTAAGGATTAACAAGATAAGTGTGCGGTGTTCTAGAAAATTTTAGCGGAAAATAAGCCGAAGAATGCCCTAACTAGAAGGGATTCTTCGACTTATTTCTCAGAGCTAGAGACGTCACAAAATTTTTATGACAATTAAACTGAAGTAAATCTTACAGGTTCTGATTCAAAGAAAGTCACTCTTTGAGGGGATGGTTGGGAATTTCTTTCACTTTTAATATATCTAATAAGAATGTAAAAATTGGAATACCAACAATCAAACCCCATACTCCTAAAAAGCGTTCGCTGATCAATAATACAATAAAGGTATAGAAAATCGGTAATTCTGTTTTACTAGACATCAATTTTGGATTCAAAACATAAGATTCAAGTAAATGGACGATTAAAATCGTTAATAAGATGTAAACCACATCTTTTATGCCACCTTGAGAATACGCAATAAAGGATAAGGGCACACAAGAGATAATGACACCAGCAACTGGGATCAAACTTAAAATAAAGATCATAATTGCTAAACTAAGCAACTGATGGAAACCAAAAGCAGCTAAAGCAATCGTTGTGAGGATCGTGTTTAATAAAGCAATAATGAACTGTGCCTCTAATACTAATCCAAAGGTATTGACAAATTTATCAGCAAAGTAATAAATGTCTTGGAAGAACCAAGAAAATTCGCCTTTTAAGAATAAGCGGGAAAATAGGATTGTTTTTTTCTTTTCGATCATAAAAAAGAAACTTAAGATAAAAGACATAGTAAAGGCGACAGCCATCTTACCAAAGTCTTGCAAATAGCCTAAAGCAATTGATGCACCATTTTGTAATTGTTCAAAGAAATCATTTCTTTCAATGTAATTATGGATATAAAGTAAAACCGGATCAGCGTCTTTGGGTTGATGTTCATAGAAATTGATGACTGATTTGACCATGTCAAATGTTTGGTGTACCAAGACGGGGATATAAATTGTAAATGCTAAATAGATTAGGTAAACCACAAGAGCATAAACAATAATGGTTAATACTCCGGTTGGAACCTTAATGAATCGTTGGATAATTTGCACTAAGTGAATCATTAAATACGTAAAAATAAAAGTTAGTAAAATTGTTGTAATCATGCTTCTTACAAGAAAAAGGACTACAATAATGATTAATAGAACAGTCATACGACGAATTTTTTCATTCGCCAAAAAGCGTTGGTAAACAGACAAATCAACAACCTCCAAGTAATTTAAGTCATAGCGTACATATTTGATTATAAAGCGGAAATAGGGAATTAGGAAGAAAAAAATAAAAACTGCAGACATTGATGAGCAATGTCTGCAGTTTGACTGTTTAGTTCCTAGTGTTTTTCCCGAAAATTAGTTAGCATTTTCTTGCTGAGTTTTTGCAAAAGAACAAGCTCATCCGGTTCAAGTGGAAGACTCGCGAATATTTTAGCAGGAATATCTTTTGCTTTTTCTTCTAAAGCTTTTCCATTAGAAGTCAGTGATAGAATCGTAATACGCTCGTCTTTATCTGCTCTTCTTCTTTGAAGTAGGCCTTTGTCAGCCATTTTTTTTATGACGGGCGTCAAGGTTCCAGAATCTAAACAAAGTAAGCTACCAAGTTCTTTCATTGTGACTTGTTGGTTTTCCCATAAAACAAGCATTACCAGGTATTGCGTGTAAGTTAAATCTAAAGGCTTCAGCAAAGGGTTGTACGAGCGAATGATTTCTTTAGAGGTGGCATATAAAGGAAAGCACAACTGGTTTTCTAAATATAAATCTTCCATTTTCTCCACCTCGATTCTCGTAGTTCCTTGTTAGCATAGCTGATTTTGTAATAAATGTCTAGCTGTTAACAGCAGTCAATGTCACTTCAATATTACCTGCAGTTGCTTTAGAATATGGGCAAACCTTATGAGCTGCTTCCAATAATTCTTGTGTTTCCTCTAAAGAGAGACCTTCAACATGACCTTCAATTTCAACGCCTAAAACAAAACTCATTTCATTTTCAGCATACAAAGATACTTGAGCACTGATGGTAGAAGCACCAGAGATATTTTTTTGATTTTTGATCAATTCTAACGCACTATTGAAACAAGCACTGAAACCTGCTGCAAATAATTGCTCAGGATTCGTCGCATCGGCTACACGACGTCCAGGAGCCGCAATTGCAAGTTCAAATGAATGATCTGGACTATGAACTTCACCTGAACGACCACCAGTATTGATCATTTTTGTAGAATACATTTTTTTCATAAAAAACACTCCTTTAAATTTGATTTTGTACAATTAAATTGTATACAACTTAATTGAGAAAGGCAACTAATTCGTTTCAGCATGGGCATAAAAAAACGAGCGACTACACGTTATGGCATCACTCGTTTTAGATAAATTATTTAAGCAGAATCAATTTTTAGAAGAAATTCAAAAATAGAAGAGGAAGTATTTATGAATAAGCTTCTTATTACTCAATTGGATGGTAAGTGAAGCCACTACCAGTTACTTCAGCTACACTGCTGACAATCACAAAAGCAGTAGGGTCGATTTCTTCAATCAATGGTTTGACTCTTGAAAACTCTTGGTCTGTTACGACGATCAATAAAACTTCTTTAGATTTGCGGTTGTAGCCACCTTTTGCTTCTAATAAAGTTAAGCCACGACCAATTTCCGCACTTAAACGTTGGCGGATTTCTTCGATAGAGGTTTCGCTCATCACCATTATCGATTTTTTACGATTCATTCCTGTTTCAATATAAGACATTACAATCGAGGTAATTACGATCGAAAGAATGGCATATAAAAACTCTTCAAACCCAAAAATAAATAAATTAAGTGATACAACAAACGCATCTGTTACCAATAAACCAATCGAAGTATTCAAATGAAAGTACTTTTTGAAGATCAGTGGTGGAATAGTTGTTCCGCCACTTGAAGAATTATTTTTGTATAAAATAGCGACACCCAGAGCAAAGATCGCACTACCAAAGATCACTGAAAGTAAACGATCCGACGTAACCATCATTTCAGGGACGACCGCAATAATCAGCGGAAAGACAAGACTTCCAAAAAGCACTTTGAAAAAAGGTTTTTTTCCAAGAAATACAAGTGCTAATACCAACATGATGATATTTAATACTAAAATGACCATTGCACGATCAAAACCTAAAGCCGATTCTAAGAGAATACCTAAACCACTCACACCGCCTGCTGCGATATGGTGGGGGCCTAAAAACATATTGATACCTACGCCTAAAATGGTTAAGGCAAACATTATTTTTATGTATGTCCAAATCATCGTTTTCATTTGCTTCATCCATTCACATCCATTCATTATTGTATTTTAATTTTTTGGTGCTTTTTTCATTATAACGTAATATCAACCTAAAGTTAACTACTATTTTAAAAAAATGTTAGGTTAGTCTAACATTTCGGGTCGAGAAATAGAGGAGCTATGAGTCCACTATGTTGCTATAGATAGTGAATATTAATATTTTTTATCGATTGAAATAAAAATGAAAGATGTCTTTTACTTTTCCTTATTTCGATAAAGAGCAAATAAAGATGGAAATTTAATGAATGAAAGGTTGGACATAAATGCAACGTCATGTCGATTCGTTACGAACAGTTAGTGTGCAAGAACCATTGGCAATAAGATGAGCAGGGGTTAGTTTGTTTTCTTTTTCTAAATAAATTTCAGCTGCCCAAAATTGGATAGAGCGTCCAATTTTAGTCGGACGTGCGATCACTCGTAATTGTCCATTTTGAGTGCTGTTAAGGTGGTTGACGTGTAAATCTACACCTACCGCATATTGTGGCGAGCTTAAATGTTGGTTAGCACCAATACTACAAGCGGTTTCAATCAAGATACCGTTGATTCCGCCATGAAGGAAGCCAAAAGGTTGGAGATGGATGTCAGAAATCGGTAGTAACAATTCAACCTGTTCTTTTGAGATAGACATTGTCTCAATCTGTAAATATTCGATTAAATTCATTTTTAGGTTTCATTCCTTTTTTTGTTTTTTGAATAGTATAACAGAAATTCTTAAAAAATATAAAATTACAAACGTTTTCTTTGGCTTTTGTGTATAATAAGAATGTTCAACTTAGAGGAGGAATAAAATGAGAGAATGGCAAACAATTAAAGACTATGAAGAAATACTTTTTGAAAAACATGGTAAAATAGCAAAAATAACAATTAATCGACCTCAAGTACACAATGCATTCACTCCAAAGACAGTGTTTGAAATGATTGAAGCTTTTACTATTTGTCGAGAGCGGCAAGACATTGGTGTGATTATTTTAACCGGAGCAGGAGATCAAGCATTTTGTTCTGGTGGAGATCAAAAAGTTCGAGGAAATGGCGGGTATGTAGGTGACGATCAAATCCCTCGCTTGAATGTGCTAGATCTCCAACGCTTGATTCGGGTCATTCCCAAGCCTGTGATTGCTATGGTCAAAGGATGGTCGATCGGTGGAGGCAATGTCTTACAACTTGTTTGTGACATCACAATTGCCGCTGAAAATGCGAAATTTGGACAAACAGGTCCGAATGTAGGAAGTTTTGACGGCGGTTATGGATCAGGCTATCTAGCTCGAGTGATCGGTCATAAAAAAGCAAAAGAAGTCTGGTTTATGACGAAACAATATTCCGCAACAGAAGCTTTAGCAATGAATTGGATCAACACAGTGGTACCTTTAGCCGAAATTGAAGACGTAACGATAGAGTGGGCAGAAGAAATGTTGAAGAAAAGTCCTTTAGCATTAAGAATGATCAAGGCTGCAATGAACGCAGATACAGACGGACTCGCGGGGATCCAACAATTAGCAGGGGATGCCACTTTACTGTACTACACAATGGCTGAAGCTCAAGAAGGACGAGATGCATTCAAAGAAAAGAGAGAGCCTGACTTTGACCAATTTCCTAAATTTCCCTAACAAAAAACCAAAAAGTTGGTTGCAACGACAAGCATTAAAACAGCCAGATCAGCCAGCCTTTTATACGAAAGATGCTTGTCTAACGTTTAGTGAATTGAATCACTATGTACAGCAACTTGCTTATTATTTCAAACGTTTTATAAGCAATCAACAAAAAACTATTAAAAGAGTAGCCATTTTGAGCGACAATCAGACAATGATGTATCAGTCGATCTTAGCTCTATGGGAATTAGGAATGGAGATCCAATTTCTAAATACAAGGTTAACCAGTGAAGAACTAGCTTATCAGTTAAAAGATGCCAATACACGACTATTGATCACTGAACATCCTGAACATTTTTCCTTTGAAAATGTAACCATCATTTCTTTCCCGAAAAAAAAGGAACTAATCGGGAGAATTAATGAACCACCAATTGATTTCGGCTATCAATTGGAGCAAATAGCCTCGATCATGTATACATCTGGGACTACTGGAAAGCCAAAAGGAGTACTTCAAACTTTTTCAAACCATCAAGCAAGTAGCCTAGCTACACAAAAAAGTATGGCTATCGAGTCTGGCGAGAATTGGCTTTGTTGCGTCCCGTTGTACCATATCAGTGGTTTATCGATTCTTTTACGTTCCCTTGTTTTAGGAATTAGCGTTCATTTATGTGAAAAATTTCACCCATCAGAAGTCAACCAACTGATTTTAAGCGAAAAAACCGCTTATTTGTCGTTAGTCACGAAAATGTTAAAAGATCTGTTGCCGTTTGTACCAGAAGACGGTTATCCTTCTTCTTTGAAGCAAGTTTTATTAGGTGGCGGTCCGATTGAATCTACCTTACTTGAAGACTGTTGCCAGTTGAAGCTACCCGTTATGTTGTCTTATGGCATGACAGAAACATGTTCCCAAGTTGTCGCAGGTAAAATCAATTTGCATTCAAAGTTTAAAGACACGGTTGGTCGTCCGCTAATGGGTGTGCAAATTAAAATCAATGGGACAGATCAAGCGAATGAATCTGGAGAAATTCTTTTGAAAGGTCCGTCGATCGTTAAAGGATATCTCAACGGACGAGATCGACATTCGTGGACGAAAGAGGGCTGGTTTTGTACTGGTGATTGGGGCTATTTAACAGATACTGGTGAACTAAAAATTCTTAGTCGAATGAGTGAGCGAATCATCTCTGGCGGAGAAAATATTTACCCTGCTGAGATTGAAGCAATTTTTTTAAAAAGTCAGAAAATTACAGAGGCTATTGTTATTGGTAGAGCCGATCCTAACTGGGGGCAACGCCCAGTAGCTTATTTGAAATTAATAGATAAGGTCAGCGTTAATGAAATTTGCAATCTCATGGAGCCACTTGCTTCCTATAAACATCCTGACGAAATTTTTGTCATCCATGATCTACCAAAAACAGCCTCAGGAAAACCATTAAAACGACTTTTTTTAACAGAAGAAAGAGTGAACTATATTGACTACCAACTTATTTAATCTAAATCTACAGGAAGTACCTGAAGCTGACTATGTATGTTATAGCTTTAAGATTCCTTATGAACCGTTAGCAAATCTCTTTGCAAAAGCGAGTGACTTTAAAGGCACACGTTTCTTTTGGCAAACGCCAGACAAAAATGTCGGTTTCTTGGGGTTTGGGCGTAATCTTTTAAAGAAGCGTGGAAACTGGTCCACCGAAGACCTGATAAATGCTAAACAAGAGTTTTTTAAAAAACTTTCGTTTCTGGTTCCTGAAAAAGAGACTCCGATTCTTTTTGGAGGATTACCTTTCGATGCTGAAAACAAAAAACAAGCGCCTATTTGGGGAGAATTGGCAGTGGGCTGTTTTATTCTACCCGAACTATTAATCAAGCAAAATCATCAACAACTAACCGTTGTAATAACCGCAAGGAATCATTTTAAAACTTTAAAAAAACTCGATGAGTTTATTAAAGAAAAAATGAGACTCATTAATGAAATGAAAGAGCGATGTGTCCCAGATTTTTCGCCAAGTCAAATATTAAAAGAAACTGAAGTAGCTGTTCCTCATTTCTTAAAAGCTGTTGAAGAGACGATCGAAGTCACAGCAAATAAAAAATCAGCACTTAAAAAAGTGGTTTTAGCAAGACAGATTCAATTAGTTGGCAAAGAATTTTCTGTTGAAAAAATCTTACTTCATCTGATTAGTCAACAACCAAACACCTATCACTTTGTTTTAGAAGCAAAAGGTCAAGCGTTTATTGGCGCAACACCTGAACGTTTGCTTCAGGCGACTGATACCCATTTTTTGACCGCTAGCATTGCTGGCTCTATCGCTAGAAGTTCAAACGAAAGAGAAGACGTTACATTGGGAGAGAAACTTTTAAAAGACTCTAAAAATATTGGAGAACACCAATTAGTCGTCGAACGTTTAACAGAACAGATGCACTCATTTATTAAGGGGAAACTAACAGTATCAGAAAAAATTCTTTTAAAAAACCGAGACATTCAACATCTTTGTTTGACGTTGAAAGGGAGCCGTCAGGACGGTTTCTCATTTTTAGAAGTCATACGACAACTACATCCTTCACCAGCTTTAGGCGGTGTTCCTAAACAGGCAGCCATTGATTGGATAGCGGAAAAAGAACCTATTGGGCGAGGGTTATACGGTGGTCCAATTGGCTGGTGTAGTTTAACTGAGGATGTTGGTGAATTTGCAGTTGGTATTCGTTCTGGAGTAGTGAGTGATACTGAGGTCCAGTTGTATGCTGGCTGTGGAATTGTGCCAGATTCAACGCCTGAAGCGGAATACTTAGAAACTGCTCTAAAATTTCAACCGATGATTCGAGGTGTAAAAGAATGACGAACACAAAAGAGCTGACTGCTTATTTATTAGCATTTATCCATGGATTGAAAGAAAGTGGATTAAAAGAAATGGTCATTAGCCCAGGATCACGCTCGACACCACTGGCCTTATTGGCTTATCGTGACCCGGAAATCAATTGCTATATCAATGTGGACGAGCGTTCGGCTGCTTTTTTTGCGCTTGGTTTAGCAAAAGCACAAAAGGAACCTGTTGGTCTGATTTGCACATCAGGAACTGCTGCAGCAAATTATTATCCAGCCATTTGTGAAGCTGAGGCGTCAAATGTTCCACTCGTTGTGTTGACCGCTGACCGTCCACCAGAGGCGCAAGGCGTAGGAGCACCACAAACGATGGATCAGCAACATTTGTATGGAAGCCATGTCAAAAAGTATATCGGAATGGCTTTGCCAGAAGAAGGAGAATCTTTTGAAAGATATGCGTTTTTTCAGGGTTGGGAGAGTGCGGCTGCTGCAATAAAAATTCCTAAAGGACCTGTACATGTGAATCTACCTTTTCGAGAACCTTTACTGCCGGATTTATCACAATCATTTACACGTTATTATTCAAGAAAAGGGGAAACGATCAATAAAGTAACTTCCTTTTCGTTACCAGAACTTGATTCTTGGTTGACCAAAAAAGGGTTGATTATTGTTGGAAGAGAATTGACCACACAACAGGCAACGAAAATGATTGAACTAGCTGAAATCGTAGGATGGCCTATTCTTGGTGATCCACTTACAAATTTAGGAAATTGCGGGAAAGAAAGCGACAATTATATTTCTCATGTTGATTTGATCTTTGCCGATCAACGCTTAGAAACACCCGAAATCGTTTGGCAGTTTGGTAACTTGCCATTGGCCAAAAACCTCATGCTTTATTTAAAGCAGTCAAAAGACCTGACTTATGTCATCATTGATGAAAGCGAATCTTGGAAAGACTGGTTACATCAAAGTAATTATGTTTTACCAATTGATCCAATGACGTTTTGTAGCATGGTTAAGAACATGAGCGATGAAGCATTTCATACTCATGCAGATAGAAACTGGTTATCCTATTGGCAAGAAAGAGCAAAGCTTGCCCGACAAACGATAGAAACAACCTTACCCTTAGATGCCTATAACGAAAGCAATGCCAGTAAGCGTCTTTTTCAATTGTTAAAGTTTGACGAAACACTCTTCTTGTCCAATAGTAATGCTATTCGTTTTATTGATCGCTACGCTGGTTTTTCAAAACAACGATTTTCAGTCTATGGGAATCGGGGAGTAAATGGTATTGACGGGATTGTTTCAACAGCTGCAGGTATTTGTGCGGCTAAGAAACAGCAGATGTTTTTGTTGATTGGTGACTTAGCTTTGTTTCATGATATGAATGGGTTACAAATAATCAAAGAACTTGAGCTGCCGGTGACTGTGATCGTTTTGAATAATAACGGGGGAGGTATCTTTTCTTTCCTTCCTCAAAGGGAATTAGATAACTCCTTTTTTGATCCTTTGTTTTCAACACCCTTACATCTAGACTTGGAGAAAGTGGCAGATCTCTACTGCGGTGCTTATAAAAAGCCCAAATCGCTGACTGAATTTGAACAAATAGTTTGTGAAAGTCGAGAAAGAATAGACAGTAAAGACAATAGAGAAGAGAAAGAAAATTCAACTTGGACGTTGATTGAAGTCGTTGGCGAACAAAAAGCACCAGCAGAGCTTTGGCAACACATGATTGAGGGATACGGTAATCGAAATGAGTGAGGGAAAAATAAAAATCAATGGTGTTAATTATGCTTATCGTTGGTTACAGCGAGCATCTCCAATGAGACCTACTATCATTTGTTTACACGGATTTACCGGAACTTCCATGAGCTTTTCTTTGCCTTTTCAAGATTTAAATGTTTTAGCAATCGATTTGATCGGGCATGGTAAGACGGATGTTTATGTTCATCCTTATCGCTATAAGCTTCCATTACTTGTTCAAGATTTAGCACAATTGGTTCTGCAATTAAAGATCGATGCCTTTTATTTGTTGGGGTATTCCATGGGGGCCCGTACCGCGTTAACTTGGCTGATTGAACAACCAAAAGGAATTTTAGGCATCATTATGGAAAGTGGTACACCAGGCGTCAGTTCGCTTAGCGAAAGACTCATACGTCAAAAAAAAGATCTTCTATTAGCGCAAAAGATCATGACTGAACCATTGTCTGGTTTTGTGGATTATTGGGAATCGCTTCCATTATTTGAAAGTCAAAAAGAACTACCTGATTCGACAAGAAGAAAGATTCGCCAAGGAAGACTTATGCAACAACCAATTGGTTTGGCGCTTAGTTTGATGTACATGGGAACTGGGCAACAGACTAATTACTGGCCATCGCTTAGAAATATCCAAAGACCGATCCTTTATTTAGCAGGAGAATATGATGATAAGTTTCAAAAAATCGGAAAAAAATTGGTTGAAGAAAATAGTCTGTTTTCCATGGCGTTGGTTCCCAAAAGTGGACACTGTATTCATCTAGAACAGCCAACGAAATTTGTTTCCCTAGTAAATCAATGGATAATGGAGAAAGAAAAAAGTGATACAAATTAGAAAAATCGAGCAATTACAACTTAAATTACCTTTGACTACCCCTTTTGAAACGAGTTATGGAATTCTAACTGAAAAAGCGTTTGATTTATTGATAATCGAGGATGAATTAGGCAATCAAGGAGTAGGAGAGTTGGTTTCTTTCCAACAAGCGGACTATATTGAAGAAACGATCGACATGAGTCGCTTGATCATCAAAAATGAATTGATTCCTTTACTTACTATGTCTCCAATCAAAGAGCCTTTCGAAGTTCAGCGACGATTGACGAAAGTGCAAGGGAATTTTATGGCAAAAGCAGCCATGGAAACTGCTATTTGGGATTTATATGCCAGAAGAAAGAATGTCAGTCTCCGAGAAATTTTCAAAAGTACGAAAACAGAATTAGCAGTTGGGATTAGTTTAGGTATCCACACAGATTCTGCAAAATTGTTAAAACAAGCTCGAATGTATGTTTCTCAAGGCTATACGCGGTTGAAGTTAAAGATCAAACCAGGTTACGATATCGAACCATTAACCTTATTACGAAAGGAATTTCCTCACTTGCTTTTGATGGCAGATGCCAATTCTGCTTATACATTAAAGGATCTACCGATATTGTTAGAATTGGATCGATTAAACCTAGCGATGATTGAACAGCCTTTTAATCAACGGGATTTTATCGAGCATGCGTATTTACAGAAACAATTAAAAACACCAATTTGTTTAGATGAGAATATTCGTACACTAAATGATGTTAAAACCGCTCATACCTTGGGAAGTTGTCGTGGGATTAATCTAAAAATCCCCAGAGTGGGTGGGATCGCTGAGGCATTATCCATCGTAACATTTTGTCGTGAACATAACTTGACGGTGTGGCTAGGTGGAATGTTTGAATCAGGAGTAGGACGTTGCTTAAATATACAATTTGCCAGCCAAAATGACTTTACTTTCCCTGGCGATATATCGGCATCAGATCGCTATTACTACGATGATATCATCAAAAATAAAGCTTGCCTCACTGATGGGAAACTTGCAGTTCCCTTAGGAAAAGGCAATGGGGCAGTCCTTGATCAAGAAAAAATAGAACGTTATTGCTACAAAAAGGAACTCCTTTTTTCTTAATAATAAACGTTTGACAAATAATATAATCACTGTGGTCGTCGTAGAGAGATACACCAAGTAATCATAAAGAATCCAAAAGCAGCTCTTTCTCTTTTGGATTCTTTCTTTTTGTTGAACTTTTTTTATATGAATCAGCAAGTAGCGAGTATAAAATTACACTTTCTACAATACCGATAATTCAGCTAATGTCGCCATTGACCTAACTTCTCCTTTTGATGAGATAATCATGGGAAACAGAATTCTGTTACCGATAACATAAATGAAAGCGTTGTCTTTTGTTGTTCACTCTTTTATAGTGAACACGTAATCTTAAATATGAAGGAGGAAATACATGAACACCGCAGCAATTTATCATCGACCGGAAAGTGAATATGCTTTTTTATATACAGCTGATACTTTCAGAATTCGTTTACGTACCTGTAAAGACGATGTAAAAAAAGTTTATCTTATTAGTGGCGATCCTTATACAATTGATTCACAAAAATGGTATCTGGAAGAAATACCAATGAAAAAAAGTCTGAGTACTTTAGTTCATGATTACTGGGAAGTGGAACAAACAAGCTCGACTAGAAGGTTACAATATGGGTTTCATATCGTAGGGATTGATGGCACAGAATGTTTTTACGGGGATCAAGGGATTTTTGCATATGAACCAGCAAACTTAGCAGAAGCAAATTACTATTTCCGGATACCCTATTTTCATGAAATTGATCGTTTCAAAGTGCCGCAATGGGCAAAAGAAACGATTTGGTACCAAATATTTCCTGAACGATTTGCGAATGGCGACTCAACTAACGATCCAGCTCATACGCTACCATGGGGAAGTAAAGCACCTGACCGAGATGATTTCTTTGGTGGTGATTTACAGGGTGTGATTGATCACCTCGATTACTTAGTCGATTTGGGAATCAATGGTATTTATTTTTGCCCGATTTTCCAAGCTATGTCTAATCATAAATACGATACGATCGACTATTTGAAGGTCGATCCAGCCTTTGGTGACGAACGTCTGTTAAAAGAATTAATCGAAAAAGCGCATAAAAAGGGTATCCGCATTATGTTAGATGCTGTTTTCAATCATATTGGTAGTGACTCGCCCCAATGGCAAGATGTGATCAAAAATGGCGAAAAATCAATTTATAAAGATTGGTTCCATATTCATTCTTTTCCTGTGGATGCCTATCGAATGACGAATTTACCCGAAACAGCAGCAAATTTATCTTATGATACGTTTGCTTTTACACCTTTCATGCCTAAACTCAACACAGCAAATCCTGAGGTTCAATCGTACTTACTAGATATTGCTGCTTATTGGGTGAAAGAATTTGATATTGATGGGTGGCGTTTAGATGTCGCTAATGAAGTCGATCATCATTTCTGGAAATTGTTCCATGAAAAAGTCACTGCAATCAAACCAGATATTTATATTTTAGGCGAAATCTGGCATTCATCCCAAGCTTGGTTACAAGGAGATGAGTTCCATGCTGTAATGAACTATGCGTTTACAGACTCAATCAAAGACTATTTTGTCAAACGAAAAATCACTGCTTCACAAATGGCAAGTGGCATGAACCATCAGCAGATGCTGTACCAAGATCAAGTAAACGAAGGAACATTTAATTTATTAGATTCCCACGATACTGCGAGAATCCTAACCTTGTGTAATGGAAATAAAGAGTTGATGAAAGCTGTACTTACTTTCATGTTTTTACAAAAAGGCGCACCTTGTATTTATTACGGAACGGAAATCGGATTGACTGGAGAAGATGATCCTGATTGTCGTAAATGTATGATCTGGGAGAAAGAGCAACAAGATACGGAATTATACGGTTTTATTAAAGAATTGATTTATCTTCGGAAACGATTATCTGAAATTTTAATCACAGGTACGATTTGCTGGGAGCTAATTGATGATAGTCAAGACGTGATTCATTTTTCTCGTGAATTGAACGGCCAAAAGATCCATGCTATTTTTAATCAATCTTCTACAAGTTATTTGGTTGATCAGAAAAATGAAATTATCTTAAGCCAAAATAGTGAATTATTAAATGATGGGAAAGCTGAAATTCAACAATTCGGATTCATTTTGATGTGTGAATAACTTGTTACCGGTAACATGCAGAAAGCGTTTGCAAGTTGTCGTTTTATAACAGTATACTCTTTATACAAACAACATTTATGGAAGTGGAGGAACAAAAAGTGAAGAAAAACTATGTTAAAAAATTAGGGTTGGGTTTATTGTCACTTGGTATTTTAGGTGGATTAGCAGCTTGTGGTAATGGAAAAGCTGATACAGCTAGCGGTGGAAATGATGAAAAAACATTAACTGTATCGGTAGATTCTGGTTATAAAGATTACATCAATGAAATCAAGGGTGATTTTGAAAAAGAGAATGATGTCAAAATCAAGCTAGTTGAAAAAGATATGTTCGATCAATTAGAAGCGCTTTCTTTGGATGGACCTGCCGGTAAAGGACCAGATGTGATGATGGCAGCCTATGATCGAATTGGTGCGTTAGGACAACAAGGCCATTTAGCGGAAGTCAAATTAGGAAATGAAGCCGACTATGATGAAACAGATAAAGCACAAGTGACCTATGACGGAAAAATTTACGGCGAACCAGCGGTGATCGAAACATTAGTCTTGTACTACAACAAGGATCTAGTAGATGCAGCACCAACCACTTTCAAAGAATTAGAAAATCTAGCCAAAGACAAACGCTTTGCCTTTGAATCAGAAGCAGGAAAAAATACTGGATTCTTAGCAAAATGGACTGATTTCTATTATTCTTATGGTTTACTAGCAGGCTATGGTGGGTATGTTTTTGGTGACAACGGAACTAATCCATCAGATATTGGTCTAAATAATGCAGGATCAATCGAAGGAATCACTTATGCTACAAACTGGTTCCAAAATGTTTGGCCAAAAGGGATGCAAGATATCAAGAGTGCAGGCGATTTCGTTAGCCAACAATTCATGTCTAACAAAGCAGCAGCAATCATTGATGGTCCTTGGCAAGCACAAACTTATAAAGACAACAAAATCAATTATGGGGTAGCAAAAATTCCAACATTGAACAACGGCGAATCTTATCAACCGTTTGGTGGAGGAAAAGGTTGGGTAGCAAGTAACTATTCTAAAAACAAAGAATTATCACAAAAATGGTTAGACTATGTGACAAACACAAAAAATCAAGAAAAATTCTTTGAAATGGTCAATGAGATTCCAGCCAATCAAGCAGCACGTGAAACAGCTAAATCAAAAAATGATGAATTGACAACTGCGGTGATTGATCAGTATGAAACTGCGCAAGCAATGCCAAATATTCCAGAAATGGCTGAAGTTTGGACTGGTGCTGAAAACTTAATGTTTGATGCAGCTTCAGGTTCTAAATCGCCAAAAGAATCTGCTAACCAAGCAGTGAAAACCATAAAAGAAGCGATTGAGCAAAAATATTAAAAGTAACAAAGCGATCTCTATTCACGATCAAATGGATATTTTTACTAGATGTGGTGATAGTAGACCACTAAATCTCATTTGGTCAACCAAATCATAAAACAAGTCATGGATCAATAGGTGAAACAGTTGAACGGTGTATTTTCTTTAACTGTTTCACATTGATTCGTGTGAATAACATCTACGAGCAGAGTTTTTTATAGCAACTGAGTGAGGACTACAAATGAATGGAAAATGGTTTTTGATAGCAATTATTGATGACTGTCATGAATAGCTACTATTTATAGTTACTATGTATAACTGCTATGAATAGTTACTTATAGATGGCTATTATGGATAGCCGACTGATTCATTTCCTTGCGCAAAGAATAAAATAGTAGTACTGGGGGTATCGTTATGCAAGACGAACAAAATAATATCAATGTAAGAAAAATTACACTTATGTCTCTCATACCTGGCTTAGGGCAATTTGCTAATGGTCAAGCGTTCAAAGGAATCGTATTTCTAGGTATTTTCGTAGCATTTATTCTACAACTGATAGTTGGTGGCTTCCACTCTTTGATTGGCTTAGTCACACTGGGAACGGTTCCGATGGAGGATCACTCCTTATTTATTTTGATTCAAGGAACGCTGCAACTAATCATTACGGTTATTTTTTTTATTTTCTATGGACTGAATCTGTTAGATGCCAAACGTGTCGCAGTTTTACGCAAAGAAGGTAAGAAAATCAACCGAACGATGAAGGAAGTTATACATAATATTGGTGATGAGGGTTTTCCTTATTTGCTTACACTTCCAGCCTATCTTTTGATGATTTTTACGATTATTTTTCCAGTTCTAGTCACATTATTTACAGCATTTACCAACTATGATTTCAAACATATCCCACCTGCTAGTTTGATTGATTGGATCGGAGTAAAAAACTTTTTTAGTATCTTCTTCTTAAGTTCTTACCGTAATACCTTTTTCTCTGTGTTTTCTTGGACTGTTATTTGGACACTATGTGCAACGACACTTCAAATCACATTAGGTATTTTTACAGCCGTTATTGCTCACCAAAAATTTATTAAATTTAGACGTTTTTTTGGTATTATTTTCCTTTTACCATGGGCGGTACCAGCATTTATAACAATTATGAGTTTCTCTAATATCTTCAATGATAGTGTGGGGGCGATCAACACCCAAGTGATTCCTTTTATCAATCATCTGCCATTCGTAGACATTAGCGCGATTTCATGGAAAACAGATCCATTTTGGACGAAAGTTGCGATCATTATGGTTCAAGGGTGGTTAGGATTCCCTTATATCTATGTCATGGTAACAGGTATTTTACAATCCATTTCTGAAGATTTATATGAAGCAGCAAAAATCGATGGTGCAAATGCTTGGAAACGTTTCTCTAATATCACGTTACCGGCTATTTTTCTAGTAGCAGCGCCAACGTTTATTACTCAGTATACTGGTAATTTCAACAATTTCTCGATGATTTATTTATTTAACAACGGTGGTCCTGGAAGTGTAGGAGGGGGCGCAGGTTCAACAGACATCTTGATTTCTTGGATCTATAAACTAACGACGGGAACCTCGCCACAATACTCCATGGCTTCAGCCATTACACTAATTATTTCTGCAATTGTCATTTGTGTTTCTTTACTTGTGTTTAAAAAGACTAATGCATTTAATATGGAGGACTAAGCGATGAAACAATTTAATTCAAGTGCTAAATTCCAACGAAGATTGTCACAATTCTTAACCTATGTTTTTTTGATTCTTTTGTCGATCATCATTATCTATCCATTGTTGATTACAGCCAGTACAGCATTTAAATCAGGTAATATCGCTGCTTTTAGTCTGGATTTATCCAGTGACTGGACACTAGAAAATTTTAGACGGCTATTCTCAGAAACGTTATATGGTACTTGGTATAAAAATACCTTGATTATTTCCATTTTAACAATGGTTATCCAAGTGACTGTTGTAACATTGGCTGGTTACACTTATAGTCGTTACCGTTTCATTGGGCGCAAATCAAGCTTGATGTTTTTCCTGGTGATTCAAATGGTTCCAACGATGGCTGCATTGACCGCTTTTTACGTCATGGCTTTTCTACTTAACGCCTTAGATCGATACTGGTTCTTAACAATGATCTATATTGGTGGGGGAATTCCGATGAATACTTGGCTAATGAAAGGTTATTTTGATACTGTTCCACTTGATTTAGATGAATCTGCTAAATTAGATGGAGCTGGTCATTTCCGGATTTTTCTACAAATCGTTTTACCGTTAGTTAAACCAATGATTGCCGTTCAAGCATTATGGGCCTTTATGGGACCGTTTGGAGACTTCATGCTCGCTAAATTTTTACTACGCACACCAGAAAATCAAACAGTGGCAGTTGGTTTGCAAACATTCATTTCTGATGTGACAAATCAACGGGTTTCATTATTTGCCGCAGGAGCGATCCTCATTGCATTACCGATTTGTTTATTGTTCTTCTTTTTACAAAAAAACTTTGTCACTGGTTTGACTTCTGGTGGCACAAAAGGTTAGGAGCAGGTTTTGATGCAAACATTTCCTTTGAATTACTTTTCTCATTTAAATAGTCCTAGACGTCTATTTGCTGGTAGAAGACAGTTGTCATGGCCTAAATTGAGTCTGATCTTTCTTTTCTTGGTCGCGTTGATGGTTATGCCGATTACCATGTATTATACCAATCAGGTAAAAGCAATCCCTATGGAGCAATTTTTGACAGTTCACCAACTAATTGATCAAGATGGAGTAAATAAATTTTCAGAATTACCCATGGAGAATGGGCAAATAAATCACTCACCAATAACGATTTATCAGAATAACGAAATACTGATTGGGTCAGGATTGACGAAAGAACAAAAAAACGAAAAAAACGCCTTTATTGATTTCGCAAAAAATCATTGGACAATCCAGCAAAAAGAACAGGGGCGTATAAGAACCTATCAAATGAATTACCAAGCGTCTTTCAATCCCGAATCAGTCCGAACGCCACAAGAGTTTCAAGCATTTTTAGAACAGGAATTTTACGCCAGTAATCGTCCAATGATTATTTTATCTTATAGTATGAGTTTAGGAATCATCTTATTAATAATGACTAGCTTCATTTTATTTGGTGCTTCTTTCTTTTTATGGCTAACTAGAAAGAGTCGTTTTTCTTCCATCCAAACATTCAAAGAAAGTGCCAATTTAATGTTGAATGTGATTGGAGTTGGCTCCATTATTGCCACGATTGTTGGATTCTTTTATTTTGATTTTGTTTTGATGTTAGGTATTCAATCAACTGTTTCAGTTCTTTTATTGCTATGGATTTTTGCTAAAACTGGCTTTAAAGATGAAGTCAAGGCCTAAAATCATCAACTAATTATGAGAAATTAAATGTGAAAATAATGAAAATTTGATAGGTAACAAAGATTTTTTTCTGAAAAATACCCTTCTGAGTTGATTCTTTTAATTTTTAGTATTAACGTTAAATAGTAGCAATTCTAAGGAGGAAAATCATGTTAGAAAAAACAGTATATAATCAATTATTTTCACGTTCTTTCTCCCTTCCAGTCGAAGTTACTTACTGGGATGGTACGACAAAACGCTATGGAGATACTGACAATCCTCCCCAAATCAAAATTAAGATCCATGAAGAAATACCAATGAAAGAAATCACAAATAACGCCTCTCTAGCTCTAGGTGAAGCTTACATGGATCATCGTATTGAGATTGAGGGAAGTATTCAAGCGTTGATCAACGATGCTTACCAACAAGCAAACAGCTTTTTAAGAGGGAGCGACTATTTAAAATGGCTTCCTAAAAAGCAAAAACACACAAAAAAACAAAATCAAGCAGATATTCATGCACATTATGATCTAGGAAATGATTTTTATGAAATGTGGCTAGATCCAACATTAACCTATTCTTGTGCTTATTTTGAGACACCTGAAGATACATTGGAACAAGCCCAAATCAATAAAGTTCACCACATCTTAGATAAACTTTTTATCAAGGATAATGATACGTTATTAGATATCGGTTGTGGTTGGGGAACCTTGATGTTTACAGCTATCAAAGAATACAATGTAAAAGCAACTGGTATTACCTTGAGTGAAGAACAATATAACCATATTACTAATCGGATCAAAGAAGAACATCTGGAAGATAAATGTCGGGTCTTATTAATGGATTATCGTGATCTAAAAGATGAAACGTTTGATCATATTACAAGTGTCGGGATGTTTGAACATGTGGGAGCAGACAACTTAAAAGAGTATTTTGGTGTCATCAAAAAATTACTAGCTCCTAAAGGAACAGCGTTGATTCACGGTATTACTCGTCAGCAAGGTGGGGCAGTTAATGCTTGGATCAACAAATATATTTTCCCGGGTGGATACATTCCAGGATTAGCAGAAATCGTAACAGATATTACGGATAATGATTTACAGTTAATTGATTTAGAAAGTTTGCGCCGGGACTATCAGCTTACTTTAGAACATTGGACAAATAATTTCCATAAAGTACAAGACAAGGTAACAGAAACTATGGGCGATTCCTTCTATCGAATGTGGGATCTTTACCTTCAAGCTTGTGCAGCATCTTTTGAATCAAGTAACATTGATGTTATCCAATACTTACTTGTTCAACCAAGTAATAATGATCTTCCAATGCATCGTGCATAAGGGGAGAAACCTAATAAAAAATATTAATTAAGATTCGCATGAATAGAGGCTTTGAAAGAAGCAACTCCTCCCTTATTATTGAGGAGTTGCTTCTTGAACGCCGTGAATCAGAGGTCGTAAAAACATCGGGTAGCTCTGATGACAATAAGAAAGAATTTTTTGAAACAGCTTCTCATGTTTTGAAAAATTCAGGCTTATTTCAAGGAGCTGATGTTTGAACACCGTTTATTCGTTTTTAGAGATACTAGAAGAGACTGAGACAACTTTTGTCCCAGTCCCTTTTTTATTGTGAAAATGTCTATTGCTCTCTAACATATTTTTTTGATTTTTTATTAGCTAAAAAATGAGATGATTATCGAGCTGATTTTGCCAATAGAATAGAACAGATATTGAAAGAGCAACCGTGCTAAACTGTATTTTTTGATGAATGAAAATGAAAAAATTATGATAATCAAAATTGCATAGACTATATGTGTCGTTCAATAAAGTGAAAAAAGATTTTCCATCAGTTCTCACTCTATGTATATAATCATTAAGTACATGTTGTTATTTTTTATCTATATTTAAATAAAAAACAATACATATATTTTCGTTGTTATAAAAGCATTTATAGAACTATAAATAACAATTGTTTATAAATAAATCGTTCATCAAACCTCCATATTGTGATATTATAAACATGAGCTGTGGGTGGCTAGTTTACTCAAGTTCAAGTAAAACGAGGGAGGTGAAAAGAGTGGAAAAAATTCTTATACCATTAAAACAACATGTAGGCGCTTCATCAAAGAGTATGGTAAAAATAGGCGAATATGTGCAACGTGGACAAAAAATTGCTAAACCAGATGGATTAGGAGCAAATATTCATTCTAGCTTTTCAGGCGTTGTATCAGAAGTAACCAACGATCAGATTGTGCTAAAGATTGATGAAAAGCAAAATTTTTCAAGTTATCTTCCTATTCCAGAAACATCCTCTTATATTCAAGCAATCAAAGAAGCCGGAATTGTCGGAGCTGGTGGAGCTGGGTTTCCGACAGATATAAAATTATCTTGTGAAATACCAGAAGGCATCTTTATAGCAAATGGTGCAGAATGTGAAGCTTTATTACTTCACAATGTAAAGCAAATGAAAAGTCAAATCAAACAATTGATTCGTGGAATAAAGTATTGCATGAGCATTACGAAAGCACCCAAAGGAATCATTGCCGTTAAAGGAAAACATCGAGAGTTAGTCATACAATTGTTAAAGTTTACCAACAATGAACCGACAATAGATGTTTACCAATTACCTGACATCTATCCTGCAGGCGATGAACGTGTAGTGATTCGTGAAGTGTTGAACATCACTTTAGACCCTGGTCAACTGCCAATCGAAATCGGAGCAGTAGTGGATAATGTTGAAACAATTAAACGCATTGTCGAAGCGATTGAACAGCGAAAACCATTTATTGATAAAGATCTTACGGTATCTGGTCGTGTAAAACAAAAGAAAACAGTCTTTAAAGATGCCCCAATTGGAACACCTGTCAAGCAATTAATTGATCAAGTTGGAGGATTTATTGAGCCCCATGGAGAAATTGTGATCGGTGGACCAATGACTGGTCATAGCGGCACGGAAGAAACCCCCATTACGAAAACCAGCGGAGGGGTATTGGTTGCTATGCCATTTCCTCAAGAACATCGAAAAATAGGACTATTACTTTGTGAATGCGGCGGTTCAGAAGAAAGAATGACTGAAATAGCTGAAAACATGGGTGCTGAAGTTGTTGCTACACAACGCTGTAAGCGAATGGTAAAAGTGAATGGAAGATATAGATGTACCTTGCCAGGTATATGTCCAGGACAAGCACAAACAGTCTTTGCTTTGAAAAAAGCAGGTGCTGAAGTTGTGATGACTGGAACTTGTTCTGATTGAACGAACACCGTTATTGGTGTAGCTCCTAGGTTAGGAGTTCCGGTTTATCATCATACAGATCATGTACTTCGGGCAGATGGGCACAGACTATATCGTAAATTACCTACAACGAAATAAATTTAAATTTTAGGAGGATTTAACGAATGTCTATTACGGCTGAAACTGCCCAAGAACATGCAAAAGATCTAGCTGTACTCTGTTGTCGTGCGGAAGCAGGCACAGTGATTACGCCAGAAAATCTAGAGGACCCCGCAATTTTTCTTGATCTAGAAGAATCAGGGTTGCTTGAATTTTCTGAAGATGTGTTAACAATTGAACAAGTACTTGGTACAACATTAAAAGAAACAACGGATGCGTTGATTCCATTGACAAAAGAATTACTGGAAGGTGTATCTGAAGGAATGAAAGAAGTTCATTTAAATGAAAAAAAAGAAGTTGAGACTTCTGAAACAATTGCGACGCCAATTCAAACTGCTTCATCTTCTGTAACAAGTGGTCAGACTATTAAAATTCATATTGCTGAAGGAAAAGGAATTGATTTAGAGCTTCCTTTAATGATGGCTGCTCAGTTAACCGAAACGGTAAATCCTGCACCGGAATCAATGATTCCTGAGCAAGTAACGCCAGTAATACCATCACCGGTTTTGGAAAACTCAAATCAGGTGAAAGAAAAAGTGATTCGTTCTGTACGACATGATCATCTAAAAATTGATCAGGTGATTTTTGGGGAAGAAACAAAAATCGAAGGAACAACTTTAATTTTACGAAAAATGACAGAAATTTGTGCTGAAGCAGTTGAACTGGAACAGCTCGTTGAAGATATGACTTTAGAAATCATTACACCAGATAAATACACTGAATATAGTGAAACGATTATGGACGTTCAGCCAATTGCCGCAAAAGTTGAAGGCGATCTTGGGCATGGAATTACCCGAGTACTGGATGGTGTCGTCATGGTTGTTACAGGGACGGATGCTAATGGAGTTCAAATCGGTGAATTTGGTTCTTCTGAAGGAGAATTAGATCGTAACATCATGTGGGGACGACCTGGAGCACCAGATAAAGGAGAAATCTTTATTAAAACCCAAGTGACAATCAAAGAACACGCGAATATGGAACGTCCGGGTCCGCTAGCCGCTCACAAAGCTTCTGATTACATCACTCAAGAAATTCGTGAAGCCCTCAAAAAAGCGGATGAATCATTGGTGATACATTCAGAAGAAATTATACAGAAACGTCGAATTGGCAATAAGAAAGTTTTGATCATCAAAGAAATAATGGGGCAAGGTGCGATGCATGATAATTTGATTATGCCCATCGAGCCAGTTGGAACATTTGGCGCAAAACCAAATGTTGACCTTGGCAATTTGCCAATCCTATTGGCACCAACAGAAGTATTAGATGGAGGAATCCATGCGTTAACTTGTATTGGACCGGCTTCGAAAGAAACTTCACGCCATTATTGGCGGGAACCGCTTGTTAAAGAAGCAATGGCAGATGAAGAAATTGATTTAGTCGGTGTTATGTTCGTCGGCTCTCCACAAGCGAATACTGAAAAATATTATGTTTCAAAACGTTTAGGAATGACTGTCGAAGCCATGGACATTGATGGTGCCATTGTAACCACTGAAGGTTTCGGAAATAATCATATTGATTTCGCTTCTCACATGGAAGAAATTGGAAAACGTGGAATCAAAGTGGTTGGCGACTCTTATAGTGCTGTTCAAGGAGCCTTAGTTGTTGGTAATTCTGAAATGGGCGCAATGGTTGATAATAATAAATCAAAACAAGGGATTGAAAATGAAATTTTATCAAATAATACCTTGTGTAGAGAAGACGCCATTCGTGATTTAGCTATGTTAAAAACGTTAATGGGTGGAGGAACAATTAAACCAGCTGAACGTAAATGGAATCCGAATGTCAAACAAAACAACATTGAGATTATCGAAAAAACAACAGGAAGAAAAATAGACCTGGAAGAAAATGAGCAATCTTTGCCGAAAAGTAAAAAACGTCAAGAAATTTATGAAAAAGAATAAAATAAGGTGCAAAATGGATAGAATCGAAAAATTAAAGTATGTCTCTACTGAACAAATGTTTGAAGGGATACTTGTTGAAGTTCGAGATGCGAGCGTAACTATTGATATCAAAGGACGACTAGGTCAATTAAAAATTCCGCGGCGCATGATTATTTCAGAGTACGATTTAAAAATAGGACAAGAAGTTGGATTTTTGATGAGTTATCCAGAGGTTTTGGAAGAAGCAGCCAATACTCATTACGTGGAAGCAATCACAGAACATGAACGTCGACGTTTAAAAAATCAACAGAAGAAAATAAAAATGAGAGAGGAAAATGAGTAGATGAGTTTAACAGTATTCGAAGGATTACAGTCAGAAATTTTTGTACCAATCACACCCAAATCCGTCTTTACGCCCGTTAAAAAAGAGCTGAAAGAAATGCGGATTGCTTTGGCAACGGCAGCTGGTGTCCACTTAAAAAGTGATACACGTTTTAATTTGGCAGGAGACACAACGTATCGTGAGATTCCAGATGGAGTACCAAGTGAAGATTTAATGGTCTCACATGGTGGATATGACAACGCAGACGTTAATCGGGATGTCAATGCAATGTTTCCGATTGATCGACTGCATGAATTAGTAAAAGCTGGCTTTATTAAAGAAGCTGCCCCTGTACATTATGGCTTTATGGGAGGCGGCGGTGACCAAGATGCCTTTAATGAACAGACGGGACCAGAAATCGCACAAAAACTCGTAGACGAAGAAGTTGAAGCAGTTGTTTTAACTGCTGGTTGAGGGACCTGTCATAGAACTGCCGTGATCGTGCAGAGAGCAATTGAGGAAGCAGGGATTCCTACTATTTTAATCGCCGCATTACCACCAGTAGTACGGCAAAATGGTTCACCTAGAGCTGTAGCACCACGTGTGCCGATGGGTGCTAATGCCGGAGAACCACATAATATTGACATGCAAACGGGTATTTTAAAAGATACTTTAGAAAGCCTAGTTTCAATTGAAACACCAGGGAAAATTGTGCCATTACCTTATGAATATATCGCTCATGTGTAAAGAGGGATCAGCATGCAAGGAGAAACATTAAAAATGAAAGTTTTCCATATGGAAAAAGTTTCCATAGGAAATCAATTTAAGCTTGATCACAATCAACTACAGATAAAAACTGAATTTGATTGTCTGTGCGAGGATGTCAAATCCTTGACGATCCGATTGTTAGAGCCAGATCAGTTAGACCTAAAAACAAATACTATCATGGATATTTTACCAATTTCTGCTAAAGTATTAGGCGTTTTGGGGACGGGTATCACCCATACATTAACAGGAGTGTCGGTCATAATGACCGGCACAATCGATGAGGGTGAACAGCTCCATGAGTTTGGTTCTTCTGATGGTGTATTGCGTGATCATTTATTTTTAAATCGACCGGGCACACCTAACGCAGAGGATTACATTATTTTGATTGACTTACTTGTCAAGAAAGGAACACCTTTCGATCGTGAGTTATGTTTAAAATTGTTTCGGATAGTTGACAATTATCTGCAGGAAATCCGAGAACAATTAAAGTTGCTAGATGGTAAGGAAGCAACGGAAACACATATCTATGAAGAAAAAAGAAATCCGGGAAAGCCAAAAGTGACGTTGGTCAAGCAGGTAGCTGGCCAAGGTGCGATGTACGATATGTTATTATTTCCAGATGAACCTAGTGGGTTTAAGGGTGGTCATTCGATTATCGATATGAATAATATGCCCATCTTTTTATCTGCCAATGAGTATCGTGATGGTGCCATTCGTTCAATGGTCTAATTGTTAGAAAAGGGGATTTTTATGGGAATAGGACCATCAACTAAAGAAACTTCTATGCACCTTTTTAAAGATCCTTTACTGGATGTTTTAAGCAAAGATCCTGACATTGATTTCCAAGGTGTTATTATTATTGGCACGCCTCAAAGCAATGAAATGAAGCATCTAGTCGGACAACGAACAGCTACTTGGCTAGAAGCGATGGCTACAGATGGCGTTGTTTTATCAACAGATGGTTGGGGAAATTCAGACATCGATTTTGCCAACACCCTAGAAGAAATAGGTTGTCGTGGCATCAGTGTTATTGGGCTCAAATTTATTGGGAAACAAGCCAAGTTTGTCGTAGAAAATGATTATACAAAATATGTGCTGGATTTTAATAAATCACAAGCAGGGATTGAAACGGAAGTGGTTGGAGAAAATACGATCACTTTCTATGATGCAGTTAAAGCGCTCGCTTTTATAAAACTAAAGATGCGTAAAGATAATCAAAAATTGAAGTAACGTGGAGGTTAGTATGAAAGTATCAAAAATGATATCAGTAGTAGATACCCATACAGCTGGTGAAGCCGCTCGGTTAATTGTAGGAGGCATTCCTAAATTTCATGGAAAAACGATGGCGGATAAAAAAATATACCTGGAAACACAAGCAGATGATTTACGTAAAATGCTAATGCATGAACCACGAGGACATAAAAATATGTTCGGGGCTTTTATTTGTGAACCGGTTCATGATGAGGCAGACTACGGGATTATTTTCATGGATTCTGGTGGCTATTTAAATATGTGCGGTCACAACACCATTGCGGCAATGACAGCAGCTGTAGAATTGGGCTGGGTAGATGTAGGAGAAGGCACCCGTGTGGTTAAAGTAACGCAAGATACACCTGCGGGGATTGTTTGCGGAGAGGTTCGTCTGGATGAAGATTACTCTGCGGAATCAGTCTCTTTTGAAAACGTGGAATCCTTTCTATATAAAGAAAATGTGGCAGTGAGTGTGCCCGATATTGGGACAGTTCATGTGGATATTTCTTTTGGCGGAAGTTTTTTTGCCATATTAAAAGCCGAAGAAGTTGGTTTAACAATTGAGGCGAAGAATGCGTCAAGATTTACTGAAGCAGGTCTAAAAATCCGCGAAGCGATTAATCAAAATATCGAGATCCAACATCCCCGATTAAAACATATTAAAACCGTTGACTTAGTCGAATTTTATGGTCCTGCTAAAAGTCCTGAAGCTACTTATCAAAACGTCGTGGTATTCGGGGATGGACAAGTTGATCGTTCACCTTGCGGAACGGGAACGAGTGCTAAATTAGCAACTTTGTATGCAAAAAATGAGTTGAAAATTGGTGAAAGTTTTGTCTATGAAAGTATTTTAGGAACGATGTTTAAGGGAGAAATTACAAAGGAAACACGTGTAGGAAATTATCAAGCGATTATTCCCAAAGTGACGGGATCTGCTTATATTACAGGATTTAATCAATTCCTTGTCGATCCTAAAGACTCATTAAAAAATGGATTTTTACTTGATTAAAATACACGGTATAACCATCCAAAATGTGAATTAAATTCTCTAGTCCTAGCCATTTACAGATGGTTACACAAAAAATGATGGGTTAGTAAAACTCTGCTTACTATTAAGGAGGTATCATGGTACAACTACTGTTGGGTTTATTAAGCGTTTTATTACTCTATTTCTTATTCTTTTTTGTTCTCGACTTACTTGCAAATAAAGGAAATTGGGGTGGAGGAAATTATCTTATTTCTGGAACAATTGGGTTAATTACCGATTTTTTAGATACATTAGGGATTGGTAGTTTTGCGCCAACAACCATGTTACTAGAATTTACCAAGCAATTAGATAACGATCGACAATTACCAGGAACGCTCAATGTGGCACACTCTATTCCGGTAATCATTGAAGCTTTTATTTTCATTACTGTTGTTAAAGTATCACCCATCACTCTGTTTTCATTAGTTGCAGCAGCAATTGTGGGTTCGTTTGTGGGTTCGAAAACAGTCAGTAAGCTACCTGAAAAAAAGGTGCAGTTTTTTATGGGGCTTGCTTTGATTGTGACAGCAATTTTAATGGGGCTAAAACAAGCTGGAATGCTGGATCTCTTAGGCTCTGGAAATGAAGCGACTGCTTTAACAGGTCTTAAGCTAATCATCGGCGTCATCGGTAATTTCCTTTTAGGTGCATTAATGACGATTGGCGTAGGTTTATATGCACCATGTATGGCATTAGTATACATGTTGGGGTTAAGTCCGCTTGTTGCTTTTCCTATTATGATGGCTTCTTGTGCAGGATTGATGCCCGTTGCTTCAGGTAACTTTATTAAATCTGGTGATTATGCGCGTAAAGTTAGTTTGGCAATTACGATTGGTGGAGTGATTGGGGTAATTATTGCTGTTAAATTCGTCACAAGCTTAGATTTGAATATGCTGACTTGGGTAATCATTGCTGTAATTATTTACTCAGGAATTACATATATGCGAAAAGGAATGTTTTCTAAAAAATAGAAAAGCTTAATCTAGTAGCAAAATGTGAAGGAGTGGAAAGAACTGTACAGCCACTTCTTCATTTTTAGTACACCAAACTAGCATAGTTATTTTAATGATTTGCCCGCTATTTTCTGATTGTTGGTGTAACTATAGAAGATGAAGCAGTAAGCAGTAGAGGAAAAGTCATCAATTATTACACTATATGAAAAGGAAGTGGATGCCAATGAAAAAAGAAATCGAACAATTAATTATTTGTGGTGGATGTAACGCTAAGATTGGTCCTGGAAATTTAGGAAATATTTTAGCAGACCTCCCTAAATCCCAAGATGAAAAATTGTTAGTGGGCTTTGATGCAACAGATGACGCAGCCGTTATCAAATTGACCGATGAATTAGCAATTATTCAGACGTTAGACTTTTTTCCTACTATGGTGACAGATCCTTATTTATTTGGCAAAATTGCTGCTGCCAATGCGATGAGTGATGTTTATGCGATGGGAGGGGATGTATTATCTGCCTTAAATATTGTTGCTTTTCCTGAAGAAAAAGAACTACAGGTTTTAAAAGAGATTTTAAGAGGTGGGGCTGAAAAAGTTCAAGAAGCAGGTGGAATCTTAGCAGGTGGGCACTCAATCCATGACCGTTCAGTCAAATATGGACTTTCTGTAACTGGCACAATTCATCCAAACAATATTTACAAAAATAATACTTGTCAAGAAGGAGATCACTTAATCTTAACAAAACCTCTAGGTGTAAGCATTATTACCATTGGTTATAGCGCCGGGGCAATAACCAAAGAAGGGTTTGCCAAAGCAACAAAAAGTATGGAAACCTTAAATAAATATGCGATGGCTATCATCAGAAAATATCCAATCACTAGTTGTACCGACGTAACAGGATTTGGGTTAGCAGGACATCTTCATGAAATGTTACATGACAATTTTTCAGCTGAAATCTATTCAGAAAAACTGCCATATTTTGAAGAAGCTTATGAAGGAGCAAAAGCCTTTCTTTTTACTGCTGGAGGACAACGAAACCGAAATTTTATGGAAAAAAAGATGGCCTTTTATGTCGATGACTTAGGGATCGAAGAGTTGCTATATGATCCACAGACATCTGGAGGATTATTGATAAGTATCCCAGCTAAAGAAGCAAAAAAATTAGAAGAAGAGCTGAAATCAGCCAATATCTTAGCCAAAGATTTTGGCGTTGTTACGAAAAAAAAGACAGCAGAAATCATGGTTTATTAAGAAAAAAAATGTTCGATTAGTCTAATAAACTGATCCCATGATTAACTACACATGGAAAGGAGAATCAAAATGGTTAAAATTAACGCATTGGGAAAAGTATGTCCCCTTCCAGTGATTGAAACAAAGAAAGCTTTGGAAGAAAACGATACAGTAGAAACAACTGTCGATAATGAGATTGCTGCACAAAACCTAAAAAAAATGGCGGGACAACTAGGTTATGATTATCAAGTAAAGCAAAATGATGCACAATCGTTTACTGTACGTATCTCCAAGATAAAAGGAGAGGTAGCTTCTATTTATGAACAAGAACTTACAAGAGAAAATAATATTGAAGACAATTATATAGTTGTTGTCGACACGAATACGATGGGGCAAGGGTCGAAAGAATTAGGGAAACAATTATTAAAAATGTTTATTTATTCTTTAACCGAACAACCTGATTTGCCCGAAAAAATCATTTTCTACAATGGTGGGGTCCATTTAGTAAGCGACAACTCGGATTCCTTGGAGGATTTACAGATTCTTGCGGAAAATGGGGTAGAAATTTATGCTTGTGGAGCCTGTCTTAACTATTATAATCTCAGTGAAAAATGTAAAGTCGGTGAAGTGACCAATATGTATCATATTGTTGAAATGATGCGACAATCTAAAAAAATCATCAAACCTTAAGGAGTAAACAATGAAGTCATATGGAGTGGTATTATTTCATTCGACACGTGAAGCAATGAGAGCTGAGCTGATGTGCCAATCAGCTAAACTATCTGTAAGAATCATTCCTACACCCGAAAAAATATATCTTAGCTGTGGTTTTTCTTTAAAATTTCCGCTAGAAGCTGAAAATCAGATACGTCATATTTTAGCTAAAAATAATGTGTCATCAGAAGGTTTTTATAAAGCGCTTCAAGTTGGATTGGATGTAACGTATTACTTATTATAAGGGGTAAAAGAAATGGCAAATATTGTAATTGGAACAGCTGGGCATATTGATCATGGAAAAACAACATTGATCAAAGCGCTGACTGGAATAGATACTGACACAACAAAAGAAGAAAAAAAAAGGGGCATGTCGATTAATCTAGGATTTGCTTACTTAAATTTACCAAATCAACAACGTGTGGGTTTCGTAGATGTTCCTGGCCATGAAAAATTTATTAAAAATATGGTTGCTGGACTACCTGGTCTTAATCTTATTTTATTAGTCATTGATGCTAGTGAAGGAATCATGCCTCAAACAAAAGAGCATATTGATATTTTGAATTTATTAGGAATCCACCATTTTTTAATTGTATTAACAAAAATTGATACGATTGATGCTGAATTGAAAGAACTAGTCATCGAAGATATACGTGATCAATTACTTCACACGCCTTTAGAAAAAGCGGAAATAATTGAAACCGATGCCATTAGCGGAAAAGGGATCAAACAATTACTAAAAAAAATCGAAGCCTACACGGAGCAAACATCAGAACAAGTAAGTAATGGAACACCAAGGCTAAATATCGATCGGGTTTTCAGTGTAAAAGGCTTTGGTACAGTAGTTACAGGCACTTTGCTGGAAGGGGAACTAACCGTTGGAGAAAACTGCTATCTCTACCCAAATAAGCGAAAAGTTCGGATAAGAAATCTGCAGGTACATGAAAATAACGTTCAAAAAGCATATGCTGGACAACGAACTGCTATCAATTTAGCAAACATTACCCGTGAAGAAGTCACGCGCGGGGATGTTTTATCAACCGCTGATTCTTTAGAGGAAAGCTGGATGCTGGATGTTAAGGTATCTTGTTTGGCAGAAACGGATGGGGGAATTAGTCTATGGGATCGGGTAAGAGTGCTGATCGGAACAAAAGAAGTAATGGCTCGTACTGTTCCATTAGGATTAGATTGGATTGGACCAAACGAAGAAGGCTTTTTGCAGTTACGATTAGAAGAAAAAGTTTCTGTAAAAGAAAAAGATCGTTTTATTCTACGCTCTTATTCACCCATGCATACGATTGCTGGAGGCGAAGTCTTAAACGCCGTTCCCAAAAAACATCGCCGATTCAAGCAGGCGATTTTAGAAAGCTTAAAAGCAAAAGAAAATGGCAATCTAAACAGTATGATAATTGATTTTATGTTAAATAAGAAACAGCCATTTACAGTAGAAAAAGAATTGTTGGCCTATCTGGGTATCACCCTTGATCAACTAAGCCATTCATTAGAAGAACTACAGGATAAAAGTCAAATCTTCTTTACCTCTTGTGGGTTTTTACTTTATGAAAGATACCAACAATTAGCAGGAAAAGCACAAAAGATCTTAGAAGAGTATCACAAAAAATATCGTCTACGGGATGGTATGCCTTTAGAAGAATTTCGTTCTAAAATACGAAATGGCTTGACCGAAAAAGAAGTTTTCGTCTTGATTCAATTATTAAAAAAATTCAACGTAATCAAAGAACAACAGAAACGATTATCTGTTTATGATTTTCAAGTACAATTTAATAGCTATCAACAAGTCGCCAAACAAAAAATTGAACGTTACCTAAAAAACAGTGGTTATATGCCGATAAAAAAAGAAGAGTTAGCCCTTTTAGACGAAAATGCTGAAGAAGTATTGGAAGCTTTAGATGCCACCAGCGCTGTTTTTTTAACCCACGAATATGTTCTGTCAGGAAAGATTTACCAACAAGCTATTCAACAAATCCGGACTTATATCAAGAAAAACAAGAAAATGACACTGGCTGATTTTCGTGATATGACAAACTCGAGCCGAAAAGCTTCCATGCTTATTCTAGAATCAATCGATAAACTCGGCATCACGAAACGAGTAGAAAATTATCGGATTTTAGGGAAACAAGAAGGAGACTAGTATGACTATTTATTTAGATAATGCAGCTACGACAGTCCAAAAGCCGGTTTGTATGAAACAAACAATGCTGGATGTGCTTGAAAGTGAGAGGTATGGCAACCCAGCTCGTGGCGCTCATAGCTATTCCATTCGTGCTTATCAATTAATAGAAATGGCAAGAGATACACTAAAAAGTTTTTTTCATACCGGGGATTTATATGAAATTATTTTTTCTGGAAGCGTGACTATTGCTCTTAATGCAGTATTAAAAGGGTTCATTCAAGCTGGTGATCATGTATTGACCACAAGTTGGGAACACAATTCCGTGCTGCGACCACTCTATCAATTAGAAAAACTAGGCGTTTCCTACGACATTATCAGTAGTCATCCGATCACTGGACAGTTGAATTATGAAGAATTTACTGAAAAATTAAACGCAAAAACCAAAGTAGTGGTCTGCAATCATGCAAGTAATGTGACAGGGAATCTTTTAGATATTGAATGGATAAAACGTTTTTGCCACAAACATCAGCTGTATTTAATCTTAGATATTTCTCAAACAGCTGGACATCTACCAATTGACTTAAGTGATGGGAAGGTCGCAGCGGCTTGTTTCACTGGACACAAAGCGTTACATGGACCACAAGGAACTGGGGGCATTTGTATTCACAAAAAACTGAAACTTACACCGATAATAACTGGTGGTGATGGTATGAAGTCCTTCTCTAAGGAGCAGCTGGATGAATTGCCAACAATGTTGGAGGCTGGGACAGCAAATGTGCCAGGAATTGCTGGATTAGCAGCCAGTGTAAGTTGGCTAATGTCCCAAGAGACACCATCATTGGGAAACTACTTCTACCAAGAAGCGACGAAGATTTCAGAACTAACGTTTTATGGAGATTTCACGAAAGAGCATATAGACGTTTTTTCGTTGAATATCAGATCTGCAGAATCAGCTTTAATCAGTGACATTCTGTGGGAAGAGTTTGGTATTGCCACACGTTCAGGCTACCATTGTTCACCGCTAATACATCAAGATTTAGGAACTAAAAATACTGGAACTGTTCGAGTATCCTTATCCCGTTTTACAACAGAAGAAGAAATAGAAAAAACCATAAAGGCGTTGAGAATAATTGCAAAACGATAGAAAGCAGGTAAACGATGGCTAGAGAAATACAACGACGATTAGCAGATTTGCCTTCAGTGGATCGTTTATTAAAAACTCCTGAATTGAAAATATTAGAAAAGAAGTATTCTTACGGAGTAGTAAAACAACAGGTACAAAGTGTTTTAGAACAAACTAGAAAAACTGTTTTAAAAGAAGAAGTGTTACCTCCAGCGATTGAAGAACTCTGTATTCGAGTGATTGAAAAAGTAAAACAACGAACATATTCGTTACAAAAAGTAATTAATGGGACAGGTACGATTCTGCATACAAATCTAGGACGTTCCTTACTTAGTAAGAAAATTGAGGAACAATTAAAGACAATAAGTTTTTCCTATTCAAATTTAGAAATGGATTTAACTAGTGGCAAGAGAGGTACTAGATACAATCATTTAACGCATATTCTAAAAAAACTTACTGGAGCAGAAGACGTCTTAGTGGTGAATAATAACGCAGCAGCTGTTATGTTAATTCTTGATACTTTGGCTACTGATAAAGAAGTATTGGTTTCTCGAGGGGAACTTGTTGAAATAGGAGGGTCCTTTCGTATCCCAGAGGTAATTACCGCAACAGGTGGGAAAATTAGAGAAGTAGGGACAACCAATAAAACGCATATTAGAGATTACCAACAGGCTTTGACTTCTGAAACTGGAGCGATTTTAAAAGTCCATACCAGTAATTATCGAATCATTGGATTTACAGAAACTCCTCACTTATCAGAGTTAGCTCACTTAGCACAAAAACATCAAGTCCCGTTAATCAATGATCTGGGTAGCGGTCTACTCATTGACATGCGACGCTTTGGCTTACCGTATGAACCGACTGTTCGAGAAGTAATCGAGCAAGGGTGTGATGTGGTCTCCTTTAGTGGAGATAAATTATTAGGCGGACCACAAGCCGGAATTATCGTAGGTAAAAAAACGTATATTCAGAGGATGAAAGAAAATCAGCTACTGCGTGCATTAAGAGTCGATAAAATGACTCTAAGTGCACTAGAAGCAACTTTAGAACTTTATCTTGATGAAGAAGAAGCCATTCGATCCTTGCCTACTTTGCAAATGCTATCGGATAAGATCGAAAATTGTTTGAATCGAGCCCAAATATTAGCTGAAAAGTTAAAAAAAATCGAGCAACTCGAAGTCGCTATCGAAAAAGATTATAGTACGGTTGGTGGTGGAACGTATCCAGAAAGCTTATTACCTACCTATGCAGTAACAGTAAAAAGTAAGCGATGGCATGCGGAAGAGCTGCAACGAAGACTAAGAAAAGGAATTGTTCCAGTGATTAGTCGGGTAAAAAATGAGCGAAACTATTTAGATATGCGCACAATTTTTGAAGAAGAACTTCATCAGGTGTTCGTCAGTTTAGAAAAGATTTTTTGTGAGGAAATAACATGAAATTAAAGAGAGAATTTGTGGTTGTTTCACACTGCATCTTGAATCAACATGCGGTGATACCTGGATGGGAACGGGCTCGTGGTGCTTTTCCTTTGGCCATTTTTTTATTAAATCAAGGCGTTGCGTTGCTACAATTGCCTTGTCCTGAATTTTTGACCTTAGGAAAAGAGAGACCACCAATGACTTATCAAGAATATGTTGCTATACCAGGCTATCGTCAAAAATGTCAAAGTATGTTGCAACCAGTCATTCAACAAATCAAAGAGTATCAAGCGAATGATTATCGCTATTTGGGAATCATCGGGATCAATGAAAGTCCTAATTGTTCCATCTCAGCACAGCGAGGCGTACTAATGGAAGAGTATTTTGAATTATGTAAGAATCATGGGATTGTTAATCCTTATTTTGAAGTTCCAACTTGGTATACAGAAGAATCACAAGGCGATTTATATCAGAAATTAAAACTATTTTTAGAAGGAAAAGTAAACGATGAATAATAAAATGAAAATATTGACTTTATGTGCAATGGCCGTTGTTTTAAATGTTGTTTTAGGTGAGGCTGTTTCACTAATGAAAATCCCCTTATTATTTTTAGATACGATGGGAACGATTTATATTTCAACCAATTTTGGTATGAGTTATGGGGTAATGACTGGGATTGCAACTAATTTATTAATGGGGATCATCAGTGGACCGTTGGCTGTTCCTTTTGTATTCGTAAATATTGTTGTAGCAATTATCTGTTCTTTACTAGCGAAGAATGGATTTTCTTACAAAAAAGCGCTAATAGCAGGGGGACTATTAGCCGTTGTTTGTCCAATGATCGGTGCGCCGATCCGTTTAGCTTTATTTGGTGGTTTTACCGGTTCAGGAACGGACATCCTCATTTTTGCTTTCAAGGCTTCCGGTAAAGAAATGATCACTGCAACTTATTGGGCAACTGTTGCAGGAAATATTGTGGATAAGATGCTTTCTTGTTTACTCGTTGCTTGGTTTATGAAACGTTTACCGCAACGTATCCTAGTAAAATAAAAAGAGAACAACTAACAGATATTAAAGCTAGTCCAGTCTTTTATAACTACAAACATTCTAGCATTTGATATTGATTGAACAAACGAAAAATGTTAGAATGTTTTTATTAGGGGAGTGGATGGGTTCTGGTGTTCCCTCTGGTCTTCAAAACCAGTATGAGGAGTTAAGAGCTTCTTGGGTAGGTTCGATTCCTACACATTCCCGCCAATTGAATACATACAAAGCTAAAAACATTGATACAGAGCCATTCTGTTGATGTTTTTAGCTTTATTTTTTTGTCGCCACTGCATTTGATTATTTTTCGAGGTAGTTCATTGCTTGATCACTGTTTTCATCAAGTGCAAGAAAGGAACATTCTGCTTCTCGCTTTTTGTCAACACTCATGTGATCAACATCACAAATTAGTCTCGACACGGCTATTTTTCCATGCTATATTTAATTTGAAAAGAAGAAATTAAAATATAGATGTGCGCATCTACTACATAAAAAGCCTTAATTATTAAGGATTTTTATCGTCTTTCTATTAATTCCCACATAGTTAAAGTTTTTATATGAATGCGCCGGAAAGGAATGAGAGCTTGATTTCATTTGAACACGTTTCAAAGTCTTTTGGAGGTACCATGATCCTAAATGATCTCAATTTATTTATACCAAAAGGTAAAATCTTTGGTATCATTGGACGAAGTGGTGCAGGAAAAAGTACAATGATTCGTTTAATAAACGGATTAGATCAACCAACAAAAGGTAAGATATCTCTATCACAAGATGTGAAAAGCAGCACAATATTTCAACATTATGCCTTATTGCAGTCAAAAACTGTCGCTGATAACATTCGACTTGCTCTGAGATTTAGCAAAGTCAATAAGCAGGAATACGACAAAAGAATTGAAAACGTTTTACGTTATGTATCGATGATAGAGAAAAAAAGTACATATCCCTCCCATTTATCTGGTGGGCAGAAACAACGAGTGGGGATTGCTAGAGCGTTAGTAACGGAGCCTTCGCTTTTATTATGCGACGAAATTACTAGCGCTCTTGATCCAACCGCTAAAAAAAGTATTCTAAATTTGTTAAAAAAAGTGAATGAGGAACTAGGAACCACCATCATTTTGGTCACCCATGAAATGGAGGCGATAAAAGAAATTTGTGATGAAGTGGCTGTCATAGATTCAGGAAAAGTTATTGAACAGGCAACAACCAAAAAAATGTTTTTAAGCCCTCAAAGCAATTTAGTTCGTGAATTTTTAGCCGATATGATTTATCCTAAGTATCCAAAAAAAGAATCGATTTCCTTTAATTATGTCCTTTACTTCCTGATGAATGCCACAAATTATGCTCGTTTTCAAGAAAGTAAAATGGAGGGGACGGTCTATGATATCAAAACCATACATATTAGCGGAGAACGTTTTTTTGCGATGTATTTTCTAACGAATAAAATTCCTGATAATGAATTTATTGACCAACTAATTAGTTATGAGAAGGTGACCGTTGATGTTTGAAATACTTTCATCAGAGATCATTCTCAAAGCAACTTATGAATCGATTTATATGGTCAGTATTTCTTTGGTGTTCGCTATCGGCTTAGGAGTTCCTTTAGGCATACTATTAGCAGAGACCAGAAAACAAGGTGTTTTAGCTAATTCTCCTATGTACACGGTGTTACAGACGCTTATCAACATCTTGCGTTCAGTGCCATTTATCATTTTATTGGTTGCTATTTTGCCTTTTACTCGCTTAGTTGTTGGAACTTCCATTGGAACAACTGCTGCTATTGTCCCGTTAACGTTATATATTGTTCCCTTTATGGGCCGTTTAATCGAGCAAGCCATTCTAGAAATCCCTCCTACAATTATCGAATGTGCCAAAACTTTAGGGGCAAACCGATTGGAAATCATTCTTTACTTTATTCTACCTGAAGCTCGACCGGCGATTATATTAGCCATTACTAATTCAATGATTGGACTAATTAATGCCTCTTCTATGGCGGGAACTGTTGGTGGAGGAGGAATCGGGGATTTAGCTATTTCCCAAGACTATCAACGATTTAATAGTGGGATGATTGTTGTAACGGTAGTTATCTTAATTGTTTTAATAAACAGTATCCAATTTCTGGGAAATTATCTTTATCATAAAATTAAATATTAAGGAGTAAACTTCATGAAAAAAATAGTGACTATAGTCTGTCTGTTCGTATTGGTTCTCATTGGGGGTGGTTGTCATTCAAAAGATCAATCATCACATGCTCAAAAAAAACATGAAATTGTCATGGGGGTAACTGGAGGACCGTATAACGATTTATTTGATGATGCGATTGCACCTATATTAGAATCGGAAGGATATACGATTAAACGAATTGAATTTTCTCAATTTATCCAATCAAATACTGCCTTAGGTGAAGGAAAGATTGATGTAAATGTTGCTCAACACTCCGCTTATATGAATGTTTTCAATAAGGAGAATGGGACTGATTTAGTTCCTTTAGTTGCTACACCCTCTGTTCCGTGTAATTTGTACTCTTCCAAATATACAAGTAAAGAAGAGGTGAAAAAAGGAATGATGATTGGGATTCCCCAAGATCCGAGTAATGCAGCACGAGCCTATGCAGTTCTTGCTAAAGCTGGTTTTATTCAAGTGGATAAACAAGTGAAAAGTACCGACTTGACTGCAAAAGCAATCACAAATAACCCCTATCAGTTAAATATCAAAGAGATGGACACGAACACTTTACCACACGTGTTGGATGACCTTGATTTTGAAGTCATACCTGGAAGCACAGTTGAAGATGCAGGAATTCGAGAACAACTTCATTTGATCGAGCTAGAAAAAATGGTGCCTGAATTACAAATCGTAGCTGCTGTGACAAAAGAAAATGAAAAAACGGATTGGGCAAAAGCAATTAAGAAAGCCTACCAATCAGAAAAATTTCGTACATATATCAATAGTCATAATAAAGATAATTACTGGATCATACCTGACATTTCTGAAACTGAGAATAGCAGCCAATAAAGGTATTACATATTAGCAATTGAAAGGAAGCACTGCGTTTTTACTTAAAACACGTTTTGCTTGTTCGTAGAAGCGGAGACAATTTTTTTCTTATTTTGATTTTTTAGACAAGACTGATTACTTTTTTAGTCTTGTCTTTTTTTGCTATTTAATGATTGATTTGTTCAAAAATGACAGAACAACTTTACTTGTGTATACTTAAATTAAAGTGATTTTTATTCAAGAAAGGAAATAAATTTTATGAAAACTAATGTTATTTTTTGTGGTCTATTCTCATTACTATTATTAGCAGGTTGTCAATCGAATCAGTCCACGCCAGAATCAACGCCAGCTCCAGCGACTACGTCAACAAGTACTGGTCAACAAACAACTTCTTCAACCGAAGCATCAAATCAAACAATGAATTCTGGGACGAATGCAACAAAAGAGATCAAAGTATCTGCACAAAAAGCGATTGAGTTGTTTCAAAAAGAATATCCAAATGCAGCGATTACCAGTTTAGAATTAGATAGTAGTTGGGGAAGTTTCTTCTATAAAATTGATGGTGTTGATGATCAAAATGAATACGAAATGAAGATCAATGCAGCAAACGAAGAAATCCAAAAACAAAATCCTGAGCGTTTAGATCAAGATGAACAAAATGGACAGAAGAAACAAGAAGACGCTTTGGACACAAGTAAACTTCTAAGTATTGAAGAAGCAGCAAAGATCGCTGAAAAACAAGCGGGTGGGGGAACAGCCACTGACTGGGATCTTAGTAAGGAACTTGGTACCACTTACTGGGAAGTGAAAGTGAAAAACGGGAATAAGAGTACTCAAGTAAAACTCAATAGTCAAACAGGAGAAGTTTTAGCAACTGAAAATGATGATTAATTGGCTTGAGCCTATTTGCTTTTGATCGACTTGATGATAAACTAGAAAAAATGATTCATCAAAGGAGAGAATGACTTGACCTTAGAAACGACTTTTTTTAATCATACTTTTGCTAACCCTTTTATGAATGCCTCCGGTGTTCATTGCATGACAACGACAGAACTAGTTGAATTGGAACAATCCAATGCTGGCGCTTTTATCACAAAGAGTTGTACATTGAATGAACGTGCTGGAAATCCAGAACCCCGTTATTTCGATGTACCTCTTGGAAGTATTAATTCCATGGGATTACCTAATCGTGGATTTGATTATTACTTAGATTATGCATTGAACTATGAAAAACAGCAGACACAACCGCTTTTTTTCTCTATTGCAGGCATGAGTGCAGCAGAAAATTTGGAAATGTTGACAATGATTGAAAAGAGTGACTTTCAAGGAATCACCGAATTGAATCTTTCTTGTCCGAATGTTCCTGGCAAACCACAGTTAGCCTATGATTTTGAGGCGACGGAAGATTTGTTGCAACAAGTTTTTGCCCGTTTCACCAAACCATTAGGAATCAAATTGCCCCCATATTTTGATTTGGCGCATTTTGATCAAATGGCTGAAATTTTGAATCAATTTCCTTTAACTTATGTAAATTCTATTAATAGTATCGGCAATGGTTTGTATATCGATCCTCAAAAAGAAGCGGTCGTGATCAAACCTAAAGAGGGTTTCGGTGGACTTGGTGGAGAATATGTGAAACCAACCGCTTTAGCGAATGTCCGTGCTTTTTATACTCGCTTGAAACCAGAGATCAAAATTATTGGTACTGGAGGCATTCGAAATGGACAGGATGCTTTTGAACATTTATTATGTGGAGCAACTATGCTACAAATCGGTACCGAACTTCACAAAGAAGGACCAAAAATTTTTGATCGGATCACGAAAGAACTCGAACAGATCATGACAGAAAAAGGGTATCGAACCATCGATGAATTTAGAGGGAAACTAAAAACGATCTAATCGTTAACGATTCTCTAAGTGATGAAATAAAAGACAACAATAAAAAATAAGCCAAAGAATCCAAACATAGTTTCTCTTATTTTGGAAATCTTTGGCTTATTTTTATGCGATCCGGTGGTTTTAGAATAATAACTGGTGATTAGCTTTTAGTCTATTCGTTGGTTTGCCATGAATAGTACCTTAGCTATTAGGATTCAATAGGTGTATATAATTACTGATAATAGCACCACCGTTTCTAACATGAAGCGTAATCATTCTTTTTGTTTGTTGAATAGAAATATGAGAAAATGGCACAAAGGTATGACAAATAAAAGGAGGGATTTACTTGAAAGATGGCATGGAGATCGTGAAAGGTCTAAAAAATAAGCAGTTCAGTTACAAGGAATTAGTCAAAGAGGTTAGCCAAAAAGTAGCAAAATTAAATCCAGAATTAAATGCGTTCGTTACTTTTGAAACAGATCAACCGATTAAAGATGAGGCACCAATTCTAAAGGATGAACAGCCTTTAAGCGGCTTACCTTTCCCGTTGAAAATGTTAGGACAGGAAAAGCAAGGTTGGTTAGCTACATCAGGCTCAAAGCTTTTTCAAACTCATCGCTCATCTAGAAATTCAAATTTTGTTTCGCAAGTTGAAAAAATTGGTCTTATCCCACTGGGGCAGACGAATGCACCAGAGTTTGGTTTTAAGAATATCACCGACCCACAACTTTATGGTCCAGCTAAAAATCCTTGGAATCTTGCGCATTCGCCAGGTGGTTCAAGTGGTGGGGCAGCAGCCGTTGTTGCTTCTGGCATTTTACCGATCGCTGGTGCTAGTGACGGTGGAGGATCAATTCGCATACCTGCTTCCTTTTGTGGTCTGATTGGCTTAAAACCTTCACGAGGAACGATGCCAGTTGGTCCTCATGCTTGGCGAGGTTGGCAAGGAGCAGCGATTGATTTTGGTTTGACCATTTCTATGAGAGACACCAAAGCTTTATTTGCAGGACTGCGAAGTATCCATTCAGGAGCGCCTTATCAAGTTTCGCCAGCGGAATGGCAAGAGCATCTACCAAAAAAACGGTTGAAAATCGCTGTTTGCACAGAATCACCGATCCACACAAAAATCAGCGATGAAGCACGACAAGCAGTGACCAATGCGGTGACATTTTTAGCACAAGAAGGCCATGAAATCATTGAAATCAATTACCCTCTTGATGGAAGAGCCTTGATTCAGTCTTATTATCAAATGAATGGAGCAGAAACAGCTAGTATGATTCACTCGATTGAATCTGGGTTAGGACGGTCGGTTGCTCAAAATGAACTTGAACCGATTTCTTGGGTACTACTAGAATACGGCAAGAAGGTTTCTGCAGCGAACTATATCCAGTCGCTTCATGTTTGGGATCATGCAGCAATCACAATGGAAGACCTATTTCAAACTGTTGATCTTTTTCTTTCGCCGACAACAGCATTTACTGCTCCAGAAATTTCCACTGATCTTCAAAGCGATGAAATTCGGGCAAAAATGGCTGGAATCAACGAATGCAATGAACAAGAAAGTTTAGCAGTTATTTCTGAAATGTTTGAGGAAAGTTTAAAGATCACGCCTTACACCCAACTGGCAAATTTGACGGGACAACCAGCAATCAGTTTACCCACACATATCAGTGAGGAAGGTCTGCCTTTGGGTATCCAATTCATGGCTGCCAGAGGACGAGAAGACTTGCTCTTTCAAATTGGCGAAATCTTTGAAAATCATCAAAAATTCTATTTACCGCCAAGTTATCAATAATAGTCAGTTGAAGAAAAGCAGTTGGGACTAAGAAAAATTTAGACTCGACTGTTTTTTTCTGGCTGTCAGCTACCTCGTGACGATATTTTGTCCCATTCATTTCGCAGGATCAAATTGAACAAAAACTAATTCTAAATATTTTTAAGTAAACGATTCAAATAATAATTAACGATAGATTTTTTGTTGGATCTAAGGTAGAATGGGTAGGCGAAAATATGTTCGGAGGTGGAGGAATTGAAAACTCCTTTAACGATCGAGATGGAAACTTCTCTTTATCAATACTGTATCGAACAAGGGGGCATTGTCGTAGAAGAGGTGACCATGCCTGACGACCATGGTATCGTGGATACATTAAGTTGTCTTACAAAGTTTGATGGTACAAGAGAGTGGCGTTGCTATGAGTTGAAAGTATCAAAAGCGGACTTTCGTTCCACTGCAAAATTATCGTTTGTCGGGAATTACAATTATTTTGTATTACCTCAAACACTTTTTGATGAAGTCAAAGCTGAAATCCCCACTGGTATCGGTGTTTTAGTTTATCGACCTTACGGGATAGCAGAAGAGATGCCAGCTTCTGGTACATTCATTATTGCTAAAAAAGCAATGAAGCAACCGTTAGCAGTGGCAGAAGAGGCGCTGCTCAACCGTTTTATGGCTTCATTATTTAGAGAAGTAAGAAAAGCCAAACAGATGGAACGAGGCGTCAAATATTTTCCAACTGATCAGTTGTATAAAGAATTAAAAAAACGTTCAGATTCTCAAGATCCATTTGCCAAAGAGCGTTACTATGAACGCTTTATTGAAGAAACAGAAAATCAAGCGATCCAAGATTTACAAGCAGAAATCAGCGCTTTACAGCAAGACTATGAGAATCTGCGACAAAAGCAGCAAGTTAGACGCTTGCCAACAGAGCCATTGGAGTGAATAAGCATGTACTATCCTTATTTGAGAGGGAAACAGTTTGATCTTTTAGCATTAAAAGAAATGATTCAACAGAATCTACTATCCAAAAAGGTTGTTCCCATCATTGAACCAGTTCGTGATTCAGCTACCTTTAAAAACGTTGTCGAGTTATTCCAAAAAGCAAATCACCCGCTGATCATCATCGATAATCCCCAAGTGGGTCAGTTCAAACTTTTTGATGAACATTTACATTTATGGGAAGAAAAAGAAAATAGTTCCATTCAACATGCAATGATCATCACGTCCGATAATTACCAACAGATCATGGAGCAACCACCTAAATTGATCATTTTTGATGGACAACATCAGCCTCGTGATCCAAAAATATGGAAAGAATTTTCAAAAATGGATACTCATTTTTTGTTACCAGACCATAGTCGGTTCCATATCTGGTTACCAGAAAACAAAATTATCATAAAAGAAGCCTTTAAACCAAGAAAACACGTAGAAGATTATAGCGAAAAAATTGATGATTTTTTTAGCGACGACTATTTGTTTTTTAAAGAAGAGGGGAATCATGGCTTTTCAGATTTTACGATTGAAGGAAGTCGCTATTTTGATAAAGGCTTTCCTAGTCGGGCATTAGCACTTCATCTGACCTATGTTGATGCATATGGTAATCTCAGAGTAAAACACTTTATTTCTGATACGAACGATTCAGCTAAGGATCAAGCACTAAAGTTTTTTGAAGCTGTTGAAAAAATGCAACAGTGGGTATTGAGGAACCAAGATCAACTATTGATTACAACGGGTATATTAGCCCTGCTTTCTTTGAAACAACAAAAAAAATTTCCTGGTTTAGGTGTATTGAAAAAATGGACATTGGTCCATCATTTAGAACTGCTCAGTTTATTATTAGACCAGCCGACTAATTGGTTACGCATGTATTCTAAAATAGAGGAACTACATTCGCTGATTTGTGATATTGGACATACAGAACGACAAAAATTGGTTTGATTCCCCTCACTAGTTTATGTTTTGAAGCTAGTGAGAGATTTTTTTGCTAATCAATCCTGTTTATCAAAATAAGATCATTCTTTGAGCATTTTTATTTGTCGCTTAAATTGGTTTTTGGTGGATTCTAACCCTTCATTATTTGCTAAAACAATGAGGTTTGGTCGTTTTTTTAACTCATCTAATTCCTTCATGTCTTGCTCAAAAAGAGCAAGCCTTTTTTTGATTTGATCCGGAGCATCTCCACGTTGTTCTAAACGCTGCTTCAATTTGTTTTTAGCGATAGTCACAAATACTGGTTGGATTTGTTCCCCAAATGCATGGAAGAGTGCCCAAAAACCAGCAGCTGTTAAAATCGTATAACAATCACCATTTTTCAACTTTTGAGCAATCTCCCTCTTAGTTGAACCATATTTATGTCCCGCATATTCATCCCATTCCACAAATGCCTGTTCAGTGATCAACTGCTCAAATTTGTCTTCAGAGAGAAAATAGTAATCTTTTTGATCGGTTTCACCTTTTCGAGGAGGACGAGTCGTCGAAGTAACAATTTTTTCTTTTGGTTCAAAAAGAGCATTAGCAATGGAGGTTTTTCCTGAACCAGAAGGACCAATAAATACATAACATTTGTTCATCATGAATCTCCTTCAAATCTTTATTTCCTTTATTAAACGATACACGAGAAAGTTTCTTTTAGCAATTGTTCTTTTCGCATAGATATTCCAGTTGTACGACAATAAATTTTGTCTTATAAAAAACACTCTCTTGAGTCTTTAGAAAATCGTCTAAAGAGCAAAGAGAGTGTTTTAAATATACAGTTCAATTAAATTTAATCATTTAGACTAGTAAACCAGTGACGATCGCACTTAAAAAGCTGACTAATGTGGCAGTCAACAAGATTTTTAATCCATGTTTCGCAACTAAGTTTCCTTTTTCTTCATTTAGACCTTTCATAGCACCCGAAATGATTCCAATGGAAGAGAAGTTAGCAAAAGATACTAAAAAGACAGATAAAATAGCTGTTGTACGTTCAGTAAAATGCAGGTTCCCAGTAGCTAGTTCTGTCATCGCAACAAATTCATTTGTCACAAGTTTCGTCGCCATGATACTACCCGCATCCACAGCTTCTTTCCAAGGAATCCCGCTGATAAATGCTAGTGGAGCAAAGATGTAACCAAGAATTTCTTGGAAAGAGATCCCAAAGATTCCACTAAAAATGGCATTGATCATAGCAATAAGAGCAACGAATCCAATCAACATAGCAGCAACTGTAATCGCTACATGAAAGCCGTCAAGAATATATTCTCCAAGCATTTGGAAGAAAGTTTGTTCTTTGTTTTCTTCAATGATCAACTCATCTTCTTTTTCTTCTAATTCATAGGGATTAACGATGGAGGCTAAGATATACCCACCGAATAAGTTCAATACCAGCGCAGTAATTACATACTTAGAATCGATCAACGCCATATAAGAACCTACGATCGACATCGAAACAGTCGACATGGCAGAAACGCTCATGGTAAATAAACGTTTTTCAGATAAGAAAGGCAATTCTTTTTTTATTGAAATAAAAACTTCAGATTGACCTAGTATTGCTGAAGCAACACCGTTGTAAGATTCTAATTTCCCCATACCATTGATTTTACTTAAACCCAATCCAACTGCCTTCATGAATAATGGCAAGATCTTGATATAACGCAAAATCCCGATGATTGCAGAAATAAAAACAATCGGCATCAAAACATTTAAGAAAAACGGCGCACTGCCTTTATTGGCTACCCCAGCAAAAACGAAATTGACTCCTTCACCTGCAAACGCCAGTAAATGATCGAATACTTTCGCTAACATGGAAACGACTGCTGTACCAAAAGTCGTTCGTAACAAAATAAAACCAAAAATAAATTGCAACACGATCATCAATAGTAAAGGTTTTACTTTGATGGCTTTCTTGTTGGTACTAATCAAAAAAGCAAGGCTAAAAATAAAAAGTAATCCAATAATTCCTAAAATCTGACTCAAACTATCACTCCTAATCAAAATTCCGTTTAATTTTACACGTTTTATCGTTAAAATACTAATTTTTTGCTAAGATTATCATCGCTTTTTTAGACTGAAACGCATACATTTCAATTGAAACGGATACAACAAAATAAAACTCTTAAAAGATTATCAGTTGCACTTTTTCAGGTGCAATTTAAATAAAATCTTTTAAGAGTTTATTCAGCTATTTGTTCATAAAGAAACAATGCTTATTGATAAAATAAATTTTCCGATGGATAGAAGGGAGCACTTGTGATATCAATGCCTAATTGTTTCAACGTTTGTTCATCATTTTTATTGACGATGACTGTCGAGTGAGCTTGAGCACCATCTAATTCAGCAAGTTTGTCATAAGCTACTTGAGCGATAGGGTTGGTTACCGCACTGATCGAAAGAGCAATCAGTACTTCATTTAGGCTCAATGTATCAACGGAAGAATGCAGTGCGGAAGACTTCATCCCTTGAATCCGTTCTAGAACAAGCGGCGACAACAATGGAATATTATCTGAGATATGTGCCAAATGTTTGATCGCATTTAAAATGACGGCAGCAGAAGCATTCATTAAAGAACTGGTGCGTCCTGTAATGATCACTTCATCGGGTAATTGGATCGCGATCACCGCAGAAGGATCGTTGCTGTCATTTTGAACAGTTTTTGCATACTCATGAGCAGGCAATACCACTTGACGGTCTTCAGGTTGAAGACCTACTTCTTCCATGATCAATTTAATTCGATTTACTGCTTCCTCATCGATCAATCCTTTTTTGAAATCACACTCTGTTTGGAAATAGCGGCGGATGATTTCTTGTCGAGAAGCTTCTTGCACAACTTCATCATCAACGATTCCGAATCCCACACGATTCACACCCATATCGGTAGGGGATTGATAGATTGATTCTTTACCAGTGATTTTTTCAATGATCCGTTTGATTACTGGAAAGGTTTCAACATCTCGATTATAGTTTACAGCAACCTTGCCATAGGCATCATAATGGAAGGAATCGATCATATTGACATCTTTTAAATCCACAGTGGCAGCTTCATAGGCAATGTTTAGTGGATGTTTCAATGGGACATTCCAAACAGGGAAGGTCTCAAATTTTGAATAACCTGCTGATTGTCCTTTTTGGCTTTCATGATAAAGCTGATTCAAACATGTTGCTAGTTTGCCACTACCAGGTCCAGGAGCAGTAACAACAACGATTGGCTTACTGGTCTCAATATATTCATTTTTGCCAAAGCCGTTTTCAGAAACGATTTTTTCAACATTAATTGGATAATCTTCAATTTCTGAATGTTTGTAGACTTTGATATTACGTCTTTCTAATTTATTGACGAAGACATTCGTAGCTGGCTGACCATTGTAACGAGTAATGACGACACTATTGATAGATAATCCGTAGCCACGCATTTCGTCGATCAAGCGTAAAATATCCATGTCATAAGTGATACCATAATCCCCACGAATTTTATTACGTTCAATGTCTCCAGCGTAGACGCAAATCAAGATTTCTGCTTGGTCTTTTAATTTTTGTAACAATTTGATTTTTGCATCTTCTTCAAAGCCAGGCAAAACACGTTTGGCATGCTTATCATCGACCAATTTGCCTCCAAATTCTAAATATAATTTGTCATAGTGATTCACTCGTTCAAGGATATATGCTGATTGTTCTTCGATATATTTCTCTGAATCAAAACCGATTTTTTTCACGAGATTCCCTCCTTAAGTACTAAAGCATTTTTTCATTTTTTTTGATTTTCGTCAACTAGTAACTAACACCGGATTAAAACAACAGATAAAATCTCAAATCTGGCTTGTTTCATCTTAAATTCATTGGTATGATAGTTTTGATAAGGAAGGTGTCACATGAAAAAAAGACAGAAAAAGAAAAACGCATATAAACAATATATCCGTTCGATTTTTACCGGTTATGAAAAAATGCTCGAAAATACTGATTTAGAAGAGATGAAGTTTACTTATTTGAATGAAGAAACACTATTATCTCGTGATGAAAATCAGCGCATTCACTTCACAACCAGAGATCTGCCTCAAAAATAAAAAAATTACTGAGTGAAAAAGAGTGGGGGGATCTGTAGTAACCCCCAAAAGTTAGAATCTAACTTTTGGAGGTCGCTTCAATCCTCTTTCCACTCTTTTGTTTTACTCTCGATACGTAAGATTATTCAATAGTGAAAGTACAATAATCAGACCTTATCAAAACGGTGGATAATCAATGAATATTGATTAAAAGATACATAGAGGAGGAAGCCCTTTGTAACATTTTTTTCTATAAAATGGTACTATTAAATTATCAATTCAATAGTAAGTAAACTCAACCTATTGTGCTTCTGTCCAAGAAAGTGGATAACTGTGAGGAGGTAATCAAAATGAAAGAAACACCACAAGAAAATAACGAAGAAATCATCATTCAGCAAGAAGATGACACTACTTTTTTTGATATCAAAGAAAAAGCTAGTACGAATCTATCTCAACTGTTAGAGGATTTACAAGCATTTGAAAGAGCTGTTCGTGAAGAAAACATTCCAGAAATCTATCAACTGTATAATGGTCATTTAAATGAGGAATTGAAAAAAAGTTCGAATGAAAACCATGAAATCGATCAGCTATTAATGCGGAAAATCCATGATCGCTTTATTCAAGAATTTCCATTTATGGAGCTAGTCGAAAAGATTTCTCCTACGATGAGTTATTACAAGATCGGTACGTATTATCACGAAAGGCCAACAATTGGCATCGATGCTAGTCTACCGGAAATTTTCGTTTTGCCCCAAATTGACGAAGAGTGGGGCACCTATGCAAACCAAGAACCGGATGACTACAGTCAACAAATTAACGAACTTGATGCTAAAGTCATCACTGCAAAAGCCGAGATCGATCGTCTGGATGAAGAATTAAAAGAAGTGGATCGCCAAATCTCTGATCTGGATGACACTAAAGGATTCTTAAATCGTAAAAAAATTGATGAAGAAATCCAAGAACTAAAAAAACAAAAACAAGCATTATCGAATGAAAAATTAGGCTGGATGCCTTATCTTGAAGCACCTGAAAAAATCCAAAATCAAAAAGCTGCTTTACTTAACGAAGCAAAAGCGAATCAATTACGTGCAGCGATCGTTGAAAAAGAACAACGACAAATCAATCGCTACTTCGGTGGGATAGAAGGGTTCAGTCAAACCATCCATCATTTCCTAATGAATTACTTAGGAAATGTTGACCCACATAAAAACCCAGAAGTATCGATGCAAGAGGGAGGGGTAGAGTAATGAATGAGCATGAAGAGTTAGAAAAAAATGAAGAGCTGGAAGCACAATCGTTAGCAGAAACGACTGTGACGGAAGAAGCAATAGAAACAGATCCTGAAAACTCCAGCAATCACTCTGCTTCTGAAGATGATTTGCTTGATGAAAATGAACAGGTCACTTCTGAACAATTAGAGGCAATTGAATCCAGTCATCCACATGAAGCGAGGGAAAATCAAGTCTATTTAGAAACAAAAGAAAAAGACCATCAAGACATTGTTCTTTTGATTGAAACAGCAGAGGCAGAATTAGCGGATTTACGCTTACGGAAATATCTACTTGAATCGGACTTTTCACAATTATTAGATGCTTTTGAACGCTATATCTTAAAAGCAGAACCTATTTCCCCGATTGGTAAGACAAGTTTGATCGAATACTTTACTTATGAATTGCTAAAACCTTTAAATGATATTGGTTTGAAATTCTCTAATACCACTTATGATACTTGGGAAACACGACATTTTTCGATCAACTATCGTTTGAATGATTCCAATCAATTAGTATTTTCTTTTGTTCTTCCGACGATTGATCAACGATACCAAGTGGAATCACTCAACTTATTGGAAGTTTCACCAGAAACGATGGAAATCACGGTTCAGGATGACCGTGTGTTATCTTTGATTCGTTATTGGTCTGTTGAACGGGTATTCTCTGCTGGTCAACTGACTATTTTCAATCATAAGTTCAACCAAATATTAGCTCATGCACGTCACTTAGGTTTCTTAGTCAAGCAAACCTTACTAGATAACACCCAACCGTTACATCTGAATCTTCAAAGTCAATTTGAATTGACTGACCAGGTACTAGATGACATCTTTATCGTAGCGATGAAAAATCCTCAATATGATTTTGAAAAAATTGGAGAAGAAAAATACCAAGTTCTATTAGATAAAGGACAATCCATGATCATTTCCAAAAATCAGAAAAACCAAACAATGCTTGAAGTTTCTTCTGGGGAGTACCATCGATCAGTGATTGATTTCTTTATCAATTACGAATTTTTGGTTCCTTTGATGGTTCGAAAGGCTTAGACAGGATATAAACGTGTGGCAATCCTTAGAGAGATTGTCGCATGTTTTTTGTTCCGTCTGCAGGCAATAGATCACACGGTTCTTCCGAGAGATAGTTAACTGAGAAACTGTTGAGAAGAAAAGAAAGAAGGAAATAAGATGGAAAATTTTAAAAAGAGCGGGATGTTCTCTGTGATTGCTGCATTAGGTGCGAATATTTTAGTTGCAATCAGTAAATTTGTCGGTTATGCCATTAGTGGAAGTGCGGCAATGCTGAATGAAAGTATTCATAGTATCGTCGATTGCAGCAATCAAATCCTTTTGCTTTTTGGGGATAAACGAGCGAATAGAGGGCAAAGCGAGTTACACCAATTTGGCGAAGGAAGAGCAAAATATTTTTTTAGCACAATTGTGGCAACCATGCTCTTTTTTGGTGGGGGAGCTTTGGGAGTCATGGAAGCTTTTGAAAAATTGACCCATCCTGCGCATGAAGTTGATAACTCATTGATCGTTATCATTATTTTAATCTTTGGATTAGCCATTGAAGGAACGTCATTACGTATCGCTATGAAAGAAATCCATGAGTTGAATACCGAAAAGTTATCATTGATGAAATTTTTGAGAGAAAGTCGTCACAGTGAAATTTTGATCATTTTTACTGAAGATTTTTGTGCTGTGATCGGACTCATTCTTGCTTTATTAGGAACAGTCTTGACGATGGTAACAGGAATTGCGGCGTTTGATGCGATTAGCGGCCTATTGATCGGATTATTGTTGATGGGAGCTGCCATTTTCTTAGCAAAAGAATTTTATAGTTTGATTGTTGGTGAAAGTGTGACAACGAGTGACTTGATTAAAATCAAGCAAGCCTTTGAGCGTCCGGAAGTCTCTCGTTTGATCGATGTAAAGACCGTTCATCTGAGCCCAACTGAGGTATTGGTAGCTGCTAAAATTGATATCTTTGATCACCCAGAGAATGAATCGTATGCAATCATCAATAACATTGAAGAAACGATTCGGCAGTCTTTAAATGATAAAAAAGTTTATATTTATATTGAAACTGATAAATATGACCCTGATTATCGAAGATGACCATGCTGATTCTTCAGCAAAACAATGCTTTTATGTTGCATAAAAATAACTTGTTTATGATTTAAAATTTCAATATTCAAGCTTAAAATGAGAAAAATATAATATTGTTTTTAGATAAAACGGCTACAATTTCGTTTTTTTATGTTACAATGAGTCCGCTGTTTATTTGTTGTAATTGAAGGAGACATTTTGATGAATAAAAAGAAAAGTGCGCCATGGCTTCAGGCTTTGCACGCAGTAATGCCACTTTGCTTAAGTTATATACCAGTTGGGTTAGCTTGTGGTGTCTTATTGCAAAAAGTGGGTTTTGATCCAATCTTAACCGGTCTGTTGTCCATATTAGTATTTTCGGGTGGAGCGCAATTTTTAGTTGCTTCGATGCTAACAACTCAAGCATCTTTTGCAACGACACTTTTGATGGTATTTTTCTTGGAATTACGTTACACATTGTTAGGGTCGAGTCTTTCAGGTTTTATGAAGAAAGAAAAGAGACTATTCTTGGCGGTATTTTCACAATCGTTAAATGATGAAAATTATGCGGTTAATTATCTTAAATATTCAACTGATCCTACATGGAATAAGCGTAAAGCTTTATATGTAAATTGGTTTTCGATGGCTTCATGGACAGGTAGTAACATGATTGGAAACATGTTTGGTTCTGTTATCCATGTAGATGCTGATCTCGTTCACTTTGCACTGACTGCGATGTTTATCTTCATGTTTGTCATGCAAATGAAAAATAAGCTGCTCATTTTTACAGGATTGTTTTCTGGTGTATTAGGCGTTACTTTCATGGTCATGTTCCAAAATACATTAGGTTTAATTGCTGCGACGGTGATCGCCTCTTTTGCAGGGTTTGCTTTAGAGAAAGCTTTCAAAAAAGAGAAGGCAAAAAAATTAAAACGATTAAAAAACCGTGGCAAACATGTCAATGAACCACTATTCAACTTCCCAGAACAGGAGAGTCAACATCATGACTAAGACGTATCTTATTCTTTTAGTACTTAGTTTATTCGTGGTGGCTTATGTGCCACGACTATTCCCGATGCTCTATTTTACCCATCGGAAAGTCCCTTCATGGTTTAGTGAATGGATGAAATATGTGCCTGTTGCGCTATTCGCAGCTTTAGCATTCAAGGATGTCTTTATTACCCATGAACATTTAGCCATTGCTTGGAATATCAAAATCTTAGCTATGGTTCTCGTAGTTGGCGTGGCGTATAAAACTCATTCTATGGCATTATCAGTAGTAACTGGACTTGCTTCGGTATTTTTGCTGTCGATGTTTTAAACAGTTCCAAAATTTTGCCTTCTCTTAGTTTTAGAGAATGGCTTTTTTTTTTTGCCTTTTTTATTAAAATTTTAAGGATGATTTGTCCTTCTTTGAATTTTTGCTATAATGGGAAAGGTATTGATTTAAATATAGATAGTTGAGGAAAATTTAATGAATAAAAAATTGATGCAAGGAACATTTTGGTTAACCTTTGCTAATTTGCTTTGTAAGGTATTAGGTGTTGTTTACTTGATCCCATGGCTAAGTATGATGGGGAACAATCAAGAAGGAATGTTAGCGACCACTTTATACAATGTAGGTTATTTACCTTATGGCTTGTTCCTGATGCTGGGAACAGTTGGGTTTCCTAATGCGATTGCTAAAAAAGTCGCTGTAGCAACGAAAGAAAATGATGAACAGGGCTGTCGAACGATTTTTCGCAGTACCATCAATATCATGTTTGTCATTGGAATCATTTCTGCTGTGCTGATGTATCTTTTTGCCCCGATGCTTGCAGGAATCAGCCCAATTGCAAATGTAAATAATGGGATCTTAGCAATTCGTAGTTTGTGTCCGTCATTGATCGCCATTCCAGTTCTTAGTGCAATGAGAGGGTATTTTCAAGGGAAAAACAATCTTAGACCTTATGGGACCTCACTAATCATTGAACAAGCAGTTCGTGTCCTGGTCATTTTAGCAGGAACGTTTTACTTACGCGTCTTGACCGATGGAACGATTTTAGAAGCTGTTCTGATCAGTACAGTGGCATCCTTCTTTGGTGGGTTAGCAGCAATTATCCATATGTATTTCGTTGGAATAAAAAATGATTATTTCAAATTAAAAGATTTCTTGATTTCTAGTCGCTATTTCAAGCATGAGAATCGGGCAGAGTCGGTATCGATCATTCGTGAAACTTTACCTTTCATCTTTGTGGGATCTGTTATTACCATCGTGCAAATGATTGACCAAGTGACGATGAAGCCGTTGTTGCATTTTTTCAGACCTGAAATCACGAATCAACAATTGGAATTTTTATTTAGTCGAGCGTCAGTTAATCCCAACAAGTTGACATTGATCTTGATTTCTATGGTTGGTACAGTCGCAATCAGCAGTTTGCCGATTTTAAGTACTTTGAGAAAAAAAGATCGTTTGCAAATTGAAAAGACAGTAGGAGATAGTTTTTCAATTGCTGTCTTGATTTTACTTCCTTCTCTTGCGGGGATGTCATTATTGGCGGGTCCATTGTATACCTTATTTTTTGGATATGATCCTGATAGTGTCGGCTATTTCCAATTTGCCTTACTCGCTTCATTATTCTTTTCATTGTTCACGATTCTTTCGACGATGTTACAATCACTTAACCATCATATGATTGCGATTCGGCTGACCGTTGAAGCGATTATTTTGAAAATTGTCTTTCAAGTGATTGGATTAGCACTATTTGGCGGTTATGGTATGAGTTTTTCAAACACAATGGCTTTTGCGATCGTGTTTATCAGAGGTTATTTCTATATGTGTAAAGAGTATCGAATCGCACCTCTAGCTAAAATCAGATTTTTCTTTCTTAAAACATTCCGCTCAACCTTGTTGATGCTGGTTCTTTGTTCGATTGTATTTATCCTATTGAACCTCCAATTGACGATGACGTCGAAAGCCCATGCTGTTGTTTATTGTGTTGGCCTTGGTGGAATAGGTGGGCTGACATTTCTCTTTGCTCAATTTGGCAGAAATGGGCTCCAATTTCTTAAAAACTTCCAGCATCGGCATCACTCAACCAAAAATTAGGAACAACATCCAGTTCATGATAATTTTTTAAAGCTACAGAAAGTGAGAGGGACGTGATTGTTTCTCTCACTTTTTGAGTGAGAGGTTCAAATGTCATCTTTCTTATGATATAGTTAAATAGACTGGTAAAATTCTTTGAAATGAGGAAATTAAATAAATGAAACTTGCAGTAGTTACTGACAGTACGGCTTATTTGCCTGAACGAATCCAAAATCATCCTGATTTGTTCGTTATTCCGATCCCTGTCATTTTGGATGGGAAAATCTACAATGAAGGAATAGACATAGAAGCTGACGAATACTATGGGCTTCTAAATAAAAGCAAAGACTTCCCGACCACTTCACAACCTGCAGTTGGAGAAGTACTGGCGCTTTACGAAGAACTGAAAAGAAAAGGATACGATACCATCTTAAGTATCCATTTATCCTCTGGGATCTCCGGCTTTGTCAACACATTACATGCTATGAAAAACGACATTGACGGTGTAAAAATCGTTCCTTATGATTCTAAGATCACGAGTATGCCAATGGGTCACATGGTAGAAGCTGCTCTAGATTTAAATCAAAAAGGTCAATCTCTTGAAGAAATTATTGCACATATCGATCGTATCCGAGATAATACGTATGCTTATCTCATCGTGGATGACTTGAACAACTTAGTACGCGGTGGACGCTTGACTAATGGGGCTGCATTGATAGGTGGATTGCTTAAAATCAAACCGATTTTGACTTTTTCAGAAGGAAAAATCGTTTTATTTGAAAAAATCCGTTCAAGTAAAAAAGCTTTCGCTCGTGCCGAAAAAGTCATCGGCATGCGAAATGAGGAAATTGCACCACCTGTTAAACTTTATGTGATTCATGCAAATAATTTGGAAGTTGCCATACAAGAAAAAGAAAAATTACAAAAGCAATACCCGCATGCTGACATTGAGATTGGTCATTTTGGTCCAGTGATTGGTAGTCACTTAGGAGAAAAAGCAATCGGGCTTGCCATCTCTGCGCAATAATTTAGATTATTCAATTCAATGCAAGCATCGTCTCTCATTCATTGGGATACGATGCTTTTTTTGCATTTTTTCTATATAAGGCGTATAATCCTTAAAAGTTTAGTAAATGAGTAAATCACTAGGTTAGTAATTTACTAAAAGAGAAAGGATGGATTTAGATGGAAATCCCAACAAATTTAAAACACAAACCTGTTATTGTCGTTGAAGACTATGATCAAGTTGATGGTAGAAATGCTTTGCATACGGATGCTAAAGGACTATCTTTAGGGTTAGCACAATGGAATGATCGTGGAAAAGTTGATATTTCAGGCAAGGTATGGCGCCATACGGGTGAAAAATGGTCACGTCAATCGGAAGAACTACCAATCACTCGGATCTTAGATCTAGCAATTTTAGCTGCGCAAGGGAGTTTGTATTTTCAAGATGCGTATCGCTATGAAAAATTTTATGATCCTGAAAATCCAGTTGTCGATATTATTGGACTTCAAGGGAATCGAATGACGGTTGAAGTGGATACCAAAAATCCTAAGATCGATGAAGATATTATGCTCTATTATGACACGTTACAAAAAGATGGCGAATTGATCGGAGAACGTTTCCGAATTTTAAAACGTCTATTAGATGATTTAGGGTATTAAGGAAAAAAGGAGTGAGGTACATTGGAAGATTTCTCACTGACAAAAGACCGTCAATTTTCAAGTGTTGAAAAACAAATGATTTGGCAAAAGCCAACGAGTCATCGAACCAGTCAAGAAGAACAAAGAATCGCAGCTGAAATCTTTGAAAACTGGAATGATCCTGAAATGAAGATCAGTAACATCTTGCTTGAAGGGGATGCTGGGTCAGGAAAAACGCAACTGGCTAAAGCTCTTTCGGCTGATTTACAACTTCCTTATACGAAAATAACTTGTTTTGCGGATATGGATAAATCAGATGTCTTTGGTGCTCTATTGCCTATTGTTGAGTGTGACGTAGATGAAGATCAAGAATTGATTGATGCAATCAACCAAACAGAGACATTAGAGGCTGTCTTACGGTTAATCAAAAATCACTATAATATTAGTACAGAAATGGCTAAATCCAAACTGGCTAATTTCATCAAGCGGATGGAACAAAATGAAAATAGTAACGTTCGCTATAAATATTATCCCTCTGAAATTGTTCGTGCGATCGAAAAGGGGTATTTGTTAGAAATCCAGGAGCCAACGGTGATCCGTGATGCTTCCGTATTAGTTGCTTTAAATTCCGCTCTTGAGCCAAATGGATTATTGAATTTACCCACGGGTGTCGTCGTCCGTCATCCAGATTGCGTCATCATCATCACAACCAATCGGAACTACCAAGGTAATCGTCCGTTGAATGAATCTTTGAGAGATCGGATGCAACATGCTGAGAAGATGGATTTACCTTCACTTGAAGTGATGGCTGAGCGAGCCTTAGGTAAGACAAAGATTCAACAACCTGAACTGCTCTTGAAATTAGCGGAGATCATTCGTTTATTAGATGATACTGCCAAAGCGAATGCCATCAAGGGAGTGGCTGGTATGCGTTCTTACTTTTATTGGGCAAATACTTGGAAACAAGGGCAAGATCTTTTCCAATCGATTTATCCTAAAGTTCTCTATAAATTGACCACTGTTCCAGAAGAATTGGAGATATTAACCCAAGCATTAGAACAAAGTGGGCTTCTTGAAGAACTTCGTGAATTATTACGGCAAATAAAGTGGGGACGTCTTTCAGAAGAAGCTTCAAGAAATCGAGGCAGAATCCTTAACGATGAAGAAGCTGATGAACGTAATATCGATCAACTAGCAGAAGAAACGTTGTCTTTAATGGAAAATGAGTCGCCTGAGATCGAAGAAGAAACTCCACCAGTGGAGAATGCTGAGATTGAAGAGGAAAAAAAGGCAGAGTCTTTCTCATTTGAACAAGAACGAAGTCAAGAAGTTTCAGGTCAGGGGCAACAGGAGCAACAAGCAGAAGATAATTCAGAAAAAATGTCTGCCTCTGATATGGAGGCTTACGACAAAGAAATCAAACGTGAGTTAACGAAAGAAGCACGACAAATAATGAAGGGGACGATGCACGAAAAAGAAGGACTGATCGTTCATCGACCAAGATTTGAACTCAAAGCACAAGAAGCAGAACAAATCAGACAACAAGTTTTACCGATCGTTGAAACATTAAGCCGTCAAATTTTAGATTTGTTGGAAAATGATGAATCAACGACTTATCAAAAAGGAAAATATGAAGGACAACGGTTCAATGCGAGTCGTGTGGCCTATAATGACCTAGGTTATTTTGATAAGAAAAATCCACCCCACGAACAACCTTCATTGGCAGTGGCTTTAAGGATTGATGAATCTGGTTCAATGATTCGAGATGAACGAATCGAAGCAGCAAAAAAAGCAGCGATCGCCATCGCAGAATTTGCTAAACGTGTAAATATTCCTTTAATGATTTATGGAGATACAGCAGATGTCTCAACGAGAGAAAAGACCTCGATTTTTTCTTATAAAGAATTTAGTGATGATTTCCAATGGTTAGATGAGAAGTTAGTGACGATGAAACCACGACAAAACAATCGTGATGGTGCCAGTTTGAGACTAATTGCTAACAAACTAAGCCAAGAAGTTGCCACGACTAAATTGCTGATCTCGATTAGTGATGGCCAGCCTAAAGCTTTGCCAGACTATACTGGGAAGAAGGCAAGGGAAGATATCCAAAGCGTTCTGTCTGAATATGACCGTCAAGGAGTCATCTTTGTGGCTGCTGCGATTGGACAGGATCAAAAAGAAATCAAAGAGATATATGGGGAAAATCGTTTCATTGATATGACAGACATCAACGAGTTACCACAGCAATTGATCCAATTGATTGCTCGCTATTTGTAAATAGCTGAAAATAGCTGGAGTCACGTATAAGTCCATTCATCGACTAAGAGAGATTGTGACAGAAGTTCCTAGCTCTGAGAACAAGCCGAAGAATTCGAAAATAGTTCCTATTTTTGGATTTTCGGCTTGTTTTTTTGTTAGAGCGACTGCTGGAACAACGGGAAGAGGGCATGAACGCATTGTAGCGAATGGTTAAACTCCATTTAGTTTATCTATCAGACTCTTTTTGATCGTTTCGACTGTTAAATCCTCACATTCTGCAAACCAGATAACGAAACAAAAAAGGAAACTGTTAAAGAGAAAACGATGTTATCGGTAACATCAACAAAAAATAGTGGCATTGTTTTATAATAGAGAAAAAGAGAAGGGAAGAAGACAATGACTCAAACAAAAGCTTGGTGGAAAGAAGCGGTCGGATACCAGATTTATCCTGCCAGTTTTATGGATAGTAATGGAGACGGCATTGGGGATCTCAATGGGATTCGTGAAAAGCTTCCTTATTTAAAACAATTAGGGATTGATTTTATTTGGATCAATCCAGTTTATTCTTCGCCTTTTATTGATAACGGTTACGATATTAGTGACTACCAAAATATTCTAGAAAAATTTGGAACAATGGCCGAATTTGATCAATTACTGGCAGAAGCACATCAACAAGGGATCAAAATCATTATGGATCTTGTGATCAATCATACCTCTGATCAACACGAATGGTTTATTGAATCAAAGAAATCACTGGATAATCCTTACCGAGATTACTATATTTGGGTAGATGGAACACCTGAAAATGCTCCGAATGACTGGCAATCGATTTTTGGTGGCTCAGCTTGGGCATATGATGAACAAACGAAACAATATTATCTGCATGTCTTTGCTAAAGAGCAACCTGATTTAAATTGGGAAAGCGACAAGTTAAAAAATGAACTTTTTTCTATGATTCGCTGGTGGTTAGATAAAGGGATCGATGGGTTTCGTTTAGATGCGATTTCCCATGTGAAAAAAGATGAATATTCTGTTAAAGCAACTGAAAACCCCTTTTCTCCTTTTCAAAATGTTTCCGGGATCGACGAACATTTAAATGAATTAAAAGATGTTTTTGATGACTATGACATTATGACTGTTGGCGAAGCTAGCGGGGTGTCGGCTGAAGAAGGTCCAGAATGGGTCGGCGCTGATGGGTATTTTGACATGATCTTTGAATTTGACCATATCTCGATTTGGAAGCACGAAAAAGAAGGGAAACTTGATGTTATCAATTTAAAAAGAGCGTTAAGTGCCTGGCAAACCGCTTTAGACGGTAAGGGTTGGAATGCACTTTATATGGAAAATCATGATACACCTCGTTCAGTTTCTGTTTTTGGTGATCCTGAACATTATTGGCAAAAATCAGCAAAAGCAGTCGCAATGATGTACTTTTTCCTGCAAGGCACGCCATTTATTTATCAAGGACAAGAAATCGGTATGACGAATATGCCGTTTACTGCCATCGAACAAATCGATGCCGTCGATTCAAGACGTCTTTATAACCAATTGCTAGAAGAAGGAAAATCTCCTGAGGAAGCTATAGATATCGTTGCTGATACAACAAGAGACAATAGCCGAACACCTATGCAGTGGGGATCAGAAAAATATGCCGGATTCTCAACAAACGAACCTTGGCTGATGGTAAATCCCAACTATCAAACACTTAACGTAGAAGAACAAGAAAACGATCCTTCGTCGATCTTATCTTTCTACAAACAAATGATCCGCATCCGTAGTGAAAATCAAGGATTGATCTATGGTTCATTCAAAGAATACCTCGCTGAACACGACCAACTCTATGTTTATGAACGATCATTTACCGATAAAAACTATCTGATTATGGTCAACCTTACGAGTGAAGTAGCGGAATATTCATTACCGAATGAAGTTGATGTTCCTTGGGAATTACTTCTCACGAATCAAGAAGAACGTGTATTTGAACGAGTGGGTAAGCTTGATCCTTATGAAGCGAAATTATTTGTAAACAGTAAAAAAAGAAACTAAAAAAAGTTTGTCTTGAGCTTTCTAATGAAGTCCAAGGCAAACTTTTTTGACATACTGTATGAAGTTGGGCGACTGTACCTTTATAGAAATTAGATAATAAGTGAATATTTTATAATAAAGAATAACATTTACATAAATATTAGGTAGGTTATCAGTTAATTGATTCTTTTAAATCACTTCATACTCAGCTCGCGGACCACCAATGTATTTTGGACGTGAACGCAGAGCTGTAACATGCGCGGCTCCTAATGTTTGACTGCTTGGTCGAACAGGTACTTGAACGTGTTTGACATGCATACCAATGGAAGTATCACCGATATCGATCCCAGCTTGCGCTACCACATGTTCCACTTCTACTGGATCATCGAATTGGTCAAACGCTGCTACTGAACAAGCGCCACCAGCGTGTAAGGCTGGTACAACAGAAACAATTTCAAATTGTTTTTGCTCTGCTACGGAGCGTTCGACGACAAGGGCTCGATTAATGTGTTCACATCCTTGAACAGCTAAAGCGACTCCTAAAGGTTGCAATATTTCTCTAATCGTTTGGATAATCCACTGTCCAACTGGAGCACTTGAGTTTTTACCAATTTGTCCACCGACCACTTCACTGGTACTACATCCTAATACAAATAAATCGCCAGATTTTAAATTTGCTTCTGCTAATACCTCGTTGACCATTTTGGTTAATTCTTGTTTTAAAGATTCTTCTGTGATGCTCATTTTATTCTTCCTTTCATTACTTACTTTCTTTTTGTACTCTCGTTCGTTTTAGAGCTTGAGTGAGTGGTAAAGCCAATCCAACCCCTATAATATTTTGAAAAATATTTCCAGGAATAGAAGCTACCCCCGCAGGCCAATCATATAAAAACCAACCTGCTAAAAAGTAGCCACTAATCATCAGACAACTACCGATAAAAAGACCGACAAATCGACCTTTGCTTGTTTTTTCGGCAAAATAGCCACTGACCAATCCTTGCAAACCATGGATCAATAAGGAAAAAAGGGCCCATTGCGGATAACCTGACAGTAAATCGATGAATAAACCACTTGAGGCACCGACAACGAACCCACCAAATGGACCAAATAATAAAGCAGTGGTGTAGATGCCAGCTTCGCAGAGCGTGACAAAGCCGTTAGTTGCTGGTATTGGAACCAAAATTGTTAAAGATAATGCTACTGTTAAAGCGATCAGCATGGCATATATTGTCATTCGTTTCGTATTCAACGATTAAATCCCTCCTTTGATGTTACCGCCAGACCAGACACTGCCCGTTTGATCATTCATTTCAACACCGTTTAAAATACATTGATAAACGTAAGTTTTACTTCGTTGAATGGCTTGTGGGAGCGTATAGCCATGGACGAGATTCGCTGTAATAGCAGAAGAAAAGGTACATCCTGCGCCATTCACCGTTGATCGTGTTAATTTTTCCATTGTAAAAGTGGTTAGTCCGTCATGACTGTACAAAACATCGATTGCTTCATCGCCATGGATCCCAGAGCCACCTTTAACAACGACCGCTTTGCTTCCTAAAGTATGAATAAATTTGGTTGTCTCTATCACTTCATTGATGCTTGAAATTTTTTTCTTTCCAGAAAGGAGAGCCGCTTCTTTAAGATTGGGCGTGACAAGATCAACAAGGGGGAAGAGTTCTTTCACTAAGCACTCAATATACTGTTGATTCGCTAATGAAGTAGTTTCTTTAAAAGCTAAAACCGGATCAAGAACGATTGGGATTTGAGGGTGCTTTTTTAAAAAATCTCGGACGATCATGATTGCTTCAAGAGAATGCAATAAGCCAATTTTGATACCCGCTAAGTCTGTCATCTTCTGGATCGAAGCAAGTTGCTGTTCCAACCACTTAGCAGGTAGATTTTCTAAGAGGAATGCGTTGTTTTCGTCTAACATGCCTACACAGGTGAGCGCGCTCATTCCAAAAAGTTGAAAATTCTCAAAAGTTTTCAAATCGGATTGAATTCCTCCACCGGCAAAAGGGTCAGAACCACCAATTGTAAGTATTTTTCTCATTGTTTTCCCTCCACGAAAAGAGTATAACGAAAGTTGTTAGAAAAGAAAACAGCCAATTGGCATATTTTTATGTCATCCAATTTTGCGTAGTCTTTAGATCACCAAAATTTATCTATCATCTGAATGAAACAAGTACACTGTATTGTTGGCAACTTAACAGCTAGAAGAAAACATAAGCTATGCATACTCAAATGAACAACTTCATTAGATATTATTATCAATAAATTGAATCTTTTTTTGTCATTCCTACAATTTTAACAACTGAAAAATGGTTAAACAAAAGAGAACACTGACGTTATACCTGCTAGGTAAGAGGATAACGTCAGTGTTCTGTTTATTATGCTTTTAATTCTTTTTCAATTTGTAGTCGACGGACTTTCATTGTCGCAGTCCGTGGGATATCTTCATAATCTCTGATAATCGGCGTATTCAATCGAGGTAACTCATGCACTTGTTTCCACCAACGATCCCAATCCATTTCGTGATTAGGAGCAAGAGAGATCAATGGTTGTGGTGCATTGTTTTTATCACGAACGATGACCACTTCCGATAGAAATTCTAATGAGTCTAACAAGAAATCTTCGATCGCTAAATTGCTATTGATTGTATCGATCAAATCCACTTGACGATCCTTTAAGAACAAATGCCCCTGTTCATCCATGCTGCCGTAATCACCGCTGTCCCACCAAGCACCATAAACATTTTCTTGGAAACGAGCATCTTCTTTATAATAAGTTAATGCACGACCTTTTGATAATAAATGGATGTGTCCATCTGTATTAGCAGGTAAGACGTTCCCATTTTCATCTGCGATCCGCGCTTTGGTTAAGTCGCCAAGTCCCACACCCATGTCTCTCGCATTACTCGTTTTTAAACTCTCTAATGTATGAGCTTTTAAAATCATCGGTCCGCATTCGCTTTGGCCATAAACTTGTAAGAAAACAGCTTCTTGATTAGGAGAAGTGCGTAAGAATGTTTCCATAGTAGAGTTGTTGATCGCATCAAAAGTGGAATGGTAATAACGAATACCAGCAAAAGCTTCTGGATATTCTTTCGCTGTAAAGCTCCACTGAACAAAGTTGTTTGGATGTGTTTCAAGTGCAATCGGTGGATTTTCTTTTAACATGGCCACAACGTTTTCCCCTTGAGCATCCGCTAACGGCATCATTGGAAAGCCCATCGCCATCAATGAAGAAATACCAATATTGAAGCGAGAATGAACAGGAGAGATATGGAAAGCCACAAGTTTTTTCTCTGCGATCTTAGTAAAGACAGTTTTTTGCCATTTGGTGCGCCAGCCCATTGAATGAGCAGAATGACAAATCAATTTAGGAATACCTGTGGTTCCTGAAGTATGGGTCATATAAGAAATTTCATCGTTCCCCAATTGATTTTGTGCCACTGGTTCTGCTGGTTGAGTCAATAGTTTAGAAACAGCAATTTGTTTTTCTTTTGATCCATTTGAAATGCCAGCCACTCGTTCAGCCGTTTCATCATCAAAAAGGATAAATGGATCTTCTAAACGGTCGACAAAGACTTCTAAAGTGGGGGTAGGGAAGTGATAAGAGATCATTGCTGGTACCGCCCCAAGATAAGCTGTTGCTACAGCTAATAAATAAGTATCAAAAGCTGAACTTTTGTAGATCATGACCTTATCACCAAGTCCGACACCCAAATGAGCTAATTGATAGGCACGAGTCAAAACGAGTTGACAGGTATCTTTGTAAGTGCTTTTAAAACCAAGTTCCGGAAAAGCTGCTAAGGGTTGGTCAAAGATGATTGGTACATCTGGTGTAGCATTCGCTGCTTCTTGAAAATTAGAAAAAAGATTTAGTGGGGAATAAGCGATTGTTTCCATAAGTCACACTCCGATTTCATTTAATAAACAAGTTGGTAAGCAAAGTAAGAAAAACTTGTGAATTAAATCATTTACTTTGCAAATTCAGCTATAATCTTAGCACAAACCCTAAATAAAAAACAGCTTTCTTTGTGAAAAAATGAATTATATTTCGTTATTTCATTTTTTGATACTTGTTATTTCCTTGTAAGAGAATTCTAACATCTTTTGATGGACTTCTTCAAATGAATGTTCATTGATATAACGATTACCATAAAGGAAATTGACGATATCCAGATCATCAAAATAAAGGGAAACGTAGTACCCGTAAGTTTTACGACATAATTCTGGCGAAATATTTTTATATACAGTGATTTTACTTAGTATTTGGCGAATCGTCCGTGGAGAGATTTGCTGGTCATGAGATGAACGAAAAGCAAAAGAATCAGGTCCTGTCCCAGTATCAGTTATTGCTAAATAGTTTTTAATGAATGGCAGTGCTTCATTGGGAATTGGCGACTGATTAAGACGATTTTTTTTACGGCTAAGATGAATGATTTGTTTATTTAAGTCAATATCTTTTCTTTTTAACTCAACGACTTCATGGATCTTTAACCCGCAATATAAAAGAATAGCTGCGATCGCTAAATTTCTTGGTCGGTTCCTTTTTTCAAAGCGTGCTTCTCGTGAAGAGTTAAAGCCTTTCATAGGAATAAACAGATGTTCAAAGTCTTGAAACAAAGAGGCGTCTATGAATCGAGGCGCTGCAGCAGTAGTTTCAGGAAGCGTTTTTCCTAATAGAGATATTTCTTCAGTCAATAACCCTTTTTGATACAAAAACCGTAGAAAATGATTTAACGAATATTGTTTTCGCGAAAGACCATAATAGCTATTTTTAAATAACTGGTTTGTTTGTTGATCAGCTGTGGTCTGAAACGAACGAGTATGCTGATAGACTTTATCTAAAAAATTTAAATAGTCTTGTTTTTCAAGACGAAGAATAACTTCATCCGTGATCTCTTGATCTAAAGCTTCGTGAAGATAATCCGTGAATAAATGAAAATCTTTTGCATATTCATAACGACTGCTTAATGAAAGCTTTTTTTGATTTTCTTTTAAAAATTCTTGGAAAATAGGAGGAAGCTGTGCGATGCGTTGTTTTAACTTTTCTTGAATGTGTTTTCGTGTTTTTTGATCCATAAAAGAACCTCCTTTTTGTTCAAACTGGTGTTCTATTTTATTATTGTAGCTTATTTTTCGTTTTTCTTCTATTTCCTTTTACTGATATCTATTTATACCAACGTTTATTTGCTCATGATTCATATATATAGTAACATCGCCAACTATAAGAAAAACTGTAACCAATAAACAGAGAGACAATGATCTTGTAGTATGAACGAATTGTTTCATGAGTTTTGTTTAGTGACATTTTGTCACTGTTGCGCTATACTTTTCGATAGTGACAAAATGTCACTATCGAAAAAGGAAAATGTAGGAGGGAAAGTAATGTTTTTAGCAATGAAAGAAATGAAATACGCAAAACTACGATACGGACTCATTATCGGTATCATGTTCTTGATTGCTTATGTCGTTTTCATGCTATCAGGTCTAGCAAGTGGATTAGCAGAAGAATTTAAAAAAGCGATTGATGATTGGGGTGCTCAAGAAATCGTTTTGTCCGAAGATGCTAATCAAGTGTTTGCAGCATCTCAATTGACAAGAGGTGACCTTGATCAAGTAAATGCGAAAGAAAAAGCACCGATTGGCTTATTCAGTGGAGCAATCAAGGGCAAAAACAAAGAAAATGTGACAGTCTTTGGTACGACTAACGATGCCTTTTTATTACCTAAAATCACAGATGGTCGGATGTTTGATAAGAAAAATGAAATAATTATCTCCCAAAATCTGGCACAAGATCAATATAAGTTGGGAGATCAAATCAAAATCGGTAGCGATGACCAAGCATTTACGATCGTTGGAATTTTTCCTGCCACTTATTATACGGTCTCACCAGTCATCTATACAGATCTAGAAACTTGGACACAATTAAAATATGGAGCCCAACCGTTTGCTTCAGATGACAAAAAGCCGATCAATGCGATCGTGACCAAACAATCAGCTGTAATTGATAAAGATGGCGCATCAAAAGATTTACAAAAACTGACAATTCCTGATTTTATTGAAAGTCTTCCAGGTTATTCTGCACAAAATATGACACTAAATGCAATGGTTTACTTCTTGTTTCTTGTCGTAGCAGCAGTAGTTGGCATTTTTATGTATGTCATCACTTTACAAAAAACAGCGATCTTTGGCGTAATGAAAGCTCAAGGGATTCGCAATTCATTTATTGCTAAATCATTGATTGCACAGTCATTTGTTATTGGAGTCATTGGTGTCGCCTTAGCAGTTCTAGCTGCTTATCTAACTAGCTTGTTTTTACCAAGTGCGATGCCATTCGCTATTTTCTGGACACAATGGTTGCTATATAGTGGGGTCTTACTCGTTGTAGCAGTTGTAGGCGGCGTCTTCTCAATACGCACGATCACAAAAGTGGACCCAATCACCGCCATAGGAGGGTAAAAAATGAAGAATATTTTAACGATGAAAAATATCGTCAAGACTTTTGGTAGTGGACATACCGAAGTGACTGCACTAAAAGGAATTAATTTTAATGTCAAACAAGGAGAATTTGTCAGCATCATCGGTCCCTCTGGTTCAGGAAAGAGTACTTTCTTAACCATTTCCGGTGGGCTGCAAACACCTACTTCTGGAGAAATCACCATTAATGGTCAGTCTTTTTCCGATTTATCTGAGAAAAAAAGAGCCGATTTACGTTTTAAAGAAATTGGGTTTATTTTACAAAGTTCTAATTTGATTCCATTTTTAAAGGTCAAAGAACAATTTTATTTAGTTGATCGAGTCAGCCATCAGAAACAAAACGAAACAGTGATTGATGACTTATTGAAATCATTAGATATTTATGATCTAAAAGAAAGCTATCCTCGAGATTTATCTGGTGGGGAAAGACAACGTGTAGCGATTGCTCGTGCGTTGTTCAATGACCCTAGTTTGATCTTAGCAGATGAGCCTACCGCTAGCTTAGATACAGATCATGCCTTTGAAGTAGTCAAGTTACTTGTCAAAGAAGCACATGAAAAACAAAAAGCAACAGTCATGGTTACACATGATGCTCGGATGATCAAATGGAGCGATCGTGTCTACCGAATGAAAGATGGTGATTTGATCGAAGAAACGGAGGGATGGGATGCCTAAATCGACATTTCTTAATCTGCCGAATGAGAAGAAACAACGGCTTATTGAAATTTTACTTGAAAATTTTTCAGCTCGACATATTAGCCAAGTAAAAGTTGCAGATATTGTCGAAGATATGGCTATGTCAAGAGGGGCCTTTTATAAGTACTTCGAAGACTTGGAAGATGCCTATACCTACACGATCCAGTATTATTCGATTCAAATCCATCGAGATATTCTGAAATATATCAGTCAAAACAAGCAAGACTTTTTTCAAGGAATTGAAAATTACCTTGCGTGGTGTAGTGAACTGGAACAAAAAAGTAGTTATTGGCAGGCCATCCGCTTTTTAACGAGAAGTGATGATTTTACCAATCACCAAAGAACCAAGCCTTCTGCTGAATCAGGAAGATTAAAGGAATGGTTTAAGTTACTGAAGGCAAATGGTTTTCACATTACTTCGGAAGAAGAAGCAATTAGCTTTTTATATTTCGTCATGGACCTTGTGATCAATTCATTGACGGATTACATTGCGAATGACTGGACTACTGATGAGTTGTTGCAAGATTATCGTTACAAGGTAAAATGGCTGCAAAGAGGTTTGAACACCGAACGAAGTGAATCTTGAATCCACTCGATTCATTTGTTAGCCGTTTCTTTTTAACTGGTAAGTAGTGTCCGTATTCAGAAAAACACTTCGATACTTCTTTGTGTCATCATCGATAACCAAATAAAAACCTTCGATAGAAAGTTCTTATAGTTGAGAGCAACGATTTTTCCTTTTTGATTCTCCGTGATAGAATTTTTATTGTAAGAAAAGAAAAGGGATGACACAGATGAAGAAAATTATACTATTTGGTGATAGCATTGCTGCTGGATTGTACCAAGGGGAGGTCGTCCATGCATTGGACCATGCGTTATCAACGACCTTAAATGCTTTAGGACAAGCTGATTTTAAGATCATTAATTTAGGAAAAAGAGGAGATTCAACGACAAGCAGCCTTGAACGATTGTCTCAACTTCCCCAAGATGAACGTACAGCTGACTACGTCGTTCTTAATGTTGGCGTTAATGATGCAATCAATCAAAGAGATAACCAAGAAACCTATCGAAAAAACTTGGAACAATTGATCAACTTTTTTAAACATAGCCAAGTGATTTTGATAGGGCCTAGTTACGTTGATGAAAAGATCAAAACCCAAACAATTCCTGAGATCTTAGTAGAGTATACTCAGATCGCAAAAGAAGTAGCAGATGAGAACAAAGTAAGTTTTATTGATTTTTATCATTATGAAAAATCTTTTGAGGACCCAACACTTTACTTGCAAGACGATGGGTTGCATCCTTCGAAGTTAGGCTATCACTTGCTAGGTGCTTTGATTGCACAATGTATCCAGCAAAAAGAACAAAAATAATCTACAGACCGAGTACCTCAATCTTTGCAGTACTCGGTCTGTAGATTTTTAGTTTCAAGTTTTATCATGACAAAAAGAATGAAGCGCGCTCTATTGGCTTTGACACACGGTAATAAACAACTGTTTTCTAATGGCGATATTCCTTCAACAAACCTTTTTTGATCAAGTCTTGTTTTTGTTTGAGATTCTGGATGTTTTCTTGATAGTTTTGTGCATACATCACGGAATAAAGAGTGTTTAAAACATAGTCGAAGGCAATTTGTGAGGAAAATGTTGCCACTTTAGCAAAATCTAATTCATCTTGCGTAACGATGAGTTTCATCGTTGCTTGTTTTGCCATTTCTGAATGTTCATTTCCAGTGATCAATACAGTTTTAGCACCCACATGGTTTAAATGCATCATAATTTTTTCATAATGGTGAATCCTTCCACTATAAGTTAGAAAGATGGCACAATCCTTTTCCGTTAAATTAGCTGCATTCCAAGAAGAATCACTATACTCTTCAGCTAATATCAAAAATTTATTGATCTTGATTAGTTTATTTTGAAATTTGCGTGCTGTGATTTGAGAATCCCCTTTGGCAAAAATAAACATGCGATTCGCTTGATTCAATGCTGTGGCAATCGCATCAATTGACTGTTTCTCCAATTGAAGCTGTGCTTTTTTGATAGATTGGATCGACAAATCGGCCATTTTTTTAGCGATCGATTGACTATCATCTTTATCAGTAAAAGGAAAGTTTGGATCAATGATTTGATTGAACTGGGCTTTCATCTGATGGACTTCACGACCAAATTCAAAACGAAATTCTCTAAAACCAGAAAAACTCAATTTTTTACATAAGCGAATTATGGCTGAATGCGAAGTATACGTCGCTTTTGCCAATTCCTCGATCGTCATATAAACAGCTGTTTCTCTGTTTGCTTTGAGATAATCAGCAATTCTTTTTTCTGTTGTTGTAAATGCTTCTTGTCGTATCAATTGGTCTTCGATTAACATATGCTCACCTTCCTCATCCATCTTACTGAATATCCCTCTTTTTGACTACTATTTTTTGTGTAGGTTAAACATACCTGTCGATTATTTACTTAAAAAGATCACTTTCTTGAACATTTTTTTCTAACTGCGCTCAAATTAACTTTTAAAGGGACCGGTCATTTATACTGATAGTAGTTAAAAACAAAAATTGGAGGAAAACGTATGTTAACAATTGCCTATCTAGGAAATGGAAAAAGTACCAACCGCTATCATTTACCTTTTTCACGAAAACTAAAAGATAAGATCAAAATCAAAACGATCTATTCACGTTCAGAACCCACTTGGGAAACATTTGAGGATATCCATTACACCAATCAATTGGAAGATCTATGGAACGATCCAGGAATCCAACTAGTTGTCATTACGACACCGAGCCAATTTCATTATGAATATGCTAAATTAGCCTTAGAGCATGGAAAAAATGTCCTGGTTGAAAAACCGTTTGCTGAAACTTCTGCAGAAGCGAAAGAGTTATTTGAGCTAGCGAAACAAAAAGATTTATTTATCCAGTGTTATCAAAATCGTCGTTTTGATTCTGATTTCTTGACCGTACAAAAAGTGTTGGAAAGTGGAAAATTAGGCGATATTTTAGAAATTGAGATGCATTATGATTATTTCAGACCTGAAGTTCCTGAATCGGCAACGGAATTTTCAACAGTCAATAGTTATCTCTATGGTCATGCTTGTCACACAGTAGATCAAGTAATTTCTTACTTTGGCGAACCAGATGACATCCACTATGATGTGCGCCAATTATTAGGAACGGGACGAATGAATGATTATTTCGATTTAGATTTTTATTATGGAACAATGAAAATCTCTGTCAAATCAAGCTATTTTCGTATTAAGGAACGCCCAAGTTTTGTGGTTTATGGGAAGAAAGGGATGTTTGTAAAACAGACAAAAGATCGACAAGAAGAGCATCTTAAACTATTTTATTTCCCAGACCATCAAGATTTTGGTATTGATTTACCAGAACACTACGGCACACTTACCTATATGGACCAAAATGGAAACTACCATGAGGAAAAAGTGATTTCTGAAGTAGGTGACTATAGTCGGGTCTATGAGGGCGTCTATGAAACGCTCATAAACGGAGCCGAAAAAGTAGTGAAAGACGAAGAAACACTTCTACAAATGAACATTTTAGAAACAGGGATCAAAGAGATCCAGGAAAAAGAAGCGCAAGCAAACAGATAAACCATTCGCTGTTTATGATCATTCTGAAGGATTAAGCAAAGATTGATGAGAAACAAAAAAACAAAACCATTAAAATATGATGGGGAGGACACCTCATGTTTTGACAGTTATTTTGTTCTTATGTACTATAAAATAAATAACTGTAAGGAGGAATTCTCATGACAAATTATAACGGCGAAAAAGGCAAACGTCTAAGAGGTTCGATGGCGCCTAAAACCGATGATGAAGTAGCATTAGCAGGGACAAATTCTGGTGAAACAGAAAACAAACAAGAATCGTTATCTGGCACAAACTCTGGTGAAGCCAAAGATGTCGCTTTATCTGGTTCTAATTCGGTTGAAGAGGAAGAACCAAAGAAACCGAATGCTTTTGAAAAAGAAGTGGAAAAATTAGCGGAAGAAGTAAAAGAAAAATTTGAAGAATTGACATCTAAAAAAGATACTAAAAAATAGATTTGTCAGTTGCTAGTGATCCTATGAAAAAGACAGCTTTTACGCTGTCTTTTTTTATCCAAAAACTATTTTTCCGATTTTAGAAAAAAATGGTGTCTGCGCTTACCTTCTTTGTATTATGCTTTATTTATGAGAATAATTTTTTCTCAGCTAAACATTAGGAGGTAATATATGGAAAATTTTGGGTTACAGTTAATCAATTCGAGTGTGCTTGGACAAACCGATTTCATAAGTCTATTCACGACTTATTTATCAGATTATATGTATTTGTTCTTAGGTGGAGCCGTTCTATTTGTTATTTTGATGTTGTTATTAAGTAAAAAAATGTCCGATAAGCCTGCAAATAAAAGCGGATCTTCAAAAGGTGCTTCTAAGCAAAGCCAATATAAACGAATGAAATAGATCTTATTTTACTTTGAACAGATTGTTAGTTTACTAATAATCTGTTTTTTTGTTATAACTATAAAAAAATATTATAGTAACTATAAATATCATTATATTGAAAAATGTTTCTATCAGAACTATAATTTTCATGAAAATAACATATGAGATGAAAAGGAGCGTGTATCAACATGAGAAAAACCAGTAGAAAAGTAGTGATCGTTGGAACAGGCTTTGTGGGAACAAGTATTGCTTATGCCATGATCAATCAAGGAATTGCGAATGAATTAGTCTTGATCGATGTCAACCAAGAAAAAGCGGAAGGGGAAGCTTTAGACCTTTTAGATGGTATGGCATGGGGCGAAGAGAATGTTGCTGTTTGGTCAGGTGATTATAGCGAATGCAGCGATGCCGATCTAGTAGTAATCACAGCAGGTATCAACCAAAAACCAGGACAAACTCGTTTAGATTTAGTGAAAACAAATGCTGGAATTATGAAGGATATTGTTCGACAAATCATGGGAGCAGGATTCAACGGAATATTAGTTGTTGCTTCTAATCCAGTAGATATTTTGACTTGCATTGCGTGGAAAGAATCAGGGTTACCTTCTTCTCGAGTAATCGGAACAGGAACAACATTAGATACAACTCGTTTTAGAAAAGAAATTGCCTTGAAACTTTCTGTCGATCCTCGTAGCGTTCACGGCTATATTTTAGGTGAACACGGCGACTCTGAAGTAGCAGCTTGGTCCCATACAACAGTTGGCGGAAAACCAATCATGGAATTTGTCGAAAAAGATCATCGAATCGAAGAAAAAGACTTAGATATCATTGCTGATAAAGTTAAAAATGCTGCCTATGAAATCATCGATCGAAAAAAAGCGACTTATTATGGAATTGGTATGAGTACAGCACGAATTGTCAAGGCTGTATTAAACAATGAACAAGCTGTATTACCAGTTTCTGCTTATTTATCTGGTCAATATGGAGTGAAAGATATCTTTACAGGTGTTCCATCCATCGTTGATGAAAAGGGTGTAAGAGAAGTTATTGAATTATCAATTACACCAGAAGAGGAACAAATGTTTAAACAATCTGTCAATGAATTAAGAAACGTATTAAACACCGTGAGATAATTGAATGAAAATAAAAAGGAGAATGAGCGTTTTGCTCGTTGTCCTTTTTATTTTTGTTTTAGAAAAAATAATTCTCTAGGAGAAAGTGAATTGTAATAAAATGATAGCATATTAGGTAAATTTTTTTGGAAATGCATTTGAAACAACAAGAAAAAAATGAAGGAGGTAATTGATTTAGAGCATAATCAGCTTAAAAAGAATAAAAGATGACTGGTAAAATTACTAAATAAACGAAAGGAGATAGTATATGGAAAAGCAGAATGCTAAGGGCTCAAGAAGCGGATTAGAAGAATCTGCAGTTCAACAAGATATTCACTCTATACATACAGAGCAAACCGTATCTGATAGACAACAAAATACTTTTGGCAAAGATCAATCGGAGATGATATATGCAGAGCTGGTAGGCTTGCCTGAAGGAAAATTCAAACAGAAACCGGAAACAACTATTTATTCAACTATCATTCAGTCTCAATTAAGCTCTTCGGAGAAACAAGAAGATCAGTCTCAGCCTCTAAATAATAAAGGAAAGTCCCTTAAAAAGAATAATTTTGACATTGATGAAGATACTGGATGGGTCACCACTTTAAGTTCTGACGATTCACAAAATGATCGCCAACATGAACGAATTAGTAAGTCAACAAAAAATGACAATGATTCATTAGAGATACAATTTGAAAAAACACAACCTAATCCTCAAACTTACAGCAATTACAAATCTTTTTTTAATGAACTTATCCGCAAGGCAGCGGAAAAAAAGAGTGAACAAAATTTAGCTACATCGTCACATTTATCTGGACATCCTATTCCAGCACCACGTTATAGTAAACTAATTATTGTTGAGAACTCCGCAGGAAGGCTGCTTGGGGTGAATGAAAATACTGGATGGGGCACTTTTTTAGGTACTAAAATTCCTCAAAACAAAAAGCCTATTCCATTACCACGTACTATTAAAAATGCACAGTGTACTTTTAAAGATTTAAAAGATAAAACGAGAAATATAAATCAAAATACTATTTCTTCTTCAAATGATTTGAATAATAGCAATAGGTCCCATGCGAGATAGATTTACTGTATAACCAAAAAATAACTGCTCAGGTTTATAGCAGAGAATTGTACAAAAGAACTAACATCTACTTATCGTTTTTTTCGTTTATAATTCAAGACATAAAAGGAAAGGAAGAAATTTAATGCCAAGAGAAAATATCTATACAGAAGATCCAACATAAAAAAAGAAAAATGCACAGTCTAAACAAGGAGTACCTGCTTCACTACATCAGGATATGGAGCCAGCTCAACCTTCACCAGTTCCACCTTCGCCATTTCGAAGTAGTGTACTTCGATATATGAAGCCAGCTCCAACTTTACCACCTCGGGCGTTTGAACAAATAAAAGATAGCGCTATGGGAGTCCCAAAACCACCTGCTCCATTGCCGCGTTCTACCCCTAATATGGATAGACCACCTAGAGCTGGAAGATAGACTTCATACATAAATAAGAAAAAAAGAAACTACTTAGCATAATATATAGAAGAGAAGGGTGTAAGAGAAGTTATTGAATTATCAATTACACCAGAAGAAGAACAAATGTTTAAACAATCTGTCAATGAATTAAGAAACGTATTAAACACCGTGAGATAATTGAATGAAAATAAAAAGGAGAATGAGCGTTTTGCTCGTTTTCCTTTTTAATTTTTTTTTAGAAAAAATAGTTCTTTAGTAGAAAGTGAATTGTAATAAAATGGTAGCATATTAGGTAAATTTTTTGGGAAATGCTTTGAAACAACAAGAAAAAAATGAAGGAGGTGATTGATTTAGAGCAGAATCAGCTTTAAAAGAATAAAAGATGACTGGTAAAATTACTAAATAAATAAATGAATGAAAGGAGATAGTATATGGAAAAGCACAATACTCAGGAGTTAAGAAGCATATCTGATGGGCAGAAAAATACTTTAGCCAAAGATCAATCGAAGATGATAGATGCAGAGCTGGTAGGCTTGCCTGAAGGAAAATTCAAACAGAAACCGGAAACAACTATTTATTCAACTATCATTCAGTCTCAATTAAGCTCTTCGGAGAAACAAGAAGATCAGTCTCAGCCTCTAAATAATAAAGGAAAGTCCCTTAAAAAGAATAATTTTGACATTGATGAAGATACTGGATGGGTCACCACTTTAAGTTCTGACGATTCACAAAATGATCGCCAACATGAACGAATTAGTAAGTCAACAAAAAATGACAATGATTCATTAGAGATACAATTTGAAAAAACACAACCTAATCCCCAAACTAACAGCCATTACAAATCTTTTTTAAATGAACTTATCCGCAAGTCAGCGGAAAGAAAGAGTGTACAAAATTTAGCAAATGTTTTAGAGACTGACAATATCTTGAGCAGCGGGAATTCTCAGTCCGTTATGATAAATAAATCTCTGTATCATTTGAATGGACGAGCAGGCATTATTACAAATGTCACGCCCGAGACAAGACACAATATTGATAAAACTACTGGATCTAATATCAATAGATAACCTGCATGGTCGGTTGATGAGATAAACAATTGAAAAAATAATGTAAAAATTTAAGAAGATGATTTAAATTTAAACGTCATCAGCGCCGTATGAATCAACCAAACGCACTTGAAGGGCGTGGGCCGGATTCTGTATCACGTTGATCATGTATCTTTGATTTTATATGAGGGGATATTACATAGAGCAGACGGTGGATATGTTTCTGGAAAAAACGAATATGAAAAAATTATAGATGAAAATGATTCTAAAAAAAGGCAGAATGTGGACGAACAACAGAGTGAATTTTTATTATGTTAAGGATCTACTTGGCATAATGTATACAATGTAATCAATTTTTAGTGACTCGCTACTTGTATAATAGTGGTGCACTGATCCCTACAGTGTATAATAGAGAAATGCTATATCAGAAATACGATACATTTTTTGTTTCATTTAGATCGGCAGGGATTTAATTTTATGTTAATTTTTCTAATTCAGGGGAAAACAAGAAACCCCATTATTGGTTTTTCTTATTTAAAATTACAAATAAAAATAAAGGAAGAAAAAAATGAAAGAATTACAACCTACAAATCCTGTTAGCGAACAAGAATCTCAAACTGCAAATCCTGTTAACGAACAAGATATCGAAAATCGTATAAATCAATTTTTGCAACAAAATGGTGGGAATCGTCCAATAGTATCAAGCAATATTTTTTCTAGAAATAAAAAAACAAACTTAGATGTCTTAAACAAGATAGAAACGCTTGGAGACGACCAACATAGTAAACGTTTAAAAATGTTGCTTCAGGAAATGAACGAAATGCACAAAAATTTAAATAAAGATAACTTTAAAGGCCTGTTTCTTAGAGATCGAAAAGAAAATTACGAAAACTTTATTAAAGAAGCAGGATCAGATGTTTCAGAAATATTATCTTCTCAAAAAAAAATTCAATATAAAGACGCTCTTAAAATAGCACTAGCAGGACTGTCTTACCAAGATAACTCAAACTCAAAAAAAGAATTGTCTAAAGAAAATAAAGCGTGGGTAAAACTTTTTTCTCTATTCAATGAAACGCAACGTGTTTGGATAAATGGACCTGGTCCAATACAACCTGATCATGACGATAACATTGAAAAAATGCGAAATCAATCAAAAAAGTTTGACGAAATCAGAGCTATGAGGAAAGTCGAGAAACTTTCCGAAAACAAACAGGATAAAGTAATCAATAAAAACCCTTCCAAAGAAAAATCAGAAGGTTCTTTCGTAGAAAGATAGAATTCATACATAAACAATAAAAAATAAAGAAAGAGCGACTAATCTGTATGTCTAGTTGCTCTTTCTTTATTTTTTCTTTTACTCTTTTTATTATTTCTTCGGTAAAACTGTCAAATTAGATTTATTCTCTAAATTAAAGTTGTCAGATGGATTTTGTTTAATAATTCTTCATTGTACAGTTCAAAATCAAAGAAATCTCTCATTGAAATTCCTAATGACGCTTTATAGAACTAAAAACTGGGTAGAAAAACAAGTATCGGTGTCATTAGCGGTCTTAGACGAGTGTTGTAATGATTCAGGTTGTTATGTCGCTGGTTTGATTGCTAACGGACGTAAACGCATGACAAAACAACACAAACAAATGATCGAGAATTATAAGAGTGCTGTTGATCTGATCGTTAGTAAGGAGTGACTTGTATGAAATTGAAATGTAAAGATTGTGATTGTAGTATGGAAAAATGTATCTCTTTGTGGAAAGATCAAAAAAGTGTTGTCCAGATTATGATTGTTTTATTGTAGAGAATGCCACATGTGAATATTGTGGAGTTTTTGTTTCTAATTTTGTAAATTATGGATATGGACTTTATAGACAGATAAAAAATTAAATCGTGTTTAAATCTTGTCAAACACGATTTAATTGATATTTTATAATACAAAATAATTTTAAAATTTTGCAGCGGTTCAAATGAGTCATTTTTTTATCTTTTTAGTTTGATTTCGGTTTGATAGGGGTTTAATTCACTTTGAATCTACTTTGTATAATATATATTATGTAAACTAAAATATAAAATTTTTATCTCCTTCCTTTAAAAATCCGCAAACCCTCTCTTCTTGCTATTTATTCTATTTCTTTTTACCAGATAGTATAAAAACGATTCTTTTCTTGTTCAACTAATCAGTTATATATATACGCATGCATAAACCATTTAGAATTAAAGCTATCTAGAAATCATTCACACCAAAAATAGATTTTGATGTGAATTTATCTATCCATATTTTGTTAGAGCAATGATTGATAGATGTATCCTAGAAAGTAGTGTTTTATCAGTTGATTAATATACCTTTAAAGTGTAAGAACGATTATATGGGGTTATAGACTGTTAAATAAGACTATGATTTATAGCAATCATTCATGCTATATTAAGAATCCATTTGCATCATTATTGTGCAACAATTCAACTTAATTTTTAAAGAAATACTATAATCGAGGAACATTAGTTTTTTATCTGTCTATATTAGTATGGTTTGCTGATGCCAAAGTTAAACTGGGAGATGTTTGTGCATATCTTGCCTTAGCTTGTTCAATATTGTTTTCTAGTTTATTTTCCAAAACTTGTTTTCTTTTAACTATATCCACTACTTTTCGAATCGATTCTAAACATTTTTCATCGACTCTTACGGCTTGATTTTCCCCACATTCTTTCGGTAAATTTTTTAGAAGTGCCACATTGTTCCATACAAAACTTCGATTAATTTCCTGCACTCCTTCAGCAATTAGGGTCGCCCGCCCCTTTTCATGATCAACCTTATATAGGTTATTGTTCCCAAAATAGAGTAATGGCTCGTCTTTGTCATAACCGCTCTTGTTTTTAGCATCTAATGGATAATATACTACCGGTTCATTTTTACTCAGCCATTCCTGAAGTTTACGTTTTGAGTGATCAGTATGTTGTACCTCTCCATCATTTTGGTGATGTTCCTGGTCTTTATCGTTTAAAGAACCAACTATATTTATTAGTTCATTTTCTTTTTCTGTTGTCACCCATATAAACCGTGATTTTTTTCTATTAAACAGTTCGTCCAGACCAAATTTAATTAAGGTTGTTTCTTGATTCTGTTGTTTATTGTCTATGACTAGTTTTCTTGAACCGTCACTAAATTTAACGTTACTCGTAATCAATTTTCCATGACAATTTAAGTAGGACTTTTTTTTATTAACAATTTCCTGGCTTGAAATGATCTTATAAAGCTTCTCCTCTTTATGATCATAATATAATAACTGATTTTTCTCGGTATTTTTCGATTTTTTGGGTAGTTTCATGTGTAGTTGTTCATGAAAGTCGTTCTCGTCTCTCTGCTCAAATTGTTGATGAAATCTTAACCCGTTGTCCTGTGTTAAATGTTGATGTTCTTGGATTTGATCAGCAGAAAATGCCAGAGATAAATATCGTTCCTCTGGTGATAGTTTATCGCTTTTCTTCATCGTCATATTCCCTCTCCTTTTATGGCCTTGTATAAAAGTTCATTTATTTACAGTCGTACTAGTTTTCTTTGCGTTTTTCAAGTAATTACTGAAACAAACAGCTTTTATCCGCTTTCCATTCTATATCTACACTTCAGCTTAAATAAAACTTTTATTTCAAAATGACAAAACAAAAAGGTCGGTGATTCTAATTTTGTTATCTGAAGATAGTCTATTCACCTACATACAAGACGTAATCACATATTTTTGAACGATCATTCGTTGAATCATTCTATATAAAAACTAATAAAAAAACATCAAAGATAGTAGCTACTACTGCCTTTGATGTCCTTAAACACGGTTAGAATATTCTATTTTCTAGTAAATAGCTCAGCATAAAAATAGCAAAAATTAAATAAATAGTAATGGAAATAAAATTCTTTGCACTGATGTTCCCCATTTTAAGGCTACCACATAACAAATAAAGCAAATAAAAATCAGTAGATCTTTTTATTTAATAAATCCGAATGCTATGATTATTTTATCTAGACAGGTCTTCATTACTACCTTTTTGAGGAGTTTGCGGTGCAGGACGCTTTTGAGCGTGTCCAAGAATGTTGCTTTGAGTATTTCTATTAAGTTTGGGTGATGCTTTTGCGGATGTTGTCAAATCAATCAAATTGCTTAATGACTTTCCATCTTGAGCAATGTTACTAGTACTTCGTTCGGGTAATAGTTGTTTGTACTTTGTCAAATCTTCTAACGACTTACTATCTTGAATGATGTGACTAGTGCCAGGTTCGTGTGATGCTTTTGCGTGTGTTGTCAAATCAATCAAATTGCTTAATGAATTTTCACCTTGAGCAATGTTACTAGTACGTCGTTCGGGTAATGGTTGTTTGTACTTTGTCAAATCTTCTAACGACTTACTATCTCGAACGATGTTACTAGCGCCAAGTTCGTGTGATGCTTTTGCGGGTGTTGTCAAATCAATCAAATTTCTACCTTGAACGAAGTTGTTTATATTTGCTATGTCTAAGAATTTCGTGGCATTTTCAGCAGAGAGACTCCATATCATGGCATCTTTATTAGACGTCTTTGGTAATTTGTCTGCAATTACTTTATCCCCTAATTTGAGCTTGCCGTCTTGAAAATGTGCATTATCAGTAATCAGGACAGCCTGTTTTCCTTTATGACTAACTAAATATAAATTGTTCTTATTCAACAAAAGTGTACACGAATTTACATTTCTGTTTTCATGCTCTCGGGGTTTATGTAAATCTCTAGGAGAACGATTTCTAGGAAAATGTTTCTTGGCCTCATTCAAATAATTGATGTTCTTTTCAACTTCTCCTTTATCTATCCATATAAATCCGTTTGACATCTTTGATTTAAGGAATAAATTTATTTTTACATTTGTATCCCAGTCTTGGACTGCAATATGTTTTGCATTTGGTGAATTATAGAGATCCTTATCAGCAAGCAAATAAGCATTTTTGATTTTCACATTCTTACCATCTTGAGATTCAATCTCTAATTTATATAGTTTATCCCTCATGGTCCCTACTTTATAATAAAATAGATCTTTCTGTTTATTGTGACTTTGATTTTTTGGTATTGATAATGATGAAAATGCTCTAACATCCACCTTAATCCATGGTTTACTCTTTATCTGTTGTCTATCTTCCATCATTTTAAACCCATTTAGTCGCTGATTAATCTCTTTTAAAGTAAGTGAATCGACGTACATCGTTGCCGTTCTATCTCTATTTTTACCCTCCCGAGTCCAACGTCTTTGAATGAAATTATTTGTATCAACCGTTGTCACATTGGAAGGCGAGAACAGATCAACTCTCAACCCTTGACTATTTCTTTTATAATATATCCCTTCTTTCTCTTCTATGTTATCTGCGAGGAGTTTCGACTTGCTGCTCTCAGTGTCCAATTGATAAAGTTTGCCTTTATGTACCATTAATTGAACATTTACACTAAGATCGGATGCCGTACGCTGCGGGATTCCTATCTTGAGATTTTCACCAATGTAAGTTGCATCTGGTTCTGTTATTGTACGTGCTGCTCTCTCGGCTTTTTTTGCTTTTTTGTATTCGTTATCCTTTTTTATAATATCGTATACTACACGTGAATGAACAAATAACGATTGAGCGTCCTTTGAGGGATTATTCTCCATTTCTACAGGTCCAATTAAATTTTGGTAGCTATTCTTTTCTTTACTTCCTTGCGTCAATTCACCATTTATATACTCTACATCTTCAGCAATTACATAAGCTTTTTTTTCTCCTTTTTGTGGATCCAAATTTTCTATGAAATAAAGTTTCCCTTGGTATAAACATAATAGTTTATCCATTGAATCACCTTGGTGAATATTATCTATTGTTTTGCTTGGTAATTTTACCTTATTGGGCAATTGGGAAAATTTATTTCTATAGGTTGAAATTATATCAACCAAAAATACATGCTCGTTCACCACAATATTTTCATATGGCTCTTTGTTTTGGTCTTCTGCGATTTGGTCCTTGGAAAAATTCAGATGATTATATAGTTCCTCTTTGCTCATGTTATTTTCTATCATAGAGACCACACCTTTCTATTTATTGTTTTTCTAAAAAGATCATTTGTTTAATATCTGCAAGAAATAATCCTTCAATAAATTTCAATAATTATCTAGATGTTCCAGGTCTTTCTCCGATTGAAACGCATGAACGAGTGTTCATCTTCTGATTCAGGAGTTCTCTTTGAGTTTGGCTTTTTTCTTTTGAGCGTTTTTGCAACTCTACTACATTATTACTTAGTTGAGGAATGTTCCTCGATTGGTTTATTTTTGCTATTTCATAAATTTTAGAAGCTTTGTATGAAGATATAGGCCATTTCATATTTTCATTAGGCGATAAGTTGGATAAGAGTATTTTATTATCTGATTTGATCTTACCATCTTCAAAATTGACATTAGCGGCAACCTTTATAGCCACTTTTGATCTATGATCAACTAAATACAAATTGGTATCTTTCAACAAAAGTGTATATACATCTTTGTTTCTATTTTTACGAGTAATCATTTTTTGGAATTCAATAAAATACGCCACTTTCTTTTCTACTTCCCCTTTTTGTGTCCACGCCAATCCGGAAAACAACTTTGGTACAGGAAATAAATTCAATTTTATATTTTTATTGATATCGTTTAATGCAAGATGGCTTTTATGAAGTTGTCTATCAAGGTGTTTATTAGTAAGCAAATAAGCTTTTTGGACTTTCCCGCGATCGTTAATCTCTAACTTATAAAGAGCACTTTTGTCGTAATCGTAATAGATTGGGTCTTTATCGTTGTGAAGGTTTGGATCTTTTACTATTGTTAACTTCTTTAACGATGATATGCTATCAACATCCACCTCAGGCCAAGGTTTACTTTCTATCTGATCCTTCTTTTCCATATTTTTAAAATATTGTAATCGCTGATTGATGTTCTCTAGGGTATCGGCGCTTACATACTTCGTTTGGGTTTTTTCTCTTTTTTCTTTAGTAAAAAATGATTTTATCAAACCTATATTGTGAGACTCTTTAAGAGTATTAGGACTGAATAGCACCATTCTTAGCCCTTGCTCATTTCTCTTATAGATTGTTCCATATTGAAATTTTACGTTATCTGCGAGTAGTTTTGACTGTTTATTTTGGCGGTCAATTTGATAGAGCTTATCTTCATGCAACATTAATTGAACTTTCATTTCCGGATCCCTAGTTCCATACTTGGGGATCCCTATCTTAAGACGCTCACCAATATATGTTGGATCTGGTTGTGCTACTGTACGAGCTATCCCCTGAGTTTCTTTTGCATTTTCAAAAATTTCATTATTCTTGATAATATTGTACACTAAACTCGGACTAGCAAGTAACGTGCGAGTACCATTTTTCTTATTTTTTGTCATCTTAGTAAAATTAATTAAGGTTTGGTTGATGTTATGCTGAATGCTCGCTTGGAACAATCGTTTTTCTCCATACCATACTTCCTCAGCAATTACATAAGCTTTTTTTTCTCCTTTTTGTGGGTCCAAATTTTCAATATAATAGAGTTTGCCTTTGTGTAAGCATAGTAGTTTATTCATTGGATTATCATCATGAATATTACGTATTTTTTCGCTTGGTATTTTTATATCATCGGGCAATTTAGAGAACTCATTTTGATGGTTTGAAATCATACCATCCAACAATATATGATCATTCACATCAATACGTTCACCTATTTTTTGTTGTTGATCTGTTTTGATTTCTTCTTCAGAAAAATTCAGATGTTCATACAGCTCCTGATCATTCGTTAACGTTGAACCCTCGATTTGATTATTTGTTTCCGGCATAATGATTGCACCTTCCTATTTATGTTATTTTTTGCATAAAAAATAATCATTTGTTTAGTTCTTAACCTTATTAAATATCTGGCATATAAGATTTTGTCGAAACAAAAGATTTTTTAATGCGCTTTTATTTTATAATTATTATTAGTGAGAAATAATCCATTAATTTCCATAAATAGAAATAAAAAGCACCACAAGAAATAACTTGTTATTCTCTAATTTTTTATGAATTGTCGTACCCACTTCTGCGAGCTTTAGCTGTTAACTTGTCTAAAACGACAATTTTCATTCTTAAACATCTAATGTTCAAATCTTATAATCACTAACAAATCAATAACCGACATATTCATTGATGTTATAAGTAAGTGAGCTTAATTCCTTGATAATAAACGGACTTAACCTAGCATTTCCAATAGAAAAAAATCTTAAAACACAAATGTGTTCTAAGATCTTTAGTTATATATTTTACTAATTTATCATGATACTTTTATGATAAAGAAATTTCAAAGTGAATCATCATGCTCTATTATAACTGTGAATGTGGTTTGTTTCCGGTAATCAACCAAAATACTGATGCCATAATTGTGTCAATACGGGTAGAAAGTAAATGATTACTAGTGCTGCGATGACCATCAGTAATTGCTTACGTTGTTTCTTTCGTTTCAACAGACTACTTGTTTTGTGTAAAAAGTATGTGGCACTTTTCGCTCCAGCTGTTAGTGTTGACAGTAGCAGTGTAGGTGAGTAAGCCGTAGGGTCTTTCGTGATAGACAATAATTTCGTACCATATTCTGGATATTTTAATAATGCTTGATAAACAGCAACGATCGTGATCGTTCCCATCAAATAATTTAACAATGAATGAACTTTTTTCAAACGCTTAAACTCCTTATTTATAAATCGTATGTTATTTTTGGATAAATAAACCAACACTTTTCGGAATAATTATTTTTCTTCTTAATTTTTTTCTCCTGATTTTTCCATCCACGGAAAAGAAAAACCGATCGAATAATCTGCTTTTAGTTCTAGTACCGCATCAAACTTCCCTTTTTTGCCAGTCAACCCTTTAACTACTTTACTAGTCTTACCTTTAGACAATAATTCCCGCATCATCGTTTTCGTCAGCTTCTTCTTTGCAATCGTTGGCCAAAGTTTAAAATCACAGGAAGCATTGGTACAAGTTGCTACTTTTGGATACAACATGACGATCCCTTGTTTACACTTTGGACATCTGCCTAGTTGATCATTTTTCTTCTCCAGCGCTTTGATTTGGCGCGTTCCAGTGATTTCTTCAGATAAATCGACTGAAGTCAGTTGTTTTGGCACGGATTCGAGTAAATGAAGGATGAATTTTTTGATATTTGCTAAAAAGACTTCGGGTGTGCCCTCATTGTTACCGATCTTTTTGAGGTATCCTTCCCACTGAGCAGTCATTTCCGCACTAGTCAACAAAGGTTCTTGAGCGACCGCTTTACAAAGAGTGATTCCTTTGGCCGTAACAGTGATTTCATTTTTAGTGACCTCGATATAGTGACGTTGCTTTAGATTTTCAATAATATTGGCTCGAGTCGCTTCTGTTCCGATTCCCTCAACTTCTTTTAAGATTTCCTGTGCTTCTTCATCATCCAATGTTTTCCCTGCCGTTTTCATCGCAGTGATTAGTGTTCCCTCGTTGTATGGTTTTGGTGGTTGGGTTTCTTTTTGAATACTTTTCAGATCAACGCCGACCACCTGACCTTTTACCACATCTGGTAATACTTGGACTTCTTTCTGCTTGCTTTTGGTTGCTAAGATCATTTGCCACCCTTTTTTGATTGGGATTTTCCCTGTACTTTTTAAGCGAAGTTCTTGGACACCAGTATAAATCGTTGTTTCTTCATATACATAATTTTCGGCAAACATTGCCATAGTCGTTTTCGCTACTTGTAAATAGATGGCTTGTTGCAGACGTGATAATTGCGCAAAACGTTCCTTGGAAGGTATCGTTTTTGTTGGAATAATTGCATGGTGTTCTTGGACTTTTGTCGCATCAACATATCTTTTTTTCGACCATGTTTCAGGAGTCTCTACGCTGCTGATCCCTAAAAAATCTTTATAACGTACTAAGTTTTTCACCAAGTAGTGATGTTCATTTTCAGTAATGTAAGTAGAATCTGTCCGAGGATAGCTTAAAAATTTCTTTTCGTAGAGCCCTTGGGCAGCATCTAATGTCGCTTTGGCACTCGCCTTCATCAATTGGTTCATTTTTGTCTGGAGACTAGATAAAGAAAATAAACGTGGACTACTTAGTTGTTTTTCTTTTTTAATGACCGATAAGATCTGTCCTGATTGCTTCCCAAGATGCGCGCCTGATTTTTCAATTGCTTGATGTAGTGCTTCGAGGGTTTTAAAATTCTGCTTGGGATCGATTTTCCCAGTAAACCGTCCATCATCACAACTGATCGTCGCTTCTACTTCAAAGTATGGTTCTTTTTTGAAGTTTTTAATTGTTTCTTGTAACTGATAGATCATATATAAGGTTGGCGTTTGGACACGTCCTAAAGAAAAGCTGCCATCGATCCCTTTTTGTTGCAGTAAGAGACTATATAATGGACTCCCGTTCATCCCGATCAACCAATCCGCATTCTGTCTAGCTTTCGCTTCTTTATATTTAGGAAAATAGCTCTCGCCTGGACGAAGGTTTTTAAAGCCTTCATAAATCGCCTCTTTTTCCAGCGAATTGATCCACAAACGTTGATACTTTTTGCTTTTGGTGAAGGCTTGTGCTTGAATGATAATCGACCAAGCAATGGCTTCTCCTTCACGGTCTCCATCTGTCGCAATAATGATCGTATCCGCTGATTGTAATTCCTTTTTGACGATTGAAAATTGTGCTTGTTTTTCTTTCGGCACTTCATAGCGGAAGGTTTCTGGGAAAATTGGTAAGTTAGCTAAGGACCATTTACTCCAGCGTTCTTCATATGCACTAGGAGGGACCATGTCCACTAAGTGACCGAATCCATAAGTAATCGTTACTTCCCCACTAAACAACGGATCAACGATCTCATAATACCCTTCGTGACGTATTCGTTTCTTAAATGTTTCAGCATAAGCTTTTGCTTGGGAAGGTTTTTCAGCCAGTATAACAGTTTTCATTTTATCCCCTCCATGATTCTCAGTCTTAGAACAGACTTCTTTATTATGGAACAAACATTCGCATATGACAACCCAAAAACTATTTTTTCAAAAGAAAAAAACGACTGAAGACCCTTGTCTAACAGTCGTTTTATGAACTTAGCTTTTACAATTGGTGAAAATCCAAAGTGTTGCATCGCCCACCTATTGCAGATGGAGGACTTTTACTAAACGAAGTGAAATAGATGATTGCAGATAGTAACTTTCTATTTCTTTTCTTCCATTTATTTACTTAAAAAATCACTGATTGCTGCGCGATTCGCGTTGTTGTCGATCACCAAAATACTTCCGGCATAACTGCTGTTTCCGAAGTTCCATGAACCTTCAACAGGCACACTTAAGCGATCCACACCACCGACACCTCGAGCAATCGACAAAAGATTTTTGATAATAAAGAATGATGAAACATCCGTTGAGGTATAACCAATGGCTTTTCCGGCAGCGTAAGGGGCACGAATCAAGTTTAGGGGATTTTTTAGCTGACTAAAAATCGTATTCATGACTTGTTGTTGCCGTCTTACTCGACCAAAATCGCCTTCTTCATCTTTTCTAAAACGTGCATACTGTAAAAGTGTATGGCCATCCATTTTTTGGACACCTTTTTTGATATCGACACCATCCAGATTCAAATCTTTCTCTGCATCGATCTTGATACCATTCATAAACAATGCATCGACCACTTTTTCAAACGATTTAAAATCGACTTTTGCGTAATACTGGCAATCAAGTCCAAAATTTTCTTTGATGGTTTGACGGACCAGATCAGCACCGCCATAAGCATAAGCTGCATTGATCTTATTTTGACCAACTCCTGGAATTGTTACAAAACTATCACGCATAAATGAGATCAATTTTGGTTTATGAGCAGGTCCATCTAACTGTAACACCATGATCGTATCTGCACGACCAGCATCCTCACCTCTAGTGTCACTACCTAATATCAGAATATTATGTGCGCCACTCGAAGACTGTACACCATCAAATGATTCCGTTGTAACACTCGGCAAACTGGTATCATGTTCTGCCATGGATTTCCCGACAAAAAAGGAAATGACTGAAAATAAGAATAAAAATAGAATAATGCCTAGAATGATTTTCCCCCACGAACGTTTCTTTTTTGGACGAACTTCTTTTGGCTCTTTCTTCCTCTTAAAAAAGCTTTTCTTCGTTTGATTAAATCCTTTTTTGTTTCCTGCTTTTGCATAGGAATAAGGGGTTTGATAGTCATTAGCTTGTCCTTCTCTGGAAGAATAAGAAGATTCCTGATCAGGTTGATAGATCCGAGTAGCTTCATCTCTTGGATTATTCAACGCTTTGTCCTTTTGACGTTCACGTCTAAAAAAACCGGTTGATTCTTTTTTTAGTGGTTTTGCTTTTTTATGGATGTTCTTATAACGATCCATCCGACTCATTTTGTTTCCTCCCTGCTATCTGTACAAGTAAATAAAGGATACGCTATCTTCGTGATAAAAACAGCTATTTGAACCACAATTTAATAAAAAATAACGAAATGAGACAAGCCATTACACGTAAAGCTCGTCACACTTCTTGTTCTAATCGTTCTCGTATGTTCTGGACTGGCATTTCTTGATGTGTCCACAGTTCAAAAGCGATTGCTCCTTGATGAATCAACATACCTAAACCATTATAGGCTTTGATTTCCATTTTTTTGGCTTCTTGGATTAATCGTGTCTCACTAGGGGAGTAGATCAAGTCAAAGACGGCTAATTGCGAATGCAACAACTTTACATCAGCAATCGGTAATTGGTCTTTCTTGCTTCCCATTCCGATATCAGTTGCGTTGATCAATAGATTCGCCTGACTTAAATCTAATGCCAGTTGACTTTCGTCCGCATAATCATGTAATCGGATGGGACAACCTGTTTTCTCAGAGACTTTCGCAAAATACTCTTTTAGTGGTAAAAAAGTGGCATTCAAACGTTTGTAGATCGTGATTTCTTGTGCGCCTTCTAGTGCCATTTGTACGACAATTGCTTTTGCTGCACCACCTGCTCCCAGAACAACGATTTTTTGATTTTTGATTGGATGCCCCGTTTCGTTGACGGAACGTACAAATCCCATACCATCTGTATTGTAGCCAATCAAACGTTGCTCCTGGTGAACGATCGTGTTGACCGCTCCGATCAATTCCGCTTCAGGGCTTAACTGATCAAGGTATGCCAAGACAGCCGTTTTATTCGGCATTGAAACATTTACGCCCAACATATCTAATGTGCGGATACTCTCAACGGCTTGTCTTAGGTTCGTTTGATCTACCTCAAAAGCCAGATAAACGGCATCAATACCCCAATGTGAAAATGCCAGATTGTGCATGAGCGGTGAAAGACTATGAGAAGCAGGCTTTGCAAAAAAGCCTGTGAGTTTTGTTTTACCAGAGATCATCTTTTTCCTCCTTAAAAAATAAAACAACCATCCAATCCTCGTAAACATGACACGAGACATCAGATGGTCGATTGTTTAGTTCTGTTTCTTGTGCTTTTTCTTATGTCTATGATTGACGAGTCTTTCTAAGTTTAAAGGAGGTATGAGAAACTTGTCAACATGATTGTCAAACAAGCGGGGCCTCTTTCTCATTCATTTAAAACAAATCAATGTACTATAGGCATACTAGGCACAAAGTAGAAGGAAAAGCAGTCAGTAATCAAAAACTAATCTAACACTTCTTCAAAAAATTGTAATAGATCCGCTAGTGACAATTGCTCTTTTTCTTCTTTAGACAAATCTTTCACGATCCGTCCTTTTTGTAAAACGATCAGACGATTCCCATAATTCAAGGCATCTTCCATCCGGTGGGTGATCATCAAGCACGTCAAGTGTTGTTCAGTAATCCTGCGATTGGTTAATTGCATCAATGATTTGGCAGTTTTAGGATCGAGCGCTGCTGTATGTTCATCTAATAGCAGCAACTCAGGCGCTTCAATTGTCGCCATCAACAAACTCAATGCTTGGCGTTGTCCTCCTGATAATTCCCCAGCTGGCGTATCTAGATGCTGCTCCAACCCATTTCCAACTTCTTGACACAATTGATAAAATGTTTCTCTTTGGTTCTTTAGGTTACGGAGACGAAGGGGTCTTTTCTTTCCTCTTTTTTGAGCCAAAAGCAAGTTCTCTGCTACTGTCATCCTTGGAGCTGTGCCCATCTTAGGATCTTGGAACACCCGAGAAAGAAAAGAAGCCCGTTTTTCTTCTGTTTCTTTCGTGATATTCCGCTCTTTAAAAGCGATCGACCCTTGACTTAATTGTAATGTTCCTGCGATCGTGTTGAACAGCGTACTTTTTCCCGCACCATTTCCACCAAGGACCGTAATAAAATCGCCTTTATTGATTGTCAAATCAATTCCATCTAATAATACTTTTTCTTCATTCATTCCATTGCTAACGACTTTTTTTCCATTTTTAATTGTGATGATCGCTGTCATGGTCAAACCTCCTTCTCAAAACCGGTTTTAAGTTTCAATGCTTGTTTTAACTGAGGAATCATCAAACAAATGGCTAATATAATAGCGGAGAAGAGTTTGAGATATGTTGTGTCAAACCCAAGTTTAATGACGATCAGGATCAATAATTGATAGATGATGCTTCCCACGACAATGGCAATCAAACGTTCTGCTAACGTTAATTCGTGGAAAATCACTTCTCCAATAATGATAGAAGCTAGCCCGATCACGATGACACCAATTCCTTTATTGACATCGGCATACCCATCATTTTGTGCAATCAATGCACCTGATAAAGCAATAACACCATTTGAAATAGTCAATCCTAAGATTTTCATTCGATCTGTTTTGATCCCTAAGGAACGAGCCATCGTTTCGTTGTCTCCTGTCGCGATATACCCTTGACCTAAATCGGTATTGAAAAAGAACAGTAAGACACCAATCAAGAGACTTAATGCAAGCAAGCCAAGTAACACGGTATCAAAATAGTCAGGTAAATGAAGACCATTGAACGTATCTTGTAAAATCGAATGATTCAATAAAGAAAGATTTGGTGTGCGCATCACGAATAAAATCACCGAGTTTAATCCAGACATGACTAAGATTCCGGCAAGGATCACTGGGATCTTTCCTTTGGTATACAACAGCCCCGTAACTAGTCCGGCAAGCATGCCTGCACCAACGCCAAGCAGTGTTGCTAAAACCGGTGAGATCCCATGAGTGATAGCTGTCACACAAACTGCTCCACCTAATGGAAATGATCCTTCAGTCGTCATATCAGGAAAATCCAAAATCCGATAAGTCATAAAGATTCCTAATCCTAAGATTGCCCATAACATCCCTTGTGAAATTGCTGATACGATCATTGTTCATCCCCCTCGTCTTTCGGTTCTTCTGAAACATTTTTAGCTTCTTGCTTTATAGAATCAGGAATCGTGATCCCTAATTTTTCCGCCTGTTTTTCATTGATGATGACATCTCCTTTATCAAAGACGTAAACAGGTGTCGTTGCTGGTTTTTCTTTTCCTATTGCAAGCATCGCAGCCATTTTCCCACTTTGAACACCTAAATCATATTGATTGATCCCAATAGTTGCCAAGCCACCTTGTTCGACCATTGAATCAACTGAAGGGATCACTGGGATCTTCGCTTTATCGGCTTCTTTTACCACTGTCTGCATAGCATTAGCAATTGTATTGTCTAAAGGAACATAAATGAAATCCACTTGTTGACTCATCACTTGGACAGTTTGGGCGATTTCATTCGTAGAAGGTACAGCATATTTTACTGAAGTTAAACCTGCTTTTTGAATCGCTTTTTCTGCTTGGCTTACTTGGTATTTTGAATTATCTTCTGAAGAAGCGTATAAAATCCCGACTTTCTTCGCATTCGGCAACAATTCAGCGCCTAACTTGATTTGCGCTTCAACAGGAGGCTGATCAGATACGCCTGTGATGTTTCCACCTGGTTCTTTTAAAGAGTTCACTAAGCCGGCACCAACTGGATCTGTGACCGCACCTAAGACTAATGGGATCGTATTCGTTACATTAGCTAAAGATTGAGCAGCCGGAGTAGCGATCCCTACTAGGACATCTGGGTCAGCTTGTACTAATTGTTGACTCATAGTAGCTAATTTACTTTGATCTGCTTGCCCGTTTTGAAAGGAGATCGTTAAATTTTTTCCTTCCTCAAGCCCTGATTGTTCGAGACCGTCTTTGATCCCACGGTAAATTTCATCTAATGCCGGATGGCTCACATATTGCAAAACCCCAACGGAAACAGTTTGATCCGTTTCTTTTGGTTTCGATTCAGTAGAAGCAGGCGTTATTTTTTCATAAATAAAGGTTCCTACTAAGTAAAGCATAATAAGTGCAACAACTGTGATCAAACGTTTATTTTTCATTTTTCTTCCCCCTCATTCCTTTAATCATCATTATTCAAGTCTGGTTTCTGACACGAACTGACAAAAAAAGACAATCACCCCAACGGTAATTGTCTTCTTACATACAAAAAACCGCATAGATCGAATCTATGCGGTAGTCAAATTTCTTGTCCAGCATAGATACAAATTTTAGATTTGTACTCTAAAAAGTTGTATCTACGGTCAAAGTTCGCCATCAATACAACTTATCTACGCCAGTTACGCCAAGCTTGAGTTGTTCCTGCTAAAAATTGGTTTGATAAGTTCATTGTGGATCACCCTTTCCTTAATAATTAATCTAAGTCTAATCGAATTTAGCATGTTCGTCAACTGTTTTTTTATTCCGTCTTATTTCCAGCATTAAGATCTGTTCCCAGTTGAGCATTAGTCGAAGTCGTTTGCGTTTCTTTCCCAAGTTCTTCTTCTAATTTTTTGATATTCGCTAATGGCAAACGATTTAATTCGGGAATCAGCTGCGTAGGGAAATCACTTAACTGATTTGCGTTATAGACTAAGCGATTGGTTTCTTTGCCATTTTGGAAAAAGATTACCGTCAAATGCTCTTGCTTTAAATCGTAGCGTTGTTCTAATTCATTGACCTGATAAACCAATGGGTAAAAATAAATAGGGCGATTCAATTCCGCCATTTTTTTTGGATCATGAAAAATGTCCATTAATGCTTGATACATTTCTCCACTTGGCACACTGAACAAAACTGAAATAGCTTTACTTTCTTCAATTGTTTGCGAGGCTTCATTGATATTCAAAGGTTTAAGCTTAGGAGAATCGATGTCTGCATAGACTAAGCTCTCCACCTGTGCTTCTCTAATATTTTTAGGAAAGACAAACATCGTGATCGTAATGACCAGTGAAACAAGGAATACGAACAATAAACGCATAAAATAGCGTTGTGGATGCGTATCGAAATCAGCCAAAAAATGATGGTATTTGACTTTGATGGTCTCACTTATCTCTTTCCACATAGCGATCACCTTCTTTTTCGTTTTCTTTTATTATACCTAAGTTTGAGGTAGATAGAAAAAAATACATTTAAAGAATATCGATTATTTTTCAATCCAGTACTTTTTTACGATCAAATCAGTTGATAACTACTTAGTAAATTGGTCTTTCTACGTTTTTTTCGTTATAATGAAACTACTTATGAAAAGAAATGAGGAATGAACCATGTCCTTTGATGGTGTCTTTACTCATGCAATGATCAATGAATTGCGTGAGACTCTATTATCTGGTCGGATTTCTAAAATCCACCAACCTTACGAAAATGAAGTCGTATTAGTGATTCGCTCACGTGGTAAAAATCAGCGTTTGCTCTTATCTGCACATCCTAGTTATGCTCGAATCCAGATCACTCAGATCGACTATCAAAATCCAGACACACCACCGAACTTTGTGATGATGTTACGCAAGCATCTTGATGGGGCAATTTTGGAGTCGATCGAACAAATCGAAAACGACCGAGTGATCCACTTTCATTTCACGAAACGAGACGAACTAGGAGATCTCCAAAATATCATTTTGATTGTGGAACTCATGGGTCGACATAGCACGATCATCTTAGTGAATAAAGAATCAGGAAAAATCTTAGATGCGATCAAGCATATTGGTAGTTCACAAAACACTTATCGTTCCCTTCTGCCTGGTGTAGACTATATTGCTCCACCTGAACAAAACCAGCTGAATCCCTTTAGTCAGGAAAAAGAAAAAGTCTTCCATCGGCTTTCTCAAATGGACTTGACACCAAAAGGAATCCAACAACAATTTCAAGGAATCGGTTTTGATACTGCGCAAGAATTGGTAGCTCGCTTAACAGAACGCCCCAATGAAAAAATGTTGGTATGGCAAGAATTCTTCACAGCAATCGACACCCAACGCTCCCCTAGCCTTTATGAAGTAGCGGAGAAAGAATATTTTACGCCGATCAACTATCGTTTCTTTGATTCAAATACGCAACAAAAAAAGATGTACCCGACTCTCAGTGCGTTATTAGATGCGTTTTATCAAGAAAAAGCAGAAAAAGACCGTGCCAAACAACAAGGTGGCGAGCTCATCCGCAAGATTGAAAACGAGCTTAAACGAAACAGAAATAAATTGAAAAAACGGGAGCAGACCTTAAAAGAATCGGAAAATGCCGAAGATTATCGTCGAGATGGCGAACTATTAACTACTTTTATGGCTCAAGTACCTCGGGGCGCAAATGAAGTAACATTGCCTAATTATTATGAAGAAGATCGGCCGATCACAATCAAGCTTGATCCAGCATTAACGCCCAATCAAAATGCCCAAAAATATTTCCATCGCTACCAAAAACTAAAAAATGCCGTCAAATTGATTGGTAAACAGATCGAAGAAGCCAAAAATGAGATCGATTATTTAGAATCTGTCTTGTCCCAATTAGAGATTGCTGGTCCTATGGATATCGAAGTGATCAAAGAAGAATTGACAGCAGAAGGTTATTTAAAAAAGAAATCTTCGAAAAAACAAAAACGCAAGAAACCTTCACAGCCAGATCAATATCTTTCTACTGATGGTACGTTGATCTTGGTAGGGAAAAACAATCTTCAAAATGATCAACTTTCCTTAAAAACGGCGAAGAAAACAGACTATTGGCTCCACGCCAAAAATATTCCTGGCTCTCATGTCATTATCAAAAGTGACCAGCCATCTGATGAAACGATAACTGAAGCCGCTGAATTAGCTGCTTATTTCTCAAAATACCGTCATTCCGCCCAAGTACCAGTGGACTTGGTTCAAGTCAAGCATTTGCGCAAACCGAATGGCGCAAAACCAGGCTATGTGATTTATGAAAATCAAAAAACGATCATTGTTACTCCGGAAGAAGAAAAGATCAACAAGATGAAACAGATAACTAACTGATATCGTGGGATTTCACCTCATCAACAGTGTTTCATCTTGCCATCGTTGATGAGTAATCACTCCCCTTTTTATTCCCTAAAATGACAAGTGCCCGTTCCAGAAAATATCGGATGATTTTTCTGGAACAGGCACTTGTTTCTATTATCTAGTCTATTGCTATCTTTGAACGGGTTCATCCAAGCACTTCACTCTTGTCTTTCATGACAGCAAAAAAAACGAGTAAGATGTCGAATGCCACCCTTACTCGTTTGTTAAAAACAGGCGTTTTGTTGATTTCTTCTCACTTTCTTTGTTCTTTTAAAAAGCTGGAATATTTGCGCCTTTAGAATTTTTCTTAATATACTCAGCGACTTCTTTCGTCGTCATTGCTTTTTTCAATACGTTGATTTTCTCGCTGTCTTTTTCCCCTTCTCTCGTTACCAATTGCAAAGCGTAATGTTTGCTGGCAGCTTCATCTTCCAGTAAAATCGCATCTTTGGTCGATAAGCCAGCTGGTTCCAAGTATGCAGGGTAACAAAAGACCATCGCAATGTCCTTTTCATCATAGGCTTTTACTAAATTCAATAAATCGATTCGTTCAAACTGAAGATTTTTAGGATTGTCAACAATATCCGCCACTGTGCCGTTGAACCCGATGTTGTCCTTTAATTTGATGACACCATTTTTATTTAAGATCGCTAATGCCCGACCTTCATTTGTTGGATCGCTTGGAATACCGACTTTAGCATTTTTGGGCAATTGATCTGCATTCTTATAGTTTTTGGAATAAAAGCCCCCTGCAAAATAATAAATGGGTTGAACGGCGACTAAATCTGCTTTTTTTTCTTGATTGAACATTGCCATAAACGGTTCATGCTGTGCAAAATTGGCATCTGCTTCATCATGTTGAACGGCATCATTATAAGCCACATTGTCACTTACTTCCATAATATCAATGGTGTAACCCTGTTTCTCCGCTTCTTTTTTGGCAATCTCCAAAATATCTTTTGATGACTCTAACTGAACAGCCACTTTGATTTCCTTTTTGTCTTTATCCGCTGAATGACCTCCACAAGCTGCTAAAGTTAAGATCGCAATCATTGCGAAACCAATCAAATAAAACTTCTTCATTCTTCTTCCTCCTATTTTCGTTTATCCAGTGTCTGAGCAACAAAGTTTCCCAGCATTTGTAAAATAAAGACTAAAACGATCATGATCACAATGGCGACATACATGACCCCATATTCATAGCGTTGATAACCGACACGAACAGCAAAATCACCAATTCCGCCACCACCAATGACTCCCATGACTGTCGAATAGGAAACCATACTGACAGTCGTCGTCGTATACGCCAAGACTAAACCACTTCTCGCTTCTACTAGTAAAAAATGCCAGATATATTGAAAGCGAGTCGTCCCTAATGAATTGGCCAATGCATAAGTTTCGTCAGAAACATCCAGCAAGACCTGTTCAACTAGCCGGGCAAAGATAGTGATCGCAATGATACTAAGTGGTACAGAAGCTGGTATAGGACCAAAGGCTTTGCCTAATACCGCGCGAGTTACTGGGATCAACGCAATTACAAATAATAGATATGGAAAAGAGCGGATCACTGTGACTAAAAAATTCAAAGTCCAATAAATCCAAGGATAACGACCACGAACTTTAGGATTCGCCAAAAACAACCCTAAACCTAGTGGCAATCCGCCAACCACACACACGCCCATCGAAATAGCCATCATGATGCCCGTTTCTTCGAGACTGGTCAGTAGCGCTGGCCAATACTCCATCATGCTTTGTGAATGAATCATTGCGCTAAGCTCCTTTTTATTTTTTCAAAATACGTCAAGTTTTCTTCCGTATAACGTTGTGGGTGATTTCTTAATTCGCCAATCAACTCGCCATTTTCCATGACCAAAATTCGTTGGCATAAGCTTTTCACGGTTTCTAATTCGTGACTAACAAAGAAAATTGTCGGCTGGAATTCTTCATGGACTTTATGCAATAAACGAATCACACTTTCCGTATTTTCTTCATCTAGTGAGCTGGTGGCTTCATCACACAATAAAATTTCTGGGTCACGTGTCAACGCCCGAGCAATCGACACTCGTTGCTTTTCACCGCCAGATAGTTTTACTGGATAAACAGCAGCTTTATGAGCCATCCCAACAAAATTTAATAAATAATCGATTTTTTCACGATTCTTTTTCTTTTGCAGCTTCAATGGTAATGCCACGTTTTCATACACCTTTAAGTTATCTAATAGATTATGGTTTTGGAAAATCATCCCCATTTTTTGTTTTTGTTGCCTTTTTTCTTTTTTGTTCAACTTTTGAACGGCCACACTATCGATTAGGATTTCCCCACTACTAGGTTCTTCCATTAAGTTCAACAAACGAAGTAACGTGGATTTACCAGAACCGCTTTTCCCAACGATTCCGATGATCTCACCTGGTTCGATTGTCAAATGAATATTCTTTACCGCTTGCGTGCCTTCATAGCTTTTAGTTACATTGATCAATTCAATCATCTGTTCCTCCAATGAAAAATAGTACACCTTATCAAACTGTTTGATAAAAATAGATAAATCAGCTTATTGGTTTTCTATTTAAATAAAAAACGCTTCCTAAATACTAACTGTTTCTATAATGGCGGAGTATTCGTAAAAAAGCAACTTTTTTACTCATCTTCTATCTGTTTTTTAACTGTATTAATAATGGTGTTTTATAAACCGATTTATCTGTATCTTTTAAGAACCCTCACTGTAACAAGCATGTATTCTATCTATTGCCATTAATCACCATAAGCTAACAACGTTGTTATTTCTTTTTTCAACAAATTCAGTTTCTTTTTCATAAAAACGAAAAATAGGAGGAAAAGAAAAAGCGGTCAAACGATCGCTGTTGCCGATCATTCAACCACTTTTTCAATGGCTCTATAATTTGAGAGCGGGACAATAGTTCTTTCTCAAAAAGAAAATAAGTTCGACTTTGATGGCTAGTGTCAAAATCGAACTTATTTTTTCTATTATGTACACTTTCCTCTCCATATATTTTCCTAATTTTCTTAAATTTAATGCCATCAGTGCCAAACCAATATCAATCGTTGCTCCTTGTTTCCCACGTAAATGGAAACGATGGAACGCCAAGTGAGTCTTTAGATGCCCGAACACTGGTTCGACCTCGATTTTCTCCTCTAAAAGCTTTTTTCTGCATTCTGCTTTGAAATAGCGCCCATTATTATTTACTTGAATTTTTCGCTTTTGTTCACTTTTCGCACGCGTACATTAACGACGGACTGGACAGTTCCGACAATCCTCACATTCATAGATTTTGAAATCTTGAATAAAGCCACCTTTATCTTTCGACTATCATTTTTGAACGGTATCGGACGATTCGCTGGGCAAATGTATTCATCTTGTTCTTCAAGGTAGTGCCAGTTTTCCACGTTAAATGGATTCTCCTTGTATTTCTTTTTGTTTTCTTTGTGATAACTTAGGATTTTTTTGATTAATCAATTAATCAACATGAAATAACAAAAAAATCTGAGACAGAATGAGGTTCATTCTGACCCAGATTTGATTTTACACCACTCATCAGTCCTTATTGACAAAGAGCCAAGGTTTACACACTTTTTGTAGACTATCTTGTCATAGATATAGTTGTATTTTGTGCAATAGGTTTCTCTGAATTATTTAAAACTATACTTTCTAGTTTTTTTGAAAGGTTCTGTTTCAATGATATGTCTCTTTTGTTTCTTTCTTTAGCAAAGTTAATATTGAGTTTATTATACTCATTAAGAAACTTTTTTGCTTCAAAAGGACTTATTTTCCCTTGGCCTTCAAGCGAATTTATATGATTTACCTCCTTAATTATTTCAGCTTGAATATGAAATTTTTCCGACTCTAATTTTGGAATTATGTTACGATTTATCTCATTAAGGTCTGCTTTTACGTCACTAATATTACGAGGATTTTCAAATTGAGTCCTATACTGATCCTGTAATAGTAAAAGTAACTCTTTTTCTTGCCTACGGAAAGCATTGATTTCTTGAGTTTTCTCGTTGAACTGGGATATAAGTTTTTTACTTCTTATTAGAATACGTTCTGTTTCTTGTAGAGAAATAGTAGGTTGCTCTGTGCGTGATGTGGTCGTAGGTTGCTCTGTGCGTGATCTTGTCGTAGGTTGCTCTGTGTGTGATGTTGTCATAGTTGATTTACTTGTACTCACAGAATGGGTTTTCTTTGATTCTATAGACTCTTGTAATTGATTTACCATGTCTTTACAATTGGATATAAGATAGTCGATATGCTTTTTATTTGTACTTAAAACTTTTATTTCTTTATAGCATTCTTTAAGCATTTTTTTGTTCTTTATTTTATGCTTTCTTAAATTTACCTTTTGCTGTGTCATTTTACCATATTCAATTACTATATCATTTCTTAGTTTACGGAATTTCGAGCAAAAATTTTGAACCCGCTGGAGATTCGTTTGTAATTGATTAACTTCTATAGAACTTTCAGTAGAAATTCCCTCTTTTAATTTTTTAAAATCTGTCTCTTCTTGCTTAATAAGATTCTTTATTTTTTTATGTAAAATTTTTTTAGCAGAATATGGCTGTCTTGAAACATCATCTTGTATTTTATCTAAATGTTTTAAGTTCCCCTTATTTCTGTGTTTTGAGTGTAGTTTTTTGTGTGGATAAGTTTTATCAGATAAACGGGTGGTTTCATTCCTGTTTTCTAAATCTAGTACTTTTCCTAATCCCCTCCCTTGATTTTGATTGTCTAAACTAGGCAGTGCCCTTGCTCCGCCTATTCCACTTGCTATGCTTAAAGCATTAATAAAAGTAACTATCATTTTGTCTAATCTCATATGCCATCAATCTCCTTTTCATTTAATGATTTTCACTTATCCTACGGAAAATAAAAACTTATACAGAAAAAATTCTGTTTCAAAAGCCATAATGCACCGATCATCAAAAGTTAGACCAAAAATCTAACGTCTGAAACTTTAATTTGCCCAAAGTCAGTTCGAGTCTTTCTAATCAAACCAACTAGTCCTTCACGTTCCTATTTTTGTACCCAACGATAGAGTGCACATAGAGACGCTTCACTTTTAATAGATATTTACCTTAGCTACTACATTTTTATCTAAAAGAGTTAATTCTTGGCTACTATCTGCCACAGTAGATGGTTCATTTATTGTAGAAGCATATCCAGAGATTGTGCTTTCAGATACGCTAATTCCAATAGTTAAAATATCTAAAGATAAGATAAACTTATTTTTCATTTTCTATTACCTCGAAATCCAAAAAAACAGAAAGCGCTTTCTGAATAAATCATAACAGAGAAATCAAATTATATATATAAAAGTCATAAAAAATAGTTTTCATGTCATAATCGTTCATTTTTTCTGTATTGTCCTTTATTTATAAAAAATTATTTCCACATCCACAGTCAATAAGAGCAACGAAATTCAATTCATTTTAGGATATAGATTAAGGTTTTGATATAAAAATTCGAAATTTTTTGCATACAAATAATTTACAATTGTTATTATATTTTATAAAGGTAATTTATAAATTTATTCATTGTTCATTTGTACAGGTTGATCGTATTTTACAAATCAATCAACTAGATAAATTACTATAAGGAGTAGCGAGAGATAATTTAGTGATAGATATCTAAAAAGATACCTTGAAAAATTGGTTTAATTAAACAATTACGGAGGAGTAAATATTAGCGATTATGACGTAAAACACATATTTTATGAAATTTTTTTACATAACTTAAAGTATATAATATATCAGAATAAGAAAGCGTTTTTTTATTGAAAGTGCTATCTAACACCTTTTAAGGAGACTTAAATAATGTGAAGAAAAAAATTTTACTTGGTATTTATTTTGTCTCATTGTCTTTCAAAACACAAAAAAATATCTGAGACAGAATGAGGTTCATTCTGACCCAGATTTGATTTTACACCACTCATCAGCCCTTATTGACAAAGAGCTTTTTCAATTTGTTTTGATTTGACTCAGTAAAACGGTTAGACTTTCCATGAATTTTTGTGCAATTTCGCTTAATTGGCGCTTAGCAGAATAAATCACATACAATTCATTTTGGGGACTATTTGCCAATGGAATCAAACGTAAATACTCTTTGATCTCACCAATGACCAGCCCAGAACCTGAAGCATAAGCATCTGTTTCTAACACGATATTCATCAATGTTCCCCGATCACTCGTATAGATAACCGTTTCTTGATCAGGACTTTCAATCAAGTCTTCATAAAAATAAGGAAAATTATTGCCATCTTGTGTAAATCTCACTTGGGGATAAGGAAGTAATTCTTCTTTAAAAATTTCTTTCTTCTCACTGAGCGGATGTCCCTGACGTAAAAAAATGTGCGTTTGAAATTCTCCTAATGAATGGGCAACAAGCTCCCCTTGCTCTAAGTAGCGCTTGATCCCTGCTTGATTGTGTTCATTCATATAAAGAATCCCAATCTCACTATGTTGATCCTTTACTTCTTCGATCACATTGGCGGTCGTTGTTTCAATGATTCGAAACTGTTTGATCTCACTTTTGAAAGAAGAGATCAACTTTGCTGTTAAAGGACCTAAGAAATCATAATGTTGCGAAGCAATTGAAAAGCTTTCACGCTTCTCATTCGTCAAATAATAATTTTCTAAAGACTCTAACTGTAAGAGAATCCGTTCCGCTCTTTTTAAAAACTCTTGTCCTTCCTCGGTCAGATACGCCCCTCGATTCGTTCGAGTGAACAGCGTGATCCCTAACTCGGTTTCTAATTCTTTGATTCCTGCGGAAAGACTTGGTTGTGCGACATAGAGTTTTTTAGCTGCTTCTCTGAAACTCCCATTGTTCGCTACAGCAATTACATATTTTAATTGTTGGAAGTTCACTGATGATCCCTCACAAAATAACTGATTGGACGATTTTTCAACGGTTGGAGCGGACGGTTGTTTGGTTGTGCATACTGTCCTTTAAAAGGAATCAAGAAATCTTTATTTAGTTTTTGCACTTGATCCATGACAAACCATTGGATTGGTCCACTCGTTGGTGGCGTAGTTAAAGAGCCGACATAATGGTAATGGCTTTTTTGTTCAGGAAAAAGAACCAATGGATTGGTCCAATGTTCATGTTTTTCTACATCCCAACTATCGCCATTGTCTCGATCATACAACCAACCTTCATCCGTCGTTAGCTGAAACATCACACCAACAACTAAATTTTCTTTTTTGGCATTCATATGAACAAAGTGGAACTCGATATCTTCTTGATTACCATTGATCAGATGTTCAGAAGGCATATGAAAATGGATATCTGTGAGATAATATTTCTGACCTTTAAATTCGACATAACTAAGCTGATCATAAGGAACCAAGTGGATCGTATTTTTAAATTCTTTATCTGTAAACCGTTGCTTCTGATAATGAAAAGCAATGGTATCTGATTGATCCTTCGCTGGTTCACAAGTGGTCAATGGAATGGGCGACTGCAATTCAAACGCCGCACCTTTAGCAAACCAGTCGCATAATTCAGCCCAATGTTCTGGTCCTCTTTCTCCCGTATATCCCCATTCAACATCCATATTCTTTTTCACTTTTATTCCTCCTGCATCTTTGCAAAATTTTCTATTGTTGACTATTTTTAACGATCGTGGAAACAGTCGCTAAAAAGTCTTCTTTCCCATAAAATTCTTGATTCAGTAATTCAGGGAAAATCTCGTTGAAGAAATACTTGACAGAAGGACGATGCTCAAACCCTTTGATCGTAGTTACCGCTTCAATAAACATCTCTTTATATACTTTTTCTGGATTGTTCTTGATGATTTCTTCAAATGATTCGTACAATAGATCGACTTTATCAGAGATTGCTAATAACTCACCTTCCACTGTGTCATCTTTTCCTTCAAACAATCGCCGGCGGTATACTTCTTGAAACTCTTCCGGAATCTCTTGGTTGATGAACTCATCCGTCATCTTTTCTTCAACTGTTTGTAACATTCCCCGTAACTCTTTATTTGCATACTTGACCGGTGTTTTGATATCCCCGATAAAACGTTCTGTGTAATCGTGATTTAACGCTTTTTCATAAAGTAATTTCCAATCGATCGCTTGACCATGAACCTCTTCAATGTCACCTAAGACTTGAGCAATCGAAGCCACTCGATAAGAATGAGCGGCTACCGTATGTTCAGTAAATTTAAAGAACCCTGGCGCTCGTGTAATTTTTTCCAAATTATTCAAACCTAAAATAAATTCATTCAATCCCATAAAATAGCCTCCCCTTTACTTTTCCGATGATTTTATCATTAAATAACTATCTTTCGCAAATATCCCGTTTGTAAATCAACGAAAAATTAATCTTTTTGATGAGAATCATGCCATTCTTGCTATAAAAAAATAGAAACCAGAAAAACAACTCTAGTTTCCATCAAAATAATCATAAGATTCAAAACCAACTCTGTGTAAGCTCCTCGCCTTAAAAACGACAAGCGAAGCACAGCAACTATTAGTTCAGAAACATTCAAAACAACATAGCTCTAAAACTTTCAGCGATAAATTTCTTACCTTGTCCGTGTTTTGGAAGCATTCAAAACAACATAGCTCTAAAACAGGTCTTAGCACCTATGATCTCTGCGCAACGTTTTGGAAGCATTCAAAACAACATAGCTCTAAAACCTCGCAGAAATTTTTTTCTTACGAAATTTCGTAATCGCGCTACTCGTCCATAGCAAAACTTTCGTCTTGGATGCTTCCTTTGTTTCATTCAGTTGTTTTGTTTGATCCTAGTATACCATGGATTTTGTTCAACGAAAGCCCTTTTTTGAGTCTTTTGTTTTTGTTCCATCTTCGTATCCTTCGTTACTGTTTTAACCAGTCCGCTGGATTCTTTTTCCATTCTTTTAACAAGGCTAATTCCGCTTCATCAATATATTTTTCGGCTAACGCTGTTTCGATCAAGACAGAATAATTCGTGAGAGTAAATAGTGGTAACTCTGCTTTGGCAAAATTTTCTTCACCTGTTGGTAGTTCATACGTAAAGATCGCTGCTACGCCTAATACATTAGCGCCTTCTCTTTTGGCTGCTTCCGTTGCTTCTAAAACGCTTTGGCCTGTCGAGATCAAATCTTCGATCACAACCATTTTTTGACCTTCAAAAATCCGTCCTTCGATTTGATTGCCTTTACCGTGATCTTTCGCTTTACTACGAATATAAACCATTGGCAAGTCCAAGATTTCTGCCACCCATGCCGCATGGGGGATTCCTGCTGTTGCTGTACCAGCAATGACTTCCACGTCAGGGAATGCTTGCTTGATTTTTTCTGCTAACCCTTGAGCAATTGCTTTTCTGACTTTTGGATAACTCATCGTGATGCGGTTGTCACAATAAATCGGGCTTTTTAGTCCACTTGCCCACGTGAATGGTTCATTTGGGCTTAAGAAAACCGCTTCAATAGCTAACAAATCTTTGGCAATGTTCTTTTCAATCGTATTCAAATTGATCGACTCCATTCTTCTTTGATTGTTTGATAGGCTTGGTAGGGATCTTTCGCTTGAGTGATTGGTCGTCCAACCACGATAAACGTTGAACCAATTCCTCGAGCTTGGGCAGGCGTGACGATCCTCGTTTGATCACCTGCGACGCTTCCTTCTGGTCTGATACCCGGAGAAAGACAAATGAAATCTTGGCGGGTGGCTGCTTTGATGCCACTCACTTCTAAGGCAGAAGAAACAACGCCATCCAGTCCAGCTGCTTCGGCACATTTCGCATAATGGATCACACTTTCTTCTAAGGGAACTTGAATCAATTGATCATGATGCATATCCGCTTCACTCGTTGAAGTAAGCTGAGTGATCGCTAACAACAATGGGCGTTTTTTGCCAGCAGGCGTTCCTTCTTCTAGCCCACGTAGTGCCGCTTGCATCATTTTGATTCCGCCAGCTGCATGGACACAAGTGATATCCACGCCTAGTTTTGCTAACCCACGCATGGCTTTTTCCACCGTATTAGGGATATCATGAAGTTTCAAGTCTAAAAATACTTCATGTCCGGCATCTTTCAACCAACGAACAATAATCGGTCCTTCCTGATAAAATAATTCCATTCCGATTTTTACAAATAATTTTTCCTCTTCAGGGAATAGTTGCATAAATTGTTCCACTTCTTGCCACGTCGAAAAGTCTAAAGCAATAATTGGTCGTTGGTTCATTTCATTCGTTCCTCTCTTACTTCTTTGATTAGTTGTTGGAGGGATTCGATCCCTAATTCTGCCATTCGTACGGGTAGTTCTTCAATCAGTTTCGGACAAATGTACGGATCCGTAAAATTAGCTGTTCCTACTGCCACGGCACTGGCTCCTGCCATGAACATCTCTAAGACATCGTCAACAGTTTGGACACCGCCCATACCAATGATCGGTAACTCGGAAACAGCGGCGACTTGATGGATCAAACGAATCGCCACTGGTTTGATCGCAGGACCAGAAAGACCGCCTGTCTGGTTGGCTAAAATAGGTTGACGTGTTTTCAGATCAATCCGCATACCAAGTAGTGTATTGATCATCGTAAAGCCATCTGCCCCTCCACTTTCGATTGCTTGTGCAATGGGCACGATATCCGTCACATTAGGGGAAAGTTTCACATAAACTGGTACACTTGCAACCTTTTTGACAGCTTGTGTCAATTGAAAGGCAACGTCTGGGTCTGTCCCAAAGGCAATGCCGCCATGTTTGACATTTGGGCAAGAAATATTCAACTCGATCGCTTTGACATTCGGCGCTTCTCCAATTTTACGACAAACCTCGACATAGTCTTCTTCACAGGCACCAGCGACATTCGCAATGATAGGTAAATCTGGATAGACAGCTAATTCTGGTAACAGTTCATTCATGACAACTTCCAGACCGGGATTTTGCAATCCGATCGCATTCAACATACCGGAGGGTGTTTCCGCCACACGTGGGGTGGGATTACCAAACCTTGCATGCGGCGTTGTCGCCTTGACCATGATCGACCCTAATTGATTCAAATCGTAATATTTCCCATATTCTTTCCCAAATCCAAAGCATCCACTGGCTGGCATGATCGGATTTTTCAATTCCAAACCCGGGAGCTTAACTGCTAAGGGATTACTCATAAGACAACCTCTCCTACTTTAAAAATTGGCCCCTCGTCACAAACCTTGACACTTTTTGTTCCAGTTTCATCATCCGGTCGATGACAAACGCACGCATAACAAGCACCGATACCACAAGCCATTCGTGATTCTAATGATAATTGGACATTTGGATGATCCGCAAAAAGTTGTTCGACTGTTTTTAAGAGACCATTCGCACCACAAGCAAAGACAGCTTTTGGTTGCTTGTGAGTACTCATTAGCAGATTTCCGACGTTTCCATGGATCCCATAGGTACCATCATCCGTCGCTACTCTGGTTTCACCTAATTCATGAAACTTTGCTTCATGGTACATGACTTCTTTTGATGCAAATCCTAAAAAATTAGTCACTTTTATGCCACGTGTAGTCAGTTGTTTGGCTAATTCATATAAAGGTGGGATGCCAATTCCTCCCCCTACGATGAACACTTCCTCTCCTGCGGACAACCCAGATAGATCAAAGCCATTGCCTAATGGCCCTAAAACGTCTAAAGAATCGCCAGCTTTCAACGTAGAAAATTCTTTCGTTCCTTCACCTTCGATTCGATAGATGATCTGGCAAGTGTAGTTTTGTTGATCAATCGAATGGATACTGATGGGGCGGCGTAAAAGCAAATCTGCTCTAGGTACTCGAATATGCAAAAACTGCCCAGGTATTGACATTTCTTTGACCAATTCTCCTTTTAAAGTCAATTCATAAATACGTGGTGCTAGTTGTGTTTGTTGAATGATTGTCATGACTTCTTGCTTCATATCTGCTCTCCTCTTTGGGATTTTTTCATTGCCAAACATCTCGACAAAAGTGATCCTTTCAGCCAATGTCAGTAACAAGGCGAACGAAAATGATCACTTTTATCTCTGTTTAGGTGCCTACAAGCTATTTTAACTATTACTTAATCATTATAGGAACTGTCATTTTAGAACATGCTGATCAAATCGCTTGTGTTGAAAAAGCTCGAGACTCCATTACCCGAATGATCGCATCCGCTGTATCTAATGAAGTAAATAAAGGAATACCATGTTCAACTGCTTCTCGGCGAATGATAAATCCGTCTTTCGAGGCATTTCCTCGATCTTTATCGATGGTATTAACAACGACCTGTGCTTTTCCTTCTCGAATCAACTCAACAACATTTTTCTCCGTTGCTTTTTCAGAGATTTTAGCAACAGGCGTGACGATCAGCCCATTTTTTTCAAAATAAGCTGCCGTATGCTTGGTAGCTAATAGGCTGTAACCAATTTCTGAAAAACGTTTAGCTAGCGCTAACGCTTCTTCTTTAGTTTCATCAGCGATCGTGAACAAGACGGCACCATAATCTGGCAGGCGTAGACCTGATGCTTCAAACGCTTTGTATAGTGCTTTATCTAAGTTTTGATCAGAGCCCATGACTTCTCCAGTAGATTTCATTTCAGGACCTAAGTAGGTATCCACTTGTTGCAATTTAGTAAACGAGAACACAGGAGCTTTCACATGGACAGCGTTTGATTCTGGATATAAGCCATTCGTAAAGCCTAAGTCACTTAACTTTTCACCTAAGATCGCTTTTGTGGCGATTTGAGCCATTGGTATTCCTGTAACTTTACTTAAAAACGGAACCGTTCGACTTGCACGAGGATTAACTTCGATCACGTAAACTTGATTGTCGTGGATCACGAATTGGATATTCATCATACCGATACAGTTTAAACCACGAGCTAAGCGAATCGTATAGTCTTCAATGGTTTGTTTGATCTCTGCTGAGAGTGCTTGTGGCGGATAAACAGCCATGGAATCCCCCGAATGGACCCCTGCACGTTCAATGTGTTCCATGATCCCAGGGATTAGAACTGTTTCCCCATCACAAATGGCATCTACTTCACATTCACTTCCAAGCAAATAACGGTCAATCAAAACAGGATGTTCTGGGGAAGCTTTCACTGCATGTTCCATATAATCTTCCAAATCTTGTTGATTTTCAACGATTTCCATTGCTCGACCGCCCAAGACATAACTTGGTCTGACAAGAACAGGATAACCGATTTTTGAAGCGATCCCTACTGCTTCTTCTTTACTAGTTGCAGTATCACCTAGTGGTTGAGGTACTTCCAGGCTTCTTAAGGCTTGTTCAAATAAATCACGGTTTTCAGCTCGATCTAGATCTTCAATTGTAGTACCTAAAATTTTGACGCCCGCTTGAACTAATGGCTCCGCTAAATTGATAGCTGTCTGACCACCAAACTGGACGATTACCCCAATCGGTTGTTCAAGTTCAATGACATTCATCACATCTTCAAAAGTCAGTGGTTCAAAGTACAGTTTATCAGAGATCGAGAAATCGGTTGAAACTGTCTCGGGATTGCTATTCATGATAATGGCTTCATAACCTGCTTGTTGGATCGCTTTAACTGAATGGACCGTTGCATAGTCAAACTCGACCCCTTGACCGATTCGAATGGGTCCAGAGCCTAAGACAAGAACAGAATCTTTTTCGGATCGTTCACTTTCATTTTCAACTTCGTATGAGCTGTAAAAATAAGGCGTCTGTGAAGCAAATTCAGCCGCACACGTATCGACCATTTTGTATACGGGTTTGATGTCGGATTTTTCACGAAGCTCTCTGATCTGCTTTGCTTCAGTTTTCCACAGTTCAGCAATCTTTTGATCCGTAAACCCGTTTTGTTTCACAGTACGTAAGACGTTTTCATCCTGCGGGTGTTCCAACAGTTCAGTTTCTAGTTCAACGATATGGAGCAACTTGTCTAAAAAGAACAAATCGATCTTTGTCAACTCCGCCAATTCTTCAATTGGATAGCCGCGGCGAATCGCCTCTGCGACATAGAATAAGCGATCATCTTGGGCACGGACGACTTTTTCGATCAATTCACTATCATCGATCATGTTTAGTTCTGGTATTTCCAAATGGTGTGTCCCGATCTCTAAAGAGCGGACAGCTTTTAATAGGGATTCTTCAATGTTACGACCAATCGCCATTACTTCGCCAGTTGCTTTCATTTGAGTTCCTAAAACTCGTTCCCCATTCTCAAATTTATCGAATGGCCAACGAGGAATCTTAGCAACGACGTAGTCCAAAGCTGGTTCAAATTCTGCATAAGTCGTTCCAGTTACCGGATTCTTCATTTCATCTAGTGTTAAACCTAAAGCGATCTTAGCCGCTAATTTTGCAATCGGGTAACCAGTTGCTTTACTTGCTAAAGCAGAAGAGCGTGAAACACGTGGGTTAACTTCGATCACATAATAATTGAAGCTATGTGGATCAAGTGCAAGTTGGACATTGCAGCCGCCTTCGATTTTCAATGCACGAATAATCGCTAATGATGCATCACGCAACAGCTGGTATTCATGATCTGAAAGGGTCTGACTTGGGGCGAAGACGATCGAATCGCCTGTGTGGATACCCACTGGGTCAAAATTTTCCATGTTACAAACAACAATGGCATTATCAGCCGAGTCACGCATAACTTCGTATTCAATTTCTTTGAATCCTGCAATACTGCGTTCGATCAAACATTGGGTCACTGGAGAAAGGCTCAGACCATTTTCTGCGATCACTCGAAGTTCTTCTTCATTTTTACACATTCCACCACCCGTTCCACCTAATGTGAAAGCGGGACGAACGATGATTGGATAGCCAATTTTATTAGCAAATTCGACCGCTTCTTCAACAGTTGTGACGATTTCAGATTCGGGGATTGGTTGATTCAGTTCTTCCATCAACTTTTTAAATAAATCACGATCCTCTGCTTGATTGATAGCAGATAATTTTGTCCCTAACAGCTCAATGCCTAGTTCATCTAAAATACCAGATTCTGCTAGTTCCATTGCCATGTTCAAGCCTGTTTGTCCGCCTAATGTCGGTAACAAAGCATCAGGACGTTCTTTTCGCAAGATCCTTGAAACAAATTCTAGTGTGATCGGTTCGATATACACTTGATCGGCAATTTCTTGATCAGTCATGATCGTTGCGGGATTGGAATTTACTAAAACGACCTCATATCCTTCTTCTTTCAAAGCAAGACAAGCTTGGGTTCCGGCATAGTCAAATTCCGCCGCTTGACCAATGATGATCGGACCTGATCCAATCACCATAATTTTTTTGATATCTGTACGTTTTGGCATGTTTATTTCTCCTCTCCTGCATCCATCATTTCCATAAATTCATCAAATAAATGAAGCGCATCATGTGGACCGGGAGCTGCATCAGGATGGAATTGGACGCTAAACGCTGGATAATGACGATGTCTAATTCCTTCCACAGTCCCATCATTTACTTCTACATGGGTGATCAGCAACTGATCTGGATCAACTGTTTTTTCATCCACAGCATAGCCGTGATTTTGAGAAGTAAAATCGATCCTTCCAGTCGCGATTTCTCGGACAGGATGATTCAAGCCACGATGACCAAATTTCATTTTATAGGTATCCGCACCATTAGCTAAGGCAAACAATTGATGCCCTAAACAGATCCCGAAAATTGGTATTTTCCCTTGGATTTCTCGAATCATTTCAATAGCTTCTGGTACGTCTTTTGGATCTCCTGGTCCATTCGTCAGCATGACGCCATCTGGTGCTAGGGAAAGAATTGTTTTTGCATCCGTATTATAAGGTAATACGGTTAAATTGCAGTTTCTTTTACTTAGTTCACGCAAAATACTATGTTTCAAACCAAAATCAATGACAGCCACATTTTTTCCAGTTCCAGGACTTGGATATGGTTTACTCGTTGAGACTTGTTGCACTTGGTTTGTAGCTAAAACGGTCGCTTTCAATTGGTCATAAGCATGTTCAAAGGAATCACCAGCATCCACGATACTCGCTTTCATCGTTCCAACTTGACGGATTTTTCGTGTCAAGGCCCGAGTATCGATCCCTGAAATTCCAGGGATACCTTTTCGTTTCAAAAACTCGTCCAATGTCATTTGACTCCGCCAATTAGAAGCCACTCTCGCATGTTCTTTGACGACTACGCCCTTGCAAGTTGGTGCGATGGATTCATAATCATCACGGTTGACACCGTAATTTCCCACCATCGGATACGTAAAGGTAATGATTTGTCCATTGAAACTTTGGTCTGTGATCGTTTCTTGATAGCCTGTCATGCTGGTAGTAAACACGATCTCGCCAAACACATTATTATTCGCTCCAAATGCTTTTCCTTTAAAAACTGTCCCATCTTCTAAAATCAATAATCGTTCCATTTGCTTCACTCCCCTTTGTGCCACGCCAATTTTCCATCAACGAATGTTCCTAATGTTTCGCCCTTGACGTTCCATCCAACAAAAGGTGTGTTTTCGCCTTTCGATAAGAAATCTTTCTTATCGATTGTACTTGAGTGTTCAATATCGAAAACAGCTACGTCAGCTGGTGCCCCAACTGTCAATGTCCCAGCCTCTAACTTGAAGATTTCCGCTGGCTTGGTAGCCATCCAGTTGATCACTTGTTCGAGTGTGAAACGATTGGTTTCAACAAAGTGCGTATAAATCAGTTGGAAAGCTGTCTCACTTCCTACGATCCCAAATGGTGATTCTAAGAAACTTTTGCTTTTTTCTTCTAATCCGTGTGGCGCGTGGTCAGTCGCAATACAATCAATCGTTCCATCAAGAAGTCCTTCGATTAACGCTTCTCGATCTTCCTTTCCTCTTAATGGGGGATTCATTTTCCAAAAGCCGAAGTCTTCGGGGATATCTTCATCAATCAAGATCAAATGATGGGGAGAAACCTCTGCTGTAACGTGGATACCCGCTTTTTTGGCATCACGAATGACCCGCACGCTTTCCTTGGTAGAAACGTGACAGACGTGATAGTGCACACCTGTTGCTTCAGCTAAAAGGAGATCCCGTGCGATTTGTGAGGATTCAGTTACACTTAAAATACCTGGCAAACCTAGTTCTTTTGCTTTATCACCAGCATGCATCACTCCACCGAATAGTAATGATTCATCTTCCGTATGTGCTACCAGTGCTTTGTTATTTTTTGCTGCTTCTTTCATGGCTTGATACATTGTTCCTGCGGTCTGAACACCCACGCCATCATTCGTAAATGCAAATGCTCCTGCTTTAATCATCGCTTCTTGATCCACTAAGACTTCACTTCGAAGATTTTCAGTGATCGGTGCATATTGCAAGACTTTGACCACAGCATCTCGTTTGATCAAGTCATAGACCTGTTCTAATTTTTCCGGGGTATCAGGTACAGGGTTCAGATTAGGCATGGCACAAACAGTTGTAAAGCCGCCTCTTGCTGCTGCTTTAGTACCAGCTGCAATCGTCTCCTTGTATGTAAATCCTGGCTCTCTTAAATGGACATGGACGTCCACTAAACCAGGTGTGATCAGTTGTCCTTTGGCATCAAACACTTCATCAAATTCAGCCTCGGAAAATCCTTCGCCGATTGCTTTGATTTTTCCGTTTTCGATCCAAATTTCTGCAGGTGTTGTTTCATTCTTTCGTGTATTGATTTGACCGTTTTTAATGAGTGTTTTCATCTTTTCTTCCTCCTAGCTTTACGCTTTTCCGTTTAGTACTGCTTCTAAGATCGCCATTCTAACAAAGACGCCATTGCTCATTTGCTGTACGATTCGTGATTGTAGTCCTTCCACAAGGGAGTCAGCTAATTCGACATCACGATTGACTGGCGCTGGGTGCATGATGATCGCATGCTTTTGTAATTTCTTCGCACGTTCGACTGTTAATCCATACTCTTGGTGATAGGCTTCTTTTGAAAAACTTTCTTTCCCATCATGACGTTCATGTTGTACGCGAAGCATCATCATGACATCCACTTGTTCTAATAATTCATCTAATGGCAGGTAGTGCCCATAGACTTCAAATTCTTCATCGTACCATTCGCGTGGACCTGAAAAGAAGACTTGTGCTCCTAATCGTTTCAGCATTTGCATGTTTGATTTTGCTACTCGTGAGTGTGTGATATCCCCAACGATTGCTACTTTCAATCCCTCAAAGTAACCAAATTCTTCGTAGATCGTCATCAAATCAAGTAAGCATTGTGTTGGATGTTGGCCACTTCCGTCACCACCATTGATAATCGAGCATTGGATCGTTTTACTTTGGATTAATTCATCATAGTAATTTTCATCTCCATGGCGGATTACTGCAACATCCACACCGAGCGCAGACATCGTCAAGACCGTATCATAAAGGGTTTCCCCTTTTTGTACAGAACTCGTACTCGCTTCAAATTCAATCACTTCTAAGCCTAGTTTCTTTTCGGCTACATCGAAGCTCTTATGCGTACGAGTACTATTTTCAAAAAACAGATTCGTCGCAAAGTATTGCGGTTTTTGTGGTGTCCAGTTTGCTCCTTGTTTAAACTCTTGACCTCGTCGGATCAAGCCCATGACTTCTTGATCCGTTAAAGCTTCCACTGTCAATAAATGTTTTAAACTAATGCGTTCTGATTTGATGATCATGATAGTTCCTCCTTATTTTTCTTCGCTACGTGAAGTTTCGGGTAAGATAAGATTCAGAATGATACCAAGTACAGTTGCTAAAGCCATTGCTGATAACGTGAAGGTGCCTACTTCAAAAACCAAGCCGCCGATTCCGACCACTAAGATCACTGAAGCAATCAACAGATTTTTCTTTTTATCAAAATCGATTTTATTTTCGATCAAAATCTTCATTCCACTCGCTGCGATCACTCCGAACAAGATAAAGCTGATTCCGGAAATTACGGGTCCGGGGATACTTAAGATCAAAGCGCTTAATTTGCCCACAAATCCTAAAATCACAGCGAAAACTGCTGCACCACCGATGACGAATACGCTGTGTACACGAGTGATTGCTAACACACCGATATTTTCCCCATAACTTGTAACTGGAGGACCACCGACGAAAGCTGCGACGATCTGCGCTAAGCCATCTCCCATCAATGTTTTGTGTAAACCTGGCTCTTCAAAGAAATTACGTTTGGTTAATTTATTCAAGACCATCAAGTGTCCAATGTGTTCCGTCATCGTAACGAAAGCGATAGGTGCCATCGTCGTGATTGCTCCTAAGTAAAGCTTGGGTTCATATTGAACAAATGGAATCTCGAAGTTTGGTAAAGCGAACCATGCAGCATCAGCGATCGGCTTTGTATCGACGATTCCGAAGAGTAAAGCAACGAGGTAGCCGCAAATGATCCCTAACAAAATTGGAATAAGTCCTAAAAATCCTTTTAGCCACATGTTGAAGAAAATCGTCAATGCTAAAGTGATCAGTGCCACGGCTATATATTTAAAATCATAGTTGCCTTGGTTATACATTGCGTTCGTTGCAGCATTCGCTGCTAACCCCAAACCGATTACCATGATCACGGGACCAACGACAATCGGTGGTAAAATTTTGTCCAACCATGCTGAACCGATCTTTTTGATGATCCATGCGACGATCAAGTAAACCAGACCAGTCGTTACGGCTCCTTGGGCGATCGCTGGGTAACCGTCAGTCTTCATCAGCATTTGCATAGCTGCGATAAAGGCAAAGCTACTACCCAAGTAGGCTGGAATCTTTCCTTTAGTAGTAAAAAGATAAACTAATGTTCCTAATCCTGAGCTGACTAAGGCAATCCCTGGATCGATCCCCACTAAAATCGGCACAAGTACAGTAGCACCAAACATCGTAAAGAGATGTTGTAAACTTAAGCCGATCCAATGTCCTGTTTTTGGGCGATCGTGGATATCTAAAACCGCATCGTGATTATGGAATTTTTTCTGTTCTGACATATCAATTGCTCCTCTATTCTTCCTCTTTCAAAATCATGATTCGATCTTTGCCGTCAAGTTCTTGCATTTCGACTAAGATTTCTTCTGTTTTTGCTGTGGGAATGTTTTTCCCAACATAGTCTGCTCGAATCGGTAACTCTCGATGTCCCCTGTCTACTAAGACAGCCAGAGAAATTTTTCTAGGACGACCATAGTCCATTACTGCGTCCATCGCTGCTCGAATCGTTCGTCCAGTGTAAAGGACGTCATCGATCAAAATCACTTCTTTTCCTTCTAGTGAAACGGGAATATCTGAAGAATGAAGTTCTGCTTCAGCTGGTGTTTCTTTTTTATCATCACGATACAATGTGATATCCAGCTCTCCGACCGGAACTTCGATGCCTTCAAGTTGCTTCAAACGATCGGCAACTCTTGATGCGATGTAAATCCCTCTTGTTTTTATCCCAATTAAGACAACATCTTGAATCGTCTGATTTCTTTCAATGATTTCATACGTGATACGTGTCAATGCCCGCTTCATGGTTACTTGATCCACAACTTCTTTTGCTTGCATGTTTGTTTCCTCCTTTTTTATACACAAAAAAACTCCTGCCCTAAGAGGACAGGAGGAATGTCTAGACTGAGTGTACATTTAGATACACTGATAGTTATACTACGTCATTGAGTAATCGATGTTATGGCGCACCATAGCTCTCTTACCCACACCCTTCTTAGCCTCACGGGACTAAACTTAAAGGAACTGATATGAAGTTTTTATGCTTTCGTTGTTAAATACTATACCGTTATCTAAATCAAAATGCAACACTTTTCCTTAGTTTTTCTAAAGTTTTTTCAAAGATTGTAGGAAGCGGTGCTTCAAAGACCATTTCCTGACCTGTGATTGGATGGGTAAAGCCTAAGAGCTTCGCATGAAGAAATTGTCCATTTCCTTTCAATGTCTTACTTGGTCCGTAAACTGGGTCTCCAGCTAAAGGATAGCCTATATATTTCATATGCACACGGATCTGATGGGTCCTACCTGTTTCTAACGTCAACTCCACCAACGTAAAATCATTGAATCGTTCCAAGACATCAAAATGGGTCACGGCTGGTTTGCCATCTTCTCTGACTGCCTGCATTTTACGGTTCACTTTTGATCGACCGATCGGTGCGTTGATCGTTCCTTTTTCATGAGGAATCACTCCATGGACTAACGCTACGTATTTACGTAAAGAAGTTTTATCTTTTAATTGCTTGGCCAAAGATTCATGTGCTAAATCATTTTTCGCTACCATCAACAAACCTGAAGTATCTTTATCGATTCGATGGACGATCCCTGGACGGATCACACCATTGATCGACGAAAGGTCTTTTACATGATACATTAAAGCATTGACCATCGTACCATTCGGATGACCTGCTGAAGGATGGACGACCATGCCTTGTGGTTTGTTGACAACAGCAACCGCTTCGTCTTCATAAACGATTTCTAATGGAATGTCTTCTGCTTCAATTGAAAGGGTCTCTGGTTCTGGCACAGCGATCACGATTTCATCATTTTTCTTCACTTTATAATTTGCTTTCACCACTTGTCCGTTGACCGAAACGGCACCATCTTTGAGCCAAAGCTGGATTTGTGAACGACTATAATCGTTGAATAAACCTGTGAGTACTTTATCGATCCGTCCTGTTTCTGTTTGAATCGTTGCGTTTAATTCTGTCATTTTTTCCCTTGTTCCTTTTCATCTAAAATAATGTATATCAAAATAAGAATCACACCACAAACAAGTGTCATATCAGCTACATTGAAGATCGGAAAATTCATAAAATCTGTTTGGAACATATCGACGACATATCCCAGTCTTACACGATCAATAAAATTCCCAATAGCTCCTGCTAAAATAAAACTTAACCCTGTCAGCAACCATCGATTGCCCTGTTTGCGATTCTTGACCATCAATGTCACAACAACAATGACAGCAACCACTGTGATTATGACGAAAAACCACATCTTCCCTTCAAGCATACTCCAAGCTGCCCCAGTATTGCGTATATGATTCAACGATAAGACGCCTGGAATCAATGTCTTCGTTTCGCCTAAAGATAAATCATTGACGATCCACCATTTGACCCACTGATCAAGAGCCACTAATAATCCACTGATCATAAAATAAATTGCTAACAAAAAATCATTCCTTTTCTATTTGTTGATAAATATCTCTAGGTCTAATGATCCCCAGTAAGTTGCCGTCAGGATGACCATCTTTGGTAATCAGGACTGCTTCTAGAGTTCCTTGTTCCCGAAACATTGTTTCCACTTCATAAACATAAGTATGTTCAGCTACAAAACGATAATTCGTATATTTGCCATCACTAAAAATCAAATCAGCCGCTTTTTTATCTGTTAAATCAATGGTCCCTTTTTGACTTTCCTTTGCTAGCCAAAAACCAATGACCCGCAATGTCACAAGCGCTACGAATTTCCCTTTATTATATAAAGGAAACTGTGAGTATCGTTTTTTGGCAACCGTTCCTAACAAATCAAGTAAAGGAAGATCTCGTTCAAAACCTGTGACATGTTTCGCAAAGCGAGGTAAAACCTTTGCTGGACGAATCAAGTCTTCTTCAATCTGCTGGATCTTATTGACTGCCCAATCATTGGGTTCAGCAATCACAAAATCCACAGCAATCCGATCGTGAACAATGGCATTTCGTAACTGCGCCAGCTGAAGCAAATCTTCTTCATATTGACGAATCACTGCTTTTTTGCGTTGGGCAAGTCGCCGAACTAACTCAGTAAATCCCATATTGCGGGCGTTACCCATTTCATCTCTCATCCATTTTTCGATCCGATTAAAACTACTTAAAAAAATATCAGAGTTTGCCATCTTTCTCCTCCTTGATTACATAGGCTTGGTTTTTGATGAAAAAAAAGAAGCCAATCATTACAAGTACCACGAACATACTATAAATTAGATTGTGTAACCACAATGCGCTTAATCCACTTCCTAAAAATAAAAAGGGATAAATCTGTAACAATAAGAGATTCATTGTAATGACGTATCCTTTGGACGGATGCGTTATTGTATACACTGGACTTTTTAACCAATAAAACGAAACTTGCATTGTAAAAGGTGCTTCTAACTTAAGTAAAACCGATTGATTATGATTCAATTGTCCTTTTTTCTTTCCATTGATCCGCAGTTGGATCGGACTACCCATGCCATAAAAACCTGTTCGTCTTGTCACTCGTACGTCCATAACGCCCCTCCTCCTGATGCTTTCTTAGTATACCGTAAAACACCCGAACAAGAAAGTAGATGTCTCAAAGTGTTTGAGTTCCCTATATTTAACTAATTTATAGACATTTTTTGCTCAAATGCAGCGAGTACAGTAAAAGTAGCCAACCAGAAAAACTATTAGAAATCTGTTGTAACATCGTTTTCACTCCTTATATATCCATTAAAGATGTTCGCTCGAAAATAAAAGGATGACACAACTATCCGTAATGAATAATTGTGTCATCCTTTTTTACTGTTTAGAAGTATTTTTTTCAACCTCACTTTTTGTAAACCTCCACTTGCTTTAACTACTTTATCGTTCATTGCTTTGCAACAACTAAGTAAAGAATAAAAAAAGAAATATACCCACACCATTATAAAAAACATGGGTCAATATGGCGTACCACACATTAGAAGTTTTTATATAAACGAATCCAAATAGAACGCCGCAGAAAAAAAGGTTGAAATTTCCTCCGTGTACGATTGAAAACAAGAATGAAGAGATTATGAGGAGAGAAGCCTTTGTTTTCCTGTCAGAATGTAAGCTGATTAGACTAAATCTAAAAATTATTTCTTCTAAAAATACACCGTACGTTGTAGCACTTATTATATATTTTTTCAATTCACTATTAGCTAAAGAATTTAGGGGTAAGCTATTTGTATCAGGCAAAGCAGTATTAATGACAATAATACTAACGATACAAAAGACTGCTATAAATATGAGTTTCAGCCATTGTATTTCTACTAATGATTGATAGAGAAGCTGGTGGAACAACACCAAAAACATAAAACTTAGGATCAACGGAAACCAAGAAATCCAATCAAATATGAAATCATATTTGATTGGGATCCCTATATTTGGGATCATAAAATAAATAATAAAGTAACTCAAGCAAAGAATGAATTTCCAATGTTTCTTAGTATTCCTATGTATCATATTGCTACATAATCAATATATTGTGTATTTGCTGTAGCAGTTTGAGTACGAATATATTTATTGTCTACTTTACGATAAACTCGGTAAGTGACCGTTATTCTTGAATTTTGACGATACTTCTTGAATTTTCCGTTTACTGAGTATTCGTTCCCGATTTTAATATTCATTCCGAAGATCGTTGCACCAATTGATAATGTGGTTTTTCTATTGTGGGTTTCTGTACCCGAATATGTACGATTTCCTTTAGAAATACGCCAACTTTGAGGTTGTGACCAAGTTTTTGTCTGAATCGATGGTTCGTCTAATACATAGTACTCATCATCACTACAAATTGCTATGCCAGAACTATTCGTTTCATCGGCTAATACTGGAACACACGGAGTTACAGCAGTTCCTAAAGTCAAAAGTGACGTAGACACCAAAATTGTTCTAAATAAATACTCTTTCAAAAATTTGCACTCCTATTTTAGTATTAAAGAAAACGTTTTCTTCACAATGATTATAAATCATTTTATTTTAGACATATGATTGCTATCATAAAAAGCTGTTTTGAACTCAAAATCATCCGTGAAACCGCCATTATTTACTTGTTGACTAACACAATATGTATAAAAACAAGTCAGCCCTTGTATGAACATATACAAGAGCTGACTTTATCCTTTTTTTGATCGAAAGGGAGCCTTTACCTAATTTTAGGTATTCTCACTAATCATTTTTGATAGATGGCTTTTTTATGGAGCACCCTATCCTCTTTCTTTTTTAGAATAATCCCAGTACTTCCCCATCACTGGTAACATCCATATTCAATGCAGCTGGCTTTTTGGGAAGTCCCGGCATAGTCATGACATCTCCTGTTAGCGCAACGATAAACCCAGCTCCTAATTTGGGAACGAACTCTCTGATGGTAATCGTAAATCCTTCAGGAGCGCCTAGAAGTGTCGGATCGTCAGAAAATGAATATTGGGTTTTCGCCATACAAATTGGCAGTTTATCCCAACCATTAAGGACAAACTCATCGATTTGTTTTTTTGCTTTTTTACTAAAATTGACACCTTTTCCACCATAAATCTCTTGGACGATCGTTGCCACTTTTTCTTCAATAGTCGCTGTCGGTTGATACAGGGGCTGATAATCTGCTTGCTGACTATCAATCGCACGAACGACCGCTTTGGCAAGTTCAATTCCACCGTCTGCGCCATGCTCCCAAACACTTGCTCGTTTTACGATCACCCCTTGATTTTCGCAAAGACGTTCTAACAAAGTAAATTCAGCTTCCGTATCTGTCACGAACTCGTTGATTGCAACAATTACTGGGATATGGTATTTCTCCATATTGTGGATATGACGTTTTAAATTACTGAATCCTTTTTCCAATGCTGCTAAATTTTCCGTTTTCAACTCTTCTTTAGTTGCACCGCCATGCATTTTCAATGCACGAACTGTTGCTACGATCACGATCGCATCAGGCGCCTTTTTCAAATTCGGAACTTTGATATCTAGGAATTTTTCTCCACCTAGATCTGCACCAAATCCAGCTTCAGTCACCACATACTCCCCTAATTTAAGAGCTGTTTGGGTAGCTAAAACACTATTACACCCGTGAGCAATATTGGCAAAAGGACCGCCATGGACAAATGCTGGCGTGCCATAAATCGTTTGTACTAAGTTTGGTTTGATCGCTTCTTTTAATAGCAGTGCCAATGCGCCTTCTGCTTTGAGATCACCAGCTGTCACTGGCTTTTGATCAAAGGTATAACCGACAACAATTCGAGCTAAACGAGCTTTTAAATCATCGATGTCTGTTGCTAAGCATAAAATCGCCATGATTTCACTTGCTACGGTGATGTCAAAGCCATCTTCTCTCGGCACACCTTGAATCGGACCGCCTAAGCCAACAATCACTTTTCGCAGTTCGCGATCATTCAAATCGACGACACGTTTCCAGATCACACGACGTGAATCGATTCTCAGTTCATTCCCTTGATGGATATGATTGTCCAAAAGTGCAGACAATGCGTTATTAGCAGACGTAATCGCATGCATATCGCCAGTAAAGTGTAAATTGATATCTTCCATTGGTAATACTTGTGCATAGCCTCCGCCGGCAGCACCACCCTTGATTCCCATGACTGGACCAAGGGAAGGTTCTCTTAACGCAATCACTGCTTTTTTACCAATTTGATTCAATGCGTCCCCAAGACCTACCGTGATGGTCGATTTACCTTCTCCAGCTGGTGTAGGATTGATGGATGTAACTAAAATCAAGTGACCATCTGGTTTTTTCTTTAATTTCTTGATGGTGGAAAAATCAATTTTCGCTTTATATTTTCCGTAAAGCTCCAGGTCATCTTGTTGGATATCCAATTTTTCCGCAATTTCAATAATCGGTTTTAACTCTGTTTCTTGTGATATTTGTAGATCGCTCTTCATCAAATTACCCCTTTACACGAACTTTATACCCAAAACAAAAGAATTTGTTCAGTTATATCTATTATACCTTTTTTTATTTTAAAACAAAATAGGCAAGATTGCTTTTTTAATTTAATTGACGTATATATAAATACTCTTTATAATGTTAGTTATGATCAGACTTTAGAAAGGTCGTGAGAGCTTTGACCACAGGAACTGTGAAATGGTTTGACAACAAAAAAGGATATGGATTTATTAGTTATGATGAAACAGAAGAAATATTCGTCCATTTTACTGCAATTGAAGAAGAAGGTTTCAAAACCCTTGAAGAAAATCAATCTGTAGAATTTGAAATAATCGAAGGAAACCGTGGGGCACAAGCCGCTCATGTCAAAAAAATGATCTTATAAGAAAGTTTCAACAATAGTAACTTCTCTTCAAAACAGAAGAGATTGCATCAAAAATATTCAATTTAAAGAAAGACCGATACTCCGCAAAATGTTCTTTGCAAAGTATCGGCTTTTTTATAATTTTATAATTGCTTGAACGATAGAAAATCAACTTATGCTGCGTCTCTTCCATACAGTACAACGTTCACTAATATTACAAAATCTCACTTTTCAATAAAAAGATACATATTTCTGTTTGTTTTCTAATCCTATCGAAAGAAGGTTATCTCGAATTTATCAGATGATTTGAAAAAGACTGCTCGACTGTATTGAAAACTTGATTTCTAGCGTTTGCTTTAATATCTTTTACAAATTTCTTTTCTTTTTTCTTCGCTATTATTTCTTATCGTTGTATCTATGCATCCTTCTCACTTATTTCCAAGTGAATGATGTCTTTCGCATCAGATTATTTTCTTTTCAACATTAATTGCCATTTTAAAAGAATCTTTCTAAATTGAGACAACGGATTTAAAGAACCGACAATCCGAGCAAGGGCTTGATTGTTATATAGCCTTGGTTGATAATCTTTTTTGATTGCTTTTATACCATTTTTTTACCGAGCTTTTCTAATAACTAGTTTCAACGATCACTTTCACTATTTATGATTCGTTCATTTATGTATCTTCTTGAACTGGTTCCTGAAGTTATTTCCTGCGAATCAAGCCCAGCCATGATATTTTTAAAGTCCTGAAGGTTATAACCCTGTGTTTTGCTGTTTTCTTTTTAAAAATTGCCAACCATTTATCCCTCCTAATTGCTCAAAACACTGAATCCAACGATTGACATCAAAACTATGTGAACCCATAGAAAGATTCATCTCGTTGAGGTGATAGATGTCTGTTGACTCCTGGAGTAGCCCTTCTGCTGATTCGCAAAATTTCTTGAAATTTGCGCATTTTTCCAACTCGCTTGATTTGTTGCACGGACAGATAGCGAACGTATTTCTTGTTTATTGTTCGAACTACCTTGTTTCACTCTTGATGTCTGTGCTTTTTTCATCTGTGTTCTTTTGCCATTTTCCTTTCTTTTATTTAGCTTTTCCAAGTGCATTCTCCGTAGTTTTGTACCTCTCGTTTTCCATATTCCTTTTATCTTCCTACCGTTCCTCCGCCATAGTCTCACTATCTTCCTACCGTTTCTCCGCCATAGTCTCGATAGCTTCGCACCTCTTTTTCTTCGTATTTCTTTTATCTTCCAAATTCGGTTGAGATCTTCTAACATTTTTTTTATTTCCACGTCCGTTTTTCTCCTTATACTTTTTCTGTAAGTTTTATTATAAATAAGAAAAAATGTTATCTTACTTCTTTTTTTCCTTTAAAAAATATTTAGTGCAATTTTTTTATAATATCCTTTATGTTATTAAGTTATATATCCCTTGGTTGAATGGTCAGGTGTCCATTACTTTATCGAAAGTTACTGGTCGAACATCATATCATCCATTATCCTAAGGTCAAGTTCATACAAACGTCAGCAAGACACAATCAAGCCGAAGAATCTCACCCTGATCATAAAATGATCTTCGGATTCTTCGACTTGTTTTCTCAGAGGTTATATATAGTTATGTTTTTCTCGCAGCTATTTTATATCTGCTGAATCAATTGGTTTAAACAAGTAAAATCAATCAGCTAGTTGTATTTACTTGGTTGTTAGTGCTTTGTTGCTCTTTACCTTCAGAATAGTAGGACAAAAAAGCTGTCTGACTTTTTTTGCGCATCAGATAGAAGGTTGGCTCAGCCTTCCCTACATATTTAATCTTTACACCTCTTTTGACCGGTGTTACAGAGTCAATATCTTGTAGCGGGATATTTTGGTCCTTCCAAAAAGCAGCATATTTAATTTTGATTGCATGGTTTTTCAAAATAAATGACCGACGATACCCAAGAAAAAGAAAAATTAAAAATAGCCCCATCACTAAGTTACTTTTCCAATAGGGTCTAGTGTTTTCAAGTGATAAAATCAAACTAAAAAATAAAATGATCAAAGATAAAGACCAATAGATGATCGTCTGCGCCCATTCCGGCTGCCAGCGAATTATTTTTTTCATTCTTTAACCTCGCATCTATTTGTAATGGTATAATTATAGCATAACACTATTTTTATAAAAAGGAGAGCTTCCTTATTATGATCAAAGTATACATTGATGCTTCCACAAAAGGCAATCCAGGACCTAGTGGTGGAGGCATTTTAATTATCCATAAAAATAAACAAGAACAGCTTACCGTCCCACTTTCGGATGGCTCCAATCATCAAGCTGAATTCGAAGTCTTTTTAAAAACTTTAGAAATTTTAAAGGAAAAAGGCTGGGTCAATGAAACAATTCTCTGTTATTCCGATAGCAAAGTACTTGTTTCTACAATCGACAAAAACCACACGAACAACGAAAGTTTCTCTTCCCTTCTATATGAGATCCAACAATTACTCGCTCAGTTCCATTTACTCATCTTACAATGGATTCCCGAGAGTAAGAATAAAGGGGCGGATAATCTGGCACGCCAAGCGCTTCAAAAACAATTAAATCCATAAAAAAAAAGACTTTTTAGCTACTTACTAAAAAGTCTTTTTAAAGTTTCTGATTTAATAGAGAAGATAATTGTGATCAAAAGTAATATCGAGTTCAAAAGAACCAACCTTTTTCTCAATAGCTTGACGAATCTTTTCTTCTAAAACATCATCTGGTAACTTGAAATTCTGAGGAACTACAATATCGAATTGCAACTCTTTCCCTTTACGTATGATCCGTAAATCGTGCAACCTCAACTCTTCCCCCAACTCTTTGATAATTTGTCTCAATTGTTTCAATATCTTACGGTATTGTTCATTATGGATTGCTACCGGATCTAGATGACAAACTAAATCTACATCCAAAGTCTTTTTAAAGTCTTTTTCGATAATATCAATGATTTTATGTGCTTCATTCAAGTTTAAACTGTCGTCAACTTCAATATGAACAGAAGCAAACTTTTTATTTGGTCCATAATTATGAACCAACAGATCATGAAAACCTAAAATCGATTTATAAGAACTTAATTGTTTTTCCATTGTTTTGATTTCTTCAGCTGTTGGACGGCTACCTAGTAATTCATAGACAAAATCACGTAACATCATGATCCCACTAAAAATAATGTACCCGGCTAAGACAAAACCAACATAGCCATCAATACGCCATCCAGTGAATCTTTCGATACCTGCAGATACTAAAACAGCTAACGTCGTGGATACATCATTGTAACTATCTTTGGCTGTCGCTTTTAGTGCTTCTGACTGAATTGTTTTTGAAAATCTAGTGTACATACGTCCTTGTAAAAGTTTTAACAGAATCGAAAATATCAGGACAAGAAACACGATCGGTGTCAGGACTAAATGTTCCGGCCGAAAAATTTTCCGTATAGAAGCGTCCAAAAATTGAAACCCTACATACGTAATGATGATTGAAACAAATAAGCCACTGATATATTCAAATCGTTCATGTCCAAATGGATGTTCTTGGTCTGCGGGTTTTGCAGCAATCTTAAACCCAACAAGCGTCAAAATGGATGAAGCTGTATCGGATAAACTATTGATAGCATCCGCCATGATCGAAACACTGCCAGAAAAAAGGCCGATCATAAACTTCGCAACAAACAATAACATATTTGAGATAAGACCTAAGATTCCAGCTATAATACCTTTTTTGGTACGTTCTTGCCCACTAATCGTTTTTTGTTCTTTTGACACTTTTTCGCTTCCTTTATTCTTTATTCTGGTTTGAGTGGCGTTGCAGCAAACAGCGCTTTAGCAATCAGTGGCGTAATGATTCCGGCACCTATCGCTTCCGGAATCCCATTGATTGCGGCAACTCCTGCCAAAGTTTTAAATAATAGATCCGCATCTACGCCATACGCATCAGCAGTTGCCCCAGTATAAAACAGTCCCATAAACCCTAGAACTAAAAGTGTATTCACGAGTGAGCCAAATACTCCTGCTAAAACCGAACCAACGACTACAGAATGATAACGTTGATAAATCCAGTGAAAAATGATTCCTGCAACTAAGCCAACTAACACTCTAGGAACAACTGAAATGATCGGATTGGTAAAGACGAGGGTATCAAATGGGGTCGTAGGCATAGCGTAAGCACGAATGATCGTGGCGATCCCCCAAAACAAACCAATGACCATGCCGTCTTTCGGTCCTAATACAACCGCAGCAACGATAACTGTTATGTGAATAATCGTCAAACTAATAAATCCTAAAGGAATAAACCCTAACCATGGAACCATTGCTTGAACGATAATGATTGCTAATAAAATCGCTCGTAAAACTAAACGAAAAGTTTTATTTTTACTATTCAATTTTACCCCCTCCTTTTTGTTCTAATCGTAAAAGGTTTTGCTTTTTTGTCAATTAATTACTCTCAAAGAAAATGCTGATTGGTTGCATTCAGTTCTCATAAAATAAACCGAATTTGTCAACGGGATTTCCGTTTCAAACAAATTCGGTAGAACTTTTCTTTAACAAATAGGAGGATTTAATGCTCCTTGAACAAAAAAGGTCGTTCTTGAGCCCTTTAGCACGTATGAAAATAAATAGTATTATCGGTGCTTCCTTAAGCAATAAGCGATCAGTGTTTAAACTATGAAAAGCTGTTTAAAAAATGACCGCTTACTCGCTTCAATGAAAGCATTCTATTCCCAATTTTTTGCTAAAACCAGGTCAAGTATTCGCTCCTTGAAATAAGTTTTTTCTCTCCCAAACATAAAATACCGTTTCAAAAGGAGGTTATTATCATCTGAGCTATTCGACGCTTTCCCATTTTATTTGGAAAAGTATTTAAAGTTGATTATTGATTAGACAACCATGTTTTAGCTTCTGATAAAGCATCTGGGATACCAGCAGGGTTTTTCCCACCTGCTTGCGCCATATCAGGGCGACCACCACCGCCACCACCAACTTTTGGTGCAATTGCTTTGATCAAGTCACCAGCTTTTAGCCCAGCATCATTTGCTTCTTTCGTCATAGCGACTAACAAACTAACTTTTCCGTCTTGTTCATTTGCCAAGACAAGAATATCGGAAATGTTTTTTTGTTTCCATTGGTCTGCTAATTGACGTAATTGGTTCATATCTTTTACTTTTACTTGTGCAGTAATCATTGAATGACCACTAACTGTTTCCACATTTTTAAAAACATCGCCTGCTTGTTGGTTCGCTAGTTTACTTGCTAATTGTTCATTTTCTTTTTGTAGTTCTTTTAGTTGTTGTTGTAATTGTTCTGTTTTTGATACAACCTCTTTTAATTGAGGTGATTTGACAATTGTGGCAACTTCTTTTAATTGTTTTTCTTCTGCTTCCAATAACTCATAAGCTTCTTTACTTGTTACAGCTTCGATCCGACGAACACCGGCACCGATTCCTGATTCAGAAACGATTTTAAAGATCCCAATATTTTCAGTATTTGCTACATGGGTTCCACCACAAAGTTCGATAGACCATCCACCAATGTTCACTACACGGACTTCTTGACCATATTTTTCACCAAATAAAGCCATAGCCCCCATATTCTTAGCGGTATCGATATCTGTTTCGATGGTTTCTACTGGGATTGCTTCCCATATCTTCTCATTAACGATTCGTTCCATTTTTACTAATTCATCAGCTGTGATTTGTCCAAAATGAGTAAAGTCAAAGCGTAAATGTCCAGGAGCAACTAAAGAACCAGCTTGGTTTGCATGTTCCCCTAAAACTTCTTTTAAAGCTTTATGCAATAAGTGAGTCGCTGTATGGTTTTTGATAATGCGATTTCTCATCGGTACATCGATCAACAAGTGGTAAACTTCGCCTTCAGTCAATGTTGAAAGCACTTCTACGGTGTGCATAAATTGTCCATTCGGTGCTTTTTGAACGTCAACAACTGTCGCAACCGTTTCTCCAGAGGCATTGATGATCCAACCTTGATCAGCCACTTGTCCACCCATTTCTGCATAAAACGGTGTTTGATCAAAAATCAATTGACCTTGTCCAGCAGACAATTCACTCACTAGTTCTTCATCTTTGATAATCACCAATAGTTTGCTGTCTGATTCAACTTGATCATAGCCAATAAATTTACTATCCACTTTGATATCTGTTAATAGGGCAGATTGGACTCCCATTGATTTTTCTGTACTACGAGCAGCACGCGCACGTTGTCTTTGTGCTTCCATTTCTTTTTCAAAGCCTTCATGATCGACTTTCAAGCCTTCATCTTCTGCCACTTCTTCGGTCAACTCCACTGGGAAACCGTAAGTATCATATAATTTGAAGATATCTTTTCCAGCAAGTGTTGTTCCATTTGCTTTTTTGACTTCAGCGATCACTTGATTCAAGATTTCAAGACCTTCGTTGATTGTTTCATTGAAACGTTCTTCTTCGGTACGAACTACTTTTTCAATAAATTCTTTTTGTTGAAGGACTTCCGGATAATAGCTAACCATGATTTCGCCAACTACTGGAACAAGATCATATAAGAAAGCTTTTTCGATCCCTAATTTTTTCCCGTGCATCACTGCTCGGCGTAATAAACGACGAAGAACATAGCCACGACCTTCATTTGAAGGAAGCGCCCCATCTCCAATCGCAAAAGATAATGCTCGGATATGATCCGCAATTACTTTATAAGAAATGTCGGTTGTCGGGTTTTCACCATATTTTACTTGGTTACTTAGTTTTTCTACCGCATGAATGATCGGTAAGAACAAGTCTGTTTCAAAGTTTGTTGGTGCGTCTTGAACGATCGAAACCATCCGTTCCAGCCCCATGCCCGTATCAATATTTTTATGTGGTAAAGGTTCAAATGTATGATCTGGTTTATGGTTGAACTCAGAAAATACTAGATTCCAAATTTCTAAATAGCGTTCGTTTTCTCCACCAGGGTAGTTTTCTGGATCATCTTCTGCGACATCATTGTATGCTTCGCCTCGATCATAGAAGATTTCTGTATCAGGACCACAAGGACCCGCACCAATATCCCAGAAATTATCTTCAACATCTACAATGTGATCAAGTGGTAAGCCGACTTCTTCATGCCAGATTCGTTTTGCTTCTGTGTCTTTTGGATAAACGGTAACATATAATTTTTCCGGATCAAATGCCATCCATTCAGGACTTGTTAAAAATTCCCATGCCCAATGGATTGCTTCATTTTTGAAATAATCACCAATAGAAAAATTCCCAAGCATTTCAAACATTGTGTGGTGCCGTGCTGTCTTCCCTACGTTTTCAATGTCATTCGTACGAATTGATTTTTGAGCGTTTGTGATGCGTGGATTTTCTGGTACGACAGAGCCGTCAAAATATTTTTTTAACGTAGCAACCCCTGAGTTGATCCATAAAAGCGTTGGATCGTTGACTGGAATTAATGATGCGCTAGGTTCAATCGTGTGTCCTTTTGATTGGAAGAAATCTAAAAACATTTGTCGAACTTGTGCACTGCTTAATTGTTTCATTTTATTACCTTCTTTCTTTATTTTAAACGACAAAAAAACACCCTCACAGCCAAGGACGAAAACTCGCGGTACCACCTTGGTTGCAATGATGTTCGATCATTACCTCTTGAACTCGATAACGCTGAGTAGCGTTGATATTTCTATCAATAAAAAAGGGAGCAATTTGTTTTTTTGACTATTCTTTTTTCAGCCTGGAAAGAATTTTCTGTAAGTCAGACTTAAACAAACCATGTCCTTTTCGTACTTTACAAGTATACGTATTCTATTTTATTCTGTCAACCGCTCTTTTCCTTCAACTCTTATTTCTTTCTAGAATATTTTTTGTTAAGCTTGAATTACGCCTATTAATCAAAAGGAGAATCGATGATGCAAGTTTATTTTGGAAACAAGTCCTGGATCAGAGGGGCGAGTTTTTATCTTCGTTATCAGGTATTTGTTCTGGAACAAGGCATTTTGCCAGAATTAGAATTTGACGAAACGGACACTTCTGATAACTACTTTCTGTTAATGGAAAACAATGTTCCAATTGCAACATTACGTTATCAAAAAAAATCGTCCACTTGTCTTAACCCCGATCGTTTTTGCGTCGCCAAAAATTATCGCCAACAAGGTTTCGGTCGTCAGCTGTTGTCCTTAGCTGAACAGAAAGCGAAAAAAGAAGGCTTGCTATCAAGTTACCTAGTAGCAGAAATGACTGCCCTTAGTTTCTATCAGCAACAAGGTTACGAGACTTGTACAGATCCTTTTATCGAGGATGGGATTACCTGCGTAGGGATGCAAAAAGAATTGATTTAAGATCTATTATCACTAGATTATCTGCTAAATGAACACTTAAAAACAGACCAAAGGAATGCAGAAGACATGCAATCCTTTGGTCTTTGAGCTTGAAGTCATGACGTCTCTTTTAAAGGGTCTGGTCATTGACTTACTTATTGGAGTTTTTCTTATTTTTTCTTGCAGTTCTAGTTTGTTGTCTGCGTTCGATTTTACGGTCTTTTTTGTTCTTTTCAGCAATTGCCCAATCGATTTTCTTTTTATATCCAGGTTTGATTTTTTTCTTTTTCTTTTTCACTAAGCCGATCAATGTAGGATCCAGTGTATCTTTGGATTTTTCCCGTTTCGTCCGACGATTGCGGTCATAAGTCTTGATGATTTCATCATTTTTGATTTCCATCGGTTCAAATGTAACACCAATTTTTTCAATACTGTCAATCGTTTGTTCATCACTTGGTGAGTACAAAGTGATCGCAGTTCCTTTTAAACCATTACGTCCAGTCCGACCTACTCGATGGATAAAGAAGTCAAGGTCTTCAGGAATTTCTGCATTGATCACATGAGAAACCCCTTCAATATCGATGCCACGTGCCGCTAGATCTGTCGCAACCACGTATTGATATTCTAAGTTTTGAACTTGGCGCATCACCCGTTTTCGTTCTCTTGGAGTGATATCTCCATGGATTTTGGCTACTTTTAAGCCTTGATTTTTCAAATAATCAGCAATTTCATCCACGTGTTGTTTCGTATTTGCAAAGACAATCGCAAGGTAAGGATGACCAATTGTTAACAATTGGTAGATCATTCGATTTTTATCTTTCCCTTTAGTAGAGATCAGCCAATTCTCGATATCTTCTGAAATAACTGCTTTCGGTTTGATTTCTTCAATGATTGGATTTTCCATGTATTTACGTAAAAATGGTCGTAATTTTTCAGGAATCGTCGCTGAGAAAACTAAAAATTGCAGTTTTTCAGGCAAGCGACTAGCAATTTGATCCACTTCATGCAAGAAGCCCATGTCCAGTGTCATATCTGCTTCATCTACAACAAATGCAAATGCTGTATGGATTTTTAATGCTTGTTCATTCATCATATCCAAGATTCTACCTGGCGTTCCCACTACGATCTGTGGTTGTTGATGTTTCAAGCGGCTCAATTGGCGTTGCTTATCCGTTCCACCTACAAAATTCGTCACTCGGATCTCTGGATCGGAAAATTTAGCGATCTGACTAGCAGCATCATAAATTTGAGTAGCTAGTTCACGACTTGGTGCAGTGATTACTACTTGTACTTCGGCTTTTTCCGCATTGATTTTTTGAAATAAAGGCAATAAAAATGTATGCGTTTTGCCCGAACCAGTTTGTGATTGACCAATGATATTTTTTCCTTTAGCGATCAAAGGAATCAAACGCTCTTGTACTTCAGTTGGTTGAGCAAAACCTTTTTCTGCTAACGCCTCATTTATATATGGTTTAAAATGAAATTGTTCAAAATTACTCATTTAAGTAAGCACCTCTTCTCTTTCTTTTTTACACGACTTTCGCATTATACCACATCCTCAAGCAATTTGCTTGATCCTTTTCAAAGTCGCTCACGATCCGCTAGTTCCCTTTTGATTGAATGGTACTAATCGTATGTGTTTGACTGGCTTTTTCATAGAACAGCACTCTTTTCTTACGAAGGAATGACAAGAAAAGATTCAGCATGAAGATAAACTGTGCAAATGCAACACCCAACACAATAAAAATCCCGCTTACCTGTAATACACCTGTCGTATGGTCAGTGATATGTTGGATCGTCTGACTAAGCCAAGCTAACCCATAAAATAAAAAGTAAAGATACCCATAACGGATAAACAGGGCTTTAAAAGAAAGTCGTTTTCCGTTATCCGAAACCACACGAATGCGTACGATTTTTTTACCTAAAGTGAGACCGTTTGTTACATACGGTATGACCATGAAATAAAGCAAGACTTCTAAAAATACCCACCAACTACTTGAAGTGATATCTCCTATTTTCAAAGACAATTGAAGAGTCACAGCAATCAGCACGGATAAAACCGATAAGAAAGCCCAATCAATGAGATAGGCAACTAATCGTCTCGTTAGAGAAACTGTTTTCCCTTTTTCGTATGACACTTCATCCATTCTTGCTCTCGTAGGCAACATGAAGGTAAAGATTGGTGTCATAATGTACCCTAACGTTCCTCCGATCGTATTCGTCAATAAGTCATTGACATCAAATAGCCGATAAGGTCGAGGATAAATAAAATACAACCCACTTAACTGTGTCAATTCAAAAAATAAGGAAAGACAAAAACTTGCAATGATGGTTTTCACAAAAGATAATCGAAAATAATATCTTAAATAGATCCCGAAAGGTAATAAAAGCAAAACATTAAATACCGGTTCTAAAAAAACGCTTTGTCGCATCGCTGGTAAATACGTACTTGGATCAGATAAAACCAAGACGGTATTCTCTCGGAAATGGACCCATGATGCAAATAAATGTAATTCCATTTTAGGTCCGGTCATTTGAGCAACGGCTTCTTTTGAAGGCAACGGTAAAATGATCAAAAAATAAGCACATAACAAATAAAAAACAAACGAATATAAGATAACCGCTCTCGAAAAAATAAACGTTCCATACTTTCGATATTCATAAATGAAAAAAACCGAAGAAATCGCTAATGCCAAAAATGGAAAAACAATAAGTGCAAAGCGAATCGGTTCAATATAACTAGCCATAAACATCCCCCTTTTTCATCTTAACTAACGGTTTCATCTTATCAGTACTCTTGTAAACTATGCAAGTTATGGGGTAATTATTTTTAAATTTATATTAATTGAAGTATCATTAACAAAAGGAGGCGATTAGCGTGCTTAATATTTATTTTGTGTTTGGCGTACCCGCTTTTTTATTGATTCTCTATCTCATTTTTGCGTATATACGTAAAAAAACGACCATCCGCTATCTTGGATTTATCTTATTAATTATTGCTAGTTTCATGCTCGTGTTTAACTTACAGACATGGCAACAAGCACTACTTGAAATGGAGCAAGCTTCCTCTCGATCTTTATCAGATCAATTAGGTTATCCGGTCTACTTGATTTGGATTCCCATTACTGTTGCTGGTTTTCTCGTCTTATTAAACCTTTTTCGTGCTTGGCGCCGACTAAAACAGTTAAGAAAAAAAACAGGATAAAAACGTGCATTCTCTTGTAGCTGGTTGGTAAAGTTAGCATTGCTTAACTTGACACGCTACAACAGAATGCACGTTTAACTATCATTAATATGTTAAACTACAGGATATTTATTTTTCAAATATAAATAAACAGGGATTCCGACTAATGTCAAAGCGATTCCGCTAAATGCTAAAAGTGTTTGTGTCAGTAACGTACTAACCACGATAAAAGCACCACCAAGAATGGCGATTAGCGGAATGATTGGGTATAGCGGAACTTTATAAGGCCTTTCAAGTTTTGGAGCTGTTTTTCTCAATATAATTACACCTACAAATACCATCGTATAAAAAATCCAAATCACAAAAACAAGCATATCCGTCAGCATATCAAATCCACCAACCATCATCATACCGATCGCAATCACTAGTTCCAAAACACCAGCAACCACTGGAATCTTCGTTCGATCGTTCAATTTTTCTAAGTGGTGACTGAAAGGTAACCGTTTTTCTTGGGCCATCACATAGGGCAGGCGCATCCCAGTAAGTGTATAGCCATTGATTGTTCCATAGACTGAAATCAAAATCCCGACAGTTACAAGTTTCCCACCTACGCCACCAAAAATCATGGTAGCCACTTCGCTAGCAGCATTACTGTTGCCACTGATTCCTCCAATCGAAGCTGTTTTTAAAAAGACAGTATTAACGAATAAATAAACAACCATAATCCCGATGATTCCTATAGAGATGGCTTTTGGTAAATCTTTTGCCGGTTTTTTTAATTCTCCTGCAATGTTTCCAACGTGAATCCAACCATCATAAGCAAACATTGTCGCTAACAAGCCCGCACCTAATGCTGAAAACAATGGCAGATCTTTTCCTGATTCTATGGGAAACAGCTGAAACTCTACTCCACCGCTGCGAAATAAGCCAAACAAGACGATGACTGCCAGTGGGATCAATTTACAGATTAAGGTAATGGATTGAAAAGTTCCACCAACTTTTGATCCTAAAAAATTGATCAGCATGATCGTCACAGCGGCTATAATAGCGATGGGGACAATCCATTGCTGTTCTAAGGCAAATAAGTTCACAAATTGTGTCCCAAAGATGATTGATAGTGCCGCTACATTTGCAGGAAAGTAAATCACAACTTGTGCCCAACCTAACAAAAAAGCAGCCGTTTGACCATAGGTTCGTTCGATATATTTGACCATACCACCTGTTTCGGGGATCGCTGCGGCAAGTTCTGCACCAGTTAAACCTGCACAGACGGAGATGATCCCTCCCAAAAACCAAGAAAGCATATGTAAACTAACTGATCCTGTAACTTCTGCGACACTCGCTGCTTTAAAGAATACTCCCGCTCCAATCACTGTTCCCATCACAGTCGATAAAGCAGTAAAAAAGCCCATCGTTCGCTTTAGTTCGACTTTGTTTTTTTCAACCGATACTTGGTTACGTTCCATCGCTTATCCTCCCTTTATCGTAAACTCCCCACCACTCGATCGGAAGTTTACGATAAACTATAGTAATTAGACTGTTGCTGTCAATTTCTCTTGCAACTTGGTCAACATATCTTGAGTCATTTTATCTAGGTCGTAACGTGGTTGAAAGCCCCACTCTTTTTGCGCACAACTAATATCTAATGAATTTGGCCAAGAGTCTGCGATCGATTGTCGCACTGGATCAACTGCATAGTCCATTTCAAAATCAGGAAACACTTTTTTGATTGACGCTTTGATTTCTTCTGGTTCAAAAGACATCGCAGAGATATTGAATGCATTGCGATGAACTAAATTTTTAGGATCAGCATTCATCAACTGAACAATCGCCTCAATGGCATCTGGCATGTACATCATGTCCATAGCTGTACCACGATCAATAAAGCACGTGTATTTTCCTTCTTTGATAGCTGAATAATAAATATCCACTGCATAGTCCGTTGTCCCACCACCAGGTAAAGTTTTATAAGAAATCAATCCTGGGAAGCGTACACCTCGTGTATCTACGCCATACTTTGTATAATAGTAGTCACACAAAAGCTCGCCTGCGACTTTTGTCACGCCATACATTGTTGTTGGTCGTTGGAGTGTATCTTGAGGAGTCTCATCTTTTGGTGTATTAGGTCCAAAAGCGCCGATTGAACTTGGCGTGAAGAATTTTAACTTAAATTCTCTTGCGACTTCCAGCGCATTGACTAACCCAACCATATTGAGGTCCCAAGCGAACTTTGGTTTTGCTTCAGCGACAGCTGATAAAAGCGCTGCTAAATGAATCAAAGTATCTACTTGATATTTTTCGACTAACGCTCGCATTTTTTCGTAATCCATGACGTCTAAAATTTCAAATAGTTCACCATCTTCTAGCTTTTCAGGCACACGAATATCCGTTGCGACAACATTTTCATTACCCAAATCTTCCCTTAAACGTAAAACTAATTCCGATCCGATTTGTCCAAGGCAGCCAGTAACTAATACTTTTTTCATACAAACACTCCTTTTTAGTTCATTTTCACTATCTATTAAAAATAAATGCTACCTACATTCCATCGACCATTCCATCGACGATCAAAATATAAAAAAAGGTAATTTTTCGATTTTCACAGAAATACAACCGAAACGCTCTATCCTGTGATCGTCTTTCTCTTAGATTTCAGGCGAGATCGTTTCTACTAAATCAAATGATGCCCATTTCATTTCCGACTTTTTGGTAAATCGCTACAGCATGATCGAGCATTTCTTTGGTATGAGCTGCAGTTGGCATATTACGAACACGACCTGTTCCCAATGGTACGGTTGGATAAACGATTGGTTTCACATATAGTCCATTTTCAATCAACTTTTTAGAAAATTGTTGTGTTAGACTCTCATCGCCAAGTATCACTGGAGTGATTGGTGTTTCCGACACGCCGATGTCATACCCGATTTTTTTCAGTTCTTCTTTGAAATAAATGGCATTTTTCCAAACTTTTTCGACTAATTCTGGATGATCTTGCATCAGTTGAATCGATGCTAGAGCAGCGCCAGCAGCACCTGGTGTAAGTGATGTTGAAAACAAGAAAGGACGTCCTCGTGATTTTAACCAGTCGATCAACGATTTAGATCCTGCGACATAGCCACCAACGACACCGATTGCTTTAGACAATGTACCCATTTGCATGTCAATTTTCTGTTGGAGACCAAAATGCTTCACTGTGCCGGCTCCTTTTCCCATCACTCCAGAACCATGGGCATCATCCACATAAGTAATCAACCCGTATTTTTCGGCAATTGGGATCATATCGGGTAAATTAGCTACATCGCCATCCATTGAAAAAACACCGTCTGTGATATACATGATTTTGTTATATTTCCCACTATTTACCGCTTCTTTTGCTTTTTCTTCTAGATCGTTCATATCTTGATGCTTAACACGAATGATTTTGGCACCAGAGAGGCGACATCCATCGATGATCGAAGCATGATTCAATTCATCTGATAAGATCGCATCCTCCTTAGTCATAATGGCTGAAATAGCTCCCATATTACAATTGAAGCCTGATTGAAAAGCAATCGCTGCTTCTGTACCTTTAAATTCTGCAATTTTATTCTCTAATTCTTGATGGATACGTAATGTGCCATTAATTGTTCGGACAGCACCTGCGCCGACACCATAGCGATTCGTTGCGTCGATACACGCTTGTTTCAGCTCCACTCGATCAGCAAACCCCAAATAATTATTCGATGCTAGATTGATCAAATTTTTCCCTGCTACCTCAATGATCGCACCATTTGCACCTTCAAGGATATCAATCGTGTTGTATAGTCCCTTTTCCTTCAATAAAGCCAGTTCCTGTTCTAAATAAGTTGACAATACTTCAGAAGACATGTCTCCACCCCCATTTTTCTAACCTTCAAGGTTGAGGAACGAATATGCAGCCTTTCGTTCCTGTTTATAAGTATACCTTTTCTGATATCGCTTACACAAATTATGAGAGTTATTTAACTGAGTATTTTCTTACATAACAAAACAATCGGTACTCCACTAACGAAATATTTTTTTACTTATTTTAGTAACTATCGTTATTTTTAAGAGGATCACATCTAGCTAATATCAACCCTTAACTTAATCAACTTTCCAATAAATATTCCATATATTCTGAATTTTCCGCCATTAGTTAGCCTTGTTTTTTGTTATGAAATAAAAAAACGAATATTCTATTTGTATATTAAATTCTTTTAATGTTTGCTTCTCTAGCTATATATTACTTGATCCAAGGCGCTTACCTGTAGCTATTTTCAGAAGTCTTTCTCCCAACACAAAAAACGTTCCCTATGGTCATCAGTTACTACTCATGACCACAAGAAGAGACTGAGACAAACCTTGCCTCAGTCTCTTCTGGTCTCTCTAAAAACGGATAAACGGCGTTCAAGAAGCAACTCCTCAACAATAAGCGATGATTTTCTAAAATATGAGGAGCTATTTTAAAAAATCCTCTCTTATTCGCTCGGAGCTAAACGCTTCTTTCACAGCCTCTTGCTAAACGGTGTTCAAAGAGCTGACCTTCGGCGATAAGTCAAAAAATCTCAAAACATGGGGAGCTGTTTCGAGATTTTCATCCTTAATGCTCCTGCGATTACTCGTCGCAGTTTTTACTTGGTGAGCGCTCAGGTCAAGGCACTCTTTTCACGACCTCTTGTTCACGGTGAGACAAAAGCAGCATCTTCGGAAAATTTGCCGAAATTTACCAAAAATTTGAGAAGCACCAAGTAGGTAACAATCAACATCAAAAACGAGTTTTTGTGTTTCTTGTCAATTTTCGGAAATTCCTTCTTATTTCTTGATGCTAAACACTTTTGTCTCAACCTCCTGTTGCCAACCAGCTTTCGGGAGTAAAATCAGGGTCTCCTACTGACCATTCATTGAAGAATTCATCAATAAATTCCCGCATAAAGGCTTCTCGTCGTTTTGCTTCCTTTATACCATATGGGGTGTTCATCCTATCTGGTAATAAGAACAATTTTTCGTAAAAATGATTGATCACAGTAGACCCTTTGCGATAATCTTTTTTATTTTGATAACTGATTGGGTGCCGACTTTCATCAAAAATGGGATGGCCATGTCCACCACCAAAATAAGCCGTACGCAAAATACCAATTGCTCCTAAGGCTTCAAGACGATCTGCATCTTGAACAATTTTTCCTTCAATAGATAATGCCATTCCTTCACCTGACAATCCTTTTGAAAAAGACAGGTTATCAATAATCAAAAAGATTGATTCAATGGTTGCATCTGATAGCTCTAAACGTTGCAAAAATTGATGTAACTCTGCTTTTGCTTTCGTTTCATCGGCTACTACTTTATCATCGATCGTATCATGCAAATAAGCAGAAGCAAGAGTAATCAATGGATCAGCTTGCGGTTCAGTTGCTAAAATTTTCTCTGCTAATTTAACGACTCGTACCGTATGATCAATCCCGTGTCCAGTTTGATCCATTGCTAATTGCTTGAAACTGTAATCAGCAATTTCCTGCAGTTTCTCCATTTATTTTCCTTCTTTCTCGCTACTGAATTCAGCTACTTGATAGACCGAAAAATAGATTTTTTTCATGTAATCGATCAAATACTGCGGATTTAGCGCCTCACCGGTTGCATCCTGAATCAATTGCGTTGGTTTTCTAGATGCACCATATTGATGGATCTTTTCTTTCATCCATTCTTTGATTGGTCGATAATCATCGGATGCTAACACTTCATCGATCGAAAGCTCTTTTTCTAATGCGTGAAGCAGTTGTGCAGCATACATATATCCTAAAGCATAAGATGGGAAGTAACCAAAACTAGCTCCTGACCAGTGGACATCTTGCAAGATTCCTTCTAAATCATTCGAAGGTCGTACTCCTAGATATTCTTCATACTTTTGATTCCAAATAGTTGGTAACTGAGCCACGTCCACGCCTTCATTGAAAATCATTTTCTCAATTTCATAACGAATAATGATATGCAATGGATAGGTTAAACTATCTGCTTCAATTCGAATCAAGCTTGCTTGGGTTTGTTTCAGCGAGCGATAAAAGTCAGTAAATGAAATATCATCGAATGTTCCTTCTGCACATTGTTGGAAAAATGGATATTGTTTTTCCCAGAAACTTCGATTGCTACCAATGATGATCTCATTGAACAGTGATTGAGATTCGTGGATGCCCATCGAAGTACCTTGGTAAATCGGAGTATAAGCAAATTTTTCGTCAATATCTTGCTCATACATTCCATGACCAGCTTCATGGATCACGCCAAAGACTGCCATTTTAAAGTCATGTTCATTCCAACGAGTCGTAATACGTGCATCATTATGATTGATCCCGATCATAAAAGGATGGATTGTGTCATCTAAACGTCCTCTTGAGAAATCATAACCTAACTGTTCAATCACGCCTGTGACAAACCTTTTTTGTTGGGCTTTAGTCATTTTTCGAGAAAGAAAAGAGGTATCTGGTTCATGCCCTTTTTCTGCTAAGGTTTTTCTAATTTCCATGATCCCTTCTTTTACTTGTTGGAAAACACGATCTAAGATTTCAACAGACATCCCTGGTTCATATTGGTTGAGTAACACATCATAATCTGTTGCTTCGTCTTTTTTCCAATAGGGGATCAACTGTTTTGTTAACTCAATATTTTTAGTCAATGCTTCTTGAAAATCCGCAAAATTTTTCGTTTCACGAGATTGCTGCCATTGCACCTGTGCGGTAGAAGTTGCTGCTGTCAATGCAGTCATCAATTCTTCAGGAACTTTATATTCAAGTTCATAGTCTTCTTTGACCTTCTCAAACACGATTTTTCCCGTTTCAGATAATTCATTGGGATGTTCAGAAAAATATTGGATGGCTTCTTTGATCTTAGGTCCAATTTTCTTTGAGAAATAAAGACTATAAAGATAACTATTGACTTCACTACGATCCTCACTCGCTTTTTCTGGCATACCCGTTTGGATATCCCAATCTAAAATGCCCAAGGTTTGTTGCAAGAGATTGATTTCTTTTAGTTCTTTCATCAATTCTTTTTCATTCATCATTTATTCCTCCATCCATCCCATATAATTTTAAATCATTTTGTCTTTTCTTGGTGGCCGCGTTCCCCAGTATTGGAAGAGATCGGTCCGTAAAGCTCCGTTATACAGTTTACGTTTTTTAGTAGCTTTTTGCCCATAATATTCTTCAAAAGTAAGATCACTTGTCAAAATGTACTTACTCCATGTCTTTAATGGACGGAAAACATCGCCCATTTCTTCATACAAGCGACGAACCGTTTCTTCTTCACCTAAACGCTCTCCATAAGGCGGATTCGCGACGATTACGCCGTATTCTTTATCCGTTTTGAAATCTTTGACTGCTTGTTGTTTAAACGTGATTGAAGAGCCTAAGCCAATTTCTTCCGCATTCGCTTTAGCAATTTCGATCATCCGCCCATTGATATCAGAACCTGTGATATCGAGTTCAATATCATAGTCTGCTTGCTCTTCTGCCAATGCTCGAACATTTTCCATAACATCTTTACTAAACCAATCCCATGATTCACAAGCAAATTCACGATTAAATCCTGGTGCAATGTTGTGTCCAATCAAGGCAGCTTCGATGCAGATCGTACCAGAACCACACACTGGATCATAAAACGGACGATCTTTTCGCCAATTTGTCAACATCACTAAAGCGGCTGCCATGTTTTCTTTCAACGGTGCGCCACCTTTTTCCAAACGATATCCCCGTTTGAACAAACTAGGACCAGTTGTGTCTAGTGTGATCATGACATGATCTTTTAGTAAAGCGACTTCTAATTGAAAATGTGCGCCAGTCTCCGTTAATGGAACAGATGCCGGACGGTGATAATACTTACGCAATCGTTCAACGATCGCTTTTTTAGTGATCGCCTGACAATCCGGTGTACTATAAAGCTTAGACTTGATTGATTTTCCTGCAACCGGAAATTCAGCATCTAAAGGTAGAAAGTCTTCCCAAGGTAATGCTTTAACTTTCTCAAATAGTTCATCAAAGGTAAACGCATCAAATTCCCCAACAACGATCTTTACCCGGTCAGCTGTTCGTAACCATAAATTTGCTGTAGCGATCGTTTCCATCGTTCCTTTGAAACGTGCCCGTCCATTTTCAACTTGACAATCAATGCCTAAGTCACGTAGTTCTTTTCCAACAAGGGCTTCTAACCCACTTGCAGCCGTTGCCACAAGATTAAATTCTCTAGTCGTATCCATACTTATCTCCTTATAAGAAAAGCTGAACGTGGTCGTCCAGCTTTTTGTAAAATCAAACCGAAAAATGAATCAGTATTTTTTTCATACTTGTCTCTAAATTGCCATTCTTCACTCGTTCATTTTTGTGTTCCTGAACAAACAAGCCATTTATTGAATGGTATAAATCAGTGGTGACACTCTAATGTTAAAAAAAACCTTCACAACATGGTTGGAAGGTATTCCCTGTTATATTGCGGTTTTCTGTAAGCCATGTTCTGTACACTACTTTTCCAGGGAGAAAAAGCAATGTGGTAACCATCTATCTGCAGTTAACCTGCCTTTTTGTCTCGTTCTTAATTCCCAACAAAAAGCGCCCCTACCATTGTTTGGGTTGCTCGCTCGAGGGGTTTACCGCGTTCCACCGAATAAGTTTCCCTATCCGCTTCGTCACTGTGGCACTTTCAAGGATACTTAAGCATAGTTAAAAACCTTAGCTTGTTTTCCTGCCGTTACTCTAATAGAGCACCTTAGCTTATTGTTTCGCTAAGCACGAACACTACAGGCATCACAGCCTGTGCGAGCATGGACTTTCCTCAGCCTGATCATGTCAGACCGCGATTACCCAAAAACCGCAATGTATCATCAATCTTAGAATTGACGTGTCTTTTCGTTATCATCGTCACTTGCATTTGTGTAGTTGTTTGGGTTAGGTTGGGAAACATTCACTGTTGATGATTGTTGATCCAATTTTTTTCCAAATACTTCACGTTCAAGATTTGACAAACGTTTCAAGATATCGAAATTTGTGACTGCTGCACTTTTCGGTGTTTCAACTTGTTGAACACGCGTTTGTGCTGCTCCTTGTGTTTTTGATAATTGTGCTACTTTGGCACTTAATTTATCATTTTCTTCTTGTAAAGCAAGGAGTTTTTTGCTGTAAGTTTCATAATCTTTGATGATATTGTCTAAGAATTCATCCACTTCGATGGGATCATAGCCACGCATCTTTGTTTTGAATTCTTGTTGTAAAATGTCTTTAGGACTATAAACCAATTCCGCCATATTTACACCTCTAGTTTTCATTTACATAATAACAGTTTCTACCTATATCATTGTATCGGAAATAACTTGATAAATCAAACACTATCTGAATTATTCACTGAAATTTTGTAAATCATCCATACTGACTAGCCGAATTTCATAAGAATGATCCTGTTGATAGGTTTGCGCCTCTTTCAGAAAATACTGGGTTTTCCCTGGAAACTCAGGATCATAAATCAGTAGACAGCCATCGGTATGGTCAAGTAAAAAACGCGTGTGGTTTCTTAATTGGCTAGGCGACTGATAGGCTTGATGGCTAACTGCTTCAACATAGTCTGCTAACTGTTCTGTCATTCTTAACTTTTCTTGATTATTCTCATTCCAATTATTTCCAAACTCTTTGAATGGATAGATGATCCCCAACTTTAACTCAGGGTATTCCTGCTTTAATTCAGCAACTACTTCCGTGACCCATGTTTCTATACCCAAGTTTCCACTAGTAAGAACCCATTCAAGTCCTTCTTCGACTAATTGGTGTATCTCTTTTTTTAAGACTTTTTTAATAACCGTTATTTTAGGGTCATTTTCCTTAAAAACCCCAAGTTCAAAACTTCGATAACCGGAAATATACATCACTTTTAATCGGTCCATTTGAGTTTCCTTTTCTTTCTTGATTCTTTTTTGCTATAATGTTGGCTAGGAGTGTGATTAAAATGGTTTTACGCTATCCAAACGGCCAACCCTATCATAAGAATGCCTCTTTAAAGGAAAAAGTTCAAGAAAAAAGAGAATCAGCCATTGAATTTGGCAATCGAGGGATGCGTTTTGAAGAAGCAATTAACGAAAGTAACCAGTATTACTTAGCGCACCAAGTAGCTGTTATCCATAAAAAACCAACCCCCATTCAAATTGTTAAAGTAGATTATCCTCGACGTAGCGCCGCTGTTATTAAGGAAGCTTATTTCTCACAGGCCTCCACAACAGATTATAACGGTGTATATCGAGGTTTCTATTTGGATTTTGAAGCGAAAGAAACAAAGAATAAGACATCTTTTCCCTTCAAAAATTTCCATGCGCATCAAATTGACCATATGGAAGCTTGTCTAAAGCAACAAGGAATTTGTTTTGTCCTATTATGGTTTTCTACGTTGAAGCGTTGCTTTTATTTAGATAGTACTTATCTGATCGATTATTGGCATGCGCAAAAGGATCAGGGGAAAAAGTCGCTTCCGCTTTCATTGATCGAAAAAATAGGGATCGAGATCCAAACAGGTTTTTCGCCACGTATCCCTTATCTAAAAGCGGTAGATCAATACTTATCAACATTAACTATCGAAGGAGATCGCAAGAATGGCAAATGAGCAAACAAGAACTTCCAGACGAAACAGTCCCTCTTCTTCTAAAAAGACGAGTCAAACAAGAAATAAAACTTCTGGCAAAGGTTCCGGGCATAAGAAGCGTGGGCTTTTCATCCGTATCATCTTGATTTTATTTTCTTTGATTTGTATCGCTTTCCTAGCCGGTGTCGGATTATTTTGGTTTTATGCAAAAGATGCTCCAAAATTAACGGACACTGCATTAGATGCGACTGTTTCTTCTAAACTTTACACACAAAATGGCGAATTATTTGAAGATTTAGGAGCAGAAAAAAGAGAAAAGATTACCGCAAACGAATTGCCGAAAACGTTAGAAAACGCCATCGTTTCTGTTGAAGATCGTCGTTTCTATAAACATATCGGGATCGACCCAGTTCGGATCGTCGGCTCTGCACTTTCTAACTTTACTTCTGGAGGACTTCAAGGTGGTAGTACATTGACCCAACAATTGATTAAGCTCTCCTACTTCTCTACCAACGCTTCAGATCAAACCTTGAAACGAAAAGCACAAGAAGCTTGGTTAGCTGTAAAATTAGAACAACAAAAATCAAAACAAGAAATATTGACTTACTATGTGAACAAAGTCTATATGTCCAACGGATTATACGGAATGGAAACGGCAGCAGAAAATTATTTTGGTAAAAGATTACCAGAACTTTCATTACCACAGACTGCTTTGTTAGCTGGAATGCCACAAGCGCCTTCTGCCTATGACCCATACCAATATCCAGAACAAGCCAAAAAACGGCGAGATACTGTTTTATATACCATGTTACAAAACAAGAAAATCTCTCAATCAGAATATGATGCCGCAGTGAATACACCAATCGATGATGGTCTTCAAGAGATGAAAAAAGAAGATGATAATTCAAAAATCGTTGATAATTATGTCAAAGAAGTCATCAATGAAGTTCAAGAAAAAACGGATAAAAATGTATTTACTGATGGATTGGATATCTATACTAACTTAGATCTAGACGCACAAAAACATCTTTATGATATTGTCAACACTGATGACTATGTCAACTATCCTGATGATGAAATGCAAGTTGCTTCTACGTTGATCGATGTCAATACTGGTCAAGTAAAAGCACAAATTGGCGGTCGCCATATTGCAGAAGATGTCACACTAGGTATGAACTTAGCTGTTAATACTTCTCGTGACTTCGGTTCGACAATGAAACCAGTCACAGATTATGGCCCAGCTTTTGAATATCTAAAATACTCTACAGGAAAAACGATCAGTGATGCTCCTTATAACTATGAAGGAACCTCAACACCAGTAGGCAACTGGGATAACCGTTTTATGGGGACGATCACCTTAAGACAAGCCTTGTATCTTTCTAGGAACGTTCCAGCTGTCAAATTGTTCAATGAAGTCGGCGCAGATAAAGTCAGCACCTTTTTAAAAGATCTTGGAATCGAATATAGTACGATCCATCAATCAAATGCGATTTCAAGTAACACAGAAAAACAAGACGGCACAAAATATGGCGCTTCTTCCTTGAAAATGGCGGCTGCCTATGCTGCTTTCGCTAATGGAGGAACGTATTATAAACCACAATATGTCAATAAGATCGTCTTCCAAGACGGCACAGAAGAAACGTTCGATCCCGATGGTAATACAGCTATGTCTCCAGAAACAGCCTATATGATCACAGATATTTTAAAAGATACATTAACAAAAGGAACTGGGACGAATGCATTGATTCCTGGATTATACCAAGCTGGGAAAACCGGGACTTCCAACTATACGGATGATGAGTACGCAAAATTAGGAACTTCTAGCGGTGTGTATCCTGATATTTTATTTGCTGGTTATACACCAAACTACGCCATCTCAGTATGGACCGGTTATAACAACAAAATGACACCTGTCACCTCCGCTTCGTCTCATGTTGCTTCTGATGTTTATCGAGAATTAATGAAATATGTATCATCCAGCGTCACAAATAGCGATTGGCAAATGCCTAGCGGACTGGTAAGATCTGGCGGTGAATTATACTTTACCGATCAACTCAAGAAAACACCAAGTACGACGATCCCTTCAACAACGGTGCCATCTTCATCAGTGACACTGGTACCTGAAAGTTCGACACCGGTATCTTCTTCGTCGGAATCGACAGAAACTTCAACAACTGAGTCATCTGCCGAATCATCGACATCGGTAGATAGTTCAAGTGAAAAAAATAATTCAAGTAGTTCAGCTGAAACGCCAGAAAATAGCAGCAGTAGTCAAAGCTCTTCATCTTCGGCAACTCCTGAGTCATCCACGACACCACCAGCGCAAACACCTCCGGAGAACAATGCACAGTCCGGACAGTCCTCTAGTCGTTCAACGTCTTCTGGCACATAACAAAAAAGGAAGTTGAGAAAAACCTCAACTTCCTTTTTTTATCTTTTATTTTACGTTCAATGTTTTTTCTTTCATTCTATTTTTTCCATCTTGACACATATCTAACAAGGGGCAAACTTCACACCGTGGACTTCTTGCCGTGCAATGATAACGACCAAAAAATATTAAAGTGTGGTGAGTCTTGACCCATAATTCTTTTGGTACTTTGCGCATCAGCGTTTCTTCTACTTCCAACACCGAGGCATTCAACTTACAAATCCTTAAACGTTTTGTTACTCTCTCGACATGAGTATCCACAGCAATTGCTGGTATACCAAAAGCATCACCTAAAACGACATTCGCTGTCTTTCGTCCAACTCCTGGAAGAGAAATCAATTCTTCTCTAGTTTGAGGAACTTGACCTGAAAAGCGATCCATCAATTGTTGGGCACATGCTTTGATATTTTTTGCTTTATTGCGGTAAAGACCAATCGTTTTGATCTTAGGGATAATGTCATCAATCGGAGCCGCAGCCAGCTTTTCAGGAGTTGGAAAAGCTTCAAAAAGAGCTGGGGTCGCTTTATTAACTGAGACATCGGTTGCTTGAGCACTGAGTATGACAGCAATCAACAGTTCATAAGGGTTTCGATGTTTTAATTCACCATGTGCTTCTGGAAACATGTCGTACATTTTTGTCAAGGCTTCCATTGTTTTTTGTTTACTTAACATATTATTCCTCCAGCCAATTTTTCAACGTAACTTTTGGCAAGGCTTCTGGTTGTGCGTTAGTGGTTTCCACTTCTTTTTGTAACATTTGTTGTTTTCGTCTTTTTTGATCTTCTTCTACTTGTTGCTTCGTCTTTAAATTTTTGCGTTCCCAAGACAACAAGATTCGATCCACATAGTTAAAACTATACGCTTGATTCAAAACAGCCTCACGTAAAGCAAGTTTCAGAATTTCCGGTTGATAATGATCTTCTTCTAACCATTGCCCGATCCGTTGAAATTCGATGGCTGACAATGGGCGACCAAATTCCTGTTCAAATAACTGATAAACAGACTGCACCATTTTTTCTTGACTTAAATCATCTTGTTTTTGATTTTGACTTTCCAAAAAATTCCCTAAAATTTCATATATAGGATATAGATTGTAACGATCAGCTTGCTTACCATCAATTGTTGCTGTTTCAATTTTAATAAACCCGTTACTGATCAAGTGATTTAAAATTTGATAGATACGCTCTTGTTTGACACCCATATCCAACGCAATCGAGTGTAAATCTGGGAAAAAGTCTCCTTCGAGTTGCGCCCTTTGCAATTGTAAAATAAATAAAAAATCTTCTGCTTGTAATCCGATACGATGATAATTTTTTAACAACAAGTTTGATATCGTTGTTTGACCCGCTTTTAAATAATTTTCTAAGTTCAACATGATTTTTCCCTCACTTCAAATCCAGTATACGGAAAAAGCTTGTTCGAGGCAAGGTAGCTTTCCTTTACTTCTATTTGTTTTTTATTTTTTGTTTCACTTTTTCACTTTTCGGAATAAATAAAATATTCGCTCTATCAAAGAGCATCTGCCATCGCAAAAAAAGCCAGGTTTCCCAATCATCAGTCGATTGAAAAACCTGAACTTTTTTTAAATGATTAGAGACCTGCTTATTTATCTTCTTCCGTTTGCAAGACGTAAGGTTCTCCTTCATAAGTATACTCCGTATTGATTGTTCCGTCGTTTTCATCTGAATAAACGCGACGACTGAATGGGAAACGATGAGAATTGCCATCTTTTGCTACTTCCCCACTCATTAGATAATAATCCTCTTGTGTTTCATTCAATTGGTTGATTACTTGATCTGCTAATTGATCGATATTGATCGTTTCATCTTTTGCTTCTTTTTTATAATCATCCAGAAATGCTGCTTGTTGTACAAAATATTCTTTTTCCATTATTTGATTGCTCCTTCGTTATCGTTTGACATGATTTTCATCATCCTATATTTATTTTGTCAGAAAACGAATTGAAAGACAACTTATAGCTTTTATGTCTAAGAATTAAAAGAATACTTTATCTCAAAATAATATTAAATTTTGTCTACTTTGTTATCTATGTGCTTATTTAGACCTAAATTTTTTCAAACTACTTCCTCACTTATCCCCTTACAAACCTAGGCATATTAAAAAGACGCTATTTTTTAAATATAGAAAACAGTAATTTTTCAAATTATTTCATTCAATTGATAGACTTGACTATCTATATACTTTCACTTGGATTTGACATCCATTTTACTGTAATAATCAATACAATCGTTTTTTTTGTTATTACTGACGCTCAGATTTTTATCATCTGATGTCAGTTGTTTTCTTGTATGTAATTCATTTTTCACACTAGCATTTATACTAGCATTTCTTGTTAAATGATGAAGATTCTTACGGATATTTTCTTCATCAAGTATTCCTTTTAAAATCTCCCCCAAGTTTGGTAATTGCCTTTTTGACGAGGTGAACACCTTAAAATTATCAAACGATTGACTTTTTTTGAAAGTAAGCGGCGAACTTGAGTCGTTGATTATACTATTGGTAAAACTTGCTGTAAATTCTCCCTGAGAGTATTCCAAAAAATAATAGGGGTTTTCAGCAATTCTTTTTTCTCGTTGTTCTTTAAGCTCTAAATAAACGTTATATAGATGAGTCAACGCACTGACTTGTTTTTTATTAAATCTCGCTTCTTTTATAAAAGCTTCAAGTAACATCTTACGATTATCTCTGGTATTTCCTACCTTTGGCTTAATTGTTCTACTTTTTAATTCTACTGGTAGTTTTTTTAACCCAGTAGCTATTGTCTCTTGAAAAATAGATTTCTGACTGTTGTAGAGAACGACTCTAAAAGTCCCAAAAAGTTCTTTAACCGTACAATTTGCCATTCCATTATATCCCCTCATACTAAGGTTGAGGTATGTAGGGTCTATTTTTTCTTCGCCTAATTGCTGAATAACTTTTGCTGTATTGCAACGACTATCTTTGTGATGTTCAAATTTTGTCTGGAAAATGATTTTACTTAAAGTACTTAATTTTTCTGGAAGAATCGTTGTGAATACACCTGATGGACGATCACTGTTCGTATCTTCCAATTTATCAATCATCGCTACTAAATAATGTCCTTCTTTTCTATAAAGGATTAATCCAAATACATGATCCTGAATTTTTTTAGTGATATATGCTGGAAAAATTATAAAATCTGTTGGATCATCTTTTTTCATGTTTTCCATCATTTGCTGTAACTCTTTGGGATTTTTCATTTCATAAAATTTAATCGTTCTTTTCAAGGAATCAATGATTGCTGGTTTTTTCTCTCGGTCAATCAATGCTTCCTGTTCATCATTTTCAAGCATTTTAATAAAAGTTGAGAATAACAATTGATAATTTTTTTTTCCTTCTTCACCGACTGCTTTAAAATCTCCTGCATCAGCCAACCCATAAGTTAGTGCCAACAACATATAAGATCGTTCAAACAAGTTCATAACATCACTCCTGATTAGAATAGTTGAATTTTATCATATAAAAAAGAAACAAAAGAATCTCTTTTTCTTATCTTTAGAAAAAAAGATTCTTTTGTTTCGATAATACCCGTTGATACCTTTATGTAAAAAAAGAGTCCAAGACGAAAATTCGTCTTAGACTCGTTGATAGCTATAAAGCGAATAAACAATGTTCAACCATTCGCTGATTGCTTATTGCGCAGTTTCGATTTCGCCCAATGCAGCTTGTGCCAATAGGTTCAAGTAGTTCCATGGACGGTCAAAATGAGGTTGGAAGAAGAAATCAGATAGCGCTAGATCTTCAACGGTCATTTTATTTTGAACAGCCAGTGACATCGTATTTGCTGATTGAGTGATATCATATTTCGACATGAATTGGGCACCGACAATGCGGTTTGTCCCTTTTTCATAAACCAATTCCATCATCACTTTTTCATTTGTTGGCATGAATTCTGGACGATAATTGTCTTCAAAGACCGTTGCTTGGACTTCTAAATTATTCATAGGTGCGCTCTCTTTTGTCACCCCTGTTGAACCAATCGTCCAACCAAATAGGTAAAGTCCAGACGTTCCTTGCGTTCCACGATACGCCATTTTATGTTCAGTCAAGTTATTTCCTACTAATAATCCTTGACGAACTGCGTTAGTTGCCAAAGGAATATAATTTTGGGTACCACTTGGGTTATAACTTACTACAGCAGAATCCCCTGCAGCAAAGATATCTGGATCACTTGTTTGCATGTATTCATTAACTTTGATGGCTCCATTAGGTAACGTATCAACTTTTCCATCAACTAATGTCGTATTTGGTCTAAAACCAACACATAAGATGACCATGTCCGCGTCAAAAGTTTCTTTAGCAGTTGCTACTTGTTTCACTTTACCCTCTTCATCCGCAATAAACTCAGAAACATTTTCACCTAATGCTAGAGTAACTCCACGGTCGACAAGTTCTTTTTCTAATACATCTGTGAATGGTTTATCAAGATATTTATTTAAAATACGATCTAAACCATCAATCAATGTAACTTGTTTACCAGATTCAACAAAAGCTTCGACTAATTCGATACCGATATAACCGCCACCTACGATGACCACCCGTTTGGCATCTTCTGCTTGTGCAATAATTTCATTTGCTTGGTTATAGTTTTTACATAACAAAATATTTTTTGATTCAATTCCTTTGATTGGCGGAATGATTGGCCAAGAGCCAGTAGTCATTACCAATTTATCATAAGAAACTGTTTCAACTTCACCAGTTTTTAGATCTTTGGCTGTCACAGTTTTCTTTTCAGTATCCACGTCAGTTACATCATGTTCCATTTTTACAGTTGCACCTAAAGAATGTAGTTCTTCAGGATTAGAATAGAATAAACCGGCTGGGTCTTTTACTACACCACCCACGTATAATGCGATCCCACATGATAAAAAGGAAATATTATCATTTCGCTCGTACACAGTAACATCCGCTTCTGGGTGATTTTTTAAGATACTTTTAACAGCTGCTGTACCCGCATGCGTGCAGCCAATTACTACAACTTTCATATGTGAATCCCTCCGATTAACGATTTGTCCTTCGACAAGTTTAAATATAGCAAAAATAAAACGGATACAACAGTTTAATGCTTGTGAATTCACAAATTCAACCTTGTTGTTTTCTGTTCATTCTCCTGCGCAATTGCTGATTACTCCACGATTTACTTGTGAAAACAAAAACATATACTATAACCTTTGTGAAAGAAAGAGAAAAAAATAAAAAAAAGTCAGTGATTTGTTTATCAAACTGACTTATTTTTTATTTTTTCATATTTTTATCAATACTTTCAGCAAACTAAATCGCTTGTTCTTTTTGACACTCAGGACAGCGACCATATAATTCCAAACGATGCTCATTGATCTCAAAGTTCGTCAATCGACCAGCTGCCATTTCGATATCCGCTAAATCAGGATAATGAAAATCGACGATCTTTCCACAATTTTCGCATATCACATGATAGTGACGTTTTGAACTAAAATCGAATCGACTAGATGAATCCCCAAATTTCATCTCTTGTACAAAGCCAATTGAAGTAAACAATCTTAAATTGTTATAAACTGTTGCCACACTCATATTCGGAAAACGATCTTCCAGAGCACGATAAATTTCGTCAGCAGTTGGATGTGAATGATGTTCAATCAGATACTCTAAAACTGCATACCTCTGAGGTGTGATCCGTATATTTTCCTTTTTCAATTTTTCGATTGTTTCTTCAACTAATAGTTTATTCTCCATTTTTAACACCCCGCGTTGTTATTCTCGTCCTATCATACTATTTTTACTTTTTAAAATCTACTTTTCATGAAAAGAAATTTCAAATTAATCATAATATTGCGAAAAAAGACGCAATTAAGGAAAAAATCTCCTTAATTACGTCTAAATGTTGTGGTAAGAATTCTTTACATTTCTTGATAAAGAGCTGTTGACAAATAACGTTCTCCGTTATCTGGGACAACCGCTAAGACTTTTTTCCCTTTACCTAATACTTTCGCTTCTGCCAAAGCAGCAGCAATCGCTGCGCCTGATGAAATGCCTACTAAGATTCCTTCTTTTTTTCCAACTTCTCTAGCAGTGGCTAACGCTTGATCCCCTGTTACAGAAACTACCCGATCATAGACGCTCGTATCCAAAGTATCTGGCACAAACCCTGTCCCAATTCCTTGAATTTTATGTGGTCCTGCTTCTTTCCCTTCTAAAATCGCTGATTCGGCTGGTTCAACTCCAATGATTTCAATTGCTGGATAGACTCGCTTCAACTCTTTACCAGCACCAGAAATCGTTCCTCCAGTGCCAATCCCTGCTACAAAAGCATCTAACCCATTCACACCAAACGCCTCTTGAATCTCATGTCCAGTTGTTTTCTCATGGATAGAAGGATTGGCTGGATTTTCAAACTGAAGCGGCAAGAAGTAGTCATTTTCCGCTGCTAAACGTTTCGCTTCTTTGATTGAGCCACTGATTCCATCCTTACCTGGCGTGAGCAGTAATTCAGCACCATAACCTTTCATCAATAAGCGTCGTTCGATACTCATCGTTTCTGGCATCACGATGATCACTTTATACCCTTTAGCTACCCCAACCATGGCTAATCCGATCCCTGTATTTCCTGAAGTCGGTTCGATGATTGTGTCTCCTGGCTTAAGAAGGCCATCCCGTTCTGCTTTTTCAATCATACTTAATGCAATCCGGTCTTTTACGCTACCACCAGGATTAAAAAATTCCAATTTCACATAAACTTCCGCTGAATCTTCTGGAACCAAATGATTAAGCTTAACGATTGGTGTCTGACCAATCAATTCTGTAATCGAATGATAAATTTGTGTCATTTTAAGTTCCTCCTTAATATTTTCTTCTATTCAATGATAATACAACTAAGAAACTTCTGGCGAATAATTCGCCTTTTCAACGTAAAAAAACAGGAAAGCTGCGAAGAGCCTTTCCCGTTTTTATCACTTAATTTAACTAAACGTTTATTTCTTGTCCGACTAATAAGGAATAGTTAGACATCGTCATCCCATTTTTAGCCATTAAGTCGTCAACTGACAAACCAAATTTCTGTGCGATATCCCACAAAGTATCACCTGAAACCACTTTATAGGTCTGGCTACCACTTGTTGAAGAGGTAGTTGACGTAGTAGTCGTTGTGGTAGTACTTGTCGTCGTTGTGGTACCAGAAGAAGGCGTATCAAATCGGGTTAAATTATACGTATTAATCAATGAGTTCAATTTTGCTCCGTAACCCGGATCTGTTGCATAACGACCAGTTAGATATGCTGTTGCATCGTAAAAACTCGTGGTATTACTTTTCCAGACACCAGCATAATGATAGTCTCCAGTTGAAAAACTAGTTGAACGCAAAACGTTGGCATGATCTTGCAGAGATTCCCAATAAGAAGAATATTTACGGAAAGGTTCATTCATCGTGACCCATTGTCCATTAAGATATTCCTTTGTAGCCATATAAACGACTTGACCACTATAACTTCCTTTAACTCCGAATAAATTATAGTTTGGCGCACTTGCCAGGCTAGATGTGCCATAAGCACTTTCTAATAAAGCTTGGGCAATCATGACCGATGCATATAAATCATTGTTTGCAGCCACTTCAGAAGCTGCCCAACCGATTTGATTGATGAAAGCTTGTGGATCTGCAGTCGTTTGTGTGACCTGCTCATCTGCTCGTACATTTTGCGGTGCTGCTGTAACCATCATTGGCCCCACTAAAAGAGTTGTCCCCATCAAAGGAGCAATCGCTTTTTTATTGATCACCATGGTTCTTTTATTCTTTTGGTGTCGGGCACTGCGGGTTTTCAGCTCTTGCATTCGAATTCCTCCTCAAAAAAATAAAAAACTCTTGATAAAGTTTCCATCTTTAAACAATCTTAATTAATTAAATTATACTTTTAATTTATGGGAAACTCAAATCAATCTTTACTATTTTTCTTTTTGTAACACGAACGTAATGTTAAAGAAACATTAAGTAATATTAAACACGAATCATTATTCTAATTTTCTACTACAAAAAAAGAACATCTGAAAATAGTCTCCTTTTTCAGATGTTCTTAAACGTTTGTCGTAAAACTTCTTTAACTCATTTTATAATTGGTTGAAAGTTGCTACAACATTTTCCACAGTGAAACCAAATTCTTCAAGAATTTTATTTCCTGGAGCAGAAGCACCAAAATGATCGATCGTGATAGTTGTTCCTTCTGTCCCAACATAGCGTTCCCAACCAAATGAAGCTGCTGCTTCAATAGCTACTCGTTTTGTTACGGCTTTTGGTAAGACGCTTTCTTTGTATTCTGCAGATTGTTTTTCAAATAAATCGAAACTTGGCATTGAAACGACTGAAACATCTTTTCCAGCTGCTGCCAATTCTTTTTGTGCTTTGACTGCTAGATCCACTTCAGAACCAGTCGCGATCAAGATACCTTCTGGTGTTTCTCCTTGAGCTGGTGATAGTACATAAGCTCCTTTTTTCACCATTTCGTCTGCCACTTCTTTCGTTGATGGCAGAACTGGAAGATTTTGACGACTTAAAACCAAGATCGTTGGTGTATCAGTCGATTCCATTGCTACTTTCCAAGCAGCGCGTGTTTCATTCCCATCGGCTGGACGAATCACGTGAACACCTGGCATACATCTTACAGACGCTAATTGTTCGATTGGCTCATGTGTTGGTCCATCTTCACCAACCGCCACTGAATCATGTGTCAACACGTAGATGACCGGTGTATTTTGAATAGCTGCTAAACGGACTGCTGGACGTAAGTAATCAACGAAAACAAAGAATGTACCGCCATAGATACGAGTTCCGCCATGAAGCTGGATACCGTTCATCGCAGCTGCCATCGCAAACTCACGAACGCCAAACCAAATATTACGACCTTCATAATGTTCTGGAGTAAAGTCTTTGTCCGCAGTGACCATCGTATTATTCGAACCTGATAAGTCCGCTGATCCGCCCCAGAAACTTGGGATTGCTTTTGATAACTCTTGAATCACTTCTTTGCTTGAAACCCGGCTAGCTTGACTTTCGCCTACTTCATAAGAAGGTAATTCAGCATCCCAGTCAGCTGGAAGTTTTCCAGCAAACGCATCTTCAAATTGTTGAGCTAATTCTGGATAAGCATGTTTATAGTTTTCAAACATTTCTTTCCATTCATTTTCAGCTTTTTGCCCTTCTTCAACCATTGTTTGGCGGAATCTTTCAGCTACTTCTTCTGGAACTGTGAAATCAGGATACTCCCAACCATACACTCCTTTAGCCATTTTAATTCCATCATCGCCAATTGGTGCCCCATGGACAGCAGAAGTTCCTTCTTTAGGAGCTCCGTAGCCGATCACTGTTTTGACTTCGATCAATGTTGGTTTTTCAGTTTCAGCTTTTGCTTCTTCGATCGCTTGATTGATGGCTTCTAAATCATTTCCATCTTTAACCAAAATATGTTGCCAACCATAAGCTTCATAACGAGCTCCTACATTTTCAGTGAAAGCTTTTGAAGTAGGACCATCTAATGAAATATCATTTGAATCATACAATACGATCAATTTACCTAATTTCATGTGAGCAGCCATTGAACTTGCTTCTTGCGAAACGCCTTCCATCAAGTCGCCGTCGCCACAAAGAGAATAAGTATAGTGATCTACCACTTTGAAGTTTTCTCTGTTATATGTTGCTGCCAAGTGAGCTTCTGCCATTGCCATACCTACAGCCATAGCGATTCCTTGTCCTAACGGTCCAGTTGTTGCTTCTACTCCGTCAGTATGATTGACCTCTGGATGTCCAGGTGTTTTTGAATCCCATTGACGGAATTGTTTTAAGTCATCGATTGTGACTTGATAACCTGATAAATGTAGTAAGCTGTATAACATTGCCGAACCATGTCCTGCGGATAAGACAAAACGGTCACGGTCAACCCAATTTTTTGAAGTCGTTGGGTTCACTTTCAAATGTTTCGTCCAGAGTGCATATGCCATTGGGGCTGCCCCCATTGGTAACCCTGGGTGTCCAGAATTTGCCTTTTGAACTGCTTCAATACTTAATGTACGGATCGTGTTAACGCCAAGTTGGTCGATTTTGTCGAACAAAATAACCCCTCCTATTAATTTAGGTTTTTTTTACCTTTATTTCTTACTTACTAATTTTATTAGATACGTCTAGAAAAAGCAATGTTTTTTAGTAATTATTACTGAAACTTATTTCCTCGACGATGTAAGCCTTTTTCACGTTGGATTTCTTTCAATTTTTCTGGAGTGACATCGTTACCTTCTGGATCAACGATTTTCATCCCTTCGATATGGTGTCGCATCCCAGAACGAAAAGCAGACAGATACTCTTCTCTTAACGCCAATTGTTCTTTTTCTTCGTCAGCTGTTAAGCCTTCTGTTTTCTTTTTTTGGGCCAGTTCGTTGATGCGGGTAATTTTTTCCGGTGATAACATAGCAAGTCCTCCTTTTTACTCTACTTCATATTATATAAAAATCACGAAAAAAACAACTAGTATAAAATATTTTAAATACGAACATTTGTTTGAAAGAAGTAGTTTTATGTGGTACTATTTAATTATTAATTGAAAGAAGGTGTACTCTGTGGCCCGACAAACCGAAACCAGACAAATCGAAGTCTTACGATATATCCACGAGCAAGTTTCCCAAAAAGGCTACCCACCAACTGTTCGGGAGATCGGAGAAGCGGTTCAGCTTTCTTCTACCTCCACAGTTCACGGTCATCTTGCACGATTGGAAAAAAAAGGATTTATTCAACGTGACCCTACGAAACCACGTGCAATCGAATTAACAAAACAAGGATTAGCCAAAATAGGGGTAAAACCTTCCACGATTCCAGTGCTTGGTGTGGTCACTGCAGGTGAACCGATTTTAGCAGTTGAAGATGCGTCCGATTTCTTTCCGATCCCTCCTAACCTTTCTTCTGAAGATGGAAGCTTGTTCATGTTGACGATCCGCGGAGAAAGTATGATCAATGCAGGAATTTTAGACGGAGATAATGTAATTGTCCGTAAACAAGAAACTGCCCAAAACGGGGATATCGTGATTGCAATGACTGCCGAAGATGAAGCGACTTGTAAACGATTCTATAAAGAAAAAAATCATTTTCGTTTACAACCGGAAAACGATCTTCTTGAACCGATCATTTTAGATCAAGTCTCTATTTTAGGTCGAGTCGTTGGGCTCTACCGCAGTCATATCTATTAAAGACGATTCTTTTGACTAGACTTAAGTGAAGGTCTTACTCGCATACTCATTTATTTGCAGTAACTGCTATATCTATCAATAAAGACTGAAAAACCCGGGGCAACGTGTCTCGGGTTCTTTAATGGGCATTAAGATGGATAAACGATGATTAAGTGTCCATAAACGGCCGGAGTTTTTTCTCTTGTGCTTTCCTCACTCCTTAAATAAAATGCACCGATCTCCTACTTTTTTGTCGATCTTTGTCGTATTTCCATTTCGATTTTTTTCATTTGGTACCACTACAATCGTCATTTACCTACCATGATCTGTGGCATGATTTAGATCAAATACCGCTAACTGCTTTGAATACGGTGAATAAGCAAATGACCTGTGCTGGTTTAAAAAAATTCTGAGTATTACACACATAGATTTCGATCTTTTTTGTTCTTCCCTCTTTACAAAACGAACAAAAGTTCGTATACTAATTATACGAACTTTTGTTCGCATAAAATAATGAGGTGAGAAATCATGAAATCAATGAGACGTCTTGGCTTAGTATTAATGGTATTATTTTTAGGCATTATTATTGGTAATTTTGGTATGCGTACAGCATTGTTGATCTTTGTTCCGTTGTTTGCTTTATGGTTTATGTTGTGGGATGAAAAGAAATACCGTCAGTCTGAACGGCGTCGGATTCATGATGACACTTTTTATCCAGACTCCTATTATCGATCGAGACACTCTTGATCTTGACCCATAAAGAATCCTGAATAACGAAATAAAAAAAAACACATATGTAAGAGTCAGAAAACGGCTCATGCACAAAAAAGTAGTCGATTGTTCCCCCCCCATCAAAAAACAATTGACTACTTTTACAAATACACCTGCACAAACTAAAAATAGTGAGCAAGCGTGCTTAGGATTGCTTCACAAAAAAGAGAGTGGGACAATTAGTCAGAAAAAATCTGATTAACGTCCCACTTCTTTTTACATTTATTTTTAATGTTTATTAAGCAAAAAATCGTTTAATATTCCATCAAGGTGATCATATCATATCCTTCGATTTTTTCACGACCATCTAAGTCCATTAGTTCGATCAAGAAAGCACAGCCAACAACGACACCGCCCAATTTTTCTACTAATTCGATCGTTGCTTTGATCGTTCCCCCTGTAGCCAATAAGTCATCACAAATCAAGACTCTTTGTCCAGGTTGGATCGCATCTTTATGGAGTGTCAATGTATCTGTACCGTATTCCAGTCCGTAAGTTACTTCGATCGTTTCACGAGGCAACTTCCCTTTTTTACGTACAGGTGCAAATCCAACTCCTAATTCGTAAGCTACAGGACAGCCAACGATGAATCCTCGCGCTTCTGGTCCTACAACCATATCGATTCTTTTTTCTTTCGCATAATCTACGATCTGTTTCGTTGCTTCTCTGTAGGCATCTCCATCAGCCATAAGGGGCGAGATGTCACGAAAAATAATTCCTTTTGCTGGATAATCAGGAATACTTGCAATATATTTTTTTAAATCCACTATTTGTCTCCTCCTAGGTTGTTAACCCTTTTTTAATAGAGGGAATATCACTTAACAATAAGAATTCCTCTACTTTGATTTTTTTTATTCGTTGCTGATAACGCACGCTATCAGTCAACGGATGACTTTTGGGATTAGCGATCTTTTGCAAAACGCCATCTTCTATTGTAACAAATTTCAATTCAAAAAACACCTGAATCATAAAAATTAATAATTTTTGTGGTATTTTTAGATATTGAGCAATTGAGCCTAATTTATAGCGAATATCTATTTTTTCTTGTGTATGGATTAGTTTGAACAATTTGGCATATTGTTCTCTTGATCCAACTCCATTCAAATAAGCTTCTTCATAAGAAATCCCTAATAAGTACATTCGATCGAAAGAACCAAAGGCAAGGATTTCTTTTAATATTTCTAAATCATTTGGACAATCAACTACCAGCAAGGAATGATATGAATTATCGTGGATCAACTGCTTGATATGTTCCACACTTTCGAACACGTGGACATTGTCTGTAGCCAGTCCAGAAATTTCTTTTAAAGAAGAGCGATCAAACACAAGATACAATGTTTGTGGATCAACCTTCGTTAACTGACGGTATCTCTTTGAACGCCAATCAAAAATTTGAAATCCATCAACAACAAAGTCTGATACCAGCAATTGCGGTTTTTTCCGACCGTTCCATTCATTGATAGCTAATTTCCCAACGATATCCACTGGATTATTTAACAGCTCAGCTTCTTGGTCACCAAAACCAAATGCTACCGCATCTAACGGACTAGCTTCTTCCATCAATGTTAACTTCAAATGTTGCTGACTCGTACCAATTCTTTTCACATTTTCAGCCAAGATTTGGCGAAACAGAAAGTGAGGTACCGCATTGTCTGTACCATATGGTGCAAGTAACTTTAATTCATTAAGCAATTCGATAGTTACATCTTTGGGTGTAAGGACTTCGTCGATCGGTAGAGCTGCGCCTTTTGTCAAATCTATTTTTTGTTCGGAAACATACTGATTCATTCGTTTTTGTAATTCTTGAAGATTATCACTAGGCATCGTTAACCCTACAGCAGCATGGTGTCCTCCAAAGAAAGTAAATAAGTCACGCATCGCATCTAACATTTCATATAGATTCAGGGCTTCGACACTTCGGCCAGATCCTTTCGCTGTACCATCTTCTTTGATCGTTAAGACGATCGTCGGTTTACCAGTGGCATTCATCAGCTTACCAGCTACGATCCCCAACACTCCCTCATGCCACCCAGGATGGGCAAGAAGGTGGATCTGATTCGTTTCATCAATCATTTCCAATGCTTCTTGGGTAATTTTTTCAACGACTGCTTTTCTTTCTTCATTGATCGTGTTGAGTTTTTTGGCATACGTGAGTGCCGCTTCCTCATCAAAGGTAGCTAGCATCTCGACAGCTGGATTAGGATCACCCATTCGGCCAATCGCGTTGAGCCGTGGGGCAATTGAAAAGCCGATGGTCGTTTCATCTGCTTCTTTCATAGAGACGCCACTTTCATTAAATAAAGCTTGTAAACCGATCCGTTCGGTTTCTTTGATCGTATCTAACCCTAAAGCAACAAGTGTGCGATTTTCGCCTGTCATTGATACCAAGTCTGCAATCGTTCCAATCGCCACTAAATCTAAAAATTCAGCAGGAGGTTCTTCTAATAATGCTGTTGCCACTTTAAAAGCTACTCCGACACCTGCTAGATCAGGAAACGGATAATTCCCTTGTGGATGTCGCGGATGTACGATAGCGTAGGCTTCAGGTAATTCACTGGGCATTTCATGGTGATCTGTGATGATTACATCAACACCTGCTTGTTGCGCATAAGCTACGGCATCGTGACCAGCCACACCATTGTCCACTGTAATGATCAATTGCGCACCTGCATCGATTTTTTCTTGATAAACGGCTTTGTTTGGTCCATAGCCATGGATAAAACGATTGGGTAAAAATGTTTCGACATTGGCGCCGAGTAGCTCCAATGTTTCTTTCATCACTGTCGTACTTGTGATCCCATCTGCATCGTAGTCACCATAAACGACTATTTTTTCACCATTGATCACCGCTTCTTGGATTCGACTGATGGCTTTATCCATGTCATGCATTAAGTAAGGATCATGCAATTCTTGATGTTTGGGATTCAAAAATTCTTTTACTTTCTCTACATCACGATAGCCTCGTTGCCAAAGTAATTTGCCAATAAAAGGCGATAGATTCTCTTGCTTTATACTTTGAAGAAACATTTCAGTCGGTTCTGATTCACTTAATTGCCAATCATAATTTGCTTGTCTCACTTGCTCACCCCTAACCTAGTTATTATAGCAAACGAAAAGTTTAAAAAAAAGAAGAAAGATAGCCACAAACACATTAAAATGGTCTTCAAAAAGTCGTTGCTCACTTTTTGAAGACCATTTGACAAACCCGAAACTCAGCCTTTAACTTCTCAGCCAAATGTAACAATGGTTCCTGCCATCTTTTATTTTGATCTCGTTCATAAAACTTTAGTCAAAATAATTATAGCTTTGCTTTGCTGAAATTTTCTGCGTATCAGATGTTGACGACTGTGCTTGTTGTAGTTGTTTTTTCGTTGCTTGTAATTCTGCCTGATAAGCAGCTTCTAATTCTGCTCGTTCATTTCGGAATGTTCGTTGTTGTTCTTCCTTTGCTTCAGCAATTTTTTTATCAAAATTTTCTTGATAATTTGATAGTTCCTGCTTTAATTGTTTGATTTGTTTTTTCTGTTGCCATAGAGTGGTTGATGCAGTAACAAAAACAATCAATGCACCAATAATCGCCGAACCAATGATAACTAAAATCAATGGTGCAGAAAATGAAGCAATCCCAAAGTTAACAGGAACATTTCTGTTGTTTAATACAGCAAATACGACAATAATCAAGACAAGCAAAAATCCAATAATCACACTACTTTGTTTTTTCATACTCTTTCACCTACTTTTTATTAAAAATCCCACTTGCGAGGTAGTCGCCAATAGTCGGAAAGAGAGTGTAAAATTTAGCCGCTATTTCAAGAAGGACAGGACGATTCACTTCACGCTTTGGATGTTCCATTGTTCGTACAATTGTTTTTGCTAGTTTCTCCGGTTCTAAAACAAGTTGACTAACTTTTTCTAAATAACTGCCGGTAGGATCAGCTTTATCAAAAAATTCAGTAGCAACCGGTCCTGGATTCACCGTAGTGACTGCCACTCCAAGTGGTCTTAATTCTAATCGTAAGGCATTAGAAAAGCCTAAGACAGCAAATTTTGTTGCTGAATAGATCGTTGATTTTGCCGTCGCCATTTTCCCAGCCATTGAAGCAATATTGATGATATGTCCTTGCCTTCTTTCAGCCATATCAATCGCAAATTTTTGAGTTAGGACCATCATTCCTAGTACATTTACTTCAAACATATCGTAAGCTTTTCCTAAATCGAAAGTTAAAAAATCTTCAAAAATGCCAAAGCCGGCATTATTGACTAACACATCTACACGTCCGACTGTTTGCATCACTTGTTCATAGAGCCGATCGACGCTGTCAGGATCACTCACATCTACTGGAAAAGCATAGGCTTCCTTTCCGCTTAATCTCTGACATTCTGCTTTAACCTCATCAATCAATTGGCTTCGTCGAGCACAAGCAATGACGATGGCACCTTTTTTTGCAGCTTCATAACAGATTTGAGCGCCCAATCCACCAGAACTACCGGTAACTAAGACAACTTTATTTTCTAAATTCATTCTTTTCCTCCTCACGAAATGGAATATCGACAGTATCAAAATCTTTCATGATCCTTGTATTTGCAAAGACCTCACGTGCCTCTTCTTCTAGTTCTTGCGCAGCTTTTCCTAAATAGCGCGCACTAATATGGGTTAATAACAAACTTTTCGCTGCTGCTTCTTTAGCTACTTCAGCCGCTTGATAAGTCGTCGAATGGAAGTAGTTCTTTGCCAACTTGGCTTCATTTTTGTTAAACGTACTTTCATGAACCAAAACATCACAGTCTTGGGCCAATACGATTGAATTTGCTGTCTTCCTCGTATCACCTAAAATCGTAACGATACGCCCTTTTTTGTCTGGCCCCACAAACTGTTTCCCGTCCACAACCCTTCCATCAGGTAATTGAACAGATTCTCCTTTTTTCAACTTTCCATATATTGGTCCAGCCGGAATATTCAGTTCTTGTAATTTTTCAACTTGAAGCTCTCCTTTATGGTCATGTTCCACAACCCGAAAGCCATAGCTGGCAATTCCATGATCTAATTTTTTAGTATAGACAGAAAAATGCTGATCTTGAAAAATCGGCTGATCTTCAACTAACTCGATGAATTTCAACGGATAGCCTAAACGTGTTTGCGAAACAGCTAACGAAGTTTTAACAAATGTTTCGATTCCTTTTGGTCCGTAGATCTCCAAGGGCGTATCTCCCCCTTGGAATGAACGACTGCTTAACAAGCCTGGCAACCCAAAGATATGGTCACCATGTAAGTGAGTAATAAATATCTTTTCAATCTTTCTTGGACGAATGTTGGTACGTAAGATTTGCATTTGCGTTCCTTCACCACAGTCAAATAACCAGACTTCATTTCTTTCATCCAAAAGTTTTAATGCAATACTGGTGACGTTTCGATGTTTGGCAGGTACCCCTGCACCAGTTCCTAAAAATTGTAATTCCATAATCTACCTGACTTTCTTTAAACTCACTATTAATTTTATGGGAAATGTGTCGGATAATCAACCGAAAGTCCGTATTGCTTCCTAAATAATTGCATTTTTATTGGTACTAAAAAAAGAAAAACGCCTTTTTCACGCGTTTCTCTTTCTTTATTCTGTTCGTCTCTTTATTGAGGATGTTTGTCTTTCCACGATTTCCGTGCCGTTTCTTGTGTTTGTTTTTCGACTTCTTTGGCAGCGTGGACGTCTTCTTCGACCTCTTCATAATCTAAGCGAGTAATTTCGCCACCTAAATCCATCATGACTAATTGGTTCAAAGGACGATTATCTTCTTCTTCAGCAATCAAAATCAAACCGGTTGCTCCTTCGCCAATTTTATTGCCCACAAAATCAAAAACTGTCTGAGCATCTTGGATTTCCTTGGCATCCTGCGTAGCACCGATCATCCCGCCAGCAAACCAGCCTAAAAGAATCCCTAGTGGGCCTCCCAAGACACCGACTAACATTCCGATTAAACCACCTTTTGAAGATTTATTGTTTCCAGTAAAATCCAAAAAATCCTCTATTTTGAATTGATGCGTTCCATTAGGATCATGACTAATCACTGCCATTTGTTCACCCTTGATGGCACGAGAAGCGTGTAATCGTTTGATTTCAGAAAATGCTTGGTAAGCTTGACTCTCTACAGGGAAATTCAAAATAATCACTCGTTTGCTCATAAAAACACTCCTCTATTCATTTTCTTTATTCTAACTTTTATTTTAAAAAAACAAAAGGAAAAACCCTTTAATAAATAACACATAAGAAATATAAATTTTTCCTATTAAAAAATCTTTCTGGATACTATTGGTGATAGCTTAAAAATTTTTACCAAAAAGACAAATCCTACCATTGCTTAAACCAACAAAGCGCCAAACCATTTTTCTGGTTTGACGCTTTGTTGATATTGAGTGTTAACATGGGCTCTTTTCATGAGCATACGTAATCTTATTCGACAAACTCAAATTCAAATTCACCAATTCTCACTAGATCGCCATCTTTTGCTCCACGGGCACGTAAAGCTTCGTCAACGCCCATTCCTCTCAACTGACGAGCAAAACGCATAACAGTTTCATCGTGATCGAAATTCGTCATTTGGAATAGTTTCTCAATTTTTTCTCCTGATAAGATCCAAGTAGCATCAGGATCGCGATCGATTTTAAATTCTGGCCCTTCTGGATTGAATCCATATTGAACTGTTTCTTCTTCGATTTCTTCATCATATAACGGAAACTCTGGTGTTACTTCTAGAAGATCCGCTGTCGCATTCAGCAATGGATCAATGCCTTTTCTTGTTACCCCTGAAACTGGAAAAATCGGCATATCGTCTGCAAATTCATCTGTTTTTTCTTTATTAAGCTGCTCTTTGAATTTTTTCAAATTTTCTTCTGCGTTTGGCATGTCCATTTTATTGGCTACAATTATTTGAGGTCGTTCCAATAAACGAAGATTATAAGTAGACAATTCATGGTTGATCGCCAAATAGTCTTCGTAAGGATCTCTGCCTTCCATTCCACTCATATCAATCACATGTAAAATAACACGAGTACGTTCGATATGACGTAAAAACTGCGTTCCTAAGCCAACACCTTGAGAAGCTCCTTCAATCAATCCAGGAAGGTCCGCTGCTGCAAAACTGCGTCCATCGCTAGTTGTTACCATACCAAGATTTGGTACTAATGTCGTGAAATGGTACGCGCCGATTTTAGGACGAGCAGAAGAAATAACTGAAAGTAGCGTTGATTTGCCTACAGATGGAAAGCCAACCAGCCCAACATCAGCCAAGACTTTTAGTTCTAATTCGATTCTGCGTTCTTGACCTGGTTCGCCGTTTTCTGCAATTTCTGGTGCTGGGTTTCGTGGAGAAGCAAAGCGGATGTTTCCTCGTCCCCCTCGACCGCCTTTAGCAACGACTAAGGTTTGACCATTTTCAATCAAATCGCCTAACAAAGCGCCTGTTTCAGCATCACGGACAGTCGTTCCTTGAGGGACTTTTACATAAGTATCTTCTGAACCCCGACCGTGCATCCCTTTACTCATTCCGTTTTCTCCTGGCTGTGCTTTAAAATGGCGATTGAAACGAAAATCCATTAATGTACGTAAACCTTCATCAACGATCAAAATGACGTCACCGCCACGACCGCCGTCACCACCAGCAGGTCCTCCATCAGGTACATATTTTTCTCTGCGAAAAGCGACCATTCCGTCGCCGCCTTTACCGGCCTTCACATCGATGGTTACTTGATCTAAAAACATGGACATCTTTAAGTCCTCCTATTTTAATTATCTATTATTCATTTGACTGCCTGAATTTCCACAATAAACAAAAGTCTTATTTATTTTATCGGTCAAAAGCTATTTTGTCTATCGTTTCAATTAAACTTTCCAGGTTTTGTTCATTTTTTCTATTCTGTCTAAGTGAATTGTTCCAAAGTTCTCCTAGTACTTTTCATCTCTTAGACCTTTTTATCACTTTACTTTTGTAAGTATCTTTTTTTGACAAATTTTGTGAACAGGAGGAAAATGACAGTGTATTAATCAAGGATGCGAAGTCTGCACCCTCAATATCACTAAAGGAGGAACTTTTGATTATGACAGTAAAAGTAGGTATTAACGGATTTGGACGTATTGGACGTTTAGCTTTCCGCCGAATCAAAGAAGTATCTGATGATATCGAAGTCGTGGCAATCAATGACTTAACTAGCCCAACAATGTTGGCACAGTTGCTACAATTTGATTCAACTCATGGAACCTATCCCGGTACAGTTACTGCAACAGAAGACTCAATCGTAGTAGATGGTGAAGAAACGCGTGTCTATGCTGAACCAGATGCAAGTAAAATCCCTTGGGTTAAAGAAAACGGGGTCGATATCGTACTGGAATGTACTGGTTTTTATACTTCGGAAGAAAAAGCACAAGCCCATTTGAACGCTGGGGTAAAACGTGTAGTGATCTCTGCTCCTGCTGGTGCAATGAAAACTATCGTATACAATGTAAATGATGATACGTTAGATGCTAATGATAAAATCATTTCGGCAGGCTCTTGTACGACAAACTGTTTAGCACCGATGGCTTATTTCTTAAATAATGAATTTGGTATCGAAGTGGGGACTATGACTACCGTTCATGCTTATACTTCTACACAAATGTTATTAGACGGACCAGTAAAAGGTGGAAATTTACGGGCAGCTCGATCAGCAGCTGACAACACGATCCCTCACTCAACAGGTGCGGCAAAAGCAATTGGCTTAGTTATTCCAGAGCTTCAAGGGAAATTGCAAGGTCACGCACAACGAGTACCTGTAGTGGATGGTTCATTAACAGAACTAGTTTCCATTTTAAAAACAAAAGTGACCGCTGAACAAGTGAACGAAGCGATCAAGAAACATACCGAAGACAATCCATCATTTGGTTACGATGATCGTCAAATCGTCTCTGGTGACGTAATCGGTACCACACAAGGTTCGATTTTCGATCCAACTCAAACAGAAGTCACAACGGCTGGCGATTACCAACTCGTAAAAACCGTTGCTTGGTATGACAATGAATATGGCTTCACTTGTCAAATGATCCGTTTGTTGGAAAAATTTGCTAATCTTTAATCACCAAAAGATCACACGTTTTCAACGATAGAAAATAGAGACCGTTTGAACGACTCGTTGAGTGGTTCAAACGGTCTCTTTGTCTCGTTCTTCTAAACTGGTTCAAAAAGAACGAGTGATGGTAAACCTTATCATCTCTCTTGATCAAAGATAGAATTTTTATAAACGTCCCTTATTTGCGAATTACTAGCTCGTGTTTTTTTCACTTTCTTTTGAGCAAAGTGTTCTGTATAAGCTATTTTCAATGCTCTTTCTTCTCCTAAATTATTCGCTAACTCTGTATTTTTTCCACTCAATTTCTCAAGATCATTAATATAAACATAACGCCCTAACTGCATTGTACTTGAAAAAATAGCAAAATCTACTGCGGCAGAAAAATGATGAAATCCCTGTTTTGATTTTAAATAAGCACTTTGATCAATGATATAATCTGTAACTTTTCCTCCATTGCTAATTAAAGATAAATCCCTTTGAAGGATAAAGTCACTTTTGTTCTTATCGTTGCTCTTATTGAGTGCTTGTGCTAGTTCTGATAGGTTAGATTTAGAAATTTCAAATTCATGTACACAAGGTAACAGACCATTTACTTGCGTTCTTTTTTGATAGTAACCTGTGGGATCAACCACTGAAACGATAAAGTTCCCGAAAGTATTTTTCCGTATCACACAACCAAGATTCTGTTTTTCATGAGGACCCTTGTCCTTCAACTTGATCTGAATATCATGAGAAGTAACTAGAAAAGAAGTTGGATCGCCTGGCATTAATCGAGAGAGTTCTTGTACAATCGAATTTTTTTCTAACTGATAATACTTACTATATTGAAGTGAACGGCTAATTGCTGCCACTTCATTTGGCAGAACAATCCCTCTTGACTGTTTTAATTGTTCTTCTGCTTTCTCAAATATTTCTTTTGGTTCCCGCAGCTCAGCTAGGTAAATCCCTCTGTCTTCTACTTCTACTGAATCTTGTCTATACGGCGATTTTCTTTGTTGAGAAGTTGTGAGTATTGTATCTTCAATTTTTGTTTTCCAATTCTTATCCATATTTTCCACTTGTTCAGTTTTATTATGTACAATAACCATCGAATGAAGAAGATCTTCCGAATATTGTAATTGGTTCATCCTCTTAAGTGCTGCGTAATGAAACTCATTCATCAAACGTTTATGATTATTTTGTTGAGTTGCTGGTGTAAGATTGAAGTAATCCATTGGGGGCTTCGTTTGTTCATCAATTGCCTTCCCCTTCTGATCTTGTATTTGACCGTTCTTTTGAACATCCTCATGAATTTGATCAATAGCATTCCCATAAAAAATGTAGTCAACAGTGTAATATAGTTGCGGAAGTAAGAAATGAAATTTTTTTGAATGTGATATATTCTTTGCCGTTTCTTTTATTTCTTGTTTATTCCTAAGATTCTCAAATTTATCCACTAGTGTAGTCTCATTCACATGGCTAGAGTGTAAAGGCGTGCCCAATAGATTGGCTAACTCTTTGGTTTTGTCTTGATCGACTGCGTATTTGCGAATCGTGAGCTCTTGGTCATTCGAGGCTACCAATGTAACGAGATATTTATTTTTTTGATTTTGGATAATTGCTCCTGTTAAACTAGTATATACAGGCTCGTTTTCTGTTGTGTCCTTAATCAACTCTTTTTCCTCTTTATGTAACGGTCTCCCACTTAGGAGTGGTAATATGAGAAAACGAGCTTCATCTCCACTTAAGTGTAAAAGTTCCTGTTCTATTTTTTGTGTCTCTTGGATAGCATCGCTACTCCGTTCGAATGAATCGTACATTGTAAACTGACCTTTTTCTTCAGCTAAACTTGTTATGTTAGGATCGTCACTCACATTGATCATATGACTCCAATTTTTCAAATACTCTTTAAACATCGCTTTCGTCTCATTCAAATCAGGAATATGCCGAATATCTCCAACTGGAAGATCAAAAAATTGTTCATACATTTTGAAATTCCCAAATTTGTCTTGCTTATTTACTTCAATCGAAGGTTTTTTTTTGAACAAACGTTTTGTACGGTTCACAATTGAATGTTTAGTATCTTTAGAGGATATTGAATTGACTAATAATCGTGCGCGCAAAGCTTGTTCTAGTTCTAGTTTATTTGCCAGTGGCATTTTTTCGCTCCCTTTCTTGAGATCATTTTTTATAATAAAAATCGTTTCGTGCGATTGATTCGCTTTTTTTCATGAAACGATTTTATATCCGCTTTTATGTCAAAAAGGATCCTAAATTCATTTTCTCTATTTTCATTCTTCACAATGTATTTTTCGATAATGACAGAAAGGTTCCTCTTTACCTATTCTTGATTTTCGTTCGTTTTTTTGTCTGATTTATGTAAAATTCTCAACTATATATGTAAGCAGTCACCCATATTTCTATTGTAAACGGATGACTGCCGGTAAATAAAAAGAATGAGTTCTCTCTATTAGAATCCTAAAATTATTTTTGTATTAGCTATTAGCAAACAACTCATTGGACATATTTTGCTAAAAACTCTTTGACGGTTTGCTGATACTTTTCTGGGTCTGCCTGATACGCTTTTGCGTGTTCGGCTCCCTTGACCACGTATTTTTCTTTTGGTCCCTTAGTTGCAGCATATACTTTTGCTAACATATTATAGGGAACGAATGTATCCGCATCACCATGGATAAATAACATTGGTTTCGTATTTTTAGTTAATTGATCAACGGCACTTGCTTCCCCAAAAAAATACCCTGCTCGAATTTTTGTAATCAAGCTAGTCACTTGGATCAATGGAAAAGAAGGTAAGTTGAACATATCTTTTAGTTGATATGCAAGTTCTTCATCAACTGACGAATACCCACAGTCTTCGATGATCGCTTTCACGTTATTTGGTAGCTTCTCACCGCTCGTCATCATCACAGTTGCAGCACCCATACTTACTCCATAAAGCACGATTTGTTGCGACTGCCCTGTTTCTGCTAAGATTTTATCGATCCATTGGACGTAATCTTTTCGCTCTGGCCAACCGAATCCGATATAATCCCCTTCACTACGCCCGTGGCCTCGAGCATCTGGAACTAACACATTGTAGCCTAAATCATGAAACATTTTTGCATAATTTGCCATTGTTTCTGCATTCCCCATATAACCATGGGCAACAATAACTGTTTTATCACTTTTCTTTTCTGCTGGCAGATAGATCGCAGACAATTTCAAATGATCTGTTGATGTTAGATGCCAGTAAGTGCGATTCTCTTTCTGATTGAACCACTTTGTCGCCTCGTTTTCTTTTGTTGTTTGAGAAGTTCCCGGCGTATCGTTTTCTAAAAAATCTTTTTCTGATGGGACAACTGCATAATTATAAAAATAGTTGCCTGCAAATAATAGAACCACTATCACGACAATAGCAATTCCGATTACTATTTTTGTCAAAAGTTTCATCGCTTTCCTTCCTTATTCCATTATTAATACTAATTCTTGATTAAGTATAAACAAAGAAGTTATTCGATGCAATCCTTCCAAGAGTAAATATAAAGCTCCACATCACCCATTTCTCTTCAAATTTAATTATAAATGGTTGTAAAAAAACCATCTTCACACAACTAATCTATCAAGATCAGTCTTGTAATCTCAGAGACATAACATCTTGACAAATTATTTAGACTAATCAATTTTTCAATCATTTTTACAAAAAAACTTCAAAACCAGTAGAATTCACCGGCTTTGAAGTTTCCCCGATGGTTCTTAGCTTTTAAACAAAAAATTTAAAAGTTAGGAACCATTATTTTTTATTTTCGATCATTTTAAAACTTGACCACGGTTTTAAGAAGTCTAATAAGAACAATTCATCTTCTGAAATACGTCCGACTACATTCACACGACCGTCATTTTTCATCTCTTTTAGCGCAATTTGAGTTTCACCTTTGTATTGGTCATACCCCACATTATCAATCAAGACATCCCCGCGAGACATGTCCCGGGTATTATGTGGTGGGAATGGTTTATCTTTATAGTAGATCCGTGTCATTGTTGAACGAAGGATATATTCTGAACGATCACCACGATAGCTGTGGAGATTATCAAACAAACAAATCCGTTCATCTTCGGTGATATCTTCTTCAACATCTACTTTCAATGTTGGATAATCTGCATTAAATGCTTCTGCCATCGCTTTTAGTTCTTCCTCGCTTGCATAAGCATTACCGATAGAAATATCATCGATCAAACCCGTAAGCATCAAGTGCTTGACTTGTGTAGAAATCTCTAAGTTTCGATGATCTTCAAGCGAACACAAACCGTCTTGCGTTGGCCATGGTCCGAAATCAGCGGTTTGAGAATTGACGAATGCCATTGTATTCAAATTATAATTTCTAAATTTTTCTGAGCAATACACAAAATGATCATAACTCAAACCAGAATAGCGATGAGGGTAAAAATTATGAGACCCTAACAAATTATTAGTATTCGGAGAATAACTCATGATGTTGTCAACATAACTAGTTCCAGAACTCATATTGATCTCAATCTTAATACCGTATGGATTACGTGTCATTTTTGCTTCTTCAGCTCCCGTAAACCCGATATCTAAACGGATGCCGTACGCTCCCATCTTATGGAAAAAGGAAAGATCATCGTAGGATATCCCTAATTGTTCAAATAATGCTGGATTGATATCTACCATAACTTCCATTCCTAATTGGTTCGCATATTCCACAACTTTAGAAAAATCAGCTAAAACCTTCTCTTTGTCATCTTCTATTTGTAATAAGCTAGTAAATACACGTTTGAATCCATATTTATGTGCTAAATCCAAATATGCTTTGTCCTTTTTGAACGTTGAACGTTCCGGATAAATCGAAATACCTAATTTTCCCATCAGTTGAATCCTCCCAAAATCTTTTTTGTATCCACTTACATTATAACAAAAGCGCTTTAAATGGTCTACACCTTTGAGAAAAGTGATCATAAACGAAGAAATTATGAGAAAAAGAATAGGTAAATTGATCATTATTTGTTATCATTATAGATAACAAACTGATTATCTTTGAAAGGAACCAAAAATGAAAACAAAAAAACTTCTTTTAAGTATGGGATTGGTTGCAACCCTACTATTTGCAGCAGGGTGTAATCAAAGTGAACCAAAAACAAACACTTCTGAAACAACAAGTTCAACAGAAAAAACAACGGAAAGCAGTACAAAAGAAAGTGTCGATTTAAACGCACTCCCTCTTCCTCAATTGAGCAATGAGGTCGCTGCCAATGAAGATCTGGTTGAGATGGTCACATCAAAAGGGACAATCAAAATGAAATTATTCCCTGAATTGGCCCCTAAAGCAGTTGAGAATTTTATGACACATGCTAAAGATGGCTATTACGATGGCTTGACTTTCCACCGAGTGATCAAAGATTTCATGATCCAAGGAGGCGATCCTAAAGGGGATGGTACTGGCGGTGAAAGTATTTGGGGCAAAGGATTTGAAACTGAAATATCTAACCAGCTTTACAACATCCGCGGAGCTTTATCCATGGCACGTGCCCAAGATCCTAACAGTAATGGGAGCCAATTCTTTATCGTCCAAAACTCAGATGATATGCATGACGGACTATTAAAAGATGATTACCCTCAAGCAATCATCAATGCGTATAAAAATGGTGGCTATCCTAATTTAGATGGTGAATATACGGTCTTTGGACAAGTCATCGAAGGAATGGACGTTGTAGATAAAATCGCAGAGGTTGAAACAGATGCCTCAGATAAACCAAAAGAAGCGGTTAAAATTGAAAAAATCAATATCTTACAGGAAGCGAAAGAATCATAAGACGAATCATTAAGTAAAAGCCGAAGAATAACGAAAGGTACTCCATTGCCCTTTGCTGTTCTTCGGCTTTTACTGATAACTGGGTCCTTGTAAATTCTGCTTTTATAATAAAAGCCGCTTTACCCAATTAAGCATCTTTGTTCACAATAAAAGTAAACTCACACTCACAAACTTTTTTATCCTCGACATAAGCCGCAGATAAAGCGGTCCCTACTGCACCCTTCATTTTTGTGATTTCAAAATGACATTTCATCACGTCACCAGGAACCACTTTCTGGCGAAATTTCGCTTTGTTAATCCCACCGATATACGCTCTTTTGCCTAAAAATTCTTCTGATTTTAAAATCAGAATCGATCCAGCTTGCGCTAAGGTTTCTAGAATCAATGCGCCAGGCATTACTGGATTATCAGGAAAGTGTCCTTGGAAGAAATCTTCATTGATCGTTACATTTTTCGTTGCGACGATTTTCTTTCCTGGTTCTAAGGTATCGACATAATCGATATAGCATATTGGATAACGATTGGGAATCAAGTCCATTACTTCAGTAGCTGATAATACGTAAGACATAATATACTCCTTCTTTTGGCTAATTGCCTTGATTATTACTTTGATTATCAAAGTATCATATTCTTAAATTTTTAGCAATCTTTTTTTATTATTAAAAAAAATAGTTTGACAATCAAAGCATTTTGACTAATAATAGAAAATCAAGAGGTTATTATTTTGCAATTATTGTTTATTATACAACCTATTAAATCTTTTTAAGATCAAAGGAGTGTCAATATGTCTTTTTTAGAAGGAAAGAAAATCGTCATTATGGGCGTCGCAAATAAGCGTAGTATTGCTTGGGGTTGTGCCGAAGCAATGATGAAACAAGGTGCTGAGATCATCTATACTTATCAAAATGAACGCATGAAAAAATCATTGCTTAAATTAGTCGGCGAAGATGCCTTTACGGTGGAATGTGATGTATCAAGTGATGAAAGTATTGAAAAAGCAATGGATGCAATCGGCGAATATGCTGGAGAAATCCACGGCCTAGTACACGCGATCGCATACGCAAACAAAGAAGAATTATCAGGAAACGTATCCGATATCTCACGTGACGGCTATCAATTAGCGCAAGATATCAGTAGCTATTCATTAATCGCTGTAACAAAATATGCACAAAAGTATCTAGCACATAACAGCGGAATTGTAAGCATGTCTTATTTAGGATCAGAACGCGCTATTCCTAACTACAACATGATGGGAATCGCAAAAGCATCTTTAGAAGCAGCCATCCGTTACTTAGCTGCAGAACTATCTCCTAAAGGCATTCGTGTCAACGGTATTTCAGCTGGAGCGATCAAAACATTAGCGGTTACTGGCGTGAAAGATTACCAAAAATTGATCCAATTATCTGAATCACGTACACCAGATCAACAAGGTGTGACGATCGAAGAAGTCGGGAATGCCTGTGCCTTTTTAATTAGCCCATTATCAAGCGGAATGATTGGCGACATCGTTTATGTAGATAAAGGCGTCCACTTATCTTAAGAGAACCCTATTTACTTTAGTCATCCCATTTAAAACAACACGAATCGCTTTTTATTTAAGTAAGATAACGGAAAAATTCGTTTAACACTAACGAACTCACCGGTTTCAAATAAACTTTAAACGACGACCTACTATTGATAGGCTTATCAATATTGGGTCGTCTTATTTTGATTGATCCCTAAAGAAAATATGAGACCCAGACGATGATACGCATGAAATATGCCTATCTAGATTATTGTGGCAGATTACAAGCCATTTGATTGTTAAAATATAAATAGTTTATATTTTAATATGAGTGAAATTGTATCTTCTATTTGGTGATGGATAAACTCTTCTAAAGTAGTATATGGCAAGAAAGCTTGTAGAACTAAATTTATAAAAAAACTAGGACAGATCGTCTTTATCTGTCCTAGAAATCGTAGCATCTCTTTTTTATTAGATTATACTGTTGTTTATTCGACTACTTCGATCCAACCCTCAGGCGCTTCTACATCGCCAAACTGGATCCCTGTCAATTCATCATACAATCGTTTAGTTACAGGACCAACTTCTGTTTCGCTATGGAAAACATGTAAGTTATTTTGATAATAGATCCCTCCGATCGGTGAGATGACCGCTGCTGTGCCACACGCTCCTGCTTCGGCAAATTGGTCTAATTGATCAATAAAGATATCCCCTTCGACAGCAGTTAAGCCTAAACGCTCTTCAGCCAATTGTAAGAGTGAATATTTCGTGATACTTGGTAAAATCGATGGCGATTGCGGTGTGATAAATTGCCCATCTTTAGTAATACCAAAGAAATTCGCTGCACCGACTTCTTCAATTTTCGTGTGAGTAGCAGGATCTAAATACACGCAGTCTGAATAATCTAATTCCTTCGCTTGTGTACCTGGCAACAGACTAGCTGCATAGTTCCCTCCTACTTTTGCTGCCCCTGTTCCATTAGGTGCTGCCCGGTCGTACTCTGATACGATAAAGTTCGTTGGTTTCAAACCACCTTTAAAGTAAGCACCAACTGGTGTACAGAAAACGACAAATAAGTACTCTGGCGCTGGGTGCACACCAATGTTTTCACCGACACCAATCAGAAAAGGACGTAAGTATAATGTTGCGCCTGTTCCATAAGGTGGTACAAATGCTTCGTTCGCTTTGACTACGTCTTTCACAGCTTCAATGAACATTTTTTCTGGTACCATCGGCATCAATAACCGTCTAGCACTTTGATTCAAACGACGGCTGTTTTGATCTGGTCGAAAAAGATTGATCTTGCCATCTTTTCTTCGGTAAGCTTTTAATCCTTCAAAGCATTGTTGTCCATAATGAAGCGCTGGAGAACCTTCATGGATTGTTAAATAGTTGTCTTCCGTCAATTCTCCTTTTTCCCATTGACCATCTTTCCACTTTGCAACGTAACGCCAAGGAGTTTTGATATATGAGAAACCTAAATTATTCCAATCCAATTGCATATTCATTCCACCTATCTTTGTTTTGTGAATATTTTAGCACTATCCTTGAGGTTTGTCATTTTATTTTTTGGAAAATTTCTGAAATTTGAAACAGTTTTGCTGATTTTCTTTTTCCCTCGTTCTTGTTACAATACAATAGTGAGTATATATTTTAGAAAAGGGGATCTTATGTTTTTACAACTAGCGACAACAGCAACCACTTCCACAGGTGAAACATTAACTGACCAAGCAGTCCACCAAGTGAATGCTTTTCAACGTTTCTGGAATACGATCGATTGGGATGCAATTTTTGCAACCTTCATCCAAAAAGGACTTTATTTAGTTTTTTTAATTCTTTTATTTGCCATACTCAACCGTGTCGGGAAATATTTAATTGATAAATCTTTTAAACAATATTCTAAGAAATCGGTTTTGAATGAAAGTCGTTTAAAAACGTTACACAGTCTGTTAAATACGATTTTCCAATACACGATGGGTTTTTTCTTTATTTATGCGATTTTATCCGTCATTGGTGTTCCGATTGGTTCATTGTTGGCAGGAGCGGGAATCGCTGGGGTAGCAATTGGATTGGGCGCACAAGGCTTTATGAGTGATGTGATTACTGGCTTTTTCATTATTATGGAACAACAAATGGATGTCGGAGATTATGTAAAATTAGCGAATCTGTCAATTGAAGGAACAGTGGCTTCTGTCGGTATTCGGACGTTACAGCTAAAAGCCGTAGACGGTACGGTCCACTTTATTCCCAATCGAAACATCACGACTATCAGCAACCTATCCAGAGCGAATATGCAAGTTCTACTTGATATTCGCATCGTGCCGGAAGAAGGCTATGATTCTATCTACGAAATCATCGATCGTGTAAATCAACGATTAGCTGAAAAATACCAAGACGACTTACAAACTGAACCAACAATTTTTGGATTAGTCGATTTAGGGAACAGTAATTTTGCGATTCGAACCATTTGTTATGCCTTGAATGGAAAACAATTTGTTTTGAAAGAAGAATTTTTGAGTTCTTATGTAAAAGAATTGACAACAGCAGGATTTACCATTCCTAACAGCCCGATCAGCTTGAAATAAAAAAGATTGAGACGATTCCTTACGCTTTCCATTAAATGACCTTAATGGAGAAATAAGTGTAATCAGTCTCAATCTTTTTTGCTTTAATCGTTAACTAACGATGTCTAACTTTTCTTTTAATTCTTCGACTTTAGGCGAAACAATGTTTCGTCGTTCCAATTCATGCACCATATAGTTGACTGCCTTTAGTAGTTCTTTTCGAGTAATGATCCCTTTAAAAACTTTGTCTTCTGTAACAACCGGTAGAAAAGGTGAATCAACTAATAAATGGAGAACTTCTTCTAGTTCCCAATTTTCATCGATCGTTGCAACATTCGTTTCCATTACATCTGCAACGGTTAATCCTTCTAATGGGTCCATACTGATCGTTTGTAGATCGATCATTTTATTGACGACATCAGATAAGCTAACTAATCCCACAAAACGGTCATCTTTTCCTAGTACAGGGATCTTCGTATAACCTACTTTCGATAAAACAAGCAAACCATGTGATAATGGATGTTGATACATGACATTCGCTACATTTTCAGCCGAGATCAAAAAAGTCTCTCGATTTTGTAGCAATAACTCTCTTACAATCGGTCCAATCATTGGAGGGCCTCCATTTCAATTTCATTTCAACATAATTATTTTACCGAAAACGGATGCAAAATTCATATAAAAAATCGAGATTTTAGTAAAAATTAGAGATTTTTTGCTTACAAGGAAAAAGTGAAAGCCAGTTCCTCGACAGGTTGATGCGCTCGATTATAATATTGAACATTGACTTGTTCTCCACTGTGTTCAATCAAGGCATAAGAAGGGATTTGGATCGGTCCTCGTGGTTGCGAAATGCTTCCAGGATTCAAATACAAGACCCCTTCTACTACCTCACAACCAATTTGATGCGTATGACCAAAAAAGACCATCGTTGCTTGGTTGGCTTGCGCTTCAAGCGCTAATTGAGTAAGACCAAAACGAACATTTGCCAAATGTCCATGAGTGATAAATATTTTATCTTTCCCAGTATCAACCCACTCTTTTTCAACAAATCCCGGTCCGAAATCACAATTTCCCTTGACTACATGGAAGTGCGTCCACAATTGATCTTCTGGCGATAATTCTGAATCGCCACAGTGAAAGAAGAAATCCACTTTCGTTTGATAACGAGCAACTAGATCAGCTAAGATTTCCCGATCACCATGGTTATCACTGACAACTAAATAATTCATTTGTTTTCACCTTCCAACCAGCTTTGCCATACTTGGCTCAATTTCTTCATTGCTTGTGCCCGGTGGCTGACTTGGTTTTTTTCTTCACTTGACATTTCGGCTGCAGTTTCAGTTGAACCGTCAGGAATAAATAGTGGATCATACCCAAAGCCGTTGTCTCCTCTTGGGATTCTTCCTACTTTTCCTGGCCATTGCGCTTCCACCACTAGACTTTCTTTATCCGGTGCAGCAAAAACCAAGGTGCAATGAAATTGCGCCGTTCTTTTCTCATCAGGAATCTCCGTCATCTCATAAAGTAATTTCGCATTGTTTCCTGCATCACTTTTGTGTTCACCGGCAAATCGTGCAGAGTAGATTCCTGGCATGCCACCTAAAGCATCTACTTTCAAACCAGAGTCATCAGCTAATACAGGTTGATTCAACAAATAAGCAATCGTTTCCGCCTTCAGACGAGCATTTTCCTCAAACGTTGAACCAGTTTCTTCTACATCAGGTAATTCAGGATAGTCAAACAATGTTTTGACTTCATAACCAGCTTTGCCAAACATCGCTTTAAATTCTTCTGCTTTCCCAGCATTTTTGGTAGCAATAACGATCGTCTTCAAATCGTCCTCTCTTTCTGCTCGTTGCTCGAACAAGACATTTTTTTGTTCAAGAATCAATTGCTCAATCGCCGTTTTCCCATAAAAGAGCAGATCGTTTAATTGTTCTCCATCAAAGGTTGCTTCTTCCCCAGTTCCTTGAATCTCGACAAATTTGCCAGATTCAGTCATGACTAGATTCATATCGACTAACGCTGCAGCATCTTCTTCATAATCTAAATCTGCCACACATGTCTGATCGGGTAAAATCCCAACACTGATAGCAGCTAAATGTTCAATAACTGGATCTTCACGTAAAACTTTTGTTTGAAGTAACTTTTCGACTGCTAATTTTAACGCAATAAAAGCTCCTGTGATGCTTGCCGTTCTTGTCCCACCATCTGCTTGCAAAACATCACAATCAATGATAATACTACGTTCGCCTAACTTTTTCAGATCAACGACCGCTCTTAACGAACGACCAATCAACCGTTGGATTTCCATTGTGCGTCCTGAAAGTTTTCCTTTGCTGCTTTCTCTTCGATTTCTAGTATGAGTCGCACGTGGCAACATGCTATATTCTGCTGTTACCCAACCAGTTCCTGTTTCTCTTAAAAATGGCGGAACGTTTTCTTCAATCGTAGCAGAACAATTGACGATCGTATCACCAAAGTGAATCATAACAGAACCTTCTGGATGTTTAAAAACATTTGTTTCAATCTTTATTTTTCTTAACTGCTGAGGTTGTCTTCCATCGTGACGCATCTGTTATTTTCCTCCTAATTCAATATGCTCAACATTCAACTGATCGAGCATCAACCAATCTTGTGCAATCTCTTTAAAAAGCTTAGCTGAACCAGTCGTATAGAATTGGCATAACGTCCGCCCCTCATTGACTGAATTGCTGATTTCAAAATAGTCCAGCAACATCGAAACTTCCCCGACAGTCTCTGCACCTGAATCGATTAATGTTACACTTTCTCCCATAACGTTTTGGATAATCGGACGTAACAAAGGGTAATGGGTACAACCCAATACTAATGTATCGATTTTCTTAGTAACCAATGGCGCTAGTGTCTGGGCAACGATTTTTTTTGCCACTGACGAATGATATTCATTACTTTCCACTACCGAAACGAATTTTGGACAAGCCAAACTAGTCACGGCAAGTTCAGGTACCTTCGTTTTCAGCGCTGTTTCATAAGCACGACTTTTGATCGTTCCGAGGGTTCCGATAATCCCTACTTGTTTATTTCTTGTTTGTTTAACAGCTGCTCTTGTCCCAGGTAAGATCACACCAATGACTGGAATAGGAAGTGTCGCCTTGATTTCTTCTAAAGCAACCGCAGTAGCAGTATTACAGGCAATCACTAACATTTTGATGTTTTGTTCCACCAAATGATTCGTCATTTCCCAAGTAAATTCGATCACTTGTTCTGCCGGTCTAGGACCATAGGGGCAACGGGCAGTATCTCCAACATATAAGATATTTTCATTTGGTAATTGTTTCAATGCTTCTTTGACCACCGTCAATCCACCAACACCTGAATCAATAAAACCAATCGGGCGATTATCAGTCAATAGTATCATCCTTTTTCTCAATAAATTCTATCTTCCTTATTGTGGACTTTTTAAGGTGATTTTTCAAGTACTACCTTTGTACTTCTATCCATAAAGCTTGAATAGCTCACACAGTCGATCTAAAGAATCACTAGTTTGACTTAATGAGCTTAAGTTAGTTGTTTTTAGCAGATGAAGATTGCTCTTTATCTACACTTATCATGAATGATTGCGATTCGTTTTAGAGATACTAGAAGAGACTGAGACAAGTTTTGTCCCAGTCTCTGAGCAATTATGGTTTATCGACTAACTTCAGCTGATCCTTGAGATAAAGAATTCATTTGTTTTATATTTTTGTTTGGTTTTGGTAGAGTACTTTGTTCCGATCCTCGATTACTTAGTCTTTGATTCAATGGTAATGGAACTTGATCTATTGGATTTGGGTTTGTTCTATCTAGTTCGGGAAGCTTACTTAGCAAAGTTGTTTTTCCATTGATTATTTCGTTAAGCTCTTTTTTATCTTCGTTAGTGAGAGTAAGCATATAAGGTATATTGCGTCTATTTATTTCATTAAGTTTTCTGCTACCAATAAATTCCGCCATCGTAGATAGCATTTTGGGTTCTACCTTTTGGTTCTCTTTAAGTGCTAATGCAGTGTTCATTGCTCGAGATAACAAAAGCGCGTTGTCATCCACTACTTCAGCTATAGTCTTCCCATTTATTTTAATGTCTGCTTCATTTTCTTGTTTTTTATCTGTTTGTTGTTTCGCTCTTTCTCTGATTATATCCCGAAGTGCTTCTTTTTCTTCTATTCTCATGACAAGATTATCAGAAAGTGTATCCATATACTTTTCATCAAGATAACTATTCTCAATGGTAATTGCTATTTCATGTAAATCCTTTGGAGAGGTAGTTTTATTCTCTGAAAGTTGATAATTTACTTTTATTGTTTCAGCCAATAGGGAGACTATCTTATTCTGTACCACAACATTTAATAGATTAATCCGGGCTGGTGCTTTTGGTAAAGTTCCTGGTTTTGGCGACGTATTTGGTTCCAAGCCAGGAGTATTCTCACTTTGATTTAGTAGAGTTCTTAAATTTGGTTTTGGTGATGTCTGTAGTGGATCCTTTGGGTTTGAATCTAAATTGTTAAGTCCTTGACTTAATGTTGAGCTTAGGTTCATTTTAGCTGGTTCTTGTGAAATTTCGAGTTCCTTATTAAGCAACGTTGTTTTTTCATTTATTATTTCACTAAGCTCTTCTTTATCTTCTTTAGTAAGAGTAAGCATATAAGGTATGTTGCGTCTATTTATTTCATTAAGTTTTCTGCTACCAATAAATTCTGCCATCATAGATAGTATTTCTGGTTCTACCTTTTTGTTCTCTTTAAGTTCTAATGCAGTGTTCATTGCTCGAGATAGCAATAGTGCGTTGTCATCTAGTACTTCAGCTATGGTCTTCCCATTTATTTTAATGTCTGCTTCATTTTCTTGTTTTTTTTCTGTTTGTTGTTTCGCTCTTTCTCTGATCATATCCCGAAGTGTCTCTTTATCTTCTCTTGTCATGACAAGAGCGTTTGGAACCGCATCCATATACTTTTTATCAAGAGAACTATTCTCAATGGTAATTGCTATATTATGTAAATCCTTTGGAGAGATAGCTTTATTCTCTGTAAGTTGGTAAGCTACTTTTATTTCTTCAGCCAATAGGGATACGATCTTATCATTTATTACACTATTTGAGAATATATTCCGAAGCTTGTCTTTGTCTGCTTGTGTCAAGGCAAGCGTACGCATGAGCTCCAGTTTCTGGTCTATATTTAGGTTTAAATTCACAACCTCATTTGCTATTCTATGTAGTTTATTCGAGGTTGCAGGTCGATCCTCTGAAAGCTGATGCTTATTTGTAATAGTAGTAGCAACAGCATTTACATTCTGCTGAAATAATTGTTCTGATTCTGTTGATTTTTTTTTGACATTATTACGTCTTTCATTCGCAATATGTTTTGCTATTTCCTTTAGATCATATTGGGCGTTAGGTTGGTATTTTTTTATAATAGCTATATTAGCAGCTTTCTTTTGTTCTTCGTATATAGATAGAAGAGTGTCTTGATCTTTTTCTGGTATTTTAAGTTCGAGAATGACCTCTCTTTTCTGTTCATCAGTAAGATCTAAATTCGCAATCTTTTTTGCTGTTTTATTTAGTTTTTCTGGGGAGTTAGATTGATCCTCTGAAAGTTCATATTTAGTTGTAATAGCTAGAGTAGCAACTTTCTTAATTACTTGTATTTTTTTTAGTTCTTTGTATATTGTCCGAAGAGTGTCTCTATCTTCTGTTTCTATTGCAAGTAGATGAATAATTTCTTCTTCCTTTTCCTGTGCTTTACTAAGATTTAAATCCATAAGCTCATTTGCTATTGCCTTTAGTTTCTCTTGAGGGATCGTTTTTTCAACTGAAAGTTGATATTTACTTGAAATAGCTGCAGCTGTAGTAACTATTTTCCAATTCAATTTCTCCTCAAATTTGTTTAAGTACATTTCTCGAAGAGTGTCTTGATCTTTTTCTGATATTTCAAGTATTCTAATAACCTCTCTTTTCTGTTCATCACTAAGATCTAATTTCATAATCTTTTTTGCTATTGTATTTAGTCTCTCTTGAGGAGTCGTTTTTTCAACTGAAAGTTGATATTTACTTGAAATATCTTTAGCAATACTAACTCTTTCCCCATTCAAGTTCTTCTCTAATTCGTCCGAGTACATTTCTCGGAGAGTGGTTTTATCTTTTTCTGGTATTTTAAGTTCGAGAATAACCTCTCTTTTCTGTTCATCACTAAGATCTAAATCCACAATCGTTTTTGCTATTTTATTTAGTTTTTCTGGGGAGTTAGATTGATCCTTTGAAAGTTCATATATATTTGTAATAGTTAGAGTAGCAGCTTTTATGTTAGCGTATTTCTGACTTTCTTGTGTTTTTTTAAGTTCGTTATATATTGTCCTAAGAGTTTTTCTATCTCTTGTTTTCATTTCAAGTAGGTGAAAAATATCCTTTCCAATTCCCTGTACTTCACTAGGATTTAAATCCATAAGCTCATGTGCTATTGCCTTTAGTTTCTCTTGAGGGGTCGTTTTTTCAATTGAAAGTAGATATTTACTTGAAATAGCTGTAGCTATACTAACTCTTTCCCAATGCAATTTCTGCAATTTCTTCTCTAATTTGTTCGAATACATCTTTCGAAGAGTGTCTTTATCTTTTTTTGGTATTTCAAGTTCGAGAATAACCTCTCTTTTCTGTTCGTCACTAAGATCTAAATCCACAATCGTTTTTGCTATTGCCTTTAAATTATTCTGGGAGTTAGATTGATCCTCTGAAAGTTTATATATATTTGTAATAGCTATAGTAATAGCTTTTATGTTAGCGTCTTTCTGACTTTCTTGTATTATTTTTAATTCTTTGTATATTGTCCCAAGAGTGTCTTTATCTTTTTTTGGTATTTCAAGTTCGAGAATAACCTCTCTTTTCTGTTCATCACTAAGATCTAAATCCACAATCGTTTTTGCTATTGCCTTTAAATTATTCTGGGAGTTAGGTTGATTCTCTGAAAGTTTATATATATTTTTAAAAGCTATAGTAACAGCTTTTACGTTAGCATCTTTCTGATTTTCTTGTATTTTTTTTAATTCTTTGTATATTGTCCGAAGGGTGTCTCTGTCTTTTGTTTCTATTTCAAGTAGGTAAATAATCTCATGTTCCTGTAATGTACTAAGATTTCGATTTATAAGCTCATTTGCTATTGCCTTTAATTTCTCTTGAGGAGTAGTTTTTTCAACTGAAAGTTCATATGTATTTATAATAGCTATAGTAGCAGCTTTTATTTCAGCGTCTTTCTGACTTTCTTGTGTTTGCAATAAGTCTCGTTTTTCTCTGTATATTTCCTCAAGAGTAGCTCGATCTTCTTTTGAGATTTCAAGTTTAGCAATAACCTCCCTTTCCTGTTCTTCACCAAGATTTAAATCCAGGATCTCAGTTGCTATTGCCTCTAGTTTCTCTTTGGGGACAGATTGGTTCTCTAAAAGTTGATATTTATTTGTAATAGCTAGAGTAGCATTATTTATTACCTGCGTTATTAATTCATTTACCTTGGGAATTTGATCATTTAGAAGCTCATATACATCATCTCTATTTATAATATGTAGATCGGAAATAAAGTTATAACACGTACTAGGTTTCAAAGGAAGATAATAGAATTTATCAAGGTCTTCAATTAGTGCAGCTTTTGTTTTTTCCGATAAAGGCGTGTTTGAATTAAGGTTATGTTGTTCATTAAGATAGTCAATAAAAAAGGTTCTATCTATGCTTTCCATTTCAATAGTTCTTTGTTGTAACAGGTTTTTCTCTTCTGGATTCAATGGAAGATTGGAGATGTTTCCTTCGCTTGAAGTTGGATCATCTTTAGAAAGATCTTTATCTAATGCTACTAGTGTTTCCATATTAGTAGATTTCTTTTTCTCTTCAGTTAGTTCATAAGCAAGAGCAGGCTGATCTTTGGGCTGTACTATTCTATTTCTTGGTTGTAACAGGTTTTTCTCTTCTGGATTCAATGGAAAATTGGAGATGTTTCCTCCGCTTGAAGTTGGATCATCTTTAGAAAGATCTTTATCTAATGCTACTAGTGTTTCCATATTAGTAGATTGCTTTTTCTCTTCAGTTAGTTCATAAGCAAGAGCAGGCTGATCTTCGGGCTGTGCTATTCTATTGCTTGGTTGTAACAGGTTTTTCTCTTCTGGATTCAATGGAAAATTGGAGATGTTTCCTCCGCTTGAAGTTGGATCATCTTTAGAAAGATCTTTATCTAATGCTACTAGTGTTTCCATATTAGTAGATTGCTTTTTCTCTTCAGTTAGTTCATAAGCAAGAGCAGGCTGATCTTTGGGCTGTGCTATTCTATTTCTTGGTTGTAACAGTTTTTTCTCTTCTGGATTCAATGGAAGAAGTAAAAGGATTCCTTCGGTTGAATTTGGATCATATTTAGAAAGTTCTTTACCTAATGCTACTAATGTTTTCACATTAGTATGTTGATGTTTTAGTTTATACTTTTTGGTTAATCTATAAGCAAGATTAGGCTGATTTTCGGGTTTTACTATTCTATTTCTTGGTTGTAACAGGTTTTTCTCTTCTGGAATCAGCGGAAGATGTAAGAGGATTCCTGCTGTTGAATCTGAATCATATTTAGAAAGTTCTCTATCTAATTTTGCGAATGTCACCGGATCAGTACGTTCCATTTTTAGGTTATACTTATCGGTTAACCTATCAGCAAGTTCAAGTCGATCTTCGGGTTTTACTATTCTATTTCTTGGTTGTAACAGGTTTTTCTCTTCTGGGATCAGCGGAAGATGTAAGAGGATTCCTTCGGTTGAATCTGGATCATATCTAGAAAGATCTTTTCCTAATGCTATGAATGTTTTTAGATTAGTATGTTGATGTTTTAGTTTATACTTTTTGGTTATTCTATAAGCAAGTTCAAGCTGATCTTCGGGCTGTACTATTCTATTTCTTGGTTGTAACTGCTTTTTCTCTTCTGGAATCAATGGAAGATGTAAGAGGATTCCTTCGGTTGAATCCGGATCATATCTAGAAAGATCTTTTCCTAATGCTGCCATTGTTTTCAGATTAGTATGTTTATTTTTTAGTTTATACTTATCGATTAATCTATCAGCAAGTTCAAGCTGATCTTCGGGCTGTACTATTCTATTTCTTGGTTGTAACAGGTCTTTCTCTTCTGGAATCAGTGGAAGATGTAACAGGATTCCTTCGATTGTAGCTGGATCATATCTAGAAAGTTCTCTACCTAATTTTGCGAATTTCTCCGGATTAGTACGTTCCATTTTTAGTTCGTACTTATTGGTTAGTCTATAAGCATGACTTTGCTGATCTTCAGGCTTTACTATTCTATTTCTTGGTTGAAACAGGTTTTTCTTTTCTGGAGTCAATGAAAGATAGAAGAGGATTCCTTCGATTGTAGCTGGGGCATATTTAGAAAGATCTTTTCCTAATGCTACTAGTGCTTTCATATCATCAGATTTATTTTTCTCAAGTTTATACTTATTAGTTAGTTCATAAGCAAGTGAAGGCTGATCTTCGGGTTGTACAATTACTTTTTTTCCGTTTTTTTTATTTAGTTTCAACCTATCCTTTAGTCTATAAAAAATACCACGCTGATTTTTGGACTGTACGCTTACTTTCTCTCCATTTTTTTTATTTAGTTTTTCCATGTTGTTTTCTCCTTTGCACTTTTATATACTGCTTTATAAATTTATCAGAAAAAAAAGGACATCAAAAACTTTTATTCCTAAATAAAGAAATTCTTGGAATTTAATACCATGGTATTTGTTCAAATTTTAGAATATTATTTTTAATTTCTGAAAATAATTAGTCAAGAATAGTGTTTTCAAAAAGATTATGCATGAATAAAGTTTTATTTGAGTCCACTTATACATAACTATTTCTTTCATAATTTTTTTCTGAATATATTTGCGTAACCACGTGTAGTGATTTGAAAAAAATAGTATTCCTGTATAAAAATATAGAAATACGTAATTTACGGATTTAATTCAATAACATCATGAAAAATAGAAACTTTTTGATTAATTAACGAACAAATGTGAGAAAACAAAAAAATCTGAGAAAGAATGGGGTACCTTCTTGCCCAGATTTGATTTTGCATCACTCATCAGTACTTATTGACGAAGAGATGAAAAATATTAACCATCCCTAAAACAGCAAGAGCCGAACAATCCCTTCTCAGAAAATGATTCAGCTTGAGCAATTATGGTTCATCGACTAAATTCATCTAAACCTTTAGATAAGTGAATCGTTGGGTTTAGTGGAGTCTGTGGTTTCGAGCTTAGACTGTTTACTCTTTTTAAAGGATTACCTTTTGATGCATTTGGTTTTAGCGATATCGGTGGTTCCGATCCTAGATTATCCTCACTTTTCTTTAGCTGATTCTTGTAAAGTTTCTACCTGGTTTAGCAACGTTGTTTTTTTATTTATTAATTCATTAAGTTTATCTCTATCTATTTCTGGTATTTCAAGTTCGAAAATGACCTCTCTTTTCTGTTGCTTATTAAGATTTAAATTCAAAATCTCATTTGCTATTGCATCTAGTTTTTTTGGGGGATTAGGTTGGTCCTCTGAAAGTTGATAGTTGGTTATAATAGTTAGAGTTGCATCATCTACTCCATGATAAAAGAACACTTCATCGTCTGTCTTATTTTTTTGTATTTTTAACAAGTCTTGTCTTTCTCTGTACATTGTCTTAAGAGCGACTCTATCCTCTTTTGATATTTCAAGTACTCTAATAACCACCCTTTTTTGTTGCTCACTAAGATTTAAATCTATAATCTCATTTACCATTTTCTCTAGTTTATCTCGGAAGGTAGGTCGGTCATTCGAAAGTTGATATTTATTTGTAATAGCTATAGTAGCATCATTTATTCCCTTAAAAAAAAATGGTGCTGCTTCGGAAAAATTTCTTCTGACAATTTGCTTCTTATTTTTATGAATCAATTGTGCCCTATCGTCACTATACCCATCTTGTGTCCGCCCATTCACTCTAGAGTCTGTCTTACTTTCTTTTATTTTTGGCAATATCTCAAGTTTTCTGTATATTCTCCAAAAAGCTTCTCTATCAGCTTCTGGTATTTCAAGACCCTTAATAACCTCTCTTTTTTGTTCATCACTAAGGTTTAAATCTATAATCTCTTTTGCTATTGCCTTTAGTTTCCTATGATGAGTAGCTTGATCTTCTGAAAGTTCATATTTATTTGTAATATAAGTAACTGAATCATGTACTAGCTGATTAAATAACTGTAATGCTTTAGCCCCTCTTATTATAACTTCTAACTTACTTTGGGGTGGTGTTGGCCATCTCTGTAATTCTTTAAATATTTCCAGAAGAACATCTTTATATTCTCTTTGTATTCCAAGATAGATAATAACCTCTTTCTTCTGTTCCTCGCTTAATTTTAAATTTAAAATCTCTTTTGCTATTTTCCTTAACTCCTCTTCGGAGACAAATAGTTGAAATTTATTTATAATGCCTATAACTGCATCACCTATTTGCTGATAAAATGATACTTTATCTTCACCTTTTGTGTTCTCATCTAATTTAGCATCTGTCTTACTTTCTTGCGCTGTTAAAAAGTCTTGTCTTTCTCTATATATTGTTTGAAGAGTGGCTCGATCTTCTTCTGATATTTTAAGCTCGAAAATAACCTCTCTTTTGTATTCTTCACTAAGATTTAAATCCATAATTTCCTTTGCTATTGCCTTTAGTTTCTCTTCAGGGACAGATTGGTTCTCTGAAAGCTGATATTTATTGATAATAGCTATAATAGCATGAATAGCAGCATTGTTTGCTTGCTGATAAAATAACTGTCCTGCTTTCATCAAATTTATTTTGTATATTTTCCAAAGAGTGGCACTATCTTCTGTTTGTAGTCCAAGTTGGAAAATAACCTCCTCTTTTTGTTCCCCACTAAGATTTAAATCCATTATCTCATCTGCTATTGCCTTTAGTTTATTTTCGGGGATAGATAGCTGATATTTATTTATGATAGCTATAGCTGCATCATCTACTTGCTGATAAAATAATATTTCATCGTCATCTTTTGTAATCTCTTTTAAATTAGCATCTGTCTTACTTTCCTGTGTTTTCAATGTGTCTTGTTTTTTTCTGTATATTTTCCGAAGAGTGGCTCGATCTTCTTTTAATAGTTCAAGTTTAGCTATAACCGCCCTTTTCATTTCCTCATCAAGATTTAAATCCATGACCTCATTTGCTATTGCCTCTAGTTTTTCTTCGGAGACAGTGTGGTTCTCTAAAAGTTGGTATTTATTTGTAATAGCTATAGTAGCATCATCTGTTAGCTGCGCTATTAATTCATTCACCTTTAGAAATTGATCATCTTTAAGCCTAGTTAATTCCCTTCTAGTTATATTCAGATCGAAAATAAAGTTATGACACGTACTAGTTTTTAAAGGAATATAATAGAATTTATCAAGGTCTTCAATTAGTGCAGCTTTCGTTTCTTCCGACAAAGGCATGTTTGAATTAAGTCTATGTTTTTCATTAAGATAGTTAATAAAAAAGGTTCTATTATTACTATTTATTTCTATATTTCTTTGTTTTAACAGATTTTTCTCTTCTAGAAGAGATTTTAGATAGGAGGGAATTTCTTCAGTTGAAGCTTGATAATCTTTAGAAAGATCTTTATCCAATGCTGCTGATGTTTCCAGATCAGTACGTTTCTTTTTCGTAAATTTATACTTATTGAATAGTCTATAAAAAAAACCACGCTGATCTTGGGACTGTATGCTAACTTTCTCTTCATTGTTTTTATTTATATTCTGTTCCTTGTCTGACATGCTGTTTTCTCCTTTGAGATTTTATATACGCTTTATAAATTTATCAGAAAAAAAAGGACATCAAAAACTTTTATTTCTAAACAAAGAAATTCTTGGGATTTAATACTATTGCATTTATTCAAAATCTAGATTATCGTTTTTAATCTCTGGGAATATTTGGTCATAAATAGTATTCTCAAAGGATTCTACATCAACAGAATTTTATTTAGGTACTGCTATACCTAACTATTTCTTTAAAAATAATTTTTTGAATATTTGGCATCCACGTGCGGTGATTTGCAAAAATAGTATTACTTTATAAAAACAGAAGAACATGTAGCCTGCAAATTCAAATCAATATCAACATGAAAATTAGAAGCTTTTTGATCAATTTATGAGACAATGTGAAAGAACAAAAAAGCTGAGATAGCATGAGGTACATTCTGACCCAGATTTAATTTTGCGCAACTTATCAGTTCTTATTGACCAAAAACCTTTTTTTAACAGATATTAAAACTAATCAAAAAAAAAAACGAAAATCAGAATAACTGCTTTTCGTTTTTTCAGCTTGTTCATACGAATACTTTGACCGCACGCTCAAGTTAATTTTTGAACTGTTACACTCTTACTTGAATGTTGCTAAATTGAACACTATCTGATCGTTAGGTGATAATTTAATATCATTTGCTCCTTTTTCCGCCATTTTGCCGTTGATTGTGAACGTCCAATATAATCCTTTATCTTTGTCTTGTGCATGCCCCTCAATTGCCGTCACAAAACCATTGTCTTCTTTCACTGAAAACTGTTTTTTTAGTAATTCCAACAAGGTCTGATTTGGTTGGTAAGTAACGTTTTTTGCCGATAGTTCTTTTCCCTCTTCTTGCAAAGTGATGGTCACTTTTTTTGTAGTGGCTTGTGATTGAGCGCTTGATTGTTCTGTCGTGGTAGGTGATTGACAACCAGTCATAACGATCATACTTGATAAAGCAGCTAATAATACTATAAATTTCTTCAAAAAAAACACTCCTATTTATTAATTTGTAAAAAGAATTAACTTAAGTTATCACTTTAAACATTATAGATATGATTCTTAGACAGTTAGATTTTAATTCAAACAGTAAGGTCTGATAATAATTAATGGAATACTTTCCCAGCTCGCTCATAGAATGGTTCTTTAATATGATAAACCACATTGACATAACGTGCCAAGACAAAAAAGAGATCCGATAACCGATTAATAAGTTTATAACTCATTTGATTCGTTTCTGTTTCTTCCAAAATCAATTGAGTGATTTCACGTTCCGCTCTTCGGGTCACTGTTCGGGCAAGATGGAAATGCCCTGCTACTGGATGTCCACCAGGCAAGATAAATTTGTCGATCACCGGTAGTTTTTCTTGATAAAAATCAATCATTTCTTCCATTTTCTCCAAATCTTTTTTAGTCACGATCCGTTCTTTGACTTCCGTTGGTGTGGCAAAATCTGTTCCGATATCAAATAGTAATCGTTGAAGTTGGATTAATTGTTCGATCAAAAGCGCAAATTTATCAGGATCTAATTCTGCAACGATCGTTCCTACCCAAGAATTGATTTCATCCACACTTCCATAAGCTCTAACACGAGAAGCTGACTTAGCTAGCCGTTGCCCTCCGATAATACTAGTCATCCCAGCATCACCACTTTTAGTATAGATTTTCATGGTACCATGCTCCTTTTTAACCTTATAATCCACACTTTAGTTGTACTTTACAATGGGTGCAAGTACTGCAACCTCCGATTTCTTCAATTGTACCTTCATGACAAATCGGACAGCGCTCTTCACTCGTTGCTGAGTCGTTTGAAGCTTCTGTTAGCAAAACATCTGGGTGTACCTCTGATGTTACTAGCTCATCGGTAAAACTATTTTCTTCCGCTGATAAAGTCAGGACTTGTGAATCTCGGCTACCGTCAACATATACCGTACCGCCTTTTGCCCCACCTTGATAAAGTCGTTCGTAAATATCAGCTACTTCTTTAACACGATATCCCTTAGGTGCGTTGACTGTTTTGGAAATGGAACTATCAACCCATCGTTGGATCGTACATTGGACATCCACGTGAGCTTCTGGTGAAAGCTCCATTGCTGAGACAAAGTATTCCGGTAACTCTGAGGCATCTGCCTCTGGATGTTTCGCTAGATATTCGTCAACGATTTCAGCGTGTACTTCAATGAATTTTCCTAAGCGACCGCTTCTAAAGTAGGAAAAAGAGAAATAAGGTTCCAATCCCGTGGAAACACCAGTCATCGTACCTGTCGAGCCAGTTGGTGCAACGGTTAATAAGTGTGAATTACGGATTCCATAAGTTAAGACACTTTGCCTAATATGTTCTGGCATCTTTTTCATATACCCAGAATGGATAAAACGCTCACGTAATTGTCGTGTTTCTTCTTCGTTCTTACCAACTAAATAAGGAAAACTTCCTTTTTCTTTTGCCAATTCGATCGACGTTTGATAAGCTGTAACGGCAATCGTTTCAAACAATTGATTGACTAACGCATTTCCTTCTTTAGAGCCATACGTTTTGCCACAATAGATCAATAAGTCGGCTAAGCCCATCACCCCTAAACCAATACGACGTTCCCCTTTTGCTTGTTGCTCATTCTTGTCAAAAAAATAAGGGGTCGCATCAATAACATTATCTTGGAAACGTACACTGGTTCTAACCACTTCTGCAACTTTTTGAAAATCGATTTCTTGGTGCTCATCTACCATATTCGCTAAATTGATAGCCGCAAGATTACATACCGCATACGGTGTCAATGGCTGTTCTCCACAAGGATTTGTTGCAACGACTTTTTGTCCATAGGCAGCAGCATTAGTCATCTCATTGGCGTTATCAATAAAAAAGATCCCTGGTTCCGCAGAATAAGTAGCACAGTAAGTGATCAATTCCCAAAGCTCTCTGGCTCGAATTGTTTGATGAACTTTCACTTTACGTCCTGTCGCTTCCCACTCACGAACATCACCGATTTCAGCCCAATGTTGATCATAATCAGCCATTTCTATTTCTGTATACTCGTCAATAGCAGGAAAACGCAAATCATAGGTCTTATCTTGTGCGACAGCTGCCATGAATTCCTTTGTCAGACAGATTGAAATATTCGCCCCTGTTAAGAAGTCAGGATCTTTGACACTATAACTTCCACCCATTTTTAATTTTTGCTTAGCCTCTTTGATGAAAGTTTGTTCTGCAAATTGCAAAAGCCCCTCTTCCTTAAGCAAGACTTCAAATAGCTCCCTTTCTTCTTGAGTTAAAGGAGAAAAAGCTAGTTTCTCACTTGCCAACTGTTTGATTAGCGGGTTTTTACTTGTAGTTATCAACTGTTGCAAGATCAATGGATTCTGGATTTTTGAAATAATAAATTCAAAAATATCTGGGTGCCAATCATTGAGCATGATCATTTGCGCCCCTCTGCGACTTCCTCCTTGTTCGACTAAATGAGTGAGATTAGCTAAATCATTGAGCCAAGAAACAGCACCAGAAGATTTTCCATTTACGCCATGTACGACAGCTGATTTTGGTCTCAAGGTTGAGCCATTCGTTCCTACTCCACCACCACGACTCATGATTTCCATGACTTCTTCTCGGTGTTTTGCTAAACCAGAACGAGAATCTTGAATAAATGGCATGACAAAACAATTAAAGTATGTGACTTCTGATTGCGTACCAGCACCATATAACACCCTTCCTGCAGGAATCAAATTTTGTTCAGTCAATTGTTTGTAAAAATCTTCAAAAAATTCAGCTTTTCTATCGCCCTCGACTTGACTAATTCCGAAAGCAACTCGAGCAGCAATTTGTTCATAATACAGCTCTAAAGGTTTTTCAACTTCACTTTTGTTTCTTTTAACGAATCCACGAGCTATTTCTTCAGGATCAGTCAAAGAGGAGCGAAATTCCTCTTCCACTTCGATCGTTAAATCGTCTCCAGAGTGCTGAATGATCGTTCCAATTCCACGAGCCGGGTATTGTGGATCCGCATGTACCGTCAAGACGACTAGATCACCTATGGTTAACGTCTGATTATGTGGATCTTTGTAAGTATATCGATCCAACATGACCAAGCGTGAAATCCCTTCAAATGTCAGTTTCATTGGTGGATCAATAGGTTTGACCTCTGGATAATTCCGTATATCCTGATTAAGTTTTTCTATATATTTTTTTGAATAAATTCCCATTCCATCGCCACCTTATCATAAAAAACACTATATATAGTGTCTGTTAATTATTATCACACTACATCATGTGTTTTTCAATCTTGTAATAAAAAAAATTTATGATATAATGAGAACTATTATCAGTGAAGGAGCAGCCTCAAAAGATGAACACATTTAAACAAAAACCTTACTTTACGATTCACAAATTTGCTTATTTGTCATTATTAATTGCTGCCTGTGTCGTAGGCAGACTTTTTTTTGCTTGGTTACCAAATATTCAACCTATGACAGCCATTCTTTTACTACTTGCGGCATTTGGTTCTTTAACAGATGCTTTAATCGTCTCCATATTGAGCTTATTCATCACTAATCTATATTTAGGATTAGGGACTTGGACAATCAGTCAAATGCTCGCCTTCAGCGGGATTGTTTTGTTTTTTCATTGGATGAATCAGTTACCTATAGTCGCTAAGCATGTGACTATTCAAGCAATTTTGAGTTTTATTTGTGGATTAATTTACGGTTTGATTGTTTCACGAATTGAAACTTTCATCTATCAACTTCCCTCTTTTTGGGCTTACTATTTTCAAGGACTTCCTTTTGATCTCGCTCATGGTATAGGTAATTTCTTTTTTTATTTGATTCTCTTTCCCGTATTCCAACGAATACTATTTCCGCTATACAGTAAGATGCTTGATGACAGATATAAAAAATAAATGACGTGAGAATCCTTATTTTATCAGCCCTCTGATTATTTTTGTCTAATTTTTTTAGGGTATAGAATCAGAAGTGATTCTTCTGTCCCAGTTTTCATTTAGCCATAAAAAGTGGGATATTAATCAAATTTTTTCTGATTAATATCCCACACTCATTTATCATGTAATCATTTTTAGAGTTTATTGATTGTTATCTATGTAACGGGTTATGCTGTAGATCTTGAGATACAGATGCTCTTTCTGGGGATGAGTTTTCTTCTTTAGATACTCTATTTAATTTTTCTTTAAGATCTTCTCCTCTACCTTTGTTCACTGGAACTTCAGAACTATTTCTAACATTATTCCCTCCCTCATACTTCCCCATTTCTTCTTCTACTCTCTGTCGGCTTATGGATGGACTTTTTGTCAACTCATTTTTAAGATACCTCAATACACTACTTCCAGTAATGTCTCTATTATTCACAACTGTTTTTATCGCTCGCTCAACCGCTTTATCCTCTTTTTTTCTATTTTTACCCTTAAATTTCTTCAATTCTTCTTCTGCTCTCTCTTTACTTATGAATGGATTATGCTCAAATCCATATGTGAGATACTTAAATATTTGGGAATGATCTTGAGTCCTGTCTGCATCCTTCATAACTGTTTTTATCTCTTGTTTAACCGCTTTATCCTCTTTTTTTCTATATAACTTCTTCAATTCTTCTTCTGCTCTCTCTTTACTTATGAATGGACTATTCTTAAATTCATATGTGAGATACTTAAATATTTGGGAATGATCTTGAATCCTGTCTGCATCCTTCATAACTTTTTTTATCACTTGTTTAACCGCTTTATCCTCTTTTTTCCTAACTTTACTCTCAAACTTCTTCAATTCTTTTGCTCTCTTTTTACTTATGAATGGACTATTCTCTTTTTCTTTAGTTGTACTCGGATTTAATTCAGTTGGTTCCTGTTGAATAGTTTTTGTCTTTTCCTGTTCCTTGTTTGGCATATTATCTTCTCCTTTAAAATTTTATATACTGCTTCATCAATTTATCAGAAAAAAAGAATACATAAAAAACTTTTATTTCCGGGAAAAGAAATTTTTGTAATTTAATACCATTTAATTGATTAAAATTCTAGGTTACTACTTTTAGTTTCTGAGAGTACAAGGTCAAGTATAGTATTTTCAAAGAATTATGCATCAAAAAATTGTATTTGAGTAGTCCTATACATAACAGTTCCTTTCATAATATTTCATTGATTCTTTAATCCTATTTTTGATTTAGCTATAAAAATCGGGTCGTTCATCCAATTTTTTCTGATTAACGACCCGAGCTCATATACTATGTAATTTGGGCTCTATATTTTTTGATGTTGGTGAAATTTACCAACATCTTTTTCATGATGTAAAAACATAGAAAAGACACCCTGAAATCCTTTAGAATTAATTTGACGAACCAATTCATAGGATAATTCAAGATGTCTTGTACTCAGCTTATCAAAGATCCCCTAAATATTCTAGACCTAACTATCTATTTTGAGGTAAATTGTTAAACCAAAGAAAGATATAAAGAGAAATTTTGCTTGATTTACAAAGGTACTCTTCAATACACGCCCGAAGAGTGTCCACATTATTCAACATATAGGAAGAACTTTTTTAAACCACCGAGTGAAGGAAACCAATGCACGACTTAAAAGTACTTCTCAATACCAACGTGGGCTTGGTAGAAAAATGAAACGTTATTGGAAACTCCTACAAAAAGAAGAAGCAAAGTTGAACTATGAAAAACGGGTTTGGTGTTCCAGTTTCAAAGATTACTTAACTGAAAGTGAGATTGTCGACCGATTGTTAGCTACTTGTCCCGATCTACGACAAGGCTATCAGTTATACCAAGATGTTCTTTATGAGTAAAGAAAAGAGATCATTCACTATTTGAGGACTGTTTATCCAGAGAAGTCAGCCAGTTACCTGAAACTTATGCGATAACTTTGCGAACATTTAGAAAGTTTCTGCCACAGATCCAAAATGTCCTCCGCTACAGTTATTCAAACGGACCACTAGAATGTTTAAACAACCATATTAAAGTATTAAAACACAATACTTATTGTTTTCGAAATTTTTATAATTTCAAACGACGGATCACAATTCGACACGATAAAACTATTTTAACCAAATAAAAAGAACTGAACTGGGACAATAGTCAGAAAAAAAATCTGATTATTGCCCCATTTTTTTGATTTTAAGGTACACAAAAAGCACGCAACCTTGTGAGATTAAAGTAACCCAACCCAATCAAAAAGGAGCATGCTTTTATGTTTAAAAATTATACCATCAATCAAACAACTTTACCACTAGATGTAGAACAATAATATATTCCAGAAACGGATGTTGCCTTTAAATAATAATTGGTGCTATTTCAAAGCAGAATGCAGGAAAAAGTGTCTAAAATAAGAAAAATCAGCCTGATTTTCTTTTTGAAAAGTATTATTGTCCCAATCTCGTCCAAATTATTCTAAGATTTCTCTTTACCAACATCATTTGATAAAGAGCCAGCAATTATTGTTCATCGACTAAATTCATCTGACTTTTTAGGTAAATGATTATTTTGTTGTACATTTTGGTCTAGTAGAGTTTTTGGTTTTAAATCTGAATTATTTAGTCTTCCACTCAATGAAACTTGATTTGTTGAGTTTAGGTTTGTTTTAGCTGGTTCTTGTGAAGTTCCGTGCGCCCTGTTCAGCAACGCTGTTTTTTCTTTCATTATTTTGATAAGGTCCTTTTTATCTTCTTTAGTAATCAAAATCTCCTCAACTAAATTGCGTTGAGAGAGTTTATCAAGGCTACTGTTAACAATAAATTCGGCCATCATAGATAGCGTTTCCGGGTCTACCTTTTTGTTCGCTTTAAGTCCCAATGCTGCGTTCATTGCATCAGATAACAATATCATGTTTTCAGTCTGCACTTGATCTATAGTCTTCCCATTTATTTTAGTGTCTGCCTTATTTTCTTGTAATTTTTTGGGTTGCTGTTTCAGGCTTTCGCTGATCATATCTCGAAGTGTTTTTTCATCTTCTCTTCTCATGCCAAGAGCTTCAGGAACTTTTTTCATATAATTTGGATCAAGTACACTATTCTCAATGGTAATGGCTATTTGATGTAAAACCTTTGGAGCTGTAAATTGACTCTTTGAAAGTTGATAATCGTCTTTTATTATTTTAACCACTAGGGGTACTGCCTTATCATTTATTGCATTACTTTGGAATATATTCCGAAGTTTGTCTCTATCTGATTTTGACATAGGAAGCGTACTTATAAGCTCTTGCTTCTGGTCTATATTAAGGTCTAAATCCACCACTTCATTTGCTATTGTATGTAGTTTTTCTGGAGCTGTCGGTTGATTCTTTGAAAGTTGATAATGTCTTTTTGCTGATTCAGCCAACATGGATACTAGCTTATCCTGTGCCGTAGCATTTATTGAATTACTTTGAACAGATACTTTTGGTTTTGGTGGAATCGGTGGTGGAGTCTTTTGTTGTACATTTTGGTTTAGTAGAGTTTTTGGTTTTAAATCTGAATTATTTAGTCTTTCACTCAATGAAACTTGATTTGTTGAGTTTAGGTTTGTTTTAGCTGGTTCTTGTGAAGTTCCATACGCCCTGTTCAGCAACGCTGTTTTTTCTTTCATTATTTTGATAAGGTCCTTTTTATCTTCTTTAGTAATAAAAATCACATCAACTACATTGCGTTGAGAGACTTTATCAAGGCTACTGTTAACAATAAATTCGGCCATCATAGATAGCATTTCTGGGTCTACCTTTTTGTTCGCTTTAAGTCCCAATGCTGTGTCCATTGCCTCACATAACAATATCATGTTTTCAGTCTGTACTTGATCTATAGTCTTCCCATTTATTTTAGTGTCTGTCTTATTTTCTTGTAATTTATTGGGTTGCTGTTTCAGGCTTTCGCTGATCATATCTCGAAGTGTTTTTTCATCTTCTCTTCTCATGCCAAGAGCTTCAGGAACTTTTTTCATATAATTTTGATCAAGTACACTATTCTCAATGGTAACGGCTATTTCATGTAAAACCTTTGGAGCTGTAAATTGACTCTTTGAAAGTTGATAATCGTTTTTTATTGTTTTAATCATCAGGGATACTGCCTTATCATTTATTGCATTACTTTGGAATATATTCCGAAGTTTGTCTCTATCTGCTTTTGACATAGGAAGCGTACTTATAAGCTCTTGTTTCTGGTCTATATTAAGGTCTAAATCCACCACTTCATTTGCTATTGTATGTAGTTTTTCTGGAGCTGTCGGTTGATTCTTTGAAAGTTGATAATGTCTTTTTGTTGATTCAGCCAACATGGATACTAGCTTATCCTGTGCCGTAGCATTTATTGAATTACTTTGAACAGATACTTTTGGTTTTGGTGGAATCGGTGGTGGAGTCTTTTGTTGTACATTTTGGTTTAGTAGAGTTTTTGGTTTTAAATCTGAATTATTTAGTCTTTCACTTAATGAAACTTGATCTGTTGCTTTTACCTTAAAATATTCTTTTTCATCATAGTTATATTCACTCTTAAACTTCTCAATTTCTTTTTCTCGTCTCTCTCGGCTTATTATTGGTCTATTCTCCAACTCATCTATGAATTGCTTTAATATGGTGGGGTTAAGTTTAGTAAAGTGTCTATTCTTCATAAAACTTGCTATCGCTTGCTTAACCGCTTCATTTTCTTTTCTTTCTTCAATTAATTTTTCCACTCTTGACGTTTGATTTCCTATAAGTTCCTTAACGTCCTGTTCAGCGTTTATTTTTAGATCATGAATAAATGCTATACACGTATCAGGAGTCAAGGGATTAAACTTAAATTTATTAAGGTCTCCAATTAGTGCATCTTTTGTTTCCTTCGGCAAACGTGTATCTGAGTGAATCTTATGCCTTGTCTTAAGGTAGTCAATATAAAAAGTTTTATTTTGGCTAGTTACTTCTATTGTATTTTGGGTCTCTATTAGGTTGTTTGGTTGTATGAGTTTGCTCTCATCTGGATGAAGTGGAAGTCGTTGGATGACCCCTTCTGCTACATCATCTTTAAGTTCAGAAAGAAATTCACCTATTGCTGCTAATGTTTCCGAACTAACAGGTTCACCCTCCTCAAGCTTACACTCTTCGATTAGTTGAAAAGCTATAGTAGCATGATTATACAAAGTATTTCGAGGTCGTTTGCTTTCATTATTTGCAATTTTTTGATTTGTTTCTTTTTTCTGTTCCATGTTTGGCATGTTATTCTCTCCTTTAAAATTTTATGTACTGCTTCATCAATTTATCAGAAAAAAGAATACATAAGAAAACTTTTATTTCCAAGAAAAGAAAATTTTGCAATTTAATACCATTTAATTGATTAAAATTCTAGGTTATTACTTTTAATTTCTGAGAATACAAGGTCAAGTATAGTATTTTCAAAGAATTATGCATCAAAAAATTGTATTTGAGTAGTCCTATACATAACAGTTCCTTTCATAATATTTCATTGATTCTTTAATCCTATTTTTGATTTAGCTATAAAAATCGGGTCGTTCATCCAATTTTTTCTGATTAACGACCCGAGCTCATAAACTATGTAATTATTCTTAGAGTTTATTGATCACTATCTTTGAAATTGATCCTTTTTGTTTAGATATGCCTGTGACTTTGGTAGTACAGATGTTTTTAATTGCTCAATTCTTTTTTTCGTAAGTCTTCCTTGCTCGGATTTTCCTTGCTCACGTTTTCTTTTATTAAGGCTTCTTTGTTCGGAGCTTCCTTTTTCAAGAAATTCTTTTACACTCATCTTGAAATATTCCTGTCTTTCATTTGGTTTACTTGGAGACTTATATTCATTTTTTAATTTCTCAATTTCTATTTTTTGCCTCTTTTTGCTTATGTATTCAGATTTTTTCAACTCGTCTTGAAATTGTACCATTAGTGTTGGAGGAATTTCAGTATAGTGTCTGTTCATCTTAAATCTTTCTTTCACTTGATCAACCGCTAAATCTTCTCTAGCCTTTTTTATTGATTTTTCTATCTTGGGCGTTTGCTTCTTTAAGAGTGTCTGAACATCTCTTCTAGCGATCACATCTAAATCATAAATAAAGGAAGTAAACCTGTTAAGGTCCAAAGAATCGAAATAGAATTTATCAAGGTCTTGAATTAGTGCATGTTTTGTTTCTTTCGACAAAACTGCTTTTTTGCTTAAATCATACTTTTGATTAAGGTAGTTAATATAAAAGGTTTTATTTTTATCATCCACTACTATTCTATCATCACTATTCATTTGGATGTTCCTTTGTCGTAACAGTTTTTTCTCTTCTGGAAGAAGCGGAAGATAAAAGATAATCCCTTCTGCAGACTCTCTCTTATAGTTAGAAAGAATTTTACCTAATGTTGCTAACTTTTCCGAACTATTAGCTTCTCCCCTCACAAGCTTATGATCCTTGATTAGTTGAAGAGCAATAGCATATTGACTTCCTGTCCGTATTACTGCTATTTTTTGTTTATCATTTGGCATGTTATTCTCTCCTTTAAAAGTTATATACTACCTTGTTAAACTATCAGAAAAAAGGAGTATCTAAGTAACTTTTATTTCTGCAGAAAGAATTTTTTGGCATCTGATATCACTAAACATGTTGTTTTTCGAGTTACTATCCGATAACCATTCTGTCAAAAAGCAGTCATCACCCACTTATAGAGAATGGATGATGACTGCCTATACTAGATTAAAATTGAAGATTCTTAATTTATCCACTTCTGTTTGTCACAAATTGTTGATTGAATGATCTATCGACCACTAGAACATCGTACTTCTACTTCACGCAAGCTCCCCTTTTTTGCTTTAGCAGTCGTTCAGAACAGTTGGTTTTCTAACCGACCAATTTGTTCATTCATTTTTGACATTTTCCTAAATAAACGAACCCTTACACAAAAAATGTACTATATTTCTAGAAAATCTTACAGAAACTTCTTTCTTTTTACCATTTCCTGTTTGTCGCAAGCAATGGATCATTCGTATACAATTAGTCAATTACATTCGATAATAGACAATGATTGCTAGTCCGATACCTGATAAAATCAGTCCCCAAAATAGTTGTCCGAACATACTGGTATCTCCCAATAGCCAACGAACGAAAAATAATTTTCTTCCAAAACAAAAAATTAACACACCTATGATAAAAATAATACATCCCGTAGAAAATATCGGGTTTGCTTGAAAAGCATTTATAATCTCTTCCATCTAACAACATCTCTTTCTCTATCCATTATAGTTACCACAAACTCTGTTAGGCATCCTCTCATTTCAATACGTTTACCTAACGACACTTAGTATACTTCCTACTGTCAAGACAGTCCATATTTTTAAATGACCTGAACGAACAAAACTGTAAGCTATGTTTTTAAGCTGATCTTTGTCTACGACTACTTTCTCTCACAATATCGTTGAAGAGAAAAACGATCTAAGTTTTACATTGACGAATCAAATAAAAATACTCGCTGAACAATTTTCATTGAACAACGAGCATGCTAAGTTTTTGACTAATAGCTGTACTTTCTTTTTTCTAAATAGGAAGAAAGTAAGGATAAAGCATAGCAGACAGCAAAATACATCAATGTCATTGCCACAAACATTGGCAATACATAATTGGTATTTTGGCCGTAAACAATTCGTGCTTGGTGAGTCAATTCAGGTAAGGAAATGATCACTGCTAATGATGTATCCTTGATCAATGAAATCAGCTGACTCACGATTGCTGGGATCATTGATTTAAATGCTTGGGGTAAAACGACGATTCTCATCGTTTCTACATAAGACAATCCTGTGGAAAGACCAGCCTCCATTTGTCCTTTAGGAACGGCATTCAACCCTGCTCGAAAAATTTCTGATAACATAGCCGATTCAAAAATCGTCAATGCTGCTACGGCTGACCAAAAAATATTCATTTGGATACCGATTTGTGGTAAGGCAAAATACGTAAAGAAAATGATCAATAACAATGGAAGATTTCTGATAATATCAATTAGTATTCCTAGTATTTTTGAAAGATAAGGTATATTGGCAAAACGAACCACACCACAAATCCCGCCAATCAAAAAACTAAAGATGATTGAAAATAATGAAACCTCCACAGTCACTTTTAATCCTTCTAATAAGAAGCGGATATTCATCCATGAAAAAGCACCACTAAAATCCATTTTGTTCTCCCCTTCCTATGAACGAACTGCCCATTTTTTCTCTAAATATGTCATCAAGTAAGACAAAGGTAATGTAATTACTAAGTAAAAAAGACCCACGATGATATAGGTATCAAAAGTGTTGAAAGTTTCACTGGCAATTAAGTCCCCTTGATACATTAAATCTAACCCAGCAACGATAGCTAAAATCGATGAATTTTTGACTAGATTAATGAATTGGTTTCCTAATGGTGGTACGACGATCTTGAAAGCCTGCGGCAAAATAATAAACCGCATCGTTTGCGCATAGGTCAAACCAGCTGATAAACCCGCTTCTGTTTGCCCTTTTGGCACTGTTTGAATCCCTGAACGAACGGTTTCTGCAATAAATGCCGAAGTATAGATCGTCAAACCGATCGTCCCTGCTTGAAAGCCGTCAAAACTAATCCAATAGATCGGAAGGACGACATAAAAGAACATCACAATAATCAACAATGGGATATTTCGAAAAAATTCCACGTACGCTTTAGCTAGTCCACTGATCACTTTGTTCGTTGACAATTGAAAAATTGCCATCAGTGTTCCAATAATCAAACTAAATAATAAAGCTAACACACTTGAATAGATAGTGATTTTAAACCCTTCTAAGAAGGTTGATCCATATGTTTGCAGCAACTCAGCCATTCTTTCCCCTCCTTAATTCACTTTTCCTTGGGTGGTATCTGGGAACCATTTTTGGTAAATCTGATCATATGTGCCGTTAGCAATGAGTTCTTTTAACGCTTGATTTACGGCATCCAAAAATTCTGTTTGTCCTTTATTGATCGCAATTCCATAAGGTTCATTGGTAAACGTCCCACCTGCTAAAGTATAGTCAGGGTTCTCGTCAGCCATTCCCAACAAAATGGCATTATCGGTCGTCATAGCATCTCCTTGCCCCGATTGTAAAGCAGTAAACGCTTCGGCATAGTTTTCTAGTTCAAGAATTTTTGCATCTGGAGCATGTTCTCGGATATTTACTGCAGAAGTTGATCCTTTGACTGCGAGCACAGTTGTTTCAGCATTTAAGTCATCTACGCTTTTAATCGGGCTTCCTTTTTTGACTAATAAAGATTGTCCGGCATCAAAATAAACATCAGAAAAATCAACTTGCTTTTTTCGTTCATCTGTAATGGTCATTGTCGCAATAATCGCATCAATATTTCCATTTTTTAATAGCGGAATCCGTGTTTTAGAGGTAACTTCCACAAATTCTGCTTTCCCATCTTTTCCAAGAATCTCTTGCGTAATCGCTTTAGCGATATCGATATCAAATCCTTGAACCGTACTACTTTTGATATCCATCATCCCAAATAAGCGAGTATCGTATTTTACACCCCACGTTATGGTGTTGTTTTGCTTACTTCGTTCCAGAATATTTTCTTCAGCGACACTTTTTCCTTTGCAGCCTGCTAATATCAAAAAGACCAGACCCAAAAGGAAAAGCAAACGAATCATTGTTTTCTTACGCATTTTATTCCTCCTATCAATGATTGATTACTTTACTAATAAATTGTTGTGCCCGAGGTTCTTTAGGGTTCTCAAAGAAGTCTTTTACATTGCGGCTATCTTCCAATACTTGGCCATCCGCCATGAAAATAACCCGATCTGCTACTTCTTTTGCAAATCCCATTTCATGGGTCACGACGATCATTGACATCTCATCACGAGCTAATTTTTTCATTACATCAAGTACATCCCCGATCATTTCCGGATCTAAAGCAGATGTAGGCTCGTCAAATAGCAGCATTTCCGGATTCATCGCCAAACCTCTGGCAATTGCCACACGCTGTTGTTGTCCTCCAGATAACATAGATGGATAAGAATCTTTTTTGTCGAGCATGTTGACTTTTTCTAAGAATTTTTCCGCGTTTTTCACTGCACTTGCTTGATCTTGCTTTAATACTTTAATCGGTGCAAGTGTAATGTTTTCTAAAACGGTTTTATTAGGATATAGATTAAAATGCTGAAAAACCATTCCAACATTTTTTCTGACTTCAGTCAATTTTGTTTTTTTGTCCTGAAGGTCGATATCATTGATTAACAATCTTCCAGAAGAGATCGTTTCTAATCCATTGATACATCGTAACATTGTACTTTTACCTGAACCTGAAGGACCAATGACAACGACGACTTCCCCTTTCTCAAACTCGAGGTTTATGTTTTTCAAAGCATGGAATTTGCCGTAGTATTTTTCCACGTTATCAAATTTAATCATTGCCATATCATTACACTCCCATTATTATTTAGTAAGAAAACATTTAAAGATATATAATAGAACATATTATATCTGAAACTTACGTATTTTGTAAAGTTTCTTTGAAACTTTCTTTCGTTATTTTTCTCCTTTGCTTCTTACATCTGCTATTTTTCTGCATTTTGTTCGTCTTTTGATTTAGAACGGTTGTTTCTTCCTCCAAAAAACGGTAAGATATTAAGTGCTTAGTCTTACAAATCGTAAAGAGGTGTTTTTTTTGAAAAATATTATTCTAACAGGTGATCGCCCGACTGGCAAGTTACATTTAGGGCATTATGTAGGATCACTCAAAACACGGGTAGAAATGCAAAAAGATGAAAACAATCAACTTTTTGTAATGATTGCAGATATGCAAGCCCTAACCGATAACGCTAAAAACCCTGAGAAGGTTTCTTCAAATGTACTTGAAGTTGCTTTAGACTATTTAGCTGTTGGATTAGATCCTACGAAATCAACGCTTTTTATCCAATCGCAAATACCAGAATTAGCTGAATTGACTATGTACTATTTAAACCTAGTCAGCGTCGGGCGTGTCCGTCGTAATCCTACAGTTAAAACAGAAATCGAACAGAAAAAATTTGGTGAAGGTGTCCCAACTGGATTCTTTATTTATCCTGTATCGCAAGCTGCTGATATCACAGCTTTCAAAGCGAATTTAGTTCCTGTTGGTGAAGATCAAAAACCAATGCTTGAACAAACGCAAGAAATAGTTCAAAGTTTCAACCACACGTATGGCGACGTCTTAGTGGAACCAAAAGGCGTTTTCCCACCAAAAGGAATGGGCCGTTTGCCTGGCATCGATGGGAATGGAAAAATGAGCAAGTCATTGGGTAATGGCATCTATATTTCTGATCCTGCTGATGTGGTCAAGAAAAAAGTAATGAGTATGTACACAGACCCAAATCACATCCACGTGGAAGATCCAGGTCAAGTCGAAGGCAATATGGTATTCACTTATCTTGATGTGTTTGGAAAAGATAAAAGCGCAATTGAAGAAATGAAAGCTCATTATCGTCGTGGTGGTCTAGGTGATGTAAAAATCAAACGCTATTTGATTGATGTTTTGGAAGAAGAGTTTGCTCCAATTCGTGCTAGAAGAGAAGAATTAGCGAAAGATCCAGCCGCTGTGATGGCGATCCTAAGAGACGGTAGTGACGCTGCTGCGAAAGTCGCTGCTCAAACTCTAGCAGAAGTCAAAACTGCAATGGGAATCAATTATTTTAACTGATTGGCTTGTTAATGAATAAAAAAAGACGTCCTCATTCTTTGTGAGGGCGTCTTTTTTTACAGTTTAACGAATATTTGCACCAACTGTTTCACTTAGTGCTTTTTCGATCTTAGTCATTGATCGGTTAATTTCTTCATCTGTCATTGTTGCTTCAGGATTCTCGAATGTCAGACTGTAAGCCATTGACTTATGTCCTTCCTCGATATTTTTCCCTTGATACACATCAAACAATTGGATGTCTGTTAAGAACTTACCTGCAGCAGACTGGATAACCGTTACGATTTCTTGATTGGTTACTGTTTCTGCAACTAACATTGCAATGTCACGAGAAACGGAAGGGAATTTTGTCACCGCATGGAAAGTCATCCCTTTTTGAGCAGCTTCGATCACTGAGCTCAAGTCAAATTCTGCAACATAGGTTTCTGGAACATCGTATTCTTTAGCTGTATTCGGATGAACCTGTCCAACAAATCCAATCACTGTTTCACCTAAATAGATTTCCGCTGTTCTTCCTGGATGCATGTCTTTCAAACTATCAGTCGCTTGATAAGAAATTTCTGTTGCTATTCCTAATTGTTCAAACAAGTTTTCTAAAAGACCTTTGATCGTATAGAAGTCAACTACTTCTGCTTGAGTTTGCCAACTTTTATCCTGCCAAGTACCTGTCAATGCAAGAGCAACATGTTTCACTTCCTGCGGCAAATGAGTCAATGGATCGTTTTCTTGATAGAAGACTCTTCCAACTTCATAAAAAGCGACATCACTATTTTTTCTAGCTACGTTATAGTTCACATTATCCAGTAACCCACTGATCAAGTTCATTCGTAAGACAGAACGGTCTTCGCTCATTGGCCAATCAAGACGTGTAACTAAGGAATCTTTGATTGTAAATTGACGAGATTTTTCTTCCGTTGTCAAAGCATAGCTGATGGCTTCATGTAAACCACTGTCTTCAAGTAATGTACGGATCTTGCGTGTTGTTGCTTGCTCTTGGGTCAAACTTCCTGCAACAGTCTCTCCACTTGGTAATGTGGAAGGCAAGCGATCATAACCATAGATACGAGCGACTTCTTCAATAATATCCGCTTCAATCTTGATATCCCAGCGACGAGGAGGAACAGTAACGGTGAACGTTTCCCCTTCACTTTGACAGCCAAAGCCAAGTGCTTCAAAAATCTCATTTACTTCCTTAACTGTTAAGTCAGTTCCTAGATAATGATTGATTCGTGAGAGGGTGATCGTTACTGTTACGTCTTCTACTTGATAAGTCGAACCAGCAACCGCACCTTGAAGAACCTCACCGCCTGCTAACGAAACGATCATTGCAGCAGCAACGTCACATGCTTCAGCGACTGTTGCTTGATTGATTCCTTTTTCAAAACGAGCAGAAGATTCACTTCTTAAATTGAATTGTTTCGCTGTTCGACGGATCGAAATTGGATCAAACAAAGCTGCTTCTAGAGCAACCGTAGTCGTTGTCTCAGTGATTTCAGAATCCAAGCCGCCCATCACACCTGCTAAAGCGACTGGTTGTTCTCCATTAGTGATCACGAGATTTTCGGGTGTTAGCTCACGTGTTTCGCCATCTAACGTAACGATTTTTTCTGTTGCTTTTGCCTGACGGACGACGATTTCTTGTGATCCTAGCCGATCATAATCAAACGCATGTAATGGTTGCCCAAACAACAGTAAGATGTAGTTTGTGATATCTACTACGTTGTTGATTGGTCGAATCCCTTCATTCATCAAGATATTTTGTAACCATTGTGGACTAGATTGGATTTTTACGCCTTCAATGATTCGAATTTGATAAGCAGGCACAGCTTCTGGATCTTCGACTGTCACCTTGATTTTGTCTTTTGCCGGACGTGCTGCTTCTACTAATTCTTCCTCTGCAAAATGAGGTGTTTGACGATAAATCGCCCCCACTTCATATGCTACTCCTCGCATAGATAAAGCATCTGCGCGATTCGGTGTAATCGATAACTCGATAATTGAATCGTCCATGTCTAAATAAGAAAAGACGGGCTCTCCATTGACTGCCTCTTGTGGAAGATAGTAGATTCCTTCAGCATATTCTTTGGAAACGACACTATCTGGATAGCCAATTTCTTGTAAGGCACAAATCATCCCATTAGAAACTTGACCACGCATTTTCCCTTTTTTGATTTTTACATTCCCTGCGATCCGTGAATTAGGTAAAGCAACGATGACTTTGATCCCTGCCTTCACGTTAGGCGCGCCACAAACGATCTGTGAAAGTTCTTCTTCACCGATATCCACTTGGCAAATCGATAAATGATCGGAATCAGGATGTGGCACACATTCCTTGACTTCGCCGACTACGATTTTTTTTAAGCCTTCTTCAGGAACCGTGATTCCTTCCACTTCGATCCCAGTCACTGACATTTTATCAGCTAGTTCTTTTGGCGTAACTGCTGACAAATCAAGATATTTATTTAACCATTTATAAGAAACTAACATGCTTTTTACTCCCCTTTGAACTGACTTAAGAAACGCAAGTCATTTTGATAGAAATTACGAATATCATTGACACCGTAACGTAGCATTGCTACTCGATCTGGGCCAAGGCCAAAAGCAAAACCAGAGTATTTTTCCGGATCGATACCTGACATTTTCAATACATTTGGATGAACCATCCCAGCTCCTAAGATTTCAATCCAACCGGTGTGCTTGCAGACATTACAGCCAGCACCACCACATTTGAAACAGCTGACATCCACTTCAACAGAAGGTTCAGTAAATGGGAAATAACTAGGACGTAGTCGAATTTCACGTTCTTCACCAAACATCTTTTTCATTACGACTTCTAACGTGCCTTTTAAGTCACCCATCGTAATATTTTCATCGATCACTAATCCTTCGATTTGATGGAATTGGTGACTATGAGTAGCATCATCTGTATCACGACGGAATACTTTCCCAGGTGAGATCATTCGAAGTGCACCTTTTGAAAAGTCATGTTTTTCCATCGTACGTGCTTGTACTGGTGAGGTATGCGTACGAATCAAGATCTCTTCTGAAATATAAAAAGTATCTTGCATATCACGAGCTGGGTGGTCTTTTGGTAAGTTCATTCGCTCAAAATTATAATGATCAGACTCCACCTCATACCCTTCAACAATTTGGTAGCCCATTCCGACAAAGATGTCTTCGATTTCTTCCATGATTTGTGTCAAGATGTGGCGGTTTCCTTGTTTGACTTGACGTCCTGGCAAGGTCACATCAATTGTTTCTTTGCTTAAAGCTGTTGCAAGTGCCGCTTCTTCTAACGCTTGCTTTTTACGTTCAATTTCTGCTGTCAACAGATCACGAATCTCATTGGCAAAACTACCAACTTTCGGACGTTCTTCAGGACTTAGATCCTTCATTCCCCGTAAAACTTCGGTGATTGGTCCTTTTTTTCCTAAAGTTTCTACACGAATTTGATTTAATTCTTTTAAATCGTGTGCTGTCGCTATTTTAACGATTGTGGCTTCTTTCAAGCTTTCTAATTGGGCTTGTAGAGACATTCCCTATTTCCTCCTTCAAATTCAAATACAAAAAAGACCTCATTCCTACAAAGGAACGAGGTCTTCGCGTTACCATCCTAATTTACGGTCAAAACCGTACACTTACTTTTTTAACGACATTTGCCGGTCTGAATAAATCAGACGAACTCAGAAAGTGAACTTCATTTTTCAAACTCAGGATCTGCTTACAGTCTATGACAGATCTCCCTGGACTGGTTTAGCCAAACTACTCTTTTTCGTCAACGTTCTTTAGCTATTCATCTAATGCCAGTTTACAAGATTTCACTTCCAAAATCAACTGCATTCTTCTTCTGTCACCCATTTTTCACTCCAAACCTGTAACTGAACAATGGCCTTTTGAAGATCCGCTCCTTTTTCAGTTAACATATATTCTGAACGGCTGGACTCTTTACATGAGAAGTTTCTGGCGATGATTTTTTCTTTTTCAAGTTCTTTTAATCGTTCAACTAAAACCCGATCACTCACCATAGGTATTTTAGCTGCGAGATCAACAAAGCGTTGCGGACCATTTTCAAGCAATACATCAATAATCAGCCCATTCCATTTTTTACCTAAAATCGAAAAGGTCTTTTCAAATTTAGGACATAAAGTGAACTCTGTCTGTGTTAGCTCCATTTTACTCACCTCTTTGCTAAGAGTATAGCATATTACTTACAAAGTGTAAGTCCTAGTTGCTCAATTATTATTATTTATTAATATTTATTATTTTCTTTGCGCTTAATAAGACAAGAAAGACATCTGTGACAGGCTTTTCTAAAGATTCTGTCAACGCCTGTTGATAGAGATTCAATTGCCCACGATATTTTTGAATGACAGCATCAATCGCTGTTTCATCGTTGCGATCTAAAATGAAATCCGTCTTAAAGTCATATAATTGAATCGTCGTGGATAATTCGATATAACCATCAACAATCCCATGGATCAGCAATTCATCTTCTTCATTTGGGTATTGTTCAAAGACCCGTTCTGCAGGTAACAGCATCGAAAACGGTTGTTCCCGTTTGACATGCGCTTTTTGCTTGATCAATTCTTTTCCTAGCTCGGTTTCAAAAAACCAAAGAATAGCAGAAAAATCAATTTTTTTGGCTACCTTTTGATCCACTAAACGCTTTTTGACTAATTCATCTAGCAATGCTTGGATCGACTCAGTAGTCGGCATTTCTAATGGCAGCAATTGCAATAAATAGTGTGTTGCAGTTCCGATTGCCGCAGCTGAAACCTGTTGCGTTTTTTGTAAGAAACGTGGTTCAGCCAATGTATCTTGCGTATAACGGAATTGGCGGTTTAACCCTCTTGTTTCATTACTTTCCCAGACAAGTTTAGCATCAAGCGTATCATCTGGATCTTCAAACAAACGTTTAATTTCAGAAACCGATTGATAACTTGTGATTTGCGTTGACTCTTTGAAAGGATAACGATAATCGAGTCGTGCTTTCAGAGCAGGTGATAGTGGTGTTTGATCCACGTCATTATTTTCAGCAGCATCGTTTTCTTGCGCTATTAAACGTTGCCTTTTTTCAAGCAGAGATTGTTGATTCATCCAAGTAATGGCAAATTGGCTATCAGAGTTTTTTAATTCTGAAAGAATGGTTGCTTCGGCAAAATAGTTTTGCATCAATGGATGACGCATCAAACTAAGACCGATCCAGCTCATCAAGCTGTTCTTCCCTTTTAATCGAGTCGTTGGCTCTAAGACTAATTTGGTTTGTTCAGAAGCTTCTGACCAATTCTTCAAGGTATCTTCTTTATTTTTATACGAGCCGATAATAAATAATTTTTGTTCCGCACGGGTCAAACCAACGTAGAGTTTACGCATCTCCTCTGACAATAACTTATTTTGTTTGGCTGATTTGATTGCTTGGTAAGGCAAAGTATCATACAACACCCGAGTATCAGGATCCATATAACGAATTCCCGCACCTAGTTTTTCTTCAAAAGCATATCGCTTTTTTAAATCTTGCAAATTGAATTGTTTGGTCATATCTAATAAAAAGACAATAGGAAATTCTAAGCCTTTACTTGCATGGATCGTCATGACTCGAACAGCATTATCACTGGATGAAATCACCGGCTCCGCTAAATCTTTGTCTTTTTCCTGCATCTTTTCGATGAAGCGAACGAATTGATACAACCCTCTAAACGAACTTTGTTCATACGCTTTCGCACGATCAGCCAACGCATAAAGGTTTGCTTGTCTTTGGGCACCAGCTGGTAAACCTGCTACATATTCTAAATAACCGGTTTGTAAATAGATCTCCCACAGCAAGTCAGTGATTGAAGACCGCCGAGCCAGTTCCCGCCACAATTCGAGTTGATTATTGAAATGGCGCAATTTATCAGCTAATTCATTCTGATTTGCTGTTTGGTAAGCCAGCACCGCATCATAATAAGTATGCGTACGATCAGCTAAACGGATCTGTGCCAGTTCTGGTTCAATCAGTCCTACGATCGGTGAACGTAAAACGGCTGCCAATGGAATATCTTGATATGGATTATCAATCAATTGGAGTAAAGAAATCATCGTACGCAACTCCGTAGATTGAAAATAATTTTGGGCATCGTTCATTTCTAAAGGAATATCTAATGTTTTAAAGATCTCTAATATCGTCAGATTATTCTTCTTTGTAGGTGTCAAAAGTACGATATCTTTATATTCGACCGGACGATTCTGTTTCATTTTTTTATCATAGATCAGGAATTTTTCATCAATCAGTTCGCGGATTTTTAAGCCCGTCATAAAGAGTTCGCCTTCTGTTTTGTCCTCTAGATTCTCATCAATTGGAAGGTCGCTGTTTGGCTCTTCTTCTTTTTCGTAAATCAATAGTTCTGGTTCAAAGCGATCGACTTCGGGGAAATCGGGAAATCCTAATCGTAATTGTGCAGCATCATCATAAGCGATTTGTCCCACAACAGGGTCCATCAATTGTTGGAACACCAGATTGGTAAATGACAGGACTTCCTTTCGGGAACGAAAGTTTTCTGCCAAAATGATCCGTCTTCCACCCTCAGCTGTTGAAAATGCTTCATATTTTTCAATAAACAAACTAGGATCAGCTAGTCGAAAAGAATAAATCGACTGTTTGACATCCCCAACCATGAATAAATTGCCATTTGTCGGATCAGGCTGTCTAAGCCAATAAAGGATAGCTTCTTGCAACTGGTTGATATCTTGGTATTCATCGACCATTACTTCTTTGAATTGCTTACGATAAAGCTTTGATGCTTCACTTGGAAGCCATGACTCTTCTGTTTGGGTCGTCAAGATTCGCAAAGCAAGATGTTCTAAATCATTGAAATCTACTACTCCCTTTTCTCTTTTTCGTTGTCTGAAACCATCCATGAAACGTTTGGTAACACTCGTGAGCTCTTCCACTAGGACAGCAGCTTTTTTCGTCCGTTCGGTCAATTGTTCAGGAGAAATCGGAAAATATGTTTTTCCAATTTTCTGAATGATTTTTTTCGCCTGATCTCTTAAATTTTTAACTTCGGCTGAACGTTCTTTCAGCTCTGCTTTGCGACTGCTTTTAAAAGTAGTAAAAGTCAATGTTTCTAAACCCGTATAGGCTTCCGGCAATTGATCTTGTAATAAGTGATCATAAATGCGTTGGACTTGTTCTTTTTCTCCTGCAACTTGTTCCAACATTTTTTCCAGACCTTCTTCTTGCGCTAATCCAACCATTTCTTCATAAAGTTGCACACTTTGTGCCATATCTGTAAGTAGAAGTGGTCGCAATTGTTCTTGGTACAATGGTGAATGAGCTAATCCATCATCTAAACGATAGTTATCCACTAATTGATCTAACCAACGTTTGGGATCAGGATTCGCTCGCGCAAATTCATAAAGAGAGAAAACCAGATTGGTCAATCCATCATCTGAACGATCATTTGAAAAATTCATTGTTAATTGGAAAAACTCTTCCCGATCTTCGCTATAACAAGCCTCGCGTAATTCATCCCAAACATCTTCTTTCATTAAGATCGTTTCTGTCTCATCCGTTAACATCCGAAAAACTGGATCAATATCGATCAAGTAGTAGAATCGGCGGATGACCGTTAAACAAAAAGCATGTAAAGTAGAAATATTAGCACTCGGCAATAAAATCAGCTGTTTCGTGAAATGTTGTTGGCGTGCCGGATCGCTTTCACTATTGACTGCCTCTTGTAAAGCTTCTTGGATCCGTTCTTTCATTTCTTTCGCTGCCGCTTCTGTAAACGTCACGATCAAAAGTTCATCAATATTGAACCCCATTTTTAGTTTTTCGATTACTCGACGGACAAGCACTGTGGTTTTTCCAGAACCAGCGGAAGCTGATACCAGCAAGTTATCTCCCTGATCAAAAATGGCTTGCCATTGTTCGTCAGTGAATCGTTCGTTTTCTGGTCTCAAAGGAATTTTGGTCATTCTTCCTCACTCCTTTTTTCTATTCTTCGCAGGGCTTCTTCCTTGTTTAATTTTTCTAAACGGTGATAATTGTTTTCTTGCAACATCACATCAAACGTACAAACACTTCTAAAAGGACACATTTGACAAGCAAGCCGCTCCTTGTCTTTGTATGCTGGATTAAGTTTGATCTCCCCTGACGTGATTTTATCCCCTGCTAAACGCATATTCGCACGATTATGCGCCATAAAAAGTTGGAGTTCCTGTTCTGTATAGAATTTTTCTTTACTAAAACTTCCCTTTTGATAGACATCTTTCGCATTTTTCTTGATCGGATAAATCAAAGAGTTCTCTTTTGCTTCCAGTGAATGATCTAATACTTCCAATAACTCAGGTTCATCGACAAAAATGCCGTCATAACTGAATTTTTTCAATGTCTCTTTTTCAATTTCATTTGCTTCAGACAAAATCGGATTATGGACATGTAAATAATAGGAACCAGCTGGTCGAACCAATGCTTTTCCAGTCAATTTGACAGCATCCATCAACGCCACGTCTAGATAGGTCAACAGTTGCATAGCCATCCCGTAGTAAGCTTCAGTGACATCAAAGGAACGTCCACTTGATTTATAATCGACAACACTAAGCCAGGTATCCGCTTGTTCAACAGCAACATCCACACGATCAATCTTCCCACGAACATGTAATTTCCCACCATTATTCAGTGGTAATTCCAACCCTGGGATACCTTGAGCGCCAGCAATTTGGCCAAACAATATTTCTGTTTGAAGGGGCTTCATCCCTGTATTTTTACTTTGCTTTTGTAATGCCCAAGCTACTTTTTGGATCGTTTGTCCTAACTGATAACGAATATAGTTCATTCGAGCTGAACTATCTAAAATTTCAAAGCGTAACTCGCCAAAGACGTCTTGCAAGACTTTTTCAGTAAACTCTTTACGTTGTGTATCGGTCATTTCTACTAGCGATATCTGATTTGAAAATAGTAATTTAAAGAAACGGTCTAATGATTCATGATAAAAATCACCTGTAGCAGCTGGCGTTAAACCATAGACCATTCGTTCTTTCAGTTTCAAACCAAATTGGACAAAATATTTATATTCACAATTATAGAAATTTTCTAATCTGGAAATAGAGGTATAAATATCTTTACCATAGAGTTCCTCTGCCATCTTTTTAGGTAATGACACCGGGACATTAAGATGTTCTTGACTTTCAAAAATGCGCAATGCAAAATTTCGCCATTGTGATTGCAAGATCTGCTCTCTTAGTTGGCGCCAATACACCGGAACTTTTTTCTTCTCTTCCTTTGCTAAACGATAGATATGATTGATTGTATTGATCCCACTACGATACGTACCGATATAACAACTCGGATCGCTGTCTAAAACCAAATGCTCTTTTCTTTCAGCTGGGATCATCAAGTATTCCATGATTCGTTTCAAATAAGGAGAGATTTTCAACGTGTTTGTATCATAACTTTGAGCGTAACTGAGGTATAGACGCTGAGTGGCTGAAGCAAACACCAAGTAGGCTTGCAATGGTTCAAAAGACAAGTTCTCTTTTGCGGGATCAAATAAAAATTTTTCTTCCGCTAAACGAGCATTCAACGTTTCCCTTTCCTCACTAGAAAGCAAGCCTTTCGTTTCGTGCCGATCAGGAAATACTTGATCATTCAAGCCAATGGCAAACGTGACTTTCGCCTGGTTTGATCGTACCAGTTCCAAGCGGTTGATGCGTACTTGGTCGATTGCTGTAGGAATCTTCCCATAACTTAAATTTTCTAACCCGCTGGTAATGATTTCCTGAAACAAATGCCAGTCAAATTCAGATTCCCCATAAATGAGCGAATACTCGTCCAGTAAATCAATCAACGCCCCCCATGTTTGCTCATGGTTTCGGGCTGCTGCTAAATTGCCTCGTTCAATTTCTTGATTTCGCCAAAAAACTAATTGTTGGTGTACGCCACTGTTCACCAAAAAACGATAAAAGACCGTCGCGCCTTCTTGTCCATTTTTACATTTTTTTATCTTGTCAAAAAATGTTGGGACTTTCTCTTTGAAGAAGTGCCGAATATCATTCGAGCGTTTTTCTAATTCTTGAACATCTTCCAGTTGTTCTGCTTCAAAATCGTAAGACACGAACTGCCAATCTTTTTCTCTCGTCCAGTATGAACCTTGATAGTTATAAGCAAGTGCTACATTTTCAGTGACATCTAATTTTGCTCGGAACTGATTTCTTTGCTCACGCCAACTGGCTAAGTCTAGTGTATCATCCGCTTCACAAATGAATAATTCAGTTTTGAAAAAACGCATGATATCATTCAAACGATAGGCATACCGATCTAAAGCGAATAAACTATTGATCCATTCGATCAATGGATGATTCTCCATCAACTGCTCTTCATCAATATAAAAAGGAATCGCCATTTCTTTGAAAACAGGTTGTAGCAAGTTACCATAAAACGCCATATCTTTCGTTAACACTTGAATGTCACGATAGCGATAATTTTCCTCGCTGACCAAACGACGGATCTCCACAGCTAGTTGTCTGACTTCTTCGGTGGCGTTCTCTGCTTCCCAAATTCTCAACGCCTCTTGTTGCCCAACCTTCAGCGGCTGGCTTTTTTTGTTGCTAGAAGTTTCTTCCCACATTTTTTGCAAGTGCATGAGTGCAAGCGGTCTTTCATGTTCTGGGGCAAATTTTTCCACTAAAACCGGCACTCTTCGTTCTTTGGCACTGTTGATCAGTTGGAAATAGAGCTTTCCTGTTTCATGAAACAATGTCAACACTTCAGGCATATCCGTGATATAAGGACGATCAAGAAGCAAATCAATCACTAGCTGTCCCTTTTCCATCATGACCTGTAACAATTGATATTCTTGCGCATTGACTCGAGTGAAACCACTAACGATAAATTTCACCTTAGACATGTCTTGCGTTTGTAAATAATTTGCCAAAATGGTCAAAGCATCTTCAGATTGCAGCGCACGTTGGACTAATTCTTCTTCAAAAGCTGTAAAAATCAATTGAAGATCTTTCATTTTCAACTGTTGATTTTCAGCTTTTACCGTATCCGCTAGTTCTGAAAAGACAAGATCTTCAGGTGAAATATTTCCAATACGTAATTCATTGTGCAATTCTTGCAGCTGGCGAATAAACCCTTTTTTATTGATTTCTCCCCGAAAAATCGTTAAATTTTCTTCATTTTTTTCTAGGATCTGTCGCAAGATCATTGCCGAACCAGATTCTGAAAGTTCATTACCAGACAATAACGTTGTTTGCTGCAACAAATACCACGCTAAACGATAAAAACTAAAGACTTGGACATTCGTTGTACTAAATGACGTTTTGCCACTTCTTTGACGCAGCTCTGTCAAGATTTCTTGTTCTTGTTCAAATTTATTATAGTTAGGTACAAGGAAAAATACCTGGTGCATGCTATCTTTTGCTAACCATTCGACTGATTCATCAATCAACGCTGTACGGTGGTCTTTTCGGGCTGTCCCGAGAATAAATTGTAAAGACATTTTCCCTCTCCTTATTCCTTAGATTCATTCCTCATTCATTATACCAAAAACAACTGAACATTTGTTCTTTCTCCTATTTTTTTTAGAAATTAATTGTTTGCGCTTATAGAGATTATTTTACCAAATCCTCTCAAAAAAAGTTTAAGACTACTTCTTGCGATTCACATCCATCAATCGCTATCCTTTACTTATTTCTTATACTTATCCATATAAAAAAAGCACCAAAGCTAGTTATTTCCACTAACTTTGATACTTTCTTTTATAACTTCATTTGGTTTAATGAATGGAACCCATCAATTTTTTGATTGGTTCTTTGATCATAAACAATACAACTGCTCCAACGATTGCTACGACACCGACAATCCCGAAATAAGCAGATTCAGTACCTGGTGTATAGAAACGCGCGATTTGTGCATTGATCGCTTGTGAAGAAGCATCTGCCAAGAACCAGATAGCAATGGTTTGTGATTCAAAAGCTTTAGGTGCTAATTTTGTTGTCGCAGACAAGCCAACTGGTGATAAGCATAATTCAGCGATTACGACAATGAAGAAGCTGCCGATCAACCACATTGGACTTACTTTACTATCTGTGCCATAAAGCATGCCTGGTAACATCATTAATAAGAAAGATAACCCAGCAAATAATAATCCTAGTGAGAATTTCACTACTGTTGATGGTTGTCGTTTTCCTAATCTCGTCCACAATGTAACAAATACTGGTGTCAAGACGAAGATGAAAATCGGATTCAATGATTGGTACCAACTAGCTGGAATATTCATACCGAACAATGTTGATTGTGTCCGTTCTTGTGCAAACAGAGCCAAGATGGAAGATCCTTGTTCTTGTAACGACCAGAAAATGATCGCTGCTAAAAATAATGGGATATACGCCCATACTTTTGGTTTTTCCTCTGCTGTAACATTTTTAGCTGTTAACATTTTAACAAAATAGTATAACGGTAAAAGAATACCTAAAACACTAATTGAATTGACAAAGAAATCAATGGTTAAATGTCCAGTGACTTGTGCGCCACCAAAGATTGCTACAATCACAACTAAAGCAATGACTAAGTTACGAATGAATTTTTTACGCTCTGCTGCTGTTAATGGGTTAGGAGCAACTGTTCCTATACCATCCAACGTTTTACGTCCTTGGATCACGTATTGTAACAGTCCAAAGAACATTCCGATTGCAGCTAATGAGAAGCCAAGATGGTAGTTGTATTCCTGTCCGATCGTTCCTACGATGATCGGTGCTAGCATCGCACCTAAGTTGATCCCCATATAAAAAATAGAGAAGCCGGCATCTCGTCTTAAATCAGTTTTTGAATAAAGATGTCCAACCATTCCGGAAACATTTGGTTTCAAAAAGGCTGTCCCAAAGATAATCAAAGCCATTGAGACGAATAAAGTGGAAACACCAAATGGCAATGCTAAGACGATATGTCCAAGCATAATAAATATTCCACCGAAGAAAACAGTTCTTTTTGCACCTAGTACACGGTCTGAAACCCAACCACCGATGATACTAGACATATAAATCAGTGAACCATAAATTGACATAATTGCTAATGCTGTTGCGGTAGGTAATCCAAGTCCACCGTTTGCTACAGTATCGTACATGTAGTAAAGCAACAGCGCACGCATACCATAATAACTAAATCGTTCCCACATCTCTGTGAAGAACAATGTTGACAACCCCTTCGGCTGACCGAAGAAGCCCTTGTCTTGTTGATTTTCCATAATCCATACCCCAATTCTTTAAATTTTCAGAAAATACTATAAATATTCACTGAAAAATTTAACTAAAAAACTTATTTAAGAAATATATACTTATTTTCTATAAAAACGAATAAAATTTAATGGGAAAACGATAATAAAAAATAAACAGATATTTAATAATTATATATTGCTATTTTAAAATGATCGAGTTTTACTTAGTTTAACAACAATGGAAACGTTAACTAAAATAACCTCTATTATTTTAATATTCATTAAAAAATTTACTTATTTTTTGTGAGCATATTATTTCACTTACTTTTTGTAAGGTGATATACTTCGTATGTACTCATAAAATATGCAGATCGCAACTAAAGGAGATTTTACCATGACAACATTTACAACAACTTTGCAAAACCGTCGTTCTATCTATGATTTAGGACGTAACGTAACACTATCAAATGAAGAATTAACAGCTTTGATCAAAGAAGCAATCAAAGAAAGTCCAACTGCATTTAATGCACAATCAACACGAGCAGTCATTCTTTTTGGAGATGCTCACGAAAAATTATGGGAAATGACCGAAGAAGCTCTTCGCCCATTGACACCTGCTGAAGCTTTTCCAAATACGCAAAATAAATTAGCGGGCTTCAAAAAAGGCTATGGAACAGTCTTGTTCTTTAAAGATACAGATATCATCAAAAATCTCCAAGAACAATTTACATTATATGCTGACAACTTCCCAGATTGGTCAGAACAATCAAATGGGATTGCTACAGCAAATACATGGGTAGCCTTAACAGAACAAGGTTTAGGAGCTAACTTGCAACATTACAATCCAGTAATTGACGAAGCTGTCGCTAAAGAATGGAACATCCCATCTAATTGGAAACTACGTTCTCAATTAGTGTTTGGCTCACCAGAAACACCAGCTGGAGAAAAAGAATATATGAACGACGAAGATCGTTTCCGTGTATTTAACTAAAACCTCTATGTAATAACCAACTTTTAGCCCAATACTTTAATGGTTGTGAATAGCGTGCTTTAACTTGAACAATAAGTGCACATTTTTAAAATAGCTTTTCAACTCCTTAAAAGTGTCTGCTTATGGTTTAATGTTCACTCTGTGATACCATTTCTGTCTATATTAAACTACTAAAGATAAAGAGCTCGGGGCGAAGGTCGCCCTGAGCTCTTTATCAATTTTCTTTTATCCTACCTTTAACCAGAAGGACTTGTTACATTAATTACATAAAAATCTTAAAATAGTCTATTCATGCGTTCTATTAGACTTGCCTATTAATAAATTCTATCAAATTTCACTAAAAAATTTAGAGATACCTTTAATGATCTTAAAAAATTAGATAATATGGATACTGGGACAAAAGTTGTCTCAGTCTCTTCTAGTATCTCTAAAACGAATAAAATGAGTTTTTGTGTTTCTTGTCAATTTTCGGAAATTCCTTCTTATTTATTGATACTAAACACTTTTGTCTCAACCTCTTCCTGATGGCTTTGTTACGACTATCATCTTTTTCTATTATTTTGAATGAATTAATTTATAACAAGCATATAAGTTTTTCAACACCCAGGTTTTATTTTCGTAAACGAGATATTTTGCAGCCCACTGAGGCTTGTATTTTTCTTTGTATTTCCTTAACCCTTTGAATGAATACAAATACTGAGTATTATTATAGACGCTGTAAATAAACGTATTCTCTAAATTAATTGTGTTTTTATAAGTAGAAGAGAACGGAGCCATTCCTAAATTGAATTTTTGATAACCTTGTTCCTTAGCCCATAGGATGGAATATAAATAAAGAGCATCCATCATTGCCACTTCTTCACTGATAGACCAACGGATCAAGTCGACTGAAATGGTCTCATTAGTATAAGTTGGCATCATGGAAACAAAGCCAACAATTTTTTGTTCTTGATTTCTTATAATACCAACTGCTGCACAATTTAAATATTCCTTCTCAAATCGTCCGACAGAAAAAGTCATCTCATTTTTTGACCTTAACCATTGATCAGATACTTCTTTCAATTCTGACAACAGTTCACGATCATGGGATAACTGTGATGTTGGTGAAAATTCCGAAGAAATTGAGCCCACGCTTTCTGATGACTCTGAAACAATTGTCGGTTCGATGATTTCAAACGTATACCCTAGTTTTTCCATTTGGTTTAATGTTGCTCTAAACCCTCTCTTCTTCTTCCCTGATAGTGAAAACTCAGATAAATCAATGACTGCTTCTTCTCCTAACTTGAAAAATTCGCAATTTAGATCATTATAAAAACTAAGGTACTGTGTGGAAGCTTGATAAAAAACAATTCGTTTGCCTAATTGATTCGCTTTAGACACCAAAGTTTTCAAAAAAGGAAAAATGGCTTCTTGTTTACCAACTGGATCACCTAAAATAAAGAGATAATGGTTATTTTCTTGATAAATCACTGCAACATCTTCCCACCACGCAACTCGGTTTTCCTTTAAAAAACCTAAATGAGCTAAGTGATTTCCACCATTTTGTTCTAAGAAATTTCGATATTCAGCATCATCTAATAGCTTTAAATCAAGCTTTAATGATTTCCTTTTTCTTCTTCGGTGTATAACTGACCAAAGCCCAGAAAGTAAAAGCAATAATAGTGTCGTTCCACTCAGAATAAAGAATGATTGTCTAGGCAATATCGGAAAAATTTCAGTTAGACTATCAAATACATAGAGACATGCTAAAGTCCAAATCAATTTTTCTAAAACACTTTGTTTGATGACTTCGACCTCTAACCATCTCCTATAAAATAGAGTATCTACAAATAATACCGTTGTTAATAAGAGGGCTGTCAAACTTTGGTCTTCCCAAAAAAGATAAAACTGACAAAGTGCTAATAACATCAGTTTGAAACGCAACATTTCCCAAGTATCGATCGCCCCTTTATAAATCCCTACAACATCTGTCAGTAATAAAATGCTCAGACATACGTAAATTGGCGCAATAAAAAAAGCCGACTTCATTCCCATATATGCATATTCAAAAAATAAAATGCATGAATCAAATAAAAATGTTAATGAACAAAATAGAAAAATGGCTGTGCTGAGCGTTCTTCCAATTTGCTTCATCTGTGCTTGCGTAATCGAAAATACTACTGTCGTAAATTCCTTCGTAAGAATCGTAAATTGATTATTGCTGATTTTTTGACTAATCAGCATTTGAACTTCACTCACACTGAACAATAAACCAAACAATAGTGGAATGAAGTAATACGCTAAACGATACAGAATCAGCGCCATCAATACTGCTTCTTTATCTATCTGCAGCTCCTGTGTAGCGCCTAAAAGGAAAATGACATCAAACGCACCAAAACCACCTGGTACCATACTAATAATTCCAGCAATCGTTGCTAAAATAAAAATACTTTCCATATCAACGAATTGAACCTGCAAGTTAAGAAAACGAAACGCGACGTACATCACAATACCAGAAGTGAGATAATCAATCGTTGATACGATCGTGAATTGTAAACCTAACCATCTCGCAGCTGGAAGTGGCGGTTTGATACTAATGTAGCCGATATATAGAGGCAACAAACAAGCACTGACAATTAAACCAATCTTGATCGTATCATTTCCCTCTAATAAATGACTTTCTGGAAAAACATTTAGCAGCACCATTGCAGATAATACGCCCACACCAGAAATAGATGAGATCAATAATAGCGAAATCGCTTTTTTTAGTTGGTTTACTCTGCTTTGGTCAATATAGTTTTTATAGAAATTATAACGTACACTGGCACCAAAAATTCCACCAAATCCCAAAACTGCATTGAATGAATTGGCAATCCAGCTGATTTTTAATAGTTTTATTTTAGAAATTTTCATCGTCTTCAGTTTTCGGATCAATGCAAAGTCGTAGAGACAAAGAATGAAAATGCCTAAAGCACCTACTAAAAACAAACTGAAAATTTTTAAGATAGATTCATTACTAATTGTTTGTAACACTTTGCTTAACCTAATGGTAGAAAGTTCACTATTTATTTTTAAAACAGAGATCGAAAAAATGAATAGTGAGAATATAATTTTGAAAAAATTGAGTTTTATCCTCTTCATTAAAATTAAAAGTCCTTTCATTATAATAGAGCTAATATATATCAAATTAGTGAAACAATTTTTTTAATGTTATTATAAAAGTGATCGCAACGATTCAAAAATAAATAAACAAACTCTTTCTCATACGAAGAATCATTTTGAAATGCTGTATAATCTAGCGTCTGCAAGGCAAAGAAAAAAGAGACCGAGCTAATACTAGCCTCAGTCTCTTATTATATATGCGACTCCGAAATAGGTTCATCCCATATATCGCTCACTATCGTTCTTTGTTCTTATTCTAAAGTAACTTACTCTTGATCAGAATCAATCATAATATCAATTTCGGCATCATCATTTAAATGCTGTGCTAAAAAAGTGACCAACTCTTCCATGGATACAGAAAATTTCAGCATGGGTCCACGCCAACCGTTACGAAAGAAATTCATTTTTATGATGGAAGATCCTTCCGGTTGATACAAAACGATTTTATTGATCTCAGAAAAAGGAACACCTTTTTTATCAAAGCTATTTAGAACAAGCCCATCTTCTGTTATACCACGACTATCTAGTAAAAAGCTGATGAAAATTAGCGCTGACAAGACCCCTTTTGCCAATTCATCTGCAGTTGGTTGACTAATCAGCGTAAACCAAAGAACTAAGATTGCCAGAAAAGGCACGACTAAGTAAACCCAGCGATTTCTAACCGTTCGATAGACGATTTCTCGACGTACCAACCATAAAAACAAACACATAACAAAGACAAATAAAAATAATAGTAAAGTAAATATACTAATCATCTAACTACACCTCTTTTCTCTTTCCAAATACTCGAAAAAGAAATAAAAATTACAAGCAAAAGGACATACAGTACCGATTTCGTTACTGTACGTCCAAAATCATTTCTTCTTATTCAAATGTTTCGTATTTTGCAACAACCATACTTGCTTTTTCTTCTAATAACTCTTGATCTTCCATTGCGCATTGAGCAACTTTGACTACGGCACAATTCGTCATTTTTGAAACAACTTCTCCGATAACTGCTTTTGTAAACCCAATCGGTTTACATGAATATTGCTCTCCTAAATTAATCATTTCTTCCGTCATCAAAATCCTCCTAAACTACCAAGCTCTTTTATAAGGTAACTGTTTTTTTCAAACAGTAATTGCTCTTTCAAATAAACATCATCTAAAAACATTTGTTATTTGACCTGCGATTTATTTCGACCTTACTGGCATTATAGCGTACTGTTTTCGTTTTCACAATTAAAAACTATCAATAAATCGAAACATTTTTTTCAATTTAAAAAAAATTATTCGGCTATTGATCCTGTGATTTTTCAGGACTTTTGTCTTTTTATTTTAAATTTGGAAAACAACATGTCAAATTTTTTATTTTATTTTTAAAAAAAAGCATTATAATATGTAAATATCAGAAAAAAGGGGAATTATTATGAAAAGATTCATTGGTAAAAAAATATTATTCTTGGCAGTCCTATTATTCGTTATTTTTTCTGCCACCACTTATTTTCACCATTCACACAATGTTGGAAAGGATACTGAAAAAGTGAGTAGTTATGCTAAAAAACAAGTTTTACTTGATGTCCCCTTGGAAAGCCAATTCACCGAGCCAGCGTTAGGAAATGGCTGTGAAGTTACTTCACTGTCCATGCTGCTTTCTTATTATGGTTACGAGACTTCTAAAAACCAGTTAGCTCAACAATTGAATTACGTTCCTGTTTTTAATGCTGACGGTACACATGGCGATCCTAATGAAGGGTTTGTTGGGGACATCAGCGGTGGAGATTGGGCAATGGGCGTCTATGTCCCGCCTATCGCTTCGTTGGCACAGACAATCGTAAAAACAGATTATCATACTCTTCCAAAAACCGATGCAACAATCAATGACATTAAGAAAGCTTTACAACAAGGAAAGCCTGTGTGGGCCTCCGTTACTTTAGATTTCCAAGTGCCTACTGATACTGATTTCGTTACTTGGCAAACAAACAATGGGCAAGTAAAAGTGACACCATTAAACCATGCCTGTGTAGTTACTGGTTATGACAATGACAATATTTATGTAAATGATCCTTATGGAGAAAAAAACAGACCCGTAGCAATCAAAGATTTTGAGGCAATTTTCACCTCAATGGGTGGTCAAATGTTGACTTTAGAGAAAAGCTAGTATTTTTATAAAAAATACATTATACTCTAGCTAAATATGATGGAAAGGATTGAGGGAAATGGAAAAAATTCATAAAAAAATAGATCCTAATGAAATTCCGATTATTTTCGTTCGTGATGTAAATGGTCATACACCAACCAAAGTTTCCGTCAAGGAATGGACGGATCGCTATAGCCCAGTTTCACTCAATGAGTTACAGATCAAACTTTATCGTCAAGCATTAGCCTATTATTCTGAGAAAGATTATGCAAAAGCGATTGATTTATTGAAATTTTTAATCTCACAAACAAACTATACACATTTTGAATACATCGAACGTTTGGCAACGATCTATCGAATCATCGATGCTCCACTAAAAGAATTTCAGTTACTTTCTAATACATTATCAATTGCCAATTTGATCCCACTTCCATCTGGTTTAATCAAGAAGTTAGAAAGACGAATGATCACTGTCAAAAAAAAGCTGGATAAAGAGTAATCTCTTGCATTTTCTTTGTGTCGTGCTATGATCAAATTGTTCGATTGGGATGTAGCCAAACTGGTAAGGCACTTGACTCTGAATCAAGCAATTGCAGGTTCGAACCCTACCATCCCAATAAAAAAACCAATCAGAAATTCAGTTTTCTGATTGGTTTTTTTATATCTTCTTTAAGTTTACATAATAAAATTATATTTATCCAATGATAGCTAATGCTTTTTTAGGTACTTCTTTTTTGTCAACTTCTTCATATGACTCGACGTGAGCACCCTTATTAATGATCTTTAAATAATGTCCTTCTTTTAAAATAGATAAACCTGTAAATTCAATCGTTCGTTCATGTCCCTTTTGATCGGCAGCTTTTTGGATATAAGTCGCTGTTCCATAGGAGTTGACTTCATCTGGTTTTTTCGTCTTGACGTATACCTCTCCTTTTGTTACCAACGGATTTAATTGGTCTACCACACCTGCCATCTCATCGTGGGAATTTTGCGTATAAAACTTCAAGCCCACTAATGCGACTCCTGCAAATAATACTGTTCCAATAACTACTTTTACTACTTTCATTTTTCTACCTCCTATTTTTATTTCATTATATCCATAAAAATAAACGGCTTCATCCGCCTCTAGTTGGAGATTTTTCTCCGACTTTGGCACAAAAGCTTTTGCTCACCCTTGTTCTAAATAATGCTCAATATTAAAAAACGCTCAAAACGGCTAAAACCATTTCAAGCGTTTTTTTTAATAATAAAATCATGAGCAACAATTTTGCCATATGATTAATTTCTTGTAATTAATACAGCCTAGTTGGATCATAATGATAAACTACATTCCCGTTCAATAATGCCTTACCTACGACATATTTACGATTCTCTAATTTTAGCCACGCTTCACGAAAAAGCATGACCTCTTCTCTTTTGACCTCAATTTTTTCAATTTTTCCGTCAATCAATTCTTGGATAAGTGCTTCGTATGGATTCATTGTTCTCCTCCGTCACAATCAATACGTAGTAAAAATTGGTTCATGATCTACTTTTGTATCTAGGTCTGTTCTGACATTTACCGTTGTATATAAAACTTTTTCAACAGGTATACTATAATAATTGTCTTCGCTACTGCTGAATTGGTGTACACCTTTTTTCGTCAGAATACCATTGATTTTATTCATCAGTACTCTTTTTTCTACACTATTACTGACCACATAGTAAATCACACGTATATTGTTTACTAAATGTAAATCGACTTCTAACATTACTTGATCCATGAAAATTTCATCCTTTCTTTCGGATCAATTATAGCAAGAAACTTCTTGTTAATCAAAAACCTTTGTATGTCCTTCTTGGTTATCAATTAAAGAAATACTTGCATCATTTGATACAAAATGTTATTTTGTATCAGATATCATTATTATTCTGGGAGGCACTCTCGTGATTGCGATTGGTCAGCTTGTTTTTTACATTCCATTTTTCATCATGCTAAGTATTCTTTTCTATTACATAAATTGGACAAAAAAGAAACTATCTGTTTTACTTGTTTCTCTTCCAAGCATCTATTTTACTTATCAAATCTTTTCTTTCCGCCATTGGGAAATCCCTTCTGTCTTAATTAGACATGTCATTAGTTTAGTTATTTCAGTCATTATACTGATACTTTGGATATTTTATTTATTAAATAAACAAGATTAGTGTGTGTATAGATTGTGAATAAACGAACAAAAAATGAGTGTGAAAAAAGTGAGCAACCACTTTTTCACACTCATTTTTGATCATTCATTTACACCAAAGAAAGATTTGAACCGTTCAAGGATTGATGCTTGTTTTAAATCAATAAACTGTTGGGCAACAGAAAATTTGTCCTCTAGCAATTCTTTATTTGATTCAATCAAAATTTTTGCTTCTTCGTACTTCTTTTCTTTACATAGTTGCTTGACTTCATTCAATACATCACCAGCACTCATCTTTTCACCTACTTCAGTTATTAGGAACCTGTTGATATAAAAGGTTGTCTCAATGTTGAATGTTTACGATTCTTTCACATAATGAACTTTCTTCCGCAGCACAAAAGCTATTCTTTTTGATCACTTGACGTGATAAACCGGATCGACTCTTGGTACTCACGATAGTCTCTACTATAAAGATCTGTTAATCGATCTGGCAAAACGAACCAAGCTGGATGGTACCCATTTACAGTGACAGGAAATCCTTTCTCTTGCAGACTATCACCATCCCAGCGTAAGGCAATCGCTGTTTTGCCTGACCATTTCACTAAAGCAACAGAATAACCTTTTTTCGTCTGCGTACCATCTTCTAAAATTTTGAGGATTTCTATTTTTTCTTTAGGAGCTGTAACCTCTTGTGGACGTACCATTCTTTCCCCTCCTTATTTGACCACTAACACACTGCAGGGCGCATGAGTAACAACATAAGATGCTGTAGAGCCGACTAAAGCTTGTTGGATTGCTCCTTTACCAGTAGCCCCCATGACAATCAAATCGATCGCTTCTTGTTGTGGAAACACCGTCCCAATCAAGTTACGTGGGTCTCCCGTTTCAACAATAGCATGGATGTCATTGATCCCATATTCTTTCGCATCATGGATCTTTTTTAGCATTTCGACTTCTATCTTCTGTTTTTCTTCTGCATAGATTTTTGAAAATGCGTAGGCGCTATGTGTCAACTCTACTTTATTGATGATCGAAACGATAAATAATTCGGCTTCATTATCTTTCGCTAAATCTAGCGCTTCCAAAAAAGCTTGTTCTGATTGCTTAGACCCATCGACAGCTACCATTATTTTTTGATATCTCTTACTCATGTTATCGCCTCCTTGTTTCTATTATTGTAACATCACATGCTAAATTTAAAAAAAATTACGCTGTTTTCAATTATTTCGTATTTATTTTCAAAAAATGTAGCTTTTTTTTACTTGTTTTTAGTGTTTATTTTTCTCATCAATTGTTCTTGTTAGTGGTTTATTTTAAACGTTTATGACGGTTTTCTCATTGTTTTTCACATTTTATGATAATCTGTTTGTTACAAAAAACGTATCTTTGTTACAAAGTGTCATAGAGCTTTTACCTATGAAATATTTTCCCATGGTAAAGTATTCCTCGTTGGACACAACAAAACTATTTTTAAATTTATGAAGGAGATCTTACATGAAATCACTTAAAACATTACTATTAGGAACAACTTTGACTGCCGGCGCACTATTCTTTATGGGAACATCTGCACATGCGGACGAAGCTTATACCGTTCAATCAGGTGATACGCTATCAACGATTTCTCAAAAATACGTTGGTGATAACTCCTTGATCCAAACTATTGCAGAAAAAAATTCAATCTCAAACATCAACTTGATTTATTCAGGTCAACAATTAACAATCCCAACAGGCGAACAAGCAGCAACAACACAAACAGCTTACCAAGCGCCTGCTCAAACAAAAACAGTGGCTGAACAACCAGTGAAGCAAGAACCAGTTCAACAAGCAGCACCTGCTCAACCAGTTGCTCAAGCAACGCAAACAGCGGCACAAGCAACACCAACGACAACAAACACAAGCTCAGCGAAAGAATGGATCGCTCAAAAAGAATCTAGCGGTTCTTATACAGCAACAAACGGTCGTTACATCGGACGTTACCAATTAGATTCTTCTTACTTAAATGGTGACTATTCAGCAGCAAACCAAGAACGAGTTGCTGAACAATACGTATCTTCTCGTTACGGCTCATGGGAAGCAGCTAAATCTTTCTGGGAAGCAAACGGTTGGTACTAATATAAAATAGCTTGTTTAAAAAGCGAAGATCCCTCTTTAGGATCTTCGCTTTTTTATTGATTCTATTCATTTATTTTTTTGAGATTGTTTTAACTTCTTGATCGCCCATTCGTAGTGACTGGCAGTTGCAGAAATGAAATAACTACCTAATGTGGTATTCCCCACCCATGCAAATTGCTTTTTCTGGAATAACTCTTCATCACTCAATGCATCTAATTTTTTCATTACTTGCTCATGGCTTTTTTTCAAATAGTTTTCAGCTTCCACTAAAGAAGTTGTTTGATGCTTTTCTACAAACTCTTCATTCATCTTCCCGTAGGTTCGCCAATTATACGGTTCAGGCAAGAAATTTCTTTCTTCTCCGTTAAAGTTGCTTTCAAGCCATCGTAACAATAGTTGATGCCATTCGTACAAATGGATCAATACATCTTTTAAGTCTTTGTCTCGTCGCCAATGTGCTTCCTTTTTTTTCGCCAAAAACTCTTCACTAAATTGAAAGGATTGCTTACGATCTTCCTCACTCATACCGTTAATTAATCTCCATAACTCATCGAATTGGCTGTTTGCTTTTTCAAGCAATTCATCTTTTGATTTTGGTCGCATATAACGCACCCCCTCTTTTTTGCTAAATCACCTGCTCACCATAAGGAATTTCAAAATGATTTGTAGTAACTTTTATGTGTTCATTATTTTGTATTACGAGCAACAAAAGCAAAACGATGTTGCAAATTATAAATCGTACCATGTCGTTTCAACTCTTCATAAAGTCCCAATAACTCTTTGAAATTTTTCTCAACTGTAAATCCTGGGTACTCCCATTCAATCGTCCGTACATAAAAGATCAAACTATCCATATCAAAGAATTGTTGATTCAAATAGGCTTCGTCACAAAACAAAAGATCAAAATGGTGCTGTTCTAGTTCTGCTTTCACTAAGGAAAGATGAAAATCAAAACATTCTTTCCTTACTTCTGGCATCAAACGAGAAGCCAAATTCAACCCGTTGAAATCTCCTACTTGTTGAGAAATAAATAACCCATCTGGTTTCAAGACACGCTTCACTTCAGCTACTGCAAAAGATTCATGAGAATTGATCACTAGATCAAATGAATCATCTGGAAAATCCAATACGTCCTCTTCCCCCACAAATTTTACTGTTACACCTTGAGGGTCAAGTGTTTGTAATAATAGCTGGTAATTAGGCGGATACCCTTCCGTTACTGCTGTCTGTTCATAAGGATGGTTAAATGTTTGTAACAATTCACCTCCACCTGTGCCCATATCTAATAGAGACATAGTTGGAGTTAAATAATTTAAAACAAGCTCTCGGTAATCCCACGGAGGCTCTTCACACGACCATTTCCCATCTAAATAGGAAAAATCCCAGCCAGTAAAATTTTTCTGTTGTTCCTCACTTTTAAGCCACTCTTTTTTTAATTGGTCCATCATCTTTTATCGCTCCAGTCATTATGATTTTATAATCGTTGACGGCGATATAGTCGATTGGATAAAGCATACTCGATATAGGTCTATCCATTCCACTATATCGAGTAGCTACCTCGTTGTTTGCTCATGTTCATTCTCCTTTTGATTGACTTAAAAACAGTATATCATGAAAACCAGGAACAGAAAACGCTTACTAAAAAACTGTTTTGTGCGTTTGCTTAGATTGTTAGATAATTTGGAAGCTATAAATTTTTTGATTTTCAACAACCTCTTTCACAATTATTTTCCTATACTGTACAATCTTTCAGTACATCAGCTATCCGAATATTTTACATAGAAAAAAACTCTTCTATGAGCATTTACTAAAAGCTGTTAAAAGAGTTTAAGTTAGTGTATCAGCCAATAACTCATTATTGATTCAAAATGTCCTTTGCTTTCATTTTTTCCATTTCTTTTATTGTCTTTTTTTTCTTTGATTCTTTTCCGCCTTCATAAATACAGATCAATGTAATCAAACCAACAATAGGCATTAATATATTTCTAAATGTTAGATTTAAATGACCTGTCAAAACGATAAAAACAACTAAACCACTGAAAATCACTGGTAAGATCGCTCCCATATATTTATTCCCTATATAACCACTTAGTGTTTGAAACCCAATCACACCTGCAATAAATAAAAGTTGTATTATATTATTCATCTATACTCTCCCTATGTTTTTTTATAATTTCTTTTGCTACGTCTAAACTTATTTTTTCGTTAATCACGAGTTGCATCATTGATACTTCAAAAGAATCTTCTTGCTTTCCATCAAAAAGTTTTATTTTTTCAATTAATCTATCTAACCTTATTCTTACTGTTGGGTAACTAACTTCATACTCTTTTGCTAACTGCTTTAAGGATCCTGATGCCAACAAAAATTTCTTAATAAATACTTGTTCCTCAGGTTCTAAATTAAAAAACCATTCCATTCATTAACCTCCCAACAAAATATAAATATAATTAAACAAATTTTAACATTGTTAAAAATAAAACACAACTTAATTTATTAAGTATGATTTATAAAGAATTTCGAGATGCGATTTGAATAGAAAAAGAGAAAGAGATAAAAGTCGTTATCATTTATTCATATTTTGACAATTTTACTTCATCCAGCATCAATTTTTACAAAACAAAAACTCCCTCACCAACTTTTTCTAAAAGTTGATAAAGGAGTTTAAAAGTTGTTTACTCGTTGAATATGAAACCCGTGTCAAAATTATCTGATACCAAGTGCAATCCGTGCATAACGACTCATCTTATCCGTCGTCCAGGCTGGATACCAAACTAGTTTGACTTCTGCCTTAGTTACTTCTGGCACTTCTTTTAAGGCGTCGTGGATGGATTCAGTTAGGATATCAGCTAACGGGCAACCCATGGTTGTTAAGGTCATTTTAATGACTGTTTCTCCGTTTTCTGGATCAAACTCGATTTCATAGATCAAGCCTAGGTTGACGATATCGATCCCTAGTTCAGGGTCGATGACCATTTCTAAGGCAGCTAAGATTCGTTCCTTGATTTCATTAACTTCTTCTGCAGACCATTTTTGGTTTGCTTCGCTCATCTTGCAGCACTCCTTCATGCAATTTTCATTTATCATACTCTTTTTTTGCTCATTTGTAAATGAGAATCGAGAGGTTCTATTCTCATTTAGCAGGTTGAAAACAGAAAATTCTTCTGACTTATTTAAATCAATTATTGTTTTTTAGTTTTTGAAGGAGTTTTCTTTATTTCGGGAAAGACACCCGTAGAACGGTAAAGATTTTGTTCGCTTTCATTAGCAAAACGGCCAAATACCGAATGCGTTGGTAAAATATTGATAAAAGCATCTTCGTCGATTTCATGGACGATTTGATCTAAATCATACATTTCATAACGAGTGATCACCATCATGATCGTTTTACCTTCTTTTTTAGAATAGCCACCGATTGATGGTAAGAGGGTCATTCCTCGAACCATATTTTGAGCGATCGCTGCGGTCACTTCATCTGGTTTAACCGTCACAATCATGGCGGTCACTTTTTGATGACTCGTATGAATCGCATCAATCACTTGAGTCATAGCATAGATAGAGATAATCGTATAGAGCGCACTCTCCCAGTTAAAAAGAAATCCCGCAATCACCACGATCAAACCATTTAACATCAGCATATAATTTCCAACGGTTTTCCCCGTAGTTTGTGAAAGGACTAAAGAAATAATATCCATTCCTCCGGTTGTAAACCCCATTTTAAGTGAGATTCCTACACCAACACCTAACAAAACACCGCCGACTAAGGCATTCATTAAAATATTGTCCGTCACCTGCCCAGTGGGAAGTAAGGTGGTTGCTACCGATACGGCTACTACATTGACAAAACTTAAAATCGTTGCTCGTCTGCCTACTTTCAAGAACCCTAGAATAAAGACAGGGATATTCAAAATAAAGATAAAGGCACCTGTGTCCACTTTTACGTGGAGCCAGTCAGATAATAACGAGGCAATGATTTGGGCAATCCCATTCATCCCTGCGGAAAAGACGTTTGCTGGAATCAAAAAATAATTTAAGGCAACCGCTGCGGTCAATCCGGTAACTAAGATAACCACAATCTTTTTTAATATTTCATTTCTTTGATACACTGTCATAATCTTACTCACAAGCACCTCTTCCTTTCAAAGTTATTCCAATTGTAAGAATAACAGGTTATGAATTAAATTAAAATACTTGAATCATAAATGAGAATAATTTTAGTAAAGCTTCAACACAATCATTTGACTATGATACAATAAAATAAAAACAAATCAGGAGGATCACTATGGCAAAAGATGCAAGTTTTGACATTGTTTCAGAGGTCACAATCGAGGAAGTCAGAAATGCGATCCAGCAAACAATAAAAGAATTAACCAACCGTTTTGATTTTAAAGATTCGACTATTGATATCAAATTTGATAACAATAAATTAACCATTCTCAGTGACGATGATTTCAAGATCGAACAAATCAAAGATGTCTTGTTCAGTAAATTAAACAAACGAAATGTTCCAATCAAAAATATCCATTTCTCTGAATCAGAGCATGCCCTTGGAGGAAAAGCACGTCAATCCGCTGAACTTATCAATGGCATTGATCGGGAAAATGCCAAGAAAATCACAACTGAGATCAAAAATTCAAAGATTAAAGTAAAAACCCAGATTCAAGAAGATCAAATTCGTGTAACTGGAAAAAACCGTGATGACCTTCAAGCGGTGATTGCTTTATTGCGAAAATTAGATCTGCCAATCGAACTTCAGTTTACTAACTATCGTTAACAGATAGCTTTACTTGTCAGACAATGAAACAATTGATCCAATACGCGCATAAGACACCTGAATCTACCAGTCGTTTGTGGTTGATTCAGGTGTTTTTAATTTTAAACTACTAGCGCTAGAGTTTTTTCGCATCTCCAATTATTTACTTTTGTGCCAAAAATCGGTGATTTCTTTTGTGAGTTCAGATAGGTTTCTGACAGTGGTCGCTGACTGCCAATGTCTTGGAAACAATTGGCGATAATCCAACCGAGTAAAACGCTGATCTGCTAACAAGACGATTCCCTGGTCACTGGCATCTCTAATGACACGCCCCGCTGCTTGTAAGACTTTATTCATGCCAGGTAATTGGTACGCATAAGCAAATCCCAGCTGATCTTTTTCGTCATAATATTCTTTGATCAACTCCTGCTCATGGTTCATTTGTGGTAACCCAACGCCAACGATCATACTGCCAATTAATCGGGTTCCTTTTAAATCGATCCCTTCTGAAAAGATTCCGCCTAACACACAAAAAGCTAGTAAGGTTTCGTCTGGATCAATTTGAAATTGCTTCAAAAATGTTTCTCTCTCAGTTTCACTCATCATGGTATCTTGAATCAGCACCTTAACATCTGGATGTTTTTCTTGAAAGGCTGTCACTGCCTGATCCAAATATTGGTAAGAGGGGAAAAATATCAAGTAATTCCCGATCTTTTCTTTTGTAAAATGTTGGATCGTTTCAATTAATCGAGGCATGTTCTCTTCTCGTTTACGATAGGTTGTTTCTAAATAATTTGTGATCAGCACTTTTTGGTTTTTTTCTGGAAAAGGACTTGGCAAGCGATAAGCTAAGCTCTCTTTTCCTCCTAGCGTTTCTTGGTAATAAGACAATGGCGAAAAACTAGCGGAAAATAAGATACTACTTCTCCCCTTAGCTAACGATTGTTCTAAAAAATCACTAGGATCGATGCAAAATGCTTTGATGATGAAATCTTGATAAGTTTTCTCTACAGTTGTTTCATAATGATCATCGTAAAATTCACTGATTTTCAAAAAGTGAAGTAAGTCAAAATAAAAGGGGAGTAACGTCTCTTGAATGGCATGTTCAGGATACTCTGCCAACCACTCTTGGATGTGCTCACTCAATTGATAACCAGCATTAACCAATGTGTCCGCGGGTGCTTTTTGATGGTGGTAGGTCCACCCATCTTCATTTGAAATTTCCTGGATCTGATCGAACGCTTTAAGTAACTTATTAAAACGTCGTCTTAACTTTTTAAATTCTTTTGGAATGAGTGCATAGACGTTTCTAGCGCTTCGATATGAAAGTTTTGCGGAGTACATCTCTCGGGAACGACTGACCAAATTATGGGCTTCATCAATCAGAAAAAGATGATCCTCATTTTTTTCGCCTTCAAAAAAACGTCGTAAATAAACAGTCGGATCAAACAAATAATTATAATCCCCAATAATCACATCACACCATAAACTCACATCTAGCGACAACTCAAAAGGACATAACGTATGTTTCTTCGCATAAGTTTCAATAACTTCTCTGGTGATTTGATTTTCATGATTCAATAAATCCCATAATCCTTCATTGATCCGGTTGTAATAACCGTTGGCATATGGACATTGATCTGGATTACATGTTGTTTCGTCTAAAAAACAAATCTTATCTTTGGCTGTCAAAGTCACACTTTTGGTCTCAGCACCCACATCTTTTAACGCCTCCAAAGCATCTTCAGCGACTTGTCTCGTGATTGTTTTAGCCGTTAAATAAAAAATGCGTTCTCCCTCTTCTTCCCCTATTGCTTTCAAAGCGGGGAACAGTGTAGAAACTGTTTTTCCAGTTCCTGTCGGTGCTTCGACGAATAATTTTTGTTTTGTACGAATCGTTTTATAGGCAGCGACTGCTAACTCTCTTTGACCTTTACGGTAGTTGTCATAGGGGAATTTCAAAGCCATCAAAGAAGCATTTCGAACGGTACGCCAATTCTCTTGAAAAATCAGCCATTCTTTATAGTCATCTGTAAGTTTTTTAAAAAACTCATTTAATTGTTCGATGGTTTGATGCTCAACTTTTCGGGTAATGATTCCTTCAGTAGTTTGATAATAAGTTAGTTGCAAATTGATTTCTTTTAAATCATGTTCATGACAATAAATATAAGCATAGGTTCTTGCTTGATGGAAAAATAATTCAATTTGTTCTTTTTCTAAGTCTTCATACCTCGGTTCCGAAGTTTTTATTTCATCAATATAATAGATGCCTTCTTTTTGGAACACGCCATCTGCTCGCCCTTCTATGATTAGCTGGTATTCCTCGAAGTGGACAGTCGTCTTTAAAAAGACTTCTTTTTCATAGTCTTCTCCAGCATCTTTTTGAAGCTTCCGATGGATCTTGGCACCTTCCAGTGCGGTATGGTTACTTTTTTTACGATTGTCGATACTGCCACGCCTTAAGATAAATTCAACAAGGTTACGTACCGATATTTTTGATTGCTTCACCACTCCCACTCCTTTGACTATAAGCTTACCTGAAAAAGAAAAGAATCGCAAAATACTAAAATCAAGCTTATCAATTTGCCGATTTATACGCCTCAACAGATGAAAGTATTACAGCTATTTAGTCACTTCTTCCTTTCACAAGTAGGATCACAAAGCTATAGATTTGTTTACATTATTCAGATATCTCTCTCCCTTTACATTCATCATCGTTCACTTGAAAGTAAAGTAAAACATCCGAAAATAGCTTTTTGCATTTTCGGATGCTTCCCTTTGTTTTTCAGAGTTGGACATCACTGTCGCAAGCTCGAATAGGATATAGAATTAGGATTTTTGGATGAGCTCACTCTAACACCAACTTATTAAAAAGAAGTGAGAATTTTCTGTCCTCTTGTTTAAAATCTCTCAATACTTTTATTTTACATCTTGTCATTGAAATAAGTGGTTCATTTAGGAAGCAAGAAAACTCGGCTACAAAAAAACATGACTCAGCTCTACTATAATAAATTAATTCAATTAATTCATTTATTATTCATACAATTCGATTTAGATTCACCGTGGACCATTCCTCAAGTAGGGTCTTTTGTTTCATCTTATCAATTGAGTTATACTAGAATTAAGTAAGCGATCAGGAGGAACTCTTTATGCATATTGAACAAATCAAAACTGGGATGATCGAAGAAAATTGTTATTTGGTTTATAACGATGAAGCGCTACTGATTATTGATCCTGGTGAAGATGCAGCAAAAATCAAAACGCAAATCGAAAAAACGCAACAACAACCCGTAGCGATTTTACTAACACATACCCACTATGACCATATCGGAGCCGTCGAAAAACTTCGTCAGTTTTATCAGATCCCTGTATATGTTAGTCCATTAGAACAAAGTTGGTTAGGCGATCCGATATTAAATCTTTCTGGTTTGGGAAGACATGATGACATTGCGAATATCATTGTTTCACCTGCTGAATATGAATTTGAAATGAAACCCTATCGTCTAGGGAATATGACATTTCGGGTCGTCCCTACACCTGGTCATTCGATTGGAAGTGTCAGCTTTATCTTTGATGATTTCGTCGTATCAGGTGATGCACTATTTAAAGGCAGTATCGGTCGAACCGATCTATATACTGGGAATCTGGAGCAGCTGCTACACAGTATTCAAACCCAGTTGTTTGTGTTGCCAGATGAATTTGCCGTTTATCCTGGGCATGGAGATGCTACGACCATTGAACATGAAAAAAGAACCAACCCTTTCTTTAATGCTTAACTAACAAATCGATTGGAGGCTGTAAATATGACTAAAACCACTCTTTACATCGTCAGACACGGAAAAACGATGTTCAATACGATTGAACGTGTCCAAGGTTGGTGTGACACACCACTCACCAAACAAGGCCAAGAAGGAATCCACTATCTTGGAAAAGGATTGAAAGACGTTGATTTTTCTTTTGCTTATTCTAGCGATAGTGGTCGTGCTATTGAAACGGCACGTATCATCCTCAGTGAACATGCCAAAGGAAAAGATATCCCTTACTTTATCGATCAAAGGATTCGTGAATGGTGTTTTGGCTCCTTAGAAGGTGGCTATGACATGGAAATGTGGGGAGTTATCCCCCGAGTATTAAACTTCAAAACTTATGATGAGATGTTCACGACGGACGTAACTTTTGAACAAATTGCTAATGCTATTTATAACCTGGATACCGCTGGCTGGGCTGAGACCTACGATACTTTAAAAAATCGTGTATGGTCAGGATTTGAAGACATTGCGCACCATTGCGAAAAAAATGGTGGTGGCAACGTCCTAGTTGTTTCTCATGGGTTGACGATTGGCTTTTTACTCAGCCTAATTGACGTACATCAACCTGTTCGAGCAGGCTTATTAAATGGCAGCGTGACAAAAGTGACATATGAAAAAGGCAATTTTTCAATTGAAGGAATCAACGATACTAGTTACATTGAGCAGGGAAAAAAACACTCGCGGGATTCTTTCTTATAATCGTTCTGTTATCAAACACTGGTTTGCGAGTACTCACTTGAGTACTCGCTTTCTTATGCCCTCTTTCTATTTCTCAAGTTTTTCTTAACATCAAGAAAGCATTTGGTTTTCATTAGAAAGAACGGTATACTTAATACTGTATTTTATTTGGGAAGGAAGGTCCGTATGTTTTTTGCAAATATCATCAAAGCAGCTATCTTAGGAATTATCGAAGGGATTACCGAGTGGTTGCCGATCAGTAGTACTGGTCACTTGATCCTAGCAGATCAGTTCATCAAGCTAGACGCTAGCACACAGTTTATGTCGATGTTCAACGTCGTTATTCAATTAGGTGCTATTTTAGCAGTCGTCGTTTTATATTTTCATAAATTAAATCCCTTTTCTCCAAGCAAAACCACTATTGAGAAAAAAGATACTTGGACATTATGGTTCAAAGTCGTAGTCGCTTGTATTCCAGCAATTATTATTGGATTACCTTTAGATGATTGGTTAGAAGAACATTTTCATAAATTTCTACCAGTTGCGATCGTCTTAATCGTTTATGGGATTGCATTCATTGTTGTGGAAAAAAGAAACAAGACAAAAACACCACGTTGGACAACCTTAAACGATTTTACTTATCAAGCGGCGTTACTGGTTGGATTATTCCAAGTATTAGCGTTAGTTCCTGGAACTTCTCGTTCAGGAGCTACGATCCTCGGAGCCATTTTGATTGGTGCTTCTCGATTTGTAGCAACAGAATTTTCATTTTTCCTTGGTATCCCAGTGATGTTTGGTGCCAGTGGTTTAAAAATCGTGAAGTATCTAGCTGAAGGAAACTCCTTTAAAATGGAAGAAACGATTATTTTACTTGTTGGAACCCTCGTATCATTTATTGTCTCCGTTTTAGCCATCAAATTCTTGTTAAGTTATTTGAAGAAAAACGACTTTACAATTTTTGGTTGGTATCGGATCATTTTAGGGATCATTTTGATTGGTTACTGGTTTATCGCAATGTAACTGAATAAAACGAAGTCAAAGCACCGTATGATTACGGTGCTTTTTTATATTTATTCTAATTATCCCCTTTCCAAAAAAGCGTTATTCTAAATGATAACTATTATCGTTCTCATTTAGCGATTTTTATTATCAATTAGAATTTTGGTGTGGTATATTGATTTTGTAAAGGAGGAAACAAATATGACTCGTTTAATACAGACATTTATCCCGACAATCGGTTGTTTATTACTTATAATCTTAGGTTTGGCTACTCAATCTTTTGTGCCTTTTCTAAGTATCATCTTTTATTTAGGCGCCATCTCATTCGGCGGTTTCAAGCAGACTCGTGAAGGGTTGACCGAACTTTGGCAGGAAAACACATTGAATGTTGACTTATTGATGGCCTTGGCAGCAATTGGCGCTTGTTTGATCGGTAATTTTTTAGAAGGTGCGATGCTTACGTTTATTTTCTGTTTAAGTGGCGCTCTCGAAGAATATACGACCAGTAAAAGTCAGCAAGAAATTACCGCTTTAATGAATCTACAGCCACGAAAAGCACAACGTTTAACTGCAAACGAAGAATTAGAAGAAATAGCTGTAACTGATCTTAAGATCAATGATCGGGTATTTGTTCCAAAAGGTGGAACGATCCCAATTGACGGCTATTTAGAAAGTCAACAAGCAACGGTTGATGAAGCAACATTGAGTGGTGAATCTGTACCAGTTGAAAAAGTCCCTCATGATGAGTTATTTGCAGGAACGATCAATCGAGGAAATCCTTTAATCTTACAGGTGACTAAAAAAAGTGATGAGACCGTTTTTGCTAAAATCATCCAGCTGGTTGAAAAAGCACAAAGCACCCCTACAAAGACCGCTTCTTTTATCTCTCGTATTGAAAATACCTACGTTAAAGGTGTGTTAGTCGTTGTTCCATTAATGATTCTTGTTTCATATTTCATTTTTGGCTGGAGTTTTCAAGAAAGTTTTTATCGGGGAATGGTTTTACTGGTTGTCGCCTCTCCTTGTGCGTTGGTTGCCTCTGCGACACCTGCAACACTAGCAGCCCTTTCTAACGCTGCCCGCAACGGTGTGCTTATCAAAGGTGGACTCCATTTAGAACAATTAGCTGATTTAAAAGCAATTGCCTTTGATAAAACCGGAACTTTAACGAAAGGTAAACCGATAGTAACTGATAGCTATTTTGTAAAAGATCAGAATCTGGCGCAACAAATCTTAGTTTCAATGGAACAAAAAACAACGCACCCCTTAGCTCAAGCAATCGTAACACATTTTGACATTGCTATACCAAAAGACATCCAAAAATTACCAATCGAAGAAATCACGGGGTTTGGTTTACGAACAGTTTACCAAGAAGCTCAGTGGATTGTAGGTAAATGGGAACCAGAAAAAACGTCGATAGCTGAAAAAGAACTTCTTGATAAAATTCATTTACTCGAACAACAGGGAAAGACAGTGATTGTTTTAACCAAAGACAATCAATTGATAGCACTCATCGGCTTATTAGATGTGCCGAAAGAAAATGCCCAACAAGTCATTGACTATTTCAATAACCAGCAAATTGATACTAGCATGATCACTGGAGATAACCAAGGGACTGCTGCAGCTATTGCAGAGAAAATTGGTGTTCAACACTTACTGGCTAACTGCACACCATCGGATAAAACACACTATGCACAACAGCAAAAAGAAAAGTACGCTGTCACAGCAATGGTTGGTGATGGTGTCAATGATGCCCCAGCTCTTGCAACTGCTTCACTAGGAGTAGCCATGGGACAAGGAACGGATGTCGCTATGGAAATCGCTGATATCGTCTTGGTAAAAAATGACTTGCAAAAATTAAGTTATGCCCACCGTCTTTCACTAAGAATGAAGAAAATCATTAAGCAAAATATTATTTTTTCTCTTACAGTGATTTGTTTACTGATCCTTTCTAACTTTCTGCAATTTTTAAATTTACCTCTTGGCGTGATTGGTCATGAAGGAAGCACGATCTTGGTTATCTTAAATGGGTTACGTTTATTGAAACCCTTACCTGAAGATACTTCCAAAAAATCACGTTGCACTGGCTGTCCCTTACAGCCGAATCACCACTCTATCTAGTTTTTCCACTCTGATGAACCTCACTTTTGTAACCGTTGAAAAAATGATATGATTGATGGCAGGAAAGTGAGGTTCTTTTTTTATGGAAAGTTGGATTTTTCTTGGATTGATCATGGTTGTTGCCCTGCTTGCTAAAAATCAAAGCTTGATCATCGCTACAGGTTTTATATTACTAGTCAAATTGATACCGACATCGAAAGTGTTTCTTACTTGGCTTCAAGGCAAAGGAATTAATCTAGGAGTCACCATCATCACAGCTGCTATTTTAGTTCCAATCGCTACTGGCGAGATTGGCTTAAAAGATTTACTAGATGCCTTTAAATCACCCATCGGTTGGATTGCTGTGTTTTGTGGTGGTCTAGTAGCCGTCCTTTCTTCCAAAGGAGTCGGTTTGATTGCTTCAGACCCGCAGATTACTGTTGCATTGGTTTTTGGAACAATTCTCGGAGTCGTTTTCTTAAAAGGGATCGCTGCTGGTCCAGTCATTGCTTCTGGTATTACCTATTGTCTCTTGCAATTATTTTCTTTAAGTAAATGAAAAAATCGAACACAGTTAAAGTGTTTTGAGTCCTCTGAATCGAATCGTTCGTGATATACTTATTCCGAGGTGATCACATGTTAGAAAAATTAAAATACTTTATCGGCACGGTTGGTTGGTTTTTATTAGCGATCGTATTGATTTTAGGACTAGCTTATCTTTTATTTCCAGATCTGATCCAAAATGTGTTCAATACCTACTTTAATTGATCGTGAAAAAAGTAAACCCGATGAGGTTGAGACAAAAGTGTTTAGCATCAAGAAATAAGAAGGAATTTCCGAAAATTGCTCCTCAAATTTTTGGTAAATTTCGGCTTATTTCCGAAGATGCTGCTTTTGTCTCACCGTTTATTCGTTTTTAGAGATACTAGAAGAGACTGAGACAAGTTTTGTCCCAGTCTCATCGGGTTTATTGCTTTTCCATTTATCCTTACTTATGGAATCTACTTGATAAAAGTTGCGTGAGTTTCATCAAGTATGTTTTTAATGTTCCTACCTCTTCCTCTTACCCCTACACCACTTACCCCCTTTTATGTTTCCTAAAATATTATTAAATAATCCTCATTTCTTTTTGGCTCCTCCTTTCATTTTTTGTTATACTAGAACACAAGATAGCATCACTTATATTTTTAATCATTCGCTATTATGCTTTATATATAGAAAGGAAAACGCTCATGGAAACCTTTGAAGGTCTTTTAATTGATACGTATGTCTTACAAGAACAACCTATGATGTTGACTGGCTTAAATCTTCAACTGGAAGATCGTGTCATTAACGGTCTGTTGAAAGATCGTTACTTGGCAAAATATATTCTTCGGCTCCCTTTAAATAAATATGTATTAGAAGTCAGTGGAAAATGGAACCGCCGCAATCAATTAGTCATCAAAAAAATGATGATCAAAAATATTGATGAATACATTAAAATTATTGGGACTCCGGAATAAATTTAGCTACACCAACGGTTAACGGTTATAAAATAACTAAAGAATGGTATCGTTATGATTGCTTAGTCTACAAGGAACGTATCCCTTTTCAAAAAAAGCTTTGCAAACGGTTCGCTTTGTTATATAATGTTCGAGTACCAAACAGTCCCATTCAAATTTTGTTTAAAAAGATAAATTTATCTGCTTTGGTTGAACGCTATTGTCTCCCACAATAGCGTTTTTTATTTGTCCATTTTCCTTCTCTTTCAATGCTAGTAGAGCCTAGAATTAAGTTTCTTTTAGTGTTAAGGAAAAAAACTTGTCATGTTCATATTGCAAAGATTACTTCATTTAGGTATAATAATGAATGTTGAATTATGCGGTAACACGCGTAAGAACTTAATTTATCGGAGGTGAAACTAATGCCAAACATTGAATCTGCAATCAAACGTGTTCGTACAAGCGAAAATGCGAACGTTAAAAATTCATCTCAAACAAGCGCTATGCGTACTGCAATCAAAAAATTTGAAGATGCTGTAGCTTCAGGTGCTGAAAACGTAGATGCGTTATATAAAGAAGCTGTTAAAGCTATTGATATGGCTGAAACAAAAGGTCTAATTCATAAAAACAAAGCTAACCGCGACAAATCTCGTTTAAGCAAAAAAATCGCTAAATAAGGAAATCGGCTACGGCCGGTTTTTTTATTTTGTCTCAAACAGTCTATTCGATCACCCTTCTGTTGGGTTTCTTTCCATTCTTTTTATTAGTAAACCAGCTGCGGCTGACTCAGCACTTCCTACTCTAAAACAATTGATGTCTAAAAAACGCTCAAAACATCATCGTTTCAAGCGTTCTTTTTGGATTTATTTCGATTGTTTTGCTCTTCTTTTTAACTCTTCAAAAGCTGACCTGTTCGTAAGACAAATAATTGAAAGCTTAATTCTTTTTCGATTTTACCACTTTTGATTTGGTAATCCATTTCAACCAGATCGTCAAATAAACGCCTTAGGATCTTTTCATCAAATTTACGTACCTCTTGCATCGCCAATTTTACACGGTAAGGATGTATCTTTAAAGTCTCAGCAATATTAGCCTGCTGATAACCGATTTTCATCAAAAACTTGGTCTGTAAAAACAAACGTATTTGTGAAAGCAAGATGGCATTGATCTTAATGGTTTCTTCTCCTTGGGTAATTAAGTCTTCAAACAACCGCAGCGCTTGTTCTGTTTTCCCGGAAAGAATATATTGTGTCATATCAAAAAGATTATGTTCCAAGGTTTTAGGGACTAACTGTTCCACTTCTTTAACAGTGATCAGTTCTTGTTGTTGCCCATACAATAGTAATTTATTCAATTCCCTCATCATTTTTGATAGATCGAGATCCGTTAACCTTAAAAACAGATCAATCGCTTTACGGTCCATTTGAAACGGTGCATTTTCCAGTGTATTCAATAAATACTGACGAACTTCTTTTTCATTCAATTGCTGAACATTGATGGTCACAGCAGCTTTTTTTAATTGTTTCGTTACTTTTTTTCGCTCATCTAATTTCTCATAGGGAGCAAAAAACACTAAAACTGTTGATTCTAAAGGTTCTTTTAAATAATCAATCAGTAGATCCGTATTTTGTTCAATCCCATTATTCACTTTTTCAGCTGTTAAAAAGTAGGGATTTTCTACAAATACTAGGCGTTGATCACCAAAAAATGGCAAAGTCTCTGCCTCAGCAACCACCTCATCAATACTAGCATTCCCCATATCAAAACTTAAGAAATTCAAGTCATCTTGACTATCGATTTGAATTTTTTTCTGGATTTCTGCTCTTACCTGATCCTGTAAATATTTTTCAGTACCTAGAATCAAATAACAAGGCGCAAGCTTTTCTTTACGGATTTTTTGTAAATCTGCTTGAATACTCATTTCGTTCACCACTTTCAAATTTATCCTACCATGAGTAGCTGGGAATTGCTAGTCTATCATTGTGTGGATCTTCCCCTCTGGATACCAAAAGGGATGCCATTTAAAAGTAATTGCGCCTTGACGGTCGGTACGCAAAGGAGTGACTTTATTCTGCTTTAACGTCGCTAGTACGTCTTCATGAGGATGACCAAATAAATTATTCACGCCACAGGATAAAACACCATAGGTTGCTTCTAATTGCGAAATGAACTGTGGATGACTAGATGTGCGGCTGCCATGATGTCCTAATTTGATCACATCCGCTGTTAAATCTGGATAAGCGTTTCCGATCTTTTCTTCTGCATGCTGATCTAAATCACCTAAAAAGAGAAAACGACAGGATTGATGAGTCACTGACAAGCCAATTGAATCTTCATTCTCCCCCTTCCCCTGGGTAATCGGAGACAACACAAAAAAATCAAAATAACCTTTGATCCAATCACCCTGCCTGACTTCACAAATAGTGGTTCCTGCTTTTTCCAATTTCTGCAACTGCGCATAAAGCCAAGCACTCCTGCCAGCTCCCCACCCAATATAAATCGTATCGATCTTGAAATGTTTTGCTAATGTTGTGATCTCTCCCACATGATCGATATCGTCATGCGTCAATATCAGTTTATTGATGCGCCGAATACCATTTCCTTTTAAAAATGGCACAAGATTAAACTCTGCAGGTGGTCTAACCCTTCGCTCTTGCCATGCTTCTTTTTGAAAACCCAATTTCCCACCAGTATCAATCATAACGATTTCTTTTAAAAACGGCGCTTTGAAAAGAATACTGTCTCCTTGCCCCACATCGTTGAAAGTGATACTACTTCCGAATTGAAGAAAACGACCAAAAATGAGAATAATGGGCACAAGGAGTGCAGCTGTCACGCATTGACAAGGTTTATGTTGTTTTTTCTCTATAAGCCATAAAAGAAAGCCTAAACTAAATATTAACAACCAGCCATTCGGTCGCCCAATCACTAGATTGGCAAATCTCAACGAATCTAGTAAGCTCTCGAAATGGACTAAAAAAGAATTAAGCAGCTCGCTAACACTTGGAGGTAATACCCTGCCAAAAACAAATAAAAACGTCAAACAAGGAAGAAATACTTTCTTAAAAACAGGAGCAAAAAGAAGAGTCAACATACTCCCTAATAGTGGCCACTCATAAAAATGCCAAGCTGTCAGTGGCATGATGCCGATACTAAATAACACGATAGTAGTGAACTTTTGAAACTTAGTGGTTGGGTGAGACAACAAAAGAAAGAAGAAGCTCATTCCTAAACTTAGCTGGCCCTCTACTTGGAAAAGACAAAGCGGCTCGATCAGCAAAAGTATCCATAAAATAATCGAATAATGATCGAAAGAAGAAAATTTGACATTGAGGAGTTTTAGCCCTAATTTCAATAAGAATGACAGCCCCGCTCTTTTCACTGACACAGAGCCCCCAGATAAGCTAAAATACCCCAAAGTCCCCCCAACTAGTGGGAGATAACTAGCAGTTAATGTCATCCCTCCTCTGCGAAACAGATAATAGAGCCAACCTAAGTAAGTTTGGATGTGCATGCCTGACAAACTGAATAAATGAAGTAAGCCAGTTTCTTTATATGTGTCTTCTGATGCTAAAAACTGACTATCTTTATAGCCAAAGATCAAAGCATTCATATAGACACTCACCTTGTGACTAAAGTGTTCTTGAATAAACGTAATAGACCTTCCTCGTGTTCTGCTCAGCATATTCTGCCAAGCATTACGATTCAAATGTTCTTTGATCTGGCGTATCTGAAAGCGTCCTTTGATCCGATGTATTTGGTCATACTTTTTTTGATCAAACCCATAAGGATTCCTTTGTTTGGAAGTTTCTTGGTAATCCCCGACTACAATTAATTCAATCGCTTCATGTCTAAGAACAAGAAAAGAATTTCTTTCTTGTTCAGATTTGGCATAATAGCTGCAAGAAATCTTTTGCTTGTCCGTTGTGTGCCCAATAAAAGTCACTAAATCTCCATTCATTTTCACTGTGTCTGAGGCGACCATGATACGTTCAAACGTCCTTTGATCATCGATTGGTTTTGTTTCTTTAAGCCAGCAAGAAAATAAAACCAGCGTACTACAAATGAGACTTAAACCAATAATTTGTTTATTTTCTTTCCGTAAAAAAAACAAAAAAAATCCAGCGAAAATCAAACGATAATGCCATCTGTCTGTATAATAAAACAAACAAATAAAAATCGAAGAAATCGCTGGAAAAATGAATCGATTCTGTGTTTGATCACAAAATCTACTAAACATGTTCTCCTGATAATTCTTTTTGGAGTTTAGAAAAGTGAGTAGAATCCAATGATACTTGATGAACAGTTGCACCTAATTGTTCGATCAATGATTGTGCATACGGATCATTTCGATAATCATGTAAATAGTTGATTTTTTTGATTCCTGCTTGTAATAAGGCTTTTGTACAAGCTAAACAAGGGAAATGAGTCACGTAAATCTCTGCGCCCTCCGTAGGTATGCCTAGTTTTGCACATTGTAATAAAGCATTCATTTCCGCATGGATCGTTCGCAAGCAATGACCATCGACGATATAACAGCCTTCATCAATGCAATGAACATCCCCACTAACAGCGCCATTGTAGCCTCCAGCAATGATCCGTTTTTCTCTTACTAAAGTTGCGCCGACTTCTAATCGTGTACAAGTACTTCTCAATGATAATAATACTGCTTGAGCCATAAAATATTGGTCCCAAGGAATCCGTTCATTGCTCATTTTAGCCACCTCTATCGTTTATTCTATAGTAATTGTAACGAAGTTTTTGATTTTTTCAACTGTCTTCTGACCAATTCCGTCTATTTCTTGAAGCTCGTCAATACTTTTGAACGATCCATTATCTTGTCTATACTGAATAATTTCTCGGGCTTTTTTTTCACCGATCCCCGGTATTTGTTGCAATTGCGAAAGATCAGCGGTATTAAGATGCACTCGATCTGGGTTTGTGTCCGCTGAATCTACCGTCGCTAGACTAGCATTTGAGCTTTCTGGAATTTCTTCGCCTACTTCAGGAACGTACAGCATTTGTTGATCCGTTATTTTTGCTGCAAAGTTGATCTGTTTCTCGTCAGCTGATTCCGTCAGCCCACCTGCTTTTTGAATGACATCAAAGACCCGATCTTCTGCCACAAAAGCGTACATTCCAGGTTGTTTTACCGCTCCTTTCACATCGACATAAATCACTGACCTAGTCGATGTACTCACCGTTTCATCAATTGGCTTCGTTTCAGAACTGTTCTTTTCCGGAGCCTCAATCGATTGGTTTGTCAAAAATAGTTGATCCTTTTTACTTGATTGACTGAAAAAATGAACCATCATTCCACCAAGGATGATGACTCCTATGACACCAAAGATCCCTCCAATCACAAATTTTGGTGAAGAAAAGTTGGTAGTATAGAAACGCTTTCGTTTGTTCTTCCATTCTTCGCTCATTGTGACTATTTTCCGATTGGCTTCCTTTCATTAAATTATGAAGAAGTTTTTTCTCTTCATGATTAAATACGTCAAACCATTTTTCTACATGAAAATAAACCTACTTTTGGGACAATTATTTTATGAAGAATGAATCTTTCATACCTTTAAACATTTCAGGAATAGGCGTTGACATAGGGTCTATATTCCTCTTTTCATTACCTAGCAAAAACCATCAAAATCACTTTTACTAACTTTGATGTTTATCTATTTTTCTATCCGTTTTTGAAAAATAGTTTCAAGTTCACACTCTTAGCGAAGCTCTTCCTTGATTTTTTTGAGCATGTACCCGACTTACCTAAGCAATCCTAAATACGATATCTTTGCCACTGTCTCTCTAGAGGCTATGTACAATTATTCTCACTATACTAAAACGCAACGCCTCGATTATATCAACTTTCCCAGTGTTCAAATCTCCTAAATAAGTCAAAGACTCGCTTCTCCTCATGAACAATCGTGAGCTAGTTTACATAGATTTTATAAGATATTTTTTTACGGACAAAATATTCCATTGTCTAAACTAGTCGTTATACCATATCCAGATAGGTAACTAGTACGATTACGAGACATGTAACGATCATGTAAATAATGTTTTCTAAGCGTCTTGTATGATTTTTTAGAATAATCCCAGGATCAGTAGAATTGAAACTAGTCCGATACTCGATTGGCACAAAATTACCGATACATATTCCGAATAACAAAAGTAAAAAAGGCCAATTTGTAATAACTCCTCTATTCATAAACGCACCTATGATTGAGCTAACATAAATCACTAATTGAATCATTATAATTACAATCGCTTTTTTTCTCATCATTAATCCTCTCCAAGTAAATTTAGAAAAACAAACAGGACTTGATCACAAAATAAAAGTGGTAGTTGGTTTTAAATAGATTTCAAGAATAAAATTCTCCAGCTCTTTCCTCTATTTTCAGAATACCCAATGAATCGGATAAATGTAAAAATCAAAAGCTGTGTGCCAACGTAGTTTTTACTAGGGAATCAGTAAAAAAACACTGACTTAGAACGATCTGATCATCTAACTGTATTCATTTTTCTGTCCTTCGATTATATCATACATCTTCACTTTATTTCCTATTTTTTCATTTCACCGAAAATTTTTCCATTATAAGTTTAAACTCTTTATCAACTGACGCAGTTAAAAATAACTTTACCTTTACTGATCCAACGAATATAAAAAGCTTACCTCATACACATAGATCCCCTCATGGCTAGTTTCTATTCATTTTAGTTTCTCTATAAAAAAGAGACAGACAAGCTTTCCGTTAAGGCTGAGTCATTGAAAACATCAATCTTAAAGGAAATTTTGTCTGTCTATTTATTCGTTCAAAGACGTTTCATGAACAATGATAAAAAAATGTTGTTGAAACAAAACGATTTATAATGAATCTTTAGTTCATCTTTTCTAAATAATCAAGGGCATCTTGGACGGTTTTCACTGGTACAATTTTCATTGAAGAGTTCAATTCTTTCGCAGCAGCTTTGGCTTCTTCGTAATTGGTTTTGATTTCTGGATGTTTCTTCTTGATTTCATCTGAGATTGGATCATCCGGTGCAAAGAATATTTCAACGCCAGCTTTGTCTGCACTAGCCACTTTTTTATCAATACCACCAATTCGCCCAACTTCACCGTCGCTATTGATCGTTCCAGTACCAGCAATTTCTTTCCCTTGACGAAGATTTTTACCGGTCAATTGTTCATAGATTTCCAGGGTAAACATCAAACCAGCAGACGGCCCTCCGATTGATCCTGAATTAATCATTACATCTGTATCCGACTTGATACTCGTATGATCGGTTAAAGTAATCCCAATCCCTGCTTTATTATCCGTTGGCAGTTCGATCAATTTACCTGAAGTTTCGTTTTCTTTGCCATCTCGGAGATAGGTGATCGTGACCGTATCGCCGACTTTTTTACTTTTGACATACTTCATAAATGCTTCTGCACTTTTAAAGGTTTGTCCATCAACTTTTGTGACTGTATCACCAACTGCTAATTTTCCATAGAAATTGGAATTCTTCTCGACACTCATGACATAGACACCTTTAAATTCCATCTGGTAAGAGCGCCCTGCCAATTTTAGTGCTTGCTCAATCGCTGCATTTTGGGAAGACTCCATATAATATTGTTGGATTTGATTGTATTCTTCGCTAGTCGCCCCGCCAGTCAACTCCTCAGCGCTAATCAAATCTTCAAACGGTGCTAGCTTGGCTTTGACTGCTGTAAAACCAGTTGCTCGACGGATGCCCACTGAAGTTAATGAAAAGGAACCTGAATCTTTGTCCTTTTTCCCATTGACGGTAATCAGCTCTTTCAAATTGATGGTTGCTCCTGGTGCTTCCACATAAAAAGGAAGTGGAATTACCACGAACCCAATAATAAATATCCCTAAAAAAATGACAAGAATTGTCTTTAACCATCTTTTAAAGTCCATCATTTTCACGCTTTCCAGCTAACGCTTCGTTGATTACTGATGGAAGATAGTCACTGACATCTCCCCCAAAGTGTAAGACTTCTTTTAATAAACTAGAACTAACGTGACTATATTCTTGTTTAGCCAATAAAAAGACCGTCTCGATTTCTTGATTTAAATGATGGTTCATTTGAGCAATATCCCGTTCATATTCAAAATCCTTTACACTACGGATACCACGAATGATGGTTTGAACAGCTAATTCATTCGCAATCTCGACTGTTAATTGATTTTCCTGGTGGTACACTTTAACATTCGGAAGATGACGAACAGCTTGAGTAATCAATGTAACTTTTTCATCAACGGTAAATAGATGTTTTTTTGACGTATTCACAAATACCCCAATGATGACCTCATCAAACATTTTTGCTGCTCGTTCGACCATATCTAAATGCCCATTCGTGAACGGATCAAAGCTGCCTGGAAACAAGGCTTTTTTCATAGGTCTTCCTCTTTTCTGTAGATAGTCACAGTTGAAATACCATACGTTTGTTTTCTGATTTGCGTAAAATCAGCAATCTTTTCTGGTAATTCCACTGTTTTATCAGTTTCACATACAATAACTGCCGAATCATTAAAAAGGTCCAGCTCCGTCATTTTGATTATTTGGTCAAGAATTTTTTGTTTGGCATATGGTGGGTCAAGAAATAAATAATCAAATTTTTGCTGATCATTTGCCAGCTTTTCGATGGCTTTGTCCGCATCAAGTTTTAACGTGGTGAATTTTTCTGGCTCTTTCGTTACTTTAATGTTTTCTTGGATTATTTTTAGCGCTTGGTAATTTTTGTCTACACAAAAGGCATGCCCACAGCCACGAGAAACTGCTTCGATAGCTAACCCGCCACTACCAGAAAATAGGTCTAAGACTGTTTCTCCGTCGAAGTAAGGACCGATCATATTGAAGATCGATTCTTTCACTTTATCTGTGGTGGGACGTGTATTAGCCCCTGCTAAACTCTTTAAGCGTCGTCCACCATATGTTCCTGATATGACTCGCATTGACTCACTCCTTTTAAAAATCGTGCTGTTACTAGTATACCAAAAAAAAAGATAAAAAAACTTGGATCGCCATTAATTTCATGCTTTCTCAAGTTATTTTTATCTTTTTTATTTAAGAGATGAATGATTTACACAAAACAGGTTTAAAAGACATGGTCTGCTAAACGAATCTTAGTGTTGATCTCCTCAATCTCAAAACCTTCTTCTTTGACTGGTTGCTTCGTACCAATCTTATCAGCAAAGTTCATTTCGACGTCTGGACGATAAGAGCGTTCAACTTTGCGAACAAAATGAAGTTTGTTGATTCGTTCTGCAGTTTGCTCAAATGTGTCTTCATTCAAATACAATACGACATATTTCATTTTACGTGAAACGTAATGAAGCAATCCAAATTTCTTCAAATTTTTTAATTGTTTCAAACTGTATACCCAGACAATCAACCCACGTCGTTTCGTTAGTTGAAATTCATTTTTTTCATCATTCATGACAGTTACCTCCACATCCACTACGCCCCTTTTGTTCAAAAAAAGGATTTCCCGCATCAATTTTAATCGTCAACGATACCGTTTCTGCTAACTGCTGGCTAATTTTATCCAATAGATCTTGCAATTGTGTTTCCATACAACGAAAATCCGCTACTTTTTCATGCAAATCAAGTTGACGTTTGGCTAACCGAACAGCTCTTTGCTTCTCTCGAAATTCTGGTGCATATTTTTGATAAGGAACAACTTTTTCAAACTGTTCTTTTTTTATTGAGAAATCATTAATCAATAAATTGACATCCGCTGATTGTTCCATCACTTTTTTAGCTTTTAAATATTTTTTCATCGTCTCGCTTTTTTTGATACAATCGGATAAGCTCTGACATTGATCTTCTAAGGCAAATAATTCCTCATTGATTATCACTGCTATCGGTACTCTCCTTACCTTCTTCTTGCATTAAGACTAACATATTTTCTTTTGAAAAAGCAATTCCTAATAGATCGGAAGTGTTAACTAAAAAGCGGTCGTGATAGTACGGATCACTATACAAAAATAAAAATGTAAACGTTGGATCAATCACTGGATGTGTAAAGACACCGGTCGATTGGGGAAGCTTTCTTTTTGCGACTAACGAATCAATTTCATCAGTAGTCAATGAAAACTTAGCAGTTGCGTTTGTACTACCCGCTATTTGTTGCCATTCTGCTAATCGTTCTTTCGTCAAAATATCTTCTGGTCTATTAAGATAATCACTTAAAAGCAATTTCGTTTGAGTAGAAAAACCGGTCGTCTGCTTATAAAGTGGTAAGCGATCCAATTGCCTTAACTGATTCAACAATCGAACACTATGACCTTCTTTTGCTTGATTGATTTCAGCCCAATCTACTTGATCGTCTATTTTATATTGCGGTAAGTCTGAACCAAATACTTGATAGGGATGAAGTTTCAACAAACTAGCTTTATCCAAATAAACGATCGAAAACAGTCCATTACTACTTTGGTCGAAGAATAAAATAGCAAACGTATCATTATCAAACGCAATCAACGGTCGATAATTCATATCTTCTTCCATCAATTCGATCCCGACATCTGTTCCATTGTATTGAAAATTAAAATTCGTATAGATCGTGGTGATCTCAGTTAGATCTTGCATTGTCATCCCTAAGTAAAAAGGAGCAATCGTTGAGTTGTCCGTATTTAATACTTTAATCGTGGAAACTTTATCTTTTGTGATATTCGCTTCAAAGGATAAGTGATTGATTTGATCATGGTAATATCTTGTTTCAAAACCAAACCCACTCGTCAAGCGTTCATAGGGATCACCAAAACGTTGCTCTAATTCATCAACTGATTGACCAACATACGTGGAAAAGCCAGATGTTTCCAACTTCTGGTATTTCCACGTAGTCATTTGATTTTGAGTGATTTGCTCTGAGTTTTTTTTTACTTCAAGTTTAGGAGGAAACAACACCGGCTGCATGTAAAATGCAATGATCACTGATAACAATATCGCACCAAATAACCCTAGCCGTTTCATCTTTTTCCCACCTTTATTTTTCAGTTACTTCAATCAATAAATCACCAGAAGCGATCGCATCGCCATCTGTTACATAGACATGCGCAATTTCACCATCAAAACGAGCTTCAATTGCCGTTTCCATTTTCATTGCTTCCGTGATCATCAATGTATCGCCTTTTTTGACATGATCGCCTTTTTTGACTAATACATCTAATACAGAACCAGACATCGTTGCACCGATATGTTCACGATTTGTTGGTTCAGCTTTCACACGTGTTTGTACAGTACTGATGATCGAATGGTCGTTCACTGTGATTTCACGACGTTGCCCATTCAAATTAAAGAATAAGACACGATTTCCTTCAATATCTGGTTCACCGATTTCATCCAAGCGAATAATCAAAATCTTGCCTTTTTCAATTTGAACATTCACCGTTTCTCCTAAGCGAATCCCTTGGAAGAATGTTGGTGTATCAAGTAATGTCACATCACCAAATTGATTATAGGCCGCTTGATAATCTAAAAAGACTTGCGGATACATCAAGTAGCTCAGTACTTCTTCTTGTTTAGGTTCATAGCCGATTTTTTCAGCTAATTCTGCTTTGACTTGTTGGAAATCAACTGGTTTAGCTAAAGCTCCAGGACGTTCAGTAATCGCTTCTCGTCCTTTAAGGATGATCTTTTGTAATTTTTCCGGGAATCCTCCAACCGGTTGTCCTAGCTCTCCTTGGAAGAAAGTAATGACAGATTCAGGGAAACTCATTGTTTCACCTTTTTCATAGATATCTTCCTCCGTTAAATCATTTTGAACCATGAACAAGGCCATGTCTCCTACAACTTTTGATGAAGGGGTAACTTTCACGATATCACCAAACATCAGGTTCACTGTATGGTACATCTGTTTGATGTCATCCCATTTATTTCCTAAACCAACTGCTTTGGCTTGTTGTTGGAGATTAGAGTATTGTCCACCAGGCATTTCATGCATATATACTTCTGTTTCTGGTGCATTCAAACCGTTCTCAAATGGTTTGTAATACATACGGACATCTTCCCAGTAATGATTCAATTGTTGTGCATTTTGAATATTGATCTCTGGCAACCGTGGACCGTTGACCAAAGCATAATACAAACTGCTCATACTTGGTTGACTTGTATTCCCACTCATCGCACTCATCGCCACATCGACGATATCTACCCCAGCCTTTGAAGCTGCAGAATAGGTAATGATTCCATTTCCACTCGTATCATGTGTATGAAGGTGGATTGGCAAATCAGTAGTCTCTTTTAATTCACTAATCAAGCGATAAGCAGCTTGTGGTTTCAGCAAGCCAGCCATATCTTTGATCGCAATGATATGCGCCCCAAGTTGTTCTAGTTCTTTCGCCATGTCCTTGTAATATTGGACATTATATTTTGCACGACTAGGATCATTGATATCTCCGGTATAGCAGATCGCAGCTTCTGCAATCTTACCTGTGTCTCGAACCGCTTGGATACTTTTTTCCATTTGCGGTACCCAGTTCAAACTGTCAAAGATTCGAAACACATCAATTCCTTGAGCCGCTGCTTCTTTCACAAATTCTACTAAGACGTTATCCGGATAATTGGAATAACCGACTGCATTTGAACCTCTGAACAACATTTGTAACAGCGTATTTGGCATCAATGCTCGGATCTTTCTTAATCTTTGCCAAGGATCTTCATTCAAGAAGCGATAAGCGACGTCAAAGGTTGCTCCTCCCCACATCTCACTTGAGAATAGTTCAGGTAATCCTTCACCGGTCAATTGAGCAATCTCTTTAAAGTCTTTCGTACGAACACGAGTTGCTAATAAGCTTTGATGAGCATCTCTAAATGTCGTATCAGTCAATAACAAGTTTTCTTGCGATTTGATCCATTGGACTAACGCATCCGAACCATCAGAATCTAAAACATTTTTTGCTGTCAGATAATCTGGGCGTTTAATCAAATCTTTCGGTACCCGAGGAGATTCATAAAATGGTTTTTCACCATTTTTGATTCCCGGGAAGCCATTCACGGTAATTTCACCGATGTATTTCATTGTTTTATTTCCACGGTCGCGTAAACGAGGGAACTCAAACAATTCTTTTGTATTATCGATAAATGTCGTTTTAGCGTTTCCCGATTGAAATTCAGGATGGGAAATCACATTCAACATAAATGGGATATTGGTTTTGACTCCACGAATCCGAAATTCTTTTAAGCAACGTTCCATTTTTTGGATTGCCGTATCAAAATCTGCCGCATGCGTACAAACTTTGACTAAAAGTGAATCAAAGTATGGGGTAACCACATATCCTGCATAAGCATTACCGACATCTAAACGCACTCCGAAACCACCAGGTGAACGGTAAGTATCGATTTTCCCTGTATCAGGAAGAAAATGATTCAACGGGTCTTCTGTAGTGATCCGACATTGAATCGCAGAACCATTTAGTTTGATATCTGCTTGTTGCGGCAGACCAATTTCACTGTGTAAATCTTTCCCTTGGGCAATCAATAATTGAGTAGTCACGATGTCCACATCGGTAATCATCTCTGTAATCGTATGTTCCACTTGGACTCGAGGGTTGACTTCGATAAAATAAAAGTCATTTCCTTCAACTAAAAATTCAACCGTCCCAGCATTGACATAACCAACGTGTTTCATTAATTGAACGGCTGCTTGACAGATGCGTTCGCGTTGTTCAGTCGACATGGAGACACAAGGGGCTACCTCTACTACCTTTTGGTGACGTCTTTGTACAGAGCAGTCTCTTTCAAATAAATGGATCACATTTCCATGTTTATCGCCCAAAATTTGGACTTCGATGTGTTTAGGATTTGCAATATATTTTTCAACATACACTTCATCGCTGCCAAAAGCCGCTTTTGCTTCACTTTTCGCGCGATCATAGCCTTCTCGAGCGCTTTTTTCATCATGGGCGACACGCATTCCTCGTCCCCCACCACCTAGAGCGGCTTTAATCATAATCGGATAACCGTACGTTTCAGCAAAAGACAAAGCATCTTCGACCTTTTCAATCGGTCCATCAGTCCCAGGAATCGAAGCAATTCCAGCTGCGATAGCTGCTGCTTTTGCTTTGATCTTGTCACCAAAGATATCCAAATGATGTAAGTCTGGTCCTACAAAAGTGATGCCTTCTTCCTTGCATCGTTTTGCAAAACTTAGATTTTCAGATAACAACCCATAGCCTGGATGGATCGCATCCGCTCCACAGGCTTTCGCAATGGCAATAATCCCTTCAATATCTAAGTAAGCATCAATCGGTTTTTTCCCTTCGCCAACTAGATATGCTTCATCTGCTTTAAACCGGTGCACGGAATACTCATCTTCTTTTGCGTAGATACCTACAGTTTTAATTCCTAATTCTGTACATGCTCGAAACACTCGTACAGCAATTTCTCCTCTGTTAGCAACTAAAACTTTTTCCATCAAACCACTCCTACATCTTTTTAGTATAAACCTAAACTTTTTCGTTTTTCATCTGCACTGATATTCAAGACGAAGCCAACACAAATGGATAACATCAATAAACTAGATCCTCCCTGACTCAAAAATGGGAAAGTGATCCCAGTTAACGGAATAACGCCTGTTATCCCTCCCAAATTGATAAATATTTGGATCATGAACATGGCACCAATCCCAATACATAATAGAGAATTAAATGGATCTTTTGAGCGAATCCCCACCAAAAAGATCCGAACAATCATGAAAAACAGTAAAGCAAGAATCAAGATCCCCATGATCACGCCTAACTCTTCTACCACAATGGCATAAATAAAGTCCGTCTGCGCTTCATTTAAAAAACCTTTTTTCTGGATACTATTTCCAAGACCTCGACCAAAAAGCCCTCCATTGAACATCGCATAATAACCATTAGCTAATTGATGACCTTTGTTCAACTCGTCAGAAAAAGGATTTTGATAAATGGCAAATCGGTTATAGATATATTGTAAACGTCCGGGAAATATTTTCCCGTGGGTGATATTGATCAACCAGATTGCTAAAGCACTCAAGCCAACCCCACCGACCCCAACGATCAACGTATAAACGTAGTTGATACCACTAGCCAAAAGTAAGACTAAGATAATTAAAAAAATGACAGTTGCATTACCAAAATCGGGTAAAATAGCAACTAGCGCTGTTAGTGCCAACACTAACAGTAACGGTCTTTTAACAGTAGAAACAAAATCTTTTTGAACGCTTCTTTGTCTTTTAGATAACGTTAATGCTAAGTACCAAATCACAATGATCTTTAAGTATTCAGCTGGCTGGAGAGAGAATCCAGCGATTTGAAGCCATCCTTTCGCTCCATTGATCTCTTTCCCGAAGAATAAAACGATCAATAGCAAGATCGTCAGTACAGCAATAGCTGCCATAATCAGTCGTTGATTTTTTAATACGGATGTTTTCATTTTATATAAAAGTCCAATAGCTACTAAGCTAACGCCCCAAAACAAACTTTGGTTAAAAAAAGAGGCGGAAGGACTGCTTCCATTTTCTAGCAATAAATAAGATGATGAACTATAGACCATGATTAAACCTAAAATACATAGAATCAAGTAAGGAATCAAAATACTATAGTTTAATAAATGCCTTTTTTTTACTTTCTTAGGCAAGTTTACTCCTCCTTGCCAATTTCTTTTTTATCGTAATTTTCTTGGTAAACCTCACTATATAATCGGTTCAGTTCACGCTCTAGCTCACTCAGCAACAATTGACCTTCCGTTTTATCGATGATGCCTACACGAACGGCAAATCCGACTTGTTGTGAGAAGCCATACATTTGCGTATCTACTACTTCTTCAAATGCCTTACATTGTGAGATACACAGGCTATTTTTTTGATTTTTGATCAAGCGTTTGATTCGTTCTGATTCATCTTTAAGCACTTGAACTGCAAATTCATTTGATAGAGAATCCATCTAAGCCTACCCCCATTCTAAGTTTATTTATTATAACATACTTAAAATTCTAACGGGGAAAAATCCCAGTTTTCGCTCAGGGATTTTCTTCTTTTTTTACTATTTGCTAGCCTATCATGAGCAAAAACAATAGATGTACTAATTTTACAAACGATACACTACTTAACTAGAAAGTATCAGTGCTAAAAAAGCGTCCCCGTATTTGTCTAACTTGCTTTGTCCTACCCCTTTTATCTGCAATAAAGAAAGTCGATCTTTTGGACGTTGTCGACTCATTTCTTTTAAAGTCGCATCTGAAAAAACCACATAAGGCGGCACGCCTGCTTCAGAAGCTAAGTCAGTTCGTAACTCTCTTAGCGTTTCAAATAAGGTGTCAGCTTCTTCATCAGAAAGTTGTTGGACTTTTTCAGCTTCTTTTTTAAATACTTTTTGTTTCCCTTTTAACACTTCGATTCCTAGTTCCGTTACTTTCAACGTGGGGTATTCACCGTTCATTGAATACAGATAACCACCAGAAATAAGATACTCGATCAACTGAAGAATATCTTTTTGTGCCCATTTTTTTAATAAGCCGTAAGTTGATAACGCTTGAAAACCTAGCATCTTGACTTTTTGTTCTTTCGAACCAGCTAATACCTTCATCAACAATTGTTTCCCATAATTTTCACCCATGCGTTTCAAGCAAGACAACACCATCTGTGTTTCAGTCGTTACATCGACTAGTTCACGTTCATCTAAACAGTTACCACATCTTCCACATGGGATACTTTTTTCGCCAAAATAAGTAAGAATATATTGTTGCAGACAGGATTCGATGTAGACGTATTCCGTCATTGCTTTTAATTTTTCGTATTCTTTTTGTTTTTGTGACTCTTCTCGTTGGGATTGTTGGATAAAAAATTTTTGGACCTGGATATCTTGGGGAGCAAACAACAAGACAGCCTCACTTAAGAGCCCATCACGACCTGCTCTTCCCGCCTCCTGATAGTAAGCTTCTAAAGAACCAGGAATCTGATAATGAATGACGAAGCGGATGTTACTCTTATTGATCCCCATGCCAAAAGCATTCGTTGCAACTAATAATTCTGTACGGTCATATAAAAAGTCTTCTTGGATTTCTGTTCGTTGGCTTTCACTCATCCCACCATGATATCTGCCAACACTGAAATCAAATTTCTTTAACAAATGATAGATTCGATCAACTTCTTTGCGGGTAGCGGCATAAATGATCCCTGATTGCTTTTTATTGATACGCAGATACTCAATTAAGTACTGCTCTTTTTTTTGATCTTTTACTACTTGTAAACGTAGATTTTCTCGTGCAAAACCCGTTTGAATATGATTATCCATTGGTATCTTTAAAAGTCTTTTAATATCTTCTGCTACTTGCTTTGTTGCAGTAGCAGTCAATGCCACAATGATCGGTCGTTGATTAAACGTGTTTAATGTTTCTGCCATATGAAGATAGCTTGGACGAAAATCATGTCCCCATTGTGAGATACAATGCGCTTCATCAATCGCTATCAGTTGCACGTGCCAACGTTTCATTGATTGGATAAAATCTGGCATGATAAACCGTTCTGGCGCAACATATAATAATTGGATTTGTTGCTGTTCGAGTAATCGAAACCGAGAAGCAGTCTCATAACTATCCAATGAACTATTGATAAATGTCGCTGAAATGCCTAACTGATTGGCAGCATCTACTTGATCTTTCATCAGAGAGATCAAAGGAGAAATGACTACAGTCAAGCCATCCAGCATCAATGCTGGCAATTGATAACAAATGGACTTCCCACTTCCTGTAGGCATGATCCCTAGGACGTCTTCATGATCAAGGACCTTTTGGATAATTTCTTTTTGTCCAGGGCGAAATACTTCATAACCAAAGTATTGTTTTAATATATCATTCATTTTATCCCTACTTTTTAGTTGATTTAAGAGGTTGTGAAAGAAGCGATCAGCTCCGAGCGAATAAGAGAGGATTTTTTAAAATAGCTTCTCATATTTTAGAAAATCATCGCTTATTGCTGAGGAGTTGCTTCTTGAACACCGTGAATAAGAGGTTGTGAAAGCATCGGGAAGCTCCGATGACAATAAGAAAGAATTTTTTAAAACAGCTTCTCATGTTTTGAAAAATTCAGGCTTATTTCAAGGAGCTGATGCTTGAACACCGTGAATAAGAGGTTGTGAAAAGGGCGCTTTGACCTGAGCGCTCACCAAGTAAAAACTGCGCCGAGTAATCGCAAGAGCATTAAGGATGATAATCTCGAAACAGCTCCCCATGTTTTACGAAACTCAGCTTTATGTCAAAAAACTGCCGCTCGTCCACGGTTTAGTTGTTTTTTATTTATAAAAAGCCTAGAGCAACCTTTTATTATTGACCCTTCTATCGCCCCTCTATAACTATAATACGTCAATTATATTTTACTTCTCCAAGCAATCAAGTACAATATGCTTTTTGTGAAACTTTCGCTTTTCGTGAAACAAAAAACGAGGTAATCAAAGATTTTAAAAAGACTTTTAATAAACTTTTAGCGTACTTATTGAATTTTTCTTTTAATTTTTATTAACTTCTCCACAGATAACAATTTTAGAAAAAGGAAAAATAATTCTCTCCTTTTAATTTCAAACAATTGAATACGTTCTAAAAAATTGAGAAGCAAAATTTGCCGACAGTATTTTTCTTTTCAACCACTTTAATGCTGATTTACCAGTCGTCTGAACAAAAATAAACCGAAGATGCCCGAAAATAGTTACTCCTATTTTTGGACTTCTTCGGTTTATTTCTCAAAGCTAAACATCACTGTATCAACAAGGTGAACAAATGATTATTTTTTCTTTTTAGAAGCTTTTTCACGTGCATTTTTGTTTAAGATTTGTTTTCTTAAACGGATACTTTCTGGTGTTACTTCACAATATTCATCGTCATTCAAGAATTCTAACGATTCTTCTAACGTCAATTGTTTTGGTTTTTTGATAACAGATGTTTGGTCCTTGGTAGCAGAACGAACGTTAGTCATTTGTTTTGCCTTCGTGATGTTAACAGTCAAGTCATTGTCACGACTATTTTCACCAATGATCATACCTTCATAAACTTCTGTACCTGGTTCAACAAAAACAGTTCCACGTTCTTCGATACTCATGATGGAATAAGTTGTTGCTTTTCCAGTATCAATCGATACTAACGCACCTTGGTGTCGTCCACCGATTTGACCTGGTAACATTGGTAGGTATTGATCAAATGTGTGGTTCATGATGCCGTAGCCACGAGTCATTGAAAGAAATTCAGTTGAATAACCGATCAAGCCACGAGCTGGTGTTAAAAATGTCAAACGGATTTGTCCATTACCAGTATGGATCATGTCTTGCATTTCACCTTTACGTAAGCTTAATGATTCGATTACGCTACCCATGTATTCTTCAGGTGTGTCGATTTGAACACGTTCAAAAGGTTCACATTTCACGCCATCAATTTCTTTTTCGATAACTTCAGGACGAGATACTTGTAGTTCATAACCTTCACGACGCATGTTTTCGATCAAGATTGACAAATGAAGTTCTCCACGACCAGAAACAGTCCAAGCATCTGGAGAATTTGTTGGTTCAACACGCAATGAAACATCCGTTTGCAACTCAGCCATCAGGCGTTCTTCAATTTTACGAGCAGTGACATATTTTCCTTCACGGCCAGCAAATGGTGAATTATTCACTAAGAAAGTCATTTGCAGTGTTGGTTCGTCAATGTGTAGAATTGGCAGAGCATCTTGATGGTCCACAGGTGTCACTGTTTCCCCAACGAAAATATCTTCCATTCCTGATACGGCAATTAGATCTCCAGCTTTTGCTTCGTCAATTTCTAAACGTTTCAAGCCGAAGAAACCAAATAATTTAGTTACACGGAATTTTTTAACTGAACCGTCTAATTTTAGTAAGGCAACTTGGTCCCCTACTTTGATCGTTCCACGGAAGACACGACCAATCCCGATACGTCCAACATAGTCGTTATAATCAAGCAATGATACTTGGAATTGTAATGGTTCATCGCTATTGTCTACTGGCGCAGGGATTTTTTCAACGATTGTATCAAAGATCGGTGCCATTGTTGGTTCTTGATCAGCTGGATCATCAGACAAGCTAGATGTTCCGTTTAATGCTGAAGCATAGATAACTGGGAAATCTAATTGATCATCATCTGCACCTAGTTCAATAAATAATTCTAATACTTCATCAACAACAAACTCAGGTCGTGCAGAAGGTTTATCAATTTTATTCACAACTACGATCGGTGTAATATGTTGTTCTAGCGCTTTTTTCAAAACAAAACGAGTTTGTGGCATCGTTCCTTCATAAGCATCAACTACTAAGACAACGCCGTCAACCATTTTCATGATTCGTTCAACTTCGCCACCAAAGTCCGCATGCCCAGGTGTATCCATGATATTGACACGAATCCCTTTATAATCAACTGCGGTATTTTTTGCTAAAATCGTGATTCCACGTTCTTTTTCTAAAGCATTTGAATCCATCGCACGTTCTTGTAATTGTGTGTGTGCGTCTAATGTATCTGATTGTTTCAATAATTCATCAACCAATGTGGTTTTTCCGTGGTCAACGTGGGCGATGATCGCTACGTTACGGATATCATTTCTATAGTTCAATGTAACTAACTCCTTCTCGGTTCTTTATGACAGTGCAATTTTACTCGACTGTTTATTATAGCAAACTTTTTTCATGAAATATAGTAAAATGTTTTCATTTTTTCGAGAAAATTAATATTTTAGCCATATTTTTCTTAATTATGCGGTTTTTTTACTTATTTAGCGAATCAGCCGCAGCAATAAGTGCCCGAATTTCATCATAGGCTTGAGGTGTAGCCGCAATATAATATTCTCTTCCTCGAAATTTTAGCTTTTCTCCTGAGATACCGCTATATTTCATTCCAAATTCAGCGAGTAAAACATTCCCTGCGCCATAGTCCCACGGGCTCAAATTTGCAATATAACCAATATGTTTCCCTTTTAAAAGTGCAATCATTTCTAGTCCTGCACATCCATAAATACGAACACCCATACTTTGTTCACCAATTGTTCGGACATTCCACCGATTATGACTAAAAAGATAACCGTTCAAACCAATAAGTCCATCTTTTAAACGAAGGTCTTCTGGCTTAGTTAACGGATGGTCATTCATATAAACACCTAAATCTTTTCCACCCCAATACAGCGCTTCTTTCATCACGTCATAAATAAAACCAAGTTGTCCAACACCATCTTGATAAACGCCTAACATAATACAAAAATTCTCTTGTTCAAGTACGAAGTTCATGGTTCCATCAATTGGATCAATAACAAATACTTGCCCTTCAAAGCTTTCTAACTCACTGTAACCTTCTTCTTCTGCGAGAATCTTTGCTTCTGGATTATACGCCTGAATCTTTTCAATCAAAAAAGCTTGGACTTCACGATCCATATTGGTAACCAGATCTTTTCGATTGGTTTTTTGATCAACTTTAAGCGTCTTGATTTGTACCGCACGAATTTTCTCAGTTGCTTCTTCAAGCCAGATTTTGATCTGAGGGATCAATTCTTGTTTATTCATGTTCTCACCCATTCATTTTTAGGATTTTTTTCTGATTCTTTTTTGCTGCTTGAACTGTTCGATACAATGAATAACCTGATACTTTTTCAAATTCTTTTCCTAATTTTTTTTCTTCTCCAATAGATGGAATAACCGTTTTGAATTGTTGGTATGATTTTAGAAACCGAGCATTATCGATGCCCTTTTCATTCGCTAACTCTAAATCCTCCCACATCTTCATCACAATGACCATTTCCTCGGTGGTCCAGTCTAAATCAAGCGGGTATTGATAATCTTGCATACTTCATTCTCCTATTTCCTATAGTCAAAATCAGTGTATCATAAGAATAAGTACATAACCAAATAGTTTCGATTTTCTAGTTTACATAATTAATTTATAGTTGAATAACTATTTTATATCGCTAGCTAAGAAAAATAAGTAATAGTCTATAAAAATTCACACGTTCATACAAAGAACCGTCACTAACAAAATAGAGAAAATAAATTCTGTCGGTGACGTAGGTTTATTTATTAAGATAAGAGGAAAAGATCTAACATTTTTACTTTTCCTAAGGGATTTCATATGAAACTAACGTCCTTCATGTTCAGGTATGTTTAACGAGCTCATAGACGCTTCATTAGCAAAACTATGATTTATCCGATATTGTTCATTTATTTTAGTGGCAGTGTATGTTTCATCTTTTGAAATTAATTTAAACATCCCCTTCTGTAGCTCAGCAAATTTAGAATTCCCTTCATTTTCTAAAAAAATCTTATAGAACCAATTTTGAGAGGATAAAGACGAATTTTTAATATAATGACAATGTGGCAATGCTTTGACAACAACTTCAATAAGTACTTCTGTATCGACCTTAGGCCTATATGATTCATTATCCTTTCTACTTAAATAATGAAGTAAGGTGCTTTTAACATCTCGTTTAGTAATGATATTTCCTCCATTAACAGCTAGTTCATTGTATTTTTGAATCGTTTTGTTTAGTTCAAAATTTATTATATTATCGCTAAGTATCTCTTCTGATGATATAGTACTTGGAATCTCTGCTGCATTAATATACATCGTAAATTCAGACGAAGAAACATATTTTTCTAAATTTTCAGAAAAACTCTCCAAACTTATTGGATTTTCTAAAATTGCTTTGGGTAAAATTTCACTGAACTGAGATTGTTCAGAAATTCCTATTTTATTCATAATAATGCTTATTTCCCTATTGGCCTCTTCACTGAGAGGAACAACTTTACCAAACTCTGAATGTTCACTCAAAATTTTTTCAACGATACAATGATAGCTTGATTTTTCTAATAGCTCTGGTAAATAATCGTTTAATTTTTCCCATGGAAATTTTAGCTTTTCTTCTAATATTTGTTTCATACTTTTGGTACTAATCTTATTTGAATGTGCAAAAGTTTGAAGATCTTTGTCTGGCCTAAGTAAAAAAGATTTTGTTAGTTTATTATCTTCTTTATTCATCTGTTGACTACCTCCTACAAAATATTAATAATTGCTATCTATTTAGTTCTACATTAAGTATAGACTGAGAGATGCTCCGAGTATCAATTACATTTATTTTCTTATTATGAGATAAACCTTTATGTATCGCGTTCAATCGCTTTACTTCTATTCTTTTTTTTTCTCTTTGTTCGAATGCTTCTTTTTCTCTGCGATTATTTTCGCCTATTAGACGACTAAAATCAGGGAATGTCGTTTCTACAATATCATTCCCATTTTTATAATAATTGGCAATAATTTCCATTCTAGATTCTTTTTGGCATTCTATAAACAACGCACTGATGACACTTTTTCTAAAACCTTCATTTGCACATAATAATTCACTGCGTTGGAACCCTTTTCCTTCTCTTTTTAGCGCATCTAATAAAGAAGGACCTTCGATTTTATATTTTTCATATATAATATTTTCAATTTCAGCATACCTCAATGGTTCTCTCTCAAATAAATCTGTTAAATGAACATAATAATTGTATGCACTTTTCTCAAATATACGTTGGATTGTTCGATAGTCATTATGTCGATTCACATTGCCAACATTTGGATTTACATGAATTTTTTGTATTTGAGTAAACTTCATCTTTTTACCCCATTTCTTTTTTTACATAACTCTCTAACGTCCCTCTCAATACTTTTTACTTTTATATCATTTTTTATTTGTGGTTTGTAGAGCATCGCTCATCTGATTGATTTGAATTTTCTGTGTTGTAACCGAGATCTTATCATTCAAACTAGATAAGTGCGTGTGCAAATTGTTTTGATATTTTCTCTTTTTTCTCCAATTTTCATATTCTATCACCGTAGTCTAAAATTATTGCCAATTAAGCTAGATAAGTTCATTAACTTTTTTATAAAAAAAGCTTATCATGAAATCGATTACAAGGAGGACCCTTTTATTTTTTTTTTTTGAAAATTATGTTCATATTACAACACTGTATATGAAAAATTTTTAGTATAATGGAGTGTTGTAGGTTATTATGCGGAATTTTTTATAGCACTATTCAACAGCAAATGAAGTCGTGGATCATTTACTTTCCCCATGAATTTCAGCTTATTGTTACCACAAAGAGATACCAACTAACTATGATTGAGAAAACGCTACTTTTTCCTAGTTACTACAAGAAATGATGAAAGAACATACTTTAATGTGAAGCAAAAAACATCAAAACTAGTTGAAGTTACTAATTTTGATGTTTATTAGAAATCTTATTAGATTTGATAAAGAACTAAGAGCTATAATTATCTCGATTTCTCTTCTGTTTTTACACGTTGTTCTTCTGTATGAGATGCTACGAAACCCTTCTGCAAACGTTCTCTTATTGCCATTAAATCATGTTTTTCTTCTTTATCACAAAGTGTTTGACTAATATATTGACCAGTAATTTCAGCATTTTTATGCCCATTTTGATGGTATTTCTCATTCAATTGAATGAACGCCTGTTGTCTACATTCCTTCATTAATCTTGCGATCATAAAATCTCGAATATTTTTCAATGGCGGATAAAATAATTCGCTGAAAGCAAGCCCTTTTCCTTCTCGCTTTAACAAAAGCAATAAAGAAATACCTTTAATTTCGTATTTATCCATAATGGTCTTTTCAATTTCAAAATACGCTAACGGATTTTTTTCAAAGAGAGCTGATAGATGGTTGAAATAGTTCATTTGATTCTTTTTGATAATTTTCATAATATCGTTCCGTTGTGGAAGACGATTGATATCGTCTATATTAGGAGGTACCTGAGTGCCTTCTTCTCTTTGACTCATCATTTCCGACCATTCTTTTTATTATATTTGACTTGATTCATTTTTATTGAATCTTTTTCTAACGAATAAATTCAAGTCATTATTATTGGCAATAAATCTTCATTCATTATTTTGGCTGCTGTATCTTTAGTATGTTTCGTTAATAAATAAGTTTACTGTTTTTGTAAGATTCTGTTCAACAGCACTTGCTCAGATCATTTTATTCAATTATCAGAAACACTACCACTTATGTACAAACGTCTATACATCCACTCTCAGGCATTTCACTTATTTTCCATAATCAATTCCTTTTTAATACATTTATTGTTTCTCTATTTTAACATCGAATGTTCTAACAAATAATTCACTTTTTTTCTTTTTAGAAAAAAATGTTCGATCAAAATCAAATTCTTGGTCTTTTTCTGAATAATTTTTTGTTTTATTTTTTTCTAAGGTTTATTCGATTTTACTAATGATTATCCTGTTAGAATTTTATTACGTCCTTCCGCCAAAAATTAAATTTGGACTCGTATCTTGTTTATGTTCTATCCTTATATTACTTTCTGTAGCCGTAATTTTAGCATTTCCAATACTTGCTGAAAAAGTTTGAAGTCCGTGTGATTTTATTTCTATTTCTTTTAGTAAAAGATCATAATTTTTAGTCCAATTATCCAACGTTTTCGGAACCAAACGATAGTATTTACATAATTGCTTTTTAGTCATTTTTTTATTCTTAAGTAAACGAACGCATGCTACTTTAACTTCAGCTAGACAAGACAACTTTCCTGGCAGTAGCTCCCTATTTTTTAATTCTTCGAGAGTTGTTATTATGTTTTTATTTCCAAGCGCCTGATCGTATCTATAATTCCATCTTCTTAAATTCCCATCAGAAATGTTCAATTTGTCACACAATTCTTTCTGCATTAATCGTTCACTTCTCCATAAAAGTACACAAGCTTCCTTAACCTTATTAGTACAATTCAGATTCTCCTCAGTTTTTTCCCTACTCCTCAACTCTTCGATAGTCGATATTATTTTATGAGTTAACTTCTCTTTTTTATCTATATGTTCTGATTCACTATTGGCTGACTGATCGGGGACAACCTCTTCATATTCAAGCAACTTTTGAAATGTATCAATTGATAATTCCAATATGTCACAAAATGTCTCTCTTGTGATAACTGATTGAATGGATTGATATAGTTGAACGTAATCCACTTTAGGATATGCTTTATTGACTTTTTTTGGTAGAGCAAGCTCAAGAGAGTGCGCCGTTTGAGAAATAGGCTGCTTATCAATTTGTTTGATTGCCTGAGCCACTGGGATGTTTTTGGAACTTTTCGTACGCTTATCTTGTATTTCCTTTTCTGTAAAGTCACTTATATTTCGATTATGAGGATCAGATTGTTCTTGATGTTCATTTGATTTCGCCTCATCAGATATTCGTATTCTTTTTGGTTCATATATATCACCTAACACTTTCACTGCTTGCTCTATCGTATAATTGCCATTTAACAGCGGATTATATAATTCGTCCCATCCTTGAAGATTAACTGATTCCTGCTCATCAAACATTTGTTTTCTTTTTGTGTGAACTGTATTGTCTGACACTTCCACTGTTTGAGCTATCGGAAGTTTATCCTTTAATATAGGGTTGAATAAATTGCCCGAGTCTTGGTGAAGCAAACGATGATCTTCATTTGCCTCGTTTAAATCATTCGAACCTTTTATTTCCTCATTCTCATCACCTACATGATAGCTCTCTTGAGGGATTACAATCGTTTCATTTTTCATAGGGTCACTCTCCTTTAAAGTAATTTAACATTAAATTAGTAAATAACTACTTCCGCTAAACAATCAAATAATTGATATCGAAATGTGTCGATCCAATTGCTTTTTTATTTTTCAGAAAAAAAGGTAAAAATAAGAAAAGACACCTCGAAACCATTTAGAATGAATTTGACTGACCAAGTCAAAAAAGGATTCAAGCTGTCTTATACTCAACTTATCAAAGATACCTTAAATACTCTAGACCTAACAATCTATAGCTAATAAAAAGAACAAAAAGGAATTTTTCTTCTTTCTGTCCTAATTATTCTAAGATTTCTCTTTACCAACATTAGTTGTAAAAAGCCTAATTTTGATATGTATTAACTAACCTCATCCGGCTGGACAAAGAGCTAAAAGCGATTATCTCGATTCTCCTCTATTTTTACACTTTGTTCTTCTTTAGGATATTTTGCGAACTCCTTCTTCAGATGTTCTCTTATCCCCACTAGATCACGTTTTTCTTCTTTATTGTCAGATGATATAAAGTATGGGTCTGTAATTTCAACAATTCTATGCCCATTTTGTTGGTATTTTTCATTCAATTGAATGAATGCCTGTTGTCTACATTCCTTCATTAATCCTTTTATCATAATCTCTCGAATATTTTTTAATGGTGGATAAAATAATTCGCTGGATGCCAGACCTTTTCCTTCCCTTTTTAACAAAACCAATAAAGAGATACCTTTAATATTCTGTTTATCCATCATTTTTTTTTCAATTTCAAAATAAATTAACGGCTTTTTTTCAAAGAGTTTTGATAGATGATTGAAATAGTTCATTTGATTCTTGTTGATGATTTTTCTAATATCGTCCCATTGAGAATGGCACCTGACATCTTTTGTATGAGGGTCAACATAAACCCCTTCTTCTCTTTTACTCATCATTCCCGACCTTTCTTTCTAACGTATCTGACTTGATTCATTTTATATATTTTTTTCAGCAAATAAATTTAAGTCAGTCACGTTGCTAATAGAGCTTCAATTATTATTTTTGCTGCTAAATCTTTGTTGTATTCAATATTTATAAAACAAGTTTACCGTTTTTGTGAGTTTCTGTTTAATAACAACTTAACTATAGCTTTTGTCCAGCCGCTAAAAATACTATCAGGGACTTATAAACGTTCATATAATGCAATCTAAGGAATTTGACTTCTTTTCCATAATCATTTCCTTTTTTATTCATTTATTATTTATCTATTTTAACATCGAATGTTCTAACAAATAGTTTACTTTTTCTTCTTTTGAGAAAAAAATGTTCGACCAAGATTAATCCATTGGACTTGGTCAACATAATTTGTCGGTTTATTTTCATTGTATCTAATGTTCATTCCAATTTTACTTGTGATTAACTGGCTAGAATTTTATTGAATCCTTTGATTACCCAAGACTAAATTTGGACTCTTATTTTGCTCATGGATTAACCTCGCATTATTTTCTGCTGCTGTAATTTTAGCATTCCCGACATTGGTTGAAAAAGTTTGGCGTTCTTGGGATGTTCTTTCTGAATTTTGGAGTAATCGGTCATAGTTCTTGATCCAGTTATAAACCGTTTTCGGATTCAAATGATAAATCTTACATAATTGCTTCACGGACATTTCTCGATTCTTATATAAAAGAACTAATTTTATTTTAACTTCATTCGTACAACACAGCTTTCCTGAATTTAGCTTCCTTTCTTTTAATTCTGTAAGAGTCGTTATTATATTCTTCTGCTGATTTCTATGTGCTTGATTGTATTTATCCATCCAAGCTCTTAAAACCCCATCAGTGATGTTCAATTTGTCACATAATTCAGTCTTAGTCTTTGAGCAACCTCTCCTTAAAAGTACACAGGTCTCCTTCACTTTATCAGTACAATCCAGATACCCATCAGTTTGTTTGCTACTTATTAATTCTTCGATAGTCGATATTGATTCACGAGTTAATTTCCCCTCTGTATACTCTTTGAGCCAATTTAGAAAGGGCATATAGGGTAAATTTTTCTTATAACAAAAATAAGTGATAGAATGGTAAGAATGTTTAGAATTAAGATATAATTTAACATTTTCCAATTTGTATTCTTTCGGGAAAACTATTCTTTTATCCCTTGGATATCTTATTTCACTATTGGTTGACTCATCTGGAACAGCTTCTTTAAGCAACCCTTGAAATATATCTTCTGACAATTCCATTATGTCACAAAATGTCTCTATTTTGATGGTCGACTGAATGGATTGATACAGTTGGATATATTCTAAATAATCATTCTTAGTGTCTGATTGATTGGCTTTTTGTGGAAGAACTAGGTCAAGAGAGTGCCTCGTTTGAGGATTAAGCTGCTTATCGGTTTGTTTGGTTGTTTGACTTTCTAAGTGCTGTATACTATGTAGACCCTCAGATAAATGAGCAGTAGCTCTTTTTGGATGTCTTTCTTTGTCAAGCACCGTTTCCTGATTCTGATTCACTGGGGTGCTTTCTGAATTTTTCGTACTCTTGTCTTGTATGTTCTTTTGTGTAAAGTCACTTGTGTCCCTATCATTATGTACGCTATGCGGATTCTGGAGATGTTTTTCTTCATCAATCGAAGATTCCGAATTTTGGCCCACTACAGAGTTCATTCGATTATTTTCCAGATCAAACATATTTCCAGTTTCTATTTCTTGTCCCTCTGTTTGTCCTTTCCTCTCCTCGGCTATCCTTTGCTCTTTTGTTTCATGATTAGAAAAAAGAGTATCGGCTAATTCTAATTCTTGACGAGTCAGAGGACCCAGTTCGAACACGTAGCGTACTAGGTCTTCTTCTGGACTGGGCTTATTGACCGATTCTCTTGTCGTTTGAGGTGGGAATTGTGAATCATTTATGGTGTCTCGCTCATTAAATAAATGGTTATTTGCGCCTTTTAGCCTTTTTGGATATCCCACGTTTTCGTCTGATCTAGGGTGCACTCGCTTATTTCCTGAATCAAACATATTGACATCTTTTATTCCTTGTTCCTCTATTTGCCCTATCCTTTGCTCCTTTGGTTCAAGATTAGAAAAAAGAGTATACGCCGCTTCTAATTCTTGAATAGTTGGAGGACCTTGGTTGATTATGTGACTTACTAGCTCCTCCTCCGGACTGGACTCATTAACCAGATGATTATCTTGTCCTAGCTCACCATATGACTGTTGCCCATTTCCATTGGAACCTATTACATTCTTTGTTATGTATCGTTGTTCCGTCCATTCATTTTCCATAGTAATTTCCTTTTCTAATTATTTATCTATTTTAATATCAAATTTTCTAGCAAATAGTTTATTCTTTCTCCTTTTTAGAAAAAAATGTTCGATCAAGATCCAACTATTGTTTTTTTTCAAAGTAATTGTTTAATTTATTTCAATTATATTTAACGTTCATTCCACTTTACCTATAATTAACTTATTAGAATTTATTGGATCTTTTGATTACCCAAGAATAAATTTGGACTCTTATTTTGCTCATTGGCTAACCTCGCATTATTGTCTGCTGCTGTAATTTTAGCATTCCCGACATTGGTTGAAAAAGTTTGGCGTTCTTTTGAATCTTTTTCTGCACCATTAAGTAGTGGTTTATATTTATTGTACCAATTATAAAATGTTTTAACGTTCAAATGATACTTTTGACATATTCGTCCCTTGGTATTTTTTGTATCATTTAATAAAAGAATACATTCTTTTTTGACTTTCTCCGTACAACTCAAATACCTGAACTTTAAATCCCTATTTTCTAATTCTGAGAGAGTTGTTATTATTTTCTTCTGCTCATTTCCATGTGCCCGGTTGTACCTATCTTCCCAAGTTCTTACAACCATATCATTGATGTTCAATTTGTTACTTAATTCAGTCTTAGTCATTGAGCAACCTCTCCATAAAAGTACACAGGCTTCCTTAACCTTAGCGGTACAATCCAGATTTCTCCCATTTCGTTCCCTACTGATCAATTCTTCGATAGTAGAGATTGATTTACGAGTTAAATTCCCCTTTTTATGTTCCTTTATCCAAGAACTAAAGGAACTATAGTCTAAATTGTTCTTATCACAAAACTGCCGTTTAGATTCGTAAGAATGTTGAGAATTGAGATATAAATTGATCTTTTCTAATTTATATTCTCTCGGTATAATTTCCCTTTTATTCTCTATATATCCTAATTCACTATTAGTTGACTCAGCTGGAACAGCTTCTTTAAGCAACTCTTGAAATGTATCTTGTGACAATTCCATTATGTCACAAAATGTCTCTATTTTGATGGTCGTTTGAATGGATTGGTATAGTTGAATATATTTTAAATAATCATTTTTAGTGTATGATTGATTGACTTTTTGTGGAAGAACAGGGTCAAGAGAGTGCCTCGCTGAAGGATTAAGCTGCTTATCCGTTTGTTTGGTTGTTTGATCCCCTAGGTTACTTTCTAAGTTTTGTATACTATGTTGCATCCTTTGATTGCCTTGACTCTTACCTTGTTCATGAGCTAACCTCGCATTATTGTCTGCTGTTGTAAATTTAGCATTCCCGACATTAGTTGAAAAAGTTTGGCGTGCTTGGGATGTTCTTTCTGAATTTTGGAGTAATCGGTCATATTCTTCGATCCAAGCATTAACCATATTCGGAGTCAAATGATAAATCTTACATAATTGCTTTATGGACATTTCTTGATTCTTATATAAAAGAACACATTCTCTTTTAACTTCCTCCGTACAACACAGCTTTCCTAGCTTTAACTTCCTTTCTTTTAATTCTGTGAGAGTTGTTATTAACTCCTGCTTCTTACCACGTGCCTGGTCGTATCTATTATTCCAAGTTCTTAAAGTCGCATCAGAAATGTTCAATTTTTTACACAATACCTTGTGTGCTATTCGCTTACTTCTCCATAAAAGTACACAGGCTTTCTTAACCTTAGCAGTACAATACAGATTTCTCCCATCTTGTTCCCTACTGATCAATTCTTCAATAGTCGATATTGATTGACGAGGTAATTCCCCCTTTTTATGTTCCCTTATCCAAGATCTAAAGGAATCATAGTCTAAATTGTTCTTATCACAAAACTGCCGTTTAGATTCGTAAGAATGTTGAGAATTGAGATATAAATTGATCTTTTCTAATTTATATTCTCTCGGTATAATTTCCCTTTTATTCTCTATATATCCTAATTCACTATTAGTTGACTCAGCTGGAACAGCTTCTTTAAGCAACTCTTGAAATGTATCTTGTGACAATTCCATTATGTCACAAAATGTCTCTATTTTGATGGTCGACTGAATAGATTGATATAGTTGAATATATTCTAAATAATTATTCTTAGTGACATTTTGTGGAAGAACAGGATCAAGAATATACCCCGTTTGAGGAATAGTCTGCTTATCGGTTTGTTTGGTTGTTTGATGCCCTAGGTTACTTTCTAAGTTTTGTATACTATGTAGATTCTCAGATAAATGAGCAGCAGCTCTTTTTGGATGTCTTTCTTCATCAAGCGCCGTTTCCTGATTCTGATTCACTGGGGTGTTTTCTGAATTTTTTATACTCTTATCCTGTTTCTTTTGTATAAACTCACCTGTGCCCCTATCATTATGTATGTTATGCGGATTCTGGGGATGTTTTTCTTCATCAATCAGATATTCCTGATTCTTATCCTCTATAAAGTTTACTTGATTATTTTCCGAACCAGGCTGATTAACTGCTTTTCCTGCCATTGTTTGTTCCATTATAGGATATTCTACCTGTTGACTATTTGACGATTCATCGAATAATTTGTTCGATTCTTGACGTTCACTTAATTCCGTTACATACTTCATTGGTTTTTTTCCTGAGTTTAATGTCTCATCAAATCTCATTAATATTTCCGTTATTTCTTCTGTCATGAGATTATCATTTGATGAATCATCGAATAAATCATTATTAGATTGTTTTGGAAGTTCATTCGATCCGTTCACATAATCCACTAGATTTTTTGCTGGGTCTAACGTCTCATCAATTTCCATTAACGCTTCCACTATTTCGTCTGTCGTGAGACTATCATTTGATAAATCTTCGAATAAATCATTATTAGATTGTTTTGCAAGTTCATTCGATCCGTTCACATAGTCCACTAGATTTTTTGCTGAGTCTAACGTCTCATCAACTTCCACTAACGCTTCCACTATTTCGTCTGTCATGAGATTATCATTTGATGAATCATCGAATAAATCATTATTAGATTGTTTTGGAAGTTCATTCGATCCGTTCACATAATCCACTAGATTTTTTGCTGGGTCTAACGTCTCATCAATTTCCATTAACGCTTCCACTATTTCGTCTGTCGTGAGACTATCATTTGATAAATCTTCGAATAAATCATTATTAGATTGTTTTGGAAGTTCATTCGATCCGTTCACATAATCCACTAGATTTTTTGCTGGGTCTAACGTCTCATCAATTTCCATTAACGCTTCCACTATTTCGTCTGTCGTGAGACTATCATTTGATAAATCTTCGAATAAATCATTATTAGATTGTTTTGGAAGTTCATTCGATCCGTTCACATAGTCCACTAGATTTTTTCCTGAGTCTAACGTCTCATCAACTTCCGTTAACGCTTCCACTATTTCGTCTGTCGTGAGACTATCATTTGATGAATCATCGAATAAATCGTTATTAGATTGTTTTGGGAGTTCATTCGATCCGTTCACATAGTCCACTAGATTTTTTCCTGAGTCTAACGTCTCATCAATTTCCATTAACGCTTCCACTATTTCGTCTGTCGTGAGACTATCATTTGATAAATCTTCGAATAAATCATTATTAGATTGTTTTGGAAGTTCATTCGATCCGTTCACATAGTCCACTAGATTTTTTGCTGAGTCTAACGTCTCGTCAAATTCCATTAATGCTTCCACTATTTCGTCTGTCGTGAGATTATGATTTGACAATTCATCGGATAAATTTGCTAACTTTTGAAAAAACGAACGTTCTTCATTGGACTCATTTGAATAGTCAAAATCAGATAAACTATCGAACAAGCTATTTCCAAATTCACCTTCTGTCTCTGATAAAATTGGATGTTCCTCTTGATTTTCTCTTAGATGACTTCCAGTTACTTGCACTTGTTTGCTATTGAAGATATGATTCTCACTACTTGTTGCTTCCTCCAATTTATTTGGTAAAGGAAGTGATAAAGAAAAGTTTTTATTTTGTTGAGGACCGATGCCTTGAAGTTTATCCTGTTGGTTCTCATCAATTAAATGCTCATTCTCTGTTGTATGTATTTGTTTGCTTATTTGTGATAGTTTGGGTGAATATTCTTCTACTTCATGAAGTACATGAGATTTCTTTGGCTTCTTAGGTTTCACACTCGATGTTTTCAAACTATTTTTATCAATTGGGAACGCCGATAGTGAAAACTTTTCTGGGTCCTTATTTTCTTGCATCTTTCTTTTTCTGCTTGAACTGTCATTGAGATTGTATTTTTTTGACTGGCTGTCATGATCAACACTTTTTTGTTTTCTTAATGAAGCGACTTTGTCCTCTAAAGGCCTTGGCTGAGCAGGATGTACCTGTTCCAGCTCATCTTTTAGAAGAACTTCTGAAATCAGCTCTTGTTGCTTCACTAACTCTTCCCTTTGCTCAAAACTATTTCTATCTAACTGTAAAATTTCATTTTCTGACGATGTTTTATATTGCATCTCTTCCTTCTGTTCTCTTGCTTTCTTTATTTTCATCAAAATGGTTCTCGCTGATCCGTTAAATTTATTAACAAGTTTACTTACCCACAAGTCTCCTGCTAAATGTGCTTCGATATTTTGATTATTGCTCTCTTCCTTTTCTTTAGTTGTCTCATTCGTTAAGCTTTGCTGTTGCAGATTTTGCTCTTTTAGACTGTGTGTTACATTTCCAATGGTTCTCTTTGATACTCCAAATCGCTCAGCAAGTCCTGCTATCGATGTATTTTCTGTTTGGTATGCTTCTATAATCCTTTCATTTCTCTTTTTAATTGAATTGTTAGGACCGCCAATTTCATTATTCTTTTCATTCTCATGACAGTCTCCTTGAAGTGTTTTAATCGTTTCTTTTCTCACAAAGTCAATCTCCTTTAAAGTGATTAAAAATTAATTAGTAAACAACTAGTTCCGCTAGTTAAATCATTGATATAGAAATATGCTGACCTGATTGCTTTTACCACATTTATTCTAACACCCTCTTTCAAAAAGCTTGACTTTCTTTTTTCTTTTTTCAGAAAAAGAGGTTTTGAAAAGACCACAAAAAAAACATCAAAGCTAGCAGTTTTTGCTAACTTTGATGTTTCATCGATCATGTATCAATTCAATTTGTCAAAAAGATGTTTTTAACCTGGCAACTATCGCCAGCATCCATACTTTTTTTGAAACAGTTCGGATAAAATATCCCAATTGCTAAATTAAATATGGATTGGTAAACCTAAAGCGAGTTCAGCAGCATCCATCGTAATTTCACCTAGCGATGGATGTGGATGGATCGTTAACGCAATATCTTCGGCATTCATTCCTGATTCAATGGCTAAAGCAAGCTCAGAAACCATATCACTAGCACCTACACCACCGATTTGCGCTCCAATGATGACATTGTCTTCATTGGTCGTCACTAAACGGATAAAACCTTCTGTTTTTGCAAGCGATAACGCCCGTCCATTTCCTGAAAACGGAAATTTATATGCAGTAGCTTCAATACCAGCTTCTTTTGCTTCTTTGATCGTCATCCCAACAGAAGCTAATTCTGGATCTGTAAAGGCAACCGCAGGCATTGCTTTATAGTCAACTGCTACTTTCTTACCTGAGATAGCTTCTGCAGCAATTTTTGCTTCATAACTTGCTTTATGCGCTAAAGCAGCACCTGGTACGATATCCCCAATTGCAAAAATGTTTGGCACATTCGTACGCCCTTGTTGATCCACTGGAATCAATCCACGTTCACCGACTTCGACACCTGCTTGTTCTAATCCCATATCGTCAGTATTTGGACGACGACCAACTGTTACCATGACATAATCTGCTGTCACTGTTTCTTCTTTACCGTCTACAGTATATTTGACTGTCACACTGTCCCCATTATCAACAGCTTCTTTCGCCATTGCATTGGTTACGATTGTCACACCTTTTTTCTTGAAGTCGTCTTCCACTAATTTCACCATATCTTTTTCATAGGTAGGTAAAATTTGAGGAGAACCTTCAAGAATCGTTACCTCAGCACCTAAGTTAGCATAGGCTCCACCTAATTCTGCTCCAATAACTCCGCCACCAATAATGACGAATTTTTTTGGTACTTCTTTTAGAGCTAAGCCGCCTGTTGAGTCAAGTACACGTCCGCCAAACTTAAATCCTGGGATTTCGATCGGACGGGAGCCAGTGGCAATGATTGCGTTATTGAAAGAATACGTTTGAGCAGAATCGGGATGGATCACACGCAATGTATGATCATCGACGAAGAATGCTTCGCCTTCGATTGTTTCTACCTTGTGTTTTTTCAATAAGAAGCCAACACCAGAAGTCAGTGTTTTCACTACTTTATTTTCTTTCCAGTCTTGTGTTTTTGCAAAATCAAGTGTGACATTTTCACTCGTGACACCGAATAAAGTTGAATCAAGAGATTCTTGATAATGATGTCCTGCAGCAATCAGCGCTTTTGAAGGAATACAACCAACGTTTAAACAAACACCACCGATGTATTCTCTTTCAATGATTGCCACTTTTTGTCCCATTTCAGCAGCACGGATGGCAGCAACATAGCCACCAGGTCCCGCACCGATTACAACTGTGTCTAATTCTACAGCAAAATCTCCAACTACCATTTGTTTATCATCCTTCCATCATCAATAACTCAGGATCAGCTAAAAGTCGTTTGATATTGTTCATTGCTTGTTGAGCTGTTGCTCCGTCTACGATACGGTGATCAAAGCTTAAGGAAAGTTTCATCACTCGTCCAACAACGATTTCACCTTCACCATTAACGATCGGTTGTTGTGCAATTGTTCCCACACCTAAAATTGCTACTTCAGGGTAGTTGATTACTGGTGTAAACCAGCCACCACCTACAGAACCAATATTACTGATCGTAATAGTGCCATTTCGCATATCTTCAGCTGCTAATTTACCTTCATGAGCTAGTTTTGCTTTTTCATTGATTTCGTCCGCAATCGCAAACATCCCTTTACGGTCTGCATCTTTTACATTTGGTACATACAAGCCATGATCTGTATCAGTTGCGATTCCGATGTTATAGTAATTTTTATAAACGATTTCTTGGTTCGCATCATCAATTGACGCATTCAAAATAGGGAATTTCTTCACAGTAGCAGTTAATGCTTTTACCACGTATGGCAAGAAAGTCAATTTTGTCCCATTCGCAGCTGCCACTTCTTTAAATCTCTTACGATTATCCCAAAGTTTAGAAACCTCTACTTCGTCATGTAAAGTAACATGTGGCGCTGTTTGCTTGCTATTGACCATTGCTTTAGCAATCGCTTTACGTGTCGGTGTCATTGCTACACGTTCTTCCAATTCACCTAAATTAGATTTGAACGCTTTTGCTGGTGCTGCTGGCTTGCTTTCAGCTTTCGCTTCAACCGCTTTTTCTGTCGCAGGTGCAGCTGGTTCAGCTGATGCTGTTTGACTCGCATGCCCACCTGATAGATAGCTTTCAATATCTTCTTTTGTCACACGTCCACCTTTACCAGTTGCAGTGACTTGTGTGATATCCACGTCTTTTTCACGAGCAAATTGTCGAACTGATGGCATAGCCAAAACACGTTTGTTAGGATCAGCTGCCTCAGCTACTGATGCTGAACCAGAAGTTTCTACTTTAGCATCAGTTGATTCAGCTGTTTTTTCTGATGTAGTAGAAGGCGCACTATTATGTCCTGGTGCATCGATTTCTACTAATACATCACCAACAGTTGCAACTGTTCCTTCTGATACCAAGATGTTTTTAACCGTTCCAGTCACTGGTGACGGGATTTCTTCTACCGATTTATCGTTTTGTACTTCTAACAATGTGTCATCTTCATTGATGGTATCGCCTGGTTTCACAAACCATTTAACGATTTCACCTTCTGCGATTCCTTCACCAATATCGGGTAATTTAAATTCAAAGACCCCACCATCGGCACTAGCTTCAGTTGGTTCAGCAGCTGGATGTTCAGGTGTTTGCTCTTTCGCTGCTACTCCAGCATCGCCACTTGTTTCATTGTCTTCATGTCCTGGTGCATCGATTTCTACCAGTACATCGCCAACATTCGCGACTGTTCCTTCAGGTACGATGACGTTTTTCACTGTCCCAGTAACTGGGGATGGAATTTCTTCTACTGATTTATCATTTTGAACTTCTAATAACGTATCATCCTCATTGATGGTATCGCCTGGCTTGACAAACCATTTGACGATTTCGCCTTCTGCGATTCCTTCACCAATGTCAGGTAATTTAAATTGGTATGCCATGATTTACTTACGTCCCTTCTTATTTCTTAGAATTCTGCAATTTCTTTGACTTTTGCTTCAATATCAGCCGCATTTGGTAACCAGATGTTTTCAGCTTGTCCAAATGGAAAAACAGTATCTGGTGCTGCTACACGTCCAATTGGTGCTTCTAATGAAAGGATCGCACGTTCTGAGATTTCAGCAATCACTTGGGCACTTACACCTGCTTGTCGTTGCGCTTCTTGAACGACTACCACACGACCAGTTTTCTCAACTGATTGAATGATTGTGTCAATATCTAGCGGTGCGACTGTTCTTAGGTCAACGACTTCTACTGAAATATCCTCTTTCGCAAGATTGTCAGCTGCTTTGATCGCTTCACGAACCATTGCGCCATAGGTAATGATTGAAACGTCTGTTCCTTCACGAGTAATTGCCGCTTTGTCCAATGGTACTTCATAAGCTTCATCTGGAACTTCTTCACGGAATGAACGATAAAGTTTCATATGTTCCAAAAATACAACTGGGTCATTGCTGCGGATAGAAGAGATCAATAATCCTTTTGCATCATAAGGATTTGATGGAATGACTACGCGAATTCCTGGAGATTGAGCAATCAATCCTTCTAAGTTATCTGAATGAAGTTCTGGTGTGTGAACCCCACCACCAAATGGTGAACGAATCGTGATCGGTAGATTTCTAGTCCCACCCATTCGATATCTTGTACGTGCCATTTGTGCGACTACTTCATCCATGGCTTCAAAAATAAATCCAAAGAACTGAATTTCAGGTACTGGACGAAAACCTTCTAAAGCTAACCCAAAACTCATACCAGCAATCCCTGATTCAGCTAATGGGGTATCGAAAACGCGTTCTTCGCCAAATTTTTCTTGCAATCCTTCCGTTGCACGGAAAACTCCACCGTTTTTCCCAACATCTTCACCAAAAACGATTACGTTCTCATCATTTTCAAGTTCAAGTGCTAGGGCATCTGTGATTGCTTGAATCATTGTTTTTTGTGCCATGATTATTTCGACTCCTTCGCTTCATAGATTGCAATTTGCTCTTTAATTGATTGTGGTGCCACTTCAAACATATTTTTTAAGAAATCAGAAACTTTTTGTTTTGGAATCTTATCTGCTTCAGCAATCGCTGCTTTGATTTCCTCTTTTGTTTGTTCAATTACTTGTTCTTCTTTTTCTTCTGACCATAGACCTTTTTCTGTTAGGTAGTTACGGAAACGGATCAATGGATCTTTTTTCTGCCATTCGTCATCTGTTTCTTTTGAACGGTAACGAGTTGGGTCATCTCCTGATAAAGTATGCGGACCATAACGGTAAGTCAATGTTTCAATCAAGACTGGACCATTCCCGTTGATTGCCCAATCACGTGCCATTTTAGATACTGTATAAACTGCTAATGGATCCATACCATCTACTTGGATCCCTGGAATCCCAGCTGCCACAGCTTTTTGCGCTAATGTTTTAGCAGCTGTTTGTTTTTCACGAGGTGTTGAGATCGCAAAGCCATTGTTTTGGATATAAAATACAGCATTTGCATGATAAGCTCCAGCAAAGTTGATTGCTTCATAAAAATCACCTTGAGAAGAGCCGCCGTCACCTGTATAAGTGAAGACCACATTTTTTTTGTTTCGTTTTTTCAATCCTAAAGCCACACCAGCCGCTTGGATGTACTGCGCACCAATAATGATTTGTGGTGGTAGAGCTTTCAATTCTTCTGGATAAAAATTCCCTGCCGCATGTCCTCGTGACCATAAGAAAGCTTGTGCTAAAGGCAATCCATGTTTTACTAATTGGGGGACATCACGGTAACCAGGAAGTAATACGTCTTCTTTTTCAAAAGCAAATGCACTTGCAAGTTGGCTAGCTTCTTGACCAGCTGTTGGTGCAAAGAATCCTAGACGTCCTTGACGGTTTAAAGCTGTTGAGCGTTGGTCTAATACACGAGACCAAACCATGCTAGTCATTAATTCTACTAATTGTTCATCTGATAAATCAGGAACAAGATCAGGGTTTACTACTTTACCATTTTGGTCAAGCGCTTGGTATACTGGAAAATCTGAATTGACTTCATCTAATAACGCATTAAAGTCTAGTGGTAATTTCTTTTTTGCCATTTGTACACATTCCTCTCTCATCATATAAGAAAATCTCATCTTTCTGCGATTGAAACAGATATATAAACTGTATCAATATCCAACCGTCTTCTTTTATAAATTATCATGGATCATTAAGAAATACAAGCTAAAAGCAAAAAAATTCACGTTTTTAAAAATTTGTAATAATCCGCTTAACCACGCAAATAGTGAACAACATCACAATCAAGAAAGCGGTTTACATCTTTTGTACAAAATTAGTCCTGATTTTCTATCTACTCCTCTCTACTGTTATCATTGAATCCGCACATTGTTATACCTTATTCCAACAAACAGAAAAATTTTTTTATTAATTAGTGATTTTCTTTACAATCATCCCTCTTTTAATTTTCTACTATATGTGTATTTTTTTCAATTAAAAAGCAACAGCAAGGAATCTCCTTAACTGTTGCACATGAACCTGCTCTTTTGATCATGAATTAAACGGATAAACGTTTTGCTAATTTTGCCATTTCCGCTTGAAAAAATGGCAGCCTTTCTTCAGTTAAACGACTAAAATTGATACGCAACCCGTTGGTCTCTTCTCCAAACAAAAAACTTGGTGCAATGCCTAACCCTGAGCGGATCAATTCTTCCGCAATATCTCTTGTCAATTGTTGTCCTTTCCACGTAATCCACGCATAGTACCCACCATAAATGGGCCAGACTTCAAAAAAGTTTTGCGTTTTTTCCCATTCAACCAGCGTCAAACTTCTTTTGTATAATCCTTCCCTCACAATGGCGATCTTTGTGCTATAACTTTCTTCAAATACAGTCATCGCCACATTTTGGGGAAAGATGCTCATCGAAAATTCCATCATTTCCTGAGCTTTCGCTAAGCGGTCGATAAAGGAACGCAGCCCAACGATCCAACCTATCTTGGTCGTTTGTCCTAATACCCTAGATAATGAACCGACATATAAGACATTTTCCGGATCAATTGAATGGATCGCAGTTGGTTTATGCTTTTCACTATCATGAAAGGATAAGTCACTAAAAACGTCGTCTTCAATGATCGGTAATTGATAGTTGCGACAAAGGGTCACTAATGCTTCGCGACGTTTTTGGGACATCACTTTCCCTGTTGGATTTTGAAAGTTTGGATTGACTAAGACAGCTTTCAATTTATTTTTCTTGATCAACACTTCTAGCTTATCCAGCTCAATACCTTCGCTATCCATGGGTACACCAAATAGACGAATCCCTGTCGCTTTAAATAAGGACAAACGATAAAAAAACGAAGGCGCTTCTACCGCAATAGCATCACCACTAGATAAAATCGTCTGTAAAATTAGAAAAATAGCCTGTTGACCCCCACTCGTAACTAATAATTGCGTTTTAGTAAAATCAAAATAAAATTTTTCGATCAAGTAATTTTTTATTTTTGCTACTAATGGAAGATAACCTAGACAGGTGATTTGTTGCTCTTTTTCAATAATCTCATTCATTGAGTATGCTGGAAATTGAACGTTTGGTAATAAGTCTGTAGGCATCTCGCTCGAAAATAAATCGAGAAAATAAGGGTTCAGTTTTCCTACTTCGATCATTTTTTCATAACTATCATCGATTTGTTCATAGCGTTGAGAAAATAATTCGCGCCAATTCACTCTCGGGACAGAATACCGCCCCCATTCGGTTTGATTCACAAAGCGTCCACTGCCTCGGCGACTGATAAGAACGCCAAGATCTCGTAATTCATCCAACGCTCGAACCACAGTGGTGCGATTTGTTTGAAAAATAACTGCCAATTTCCTTTCAGAGGGCAAGGGTACGTTGGGATCTAAATTCCCATTTTCAATATTTTTCATCACCTGATCCATAATTTGTCGATAAATTGGTCTTTGTTTCTTATCTATGACTTCCCACATGTTCTTCTCCATTCCTCTTTCTTCTACTGCCTATTTTATCTTATAAAAAAGGGATCGAAAAGCAAAGAAAAAGCAAAGCATGATGCGAGAGCATCTACTTTGCTTTTTAATAGCTATTAAATGGTATCTCCGTTAAAAATGGAGTTTTTAACAATCACATAATCTACTTTGCGAATAGCTTCAATATCTTTCCCACCCGCATAAGAAATAGAAGATTGTAAATCTTGTTGCATTTCAACCAACGTGTCTTTCAAAGACCCTTTATGTTGGATCCAAATTTTCTTACCTTCTACATTTTTCTTTTCACCTTTTTGAAACTCGGAGGCAGAGCCGAAGTATTCTTTGTACACTACGCCATTTTCCACCATTGTCTCACCAGGCGATTCTTCATGTCCGGCAAATAGCGAACCGATCATAACCATTGTTGCGCCAAAACGAACGGATTTTGCAATATCACCATGGGTACGAATACCCCCATCAGCAATAATCGGTTTTCTGGCAGCTTTCGCACACCATCTTAAGGCAGCAAGTTGCCAACCACCGGTACCAAAACCGGTTTTGATTTTTGTGATACAAACTTTACCAGGTCCAATTCCAACCTTTGTTGCATCAGCTCCGGCATTTTCTAATTCCCGAACAGCTTCTGGTGTCCCAACGTTTCCTGCAATAACGAACGTTTCTGGTAAATGTTTTTTGATATGTTGGATCATTTCAATCACCGCATTTGAATGACCGTGCGCAATATCAATCGTGATATAATCAGGAACTAAATTTAACTGTGCTAATTCTTCAACAAATGAATATTCTTCTTGTTTTACGCCAACACTGATTGAAGTAATCAATTGTTGCTCCTTCATTTTTTGCACAAAGGGGATTCTTGCTGCTTCATCAAATCGATGCATAATATAGAAGTAACCATTTTCTGCTAAAAATTGTGCAATTGACTCATCGATGATCGTTTGCATATTCGCAGGGACAACAGGCATTTTAAAAGTATGCTTTCCTAGTGTCACTGTCGTGTTACATTCTGAACGGCTACTTACAATACATTTATTAGGAATGAGTTGGATATCTTCGTAATCAAACACTTTCATGGACATGATCCTCCTGATGTTCGAATTCAGTAAAACACGAACATTATTTGCTTTTTGGGTGTTTATTTTTAGCACCTTATGTAATTTACCGTATTTAAACTAAAAAATCAAGGGGAATATAAACAAAAAAATAAAAAACTCCTTAATCTGAAATAACACTGTCTAGCCATCAAACTTTTCGACAAATAAACAATCAGCTGTTTGTCGCTTATAGCTACTCAATCTCTACCAGGTGGTTCATTCTTTTGTTGATTTCCAGCTTCTTTTGATTGGTTTGTTTTCTCTTGATCGTTTTTATTCAGAGTTCCGGTTTGAACGAGTGTCTGTTTAGCGCCAGTGATAATGGCATTCAACCTTTTATAAACTTGATTTTGATTATCAGGGTTTTCTTTATCTTTAGATAACTTTGTTTGCGAAATGTTCGAACTTTTTTCTAGCTCTTTTTCTCTATCCTTTTTGAATTTCTCCATACCAGCAAGTACTTTAGGGCTAAAATAGCTTTGCGCTATTTCTTGGATCATTCCAAGTAGAGCTCTATTAGGTTTATTTGATTTTGCAGATTTCGTTTTATTTATTGCGTGTGTCATTACTCCAAGACTATAGCGTTGGGGGTCTAGTTTTAGATTGCCTTTCGCTTCTTTACCATCACTGACATTTTCATACGCTGCTCTATGAGCGTTTAGCTCACTTTCTGGCATTGACGAATTATTGTCCCATTTATTTAGATATCCCATTTTACTCCCCTTTTCGTAGATTCTTAGTGACGTTCCTCGCATCAATATATGTAGAAGTCATTAGCGAACAAGCAACTAATGACTGTTTCATTCAATGTTTTTTCATGTCTATGGTAGGATATTGCCAGCTTCGCGATACAGCGCATACCAGTCTTCACGACTCAGTTCAACGTCTGATGCTTGTGCAATTTCCTTGATTCGCCCTACATTCATCGTTCCTGCAATCACTTGGATATTTGCAGGATGGCGTAAAATCCAAGCTGAAGCTAAACCTGTTGGCGTTGTATGATATTTTTCAGCAAGTTCTGCTAATTTTTGATTCAATTTAGGAAACTTTTCGTTACCGATAAATACCCCTTCAAAAAAACCATATTGATAAGGCGACCATGCTTGGATCGTCATTTCATTCAAACGTGAATAATCCAAGACACTACCATCGTGGTCAACGCTAGCTTCATCTGTCATATTCACATGGATCCCTTGATCAATCATTCCAGAATGTTTCAATCCAAATTGCAATTGGTTGATCAACAAAGGTTGTTTGACGTATTTCTTTAGCAATTCGACTTGCATTGGTTTCTGATTACTTACACCGAAATAACGTACTTTACCTGACTTTTCTAATTCATCGAATGCCTCTGCCACTTCCTCAGGTTCAACTAAGGTATCGGGACGATGTAATAGCAACGCATCAACATAATCCATTTTTAACCGTTTGAGGCTACCTTCTACTGATTCAATGATGTGCTTTTTGGAAAAGTCAAACATCACACCGGGAACAATCCCACATTTTGTTTGAATAAATAGCTCTTCTCTCTTTATTGAAGTTTTTGCTAACGCACTAGCAAAGATGGTTTCACATTCTCCACCACCATAGATATCCGCATGGTCATAAAAATTGATACCGTTATCAAAAGCAGTTTCAATAATACGTTCTGGATGTTCAGCGCCATTAATCCTCATACATCCGAGAATGACCGATGACACCTTTTGATTTGAAGTTCCCAATTGAATCTGTTTCATTAAAATCATTCCTTTCTTTCCCATTAGATTTTAACACATTTACTTCAAAAAGGGGGCAAAAAGAGGCATGCCACTTTTTTCTCAAAAAAGAAAAAAATGTTATCCCCCTTTTTGTTGCGCTAGTGATTCTTAGAAAAAACGTTGATTGCTTTCATTCCAATATCTTTCCGATAAAATGTCCCCTTTGTATCTTTTGATTCTAACACGTTGTATACTTTTTCCCTCGCTTCTTCAATTGTTTCCCCATAGGACTCCACTAAGTAGATTCGACCACCAGAACCTTTTAAATTTCCTTTTTCCTCTTGAACACCCGCATAATAGACAGTTGCCTCCTCTTCAGGAAAATCGGGCAAATCCATAGCAGTTAAATACTGATTAGGATAACCTTCTGCTGCAACTACAACCCCTAAACGATATCCAGTTTCCTCCCAAATTAAATGAACCGGCTTATGGTCTAACAAATCAGTGATCACTTGCGCCAAGTCACTCTTCAATCGAGGTAAAATGACTTGTGTCTCAGGATCGCCAAATCTCGCATTAAATTCAATCACTTTCGGTCCATCTGAAGTGGCGATCAATCCTGCATACAATACACCGATAAACGGACGACCAATTTCGCTCATCCCCTTAGCTGCAGGTTTTATTACTTTTTCGATCCCCGCTTCAATGATTGCTTCAGAAATGTGAGGTACTGGAGAATAGGCGCCCATCCCTCCAGTATTCGGTCCTTGATCTCCATCATACGCTCGTTTATGATCTTGTGAGATTTCCATTGGATAAACTGCTTCGCCATCCACAAACGCTAACAAAGAGAACTCTTCTCCTTCTAAAAATTCTTCCACAACGATTTGATGTCCACTTTGTCCAAAACGATGTTTTTCCAGCATATCGCTGGCTGCCTGTAACGCTTCGGCTTTTGTCATCGCTACGACCACGCCTTTGCCAGCAGCTAAACCGTCCGCTTTGATCACAATTGGGGCACCCTTCTCTTCGATGTACCATTTGGCTTCAAGATAGTTGGTAAAAGTTTTAGATTCAGCAGTTGGAATCTGACAACGCTCCATCAATTCTTTGGCGAAACTCTTAGATCCTTCAATCAATGCACCAGCTTTCGTCGGACCAAATATTTTTAATTCCGCTTGCTTGAAATCATCCACGATCCCGTTTAACAAAGGAATTTCTGGGCCAACAAAACTCCAAGTAATCGACGCTTCCTTAGCAAACTCGATCAATCCTTGATGATCAGTTTCTTTAATATCAACGATTTTGACCCCATCACGTGTCATGCCAGGATTCCCCGGTGCACAATAAACGTTTTCGACTAGCGGACTTTGTAAGATTTTACTAGCAATCGCATGTTCACGCCCACCAGATCCTATGATCAATATATTCATTTCTTACTCCCTCTATCTTAATGTCTAAAATGACGGACGTTCGTAAAGACCATGGCAATTCCATGTTTATTAGCCATATCAATCGACGCTTGGTCCTTGATACTTCCACCAGGCTGAATGATCGCCTTGATTCCGTGTTTAGCTGCATATTCCACCGAATCATCCATTGGGAAATAAGCATCGCTTGCCAAAACAGCTGCTTGTGCTTTTTCTCCAGCTTGTTCAATCGCAAGTTTGACAGAACCGACACGATTCATTTGTCCTGCACCAATCCCTAGCGTCTGATACCGATTACTTACAACGATCGCATTTGATTTGACGTGCTTAACAGCTTTCCAAGCAAATGCTAATGCAGCCATTTCATCAGATGTTGGCTGACGATCGGTTACTACTTGCCATGTAGTTGGTTCTTCCATTGCTGTATCTTTTTCTTGGACGAGTAAACCTCCAAGAACTGAAACAATTTCATTAGATGCTTTTGTTAATTGCGAGTTAAAGTCAACCGTTAATAATCGTAAATTCTTCTTGGCTTTTAAAACTTCTAGACTTTCTGGTGTATAAGACGGTGCAATGATAATTTCTAAAAAGAGTTTATGCATTTCTTGAGCTGTTGCTAAATCGACTTCCCGATTCAATACCACAATCCCACCAAAAATCGAAACAGGATCTGCTTCATAAGCTGCTAGCCAAGCATCGAAAATCGTGTGAGCTGAGCCAATACCACAAGGATTCATGTGTTTGAGTGCTACGACTGTTGGTTCTTGGTATTCACTCATGATCCGCAAAGCAGCATCTGCATCACGAATATTATTAAAAGATAGTTCTTTTCCATGAAGCTGTTTTGCTTGAGCAATCGAATAACGTTCTGGTAGAGCAGATTGATAAAAGACAGCTTGCTGATGACTATTCTCGCCATAGCGGAGGTCTTGCTTGCGTTCAAAAGTAAGAGTCAATTTTTCCGTCTTTTCTTCCTTCACTTGCTCCGTTAAATATTGAGCAATCAATGCATCATAGGCTGCTGTGTGACGAAATACTTTCGCTGCCAGTTTCTGACGTGTCGCTAGAGAAGTAGTCCCTTGATTTCTCAGTTCATCTAAAACAATTGGATAATCGTTCGGATCAACGATCGCCGTGACAAATTCATGGTTTTTGGCAGCACTACGCAACATACTTGGTCCACCAATATCAATATTTTCAATGGCTTCTTTTTCACTAACATCCGGTTTCATGATTGTTTCTTTGAAAGGATACAAATTGACGCAAACAAAATCAATCGGCAAAATCTCAGAAGCTGCCATTGCATCTCTGTGACTAGCAAGATCACGACGTGCTAATAATCCCCCATGAATCTTAGGATGCAAAGTTTTGACACGTCCGTCCATCATCTCAGGAAAGCCAGTGACATCTTCGATTGCGATGGTTAAGATTCCCGCTTCATCAAGTGCTTTTTTGGTGCCCCCAGTTGAAATAATCTCAATTTCCAAAGCTTGTAATCCCTTGGCAAATTCAACAATTCCTTTTTTATCCGATACACTTAACAATGCTCTAGTCATTTTTTTCTTCCTCCACTTTTTGCATTTCTTTGATGACTGCTTCGATTATTTTAGGATAGGTCTGATGTTCGATTTGATGAATCTTTGCTTCTAAGCTATCCAATGTGTCTTCTTTCGTGATCTCTATGGTTTCTTGGTGAATGATTGGTCCTGTATCTACCCCTTTATCAATGTAATGAATCGTTATACCTGTTTCTTTGACTTTCGCAGCAAACGCATCACGAATCCCATGTAAGCCAGGAAAATCAGGTAAAAGAGAGGGGTGGATATTAATGATCCTTGACTCATAAGCATTCAATAAAGTCGGACCAATAATCCGCATGTATCCTGCTAATACAATGAGTTCAATTTCTTTTTCCACTAGGATCTCTAAAATTTTTTCTTCATATTCTCTTTTAGATGAAAATTCTTTTGGTGAAAAAAAATGAAATGGTACATGTAACTTTTCTGCCCGTTCTAAGACAAAAGCATTCGGCTGGTCACAAAAAAGCCATTCAAAGGTATCTGGCAACTTATTTTCCCGAAAATAGTCAACTAAAGCTTGAAAGTTGCTGCCATTTCCTGAAGCAAATACGGCAATCTTCATTTTTCTTCCTCATCAAACAACACTGCTTTATTTTTTAAGGGAACTACTTCACCGATTCGATAAACCGCTTCTCCTTGCTCATTGATTTTTTCAATGACTTCATCGACTTGAGAGGCTGCTACTGCTACAACCATTCCAATACCCATATTAAAAATCTCAAACATCTCTTGTTCAGGGATTTCACCTAAACGTTGGAGACAATCAAAAATCGGCAAGCTAGGCCATGAACCTAATTGAATTTGCGCGGCCGTTCCTTCCGGCAACATCCGAGGAATATTTTCTACGAATCCACCACCAGTGATATGTGCCGCACCTTTGATCTTTTGTTCTTTTATGATTGGCAGCAAAGCTGATACATAGATTTTTGTCGGCTTTAACAATTCTCGGTCCAGTGTTTCAGACAGACCCTCTATCTGATCGGTTAATGTGTAACTATTTTGTTCAAAAAACACTTTCCGAACCAATGAATAGCCGTTTGAATGAATCCCGCTAGAAGGTAAGCCTAACAGAACATCACCAACTTCGATTTCACTTCCTGTGATCAATTGCGACTTTTCTGCAACCCCAACTGCAAAACCAGCAAGATCATACTCATTTTCCGCGTACATCCCTGGCATCTCTGCGGTTTCGCCACCGATCAACGCAAGATTACCTGCTACACAACCATCCGCCACGCCAGCGACGACTTTTTCTAATTTTTGTGGATCATTTTTTCCAGTAGCTAAATAGTCTAAGAAATATAAAGGTTCCGCACCTTGAGCTAAAATATCATTGACACACATCGCCACACAATCGATTCCGATTGTTTCATGTTGATCCGCTTCGATGGCTACTAACAATTTTGTTCCTACCCCATCTGTCCCTGATACCAAAACTGGTTCTTTTAATTGGTAAGAACTTAAATCAAAACAGCCACCAAAACCGCCTAAAGCACCCATTACCCCTAGTCGCTCTGTTTTTTTTACGTGTTTCTTGATTCGTTCTACTACTTCATAGCCAGCTTCTACATCCACACCAGCATTCGCATAGGCATTGCTCATGTTACTTCCTCCTTTATTGAAAAAAAGATACTTTTTCTTTCAATGATTCACGGTATTTTTCTTCATAGTCGTATAAAGGCGTCGGATAATCACCATTAAAATAAGCCATACATAACCCAGAATAAGGAGCTGCTTCTTTTAATCCGATTGCTTGGATCAACCCATCCTCACTTAAAAATTCCAATGAATCTGCTTCAATACATTGTCTGATTTCTTCGATACTATGATTCGCTGCAATTAGTTCTTTTCTCGTTTGAATATCAATGCCGTAAAAACAAGGATATTTTAACGGTGGTGAAGCAATTCGTACATGAACCTCTTTTGCTCCTGCCTCTTTTAATAGACGTACGATTCGCCGGCTCGTTGTTCCTCTAACGATTGAATCATCCACCATCACGATTCGTTTCCCTTCAACAACTCCTCTGACAGCCGAAAGTTTCATCCTGACACCCTGTTCCCTTAATGCTGGTGTAGGTTGAATAAAGGTTCTGGCAATGTATTGATTTTTTACTAGTCCAATCTCATAAGGGATGCCACTAGCTTCGGCATAGCCACTGGCTGCTGATAGCGAAGAATTTGGAACACCTACAACCATGTCAGCATCAATTGGCGCTTCCTGTGCTAAATTTCTCCCCATATTTTTACGAGCAGTGTGTACATTGACACCAGCGATATTTGAATCTGGTCGTGCAAAGTAGATATATTCCATGGAACAAATCGCTAACTGGGTTTCGGTTGTATAAGTATCGATCGTATAGCCCGAGTCATCAATGATCACTACTTCCCCTGGACGAACATCTCGAATAAACCGCGCACCTATGACTTCCAGTGCACAAGTTTCAGAAGCAATCACATATGCACCATTTTTCATTTGACCGATTGCCAAAGGTCGAAAACCATTCGGATCAAGAGCGGCGATCATGGCATCTTCTGTTAAAAGCAAATAGGCAAAACCGCCTTTCACTTCATTTAATGCTTCTTTTAAACGATCGAGTAATGTTGTTTTTTTACTTCGACGAATCAAATGCATCAAAATCTCTGTATCTGAATTGGAATGGAAAATCGCACCGTCTTTTTCTAACGACGTTCTCAATGAACGGGCATTCGTAAGATTACCATTGTGAGCTAGACCGATTGACTGATCATAAAATTTAAATAAAAAGGGTTGGATATTGTCCACACTACCATTACCTGCTGTAGCATAACGCACATGTCCAATCGCTGCTTGTCCAGAGAGTGCAGCTAGCTTTCTTTGATCTTTGAAAACTTCTGAGAGTAAACCTAGATCCCGGTGTCCTAATAGTTTCCCTTGATCATTTGAAACGATCCCAGCACCTTCTTGACCACGGTGCTGAAGACTATGAAGCCCAAAATACGTTACGCTAGATGCTTCTTGATGTCCCCAGACACCAAACACCCCACATTCTTCATTTAAACTTTTTACTTCATAAGACATTCGATTGCGTCCTCCCAGCATTTTTTAGCTGTTGTAACAGCTAGATGGATTTCCCCATCACTTGCTTGGATCACGATATTACTTGACTCAGTCACTTTACCGATACAACTTGCTTTTTCGCCCATCAAACGTTCAAATTCCTCACGATCTTCTGGAAGGATGGTGACCACAAATCTTGATTGTGTCTCTGAAAAAAGTTGTGCTGTCGTCAGATTTACTGTGACATCTAATCCCAATTGGGTACCAAAAGTTGCTTCAGCCAACGCCACAGCCAAACCGCCTTCCGAACAATCATGCGCACTGGTTACCACTCCTGCTTGAATAGCCGCCAGTAGACTTTCTTGGTTTTGTTGTTCCGTCAATAGATCAAAATGCTCGATGTCCCCTTCAATTTTTCCTAATTGCATTTTTTGCAATTCACTACCATTGAAATCGTCATAAGTTTCACCAACAAGATAAATCAAATCATCCGCCATTTTGAAAGATTGAGTGGTGATGTGTTGGTGGTCTTCGATCAATCCGACCATGCCGATCATCGGGGTAGGATAAATCGCTTTGCCATCCGTTTCATTGTATAAAGAAACATTCCCGGAGATCACAGGTGTCGCAAAGACTTCACATGCTTTGGCAATCCCGTCTGCTGATTTGACCAGTTCCCAAAACACTTCTGGTTTATCAGGAGAACCATAATTCAAGCAGTCTGTGATCGCCAATGGACGTCCGCCACTAGCTACAATGTTTCTGGCAGCCTCTGCAACAGCAATTTGGCCACCTATCTCGGGGTTTAAGTAAAGGTAGCGGGCATTACAGTCAGTCGTCATAGCAATTGCTTTTTCCGTTCCACGAATACGCAATACGGCAGCATCACTTCCAGGGGAAACTACTGTATTGGTTTGTACTTGAGAATCATAGGTTTCATAAATCGCATGTTTTGAAGCTATTGTCGGTTGTTTCAATAAATCTAGCAATAATTGATTCGCATCTTCAATGATTGGTTGATATTGCCCTAACTGTTTAAATTTTTCGATTCGAGCGGGTTCTTGCACTGCCTTTTCATAAACAGGTGCATCTTCGGCTAAGGCATCAACTGGTAAGTTAGCCACTTCTTCCCCATGATGGTACAAGCGATACAAGCCATCATCGGTGACTTCTCCAATCGTAACAGCATCCAAATCATATTTTTTAAATAATTCTTTGACTCTTTCCTCTGCCCCAGCTTTTACACAAATCAACATTCGTTCCTGTGATTCTGAAAGCATCATTTCGTAAGGAGTCATATTTGTTTCTCGTTGTGGCACATCGTCTAATGTCAAAATCAAACCAGATCCAGCTTTTGATGCCATTTCTGAACTTGAAGAAACCAATCCAGCAGCGCCCATGTCTTGGATTCCTACTAAAATGTCCGCATGTTCCAGGATCAATTCTAAGCAAGCTTCAAGTAATAGTTTTTCCATAAAAGGATCGCCTACTTGGACTGCGGAACGTTGCTGTTCTTCTTCTTGACTGAACTCTTCTGAAGCAAAAGTCGCACCGTGAATGCCGTCGCGTCCTGTTTTCGCACCGACATACATGATCGAATTACCCACACCAGAAGCTTGCCCTTTTTGAATGTCTTTGTGATCGATCAACCCTACGCACATGGCATTAACTAACGGATTCCCTTCATAACAAGGATCAAACGCTACTTCTCCTCCAACCGTCGGTATTCCGATACAATTACCATACCCAGAAATCCCTGCGACTACTTCTTCCAATAAGTACTTGGTTCGTGGTTGGTCTAACTCGCCAAAACGTAAGGAGTCAAGTAAAGCAATCGGACGTGCACCCATACTGAAAATATCACGGATGATCCCACCAACACCGGTTGCCGCTCCTTCATAAGGTTCTACTGCTGAAGGGTGATTATGACTTTCCGCTTTAAACACAACTGCTTGACCATCACCGATATCCACGATACCAGCGCCTTCTCCTGGACCTTGAAGAACATGCGGTCCACTTGTTGGGAACTTTCGTAAAATCGGTTTAGAATTTTTGTAAGAACAATGCTCGCTCCACATGACTGAAAACAAACCTGTTTCGGTGTAATTGGGCATTCTCCCCAAAATATCTTCTTCGATCATTCGATATTCTTCGTCTGTCAATCCCCATTCAGCATAAATTTTCTTTTCTTTGATCTCTAAGGGACTTGGTTCATTCCGTGTTTTCATCTTAGACAGTCACCTTTCCAAAATTTTTTAACATCGATGCAAAAAATCGTTTTCCGTCTTCTGATCCTAGTAACGCCTCCATTGCCCGTTCTGGATGAGGCATCATTCCCAACACATTTCCTGCTTTATTGGTGATCCCTGCAATATTTGCGACACTACCATTGATATTCTCAGCGTAAGTAAAAACGATTTGATTATTGGCTTTTAATTCTTGCAACGTTTGATCATCGCAAAAATAATTTCCTTCGCCATGAGCGACAGGCAGTTGAATGATCTCATCGGTTTCATACTCCGAAGTAAAGGCTGTCTGGTTGTTAACTTTCAAAGGAACAGTTTTGCAAATGAAGCGCAAAGAATCATTTTTTCTTAACACGCCTGGAAGAAGACCCGCTTCTGTAAGGATCTGAAACCCATTACATGTACCAAAGACTGGTTTTCCTTCCTCCGCAAAACGAACAACTTCTTTCATGATAGCTGAAAAACGCGCAATGGCTCCACAGCGTAAGTAATCGCCATAAGAAAAACCGCCAGGAAGCAATACGCCGTCATAGCCTTGTAGAGAGGTTTCATCGTAACGAACATACTCAGCTTCTACTTCCATAATGTCACGAATTGCCCACAACATATCTGCATCACAGTTCGAACCAGGAAAGACAATCACTGCAAATTTCATGCTAGATTTCCTCCAATTGTTCAATTTCATAACGATACGTTTCCATGTTGACGTTAGCTAATAGTTTGTCACAAATCCCTTCAATCGTTTCCTCTACTGCGCTAGCTTCTGCTGAAACTTGGATCTCAAAATATTTACCGATTCGGATATCTTCAACAGTTTCATATCCCAAACGATGGACCGCATTTTTCACTGCTTCTCCTTGAGGATCTAATACAGAATCTTTATAGGTGACATAAACTTTTACAAAATACATTTCATTTTCTCCTCTCATAAACCAACTTGTGTTAAACGTGTCAAAACTTCTTGATATACTGGGACAATTTCCCCAATTTTTCGTCGATAAACATCTTTGTCCATGTGTTCGTTTGTTTTCAGATCCCATAATCGACAAGTGTCAGGCGAAATTTCATCTCCTAATACGATTTCGCCCGTAGCTGTTTTCCCAAATTCCAGTTTGAAATCAATTAACTGTAAATCGATTTTCTCAAATAGTTGGATTAACAAATGATTGATTTTTCTAGCCTGTTTCTTTAATTCAGTAATTTCAGCTTCATCTGCAATTTGTAAAAACAGCACATGTTCATCATTGATAAATGGATCATCTAATTGATCGTCTTTGTAATAAAACTCGACAATTGGTGTGGGTAATTTTTGTCCTTCAGGAATTGCCAACCGTTTTGAAAAACTACCAGCTGCACTATTTCTGACTACCACTTCTAAGGGAAGAATATTTAATTTTTTCACTAATTGTTCGTCTTTTCCGATTTGTTGGATAAAGTGATTGGCAATCCCTTGTTCGGATAAATAATGGAAGACTTTACTTGTGATTTGATTGTTCAGTTCCCCTTTTCCATTTACTTGGTCTTTCATCAAGCCATTCAAAGCCGTAGCTTGGTCCAAGTATTCCACCCAAATCACCTGTTCATCTGAAGTATGGTACATTTTTTTGGCTTTTCCTTCATACAGCAAATCTTTCTGTTCCATTTCGACATCTCCTTAAATTCTTGACGATCACAACAAACATTATTTTTTTGTTCGTCTTTTCACTTTAAATTTTAACAAGTGTTTTTATCCTGTTCAATAAAAACATGTACATTTATAGCATTAAAATTGTCTAATGTTCGTGTTTAATCCAAAAATTCTTCCCTGGAAAAATAATAAGCGTTTACACCTATAATAATTGATGCTATAGTAGGATTAGAATGATTCTGGATATTTATTCAAGGAATTCAAGGAGGTAGCGAAATGGAAGAGGCCGCAGTTTGTGCCCAATGTTTTTTAATGGATTTATCGCCCGAGGAAACGTCACGTTTATATAATGACCTGTTGTCTATCAAAGATGTCTACTTATGTAATAAAGATACGAGTTTTTATACCTTCAGAAAAATCCGTCGTGCGGCAAAGCGCCATACTGAGTGTCGAAAGCGCACATTTGAATATCAAACATTTTCTGAACATCAACTCGTGATCAGTCAGATACACGAACAAAAATTATTCAAAAATCATTATCGTATCCAAGTCACTTATGATCAGCAAGAATTTGATTATACTTTTATCGAAGAATTATTGAGTTTGCTTCATACTAAACATTTTAACTATTCCGCTCAAGCCCTTTACGGATAGTTTTCTCATGCTATTATCAAGCAACATCATGAAATGAATCAAAATAGCTAAAAAGAACCCCGACCAGTTGAGTTATTTGTGTCAAGGTTCTTTTTTATTACATTTCAGTAAAAGAGTGGCTGCTTCTAGCAATCCGAAGCAAGCCACTCATTTTGATTATTTGTCTTTTTCTCCTAAACCAACACGGTCAAAGATCACATCCACATTTTTCAAGTGATGATGGTAGTCAAATGCGTCATCGATCTCTTCTTTTGTTAAAACAGAAGTAACCGTTGGATCCTCTTCAAGTAAAGGTCTAAATTGAACTTGATGATCCCATGCATAAGCTGTTTTAGGTTGAACCAAGTCGTAAGCTTCTTCTCTTGTCATACCTTTGTCAATCAGTTTCAACATCACACGTTGACTATAGATCAAGCCAAAAGTAGCTTCCATGTTACGTTTCATATTCTCAGGAAAGACCGTCAGATTTTTTACGATATTTCCAAAACGATTCAACATATAGTCCAATAAAATTGTTGTATCAGGTAAAATGATTCGTTCTGCTGACGAATGAGAGATATCTCTTTCATGCCACAACGAAACATTTTCATAGGCTGTGACCATATGACCACGAATCACTCGAGCAAGTCCAGCCATGTTTTCTGAACCGATCGGGTTTCGTTTATGAGGCATTGCTGAAGACCCTTTTTGTCCTTTAGCGAAGAACTCTTCTACTTCTCTCGTTTCTGATTTTTGCAAACCACGGATTTCTGTTGCAAAACGTTCGATGCTGGTAGCAATCAATGCCATAGTCGCAAAGTACTCTGCGTGGAGATCACGTGGGAGCACTTGCGTAGAGATCTCTTGCGGACGAATCCCTAATTTTTCACACACATATTCTTCAATAAATGGCGGAATGTTCGCAAATGTTCCTACCGCTCCTGATATCTTACCTGCTTCAACACCTTTGGCTGCATGCTCAAAACGTTCAATATTTCGTTTCATTTCTGAATACCAAGTAGCTAATTTCAAGCCAAATGTCGTTGGTTCAGCATGAACGCCATGCGTTCTTCCCATCATCACTGTGTACTTATGTTCTTTAGCTTTTTCACCAATAATTGCCGTAAAACGTTTCAAATCATCTCGTAAAAGATCATTTGCTTGTTTGATTTGATAGCCATAAGCTGTATCCACGACATCAGTACTCGTTAAGCCGTAGTGGACCCACTTACGTTCTTCGCCTAATGTTTCAGAAACTGCTCGAGTAAAGGCAACAACGTCGTGACGTGTTTCCTTTTCAATTTCCAAAATACGTTCAATATCAAAAGATGCATGTTCACGAATTTTTTTGACATCTTCTTTAGGAATTTCTCCTAATTCTGCCCATGCTTCGTCAGCTAAAATTTCTACCTCCAGCCAAGCTTGGTATTTGTTTTGTTCTGTCCAGATATTGCCCATTTCAGGTCGTGTATAACGTTCTAACATCAATTTTTCTCCTTTAATCCCAAATATTGGTTTTCTTTATTTCATCCAAAGTTTGTTGAATGTCTTCAGTTACGATAGTAATATGCCCCATTTTACGACCCTTTTTCGCTTGTGCTTTCCCATAAAAATGAAATTGCCAATCTGGTTTTTTATCGATCAAATGATAGCTTTCTAATAACTGCTCGCCCAATACATTGACCATCACTGCCTCACTCAATAAACGGACTTTTTTACTTAATGGCCAACCACATATTCCCCGAATATGGGCATCAAATTGACTCATCGAGCATGCTTCAATGGAGTAATGTCCCGAGTTGTGAGGTCGTGGTGCTAATTCATTCACATATAAACCACCAGTTTTTGTTAAAAACATTTCAATGCAAAGTACGCCAGATAAGCTCATTCCTTCAGCGATGACTCGAGCAATCCGCTCTGCTTCTTCAACAACCTCATCAGCGATTGCTGCTGGTGCAATCGTTTCATGTAAAATGTTGTTACGGTGGATATTTTCAACCACTGGAAATGTACTATAATCCCCTTGTCCGTTTCCAGCAACTAAGATCGAGATTTCTTTTTCAAAGGGAATCCATGCTTCCAATACACAGGTCCCTTCCCTTAGTAAATCCATTGCTGGCGCAAGGTCTGCCCGACTTTTCAAGACGTATTGTCCCTTGCCGTCATATCCACCTCGTGTCGTTTTCAACACACAAGGATAACCAATACCATCAATGGCATCTTGAATATCGGTTGGACTTACAATTGTCGCATAAGGGGCAATAACGATATTATTCGTTTCTAAAAAAGATTTTTCTAAAAGACGATCTTGGGTGATCGCTAATAAATCAGTTCCTTGAGGAATAAACGACATAGAGGAAATGGCATTTAATGCTTCCACACTGACGTTTTCAAATTCATACGTGATAACATCTGTTCGTCTAGCAAGTTCTTCCAATGCAAAAGTATCATCGTATGTTCCTTGAATATACCAATCAGCTACTTGAGCTGCTGGACAATTCGTTACAGGATCAAGAACCCCGACTTTAAAGCCCATTTCTTTTGCACTGATCGCCATCATCCGTCCTAATTGTCCGCCACCGACAATTCCGATCGTTGATCCAGGCAACAAAGGTTTAACCAAGTTGATCACTACTTTCTATCACAGTTTCAGCTAACATTAACCGTCTTTTCGCTAACTTAGCCTCCAACTTTAAATCATACATTGAAAGCATCTCAACCGCAAGTAGTCCAGCGTTAATTGCCCCCGCTTTTCCAATCGCCGTCGTTGCCACAGGAACACCACCAGGCATCTGGACAATAGATAATAGCGAATCTAATCCGTTCAATGTTCGTGTTTGTACCGGAACGCCAATTACTGGTAAGGTTGTTTGAGAAGCCACCATTCCTGGCAGATGAGCGGCTCCACCTGCTCCAGCAATGATCACTTTGATTCCCCTTGCTCGTGCTTCTTTGGCATACTGAAACATCAAATCAGGTGTACGATGCGCAGAGACGACTTTCTTTTCATAAGCCACCTCAAACTCTTCTAGAATCTCGCAAGTATTTTTCATCGTTTCCCAATCAGATGTACTCCCCATAATTACCGCAACCTTGATTGTCATACATTTCTCCTTTCTCTACTTTCACATTCATATTTTAGCAATCGTTTTTTTGGATGTCAAAGAATTTTCGAATATTATAAAGATTTTCAGCTTTAATGTTCGGTATTTATATCAGCGGAAAAATGAGAGTGAGACAATAGTTCTTTCTCAAAAAGAAAATAAGTTCGATTTTGATGTTTATTGTCAAAATCGAACTTATTTTTTGTTATGCGCACTTTCCTCTCCATATATTTTCCTAATTTTCTTAAATTTAATGCCATCAGTGCCAAACCAATACCAATCGTTGCTCCTTGTTTTCCACGTAAATGGAAACGATGGAACACCAAGCTAGCCTTTAGATATCCGAACGCGGGTTCGACATCCATTTTTCGTTTCCGATAAATCGAACCAGCTTTCTCCTCTAGAAGCTTTTTTCTGCATTCTGCTTTGAAATAGCGCCAATTATTATTTACTTGAATTTTTCGCTTTTGTTCACTTTTCGCACGCGTACATTGACGACGGACTGGACAGTTCCGACAATCCTCACATTCATAGATTTTGAAATCTCGAATAAAGCCACCTTTATCTATTCTGCGACTATAATTTTTGAACGGTACCGGACGATTCGCTGGGCAAATATAGGTGTCTTGTTCTTCAAAATAACGCCAATTCTCCACGTTAAACGAATTCTCCTTGTACTTCTTTTTATTTTCTTTGTGGTAACTTCCATAGGTAATCAAGGGGGTTTTATGTAAAACATCGTTGATATACATGTAAATTTCTTCGCTACCATACCCTGCATCTGCCACAATGTACTCCGGCAACTCCTTATGTTGGTCTAAAAAACTATCTAAAAATGGCTTCAATGTTTTGGTGTCTGTGGGATTCGGAAATAATTCATAGCTCAAAACATACTGATTTTCGGTGGTGATTTGTAAATGATAACCTGGTTTGAGCTGTCCATTTCGCATATAATCGTCTTTCATCCGCATAAAGGCGGCATCAGTAAATGTTCTACATCTAGTGGTAAAGTTGTTTGGTTGATGGTATTATTTTTAAACATAAAGCACACTCCTTTGATTTTTGTTTAAGCACTTGAATCATACAAGGTTGTGTGCTTTTTGCGTGCCTTAAAATCAAAAAAAATGGGACAATAATCAGATTTTTTCTGATTATTGTCCCACTCTCTAATCTTAGTATGTTTTTGTAAATGGAAACAATAAATTTCGTGGGAACTATCATATCCTTTGTATAGATTTATGTAATTATCCATTATACAAGTAGAAGAAAAGAGTAGTTTTTCATCTTTTCCTAACAAAAGAAATTATTAGAATATAACAATAATCTTAACGTGTTAAGATTGAACTATGAATAAAAATAGAGGAGTGAAGAGATGAAAGAATGGTATGAAGGGTTTTACTTTACAAAAGATGAGATTAACAGTCAAAGAAAAATAACTGAAAAAGCAAAACAAGCCCTTAATGTGAAACATGAATATTCATCAGCGAGCAAAGTGGCGAAAGAAAACTACGAAAAAGAAAATAAATGCTTGGAATATATGAAAAGTCATCATCAAGAAGAAAAGGATCAACCAGCATTTAGCACAAAAGAAATAGATGAAGCAAAAGTACAAGTGTATAAATTGGAAATGCAGCATGCTCGGATATCCGATCCTTTTGGCAATGAAGCATTAAAAATATCAGAAAAACTTAAATATGCCAAAAACAGATACAATCATATGGAAAACATAAATAAACCCAAAATACAACGACAGCAACAAGCGAAAGAGGCAGAACAAGCAACGGCTAATTTGGGCATGTTACAAGCAAAGAGAGAACAAAGAGGAGAACCTGATGATAAAAAAATTAAGGTTTATATGGACAATTTTAAAAAGTCAAACAACCAGTTAGAAGCAAAATACAATAACTTAACGACTAACAGTCCTGATAAAAATGGAAAACTCAAAAAAAACCAATTTGAGGAAATCACAAACACTGTGCAGTATGTTAAAGATAATAAACATAAAATGTCCCTGCTAGATAAAGAAGTGCCTGACATCCAAGATAAATTAAGTAATGAAAAAGAGAAACGAGAGAACATAAAAAATCAAATAAATGAAATAGATAATTCGTCATTTTTCAATAAAATTATAGTGTATTTTACAGGCGAGAAGAGAGATTTAACGAAAAAGTTAAACACAAAAGATCAAAATATAGCAATGTATAAGGGTCAATTGAGTACGATATCTGAAGATAAAGCAGCATATATAATGGAGAGTGAAGCAGCAATAGATAAAATGTTACCCATAAGTCAAGAAAAACAGGCTGAGTTTAATGCTTTAAAAACGAATCTCAAAACTTTGATGAATGAGGTGAATCATTTATCTAAAAATACACAAGTAACCCAACAAATTGATCCAAAATTCAAGGATGATTTGACAAACTTAGAAAATTCGAATAAAATACTTTCGGAAAAAATTAATAATTCAATAAACATAGTTCAAAATTTAGCTGACCAAAAAAAGGAATTTGCAACAATGAGGGGGCAAAGTACATTTATTGATCTAAAAGATAATGCGAAGGAAAAACAAAGTGAAATTTTAAGTCAAGGGAAACAACCTGAAAAAAGTAAACAACCAGATAAATCAGAGCGGGGTTCCTCTTTTGCATAGCATAAATAGCATATAATAAGTATAGAATATTGATTTTAGCGTATACATAAAGAAATAAACTAGAACGAGGTTGAGACAAAGGTATTTAGCGTCAAGAAATAAGCAGGAATTTCCAAAATTTGCTTTTCAACTTTTTGGTCAATCCCTGCTTATTTTTCGAAGATGTTACTTTTGTCTCAGTCTCATTTTTAGGACGATTCAAGTTATTTTTTTGCTAATGCTTCTTCAATAATCTCTTCATCTTTTTTCAACCCGTTAAAAATAAGATTCAAAACGATCGCTGTCACGCTACTCATGACAATCCCATTCCCCGTAAACATTTGAACTGTTGGGGGTAATTGGCTAAATAAAGTCGGCATAATATTGAATCCTAAGCCAAAACCAATCGAAACAGCAGTAATCAAGAGATTTTTGTCATTCGTAAAATCAACTTCCATCAACATCCGAATACCTTGAACAGCAACCATCCCAAACATGACTAACATGCCGCCACCTAGAACTGGCTCTGGAATGATTTGTGCCAAAGCACCTATTTTAGGAAATAATCCAAGAATAATCAAAAAAATTGCAGAGAAATAAATTGGCTTTCTTGTCTTGATACCTGAAAGTTGGACTAGCCCAACATTTTGAGAAAAACCAGTGTAAGGGAATGTATTGAAAATCCCACCTAAAATAACCGCCAGACCTTCGGCACGATAGCCTTTTTTCAATTCTTCTTCTCCCACTTTTTGTCCAGTGATATCCCCTAGCGCAAAGTAAACACCTGTTGACTCTACCATACTCACAATAGAAATAATGATCATCAACAAGATCGACCAGACATCAAAAGTTGGTTTTCCAAAATAAAAAGGTTGAGGCACGTGAAAAACAGGTGCTTGACCAATCGCACTTAAATCCACCATTCCCAGTACAGCAGCTAAAATACTCCCGCCAACTAAACCGATCAGTACAGCAATCGAGCGAACAAACCCTTTAGCTAACATTTGTACTCCGACGATCAGTGCAATTGTAACGAAAGCTAGCAATAAATTGGTTTGATTTCCAAAATTAGTCGCAGATGAATCGCCACCGCCCATTTTTTCGATTGCAACTGGAATCAACGTCAACCCAATCACGGTAATGACCGTCCCAGTCACGATCGGCGGAAATAAACGTTTGATCTTTGAGAAAAATCCAGACACTAAAACAACAAAAATACCAGAAGCGATAATCGAACCATAAATTGCCCCAACACCTTGGTCGCTCCCAATAAGGATCAGTGGTGCAACTGCTTGAATAGCACAACCTAAAACAACTGGCAACCCAATACCAAAAAAACGATTAACCGTCAATTGTAATAATGTTGCTAAGCCACACATAAAAATATCAATCGAGATCAAGTACGTCATTTGCTCTTGATTAAACCCTAGTCCCGTACCGATCAGCAATGGAACAGCAACTGCCCCAGCATACATTGCTAAGAGATGTTGTAAACCTAATACTGCGGCTTGGCCATTTTTTGTTTCTTTCTCCACCTTTATGCATCCTCCTCAAGAAATTCAACTTGTCCGTTGGATAATGCCGCAATTCGTGCCAATGAAACAACTTTCAAGCCCATTTCTTCTAATAGCTGACGGCCATCTTGGAACGATTTTTCAATCAGGATGCCGATCCCTTCGACTCCTGCACCTGCTTGGCGGCACAATTCAACCAACCCTTTCGCCGCTTGACCGTTCGCTAAGAAATCATCAATGATTAAAACCTTGTCCTCTGCAGATAAAAATTTACGAGAGATAGAAATCGTACTAGTCACTTGTTTTGTAAAGGAATAAACAGAAGTAGTCAACAATTCTTCATCCATCGTCAAGCTTTTGGCTTTTCTGGCAAAAATCATTGGTACATTTAATGTCTGCGCAACAAATAAAGCTGGTGCAATTCCAGAAGCTTCAATCGTTACCACTTTAGTGATTCCTTGATCTTTGAAAACTTCCGCAAATCGTTGGCCTATTTGTTCCATTAATACCGGATCCACTTGATGCGTCACAAAGCTATCTACTTTTAAGACGCCTTCACCTAGCACACGGCCATCTTTTTGAATACGTTCCACTAATTCTTTCACTTTATTTTCCCCTTTTTCATTTATTGATATCAAAGCTAACCACTATTCGACCTCATGGATCACCCTTTCAAGGTTTCAAGCTCGTGCGAAATACGCAAAAATGCCTGCTTTTTAAACAAAAAAACCCTTTTACTAAAGTAAGTAAAAAGGGTGCAAGACACTCTTTCACTTATAGTCCAGCATTTACGGTGCTGGCTAGAAACTGTCATCCTTATCATGACGATATATAAGTGGGCTATATCACTACGTTCCTTCGATCCTCTTAAGAAACAAAATAGTGATCTATTTTGCTCAAGTAGTCTAGAAGTAGCTTTAATAAAATATGTTTGATTGATTCAAGCATTCATAATCGTTGGTTGGCACTTTCAATGTTAGCTATTGTTCCAAACGATGAAAACAGTTTAACATCTGTTTCAGAAAGTGACAACCAACTTTCACTATTTTTTTCTAAAATCTAATATTTTTGATCTCATTCAGCAAGGTTGTTCGGTATTTCTGACAGAAATAAAGAGAAAAAAGAGAATTTACGTGAGTGCCACGATTTTTTCTCTTTTTTGACTTGTTTTTGATTTTTATGATTCCTCTTGCTTTTCAAGTTGTCGATACTTTTCCATTTTACGACTAAATAATTCCCCGTTACTTGGAGGAGTATAGGTAATAGCGTTCGCTCCAGCTTTGATCGTATCCAAGATGCTTTGATCTGTTGGACCACCAGTAGCAATAATCGGTAGTTCCGGATACTTTTCTCGGAAAAATTTTACCGTTTCAGTTGTTTCTTTCCCTGCACTGATATTGATGATCGTAATACCTGCTGCCAATTTTTCATCGATTTCTGTATATTTCGATGTCACTGTACTAATCACTGGGATATCCACTGCACGACAAACTTCTTGAACTGTTTCAAGTGGTGTGGGTGCATTTAAAACGACTCCTAACGATCCTTGCGCTTCAGCGAATAAGCTCATGTAAGAAGAGCGCGTACCTTGCGTTAGACCTCCGCCAACACCTGAAAATACTGGAATGTCTGCTGCTTCGATAATACTTTTAGTGATTGCAGGATGCGGAGTAAATGGGTACACAGCAATCACAGCATTTGCATTTGTATTACGGACAATTGCTATATCAGTAGTAAAAATAATCGATCGGATCAGTTTTCCAAAAATCTTAATACCACTTGCCTCCATAATGACCTCAGGTACTCTAACGATATCTTTTCGTAGCTCGGTCATAATTTCAGGGGTAAATTGCTCTGCCATCTTGCCACTCCCTTTTTCATAGTTATTGATCATATTGATCCAAGTGATAAGTTTCAATGACTTGGATAATTTTTTGTGCGTAGGAAGGGTCAGTTGCGTAGCCTGCGTTTTGCAGTGCTTGGGCAGCTTCACGATAGTTCGTAGCCGTGATCACTTTTTCATATAATGCTGGATTCCAATCTACCCCATTCACAAAAAGTTGTGTGTGAGAGTCCATCGATTGTTCCCATGAATCATACACACGAAAATCTCCTTGGATCGTGACCCATTCTTCATTCACAAATTCCTTTGTTTCTAAATTGACCTTTTTTTGATCACCATATGCTTTAATTCCAAAAAGATTATTGTATTGACTGGCTAACGTACTCTCGCCCCAGTTTGATTCAAGAATTGCCTGACCTAAAATGATACTTGGGAGAACGCCATAGCCGGTTTGTAATTCTTTCGCATGAGGAGCTAATCGATCAATAAATTGTTGATGTGTTTGTGCCTCATTGTTATTCTGTTCTTGCCCAACAAGAGGCGCTGACAAGCCTCGTAAAGAGAGAACAAAAGCTATCATCAACAATATTCCACCAAAAATCACAGCAATCAAGCGTAATGAATTACGTTTTTGTTTCTTCCATTTTTTTTTGGCCATTCACTACTCCTATTTCTTTTGTAATTGTTCTAAGTATTCTTCTAATGTGATATCATGTTTCGAAATATAGGCCGCACTTTCTTCTCCAACATAACGTAGGTGCCATGGTTCATACGTGATTTTTGTAATATCTTGACGATCTTTAGGATAACGTATGATAAATCCATATTTAGGCGCATTTTCAGCAATCCATTTTGCCCCTGGTTGATCTCCATAACTTGCCTCTAAAAGCTGTGAAGGATAATTATTATACCAATTTTCATCCACTACATCGACCGCTAAGCCTGTATGATGTTCGCTATGTCCAGGGACGGTGATCGTTTGTTTCGTGATCGCTGTCGCCTCTTCCTCTGAAACATGTTGACTACTCATCACTTCTTGGACATTTTGTGTAAACACCTGTTGCTGTGCTGCAACCGAACGATATGCGGAGACCATCACTAAAGGAAAACCTGCAGATTGTGCTGCTTTCGCAAAATCTTCATAATGGGATTCGATACGTTTATCGATCAAATAACCATTGGGCAGTGATGCCAGCTGCGTGTCTTCATTGATTTCTTTTTCGATTTTATGATCAGGTCCTACCAAGACAAGATCCCAATCGGTCGGTTGAACCTTTGGTAAATCTTCACTTTTTTTGGTAGAATCCTTCACTTTAGTTTCTTTGGAACTCTTTGTTGTCTGTTTGGTTACTTGTTCAGTTGTTTGATTTTCTGCTTGGACGTCAGATTTCATGTGTTGCTCGCTTACAAAGATGTACCCCATTGCGGCAACCATGATCACAACTGCTCCAAACCCTAAAACTTTATTCACTCTTAAAAATCCTCTCATTCCTTTTTATGTTCATTTTTTTCATGAACATAGGTTTCTTCCAAATTCTCGTTTACCCAATCCAACAGTTCCAATTTCTCGCCTTCGATCTGTCTTTGAACGTCTGCGGGTAATCGAAAGTTCAAGATGTCGTCATAACCCCATTCATCATAATTAATACTTACCTTCAAGTCAAGGAACCCTGTAAGATATTGATCGTTTTTTAATGGAATCAATTCGACTTTGGCAGGACCATCCGTTAACCATTTTTGAGCGATTCTCGTTTTGATTTGTTTATACTCTGCCACTGCAGTCGTCCTTTTTTCAGGGAAAATGATCGTTTGTCGTAAAATCTTTTGCGTAAGCATCCATTCATAATCAGTAAACAGGTTTTTGATTTTCTGCATGGTTTCAGATGGAAGGTTCTTCTCTCCTCGTTTCCAGCCTTCCCACTGCGCTTCGTCAATTACTAAATAGTCCTCTAAAAAATTCTTTTCTGTTGCGTACTGTTCCAGTAATACACTAAGAATCAAATCAACATAAACTTGATGCATAAAAGTTTCCCCCTCTACTCATTTTACTTAAATTTCAAAAAAATTCACTACGGCTTTACTTTTTCTTATTAAAGTACTCTAACACAAATTTTAACGATTCATTTGGTATAATTAAACAAGGACAATGGCATTTTTTCATTTCATTCACTATATTAAATATAACACGAGAAGGAGTTTTGAAGTATGAAAAAGTATCAATGGGGAATCATTGGCTTAGGAAATATTGCACATGAGTTTGCGGAACATTTTGACCAAGAAACAAGCGAGTTGGCAGCAGTTGCTTCACGAACAATAGATAAAGCAGAAGCATTTGCACAACGCTATCATATTCCTAAAGCATATGGTAGTTATCAAGAAATGCTTAATGACCAAGAAATCGATATTATTTATATTGCCGTTCCCAATCGTCAACATAGTCAACATATCATGGAAGCATTAGCAGCGAATAAGCATGTTTTATGTGAAAAAGCGATCACCATGAATAAAAAAGAACTGACCGAAGCAATGAAATTAGCAGAAGAAAAGAATCTAGTGTTAGCAGAAGCGATGACGATTTTCAATATGCCATTGTATCAACAGTTACGTTCTTTGATCGATACAAACAAGCTTGGGGCATTAAAAATGATTCAAGCACCATTTGGCAGCTATAAAGATCCCGACCCAACCAATCGCTTTTTCAATCCTGAATTAGCTGGTGGTGCTTTATTAGATATTGGGACATATGCCGTCTCGTTTGCTCGTTTCTTTTTGAGCTCTCAACCAGAAGTTATTGCATCAACAATGGTACCATTTGAAACAGGTGTGGATGAACAGTCAGTGACTATTTTAAGGAATAAAGAAAATGAGTTAGCAACAATCAGTCTTACTTTCCAAGCCAAAATGCCTAAAGTGGGAATCGTTGCCTTTGAAGAAGGCTATATCACCATCACCGATTACCCTCGTGCGGATCGTGCGGAGATCATCTTCAATGACGGGACAAAAGAATGGATCGAAAGCGGCAGCACCGCGCAAGCCATGAATTATGAAATCGAAAATATGGTCAAAACTATTAAAGGCGAACTCCCTAACCGTTCGTTGTTTCTGACCCACGATGTCATCGAGATCCTCGATGGGATGCAAAAACTTTGGCAAAAATAAGCTCCTTGAAATAAGCTGGAATTTTTCAAAAACATGAAAAGCTGTTTAAGCAACGGAGACATCCCCAATGCTTAAACAGCTTCTCTTTATTTCATTCATTGAACTGAATAATTTAACCAATCGATTGTTGCAAAAATTCCGCTTTGATTTCAATAAAGCTCTTAAAGGATTGCAAAAATTGAAACAATTCTGCTCGATCTTCAAATTCTAAACGTTCTTTGGGCATAGCCATGTCCCGATATAGTTCGTAGACTTCTTCAATCCGCTTCAATAATTCTTTCCCATCATTCTTTTCAGAAAAAGTTTCTGCAGTATAAACCAACAAGCCGTAAATATGCTTGCCATAAGGAACCGGATCTTGGATTCGATCCAGATTCCCCTGCATATCTTTGATCACGTTGATTTGGGTTCTACGCATGGAAAAATACGTTTCATAGTATTGCGTTTGTTTCACCCAGTAATTCTCTTGGTACTTCCTAGCATCGCTCTGACTTTCTCTTACGAAAGCCAACAATTTATCACAAAGCAGTTGATTGCTGGTATTTCTTCCAGTCAGTAGGAAATCAGCCATGTTGTTTAAAATGATACGAAACTCTTCTTCGATCAATTGTTGATTTTTTTGTAGCTGTTTTTTGATATCCGGCATATAGATATTCGCTACTAGTGCAAAAAAAACACCGATAGCCATTAAACTTGCTGCATTACCGATCAACGACCAACTCATATTTTTTTCACTTAAATAGTGTGTGACTAGCACAGAATTTACGACAATTCCATCCGTCAATTTTAACCCAACAGTCAGAGGAATAAACAGTAGTAGGAACAAGCCAAACCCCAAGATCGTATAATCAAAAATAAAAAAGCTAATAAAAGCAATCACAGTCGCTAAAATAAATGCCGCAATCCTTAACATCCCAGTTCTTAAAGTTGAACGTTTCGTGTTGCCCACACTTAACAAAGCAATGATTCCTGCTGAAGGCCAAAACAATAATGAAAACATTTGGGCGGTAACCATGGACAACATACTACTAACCACTGTTTTCACGGTCCTCATTCCGATACGCATAAGCAACCCCTCTCTTTTCTTAGAATTATACTAAAAGACTTAGCTAAAAACTAGCAATCTCTTTAAAAGTTCGTTATCCTATTAAAAAGGACTAAAAGGAGAATAAGCGATGGAATTTGGCCGTTTTCGTTTAGGAATGCGAACAATAAAAAGCGCATTAGCAGTTTTTTTATGTATTTTATTTTTCCACGTCACTGATCGAGGACTACCGATGATTGCTGCATTGTCAGCTGTTTTTTCCTTGCGCCAAGATTTAACCACTACTGTTTCCTTTGGTCGTTCAAGAATCATTGGCAATTCAATTGGCGGCTTTCTCGGAATCATCTATTTTTTAGTAAAGAACTATTTTCACAATGATTTTTTAGTGGAATTATTTCTGCTGCCGGTTCTAGTGGTCATCGTCATCGTGGTATCTGACGGAATCAATAATAATTCTGGGATCATCTCAGCAATCGCCACTTTGTTGTTGATTGCCCTGAGCGTTCCTCAAGGCGAATCCTCTTTATATGCGATCCAACGAGTCTTAGACACATTCATTGGAACCTTTATCGCCATCGGAATCAATTTCTTTCTCCGTCCACCTGAGACAGAAAAAAAAGAAGAGCTTGTAGAAGACTTAGTTGAGCTGCGAAAAAAAGAAGCGTTGCTTAGAGAAAATTTGGCAGAAGTCGAAGAACAGATCAAAAAACACAAAAATAGCTAATACATAAATAAACAAACCAGTCTCTTCAACATGAAAGAAACTGGTTTGTTTATTTTTCTAACTAATTTTAGCGATAATTATTCTGCTTGATCGGGTTGTTCCCCGTTTTCATAGAGATTAACTTGTTTCATCGTTCCACGATTAGAGAGATTTTCGATAATGTCTTTGATATCTAATCCTGTTGTTTCTTTCAACGTTTCTTGAGTGGAAGCTAAAAGATTGGTAGCATAGTTAGTCACCCGGTTCGCTCCGCCATTTTCGCTTGACCCGTTACTGGTATCAACCACTGAGATTTTCTCAATATTTCCTAATGGTTGTGCTGCTTCTTTCATTAATTGTGGTAACATCTCGATTACCATACTCAAGACCGCTGCTTCACCATATTCTTTGAACGCATCTGCGATTTTGGCTTTGGCTTCAGCTTCGGCCGCTCCTTTGGCTAAAGTCGCTTCTGCTTCCGCTTGACCAGCTAACCGGGTTTTATTGGCTTCGGCTTGTGCCAGAGCTTCAACGCGGAATTGTTCAGCTTCGGCTTCAGTTACTTCTTTTACCTTTTGAGCTTGTGCTTCTTGTTCTTTGGCATAACGATCCGCATCGGCTTTTTTCTTCACTTCTGAATCGTATTGTTTCTCACGACGAATGATTTCTTTTTCTTCTAATTCAATTTGTTTTTGTCGTTCAATGACTTTTACTTCCATTTCTTGTTCAACAACATGTTGTTGCGCCCGAGCGCTTTCCAAGTTATAGGCTTGGTCTGCTTTGGCTTTTGCAATATCTTGTTCTTGCTTGTAAGAAGCTAGTTTTAATTCTTTTTCTTTGATTGATTCTGCAATTTCCGTCTGTCTTTGTAGTTCCGCTGCTTGAGAATCTTTTTCAGCTTCTGCTTTTTTAATACGTGTTTCTTTTAACGCTTCTGCTTCCGCAATATCTGCGTCACGTTTCACTTGGGCGATCCGTGGTTTCCCTAAAGAATCTAAGTAACCGTTTTTATCACGGACTTCTTTGATCGTAAACGAAACAATGATCAATCCCATTTTCGCTAAATCAACAGATGCTACTTCTTGAACGCTTTGACTAAATTTGTCGCGGTTTTGATAAATTTCTTCTACAGTCATCGAACCCAAAATGGAACGAAGATGCCCTTCCAAAACTTCTCTTGCTTCATTTTCAAGTTCCTCACGTGTTTTACCTAGAAACTGTTCTGCAGCAGTCGCAATCTCTTCCACTGAAGAACCAATCTTGATGATCGAGGTGCCATCACACATCACTGGTACCCCTTGTTCGGTATAGACTTCTGGCGTCGAAACATCTAACTTGCTTGACAAGAGACTGATCCGATTCGAGCGTTGGAAAACTGGTAAAACAAATGCCCCGCCACCACGAACGATTTTGATTTTATTATTACTTTCATCTGCGTGGACATTTTTACTGCCTAAATAACTCCCGCTAATAATTAATGCTTCATCTGGTTTGGCAGTTTGATATTTTGCTACAAAGACGATCAGTAACATTAAAATGATCAAGACTGCAATAGCAATTGCGATATAAACTCCTGATATTTCCATTTCTTATACACTCCTTCATATTTTTAGCATGCCTTCATAAGGCGTTACATAACAAACTCTTTCTTTTACTTCAATGATCAAGACCTGTTCCCCTTGCTTAGCTGGTGAACTTTGTGGGGCATAAAAGCATGCAGGTCGCGTAATCGAACCAGTCACACTTTTTAATTGGATCTCCCCCATCCCTTTTAATGGTATGGGTGTAACTACGATCGCCATCTGTCCTTCAAGAGTTTTTTCTGATGCCGACAACGTACTTTCAGCATTTTTCATCGGCATTCGGACATAAAAATTGAGCAAAAACACTAAAACAGTTGCAATCGCCCCACTTGAAATCAATAGAAACAGCGAATCTAATTCTGTTAAGCGCTCTCCTAAATACCCAAACAGGCTGGTAAAAGTTAGCCAAGGGACAATGAGTATCGGGTCAATTGGACCATCGAAATCAAAAATATCTCCAAAGACTAGCAGAAAAACTGCAATCCCCGCACAAGTTAAAAGTGTATACCAATAAATCGTCTCTAATGCCACCCCTCCAATCATGTAATCGCCTCCTCCTCTGTTTTGTTCTATCATACCAATAGAATAACTTTCTGTATAGTTTGATCGATAATTTTGTTTTACCAATTTCCCAATGACGATTTAGCCAGTGGGGCGGACACCCCACCGGCAATAAAAGAACTTTGATGCGATCGTTTATTATTTTTGTTCGCTTCTATTCTTTAAAAAGAAAATGGCTCATGCATCTAGTTTGTGAGTTGATTTTACCGTCATCCCTACAAAAGCTTTCTCTAATTCAACAAGAAGGAATAAAACCAATCCAGGTAGTAAACTGATGCTTGCTTCTTGGACAGTCAACGAAACTGTCCCAATCGCAATTTTTAATGGTGGGAACACTAACATCAATCCTTGTAAGAGGATCATCGCTCCAATCGAATAGAGTAATGCCCGATTTTCAAAAAGATCTTTTGTCAGACTAAATTCAGTCACTCTTCGACAATTAACCATGTAGAAGGCTTGTCCAAAAACCATCGCATTGATCAGAACGGTTTGTTTCGCTTCAGCAGGAACAAAATCCATTGCAACGAACCCTAAAATAGTCATGATGATCCCAACATATAAAATACGCAAAAGTGCATATTTTGATAGGATTTTTTCGTTAATTGGTCTCGGTGGACGATTCATAACATCTTGATCTGCTTTTTCAAAACCCAATGCGTATGAAAGGGTGATCGAAGCGACTAGATTTAACCACAAGATTTGTACAGTAGTTAAAGGTAATGGGAAATTTCCTACCAATGAAAAGAGCAATAGTAATCCTTGGGCTAAACAAGTTGGCAAATAAAAGAGAATCGTCTTTTTCAAATTATCAAAAATACGTCGTCCTTCTTTCACGGCTTTTGCAATGGTCTCAAAATTATCATCTACCAACACCATGTCTGCTGCCTGTTTGCTAACATCGCTCCCTTTGATTCCCATAGCGATCCCGACATCGGCTTTTTTCAAAGCTGGCGCATCATTAACGCCGTCCCCAGTCATTCCAACAATTTCATCTTGTTCTTGGAGATAGGTCACAATAGCCAATTTATGTTCAGGTGTCGTCCTGGCAAAAACATCATTCTCACGGACAGCGATCTTCCATTCTTCTTCTGTCAATTGATCTAGTTCCGTTCCCGTAATCGCCGATTTAGCATTTTTTAAACCTAATTCCTCAGCAATCGCTTTTGCTGTTGCTTGATGATCGCCAGTGATCATTTTTACTCTGATCCCTGCTTGTTGCATTTCCTTGACTGAAGCAATAGCTGATTCCTTTGGCGGATCAATGATGCCACTAAGCCCAATCATCACCAGCTCATTCGTTAATTCTTCATGTGACAATTCACGATCCTTTAACTCTTTCATTGCAAACGCTAAGACACGTTGGCCTGTTTGCGCTAATTGTTCGTTTTTTTGTAACCACATAGCATGATCTATCTGTTGTTGTCTTCCATCTGATCCCAGTTCATATTGCACTTTATTCAGTAAAACATCTGGCGCACCTTTCACAAATAAAATCCTTTTTCCTGCAATCTCATGGACGGTCGCCATATACTTGTAAGCTGAGTCGAAAGGGATTTTATCAACGACTGGATAAAGTTCGATCGGTTGTTGATTGGTCCATTTTAATAAAGCTAATTCCGTGGCATTACCTGAAGTTGGACATACTCCTTGAGTTAGTTGGGTTTCTTGACAATTATGCATCGCTTCAACAAGCCAAGTCTCATTTTTGGTCCAGTTTTTTTCTTCAAGCATTTCCACCCCATGGTTCGCTTCTCTAGTCGCTAAGCTAACCAATGTCATTTCATTTTTAGTCAGTGTTCCTGTTTTATCTGAACAAATTACTGTCATTGCCCCTAAGGTTTCAACTGTGGGTAGATTTTTGACGATTGCTTGTTTCTTTGCCATTCGATTGACACCCGAAGATAAAATAATCGTTAAGATCGAAGGAAGTCCTTCTGGGATAGAAGACACGATCAAGGCAATGACAGCTGTCGCTATATAGCCCCAAGTCATGCCATAATAAAAGTAGGATACGGTAGCTAACAATAAAATCAACGCAGCGATTCCTTTAAATATACTAGTATTCATTTCTTTGATTTTCTTCAATAACGGTGTTTCTTGTTCTGTGATCGACCCTAATGAAGTGCTGATTTTTCCAATTTCTGTAGCAGTTCCGACAGCGACTACGATCCCTATTCCTCTACCTGATTCCACTTTAGTCCCAGAAAAAGCCATATTTGTTTGTTCCGCTAAAGGTGTCTCAAGCGGTAATGGGTCGGTCGTCTTTTGGATCGCATGCGTTTCTCCAGTAAGAATTGCTTCATCAATTTGTAAGTTGAACGTTTCGCTCAAACGTACATCTGCAGAAACGATATCTCCAGCAGCTAATACGATTTGATCCCCCACCACTAAATCAGCTGGTGCAATCTCTTTTTGCTGTCCCTTTTCGATGATGACTGCTTTTTCACTAAGTAATTCCGCAATGCTGTCTAAAGATGAAGCTGCCTTTCGTTCTTGTAAATAGCCGATCAGCGCATTTAAGAAAACAACTAAAAAAATCATACTGCCTTCAATATATGCGCCTGTAAAAAGCTTAACGATCGCAGCTCCTAGTAAAATGTACATCAGTGCATCATGAAAGTAAGAAAGAAATTTTTTCCATTCTGGAACTTTAATACCATTTTCTAAGACGTTTCTTCCATACTTAAGTTGTCGTTCGTTCCTTTCTTGTTCGTTCATTGCTTTTTTTACCATTAATTTTTCTTTGATTTCTATGATTGATAAGGTGTACCATTCTTTCATTTTTTTCCTCCAATAATTCTTACTGATCAAATCATAAAGGTTAGAGTGACTCTAAGGTCAAGAAAAATTTAAGCAAATCTATCTATGTAGAATAAAAAAATCAATTCCATTCACATTTCCCCCACGTTTCGTAGTAAAATAACCTTACTTAAAATGACTGATCAATGGAAGTGATGATTTGAAAATCAATGAATTAGCAAAGCTCTATGATATTACAGCCCATACTTTACGCTATTATGAAAAATTAGGTTTGATTACACCGGATTATGATGAAAATGGCTATCGAAATTATTCTTACGAACACATTGAACAACTGAATACCATCCGTGACCTACGTTATTTTGACGTCTCCATTACTGAGATCGCCGATTATTTGAAGCAAAAAGAAATCAGCAAGACAAAAGAATTATTAGCTTTTGAAATCGAGGCACTTCATCAACTCATCAGTGACTCACAAAAAAAAATCGAGCTTTTAAAAGAACGTGTCCAGTTAATTGAAGAAGCAGAGAACATAGACTATCAAGAAGTGCTATTAGTGCAGCAACCAAAAAGACTGATTCTTAAAGCTTCTACGGTTGCAACGGATGAACAAATCGACTTTTCGTTAAAAGAACTTCATAAAAAATACGAACCTTTATTAAGCACTAATAATCAAAATCTTTTTGGCAGTATCATTCATTTAGAAGAAGATCCTTTTACCTATCAAGTCTTTTATTTTTGTCCTGACCTTACGATCAAAAATGAGGATGCTGAGATACTCCCTGCTGGAAATTACCTTAGTTATAGTTTTAAAGGCGATTATGAACAAAGAAAGAAAGGAATCGCTGCTATCATGAACTACCTGGCTACCCATTCGCTGCATAGAGCCAGTCCATTTTATGAATCTTATCTGATTGATTTTCACGAAACGAATAAGCCAGAAGAATATGTGACGCGTTTAGAAATTTTAGTTGAATCGTAGCTTGGGTTAACTAAATATTTATACAAGAAAAAACTACGTCTGAATTTGACATCAGACATCAAACTCAGACATAGTAACTCTTTTATAAATCAAGAATAAAATTTGCTACTAAGTGCTACGAATCAATAAATGTGAAGACTTCAAGTAAGCCACCGCAAGCTTCGTCATTTTTGACCGTAATATGCATGCATCCCATGTTTTCGATAGTAGTGCTTATCTAAAAGATATTGTGGAATAGATTGCATAGCAGGATTAATTTTTTCATTTTCTTTAGCCATTAAGCATATTTCGTCTAAGATCAAGCTATTCTCTACCGCCTTTGCAGGGGTTTCACCCCAAGTAAATGGGCCATGTCCATAAACGAATACACCAGGAACTTCAGTGGGAGCTAATTGTCTCTCTTGAAACGTTTCAACAATCACATGACCAGTGTTTCTTTCATAAGCACTTTTAACTTCTTTTTCAGTTAATTGCCGTGTGCAAGGAATCGTTCCATAAAAAACATCCGCATGAGTTGTTCCATAGGCAGGCAAGTCTCGACCAGCCTGCGCCCACATGACTGAATGAGTGGAGTGCGTGTGGACGATAGCATTGATTTTTTCAAAAGCTTGATACAAAATCACATGAGTCGATAAATCAGAAGAGGGCTTCATCCCATCTTCTTCTAGCGGATTTCCAGCTAGATCAGTCACTACCATTTGTTCGGGAGCCATCTGTTCATACTTTACACCACTTGGCTTGATCACGATCACCCCAAGCGCTCGATCAATCTCACTGACATTGCCCCAAGTCAACTTAACTAGTCCATATTGAGGTAGTGCCAAATTCGCTTCATAAACACGTTGTTTCATTTCTTTAATGATCGGATTACGCAAACTCATAACCTGCCTCCTTTAGCTTCGGATAAAGATAGCTTTTTGCTGCTGCTATTTCTTTTTTAAAATCCGGATTTTTTTCACTCCACATTTCAATTAAAAATGACCCATTATAATTCATCTGTTTGAGTTTCTTTAACAAACCCTCAAAGTCAACACAGCCTGCGCCAAAAGGAACATCACGAAATTGACCTGATGATTCAGTTGTTACTGGATAGGTATCCTTTAAGTGGATGGAAGAAATCCAATTGATCCCTTTTTCTAGTTCACGTTCTGGATCGTTTTCTTGCCAAGCCGAAAGGTTACCAAAATCTGGATAAACTTGAAGATATGGTGAATCAATCTGGCGTTTGATTTCTAAAAATTTAGTGATTGAATTCATAAATGGATCATCCATAATTTCAATTGACAAGATTATTCCATATTCAGAAGCTATTTTGACGCTTTCTTCAAGTCCTTCAATAAATAGTTTTCGTGATAGCCTTGTTTTTTTTTCATAATAGACATCGTATCCGGCTACTTGGATAATTTTGATACTTAAGCGCTGAGCAAGTCGGATCGCTTTGACCATCAATTCTTTGGCTTTTATCCGATACGCTTCATTTGAAGAGCCAAAAGGAAACCTGCGATGACCACTCAGACAAATGGAATTGATCCGTATGCCCGTCTCTTTCATGTCTTTGCGTATTTGATTGATCATCTCGTCAGACCAATTGAGTCGAGCTAGGCGTTCATCTGTCTCGTCAATCGACATCTCAATAAAGGAAAAACCAAGTTCCTTTGCTAATAAAAAGCGCTCTTTCCAAGAGATATCTTTTGGTAGTGCCTTCTCATAAATTCCGATTTGAGCCAAGTCTATTCCCCCCAAATGCGAATCATTTCTTGTTTAAAATCATTGGCTGCTTTTGCAGGATCGTCCGCACTAGAAATCCCTCTTCCAGCTATAAAAGTTTCCACTTCAATCCCTGCGAATAATTTCAATGTTTCCACGTTTAATCCACCTGTCACAGAAACTGCAAAGCCCATTTCTATCAATTTCTTTACTTTTGTCAGATCCCGTTCTCCCCAAGTTTCACCAGAAAGTAATGCATCTCGACTTTGATGATAGATCACCTGTTGGATACCGATCCTCCGCCATTCAGCTGCTTGTTCATAGGTCCAATCCCCATACAGTTCGACTTGCAATGCCTTCACTTCTTTTTGAGCTGCTTCCATGGTTGGCAGAGTAGCACAGCAGATAACAGTCATAAAATCCGCACCGGCATCAGTTACATTTTTGGCTACCGTTCCCCCGGCATCCGCACATTTTGTATCAGCAACAATTGTTTTCCTTGGAAACATGCTACGAATACAGCTGATGGCTTTGCGCCCCTCTTGCAGACATAAAATGGTTCCAATTTCAATGATATCGACAATATCCCCTACTTGAAATACATCTGCTAATGCTTGTTCTAAATCATTATGATCCAAAGCAATCTGTAATTTTGGTCTGCTCATTTTGTCTTCCTCTTTTATTTAGATTTTTGATACAACGCTGATTCAGCAAATTTTTCACCAATTTCTTTGGCTGACATGACATTTTTAATACCAATCACTGTAATTCCTTTTTTCTCTGCTTGGATAAACATATTCAAAAAATTGACTGGTGTAAAAACGACATCATACTGAGACGCAGAACTTTTTCCTTCAGAAATTGCACAATGATGGATTTTGGTAATTGACACACCTAGTTCTTTCATTGCCTTTTCGACGCTTCTCATCATCATCAAACTTGTTCCCGACCCGTTTGCGCAAGATACTAAAATTCTCATTATGTTTTCCTCCTATGTGTTCATTTTAATTTTATTGTTGTATTTAATTCTCGTTGTGATATTTTTCTGCATATTGCTCATAATCATCGACGATCAAAAAGTACCCGTCTGGATTTTTACGGTATTGTAATTGTGGAATAATCAATAGCCCAACCACGACTAATGCGATACCAACATACCCCAAAAACTTCATCATTACAGTAAATAATGGCCAAGCAGTGGCCCAGTCAAACATACCGAGATAGCCACCATATTTTGACATGCCGATCCAAGTTGCAAAAACGGCCGATCCACCAACTTGAATGATTCCAGAAAGAAATGGGAACAGACAGGCGGCTTTGAAACCACCTCGATTGTTGGCAAAAACTGCGATAACTGCATTGTCAAAGAACAGTGGAATAAAACCAGCAATCACGATGGTTGGTGATTTGAACAAAATGAGTAAGGCAATCATCAAAAATTGACCTAAGGCACCAAACAAGAAGCCAATGGTTACGGCGTTAGGTGAACCAAAACCAAAAGTAGCAGCTACGTCAATCCCAGGAACCGCACCTGGTAGGATTGTATTTGAGATCCCTTGAAAAGATTGTGTTAGCTCATCCACGAAAGTACGGACTCCTAATTGTAAAATGGCTAGGTAGACAGCAAAATTCAATGATGTTGTCATAATATAGAACAAGAAACTTTGTCCTTCTTGCATAAACTGTGCTTGAATCAAATAATCTTTTCCTAGCACTAACAAAATAATTCCAAAAAATAAAAGCATTAATAAAGAAGTTGCTACCATATTTTCATTAAATATAGATAAAAAACCTGGTAATTCAATATCTTCCAATTTTTTATCCACTTTTTTAGAGTGTTCTTTTTTTTGATCACGTTTCTTTAAAAACTCGGCTAACTTCGCAAATATATAGATACCAAACATTTGCTGATGTGCCACAGAAAAACCCGCGCCCTCGGTTAACTCCTGGGTGATACCAACTGTTAAATTAGAAGCTACTGCCCAATAACAGCCTAAAATCAGTCCCATAAAAATCAGAACTTGAATTCTTCCTAAAGAGGGAAAACAAAATAATAATATCCAAAAAGCAGTTGCAGATTGTTGAATCTGAACATTTCCAGTTGTAAAAACCGAACGTAATTTTGTATATTTTTGAAAACGAACGAGTAAGATATTCATAACAAAAGCAATCAAAAGTAAAATCATGACATCCCCAAATGTACGACCAAATGTTTCCTCTAATCCAGAGTCAACGGCATTTTGTCCAAAATATGGATCGGTGACCATCGCATCCAGATTAAACCGTTCTTTTAAACCTACTAAAATGGGGCGGAAGTTGTTTACTAATCCTCCTGAACCAACCGTCAAAATGAAGTAACCGACTGTTGCTTTCAAGAAACCAGCAATACACTCATAAAATGGACGTTTCAAGAGAATGTACCCTAGCAGTACAATAAAACCAATCAGATAAGCTGGTTGAGTTAAGATGTTTGTAGCGAAATAAGTCCAAATGCTCAATAAAAAATCAGCCATTCTTTTTTCCTCCTATAAGTTATACTCTTGCATCACCACTCGATAGTCTTCAATCGAATCGGTATCTGCCAAACGATCAATTAGCCCATCTATCATCAACAACTCAGACAATTTTTGAATATTTTCCATATGCTGATTTACATTTTTGGCTGCTAAAGTAAAGAATAAACTTGCTGATTTTTCTTCTTGGTCGAATTGAATGGGTCTTTTCATTTTAGTGAATGATATAGCTGTTCCATAAACTCCTTCACTATCTGCTGAAGAATGTGGCATTGCTACTTTGGGAACAATCACGATATAAGGACCATGTTCTTCTACACATTGGATGATTTCATCTACGTAACTTTGATCAATCAACTTTTTATCTAATAATAGTTGACAGCTTTCAGCAACAGCTTCCTTCCAATCAGTAATTTCTTTATCGGAATATTTCACCAAGCCTTGATCCAAAAAATATTTCAACATGTTGTTAGCCTCTTTTCTATAAGAATGACGGGAATGGTGTATCGTTTTCTACAGAAAATACATCCTCAAAACCACGGTAGAAATTAAATTCTAGGTCGTCTTTGTTCGTTGGATAGGTAAACTTGCCTCCTACCTGCCAGATATATGGTTTAAAATCGTACTTCAAGCGATCCTTTTTAAACTTCCATATTTCGGTAATTTCTTTTGGATCAGCCATAAAATTTGCCCAGATATCATAATGAACAGGGATGACTACTTTAGCCTTTAATGACTCAGCCATTCGCAACATATCGACAGAAGTCACTTTATCCGTGATACCTCGTGGATTTTCACCATATGCACCTAGGCAAACATCAATAGTATGTTCGTTCCCATGTTTCGCAAACATATTAGAATAATGAGAGTCTCCAGCATGATAAATATTTCCACCCGATGTTTCAAATAGATAATTCACAGCGATCTCATCCATTTCTTGAGGTATTTTCCCTTTTAAAGTTTCCTCTGGATCTTCACAAGTGACTAATGCTGTACGGTCAAATGCTTCTAAAGCAACGATAGTTACATCCTCAATTTTGACTTCATCTCCTGGTTTGACGATTATCGTTTTCTCTTTTGGAATTCCCCAGTTCAACCAAGTATTTACTACTTCTTGAGGACCAATGAATTTTGCATTCGGACAATTTTGATGAACAGCAGCTGCTGTATTGATATCCAAATGATCCGAATGGATATGCGTGACAACTAAAGCGTTTACACTTTTCATTTCAAAAGGGTCAATCACAAAAGGTTGCGTCCGCAAGTTCGGTTGCATTTTTTGAACCCCACTCATTCGCATCATCTGATGCCCTTTTTTCATCATCCCATTTCCATGACTACGTTTACCTGTCCCACACCATAAATCACACAAAATATTTGTCCCTTTATGCGTCTTTAACCAAATCCCGGTACAACCTAACCACCACATCGCAACCGTTCCTTCTTTTACTTCTTCTGTTTCGATCTCTTCATTCAAGTAGGTACCCCATTCAGGAAATGTTTCTAAAACCCAATTTTCTTTTGTGACATCATTGACATGTTTGCTCATTGTAATTCTCCTCTCAAGAACTTTCTTTTGTTGATATCTAAATCATAATATGCAACGACAAACATGAAAACCCTTTTATATGACTGTTTGTTATTTATATGATCGTTTTTGTAAGTTAAATGATTTTTTTAGTATGATATATATAGTTAATAAACTTTATATGAATCTTTGAAGCGATAAAAATCATATACATAGGCAACAAATAGGAGGGTAAATAATGAAAAATTCCATTGTCAATATTGAGAAGCGTCAAAAGGATATTTTGGAGCGATTACAACAAAAAGAGCAAATGACAACATATGAGTTAGCTGAATCTTTAAAAGTCTCTATTAGTACAATACGCAGAGACCTAAATTTATTAGAAGAAAAAAATGAGATCATTCGCAATTACGGGTATTGTTCTTATAATTATGATAATCGTACAGACTTTGATCAATCTGGACCAGAACGACTAAAACAATCAATCGCTCGTGAAGCTTGTAAATACATCAATGATTATGATACCGTATTCATTAATTCTAGTTCTACTGCACTTAAAGTGGTTGAATATGTACGTGCCAATCACCTGACAATTGTCACAAATAACGTAAAAATCACTTACTCCCCTCATAAAGAAAACTGCAATTATATCTTGACTGGAGGTGAGATGCGCTTTCCAAAAGAAGCATTAGTGGGTGATATCGCATTAAATACCATTTCTTCAATGAATGCTGATGTCTGTATCATTGGTTGCAGTGGTGTGTCGATCGATAATGGCGTAACAACTAAAATTCTCAATGAATCAACGATCAATGAAATGATGATTCGTCAAACGTTTAAATGTAAAATTCTAGTTGCTGATCATCGTAAAATTGGTTTAACATCAAAATTTAAAATTGCAGATATTTCTGTTTTTGATTATTTGATTACTGACAAGTTTTGTTCTGAAAAAGTAATTGCTGAAATCAAAAATGTTGGGGTGAAAGTCATCCAAATCAGTTAAAAAAAAGCCGGTGTGAATGGAACAAGGTTCTGTCCCAACCACATCGGCTTTTGCTTATTTACGAATGATGTTCAAATAAAATGACCTGATCCATTAAGTCAAAGCTCTTCAAATCAGCCTTTCAGCGATGGTTCGCTCTTACTTACTTAATAACAGTCTTTTTATTAAGCGTGATAACGTTCTACACCATCTAGGTATGTTGCTTCTAAAGTCATATCTGGATTCAATACGATAAAATCAGCGTCCCGTCCTTTTGCGATCTTGCCACAAGTATCATCGATCTTGCAGCTGATTGCTGGTACTAAGCTTCCCATCATCACAGCTTGTTCAGGTGTAGCTAATCCCCAGTCTACTACATTTTTGATTGCTTCTTTTAATTTCAAGATACTTCCTGCTAAATTACCTGATTCTAAGCGAGCAGTTCCATCTTTCACGACCACTGGAAATTCTCCTAAATTATAATTGCCATCAGGCATTCCACCAGCCATCATGCAATCAGTGATCAATGCCACATGGTCATGACCTGCTTTTTCCATTAAAATTTGAGCAGCATTTGGATGAACATGATGCCCATCACAAATCAATTCTGAAAAAACATGTTCTAGCGATAGTAGCGCACCAACCATTCCAGGTTCACGATGATTTAATCCACGCATGCCATTATACGCATGGACAAAGACACTAGCACCTGCTTCTACTGCCTTTTGTGCTTCATCGATCGTCGCATTACTATGACCCAATGAAACAACCACGCCTTCATCTGTCACTTGTTTGACAAACTCTTCAACGCCTTTTCGTTCTGGGGCTAGGGCAATTTTTTTGATCAGTCCGCCAGAAGCTTCTTGCCATTCATGGAAAGTATCAAGATCAGGGTCTCCAAAATAACTTGGATTTTGCGCCCCTTTATGTTCTTCCGTAAAGAATGGTCCTTCAAAATAGATTCCTTTAATTTTTGCTCCAGGAGCTTCTTGGTACATTTTTCCAATTGTTTCAGCTACATCTTTTAAACGTTCTTTACTTGATGTTAAAGTAGTTGGTAAAAACGATGTTACTCCACAAGAAAGCAATCCTTCTGACATTGCTTTCACACCTTCTGCATCATTATCCATCACATCATGGTTCATATAGCCATGAATATGCGTATCAACTAGACCAGGAGCGATCCATTTTCCGCTTTGATCAATGATATTGACTTCTCCTTCAGGTGTGTTTTGGGTATACTCCCCAAAAAGACCATCAGTGATTTCAAGATAACCTGCATTTTTGACACCGGATGACAAAAAGAATTTGTCTGCGTAGATAAAAGTTCTCATTCTTCTCTCTCCTTTGATTTTCTATCCTAAAGGTACTCTTATTTTGGAGATAAGTCAAGAATGGTCTACACCATTTAGAGACTTTTTGCTATTTTTTTAACTGATTGTGCCAATTCTTCATAAAAGAGAGCTTTATTGATTTCACCTTTCTTTTTATAAATCAAACTCTTTAAAATAAATAAATCGTTAAGGTAATAATAACTATTTTTATCTTGCGCCCACCGTATTCCTTGATTTACTTGTTCTAAAGATAGTTCAATTTCTCCTTGGTGCAACAAAAAGCTTCCATAGTTATAAAAAATTTGAGTAAACTCACTTTTGGTTCGATCTTGGATCGTCTCTTGGAAGAGTTGGATACTACGACTTAAATAGTACCTAGCTTCCGCAGTTTTGCCAGCTACGCCATAGATTTTGCCAATGCAACTGACTAGCTGGATCTCAACATCCGTCACTTGTGTTCGATCTTTTAACGTCGAATAGGAGAGCGCTTCTTTTAAATAACTAAGTGCTTGAGTAATATTTTTTCGTAATGTAAATTCACAGACGCCTAAATAATAATAATATTTTTGAAAATCCGCAGCTTCGTACAAATTTTCTGTAACCTCTGGCGATTTTAACACTTGTTCCAGCTTGCGATAATCTCGTTGCTGAAAATACAAGTCTGTTAACTCAAAATTCTTTAAGACCGCTCGAATTTTCCCATGAGATAAACGCATGACATGATCGATCGTTACGCCTAAACGTTGGCAAATTTGTGCCATTACAACAACATTTGGTAGCTCTTCATTATTTTCAATTCTGCTTAAAACACTCTGTGAACAAATATCTTGCGAAAGCATTTTTTGTGTCATCTTCTGTTCTTTTCGAATTTCTTTTATGATTGTACCAAAGGAAGCGACCAACGTTTCCATAAGCATCCTCCTTCAAAATATGCGTATTCGCATTATACCAATATTTTACTTTACGGAAGAAGAAACATCAAGAAAAGTCCTATCAAAAACTTGTCCGACTTTTTTCCTTCCTTATTTTTGATTTAGCTAGTGATTATTTCATCTCTCACACCAAAAAGAGCCAAAACTTGAGTTCGGCTCTTTTGAGTAAAAACATCCATGACAGGCTATTTTTGTCGGTAAGTCGATAAAAATTCACGCATTTTGACAGCAGTCGTTTTCAGATCATCCATCTTTGGTAAATAAACGATTCTAAAATGATCCGGTTGATGCCAATTAAATCCCCCACCATGAACCAGCAAGATATGATGTTCATGTAGGAAATCTAAAACAAACTTTTCGTCATCTAAAATATTGAAACGCTTCGTATCAATCTTAGGAAAAATGTAAAACGCTGCTTTAGGTTTTACTGCAGAAAGGCCGGGAATGTCATTAATGGCATTGTAAATAAATTCTCGTTGCTCATAAATACGCCCACCAGGTAATAATAATTCATCCACACTTTGATAACCACCTAATGCCGTCTGAATGATTTGCTGAGACAATACATTGGAACAAAGACGCATCGAAGAAAGCATGTTCAATCCTTCAATATAGCCTTTAACATGTGATTTATCTCCACTCAACACCATCCAGCCAACACGAAATCCTGCAACACGATGGGATTTAGATAAACCGTTCAACGTCACGACAAATAAATCTGGTGCCAAGGTAGCGATTGGAATATGTTCTAAACCATCCATGACTAAACGATCATAAATTTCATCAGAATAAATAATCAATTGATTTTGACGAGCAATCTCCACGATTTGCTCTAAAATCTCTTTTGGATACAATGCTCCAGTTGGATTATTAGGGTTGATGATCACGATTGCTTTTGTTCTACTCGTTATTTTTGATTTAATGTCATCAATATCAGGATACCATTCTGCTTGTTCGTCACATATATAATGAACAGGTTTTCCACCAGCCAATGATACTGAAGCCGTCCATAATGGATAATCAGGCATCGGAACTAAAACCTCATCCCCATTGTCAAGTAGACCTTGCATACACATTGTGATCAGTTCGCTGACTCCATTCCCTGTATAAATGTCGTTGATCGTCACATTGGGGAACTTTTTGATTTGACAATATTGTTCAATCGCTTTTCTTGCTGAAAAAATGCCTTTAGAATCAGAATAGCCTTCTGAATCTCGTGCATTCATAATCAAATCACGTATCACTTCATTTGGCGCTTCAAATCCAAAGGGGGCAGGATTTCCAGTATTTAACTTTAAAATACTGATCCCTTCTTCTTGCATACGTTCGGCTTCTTCTAACACAGGTCCACGTACGTCGTAGCTTACGCCTTCTAGTTTATTGGATTTTTCAAATTCTCTCATAACGCTATCCAATCCCTCATTTCAAAATAAACAGAAATTTCTGATTTTTTATTTTTTACTTATTTTCAATATCATACTCTATCCCTCTAAAATTTACCACAATTTTAAGTAAAACCATAAGAAATTTTAGTTAGTTTTCAAACTCATTTCCGTCGATATTCATTGAATAAATTCGCACCCCAGTCCATAGCAATTCCGCAAATAACACCCAAAAAAATTCCGGCAGACAAATCTTTCAATACAATACCAAGAATTAGCCCAACACTCATTCCTAAGGTAGAAAACTCCCCATCATATTTTTCCACTTTTTCTCTCCCTTTTCATCTTGACATCTGCGGAAATACTCGCTATCATTAATTTATTGTTATTATACGCAGACGTGATGGAACGGCAGACATGCAAGATTGAGGGTCTTGTGAGCGTACGCTCGTGTGGGTTCAAATCCCATCGTCTGCATCAATGACTAGTCGTAGAGCATTCCGTGCTCTACGTTTTTTTGTTTTCTTATTCACGTCTTATTAATAAACTTACTGTTCGTTATACTAAACGACCTGACTTCTGATAACTTTACGCATAAATTCTTCTTTCTATTTTACTCTTCCTGTTAATTTACTGCTAATGATTACCATGGACAGTTCCTTCTTATGTTTCATAAGATAGCTTTTTTGATTATTTCTCCTTATTACGATTAAGCAATGAAATCAGTATTGTTTTATCTGCATGCCTTCTATTTTGCCCATCTTAATCATTTTTTATACTTACAACCTATGACCTATACTGTAAAAGAATTATGAGAACGATGAATATTAGGAACCATAATTGAACTCTTATTCAATCGATTCTTTTAAATAGTGTAACGCTTGTTTACAGTTCTTGAATCCTTTTGCTTTCCATTGGACATTTCTCTTTCTTGACCTATATATTTCATTTTTTTCTCATCATCAAACTCGTATTCTTATAAATAAAGATGACATTACCAGCTTATAACCTTATTTTATAAGCTTAAGCAGTATTTTAGTACTAATATAAAAATTAGTTTATAATTAGAGTATGTCAAATATGGAGAGGAGAAATAACAAATGAAAACTTTAGACATTATTGCTTTAACATTGTTGATCGTTGGTGGATTAAATTGGTTATTGGTTGGTTTATTAGAATTTGATTTAGTTGCTACTATTGCAGGTGGATCTACGACAATTCTAGCTAAAGCGATCTATATTATTGTAGGAATTTGTGCTATTTATTGTTTGAAATTCTTTCCACTTATTACAAATAGAGTAGAACGATAATTTTTTAATTATCCTCTGTTCCTAATATAAATAAAACAGTCATGAGCGTTAGTTTGTATGCTCATGACTGTTTTTATTTATATTCATGTAAGCGTTATTCGAGACAAAAGAGAGATTTTTTCTACAAAAAAACGTGAGATTAACCTTTTCTTAATAACTAGACAGCTACTCTTTTCAGAGACATTATGCTTGATTTTACGACAAAGAAATCGCTTTCGATTACATATGTTACTTCAAATATTACAAAAAAGGTAGATTTGTCATAAAGCTATTACCTATGAAATATATCCCCGTGGTAAAGTATTCCTCGTTGGTCACAACAAAACTATTTTTAAATTTACGAAGGAGCTTTTACATGAAATCACTTAAAACATTACTATTAGGAACAACTTTGACTGCCGGCGCACTATTCTTTATGGGAACATCTGCACATGCGGACGAAGCTTATACCGTTCAATCAGGTGATACGCTATCAACGATTTCTCAAAAATACGTTGGTGATAACTCCTTGATCCAAACTATTGCAGAAAAAAATTCAATCTCAAACATCAACTTGATTTATTCAGGTCAACAATTAACAATCCCAACAGGCGAACAAGCAGCAACAACACAAACAGCTTACCAAGCGCCTGCTCAAACAAAAACAGTGGCTGAACAACCAGTGAAGCAAGAACCAGTTCAACAAGCAGCACCTGCCCAACCAGTTGCTCAAGCAACGCAAACAGCGGCACAAGCAACACCAGCAACAACAAACACAAGCTCAGCGAAAGAATGGATCGCTCAAAAAGAATCTAGCGGTTCTTATACAGCAACAAACGGTCGTTACATCGGACGTTACCAATTAGATTCTTCTTACTTAAATGGTGACTATTCAGCAGCAAACCAAGAACGAGTTGCTGAACAATACGTATCTTCTCGTTACGGCTCATGGGAAGCAGCTAAATCTTTCTGGGAAGCAAACGGTTGGTACTAATATAAAATAGCTTGTTTAAAAAGCGAAGGTCCCTCTTTAGGATCTTCGTTTTTTTTACTAAGCAAAGCGTAAATGAAAAAAATTGGCAGAAATGGTATCCTTTCTGTCAATTTTTTTGGTAATTTCGATTTTCTAATTCCAGTTTGGCAAATGGTGGTTCGTTCATCGTGTTTTTTGAACAGTTGTGTTTGTCTAACTGCTCAAAATTATTTTTTGTTTCTTTCATGACGTTCAATAAATAGTTGTTCTCTGCTTTCAATCGTTTCACTAATGAATTCAAATAATTGTTTTCTTTATGTAATTCGTCTATTGTTTTACTCTTTTCGTCTGTCATATGATTTGAGTAGTTGTCTGTTTCTCTTCCTGGTTTCTTCATCCCCACCTCAGAAGGCAACAACGAGTGGTGAAGTAATTTAGTATACAGTTCTTTGTATTCTTGATACTCAGCATTCAATTGTTCTTTCATATGATCATTTGTCGATTTTTTTCGATAGATGGATGTCTTATTTTGTTGAAGAACTGCTTCTAACTTTTTGAGTAATTCTGTTTCTATTTCACAGTTTTTATATTTGGACATAATATAAGCAGAATTGAGACGTCCTTCTTTCATGGGTATTAGGCCAATATGTAAGTGTGGTTTCTCTTCATCAAAATGAACATGTGCATAAATGATATTCGATAGACCGTATAGTTTTTGAAAGGTTTGAACAATTTGTAAAAAAAATAGTTTTGTTTCTCTTACTGATAATTTTTTTAATGCCGATTCTTTAAAGATGATTCGCCATTCAATTAATATTGTCCAATTAGAATGAATCGATTTTGTTGAAGATAAATGGGTCAAATATTTTCTAATGATCTTTTTATAGTCAATAAATTTCTTATTTAAAACATCATAATTTAAAGATGTTTTATCTGGTTGTACAATACTTGATTCAACTATTTCTCTTTGATTATGTCTTTGGACTTGTTCTAATTCATAAAATCGATAATCCGTTTTTTCTAATTTGATTGATTTAATAGTTCTGCCTCCTTACTTTCTTCTTACTATGTGAATCTTTCAAACAAGTAAATAAACAACGTTTTCATCTAAAGTTTAGTTAATTCTATCCGAAAAAACAAACCGAAAAATTCCTATTTCTTGGTAATTATGTACTTTTAGTGAAATAAAAAAGGACCCTCTTTAAAGGATCCCAAGTAAACCAGTTAAAACAAAACCTACTTCGTGAATTTTCGAGTGAACTAAGATAATAAAGCAAGCTTTGGCCCGCCTCTAAATAACTATTTTTTATTATGCTAGCTATGATTCGTTAATCAATACGGAGTGTTCCATCAATGGTTGTTGTATTGATTAGTTCTTTTTCATCATATACTTTATAATATATCTTTATGCCATGCGTACCCGAGGAAGGCATATTCTTGAAAGCAACCGATTCAATCCCATTGTTGGGTGGAATCAATCCTGAAACATATAATTTTTTTTGATTAGATGCTAAATAGTATTCTACTTGTATATTATAGGAGTTGACACCCACATTACGTACATCCACGTGGGCTTTTCCCTCTTTATTTAATTCGATTTCATGCTTCAATACAATCCGAACATTGTCTTTATCGACTTCTTCCTGCATCTTTTTTAATAATTCGCCATTATTCAACTGAGTGATGTTCTCATCAAAATCTGGCAATCCTGTAACGACTTGAGGGGGAGATTGATTAAAATAGAAGTATCCACTGATCCCCAATATCAAAAGTACTACAGAGAAGGTTATCAGGATATATGTGCTTTTTTTTCTTTGTTTTGCTTTATGTGCCATTTAAAAATCTCCCTTTCTGATAAAATCAAAAACAAATCGTCTCAACCAGATGGATAAAAAAATCATTCGTTAAGCATTTACTTTTATTTTTTTTCAAACAATCCACAAGTTTTTTTGTTGATCAACTAGTTTCTTTCGTTCCAACAGTTTATACTTTCAATGATTAGCAGAACTCCAACTATTTGGAATCCTGCTAAATGGTATTCTAAGACAGTCATGTCATTGTTACTATGTGCGAAATTCCCTGTTTATTCTGCTGGGAATTCCAATAATATATGATATAAATGAAACAAATCACGCTTTTTTATGATTCAGTATCTTTTAAAGCAGTGAAATTAAACGTTATTTCGTAACTTGGTCTAACCACTTGATTTTCTTTAAATCCTTCAGCGATTTTTCCTTCGAATTTTAACGTTTTAGATGAAGATTTATCTAATTCTGTTAAATAAGTAGGGCTATTAAGAAATTGACCCGCAACACTTTGTAAACGGACGCCCGCTTCATTTGTTGGCGTAAAGTATAAATCTTGTCTTACACCCGATTGACTTTTTTCTTCAAATTTTGATATTTCAATCTTGACTCTACGTGCACTAGAATTATTTGTTACGGTATAAATAGGTGATAAGATATTAGGAAGTGGCTGGCCATCATCTGTTACCGCATTTGCATAACGTACTTTTGTAGGTACAGTGATGTCAACATAAGATACATCTTCCGGTCCGACCGGATCCCATGGACCAATCCAGCCATCCACTCCAATTTGTGCATTATCTTTTCCTTGAATAGTTGCGCTGTCATCCTCAGGGTCACTTAATCCAGGAATCCAGCCTAATTCATTATCTTTAACTGTTTCTGCACTTGCATTCATTGTTCCAATCCCAAATCCACCTAATAAAATAGATGATACTAGTAACACATTTGTCAACTTCTTCATTATTCTGTCTCTCTCCTCGCTGAAAACGTCTCACAACATTTCCATAAAAATAAAATTACATGATATAGTTTTTTTCTCGATTGAGCTCAATCAACATAACCGTTGAGAAAAGGGATACAATTGTTCCAAGTAACATCATATAAACGCTCAATTGTTCACCAGTTTGTGGAAGTCTCACTTTTTTTGAAGAACCTGAATCAGATGGTGTGATCGTTATAGTTGCTTTTTCTTTGGTTCCTGCGTCACTTACGTTATCAATTGTACTGGCATCTGCGTCCGCATCCCATACTCCTATTATTGCTTCAACTTGAATCGTTTGTTCATTTGTGGTTTGTGCATGACAGTTTGTTGTAATGAAAAGACTAACCATTAAAACACCTATCAAATAATACATCACTCTTTTTATTTCGCTCTTCACCTCCAATACTTTAACGACGCAACCTCCACAATAATATTATCCGTAAAAATAAAATAGAATGAAAACCAAGTTTTACCGATAGATTGGTAAATACCTTTTCCATTAGTAATTGTTATGTAACAAAAAGATGATTAGCTTAGAACATCTAAAAAATAATACTTAATTTTTAGCCATATCAGTTGATAAGCGGAAACTTTTCCGAAATTTATAGTCATAGTGCAAACTAACTATCCATACTGGAATTAACTTTTATATGGTAATAATCAACTAATTTATTAATGATATCTTCATCAAAATAACTAGACATCCCAATCGTTGGAATACCGAAATGGTCAGGCGAATATACATCTGTTAAAAGGCAATCGAACTTTTGTAAATAGCCCTTTTGTATTTGAGTAGTAGGATCGAGTATCTCAATTTTGATATTATGTCTAAAATAAAATTGAATTTCCTCTTTGAGCATCCGCATATGATCGTAAGAGCTATCCAATAAAAGTGCTACATTGATACTTGCTTTACTTTCTCTCACGCGTACCCATAGTTCAGACCAAGAAGTTAATAATTTGAAGATGGATTGCTGGATCATTTCATCTAAGTAAGATAAAAATGGATTACCAAGAGAAAAGTAAATATCAAAAAATTCATCTCTTAATGCGGTAACTAACTCAGGACTTACCTTCAACGTATTTTCAAAAAAATCCGTTTTTTTATTGTATAAAATATAAGTAGGTCGCACCGAACTCATGGTCGTCCAATAAATATCATGAATCAATTTATCTCGATTCTCGCAAAGTAATCCAAAACGTTCTTCCAGCAAAGTAATCACATAGCCGATCTGTTTCTTTATTGAGACCGAATCGATTTCAACTCCTTCTGAATGAAAGCGAGCGATTGGATTAATTGGCTGATGGAATTCATAAAATAATTGCTGAAGATTTTCTTTTACACTTTTGATGCCAAAGACATTATGTATTTTTTCTACTAGTTTTTTTTCGTTCATTAGATGTGTAAAATGAAAAGGTATCTCGTTAACTTCTAATTGATAGCCTTGCTTCAATCGTGTAAAACAGACATACAATTGAAATTTTAAATTTCCCAAAAATAAATGATGGTCATTGTTCACAATTGCCCATATCGTATTTTCTTTGATGAATATATCAATGATCTCTGAAATCAAATTTCTTTCTTCTTTTTGTATCAATTTTTCGGGCAAATGATATTTCTCAGAAAAATATACTGAAAAGAAGTCTCTGATATTCCCTTCGTTTCCGATAATTTTGATTTGATTGGTAATTTGAAAATCGAAAAACCGGATTTCTTGATTGATTCGATTAATTACCCTTGATACCTGAGTTTCTGAAATATAAAGCAAATCACTAAGCTCTTCTTTAGAAGTAACTTTTCCTAGGAAAATCGTTTCCAGTAATGTGTATTCTAGACTCTTTTCAAGAATTTTTGAATAGATAAATGACTTAGGCGTTGTGATATCTTTCTTTAAAATGATTCCTGCTCTAAAAGAAGTTTCAATTGATAGAGGCTCAATCATTTCGTTGACTTGAGATAGATCATTTCGAATGGTTTTTTCTGAACTATCAATTTTTTCAGCTAATTCCGCAGTCGTAATCCATTCCGTATTCCAAAGGATTTCTAAAATATTCAATTGGCGTCTCAAACGACCGTCTAATATTTCTCTCATTTCTATTACATCTCTCCTCTCCTAACAGATAAATACTCCTTGTTTTATTTTTAGCATATCCCAATCTTTAAAAATAACCTTAATATACCGAGCCCTTGGTAAAATATCTTTCATAATCTTTTATTTTTTCTACCGATCCATTGAGTTGTTCGTGATGCAAAGTAAAAAAATAGGAGACCAAAGACAATCATTCATCTCGGGTCCCTTTACTAGGTAGATCTATGCAACAAACAGAATCGTTTTCACTAAATAGCACGCTTACTTTTTTTATAGTTAATGTAACGATAACTGCTCTTTGGATGTTCATTCGGAAATACTACTATGATTGTTACTGTATCGTTCAGCCTCTTTCTCAATATGTATATTCAACTTGTTTTGCTTTTTAGATGAGTATATTCTTTCTAAAAACGTGTAATTCTTCCTTTTTGTTGATCAAAAAATGATGTAGTTTTTTGACAAATTCTTCTCCAAAATAATTAGGGACGCCAATAATTTTCACATCTCCTAGATCGCCAGTATTAAAGCCATTGGTTAGGACACAATCATAGTGTTTTAGCTGATTCACAGAATTTTGTGCTATTGGCAATAAAATATCAACTTCATATGTATTTCTAAAATGATATTCGATTTCTTCTTTTAGCATTTTTAAATGCCCGGCTGGTGCATCTAATAGCAATGCAGCGTGGATTTTAATCGTTGGCTTACGTATTTCCGAACGAAATTCAGACCATTGTGAAACTAAAGTATAAATGGATTGATAAATCATATTTTTTTTATCTAGAGAATGAACGGTTAGATCGTCATAAATTTCACTGAATTTAGCTTTCAAATTTAAAACGATATCTTGTCGATCATTCATTAATTCGCAGACAAAATCTTCTTCAACGTTATTTAAAATATGCGTTGGACCGATCGTACGAAATATCCGCCACATAACGGCCTGAAGTAGAGCTGTTTTGTTCTGGCATTTAATCTTAAATTCATAGCTAACTTCCAAAATCAGATTTTCCAGTCTTGTTTGTAAGATCGATTGACTAGTCCCTAGTTGTAAGCATCTTTCATTTAATTTGAATGGAGCATGAAAATACTCAAACAGGTTAAACAAAACTTCTTCTGATAGTTCGATACCAAACACAGCTTGCCACCTTTTGTTTAATTCTCGATCTCCAGTAATCATAGAATAATTAAAATAATCTTCCTCTTGTTTAAAGAATGAGCTAGATTTACAACGATAGGCAGCCACCCATAATCTCATTCGCATTTTATTCAATAAAAAATGATGTTGATCATCCATAACCATCTTCTCTTTATTTTGTTTATAAAAAATATCAAGTACTGTATCAATCAGTTGAAATTCTTCTGTTTTAAAAAGTAAATCGGGTGAAAGGTATTTTTCATAGAACAAACTAGAGAAAAGTTTACGGATATTTTTTTCATGACCGATCAATTTCAAATCATTTGTGATTTTTATTTCGTATTTTTTCATTAAAATATTCATTTTATTATGTAATCGATTGAGTTGTGTTTCTGAAATAAAGAGTTGATCGCATAGTTCCCCTCTTTTCATCATGGGATTGATGAATATCATTTCCAACATTTGACATTCGACACTTTTTTGTAAAAAAAGCGAATAAACATATGATTTTGAAACACCTAAGTCTTTACTTAAAAAAACGCCATATTTTACCGAAGTCTCTATTTTTAAAGGTTCAATTATTTCATTCAGTTGTTTGATGTCTGTTCGTATCGTTTTTTCAACCCCACCTATTTTTTTGACGATCTCTGCAATCGTCAGCCATTCGTTGCTCCAGAGTAACTCTAAGAGTGCTAGCTGTCTTAAACTTTGTTTCGTTAGTAATTGCTTCATTTTCCCCTCCTAATCCCTCAAAATTTACAAACGCTTTGTTTTCTCTATTCTCCTCTATTATTAATTTTAATGTACGAAAATAAGTATGTCTACCATTTCATTAAAATATAAGTATAATAATATTAAAAAAGTAGTGATCAACCTATAAGATTCGTGCTTTTCTGCGAGGTAATATTTTAATAAAAATAACACTCAAGATATCTATTATTAAAATATTTACTACCGGATCTTTTAGAGAACACCATAAAGAGCCTTTCACTAAAATAATCTTTTTATCATTTTCACTACAATAGAAAAAACGCCTAAATTCGAGGACATTTTCAGCCACAGATTTAAGCGTTTATTTTTTTATATTTAATCGTTTTTTTACATAATCAATACACTGTATTTTTTATTTCAATAAATAGGATAAATCACTCGCTACCGTTGGATAACCCATGATCCACTGCTCTAATTCTTCTTTTTTTGTATGTTGACTGATCAATAAATTCAAATCATTGATTAAATCATCTGCCTGTTCACTAAGGACACTGGCACCAATCAAATACCCAGCTTTGTCATAGATCATTTGGGATTTAGCAAGTGGTTCATTCACACGATGATAGGTAAACCAATTGGTCATATCAATTTCTACTACTTCTTCTTGTCCAGTGAGTTGTTTTTTTGTTACTCCGACCTGAGCCAATTTCGGACTAGTAAAAACGATCGTAGGGATGGAAGGGTAACTAATTTTTTCTTTAGTATTTCCTAATACATAGTTTGCAACATAATTTCCTTCAAAGGTAGCAACTGGCGTTAATTTTGGCTCTGTCCGTGAGATGATATCCCCGCAAGCAAAAATCATTGGATTACTCGTTTGAAGATAGTCATTAACAACAACACCATGTTTCGTTGTTTCTACCTTCGCCTTTTCCAGGTCTAGTCGCTCAACATTTGGCTGTCTTCCAGTGGCACAAAAAATCGCATCTGCCTGTAGTTCTTGATCGTTTGACTGCAAGGAATAGTGCGTTCCTTCTTGAATGATTCGCTGTGACTCAAAATCAAAAACAAATCGAATCCCGGCTGCTTCCATTTGTTTAACTAATTGTTTGACCAATTGTTCGTCAAATGCTTTTAATGGTCGTTGATTATGGTGAACGATCGTGACATTGCTTCCTGAAGCATGAGCGATCATCGCTAATTCAAATGCAATATAGCCTGCACCAATAAAAATAATGTCCTGAGGCAATTCACTTAAGGATAAAAAGTCAGTACTTGTTTGTAAAAATTCATTCCCATCAATAGGTAAAATCGATGGTCGTTGACCAGTAGCAAGAATGAAATGTTCAGCTGAAATTTTTTCTTCTCCTACCATGATCGTATTTTCATTGATAAAGCGTGCTGTTCCAGCTAGATAATCAATGTCAGCTGCTGCTAATTCTTTTTGACGATTCTTTGAAACTGGATCTGTAAAACTACGCTTAAATGCTTGTAGTTCTTGCCAATCAACAGTTGGTACCTCGCTGAATCCTTTACCCAACAACTGTTCAATTCGTTTTCTTGCTTCCACACTATTTAGTAGAATTTTTTTAGGGTCACATCCTCGATTAGGACAAGTACCACCCCAAAGATTTTCTTCGATGATCAAGACGTTCTTCCCTGCTTTTTTTAACCCATAAGCCACGCTCATACCAGCTACGCCAGAACCAATCACAACTTCATCATATTCTTTCATTTTCCCTTTCCTTTCTAGATAAATAAGTGAAGATATCTTTTCTTGTAATCTCCCCTAGATTTTCCTCATTTTCTCGAATATTTACTGCTTCATGTTGGATCAATAATTCGAATACTTCAGTCAGCGGTGTACTTAAGTAAACATCTGGAAAATCCGCTTGATGAAGTCCTTTGCTGTAATCGTCAGCTACGATCAGCTCTTTTACTGTTTGTTGTTTTTGTTGAATCGTTTCATCAAAAAAGCTCCGTACAAATTCATTTTTAGGCTGAGTCAACAACTGGTCGGGTTGGTCACATTGTATTAATTCGCCCTCTTTCATGACAGCGATCCGATCTCCTAATTTTATGGCTTCATCCATATTATGCGTCACAAAGACGATCGTTGTGCCTAATTCTCGATGTAAGGAAAGTACAAGGTCTTGTAAAGAAGCTCGAGACAAAGGATCTAAAGCACTAAATGGTTCGTCCATCAAAATAACTTCTGGGCTAGCTGCCAAAGCACGGACGATACCGATCCGTTGTTGCTCTCCACCGGATAATTCCTGTGGCATTCTATTTCGATAGATTGCAGGATCAAGTCCGACTTTCTCAAGTAATTGGTCAGCTATTTTTTCTCTTTTTCTTCTTTCCCATCCTAGCATTTCTGGAATAACTTCGATATTTTGTTGGACAGTCATAGTTGGAAACAACGCAATTTGTTGTAAAACATAGCCCATTTTCCACCGCATTTTTTGTAAATCATAGTCTTTTAACGATTTACCCTTGAAGAAGATCTCCCCTGCGCTCGGCTGAGATAGACCATTGATCATTTTAAGCGAGGTCGTCTTCCCGCTACCAGAGGGACCCACCAAAACAAAGATTTCCCCTTGTTCAATCGATAAGTTTAGTTCTTTAATTGCATATTTTTCGCCAAATTTCTTTTGGACTTGCTTGAATTCTATCAGATTATTCATTTATTCCCCTCCTTCAGTAGTCCTTCTTTTTCCAAGAATGCATGCGCTACTTCCGCAGGTTGTTGTTTTTCTACATTCACTTGATAATTCATTTCAATCATTTGAGATTCCGTTACTTTGCTAGCGAGCTTGTTTAGAGCTGCAACGATTTCTGGATGTTCCTTCGCAAAGGCTTTGGTCATCAAAGGAGCTCCTTGATAATCTGGAAATAATCCCTGATCATCTTCTAAGGTGACAAGGTCATATTGTTTTAGATCACTATCAGTCGAATAAGCATCTACTACATTGACATCTCCGTTATCGATGGCTTGATAGCGTAAACTTGGTTCCATACTTTGTACACTTGGAAAATTAAGCTTGTAAAGTTCTTGGATTCCTTTATAGCCATCCGAACGATCAATAAATTCTAATGTGAAACCGGCTTTTATCTGATCTTCAATCTTTCCCAAATCAGAAATGGTTTTTAGCCCATTTTCTTTGGCAAATGATCGCTTCACCGCTAAAGCATAGGTATTTTGATACGCCATTGGTTGAAGAAGTGTCATTTCAAATTGTTCACCTAATAAGCGATTCGCTTGATTATAGGTTTCTTTTTCATTCAATTCTTTATTTTTTAAGTCATCAGGTACTTTAACTAAGCTTTCTAAAACAGTTCCTGTAAATTCCGGATAAATATCGATCTGTTGATTCTCCAATGCACTAAAAAGAAAACTGGTTTTGCCGAAGTTCGGTTTTAATTCAACTTCAACATCTGAATTATCTTCAATTAATTCTTTATACATTTGAATCAAAATATCTGGTTCTGAACCTAATTTCCCAGCAATCGTCACCTTATCTTCTTTAAAGAGTCCGCTTTGATACAAAGATATTCCACCGATTCCCAAAAAGATAAGCAATAAAGTGATAACTGTATATCGAGGTTTCAAATGTTGAAGAAGTCTGATTAAACTACTGAAAATAATCGCTAACAAAGCTGAACTGATTGCACCAATCAGAGTCAAAACTGGCGTATTTCGATCAATTCCTAATAAGATAAACGTTCCTAAGCCACCGGCACCGATCAATGCTGCTAACGTTGCTGTTCCAATGATCAAGACAAGGGCTGTCCGAATACCTGAAATAATAACAGGTAACGCGATTGGCAATTCCACTTTGATCAACCGTCTCATGCGTGACATACCAAAAGCAACTGCTGCTTCTTCAATGGATGGATCAATTTCACTAAGTCCGATATACGTATTTTGAAAAATTGGTAATAACGCATAGATCACTAATGCAATCAACGCTGGCACTGTTCCGATTCCAACGAAGGGGATCAACAATCCTAATAAAGCTAAAGATGGGATCGTCTGTAAAACACTGGTTATCTGCAACAATACTTCTGCCATTTTTTTATGGTTCACTGCCCAAATAGCTAATGGGATTGCAATAACAATCGCAATCAATAAGGCAATTAATGAAATTGATAAGTGCTGAAATGTTGCGGAGATCAATTCTCCTTTTCGCTCAACAAGCGTTTGAAAAAAATTATTCATAGGATCTTCCTTTCCATTCTAATTTAAGTATAAACATAGACGAAAAAATCCCCAACTAAGTTGTCTGAAAAGAACAAAAAAGATGCGTACTTCATCATTTGTAAATCCAACACCCCGACAATTCTCTGAATATGCTTCAAACTAGCAATAAAGTCCTTAATCAATAAATGGAAAGAAAATGGAAAGAAAGAAGAAATTTATTTCTTCAAACTCTATGTATTTCTTTTATATAAAAAAAGACACATCTCACGAATTTGAACGAGAAATGTGTCTAATTTATTTGAATATAAAAAAACAGCCAGTAAAGCAGAAACCTCGTGGGGGAGATAATTTTTACTGGCTTGTTCATAAATTATTATACTGTAAGTTTTGTCCAAAGATAAAAAAAAGTAATAAATGATCGTTTTAGAGTCATAAACGTTCAATTTTTCTCGAAATTCCTATTTTTTCTCAAATGACTAGCTGGTTTGCTCTTTCTTTCACTCCGTATAATGGATAAAATTCTTGACCTTTTTGATACAAAATTTCTTTTTCACGATTTTTCATCAAGAAAACAAGCAACTCTTTCATCGGCAGATTGGGTTTATTTGGTTCAAATAAAAACACACATTGAGTCTCACCCTTTTTTTGAATACTCGTCAAAGCCTGCAGATTATCATGAAGATCACAATAGATGCCTTTATATTCTCTTTTCGTTGGAGAAGTTGTGATGAGTGTTAATAGATCAGCTGCTCGCATAGTTACTCCTTTCCTTGGACATCCTTTAAATGTTGAAAAAATTTTTCAAATTATCTATTGAAGATTCTTAGCTAATAAGTATAATAAAGAAGTTGCTGAAAATTTTCAAAAGAAAAGAGGTTTGAGAATGAAAAAAATAAATCTATTAATTGATCTGGTTGGTATCAGTTTTGGCGCTGCACTTTATGGTTTAGCTGTGACCGGGATCAATATTCCTGCTAAATTAGCAGATGGTGGTGTAACAGGAATTGCCCTTTTACTTAATAATTTATTCGGTTTTGCTCCTTCCATTACATCACTTATTATCAATTTACCATTGCTATTGGTTTCATTATTCATTTTTGGTAAGCAGGCTTTTCTGCGAACGATTGTCGGAACCTTTGCCTTAGTGTTCTTTTTACATTTGTGGGAAGGACTAAACGTCCATTTTGCTGTCCACAATCTTTTACTCAATAGCCTGATGACTGGTGTATTATCTGGTATCGGTTGTGGTCTGGTCTTTCGCTTTGGTGGAAGCACTGGCGGAACAGACATCATTTACCAAGCCTTTGAAAAATATTTCCATATCAAGATCGGTAAAAGTCTATTCTTGATTACATTTGGTATCTTGGTTGTTTCTTTATTATATCTGGATGTAACACATTTTGTTTATACCTTACTCAGTTGCTCCATCTTATCTTATACGTTAAACAAAGTGAAATATCTCGAAGTAAAAGGTTCTCTCAATCCTTTTTCTGCAAATCGTTCAAAAGAACCTTTTGATACTCTTGATTCTGCAGAACAATTTGAATAACATTCTTAAATGATTGGTTAGCGACTGAAAAGTATATTTCTACTTTTCAGTCGCTATTTCGTTACTAGCAAAACCTCCAGTAATCACTACTTTACCATGTACTTTTCCAGTCTCTACTTCTTTCGTTGCCTGCTTTAAAGTCTCTTTGCTGATGCCTTCTCTGTATACTTTTCCTAAAGTAGTATGGATTTTTTCTTCTTCTACCAATGCTGTCAAATGTTTTAATATTTCCCCTTGTGTCTCGATTAGTTGACCATAATCCGTTTTAGTAAACATATACTCCCATTCAAATGAAACAGATAAATTTTTAAAACTTGCAATATCGATTGGTCCATCAAGTCCTACGATCATCCCAATTTTCCCCATAGGTTGAATCATTTCTGCCAGCTCAGTTAGATAGGGACGGATATCATGTAAAACCGCTACGACATCGACGGTGCTTATCCCAACCTTTTCTAGTTGAGGCTTTAACTCTTGATGGTAATCAATTGGATGATCGACCCCATTTTCTTTTAACCATTGAAAGTTTTTGGGGCTGGCTGTCGCAACCACCTCTAACCCACTCCATTTTGCTAATTGTGTGAGAATCGAACCGACACCTCCAGCACCGTTGATGACCAATATTTTTTTACCTTTATTCGCTGATTCTTTAGGAATCAATTGAAATTTCTCAAATAAGAGTTCATAGGCGGTGATCGCAGTTAACGGTAATGCTGCACTAGCTTCGTCCGTGAGATTTTCTGGTGCTTTTGCCACAATTCGTTCATCTACCAACTGATATTCTTGGTTACTACCTGGTTGTTTTGATGAACCAGCATAATAAATACGGTCTCCTATCTCAAAATTTTCAGATTGGGGACCTTTTGCAACTATTTTCCCTACCGCATCAAATCCCAAAACAGTAAAAGACTCTTGTTTTGGCGTCTGCATTCTAAATTTTACATCCACTGGATTCACTGAAATCGCTGAAATCTCCACCAATAACTCCCTTTTTTTAGGAACCGGAGTTTCTGCCAACTTTTCTAAAAAACTATTTTTGTCAGTCAATGGTAATCCCTCATAAAACCCTATTTGCTTCATTTGTTTTTTCATAGAAACCTTTCCTTCTTTCTTTATACAAAAAGACCTGGATCAATCCACGAAAGGAGTTATCCAGGCTTTCCATTATTTAAAATAGCTATTTTCTCCCAAAGAATTCCCTTGTTCTTCTATCAATCCTTTTAATGATCTTTCTAAAACACCATGATTTTTATCTTTTCTTTTTGATGTCGCACTGAGTGGTTCTTTCTCAGCTTTGTTAAAAGGTTGTACAGAAGGAGAGCCGGCTTTTTTTGTTTGGTAAGGTACCGGTTCATTATCAAATAACAAATATGAATCTTTCATTTTTTTCATTGAATCAACTAGTTCTGCGTCAGAAATACTAGATACTTTTGGATCAGGAATAATTGATGCTGGCACATACTTAGGTACAAAGTAAGAACGCCCACGACCATTTTTTTGTTGGTTCGATGTATAGGCTTTGGTACTTGTGTGCTGCTCTTGACTCTTCTGACTATTCATTGAATCAGCCGCTTTTCTCGTCCGCTGATTAGTCAATGGGCGATTACTTGCTTGATGCGTATGATAATCAGGAAGCTGTTCTTTGTGTCTGACTAAATTTTCTTTTGGAATTGTTGATTTTTTTGAATTGCTCAAATTTCGACGTTTGCGTTGTTCTCTAGCATCGCCTTGAGCAAAGTGAAATTCTTGCATTTGCTCAAACATTGGTTGATTATTGTTTTCGGTTAATAGATCATCCTGTCCATCAAATAAAACACGCCTTTGGTTTTTTGCTAGTTTGACGCCAATTTCGTCATCATAGGCAGGAAAACGAAAATGTTTCCGTCTAATTTCATTCATTTTAAACCATCCTTCTCATAAATGGAACTTTTCTCAATCATAGCATAATTTTTTCATTTTCCATAGTAACCATAACTAAATTTAACCTCTTTCGACGGTCATCTGGTCGTTTCTCGAATGACCAATTCAGGGAAAAATCGACGGTATCCTTGACTTTCTCCTTTTTCGGTAATTTTTTTTAACAACATTTCACCACAAACTTCACCCATTCGTACGATATCTTGTTTTACCGTAGTTAATTTGGGTGAACTGATTTGGTCTAAAAATACACCATCAAAGCCAATGACTCCAAAATCTTCAGGAATTTTTCCCTTTTCTTTAGCAATACCTCTTACAATCCCTAAAGCTAGTCGGTCAGAGCTGCAAATAAAACAAGTCTTTGGTTTAATAGTTGACCAATGATCGGCAAGATATTTCTCTGCCATTGTCGAATGATTTGGGAAACGTAATATTTGCGGCTTCATGTTGGCTGTCTCCATAACTGAAAGGTAGCCTGCTTCTCTTGATAACTCAAATGGCTCATCCTCGTCAATCCCAATATAAATAATTGTCTCGTAACCGCATTCCATAGCATATTGTGAAGCCTTTGCTGTGCCATAATGATTGTCGCTATCTACATAATCATAGCCAAAACGATTTTCACCAAAGAGGACGACTGGTTTTTCCAATCGGTCGATCCAGTCAAAATCTTTTTCTCTCACCCCTGTAATGATGTAGCCGTCGCAAGACCCTACGTCAAATGCATCATTGGTTACCAACTGCAAAGAATAGTGCGCTTTTCCAATACATTTTGCAATTCCCATCAATAAATTCATATAATACGGTTCTGTTGTATCAATCTCTTCAAGGATGAAAAGTTTGATGATTTGTGACCGATTAGAAACGAGTGCTTTTGCTGCAATATTGGGGCGATAATCTAATTCTGCCATCGCAGAAAAAACTAATTCTTTTAACTCATCCGTTACTTGTTCCGGGTGATTGATGACACGAGACACCGTCATTTTGGATACATTTGCTTTTTTAGCAACATCAGCTAATGTTGGCATAGGTTGCTCCTTTCACAATAGAAAACTTTTTTCTGTTTTCTACCATTATAGCAAACTTGAAAGCGATAAAATGTAGAAATATCGTAAAAATCATCTGCACGCCAGCATCTTTTTAATAAAAGTTCACTAGAATCGAAAGCCAGTTACTCCATTTTATTAGAAAAATGTACGTTATCTCCATCTATTTTCTAGTTTCAGATATGAACTAGAAAAATAGCAAAGAATGAGACTAAGCCAAAAATAGCCTCCTCTTCTAGTATCTCTAAAACAAATAAACGGTGTTTAAGGAGCAACAACTTCAAAAAATTTGCCGAAATTGACTAAAAATTTGAGAAACACCTAGTAAGTATCCATCAATAGCAAAAACCAGTGTTTGTGTTTCTTGTCAATTTTTGGATATTCTTTCGTATTTCTTGATGCTAAACGATTTTTTCTCAACCTCAACTTTGCTTATTTCATAGCATTGCTTACTTCTCTATCTATTTAATTTGTTATAAAAAATCAGAATACACCTGTCTTTTCTATTCTTTGGATCCATTCATCATTTGCACCAAAAATTTGGTTGCTGTATCCATCAACGGGACTTTTACCATATGCTTTTCGGTTTGCGAATAATCAAAAACAATTCCTTGACCATAACGTTCTTTTTGATTATTTTTCACAAAATCATTGGTTTGTTGAAAGGGAATTTTCTCGTCTTTTTCACCGTGCCAAAAATATAAAGGTCGCCCAGCTAGTTTTTCTGGCTGCAAAGATAAATCATATTTTTCGACCCAAGAAATTAAATCAAAATAATCGTTCGGCAGTATGTATTGGTACTGATGAGCTCTTTTGTAAATTTCTTTAGCATACTGTTCAGGCGCAGGAGAACCCATCAGACAAATACCACCAACCAAATGCGGATGTTTTGTTAACAACGCACAAGTCGTCATCCCCCCCATTGAAACGCCACCTACAGCTACTTTTTCATGAAGAACATCTCGTTTTTCTAAGTGCTTCAATAAAGTCTCAAATTCAAATAAGTTTCCATAAATACTATTCCAAAAGGTAAAGGAAGGAATAGCAGAAACTACTTGCTTTCTTTCACCATGGTTCATTGCATCTGGTAGTAAGACACGAAATCCTTGTTTAGCAAACTTTCTTCCTTGTGTCAAAACTAATTCTTTACTCGTTTGCCAACCATGATAATAAATAATTATCGGAATTTTTTCAGCTCTTAATTCGGTTAGGACAACTTCTAATAATGGAATATTATTGACTTTACGTTTTAATATAATTGGATTCACTTCTTTAGTCTCCGATCTTCATCAAAATAGTCGAACGAAATATTTCCCATCCACTAACCACAATTTGAAATAAACAAATCGTACCAAACAAAATCAAAAATAAGCTCATCGTTTTTGAAAAGAGCAATAATGCTAAAAGACCAGCTAGTCCTAATCCTAAGGTAAGCAGTGGATAAATTGTGAAATTAAAAAAACTAGCAAAGCTACCAAAAATATTTCCGATAAAGATCACGGAAAATAAAAAAATACTTAAAAGCAAGCTATCGGTCAATGATATCTGAAAGATATTATTATTGGCTACGATGGGCTGCTGAAGTGAATATAAATCTAAATACCCACAAGAGGCAACACTGAGAACATGAGTGACTCCTATGGCTCTGTTTATTATTTTCATTCGTATCACCAACTCTCTTTATAATTCTATTATAATCGTTTTATCATCATTTAGAACAAAAAAGGCTTAAATTTTAATTTTTTCTTTTTTCCAAATAATCGTTCACAATCAAAATGACCTAACAACCTATGAGTACCTCTTGTTTTTTTGTCATGCTCCTCATTTTGTCTGTCTAGTTCTGAAAAAATTTAATTCTTTTTTCAGGCATTTCATGTTCAAACTTCTCCTTTTTTAAAATAGAGAATAAATATACTTTTGGGAAAATCTACATCAAACTGATCTATTATTAACTCATAAGTAATAATCAATGTTGTCACTAAATTTCTTTGTGAATAAAAACATTTAAGTGAGGCACATCATTAGTAAAACCTTTAATTAAATTAGTTTGAAAACTTGTAATTGAAGTTAAAATGAAATTTACCATATAAAAAAAGCCTTTATTTTTTATTTCCATTAAAAAGCATCGACATATACTCATCATTTTGTTATCATATATCTGATTAACACTATTTTTATCAGGAGAATATATGAAAACGAAACGACAGACAAGTACATTTTTGCACATAGGGACGCTTTTCGCCCTATTGACACTTTTTTTGTTCTTATGCTATTCCTATTTCAGATCTTCCGATATACCATGTAATGCCTTTGGCTGGTTATTGTTAGATCACCCCGGTTTAAGTCAGGTAGATGAGAGCCTCTTCTTGCTAATTCTTTCATCTTTGTGTGGTTTTATTTTTTCATTGGCTTTTCGAACATATGTGAAAAAACAAATCCCCAAAAAGATGGATGAAGCTGCTACAATTTTTGTTGCATCTAGGTTGCTCGCATTGCTGACCGTTTTATTCTATTCCTTTAACCAAAATTCATTGTTCTTTTTTATACTGAATGGACTGGTTATCATTTTATCCATCTTTACTTACTTTATTTTTTCACTAATATTCAAAAAGTTACGCTTGCCACTTTTAATGCAACTAATCCCACTATTCTGCTTTGTCTATAGTGTCTTTTCTTTTCTTGTATTAGCGTTAGCGCCAACTTTTGATCCAGCAAATATTCAAATCACTAGTAATTTTCTTGAATTACTCTTCATTTCGTGTTTAGGAATGATGATGTGGCAAATAAGAAAAACAGTTCAGGACAAGTAAGTCTAAGTGCCTTGAACTGTTTTTTTATTTTTCGGATGATATTGCTAATAAAGAATCCTTTACAATAGACATAAATGATTGAACTTTACATAAAAAACATCAAAGCTAGTCATTTCTGATAACTTTGATGTCTGAGGATTATTAACAGTTGAGTCTAAAAATTTTTCAGTTGATTTTTTCTATATAAGAAAAATCTGCTAAATTTAGTTCCTTGATAAGACAATCATAGACTTTTCTAGCAATATAAGCATGCTCTTCCACGGTTCTTCCAGCAGCGATTTTGGGTAGTTGTCTTCTGCTGTTTGCCGTTTTAACCAACGGCAATGCTAATTGATAGTTGAGCTGATCATCAGTTTTCACAACTTTAACAGTATTCGACAAGATCAGTGAATCAAAGAAGATACTGGAACGACGATTCTTATATTTTTGAGCTTGGATACGCTCAATGATTACTTCAACTTGATCAAAATAATAAGTTTCGTTGACGTCACCGATCAGTTCTACAATTTTTAAAAATTCTGATGGCACAGGTAATTGTTTCTTTTGTAAATAAAAATAATTGGCAAGAGAATAAGATAACTTGTTATGATAATTTAAAGAAACAAATCGATAATTCTCATTGCCGGCAACCTGTCTCGTCACAGGAATAAGATCTTCTACGGTTGCATAAAAATAGGTTGAATTAGACACGAAACATTCTTGCCAACATTCATTTCCCATAACCAACTGTTTTTCCGTTTGCGACAAATGACTAATATCTTGTAAAATCTGGGCTGCAGCTTCTTCAATTTCTTTTTGATAAGTTTCTTCCTCAAATATTGGAAAATTCAACTTATAACGACGATTTTCCCGCTTGATTAGATTTTCATCAATCAACTGATCAAGAAAAGCTTCAAATTTTGGATGATCAAAATTTTTTTTCAACTCTCTCAAAATAATGTCTTCTTCTTGATGATGATGCAAATACTCAATCAAAGTTGGAAAAACAGCATTGTTTACTAGTTTGCTAAGCAACTGCTGGTGATTTTGTGAATAAAAATAGTTCATTTTTTCCCCTTCTCGTTTTCCCTAGCTCAATCGGAAATAGGCCGAAGAATCCCAAAAATACGAGCAACTATTTTCGGATTCTTCGGCTTATTTTTTAAAGCTGGATCACTTCTGTTCCAACCTCATTTTGATCGAACAAGCTAGGCTGGCATTGTGAGCCTGGAACAAATAGCTGTCAGGCTCTTTAATAACTATCGAATAAAAGGTGTTAGCAACCCCTTAGCTAGCTTAGTTAAAAACTGCTGTTAGCTGAGGAACGACTTGTTTCTTACGAGAAACAACTCCTTTTAATAAGGCACGATTGTTCGTTAATTTAACTTGGAAAGCTTCTTCGACTTTATCTAATCCTTGACCTGCAACTAATAATTCCGAATCGCTATCTAGGATATTCGTTACCACTAGGACAAAGAGGTCATATCCATTTTTAGCCATTTCTTCAGTCATCGCTTCTTCCAGTTCCGTTTGACGAGCCATTACTTCGCTTAAATCGACTGTATTCACTTGTGCAATACGAACATTAGCTTCTCCCATTGGGAAGCTTTTGGCATCAAGATCAAGTAAGGTTGCAGCTGATTTATCGCTAAGATTTGTACCGGCCTTTAACATATCTAACCCATAGCTTGTCAAATCAACGCCTGCAATTGTTGCAAGTTCTTTTGCAGCTGCCTCATCTTCTGATGTGCATGTTGGTGATTTGAATAGCAATGTATCAGATAAAATTGCAGAAAGCATAATGCCAGCAATCTCTTTAGGAAGTTCTACTTGGTTTTCTTTATATAACTTCAAAATGATTGTACTTGTACAACCTACTGGTTCAGCTCGGTAATAAAGTGGATTTGCTGTTTCAAAATTTGCAATCCGATGATGATCAACGACCGCTGAAATTTCTACTTCTGCAATATCAGAAATACTTTGTTGAAATTCATTATGGTCCACTAGCATCACTTGTGTTGCTTCTTCTTTTGCTGATTGAACGACACGTGGGGCAGATAACTTAAAGTAATCTAATGCATATTGTGTTTCTTCGTTAGGTGTACCTAAAGCTACAGCTTCAGTTTCTTTTCCTAGTTGATTTTGCAAATGTGAAAAGGCGATTGCCGCTCCAATTGCATCTGTATCTGGATTTTGGTGACCAAAAACTAAAATTTTTGACATTTGTCTCGCTCCTTTATGGTTTCTCCTACTTAATAATAGCAAAAAAACCGAAAGAAGCAATACTGACGCTATAATTTCTAGGATGGAAGAAATTCCGATCCATCTTACTTTTATATCAAACAATCGCAAACAAAATTTTTGATAGCGCGAAGTACCATGGAACAGTCATTTAAAAAGTTGGCCATGCCATTACTCATTCCATTGCAGAACTCTTCGCACTGAAAGAAAAAGTTGGGAAAAGTAAATCATTTATCGTTTTTTTCTTTACTAGCCTTTAATGACTACTTGAGTTTTAAGCAAACGGTTCAACTAAGCGGTTTTCAGCAATTACCTGTGCCATCCATAAACTTGATTGTTTCGGTAACCGTTTATAGCCATTGTCTAGATCGACACGATAAAAACCATATCTATTTTTATAGGCATTCAACCAACTCCAACAGTCAGCAAATGTCCACATATGATACCCAAAGCAAGGAGAACCTTCTGAGATTGCCTGCTGCAGTTGCGTCAAATGTTCAAATAAAAAATCAATTCGGTAGTTGTCGTCAATCATATTCTCTTTATTGTTGAACCGTTCTTCTTGCGACACACCCATCCCGTTTTCTGAAATATACCAAGGAATATTGCTATAACTGTTTTTTAACCGCATCGCAATATCATAGATTCCCCGCGGATAAATCTCCCAGCCACGATGTGGGTTAATTCGTTTCTCCGGCCAATCATAACCTCGGAATAAATCTCTTAGTCCTGTGATTGGTCGTTTCTTTTCTTGAGGTGCTTGAACACGTAATGGCTGGTAATAATTACAACCAATAAAGTCTACTGTATTCTCCGCAAAAATTTCTTTATCACCTGTTTCTGTTTTAGGAAGCAAATCACTTTCTCGTAATACCTCTACCAGCTCTTCTGGGAAAGTACCTCGTACCGCACAGTCCAGAAAGCTGCGAATATAAAACAGGTCTGCCCACTTTGCAGCAGCCACGTCTTCAGCTTCTTCGCTTTTAGAGTAAACGGGTGCTAAATTGAGAATGATAGAAATTTGTCCGTCATTAAAAGAAGAGCGCCGGTACTCCTTTACAGCTTTCGCATGCGCTAGTAGTGTGTGATAGGCAACTTGTATAGCTCGTTTAAAATCATGCACCTTGGGCCAATGTGCATCTCCCATATACCCACATTCGATGTGTACAAGAGGCTCATTGAACGTCGCCCATTTTTTTACTAAATCGCCAAAAGCTTCAAACGCAGTCTTTGCGTAAAATGCAAAATGATCCGCTGACTCACGAACTTCCCAGCCACCTTTTTCCATCAGCCACCAAGGCATATCAAAATGGAACAAATTGATGATCGGCTCAATGCCATTATCCAGCATTTCCTGAAAATAGGCTCGGTAAAAATCAACAGCTTGCGGATTTAATGTCTTGCCATCCGGTAAAAGACGCGTCCAAGCAATCGATGTCCGATAGGAATTTAAATTCATTGCCTTCATACAGGCAACATCTTCTTTGTATTGATAATACGTATTAGAAGTATTTTCTGGTCCTGTTCCGTTATAAAACAATTCTGGTTCTATTTCAAACCACTTATCCCAAGTTGATGGGCTCTTGCCATCAACCAAAGCAGCTCCTTCTGTCTGAGGGACAGAAGCCGCTGCTCCCCACAGAAAGTTTTGTGGAAATGTATCCATTTAAAATTTCCTTCCTTTTCTATCGTTTTATCCACTGATTCCCTTCAGTCAGTGAACCCAATGATCATCGTTTATGTTGGTTCATTCTTTTTCTCATTTATATTTACCATGATTTGGCAAAATTATTTAGTCAGTGTGATACTCGTTCTCTTTGATCTTTATCATGAAACCATTTGTTTGACCATCATCGCTATGCTAGTTGCTAATGATCTCATTTTGGTTTCTCCAAACTCTTGATATTTTGTTCAAACAAAGCTGGACGCTAGGAACATCCCAAACGTCCACTTTGATGTTAAAGATGATTATTCGGTTTTAGCCCAACGATCATATGCTTTTTGATAAGTGCTGACAAAATCATTTAATCCCATTGATTTTAATGTACTGACATATTCATCCCATTTAGCCAAACTTTCCACACCTGTAATAAATTTAGCTTCCATTTGCTCTACATAAGTCCGAATGTCCGTCGCGTTGATCGCAATTTGATCTGCTTCATCTTTCGTCATATAAACAATTGGGAAAGGTACCTCGGTATTGGGCATGATTTTCTCGTTGATTTCTTTCATGCGAAATTCCGTCCATACACTAGGATCAGGATCGTTGACATTAGCTAAAACACTTTGGGCATAATCGTCTTCTAATCCCGGTACGACTAAGCCATAATCCATTGCAATTTTCCCACGGTCTTCTTCCATCTTTTGTTTATTTTCACCTGTATATACCCGAACTTTTTCTCCAGAATCGTTTGTTTCATATTTCCAAAATGCCCCTTCTGGACCTTTTGTCATTAAATCTTGCCCTTCTTCTGTGTAAAGATAGTCCGCCCATCGCATTGCTGCCTCTGGACTTTTACATTTATTGGTAATCGCAAAAGTTCCAGTTGTTACACGAGGATGACCCGGTGCTAAAGGTGTATTTTGAATACTTGAAGTAACTGGTGAAAACATTGGATCTGATAAAGAATCCTCAGGCATTTTACCAGTAGCCATGTATGAAGCATACGCGCCAAATAAACCGACTTTATCTGTTTGTGTGTTTCCTTGATACTTTTCTTCTGACTGCGAGAAGACTTCTGGGTCCAGCAATCCTTCAGAATAAAGTTTATTCATATACGTTAAATATTCCTTATAGTTAGCCGATGCAGCAGCATAACGCACTTTTCCGTTAACTTCTTCGATTCCTAGAGATTTCATACCAAAAGCAGGTAGCAACCACGTACGAATAATTGCCAACTTGTTGCCGTCTGATAACGGAATCTCATCTTGTTTGCCATTACCGTTGGGGTCTTCTTCTTTGAATCGCTTCAACAATTTATATAACTCATCCGTGTTTTTTGGCAATTCGGTTACCCCTAATTTTTCTAGCCACTCGCCGTTATACCATAAAGGTGTGATATAAAGAGGGCTAGAGGTATCTTCTGGATATAATCGTGGTAAAGAATAAATGTGACCATCTGGTGCAGTAATTGATTTTTTGAACTCTGGGTTCTCATCAAGGATTTTCTTTAAATTTGGCGCATAGTCATCAATCAAATCCTCCAAGGCAATTAAAATTCCTTGTGATCCATAATCTGATTGTTTGGCATTTGAAAGACCACTTCCTGCACCAAAAATAACATCTGGTAACTCACCAGAAGCAAAAGCCAAATTCAATTTCGCTTCAAAATCTGTACTTGGCGGAGTAATATAATCAAAATTGATTCCAGTTAATTCCGCTAACGCTTTAGCCGAAGCTAACTCATCCCATTCTGCTTCTCCACCAGGAGCCATCATCGTCATGTTGATTTTTTCTTTGACGATTGGCATTCCGGTTTTTTCAACGGCAATAGTTTCTTCTTTTCCAGCAGTATTTCCCTTGTTCCCACAAGCACCCAAAAGAGTTGTTGTCAACACTAATGATGCAATTACTAAATAACATTTTTTCATTCATTTCACTCACTCTCTTATTTATTTTTAGTTAGCCTTTCAAAGAACCAACCATGACACCTTTAACAAAGTACTTTTGTAAAAACGGATAGATCATAATGATTGGTAATGTCGAAACGATCATTACTCCATATTTAATGACTTGTGCAAGCTGTTGTTTACTATAAGCTACTTCTGCTGCCGCTGCTGTCATCTCTGTTGTTCCTTTTGTTAAATCTTGATTCACTAAAATCTCTCGCAGGATTAATTGAAGCGGATACATTGATTTGTTTGTTAAATAGATTAACGCACTAAAATAACTATTCCAATGAGCCACTCCGCAAAATAGTCCCATTACTGCAATAATTGGCATTGATAATGGTAAAACAATCTTCATAAATATCTGAAAGTCAGAACATCCATCAATCAATGCCGCTTCCTCCATTTCTCTAGGAATGGTGGATTGAAAGAAAGTACGTGTAATTGCAATATTATAAACTGAAACGGCTCCTGGAATAACTAACGCCCAAATCGAATCATTCATCCCTAGATTTTTAATCAATAAATAAGTAGGTACCAAACCGCCACTGATAAACATAGGAACCATCAAAAACTTCATAAATAGATTTTTCCCATAAAATTCTGCTCTTCCTAGAGCATATGCACAAGGAAGTGTACATAATAAATTGATAAATGTTCCTAGTAATGTGTAATAAATCGTGTTCCGGTAACCTTGCCAGATACTTTTATACGTAAAAATCGTTTTGTAACCATCCCAAGTGATCTTTTTTGGCAATAACCACATTTCTCCAGAATTGACGGAGGTCGGACTAGATATAGATGCGCTTATAACATAAATCAACGGATAAATAACCAACAAAAGGGCAATGGCAATAAACAAGTAGATGAGAAACATGAAAAATTTGTCACCTTTCGATGATCGGATCGCTTTTGAATACATTATTTTCCCTCCATTACCATAAACTTGTTTCGCTGACTTTACGCGAAATTTTATTTACTGTGATCAATAAAAATGCGTTGATTGCTGCATTGAACAGTCCGACAGCTGATGCATAGCTGTACTGTGCGTCAAGCAACCCTTGTTTGTAAACAAACGTGGCAATCACATTTGAAGAATCCATATTCAATGCGTTTTGCATCAACAGGATTTTTTCATAACCTAATGACATCAAACTCCCCACATTCATGATCAGTAAAATAACCATAGTAGGAATGATAGTCGGTAGGTTGATATACCAGATTCTTTGCCATCTCGTTGCACCATCGACAGTTGCAGCTTCATGAAGCTGTGTATCAACACCAGATAATGCAGCTAAATAAATCACTGAGCCCCATCCTGTTCCTTGCCAAACCCCAGATAATACGTAGATCGTTTTAAACCAACGAGGATCTGTCATGAAACTAATTCGCTCAAAACCTAGAAAAACCAGTAGATGGTTAATAATACCGGTGGAAGGCGTCAAAAAAGCAATTAACATACCGCATACGACAACGACTGAAATAAAATTAGGTGCATAAGTCACTGTCTGCGTAAATTTTTTAAATTTTCCATCTTTCAACTCATTTAGTGCTAGTGCTAATATAATTGGTAGCGGAAATCCTACGACCAAAGAATATATACTGATACCTAACGTGTTTTTAATTAGATCCCAGAAATAGTAGGAATCAAAAAAACGTTGGAAATGCTTAAATCCTACCCAAGGACTTCCAAAAATCCCTAATGATGGGATATAATCCTTGAATGCTATAATCACGCCGTACATGGGACCGTAAGAAAAAACAGCAACCACCACCAATGCTGGAATGACAAAAATATACAGCTGTCGGCTTTTATATAATTTTTTTTTGATCTCTGACCATTTTGTTTTCTCTTTCTCTTTATTGACATCAAGTAATGCATCAGCCATTTTTTAACCTCCTTTTTTGAAGTTCACTCATCTCTATCCTTGTGGCTTTTTTAAAATTTCAAGACCAATCAGCCCAATTGCTGGTTTCTCTAATTCACTGCTGAGGATATATATTTGATCTTCTTCCGTATATACTTCTAATTCTTTTTTTGTAGATAAATCTTTAATCACATGATGTTTCTCGGCCTCAATGTCAGCTAAAAATATTTTTTCTTGTGTAAAGCGAATACTTTGAAAGGCATAGTGTATGGTTTGATCTTTGCTGTATGTTAATTTCCACTGATTTTGCCATTCTTTAGGTTGTGAGCGAGTTTCATAGATTCCTTCTCCATAGATATTTAGCCAATTCCCAATTTCCTGTAAGATTTTGGTTTCTTCATCAGTAAAGGTACCATCTGGTTTTGGCCCAACTCCTAAGATCAAATTCCCACCTTTGCTGACCACATCGACAAAAGTTTCCAATAGTTCTTGGGAACTCTTAAAGCGATCATTTGGTACATAGCCCCAATCATCACCAATCGGGATATTACTTTCCCAAACTTTCTTGGGAATTTCAGCTAGTTCTGGCACCTTTCGTTCAGGGGTCACATAGTTCTCATGTCTGCCCCCCATCATACGATCCACAATAATTAATTCCGGTTGCTTCTCACGAGCGATTTCTGCTAATCGATCCATTTCCAGGTCTTCTTTTTTCTGTCCACACCAACCAGCATCTAACCATAAAAGATCCACATGACCATAGTTATGCGTGATTTCTTTAATCTGATTATGAACAAAACTTACGTAACGTTGCCAAATTTCTGGGTAACGTTCCGTATCATAGCTCGCATGACGCCCCTTGATCGTATCGTCATCCAACCAATAAAACGGCGAATACCAATCGGCTTTTGAATAGTAGGCTCCTGTTGCTATTTCTTCCTTACGAAAAGCCTCAAAAACTTCTTTTAAAATATCTCTTTTAAACGGGCTTTGTTTACCGCCAACCTTATATTCTGTTTCAAGAGTATTGTACATATTAAACCCATCGTGATGTTTCGTTGTAAAAATACAATACTTAAAGCCTGCTTCTTTACATATACTTGCCCATTTCTTTGCCTGTAATTTTTCTGGGTTAAACTCTTTAATCAAATTCCAGTAGTCTAGTTGCAGTTGTTTAAAATCTTTCCGAAACTCACGCCCTTCTCTTGCCCAAAGGTCTTTTTCAGAAAGTTGCCAAGATTCTACGATTCCTGCTTGAGCATAAAGTCCGTAGTGAAAAATCACGCCAAGTTTTAAATCTTGAAACCATTCTAATCGTTCTTTTAGCATTTCTGTTTCTGGATAAGTCCTATGATCTAATTCAACCTCTTTAGGTACTTCGATATCTCCGCGTATCGTCATTTATGAAACCCCTTTCATGTTTGTGCTTTAAATTTACAAAAAAAGCAAGGCAACAGCAATATGTAAAAAGCATAAGCTATGTAGAAACAGCATAAAGCGTAACTTATTTAGAGGATATCTATATCTTATCTCTTAGTCGGAAAGTAACTATGTAAAAGTAGAAAAAGCTATGTAATAATCGCATACTGATAGAAAACATAAATAAACCTTACTATAATAAAAAGAGCTGTATGACTAATACAAGGAGGTTTTAGCTATGAATCAACATAAACGATCACCACATTCTATTTTTGATTTCACCTATTCTTTAGGAAAATTCTTGCTTTTTCTCATCAAGCTCCAAGTATTTTGGTTTTTATCGGTATTAAAAGGTTGTATTCTACTAGGAACTTTTCCCGCAAGTGTTACCGTTCTCAAATTTTTCTATCATTTATTTGAAGAAAAACAAATTCCTCAAGTCTTATATTCAGATTTTCAAACAAGCTTCAATAATCTGTTTATTTCAACAAATCAACTAGGCTATGCTGCTGGCATGTTACTAGGATTTCTATGGATGGATCTGAGAATTGCAGCTGTGTATTTACAAAACCCTTTCATTCATATGGGGATCTTATTATTATTTATCACAACTGTCATAGTCATTCTTTATTTATTCCCAGTATTTTTACGTTATGATTTGTCATTCACACAATATTTCAAACAAGCATTATTTCTATCTTTGTGTAGCTTGATTGAAACCGTAGCGATTATTCTGGGGATCTTTGTCGTGACGGCTGTCTCTACCTTTTTCCCAATTTTGACAATCGTGGCTTTTGTGCCTTTATTCTGTTTGCCATTAAGTTGGTTCTCTTTGCAATCAATGATTAAAATTGAAGAAAAAAATCGTACGTTAACGCAATAACAAAAAACAAACCTTAAATCAAACAAACAGCTAAAAGCTGTAACAGAACTGCGAGGAGTTTTTACAAGGAAACCTCAATAATAGCTCTTTTTTTAACTTACAATCTACAATGCGATTCGTCAGCCCTTTAGGTAAAAGTCAAATGTCTGTTTCACTCCTTATTCATAATTGTCGCCATCAAAGGGAACCTTCTGCCAATCGTTGACTCAAGCCTTTTTTCAATTTTTGCTAAGGCTACTACCTGTTACTTATCCCTTTCGTTTTTTCTTTCATTTATTATTTTCCAGAAGCTGATTGGCTATGTATATTCATCAACTTTCACTATGTCAAATAAACAGATTATGTACTTTCAAGCTAGTTATTTTCTTTTTTTACAAGTGCTATATACTGAAAATGAAAACGATTACTTAAAGGAGGTTATTATGCAAGTTTCAATCGAACTTACAGATGTCATGCGTGATTTTTTTGAAATTGCGACAAACGAATTAGCGTTAACTATTTCAGATAATGGAAAACCACTCCAACTGATTCAGCGCAACGGTTCATTAAAAATTGAAAATAAAGAAAACGAAACGTTTATCTATTTTCAGGAAAAAGCCCATCTTTTTCGAGCGCTGTCACTCTGGTTAGATCGCTGTGAAGAAGAATTTGTTTATGAAGAGTTTCCGCAATTTGAAAAAATTGGGCCCATGGTAGATCTTTCTAGAAATGCTGTGATGACTGTTGATCAGCTGAAACACTTTTTTGTTCTTTGTAGCAAGATGGGATTAAATAGCTGCATGCTTTATATGGAAGATACGTATCAAATCCCTGATTATCCTTATTTTGGTTATTGTCGTGGTGCTTATTCTCTTGAGGAATTAAAGGCGTTGGATGCTTTTGCAGAGACGGTAGGGATCGAGCTGATTCCTTGTATTCAAACGCTGGCTCATTTAACTAATCCGCTAAAATGGGGATTTGCCAATGGCATGAGAGATACAAGTGATATTCTCCTTGTGGAAGAGGAAAAAACATATCAATTTTTAGATCGTGCAATTTCTGTGATCGCAGCCGCTTTTAAAACGTCAAAAATTCATATCGGGATGGACGAAGCTCATGATCTGGGACGTGGTCATTATTTAACCCAGCATGGTTTGATCGATCGCTTTGATATTATGGAAAAGCATCTGAAAAAAGTAATGGAAATCTGCAGGAACTATCAGTTACAGCCCATGATGTGGAGCGATATGTTTTTTAGAATCGGTTCAAAGTCAGGAGACTATTACGATAAAGACGTACATTTCCCAGAAGATTTGATTACAAAGATTCCTGAAATTAGTATGGTTTATTGGGATTATTACCATCATTCAAAAGAAGAGTACCAATTGCATTTTTCAAATCATAAAAAATTGCAACGACCGATCGTTTTTGCGGGCGGTATCTGGACGTGGAATGGTCTTGCACCAAATTATGGAAAATCGTTTGAAACGACCAGTGCTAGTCTTTCTGTCGCAAAAGAGGAAAAAATCAACGAAGTTTATGCTACTTTATGGGGCGATGATAGTGCTGAAACACCGATCATCGCAAGTTTGTTAGGATTACAACAATTCAGCGAGGAACAATTTGCTCCTGAAGTAAGCATGGAACTGATTAAAGAACGTTTCCGTCTCTTCCACCATCTTGAGGCTGATGATTTTTTACTGCTAGATGCTTTTGATCAGACGAAAGGTGTAGCAAAAAATAACCCTGATGGATCAAATAGTAGTAAGTTGGCACTTTATCAAGATCTATTATACGGTCTTTACGATGTTGATCTGCAAAATTTAGAACTTCCTTCGCATTATAAGGACTTAAGTGAGAAACTATCTAGCGTAACAGCTAATGAGGACACACAAACGATGTTTACTTTTTATCAGAAATTAGCACAAGTCCTTTTTGTAAAAACAAATTTGATCGGTCGCTCTTATCGATCCTACCAATCAAAAAGGAATGACCAGTTACAACTAATCCTTCACGAACTGGAAGTTCTCACCAAAAAGATCAATGAGTTGCAACACCTCCATCGCCAGCTATGGTTTGAATGGAATAAACCCTTTGGCTATGAAATTATCGATCTTCGTTACGGTGCCTTAAAAAGTCGGATAGAAACAACCATTTGGCGACTGAATAAATTTTTAACAGGAGAAATCAAGCAATTGCCTGAGCTTGAGCAAACGCCTTTACCCTTCGATGCTCCTTTCAAAACAGCAAGCGGTGTCGGGCGAAACTTGTTCCATGGAATTTATAGTGCTAGTAAACTATCAGATATCTAAAGGCAGGGATAAAAAATGAAAAAGAGAACTCTTTTTTTGGTCATTCTGAGTATTTTTTTGTTGGTCACTGCTGCTTCTCAGCTTGTCAGAAACGTGCCTCGTGTCGAAGCAAAACAGACATCTACTAAAATCACTGGGAAAATCAATAATCAAAGAACTGCGAACATCTGCCATCAGCTTTTGCAACAAAATTTAAAGGCTGCAACGGATAAAAATCTGAACGACTATTTAGCAACACTAGTCAAAGATGCACATAAAGCTACCGCAAAAGAAATGCAGCAATTTTTTAAAGACTATGATGTCAGTCATGAACTGCTTTCTTTCGAAGTAATCAAACAAGCACCTCAATCGATGTTAGTAGTGGCAGAACAAAAAACAGTGAATCATGGGAAGAAGGCATATCGAGATCATATCACAACGGCATATCACACCTTTATTTTTGAAGAGAATGAATGGAAAATCAAAGAAACAACAATGACAAATACACAATTTTTAAATTAGGAGTGTTCATATGAAAAAATTCAATAATTGGCCCACCGACTATCCTGATCCTAACTGGTTTATCCATGATCGTTTTGGTTTGTTTATCCATTTTGGCTTGTTCAGTGTGGGAGCTAGACACGAATGGTTTATGACCACAGAACAAGTCTCTTTAGAGGAATATTCAAAAAAATATTTTCAGCATTTTAACCCTGATTTGTTTGATGCAGATGCTTGGGCAAAAGAAGCCGCTCGCTGTGGGGTGAAATACATGGTGTTCACGACAAAACATCATGAAGGCTTTGCCTTATGGGATACGAAACAAACTGATTACAAAATCACCAATACTGCTTTTGGACGAGATCTTCTGGCAGAGCTACTCCCGGCTTTTCGCAAAGTCGGGATCAAAATCGGGTTATACCATTCACTGATCGATTGGCGCCATGAACATTTCCCACTGGACGGACTGCATCCTGAAAGAGAGAACCAGAAACTGCGAGAAAAAAATTCCGAAAGAGATATCAAGATTTATCAACGCTATCTTCGCGAACAAGTCAAAGAACTACTGACAGAATATGGAAAAATCGATTATTTATGGTTCGATTTTTCTTACAGCCACCGCGATTGGGGTTGGTCAAAAGGAAAAGGGCACATTGATTGGGATAGCGAAGCACTAGAAAAGCTCTGCTTAGAACTGCAACCCCATCTCCTATTGAATGATCGGCTTGATTTAGGCCATGGCATCACTACTCCAGAACAGTTTCAACCTGATAAACCATTAGAGAAAAACGGCATGCCTGTTATCTGGGAAGCCTGTCAGACAATGTATGGCACTTGGGGGTATGACCGTGACAATATGGAATGGAAAAGTAGTGAGATGCTTTTGAAAATGCTGATTGATACCGTTTCAAAAAATGGGAATTTCTTGATGAATATTGGTCCTAATCCACGAGGAATGATTGATACGAAAACGTTGGAACGGCTTCATGCTATCGGGGATTGGATGACCCTTCACAAAGCATCTGTCATTGGTTGTTCATATAGCGCCTTTGAAGCTCCTGACGATTGCCGATATACACAAAATGGAAACAAGCTTTATCTGCATCTCTTTTCTTATCCTTACCGCAACCTTCATCTTAAAGGATTAGCAGGTAAAGTTGAGTTTATTCGTCTGCTCAATGATGGCTCGGAAATTTTTTATCGAGGATTTGATCCGGACGAAGTGATTACTTCTACAGAAGCAGTCATTGCTCCAGAAGATCTTGTCATCACCTTGCCAATCATCAAGCCTGATGTGCTGATCCCAGTAATTGAAATTACCTTGAAAGACGATTAAAGAGCAAATATAAAGCAGATGATACTTCCTTCGTCGATTCACAAAAAATACTGGCATCGAAAGCTTGTAAAAACATACTTTTAGTGAGAAATATCGTAAAACATTTGAATAACTACCCAATTTGTATGCTGAAAAAGCAACAATTTGGGTAGTTATTTCAGTCTTTTACAATTATTTGCTCTTGTTTTTTTGTAAGAAGCTCAAAACTGGAAATAAAATGACTTCTTCGTCCTGCTCCAGTTCGATGCCCCCCTTAGTTTACTCCTATTTATTGCTTATAAAGTTCCTTCTCTATTCATTGTTCGGTATTGACCTGGAGTCACACCAACGTTCGTCCTGAATTTTCTCGTATAGTTTGAAACATCATAATATCCATTCTTTTGAATAATCGTTTTTATTGGCAAATCAGTTTCTATTAAGTCTTGCTTGATTTTTTCTAGCCGCAATTCTTGCAGATATTTTGAAAAAGTAGTACCTGTTTCTTTTTTGATAAAACGGCTAAGATAGGAAACTGAAAGTTGAAATTCATCTGCCAACTTTTCCATAGATAATTGGGAAGAAGCATAGTTTTTGTGAAGATATTCGAACAATTCTTTTTTCAGCACAGACTCTTGATTTTGTGGCTTAACTTGCATAACCTCACAGATCATTTTTGCGAGCATTAATAGTTGTTGCTTCAATTCGAGTAAATTACTAAACTTAGCACTTCTTTCTGCTTTTTTCAAAATTGTTTTATTTTGCAAATTACTACTTACTTTAGCAACTGCATTTAATAGATAAAAACCATACATTTTTTGTCCACTATAAGAAAAATGTTCTTTAATCCCCCGCTCAATCAACGATTCAATCGTTTCCGCAGCAATCGTTAAGTCTCCTTGACGCAGACTTTGAATCAATTTCAGTTTTTCTCCATCTGGGTAATTAATGCTAGTTGAAGACTCTTCACTTGGAATTTCATTATAGAAAACAAAGTTATTTTCTACTGTTGAATAGTCTAATGCGGCCAAACCTTCAATATAAGAAGCATTGATCTTCGTAAGGTTTTCAGTACTATTTCCTACTCCTATCCTAAAAGTACCGTAACACGCTTTTTTTAGTTGCTGAATCATCTCTATTACAACTTTCTTGTGACTAGTGTTTTCATAGGTACTAAAGATATAGGCGGTCACTCCTGCAGATAGGATCTCTGTACCATATCCCGAAAAGTTCTTTCCACTTACTTTCAGCGGTAACTCATTAGCTGTGTCGTCAATGCTCTGGATAGGATAATCAACTACGACGACAAAATAGCAAGTACCGGTAAAATGTACTTGGACAGAGTTCAGTAGAACTAATGAATCTTCTGGAGACTTAAATTTCCCTCCTAAAATTTTTCTAAGGACCTGTTCTCTCGCATGGGGAGTCTGTCGTTTAATTTCTTTATGTAGCTCTTCATGTTCGTTCAAAAATTGCGCCAACGTTTCATAGACATTCCCGTTGGAAACAGCTACACCGATTTTATTTCGATAATATTGATCAATCAATTTTTCAATGTTGCGGATCGGCTGTGAAAAACGAGTACCTATAATCACTACAAGCACTAGACCAAACACAAATATCACAAAAAAAAGTTTTAAAAACTTTTGGTGGATGGTATTGATCTTTGTCAAAGCTTGTGATGGATCCATTACAGAAACAAATGACATATTCAAATCCCTGCTATTCAAAGACTGGACAAGATAGTTTCGATGGTTGTAGTAAAAATTGTCCTGTTGCAAGATCATTTGAATTTGCTTCGGCTGATGCAAATGCGCCGTTAGTTTGTTATTACTGGTATCTGCTGCTAGAATACGATACGAGTCATCAATCAGATAGTTGGTACTGATACCATCACTATTGGAAAGATTCAACAGCTTATTCAAAATCGAAATATTGATTGAATAGATTGCTGCGCCATAAAAATGCATTTCTGCATCTTTAATTGGAACAATATAAAAAAGTTGTGTGGAATTAGGTTCTTTTTTCAGGGTTAGTCCAGTTGGAATATCGTTATCAAGATGTGAAAGCAGCTCTTTTTTATCAAGCGAATGATTATTGATTTTTCGTTGCAAAAAATTGTCCACTGTCAAGCTACCGGCAGATGAAAACAATGTATTTGGGTTTTCTTTGTAGTAAAGATAAATTTCCTCAACAAAATCATTACTTAGCTTATATTGTTGCAAGCTAAGTTGTCCTTCACGAGCATAATAACTATGGGAAAGCCTTCCAGGTGAAAGATTGGTGTTATAAGGAATGTGTTGAGTGATATTATCCAATTGCAAAAACTTATTTTCAGATGAGTACTTCAATTGGAGTAACTGATTTTTGGCTGTCAAAACAACTTGCTGATTAATGCTTTCTTTAGCCGTATGAAACCAAATTAACGATACCATAAAAAATGGCACTAGAAAGACAAAAAGATAAGATAAAATCGACTTAGAAAGCTGTCTGTGCTGTTTATTTTTCCCGTTAGTAGCAACTTCTCGTACCATATGTCCCTCCTTGATTCTTTAGCTAATCCTGTCGTGTTATCTAGGGCTTTAGTTACAAATAGCAACTTTTCATTTCTATAATTACTCCTCACAATTCCATCCGAACTGGTCAATGAATAGATATCTACAGGTTGCTAATCCCGATGAAGATACCTAAAAAAGCTGATCCATCAACTTCATAGAACCATTTTCATTATCCTGACAACCCAGCTTTTTGCAGCCACATTTTATTTACATATATCACAAATCTAATTTTTATCTGTTATTCTTCCATCGTTTCCTTTTATTCCAACGTATGTATGCCTCGATTATAAAGCGTTTTCCAAACAAAGGAAATCCTTGCTTAAAATTTTGATCATTGTTCAAAAATTAGCAAGATTTTTGTTCAACTCATTCATTTTTATTCAAAAGCATTTTATTCGCAAAAAGAAAGCGCTATAATAAAAGAAAAACTTGGAGAAAAAAATGGAGACTAGACGTACAAGCGATCTTTTAAGCTATTTGGTAAAAAAGAAACAAGCAACTTCCAAAGAACTTTGTACTCACCTTCACTGTAGTATAAGTACACTTCGCAGAGAATTACTTGAGCTAGAAAAACGAAAATTGATCCGTAGAACTTGGGGCGGAGCGATCTTGAACGAAACGACAAACATGGAATATACTTATCTTCAAAGAGAAGCCAGTAATATCCCGGAAAAAAAGATCATCAGTGAATTAGCACGAGATTTTATTGCACCAGGTATGTGTATTTTTTTAGATTCCAGCAGTACGGTTCTACACCTTATTCCACTACTTGTTAAGATACCTAACTTAATTATCATTACCAATGGTTTGCGTACAGCTTTAAAGTTAAGTGAATGTCAGAACGAATCTTTAAAAATTTATTTGACTGGCGGTGAAGTCAAACTTAATGCTAGTACAGTTATTTCAAATACACTTGATCCCATTACCAGTTCCTTTCGTTTCAATGCTGCCTTTTTATCTTGCCGGGGGCTCGACCATGAAGGGATTTATGAAGCAAACTTCAATCAAGCACAAATCAAAAAAGAAATGATGAATAAAGCACAAGAGATTGTTTTATTGGCTGACGAAACGAAATTTGACTCTACTCATTTTTTCAAGATAGGTGATTATTATGATTATGATGCGATTGTTACCAATAAAAAACCGCCTAAGATTTATCATAGAATCATTGAAAAAAATGACATTCACTTGGTGTATCCCACTGAATGAGAAATATAAATGGACAAAAAACGATTGGAGCATCCAATATTTCTCATTGTCCAACTTGTTGATAGAACTTTTGCAACCAGCCAAACAAACGCCCTTGTTACTCACCCTTTTTCTTCTCAAAAAGCAGGTGACTCAAACAGCACTTATTTGCTTCATCAAAAGAAACAGCACACCTACATCAAGCTATTATGGATTAACCTAAATTCACAGATCATCGAACAAGACAATCCGCTATAAAAAGTGTTTTGGTATCGCTAAAAAATGAACATACAGCATTGAGACCATTGCTTAATTGGCTCTATCATTTATGTGACTGGAGGATTCTTCAGTCACATTTTCGTGCGCTTTGTGCGAAACAAAAAATCTGAGACAGAATGAGATTCATTCTGACCCAGATTTGATTTTACACAGCTACTCAGTTCTTATTGATAAAGAGTCGCATTTGCTAAACACTTTTTGTAATAATTAAGTTAAAAATAAATAAACCAATATAGCAAAACAATTATATAAACTATGCGTTATTATGGAATACCAAATGTTTTGTGTTTTTATATAGACAAATCCTAAAAGAATTCCACTTAAGAAAATCACTAAACCGAATCCATGGACAAGTGCAAATAAAAAAGCAGAAATTAGCATTATTATATACTGACTTTTTTTATTAGTTTGAAGGTTAATCATACAGAAGCGAAAAACTATTTCTTCTAAAATTACGCCATAAGTAATTGCGCTAAAAAAGAAGAAAGAGAGTGAATTTTTTAAATCACTCGGGCTTAAACTTTTTGAAATTGGTGTATTAATCAAATTAATAATAAATAGTATGAGAAATGAAGAAATAACAACTCTTAAAAGTTTTGTTATACTGATTTTTTTCAATTCTTGGATTAAAGTAGAATAAAATAAAACGATTGACAAAATGAAAAAGAAGATACTACTATGCTCAAATAAAAAATAAATATTCGAGGGTACACCAAGCGAAGGAATAATAAAAGTTAGGAGTAAGTACGTACTACAAAATAACCATTTAACCATTCAATCACTATCCAATAGGAATATAATCAATATACTGTGTGTTTGCTGTTGCATTTTCTGTACGAACATAACGATTATCAACTTTCCTATAAACTTTATAGGTTACGGTTATTGTTGCATTTTGACGATATTTTTTAAATTTTCCACTTGCAGAAGTAGTTCTATTTAATTCGATTTTCATTCCAAAAATATTAGCACTAACGGATAATTTTGTACCACGCGTATGAGTTTCTACACCTAAATAAGTTCGAGTTCCTTTCTTGATTGACCAGTTTTGAGGTTTTGACCAAGTTCTCGTTTGAATAGTAGATTCATCTAATACGTAATAATAGTCATCATCAGAATAAGCAGCTATATTAGAAATATTATGCTCACTAGCTAATACTCCAACGCTAGGCATAATGGCAGAACCTAAAGTCAAAATGGACGTTGATAATAACATTGTTTTAAATAAATGCTTTTTCATGGTGTTCTCTCCCAGTAACAATAGATTAAGAAAACGTTTTCTGTGTTTTTAGAATAATAGAAAAATTTAAGGTTGTCAATATTCATTCTAAATAAATTTTGTTATTTAATTTTACGATATAACCAATAAAAAATAGGATAAACCACCCATATATTAGTTAACTATTTGTAATTTTAACTAATTTACCTCAAAGAATCCTGTAAAAGCTTGTTCATACGTGATGTCTCTTTTTTCTTTTTTGTTCATTGTTAAAAGAAATTCCAGAAACGCAAGATGAAAGCTTTCGAGTGAAGCTTCAAACCTTCTGTACTATGAAGATGGGAACACCAATGCGCTGATTTCTCCGTACTCTAATGGGAAAATAGAAGCGAAGAATCCTCATGAAAAGACAACCAAACGAGTAACTTACAGATTTAAATCAATTAATTAAAGTAAATGAAAAAAATCTGAGACAGAATGAGATTCATTCTGACCCAGATTTGATTTTACACAGCTACTCAGTTCTTATTGCTGAGATATCCTCGATAGTCTTCTGTGTGAAGTAGTCGTTTGGCATTCTCGACTCTTTCTTTTGTTGGCGGTTCAATACCTTCTAGTGGATAATCTAAGCCAAGTGTTTCCCACTTATATTTCCCCATCGTATGGTAAGGTAGAATCTCTACTTTAGCTACATTGTTCAATGTCTTGATAAAGTCATCTAGCCGAATCAAGTATTCATCATAGTCACTGCGTTCAGGAACTAATACGTGTCTGATCCACACTGGCTTATTGATCTCAGAAAGATATTGCGCCATCTCCAGAATATTTTCATTATCCCAACGTGTTAACTTTTTATGCTCTTCGTTGTCGATGTGTTTGATATCAAACAGTAACAATTCAGTATACTTCATCAATTCTTGAAAACGAGAAAAGAATGGTTCGTCACGCGTGAAAGGCTTCCCACAAGTATCTAGCGTAGTATGCATACCACGCTCTTTCGCTTTCTTGAACAGTTCGATCAAAAAATCGATCTGTAATAAAGGTTCGCCTCCACTAACAGTGATACCGCCTTCTGAACCCCAATAGGAACGATAGCGCTCTGCTTGGTCTAATAGTTCATCCGCCGTATATTCTTTTCCTCCGCCTATATTCCATGTATCAGGATTATGACAAAATTCACAACGCATGCGACAACCTTGCATAAAAACGACGAATCTAACGCCTGGTCCATCTACAGAACCAAACGTTTCGATCGAATGAACATAGCCAATTGTTTTTTCTTCCATAAGGATCACTTCTTTTCTTTGATTTCATTTTATTTCAAAAGACACTTGAATCAACCGATTGCTAGGAAAAGACGAGGGCAAAGACCTCCGCCTTGCCCTCAACCTTTTTCAATCGTTCTTTTTAATGATAGATCGTATTATTTATTCCGCTTTACATTCTATCGTGTGATGTTCTCATCAATACGTCTAATTGTTGTTCTCTCGTTAGATCACGGAATTTAACAGCATAACCTGAGACACGGATCGTCAAGTTAGGGTATTTCATTGGATTTTCCATAGCGTCACGTAATAGATCATTACTAAATACATTGACGTTCAAATGGTACGCTCCCTTAGAGAAGTAACCATCTAATACATTACGCAAGTTGCCGATACGTGTTTCTTCATCTTTTCCAAGACCGGAAGGATTGATCGTTTGCGTATTAGAGATCCCGTCACGTGCATAACCATAATTGATTTTAGCAGTTGAGTTAAGACTTGCCAACAATCCATTTTGTTCTGCATTGTAACTTGGGTTTGCCCCAGGAGCAAGAGGTTTACCTGCTTCACGTCCATCAGGTGTGTTACCAGTGTTTTTACCATAAACCACGTTTGATGTGATTGTTAATAATGACGTTGTTGGTGTGGAGTTACGGTAAGTTTTATGACGTTTGATTTGTGTCATAAAGTATTCTAAGATCCATTCTGCTAACTCATCTGCTGCATCATCGTCATTTCCGTATTTAGGGAAGTCGCCAGTTACTTCGAAATCAACGGCAATTCCTTTTTCGTTACGGATTGGTTTCACATCTGCATATTTGATTGCTGACAAGCTATCCGCTGCATGAGAGATTCCAGCAATCCCTGTTGCAAATGTACGTTTCAAATCTGAATCCATCAATGCCAGTTGAGCTGCTTCATAAGAATATTTATCATGCATATAATGGATGATGTTTAATGTATTCACATATAACTCAGCTAACCAGTCCATCACATTCATAAATTTGTGTTTTACTTCTTCAAAGTCTAATACATCAGCTGTGATTGGACGATACTCAGGAGCAACTTGGGCACCAGTTACTTCATCAACCCCACCGTTGATTGCGTATAATAATGCTTTTGCTAAGTTCGCACGAGCACCGAAGAACTGCATGTCTTTTCCAACAACTGTTCCAGATACACAACATGCAATAGCGCAATCATCTGAACCCCATTGTTCACGAAGAAGATTGTCATTTTCAAATTGGATAGATGAGCTTTCGATTGCAATTTTACTTGCATAAGTTCTGAAGCCTTCTGGTAAATGTTCTGAATATAAAACTGTTAAGTTTGGTTCAGGAGAAGGACCCATGTTAGTCAATGTGTGCAATAGACGGAAATCATTCTTAGTTACTAATGAGCGTCCATCTAAGCCCATTCCAGCGATTGAAAGAGTCGCCCAGATTGGGAATCCTGAGAATAATTGATTGTATTCTGGTGTACGGGCAAATTTCACCATACGCAATTTCATGACTAAGTGATCGATCAATTCTTGTGCTTCTTGTTCGGTGATCACGCCATTATCTAAGTCACGTTGGATATAGATATCTAAGAAAGCAGAGATACGTCCGATTGACATTGCTGCACCATTTTGTGATTTGATTGCTGCTAAATAACCGAAGTATAACCATTGTACTGCTTCTTTTGCATTAGCAGCTGGTTTAGAGATATCATAGCCATATTTTGCTGCCATTTCTTTCATTTGTGCTAAAGCACGATATTGTTCTGTGATTTCTTCACGAAGACGAATGACTTCTTCATCCATTGTATGGAAACCTGTCATATCATGGTCTTTTTTCTTTTGTTCCATCAAATAGTCAATACCATACAATGCGATACGACGGTAGTCACCAATGATTCGTCCACGTCCATAAGCATCTGGAAGGCCTGTAATGATTTTGTTTTTACGTGCTGCACGCATTTCAGCTGTGTAGGCATCAAATACACCTTGGTTATGTGTTTTACGCCAATCGCTAAAGATATGTGTCAACTCATCATTAGGTGTGTAACCATTACTTGTTAATGCATTGTTAGCCATATTGATACCACCAAATGGCATAAATGCTTGTTTCAATGGTTTATCTGTTTGTAAACCAACGATTTTTTCAAGATCTTTGTCTAAATAACCTGCATCATGTGAGGTAATCGTTGAAACGATTTCTGTGTCCATGTCATAAACGCCATTGCGTTCAAATTGAATATCATTTAGTTTTTGTAATTCTGCCCAAAGCTTTTCTGTTGCTTCAGTTGGTTTTTCTAAAAAGCTGTCGTCTCCACGGTATTCAGTGTAGTTATTTTGGATGAAGTCTCTTGTATCTACGCCTTCTTTCCATTTCGTTCCTTTAAATCCATTCCATTGCTCCATTGTATGGACCTCCCGTTATCTGTTTTATGTAACAGTTTTTACGTGATTAGTATAACACAGACGAGCATCTTTGCAAGGGTTTTCTTGTTTTTTATTTAACAAAAGATGGCGTTTTTATTCACTTATATCAACAAACGCTAATATACCAAGCTTTAGCAATTGTGAACACTTTCATATTTTTTTATCTTAATATTTATAATTTTTTAATAATCAGAAAAAAGAAGGTAGTTCTGTATTAAAACAGATCTACCTTCTTCCAAAAAAACTATAACAGTTAATCGGTAATGGCTACTTCAGGTGGCTCAATGACTTTGATCACTTCGCCGCCTTTTTTCTCGTCAACTGCAAATGAGCCATTAGACGTTCGATCGCCAATCGGATAATCCGTTGGGTCAATCATTAGCTCTTGACCTTTTTGATTAATGATCATTATTTCTTTGGCGTTTCCTTCAGACATATGAATAACTCGATGTGGGTTTTTCTTTAGTTCACGTAGAACTGTAACACCACGTTTTGCTCGAGAGGTTTGACTAATTTCTTGCGCAAGCATCCGTTTTACCGCACCACGTTGAGTGACGATGATGATTGGCGTATCTCCTTCTGTCAAAACGAGTAACCCGTTAACGACAGTATCTTCGTCTTTGAGGTTGATTGAACGAACGCCAGCAGCTTTTGCTCCTACCACAGGTACTTCTTCTAATGGATATCGTAACCCCATCCCTTGGTAGGTGACTAAAAAGAGATCTAAATCCGTTTGACCTTCTACCAAGTAAGACGCAACTAATTCATCATCGTCACTTTTGAGTTTCATGCCACTTAACGGACGACTCTTATAAGTACGCCATGGTTCAAATTCAGTCATTCGAGTTTGTTTTACCCAGCCATTTTTACTGATGAAGACCAATGTTTTTTCTGCTTCGATTTTTTTGTATGGAAAAACAGCTAGAATCGATTCATCAACCGAAAGATTGACAATCGTTTGTGAAATATGTTCTCCAGCATCTTTCCATTTTAAATCTGGCAATTCATGGACAGGACGATAAATGACATTTGCCTTATTGGTGATCAACAACACATGATCCAAGGTATTTAGTTCACCAGAATACAAGAGATAGTCCCCTTCTCTCATGCCGATTTCCTCTGGTTTAGAAGCACTATATGAACGTAGACTAGTCCGTTTCACATAACCTTCCTTCGTTACGCTGACAATCACATCTTCTTGTGCTACTAACACTTTTGTATCAATTTTGATTTCTTCGATTTCGTCTTCAATTGTCGTTAAACGTGCATTAGCATACTTTTTCTTGACCTCACGAAGTTCTTTCTTCATGACCGAGAATAATTCTTTATCATTAGATAGAATTTTGTTCAATTCAGTGATTTGTGCTATTAAGCTTTCTGATTCTTTACGTAATTCCGTAATATCCGTATTTGTTAGACGATATAGTTGCAACGTCACGATTGCTTCAGCTTGTTCTTCCGTAAACTGAAAAACTTCGACTAAATTTTGCTTCGCGTTTTTCTTATCTTTACTTTCTCGGATCGTGGCAATGACTTCATCCAAGATCGACAAAGCTTTCATTAAACCTTCTACGATATGCTGGCGCTTTTGTGCTTTTTCTAAATCAAATTGACTTCGTTTCGTGATCACTTGTTTTCGATGATCAATATAACTACTTAAAATATCTTTTAACCCCACTTGATGCGGTGTCATATGATCAATAGCTACCATATTGAAGTTGTAATTGATTTGTAGTTCAGTATTTTTAAACAGGTAATTGAGGATACCTTGTGCGTTAGCATCTTTTTTCAATTCAACCACGATCTGTAATCCAGTGCGGTCACTTTCATCTCTAACTTCTGCAATGCCATCGATTTTTTTATTTAAACGGATTTCATCCATTTTCTTCACTAATGTGGCTTTATTTACTTCATAAGGGATCTCGGAAATCACGATTTGTTGCTTGTTCCCTTTAATCGCTTCAATTTTAGTCTTTGATCGCAGAATGACTTTTCCACGTCCAGTTTCATAAGCTTTTTTGATCTCTGCTTTTCCTTGCAAGATTCCCCCAGTAGGAAAATCAGGACCAGGGATATAATCCATTAGTTTCTCTAAACTCGCTTGGGGATGATCAATGAGGTAAATCGTACCATCAATGACTTCTGCTAAGTTATGGGTAGGGATCTCCGTAGCATAACCAGCGGAAATTCCCGTTGAACCATTGACTAATAGGTTTGGATATCTCGCTGGCAACACAGTTGGTTCTTTTTCAGTATCATCAAAGTTCCATACAAGATCAACCGTATTTTTTTCAATATCTGCCAACATTTCACCACTTAATTGGGAGAGCCGTGCTTCTGTATAACGCATAGCAGCTGGTGGGTCACCATCCATACTACCGTTATTTCCGTGCATCTCTATAAGTACTTCTCTTAGCTTCCAATCCTGACTCATCCGAACCATGGCTTCATAAATACTACTGTCCCCATGAGGATGATAATTCCCCATGATATTTCCGACAGATTTGGCAGATTTACGGAATCCTTTATCAAAAGTATTGCCATCTTTATTCATCGCAAATAAAATTCGTCTTTGAACGGGTTTCAATCCATCTCGGATGTCTGGCAATGCTCTTTCTTGAATAATATATTTTGAGTAACGTCCAAAGCGGTCACCCATCACTTCTTCTAGGGTTAGTTCTTGGACTTCTTGACGTTCTTCCATTAGGTGACCTCCTATTCTTCTACTAATTCAGATTGTTTCTCTTCATCGAACAATTCATTGGACGTAGCTGTATTTTCAATATCTTCTTTTTTATCTAAGATACTACCATCTTCTTCTAACGTGAATTGCACATGATTTTCGATCCATTTTCGGCGAGGTTCAACTTTGTCCCCCATTAATGTCGTCACGCGACGTTCCGCTTGAGCAGCATCATCTATCCTCACGCGAATCAACGTTCGAGAGGCTGGGTCCATGGTAGTTTCCCACAATTGTTCTGCATTCATTTCTCCAAGACCTTTATAGCGTTGCAACATATAGCCTTTACCAATTTTTTTGATGGTCGCTGCTAATTCATCATCTGTCCAAGCATATTCGACCACTTGTTTTTTTCCTTGACCTTTAGAAACCTTATAAAGCGGTGGTAATGCGATATACACTTTTCCTGCTTCAATCAATGGTTTCATGTAACGATAAAAGAACGTCAGTAATAACACTTGAATATGCGCACCATCGGTATCCGCATCGGTCATGATAATAATTTTGTCATAATTGCAATCTTCAATTGAAAACTCAGGTCCAACACCTGAACCGATCGTATAGATCATCGTATTGATTTCTTCGTTTTTCAAGATGTCTTGCATTTTTGCTTTTTCAGTGTTGATCACTTTCCCACGAAGAGGCAAGATGGCTTGGAATTTACGGTCTCTTCCTTGTTTTGCTGAACCACCAGCAGAGTCTCCCTCCACGAGGTATAATTCATTCTTTTTCGGATTTCGTGATTGAGCAGGTGTCAGTTTTCCTGAGAGTAATGATTCACCTTTTTTACGTTTTTTCCCATTACGGCTTTCTTCTCGAGCTTTTCGGGCAGCTTCACGTGCTTCTCGGGCTTTGATTGCTTTTCGCACTAACATTTGGCTCATTTCACTGTTTTCTTGTAAATAAAAGCCCATTTGTTCTCCAATGACATTATCTACTGCCGTACGGGCAATTGGTGTACCCAATTTTTCTTTTGTTTGTCCTTCAAATTGTAAGAGATTCTCAGGTACTCGAATGGAGAGAACAGCTGCTAAACCTTCTCTAAAATCACTACCTTCGAGATTCTTATCTCGTTCCTTCAGCAAGCCTACTTTTCGGGCATATTCATTGTAGGCTTTCGTCATCGCTGACTTCATACCGACTTCATGGGTGCCTCCATCTTTCGTTCGGACATTATTCACAAATGACAACACGTTTTCTGAATATCCATCATTATATTGGTAAGCAACTTCGACTTCGATACCGTCTTTTTCACCAGAAAAATAAACAACTGGTGTCAACGTATCTTTTTCTTCGTTTAGGTAGTCAACAAATTCTTTGATTCCTTCTTCGTAGTGAAAAACTTCCTTGATTGGTTCTTCACCACGCAGATCAGAAAGTGTGATTTTTACTCCTCTTAAAAGAAAAGCTGATTCTCGCAAACGTTCAGATAAAATATCATAAGAAAATTTAGTAGTGGAAAAGATCGTGTCATCTGGTAAGAAATGAACTGTCGTTCCATTGGATTTCTTGGTTTTCCCGATTTTTTTCAGTGTACCATCAGGCTTACCACCATTGCTGAATTTTTGTTGGTATTCAATCCCATCACGGACGATTGTAACAACCAACCATTTTGATAAAGCATTGACCACACTTGCTCCGACACCGTGTAGTCCCCCTGAGGTCTTGTATCCTCCTTGACCGAACTTTCCGCCGGCATGTAGTACAGTAAAAATCACTTCAACTGTGGGGATACCAGAAGCATGCATCCCAACTGGCATACCACGACCGCTATCTGTCACAGTGATACTATTGTCTTCATGAATGGTTACATCAATTTCATTTCCATATCCAGATAAAGCTTCATCAACCGCATTGTCAACGATCTCATAGACTAAATGATGTAAGCCCCGGCTATCCGTTGACCCGATATACATTCCTGGTCGTTTTCTAACTGCCTCTAATCCTTCAAGAACCTGGATCGATGCATCATTATATTCGTTCTTTACTTTTTTTGCCAAGGCAAACGCTCCTTCAATAATACTTTACGGTTAAAACCGCATCACGATAATCATACTAGAAATACGCATGAAAAAAAAGAGGTTAGGAAAGAATTAAAACTTAATTACTAACTAACCTTTGAGAATACCATCTTTTTTATTCTATTGTTCGCTTTTGTCTTGTCGATTAAATATTTCACGTTATTTAAAATGCAAACATTTAGTTATCTTTTTCGTTCATATTGTTCCACTCGATTTTTATACAACGATCCATGACGATGTCTTTGCGATTTGCTGATTGAAGCTTGTTTGCTGCTTCTTCATTTGCAATACCTAATTGCGCCCAAAATACTTTTGCTTGAGTCTGTAAAAAGTCAGCAGCTACCTCTGGCAAAAATTCACTACGCCGAAAAATATCCACGATATCGATCGGTTCTTGGATTTCCTGTAGCGACGCATAGACCTTTTCGCCTAAAATGATCTCTCCTGCTAATAATGGGTTCACCGGAATGATACGATATCCCCGTTCTTGCAGAAATCGAGCAATTTGATAACTTGTTCGTTCTTCCTTATTACTCAAACCAACAATTGCAATCGTTTTTGCTGTTTTTAAATAATCGAAGATTTTTTCTTGTGTTGGATTTTCAAATGACATAAATAATACTCCCTTTCCTTCACTCTTTCAAGTATTTCCAATTGTTCACGTACTTTATTCATGCTAAAATAAACATTAGTTTCAAATTGAAAGAGGTAGAACAATGAAATTAATTTTATTATTGGTACTTGCCTATCTTCTAGGCTCGATTCCTTCGGGGGTTTGGATAGGTAAATTATTTTTCAAAAAAGATATCCGCCAACATGGCAGCGGAAATACTGGCACCACCAATACTTTTAGAGTTTTAGGAAAAACAGCAGGTACAATTGTGTTGTTCATGGATATCTTGAAAGGAACCTTGGCAACTTGCTTACCAGTTATTTTCCACGTTACAACCATTAATCCCCTATGGTTTGGTGTTTGTGCGATCTTAGGTCATACGTTCCCTATTTTCGCTGGCTTCAAAGGAGGCAAAGCAGTTGCAACAAGTGCTGGAATGTTACTTGGATTCAATCCTCTATTTTTTATCTATTCCAGTATCATCTTCGTTGTTACGCTCTTTTGTACTAGTATGGTAAGTTTAACAAGTATGATCAGTGCAACTTTGATCACTTTATCAACGATTATCCTTCCTTACATCGCACCTGGTATCTTACCTAAGCAAAACTGGCTATTGACGATCATTGCATTTTTAGTTTCTGCCTTTATTTTCTATCGCCATAAAGAGAATATCCTACGAATCAAAAACCATACAGAAAGTCGTATCCCCTTCGGATTGAATAGTAGTAAGAAAAAAAATTGACCTGAGAGAAAAACAGTTGACTAATCAGCCAACTGTTTTTTTAGCTTTTAAATGATTGATTCGTTAAGAAGCGAAAAGAAACGATTAGCAAAATAAAGGGAACATGAATCATTATACCTGATTTCCTCTGATTAATTGAAATCAAACAACTTTAGGATAACCACTATTTTACCGTAATCGAATATTTTGTTTGAAAAATTTCATGTGCGCCTAGTTGATTGATTCCAGCTTTTTCCATCAATTCTCCCGAGCTGTTTACTGTATCTGCGATACCACACCAAGGTTCGATACAAACAAAAGGCGCTTCTTTTGGATAAGGTGACCAAATCCCAACATATGGCATATCTTTATAACTCAATGTCACACTGTGGCTAGATTTTTCACTACGGATGGCATAAGCGTTCAATCCTTTCGTTTCAAATACTAGTGCATCATTTTCAAAAAGATCGTGTACTAATGCAAGGTTGGTATTTGTTTGCCCAAGTGTTTTTTGTTCCATATCGATATATGGCCCACTTAAAGGTAAACGCAAACGTGATTTTTTAGGTGAAAACGCAAGATAAAAATCATCAAAAGTCAATCCTTCTTCCAGAGGAACATTAAAGGCTGGGTGACCCCCAATCGAAAAGAACATTTCTTCTTCTCCAGTATTAGCCACTTGATAATGAACGGTGATCCCATCTCCGCCTAATTCATAAGAAATCACTAATTCAAAATCAAAAGGATAATTTTTTTTGGTCTCGGGTGTGCTTCTTAACAAAAAGCTGGCTAATTCTTGACCATGTTCGATTACTTCAAAATCCATATCTCTCGCAAAGCCATGTTGCCCCATTGAATAAGTCTTTCCTTGGTACGTGTATTGGTCATCCTTTAATCTTCCAACAAATGGAAATAAAACGGGCGCATGTCTTCCCCAATACGCTGGATCAGCTTGCCAAATATACTCAAGATTATTATCCTTTGATTTTAAACTGACCAATTCTGCTCCATGTTCAGCAATTTCAGCAATCAATTGATCATTTTGAATGATTACAGTCATTATAATTCCTCCACCGTTAAATCTTAGGACCTGAGATAGCTAGTCTCAGGTCCTAAGCTATTCTTATTTTTTCCAACAAGAAGTATCCGAATCATCCTTGGCATTACTCGTGTGTTTCAGCGAAAAGAAAACCTAAAGGAGACTCTTTTTGTTTACTTCGTTCCTACTGAATAGATTCATCTAATCAATCGGTCATAGATTTTTAGTAACTGTGTTTTGTTAATTCTTCTTTGAATCTGGAATTTAGAACTTTTAAATACGTCCCTTTCATCCCAAGGGAGCGTGATTCAATGATCCCAGCTGACTCTAATTTACGTAATGCATTGACGATCACTGAGCGAGTGATCCCAATTTTATCCGCAATATTGGATGCTGTTAAACGTCCTTCATCGCCTTCTAAGGCATCGAAAATCGCTTGAACTGCCTTCAATTCGCTGTAAGACAAAGTATTGATCGCCATTTGGACAGCTGTTGCACTTCTGACATCCGCTTCAATACTACGTGATTTTTGATAAAGGATCTGCATACCGACTACCGTCGCACCATATTCAGCCAACACTAGGTCTTCATCGGTAAAGGCTTGTTCCATCCTTGATAAAATAATGGTTCCTAACCGCTCGCCAGCACCAAAAATAGGGACTACTGTCGTCAAACCAAATGGGTATTTTTCTCTTGCTTCAAAAGGAAAAGCAGTCATTTCACTACTGATCGGAATATTGGCTTCCGTTTTGTTCAATTGATCAACTGTATCAGTATAAGAATCGGGAAATTGCTTTTCAACAAACATCATTTTTATCCGTTCATTGTTGACATCATGACGTTCATCATAGCCTAATAAGACTCCTTCACTGCTGATGATATAGACGTTACTATCTAAAATAGCACCTAATGTCACAGCCATTTTATCATAAGGTAAATCAGCTCGCAGATCGAAAGTATTTTTTTGTTGTAATAATTTGTTGATATTGCGGGTTTTTGTTAATAAATCCGTCATTTTCTTCCTCCGATTTTATAAAATAAAACGACTTAAATCTTCATTTGCTACAATCGAACCTAATTTTTCTTCTACATATGCTTCCGTAATCGTGATTTCTCCCATTTGCATGTCAGGTGCTTCAAACAATAAGTCTTCTAACAATTTTTCTAAGATCGTGTGCAAACGTCTAGCTCCGATATTGTCTGTATCGCGGTTCACATCATAAGCGATTTGAGCGATTTTCTCAATTGCTTCTTTCGTAAAGATAACTGAAACATTTTCTGTACCAATTAATGCTACGTATTGTTTGATTAGTGCATTGTTTGGTTCAGTCAAGATTTTAATAAATTCATCTGCAGTTAAATCATCTAATTCTACACGTATTGGAAAACGTCCTTGCAATTCTGGAATCAAATCACTTGGTTTTGATAAATGGAAGGCACCAGAAGCAATAAATAAGACGTGATCCGTTTGGATAACTCCATACTTCGTGTTCACTTGTGAACCTTCAACGATTGGCAGGATATCTCTTTGGACGCCTTCACGTGATACTTCACCAGATTGTTGTGATTTTGAAGTGATTTTATCGATTTCATCAATAAAAATGATCCCGCTTGATTGTGCTAATTGAATGGCTTCACTATGGATGTCAGCATCTTTGACTAGTTTACTTGATTCTTCTTTGATCAACAGTTCAAGTGCATCTTTTACTGCTAACGTGCGCTCAACCTTTTTCTTCGGTGTTAGCGCCCCTAATGTTTCATTTAAATCAATGCCCATCTGTTCCAAACCATTGTTCATCATCGGAGCTGGTTTCTTTTGTTCTTCTATTTCGATTGTTACTTGACGGTTATCAAGTAAACCTTTTTGTAATTGTTCTAGAACCGTTTTCCGATTGACACGGATTTCTTCAGTCACTTCTTCTTGCGGTTCTGCTGTATTTTGTTGCGCAACATTGAACATGTTCATCATTTGTTCAAATTGATTTCCTGTTTGTTTTTGTTCTTTTTTAATCCCAGGAACCAGCACTTTTACTAGGCGTTTTTCTGCTCTTTTCTTAGCTTCAGTATATACACGGCTATATTGTTCTTTTTCAACGATCTGGATCGCATTTTCTACTAGATCACGAACCATCGACTCCACATCTCGACCAACATAACCTACTTCTGTAAATTTCGTTGCTTCTACTTTCACGAAAGGAGCGTTGACGATTTTCGCCAATCGACGAGCGATCTCTGTTTTCCCTACCCCTGTTGGTCCGATCATCAACATATTTTTAGGTGTGATGTCTTGTTGCATTTTTTCATCTAATTGTAAACGGCGATAGCGATTGCGCAAAGCGACCGCAACTGATTTTTTAGCTGCTTGTTGTCCAATGATATATTGATCTAATTCATTAACGATTTGTCTTGGTGTTTGTTTTAATTCATACATTCTTCTTCACCTCTATAATTCTTCCACAATAATATTATGATTTGTAAAGATACAAATGTCTGCTGCAATATTCAATGCATTCTCTGCGATTTCTTTGGCACTCATGTCGTTTTGTGCGTAGTTCTTCATTGCTCGAGCAGCAGCTAATGCAAAATTCCCTCCTGAACCAATGGCCAAAATTCCATCATCTGGTGCAATCACTTCCCCAGTACCTGAAACTAATAACATTTCTTTTTCGTTCATTACGATCAACATTGCTTCTAGTTTTTGCATGGACTGTTGTGTCCGCCATTCTTGCGCTAATTCCACTGCAGCTCGCTGTAAATTACCATTGTATTCATTTAATTTGCCTTCAAATTTTTCTTCCAATGTAAATGCGTCTGCGACACTTCCAGCAAATCCTACGATGACTTCATCATTATAGATTCGACGGACTTTTCTTGCGCTTCCTTTCATCACCACGGATTCGCCCATTGTAACTTGACCGTCACCTGCCATTGCAAATTTTCCATCTTTTTCAACGGCACAAATCGTCGTTGAATGAAATTGTGATTCTACCATAGTTATTTCCTCCCAATTAAGATTACTGATCCTTTTCTATTACGCTCTTGGATGAAACGAGCGATAATTTTTTTGTAAACTTTCTTTTGTCACGTGAGCATAGATCTGTGTAGTAGATAGATTAGCATGACCCAACAGTTCTTGAACTGTCCGCATATCTGCACCATTATTCAGCAAGTGTGTAGCAAAGGTATGCCGCAGCATATGTGGATGGATCGAACTATCTAAACTACTCTTTTTAATCACTTGATTCAATACATACTCGATCCCTGTTGGCGTAATTGGTTCACCATGATGGTTCACAAAAACATAGTCATGACTCTTGTGGTATTTATCCATCAAAGCCTTTCGCCCTTTTTCAAAATACTCTTGTAAGGCATCTTGTGCGAATGAACCAAGTGGTGCATACCGTTCTTTATTCCCTTTACCATGAATCAACATGACTTCGGAGTCGAAATCGATTTCTGCTAGTTTCAAATTACTGCACTCGCTTAATCGAATCCCCGAACCGTAAAGAACTTCTAATAGCGCTTGGTTCCTCAAATCTAAAGGTTTTTCTCCTTTGACACTGTCAAATAATACTTGCATTTCATTCTCATAAAAAAAGCGAGGTAGTTTCAAATTTTTCTTTTTTAGGTGGACATAAGAAAAAGGATTTTCTTTGATCACTTCTTCTTTTAAAAGGTATTGATAAAAAGAGCGCAGACTTGCAATCTTACGACTGATCGAATTTCTACTATATCTTTCATCAGTTAGGTAACTTAAATACACTCGAACATCTAAGTGATTGATTTTTAATAAATCATCCTCTCCTGATTCTGTAAGAAATCTTTCAAAATTAGTGAGGTCTTCCTCGTATGCTTCTCGTGTTTTTTCAGAGTAACCACGTTCCACGATTAAATAACGCAAAAACTTATCTTTCCACGTTTGTTCTAGCATTTTATCACCTTCCTTTTAATCCCAGAGATAAATTTAGCATAGCAAAATTAAAAAAACAAATAAATTGTCAGAATTTAATCAATATTTCTAAGTTTGTTCACAATTGAAACAATTAATTTGACAAAATTCTTAGATTACGACCTTTTTTTTAATCTGATATTTACTCATTTTTTACCAAAAGAAAAAATTTTTTTTGGAACACTGCAAATAAAAGATGTGTTGTATATTTATTTTATGCCTAGTAAAGAGCCCGGAACACCTTTGTCCCGGGCTCACTTCATGTTACTGAGCTGTTACTTCATCAATTAATTCTTTTTTTATTTGTTCATTTGCCTGAAGTGCTCTTTGAGCAATCGCTTCATAACGTGTTTTTTTGTCACGAATGCGCTCTGGTAATTCAGGGAACAAACCATAATTCGCATTCATTGGTTGGAAATGTTTTCCTTCAGCATGTGTAATATAATACGCCATACTCCCAATCGCTGTTTCTCGTGGAAACTCAATCGGCTCACTTTCTTTAGCTAAACGAGCAGCATTGATCCCTGCAAGCAAACCACTAGCTGCACTTTCAACATAACCTTCCACACCAGTCATTTGTCCTGCAAAGAACAAGTCTTCACGCTTGGTTGATTGATAAGTTGGTTTCAATAATTCTGGTGAATTCATAAAACTGTTGCGGTGCATCACACCATAACGGACAAATTCTGCGTTTTCTAAACCTGGGATCATACGGAAAACCCGTTTTTGTTCTCCCCATTTTAAGTGCGTTTGGAAACCAACGATGTTATACAATGAGGCAGCGGCATTGTCCTGACGTAACTGGATCACCGCATAAGGGCGTTTACCGGTTTTTGGATCTTCTAATCCAACTGGTTTCATTGGACCAAACAGCATTGTTTTAAAGCCACGCTGAGCCATCACTTCGATCGGCATACAGCCTTCAAAGTATTTTTCTTTTTCAAATGATTTAAGTTCGGCTACTTCAGCTGTTGTTAAAGCTTCGTGGAATGCTTTAAACTCTTCTTCAGTCATTGGACAGTTTAGATAAGCAGCTTCCCCTTTATCATAGCGTGATTTTAAATAGACTTTATCCATATCAATCGTTGCTTTGTCTACGATCGGTGCTGCTGCATCATAAAAATAGAATCCGTCAGAACCATTGAATGCTTTAATACTTTCAGCTAACGGGTGAGAGGTTAAGGGACCAGTAGCAATGATCGTGATCCCTTCTGGAATTTCAGTGATTTCTTCATTGATGACTGTTACTAGCGGGTGTTCTTTGACTTTACGTGTGATCGTCTCAGAAAAAGAATCCCGATCCACTGCTAAGGCACCGCCAGCTGGAACAGCTGTTTCATCAGCTGAAGTGATCACGACTGAATTTAACCGTCGCATTTCTTCTTTTAATAAACCTACTGCATTGGCTAAACTATTCCCTCTCAAGGAGTTGGAACAGACTAACTCTGCAAAATTACTTGTATGGTGTGCTTCCGTTGATTTCACTGGGCGCATCTCGTATAAACGAACAGGAACACCAGCTTGAGCGACTTGCCAAGCTGCTTCACTTCCAGCTAATCCTGCACCTATTACATTAACAGTTTTCAAATAAAGACCTCTTCTCATTTTATTTTTGAATGTCTTCTTCATAGTCGCCATTGATACATACGACTTGTTTTCCGCCTTTGACTTTCTTTTCAACTAAATACTGGTCACATTTCGGACAATTTCGACCTACTGGTTTGTCCCAAGAAGTAAAGTCACAGTCTGGAAAACGTGAACACCCGTAAAAGATTCGGTTTTTCTTAGACTTGCGTTCAATCACCTGACCCTCATGACAAACTGGACAAGTCACACCGATCTCTTTAACAATTGGTTTCGTATTTCGACAATCAGGAAAATTACTACATGCATAAAATTTACCATACTTTCCTAATTTTATAACCATCGGATGCCCACAAATATCACAGTCAAATCCAGCCGGTTCATCTTTGATTTGAATTTTTTCGATTTTTTCTTCTGCATTGGTCAATTCTTTTTCAAATGGTTTGTAGAAACGATCCACCACTTCGATCCATGCTTCTTTTCCTTCTTCAATTTTATCCAAATCACCTTCCATTTCAGCGGTAAAATGGATATCGACGATTTGGGGGAAGAAATCACAAATCAAAGAATTGACGATTTCACCCAATTCAGTTGGTTCGAAGCGTTTTTGTGTCAATTTGACATAGTAACGTCGTTGGATCGTATCCAGCGTTGGCGCATAAGTGGAAGGACGTCCCACACCATTTTCTTCCAAAGCACGGATTAAAGTTGCTTCACTGAATCTTGCTGGCGGTTGCGTGAAATGTTGCTTCGGTTCAATGTCCACTGATTGAACAATGTCCCCTTGTGCTAGTTCTGGTAAGATATTTTCTTTATCTTCTTTCCCATCATCTCTGCCTTCAACATAGACTTGCATGAACCCTTTAAATTTAACTTTAGAGCCATTCGCAATAAAAAGTACGCCATTTTGTTCTAAGGTAACTTTCATGGTATCTAATATCGCTGGTGTCATTTGACTAGCAATAAATCGTGACCAGATAAGGGTGTAGAGTTTTAATTGGTCCTTGTCTAAATATTGTTTGATTTCCTCAGGAGTACGTAGGACACTTGTCGGGCGAACTGCTTCATGGGCGTCTTGCGCACCTTGCGCATTTTTGATTTTACGTTGTGCATGACTAGAAAATTCTTTCCCGTAAGTTTCTTCGATGAAGGTAGCCGCTTCTGCTTTCGCAGTCTCAGCGATCCGTGTTGAATCGGTACGCATATATGTGATCAAACCTACAGTCCCTTGCTTACCTAAGGAGATCCCTTCATATAATTGTTGCGCAACCATCATCGTTTTCCGTGTTCTAAAATTCAATTTTCTAGCAGCTTCTTGTTGTAGGCTACTCGTAGTAAATGGGTTTGCTGGATTTCGTTTCCGTTCTTTCTTTTCAACTTTTTGAACGGTGAAATCTGGTCCATCAATACGATCAGTAACTTCTTTTACGGATTGGGCATCAGGCAATTTCTTTTTCTTGCCATCAATTCCCCAAAAGTTTGCTTTAAATTTTTTACGTGTTTTTTTGAAATTACCGTCAATGCTCCAGTATTCTTCTGGAATGAAATCACGGATTTCTTTTTCACGATCAATGATAATTTTTAATGCAATAGACTGTACTCTTCCAGCACTTAATCCTTTTTTGACTTTGCGCCATAGGATTGGACTGATGGAGTAGCCCACCAAGCGGTCTAACGCCCGTCTTGCTTGTTGGGCATCCACTAAATCCACGTCGATCGTTCTTGGTTCCTTGAAGGCTGCTTTTACCGCTTCCTTAGTAATTTCGTTAAAAACCACACGATTTTTTTCTGATAAATCTAAACCTAGTAAATAGGCTAAATGCCAAGCAATTGCTTCCCCTTCTCTATCCGGGTCACTTGCAAGATAAACTTTTTGCGCTTTTTTTGCTGCTGATTTTAAACTTTTGATCACATCGCCTTTTCCGCGAATTGAAATATAATGGGGTTCATAGTTGTTTTCGACATCAATTCCCATTTTACTTTTAGGTAAATCACGTATATGACCGACACTGGCCATTACTTTATAATTACGACCAAGATATTTTTCAATGGTTTTGGCCTTTGCAGGTGATTCCACAATCACTAAATATTTATATGCCATTACTGAATGGACTCCTTTCCATTGACATGTTCCTACTATATTAAGCGGACTCATACAAATCGTAGCTTATCATATCCATTCAGAAAACGTTTGTCAAGAAAATCAAATGAGAAGTTCCTGTTATTCTTTCAACTCGAACAATAAATCTTCACCAGAAATCACACAAACAGCACCATCTTGAATTAGTTGATGGGAGCCAGTTGAGTATTGTGTCAAAATATTTCCAGGTACAGAAAAAACAGTTCGACCGATTTCTAACGCTTGTTGTGCTGTTATCAAAGAACCACTCTTTTGCTTTGCTTCAATGACACAAGTGCCTTGTGACAAAGCAGCAATGATTCGATTTCTCATGGGAAAGCGGTATTGTTTTGGTCCTTCGTATGGTGGATATTCACTAAGTAAAAGATGATTCTTTCCAATTTCTGCTTGAAGAAATTGGTTTTCCTTTGGGTAGGCTTTTTTAATTCCTGTACCGATTACCGCAATCGTCTTTCCAGTATTTTTAATCGCAGCCAAATGTGCGTATGTATCGATTCCTTTGGCACAGCCACTAACGATGACATAGTTAGCATCTATGACCGGAGTTAAAAGTTCATGTACAACTTTTTTTGCCAAGACCGAGGTTTTCCTGCCCCCAACCACACTGAGCATCTTTTGTTTTAGTAGAGAAAGATCACCAGAATAAAATAAAAGAATCGGTGGTGTCGCAAGATGAAAAAGTTGCGGGGGATAGCACGGGTCAAGACAAGTAATGAATGACTGAGCTGTTTTAAACTTCGAAAAATTTTGATTGATTTGCCGCCAACTTTCTTGAAATTTTTCTCGATGACGAACAATTTTTGCGATTTCAATGATTTCATAAGAAGACAACTCGCTTGTTTGAGCTTCCAATAAAGCCTGGACAACCGCCCATTTTCCTTGACTGCTAATTCCTTTCGCATAAGCTAATTTAAGTAAAAATCCTTCAATCTGATCCATGAACGAAAACCGCCTCTCGAAGTTACTTTTAAATAAAATACGCAAGAGACGGTCAAACATCTTAAGATAAATAATTTTTTATCGGTGCAAAAGAGCGCCGATGAATAGGGGTAATTCCTTGTGTTGCTAAGCCTTGTAGATGTTCTTTCGTTCCATAACCAGCATTATGACCAAAACCATAACCTGGATATAGTTCATCATATTTTTTCATTAAATCATCACGATAAACTTTTGCAATGATACTTGCTGCCGCAATAGAAACTGAACGAGCATCTCCTTTGATCAATTTTTCTTGCTGGATTGGCAAATCCAATGTCATGGCATCAATTAAGAGATAATTTGGACGTATCGCCAGCTTTTCTACAGCTTGGATCATTGCTAGTTTGCTTGCCTCATAAATATTGACCTCATCAATCTTTTTTTCATCAATGATGCCGATACCGATAGCAAGTGCTTTTTGTTGGATTTGGTCATAAAGCTGTTCTCGTTTTTTTTCTGATAATTGTTTCGAGTCATTTAATCCAAGGATCGGTTCGTCTTTAGGTAGGATGACAGCGGCCGCTACTACTGGCCCTGCTAAAGGCCCACGCCCTACTTCATCAATCCCCGCAATCCATTCATATCCTTGTTCATATGCCTGCTTCTCAAATAATGACATTTCCAAATATTTTTCTTGGATCAATGCCGTTTTTTTTACTTGTTTCTCAAAGGATAGAAGCGCTTGTTGTACCCCTTTTCGCTGATCTTGCTTTAGTTCGGCAATGAAGGGATCAGTTAACGACGTCACTGTTTTTAATCGTTCCTTGATACTTTGGATCGATTCACTCATCGCTTGTTTTCCCCATTTCTTCACATCGATCTAACGTGTAACGCCCAAGTTTTCCTTGACGGATATCGAAGACTACCACTTCACTACCACGATCATAATCATCTTTATAGCCACGCTTTGCAGTAATCGTCATCAATAATTCAGGTGCTAATTGTTGTTCTTCTTCTTCTGGCAACTGATAGCGCTCTGCGATTCTTCCTGGATAGTAACGAGCGAAAAAATCTAAGCCATAAATAGCGAGATCATCTAAATGAACTAACTGGTCTTTAATGGCTCCGGTTAGTGCTAGTTTTTTACCGATCTCTTCATCTTCAAATTTAGGCCATAAGATTCCTGGCGTATCTAATAACTCTAATTCGCTACCTAGGCGCAACCATTGTTGTCCTTTTGTCACACCAGGTTTATTACCTGTTTGCGCAATTTTTTTCCCAACTAAGCGGTTCATCAATGTTGACTTCCCGACATTTGGAATACCTAAAACCATGGCTCTGATTGCTCGTGGTTTGATCCCTCGAGCAGCATCACGTGCCCTTTTTTCTTTTAGTGCTTCTTTGGCTGCTGGAATCAACGCTTTGATCCCTTTACTCTCTTGAGCGGTAATCGCTAATGCTTGATGACCTTGTTGTTGAAAATACGTTTGCCATAACTTCGTTTGTTGGGGGTCTGCTAGATCAGCTTTATTTAATAATACCAACCTTGGCTTTTGTTGGATGATCTGATCAAGCATTGGATTACGTGAAGACAAAGGTAATCGCGCATCGACTAATTCAAAGACGATATCGACATATTTCATTTTCTCAGAAACTTCACGACGGGCTTTTGCCATGTGCCCTGGGAACCATTGGATCGTCATAGAATAAATTCATTCCTTTCATATAAGGATTTCAAACCTTATTCTTACATTATCATATTTAACCTTAGTAAATCTATGCATACAAGTCTACTACCATCAAGTAAGTTGATTAGGCTCATTTTCCTTATATTATTCAAAACAATTATTGGGTAGACTCTTTCAAAAGTAGCTCTGCAACTATCCATACTACCATGAACCTAAGATCAGCGATTATTTTTATGCATTTATCCTGACTTTACAATTTTTTAAAGTGGATACCGCTTTTTATTCATCAGTGGTTCGGCAGAATAATCCTTCTATCATGATACTAAATCTCAACGCCTTAGGGTATTTTTCTTTATCAAACATGTTTTGTATTCTTATTACTATTAATAAAAAGAAAATACATCATTATAAATAACAAAAAGGCGCCTGTTCCGTATTTTATCATATTTCCCTACTAATCGCACTCTCATTTTGGCATTTTCCGTTCTCTGGGTTCTTGATTCCTCCATGCTACAAATTGGTGAGATAACACATCCTTTAAGACTTCTTCGTGATCCATTACTCAATATAATTTTAGATATTTTTTCACTTTATTATCGATTCTGAATTTTGGAATCATCAACTATCGATTATCCTTTTTCAGTTAAAAATGAGTGGAAAACTTCCAACTTGCTTTCTAACGTTTAATCGATTGAGTTATTTATTTTTTTATTTAACGCTCTTGCTTGCTTTTTGCTCTCATTTTTTGCGTATAGATAAAAAGCAATGGTGTGTAAGATCAAATTTAAAATAAGATAAATTGCCAAAAGATTAATTGGTGAAATTGCCAAAGGCAGTTTGAATGAAAGCAAATTGAAAATCGCTAAACCCGCAACTGTATTTCCAACAGTCGCAATCAAAATATTACTGACTGGTTTCAGCGTAAGATGATTCCAAAGCACATCATACATCACACCAAAGACTAATGCACAAACTAGACTAACACCCATTACGTGCCAAAGAAAATAAACATGGATCATCTGTCCTTTCGCAAAGAAGCTTGTTATTATAAATATCAACCAGATGCTGCTTAACGAGAACGTTTGAAAAAAATTATGTTTTATCTGTTTACTCATACCCACATCTCCTTAAATTTTTTTACATAGTGACGATTCACAATAAATTTAGAACCATTTTTCATTTCAATTTCAACCCGTGCATTATCCGTAGAACGAAAAGCTTTAATAAAAGATCGATTAACCAGCGTACTAATGTTGATCCGCACAAATCCGTAACTTGTAAATTGCTTCTCAACTATTTTTAACCGTACAGCTAATAGATACCTCTCATTTGATGTAAAAACGACATGACACATCTGTTCTTTTGACTCGATTGAGGAGACATCACTTAATAGCCTGGAAACTTTCTTATTTGTTTTTGCATCAATTACTACGATTGTTTGCTCCGTAGTCAGAATAGCTTCTTTTATTCTCCCCCACGTTTTTTCGCAAGAAGAATGGGTAGTTACCTTCACTGTATCCTGTGCAATGTGATTATCAATTCCAAATTTTATTCTCAAATTCTCTCCTCCTTGCTTTGATACTCTCAGTTTAAGCCGTACGCATACCATATTCAATTCCTTTCCATGAGGTTGCACTTTTTCGCAAGAAGATTGCAAGAGATAGGAAACATTTCAATACTTCCTCCCTATTCAGGTGTACCCTGCTTCTTCAAATGAAGAATGTTCCTGTCTTTAATGATGAACGACATTCGATTGGGTTTAATCGTTTTTTCTAGTATTCTGCCGATAAATATATTCAATGAACGTTTATAAAACTGTAAAGAAGAATTCTTTCAGCACGCATCTTTTGACAACGTTTACATTTTAATAGATGATAGGATAAAAGAAAGGAGAGGTACAAATGAACAGTATGGTTTTTGTTAATTTCCCCGTTGAAGATGTAGACAAGTCTGTTGCTTTTTATGAAAAATTGGGCTTTAAGAAAAACGAAGAATTTTCAACTGACGAAGCAAGCGCTGTGGTTTGGGACGACACATTTTGGATCATGTTACTCTCTCACGGTTTTTACAAAAAATTCTTAAAAGACAAAGAAATCGCAGATAATAAAAAAACAAGTGGCGCCTTGATTTCTTTTAGTGTAGCAAATGCGGATGAAGTTAAAAAGTTTGCGAATACGGCGAAAGAAAATGGCGGAAGCTACCATGAAGTCGATATGGGCATGTCTGAAGAAGAAATGTTTTCACTTGAAGTCCAAGATTTAGATGGAAATACATTAGAGCCTGTCTGGATGAAAATGTAAATTTTTTAAAGCCCTCCATTAGAAAAACAGATGGAAGGCTTTTTTAGATAAATTATCTTGGTCTCCTATGCACTTATTTTGGCTTGTTTGACTAAAATAGTAGTGCTAGTAGATCTTCGTTATTAAAATGAAAGATATAATCTGAAACAGTCATATCATTTAATGCGTTTTTTATTTCTTCATAAATAAATTTTTGACCAAGTAATTGTTGTTCAAGAATACTTACATCTTTTTGTCCAAAAAAATCCCCATAAAAACGAATCTCATTGATTCTCCCATGCAGTGTCGACAAACGGACGTCCACAATTCCAACTTTTGGGAGCCTGATTCTGCGTTTCACCGAAAACCTTGGTGTTTCACCATAGACCCAATCATCATTAGCATAACGATTCTGGACGATTTGTTCAATGTTTTGTTCATCTTTCTTCGTCAAATCTACCCTTTTATCTTCAATTTCTTGCAGATCATCGACCTGATAGACTTCACAAATCAGTGCATCTCTAAAGTCAGCGGTTTTTTCAAATTGATATTTTTCTTTTAAAAATGGTTTCAGATTCGTCACACTTTTTTTTACTGATTTCGTTGCTTTAGACTCAATTTTCTCTTTGGAAACCGTCAAAATTTTATCAAGAACGGACAAATCAACATCATACATTAATGTACCATGTGAGTATAACCGATTTTTTTTCGTATACATGGCATTACCAGAAAATTTCATTCCTTCGATATACATATCATTACGTCCACCAACTTCTGCTTTGGTTGCGCCCATTTTTCTTAATGCTGTGATAATAGGCGAGGTAATGGATTCATATTCACCAAATTTCATTGCATTTTTGCTGGTCACAAAGCTAAAGCTTAGATTTCCTAAGTCATCATATACAGCACCTCCACCTGAGGTTCGCCGAGTGAGTGTCACGTTTTTTTCCCTTAAATACTTGAGATCGATTTCTTCATAACTATTTTGGTTTCGTCCAATAATCACACAAGGTTTTTGAATATATAGTAAAAATAAAGGTTCATCACTGTCAAAACTGTTCATAAGATATTCCTCTGTTGCTAGATTTCTCCGAATATCTAAACTTTCCATGATATGATAACGCACTTTTATCCCTTCTTACTTTTTCTCCTATCATCTCTTTTAGAACATAAAATGGCAAGAAATTAGTTCATTTTATATCTTAATTGTACTCTTTTAATCAAGTAAAAAAGCGACCTCCAAAAGTTAGAACAGAAAACCTAACTTTTGGAGGTTGCTTCACTCTAAAACAAATTAGCGCTGGCATTAGCACCTTGAAATCATCCTGAATGATCTCTTTTCTTTACCCAATCCATTTTATCTCGTTCAAAGGATAGTAAACAAAGCGAGCCTTACCCAATATTTCGCTTCCTGTAATCATACCAAAGGAGCGACTGTCTTTCGAAACACGTCGATTGTCCCCTAAAACAAAGTAACTGTCGGCTGGCAGCTTTGTCTTATTCGTTAATTCTTCCAGAGTAAAGTCCGTTGTATAAGGACTACTTTCATGATCTGACTTTCTATTTTTCGTTAGAAAAGGTTCTTCGACCACTTTTCCATTCACTTTCAGCTGATCATTCTCATAGCTAATTGTCTCTCCTGGCAACCCAATCACTCGTTTGATATAAATCGTTCCATCAGCCAATTGAAAAACAACTACGTCAAACCGTCTGATTTCAGAAAATTTTTCCATTACAACCATGTCACCTTGTTTCAAGACGTTTTCCATCGAATTACCTTCCACTGGCACTGGAATAAGAAGAAATCCTCTTAAAATAAAAGCGATCAAGATGGAGCAAAGTACATATTTGATTATAAGCCAAAAACGGTCGATATAGCGTTGTTTTTTTGTCAATATCCATCATTCCACTCTCAAGGTTATCGTTCTTTCTCTATTATAGAAAAAAAAAACAAAAAATGCGACTAGATGTTTCCTTTTTGATCTTTTCTAAAAAATGAAGAAAACAAACGCAGAATCAATGGCTGTTTTCTAAATATTTTTCCCACACCTCATCAAATATATCCATAGATGACAAATAATCCACATTCAATTCTAGATAATCGGAAATTTCTTCATAACTCGTACTATGTTTAGGAAACTGGATATCTTTTCCTGCTTCTGTGGCGAAAACAGACTGTTGATCTGCTTGTTTACCGCCACGAAGAGTCATTAAATAATGATAGAAGCTTTGATTCACATTCTTTCCTCCCAGTTTTCTTTGACGAAAGCCGCTCTTCTTGCATGGTTTCGCTCAAAATTTTCAGGATTTTTTTTATAATAATCTTGATGCTCTGGCTCAGCCAAATAAAATGGTTGTGCTTTTTCAATCGTGGTCACGATCGGTTTTGTAAACCGACCACTAGCCGCTAATCGATTTTTACTTTCTTCCGCGATTCTCTTCTGTTCATTTGTCGTAAAGTAAATAACCGGCCGATAATTCTCGCCACGATCTTCAAATTGTCCAAATGCATCCGTTGGATCGGTTTGCTGCCAATAGATTTCCACTAATTCTTGATATGATATTTTCTCTGGATCATAGATGATCTCTACCGCTTCTGTATGACCAGTCGTTTTAGATTTGACTTGTTCATAGGTTGGAGATGGCACATGTCCACCTGTATAGCCAGACATGATCGTATGAATCCCTGGTAGCGTATCAAAGGGCTGAATCATACACCAAAAGCATCCTCCAGCAAAAATTGCTCTTTCCATCCTTCTCTCTCCCATCAATGACCCACTGTTTACTTCGTTACACTCGTGTCGGTGGTATCAGTATTCTTTGTCGTTTTATTGCTCGTTGTCTTTTCACCAGTTTCTTTAGGTAGATATAGACTAAAACGAATGTCATCATTCACTAAATCAATTTTATCTGCTTTGATGTACATACCATTTTGCATACGGAAGCGATCTAAACGTAGCATGATCGTCAAATCATCCGTATTGATTTCAATCCAATCAGGCAACTTATAATTTCGCTTGATCATATTCATGATATCTTTGATCGGTAAACTCAATGTGCCGATCGAAAGACTTTTCGCTTTTAATTGGACATTTCCATTTTCCATCACATATGGATCAAAGTACAGATAAAAGTTGATTGGAAATCCTAATACTTCAAACGTACCATTCAACATCGCTTCATTTTCAAGATAAAATTTATATTGAATACCTTGGTCTTTTTGATAATCTGTCAAGAAAAAGCTGATCATTTGATTGACCTTTTCTTTATTGGTGTTGATGGTCAAGACTGGATCTCCTTGTCTTTGGGTGATCGCTGGCACCTTAGCAAAATCCGGTTCTCGATTCGCAAAAATCCGAGTACCTAAAAAGATGCTTGATCCAAGAACAACCCCTAAAAGGATCAAAAAAGCCCATTTCCAATAATTTTTCTTTTGAATTTCAGTATTCGTTTCTGTCGAAACCTTTTTTGAGCGTTTTTCCATTATTTCTGATCCTCCCTTGGCAACCACTGGTCTTGCGTTTCAATTAATTCATCTCGTACAGCATTTGCCATCAATTGATAGCCTAAGTTATTAGGATGAAAATGATCTTCTTCATACAATACATTATTTTTGCTATGTGACGTACTTTCGCTAGTACTTGACTGATTCGTTCCTTCTTCAGTTACGCCAACTTTTTGGTTTAACCCTTGATATAGCAAATCATTGATTGGGATAAAATAGCAGTTGTCCGCATTTTTGACAACAGACTCAGTCCCAGCATTCCAGTTGTTCACAATCGTCTGCATGTCTTTAATCTCAGGGAAGTTCAAATAAAATGGATTATAAATACCTAAGATGTAAACCGGTGCGTGACCATTTAACTTCCTAATTTCTTCAATCAGTTGTTCAACATTTTTCTGATACTTTTGTAATGGTCGCTTAAATGATTGGATACTGATCCCAAATAGATCGTTTTGAATCACTTTCATTAAGTCATTTCCGCCCACTGTCAAAGTGATAAAGTCAGCTGATTTAATGTTTGTTTGAATCTCTGAATTTTTCTTGAGCCGTTTTAAAATTTGATCGCTCCGTTCACCGTTTACCCCATAGTTTTCAATTTCAACAGCAGTCAGATCATAGCGATCTTTTAAATCGTTGGCTACTAATGGAACAAAACCACCTTGTTTCGTTTGATCTCCTATTCCTTCAGTTAACGAATCGCCGATAGCTACATAATGGATTTTTTCTTTTTGATCCGTCTTTTGACTAACTGTCGCTGCTGGTTTTAATAGCGGTTTAGCTTTTGGAATCGATAAAGATAGTCCTAAATATACAAATATAGCGATTAGTAATGGGAACAAAACGAGCAATAGTTGTCGTTTTGTTAATTTCATATCATTCACCTCATATTATTCGATTGTTTCTTATGTTATCAAAAATTAAAATAAAAAGGTAGTGTTTCTGAAAAAAATAAGAATTATTATAAAGAAAAAAAGGATAAAATCAATGGCTAACTGACCAATGATTTATCCTCTTGATTTAGTCAACGTAATACATGATTGCAAAGGCGTTTTTCCCCGTATGTGTTGCAATAACTGGATTCGTGTGTAGAACAGGAATCGTCATATCAGGAAATAATTCTTGTAGTCCTTCTTTAAATTCTTGAGCAAGCTCTTGAGCATCTGCATGAGAGATCCCAATTTGACGAACATTTGGTAGTTCTTTTAATTCTTTCTTCAAATTATTGAACCATTTGTCAAAGGTTTTCTTTCCTCGACCCTTAGCAACTGGGATCAACTCTCCATGAGTGAAATTCATCACAGCACGTATGTTCAATACACTTGACAATAAACCAGTTGCTCGGCTAATGCGCCCACCTTTGACTAAGTTATCTAATGTGGAGATCCCAATATATAATTTTGTATTTTCTTGTACTTTTTTGATTTCTTCAAGAATCTCATCAGCACTTTTTCCTGCTTGTGCAAGTTCAGCAGCACGGATCACTTGGAAGGACAGCCCCTGATCGGTTGTATCACTATCGATGACAGTCACTTTCGTTTTAGTCAGATTGCTTGCCTGACGGGCCGCTTCAACCGTTCCACTCAAACCTTTAGTCATATGGATCGAGATAACTTCACTGCCATCTTCGCCAAGTTGATCATAGGTTGAAATAAATTCACCGATTGGCGGTTGACTCGTTTTTGGTAATGATTTAGCTTGAGCCATCATATCCATGAATTTTTCTCCACCTAATTGATCGTCATCAGGATAGACCACGCCATCGATCATGATAGCTAGCGGCATCACCTGGATATTTAAGTTATCTCGCACACTTTTTTCCATTGTACAAGAAGAATCTGTTACGATTTTTACATTTGTCATACTATCTCACTCTTCCTTTAACAAGATGCCTTTTGGTTTACAACAAGTACTAATAAAGGCAATTTCTTTTTTAAGTATAACAGACAACAGACGTTTTTTCATTAAATACCTCTACGAACGATTCCGTTTTCATCCAAAGATGTGGTATTGATCATTTCAACTTTATTAAAAAAGATATTTCCCAAAATGTGCTAAACAAGCTTTCAGGAAATACCTTTTTTCATTGGTTATTTATTTTCTTTTTCGTTGATATGTTTCAAATTGATGGGCATAAGGATTTTTTTCGTCCATCTCCCCTTGACTGATATTGATTAATGACCATTGATCCCAATCAACTTCTGGAAAATAAGTATCCCCTGTAAAAGAATGATGGATGACTGTGCGATACAGCACCGAACAAAAAGGAAGAAATTCTTTATAAATAGCTGATCCTCCCGCAACGAACAAAATACCATCGTTTTCCTTTGCGTAATCCAATACTTCTTCAATCTCGTGCATAACCATGACATTGTCAGCTTGGTAATCACGATCTCTTGTCATCACGATTGTTTGACGGTTAGGCAACGGACGACTTCCCATACCTTCAAATGTTTTTCTTCCCATAACTAAAGTATTCGCTTCAGTCATTTGTTTAAAAAACTTCAGATCATTGGGTAATCGCCAAGGCAGTTGGTCTTCTTTACCGATCAACCCATTTTCATCTTGTGCCCAGATAGCAGCTAACATTTCATCATCCTTTCTGTGTTCATACTGCGATTGGCGCTTTGATTGCTGGATGAGGTTCATAGCCTTCAACCTTGATATCATCCATTTCAAAGTCAAACACAGAATTTTTTTCTGTATTTAAAACTAATTTAGGAAACGCACGCATTTCTCTTGAAAGTTGTTCTTTCATTTGTTCCACATGATTTGAATAGAGATGAGCATCACCTAAAGTATGGATAAATTCACCAACTTCTAATCCAGTTTCATGCGCAATCAGATGGGTTAACAAAGCATAACTGGCAATATTGAAAGGCACACCTAGAAATACATCACCACTCCGTTGATACAATTGACAACTTAAACGACCATCATGAACATAAAATTGAAACATCGTGTGGCAAGGCGGTAACGCCATACTAGGAACATCTTCTGGATTCCAAGCAGACACGATCAAACGTCTTGAATCAGGTGTTTTTTTGATTGCTTCGACCACTTCCTTGATTTGATCGATAAACCCACCATCTTTCGTTTCCCAATGGCGCCACTGGTACCCATAGATGTGACCTAAATCGCCATATTTTTCAGCAAATGCGTCATCAGTTAAAATTCTTTCACAAAATAGCTGACTTTGTTTTTGATATTGTTTATTAAACTCAGGATCAGAGATGCTTCGATGGCCAAAATCAGTCATATCTGGCCCATGGTATTCATCACTTTTGATATATCGTTCAAACGCCCATTCATCCCAGATATGATTGTTATTTTGTAAAAGATAACGGATATTCGTATCCCCTTTTAAAAACCATAACAATTCACTCTTAATCAACCCAAAAGGAACCCGTTTCGTTGTTAATAATGGAAATCCTTTTTGTAGGTCGAACCGCATTTGATAGCCAAAAATGCTGCGTGTACCGGTGCCTGTTCGGTCGCCTTTTTCATGTCCTTCTTCTAGTAGTTTCCTGCCTAAATCAAGATATGCTTGCTCCATTTTTTTCCTCCTAGTCTTCCACCCATTCGCTTAAGTATTCCCAACGAGCCATTTTCTCATCTAATTTGCTTTCTGCTTGTGAAACGTTTGCTTGTAATTCTTGTAAACGAGTAAAGTTATCTCCTTGATGATTCATTTCTTCTTGCAGCTCTGAAATCTGTTCTTCTAATTCAGCAATTTCATCTTCGATCGTTTCCCATTCTTTTTGCTCTAAATAAGAAAGTTTCTTTTTTGTTTCCTTTTTATCGTCAGTAGCCGGCTTCGTTGCATCATTCATTTTTTCTTTACCTAAAGGCGCTACATCTTTTTGTGTCAATAAATAACTCGACATATTCCCATAATATAATTCTTGCTTAGCATTTCCTTGAAAAACTAATAATTTTTCTGCTACTTTGTCTAAGAAATAACGGTCATGTGATACAGTAATCACGGCACCTGGGAAACTCTTGAAATAATCTTCTAAAATGGTCAGTGTGGCGATATCTAAATCATTCGTTGGTTCATCCAAGAGTAAAACATTAGGTTGTTGGATCAGCAATTTCAATAGATATAGTCGACGTTTTTCGCCACCAGATAATTTTTTGATCAATGTGCCATGCATAAATCGAGGAAATAAAAATCTTTCCAATAATTCAGCCACACCAATTTGCATACCTTCTGCCGTTTGAGCTTCTTCAGCTGCTTCTTGCAAATAAGCAATCATGCGTTTTTCGGGATTCATCTCTTCATTTTCTTGTGTATAGTAGGCGATACGAACAGTCTCACCAACCGTAAACGTACCATTATCTAAAGGAATACGTCCCGCTAAAATGTTCAGTAAGGTTGATTTACCGGCACCATTTTTCCCAGTGATCCCTAAACGTTCTCGTGATTGAATCAACAAATCTAAATGGTTGATCAGCAGTTTCCCTTCAATAGCATATGTTCCATCTTTGATCTCTAATACTTTTTTTCCTAAACGTTTCGTTGCGATATTCAATTCGAGGTCTGCTTCATGATTGACTTGATACAAGTTTTCTTTAAGATCCTCAAAACGATTGATGCGTGCTTGTTGCTTCGTTCCGCGTGCTTGAACTCCAGCTCTCATCCAGGCTAATTCTTGTTTGTACAGGCGCTTTCGTTTTTCTTCTTGTTCCACTTCCACGCGATCTCTTTCAGCTTTTTCTAAAATATAAGCTTCATAATTCCCTCGATACTCGTGTAGTTGTCCAAATGATAGTTCAAAAATGCGATTCGTCACTCGATCCAAGAAATAACGATCATGGGTGACCATTAATAACGATCCACGATACTGTTTTAAGTAATTTTCTAACCATTCAATCGCTTCATAATCCAAGTGGTTCGTGGGTTCATCTAATAATAATAAATCAGGCTCATCGATTAGGACTTGTGCTAAACTTACACGTTTTTTTTGTCCACCTGACAGTGCGCCAATCTTTTTGTCTAATTCACTGATGCCTAATTTTTGTAAGATAATCTTAGCATTTGTATCTGTGGTCCAAGCATCTTCTTTGTTCATTTGTTCTTCTGCCTTGGCATAACGTCTCTGAACGCTCTCGTCCTCGCCATTCTCAGCTAATACAAGCAAAGCTTCCTCATATTCTCTCACGGTACGGATTAATGGACTATTTCCTTGAAAAACCGCTTGAAGTACAGTCAATTCATCAGAAAATTCGGTTGTCTGTGACAAATATCCAATTCGATAATCATTCGGATAAAAAACTGTTGGTCGATCTCCATCCCCACTGTCGATACCTGCTAAAATATTTAATAAACTTGTTTTTCCAGTTCCATTAGTTCCAATCAAACCGATTCGGTCTTTTTCGTGGATCAAAAAAGAAATCTGGTTAAATAGTTCTTTTTCACCATACGTTTTATTGAGGTCAGTTACTTTTAATTCTTTCAATCCATTCCCTCCTCATCTTGGTTATTGTATCATAAAATAATTTAATTACGGATATTTTTCTATTGTCATCTTAGACAAAATAAAGGGAGAAAATAAGATAGTGTTGATTTTTTCATTAGAGTGGGATAATAGTTAGAAAAAATCTGATTATTGCCTCATTTTTTTAAGGTACACAAAAAGCACACAACCTTGTATGATTAAAGTGCCTAAACAAAAATCAAAGGAGTGTGCTTTTTTTGTATCTATAAAATAAAAAAAATTTTATGTTTTGACTATCTATAACGTTCCTATTATAAAAAATAATTAGAAAGATGTTAATTATTCGATTATAGCTACTGCTCTAACCCAACCAGCACTAGCATTTTTAATTTTTATCGGATAACAACTGATTTTAAACCCCGTGGAAGGTAATTGATCAAGACTGGTTAATTTTTCAAGCTGACAATAAGATTTCTCGATTCCTGCAAAATGCCCTTCCCAAATAAGTGAAGGGTCTCCGGTCTTATCAAATTCTTTTGCAATGAATGGTAAAGGTCTGTCCCATGACCAAGCATCGGTACCTACCACTTTTATTCCTTGTTCGAGTAGCCATAAAGTTGCTTCTCTTCCTACACCGCACCCACTGATTAAGTAATTTGATGTTCCCCAATATTGATCTGCTCCAGTCCGAATTAAAACAATGTCCTTTTCTTTTAATCGATAGTCCATCGCATCTAAAGCTTCTTTAAAATCCTCGATTTCTAATCGATATCCGTCTGGTTTGTTTGAAAAATCAAATACAACACCATTACCGTAACACCAATCAAGAGGAATTTGCTCAATTGTCCAAGCTGGCTTACCTTTATCCATTGTTGGATGGTAGTGATAAGGAGCATCTAAATGAGTACCTGAATGCGTAGTCAAGTGAATTTTTTCGATCGCCCATGCTAAACCAGCAGGCAAGTGTTCTTTTTTTGCTGTTCCAAAGAAACGAAGCATATCGTTGACGCTTTGTTCATGATCAATGTATGAAATTTTAGGTATCATTTCCTCTGGATCACTGGGCAAATCATTTTCTATAGTGATACTTAAGTCAACTAATTTCAATGTCTAACAACTCCTTGAATGATTATCTAAGTTTTAATATTAACTAAAAAAATTTTTCTATTTTACTTTTTTTTGATGATTTTTGAATTTATTTTTTATAGTGATAGTCTGATGGACAATCATTGAATTATGTCATTAAATAAAGAATAGACATTAAGAACGATGCTTTTATCAGTTTACAACGATTAGAAAGGTGAAGAAAATCTTGAAAAATAATTGTCATTTATCCTATTGATTTTATAATGTGGAAGTCCAACATAGTATACTTTACTTGATTTTTCGAGACTAGAAGAAATATCTTCTTTACATTAATAGAAAAATATATTACAATTTTTTTCGAATATCGGAGGATCCTAAGGGATTGGATAAGATTACTCTTATCCAATCCCTTTTTTGTTTTCTGATATCTAATTTTTCTTAAGGAGGTACGAAATGGAGAAGAACTGGTTTTACGTTATCTTCGGAGGTTTTTTAGAAATTTTTTGGGTACTTTGTTTAAAAAAATCAGAGAATTTCCATCATTTTTTCTATTCCATTTTGACGATTTTGCTCGTTGTCATTAGCTTTTATTTATTTGCTAAAGGTATGGAAAGCTTACCTACTGGAGCAGCATATACAGTGTTTACTGGAATAGGTGCAGTTGGAACAATCATTTTTGGTATTTTATTTCTGAAAGAAAGTGTATCTGTGCAAAAAATATTGTTTTCTGCATTATTAGTTATAGGAATTTTGGGTCTAAAAATCACAACAAAGGAGGAATAATCTGTGGATATACTTTATCTTATACTAGCAGGAATAGCAGAGATCATAATGGTCTTTTCTCTTAAAAATTCACACGGATTTAAAAAAATAAATTGGAGTATTATAACTATTATTTCTGCAGCCTCTAGTTTACTCCTTTTATCGCATTCAATGAATACATTAGAAGCTGGGGTTAGCTATAGTATTTGGGTAGCTTTTGGTTCCATTGGTTCAATGATCCTTGGAGTATTTTTATTTAAAGAAAAAATGAACTGGCTACAATTTGCTTCCATGATTATTATTTTATTTTCTGTGATTGGCCTAAAACTAGTTAGCTAATTAAATTGAAGAATCTATTGTCATTTGTGAGACTGGGACAAAACTTGCCTCAGTCTCTTCTACTATCACTAAAGCTGTTTGCTAATTGAAAGCCATTTTCTTTTAAATACGCTTCAAATGCTTCTTGTGTGGTTTGAGTTTCATTCGGATCAAGCTTGGCACAAAACTCTCCGTTTTAAGCGATTATCTGGGCTTTTCCTTCAAAGTAAGGTTTTTTTTTACGTTCCTGATCTTTTCTTGCAATTGGTAAATCATAGATGTTGTTGGGGTTTGGACTCTACCTAAGGACAAACTTACTGGTATACCTTTTTGCTGCAAGAGTAAACTATACCATGGGTTATCATTCATACCATCAATGAATCAACGTGAAATAACAAAAAATCTGAGACAGAATGAGGTTCATTCTGACCCAGATTTGATCACGCTGAGCACTTACTCAACTTTTTTAGCCGGAAGCGAACGTTTTCTTGCCCGCAATGCGAATTTAAATGAAAAATCATCAACTGGCTTATTCATAGTATAGGATTCCAGTAAATTAATATTTTTCCGATAACTATTAGCAGAAAAAGTCGTGATCTTCTCAGCTTCTTCATACTCATCAACGATTTTGCGCTCTAAGTAATAGCCACGTAACATTTTTTTAGAATAAAGACTGTCTTGTTGGATCATCCAAGAGGAGATCAAATTTCCTGAAGCCATTTTGATGCCTTCCATTTTTCGTTGTTGGATGAAAAAGTTGACCATTGTTTCATCATAAACATCGGTTAGGTTTTCTAAACTCTCAATGATCAATTGTGTGTTTTTTTGATAGGTTTCCCGAATTTCTTGAATATCTTTTTCGGAAATCAGTGTCTTTCGATCTGATTTTTGTCGTTGCCAGAACATTTTGGGATGTAAGATGATTCGAATCAACCGTCGAACAAAAATAAACCAGAAGCCGACAAACGATAGTACCTGACTAGTAATAGAGTGTTCAAAATTAGCAAGAAATCGTGAATAAAAACGATAGCCATTTGAGGAAAGCTTACCAGAACGATAACTTTTATCTAACCCATCACGTTCGATGGATAAAATCAATGCTTGAATTTCTTGTACTTCTTGCTTTTCATCATCAGAAAGATCTTTTAAATAAAGATCACGGATACGCTCTTGATAGTTTTCGATCACTGCTTCAGTTGCTAAATATTCTTTTGAATCTTTATCTAACGTTTTGATTTCAGATTTCAATACTTCAATGACTTCTTCTAGGATCATTAAAGCATTCAAATCTGTTTTCACTACCTCTTCCGTTTCTGTCAACAGGGGTAAAACCACGATTCCTACGATCAGTGTTACCAAAATAACTCCTGCCGTCAAAAATAATAATAAAGAGCGCTGATAAAAAATCATTTGGTTAATCGTAAAAGGTAAGATGAAAATCGTTGCTAAACTAACCGTTCCTTTCACACCACCAAAAGTTAAAATCAAAATCTCATTCAATTGTTCCTTGAATTCTTTTCCTTTATATTTAAATAAATAAAAAAGACTGATCGAAACAAAGCGAATCATAAATAAGATCATTGAGATCAACAAAATCGTGATTAACAGCAACCAGTTTGAATAAAGCCCATCTCCCCAAACTGGAGAAAATACTTGAGTTAATTCAATTCCTAAAAAGATAAAAACTAACGCATTCAGCGTAAATGTGATTGTTGTCCATGTACTATCGGACAAACTTGATAACTCCGCATCAAACACCGAGATTTTTCTAAATCCCGAAGCTTGCAATACCCCAGCTACTACTGCGGCAATAATCCCTGAAACATCAAATACTTCTGCTAAAACATACGCTAAAAACGGTAATAGCAATTCAATTAACAAGTAACCTGTCACATCTCTGGCAGAAGCCTTCTCAATCAGATTAATCACTTTTCGTTTGACCCAGACAAGTAAAAAGCCAACGACGGCTCCTCCTATACTAGAAAACACAAGTGTAAATCCTGCGTTGACTGCAGAAAAAGAGCCCGTGATCAATGCAGCTAATGCAAATTGAAAGGCGGTAACACCTGAAGCATCATTTAATAATCCTTCGCCTTCTAAAATATGCATCGCTTTATTTGGGATATTCACCCGTCCAGAGAGCGAGCTGACAGCGACAGCATCGGTTGGTCCAAGAGCCGCTCCAAAAGCAAAACAAGCAGCTAATGGCACGCTGGGTAATAAAAACGACAGCGTAAAACCAACCCCGACTAATGTCAGGATTACCCCTCCAAAAGCCAGAAATAAAATCGTATCAAAGTTTTTCAGGATCGAGGATACATCGGCTTTTTCTCCTTCACGAAAAAGCAACGGCGCAATGATCATCACTAGAAAGAGTTCTGGTTCAAAGTTGATCGATTGGCCCCATTCTGTTAAGCCTAAGATGATACCAAGAAATATTTGGATCAGTGGAGCTGGGATCATAGGTAAAATGCGGCTAGCTATATTAGATAAGGTGATCGTTACAGCAAATACGATCACTAACTCAGCAAATTCCATGGTCCGTCCCCTTTATTTTTTATTTTGAGCGAGTACCTTTAGAAATTGTTCTTTTTTCTTCAATATTTTGTTTTCTACCACTTCTGCTTGTACATTGTTTCCTTCTAATTCACACTGTACTCGCTTTGATTCTAAACGTAGCAAATCATGTTTCAATCGCTCAAGCTGACGATACATGATGATATTTTTCTTTCGCAGCTTACAAAGGATTTGCCGACGATCTTCCATTGAAAACGCACCATAACGATCATGCAACAGTTTCTTTTGTTCTTCAAAGCTCTTCCTCATTTTTAAGATCTCCTAAATGCAAACTTGATCTTCATGAAACACTGAACGTTAAAAGGAAAAGGATCCTCCTTCATTAGACAAGTTCAGCTGGATTCGAAGAATAAGTTTGCTTGAATTTCAGAAACTCATTCTATTCCAAATGGAAGAAAATATCAAGTGCGGAAAACACACCAAAAAAGGAGCTGGGAAACCATTTCCGCTCCTTTCTCAGCTATCCATTAAACTTTGGTTTTATTCAAAAAACTCGCCATAGATATCTTCAACACGTTGATCCGGATTGATCACGATGTATAAATTGCCTGTTTTTTCACTGATTTTAGTTGATTGGTATTGATTATCCAATCCTTCTGTTCCTTTATCAAGATAAGGGAAGTAAACAAGGTCAGGTGTACCATTGCGATAAAGGATCTCCATCCGTTCAATATCTTCATATTTTAATGCACGGTTGAACATACCCATCTCTAATCCACCTAAGTTGATGTCGTGAGTTGCTACGGAATCACCTTCGTGAAAAATTTCGATCTTAAATCCAGCACAAGGATGGATTTCCATAAATTCACTACCATTGATTCGTCCAAAACTCGTTGTTATTTGTTTGATCCACAAATCACCAATATGGCGACGATTGATCGTCCACGTTTCGCCGTTTCGGAAATAAAATTTTAGCGCTGTCATTTCTTTACTCATAAAAAAATCCCCTTTTGACGTCATTTATTCTGGTTCCCTTTTAGTTTAGCACACATCCCACGTGAAGGTCACATCTAAAGTTTTTTCAAAGATGTGAAACTTTAGAAGCGTTCCACTATTGACAAAAAAATCCGGAAGCAACTCCCCAGCAATAAGCGAGGATTTTCTAAATAGGAGAAGTTTTTAAATTCCTCACTTATTACTCAGAGCTGATTGCTTCTTTCAGAATCTCTATTAAAGCGCGACTCCGACATTCATCGAAATCTATAAATGGTTATTTTGCTGGAGATAATCAACAAGGGCACTTGCTTCATTTGCTAAATTTCCCTCTACCACTGCTCTTTCTGCAGCTTGAAGTGCATCACTGACCCATTTCCCTGGTTTCTTGTCACTCACACTAAGAAGTTTCTTCCCATCAATTGCTAACTCTCGCATGGATGTAATCGGTAATTGATCATAGCGCTTTGCTACTTGTTCTAGTTGAGGTGTTTCACCAAAATAAATCATGAGTTCTTCTGTCTTCAAAGCGTTCTCTTTTCCCAAACAATAGAGTACCATTGGTTCCAACATCTGTCTTTTACGTTGAATCAATCCATGAACGATCATTTGAACTTCTCGAATCATTTGGTTGGAACATTTCCATTCCTTTAAGAAAGGACGGATCTCACTTTCTTGAAGTCCTAACTGATCGATCAACAATGCCCACGCCTGACTTTCAGTTTGCAATGGTTCATCTGGTAAATCGGCAAAACGTAACAAGGCTTCACCATAGTCTCTTAAACCTGGACAATAAATATAACATTGCGTCTCAACGAATGTTCTCAATCCTGTAGAACGCTCTTTCCCTAATAACATTTTGATGAATTCCACATTAATCCGTTCGACAGAAATTTTTCCTAATAATGAATGGTTGGCCTGAATGGCCGCAGCCGTTTCTTGCTCGAGTGTAAACCCAATTTGACTAACAAATCGAATCCCACGCATCATACGCAAAGCATCTTCATGAAACCGTTCCTGTGGATCGCCTACTGCTCGAAGGATCTGGTTTTCTAAATCAGCTAACCCGTCAAATAAATCAATGATTTGACCATCTTCTTTTAATGCAAATGCATTGATCGTAAAATCACGTCTTTTTAGATCCTCTTCAAGTGAACGGACAAATTCGACATGATCTGGACGACGATAATCTTGATAGGTCGATTCTGTCCGAAAGGTCGTGATTTCATATTGTTCCTCTTCAGCCAAGACCAAAACGGTGCCATGTTCAATGCCGATATCAATGGTTTTCGGAAAAAGTTGTTTGATTTCTTCTGGGAATGCACTTGTTGCGATATCTACATCATGGATGGGTTGATCCAACAAGATATCTCTGACGCTTCCCCCGACAAAATAAGCTTCAAAACCCGCTTGCTCCAATTTATTCAAGACAGGAATCGCTTTTTGGTATTCTCTTGGTAATTGTTTTAGTTTCATTGTTTTCCCTCTTCCAACTTGATGGCTTACGCTTTTTTATCATCCTTATTTGCTTCTTTTCTTTCAAAGCGATTGTGATCTCTGCGATTAAATTTTTCCATATTTTTTTCAAATACATCCGTTAAATCGATTTCCAGGGAATTTGCCATGATCATAGTGACAAATAAAACATCACCTAATTCTTCTGCTACAGAATTGTTGGGCTCCGTTTCTTTCTTCGCTTTTTCACCGTATGTATGATTGACTTCTCGAGCCAGCTCCCCGACTTCTTCTGTTAAGCGTGCCATTTGAGCTAATGGAGAAAAATAGCCTACTTTAAACTGTTGGATATAGTCATCTACTTCCTGTTGCATACTTCTTAAAGAACGTTCTTTTGTCATTTCTTCTCCACCTTTCCTATTTATCTTACCAAAAACTACGTCCAAATCCTAGGCAAGAGCGATTGAGAAAATAAAGATTACGTGCTACATTGAGTAATGTGATGTAAAAAGAATGAAATATTGCGAAAATATTAGTCGGTTTATCGAAGGAGTGGTTTGATGATCTCAATGAAAACAGTTAAAGAAGTCGTAATGATTATGGTTGGTACAAGTATTTATGCGTTTGGACTCGTTTATTTAAATATTGCGAATCATTTAGCAGAAGGTGGCGTTTCAGGGATCACTTTGATCTTACGCGCACTTTTTGGGATTGATCCTGCCTACTCTACGCTATTGATCAATATACCTTTGATTTTGATTGGTGGAAAAATTTTAGGAAAACGTTCACTCGCTTATACCGTCTTAGGAACAGTTTCGTTGTCCGCATTTTTATGGATTTGGCAACGTGTTCCTTTACAAATCAATCTTCAACATGACTTACTGATCGTCTCATTATTGGCTGGCTTAATTGCCGGAACTGGAAGTGGTCTGGTCTATCGGATGGGTGGAACTACCGGTGGAAGTGATATCATTGCTCGTATATTAGAAAAGAATTATGGGATCTCAATGGGTCGATCTTTACTGGTATTAGATGTTATCGTTTTGTTGGCTTCATTGACTTACATTGACTTGAAACGCATGATGTATACGTTAATTGTTTCTTATGTTTTCAGCCGTGTCATTGATTCAATCTTAGATGGCGGTTACTCAGCTAAAGGGATTTTAGTCGTCTCAAACAAAAATGAAGAAATTGCCCCACTGCTGATGACTGGATTAGAACGCGGCGTTACTTTTTTAAGTGGTGAAGGTGGGTTTTCTGGTCATTCTAAAAAAATTATCTATATGGTTGTTAGTTCGAGTGAATTGAATGAAGTGAAACGAATCGTCCATGAAATCGATGAAAAAGCCTTTCTATCGATCATCAATGTCCATGAGGTCGAAGGAGAAGGATTCACTTATCTTAAACCACAGACTAAGTTATTTAAGCGAATATAGCTCTCTCCTAGTTCTACTCGTTTTTCTGGAGTGAGTTTCATCTTTCTTTTTGGCATACAAAATCCCCCTATACAGGACTTTTATATTTCAGTGTCCTATATAGGGGGAGCATATCAACTTGCCTCAGTCTCTTTTAGTATCTTTAAAAACGAATAAACGGTTAAATAAAAGTATCCTTAGTTAGGATTCTTTCCTGCATGTTCGCCTTTTACTTGGTTCTTGCTTAATATTTCACGATTAACTTCATCGGACAATTCCAGGAAAGCATCTTTATCCCCTTTTTCAAGCGCTTGATCAATCTGTAAGTAAAGCATTTTGAGATGGGCTGCTTGTTCTTTCTCTTTGAGATATTGCTCGACTAGTTCAAGATCTTCTTCACTAATAGAGTCGTTCCAAGATGCAAAGGGGTTCTCTTCTAAAACCATTAAATACTCTTTCGTCTGCCAAGCATTTTCAAAAAGGCATTCTACATATAGCGGTCTTTTCCAATTTAATCGAATTTCATGAAAAATTTGATCAGTATCGGTAAACTCTTTCCCCTCGAGAAATAATTTCATTGGTTCTCCATCGAAAGAAAGGTCACTGATTTGTAATCCCCGATTTGCTTGATTCGCTCCTTCAACAAAATGAACATTACTTAAGATTGCTTCATGATTAGCCAAGTAATTCAAAATCCAAAAAACCTCTCTACGACTAAATGAAACATGATTGACCATCCAAGTTAAGAAATTCTTTTTTTCCTTTACATCTATTAGCATTTTACTCACCTCTCTGCTAGGTCGTCTAATACTGACAATGCCTCCAAATCTCCAGGTTCCAATTCTAAATAATGAGTAAGTAGATCTTTTGTTTTTGTCAATTGTCCTTCTTCTCGTAAGAATAAGGCGTATTCTTTTAGAAAATCAGGTTCATGCTCCAATTCGTGATACGCTTGTTCATAATGAACAGCTGCTAGCGTGAAGTCCTCTAATTCATTATAGGCATGGGCTAAATTCCATTCCGCATATGGATTTGCAGTTTCTTCCATTTGCTCGATACTCTTGATTACATCTTCGTAACGTTCTTCATCTAAATACAAATTACTTAATGTTAATAATGTTTCGTCTTGTTTTTCACCTAATTCCAACGCATTTAATAATAGTTTTTCTGCTTTTTCTTTGTCATGTAGGCGATACGCATTTTCAGAAGCTAAGTGATAGAGTTCTACTTGATAAGGATTTTCTTTGATCCCATCTTCAAGAACTTTCTGCGCTTCTTCAATCAATTCTTCTTCTTGCAATGCTTGACCTAAATAAAGATAAAGAGATTGATATTGGGGATTTACTTCTCTCAATTCTTGTAAATAATTGATCGCTTTTTCATTTTCTTTTAGCTGCAGATTGGTGAAAGCTAACTGGAATAAGCGATCATCTGTCCGTTCTTCCTGCAATGCTTGTTCCAATGGTTCGATTGCTGCTTCGAACTCTCCTTGCATGCTTAGAGATTGTCCTAAACGTTCCTGCATAGAGATACCAGAAATCTCATCAATATTACTTGATAATAATAGTTGATAGATCGTTGCAGCTTCAGCAAAACGATCGACTGAAAAGTAAAGTTCGGCTAAAGCAAATTGGATCAATGGTTCATCAGGCAACAACGCAGCTGCTTCCTTTAATTTCGCTTCACTGACTTCAGGAATACCGATTACTTGATATAAATCAGCAATTGCTAATAAAGCTTGAGGATAGTAGTCACTTTCTTTTGAAATGTTTTCCAGATATTCAAATGCTTGATCGATTTCATTATCTTCAATCGCAATTTCCGCCAATGGAATGAACAACTCATCATTTTCGGGGTACTGTTTCACTAACTGTTCAAAAATTTGCTTTGCTTCTTCTAAAAAACCAATCGCTAAGAGTTCTTCCCCTAATTCAGCCAAAACATCGGCCGGATCTTCTTTCAAAGCTTGTGTCAGATATAACTGAGCTTGCGCCAAATCTTCCTCTGACAATGCTTGTAACATTTTTTCACTATTTGTATTCATTTAAATCCCTCTAATCTCACTAATAATCTCGTCATAAGATTTCATTGTTTGTATTAATTCTTGTTCCTTTGGCGATTGATATTTCTCTATTATACCAATTTTTTTCAAAACAAGAATTTTTTTGCTTTTTTCCGCTAGAAGCAAGACATTTTCTAAATAATCAATTTTTGATAATTGTTCTGGCCAATCGATAGGATAACCCAGATGTTTCAACCAGATAAAAAAATTTTTCAATTGAAAGGACATATCCGCTAGTCCTACATTCCAAGTAAGATGAAAAAGCATTCCTAATAGTTTTTTCATACTAGCTGATAACAAATGACCATTTTCTGTTAGGTAAAAAGCTTGTTCAAATAGTTTACCATAATTTGAGAGATTTTCCGCATCTACTTGGTAAAAACTAATCATTTCTTCCAGCATCCCCGTAAAAGCCCGCTGAGATAACTGCCTTAGTTGCGGATAGTTTTTATAGAGATTTTGTAAAAAATGATAATCACAAACTAAACCACATGTTATCAAAGTCAAAAAATCTATTTGTTTCCCTTCTCCTTGTTTTTCACTGATTGTTTGATCGTAAACGATTCGTTCTGGAAGGTTGGTCGTTCGCAAGACGACTTGATTTGGCAATTGTAAAATATTTCGTTGAGGAGTTAATGCCCGGGCCATTGAACGAATCGATACTGAAATTAGCCATAATGTTGATGCAAGTGAGGTATGCTTCTGGAAAAAACCTGCTAAATCCATGATCCCCTCATTCCCAAACCCAATTATAAGTAAGGATTGGTTTTCAGGATATCGTTTTGCAAATGTCACAAGATTACTTAGTTCTGTTAAGTGATTACATTGAGTATTGGCACAGATATACCAATCAATCTCACTTGGGTTAGGAAACTGTTGGTTGATTTTCTCAACAAACAAATCGTAATACCGTTGGTTCGTCAAAAATAAAACAGGCTGATCAATCGTTATTGTTTTCAGCTGGCTGACCAACGTTTCCCCATAATAGATTTTTGTTTGTTCTTCTTGTCCTTGATAGTCGATTTCCATAAGCACCCCTCCTTTTCTTTATTTTACCATTAGTAAGTAAAATCGGAAAAGAATAGGGTAAATTCTTGGGAGAATATAGAAAAACTTCGTAATTCACCTACATTTAAGAGCACCTATTTAAAGAATTCTTGTGTAATAAATCGGGCATGGTATACTGTAATACGAAGTAAAAGATTATATAGGACTTTGCTTTTCATTTTATAAAACGGAGAAATGGATTAAGCAATTTTATTCAACTAAATTTCATCAAAAATGAGGGATAAGTTTTGTCAAAAATAAATAAAAAATCAGTTACAGCAATTTTAATTATCTCCCTATGTGCTTTTTTTATGGTTTCACCTCAAATTTATAAACATGCACTCATTGTTTCAAATGACTGGGTATTTCATATGAACCGTTTCTATGACACGGCTATGCAATTAAAAAATGGCACGTTTAATTATTTCCAATCCATCTACGGTTTTAGCCAATCGGGAAGAGTCATCAATGCCCTTTATGGAACCGACTTTGCCTATTTACATGGACTGTTACTTTTAATTTTTAAAACTTGGTTCAGATTCCAACTTGTATCTACTTTTCTGTGTTACTTCACTGCCGGTACATCGATGTATTTCCTTGGACGGTACTGCCATTTAGAGAAAAAAATTGCTACTGGGATGGCTATTTTATACATGGGTACACCTACCATTTTTTACTATACTCTTGCCCAAAATTTTTCTGGTTGGGGTGCTGCCTTTTTACCTCTTATTTTTATTCCAGCTGTTAGAATGATAAGAAATCGGGAAAGCCCAATCCAACCTGTTGTGCTAGGAGGAACCATTTCATTATTGCTATCTGTCCATATGTTTTCAACATTACTAGCCGTAGCCGCTTTGATTCCCTTTTTCCTTGTAGGTTTTCTTCACTCGAACAAAAAACTAGTAATAATCAAACAGGCTCTACTAGCAGTGGTGATCGCTATCGGTCTTTCTTTCAATACGTTTACTGCTTTTCTGGATTTGTCCAATGATACCTTGATTCCACCATACGCAGTAACTGATCTATTATCGAATAGTACTTCACTTTCGTTTGGTTCAATTGGCTGGACAAACTTTGGACTAATCCTTTCTATGATATTTGTTTTTCAACTTGTGTTTACTATCGTCCACTTTAATAAACTCAGTGTGTTGGAAAAAACAATCAACTTAGTCGGAGCATTCTTTTTACTTGTCTCTTCTAAATACATTCCTTGGAATGATATCGGCAATTATTTTACATTTGTTCGCAAAATGCAATTTCCACAAAGACTGGGTTGCCTCGCATGTATCTTATTAATACTAGGGTTCGGTTTTACCATTCAAAAAGCCTTTGTAACTTTAGAGAAACAATCAGTTTTAAAAATCAGTGTGCCACTATTACTGACTTTTTCATTGTTAAATTTAACAGGTGGCTATGCTTTAATTTCGGATACAGCAGCTATCTGGAATAGTGATGCCCCACTTTCTAAAGACACCAGTGCTGCTGAAACCTTAGAAAGTAATGCAAGTAATATTCGTCACCTATTTGGAGGCAATGTTGATCTATCTGCTGCTTTACAAATACACAGAAAACCGATGGCTGACTATTTACCTGCTAGTGGTGGACAATTGGAAGATCCTTACAAAGCATATAAAGAGGACGTTTTACACAATTCTATCCCTCTTAAAAGATCAATTGACAAACAAGGGAATATACATCTAACTTTCACTGCTAAAGATACAAATAAAATAACTTTACCAGTAATCATTTACCACAATAGTTCCCTCATAATCAATGGAAAATCTAGAAGTGAAGCACAATATTCACTGACTTCAATAGGCGCTCTAAGAATTTCTCCAAAGATTGGTACAAATGAAATTATTGTAGGATATAAACCAGGTAAACTATTCAGATCAGCTATTTATATCCGAATACTAACAGTGGTTATCATCATTGCTTACTATATGAGCAAACGCTGCAAATTTTTCAGTAAAAACAAACGCACGAAATAACCGATGAGCAAAAGATTTTTTCTAAACAGCCAGATAGACAAATGAGACAATGAACGAAGCAAGCAACTTTGAATAAATAAGAGGTTGTAAAAATAACGACTATCTTATTCATTAAGATAGTTTGAAAAAATAGCTTTTCGTCAATAATGACTGATAAGTTTTGTATTAAAAATCTGGGACAGAATGAACCGTATTCTGCCTCAGATTTTTTTATTATTGTCTAAAGTAAGGTTGTGAAAGCATCGGAGCTTCAATGACAATAAGAAAAGATTTTTTGAAATAGCTTCTCCTATTTTAGAAAATCATCGCTTATTGCTGAGAAGTTGCTTCTTGCAGACCATTTACTCATTTTTAAACTGAAAAATAAGATTTATATCTCAAATTCATAAATAACGGAGACGCAAAGTACCCTTCTTCTCTATCTTCTTCACTCTAAAACTCAAAACAATAGGAAATATAAAAAAGCACTTGCAGCTTAAAGCCACAAGCGCTTTTTTATGAGCCGTATTATTTAACAGCGTCTTTTAATGCTTTACCTGGTTTGAATGCAGGTACTTTGCTAGCTGGGATTTCGATTTCTTCACCAGTTTGTGGATTACGTCCTTTACGTGCAGCACGTTCGCGAACTTCAAAGTTACCAAAACCGATTAATTGAACTTTTTCGCCGTTAGCTAAAGCATCTTGAATAGTTGAAAATACAGCATCGACTGCTGCAGTTGCATCTTTTTTAGTTAAGTCAGTAGCTGAAGCAACTTTTTCGATTAATTCTGCTTTGTTTGCCATGGATAGATTCACCTCCTCCACAAGAGATATGATGTAAAACATCAGTTTAGTTAAAAACATTCTGAGTGGTCCAGAAGTTTAAAAGAAATATTGATCTAGTTCAATATTCTGTTATCACGATATCATATAAACCGCTTAATAGCAAGGTTTTTACCATTTTTCACGTGCTTTTTTTAGTCATAAAAACGTAATAAACAAAACCACCTATTTTTTTTGAAAAAAATCTGCCGATGTGGTAAAATGCCTATTTTCGTCTTCTTGGAATGATTCGGATCGAAGTTCCTTCGAAAGTAAATGCTTTACGAATTTGATTTTCTAAGAAACGTTCATAAGAAAAATGCATCAACTCTTCTTCGTTAACAAAAACGACGAAGGTTGGTGGTTTTACAGCCACTTGCGTAGCATAGAAAATCTTCAAACGCTTCCCTTTATCTGTTGGAGTCGGGTTGATTGCTACTGCATCCATGATGATATCATTCAAGACAGCAGACGGCACACGCAAGTTTTGATTCATACTTACTTCTTCGATCATTTCAGGTAAACGTTCTAAACGTTGTTTTGTGACTGCTGATACGAAGACGATTGGCGCATAATCTAAATAACGAAATTCTTCACGAATTTCTTGCTCAAAATCACGCATCGTATTGGTTTCTTTTTTGACAAGATCCCATTTGTTTACCACGATGATCACACCACGTCCTGCTTCATGTGCGTATCCAGCTACCCGTTTGTCTTGCTCACGGATTCCTTCTTCAGCATTCAAAACCATCAAAACGATGTCGGAACGGTCAATAGCACGCATCGCACGCATCACACTGTATTTTTCGGTATTTTCATATACTTTTCCACGTTTACGCATTCCAGCAGTATCGATCATTAAAAATTTCTGACCGTTATCAGATACAAAGTGAGTATCGATAGCATCTCTAGTCGTTCCTTCTATATCCGAAACGATCACTCGTTCTTCTCCTAGAATCGCATTAATCAATGAAGATTTCCCAACATTTGGGCGGCCGATCAAACTAAATTTGATCGTATCATCCTCTTCTTCTTCCCCATCATTTGAAAAGTGTTTAATTGCTTCATCTAATACGTCGCCGATCCCTAAACCGTGACTCCCTGACACTGGATATGGATCACCCAATCCTAATGAATAAAACTCGTAAATATCATTTCGCATTTCAGGATTATCCACTTTGTTAACTGCTAAAATCACAGGTTTATTACTGCGGTATAAAATTTTTGCTACTACTTCATCTGCATCGGTGACTCCTTCACGTCCGCTGACAACACAGATGATGACATCTGCTTCTTCAATCGCGATTTCTGCTTGATGCTTGATTTGATCCATGAATGGTTCGTCACCTAAATCAATCCCACCTGTATCGATCACACTGAATTCTCGACCTAACCATTCGCCTTTAGCATAAATACGATCGCGAGTTACTCCTGGAGTATCTTCGACAATCGAGATACGCTCGCCAGCGATGCGGTTAAAAATCGTAGACTTACCGACGTTCGGGCGGCCAACGATTGCAATTGTTGGATTTGCCATATTTTTTCCTCCTCACAAGTTTCCAATCTTACTTAGTGTAACGAAAGCTTTGCGAACTTTCAAGCATTGTTCGCTAAAATTACGCAAGTATTTATTCATTGGACAACTTTTTTTCATAAAACATCAAAGTGAATATTGAACCCTAGGAAACCATCTTTTATTCTTGTTTCTTTGGTTAAAGAACTACATTGTTCAAATAACCCTAAAAACCATATTCAGAACCGCTAGATGAGCGTTAGCCTAAATATTCACACACTACTGAACTTAAAATCGATCAGTGACATTTGATTATAGCATAATTTGTTTCTCTCGTTTTCATTTTCTACTCTTTTTATTGTTTCATGATATGTGAAAGCTCTTTTCTTCACTCTCATTCTTTCAACGATCTTCATATTCTCAAACTCTCAGTTTATCTAGCGCAATATCCTAATTCCTTATTCTAGCCTGTGTTTTCTTATGGTCACTTCATTAGTCCCACTGTGCCTACAATATAGCCTGATGCCCAAAAATGTTGATTTTCAAACTCAAATTATTATTTTCATGTTTACCAGAAATTATTAACGTCCTTTTTCTTTTAAATAGCTTGTAAAACTGGACATGCATATTTCATTAATCTACAGTCGGAAAGGTTGTGCCATATCTAGCTATGAGAAATAAGCCGAAGAATCCAAAAATAGTTCCTCCTATTTTTGGTATTCTTCGGCAATTTTTTGTCAAAGCAACTTCTTGAACCATGTGGATAAGGTCATGAAAGAAGCGATCAGCTCCAAATTTTTTTGAACGAATGTGATAAACATCAAGAAAAGAATTTGACGTTAAATGCTCCCTCCAGGAAGTAATGAGATTGGCAAAATGTAATCCTTGCTTGTCTTTTCATTCTTCATTTTTTTCAGAAGAACATCAACAATCAGACTTGCGATTTCATCAATTGGTTGTCTGATTGTGGTCAATTGTGGGAAAAATTTCTCAACAAATGATGTTCCATCATAGCCAATAATTTTTAGATCTTCTGGGATATTAAGTTTAAGCTGATGAGCAATTTTCATAGTAAGAATGGCTGTTAGATCATCAGAAACAAAAATACCATCTGGTTTGTGACTTAGGATCGTCGACTTGATTTCCATTTCTCGACGAATCGTAGAGAGATTATTAGGAATTTTGAAAACTTTGCCATTTGGATTTTGAAAAGAAAAACCAAGCGCACGTAACCCTGTTGGAGAATCCGTATTGTCATTTCCTGTAATCATAATACTATTTTGACAACCATTTTTTTGTAACGTTTTAGCAGCCAGTTTTCCACCTTCAAAGTTGTCTGAAGAAACAATGGAAACATTGGGAGCTAAGTTTCTATCAAAAGCGACAATAGGTGCTCCCACACGCTCATAATCAGCAATTCCAAGATTATGACTAGATGAGATAATCCCATCAACTTGATTCGCTTCAAGCATTTCAATATATTCCCGCTCTTTAGCAGGATCGTTCTGACTATTGCAAATAATTGTTTTATAGCCATGTTTGAATAATTCGATTTCCAGATACTCAATCAGTTCAGAGTAAAAGATATTACTGATATTAGGAAAAATAAGCCCAATAAGTTGGGGTGACTTTCCTTGAAGTCCACGTGCTAGATTATTAGGTTTGTAACCAAGAGTTTTCATAGCTTCATGAACTTTTTGTTTTGTTTTTTCCGATAGATATCCCTTATTGTTAATGACACGTGAAACGGTAGTTGGGCTAACTCCAGCTAGTTCAGCGACATCAGATAATTTTGCTACCATATTAATATTTTAATTCAAAGTATTTTCCAGTCGGTTCACCTGATTTAAGTTGAATACCATTTTGGTGTTTCTCAGGGAATACGCGACTAGTAAATACTTTTTCTCCTTTATTAATAAAAATCTCAATGATTGAATTATCTACAAAAATGTTAGCAATTGTTTCTTTAGTATCAATTGAGCATTCACGAATCGTACCAAAGTCAGTGGCATATTGAATGCCTGCTTTGCTGCGATCTAAAATAATTTTTCCTTCTTTGGTATCTACAATCAAACTAAGTCCATTTCCTTTACTATCAGAGAAAAGAAGTAACTCCGATTTCTGATTTGGAGGAAACGTTAGTTCAAGTTCATAAGTATTATTTGTTTCTGCTTTTGCTGTAAATTGTTCAGAACTAGCACGTAATGATGTAATAGCTTCTACTGGATATTGGTAAAGTTTACCATCTTTTATTGAAAGTTCTTTTACAAGACTCATTGCTCCCTGATAATCATACTTATCAGTTGGATAATCGATATCAGGTAGTCCAATCCAACTGACAATCAGAGCACGACCATCAGGAGTATTGAATCCTTGAGTCGCATACGCTTCAAATCCATAATCAAGATTTTGAATTTCTGAAGCGCCCACAAGTTTCACTTTTTCTATGTCAAGCGATTGACAGATCTTAAAAGTATTCGGATAGATATTCCCATAATTAAGCTCAGATTTATCCAACCCTTGAGGACAATAAATGAGAACAGGTTTTTTGTCTACAAATACCAGGTTTGGACACTCAATCATGTATTCTGAACCAGTGCCGCTAAAATCAAGGTTTCCAACTTCCTCCCATGTTTCCACGTTATTGTCATCCGCTTTGTAAAGTTTGATAAAGCCTGATTTTTCTAAATTTTGTGCTCCAACAATCGCATACAATTGTCCTTCATAATTAAACATTTGTGGATCACGAAAATGATCAGTTACATCAGCAGGTGGATGAATAAGAACATTCTCACCTTTCGTAATGTTGTAGTCTTTATCCATCCATGCTCCGATTTGAAGTGTATCACGTTCCCAATTTTCATTTCGAACGTTCCCTGTATAGAGTAAGAATAGATTCCCCTCTATTTCATATGCAGAACCGGAATAAGCGCCGTGGCTATCTCGTTTTGTGTCTGGAAGAAGTTCTGCTCCTGTTACATGAAAATGAACTAAGTCATCTGATTCAGTGTGCACCCATTCTTTCAACCCATGAGCAGCTCCAAATGGCCAATTTTGATAAAAAAGCGTATATTTTCCGTTAAAAAAAGAAAAACCATTAGGATCGTTTAACAATCCTGTTTTAGGTTCGATATGATAGCTAGCACGCCAAGGTGATCGTTTTACATTATCCTTAATTTTATCCATCTCATTTTTAGTCCAATCAGAATAAGCACGATATCGTATTTCTCGAGGTAAGTTCATATTTTACTCCTTCAATTTATCTTTTTACAACTAGTATGGTAAACGTTTTCCGTTGAAAAATCAATCATTTCATTCGAAAAAATAAATTATATGACAAACGTTTGACATATTTTTAAGATATGCTAAAATAAATTTGCATTTCAGTGAACCGTTTTCACGTAAAAATAAAAAAGGAGTGATTCGAATGAATTACAGTAAAGTAGCTTCCGACGTAATACAAGCGGTCGGAAAAGATAACCTTATTGCAGCTGCACACTGCGCTACACGTCTTCGTCTCGTACTAAAAGATGACACGAAAGTGAATCAAAAATCTTTAGACGAAAATCCAGATGTGAAAGGCACATTTAAAATTGATGGGCAATATCAAGTGATTATCGGTGCAGGTGATGTTAATTTCGTTTATGACGAACTTATCAAAAAAACTGGACTTTCAGAAATTTCAACAGATGATTTAAAACAAATTGCTAGTAAAGATAAAAAATTCAACCCCATTATGGCATTAATTAAATTATTATCAGATATTTTTGTTCCAATTATACCTGCCCTTGTTGCAGGTGGTTTATTAATGGCATTACAAAACTTTTTAACAGCTGCTGGACTTTTTGGACCAAAATCAATTGAAGAAATGTATCCTGCGATTGAAGGTATTTCCTCAATGATCCAACTGATGTCCGCTGCACCATTTATGTTTTTGCCTATTCTAGTTGGTATTTCCGCTGCTAAACGTTTTGGAGCCAACCAGTTCCTTGGTGCTGCAATTGGAATGATTATGACAACACCACAACTTGGTGGTTCTATGGAATATTGGAATATTTTTGGTTATCATGTCTCACAAACTAACTATGCTTATCAAGTCATTCCTGTGTTAGCAGCTGTTTGGCTATTATCAATACTGGAAAAGTTTTTTCACAAAAAACTTCCATCATCCGTTGACTTTACATTTACCCCCTTATTATCTGTAATCATTACCGGATTTCTAACCTTCACAGTCATCGGCCCTGTCATGTTATTGCTTTCTAACGGGATTACAGATGCGATCGTTTGGCTATATAATGCAACCGGATTTATTGGAATGGGTATTTTTGGTGGAACTTACTCGTTAATCGTTATGACAGGTCTTCATCAATCATTTCCTGCAATTGAAACGCAGTTACTTTCAGCATGGACTAATGGTATTGGACATGGAGACTTTATATTTGTAGTTGCTTCTATGGCGAACGTTGCCCAAGGTGCTGCAACATTTGCTATCTGGTTCTTGACTAAAAATGCTAAAACAAAAAGTCTTGCTTCCTCTGCAGGGGTATCAGCTCTTCTTGGAATTACTGAACCAGCTCTGTTTGGTGTCAATTTAAAATATCGTTTCCCATTTTTCTGTGCTTTAATTGGTTCCGGAGTTGCCGCTGCAGTAGCAGGTCTACTGAAAGTAGTTGCTGTATCACTTGGTTCAGCAGGTTTTCTTGGATTTCTTTCAATTAATGCAACCTCTATCCCATTTTATTTACTATGTGAATTAATTAGCTTTGCGATTGCTTTTGCAATTACTTACTTTTATGGAAAAACAAAAGCTTCAGGCATCTTTGCAGCAGAAGCTCTTACGGATCAAACAGTAACGAATCATTCAGAAAACACCCAACAATCCACAGTTACTTCTGGCGAACCTACTAAAACAAATCATTCTTCAGAAACAATCGTTAGTCCCCTTGCTGGTGAAGTGATTGGACTTGATTCAGTAAATGATCCAGTATTTTCTTCAGAGACTATGGGAAAAGGTATTGCGATTAAACCAACTGGGGACACTGTTTATTCTCCAGTAGACGGTACTATTCAAGTTACATTTGAGACTGGACATGCTTACGGTCTTAAATCGAATGACGGCGCTGAAATACTGATTCATATTGGTATTGACACCGTATCGATGGGCGGTAAAGGATTTATACAAAAAGTTACTGCTAATCAAAAAGTAAAAAAAGGAGATATCCTTGGAACGTTTGATCGTACGCTAATTAAAGAAGCAGGACTTGATGATACAACAATGGTTATTGTGACAAATACCGCAGATTATTCAAAAGTGACACCACTTATTAAAGGAACAGTTACCGCTACTACTGATTTACTTGAAGTTGAATAATGGAATAGTCAATAGTACTGATTATTCTTTCTAACCAAAACATCAATAAACGGATAATTTAAAGGGCAATGCGCGATCTGATGTATGTATTAACTGGAATAATAGCGATTTTTCAAAAGAAAATAACAAATAAACGAGTTAAATTCTTTAAAAATCTGAACAATAAATTGGTTAAATGCATAACTGCCCATGAAATCATCTTTAACTATAAGGAGAAATGTTTTATGCTATACGGTGCAATTGAAGCAGGAGGAACAAAATTTGTCTGTGCAGTTGGTAATGCACAATTAGAGGTTATTGAGAGAGTGAGTTTTGAAACTTTGAATCCAGGAGAAACAATGCCACAAGTTGTTTCTTTTTTCAAAAAATATGAAACAGAATTGTCCAGCATTGCTGTTGGTTCTTTCGGACCTATTGATATCCATCCTGAATCGAAAACATATGGATATATAACCTCAACACCTAAAATACCGTGGAGAAATTTTGATTTTATTGGTTATTTAAAAAGAAATTTTGAGAAAATTCCTTTTTATTGGACAACTGATGTCAATGCTGCAGCTTATGGAGAATATATAGCTGGACATGGTCAAGGCCATTCATTAGTTGTTTATTATACAGTTGGCACAGGTATAGGTGGTGGTGCACTGCAAAATGGAAGATTTATCGAGGGATTCAGTCATCCGGAAATGGGACATATGATTGTACGTAATCACCCTGACGATCACTTTAAGGGTAACTGCCCTTATCATCAAAATTGTTTAGAAGGTATGGCAGCAGGACCTGCTATCGAAAAGAGAATAGGAATTAAAGGTCAAGATTTAAAGGAAGATCATTCTTTTTGGGACATGGAAGCTTTTTACATTGCCCAATGCATTCATAATACTACAATGATGTTTTCACCGGATATTATCATTCTAGGTGGCGGTGTAATGAAACAAGTACACTTACAAGAGAAAATTCATCGTGAATTTTCAAAACTTAATCAGAATTATGTTGCTCATCCGAAAATAGAAGAATATATTGTTTTTCCAAAATTAGGAGATCAAGCTGGAATTATCGGTTGTTTAGGGCTAGCCCAAAAAATAGCTTCTAATTAAACAATGATAGAGTTTTGATAGTAGTTTGACAGAAATCTCCAGCTCTGATAAATAGTTTAAGCAAATCATCTATCTAATATCTCCAATTGTGAATACAATATGGCATTTGCACAGCCATTGGGTATGGTCTAAACGATGTACTTTATTAGGTATTCCTTAGCCCTTCTCACAGCAGTTGGTTTTATCTGTCACTCGATTTGTGAGTTTAACTAGTTCTAGTGATAATAACAGAAAAAGATCAATCAATGTTGTAAACATTGATTGATCTTTTTGTCTCATTTCAGTCTTTTTAAAATGAACACTCAAAAATTTTATTTTTCTGAATCCTCAGTAGTCGTTTCTTCGACTTCTTCTTTCAAAGCATCACCTAAAAGATCACCCATTGTGAAACCAGTATTTTCTTCTGGTAATTCATAGGTTTCAACATCTTTTGGTTCTTCTTCCGATGCTGGTTTTTCTTCTAAAGCCTTGATGCTAAGGGCAATACGATGTTCTTCAGGATGTACTTCTAAAACTTTTACTTGCACTTCATCCCCTTCATGAAGTACTTCATGAGGTGTAGCGATGTGCTTGTGAGAGATTTGAGAAATATGAACCAGACCTTCTACCCCTGGGAATACTTCTACAAATGCACCAAAGCTTGTCAAACGTTTCACTTTTCCATCTAAAACTGAACCAACAGTGGCTTTTTCTTCAATATCAGTCCAAGGCCCAGGCAACGTGTCTTTAATTGAAAGAGAAACACGTTCTTGTTCAGGATTAATCGAAAGAACTTTTACTTTAACTTCATCCCCAACTGCTAAAGCATCACTAGGCTTCGCCACATGGCTATGTGAGATCTCAGAAACATGGACCAATCCATCAATTCCACCTAAATCAACGAAAGCACCAAAATCAGTAATACGAGCTACTCGTCCGTCGATAACGTCTCCCTCGTGAATATTGGCTAGAATTTCTTTTTTCTTTTCTTCTTTTTCCGTTTCCACAACTGCTTTGTGTGAAAGAATTAAACGGTTTTCTGAAGGTTCGATCTCAACGATCTTGAACGCCAATGTTTGACCTTTGTATTCTGAAAAATCAGCAACAAAATGATCTTCCACCATTGAAGCAGGTACAAAACCACGAACACCTACATCAACGACTAAGCCGCCTTTTACGACATTCGTCACAGGTGCTTCGATGATATTACCTGCTTGGAAATCTTTTTCGATATCTTCCCAAACTTTTTTGGCATCCAAACGGCGTTTTGAAAGCAAATAGCTACCGTTTTCTTTATCTTTTCCGATAGTACTGATAACTACAAGTTCTAGAGTATCTCCTACTTTTACTACCTCGTTGATATCTTCAACAGGTGAAGTAGACAATTCTTTAGCAGGAACGACGCCTTCAACTCCGGCACCTTCGATTCCTACCACAACTTGTTTATCTTCGATTACTAAAACTTCGCCGGATACAACGTCTCCAACGTTTACTTCTTGGACGCTATTCATTGCATCTTCCATTGATTGACTGTTTTCTGTTTGATTTTGTTCAAATTCTGTCATAACATTTGTCCTCCTAACCAACATTCTGCCGTAACAACGGTACTAATTTTAGTTTAATTGATTATTAAAAAAAAATAAAGCGATTTCGTTTGGTTTACCCTAAAAATCCTGAGTTTTTCCCTTTTTACAAAAGATAGCCTTTTTCTGTGACCACTTTTTTGATGGATTGGACAACTTCCGTAATCGATTTTCCAGTAGTGTCGATTCGAATGGCATCATCCGCTTGTCTTAAAGGGGATACTTTTCTTGTAGAATCATAATGATCTCTCTCTTGGATTTCCTTCGTAAGAGTTTCCAACTCTGTTGGTATCCCTTTTTCAATATTTTCTTTATAGCGTCTTTGTGCCCGTTCTGTTACACTTGCTACTAAAAATATTTTCACTTCTGCCTGAGGTAAAACAGAAGTACCAATATCTCGGCCGTCCATTACAACCCCACCATGTTCACCAATTTTACGTTGGATCGAAACCAGTGCTTCACGTACTTTTTGATGAGCAGAAACTTCAGAAACTGCCTTGGTCACATCTGGCTGACGAATTTCTGTAGTTACATCTTGGTCTGCCACCAAAACGTGTTGACCGTCTGTCTCTTGGATAAAAGAGATTGGATAGGCTTGGATCAGCTTTACGAGTTGCTCTTCATCTCCAAAAGGTACTTGATGTTTTATCGCTAGATACGTAATGGCACGATACATGGCGCCTGTATCGGTATAAATATAGTTGTATTCTTTTGCCAAAATTTTTGCAACAGTACTTTTACCTGACGAAGCAGGTCCATCTATTGCAATACTGATTTGTGTCATGCTATAACTCCCTTTTCAAAAAAAAAGCCGCAGATTGCGGCTAAGATTATTTAACTTTTAATTGTTGTCCAGGATAAATCATATAATTATTTGGATCTAAACCATTTAATGCAAATAATTGATCAATAGTGATCCCGGCACGTTCAGCTACTTGTTTAGGTCCGTCACCTGGTTGAACAGTCACTGTTGATCCATCTGCAGCAGCCGAAGAGGATGGTGTTGTCGCTTCTTCTACCGTGCTAGTTGGTTGTGTTTCTTGTTGGTAAGTAGACGTTGTCGAAGGCGTTGTTTCCTCTGGTACAGTAGTACTTTGTGGTGTACTTGCTACTACTGATTCTGTCTTAGTAGTGCTTTCAGGCTCCGTACTTGATTCTTTTGTTGATGATACTTCTGATGAGGTCGTACTTTCCACTACAGAAGACGTTGTTGTAGTTGATGATGCACTTGAAGCATTGGAAGACCCATTTCTAATCCAGAAGTAAGCTCCCGCTGGAATTGCAATACACAATACTAATAATACTAAGAAGAGAGACAAAAACAGCGTGTTGCCTTTCTTTTGTTGTCGTTGAGAACTTCTTGAAGAAACTTCGTCTTCAGTGTCATAAATCGGTTGTTCCCATGGCTCTTGTGTTTCATTATTTTCTGATGAATGATGTCTATCTTTTCTGCTCACCTTATTAACCTCCTAATTTCTATCGTGAATATTATACCATAGCCAGAACGCGATTGTCTTATAAATTTTCTATCCAATGTTTTTTTAAAACAAATTTAGTAAAATATCTTGCCACTGTTTTAGCTCTACAGATGGGCTGACTTCTCTATTTTCCTGACTCGTAAGGACTGCTCCATCAATATCACAACATTTTTCTGGTTTTTTTATCAGTTTCTCCCCAAAGTATTCAAGAATCAGCGCTCTTCGACAAGTCTTTGCATTGACATAATGAAGCATTTGTTGTAGTCGATATTCCTTTTCTTTTTCTTGACGTTTTAGCCGATTTAACCACTCTTGCGGATTGCTCGTTTGTGCAATTATTTCTAACCATTTTTGTTGAATCTCATCGAATTGTTCTTGTTCATTGCTATGATATTGCAGATAAATTTCAAAACTTTGTCGTTGTTCTCTAGAAAGTTGATTAAAAAAATAATGAATGCGTTCGTCATTTTCTTTATATAAAAGAATCGCTTCACTCCCCTGTTGGTCTCTTCCCGCACGCCCGATTTCTTGAACATAATTTTCTAAACTATCTGGTAAATCGTAATGGACAACATAACGGATATCTGGCTTATCGATGCCCATACCAAAAGCATTCGTCGCAATCAAAAATTGAAGTTTATTTTGACTAAATTGTTGTTGCAACTGTCGCCTTTGTGATGCCTCTAATCCACCATGATAATAGCCGATAGTAAAACGTGAGCGAAATAGCTGATACAAACGCTCTACCTCTTTCTTTGTCGCACAATAAATAATCATCGAGCCTTTTGCTTGTTTCATCAGGTCCTCTAGATCAGCTTCTTTTTGGGAAGTCTTTTTGACATATAAAGCAATATTTTGTCGATTAACCGAATGGATAATTCGAACTGGCACTTCTTGAAACAAGACAGTTTCAATATCATGTTGCACGGCTGTAGTAGCGGTTGCTGTCAAGGCAAGCGTTACTGGAGAGCCTAATTTCTGAGCAATTTCTCCTAGTTGTTGGTATTCCGGACGGAAATCTACCCCCCACTGAGAAACGCAATGCGCCTCATCGATCACATATAACCCAATTTTTTGTTTTTGTAATTGTTCTATCACATCTTTTTGCGTCAACATTTCTGGACTTAAAAATAAAAATTTATAATTGGACAAATGATTTAACACATAATATCGTTCTGTTCTAGATAGTAAACTATTGAAAGCAACAACTCGCTTTTCTCCTTGTTTCTGTAGTTGCATCACCTGATCTTCCATCAATGAAAGCAAAGGTGAAACAATGATAACCATTCCTTCACGCAGATAACCGGTCAGTTGGTAGCATAGACTTTTTCCATTTCCTGTAGGTAACACTGCGAGGACATCTTGGTCATTCAATAAAGACTGGATGATTTCTTCTTGTCCTGAACGAAACGAAGTAAATCCAAAACGTTTTTGTAGTTCATCCTTCAGCGACATTCTTCAGTTCCCCTTTCAATACACCAATTTGATAAAAACGAAACTCTCCATAGTCTAGTGGTGCGACTTCATTTAATTCTCGATAATTCCATTCTTTGATGTTCGATAGTTGACTTAGTCGCTTAAATGTCTGCTTGGTGATCATTTTTTGATAAGGAAAATCAGTTAAATAAAGTTGCCATTCGATCAAATGATCGGTTACTGTTCCTCTTTTTAAATGACGTATCTTCATTACTTCATCAATTGAGCATCCAGATAAAATCAGTTTTCTCGTCGTTAACATACTTTGATTGAAGTTTTGCATAAGTAGTGGTGAAACCAATTGAAAAAGCAACGAATCTTTTTTTTCTTCGATTGTTTTTAGCAGCAGGTGTACTTGCTTTGCTTCATACAATTCACGTTGCACTTCATTGGTTATTTCTGTTAATTGATAAGTTAATAGACCAGGTGACTGGATACCTGAAAATTGATTAGCCAGAAAGTTAGCCGATTCAGATGTCATCGTTGAAAAGATTTCACTCAGTTCTTGGCTTAATTTTTTTGCTAAGGTTTGTCGATCTAGTTGTGTGTCAGCTAACCATTTTTTTACTTGGATAGTATAATAGGGACTAGTTTCAATCGGTAAGTATTCCTTTTTATTATTTACCAGATGAGAGACAACTTGAACAGCAAACTTGATCAACCGCCAACAATTCTCAGCGGTTCTGCCATAACGATCATAATGGAGCCCTTCTAGATCAATCTTTTTTTCTGCTAAAGCTTTTTCACCTAAATGAGTAATCATCACGCCATCTTCTAGCTGAATAAGGAACTTTTGGTCAACTAATTGGTCAATGATACGTGTAAATTCTTCTTGATTCATTTTAGGAAAACTACCATGTATAAATAATAAATGGTTTAAAAAACTATAAATCAATACCGAACTCGTTCGTTTTCCTGTGATAACTTGGTATAAGGAGCTGATCCTTAACTTGTTTCTTGTTGAAAATAAAGCTAAAATAAATGAAGTCATATTACTCCCCTTAAGAATAGGATGGTCAAAATGTCATTACTATGTAAATTAGTACCTGAGCGCTGTATCGCTTGTGGTCTTTGTCAAATCGAAGCCCCAGATATCTTTGATTATGATGAAGAAGGAATCGTTTTATTTGCGCAAGAACCAGAAGCTCATCAGCAATTTGTTTCTCAAACTGACGAGGAAGCCGTCAGAAAAGCTTATCAAAAATGTCCAGTAAGAGCTATTTTATTAGAGAAATCATGAAAACTAGTTAACCAAATGAATATAGATCAATGTAAGTGTTTCTAATAATGATGATTTGAAAAGTAGGCAGTTGACCTAGAAATGGTGTTTGAACAAATTTCTTTCTATGTTCAAGTGAAAGTTTGAGTTGATTTATCTCTAGTCTATTTATATAAAGATTGTGACTTATGTAGCTCTTCGGCAAAGTTTCTGATAAATGGACTTCTGAATTGCCTTAGATAAAGTCATGAAAGAAGCGGGAAGCTACGATAACAATAAGCTTGAATTTTTTTTTAACAGTTTCTCATGTTTAAAAAAATTCAAGCTTTTTTCAAAGAGCTGATGCACACTTTTTACTCATTTTTAAAGTGAGCTGTAAGATTTAGGTCTGGAACTCTATTCTCCTAACCAATTGATTAACGTATTAATAATCGCTGTTTGTTGGTCTTCATTTGTAATCTTAGCTTTACCGTCTCCCTTTTGTTCCCCATAGCTGCCAAATCCGCCATGATTTCCTCCATTAATCGAAACATATTCTGTTTGCTCAGGTAAATATTCTTTAGCTGATTCATAGGCTTTTTGATTCAAGACTTTATCATTAGAAGCAGTCAGGCTTAATACAGGTAATGTCGTTTTCGCCAATGTACCTTTTTCATCAGGATAGCTTGCTAAGAAAAAGATTCCTTTTAAGTGTTTGTCAGAAGAATGCTGATTAGCATAACGACTCGCCATGACGCCCCCCAATGAGTGTCCACCAATCACATAATTTCGATTTGAAAAGTCTTCTTTGATCTTATCTGCCTTATTCCCACTAAGTATGGCTAAGTCAAGAGGCATCTTAGCGATTGCTACGGAGTACCCACTTTTTGCTAATTGTTCAGCCCAGACACTATAACTAGCTGGTTCAACCAAAGCACCTGGATAAAAAATAACCAGTGGTTTTTGACTTTTTTCTTTCGTCTCAAAAAATAAATAATCTTTTTTATCCTTTCCATTTTGGGCTATTTGACTTGCTTGACTAGATGGTTCATAGGTATTTTGTTGTAAATAGTAGTACCCAGCGCCTCCTGCTAGCCCCAAAAAAATAATTATACCAATTAATACTCGCTTAAATATCTTCACATCTCTCACCTATTCTCCTTTTATCGTACCTATTGATCGATTATAAATTCACACTAAATAAAATACGAATAAATTGCAACTCTTTTTTCTTGAAAAAGAATAAATTTGTTTAGCCAGTGGCACTAAATGCGATCTTTCTTAGACCTGACTCTTCCCGTCAACAAGACCCACTATAACAAAAAAAAGGCTGATGAATGTACATTGACCTTCATCAGCCTTTAACAGTAAGAGAGCAGTTTCGTTCTCTATTGAACTAAAGTGTATTTAGTTGAGCATTTCAAATGATTATTTTCCACACAAACGGTAAACAGCTTCTGCATAGATTTCCATTGCTTTGTACATGCTGCTTAGTTCCCAACGTTCATTTGCCTGATGCATAAAATCAGGGGTATCTGGGAACATTGCACCAAATGCTACACATTGGTTCATCGTCCGCGCAAAAGTTGCACCGCCAGATACAAATGGTTCAGTCATATCACCAGTAATATCACGGTAAGTTCCTAAAAGATTTTTGATCAATTCACTGTCTAATGGAACATAAAGGGAATCTAAGAAGTCAAATTCTTCATAAGTCAAGTCATACTTTTTAGCAGTTTCTGTTAGTTTTTCTACGAGTTCATCTTTTTTGAAAGTTACTGGGATACGCATGTCGACCCCGATTTTAGTTTGTTCAGGAGTGATTTCCAGACTAGCAAAGTTCATTGTCAATTCGCCAGATTGTTCATCCACCGTTTTTCCTACCACGTTTTCACCAGTAGCATTTTCTTGAACTAATTGACCTAAGAAGTTGATTGGAGCAAAATCAAATACTTCAGAAAGAGCAATCGCTAAACGAGAGATTGCATTGACACCTTCTGCTGCGTCTTTGGCATGAATACTTTTTCCAAGAACAACAATTGATTCTCCTTGATCTTCAAAGTCAAATTCATGTTTTTTCAATGCTTCTTTGACTTCAGCTAATTTTTCACCAGCATAAGGAGCTGCATCTGGAACGACATTCAGTGCGCCACCAGCTTTAACTGAAAATTCAGATGTTCCCGGTCCAGTTAGGTAAGCTTGTAGTAATCCTTTTTCAGCATAAATCAATGGAAACTCTGCATCTGGTGCGAATCCTTGCGTAATACCTTCTTCTTTTTCGTTGTATTTATCTAAACAACGCCACAAGTTTTCTTCATCGGTTCCAAAAATAAATCGGATACGTGTATTAAATTCAACGCCTGCATCCATCAAAGCTTTGACAGCATACATTGCAGCGATGGAAGGTCCCTTGTCATCTTGTGATCCTCGTCCAATCAACCAACCATCTTTGACAGTTGGTTCAAATGGTTTAGAATCCCAATTGTTTTCATCGCCAGCTGGAACGACATCCATATGACACAAGATACCAAATAGCTCATCGCCAGATCCGACTTCTGCATAACCATAATATCCTTCTGGATCTTTAAATGTCTTAAATCCTAGATTTTCACTGATTTCTAACACTTTATCCAATGCTTCGATCACTTTTGTCCCAAAAGGATGCCCTTCACCAGTATCTGATTCGTCCAGAACTGAAGGGATTCGAATCAATTCATTTAAAGATTCCAATGCTTGTTCATGATGTTGTTTTGTTACAAATTGTTTCATGTTACTAGCCTCCTAATATAATAAAAAGGTTATGTCAAAACAACAGACACAACCTCTTTTTTCAAACAATAAATAGTTGAGCTTGGATCTTGTCCATTCACATCAAGTAGAAAACCATGTACACTCTAAGTCAACGGTTTTGTCTACTTTGTTATAACATTGCCGCTACACCTAAGATAACACAAATGGCTATAAATAGGATAGCAATCAATTTTCCTGTGAATTTCCACCAAACGGAAATATCAAAACGAGCGATCGCAACAGCCCCCATAACGATTGCTGATGTTGGTGTGATCAAGTTGACCAAACCAGATGCTGATTGATAAGCAGTGATAACTAAATCTTTACCAACGCCTGCAAATTCACCCATTGGTCCCATGATTCCCATAGTAGCTGCTGCTAGTCCAGAAGTTGATGGGATCAAGAATGACATAGGGATATAGAAGATAAACGTTAAGATCAAGAAGACACTAGATGACAATGAACTTAATCCTTGTTCACCCCAATGTAAGATCGTATCAGTAATTAAACCATTATTCATCACAACTTGGATACCACGTGCAACAGCTACCACGATCGCAACACCGATCAAATCTGAAGCTCCTGCCAAGAATTCAGAAATAAAGACTGATTCTTTCATTCCGTAAGTGATTGCCACTACAATAGCCATCACTAAGAACAACATGGTAATTTCTGGGAAATACCATTCTCCTAAAGGAAGCATGTTTTTACCTAAAACAGTTCCGACTACAGGTAACCCTGTTAACCAGTTAGTTAATGATTCAAAAATCGTAAAGTTTTTATTCAATGTTGTCCAAGGAATCAAACTTATGATCATAATACCAAAGGTAATGAAAAATAGGATATTTACATGTTTTTGTCTTTTAGTAATTGATTCTTGACGACCAATTGAATCGATATCAAAATGTTTGATGTCTTCTTCACGTTGTTTATATACAAGTGATTTCGTTGGGTCTTTTTCCACTTTAGATGCGTAACGGTAGACATAAGCAATTGAGATAGCCAATAGTACCACGAACATCAAGAAACGTAACCCGATTCCTTCACCCATTGAGATACCAACTGCTTGAGAAGCGACCCCAGTAGCAAATGGATTAACGGTTGAAGCTAAACAACCAACTTGTGACCCTACTAAAACAATAGCTACTGCAACAACTGTATCAAACCCAACAGCCATCATAACAGGAATCAATAAAGCATAGAACGGAATAGTTTCTTCCGCCATACCATAAGTTGAACCACCTAATGCAAATAAGATCATCAACACAGGGATCAACATTTTTTCTTTCCCTTTAAAGCGTTTTACAACGGAAGCAATCCCTGCATCCAAAGCACCAGTTTTATTGATAATACCTAAGAAACCACCCACAACTAAAATAAAGAATGAAATTGGAATTGCAGCCGGTGTTTCTTTCGTTAATTCCCCAGCAGGTACACCTAGCATCCCATTAATCGGTGCCATAAAGATATCCCATAGCCCCTGAGGATTTTGCTCTACTCGTTCATATGATCCAGCAATGATGTTGCCTGCATCATTGACACTATAATGTCCAGCTGGTATGAACCAAGTTAGTACAGCGATAATCGCAATAATAATAAATAAGACCGTATACGCTGAAGGCATTTGAAATTGTTTCTTCTTTGTTTGTTCCATGTTCTTCTCCCTTTCTTGTAACATTAGAATCTTATAAGAGTGATTCCATCAGTTATTTTATCAAAAAGAATACGATAACCAAAACAATAACCTATTGATTTGGCAAATTTTATTCAAAAATCCTGCTTTCACTCCTTTCTCTATAAAATTTAAGGTAAAGCTTTTTCAATACAATTGTAGCGTTTTCCACTTCCATTATAACAAAACTATTTATCATTCAAAAAGTGATTAATTTCACATTTTGAATCATAAAATACATTTTTATGCATAAACAAAAGAAATACTCAAACACCGTTTATAAAACGCTTACACAACGTGGGTTAATGAATTTTTTTTCATTAAAATTTCCGATATTTTTTTATTTCCTTGAATTCTTTTTAGAAAAAACAATGTTTATTTTCTCATCCCCTTTTTTTCTAATAGTTGGACTACTTTTTCAGAAATACTAGTACTGACAAAAACGGCTCCTTAACTTTTTATATTGTAAAAGTTAAGGAGCCTTGACTGATTTTTTTAATGATAAAATAATTAAGAAAGTGGCATCAATTCATGCTTCCCTCTAAAAATGGATAAACGAGCATGAGCTGCTGTACTATTTATTTGTTGTTCGTCACTGTATGTCTTTGTGCCAACTGGTGTTGTTTCCGACTTAACCATGGCAATAATTTTGCGTGTAAAACCAAAAAGGCAGCACTGACGATAAATCCTTTAATGATATTAAATGGGACGATTCCGATCAGGACATAATTAGCTAACGGCATCCCTAACATTTGATTAGCATTTAAACCTAAAAACATAAGGTACAATGGGGTAATCACAAAATAGTTTGCGACACTCATGAAGATCGTCATTGCGATCGTACCAGAAATCACACCTAAAAACTTATTTTTCCCTACTTGAGTCTTCTTACGGAAGAAGTAGAAAATAGGTAAGGTAAAGATAGCTGTTGCTAAAAAGCTGGCTGTATCTCCTACCAAATTATCTGGTGAAAAGCCAGTAGTGATCAAGTGTAAGATCGATCGTAAGAAAGCTGTAACCAATCCAGCAACTGGACCAAATAAAAACATACTGATCAGTACTGGGATATCACTAAAATCGATCTTTAAAAAACTAAAGGCTGGCATGATCGGAAATGCGATATATTGCAAAACCAATCCGATCGCAGCAAATAATGCCACAGCGACCATTTTTTGTACACGGGTGTTCTTCATTTGAAATCCTCCTGTTAGGACTCCTCTTCAGCGAACTTTTCGACGAACTTTTTGCAAATAAAAAAACTCTCCAATAACAGGGAGAGTTAGAGTTATTTGGCAAAAAACTACGTCAAATAAGCTCTATCTTCTTTATCCAGACTATACTGTCGGTATCGGAATTTCACCGATTCAGCTACTTAGGTAAAGTAGGTCGTGGACTATAACCACCGGTCGGGAATTTCACCCTGCCCCTGAAGACGAACCATTTATAATTTTGTTTACCTTTACATTATACATCGCTTGAGAAAAAATGCAATCATTTATTCTTATAATAAGTAAGTAATCATTTTGATTGATTCAATAAACTGCTGACTTCTTTTTTGTTCAACTCACGATAGTCGCCAGGGCGTAAGCCTTGAAGCGTCAAATCGCCGTATTTTTCTCGTTTTAATTTTTGAACAGGTAAGCCAACTGCTTGAAGCATATTTTTTACCTGATGATTTCTACCTTCATGGATAGTCAATTCAACGATACTATGATTTGTCTTAGGATCCACAGATAATATTTGGTAACGTGCTGGTGAAGTTCGTTTCCCTTCGATTTTTATCCCTTTCGTCAAGGGAGATAACATTGTTTTAGTAGCAATCCCTTTGACTTTCGCCACATATACTTTGTCTACTTCATGTTTCGGGTGGGTCAAACGTTGCGCAAAATCACCGTCATTAGTCAAGAGCAGTATACCCGAAGTATCATAATCTAATCGTCCTACTGGATAAATTCGTTCTTTCACCATTGGAAGCAAATCAGTTACGACTTTTCGCCCCTTGTCATCAGCAACAGCGGAAATCACGCCTTTTGGTTTATATAATAAATAGTACCCGTATTCTTCTTGATAAATCGGCACTTCATCTACTTCGATCAAATCACGTTTGCTAACTTTTACTCCGAGTTCTTTTACTACTTTGCCGTTGACTTTTACTCGTCCAGCCAAAATATATTCTTCCGCTTTGCGTCTGGAAGTGATCCCTGCATGCGCAATTACTTTTTGTAGTCTTTCCATTATATCTGTTCTCCTTCATCCATTTCATCAAAGAATAAGTCGAGTGAAGACTCTTCGTTTAATGAATGCTCCATTGCTTGTATATCTGGTAAGTCTTTTAATGAGTTGAGACCAAAATAATCTAAAAAATAAGGAGTCGTCCCATATAAAATAGGTCGTCCAGGTCCTTCCACGCGTCCTTTTTCTTCAATCAACTGATGAGCAGCTAGCCGTTGAATGGCACCTGAGACTTGAACCCCACGAATTTGTTCGATTTCTACTCTGGTAATCGGTTGTTTATATGCAATGATCGCCAACGTTTCGACAGCTGCTTGTGAGAGAGTATTAGACGTCCCTTGGGCATAGCGTTTCAACAATGGCGCTAACTCTTTTTTGGTTGTTAAAACGACATGTGCCTCTGTTTCCAAAATATGCAAAGCACTAGCTGGATCATTTTCATATCTTGTTTTTAATTCCGTTAATAAAGCCACTGTCTCTTCTTTCGTAATAGTTAACAGATAGCTGATTTCTTCTAACCCGATTCCTTCCTCGCCAACAATAAATAAAATGGCTTCAAGTTCACTTAATTTTGTCATCTTTGGTATCTCCTACTGCTAGATAAAGCATAATTGTTTCATAATTTCCTTCTTGTTGCGCAACGATCTGACCATTTTTCATCATTTCTAATAAAGCCATAAATGTAGTGACTACTTCTGTTTTCGAAGGCGTTTCAAAAAAAGACTCAAAAGAGCATCCCTTATGATGTTGCTTAAGACGCTCTTCAATAAAGATGATACGTTCTTCAATTGTTGTATCATCAGGAGTAATCGTTTTTTCAACTTTCTCTGAGAATTTCTTTCGCTCTAAGATTTTTTCCATCGCATGAAACAAATCAATCTTTTTGACTTGTCCCCGTTTCAATGGTTTCTCTTGTCCAATGAGATCGTCTACTGCAACTGGTTCTTTCGTATAATATAAGCTTCTCTCTTGGGCTTTTTCGGTTAACTGCTCTGCAGCATACTTATACTTTCGATATTCCAATAATTGACTGACTAATTCGTCACGCGGGTCCTCTTCCCAATACTCATCTTCAATGATTGCTTCTTGAACAGGTAACAAAGTTTTGCTTTTGATCGCCATCAACGTGGCAGCCATCACTAGATATTCTCCAGCAACAGCAAGTTCAAGAGTTTTCATCGTATGGATATAACTCATGTATTGCTCAGTGATCATTGCAATCGGGATATCATAAATATCGATCTCCATTTGCTGGATCAAATGAAGGAGTAAATCTAAGGGTCCTTCAAATATATCTAATTTGATATTGATTTCTGTCACCATATTCACTCTTTCTTCTTGTTTCGATCGACCCATTTTGCGAGATATGGACGGGTAATCTCTGTTGGTCGTATGGAAAAGTCTGGGTATTTTTCTTGAAGTTCATCAAGCATTTGAAAGCCCATCTGATCTCCCCGATAAGATGGATTCAATGAAACATCGTGAATAATCAATTCCTGATTTTCACCCCAATAAACACCAATAATCCCTTGAATATTCGTTGAACCTTCTGGTGTGAAGAAAAAAAGTTCATATCCTTCTTCTGTTTCATAGGTATTGATTTCTTTGAGTAAATTCGATTTATCCGTTAGTTTCTTATGAAAACTTAACAGTCCCATAGCAATTTTACGATTTTCTTTTCGGTAATGTGTTAACATTTTTTCACCTTCCTATGACTAAGCCCTTGGAAAATGCTGCTTATAAACATCCGTCATTCTTTTCTTTGTGATATGTGTATAAATTTGTGTTGTTGAGATATCAGCATGTCCTAATAATTCCTGTACCGTTCGAAGATCTGCACCATTTTCCAGCAAATGTGTCGCAAAACTATGCCTTAAAGTATGAGGGGTCACCTCTTTATTGATTCCTGCTTCACGCACTAATTGTTTAAGGTTTTTCCAGATACCTTGCCGTGATAACCCTGTACCATGATGATTGACAAATACATGCGTTTCAGAAGGATTCGCTACAAGGAGGGGGCGTGCTTCGTCTAGATACCGCTCCAACCATTGGATCGCATAATCACCTAGAGGTATGATCCGTTCTTTGTCCCCTTTACCAAGTGTTTGGACCAAGCCGAGCGACAAGTGAAGATCACTTAGCTTTAAACCAACGAGTTCACTGACACGCATACCTGTTGCATACATGACTTCTAGAATTGCTCGATCTCTGATCCCTAGATTTTTTGTTGTATCAGGTGTTTCGATCAATCGTTCAACCTCAGTCAAGGATAAGGTACTAGGTAACTTTTGAACCTTTTTAGGCGTATCAATGTGTTGCATCGGGTCATGATCAGTCAATCGTTCTTGACGTAAGAATTGATGAAATCTTCTCAAGCTAGTAATCATTCTGGTCACGGTTGCTGGAGCTTTCTTTTCATCATGCATCTTTTCCAGATAATTGATCACGACATAGCGATCGACATCTTGCCAGGAAGTGATTTGCTCATCTTCTAAATAGTGAAGATACTGTAACAAATCTCGTTCATAACTTTTTCTCGTATTTAATGACAAGCCACGTTCAATCGTCAAATAGTGGAGATAATCATTAATTTCTTCATTCATAATAATCCACCTCGTGCTCTTCTATCATATCAGATACCCTTCATTTTCGATAGTCTATTTTACAGCTAGGCAAAGAAAAAGCCGTCTAGCAATCAGACGGTTTTGCTTTCTTTTTCTTTAGTGTAACATTTTTGACAAATACCATGAAATGTTAAGCGATGATCTTTTACCAAAAAGTGATACCGTTGCTCCACAATTTCTTCCACTTCACACAATAAATCTTCTTCGACCTCTTCAATCGTGCCACATCGTAAACACAATAAATGATGATGGAAATGTTTTGCTCCTTCTTTTCTCAAGTCATAGCGAGCAACACCATCATTGAAGCTGACTTTATCAATGACTTTCAAATCGGTCAAAATCTCTAACGTCCGATAGACAGTAGCTAACCCAATTTCTGGACTCTTTTTTTTCACTAGAAAAAAGACTTCTTCTGCCGATAAATGTTCTTTCTCATTTTCTAAAAGTACTTGTAAAGTTGCTTCTCTTTGTGGGGTTAATTTGAACCCCGACTCGTGTAATTGTTGTTTCGTTTTTTTCATTACTGACATCGCATTCATAACCATGTATTCAACCCCGACAATTTATAATAATTATAATCAAACAAAAGGAATCTCTTTCTAAATTAAAATAATTATAAGCTAGTTAAGAAAAACATGCAAGGTATTCTCAATTAGATTTTCTAATTCGTTTCGTTACCCCTGCTTCTTGTTTGACTAGTCCTTGTTTTAATAGATTGCCGATTGCTCGTTTAAAAGCTCCCTTGCTTATACCAAAAGTTTTCATGATATCTTCCGGATCAGATTTGTCAGTAAAATGGATTTGCTCATCTGCTGATCGTTCGATGATCGTTAAAATCATTTGTGCATCATCAGAGATTGCTTCATATGCTCTTGGTTTTAATGAAAGATTCAATACTCCATCAGGTCTCACACCAATTACTCGTCCTTTGACTTGTTCACCTAAGCGCGGCTCATTATAGCGTTCTGATGGGTGGATAAATCCGATATAATAATCATCTGTTAAGACGTACGTTCCGGTCAGTTTCAAGCGGTAAGCAACACCTGTAATGTCTTTATTTTTGATTTCTTCTGTTCCACGTTTACTCAATGATTTAAAAATCTTTTCATCGGCTAAACTACCCCAAATTCGGTCTTTGCTATCGACTCTTAAAGCAACCATTAAACGATCGCCTTTTTTAGGCCAAAGTTCTGTCATCGTTGGTAGTTCATCTAATGAGACTACAAAATCTTTGTCGGGTAATCCAATATCGACGAATACTCCTAAATCTTTTCGTGAAGCAGTCACTGTACCAAAAGCATAATGACCAATTCGACTTTTAGGAATCAACGTAGTAAAACGATTTTCATGTTTTTGATTTTGATAACCAAACCCTTCGACTGCTTCACCGATACGATAGGTCCCTTCGGTTTTACTTAATCCAAAAGTTTGTCCATTTTTTTGGACAAAGTAATTTTTTTCATTTTCATCAATTACCATTCCGGTAAATATTGTTGCCAATAATTCATTCATCTTATTTCTCCTTATTTATAAAAGATTCAGCCATCTTTTCTTAGCTATCATAACATAATGTTTCCATGATTAGTAGTTGGTTTGGTCTTAGTCGTCGCAAAAAAACTCAGACATCGTGTATCTGATCCTATATGGTCATCCACTTAGTTCCATACGATCTACGATATCTGAGTAGTATTTGGTCATTGTCTATCTAGCAGATTAATGGCTGCCATTTCCGCCAAACCAGCCTGTTTTACAATTGATCGTCACAATATAAAATGGCAATGCACTTTCACCGATTCCACGCATCAAATTAGATTGGGTTGAAGTAGCATAAAGATTATAGTAACCTTCACCATTTTCGATTCTCGCTTTTTCTAGTTTATATCCACCTGCCACAATGTAGCCTCGTTGAATACAAGTAGCAATAACACTTTGTTGGACTCCTGGTGCCCAATTCCATGCTGGATTAGATGCATCAGCCACATCACTTTGTCGAGTTGACATGATGGGTTGATTGGCTGAATTAGTCTTATTGGTAGTTGAACTAGATTTTGCTTGTTGTGCAGCCAGAGCTGCAGCTTGTTTGGCTGCTTCAGCTGCTTTTTTTGCTTCTTCAGCTTTTTTTGCTTCTTCTTTTGCTTGTGCTTCTTTCTGCTCTTTCGCAGTCAAGGTTTCATCTACTTTTTTTAGTTGATCTTTTAAAGCGACAGCTAGCTCTTCATTTTTGATTTGCTCTACAGCATTTTTTGCTTCGTCATACTGCTCTCTGTTCGCACTGTCTACGACTTGATTATCATGATAGACAACGTTCACTTTATCTTTAGCCGTCTGCAATTGTTTGTATTGGTCCTCTGCTTCGGTTTGCGCTTGCTTGATCAGACGTCCAAAAGCAGTTTCATTTGTAGTCATTGGTTGAATGGCTTGATCCTCTTTTAGTTTGGGATCAGCTGCTAAATGATCATCGTCAATCACTACCGAAGTAAATAACTGGTTGACACGTTGAATATCTTTGATTTTGGTTTGGATATCCTGGAATGTTTTTTCTAATTCAGGGTATTCTTTCTCTTTTTTTACGTCATTCAGATCAGTCTTTAGTTTAGCTAAGTCTTGATTGATCATTGAAGTACGGATAAACTGGTGAGACGGATCTGTATAAAAAGCATTCAAGGCTGTTTGTAGATCTGCCACCTTTTGTTTTTGTCTTTCTTCTTGTGCAGCGATTTGTGCCTGAACATCTTGCTGATGGTCATAATAAGCCCAACCACCGACTCCGAGCAAGACGATTGCTGCTAAAGCCAGATACGGTCCTTTTTTCGATCTTTTTCGTTTCCCCTCATCAGTCTTAGCTGATGTAACTGGTTCTTTTTGTTCCGTTTCTGTCCTTTGATCGATTTCATTTGATAATTCTGTTTTTTCTATAGCTTCTGGTTTTGAAGAATCTTTCTTACGAATTTCTTCTTTTGGTTCTTCTTTTACCGATTCTTCTTTCGGTATTTCTTCTTTTGCTGTTTCTTCTTTCGGTATTTCTTCTTTTGCTGTTTCTTCTTTCGATATTTCTTCTTTTAGAACTTCTCCGTTTGATTGATTCTCTTGTGATGGAGCTGCTTTCGGAATATCTTTTTCTGAAACTTCAGGTTTCAAATTTTCGTTTAACGCTTCGACCTCATGGGTTGAGTTTTTATCGACATCTTCCGCACTCGTTTTTTCTTCGACTTCTTTTTTTCCTATCAAAAGATTTTCTGACGACGATTGGACGTGAGTCGATTTGGTAGCGGTCACTGATTCTTCAGTTTGTTCCTTAGAAGAAAGCAGTTGATTTTCTTCTGAAGTTTGGGGTGCCGTTAAGCGTTCATGATTTTTTTCTGTTGCCGTTTCGAACGTTTCTTCTTGATCAATCGCTTGATGGTCAGTTGGCTGAACAACGCTATCCTTCGTATCAACTGTTTCCTTTTCTTTCGTTTCACGTTCGTTAGTTCCTGGCACTGTACTTTCTTGTTTTGAATCAGTCTCTTTGGCATTTTTAGCTGCGAGTTCCTCTTGGATCATTCGCATCAATTCTTCTGCATGTTCTTCTGTTGTATCTTCTCTATGAGCTTTGATATAAGCAGATAAAATCGAATTTTCTTTTTCATGATCAACAAATTCTTTTAATTCAGCTACTCTTTTTTGTTGTTCTGCTTCGAGTTCATCCGTCATTTCATCGCCGTTAACTTGTTTTTTCGAATCAGTTCCTTCTTCACTTGTTGACGGATTTTTGTTTGCCTTTTTAGTGACTACATCTTCAGCATCATTAGTTTCTGCTAGATTCGTTTCTTCAGATGATTCTTCTTTAAACAAGGCCATGACCGATTCTAATGGTAACTCTGTTAATTCTGACCATTCGATTGGATCATTTAATTCCGTGTCAGGAAAATGTTCTTCTGAAGAATCTATTGGTAATTGACTGTTGTTCTTTTCTTCATTCGTGTGTTGGTCTTGCTCTTTTATTTGGTAACCACAATCAGGACAAATCAACTTTCCTTTGATTTTCTTTGATCCACACGTTGGGCATTTTTTTATCACTGAGCGATCGGCTCCTTTTGTTAGGTTTACGCTACCATTTAATCTACCATATTCTGAAAGTTTCGCCAAGAGCCTATTTTGATCAAACGGATGTCAAATAGTATAACTCGTAAAAATAAAACAAATAATTTATAAAAAGTTTCTTATAATTACGCATAGATACGCATTTATTTATGTTTTCATCATCATAATGTTAATAGCGCATCAATTATTTGTTTATTATGATCAGATTCAAGCTTTTGACTCAGCTATTGACTAAAAAAAATAGCACGGCATCATCTATTCTGATCCCGTGCTACTTTGTTTTCACTAAAGGCTACTCGCTATTTTAAAAGACAGTCATTGTCTATAAGATTCAAAATTTGAATCCTATTTTTACTCTAAGAAATCTTTCAATTGTTTTGAACGTGATGGATGGCGTAATTTACGTAACGCTTTCGCTTCGATTTGTCGAATACGTTCACGTGTTACTCCGAATACTTTCCCAACTTCTTCGAGTGTTCTGGTACGGCCATCGTCTAAACCAAAACGTAAGCGGAGAACATTCTCTTCACGGTCAGTCAATGTATCTAAAACATCTTCTAATTGTTCTTTTAGCAATTCATAAGCCGCATGTTCTGCAGGACTAGTAGCTTCTTGGTCTTCAATGAAGTCTCCTAAATGAGAATCATCTTCTTCACCAATTGGTGTTTCTAAAGAAACTGGCTCTTGCGCGATTTTCAATATTTCACGTACTTTTTCTGTAGGAAGGTCCATTTCTGCACCAATTTCTTCTGGCGTCGGTTCTCTTCCTAAATCTTGAAGTAATTGACGTTGGATACGGATCAATTTATTGATGGTTTCTACCATATGCACTGGGATACGGATCGTACGTGCTTGGTCAGCGATGGCACGAGTGATTGCTTGTCTGATCCACCATGTAGCATAAGTTGAAAATTTGAATCCTTTACGATAGTCAAATTTTTCAACAGCTTTCATCAAGCCCATATTTCCTTCTTGGATCAAATCAAGAAATTGCATGCCACGTCCAACATATCTCTTAGCAATACTTACGACCAAACGAAGGTTTGCTTCAGCTAAACGCTGTTTTGCTTCTTGATCACCTTCTTCGATTTTTAAAGCAAGAGCTACTTCTTCTTCCGCAGTTAATAGGGAAACACGACCAATCTCTTTTAAATACATACGAACTGGATCGTTGATTTTTACACCAGTAGGTGCTGACAGATCTTCTGTTTTTGCTTGTTCCGCTTTTTTCTCTGCACTCTTCAAACTATGGATCGATGGATCTCCGTTTTCATCAACAACGCTGATTCCAGCATCCTCGACTTTTTGGATCAATTTATCCATCTCATCCGCATTCAATGTGAATGGCGTTGCAAGTTTATTTGAAAGATCATCATACACGACTTGTCTTTTTGGTTTGTTTTCTTTGATAAAAGCTGCTACTGCTGCTTCATACTTTTTATTCTCTGTTACATTTGCCATAAAAGAAGGCCCCCCTTGAGTAGCTATTCGGCTTGTTTTAACTGTTTTGTTAAATTAATGATCTCAATCGTTAATTCCAATTCTAATTGCTTGTTTCCAGTTCTTCTAGCCTCTTGCTGCATTTGTTTTTTTAAAGTTATTTCATCAGCTAAACTAGACTTTCTGATTACACGCAATAAGTCTTGGATTTCTCTTGGTGTGCTTTCTTCGGCTACACGCAAATACTCGATTTCCACCACTAAACGCCTTAAATTTTCATCTTGCAAAAAGTCCAAAAACTCCGCAAGGTTGAATTCATCATGTTGTGACACAAATGCATCGAATAAAAAATATACTTCTGCATAAATGTCATGAATAAACTGAAATTGCTGTTCTTTCAAAAAATTACGGACAGATATCTCTTTGAACACTCTGTACAAGAGCATTTGTTCCGCTTTTTCTACTTGAGTCAGCGGTCTCTTTTTCGTTATTGCCGTCCGTGAAATAGCTGGTTCTGGCAATGTCGTTGGTTGGTTGGTTCGATTCGTTTGATTTTCCCTGCGAAAATCCCGTATTTGCTTTTGCAGGGTTTCACGACTAAGTTGAAATTCGGTCGCTAGTTGCGACAAATACATATCTTGTTCGATTGGCGAGACAACTTGACTAAGTTCTCTCGATACCTCTTCTAAGTACTGGATTTTATCTTTTTCATTCTCCAGGTTCTTGTCTTGCTTCAAATAACGTGACTTGAAAGTAAAGACCGTTTCACGACCATGAAAGATCAGTTCATTAAAGGAGTCATTTCCATATTTACGTAAATATTCATCGGGATCAAGTTTTTCCGGAATCACAACGATTGATAATTGCAATCGACTATTTTGTCGTAACAATTCGATCCCTCGATTCGTTGCCTCGAATCCTGCCTTATCTCCATCGTAACAAAAAACTAGTTCTTTGGTTACTCGTTCAATCTGCTGGATCTGTTGATTCGTTAAACTCGTTCCCATGGAAGCTATCCCATTTTTTACACCTGCTTGCCAAGAAGCAATGACATCCATGAAACCTTCAAATAAAAGAACTTCACCGCTTTTTCGGATATCACTACGTGCTTTATCCAAGTTGAACAACACTTGTCTTTTATTGAATAATTCTGTTTCTGGACTATTCAAATATTTGGGTTGATCTTTTTCTTGTCCTTTTTCTGGTGCAAGCCAGCGTCCAGAAAAACCAATCGTGCGCCCTTGAGGGTTTCTGATAGGAAACATGATACGTTGGTAAAACCGATCAGATATTCCTCCATCCTCATGAGAGATAAACAAACCAGAACGTTCCAACACTTCTTGATCGTATGCTTCAGTTTTAAATACTTGTTTCAAAAATGAACGTTCATTCGGTGCAAATCCGATCGCAAATTCTTCAATCAATTCTAGTGTCAAACCACGTTGTAGTAAGTAATCTAAAGCTTGCTCGCCTACTTTCGTGTGTAGCAACATATGATGATATACTTCTGCGGCTTTTTCATGCGCTAAAATCAATTTTCCTGTAATTGAATCGCTATTTTCGAAGGGAAGTGTTTGTTTGCGCCATTGATCTTCTAACTGAATTTGTTCAAAATCAGCAACTTTGACGACTGCTTCTGGGAAACTAAGTCCTTCTAGTTCTTGAAGAAAAGTAAAGACGTTTCCTCCTTTTCCGCAACCAAAGCAATGAAAAATCTGTTTATCTTCAGCCACCGAGAAAGATGGTGTTCGTTCTTCATGAAAAGGACACAAACCTAAATAATTCTTTCCAGATTTTTTTAATTGGACGTATTGACCAATCACCTCAACAATATTCGTTTGTCCACGAATCGTTTCAATGACTTCTTGAGGAATCCGTTGAGCCATGCTTTCACCCCCTGTAAATAGCTAATTGGCATCTGTCAAAGAGATACCTCAGGAGAATAACCGGTAAAAAATCGCACTAACGAAAATCAGTGCGATTTTAAAGGACACAATTATACATGTTTCATTCTATCACAATTCTAAACTTTTTCAAGTATAATACTTGTCATTCTAAGAACAAGCAATGGTTTATTTCGTTGTTGCTAATTTATTCAATAAGTAGTCACGGATATTGGTCTTTCCATAAATCAGTCTCAAAATGATATTAACGATCATAAAACCAATGAAATATGGCCAAGCAGTTCCTAACCCAAGATCAACTTCTAACAGATGATGGAAAAGCATCGCTGCTACATAAATCCCCACAACAGTAGTTACCGCTAAGAAAATTCGCAACGGATTAAATGGATAACACGCTTTGACTACTGCCATACAGCTGATTCCGATCAATAGATAATACATTAAAGTGGTCGTTTGCAACTGGGTAAATGGCAAAACTTTTCCTAAAATATAAACCACAATAATATTCAATACGACTAGCAATGCATTTGGCAATGCATTGATCAATGCTGTTGGTAAATAACGATAGGTAATCTTTCGTTTATCTTGTTCAAACGATAAGAAGAAAGAAGGATAACCTTCAATAGCTAAGTCAATCAATGTGATCTGGATTGGGATGAATGGAAACCCGATTGCAGTAATTGCGCATAAGATAGAAAGAATAAACGAATAGATCGTCTTGATAAAGAAAATACCTGAAACTTTGGTCACATTGTTCACGACACGACGCCCTTCGAATAAGACTTCTGGTAAAGTCGTAAAATCAGAATCAAGTAAAACGAGATTAGCAATTTGTCTTGTTGCACCGTCTCCTTCAGCCATGGCGATACTGCAGTCTGCTTCACGCAGTGCCAATACGTCATTGACTCCATCCCCAGTCATAGCCACAGTTCCACCACTTTGTTTTAATTCATTCACTAATGTTTTCTTTTGTTGTGGACTCACACGACCAAAGACCGTGTACTCATGAGCGGCTTCCCGGACAGCTTTTTCTTCTGTCATCGTAGAAAGATCAACATACGAATCATAATTTGGTAAGCCTGCACGGCGGGCAATATTTGAAACTGTGAACGGATTATCACCTGAAATAACCTTTAGATTCACACCTTCAGCATATAAATAAGCTAATGTTTCTTCTGCATTTTTACGTATTGGATCGTCAATCTCAAACAGCGCGATTGGTTCAACGCCTTTTGGCTCTCCTTCAGTCAAATGTTGTTCAGGAGCGACACCCAGCATCAATACACGGTAGCCATTTGCTTGAGCATCCACCAAACTTTCTGGCAGTTGTGATTTTTCAACCAAACGTTCAGGAGCTCCTACATAGATCACACCTAATTCAGGAAACTCCATCGCTCCCCATTTACGGTCAGAAGAGAAAGCTAACTTTTCAGTCACAGTATAGCGATTAGCTACTTGAAAGTAATCTCTAAGTGCCCGCATGGTAAGATTATTGTCACTGCTTTCAGCTAGATAGGTTCCCATGATTTCAGGAATCGCTTTTTCGTACTTAGGATTTAGGGCTTCGACCCGTTGGATACTCATTTTTCCTTCAGTGATCGTCCCTGTTTTATCCAAGCAAAGCGTATCTACATGAGCAAGTGTTTCAATCGAATACATATCTTGGACTAAGATTCTTTTCTTTGCTAATTTCGTTACACCAGTAGTCAGTGCAATACTAATCAAAAGGACTAAGCCTTTAGGCAACATCCCTAGTAATGCTGCTGCCGAAGCAATAACAGAAATCTTAATGGAAGCATCACGGATAAATAACGCTTCTAAAAATAAAATAATACCTAATGGAATGATAATGAAGCTAGTAAATTTTGATACTTTTCGAATAGAATCGACAAGTTCAGAATGAATCGCTTTATGGGTTTTTGCCTCACTCGTTAGGCGAACTGCATAGTTGTCTGCGCCAACACGAATCGTTTGAGCTAAAACAGAACCACTGGTTAAGAAACTACCTGAAAGCAATTCATCTCCTTCGGTTTTGACAATCAGGTCTGACTCCCCTGTCAATAGTGCCTCATTGGCTTCTGCGCGTCCTGAGATCACTCTTAAATCAGAAGGAATCTGTTCCCCTGCACCAATCTTTACGACATCTCCTAAAACTAATTCTTTCGTTGAAATCGACTGCTCTTTTCCTTCGCGGACAACTCGTACCTCTGATTGCGAAACAATCGATAACTTTCTTACTAGATTTCTAGCATGGATTTCTTGATAGATACCAATAATGATATTCACCACAATGATTGCCAGGTAAGCCATATTGGAATAGGCACCGACCAATAGTAAGCAAATCCCAATACCAAAATTTAAAAAATTGAACAGCGTTAGTATATTGTCACTAAGAATCTGCTTAGTACTTTTGGATGCATCCTCTTGGTAATCATTTTGCTGCCCAGAGGAAATTTTTTGTCTCACTTCTTCCTGAGTAAGACCCTTCATTTCTTTCGTTTCCATTTTTCGCCAACTTTCAAAAAATAATCAATATATTTAAGTCTAGCTTGTTCTATTATTAAAAACAACTTATTTTTTACAAATTTATACAAAATAAGAACACATGATTCTATGCCGCTGAGAAATCCCAGCAAAAATCATGTGCCATTCAACCTTTATTTATATTGTTCTTCTAAACGACTCATCCACCAACCTAATGCGATACCAGCAAAAAATAAAATGGGACAAAAGATGATTCCTAGTAAACTTAAATTTGTGTAATCTGTAGGAACAATCATTACCGTCGAAGCAAAAACAACTCCTAAAATAAAATGGAACAATTTACTATATGCCTTAGAAAAGATAAAATCAAATAACTTTGATAACGTCAACACGCAGACTACCGCGCCTAAACCGATCGGTAAGATCACGTCTAAGCGAGCTTCTTTGAAACCATCAGCCATCGCCTTGTATAACCCCATATAGACTAAAAAATTCGAGGGACTCAGTCCAGGAACAATCATCCCTAAGCCGATTAGACCGCCAGCGATGATCCAAGTTACTGTGTTTTGTTCAACTTGACCATCAAATAGTTGTGATCCGTAAAGTAAAAAGAAATAAGCCACGATCAATGTAACGATCATCAGGATGATATCACCTGATTGCCGCCCTTTCTTTCCAGCTTCTTTCCACAACGCTGGAACAGTACCTACAATACACCCAACAAAAAACCATAAAATCGTCGTTTCATATGTCCCTAATAAGAAACTCACCAAAAAGGAAAGCAAAAAGACTCCACTGATTCCTCCTAATCCGACAGGCAAAAAGAAAAGCACGTTTTCTTTAAAATTTCTGGTTAGATGAGCTAAAAAAGAGATCAATCGTTCGTACATTCCAAAAACAGCTGCTAAAGCGCCTCCGCTTACCCCCGGTAAAATAAAACCCGAACCGATAAACATTCCCTTTACAAAGCGCAATAGCCAGTCTTTTCCTGAATCTTTCGCTACCTTTTCTGTTATGATTTGTTCTTTTTCCACTTTTTTGAGCACTCCTTCTTTCTGATAAGATAAAGATCTAGCAAAAAATCTCAGCATTACACTCAATTAGTTAAAAACTTTGTCATATAACTCAATGAGGTCTTCATTCATCTTGACAACTTTTGTGTAAAACATGTTCCCTCCATTATGATAAAGATAACCGCCATTGTAAAGCAATGAGGGGACTCGCCAATAGCGATACTTGGTTTTTTTCTCATTACCTAAAAGTGGACTCAAGACATTTTTGGAATATTCTTCTGCTATCTCCATAGTATTTTCCCCACCTCGGTTTTTTACGTAGACAATATAATCCTTACCGAAGTTATAGGCTTGTATAGCTGTATCAAGATCACATCCTTGTTTTTTTGCCTCATTGATCATTTCTGCTAAGTAGCTGACTCCTTGATCGATACTTTCTTTTTGATTATCGATCACATTGGCTTTACCATAGGCGCTTTCCGAACTTTGCATCAAATCAATCCCCTTGCCTTTTGATTCTGTTAAAATGATCCCCTTGACCAAAGACTCGTACTCTTCCATATGGTACTTTTTGATTGCTGTTGTTATTTCTGGTTCGTACTTTTCTACTCTTTTAATCGATTGATAGGTTTTTCCTAAGATGATCAATACTCCTATGACCAAGACAATCACTAAAAAAGAGACGATTCTTCGAAAGATTGATTTTTTCTTTTTTTTCATAAACATTCACCTAGTTATTTTGACATCTTTTTTTATCTTACTATTTATTATCGTTCTTGGCTATTTCTTACTAATCATTTGTTCCTTTCCTTAATAAAATCTGAAATTTTCGGAATTTTTTACTATCTTACGAAAATGATCGTTGTTTTTTTAGGAAAACAATTGCTCTTATAGGAGAATTGTCGTTATACTTTAACCAGTAGGTGATTATGTGAAAAAAGAAAAGAAATATGCAAAAATGACTGATGGAACAGAGATCTATTATGAGAAAAGCGGAAATGGCATGCCTCTGTTTTTACTCCATGGTAATGATGGCAGTGGTCGTTTCTTCTCAGAGCAAGTTCCTGTCTTTAGTCAGTTTTATACCGTTTATCTCATTGATAGTCGAGGTCACGGACGTTCAACGAATCAAGCAAATACCTTGTCTTTTCGTTTGATGGCAGAAGATCTTTATACCATCATGCTACTTGAAGGAATTACAAAAGCAAATATACTAGGTTTTAGTGATGGAGCTAATCTTGGATTGGTCTTTTCAAGTTATTATCCAGAGAAAGTACATCGATTAATATTAAATTCAGGAAATACTTTAGTTAAAGGGGTTTTATTCTCAGCGAGACTGCTTAGCTACTGTCATTATATTGGTATGTGGTTGCTTTCTTTAGTTTGCCCATCGCTTAGAAAAAATTTGTTGGTGATCAAATTGTTGTTAAAAGATATCGGTCTTTCAACAGCAGATTTAGAGAAAATTAAATGTAAAACATTGATTATTGTTGGAAAAAAAGATGTGATCAAACTGCAACACTCCCTTTACCTAGCAAAAACGATCCCAAATGCTTCTTTTGTTTTAGTGAACGAACAAGGACATCAGTTAGCTAGAAAAGATCCTCAACGTTTCAATCAAGAAGTATTAGATTTTTTGTCTGAATAATAAGAATAGTAGGTGATTTTTTTGTTAAAACAAGCCTTACAATGGTTCAAAAACCATTTAGGTCTCTTTAAAACAATCTTTTTAATTTCTGTGGTTGTCATTATCGTTAGTGAATTGATCAATATTGGCAAAACACTATCGATTGCTCAATTAGCCGAAACATTTGCAACAATCCCACTTTGGAAGACGGGGTTGATGCTCATTGTTGGATTACTATCTGTTGCACCGATGATTGGGTATGATATCATCCTTAACCGCTTATTGGGACAAAAATTAAAAAAGAGTTATTTATTTGAAACAAGTTGGTTGATCAATACCATCAACAATGTTGCCGGTTTTGGCGGCTTTGTCAGCATCGGATTACGCTCCGAATTATACGGTCATAAAAAAGACAGTAAGCAGTTGATGCAAGCTTTGTCGAAGATCTTTTTATTTCTAATGGCTGGACTGTCTATTTATAGTTTGATTTCTTTTTTTATGGTCTTTTTTGCACCGGTTGCGCCTTTTATTAAGCAGTATTGGATTTGGTTGATCGGTGGTGGGTTATACTTCCCACTTGTTTTTGTAGTCACTACCTTAAAAAAAGAGGGCTACCTCGGAGGACTCTCATTAAAAACACAAGGACAATTGCTGCTTGTCTCGATCTTAGAGTGGTCTGGTGTCTTGTTCACCTTTCTAGCAGTTGGGGCACTTATGGATATCAAAGTCGATTTGTGGCAAACGATACCGCTCTTTATCGCAGCTTCAGTTATCGGAATCGTCTCGATGATTCCTGGTGAAATCGGTAGTTTTGATATCATGATGATTATCGGTCTTTCTGCCATAGGTGTGCCAAAGGCAACTGTAGTCGTTTGGATCTTACTGTACCGAATTTTTTATTACATTATTCCTTTTTTGATCGGGATCGTCTTTTTCTTTAAGAATATTGGCTCAACCTTTGATCAACGTTATTCTGGTATTCCTAAGCAGCTGGCAACAGAGATTGCTCATAAAGCAGTCGTCGTCCTTTTATATTTTTCTGGTATCATGATGGTTCTTTCAGCAACGATCCCACAAGCTTTTACCGAGTTTCGTTGGCTGCATAGTATCAATCCGTTAAGGTTGCATTTTATTATTCAATTCCCAAGTATGTTGTTAGGATTTCTCTTTGTCATTATGGGGCGTGGGATTGCTGCAAGAGTCAAAAGAGCCTATTGGCCAACTATTGCACTGATCTTTTTAGCAGCATCTTATGTGACGATTATTGACTTTAGCTTTACTGCAGCTATTTTCCTATTGTTACTGTTGTTGATCGTAATTGCTTCGAAAAATGAATTATTTAGAGAACAAATCATTTATTCATGGGAATGGTTGACGATTGATGGTGTGATTATTGGTGCTTTAGCGTTGCTTTACATCATTATTGGTGTTTATAATCTGCCAACATTTCCTCATCGTAAGCATCATTTTATTTCGTTCTTTTTGTTCCCGTCAGAAAAGATTTGGTTATCTGGATTATTTGCTATTATTGCAGTAAGCTTTATCATCATTCTTTTCGTCCACTTCCTACAAGGAAAGAAACAGCAAGTCGGCGAACCGTTGGATGAAGAAAAAGCGTTAAATATCCTCCATACCTTTGGCGGAAATTCTGACAGTCAATTGATTTTCTTAAAAGACAAGCGCATGTTTATTTACGAAAAAGACCAAGTTGGAACGGTTTTATTACAGTTTGCTTGTTACAATAATAAATGTATCGTGATGGGCGATCCTTCGGGTAAAAAAGAAGATTTTCCTGCTGCTATCGAAGCGTTTATTGAAGAAACTGATCGTTTGTGTTACCTCCCCGTCTTTTATGAAACGAGTGAAGAAATCGTGATGATTTTACATGAATTCGGCTATGACTTCATCAAAATGGGCGAAGAAGCACACGTTGAATTAGCCAATTTCACTACTTCTGGAAAGAAAATGAAAGGATCACGTGCGATCTTGAATCGGATTGATCGAGAAGGTTTTACTTTTGAGATTATTCAGCCACCTTTTTCTGAGACACAGATGACTGAACTCAAACAAATTTCTGATCAATGGTTAGGAAGCCGAAAAGAAAAAGGTTTTTCACTGGGGTTCTTCTCAGAAGATTATCTACAGCGGGCACCGATCGCTGTTTTAAAAGACCCACAACAAGACTTAGTAGCATTTGCTTCAATCATGCCAACCTACACAGACAATAAAATCGGCACGATTGATTTGATGCGTTATGATCCAGAGAAAGCACCAGCTGGAAGTATGGATTATCTTTTCCTTCATTTATTTGAGTATATGAAAGAGGAACAGATTGAATTTTTCAACTTGGGGATGGCGCCATTATCCAACGTTGGAACCTCAAGAAAAAGTTTTATTCAAGAACGAATCGCTTACTTAGTTTATGAATTTGGTTCACATTTTTACTCTTTCCACGGCTTGCGTGAGTATAAAGATAAATATGCGACTCATTGGACTTCCCGCTATACTTCCTATTCACGTGACAGTTGGATTGCCTATGTCATGATCGCATTATTGATCATTGATAATGCACCAGTTGACCATAAAAAGCGATTAGTAGGTTTAAAGAAATGGTTACAAAAACGCTGAATATGACAACTTATATCTAATGATGGAAGAAAAAAAGACGCATGATTCTAAAAGTCATCTGACTTGTTGAATCGTGCGCCTTTTTTATTTATCTATCCTTTGTTCTTAGGCTTCGATTTCTGTTACGATACCTGAACCTACTGTACGACCACCTTCACGAATGGAGAAAGTCGTCCCGTTTTCAATAGCAACAGGATGAATCAATTCTACATCGATCGTTACGTTGTCGCCAGGCATGACCATTTCCGTTCCTTCTGGCAAAACAATTGTTCCTGTTACGTCAGTTGTGCGGAAATAAAATTGTGGTCGATAATTATTGAAGAATGGTGTATGACGTCCGCCTTCTTCTTTGGTCAAAACATACACTTCTGCTTTGAATTTAGTATGAGGTGTAATTGAACCAGGTTTGGCAATCACTTGGCCACGTTCGATGTCTTCTCTTTGAATCCCACGTAATAACACACCTACGTTATCCCCTGCTTCACCGTAATCAAGCGTTTTGCGGAACATTTCAACTCCTGTTACTACGGCTTTTTGCGTTTCTGGTTTGATCCCTACGATTTCGATTTCATCACCGACTCGAACAGCCCCACGGTCAATCCGACCAGATGCTACTGTTCCACGTCCAGTAATTGAAAATACATCTTCGACGGGTAACAATAATGGTTTGTCCGTATCACGTTCTGGTGTTGGGATGTATTCATCGACTGTGTCCATCAATTCCATGATAGCTGCTTCTGCATCAGGATCACCTTGTAATGCTTTTAATGCTGATCCTTTGATAACAGGTGTATCATCACCTGGAAATCCATATTCGCTTAATAGTTCACGAACTTCCATTTCTACTAGGTCAATTAATTCTTCATCATCGACTAAATCTGTTTTGTTCAAGAAAACAATCAAATATTTCACGCCTACTTGGCGAGAAAGTAAAATATGTTCACGAGTTTGAGGCATTGGGCCATCCGTAGCAGAAACAACCAAGATTGCTCCGTCCATTTGAGCTGCCCCAGTGATCATGTTTTTCACGTAATCCGCATGCCCTGGTGCATCGATATGTGCATAGTGGCGTTTGTCTGTTTCGTATTCCACATGAGCAGTATTGATCGTGATTCCACGTTCACGTTCTTCTGGTGCTGCGTCGATACTAGCATAGTCTTGAGGATTTGCTAAGCCTTTTTTACCTAGTACTGTAGTGATCGCAGCAGTTAAAGTAGTTTTCCCATGGTCGACGTGTCCAATGGTTCCAATATTTACGTGTGGTTTACTTCTATCATAATGTTCTTTTGCCATAATTAACAAACCTCCTAATTAATTTAGAGCTTTAAAGTTTTGCTCTCATCTGTTGTCCATTATAGACTTCTTTGGAAAAATCCAAAAAGAATCTGTCCGCCTTACTTTTTGTAAGTATCGAACAATTTGTATTATACGTCAAACTTGGTCAAAGTCAACCAAGAACACTTATGCTGATTAATGACTAATTTTTCATCAGCCAACCATGCGTAATTGTTGTGACTATCTCCTTGTTTTCACTACAATGGGCTCTTTCGTAACTATCAGTATTCGCGATAAAAACAAATCATTTCTTGTGTCGCTACCGACTGAAATTGGCATTTTTCATAAAATCGACGGGTTCGTTGTTCATTTTCTGTCAATAAAACTTTTTGTCTGACTTTTGGATAAGCTTGTACCATTTTTTCGATTAATTGTGTCCCGATCCCCTTGTTTTGATAAGCAGGATGAACAAGCAAATCTTGAATGTAAAGAATCGTTTCGCCATCCCCGACACTACGGATCAATCCAATCAATTGTTGTTCGTCCCATACCGTTATCACTTTGAGAGATTGTTGGATTCCCAGAGCTAATTGTTGGATGTCCTTCGTATAGGCTGACCATCCTACAGCTGTATAGAGCGCGAACAATGCATCAAGGTCAATTTTTTTCTCTTCGCTGAATTCCATGTGCTTCCTATCCTTTGCTATATTTTTGTATGATGTAATCCGTCTCAATCTGTCGTTAACTCAATCAGATTTCCTTCAGGATCTTGGATAACTGCTTCATAATAACCGTCGCCCGTAGTTCTTGGTCCACTGATCAGTGGAAAGCCTTCTTTTACAAATGTTTCAGCAAATGAATCCACCTCTGTTTTTGTTCCCACTGAAATTGCTAAATGAGCATAACCAAAAGTATCGACTGCACGATCTGATAAAAAAGGCTTTGTAATCAATTCAATCCGACTTCCTGAGGTGAAATTCAGGAAGTAAGATTGAAACCGGGTTTTAGGATTCGTGTATTTCTCTGAACTTTCTGCAGCAAAATAGTTCTCGTAAAACGCTCTCATTTTTTCCAAATCATTAACCCAAATAGCAATATGTTCAACTTTCATTTTGTAACACTCCTTTATATTTTCGTTATCTCTTCCTATCCTTTATACCATTTTCTCTTTATTTGATAAAGAATGATGTGATTATTTTGGCTTTTGCTCTTAGTGATCAGTTCACAAAAGAAATGGTGTTATCTGGTAAAAAGAAAGCTGTCATTCTGAAACATCTAAAGATATGCACTACTTATATAGTTTACACCTGCAAAAAAACCAAGGAAAACTTTATACTGACCGAAAAAAGTTAACTTTTTAATCCAACTTTTAACGTTCACTATAGTTTCTCTTGGCTCTTTTCTTGTCTGCTACATTTTATTGTATTCTCTGAATAAGCATTCTTTTAATAATTATAAACGATTTAATACTTCGTCTACATTTTTGATCATGACTGAGATTGTTCCATCTGGGTTATTAACAAATTCGATCAAATCTGGATTTCGGTAGACGTCTACAGGGACGATTAATTCGATTCCATTGGATAACTTGAATTTTTGTTTACCAAATTTTTTCTCAGAAATTTCTTGGACTTCTCTGACTGGCAAAGCTTCAGCAACAAATCCCTGTTCTTGGACTTCTTCTTGAAAAGCTAATTTCGCTGTGATATTTTCTTTGAAGACTTTTTCCGCAATCATTTCATGGTCTAGTCTGCCCTTTTCCTCGATCGTATCATAAACAGCCTCTTTTAAATCAGCCACTAGATCAAATTCTTCAGTTTCAAATTTTTTCCCTAAACTTTTAGCTACTTTTTGGATCACTTTGACATTCTCTTCTAATGAAGGCGCAGGAACACTTTCGATGACTCTCCCCGAAAAATAGAGTTCTTTTTTTCCAGAAAACTCATATTTTTTTTCAATCAATTCATAGGTTAAATCAGTTAACGCCACCGCAAACGCTTCATCTGCCTTTTGTGATTTTGCCCCCAATATCGCTCGATTCAAAATCAATTGATTGGCGATTCCTGTTTCGTCTGCCTCTACAAAATGTGTATAGGATTCTCGGTAATTGACTTTTAACAAAGCCACATACATCACCGTATCTACTTCATACAAAACAACAAAGACATCAGCGCTTGGTGCTTCTTCGCTTTCTTGATAGATCTCGAACCAGCGTTGAACGATCCCTTCACTTGCTGCTACAAAGTTTTCTTGACAGTCCTGGACTTGTTTCGCCATCATACTTTCAGGTGACAGCTGTCCTGTTTTCGTTTGTGCAGAAGAAATTTTTTGGATTTTCTTTTGTAAAAAATCTCGAATAAACTCTTTAGTCAGATCCAATTCTTGTTGAGAAAATACGGGTGATCCCGTTTCACGATCAATAATATGCATAATTGCTTTTTTTAAATAAATATCCATGTTCTCATTCCCTTCTGGTTTAGTTTACGGAAAATCAATACAAAATACCAGAACGAAAATCATTATTTTCCTTTTTCTGAAAAAAATAATTGTCTCCTAAACAAAATGGATTCCTTTTTTGAGAAAATGCGCTACACTTAAAAGTGAACTAAAAATTAAGGAGTTGAGAATATGGATTCATTAACAAATACGTATCGTTTATCAAATGGTTATGAAATTCCGATTGTTGGTTTTGGTACTTGGCAAACACCGGATGGCGATGTCGCAGTTTCTTCAGTCAAAGAAGCGCTAGCTGCTGGTTATCGCCACATTGATACAGCACAAGGTTACAAAAATGAGGAAAGCGTCGGTCAAGCGATCAAAGAAAGTGGGATTCCCAGAGAAGAGATTTTTCTAACAACAAAACTTTGGAATGCCAATCACAGTTATGACTTAGTGATGTCTTCGTTTGAAGAATCACTACAAAAATTACAAACAGATTATATTGATCTTTTCTTGATCCACTGGCCTAATCCTGTGGCTTTCCGTGACAATTGGGAAGAAGCAAACGCCCAAACTTGGCGAGCTTTTGAAAAGCTGTATGAAGCTGGAAAAATCAAAGCCATTGGCGTCAGCAACTTCTTGCCCCATCATCTGGATGCGTTACAAAAAACAGCCAAGATCATGCCAATGGTCAACCAAATTTTCTTAGCTCCTGGTGAATTACAACCAGCAGTCGTTGACTATGCCAAAAAACACGAAATGATCCTGGAAGCTTACAGCCCACTTGGCACAGGGAAAATTTTCGATGTACCAGAGATGCAGGAAATTGCCAAAGCCCATCAAAAGAGTATTGCTCAGGTTGCTTTACGCTGGTCCTTACAACATGGTTTCTTGCCTCTGCCAAAATCCGTAACTCCTAGTCGGATCAAAGAAAATGCTGAACTTTTTGACTTTGAACTGTCAGAAGAAGAAATGCAACAAATCGATCAATTAGATGGCGTAGTTGGTAAAGCAAAAGATCCAGATACTACCCAATTTTAATTTAAGGATGTTTGATAACAATGACTCCGATTGAACGTTTAGAAAGGCTCTCAGAAGAAATCACTCGTACTTTTCATCCTGATTTTATCTTTTTGATCGGACCAGACAAGATCCAACACTTCCCAGCACGTAACTGGTCCCATGATCAAAAAATCCAAGAGCTAACCAACCGTTTCGATCATTCGCTAATGGTTACGACTTGGCAAGGACATGAAGTGATCTATTCACCTGAACTGTCTGTCTTTGCTTTGATTCCTTGTTCCAAAACAACGTAGCTGACTTCAATGATCGTGATAAGCCGATACACACTGAGTTTTTCTTGCCGGTGTCGTATCGGCTTATCTTTTGATATACACCTAAAAAGAGGAAACATTTCTGTTAAAAACAAATATTTTCCTAAAAAAATACGTATAAATACATACATATCTAAGTTTTTTTCGTATAATCCTTTTCATTTCATCTTTTTTTTCTTATAATCGAAAGGGTATGAGCGAAGGAGAGAACATATGAAGAAAAAACAAAAACAAAAATTACTCAATCAATTCCGTCCTTCTTTAGATGGAATCAGAAGTCAATTATTTCATTCTTTAGAGGATGAAAGTCTACGTCGTTACGGCTTACCTTTACAAGTCATGCTTGATCCGAAAGACCGCCACATCTTAACGATTGGACTTGCAGGAAAAACAAATGAAGATACTCGCATCAATGTACCGATTGATGATAATTTCACAACTGTCTTAAAACGAATCCGTTCAGGAGAAAAAGACATTTTTGAACGCTTCCGTGACAACTTATTGATTGAAATCGTTTCTTATTGGAATGATCAACGTCTTAAAAATGATGAACCAACTGCTCAAGAGGTTTCTACACCTGTTGCTGACTCAAAACCTGTGGAATCACCTAAAACAGCTGAAGTATCAAAAGCGGAAACAACTGAAAAACAACGCTCAACTGAAACTGCCGCTTTGAATTTCGCTGATTTTTCAAGCGCAGTAGCGGAATATCCAAAATTTTATGTAGAAAAAGAAGCTGATACAGCAGTCATCTATGAGAAAACCTCAGATGAACCACGTAAATTAGCTGAAATTTCAATGACAGTAGAAAACCAATTTACAATTGAAAAAGCGTTAGAACGCAAATACAAAGTGAAACTGACATTGATCCCATTGATCGAACAGTTTGCTGCAACAGCTATTTCAGAAAGATAACCAGTTTCACAAATCTATCCACCGCATCAAAAAACGGCTTTTTGTCAAATGATGCCGGTAATGAGAAATCATAAAATGTTAAATGAGCAGAAAGGCAATTGCCCTCTGCTCATTTTTTTATAGTAAAATATTTTTTCTATTACTTTGAATCACCAAAAGCTGTCAATAATCTTCACCAATCTAAAAAAAGATAGAACCAAAAAACCAAGCGGTCTCTTCCCCTTAGTTTATTGGTTATGTTTATCCAGCTTACCCATGTGCATGATAAAAGACATTCAGTTCATAAGCGACACCAGAAATAATTACTGCTAGTAAAAGGACTAAAAGACCTAAAACTACTTTTTGCTTTTTAGAAAAAAGCGTTTTTTTCTTCTCTAATTGCCTTGTTTTCAATATTGAATCTGTGGAGATAAAAGAGAAACAAACAACATAAGACAATAAAACTACTACTGCACTTAACGAAAATCCAGCTAAAATATCACTTGGATAATGGACTCTTAGATATAATCGAGTTGCTGCAATCAGCAATGGATAGCTTATAAGATACCAAGCAACTCTTTTGGTATCCTGACGACTCCAAATAATACTTAACGATAAGATAATTGTTAGGAAAAGCGCAAAGGATAATAAAGAATGTCCACTAGGAAACGAGTAACTCGTACGTATTTCCAATTGTGAAACGGCAGGTCTGATTCGTGCAATGAGCTTTTTTAGAATATACCCAAAAAAACTAACCGCAAAGATATTACAGATATTCCAAATCGCTAACAAATGGTAATTCTTTTTCCAAATATAAAAAGCAAAAAGAAAGGCGAAACATAAGGTCGGACCAATCGTTGCTAACTTAGCAAACAAACGAACAATCGCTGTTAGTTGTGGAAAATTAGGTAAATCGTTCTTTGTATAAACCGCTAAATCTAGTGTTTCGAACCATGGAGGATTGATTTTTACGCATAAAATCAATCCAATCAAAAGACATAATGGAACGATTGATAATTTCAGTGCTTTTTGTTGATAATCACTCATAAAACTTTCACTTACTTTCTAACTTCATCTGACTAAACAAATGACTTATTCTACTTTTTTAAAACCTAAAATCATACCTAATCCGCCTCCCATGATCAACAAGGAGGTTCCTCCTTGACTTAGAAAAGGCAAAGGAATTCCTGTTAAAGGCAGTAAACCAATCGAAGCGCCGATATTTTCTACGATTTGAAATAATAGTCCAAATACGAGTACTACCGCTAGATATAGATTTCCTTTATTGTTTGTCTGTATCGCAGTGTAAATAACTTGGTAGAAAAGATAGAAATATAGAAAAACGACGGTCACGCTACCTAAAAAACCAAACGTTTCGGCAATTACAGTAAATACCATATCTGATTCACGTACTGGTACATAGATTGGTGGTATTTCAGCTGGTCGTCCACTAAATCCACCTGCACTAACAGACAATAAGCTTTGTGATTGTTGGTATCCGATCGATTGACTGTAAGCAAAAGGATCGATCCAAGCTCTCACCCGGTCTAATTGATACGTCTTAAAGTTCAGACTATAAAGGATCTCATTACCGTATTTCGTAAAAACTAGACAAATCAATATGACCCCAATAATAAATAAAAAACTAGCACATACGGCCAAGATCTTCCAATGGACCCCTGCAATCATGAACAGAGCCCCCAAACAAATAATAAATACCAAACTTGTCCCAAAATCTTTTTGCATATACATCAACAAGAAAGTTGGTAAACTGATCAACAGAACTTGAAAGACATAGATCAGATCCGTTTTCACGGTACGTTCACTGACTTTCTTTTCATAAAGCAAGGTGAAATAAACGAGAACTAATGCAAAAGTCAATTTAACCAATTCAGAAGGTTGAAAAGTAAAACTACCAATCCTCAGCCAACGTTTCGTATCGGTTAATTGGTACATCACTGGATCATAAAATTTGTAGAGCAAACTCATAATTGCTAATGAAATAGCATAAAAATAAGGAGACAATCGTAACAATAACGCTGTCTTGATTTTTTGTGTCAGTAACAAAAGTCCTAATGAAGCAATGCAAAAGATTACTTGTTTTAAAACAATAGTTTTATAAGGCACTTGGTCGTAGACTGCTGCTCCATATTGCACACCGATACTTAATAAATAAAAGAGAAAAATCGGCAAAAATAACGCATAATTAAACTCAAATGATTTTGATTTCACACACAACACCTCTTAAACGAAAGTTTTCGTAACCAGAATTTCTCTAATCTTCTTATCAAAACATCCGTTATCAACTAGTATCCATTTTGCCATCCTTTCTATTAGGCAAAAGGAGTCACTTTCACATGAGGAAAAATAAAAGTAGCGTGATCAAAATGTGCTGTGATTTATTTTCAAGTAAGTGGTGTAAATATCCAACTCCAAAAAATAAGCCGAAAATTCACAAAAATCAGCAAAGATTTTTAGAAGTTTCGGCTTATTTGTTAAAGTTGCGTACATCAACAACTATCTCATCGTGTGAGTTTTGACACTAAACAACGTAAAGATTTCTCTTAGCTATCTTATGAAGAGCCTTAATTCGACAATTCCTGTTTTACACATTGGCGTCTTTCGACGTTTCTGCGCAATAGCCTATGTTTGTTTAGGAGCCTCGCCTAACAAGTATTAAATTTGAAAAAAGTATATCCTTTAACGAACAATTTCACAATAGTATCCCGTAGAAAGTTCGCAAAAATTTAGTCATATTTAACCTTTTCCTTAATTTTACCGGCAATTAGCAAAAAAAGAGAGCTTTTGACTAGGAATAATATGAATAAACATATAAATAAACAATAGTAGCTTTTTATCCATTCTGCTGTTATCCCAATCAGTCTCTCTTTTTTATAAATACTTATTTTTTACGTAATTGCATCAAAAATTTTCTAGCTGCGTCCTGATTCATTCCTTCGGCTTTTCTTAGAAATTCAGCGACTTGTTCAATTTCAGTTCCTTGTGCCCCGACTGTGATCGCTAAGGCTCTAGCTTGAAGCGACATATGCCCCTTTTGGATACCGTCTGTCACTAATGCCCGCAAAGCAGCTAAATTTTGTGCTAAACCGACGGCAGCAATGATTTGAGCTAATTCTTTTGCTGATTCAATCTTCAACATGTCTAGTGCAATCTTTGCTTTTGGAAGAATCCTAGAAGCCCCTCCAACTGTTGCCACTGCCAAAGGTACCGTTAATTGTCCAACTAACTTATCTCCAATCATTTGCCAGTCTGACAGGCCTTGGTAAGCACCATCTTTCGCAGCATACGCATGAACGGCAGCTGCACAAGCTCTCGTATCGTTTCCAGTAGCAAGAATGACAGCTTCGATGCCATTCATGATCCCTTTATTATGTGTTGCTGCCCGATAAACATCTAATTTAGCATACTCGGAAGCTTGTTGGATTTTTTCAGCAATTCTCTTTCCTGCTTCAATCGTTTTTCCCAATCGCTCGAAGGGAATCTCACAACTAGCTGTTACTAATGATTCTGTTGCGAAATTACTTAAAATACTAAATAAAATCTCTTCTTTAGGAAACCAGGAACGTATTTTCTGGGCAACACCTTCTAAGATAGCGTTGATGATATTTGCTCCCATCGCATCTTTTACATCAACCAAGAAATCGATCGATAAGTAATCCAAATTATTGCCCTTAAAGTTTCTTGTTGCGATTTCCTGCACTCCACCACCACGTCTCACGATCGAGGGATAACTTGCATTCGCACATGCTAGTAGTTCATCTTGTCTGGCGATGACAGCATCAGTTATGCCTCGATTATCCAGTTCCCCTGATAGTACAATCTGACCACGCATCAGGCGTTGTGGTGTAATTGCTGTAATGTCTCCACATATTTTTGCACCGTTACTGGCTGCAGCAATTACAGACGGTTCTTCTGTCGCCATCGGTACTTGCCTTTTGATTCCATTGATTTGAAAATTAGGTGCAATCCCTAGAGGAATCTCAACTTGACTGATTTGATTTTCAATCAAATGATTGGCTACTTCTTCAGAGAGTGTTCCTACTTTTAATTCATCAGCTTGTGATTGACTGATGATTCCTTCACTAACCAACTGACTCCGACGTTGTTCAGGCGTCAGTTGATAAAACTTTTTTTTTTGGTCACTTGATTGTTCCGTTTCTAGATTTGCTTCAAGTAACATGGCTAGTCCTAAGCCTCCACCAATACATAAAGAAGCCACACCATATTGTTGGTTCATTCGTTTCAAGCCATAACTTAATGTTGTCAAAATACGAGCACCACTTGCACCAATCGGATGACCGAGTGCGATGGCACCACCATCTATATTGACTTTTTCTTCAGCTAGTTTTAAGTTGCGATTGACCACGATCGATGAAGCCGCAAATGCTTCGTTGATCTCAAAACGATCGATTTGATCAATAGAAATTTCTGCTTTTTTCAATAATGTTTGGATTGCTGAGATAGGTGCAATTCCCATGATGCTCGGATCAATCCCAATTTCAGAAACAGCCTTGATTGTTGCAAGATAAGGAAGCCCATGTTTGATCGCATATTCTTTTGAAGCTAAAATCAATACCGATGCTCCATCATTTAACGGAGAAGCATTCCCTGCTGTCACAGTCCCATTTTCGGAAAAAACAGTTTTCAAAGTCCCTAATTTTTCCAGTGTACTATTCCCTCGGATGGCTTCGTCTTTATCCATGATTCTTTGATCAGGTAAAGTAACGGGAATAATTTCTGCTTCAAATACCCCGTTATCGCTAGCTTGAGCTGCTTTTTTTTGTGAGTTGAGCGCATATTGATCTTGTTCTGTTCTCGTAACGGAAAATTCGTTCGCTACTTTTTCAGCAGTTAAGCCCATATGTGCATTTGAGAACGCATCTGTCAGCCCATCATTGACCATACTTGAGATCGGCTCTTCATAAGTTGCATTTTCTGCTTCATATTGCTGAAGCAGTGGCGCACGTGACATGCTTTCAGTGCCTCCTGCGACTACTAGATCAGCTTCACCTAACTGAATCAATTGGCGAGCCAAAATAACCGCCTTCATTCCTGAGCCACATACTTCGTTGACTGTCATGGCAGGAACATGAACAGGGATACCACTATTGACAGAAATTTGTCTGGCAACATTCTGACCATTCCCCGCCTGTAATACATTTCCAAATATTACTTGATCGATGTTTTCTTTATGGATACCTGTTTTTTCTAACAGTTCTTTTGTAATGATTGTTCCTAATTCTACAGCAGAAAAACTGCTTAAACTGCCACGATACTTTCCAATTGGCGTTCTCGCAGCATCTATAATAACGACTTCCTTCAAGTCAGTCACCTCCTAGAAAAATATACCATTGTTTATGCTAAAAACAAATACCTCACTACAGCTTCAAAAAAATCTAGGAATAAATTTTACAAATCCTTAAATATTCGCTTTTTTATATTTCTTTTAATCTTTTTATGATACTTTAGTAAAGTAAGTTTTTTTATCATGAGTAAAGAGGTGTTGAAATGAAAGTAGGGATTGATCGTCTTTCCTTTTTTATTCCAAATTTATATTTAGATATGACAGAGTTAGCTGAACGTCGGGGAGATGATCCTGCTAAATACCATATCGGTATTGGCCAAGATCAAATGGCCATCAACCGAGTGTCAGAAGATATCGTGACTTTAGGAGCAAATGCAGCTACTAGGATCGTCACAAATGAAGATCGCGAGCTGATCGATATGGTTATCGTAGGAACGGAATCTGGCATCGATCATTCAAAGGCGAGTGCTGTAATTATCCATCATTTATTGAAAGTCCAACCTTTTGCTCGTTCGTTTGAAGTAAAAGAAGCTTGTTATGGTGGAACTGCTGCTCTCCACATGGCAAAAGAATATGTAAAAAATCATCCAGATCGAAAAGTTTTAGTGATCGCTAGTGACATCGCCCGTTATGGTCTAGCTAGTGGTGGAGAAGTGACACAAGGTGTGGGTGCTGTCGCTATGATGGTTACCAAAGATCCACGAATCATCACTATCGAAGACGATAGTACTTTCTTAACCGAAGATATTTATGATTTTTGGCGTCCTGATTATGCGCAATACCCAGTGGTTGATGGTCCTTTATCCAACTCCACTTATATCGAATCTTTTCAAAAAGTTTGGAATCGACATAAAGAGGTAACAGGATTTACTTTAGAAGACTATGATGCGCTAAGTTTTCACATTCCTTACACAAAAATGGGGAAAAAAGCCTTACAAAGTGTCTTGGATCAGACAGATGAAGAAACACAAAATCGCTTATTGACTCGCTATGAAGAAAGTATTCGTTATAGTCGGCGAATTGGTAACCTTTATACTGGTTCTCTTTATCTAGGATTGATTTCTCTTTTAGAAAACTCACAAGTGTTAAAATCAGGTGATCGAATTGGCTTATTCAGCTATGGTTCGGGTGCTGTCAGTGAATTTTTCACAGGTTACTTACAAGACGGCTATCAAGATTTCCTATTGACTGAACTACATCAAGAAATGTTAGAAGGTAGAGAAGCTGTCACAGTCGATCAATATGAAACAATCTTCAAGGAAAAATTACCTGAACATGGGGAAACAGCCGAATATTCTTCCGATGTACCATTTTCAATCTATAAAGTTGAAAATGATATTCGTTACTACAAGTAACCCTATGAGACAACTGCCTGATTGATTTAATAGGTAATCAAAAATGTTTGCAAAAAAGCAACTTTTGACATATAGCTACAAAAAGCAGTAAAACAAAAAATAGCGGCTTGCAATTACTTTTGTCAACATTGTTGTGACAATAAATAACTGTAAGTCGCTATTTGATTTTCTATCCTATTTCATAAACTATATGATGCTTCTTAATGTTTAGAACCATTTTTTGAATAGTATATAATATAAAGTTCGATATTCTGATTTTTCTCTTAATGATGTTTGATCCATCATCACCCATAACAATTTTTTTTCAGGTGATCGGTCACTTGGAACCGGATTGACTAACTCTTTATCCCAAAGTTGAGTGGCTAATGACGTAATTCTTTTTTTGAGATCCTCTTTGGCATCATTTTTCAAAGCTAGGTTTTCTAATCCAAATTGGGTTACTACCCAACGATTGGTCGATTGCGTAGTATCAACGATCCCTTCAGAAGAAATGAAGCGGTTTTTAGGTTCTGCATGATAAATTTCAACGATATCACCTATTTTCAATGACACATTTTCTTCACCAGTAACAGACTCTATGCCTTCGATCGTTTTTTCGTATTTCAGTTCTCCTGTACTACTTTTGACCATTACTTTTACATAAGTTTCATTCTCATAACGATAATGAGGTCTCGAATGCGTAACTGAAACAATTGCTTCTTGAGTATCACTGTTCTTGTTTGTTCTAAATGTAAATGAGCCAAACTTCCTGTCATTCACTCCATGAAAATCAATGACTTGGCTATCTTTTACTTCGTCCAACGTAATAACCGCATGATTTGTTGCTTCTTTCACGTAAACATAACTATTCTGTGGGATGAAATACATCATTTGATTTCCAGAGAATTCTGCACAATAGATGCCATTAGGAATGTTTTTAAAAGTGACTACTCCTCCAGTGATTTCTTGAGTAGCTATTTCTTTCGCTCCATCTTTTAAAGTTATTTTGGAACCTTTTAATAGGTTTAAATCTTTCAAACTTAATTCAATCGTAAGATCACCTTTTAGATTTAGCGCAGCAATCTCCTTATTTTGTACCATCTCAAAATTAGAATTGATCAAATAAGATGGGTCGACTAATTCACGCGCACGTGCCAACTCACTTTCTGGTACGACATCAGCTAAAGAAGCGACTGCCGGATAACCATGCGCACGATTTTTTTGGACTTGTACTTGATCAAGCGTCAATCCCCATTTTTCTAAAACACCTGAAAAATCTAGTTGACTATTTTCACTATAGATACGATTCATTAAATCAGGTAAGGTATGATCTTCACGGACGAAATCTGATTGATTAGCTATTTTACGATATTCTTGGTACATTTTAGCAAAAGCCTCATCTCCAGCTTTTTGTTTCAACATCGCTAATAAAATTAGTTTTTCGTTGGCTTTAGCCTCAGCATATGTACGTTTTTCGTAGATCATATGCTCATACATACTTCTTTCTACTGTATCTTTTTTCCCTTCAAATAGCCCGCCTTTTTTATCTGCTTCTTTTCCAAATAGGATATTGTACTCATACTGAACACCAAACAAATTATTTGATATTTCTCCCGTATACATTCCAACTCCATCAAAACCAGCTTGATAGCCATGACCAATTTCATGCAACACTTTCCAACTGTCTTCAGTTAACCAGCACTCGACTGTGCTATAGCTATTTGCTGCCCATTCTGAGGAATAATAAGCACCGCCACGTCCGTTTTTATCTGCTTTAAAGAAAAAACGGTTCACTCCATTTTGATTTTCTTTAGACGAGTTATCAAAACCAGCGATTTGATTATAGTAACCAAACAATTCGATGTAGTGTTCGATCAATTCATCTAAGGAACGGTAATCTTTCAAGTTTCTTACTTTTTCTTTATCATTTTTAGGAACAAGCAATTGAAAATCTGGTCCTTTAATCAAAGCATATTCAGCATCGAACTTGTCCCACATTGAAAGAAACATAGTATCGTCTCCATGATAATTATAAACTGGTAATGGTTTAATATTTTCAGAAGTGACGATTTCATATTCAATCTGAGCAGCTTCTTCTCCATATGGCGTATCAATAAACGGAACCAAAGGATCATCTGCACTTATACTTACCCATTCTGAACCAACTAAGATACTTTTTTCGATACTTGAAGCATTACCTAACAATCTCAATCTTAATTTATTTTTGAATTGTTTATTTGTTTGTCTAATCCTCAATTCAACATTTTCGGACAAGATAAATCCTAAATCCTGGCGATCATGATTTTTTCCTTTATCCATCCCTGCATTGAAGATCCAAGTTGGTTCAGGAATACTAAAAATCTCTTTTTTAATTACCTCTTGCGCCTGAACATTCGTAGAAAACAAACAACCAAAAAATAACACTGATAACCCTATCAAAAAAATCTTTTTCAAACAAAAAACCTCCTGTTATGTAATTTTATACAAATTGCCATTTAATCAAACAAAGCAATCGTATACATTTAAGTATAAATAAAATAGTCAACAACCACAATAAAAATTATACTTTCACTTCAATTAAACTATTTTTTTAAAGAAATAATTAAGATGCAAGCTATAATTTTCCAAAACAAACATTTCAATGATTTGTTATTTTATAAAATAATAAAAATGATTTAAAACAGTTAAGAAAACATAAGACCAATATATCTGACAACTCATTTTTCTCCGTTTATTATTTTAGAAAGATAACCAACAGTCAAAAAATAGTTTTAGGCCGATTTCTTAGAGTGAATTGTTAAGACACAAGCAAATATAAGTGTTTTTTCTTTTACGTTAATTTTCGATTACTCCATTAGCCACAACAAAAAAAGACTGAGCCAATCAATCAAAACATGCCTCAGTCTCTTCTCATCATATCTCTAAAGACGGATAAACGGTGTTCAAAAAGTCATTCCTCGTCAATCCGTCCTAAGAGATAAATCGTTTTTCTCTATATTCTTAGAGTAAACAAAACTAGTCATGCCCATTTTGGGTCACTCCTTCTTGATTAGTAGTAGCCGATAGGTCAACATCGTTGTACTAACAATTTTTTCTTTTGGGTCAAAATATTTTTGAATATACTCTTTAAAAATTGTTTCTTCTAGATATTCTTGATAATAAGCTCTCATAAAATCTTCCGTAATTTCTTCTTTAAACGTATACGTAAATTCTTTTCTTTTATAGGACCATTCTTCATCTTTTAAATAAGTTTCCAATTGATCCATTATTACTGGTGAAGTCACAGCATCTTCTTCGAAAATTCCTAATTGTTTTTCCAACGATGTAAACAGATCTTCTTTAGAAGAGACAACTCTTAGGATGACACAATATTTTTTCATCTTTGTTAACATTCTACTTAACTTTACGGAATCGTCTAAAGCCGGATTAGAAGCAGAGAAAATAAAATCATACGTTTTTCCATTTTCCAGAAATTCAGAAAAAGTCTGTTTCGTTAGATGAATGTTTTCCCTCCCCAATCTAGCTGCTTCTTCAGTAGCAAACTTCAACATTTCATCCGAAAAATCTATCAATTCATATGTAGTTGCTTCTTTTGACATCGCTAGATAGCGTCCAGCGCCACCTGCTACATCCACTATTTTCTCAGTTGGTAATGCAGCTTCTTTTTTTAGATACTCAATGACATCTCGGACAATTGTTTTGTCTGATTCTTTTTGATTCATGTAGTAATCGCTTGCAAAGGCGTCCCATTCTTCTTCGTTCATTTTCATTCCTCTATTTCTCTATTTTTATATCACTTTTTCACTTTTCGGAATAAATAATATACTGACTAATTCATAACCAAAACCTACCTGCTCTTAGGCTTATAGAAATAATTATTTTTAAAATTTCTGTCCTTTCATTATACATGATTCACATGTGTTTTCCTTTCTTTCTATCTCATCAGAGCCAAATTTTTAAATTGCCGATATAGTTCTTCACTATGTATATTAGACAGCTATCATCAAGTAAAGAATAAAGCTGTCATCGAACAAAAAACTGGCTGGTATACATTCGGTTGAATCCCGAAGCCATACCAGCCTGTTGGTGAAATACTCTGCTATTAACTTTTGAATAGCACATCAAAAAATTATCCCAGGTATTCCTTTTTATTTCTCTTTTTGTACGTGTACAAGGATCAGTTTTGTGATTTCCATTAAAATGATCGTTACTAAGGCAATCCCGATTGACGTAAAGACTTCTGTCAAACCAAATGCTGCTGGAATTGAAAAGACTTCTTTCAAGCCTGGGATCATCGTCAAGCAATACAATGCACTACATACTACAACAGCTAACAATACGCTTCGATTTGCGAAGAAACCTGCTTGGATCGCTGTTTGTGTGTTAGAACGCGCAGGGAACGTTTGTAATGTTCGACACCAGATCAATGTAGAAAATGACATTGCTACGCCAAATTCTGGTGAATGTTGCATTCCTAACCACTGCGCAAAAATGACTGCGATACCGATTAGTACGCCACGATAAGTAACCGAGATCAATGTTTTATCGGTAAAGATTCCTGAATTTGGATCTCTTGGTGGACGTTTCATTGTAGCTGGTTCGGCTTTTTCTGTTCCTAAAGCAATCGCTGGTAATGAGTCGTTGACTAAGTTGATAAACAATAATTGTAATGCTGTAAATGGATTGGACCAATCAGCAACTAAAGCGAAGACAATCGCAATGATCGCACCTAAGTTTCCAGAGAATAAATAGGCAATCGCCTTTTTGATATTATCAAAAACATTACGTCCTACTTCTACGGCACTAACGATTGAAGCAAAGTTATCATCGGTCAAGACCATCGCTGCCGCATCTTTCGATACATCCGTACCCGTACCCATGGCAATACCGATATCCGCTTGTTTCAAGGCCGGAGCATCATTAACACCATCGCCTGTCATCGCAGAAATGTGTCCTTTTGTTTGCCATGCACGTACGATTCGGATCTTGTTTTCAGGAGATACACGTGCGTATACAGTCACTTTTTCCAAGACTTCGTTTAATTGATCTTCGGTCAATTCATCTAACTCTGTCCCTGTAAGTGCTTGATCTCCTTCTGCAAAGATCCCAATTTCTTTCGCGATCGCAACAGCAGTCGTTTTGTGGTCTCCAGTGATCATAATTGTTTTAATTCCAGCGCTTCGAGCTTCTTTAACTGCTTGTGTGACTTCTGCTCTTGGAGGATCGATCATGGCAAGTAATCCAACTAGAATCAAGTCATTTTCATCTTCAAATGACAACTCTGGACTTTCAATTGGGCGATAAGCAAAGGCTAAAACACGCAATGCCTTGTTTGAGAAAGCTTCATTTTGTTCTTTGAATTGTTTCATCAATTCCTCTGTCATTGGTACAACTTCACCATTTAGCAAGACCTTTTTACTGCGAGCAAACACGATATCTGGTCCACCTTTAACAAAAAGATAGTGTCCCTGATCAATGTTATGAGCAGTCGACATTAATTTTCGATCAGAATCAAATGGTAATTCAGCTTTTCTTGGATAGTTGTTACGGATTTCTTGATACGGTTGATTCAATTTTTCACTAAAATCAATAAACGCTACCTCTGTCGGGTCTCCAAGTTTCGTACCATCTTCACTGATGGAAGCATCATTGGCTAATACACTGATTTCAATCAACCGTCTTTCATCGTCTGTCCATTTTTTTGGATCATCGGTAAAATCTCCAGTCGAACCATTCGCTAGATAATAATCAACTACCGTCATCTTATTTTGGGTCAATGTCCCAGTTTTATCTGTACAAATAATACTAGTCGAACCCAGTGTTTCCACTGCTGGTAATTTTCGGATAATAGCATGTCGTTTCGCCATTTTATTGGTTCCCAAGGATAAAACGATCGTTACGATTGATTGTAATGCTTCTGGGATGGCAGCAACCGCAACAGCGACTGCAAACATTACTGCACTAACGATATCAGCAGTTAAATCACCTGTGCCGCCGCCAAGATAGATTCGGAACAATTGGATACCTAAAATAACTAACGATAAAGCTAAAATCGCTAAACTTAACTTCTTACTAAATTTATCTAATCCACGCTGTAGTGGTGTTACTTGTTCAGTTGTTGATTCAAGTAACCCTGCCACCTCACCGATTTCTGTGTTATTTCCAGTAGCGGTAACTAAGAATTTCCCACGACCATAAGTAATGATTGTTCCACTAAATACCATGTTGATACGATCACCAATCGGCACTGTCTGACTAATATCAGTTACTTCTTTTTCCGATGCTGTCGATTCACCAGTTAGCATCCCTTCATCCACTTTCAATGATCCAGCTTCTAACAACCGACCATCGGCAGGGACATAATCTCCCGCTTCCAATAAAACGATATCTCCTACAACCAGTTCATTCGCAGGGATCGTTTTTTCTTTTCCATCACGAATCACACGTGCATCAGGTGCAGAAAGATTTTTCAATGCCTCTAAAGAACCTTCTGCTTTCTTCGTTTGGATCACACTAATCACGGAGTTCAACATCAATACGGCAAAAATAACGAAAAATTCGATATAATCTCCCATGACCATTTGAATCAAAGCGACAATCAATAAGACAATAACCATTGCATCTTTAAAAGTTTCTAAAAACAATTTCCACGTTGGCTTCTTAGGTGCTTCTTTTAACTGATTCAATCCGTCTCTTTCTAACTTTTCTTTTGCTTGCGATGTACTCAAACCATCGATTGAGCTCTGTGTTTTTTGCATCAGCGAGTCAATTGGTTCTTTATAGACAACTTGCTGAGCCTGTTCTTTGTTTTCCAAATTCCATCCCCCATTTTGTTTTTCGTTACCAAAAAGTTTTCTGACTGAAAAAAAAGAGACCTAAGACAAATGCGGATTTGTCTTAGGTCTCACCATTTCATACAATACCAGAAAACCAAATGGTTAACTTACTGTTGATATTATCACAACAAACGTTGTCGGTTACTCCCCTAAGGAGATATTCAACTATATTCTTATCCTACATGAATGAATAGAAAATTGCAACCACTTTGCCTTGTGGTTCTTTATTTTTTCAAACCACTTTATAATCTCTGCAACTTCAAATTTAGGATTCTAAGGATTCTCATGATATAATACTGTTTGTTATTCTAAATAAGGAGGAAGCTATTTTGGTTATCACTATTCTCACGATCCTTTATTTCATCAATGCACTAATTGCTTTAGTAACTATTTTAATCAAACCTCGTGACGTAGCTGCAATCTGGGCGTGGTTGCTCGTACTATTTGCTCTTCCAGGTCTTGGATTTATCCTATATCTCTTCTTCGGTCGCGGATTGACTGATAAGAAAAAATTTTATTTGAGACAAAGCGACTTGAAAGAACTAGAAAATTTTCAAGATTTCAAAGGAGATACGATCGATCACTATGATCCCGTCATGGATAATGAAGAGCATCAACAATTTGTTGACTTCTTCTCTTCTTTAAATCGCATGCCATTAACCCGACGTAATTCCGTCACTTTATTAACAGATGGTCAACAAAAATTAACTTCTCTATTAAGTGATATTCGGCAGGCAAAGCATTCGATTCATATCGAATATTATGCATTCGTCACGGACAACATCGGACAACAAATCTTGACATTACTTGAAGAAAAAGCTGCTGAAGGGGTTGAAGTCCGCTTATTATATGATGCGTTTGGCTCACACGGCACTAAACCGAAAGACTTTAACCGTTTGATCCAAAATGGTGGTCACGTCCATACATTCGTCACGTCACAAAGAGCATTACTTCGATTCCGATTGAATTATCACGATCATCGTAAAATCGTCGTGATCGATGGTAAAATCGGCTATACCGGTGGCTTTAACATCGCCAATCAATATGTCAATCCAACCAAAAAGTTTGGTTATTGGCGTGATACTCATATTCGAATCTATGGCGCTGCTGCTTCGTTATTACAGCTACGTTTTCTAACGGATTGGAATGTTTCAGTACCCGAACAAAAGAAGGTTGCCTATCATCTTGATTACTTTTTTCAAAAAGAACTTGGGAAAGACGACAAGCATGAAAATACTTCGATTCAATTAGTATCAAGCGGTCCTAACAACGAACGTGAACAAATTAAATTATCCTTTATTAAATTGATCACAGCTGCTAAAAAACGGGTATGGATTCAAACACCTTACCTGGTTCCAGATGAAAGTGTGATCGCTGCCTTAAAAATTGCCGCTTCTTCTGGCGTAGAAGTCAAGATCATGATTCCTAATAAACCTGATCATCCGTTTATTTACCGAGCAACCCAATATTATGCACGTCAATTGATCAAAGAAAACGTTCAAATCTTGGTTTATGAGAATGGTTTTTTACATGCGAAAACATTGATCATGGATGATGAAATTTGTATGGTCGGCTCTGCCAATCAAGATGTTCGAAGTTATCGGTTGAACTTCGAAACCAGTGCTGTCATTTATGATCCAGCCTTTTTAACCCAGTTAGCAGATCAATTTTTACAAGATGAAAAACAATGTACACCGATGACCACGGAAACAGTCAAAGAAATGTCTGGCTGGTTGTTATTCAAACAACAAATTTCTCGTTTGTTTTCACCTATCTTATAAATCATAAACATTCAAATTTAAAATGAGTTTTTTGCTTGATCCACAAAAAAGGCTCTATAATTTATGGGACTGAAGAATCAGAATTGATTTTTTCAGTCCCATTTTCATTTTTACTATTAAAAACATTATGATTCACTTATACTTTTTTGAAAAATTATAAAAGCAAAAAAAAACGATTCTTTTAGATAGCTATTGATTCTTTTTTGAAGAACAGTTTTTTGCTGAGAGTTGCTTTTCTGCTGCCCAGTGATTAATGGGACCATACTTGTGACCGACAATGATTTCTTCACCAATTGCAATATTGACGTAGTCTTTTGCCGTTCGGATTGCTTCTTCTACTGTTTTTCCCTTCGCTAATTCTGCAGCGATGCAAGCCGACAATGTGTCTCCTGTACCGTTGATTCGATCTGTCGGATAAAAGACTGCACTTAACCAAAATGATCGTCCAGATTCCAGCAACACATAATCTCTTACTTCTTCTTGATTACTTTCTTTCGTATGAAATCCTTTGATCATCACATTTTTGGCACCCATTGCTTGTAAGTCAACAGCGGCCTGAACATAATCTTCATCTGTCGTTAAGGTTCGTCCAGTTAATTTCTCTGCTTCATAGAAATTCGGCGTCAAGACAGTCGCTAACGGTACTAGTTTTTCTTTCAGACTACTTAAAGCAGCCTCTTCTAATAATAGATTTCCATGCTTCGTCACGATTACTGGGTCGACCACTAAAGGACCGAAGTTATACTGTTGATAATTTTTAACTACTGTTTCAATCAATTCTGCATCAGCTAGCATACCTGTTTTAGCCGCTCTTATTTGGTAGTCTTCAGCGATCAAAGAAAATTCTTTATCAATGAACTCACTTGGTAAGGTCACACTTGCTCCGATCCCATAAGAATTTCCTGCCACACAAGCCGTCATAACTGATACACCATAGACGCCACGGGTAAAGAAAGTATGCATATCTGCTTGCATTCCTGCACTTCCATCACTGTCTGATCCCGCGATCGTCATGACTTGTACATATTGGTCGTTCATACACTTCATTCCCTTTTTTATTTTTCCAACTCATTCCCTATTCTACACAACTATACCACTTCTTACTTTAAGGAATCAAATCGTAGTGGATGGACAATTGTTGATTGCAGCTTTTGTCAAATTAGTAATATTCAAGATATCTCCTTAAGAATAGTGATCTTTTTAACTAATCACTTACTAATTAGTTAAAAAGATGAAATAAGCAAAATACAGCATAAAAAAAAAACCGAAGATAACTGACATAAAAGAAATGATGCTCAGCTTCTTCGGCTTACTTTTTTATTTGCTTCTTCAGTGTACTGCTCAGTTCTAGCATCCTCTCACTAACTAGCGAGTGACGTTATTTTACTACCAACACATTGCACGGTGCATGTGTGACTACATAAGAAGTAGTTGAACCAACTAAGACACGTTCCACGGCATTCAATCCTGTAGCCCCCATAACAATCAAATCAATTTTTTCCTTTGATTCATTGAAATTTGCAATCAATGTTTTCGGATATCCATACAAAATATACGTCTCGATATCTGTTAGTCCCTTTTCAATTGCTAAGTTGCGATGCTCTTTCATTTGGTTTTCTGCAACTTCATCTAATTCCTCTTGTAAGTTCGTTGTAACAAATGCAAAATCACCGAAATAGTTACCCGTTACTTCGTTTACGTACAAAATGTGTAGCTTTGCCTGATTTCTTTTTGCAATTGTAACTGCTTCAGAAAAGGCTTTTTCTGCTTTTTCTGATCCATCAATTGCTACTAATATATTTTTATAGGTGTCTGCCATTGAAACCGCCTCCTTTACAATCAGTGTAGCACGATTATTTTAAGGGAACAACTAATTTACTAGCACTGACCAAACTTAGCGATTCGCTTGTCTTTGAACTTGTTCATGCGTTTTTCTCTCATTAGAGCTGTAACCTTCTTGGCTTGCTTTTTCTTTTATCTGAGTCATATGCAATTTTTTTATTAGTGGCTCCCTTTGCCTTAAATTACTTTTCGATTCAAAATAATCCGTGGCAGGAAATAACTTCTTCTTTTCGTTCGTCTCTGTTAAAACCATATCATTATTTAACTTCTCATGCTTGGTCACTATTGACTCTAATGATATTTCAGTCTGTCTTTCCTTATTCACTGGTTCTTTTTCTTGAAGTTCTTTAGGTAATACTCTTTCTAAATTTGAAGCGATACCTGTATAAAAATTGATTATTTTTTGTGCTTTACCCCGTAATCTCCATTGATCAAAATTACCACACGCTTGAAAAGAGTATAATTTAGGTCTATAAATTGGGTTTAAATTTATATTCTTGAACCCAACATAATCGACGAGGATCGCTCGTAAATTTTCACAGCACCAAGCTGGATTTTCTTGATACAAATCATAGATTTGTTTTTCTACTGTCATTTGGCTTCTTACTTGCGGGGCATGTTTTCGTGCAAACTTCCTAATGTTAGTATTTCTTATAGCGAACTCATTATCGACAATTTCACGAAATTCTTTTGAAGAAGTTAGCGAAACAAAAGGAAGTCTGTCCTGACATTTTTTCAGTAATTTTTTCCCTATTTCAGGTTGTTCCTTTATTAAATTTAGAATAATTGGATAATTCGAAAGATGATCCCTAAACTTTTCTTCTACACTTTTATCGGAGTCATCCTTGTTAATCTTGACTACTGATTGTTCGATTGCTGCTATTAATTCTTCTTTTACTATATTATTTTCCGCTTTGTCGGTTGGAATATTCTCTATTAGAATTCCTTTTCGTTCCATATGTTTTTCAATTACTTTTGCAATTGTTTTAAGTATGGATATATGATTATTATCGTTTACTATAGGACCTTCATCAAAAGTGTCTATCCACTTTTGCATTTGCCCGTATGTAAAATGGATACCCGTTTCCTCTAATCTTTCTCTTGTTATTTGATATTCTTTATCTATTTCCTCCAAATTCCTAATTTTAGGAGGCAAAATTTGTTTAACTATTTCTGGAAAGTAATAGACAAGTTTTTGCTGCTCTAATGTTTCTTTCATTTCATCCATCAATGAAAATAAGAATCTATCCTTTTCTTGTTTTACATTTTTATTTGTTGAGGGGGCCTTCCATTTAGTCTGATCTAGTTGATTTATAGGAGCTACAGAATCAATTTTCTGATAAAATTCAGAGCGATTTTCATCAGTCAATGATGAATCAACATGTTGTAGGACAAACTCTCTAATTGGTGTAAAGGATGTTTGACGATAAACTGCTACGAGTGGATCAATCTCTTGTTTTTTTTGGTTTACTACTCGCTCCAATTCCAATGCTGTTTGATGATTGATTTCTTCTGCAACTGCACGGATGACTTCTTTTTCAGTAATCAATTTGTTTAGCTTTTCTTTTTCAGTTACTGTTAAATAATCCCTCAAACAGCTAGAAATTTTCCCTTTAAAAGATAAGTCTGTTTTTTTAAGACAAACATCTACATAAGCTTTTAATTCAAGTTTTGATAAGTTATCCTTCTGTAAGAATAATGGAAGAAACGGGTCGTTTTTTAGGTAAGCGTAAAACTTTTCCCTTTCCTCCAAACTTAAATTTGGTTTCATTACTGTTTGAATCGCTGCTTCTCTTTGCATATCTGTATCTAAATTTTCAGCTAGTTCTTTGATAAATTGCTGTAATTGTTTATTTTTCGTAACAGAATCAACATTAGCCTGACCTATCTGTATTCCTTTACTCCCATCCTTTTGATAGTTATAAACGCCATTCCTTACTAATTCTTTCAGTTGGTTATCATTCTCAATCTGCTGCTGCTTCTTTTCAGTTTCCAAAATATTTTTTTGCTGCGCCATGTCGAGCTTTTGATTATAAATTTCTATTATTTGTTTGGCTCTTCTTTGACTTTCCTCATTAGGAGATAGTAGAATATCTTTCGCTTTTTCATTGATACCAGTTGATGCCAAATATTGGATTAAATCTGCGCAAAACGGGAGGTCTTGCTTACCTAGCTCATAAATTTGTTCAGATAACTCTGTATCTTCCCCTAAATCTTCTCTTGCAAGTTGATGTGCTGAATTTTTAAAATGAGCAACGACGGTTGGCGTTATCTTTGCAAAATCTTTCAACGGAACTGCCGGAGCAATTTTTTGATAGTATGTAAATAGTTTTTTGACTCTATAGTCTTTTTCTGCGAGCGCTAAAATTTCTTCATCCGTTTTCGATTGACTTGCTTTCACTTCTTGGCTAAATCGTTCTAATCTTTTCTCTATTCTCTTCTTTACAGCGATAAATAAAGGCTCAATTTCGTCTACAGATTGCCATGTAGGTAATAAAATGATTCGGCTAATAAAACCGGTAATATTCGATTGTTTCTGTTTATTAAGTTCTAATACTGACTGCCAGTTTCTTCCCTTTTCTTTATCATACAGTACCCACTTATCCTTTAATTTATTTAAAGCCTTATTTTTTTTTGGTAGAGATAAAATGTGTTTCCCATTATGAGATTTTTTTTTGACTGAACTATATATATTTTCAAAATGACTGTCCATATATCTATATTTATCATCATCATCAAAACGAGAAATTAGAGCAAGAAAAACTTGTAATTCTTCCTTGACACTTTTTGGTTCATCGTTTTTTTTGCTTTCTATTTCTTCGGTAGACTTCTGGACATAAACCATCCTCTCAGCTAGAGAAGACAGATTATGCTCTCTCAATCTTCCTATGTCTTCAAGGCTGATTTTTGTTCGATAGTTCTCCCCATTTTTTTGTTGAGAATGACGTTGTCTTTGAATAAAAGAGTCAACTTCAAAGGTTAATTTACTAGATTTGCTTAGTTCATAAAGTGCAATACGTTTTTTAAATTCTAAATGTTTTTCAGCATCTAAAGACAATTGTGCTTGATTTTTGATGAACTGCTGAGTATCAACTGAATTCACTTTTTCATACATCTCCGTAAAGAAGCCGATTGATACTCCTATGTCATATCTTAATCTTTCATATGCGCTTGGGCCTATTTCGTTAACTATTGTTAGAAGTTGTTTTTTTTCTAAAATCAATTCATCAATATCGATTTGGTTTGGGGTTGCGACATTTTTTTTCAAGTTTTTTATTGTTTCTAAATCACTTGGTATTTCTTTAGCTTCAAGGTAGGCTAGATAATAAATGATCATTTCACTTTTTGATGATACTTCATGGTCAATAAAATACCGTAGTACTTCATCTTTAAAGTCAACTGTCGGTAAAGTAAAGTCCGTTTTTCTACTTTCCTCTTGGAGTTGGTTGTTTATATCAAATGCTAGGTAATTACTTTCAGTCAAATATTTTTGAGCTTGTTCTTTAATCATTTCTCGAGCTAGTATCGAATCACTGTTATTATATATCGCTCTGAAATAATCATATGTTCCCCTTTTTTTCCCTTGTTGGATTTTTTCAAGTTCGAACACAATATCGCTTTCTAAGTATTTTGCCAGCAATAATAATTGTCTTTTCTCTGAGTATAGCGTTATCACTTCTTTTTTTTCTTTATCCGTTAAATCTTTAATCAAAACTTTTTCAAAAATTATTTGGATATTATTCGGTAATTTTTGTGCATCAAGATACGCCAAGTAAAAAGCCCGAACTTCATTAGCAGATAAGTATTCCCTCTTAAGAAAACGACTTAGTCCATTTTCTTGAAAATCTACATTTGGTTGTGTGACTGATTTTTTTCTAAATTCATCTTGAAATTGGGTATGAATTTCAAATTCAACATACTTACTTTCCGTTAGGTATTTTTTGGCTTGTTCTTTGATTCTTTCTTGATGCTTTTTCGAATCGGTATTTTTATACGCCGCTAAGGCCACTAAAAAATAATCATCTGTTACCTGTTTTTTGCCTTGTTGGATTGCTTCAAGTTCATATACAGTCTTTCTATCTAATTCTTTTGTCAGTAGTAACAATTGTCTTTTCTCAGGAACAAGCTCTAACGCTTGTGCTTTTTCAGCAGAAGTTAGCTCGTTCAATAAGAGGTATTTCAAAGTATCTTTTAGAGAATTTGGTAATGTCGTCTCTTCAAGATAAGCCAAATAATACGCTCGTTCCTCGTAAGCCCTTCTGCTTTTTCCATCCACGAGTAGATGGAGACTTTCTTGTAAACGATCATTTTCATTCCATTTTCCCTGAGATCGTTGTTGTCTTGTCCTGAGCATAAAATCCAAATAATCAAATGTAGTTAAATACTGTTTTGCATAGTCATCAATGATATATCGTTTTTCTTCAATCGTTGTATGTAAGTAGATATGTGTGAATAGATCTGTTGATGCTTTTCTAAATCCTTTTCGGATTTCTTGCAATGCAAATAAGTAGTATGGTTCTACCTCGTTTGTCAGAGATAATTCAACTTGTTCCTGTTCTTTTTTAATTGGCAAATAACTATAGTCAGGATCTGTGGTGGGATGTTCCTTAAGATAGGAGTTAACGGTTGTCTCCATAAACGTATTAAAGTTGGGGTGGTTATCAGAAAAAACATAGGGCTCCACCATTCTTTTAAATAAATCATTTTTCAATTGTGTCGAGGATAATTTCCGTTTTAAAATCAAACTGGCTCGGACTACATCATCCATTTGATTCCCCCATTTTCTTTTTGTACTACTAGAAGGAGACACCAAATCAATAAATATTTGTTCGATATTATTCATTGATTTAACTATTTTTTCATTCTCGAATGGATGTAAATAATGATAAATTTCCATGGATTCACTTAGTTCGCTATCATCTAATGAATAACTAGCATAAAATTGCTCTTTAAACTTTTTTTCCTTTTTATCTTTGATATCGTTTATCAACTCTTGAAAAGCCACACAAAAATTTGCCTTTTCTTCTAAAGAAAATAATTTTTTTTTAAGGAACAACTCCCTAAAATTTTGTCTTGTTCCATAGTCAGCCTTAGCGATTAACTGTGTAACCTCTTGCCAGTCTAAAAATATTTTTTTTTGATTTTCTGGCAATCGTTTCAATATACTTTTTTCTAAAATTTCCTTTTTATTCTGAAAAACATGTCCATATAGTACATCTTGTTCATCTAATAATTTATTCAATAAATAAATACTATCCGCCAATAAGTTGGGATTGTTGTATAGGTTAATTGTGATCCACTCTTCATTTTCTTTACAAGATACTTCATTTCCTCTAATCTCCATATATTCTTTCTCATAAAAGTCTCTTTCCATTTGCATTTCTCCGTTCTTCATTAATATACTTAGTTTTTTAGGGAACAACTAATTTACTAGCACTGACCAAACTTAGCGATTCGCTTGTCTTTGAACTTGTTCATTCGTTTTTCTCTCATTAGAGCTGTAACCTTCTTGGCTTGCTTTTTCTATCTGAGTCATACGCAGCTTTTTTTCTAGCGACTTCATTTGTCCTACATTACTTTCTGATTCGGATTGACCAAGAAAAGGATATAGTCTCTTCTTTTCGTTCGTCTCTGTTACATCCATATCATTATTTAACTTCTCATGCTTGCTCACTATTGATTCTAATGATATTTCAGTTTGACTTTCCTTATTCGCTGATTCTTTTATCTGAGTCAAACGCAGTTTTTTGTCTAACGGCTCCATTTGTCCTAAATTACTTTTCGGTTCAAAATGATTTGTGGCAGGAAATAACCTCTTCTTTTCTCTCGCCTCTGTTAAAGCCATATCATTATTTAACTTCTCTTGGTCGCTTACTATTGACTCAAATGATACTTCAGTTTGGCTTTCCTTATTCGTTGATTCTTTTTTTTGAAGTTCCTTAGGTAATACTTTTTTTAAATCTAAAGAGATATCTATATAAAAATCGGTTATTTTTTTGGCTTTATTTAGTAATCTCTGCTGACTAAAACTCCTATCCACTTGAAAAGAGTATAATTCAGGTCTATATATTGGGTTTAACTTTATCTTCTTGAACCCAGCATAATTGACGAGGATCACTCGTAAATTTTCACAACACCAGAATGGATTTTCTTGATACAACTTATAAATTCTTCTTTCTTCAAACAATCGTGCTCTTTTTTCTCTCGCATATTCTAATGCAAAACGTCTAATCCCGGTATGTTTTTTGAGGAACTCTCTATTCATCATCTGAAGAAATTCTTTTGAAGAAGGTAGCGAAATAAAAGGAAGTCTGTTCTGACATTTTTTCAATAATTTTCCCCCTATTTCGGGTTCTTTCCTTACTAAATGGTTGAAGATTGGCTGAGTCGAAAGATGATTTATAAACTGCTCTTCTATACTGATCCTAGGGTCATTCTTATTAATCTTAGCTACTGATTGTTCGATTTCTTTTTTCAGTCTTTCTTTTATGCTATTTTTTTCTTCTTTTTCGGTGGGGATATTTTCTATTAGAGTTCCTTTTCGTTCCATATGTTTTTCAATTACTTTTGCGATTGTTTGAAGTATGGATATTTGAATATTATCGGTTACTATCGGGCCTTTTTTATATGTAGCTTCCCAATTTTTCATTTGATCGTCTGTAAAATGGATACCTAATTTTTCCAAACTTTCTCTCGTTACTTGATGAGAATTAAATTCTCCGACTATTTCAGGAAAGTAATAGGCGATTTTTTGTTGTTCTAATGTTTCTTTCATTTCATTAATTAGTGAAAGAAAGCCTATTTTAGTTTCTTGTCCTAATTCCTCTTTGTTTGTTAAGTGTGCCCCAAAATTAGTCTGATCTAGATGCTTTATAGAAGCTGCAGAACCAATTTTCTGATAAAATTCAGAGCGATTTTTTTCAGTTAGTGATGAATCAACTTGTTGTAGGACAAACTCTTTAATTGCTGTAAAGGTTGTTTGACGATAAACAGTTACGAGTGGATCAATCTCTTGTTTGTTTTGGTTTACTACTCGCTCCAATTCTAAAGCTGTTTGATGACTGATTTCTTCTGCAACTGCACGGATAACTTCTTTTTCAGTAATCAATTTATTTAATTCTTTTTTTTCAGTTATCGTTAAAAAAGCCCTCAAATTGCCAGAGATTTTCCCTTTAAAAGATAAGTCTGTTTTTTTAAGACAAACATCTACATAAGCTTTTAATTCAAGTTTTGATAAGTTATCCTTCTGTAAAAATAATGGAAGAAACGGGTCGTTTTTTAGGTAAGCGTAAAACTCTTTCCTTTCTTCCAAGCTTAAATATGGTTTCATTACTGTTTGAATCGCTGCTTCTCTTTGCATATTTGTATCTAACTTTTCAGCTAGTTCTTTTATAAATTGCTGTAATCGAGTGTTGCCCGAAACAGAATCAACATTAGCCTGTCCTATATGTATTTCTTTCCCATCACCCATTTGATAATTATAAACGCCATGTCTTACTAATTCTTTCAGTTGGGTGTCATTTGCAATCTGCTTTTCTTTCCTTTCCTTTTGTAGAACTTTTTTTGATTGCTTAGTTTGCCGTAGCTTTATGAACTTTTGATGACAATTTTCTATTATATACTCGGCTCTGTCTTGACTTTCCTTATCAAAAGATTTCGGAATACCTTTCGCTTTCTCATTTTTGTCAGTTGATAGCAGATACTTAATTACATCTACACAAAACGGTAGGTCTCGCTTTCCCAGTTCATAAATTTGTTGAGATAATTCCGCATCTTTTCCAAAGTATTCTCTTGCAAGTTGATGTGCTGAATTGTTAAAATGATCAACGACGGTTGGCGTCGCCTTTGCAAAATCTTTCAACGGAACTGCCGGAGCAATTTTTTGATAGTATGTAAGTAGTTCTTTGACTTTAGGGTCTTTTTCTGCGATCGCTAAAATTTCTTCATCCGTTTTCAGTTGACTTGCTTCCACCTCTTGGCTAAATCGTTCTAATTTTTTCTCTATTCTCTTCTTTACAGCGATAAATAAAGGATCAATTTCAGCTACATATTGCCATTCAGGCAATAAAATGAATTGTTTAATTATTTTGATATACTTCGATTGTTTCTTGTCATTCAGATCTAACACGAACAGCCAGTTGCTTCTATTTTCTTCAATAAATGGTACCCTCAGATGTTTCAATTTATTAAACGTTCTAACTGATTGTGGTATAGAATAAACTTGGTTCCTCAGATGAGCATAATGTCTGACGTACCTGAATATATCTTTCAAATTACTATCTATAAATGTATATGAATCATTACTATCAAAACGAGAAATTAAAGTAATGAAATCTTTTAATTCTTCCTTGACAGTTTTTTGTTCATCGTTTTTTTTGCTTTCTATTCCTTCGATAGATTTCTGATCTAAAACCATCGTCTTAGCTAGAAAAGACAGGTTTTGCTTCCTCAATTCTTCTATGTCTTGGAGACTGACTTTCGTTCGATGGTTCTCCCCATTTTTTTGTTGATAATGACGTTGCAGTCCAATAAAAAAAGCAACTTCAGAGGTTAGTTCGTCAGACTTGCTTAATTCATAAAGTGCAATGCGTTTTTTAAATTCTAAATGTTTTTCAGAATCTAAATACAATGATGCTTGTTTGTTGATAAACTGATGATGCTCATTAGACTTCACATTTTCATACATCTCCGTAAAGACACCGATTGATATTCCTGCGTTAGTTCTTAATTTTTCATATACACTTGGATCTATTTTGTTAGCTATTGATAAAAGTTGTTTTTTTTCTAAAACCAAATCCTCGACATCGATTTGACTTGGAGTTACGACAGCTTTTTTTAAATTTCTTATTGTTTCTAAATCACTGGGTATTTCTTTAAATTCAAGATAGGCTAGACAATAAATGATCTTTTCATTTTTGGATAATACTTTATGGTCAACAAAATACCGTAGCGCTTCATCTTTAAAGTCCACTGTCGGTAAAGTCAAATCCATTTTTCTACTTTCCTCTTGGAGTTGGATCTTTATGTCAAATTCCAGATAATTACTTTCAGTCAAATATTTTTGAGCTTGCTCTTTAATCATTTCTCGAGCCAATATCGAGTCACTCTTTTTATATATCGCTAAAAAATAGTCATCTGTTCCCTTTTTTTTACCTTTTTGGATTACTTCAAGTTCTAATATAATGTCGCTTTCTAAGTATTTCCCCATCAGTAACAATTGTTTTTTTTCTAAAGATTGCGTTATCACTTCATTTTTTTCTTTATCCGTTAAATCTTTAGTTAAGTGTTCTTCAATAATTACTTGGATATCATTCGGAAATTTTTGTGCATCTATATACGCCAAGTAAAAAGCTCGAATGTCATTAGCAGATAAGTCTTCCCTCTCAATAAATCGTCTGAATACTTTTTCTACATTCGGTTGTGTAACTGATTTTCTTCTAAATTCTTCTTGAAAATAGGTATAAATTTCAAATTCAACATACTTACTTTCAGTTAAGTGTTTTTTGGCTTGTTCCGTGATAATTTCTTGAACCTTTTTCGAATTGGTTTTTTCATATAACTCTAAGAAATAAGCGTACGTCACCTTTTTTTTGCCTTGTTGGATTGCTTCAAATTCATATACAGTCTCTATATCTATTTCTTTTACCAACAGCAACAATTGTCTTTTCTCAGGAGCAAGCTCTATCACTTGTCTGTATTCACCAGAAATTAGCTCGTTCAATAAAAGGTATTTCAAAGTATCTTTTAGAGACTTTGGTAATGTCGTCTCTTCAAGATAAGCCAAATAATACGCTCGTTCCTCGTAAGCCGTTCTGCTTTTCCCATCTACAAGTAGATGGAGATTTTCTTGTAAAGAATTGTTTTTATTCCATTTTTTCTGAATATGTTGCTGTCTTATCCTGAACATAAAATCCAAATAATCAAATTTAGTTAAATACTGTTTTGCATACCCATCAATAATATCTCTTTTCTCTTCAATTGTTGTCTGTAAATAGATATATGTGAATAGCTCTGTTGATGCTTTTCTAAATCCTTTTCGGACTTCTTTCAATGCTAATAAGTAGTATGGTTCTACCTCGTTTGTCAGGGATAATTCAACTTGTTCCTGTTCGTTTTCAATTGGAAAACGACTATAGTCAGGATCTGTGGCAGGATTTTTCTTAAGATAGGGGTTAACGATTATCTCCATAAACGTATCAAACTCGGGTTGTTCATGGGAAAAAACCTGAGGTTCCACCATTTTTTTGAGTAAATCATTTTTCAATTGTGTCGAGGATAATTTCCGGTTTAAAATCAAAGCGGCTCTGACTACATCATACATTTTACGTCTTTTATCTGTACTACTGGAAGGAGACACCAAATCAATAAATAGTTGTTCGATATTGTTCATTGATTTGGCTATTTTCTCATTCTCGAATGGATATAGATAATGATAAACTTCTATGGATTCACTTAGTTCGTTATCATTTAATGAATAATTAGCATAAAATTGCTCTTTAAACTTTTTTTCCTTTTTATCTTTGATATCGTTTATCAACTCTTGAAACAGCACACAAACTTTCGCCTTTTCTTCTAAAGAAAATAATCTTTTCTTATGGAACACCTCCATAAGTTTTTGTCGTGTTGTAAGATTGCCTTCAGAGATTGCCTGGGTGACTTCTTGCCAATCTAAAAAAATTTTTTTCTGATCTCCTACCAATCGTTCTGATATACTTGTTTTTAAAATTTCTTTTTTCTCCTCCGTATCCTTTCGAGGTAGTACATCTTGTTCATCTAATAATTTATTCAATAAATAAATACTATCCGCCAATAAGTTGGGATTACTGTCTAGGTTAATTGTGATCCACTCTTCATTTTCTTTACAAGTTACTTTACTTCCTTTAATCTGCATATAGTCTTTCTTATAAGAGTCTCTTCCCATTTGTTTTGCTCCTTTTATTCAGAAATTGCCCTCATTATGTCTTTATCTATCTAATTTTCTATCAATCGATTGACTGGCTTTTTCTTCAAGTCAGGTGGCAATTCTGAAGAATACTGAACTCAAGAAACATGAGTTCAGTATTCTTCGATTATAACTAAGTTTTTCTGATAATTATCTATCGTTAGACATGCCCCTCTCATTTGTGCTTTCACCTCTGTTTATTGACGTGCCGTGTGTTCTTTCTGATACCATTGGTGAATTAATAGGGTGATTTCCTGCTTTTTCCATTATTTGTTGCATGCTAACTTGCGTTCTTTGATTGCCCTTCACTGATTGATCATTTTGCGTGATAAAATCAAATGAGCTCATAGTACTTTTTGTTTGGGTTGGAATGTTTTTCTGCAATTCTTGTAATTCTTTCGGAAGTATCTTTGGTATACCCGCATAATCGACAAGCTGCTTAGTCATCTCTAGATTACGGTTTTTATTGTGAAACGCAACAATTGCCTTAGCTGTTTCAGTCGGTCTTACTTCCTGATTTAAAATGACAGAAGGACTCCAATCAAACGGCTGACTTGATTGCTCTATGATTGGTGTTGAGATTGGCCTTTCAACATTTCCAACTACTTCATTAGCCACTTTATTAACTACTTTTTTGCCAGTCAATTCGCTACGAAAGGACGGAAGTGGGTATAGGTCATGGTATCTTTCTACTATCTTCTCCATTTTATTTTGTATTAAAATATTTGGATGTATTGGTAAAGGGTTAGGTTGCTTATTAGTGTATTGTGCGCTCAAGTACTGAATCATTTTTGCACAATATAATGGATCCAGTTTCCCTAGCATGAAAATTTGCTTTGCTAATTTTTTTCCTGGACTTTGATATGTTTCCTCAATTTGATGCGCTAAATTGGCAAAATAGGTAGACACCATTGGAATCGTCTGAGCATAATTTTTTAAAGGATAAGAAGGCAGCATATTTTGGCAACAAACGAGTAAATCTTTAAGGCCCGGTTCGTTTTCTACAAGTTCTAAAATCCGTTTATTCGTTAATGACACGTCACCTTTATCCTCATATTCCTTTTGAATCAACGTATCTAAATATGGAATATACTCATGTACCTTCTTTTCAAACTGAACGAGCAATGTATTTAGTTTATTATTATAATTTAAGTTGGAATCTGACAGAACCTCCGCAATTTGTTCTTTTTCTGAATTTAGTCCTTTATCAAGATTTTTGAATATTCTTCTTAGTATTTGATCTCTACTTACCTCTTTAAACGTTACACCCATTGCTCTAAATTCACTTTTTAATTGACGATTGATTTCAATCGCTGTTTTATCATAGGACACAATAGCTTCTCTTAGTTTTAGATCTTGATAATCACACTTATTGTTCGTTAATATTTTTACAACAACTGGCTGAAGTAAATTGGCTGGTGCAATCTCATCTAGTTGTTCTTTAATTTTTTGGAGTTTAATAATCCTACGATCATTGTCAACGTGAAATTTAGCATCACCCCAAATTGAGTTAAATGTATCAGAATCATGAAACTTAACTTTAATTATAAATCCTTCCAATTCTTCAACTTTTAAAGAAGTCTTGATCTCTTTTTTTTCTAAATCGTTTAGATGCGCGATGGAGCGGTCGATTGCTTGATCTTTTAAACGTTGTTCCCAATGTGGAAATCTCACTTGGACTTTGACCAAAGAATCGATTAGTTGTTCCTTGTTTAATCGCCTAAGTTCAAGAGGATCTAAAAGATTAGCATTGACTTGATGCAGCCCGCTTCTCACTTGTAACTCTTCAATGACTGGAAGACTCATTGTTTTCCCAAATACTCGTTTAAGTTGGTTATAGACTGCAGATGCTTTTAAATCTTTCCCACCTTCTTTGATTATTTCTTGTAGTTTGACTTGTTTAGTAAACTCTAAATGTTCTTTTTGATTTAAATGTAACGATGCCTGTTCTTTTATCCATTGTTGGGTATAGGGTGATACGTTGTTATATATATCTGTAAAGAAATCAATTGTTGCTGCTTTGTTTTCTTTTTTTATTTTTAAGAATTCCAATGTACGTTCTGGGCCTATTTCTTCAGACAAGTGGATAAGTCTTTGTTGTTCTGAAATGAGTTCTGATAATTTCAGATTTTCGTCTACAGTTAAATCTTTTTTCAAATCGTATATCAAACTTTTTTTGATATCCATTGGTATCACTTGTTCTTCTATACAGGCTAAGTAATATGCTCTAATTTCATGTGATGATTGCATTTTTTGATCAAGAAACACCCGAATTTTATTTTCGCTAAACTTAATATTCGCTAGCTTTAATCCTTTTTCTCTCAATGCATCTTGCATCTGACTTTTCACTGCAAATTCAGCATGATCAGCAGGACTTAAATATATTTTTGCTTGTGCTTTGATGTATTCTTGGTTAGTCGTTGAATAGGATTTTTCATAAATATCTGTGAAAAAACCAAGCCTTCCTTCTTGTTTTCCTTGCTGTATTTCTTCAAGCTGAAATACAGTTTTTAAGTCTAGTTCTTTTGACAATTGGATAAGGCTTCTTTTTTGAGGAACTAAGGCTTGCACTTCATTTCTTTCTTCATTTGTTAAGTTTTTCTCAAAATATTGTTGTAAACTCTTTTTCCAACTATTCATTCGGCTAAGTGGTTCGTATTTCATTTCTAGATAAGCTAACTCATAAGCTCTAATTTCGTTAGGAGATAAATTTTTGCGACTAAGAAATGGATTAAGAAAATCTGTTTCTTCCCATTCCTGTAAATTTTTTTTACTCTCTCCTTCTCGTATCACGTGACCTATTTCAAATCTCACATAGTTTTCTTCACTTAAATGTTTTTTAGCTTGCTCTTTGATGAATTGGCGACAAGTTACCGAAAAAGCTTTTTGATCTATCTCTTTGAACAATTGAGATAGGACTACTTGGTCTCTTTCCTTGATATTGTCAAGCTTAGTTGCAAGTTCTGGACCTACTTCTTTTCCTAATTGTAAATATAATCTTTTTTCTGAAATTAGATCCTTCACTTCTATAATATTTTCTGGTGTTAAACCGTTCAAAAAAGTGTTTTTTAACTTTTCTTTGCTATTTCGGTTTATTTGTTGCTCTTCTAAATAAGCTAACCCATAAGCTCTAATTTCGTTAGGAGATAAATTTACATTTCTAATAAATGGATCAAGAAATTCTGTTTTAGCCTCTCTCTGTAACGCTTTTTTTCTCTCTACAGCTCGTACCATTCGAATTACTTTATATCGAACATAGTTTTCTTCACTCATAGTTTTCTTCACCTAACCTTTTTTTAGCTTGCTCTTTGATGAATTGGCGACAAGTCACTGAAAAAACCTTTTGATTCATCTCATTGAACAATTTCAGTCGTTCTACTTGATTATCTTGATTGCTTCTTTCATATCTGACTGCAAGTTCTAGCCCTACTTCCTTCCCTAATTGTAGACATAATCTTTTTTCAGAAACTAGATTCTCCACTACTTTAATCTCTTCTGGTGTTAAATCTTTCAAAAAAGGTTTTCTCCAAAGTTTTTTGATATTGCTTTCCAGTTGTCGCTCTTCTAAATAGGCTAAACAATAAGCTTTCACTGCATAAGGAGATAAATCTTTCCGTTTAAGCATAGATTTAAGTACAGGTAAAGAAGTGGATTCTTGTTTTATTATATGATTTTGTTGTTCACTATTATGTACTATAAATTCAAATTCCAAATAGCCTACTTCGCTTAAACATTTCTTCGCTTCTCTAGAAATTTCTGTTCTATTCAATGCACCATACTTTTTATAAATAGCTGTAAAAAAATCTACTGTTGCTTTTTGCTTTCCTCGCTGTATTTCTTCAAGGGCTAATAAATCATGCGGTTCTATCTCTTCTATCATCTGAATATTTTGTTTTTTCAAAAGCTTGACTTCTTCAAGTTTCTTTTTTTCTTTTTTTAATAAATTTTTCTCCAAAGTTTTTTTTATTTTATTTTTGGTTTTCGGTAATAAGTTACTTTCATCGATATAAATTTCATAAATCGCTATTTTTTCCAGATGAGACATGTCAGGCAAACGGAGTAAATTGGGAAGTATCTTATCATAAAAAAACAGAAGCGACAGATTGTGCTTCTTCTACAGGCACCTTTATTTTCTTGTTCAAACCATTGATTGTTTGAGATAGTTCATAATATGTATCATCCAAACCATTATTTTTTTGCATGCGTGGAATCGCATGGTTTTTGATAAATGAATCCCATTTTTCTTCAAGAACGGGTTGATTACCGGAGTTTTTTATTTCAGTAAATATTTTTGTTTTTAGTTTCTCTGACTCTATCCCTCGATCCAGAACCATAACTGCTCTCACTAAATCATTAAACCGAGTAGGGCTAGTCTCACCTTTATTTACCAACAGTTTGATCAACAAATCATTGACCTGTGCTTCCAGTCTTTTAGTTGATTCTGCTTTTTTTTCATTAGAAATCTTATGATAAAAACTGTAGATATCGATTGTTTTCTTTCGTGATTGCTGATCTAATGACTGAACATCTTTAAACTGATCTTCAAACGCTCGGTCCGCTTCATTAGTTATTTTGTTTAACAGCTTATGAAAAGTAACGTAAGTTTTCGCCATTCCCCCTAAAGATCTGTACTTTAACAATTCATTTTTATGAAGAGTATTTATCCACTCACTGACTATTGCTTGTTCGTTCACAGTTAAACGCGGCATAACATATCTTTTATAGTTAACTTGGTGTTGTTCCCAATTCCTTGGAGCAAATGCCGGCTTATTCATGAATAAAAGATTATATAAATAAATACTATCTGACATCAAATTCGGGTTATTCTTTAAATTGATCGATTCATAGCCATTTTTTCCATAGTCCACTCGATCTGCTTTAAAATATACATTAAATAAACCTTCGTTTTTTTCCATTCGATCTCCTTTTATTTATCGACAGTTTTTGTAAATTGCAACAAATTTTAATCACTCGTATCCATGTTCTTACTAGTTTGGATAACTGTGTCGGTTCACACTGCTTTTTAGTATTGTATCTACCATTTTTTATGTAATAAACTAATGAAATTGAGACAAAAAGTTTTTATTCTCAAGAAATGAGCCGATAAGCCGAAATTTCTGAAGATTGGTAAAAATAATAAAATCGTTTATTGCGATTATGACCTTTGTACTTCACAACTTTTTGTCCCAGTTTCATTCGTTTTTATTCTAAAAACTATTTACAAAAATTTTTAGGCTTCAAACCCATTTTTCAAGGCTACGGTTTTAAACCAATGGCCCGACTTTTTAATCGTCCGTTTACCGTCTTTGTTTAGATCGACAGCAATCAGTCCATAACGGTTTTTATAAGCGTTCGTCCAAGACCAGTTATCCATGCAAGTCCACATGTGGTAACCCACACAATTCGTTCCTTCTTGGATTGCCTGATGCACATATTTCAGATGGTCTGTGACAAAAGTGATCCGATAATCATCTTCAATCACGCCTTCCGAGTTAACGAAACGTTCTTCCCCTTCTACACCCATACCATTTTCAGAGATATAACATTTGATATTGCCATAGTTCTCTCTCGTATTCGTCAAGATATCATAGATCCCTTTTTCATAAATTTCCCAACCACGATAGATATTCATTTTTTTATTAGGCATATCATAATAATCAAAATAATCTTCTGGCATTGGTCCATTCTGATGATCAATCGGTGTTTCTTTTGCCTTGATTCTCCGAGGTTGATAATAATTGATTCCTAATAGATCAATCGTATTTTCTTTGATAATCGTTAAGTCATCGGGCCCCATCTCTGGCATTATCGCTAATTCTTTCACAATAGCAATCAACTCTGATGGAAACTCTCCTTTTACTGCAGGATCAAGAAAAGAACGATTGAAAAAAGCATCAGCGATTCTAGCAGCCTTGACATCCTCAGGGTTTGTTTCGTCTCGCGGGTAGCTAGGAGTTAAATTCAAAATGATTCCAATTTCTCCTTTTTGTCCCATCTTATGATAGGCTTCAATTGCTTTGGCACTTGCCAAATTTTCGTGGAAACCAACTTGAATAGCCTCTTTTAGATTGATATGGTTAGGATAATGGAACTGATAGAGATAACCGCCTTCTACTGGAACAATCGGTTCATTATGGGTAAACCATTTCTTTACTAAATCCCCAAATAACTCAAAACAGGTTTTTGCATAGGCCACATAGGCGTCAACCGTATCACGAGACAACCAGCCACCTGTTTGTTGTAATTCTAAAGGCATATCAAAATGATATAAATTGACAAATGGTTCAATTCCCTGCTCCAGTAATTCTGTAAAATATGAGCGGTAAAATGATACAGCCTGTTGATTCACTTCTCCTTTTCCTTTAGGGAATAGACGACTCCATTGAATGGATGTTCGGAAAGTATTATGACCTGTCTCTTTCATCAATTGAACGTCTTCTCGATATTTCGTGTAAACTTGAGAGGTTTTCTCAGGACCAACTTGATTGAAAAATTTTTCTGGCTCTAGATCATACCAATAGTCCCAAATGTTTTCTCCTTTCCCATCTCCTTTGATTCTGCCTTCTGTTTGTGGTCCACTTGCGGCGGTTCCCCACCAAAAATTCTTTGGAAAATCATAGTGTTTCATTTCATAATCCCTCAATTCTTTTAGTAATTACCGTAATCATAAACAATCACTGAAAATAAATCAATACTTTTGATAAAAATGACTAGACATTTAAACAGACAGACGTTATACTACGTTTGTAATCGATTGCAAAATAAATTTGAGGTGAAAAAAATGAATGGTTTTATGGATAAACTTTCTCAAAAAATTATGCCCTTAGCCAATCTTTTAGGGCAAAACCGTTACTTAACTGTGTTACGGGATGCATTTATGTTGTCATTTCCGCTAACAATGTTTGGATCAATTGTGGTCGTTGTGAATAATCTACCGTTCTTCAGTGATGGTACCAAAGGCACGTTAAGCACCCTTTTTGGCAATGGTCAAAATGCGACGATGAGTATCATGTCCGTTTTTGTTACATTTGGTATCGGCTATTATTTATCAAAATCATATGATGTAGAAGGTATTTTTGGTGGCGCTGTTTCATTCGCAAGCTTTTTGATTCTCACACCTTTTGTGATGACAACAGCTGGTGGTGAAGAAGTTTCGGGTGTCCTATCACTTGATCGTCTAGGTGCTAAAGGAATGTTCATTGGAATGATTGCTGCCTTTTTAGCTGCGGAAATCTACTGTCGAATCACCAAACGTGGTTGGCAAATTAAAATGCCTGATGGCGTACCACCTGCAGTAACGAAATCTTTTGCTGCTTTGATTCCAGCTGTAGTCACATTGACTGTTTTCTTGATCATCAACGCTGTCATGACTGGCGTATTTAATGCGAACCTTCATGACTTAGTCTATGAAGTTATCCAAAAACCTCTAACTGGTTTAGGTAGTAGTTTACCTGCCACGTTGATTGCCTTATTCTTTGTTCAATTTTTGTGGTTCTTTGGTCTTCACGGTCAAATTATTGTTAATTCTGTTATGGACCCTATCTGGAATACATTGATGCTTGATAATTTAGAAGCTTATCAGCATGGGAAAGAACTACCACATATCATCACAAAACCATTTATGGAAACCTTTACCGTTGGTATCGGTGGCTCTGGAATGACGTTAGCAGTAGTATTATTGATGGCTTTTGTCTTGAAGAAAAAACAATACCGTGATGTTGGTCGTTTAGCGCTAGCACCTGGAATCTTCAATGTCAATGAACCTGCAATTTTTGGTCTACCAATCGTATTGAACGCAACCATTTTGATTCCTTGGGTCGTTGCTCCTTTGGTCGTGACAACGTTCAACTACTTGATGATGGCAGCTGGCATCGTTCCTCCGCCTACAGGTGTTTCAGTTCCGTGGACTGTGCCGATCATTGCTAGTGGTGTTTTAGCTACCAATTCATGGCTAGGCGGTCTCTTACAAGTAGTCGATTTTGTGATCGTCGCTTTTATTTGGTACCCATTCTTAAAAGTATTAGATAAACAACCTGATTTAGACGTTGTGTAAAGCCTTATCTACTCACCTGTGAAGCAAATCATCTTCTTTCTAATAGAGATTAAGCAAATTTTATAATCTAGCATGAACAGTCAAAACATGGAATGATGTGAATTGATTTGTTCATGCTTGTTTCATTGAAATGAGTGATTCAACAACTAAACTTCGTTATTTCTTTCTTGTCGAACGAAATAACTTTCGTTATACTCAATACGAGGTGAATAACGTGCCAAAATATGAAGAAATCGCAAATGTTTTAAGGGAAAGAATCCGTTCAAAAGAATATCCACCAAACAGCTTTTTGCCTAATCAGATCACTTTAGTCGAAGAATTTGGCGCAAGTCGAATGACCATCAAAAAAGCCATCAATATTCTGGCTATGGAAGGATTAGTTTATTCGCAAAGAGGGGCTGGAACCAAAATTTTAGATCATCCTTTTATCGAGAAAGATACCTCCCCTGCCAATGAGTATGAGGGACTCAGTCATCAAATGAAGCGTCGTCATCGTTCACTGACGAGTCAAATCATTCAATTTGATGTCGAGTTTCCGAACCCATTTATTCAAGAAAAATTAATGATTGGTGCCGAACAACCTGTTTATAATATTCACCGTTTACGAATTTTAGACAACGAACCTTATATTTTGGAACATACATTTATGCCTGTACATTTAGTTCCAGGGCTAAAAAAAGAACATCTGCTTTCTTCTATCTATGATTACTTGCACCAAGATCTAAATCTTCATTTTGCAGGCGCCTATCGAGCAATTTCAGCAGATAAAAGTACGCACTTTGATCAGGAATACTTGAATTGTTCGGAAATAGATCCTGTTTTGGATGTGCAACAAGTCGTTTATCTAAAAGATGGTCAGCCCATCGAATATTCATCTAGTAGAAATCGGTTTGATGTCCGCAACTATTCCTTACTTGATGTCCGTTCAAACTAAAAAAATCCGTTTCAAAAATGGGAAACTATTGTGAAACGGATTTTTTGGTGTTTACAAAAGAGCAGAGTCAAACAGAATAATTGCCAGAAACGTTCCCACTCACTATACTGTAACTAACACAATACTTACTTTTTGTAAGTTTAAAGGAGGAACTCCCATGGATACTCAAATCAAAGGCATCCACCATGTTACCGCTATGACTTCAAGTCCCACTAAAATTTATCGTTTTTTTACGGATATTTTAGGAATGCGCTTAGTAAAAAAAACGATCAACCAAGATGATATCGAAACGTATCACCTTTATTTTACAGATGAATACGGCTCCCCTGGAACTGACATGACTTTTTTCGCTTTTCCTAATCAACCTCAAGGAAGTAAAGGAACGGATACGATTTCTAGAGTGTCCTTTCGAGTACCAACTGATGAAGCATTGACTTATTGGTTCAAACGCTTTGAAGAAAAGAATGTTCTTCACTCTGCGATCAAGGAACGTTTTTCAAAAAAATATCTGGAGTTTGAAGACTTTGACCATCAATTCTATCAATTGATTTCTGATGAAAACAATACAGGTGTTGCTGGTGGTACTCCTTGGAAGAACAGCAATATTCCATCAGAATATGCAATTACAGGCTTGGGACCAGTTTTTGTCCGAGTGAGTCAAATGGAACCATTACAGTTACTATTAGAACAGACTTTAGAGTTTAAACTTACTGATCAAACAGGAGCTTTTTCGCTCTTTGAAGTCGGTCAAGGCGGTAATGGAGCAAGCATCATTGTTGAACAGCGAGCAGATTTACCAAAAGCAATCGAAGGATTCGGCAATATCCATCACCTTGCCTTGCGTGTCGCTGATGAAGAAGCCTTACGTCACTGGATCCATGTGATCAATCAGATAAACGTACCAAGTTCAGGGTTTGTGGATCGCTTCTACTTCCAATCAGAATACTTCTTAGCTGCCACCCACGTTCTCTTTGAATTAGCAACAGATGGACCTGGTTTTTTTGGCGATGAATCAGCAGATACAGCTGGCGAAAAACTATCACTCCCACCACAACTCGAAAGTAAAAGAGAAGAAATCGAAGCGTACATTCGTCCCTTCGATACTCAGGATGCCAACCAACAACGAGAATGATCTTCTTTCTATCCAGACAGTCGTTTTCAAGAAACATAACTTTCAAGAAAAAGAGGTCAAATCATGGAATATTTTTTTCAAGCGGGAAAACAAACAAGTAGAAATTTACTCCTTCTTCATGGTACAGGTGGCGATGAATATTCTTTACTTGAAACCGCCCAGTTTCTTGAACCGGATGCTACGATTCTTTCTTTTCGTGGTTCAATCAAAGAAGACGGAATGAATCGCTTCTTTCGACGGAATGGGTTGAATCAATTCGATTACCAGAGTTTAGCAGAAGAAACGGCGCTTCTATACCATGAAATCTCAGCAGTTAGCCAAAAAGAAAACATCTCGTTACATGACTGGGTGATCGTAGGCTATTCCAATGGAGCGAATATCGCTGCTCACTTGCTATTATCAAGAAATACTGAGCTGCGAAAAGGAATCCTTTTTCATCCAATGTCTTTAAACGTCAATTATCCAGCAAAAGTAATGACTGATACTCAGATCTGGCTTTCTTACAGCAAGACCGATCCAATCGTCTCCTCTATAGCGATTACGAATCTGATCAAAGATTTTGAAATGCAAAAAGCTCACCTCACATTCCAAGAAACGTTTACTGGTCATCAATTAACAAAGGCTGAATTAATTGCCGCAAAAAGTTGGCTTTCTTCGCTTTCGGTTAACTAATATTGGACGAAGGTTGTGATGCATCGGATTATTTTTTCAAAGTCTCTTTTTCAAAGACTCTATAATGAGGTACGCTCCAAAAGTTGTACGTGAAAACGACAATTTTTAGGGCGTATTTTTTTGTTTCGACCTTTACGCACGAAACAGAAAAATGAATGTAAGTGCTAGATCCAACTATCCATTTTTCTCAAATCATCTCTTTTAATTTTCATTTTGGAAAATCCTTCTTGGTTCCCCCTCATTTTAAACGCATCATATTAAAGATAAATAGAAACATTCCTCATTTGAAAAAACTGTAGAATATGGATTTCTATTATAAAAATTAGAAAAAAATGAGTTTTTGATTAGCTAGATTTCCGAAAAATTGCTATAGTTTAATTAATCAGAGTTGCAATCATTTTAGCGTTCGCCAATTTTTTGTCGAGTTAATATGGTTCACTCATTAGGGAGGGGGCACGATGCTTCACAAAAAAAGAAAACAGATTCAACAAGTAATCTTTCTGTTATTGACACTTCTGTCAGTGCTTGCACAAACAAATGTTGTTCAAGCAGTTTCGTTAAATTTATTTGGTACGACTACCGTAACTAATAACAGTCAAACCAGTCCAAATGCGCCTTTTTTAAATCGAGTAAATGTCCCTGTCACTTTTCTCATTGAAGGAAAAAATGGCATCAGCGCTGGGGTTATCACAACTGGCGATAAATATGCCATTTTAGAAGCACCGACTGAAATGGTCGGGTATATCCAACCTAATGGGAATGCGACTGTTCAAACTACTGTTACTGTGCCACTTAGTCAGTCCCCTTTACAATTGATTTTGCCGACCATAACCTCTGTGATTTCGTTGATCGTCAACTCACCTTTAGTTTCCACACAAAATAAAACAGCGGTTAATCAGGCATTGTCAGAATTACGTTCGGAAACTTTTGGTGCCCAGAATCTTACTCTAGCTATCGTCCCACGCTCAAGCACTCAATATGGCGTAGCGATTAGTCAAGGGCTATTACCCATCCTGACAACGACATTAAAAAATCGGATTCAAAATTTATTAACGATCGTCCAAGCTTTACCGCTGATTGGGACTGTTTTAGGAACATTATTGTCCCCCTTTGTCACAGCTTTGTCTCAATTTATTACGAGTTTAAATTCACCAACTTCTGATAATAGTAAAAATTTGGTTGCTGCTTCGATTTTAGGTAATACGAGTGTTTCGCTACCATTTCTTTTATCTTCGCCCAAATTGATCCAAGATCTAACAGCTAATTTTAAGGGCGGTTTTATTCAAACAGATCAGTCGACGATTCAGTTAGGAACTACTACTGGTACAACACCTGTTTATTTTTCAGCCGGAGCACTCACTTGGCAGACCACAAGCTTGCCGACTCACTTGAACTTTGGTCAGCACTTGATCCAGACCCAACAGGATGAGCACTTAGTAGCCACCAATAACAATCAAGTAACTACCGGATCGATTTCGATTACTGATACACGGACAGTTGTAAAAAATTGGCAAATAAAAGTCCAACAACTTAGTCCTTGGCAAAACGGAACCAATCAATTAACGTCCCAATTACAAATCTCAACAGCAGATTTAACAACTACCTTTCCTATCACTGGGATCACAAGTACTGCTAATCAAATGGTCCCTCTATCTATAGGCACGCAACAAACATTACTCAAATTAAATGGTGTAACTGATCCTGGTCAAGTCCAATTAGCAATCAATCAGTTCTCATTAGCGGTTCCCAAAGAAAGTCTGAAAACAAAGGGAACCTACCAAACAATGGTGGAATGGCTCTTATCGGATACACCGTAATTTATTTAGGAGGAAGAAGAAATGAAAAAGAAAACGTTATCTTTTTTTGTCTTGGGGATCAGCTTGTTTTCAAGTTCTCTCGTTTTTGCTGATTCACAAACCCAAGGAGAAGTGGCCTATGTGGAAGGCGCACTTGAATTTGACTATGCTGGCGGTATACCAACTAATTTAGACTTTGGGGATCATCCCCTGCAAACTGCAGCTGCTGAAAACTGGATTGCTACTGCTACAGGTGAACAAACCGGCTCTACACCTACTACTGGAACCGTAGCTGTTCGAGACAACCGAGGAAATCCTGCAGCTACATGGACAGTCAAGTTATCTCAAACTGACCAGTTCAAAACAGCGGATGATGTTGAGCTATCAGGTGCACAGCTCAATTTATCTTTTGGCGCACTTACAAATAACTTAGGGTTAGCCCCTACCAGTGCCTATGAAAACGATGAATTAGCGATCCAAGTATTCAATCAAGATGCTACGATTTTAGATGCAACCGCAGGTCAAAACTCGGGCGATACTGCACTAGCGATTAATCAATTCAGCTTATCTGTTCCAGCGAATACAAATAAAGTAGCCGAACAATATACTACTACATTAAATTGGACTTTCTCATCCAGTCCAACCAACTAAGAAAGGAGGAATGATCGTGAAAAAGTGGTTTTGGATACTACCCTTCTTCTTTCTACTGATGGGAAATCTTAACATCTACGGCGAATCCTTACAAAGTTTTGATGCACAAATGCAAGGCAATGAATCAACACCATCAACAAACGACAATTATTTTGATCTACAACTAAAACCTGGACAGGAATCGACTTTGAATGTCTTAGTCACGAATCTAAAAGAAACTGAGATCACGATCATTCCGTCCTTTAATCGTGCAAAGACTAATCAACTAGGTGTTGTTGAATATTCTGGTAGAAATCAAGATCGTCCTAATAATTTGCCCATTGATATCGAGAAAATTGTTTCTGTTGATAAGCAAAAGTTTACTCTTGCGGGACATGAACAAAAAAAGATTCCTTTAACCATCAAAATGCCAGAAAAAGATTTTGATGGAGTAATTGCGGGTGGGCTCTATCTCCAAGAAGAACCAAAAAAAGATATACAAGGAAATATTCAACATGTCTTTTCTCGGGAGATTGCTGTCTTACTTAAAACACAACTAAACAAAATCCAACCGAACTTAGAACTAAAAAAAGCAGCACCTACCCAAATCAACCAGAGAAATGCCATCAAAGCAACTTTGGAAAATACTAATGCTGCTTATCTATCTAGTGCTCGTATACACTATGAGATCAAAAAAGAACAACAACAAACCCCAGTACTAACTGGGACCCAGCCCATTTCGTTCGCCCCTAACAGCGGCACAGACTATTTGATTTTTTTAGAAGGAAAAGAATTCGAACCAGGAACCTATCAGCTAATGACGAATGTCAAAAACAAGGAAATCAATTGGCAGCAAAAGATAAATTTTACTATTTCGCAAAAAACAGCTGCAACTTATAATGAACAAAATATATCTACTACAAAGGATGAGCCGCAAAACAATTGGCTCCTTTGGCTAGCTGGAGGTATTATTTTCGCTCTCGTCCTCATTATTGTCTTTTTACTGTATATTGTAAAAAAGAAAAAACGATAACTGTTATCAAACAAAAACTAACTCTACCTAAATTTTCACGAGGCAGAGTTAGTTTTTATTTCTGGTATAGTTTTTATCGAAGGATATACCACCAACCTCATTTGTTCTTTTTCACGAACAACAGTAATTCCATCTATTTATTTCTAACTAACAGCTTCTTATTGTGATTCTCCAAATCGAATGGTATCTCCAATCGCAAACTCTGGAAAGATTTGAGGCTCTACAACGATTGCTCCTGGCAAGACTTCGTTTTCTCCTGTGCGGAAATAAATGGAGATATGACCGAGGGTTTCAAAGTTATGATTGGCTTCACTGCCAACTTCTTTGATTTGATATTCTTGGTTGCCGATGGTCAGTATATCCCCTGTTTTGATGACATTTTTAGCCGTTTCATGATTGTCATGAACCACACAGATGTCTTTTAATTCAGGTGGTACCTGTTGTCCGAAAAGAATCATTAAGTACTCTGCCGCAAATTCTTCCACTAAAGAACCAACCTCAACAATCTTTGTTGTGTGCATGGTTTTCTCCTCCTTCTATGATAACGTCGTATCTTGTAAATGACGTAACTGCCAAACAGTGGTATTGGCATCTAGTTCAACGTCATCTTCAGTTAAGAAAGAACCCGCCCGTATAAAACGTTTTGCTATTACTTCCCCAGAGATCAGTCCGATCGGGATATGTCCCTCTCGCTTCATTTCTTCGTGGGTCTCAAGTACTCCTCGGACACAAAAACCACCGATTCCATCTAAATGATCCCCAGGTTGAATATCTTTTTTCGCTACCGCAACGGTTTCTGAAATTGGGGCGCCTAATGGAACAATGGCATGATCTTGTTGTAAGACAGCTTTTGCAATCGTAATTGGTGTTTCTAAACTTGCTAAATGATACGGGCGATATAAGATATGATGATCCCGTTCCCCTTTCTTCATCAAGTAATTCATTTCTTCAGCTACTTCGCTATTTTGCCCCTTAACGATAACAAAGACGCCTGGCGCTAAACCATCCACATATTCCACTACACCAAATTGAGATAAGACCCCACCATTTTCCTTTAAATCTAACGAAGTAATGACAGAATCTAGATCCCCTTTCAAACCATGCATACCTACCTTGTCAGGGATATAGCCAATCGCATTTGATAAAAGATTCATTTCAGCCATTGTTTTTGTCCCATCTTGGAAAGCAGCTAGCATGTGAGGAGCCATTTGTTTTTTCTGAGCTTCTTTTTCAGCAGTTGCCGGATTTGCGGAAATATTCAATTGATTATTCTTCCCTTTTCCCGCAACTAAGACTTCCATCCCCATAGACGAAGCAAATTCAAATAATTCGGTGGTTGCTGCAGGTTCATCGCCATCTGATCCTGTATAGATCAACCCTGCTGAATCATAGAGTTTATGCATCAAAGGTCCAATAGTGATATCGATTTCAACATTTAATAAGACAAGATGTTTTTTTGCTAATAACGCTTCAAGCGCAATTTTTGCTCCTGCTTCAGGTACACCAGTAGCATCTACGATTACTTCATTCCAATCAGAGTGAATAATTTCTTTAGCATCTGTTGAAATAAGGACATCATTTTTAACTTTTGCTGAAGCTAGATACGCTTCTTTCGCTTTTTGTGCATAATCAAGGGACAAGTCACTGATTCCTGTTACGATCATCCCTGGAATTGACGCTATTTGTGCAATCATTCCCCTGCCCATTTGTCCTGCACCAATTACACCCACTTTGATTGGATTTCCTGTTTTTTCTCTTAATTGTAATTCACCATATAAAGTCATCTTATGTATTTCCTCCACTCATTCAATTTTTTATGTTTTTTTATAAATATTCTCTAAAGATTCGGTTCACTAATATTTTAGGCGAATTGGCAAAATTACCAATTGTCGAGCCCGCAATATGAGGGGTGATCGTGAGATTATCTAATGTTAGATAAGTATGGTCTGCGGGTAATGGTTCCTGTTCAAAAACATCCACTGCCGCTCCCGTAATCTCTTTGTTTCTTAATGCTTGAATCAAATCTTGTTCATTGACTAATCCAGCACGGGCACTATTGATGAAAACAGCAGAAGGTTTCATTTTCTTGAAGTGCGACTCATTGATCATATGTTTTGTTTGAGGAGTCAATCGATAATGCATCGAAAAGATATCTGCTTTTTCCACCAGTTCCTCTAAGCTAACTTGAGTATCAGGGGACGTACCATCAAAATAATCATCAAAGAAAAGAACGTTACATCCAAAAGGTCGCAACAAATGAGCAACTCGTTGGCCAATTTCGCCATAACCAATTAAACCAATCGTTGACTCTTTTAATTCAGGTGCTAATAGCCCATTAGGATAGTACTTTTGCCACTGATGCTCTCTTAATTTTTGATTTCCTCGTGCGATATTTCGTATTTCTGTCAAAATCAAACCAACAGTAAATTCCGACACACTAGTCTTACTTCTGCCAGGAGTATTATAAACAGCAATTCCTTTTTCTTCGGCATAGCTAACAGCGACATTTTCTGTACCTGCTCGCAGTACGCCAACTAATTCCAAATTTTCCGCCCGTTCGATCACTTTTTTACCAATCGGTGCAAATTGAGTAATGATCCACTGATACTCTTCAATATTTTCTAAGAGATACTCTGGTAATTCGACTGCATCACACCCATGTTTTTCAATCTTGATATTATCTTTTTGCAGACTATCTAAATCAGAATGCCGCCATTCTTTGATGTCTACAGAAATTCCTTTTGTCGCTAAATCTTTTAAGCCTTCTTCCATCATTTCTCGATCAATAAATAAATCTGCGATTGCTAAACATTTGATCATTCTTTATTCCCCTCCTCATTTAATACAACTGATACCCGATAGCTTCCTAGGGTACTAGCGATCTCGAATGCTTTTTGGATATCCATTAATGGAACTTTGGTTTCAATCAATTTTGATACATCGACACGCCCTTCATTCAGGAGTGTAGCTGCGTCATAAAAATCTTCTAATGTGGAAGCATACGTACCGATCACTTCGAGACGCATATAATGAATCGTATTTGGCTGGATAGCCATTTCAGGCGCAGGATAACCTGCAGCATAAATCGAGATTTTCCCATCTTTTTCTTTCACCATCTCAAGGGATTGATTCATCGCTAAAGTGGATCCGACTGCCACAATCACACTATCAGCCCCTTTTCCATTTGTGAGTTCTTTGACTTTTTGGACTGGATCGGTTTGACTTGCATCAATCGCTTCAAACCCTAATTCCTTGATTAGAGCTAACTTTTTAGGCATGACCTCAGAAATAATGACCCTTGCGCCCATTGCTCGTGCTGTTAGTCCATTAAGAAGTCCCATTGTTCCTCCACCGATGATCACGATCGTTTCTTTCCCAGGCACTATTCGTAATTTTTTCATATTTTGAACGACGGAGGATAAAGGTTCGACAAAAGCAGCTTCTGAGGCAGATAAAGTTGGTCTCATCTTGACGAAGCTCTTGGCTTTACGAACAAAATAATTCGCAAATCCAAAAATCCCATAAAACTCTTTTGAATAATTCTTTCCAAATTGCCGTTTGTTTTCACAATTCGTAATTTCACCAAATTTACACTCATCACAGTAACCACAATAATCATAAAGTACACTGACTCGATCGCCGATCTGGTAGGTATCGCCGACAGCTTTGCCTTTTGCTATGACAATTCCTGAACATTCATGTCCGCCAGCCATAGGATAGCCTTGATGTTCTCTAAGTCCTAACCATTGTTGATAGTCAGTTGTACAAATGTTACAAGCTTCTTGTTTTACTAACAATTCATCTTCTGCCAATTCAGGCATCGGTATTTCCTTGATCTTTGCATTCTTCTTCTCAGCTAAATAGCCAAACGTTATGTTTTTAGGTTGCATTTTTTCACTCCTATTCTATAATCCAATTGAAAAGGCATACGCAATGATAACTGCGATCGGACCAGTTAAAATTCGCGAAAACAACACAGCTGGTACACCATTAGAAATCGTTTCTGGTTTTGCTTCTCCCAAAGTCATTCCTACGGGTGCAAAATCACAGCCAACTTGTGAATTGATAGCAAACAGTGCTGGTAGAGCGTAATGTGGCGGGATTGTACCATTAGCGATCTCTGTTCCGATCAATAAACCAATCACCGAAGCAATCACCGCCCCTGGTGCTAATAAAGGAGATAAAAACGGCAAACTAGTAATAGCACCTAATAGAACTAAGCCAAGTAAGCTACCGCCTAAAGGTGACAAAAACTTCGCAATAATATCCCCAATTCCTGTATAGTTGATAATACCAATCAAAGTTGCAACAAAAGCCATAAATGGAATAATATTTGTTAGCACGGTATCGATCGTTTCACGCCCTGCTTGATACATGATATTGATAAAGCTCCCCGCACCACGTCCGATGGTATCGATCAAGCCAAAAATCCCACCTTTTTTATTGCTATGATTTTTCTTTTCAGTGGTTTCTTTTGTTATTTCTGTAGTTGTTTCCGGTTTATTTGTGTTGATATTTGATGTTTTTTCATTCTTATCTTCTTTATTATGTACTTGTGCAGCTTCGCTCTCACTAATAATTTCTATGTTTGTAATCGTTGTTCCTGAAACAAAAATATCTTCTGTCATAAATTTCGCCAACGGTCCAGAAGGCGCTTGCAATTTTACGTTGATTGTTGGGATCTTCATTCTTGGATACGTTCCACAGCGTGCTGTTCCGCCACAATCAATGACTGCACACAAGGTTTCTTCTTTTTCCACTGGATTTTTAAATGCATCAACCGCTGTTACCCCAGCTAATTCCGCAATCTTTTCAGCGACGGGATGAATGCCCCCACCGGTTACGCTGATAACGTACTTCTTACGTTCATCATTTAACGGAATGGTTAATGGTCCTCCCCAGCCACCATTTCCTTTATGGATAATTAGTTTTTTCGCTTCCATCTCTACCTCCATTCTCAGTTTCGTCTATGCTTCTGTTGTTTTTTTTGCTTCTCTTTGTGTTAAGAAACGAGCAATTTTTTCTGTAATGATTCCTCGTACTAAGATGATCATAAAAGCAGCTAATAAATATCTTAGACCTAATTCACTTTGATTTCCCACTTTACCAAAGCCAGCTGCCACACCAAGATAAACAAATAGTTCTGCTGAATTTGCATGAGGAAATAATCCCACGATGGGATGAAGCATTGAAACCGTTGCATCATAGTAAGCTGCCTTGTGTTCTTCTTTTAAAAATCGTCCAAATGTATAACACATTGGATTTGTTAAAAAGAAACACGCTAAAAACGGAATCAATGTATAGCGTAATAACGTGAATTTCGTACATCGTTGCATGAATCCAAATACTCTTTTTTCTCCGATAATTTTTATTAGAGCGTTTACAAAAAGAATCAAAGAAATCAACAGCGGAACGATCGTCGTTAAAAATCCAACAAAAGTATCTGCTCCAGCTTGAAACATTCCCATAAAGCCATCTGACAACTTCACCAGAAAATTCAAATCCCATTCCTCCTTTTAAGATCAAATTGCGCGCTTTTATCAAAAGACAATTTATTTGTCATATGATACCACACCAAGAATATATCATTTGACAAAATTAATGTCAATTGATTTTTTCGAAAAAATAAAGTACACTAAAAATGGAAATGTTTTTTATTAAATGTATGACAGTTATGATTACCCGATCGACTTGATCTATTTAAGTGAAGTGAATAACTGGAGTGAAACGATCAATTGGAGGAAAAAATGAGTAAGTCTGAAGAAAGAAACATGGTGAAAGTAGCAACTTTATATTATAAAGAAGGTCTGACACAAGCACAGATTGCTAAGAAAATGGGAGTCTCTCGTTCACTCATTTCTAAATGGTTAATTGATGCTCGAAAAGCAGGTTTCATTGAATTTTTTATTAATAGTGAAAATATCTATGCCATTGAATTAGAAACCGAACTAGAGAAAAAATTTGCCTTATCTTTTGTTAAAGTGGTGGACACAACTAATCTATCTTATCCAGAAATCGAGAAAATGGTTGGACAAATTGCAGCAATTTCTTTAAAAGATAAGATTGCAGCTGCGAAAACAATCGGGATTTCATGGGGAAAGTCAATCAAAAGCTTAGTTACTCAATTTCCATTTGAGAATTATCCTGATACAACATTCATTCCATTAATCGGCGGCATGGGATATGATCATTTTGATATCCACTCCAATCAACTTTGCCATGAATTTGCTCGAAAGACGCGTGGTTCTTCAAAATATCTTTACACTCCAGCACTGGTTTCTAATGAGATAATCCGTCAAGAATTTGAAGGTAATATCTACATTGATAAAATTCTCTCTGAAGCCAAAAAAGTCGAATTAGCACTTGTCGGTATCTCCTCCCCTGATCATTTCAACACGATGGAAGAAATCGGGTATACTAATAAAAAAGAAATGGCACAATTAAGAGGGATTGGTGCAGTTGGGGACATCAACTCCCGTTTTTATGATAAAGATGGGCAAGAAGTAAATCATCCAATCAATAAGCATGTGGTTGGCCTAAGTCTTGAAGAGCTTAAAGCGATTCCTGAAACCATCGCTATTGCTTATGATGATGCGAAATGGCAAGGAATCTATTATGCTTGTAAAAATCAACTGATTGACTCCATCATTACTACCGACACCATTGCGGATCACTTGATTCATATGGATATTTAGCAATGACAAAAACGGAAGTTACGTAAGAGCAGTTCCGCTTCTCACCTGTTTCCTTTATCTGCTCTTGAATCTCCTAACTATTTCCGCTATGATTAAAAAGTAATAAAATATGATTTTGTTTGCAGGGGGACGCTGTTGCGTTGAGAAGGTAAAACCTGACCCTTTGAACCTGTTTGGTTGATACCAGCGTAGGGAGCAAATGTCCTTTTTGTTGATGCGAAATCAAAACAAACAAGACATTCTTCTTTCTAGGGGAATGTCTTTTTCTATTTTAAGGAGGATTACAGATGAAAAAAGTGCTTAGTATTGCAGGATCAGATTGTAGTGGTGGCGCGGGTATACAAGCCGATTTAAAGACTTTTTCTGCTCATCGAGTGTATGGAATGTCGGTTATCACCTCAGTCGTAGCTGAAAATACGGTTCGTGTATTGACCTACCAAGATATTTCCCCTCAAATCATCAAAGATCAAATGGATGCGGTTTTTGAAGACATTTTTCCCGATGCCGTAAAAATTGGGATGCTTTCTAGCCAAGAAACAATGCTTGCAGTGACCGAAAGTTTAAAAAAATGGCAACCACAAAATATTGTTTTAGACCCAGTGATGTACGCTAAAAACGGCAATGCGTTGATGGAGCCAACTGCGATTGATACACTGATTCAGACGGTTCTTCCCTTAGCTAACTTGATTACACCTAATATCCCAGAAGCAGAAAAAATTGCTCAATGTACGATCTCATCAATAGCAGATATGGAACAAGTCGGACGAACCATCTACGAAAATAGCGGAACAGCTGTTTTAATCAAAGGTGGGCATAAATCTGGTGAAGCTACCGATGTGCTCTTTGATGGAAATAAATTCTATCACTTTACTGCAGAACGAATCGAAACCAAAAATACTCATGGGACAGGGTGTACGTTATCTTCTGCTATTGCTTCTGAATTAGCTCTAGGGAAATCCTTAGAGCAGGCTGTCTGTGAAGCAAAGAAATACGTTACACTTGCAATCCAACATTCGTTGGCGATCGGTCAAGGACATGGTCCTACGAATCATTTCTACTCGCTTTACCAAAATACCGTTGAAGAGGAGTAATTTTATGTCATCATTCGAAACGATTATCCAACAGATTCGTGCATGCAATCCGTTGGTTCACCATCTAACGAACTATGTAACAGTCAATGATTGTGCCAATATTACTTTAGCTATTGGTGGTTCTCCGATAATGGCTGATGCGATTCAAGAAGTAGCAGAAATAACAGCTAAAACGGATGCACTCGTTCTCAATATAGGAACCTTGAATGAACAAACCGTCGATTCGATGATTCTTGCTGGCAAAGAAGCGAACAAGCATGGAATTCCGGTCATATTCGATCCAGTCGGTGTGGGTATTTCTCAATTTCGTATGGATGTGACTAAAAAGTTATTAAACAGTATCCATTTTACAGTCATTCGTGGAAATTATTCAGAAATCCTTTGTCTAGCAGGTATTCAAACTTCAGCTAAAGGAGTAGACACTTCGCTTGTGAATCAAAAAAAAGAAACTGAAGTCATCAATATTGCACGAACACTAGCTTCTTCTTTTCACTGTATCATCGTCATAACCGGCGCAATCGATATCGTTTCAGATGGTGTTCGAACGATGCAGGTAAAAAATGGTTGTGCTGCAATGCGCCATGTTACTGGTACTGGTTGTATGTTAGATTCTCTAATTGCTAGTTTTTGTGGTGGTTATTCCGATGATTTTTTTGAAGCAGCCGTAAGTAGCGTGATTGCCATGGGAGTTGCTGGTGAATTAGCTTTTGAAAAGGCAAAAACCAAAGGAACAGGTAGTTTACGTACTCATTTAATAGATGAAATAAGTAAACTAACGGATCAAACCTTATCAGAACGAGGTGACTATATTGCATTCGATGATTGATTACCGGCTCTACCTTGTAACAGATCCACTCTTGTTCAATACCAATACACTGCTAGAAGCTGTCTCACAAGCACTTGAAGGAGGCGTTACTGCTGTCCAACTCCGAGAAAAACAGTTAGATTCTAGAAAGTTTTACGAAGAAGCCATACAGATAAAGCGATTAACCAAAAGATATAACGTTCCCTTGATCATCAATGACCGCCTTGATATTGCTCTGGCATGTGATGCAGACGGTCTCCATATAGGTCAAAATGACTTACCCTTAACTATAGCTCGTAAGCATCTTGGACCAGATAAACTAATCGGTGTTTCAGTACAAACGGTTGAAGAAGCCATCGAAGCAGAAAAAAATGGTGCGGATTATCTAGGAGTCGGTGCAATGTTTCCTACAGATACCAAACCAGATGCAATACATGTCACAACTGAAGAATTAGAAAAAATCTGTGCGCAAATCTCGCTTCCAATCATTGTGATCGGTGGAATCAATCAGCAAACAATCCCAGCTTTTCACTCACTTCCCATTCAAGGTTTTGCTGTCGTATCTGCTATTTTGTCAAAAAAAGATATCAAAAAAGCCAGTCAGGAACTTTTAGGATTGATTGATCAGACGATTGGGAGGTAAATCAATGTCATTTTCAAAAAATTTAAAAATCGAAGCTTATGACAGCTGGGAAAAAGGATTTAATCATCCATTTATTCAAGAATTAGGAAAAGGTATTCTTGCTAAAAAGACATTTCAATTTTATTTACTACAAGATTACTTGTATTTATTTGAATATGCTAAAGTATTCGCATTAGCTGCCACCAAATCAGACAATGAACATCAATTATTTCATTTTGTTGAAGCACAATACAGTATTCTAGCAACAGAACTTGACTTACATCGCCAATATATGTTGGATTATGCTATTGAAAAAGAAGAATTTAACACCGTACAACCTTCTTTTTACAATCGCTCTTATACAAAAAATATGCTAGCAATCGGCCATAGTGGAGGTGTAGCTGAAATCATCGCAGCTATCCTTCCATGTGCTTGGACCTATTACGATTATGCGAGTCGTTTAAAAAAACGATATCAATCGAGTTTAGAAAAGAACCCCTATCGCTCCTGGATTGATTTATATGCAGATCCTAGTTTTGAAAAATCATTTGAGTGGATGTTTGACCTGTTGGATGAATTAGTCGAAATGAAAAGTGCGAAAGACCAACAAAAAATAAAACAAATTTTTATATCAAGTTTGGAATTTGAGTATCTTTTTTGGGAAATGTCTTATCATGAAGAAATGAATCTGATTCCATTATCAGAATAAATTGTATAGTGATTTCAGTAGACAACTTCTTCTGCTTTCGTTTAAAGCAGATCTAGTAAAACATGTTAAGTCTAGGACACTCACCTTTTAGTCTCTAGACCAGACGAACACTCAATCATTGTAGGACTGATAGAGTATTCTATCGGTCCTGATTTTTTATAAAAAACTACTACACTACCGCTAAGATGAAGTTATTCAACCCATCAATCTGAAAGAACTTATTTGATCACGCCAAACTACTAAGTAAAATTGTGTATGTCTTTTACTGCTTTGAGAATAACCGTTTGTCTAGTCCTCATCGGTGATTGCACTCATTCGACATAAAAAATAGTAATCTCTCTATAAAATTAACTGACGAAAATATAATCATAAAAAACACAAATTCTTTATTGAACCAAATAGAAATTTCCCATAAACTCACATTCCTAAGTCACACATTGCGTCTTTTAACCAAGGATGTAAAACGAAAATATCCGTTAAAGCCCACTCAATATAGGTTTTACACCCTTGATCTAAAGAGATGTCTAAAGCTTTGTTCAATTGTTTTAAATAAGGAGCACTATGGTCTCTATCCCATTTAATCTTATCTGCAATGAAAACAACTTTATCTAAACTAGAAGCATTTTTTTTAAGCGTTGTATGACATTCAATAGCTGATAATATTTCTCTATCCTTGATATTGAATAGTTCTTTTGCTATACATACTGATTGTTTTTGGTGGAGAATCATAGGTAGTTTCTCTTCTTCTTTTAGAACTTCCTCCCCTAAACTCTTTTGTAGTTCTATCCTTTCATCATCAGGAATGACTACGCTAATATCATGTAACAAACCAGCAAGATAGGCTTTATCTTTTGGTACGTTAAACTTTTCTGCAAGTTCTTTCGCCTTGTTGGCTACTTCATACGAGTGAAAGACGGTTTTATCTTTCCCATAATAATTCAAAAATTCTTTGACTTGTATTTCAATATTTTTAGAACTAAAGGGTATCTTATACTCAATAATATTCTTCATTTTGACTCACCTTCCAATGAATGCCTTTACATTATTATGTATTAATAAGGTCAAAAATAAAGTTCGACAATCATTCCATCCTCTGATAGTTTTGCTCCTTTTTAGCTTTTCGATTCCCATGGATCAGGGTACAACGAATAAAATCATCAAATCAATCTAAGTGCGTTTTGATTTCTTACTGTCTGACTTATTCCTATCAGATAACAAACCATAAGTGGCATAAGCAGGAATTACTACAGCTAAGAACATTTTAACGAGAAACTTAAAAACTTTCATATGATTCACCATCCTTTATATGTTACTCATACTTTATCATACTACCTATTAATAACCCAGCTATCGCAGGCGATCGTTTATCCTTAGAGACTAACTACTTCTTACTTCTCCCTCATTATTTCATGAGGTTGTGAAAAGAGTGTCTTGACCTGAGCGCTCACCAAGTAAAAACTGCGACGAGTAATCGCAGGAGCATTAAGGATGAAAATCTCGAAACAGCTTCCCATGTTTTGAGATTTTTTGACTTATCGCCGAAGGTCAGCTCTTTGAACACCGTGAATCAGAGGTCGTGAAAACATCGGGTAGCTCTGATGACAATAAGAAAGAATTTTTTGAAACAGCTCCTCATGTTTTGAAAAATTCAGGCTTATTTCAAGGAGCTGATGTTTGAACACCGTTTATTCGTTTTTAGAGATACTAGAATACTATCTGTCATGGTAATACTATTTTAACCAAATAAAAAGAACAGAAAGAAATTTTCTTCTTTCTGTCCAAATGATTCTAAGAATTTTCTTTACCAACATCATTTGACAAAGAGACCAAAAATGTAAGATTCATTAGTGGCTCTATGATACCCGAAGGCTGGGGTTTAGCTAGAACTCTGATTATTTTAATTAGATGATTACCCATCTCGTATTTTCTTAGTTCAGTTTAACTAGATGATTTATTTCAAAACAAGATTGCTGACTTAAATCCTAATTCAGCATAATCAAACAAATATGCTGCATCAATTCATCTCACATTTTAATTTTGTAAAAAATTGATATTTGTTTCACAATTTTATTGTAAAACAAAACAATGCTTATTGGAACAAACACCCCTAACATCAAGCGGAATAATCCATTTATAGGTGTTATTTCGCCATGCCTCATATTAAAAATTTGAATAGGTATCATATGAAACAAGAATATATTCTTACTATAGGAGTTTAAATTTTCAAAACTTTTGATTTTACTTTTAGAAATAACCAGCAGTCCATACAAACTAAAAATAAAAGGGATTGTGAAATACATAAAATTCTTATCGATTCCTTGATTATAAAATGTGATTATCCCTTCGACTCCTCCTAAAAAACACGCAGCGACTAGTCCATATATTAATAACTTTCGATGCTTTTCTAAATTATGTACATTATCAGCCAAAACAAACCCTATGGAAATAAAGAGTGGACTAAAGAATAACCCATTTCTTGTAGTAAAAAAAATATTAAAGTATTTTTCCATAACTGATATGACCATTGGATTTGATATAAATAAGGAATACGTTTCAAGGGAACCAACAGAAAAAAATAAAAAGCAAATCAGAAAAATCCATTTATATCTAAATCTTTGAAACATATATTTAACTATAGCTAATGAACTTATCAAAGCAGGAAAATACCATAAGTGATAGAAGCTTCCAGTATATAGGAAACTAACTACCAATGCCAATAATATTGACCATAAATTCCACTGAATATCAACTGTATCTTGTAACAGTTGAACACCAAACGGAATGTACAGCAAAAACACTATAGTATATAGACGTACTATTCTTCTTAGCCACATCTTCGAATAGCCTTCCCTCTTACTATTTATCCGAAAGAAATATGCATTATTTACAAAAAAGAATGGAACAGCAATACGACAAACCATACTTTTTAGAAAAAAATGCACTATCGGGTGACTAGTAATGGTCCCACAATGAATAACAACAACACAAATCGTCGCAATAAACTGAGCAATAAATAGTTTTTGATTCTTATTATCCATAATCCCTCCAACAAGCAAATTTGACTTTAATAGGCTAGAAATAAAAATAGAATATGTACCAAAAAAAATTTGGAGATAATTAACTCTAACATCTATATTTTCTCTTTCCTCTTTAATTTCTTAAATCCACAATACTATATTAATTATAGTATTGATTAATGTAAAAAACATTAGACTAAAGTCCAATTCATTTAATTCATAATTGTATAGAGTGGGAGCAATTTTAAACTATTGAGGTATTCAAAAAAACAATAGATAGATCCCTATTTTTTTAAAATTAGATGATTACCATTATTGTATTTTCTTGGCTCAGTTTGATTAGATGAATTATTTCAAACACAGATGAGTGGGTAAAAACGACTTTCACTATACCTAGAAGCCAGAAAAATCATAGGCTATCTAACGTTTGAATCCCTGTAGAACCCTCACCCATGATAAGGACCATTTTCTGCTCTTTGTAGTAGCGATAGCAACTCATAAAAATCATCAGATAGAAAAACGTTTTCTTCATCTTCATTACCTCTATTCATTTTAGCTTCTTATACGGCAGTAGGTACGGTTCTTTTCATGATGTGGAATGTTTTTCTGTATAGAGAGTAGGACAATAGTCCGCTTCAAAAAGAAAATGGCTCTATAACAAAAAAATCTGGGTCAGAATGAACCTCATTCTGTCTCAGATTTTTTTTAACACCACGCATCAGTTCTTATTGACAAAGAGCCGAAATTTTCTTCTTTCTGTCCAAATGATTCTAAGATTTCTCTTTACCTACATCATCTGGGTGATTATTTAACTAATACATCGATAGATCTGCTTTTATTTCCTTTTTATTTACTTCTTTTTTTAATCCCCAAACCAATGTTATTAGGAAAGCAACAGTGAAACCAATAATTTGAGAAGCTATTCCTCCATAAAAACCGACATCAATTCCTTTACTATTGATAATTAACGGGATTCCTAATAGTCCAAATCCGCCAAAAGCATATTGTACTGTATTTGTCATACCAGCAATCATTGCCCCTACACTGCCACCAATTACAGCTGCAACAAGAGGTCTTTTCAACGGAAGTAATACTCCATAAAGAGCTGGTTCAGCAACACCTATTAAAGTAGTGACTCCTACTGAATAACACAACGCTGTTAAATCTTCCTTTTCTGATTTCAGTCCTGCAGCAAAAGATGCTCCTGCAATCGCAAATTGACTTGCTAGTAATAGTCCTAAAATTGGATTATACCCTTGCACTGCTATATTGCTAATGAAAATAAGGATAAATAGCCAATGTAGTCCTAGTATAATTAATAAAATCCATGTTCCACCTAATACTATTCCAGCTATAATTGGGCTAAAGCTATACACTAAGTCCATCATTACAGCGATAATTTTACTAAACCAAGATACAAAAGGTCCGATAGCTAATAAAGAACTAGGAATAATAACTATCAAAATAAGCATTGGTTGAATTAAAAAACGTATCTCTCTTAATGGGATTTTCTGAATTTGTTTTTCAATTTTTGAAGCAAACCATACTGCTATAATTACTGGAAAGACAGAAAAAGTATAATCTGTCATATTTACCGAGAGACCTAAAAAAGTTAAATTTCCTTCTGAAATATAAGGAATAAGTGAAGGATAAATCATTGACGCACCAATAATCATTCCCAAATAGCTATCTATTTTGAAATATTTTGCCGCTGAGGCACCGAGTACAACTGGCATAAAATAGAAAAATGTATTTGAAATAGCAAATATAATAATATATGTCCCTGAATCATCTTTAAGAATATGACTTACTTGCAGAATAGACAATATACCTTTAATTGTACCTGAAGCAGCTAATATCCCTAGAACGGGAGAAAAAATACCTGAAACAGTTGCTGAAAATGCATCAAATACATTCCTTTTATTTGTCACAGCAACTTCTTTTGAAAAATTCACGTTACCCACTCATTTCCCTCCTACATAAAATTACCAACAAAGCGATTAAACGAGTTTCTCAAGCAGTGATAGTATAAAAATCAAGAAATCAATTCTCTATAAATTTCTTAATCTTTATTTTAACTAGCAGACCGGACATTTAATATTCAATCAATGTAACACTTCCTGAAATTCCTACTGGGTCTAAATATAAGTATTGAGATAAGTAGTCCTTCACATGACGACCTAAATTATTTACAACAGCTACCTCCAATTCATTTTTACCTACCCTAAGTTTTTCGGATAAATCAAAATTATACGGATATGAAATTTTAGTTCCAATCTCCTCGCCATTTAATCGAACTGTTGCTATTTCAGATAGATCTGAAATATTCAGAGATAACTTTTCGCTTTTAGATTCGAAGTAAGTTTTATAAATTAATTCACCAGAAAAATCACTAAATTCAGGTAACTTTGTTAGATTCGGTAGCTTATCAAAATTCCAATTTCTTCTTTCAGGTAATCCATATCCTCTAACAATTTCCACAGACCAAGGATAATGATTTAAAGATGATTCATTTATTCCAACTTCATCCACCTCAATACGTTGTTTAAGTTCATTTTCAGTATAAAAAATAAGTGTTTCTCCGCGATCTAAATAGACCTGGTACTTACCTTGTATTTTAGTTGGTCGAACAATCCTATTTTCAATTGGATTATAGATTAATAAATCTTCTTTTGTTGGAAATGAAGCAGCAAATTCTAGTGGTTCATACAGATCTTCGTTAAATAGCATGAATATCTCTCCATCTTTTTGAGTATAGTGATAATACCTCAAATATGGAGAAACTTTATCTACTTCTAATTGATCCACTTGATTTCTAAGATTCTTATTTAAATCGCTTAAATTACTTACTTTACATTTTTCTTTGATCTTCTCAAATAACTCTGTATCCGTTATGTTTTCACTAGTCCCTAATGGATAGCCGTCTACAAAAATAACTGATACGCCTTTATCTGCTAGACGGGTTATCTGATTAAGCAATTTGATTGGTAGTCTTTCTGAATACGGTATGATCAATGTATTGAATGTCATTTCATTTAACACAAATTTTGAGTCAACAATAAGTGCTTGGTTGGTTAGCATGTCTGCAGAAACGATATTAAAACCAATTTGATTTTCAGTTAAAGTTCTAGCAGGCTTTTGAAATAACATATAGTCTCCAGACCACTCTGCTTCGGCATGATATAACACTCCAACTGAACTAGTAAATTTCCCTTCTGAAAGCAAATAACTGATTCGATTTACATATTCAATCAACTTATTCATATATGGAAATTGCATATTATGACCATGTGCATAAAAATGTGGTGGACAATCAGGATCTGGAAATTTTTTCATTGTAAATGCATGAGGAACAAAATAATTTACTCCATTTACTAGCATGTGATCTGTTATCCATTTCATTAAACGAAGTCCTTCAGACCAGCCATATGCTCCATAAACTTCACACATCGTTCTTCCTTTTTTTTGTGGGTCTAATTGACCTAGTGAGGAACCTAATTTTGCTAATCCATATGTGAAAAATTCTCCATCCCAACCGGTACTTGTATACGACTTAAATAAACCATTGTTTTGGCGAGGAATCAATTGATGTAATACAACATCAATTCCTGACATCTGCTGTCCTGCCATTGACCTAAAGAAATGACCAGCACCATAACCTAAACGAGCATGAGCGTTATTATCTTCAATCACATGACCAATATATTCAACATTTCGATTATTACACCATTCTCCAATGACCTCGGAGAAATTCTCTGAATACAACTGACTTACTAAATTCATATACTGGTATCGAACTTCGTGCGCTTCTTTATTTTCACCAGTAAACAATAGCAATAAATAGGGGTATATTTTATCTTGAGGAATCCTCATTTTTTCTGCTAATTCAACCTCTAACCCTTTTCTCCATGATAGTTGCATTTCTTGTCTTCCAATTGATGCATTTGGTCCTTTAACATTACCAAAACGTGGTTCATCAGAAAAAAATCCAGCAATTGTTTTTCCAAATTCTTTACCAAAATGCTTATAATGAGGCTCATAAACGGTATCTATTAATACTTGTGTGGATTCTTTAACTAATGGGTTTAAGTACCCTTTTGTGGCTTCTTCCCCACCTTCGAATGTAGTGTACAAAGCAAAAATGGTCCACTCACCTTCAGGTACACTCCAAAATAGCGTACGTTCATTCATATACTCACTAAGATCAATAATTATTTCTTCATCAATTTCACTGTAGGCTGTTTTCTTAGCTGCAAAAATACCCAAGATCTCATTTTTTATGTTATTTGAATGAGCCGAAAGCTTTTCTATCTCTGTCCCAACATTCATTATATTTGGCCGTTCTGAAACCAACCAATCTAGCAGAATTTCTGCATCTTCTCGTGGTCCAACAAAATCCAATGACTTCATTGCTAAGAACTGTTTTTGTAAATGAGGATACTGTGCTTCGATTACTCCCGCTGCATAGCCTGTTGGAAAATGCTTATCGTCTAGTACCCAGACAGTCATGTTTAGCTTTTTACATTCTTTAATAATAAATGACAAATCAGACCACCATTGCTCCTCTAAAAAGTTCTCATACGGCCTTGATTCAATGCAAATCGATTGGATACCTACATTAGAGATTTTTTCTAAATACTCACCAATTATCTGATGATCTTCTCCATGCATCCATAAAAAAGGTAAAAAATGATTATCATATTCTCGGTTAATTGCCTTAACAATTTTCTTCAATTATCTAATTTCCTCACTTTCTATTTTTCATACATATGTAAGAAAATTTTTTATTTTCTTATAATATGGTATTATGATTACATTCATCCATCAATGTCAAAACACATGTATTTTTATATCATTTTCTACGAAAGGAGTGCTTCTACTCTCATGGAGCTGCAATTACTAGAAAAAAACTTGTATAAGAAAAATAAAAGTGAACTGCGTTATTTAGAAACCCACACTCTTTCAAAATCTTATGAATTCATGAAATTCAAGATGATTAACCAACAAAAAGTCTATATATTTGATGGCTATATTCCTAAAAATGACGACTTTACCATTCAAAAACATAATCGATTTGCTCCAGTTCCTACACACATACACAATTTCATAGAGATCAATTATATTTTTAATGGTCAATGCACACAAATCATTGATGGCAGAGAAGTTCTCCTTACCAAAGGACAAATTTGTCTAATTGATACAGATGTCCCTCACTCAATTAAAGAAACAGGGGAGCAAGATATTATAATCAATATATTGATTCATAAAAACTACTTTAAAAACCAGCTGCTCTCAAATTCTTTAAATAAAGGTATCATTACAGATTTCATAATGAATGTCATATCTGAAACTGCCAATCACCGTCAATACATTATTTTTAAAAACAGGGACTTTGAAAAAATTCACTCTACAATTTGTGATATGTTGCTTGAATCGTACTCTCCAAATATAGGAGATAAACAAGTCATTAGTCATTATCTTAGTATCTTTTTTATTAAGCTGCTTCGAGACTTTGATTATGAAACAAACGGTCAAACAAGCCGCAAAGAACAGGAAATATTGGAAATTCTAAAATATTTGGAAACAAATTATGAAAGTTTGGATTTATCTTTATTGGCCAAAAAATTTAATTACACACCAAATTATCTAAGCACCTTATTGAAAAAGAAAATTGGAAAAAGTTATTCAGAAATTATTTTAGAGAAAAAACTAGACCGTGCACATGCGCTATTACAACATTCTGACTTAACAATTAATGATGTAGCCATTGCAGCCGGTTTTACAAACCCAACTTTCTTCTATAATAAATACAAAGAAAAATTCAATAAGCTACCTTCGGAAAGATAATAAAAGATAGCAGACGCAATGTAACAGACTTCTATTACTTTAAATTTCTTAAAAAGTAACTAAAATTGTTTAGCTACTTTTTAAGAAATGTCGTCATAATAAATCAACTGTCTTCTTGCGTTAAAAGAATTTCTCTTCTCTCTTTTTTCGAGGAGAAGAGAAACTTTCACTTACCCAGTTACTTTGCTGCTCACAATACTTCTTGTCATGGATTAAATATCTATGACCTCTACCTGCAGTATAAGAAAAAACTGAACCTTTAGTTTCTACAAGTCCATGAAATATTTTATTTGTTTTTATACATTCAAATTCGACAGACAATTCTATATTTTTATAAGATATTTTGTAAGGCCAGTTGCTTAGTTGATTCGGCATAAAAGAAGCCATGTACTCATTTTTTTATAATTGAAGATTGATATATTAATGTCTTTACCGTTTTTTAAAGACAGCACACTCAATTTTTTCCACATCCCTATATCCTGAACCATAGCAAATATCGAGTTCTCATAGTATTAAACTTTCACTTTAGCTGGACTAATCCAATTGGTTGTTTTTCAACCGTATCAGAGTCAGTCTTCATTTCTATCAAGTCTATTATTTCAGTATCCGTGAACACAACTATCACTGGGTTTCCTTTCCCTTTGGCTTCTATTAAAGGCCAATCAACCTTCATTAATAAGGTATTTTCATCAACCGTTTCCCCTATATCTATCAGCAACTCAAAAGGTTCTCCATTCAGCTCAACTGTGTCTAAACCTATATGAATAAGTATTTCCAATCCCGCATCTGTTTGAATACCTATCGCATGCTTTGTTGGGAAAATATTTACTACTTTACCGATGACTGGAGAATATATTTCATTACTATTAGGAATAACTGCAAATCCATCACCTAACATTTTTTCAGAAAATACCCCATCGTTGATATATTCAATAGGGATAACTTTTCCTTTTACTGGACTAAAAATAGTAATATCTTTACTTTTATTCTTTTTAAATATTTTGAACATAGTATTTCCTCCTAAATTTTTAACATACTTTACCGTCAAGAAAAGCCATGACTTGTTTTATTACCTTAAAAGAAACAAGGGAACAAGTTCACGGCCTTAATCATTATTATTTAGTCTAAAATTTTGTGAGAAGCATAGAAGTTTCTATCTTTGCTTGCCATATACTTGCTTTCACTAATGGAGAATTTTTCTTCCAAATGAATATCGTTTGCTGAACTCCCTACTAACAAATCAAATTCGCCCGCTTCAATCTTCCACTTCATATCTTCATCTAGAAATGCAAATTGACTTGGTGAAATAGAAAACTCAATTTGCTTACTTTCATTTGGTTCTAATACCACTTTACAAAATCCTACTAATTCGCGCTCTGGTCTAACCATTGACGCAACTTTATCTCGAACATAGACCTGCACAGTTTCTATACCTGTTCTATCACTGATATTTTGCACCGTAATTTGAATACATACTTGTTCAAATGGCTTAATCTCTTTATTCTCAACATTCAAACCACTGTATTCAAAAGTGCTGTATGACAATCCATAACCAAAGTAGTATCTTGGCGTATGAGGTAAATCAATATAAGTCGAAAAAGGTGAATCTGTTCCTACATGGTAGCTTGATCCTTGACTATGATTATAGTAAAGTGGTGCTTGCGCTGAGCTATAGGCAATAGAAACTGGTAATCTGCCACTAGGATTATTTTTGCCAGTAATTGTCTCAACAATTGCTTGGCTACCGTATTCCCCCGGATTCCAAGCTTCAATAATTGCTTGAGCGTATTTATCAGCAGCATTACTTGAAATAGGTCTACCATCTAAATGAACAACGATAAAAGGAATTCCCTTTTCTCCTAGTTTTTCTAGAAATGCTTCTTGACAGACAGGAAGATTGATACTGCTTGAATCAACACCTTCACCCGTTGAACAAGATGTCCCCCAACCATATTTTCCACCTACCGTGACAATCGTTATGTCAGATTCTTCAGCAAGTTTTAACGCTGGTTCATGTTGGCTCATATCATCACCAACATATGGATAGCCATATTCATAACTCACTTCTGCTGTAGGGCATGCTGTTTTAAATTCTTCAAAAATATTGTTGCAATGCTCGTAGGCTTTCCTGGCAACTTGTTCCAATTTAGGAATTTCAAGCTCTATCATACTACCAGGATAAGTTGCTTTCTTTTGATTTCTCCATAATACGTCAGAATCTTGAACTTCTATACCTGCCATTGTATTTCTTGCACCCATAGCTAACTCAACAACACTCATATATGAATAACCGCCAAACAAACTTCTTACTGATTTACCTAAATGACCAATAATTGCAATTTTTTTATTATCAGTATTTAATGGTAAAATATTCTCATTTTTTAAGAGAACTAGTGATTCTCTTGCATATTGCAGACTAACCTCTTTAGAACTTTTAAGGTTGAATATTTCCGAAATTTCTTCTTCAGATTTTGCAAATGGACTTTCAAAAAGTCCTAATTTAAATTTTTCGATTAGAATTCGTAGAACAGCCTCATCAAGTAATTTGGGATTAATTTCTCCTTGATCAATCAATTTAACTAAATTATCACTATAGGCTTTAGGTGTTGGAAATTCCATATCAAATCCTACATCTAATACTTTAGCAGCCGTATCATCGGCATTCTCACAAACATGCATACGAGTATACAGTTCTTCAATTGAAGCATAGTCAGATACTAGTAATCCATTAAATCCCATTTCTTTTCTCAGCAAATCCTTTAAGATTTTTTTTGAAGCCGTAACAGGTTCACTGTCAACGGTACCATACTGGTTCATTACAGATCTCAAATTACCTTTAGCTATTGCTGCTTGGAATGGTTTGCCAAATATTTCTTGTAATTCTCTAGGAGGGATATTGCTTGCTGCTGCATGGATCCCTCCTTGCCCGGCATGATATCCAATAAAGTGTTTGCTAGTTGCCATAATTTTGTAATTTGAATTTTCACCTGAGTTCTGAATTCCTGAAACATATGAGGTACCCAGTGCTGAGACTAATGTAGGATCTTCACTGTAACTTTCTCCATATCTTCCTAATCTAGCATCTCTTGTAACATCAAGAACTGGGGCTAGAGCATGTTTGATCCCCACTGCGTCCATCTCTTTTCCTACTACTTGTCCCATTGCTTTTTCTAAAGATGGATTCCAAGCAGAACCTCTGCCTATCCCAGTAGGAAAACTCGTTGCTTCAGGCATCAATACACCAGTTAATCCTTCTATATGAAACAATGCTGGAATAGAAAACCGACTATTTTTCATCACTTGTTTCTGGTAAGTATTTAACTTCTCTGCAACCATTTCTTTTGAATCATCCCATGCAGCTGCAAGGAAAGCCACTGCCCCTACACCATGAGAAAAATCATTTTCCAAGTTAGGACCATTTTTGTCTTTCGGATTGTAGCATTGTAATTGAGCTACTTTTTCTTCTGTTGTTAATCGTTTTAGAAGATCATGAGCTCTTTCTACATTTGATAAGTTTGCATTTTGATAATTCAATTTTTCTCAAACCTTTCTTAATTTGATTACTACACCTATACTAAGCTATATCCAGTTTTTCATCTGGCTTTGTCATAAAGAATGTTAAGACTGCACTAATACCAAATGCAACGAAGAAACAAATTATCCAGCCAATCAAAGAATTGGGATTACCATTTGGATTCATGTGAGCACCAAATGTTAAAACGCCTCCAACTGTTGCTGGAGAATATTGGTTAACTCCAAGAAATGAAGACAGCATGCCAGCGATACCACCAGAAATCATAGCCGCAATAAATGGTTTTCTGTAAGTCAAAGCAACTCCAAAGATTGCAGGCTCTGTAATCCCAAATAAGGCAGAAGTCATTGTTGAAAAACCAAGAGCTTTTTTCGTTTTGTCTTTTGTTTTCAAAGCAAAACCAAGTGATGCACCTGCTAATGCCCAAACTCCCATACCTAAAATTGGGTTAAATGCACTAGAACCTTCTCGTAAAACAATATCCGTCAAAACAGGAATCAAAGCATAGTGGATACCAAACATTACACATACCTGCCAAAATGCTCCGAAGAATAACCCTGCAAGAATTGGGCTTAAACCATACATTCCAGTTACAACGCCACCTAATAGTTTCCCAACTTCTGTAAATACCGGTCCAATTGCAAGAAACATTAAAGGAATCATAACAACAATAACAATCATAATCTTGATAAATTCTAAAAATTGCGGAATATACTTATCTAAAAAGTGTTCAAATTTTGCTGCAATCATTGTACCAATTAGCATTGGAAATAGAGAATTACCATATCCTACTTGTGGAACAGTAATACCAAGAAAATTAATAGCCTCCGCTTCTACACCCAAAGCTGTAACAATTGCAGGAAATACCATACTTGAAGCAATTGCTGCCGCAATATATGGATTTGACTTCATGTATTTTGCTGTAGAAAACGCAATCATTAGTGGCATTAAATATAAAAAACCATCGTTGGCTGCTGCCCAAATAATATAAGTTCCATCAGTCTCTTTTAATAATCCAGCTAAAACAAACAGAGCCAGCAATCCTTTAAATACCCCAACTGCTGCCATTGTTGGTACAAGTGGATAAATTGTATTCATTAGCATTCTTGAAACTCTGTTAATCAGTTTTTCTTTATTTTTGTCCCGAATTGAATCAAGTTTGTCCTTCATTCCAGTAACATCCTCAGACATTTCAACTCCATCAGCTGTTACTACCTTACTGCTTGCTTCATTACTCAAAATGTTCTCTACTTCTTTATAGGCATCATTCACAATATTTCCAACAACTACTTGATATTGACCACCTGCTCTCATTACTCCAAGAACTTTATCTATTTTTTTTACTTTATCATCGTTTGCTTTAGATTCATCTGCTAATACAAATCTTAATCTTGTTACACAATGGGTGACACTTACAATATTGTCTTTCCCACCAACTTCATCTACAATTTGTTTTGCCATTTCTTTCAAACTCATTTTGGGCTCCCCTTCTCTATTTATTCGGATTCCAGTGTGGATGCCAAATTATTTGTGGTATTCCACTACTTAAGTCAATAGGTAGCCAGACATATTCTGAAATGCTTGTATCTATGTTCCATGAACTTTTCTCAATTTTTTTCGTCAGGTCAACAACCCAACGATCGCCTATTGCGATGTACAACTCCTTATTTGGTACTTTAAATACACTACTTATTTGTGAATTAAAAGAATTTTTCTCATTGTCATTTATACACGGATCACCTGTTATATACCATGGACCATGTATATTAGATGCTTTCGCTGCTAACGATGAATTTGGATAGTAACCTGTCGTTCCAGAGGTAATCATAAAATATTCATTATCCTTCTTAAATACAGCAGGTGCTTCTCTTGCAATCGGCGGTCCATAAAAATGTAAATGAGTTGTGTATTTACCTGTTAAATCTAGATAATTGTCAGTTAAATCAGCTATTACTATTTCTGTATGAACCTTACCAAAGACTAAGTATGCTTTTTCATCGTCATCTACGAATAAGTCAAAATCGCCACTGCTCATGTCCAATGGAATCAGTTTATTAACAATTTTGAACTCTCCTGTTATTGATTTGGAAGTAGCTACTCCCATATATTGGTAGTTCCAATCTCTTGGATTTTCGTCAGTTCCTACAAGTTTCACCCACATAACAAATTCATCATTTTTTTTATTATAAATGATATGTGGGCGATCCATGATTCTTGATGGATGTAACGGATTTCCTAAATCATTAGATGACTTTAAAATAGTCCCCTCAAATTTCCAATTAACCAAATCCTCTGATGAATAACAATTGACTCCATTGTGCCAAATACCAGAGCCAACTTTGGTGTTCTCTTTATTCTCACCATAGAAATAATAAAGTCCATTCACGTAAATTACACTACCACCATGCGCTTGAATCCGATTACCATCTGTGTCAAACCATGGTTGACCCGACTTTATCTCTTGACACATACTTTATCCCCCTTATTTATTTAGTATGTCTTGAACAACACTAATATAACGCTTTCAGAAATTGTTCACAATGTCATATTAACTTTACTTTCTTATCATATTCTACGATTATTTTCGTTCATTTTTCTATTTCATTCTATAAAAAAAGAATATACTGATATACTTCCTTCTATAATTTAAATCTAATTCTTTTGAAAGTAATCGGCTCTATACTTTTTAATATTGGTAAAATTTGCCAACATCTTTTTATGATTTAAAAGTACAAAAAAGACACCTTGAAATCCTTTAGAATTAATTTAATGAACCAATTCATAAGTGGGTTCACAATGTCTTATACACAGCTTGTTAAAGATACCCTAATTATTCTAGACCTAACTATCTATTTCGAAGAATATTGTTTAAGCAGAGAAATCAGCCATCTACCGGAAACCTGTGCAACAACTTTACAAACGTTTAAAAGGTTTCTGACTCAGACTAAAAATCTTCTCTGATACAGTTATTCTGCTTAGAGTTTTCGAAATTTTTATCCTTTTAAACGACGGATCATTATCTGTCAAGGTAAAACTATTTTAATTAAATAAAAAGAACAGAAAGAAATTTTCTTCTTTCTGTCCAAATGATTCTAAGATTTCTCTTTATCAACATCATTTAACAAAGAGACCAAAAAGAAAACCCCTAATGTAAGACACATTAGGGGTTCATTATGATACCGGCGGCCGGGGTCGAACCGGCACGCCCTTAACGGGCACTGGATTTTGAGTCCAGCGCGTCTGCCAATTCCGCCACGCCGGCGTAAAAAAACTGGGGTAGCTGGATTCGAACCAACGCATGAGGGAGTCAAAGTCCCTTGCCTTACCGCTTGGCTATACCCCAATAAGAAAGGGCGAATGATGGGAATCGAACCCACGAATGCCGGAGCCACAATCCGGTGCGTTAACCACTTCGCCACATTCGCCATTATAAACAATGTTATTTTATTTCTCAATAAAAAACTAAGATGAGTACATCTTAGTCAATACCGGCGGCCGGGGTCGAACCGGCACGCCCTTAACGGGCACTGGATTTTGAGTCCAGCGCGTCTGCCAATTCCGCCACGCCGGCAAGTTGATTTTATTAGTACTAAGGCGGTAACCGGATTTGAACCGGTGATGAAGGTTTTGCAGACCTCTGCCTTACCACTTGGCTATACCGCCATTATACTATTTTCAATCTATAAATGAAATTATAGAACTGGGGTAGCTGGATTCGAACCAACGCATGAGGGAGTCAAAGTCCCTTGCCTTACCGCTTGGCTATACCCCAATAAAGAAGGGCGAATGATGGGAATCGAACCCACGAATGCCGGAGCCACAATCCGGTGCGTTAACCACTTCGCCACATTCGCCATGGCAGGGGCAGCAGGAATTGAACCCACACTAACGGTTTTGGAGACCGCTGTTCTACCTTTAAACTATGCCCCTATGTAATGGAGGAGAGTGGATTCGAACCACTGAACCCTAAGGAACGGATTTACAGTCCGTCGCGTTTAGCCACTTCGCTACTCCTCCATGGTGGCGCGGGACAGAATCGAACTGCCGACACACGGAGCTTCAATCCGTTGCTCTACCAACTGAGCTACCGCGCCAAATTTTAAAATGTATTAATTGAAAAAGAATGACGGTTCCGACGGGAATCGAACCCGCGATCTCCTGCGTGACAGGCAGGCATGTTAACCCCTACACCACGGAACCAGTTCATTATGGAGGTTAACGGGATCGAACCGCTGACCCTCTGCTTGTAAGGCAGATGCTCTCCCAGCTGAGCTAAACCTCCATTTTTCAATTAATGACCCGTACGGGACTCGAACCCGTGTTACCGCCGTGAAAGGGCGGTGTCTTAACCGCTTGACCAACGGGCCAGGAAAATGCTACGGAGAGTAAGGGATTCGAACCCTTGAGACAGCGTGAACCATCTACATGATTTCCAATCATGCTCCTTCGGCCTCTCGGACAACTCTCCAGAGTGAAAGAAGCTCATTACTCTTTCTCATAAATGAGAACTCCGGCAGTAGGACTCGAACCTACGACATCATGATTAACAGTCATGCGCTACTACCAACTGAGCTATGCCGGAATCACCTTGTTCGTTTTTTACAACGAACACACACATAAGATAATCTTATGGGGGTTTATATAAACCGCGTGGCGACGTCCTACTCTCACAAGGGGCAACCCCTCACTACAATCGGCGCTAAGAAGCTTAACTTCTGTGTTCGGCATGGTTACAGGTGTATCCTTCTCGCTATCGCCACCACACTGTGGTGTTATCATTATTGAGTTTGCTTTTGCTCACTCAAAACTGGATTTGAAGTATTTCGTAAACTCTACCGAGTTTTTTCTTTACCAATGTGGTTAAGTCCTCGATCGATTAGTATCAGTCCGCTCCATACATCACTGTACTTCCACTCCTGACCTATCTACCTGATCATCTCTCAGGGATCTTACTTTCTTAAAGAAATGGGAAATCTCATCTTGAGGTGGGCTTCACACTTAGATGCTTTCAGCGTTTATCCCTTCCCTACATAGCTACCCAGCAATGCCCTTGGCAGAACAACTGGTACACCAGCGGTAAGTCCATCCCGGTCCTCTCGTACTAAGGACAGCTCCTCTCAAATTTCCAACGCCCGCGACGGATAGGGACCGAACTGTCTCACGACGTTCTGAACCCAGCTCGCGTGCCGCTTTAATGGGCGAACAGCCCAACCCTTGGGACCGACTACAGCCCCAGGATGCGACGAGCCGACATCGAGGTGCCAAACCTCCCCGTCGATGTGGACTCTTGGGGGAGATAAGCCTGTTATCCCCAGGGTAGCTTTTATCCGTTGAGCGATGGCCCTTCCATGCGGAACCACCGGATCACTAAGCCCGACTTTCGTCCCTGCTCGACTTGTTGGTCTCGCAGTCAAGCTCCCTTCTGCCTTTACACTCTTCGAATGATTTCCAACCATTCTGAGGGAACCTTTGGGCGCCTCCGTTACCTTTTAGGAGGCGACCGCCCCAGTCAAACTGCCCATCTGACACTGTCTCCCACCACGATCAGTGGTGCGGGTTAGAGTGGCCATAACGCAGGGGTAGTATCCCACCAGCGCCTCCATCGAAACTAGCGTTCCGATTTCTACGGCTCCTACCTATCCTGTACATGCGGTACAGACACTCAATATCAAACTACAGTAAAGCTCCATGGGGTCTTTCCGTCCTGTCGCGGGTAACCTGCATCTTCACAGGTACTAAAATTTCACCGAGTCTCTCGTTGAGACAGTGCCCAAATCGTTACGCCTTTCGTGCGGGTCGGAACTTACCCGACAAGGAATTTCGCTACCTTAGGACCGTTATAGTTACGGCCGCCGTTTACTGGGGCTTCAATTCGTACCTTCGCATACGCTAAGCACTCCTCTTAACCTTCCAGCACCGGGCAGGCGTCAGCCCCTATACTTCATCTTACGATTTTGCAGAGACCTGTGTTTTTGATAAACAGTCGCTTGGGCCTATTCACTGCGGCTGATCTTAGATCAGCACCCCTTCTCCCGAAGTTACGGGGTCATTTTGCCGAGTTCCTTAACGAGAGTTCTCTCGCTCACCTTAGGATTCTCTCCTCGACTACCTGTGTCGGTTTGCGGTACGGGTCGTTGTTTTCTCACTAGAAGCTTTTCTCGGCAGTGTGACATCAGGAACTTCGGTACTATTATTTCCCTCCCCATCACAGCTTGTCCGTACAGACAGAAGCATTTGACTCCTATCAAGACTTACTGCTTAGACAGACATTTCCAATCGTCTGCATTCCTTAGCCTCCTGCGTCCCTCCATTGCTCAAACAAAAACAACGAGTACAGGAATATCAACCTGTTGTCCATCGCCTACGCCTGTCGGCCTCGGCTTAGGTCCCGACTAACCCTGGGCGGACGAGCCTTCCCCAGGAAACCTTAGTCATTCGGTGGACAGGATTCTCACCTGTCTTTCGCTACTCATACCGGCATTCTCACTTCTAAGCGCTCCAGCAGTCCTCACGATCTGCCTTCAACGCCCTTAGAACGCTCTCCTACCAATACACCTAAAGGTGTACTCCACAGCTTCGGTAATATGTTTAGCCCCGGTACATTTTCGGCGCAGGGTCACTCGACTAGTGAGCTATTACGCACTCTTTAAATGGTGGCTGCTTCTAAGCCAACATCCTAGTTGTCTGTGCAACCCCACATCCTTTTCCACTTAACATATATTTTGGGACCTTAGCTGGTGGTCTGGGCTGTTTCCCTTTCGACTATGGATCTTATCACTCACAGTCTGACTCCCGGATATGAATGAATGGCATTCGGAGTTTATCTGAATTCGGTAACCCGAGATGGGCCCCTAGTCCAAACAGTGCTCTACCTCCATCATTCTCAATTCCGAGGCTAGCCCTAAAGCTATTTCGGAGAGAACCAGCTATCTCCAAGTTCGTTTGGAATTTCTCCGCTACCCACACCTCATCCCCGCACTTTTCAACGTACGTGGGTTCGGTCCTCCAGTGCGTTTTACCGCACCTTCAACCTGGACATGGGTAGATCACATGGTTTCGGGTCTACGACTACATACTCAAACGCCCTATTCAGACTCGCTTTCGCTGCGGCTCCGTCTCTTCAACTTAACCTCGCATGCAATCGTAACTCGCCGGTTCATTCTACAAAAGGCACGCCATCACCCATTAACGGGCTTTGACTTGTTGTAGGCACACGGTTTCAGGTTCTATTTCACTCCCCTTCCGGGGTGCTTTTCACCTTTCCCTCACGGTACTGGTTCACTATCGGTCACTAGGGAGTATTTAGCCTTGGGAGATGGTCCTCCCGGATTCCGACGGAATTCCTCGTGTTCCGCCGTACTCAGGATCCTCCTAGGTGCCTTCCAAATTTCATCTACGGGGTTTTTACCCTCTTTGACTGACTTTTCCAAGTCATTCGACTATCTGAAAGAACTACCATATTGGAGTCCTACAACCCCAATGAGCAAGCTCATTGGTTTGGGCTTTTCCCGTTTCGCTCGCCGCTACTCAGGGAATCGAATTTTCTTTCTCTTCCTGCAGGTACTTAGATGTTTCAGTTCTCTGCGTCTACCTCGAATGCGCTATGTATTCACGCAAACGTAACATCCTATAAAAGATGCTGGGTTCCCCCATTCGGAAATCTCTGGATCATAGCTTACGTACAGCTCCCCAAAGCATATCGGTGTTAGTCCCGTCCTTCATCGGCTCCTAGTGCCAAGGCATCCACCGTGCGCCCTTATTCACTTAACCTTATCAACCTTGCGGTTGGGTTTTGATCTTTCTTCTAGCGATAGAAGTCCGATCAAGAAAATAAGCAATTGAACTTATTAAAAAACTCATTCAACGCGGTGTTCTCGGTTTGTATTACTAATTTACTTCAAATATCCAGTTTTCAATGAACAAAATGTTTTAACAACTAATGTTGTTAATGGAGCCTAGCGGGATCGAACCGCTGACCTCCTGCGTGCAAAGCAGGCGCTCTCCCAGCTGAGCTAAGGCCCCGATTTATTTTTGAGAGTAGACCTCTCAAAACTGAACAAAGTATAAAACAAACAGTGTAGTCTCCGTAATATTCCTTAGAAAGGAGGTGATCCAGCCGCACCTTCCGATACGGCTACCTTGTTACGACTTCACCCCAATCATCTATCCCACCTTAGGCGGCTGGCTCCAAAAGGTTACCTCACCGACTTCGGGTGTTACAAACTCTCGTGGTGTGACGGGCGGTGTGTACAAGGCCCGGGAACGTATTCACCGCGGCGTGCTGATCCGCGATTACTAGCGATTCCGGCTTCATGTAGGCGAGTTGCAGCCTACAATCCGAACTGAGAGAAGCTTTAAGAGATTAGCTTAGCCTCGCGACTTTGCGACTCGTTGTACTTCCCATTGTAGCACGTGTGTAGCCCAGGTCATAAGGGGCATGATGATTTGACGTCATCCCCACCTTCCTCCGGTTTGTCACCGGCAGTCTTGCTAGAGTGCCCAACTAAATGATGGCAACTAACAATAAGGGTTGCGCTCGTTGCGGGACTTAACCCAACATCTCACGACACGAGCTGACGACAACCATGCACCACCTGTCACTTTGCCCCCGAAGGGGAAGCTCTATCTCTAGAGTGGTCAAAGGATGTCAAGACCTGGTAAGGTTCTTCGCGTTGCTTCGAATTAAACCACATGCTCCACCGCTTGTGCGGGCCCCCGTCAATTCCTTTGAGTTTCAACCTTGCGGTCGTACTCCCCAGGCGGAGTGCTTAATGCGTTAGCTGCAGCACTGAAGGGCGGAAACCCTCCAACACTTAGCACTCATCGTTTACGGCGTGGACTACCAGGGTATCTAATCCTGTTTGCTCCCCACGCTTTCGAGCCTCAGCGTCAGTTACAGACCAGAGAGCCGCCTTCGCCACTGGTGTTCCTCCATATATCTACGCATTTCACCGCTACACATGGAATTCCACTCTCCTCTTCTGCACTCAAGTCTCCCAGTTTCCAATGACCCTCCCCGGTTGAGCCGGGGGCTTTCACATCAGACTTAAGAAACCGCCTGCGCTCGCTTTACGCCCAATAAATCCGGACAACGCTTGCCACCTACGTATTACCGCGGCTGCTGGCACGTAGTTAGCCGTGGCTTTCTGGTTAGATACCGTCAAGGGATGAACAGTTACTCTCATCCTTGTTCTTCTCTAACAACAGAGTTTTACGATCCGAAAACCTTCTTCACTCACGCGGCGTTGCTCGGTCAGACTTTCGTCCATTGCCGAAGATTCCCTACTGCTGCCTCCCGTAGGAGTTTGGGCCGTGTCTCAGTCCCAATGTGGCCGATCACCCTCTCAGGTCGGCTATGCATCGTCGCCTTGGTGAGCCGTTACCTCACCAACTAGCTAATGCACCGCGGGTCCATCCATCAGCGACACCCGAAAGCGCCTTTCAAATCAAAACCATGCGGTTTCGATTGTTATACGGTATTAGCACCTGTTTCCAAGTGTTATCCCCTTCTGATGGGCAGGTTACCCACGTGTTACTCACCCGTTCGCCACTCCTCTTTTTCCGGTGGAGCAAACTCCGGTGGAAAAAGAAGCGTTCGACTTGCATGTATTAGGCACGCCGCCAGCGTTCGTCCTGAGCCAGGATCAAACTCTCATAAAAAGTTCGAACAATCTTACGATTGTTAAGCTCAATTGTTTGCTAGCATATTGCTTGCTTGTTAAAAATGTTTGTTGTCTTGAATCAATCAAGACGCCCTACACATTTGGTTTGTCTTTGCTTTGTTCAGTTTTCAAAGGTCTACATTTTTCTTTCAACAACTCTTATATCTTAACATTTTCTTAAGGTTTTGTCAATAACTTTTTTCAAGTTTTTTTGACTGAGTTGTTTGCCGTGTTCTTAACGACTTGATTATCATATCATTTAAATTGTTATTTGTCAACAACTTTTTTCATTGATATTTCAATCTTTTCGTCACTTCTTAATCAAGCGACTTCGTTATTATAACATGGTGATTTTTCATCGTCAATATGTTTTTTCAACAAATTTTAAAGTGAAATTCATCACGCTTTATCAGAACAAATAATAATATATCAAGGACTGTCGAAAAATGCAATAGAAAAAAACATATTTTTCACTATAATTTTTAAAAGCGAATATTCCTCTCGATAATTAGTATTTTGACGTTTTTTTATAGTTTTTTCAGCGCGTTTAACACCAATTCAGATACAAAAGTTCGGTTCCGCGTATTTACGTTTTTTATAAATTCGAGCACTTCCCTATATTGTTTGTTTTTTGAATAAAAAAAACAAGTAAAGTTAACCCCCTTTACTTGTTTTCTTCTTTTACAATCGGAATAAAGATCCTAAAAATGGTACCCTGCCCAACGACACTTTCTGCATTGATTCTCCCTTTATAATTTTCAACCAATTGCTTAGCGATGGATAAGCCTAACCCATTACCACCTTTTGTTCGTGCTCTGGCTTTGTCGACACGATAAAAGCGATTGAAAATCTTATTAAGGTCTTCTTGTGGTATGCCTTCTCCAAAGTCTTGAATCGCAATTTCAAATTCGCTCAATGTAGAAGAAATCGAAATATGCACTTCTTTTCGATTGGTTGAATACTTCACTGCATTATCCAAAATAATAATGATTAGCTGTTCAAAGTGGTTACGATAAATTTGCAGAGTCACTTCTTTTGCTAAATCGTCATCTAAAGTAATGACATAATCTGGATATAGTATTTTGAAGTTATTGTAAACCTGGTAAGTGACTTCTTTCGCTAATGTCGTTTCATTCGCATAATGCATATCCACTTGTTCTGCTCTGGAAAGATCAAGCATTTCCTGAACCAAACTCTTCATTCGGCTAATTTCCTGCATGCTTGCAGCTAGTGATTCTTCTAAGATTTCAGGATCATCTTTCCCCCAACGATTCAATAAACTCAAGTGTCCCTCAATGATTGCTACTGGAGTTCTTAATTCATGAGAAACGTCTTCCACAAATTGTTCTTGCTGTTCAATATAAAGACGCATGCGATCAAGCATCTCATTGAAGATTTCAGCAAGATCAGCTAGTTCATCATTCGTATCGATTTCCGGCATATGAATATCTGATTGTGGGTCTTTACGAATCGTATCCATCGTGTCTCGTAAGACCTTTAATGGTTTTAAGAAATAAGAGGATAAGAAAAACCCGAGTATACTACTTAAAATCAAGGAAACAACTTCTAATACGATGAGTGTCAATAATAACTTGTTCCGAATATCATAAAAAGATGAAAGTTCATAAAAACTTTGAGCATAACCAATCTTTTCTCTCGTTTCTTTAGAATAGATCGGCTGGACAGAAAGAAAACCAGTTTTGCCATCTAACGTGACGATCGTTGGCACTTTTCTAGTTGTTTGGATCAATGAACGATCTTTTTCATGCGTTTTAAAAATTAATTTTTCATCTAAGTTATAGACATATAGATCCATTGAAGATTGTCCTAATTCTGAAATGAACGAATCGATTTTCATCAAATTCCCTTCAATGATTGATGTGTCACTGATGCTCGTATTATTTTCTGCATTTGTTAAGTTGCGGTAAGTGTTGACTAATGTCAGCTCTTCATTTGCATTGGCTAATCGTGAAGCGACTTCTGAGATCGTTCGTTCGTCATTGTTTCGCTCTTTTGCCACGATTAGATTGATTGAAGACTTATACGTAATGACCGCAAAAATGGTAAAAACAACGAATATAAAGAAAGAACTTGCAAAGGCCCACTTGATTGTCAAGGAGGGACCTTTAAGTTCTCTTTTTTCAGAATTTTTCGGTTTTATCACGAGCGCATCACATAGCCTGTTCCACGGACAGTTTGGATATAACTTTCTTCTCCAGGAACATCAATTTTATTACGAAGATAACGAATATAGACATCCACAACATTCGTTTCGACTTCTGTTTCGTATCCCCATACTTTGTTTAGTAAAACATCACGGGCTAATACAACATTTACATTTTCCATCAAAGTAAGTAACAATTCATATTCACGTTTTGTTAACTCAATGACTTCACTGCCGCGTCGTACGACACGATTTTCTTTTTCGATCGTTAGGTCACGATAGGTGATCGTTGTTTGTTTCGCTACATTCTTGTCTCCTTCAATGTCGATACGACGTAATAAGGCACGTAAACGAGCTAATAATTCTTCAATCGCAAAAGGTTTAACGATATAGTCATCTGCACCATGATCTAATCCTGAGACACGATCGATTACTGAGTCTCTAGCAGTCATCATAATGATTGGTGTATTTTTAACTTGACGGACACGACGGCATACTTCTAGTCCATTTAATTCTGGTAACATCAAGTCTAATAAAATAGCATCCCATTCATTGTTTAACGCTGCATCTAATCCTGTACGGCCATTGTAATGTACTTCTGCATTGTAGCCTTCATGCTTTAATTCTAACTCGACAAACCGAGCTAAGTTTTTCTCATCTTCAATGATTAGAATATTACTCATCAATTTTTTTCCTTTCTATTCTACGGGCTTTTCAAAACTCTATTATTATACCGATAATCTACTTAAAAATCTATAACCATTTTATCATGGATAACAATTTTTAAAAAGAGCTGAAGTCTTCTCTTTTCAGTTGACTCCAGCTCTCATGTCATCTTTTATTTTTCTTCATCTTCAAGAAGCGAAAAGATTACTCTTCATGATACCATGAATAATGGAAGATTCCTTCTTTATCTACCCGTTCATAGGTGTGCGCACCAAAATAATCACGTTGCGCTTGGATAATATTTGCCGGTAAGCGTTCTGCTCTATAAGAATCGAAATAAGCAATCGCAGAAGAAAAAGTTGGTACTGGAACGCCTGCTTGGACAGCTAGTGCGACTACATCTCTTACTGCTTGTTGGTATTTATTGGTGATGTCGACAAAATAATCATCTAATAAAAGATTTTCGATATCAGAATCCTTGTCATAAGCATCAGTGATTTTTTGTAAGAAACGAGCACGAATGATACACCCAGCGCGCCAGATCTTAGCAATTTCACCAAATGGCAGATCCCAACCATATTCTTTAGATGCAACACGTAATTGAGCAAAACCTTGAGCATAACTCATAATTTTGCTGAAGTACAATGCTTCACGGATTTTTTCGATTAACTCTTTTTTATCTCCAGTAAATGAAAACTCATTCGTGCGGGTTAGCACTTTGCTTGCTCGGACACGTTCATCTTTGTATGCTGAAATGTAGCGGGCAAAAACTGATTCTGTGATCAATGGTAAAGGAACACCCAGGTCTAACGCACTTTGGCTCGTCCATTTCCCTGTTCCTTTGTTACCAGCAGCGTCCATGATGACGTCAACGATTGGTTTACCAGTCCCTTCATCATCTTTTCTTGTTAGAATATCTGCAGTAATCTCAATCAAGTAACTATCTAACTCACCTTGATTCCATTCTTTAAAGATGTCAGCCATCTCTTCAACTGATAAGCCTAAAATGTTTTTCATCAAGTCATAAGATTCTGCAATCAATTGCATATCGCCATATTCGATGCCGTTATGAACCATTTTGACATAATGACCAGCACCATTAGGACCGATGTAAGTCACACAAGGGGCCCCGTCTTCTGCTTTAGCAGAGATTTGCTCTAAGATTGGTGCAACCAATTCATAGGCTTCTTTTTGCCCTCCAGGCATGATTGAAGGTCCTTTTAAGGCTCCTTCTTCCCCACCTGATACACCTGTGCCGATAAAGTTGATACCAGAGTTAGCTAGTTCTTCATTCCGACGAATCGTGTCTTTGAAGAAAGTATTTCCTCCATCGATTAAAATATCTCCTTTATCTAAATGCGGAAGTAATTCTTGGATGGTTGCATCCGTTGCCGGACCAGCCTTTACCATTAGAAGGATTCGACGTGGTTTTTCGATCGAATCGACAAATTCTTCGATTGAATAAGTTGCTTTAAATTTTTTGTCTGGGTGTTCTTCCACCACAGCAGTTGTCTTTGATCCAGTACGGTTAAAGAGGGCAACTGAATACCCACGACTTTCAATATTAAGGGCTAAGTTTTTACCCATTACGGCCATACCGACAACGCCGATTTGTTGTTTTGACATATGAACTCCTCCTACATATGGGATGTTCTCCCTAATCTCTATCATTATAGCTTAACATGGCACTATTGCAAACCAAAGAAGCATATATTTTTATGACGTTGTTTTAATATTAATGGACGAGCTAGGAAAGTTTTAAAGTATCACAAAAAAATAAACCTCAAGGCTCCATGGTTAGCCTTGAGGTTTTTACATTTTCTAATTAAAATGTATTAAGCTTCTTTAGACATTACGTCCTTACCATCGTAGTAACCACAATTTGCACATACGTGATGGCTTTTTTTCATTTCACCACAGTTTGCACATTCGTTTAAACCTTTGATTGTCAATTTGTAGTGTGTACGACGTTTTGCTTTTTTAGCTTTTGATGTTCTTCTAGCTGGTACTGCCATTTTGCTACACCTCCTTGTAAAGTCTTGCACCTTAATTGATGCAATATATTCCAATCTTACGCTTTATCATCTTCATTTGATGGTTCATCAAAAAGTTCCGATAATTTTGCAAGACGAGGATCTACTTTTGTCTTGGCATCTTCTGATTTTCTACGCTCATATTCTTCTTCGGAAACGACTTCCCAATCTGTTCCTTTCGGTAGGTCAGTTGCGAGTTCTTCTTCCTCAGTTAATACGCGCATCGGAATTGCCAATAAAATGTTGTCTTCAATTGATTCTGTCAGGTCAAGTTTTGCATCTTCGATTAACAAAATCTCTTCTGCAGACAATTGGTCATCTCTGAGTTGATATTGTTCTTTTGTCATAAACAATTCGTCAACAGCAAAGTCCATCGGTAATTCAACCGGTTCTAAAGAACGCGTAGATGGAACAGTCAGAGTCGTCTGCACAGTGTAATGAACCAGATAGCCTTTTTTATCAACTGAGACTAACCCTTGGACTGCAACAGGCGCAACATCTAGTATTAAATTGTCTCGCTCCATGAGTTCCGCTTTAAGATCAAGGGTCTCATGAAATGTTAACGGTGTCTCTTGGTATTTTCTCAATTCGAGTAAGGACCATTTCATTTTTCATCACTCCTAAGCAACAAAAGCAATTATACAGGGCAAAAAGGTCCTTGTCAATGAAATTTTCTTGACACCTTACACTTCATTAAAAAACATTTTTTTTATTTATTCGTTATGTTGTCTTATTTTTATTTACGAACAAATTTCCATGGCAACTCGCAACAAATAGAGAATCCATTTTTTTAACTAAACTTTTTCTCTATTACGTGAAAGACTCTCTGTAAATTTTGACTTTTTTTCCTTATTGTTTCGTAAACTATATGTTTACCCCAAAAATTAACTGATGATTTTTAGAATAACATTCGATCATTCCTACAGAAGAACGATTTTTACTAACCAAGAATGATAACTAACGGTATAAAAACAGCAGTTTTGATAGTTTATCCGGCTAAATTCTTCTACAAGTTGTTCTGTGGCTTACATACTTGATGGTTTCTATTTGCTCAAGTATTCAAGATGAACTACAATAAACAATATTTATAAGAAAAAGGAGCAGACGCTTGTTATGAACACACGAGATATCGAATATTATGTTCAAATCGTCAAGCAAAAGAATTTTACCAAGGTAGCCAAGTACTTTCAAGTTAGTCAACCGACGATCACTTACGCACTTAAGCGCCTGGAAAAAGAACTTGACGCAGTTCTTATCACGAGAGATCGTTCACACCACGAATTAGTGATTACCCCTGCTGGCAAACAGTTATTTATCCATGCACAATCTATCTTGCAAGAGATCAAGATGGCAAAAGCAGAGATTACGCAATTACAGAAAAAGAAATTACGATTTGGAATGCCACCAATCATTGGCAATGAATATTTTCCGAAATTATCCAGTTATTTTATTAAATCTCAGCTAATGGACCAAATTGAGATTACAGATGGTGACTCGAGAGATTTGTATGGCATGATCCACCAAGGAAGAATCGATTTAGCGATCCTAGGCTCCACCCAACCAATTATCGATCAAAAATTAGAGATCGAATTACTTTTAGACAAGCGATTCATGATTGTCGTTGCTCCTACTCATCCTTTCGCTGACCGACAAACGATTTCTTTTAGCGACCTAACAGCTGAACAATTCGTTTTATTGAACGAGCATTATGTTCATCCTGCAGCTTTTAAAAAGTTAGCTAAACAGGCACATATTGAACCTAAAGTTGTTTACCAAAGCAATGACTTAGCCATATTGAAAAGCATGATTCGAGAAAATATCGGGATTGGTTTTTTAACTGAAATTGCTATTCACCCTGAAGATCATCTCGTATCGATCCCACTTTCCGATCAGCTTCAGCCGCACTTTCTGATTTCACTCGCTAAGCGTACTCAGCAAATCCCGACTCCTTTACAAGAAAATGTGGTTGAGGTCATCCAACAATTTATGAAAACTCAAAAGAAGAACAACTCTTAATTGAATGGCTATTAATAGAAATGAATAATAATTAACACTTTTGAATAAACAATAAATTATGATTGGACGGTAGTCTGCTGGTCCTCTCTAATTGACACCTTAGGTAACATCAGAAAAATTTCGTTTTAAACCCGTAGACTAAACACTAGAACGATCATTCTGCCACAATGAATGTTGTCTCATGATCCCTCTAAAAATCAACAAAAAAAGGATAAGACCTAGGTCTTATCCTTTTTTGATAATCAGCGAAGCCAATTAGATTGCTGTTGTTTCGCCACGGTATACAATACCACGACGTGAGTCTACAGTTACTAACTCGCCATCAGTGATTGTTGAAGTTGCATCTTGTGCACCAACGATTACAGGAATGTCTTGTGCAATTCCTACAACTGCTGCGTGTGAAGTCAATCCGCCTTCTTCAACGATAACTGCTGCTGCTTTTTCAATTGCAGGCATATATTCTTTATCAGTTGTTGGAACAACTAAAACCATGCCGTCTTTTGCTTTTTTGATTGCTTCTTCAGCTGATGAAGCAACAACTGCATTTGCAACGACTGATTTTTGACCAACGCCTTGAGCTTCTAATAATTTTGAACCAATCATTTGAATTTTCATTACGTTAGTTGTTCCACGTTCACCAACTGGTACACCAGCAGTGATCAAGATCAAATCGCCTTCTGAAGCAAAGCCTAAGTCAACTGCTTTTTGAGCAGCTAATTCAAACATTTCGTCAGTTGTTGTTGGTTTTTCAGCAACTGTTGGGTAAACACCCCAGTTAAGCATCAAACCACGTTTTGTACGTTCGTCAAAAGTAACAGCCAAGATGTCAGCATCTGGACGGTATTTTGAGATCATTTTAGCTGTATAACCAGATTCAGTTGCAGCTACGATTGTTTTAACGCCTAAGTTTTTAGCAGCGCGTGCTACAGATAGACCGATTGTTTCAGTCACATCAGTTTTATCAAATTCGTTTAATTGGAAAGTACCTAATTCTGATAATGCATTTTCAGCTTGTTGGTCAATACGAGCCATTGTTGCAACAGCTTCTACAGGGTAGTCACCGTTTGCTGATTCTCCTGATAACATTGTTGCATCAGTTCCGTCAAATACGGCATTGGCAACGTCAGAAGCTTCTGCACGTGTTGGACGTGGGTTTTCTTGCATTGATTCCAACATTTGTGTTGCTGTGATTACTGGGATACCAGCTGCATTACATTTTTTGATAATACGTTTTTGAACCATTGGAACTAATTCGGCAGGAATTTCAACACCCATGTCACCACGAGCGATCATTACACCATCAGAAACTTTGATGATTTCGTCGATGTTGTCGATTCCTTCTTGTGATTCAATTTTAGGGAAGATTTGAACGTGTGTCATATCTTTTTCTTCTAAAATTTCACGAATATCTAAAACGTCTTGCGCTTTACGTACAAAACTTGCAGCGATAAAGTCGATATCGTTATCTAGACCAAAACGAATATCATCTGCATCTTTAGGAGTAATCCCTGGTAAGCTGATTGAAACGCCTGGTGCATTAACCCCTTTACGAGATCCTAGCATTCCAGCATTCTTCACTTCTACAACTAATTCACGAGTTGCTTCGTCTTTTTCAATGATTTCCATATCGATCAAGCCATCATCGAATAAAATGTGTCCACCTACATGAACGTCTTCAAATAGTCCAGGGTAAGTAACAGCGATTTTTTCTTTTGAACCTACATGTTCAGGATCCATTGAGATACGAGTTTTATCTCCTACTTCAAATTTGATGTATCCTGCACGACCAAAATCAGCTTCAGTTGTGCCTTGAACAGTTGTACGAATTTCAGCACCTTTTGTATCTAAAAGGATACCTACATCTTTACCTGTTTTTTTAACTGCTTCACGGACCATTGTCATACGTGATAATTGTTCTTCATGATCACCATGTGAAAAGTTAAAGCGGAAGACATTTGCCCCAGATTCAATCAATTTAGAAATAGTTTCTACTGAATTACTTGCTGGTCCTAATGTACTAACGATTTTGGTTTTTTTCATTTTACAAAACTCTCCCATTCAATTTTGTTTATTTAAAGCTGGTTAAAGCCTAAATACAAAGATAACAAGCTATACCTATTTTTAACTATAGCTTAAATTTCAAATAACAGGCTTTCAATCTTAGAATGAAAGTGAGTTATTTAAGTCATAAAGTGATAAGTCTGGTTTGTGTTTGTTGCTTTCTAGTGTTTCGATGATATCTGCAGCGACCATTTCATTGTCGCGGATACCCACACATAGTCCACCTTTACCTGCACGAAGCAAGTCAACAGCATAAGCACCAAATTTGCTTGCTAACACACGGTCACGTGCGCTAGGTGAGCCACCACGTACTACGTGTCCTAAAATGGATACACGTGTATGGTAATCACCATATTCAGAAAGTTTTTCGGCAAATTCATTTCCGCCCATTACGCCTTCTGCTAAGATGATCAAGCAATGTTTTTTACCACGATCGCGGCCTTCTTGGATTTTTTTAGCCACAGATGCCATATCAAAATCATGTTCAGGAATGATAATTTCATCTGCGCCACCGGCAACACCTGACCATAATGCGATATCGCCAGCGTTACGTCCCATTACTTCAATAACAAACGTACGAACGTGTGAAGTTGCTGTATCACGAATACGGTCGATTGATTCTAAAACTGTGTTGATTGCTGTATCAAAACCGATTGTGAAATCAGTTCCTGGAATATCGTTGTCAATCGTTCCTGGAACACCAACAGCTGGAAATCCACGTCTTGTCAATGCCATTGCTCCATGGTAAGAGCCATCTCCACCGATAACAACTAAACCTTCGATACCGAATTTTTTCAATTGTTCGATCCCTTTTAATTGACCTTCTTCAGTCGCAAATTCAGGGTAACGTGCAGAGTACAAGAATGTCCCACCACGTTGGATTTTATCACCCACATCTGCAACATCTAGACGACGAATATCTCCTGCAACTAATCCAGCAAATCCATAGTTGATTCCATATACTTCGAGCCCTTCATAAATCCCTTTACGAACAACGGCACGAATAGCAGCATTCATTCCAGGTGCGTCTCCGCCACTGGTCAAAATTCCAATGCGTTTCATAATAATCATTCACCTCATTAAAATACTTTATCCTAAGCAATGCTTAGGTTAATAACCTTCTTTGCGTTAACCACGACTAACATTCTAACATTATTTTTAGCAATTGTCTTGATTTACTGATAAAAAAATGAAAAAAAATGAAAGCAAATAGTATATTTTACCGTAAGTTATTTGAAAACAACATTTTCTGGTTGGAGCAAGTAAGCTAATTGACTCTTCAAGCTCTTACTTCCATCGACCCAATAAGCTTCTGCCAGCACTACTTTCCGTTGATTCTTTTCATGGTACATCACGACTGGAATGTACCCAGAATGTTTCTGAAAAATAGTTTGCAATTGTTTCATCGTTTGCGGATCATCAAATTCTTCTTTGATTCGTAAGTAGCAAGTCTGATCTTGATATTGTTCTTCTAATTCTACAGGATCAGCAAAATTTTCGCCAATCAATTGCAACTCTTGGTTGTATTTACTCGTTTCTGTTCGTCCTTGAACAAAGATCACTTTATTCAACTCAAACAATGAACGAAATTGTCGATAGGATTTGGGGAATACAGTGATCGTGATTTCTCCACTGATATCTGTTCCTTCAACAAAAGCCATCAACTCCCCTTTTTTAGTTCTGATCTCACGGATATTTTTAACCATCACTAATACACTGACTGTTTGTTTCGGAATAACTTCAGTAATTAACCGGATTTTTTTAGCTAATTTCAAGCGTTCATAGCCTTCTGTTGGGTGACCGGAAAGATAAACGCCTAAATATTCCTCTTCCAATTGCAGCTTTTCTTCTAAAGAATAGTCAGCCACTTCTTCTTCTTTTAAAGCCATGATCCCTAGGAGATCTAAGCTTCCACCACTATAAATAATGTTTTGTATTTTTCCTTCTAAATCGAGCATCAATTGTTTTCGATTCGGTGCCAATTCATCAAATACGCCTACTGCTACTAATGACTGGATCAACTCTAATTTTAGCCAGCGTTTATCTAAACGAATCAAGAATTGATCTACTGATTGATAAGCGCCATTTTCTTTTCGATCTTTTAAGATATCCTCAATGAAGTCTTTTCGGACACCTTTGATCGCAGTTAGACCAAAACGAATCTCTTCTGGATTGATCAGCTCAAAGCCATAATAGCTCTGATTAATGGAAGGTGCTGCTAGTTTTAATTTTTTCTTTCTTGCCTCAGCGATGTATTCTTTTAATTTGGTCGTATTGTGTCGAACCGAATTTAGTAAACTAACAAAAAATGCGCCTGGATGGTGGGCTTTGAGGTACGCCATTTGGAACCCAACAAATGAATAAGCAAACGCATGCGAGCGATTGAAACCATAATTGGCAAAACGTTCGATATAGTCATAGACTTCGACCGCTTTTTCTTTCGAATAGCCCTGACTTACTGCCCCACTGACAAAGTGTTCCCGCTCTTTGTCAATCACTTCTTTTTTCTTTTTACTGATTGCTCGACGCAAAATATCCGATTGGCCCAAAGAAAAACCAGCCATCTTTGCAGCGATTTGCATAATCTGTTCCTGATACACGATGACACCATATGTGTTTTTTAAAATAGGCATTAAGGAGTCATCAGGATAATGGATCGTTTCTTTTCCTTTTTTGCGGGAAATAAACGTATCGATATTTTGCATTGGTCCTGGACGATATAACGCATTGACTGCCGCAATATCTTCAATTGTTTCTGGTCCTAATCGGCGTAAAACATTGCGAATACCTGCAGATTCAAATTGGAAAACCCCTGTAGTATCTCCTTGTTGAAAGAGAAAAAGTGTCTTAGGATCATTTAAAGGAATTTGTTTCAATCGAATTTCTTTCTTTTCTACTTTTTTAATAGCTTTCAATGCGTAATCAATGATCGAAAGATTTCGCAATCCTAAAAAATCCATTTTGAGTAGTCCGATCGCTTCCACGTCATTCATCGTATATTGAGTTAAAAATGCTTCATCTGATCCTTTTTGTAATGGAACCAGATCTAATAGATTCTTATCACTGATCACAACACCCGCTGCGTGAGTCGAGACATGTCGAGGCAATCCTTCTAAAATCGAAGCTGTTTTAAATAGTAATTGATTTTTTTCACTTAACTGAACTAACTCCACTAAGGGTTTCGATGTCCGATATGCTTCGGGTAAGGTAATTTTCAACTGATTAGGGATCGCCTTTGACCATCGATTGGCTTCGCTTTGTGATAAACCAAAGACACGAGCCACGTCCCTTAACACCATCTTAGCCGCCATCGTCCCAAACGTTGCAATTTGCGCCATATGGTATTGTCCATATTTTTCTCTGACATAATTCAAGACTTCTTCTCTACGATTATCAGGGATATCCAAATCGATATCTGGCATCGTATAACGTTCTGGGTTTAAGAAACGCTCAAAAAGCAAATCATATTGCAACGGATCGACATCGGTGATCTCCAAGATATATGCAACTAATGAACCAGCCGCTGATCCTCGTCCAGCGCCAGTCACGATTTTTTCTCGATGAGCAAACGCCATGACGTCCCACACAATCAAGAAATAATCATCAAAGCCCATTTGATGGATAATCGACAACTCATATGCTAGACGCTCTTGATATTTAGGAGTGATTTCTTCGACTCGCTCTGCTAATTTTGCGTGGCACAATTCATCAAGGTACTGACCAGCACTTTTCTGATCTGGTACTGGGTAATGAGGTAGCAGCTTTTGATGAAATTGAAATTCAAAGGAAACCGATTGAACTAAACGTTGCGCACCCTCTAGCGCATCAACCAACTGTGCTTCATTAAACCGTTGGATCATTTCATTTTCAGCAAGTAAAAAACCTGTTTTCGTTTCTATCTTTTGTTGGTTGATTGCTTCCACAGAAAGTTGGCTCCCAGCTCGAAGATGTTTCATCGTCTCAAGCGCAAACAGTTCTTCTTGTCTTAAGCTGGCAATAGGTTGTAATGCACATAAGGAATAATTGTTTTCTGCTAAGAACGTTACCCAACCACTTGGTAGTTCTGAGAAACTTTCAGTGATTCCAACATAAAAATCTTGTCGACCTACTTTTTCTTTGAGTGCTTGCCAATGGGCAGTAAAGGTCTCCGTTTGATTAAATTCAGCTACCACAGAATGTTGGGGAGGAACGACGAAAATCAAATGATCTGATTCCGTAAATTCTGATAATGCGAGACTTTCTTGAATCATTTTTTTACTCGACAGCTTCATCAATTGCTGGTAGCCAACGCCATCTTTAGCATATACCAATAAATCAAAAGCTTGGGACTCATAAGTATAAGTAAGGAGCATGCCGACAATTGGCTTTATTCCTTCTTTGATACATGTTTGATAAAACTCAGGTATTCCATACAGTACATCTTGATCAGTTATTCCTAGGACTGTATAACCTAGTGCTTTTGCCTTTTGGACATAATCTTGGATCCTGATCGTGCTTTGCAACAGCGAATAGGAGGTTTTTGTATATAATTGTGGGAAAAACATGGTCATTCCACCTTTTGTATAGTTAGACAATTAATCAATGCGTTCATTTATCTACTATGAATATAGGATAAACGACAACGCATTTGTAATCATTCTCTTTGATTTGCATTTTTATTATTTTATCACATGGACTGGTTAAATCATAAAACTTGTTTTTTTACAACTAGCTTTCTTTACATTCAGCAAAATTCTGGTAAACTAAGCTTAGAAAAGAGGTGTTCTTTATGCGATATATCGTCACATTATTTTGGTCATTTGTCTTAGGTCAAGTCGTAGGTTACATTGGTGGGGCTCTTACAAGCGGTGGCTATGATTTTACTTTAACAACGATTATTTCATTGGTTGCAGGCGTTGTTGTCATTTTACTTGGTGCATTGGCAACTCCTAGAAAAGAAGCCTCATCACATTCATAAAAGCCAAATGAGGGTGGGACGCAGTCTCATCCTTTTTATGTATTTTGATAAAATCATTTCGCTTTCCATTAACTTTTTGGAGTGGAAAAGTTAAGCCTGGGACAAAAGGTCGTCCCGGGCTCTTTATCATGCGCAAAAATGAATAATTGTTGTTCCTTGAAATAAGCCTGAATTTCTCAAAACATGAGCGGTTATTTCAACAAATTCTTCCCTAGTGTCATCGGAGTTGCGAGGTTTTAACGAAAGCGACACACGATCTTTTCATCATCTGATCAGAAGCGTTGTCGAAGAACTTTTCTGAAGTTAAATAAAGATAATAAGATATTAGATAAAACAAAGAGGCTTGTAGCAATGAACACTGCGCGATAGTTAAAGGCATGCGCAACCGTCGAGCCCACCATCGGTCCAAAGACTTGTCCAAAATTACTACACATTTGATTGTAACTATAGATTCGACTCACTCCTTCTGGCGGCGTGATCTTACTGATGAGTGTATTGATGGATGGCATTAACGCTCCCGTTGAAAAACCAAGAACAAACCGTAAGATCCCCAACTGTAAAGGGGTCGCTACAATAGCCATGGGCAAGTAGCAACAAAAAGATAAGGTTAGCCCTGCAAGCAGTACTTTTTGGTTCCCTATTTTATCCCCTAATTTCCCTAGTTTAGGAGATGAAAAAACTGCAGACACACCTGAAACCGAAACGATTAACCCACTAACAAATAAAATATTTCCTGAATTCCCGCTTAGCTCACGAATATATAAGGTCAAAATAGGACTGATAGTTGTGATACCAATTTGAAGAATCAAAGTGGTCACAAATAATCCGATCAGAATGGATAAATGATCCATTTTGGCAAAGATTTCTTTTGTACTGATCATATCATTTTTTTCTACTGGTTGAAAATCTTCTTTTACCAAGAAAATGGTTAAAAGTGTTGTTACAAGTAATAATACCCCAGTAATCAAGAAAACATTCTCCATACCAAACCACTGTGCCAGCGCACCTCCCATAGATGGCCCGATCAAACTGCCGGCAATCGCTCCAGTCGATAAAGTTCCTAATGCCCAACCACTTTTTTCTTTTGGCGCTTGTGAAGCAATCATCGCAGTCGCGTTAGGAATATAACCTGATAAAATGCCATTTAAAAAACGCATGACCAGTAACCAATACGCATTGGGAACAAAGGCCAACGATCCCATCGTTACCGTCATCCCTGCGGCAGCTCGGATCATCATGAGCTTTCGTCCTTTACGATCTGCCAAATTCCCCCATATTGGCGCTACGATAGCTGAAGCAAAGGCAGTAACAGATATCGCTAGACCGGAAAACAACTCAACTTGATCACTTGGTGTACCCAATTGTTCTACATATACAGGAATAAATGGCATAACTAAACTAAAACTAGCCCCTGTAAAAAAGCAGCCGATCCAAGCCACGAATAAATTTTTCTTCCATTGTATCTTCATTGATCATCCTCATTTCTTTATGTTTCTTTGCAAAAAATTTCTTTTTGAAACAGCATAAATTATGTATTGTTACTATATAGACGAAAGGTTTTGTTCCGAGCAGTACTATCTTCTACTTATTTACTATCTTAACAGTGAAAATCTTATGTTACAAAAAAACACTCTTAACAACTATATAAAATCGTTAAGAGTGCAAATACTACTTTTTTCGAATCATTCAAATGGTGATGGCAAAAAGCGTTTTTTCTTATTAAATTTGTGCTACTTTTTATTGTAAACTTACTCATGTTGCTGTTTCCTGACTTTTTAGCTGGTTCTTTAAGAAAATAGTTCAGCTACCAGTTGGGCTGGTTTACATCGTTGCTAAAATAATAAAGTTAAGGATAAACAAGACCACAACGATCCATAATGGAATTGAAATTTCTTTGAATTTCCCTTTGATTACTTTGACGATCGTGTAAAAAATGAAGCCGACAGCAATCCCATAAGAGATGCTATAACATAATCCCATAAAGATTGAAGCAAAGAATGCTGGTAGTGCTTCTTCCAGGTCAAGCCAATTGATATCTGTGAATGAAGCCATCATCATCACACCAACTAAAATCAATGCAGGTGCAGTTGCTTGAGTTGGAACGATAGAAATCAATGGTGAAAAGAAACTACTTAATGCAAATAAGACTGCAACCACTACTGAGGTCAAACCTGTTCGTCCACCAGCACCGATACCTGCAGCAGATTCTACATAAGTCGTCGTATTTGATGTTCCAAAGATTGCTCCTACAGATGTCGCAATGGCATCGGCAAAGAGCGCTTTATCCATTTTTGTCTTGAAACCTTTGCCATCTTCTAATGCTTCTTCATCTTCTTTTGAGAAGATCCCCGTACGGCGACCTGTTCCAATGAACGTCCCAATCGTATCAAATGTATCCGATAAACTAAACGCAATGATTGTCATGATTACTTGTGGAATCTTTGAAGAATCACTAAATAATGATTGCATCCCCTCTGGTCCAAAAGCAGCACCAAAAGTCGTGCCTAATTCTTTGAATGAACTTCCTAATGAATTAGCTTGCCAATCAATCGTACTTAAATCAACGACCCCCATCATAATCCCTAAGACAGTGGTTGCCACGATCCCGATCAACATCGCACCACGAACATTTTTTACCACCAGGATCGCTGTTAAAATCAAACCGATCACAGCTAATAAAATCGGTGCATTATTGAAGTTGGCTAAAGCTGGAACGATCCCACCATTGATTGTGACATTCGTTGCCTTGCCTCCGTCAACCACCGAACTAGTGATTGCTGCCTGATCAGCTGAAAAAGAGAGAAATCCTGCATTTTTGATCCCAACATAAGCGACAAAGATCCCGATCCCGCCTCCAATCGCATGTTGTAGACTTTCAGGAATGGAATGAATGATCAATTTTCGTATTTTGGTCACAGTAATAAAAATGTTGACCATCCCACAAATAAAGACCATCGCTAAAGCTTGTTGCCAAGAATAACCTAATCCAAAAACTACTGTAAAAGTAAAAAAGGCATTTAATCCCATTCCAGGTGCTTGCGCATACGGTACATTTGCAAACAACCCCATTACCAAAGTACCAATGATCGAAGCGATGATTGTTGCTAAGAACACTGCCTGAAAAGGCATCCCTGATGCTGACAAAATGGTTGGATTTACAAATAAGATATAACTCATTGCAAAGAATGTCGTAACCCCAGCCATGATTTCTGTTGGTACATTTGTCTTATTTTTCTTTAATTGGAAAAACTTTTCCATAAAAAATTTCCACTCCCTGAATTTTTTTGACGTAAAATCAAATAATAAAATAAAATAAGTCAATTATTCCGTTTACGTCGAACAATTATTGATTATAATTATAGTTCGTTCGCTTTTCAATAAAATCATTAAAAAAAGCAATAAAAAAATGCTTAATGTTCGTGTTTTACCTTATAAATGGTTATTGAACAAAATGTATCCGTTCTCTTTAATTTAAAAAAGACTTCTTTTTCCCTTACATTTGCACCTTGTTAAAAAAAATATATGTGCTAGACTGAAACACATACTAGCATTGAAAGGAATGACATTTTTGAATAGAAAGCTCATTGCCATTGATTTAGACGGAACAACTTTAAATCCGGATTCAATCATTACTTCAAAAACTGAAGAAACATTAAAAAAAGCGATTAACGCTGGTCACCATGTCAGTATTGCTACTGGGCGCCCCTTCCGAATGAGTTATCATTATTATCAGCAATTAGGATTGTCTACACCGATGGTCAACTTTAACGGTGCTTTAGTACATATCCCTAATCAATATTGGGCTCATGAAAAAGAAACCTCGATCGATAAACGCATCGTATTCGAGATTTTAGCTCAAAAACGCCAATTGAATTTAGATTTCATTGCTGCAGAAAATCGTGAAACTTATTTTATTGACAGCTTTGATTTTTTTGATGAAAAAATTTTTGCTGCATCAAATCCTAGCCCTCAAAATTTATTATCGCCTAAAAATCTGACAACTGATCCAACCTCTTTACTGGTTCGAACAGAAAAATGCTATGCTGAACAAGTTTCAGCTGAATTAACCCGTCAATTCGGTAATTTTGTTGATGTTCGTACTTGGGGAGGACCAATGGCTATTTTAGAAATCGTTTCTAAAGGAATTGAAAAAGCCAAAGGCGTTCATCGCATTGCCAATTACCTTGATATCGATCAAAAAGATGTCATTGCTTTTGGTGACGAACATAACGATTTGGAACTATTAGAATATGCTGGCTGGGGAGTTGCAATGAAAAATGGTACCGATCAATTAAAAGGCGTTGCTAACGATGTCACTGAACACACCAACCAAGAAGATGGCTTAGCTACGTATCTAGAAGACTTATTAGCCCTTTAAAATCAAAAAAGACCGTTCCAGAGAAAACAAATTGTATTTCTCTGGAACGGTCTTTTTAGTTGTTGGTCTTTTTAGTTGTTGGTCTTTTTATTTTGCCATGAACATATCGTAGTAAGTGTCCATGATTTCTTTTGCAATGACTAGATTCATATGATCTTTTTCATCTAATAAGTTCGGTAGAACGACACTAATTGCAATTTGTGGGTTATCACTCGGACCATAGGCCACGATATTACTATTTACTGTGGTAATATCTGGATGACCTTCAGCTACAGTTTCGGCTGTACCAGTCTTAGCAGACAAATCCATTTTTGCACTAGCTAAAGGTTTAGCTGTCGTATACGCATCTGTTCCATGAACAACTTGATGGAATCCTTCACGAAGGATCGACATATCAGCTGGAGAAATATCAACGGTATCTTCGACTTTTGTTTCCAGCTCTTTTTTCACCGGACCAAGGTTCCCATTTTCATCATTTCCATAGATTCCCTTGACTAAACGAGGTTGGATTCTCTTACCACCATTGGCTACAGTTGAAGCATATTGCGCTAATTGGATCGGTGTATAGGTATCAAACTGACCAAAAGCTAAGTCAGTAAAGTTACCTGGTGTGTACCATTGAGCACCATTATCTGCATTAAATTTCTTCATAAAATCAACAGAACGAGAAATCCCTGGTGATTCATTTGGTAGATCAATCCCAGTTTTTGTTCCTAAACCAAACTGTTTGAACGCTTTACGTAATTCTTCATAGGCTTTTGACTCTTCATTTAGTGAAGGAAGTCCCATATTTGGTGTATATTCCAATCCCAGCATTTTCAACGCAACTTTGATCATATACGTATTCGATGATAGTTCAAGTGCTTTGACTGCATTGATTGCAATACGCCCGCTTCGATTAAAGACCGAACTCTTTTCAGAAGAGCCTTGTAATTTGATTGGCTCATCGACTAACACTTGGTTACCTGAGATCACATTCGTTTGCCAACCAGCAGTTAACGTACCTGCTTTGACTACTGACCCTGGAGTAAAGGCGCTAGTAATATTCCCCAAAGCATTTTCTGTCAACTCTTGGGACCCTTCTTGGTGGCTAAATCCTGTCATAGCCAATATCTCACCGGTTTGTGGATTCATCGCTACTGCATACGCCCCTGGCGAATAAGTTGCTTTTCCACTATCCACTAATTTTTGGTAGTTTGTCTTTAAGATATTTTCGACTTTGGCTTGGAAATCAGCGTTAAGAGACAACATGAGGTTGGACCCTTTTTCACCAGCAAAGATTTCTTTTTGATTCGTTACATTCCCATTACTATCGAGGGTTACTTCATATTGGGTTTTTGTTCCTTGTAAAACATCTTCATATTGCTTTTCAAGGTAACTTTGTCCCACACGATCATTACGAGAATAGCCTTTAGCTAAGTATTCATCTACTTCATCAGCTGGTAAACCTTGTTTTTCTGTTGTCACACTACCTAAAATACTTTTGATTGAGTCAGCAGCCGTGTATTGACGTGTCCAGTCGGTTCCTGTGGATACTCCAGGTAGTTCTGAAGCATGTTCGGAAACAACCGCTAATTCTTGATCAGTCACACCTGAATTTTTGATAAATACCGTGTTCAACTCATACGCACTATTCATGCGTTTAAAAATCGTCGCGATTTTTAATTGTTCTTCATTGAAGTTGATTTCACTATCGGTTACTTTATCAACTAACGCTTTGTATTGATCGCTGGAATCAAGTTGTTTTTCCTTTGCTGTTAAGCGTTCCGTTGCTTCTTTCAAATGCTTAGGATCAGCTAACCAAAAGTCTTTTTTATCTCGTTCAGTTAAATTTTCATCAACTGGCACATTGATTAATTGATTTAGTCTTGTCGCTACTTTAAGCAGATCCTCTGCCGTCATTTTTGTTCCTCTGGTGAAAGTAATTGCTTGATTCGCTTGGTTCGTCACCAATGGTTTACCTGTCGAATCGTAAATCATCCCCCTCGGAGAACTGGTTTGGATCGTTAGTGTCGATGATGATTTCACTTTGGCTTCCATTGCTTCGCCATTAACGATTTGTAGATAACCTAATCGTGCAATCAATGCGACGAATAATGTAAATATGATGAAAAAAAGAAAATTCAACCGAAAAGGGACATGTGAACGTCGAAATGTTTTGTTTTTCGGCTCTTGTGCACCTTTTTTCAATTTATCCATCCATGAATTGTTTAATAGTTTTTTCATAAACTCTCTCATCATTCCTATCTTTTTCCTACTTACTGTTATGTTTCATTGTACCTAAATTTCTTGAAATAAAAAAGAAGAAACGAAAATCACTAATAAATTCTTTAACTTATTTCAAGTTGATATTCTTTTTTTGTTTCACAGGATAAAATCGTGTCAAGTTTTCAAACAATTCAAACCTTTAAAAAATAAAGTTTTTTATTTAATTTATCATTTTCTTATCGTGAAACACAACAAATGATATTTTTACTGTGGAAAACTTTTTATAATGCTCTTACCGTTTTGAACCAAAGTATCCTTTAATTACTTGTCTGGTTTCACGAACTTTTTCCCCCAACTGTTCATTCTTTGTCATATATAAATAAAAAATAATATCGATAGTAACAAACTGAGCCAGCAAAGAATTTGTAGCAGCGCTTCGATTGGTAATTTCCTTTGGACGTGAGGTTTGTACAACAACATCCGCCAACTTACTTAAAGGATTATTTCCAAATTGCGTTAAAGCAATTACCTCAATCCCTAAATCTTTTGCGATTTCTCCAACTGCTACGACATCCGCGCTACTACCAGAATTGGAGACTAACCATAATACTTTTTTGGTTTCATTGCTTACTAATTGAGGAAGTAAAACATGGATATCTTTTTCAAAAATAATGGGTTTGCCTACTCTAGACCATTTTTGCAAAATGTCTTCCACCACTAAAGATGAAGCGCCCACGCCATATAGAAAGACTGTTTCAGCACTTTCCAGGGTCTCAACCACTTCTTGAATTTTTTCTTCATTTAAAATGTCCACCGTTTCTTTGATTGCCACTTGCGCATTATTTCCCAAAATGTGTTTGATCGAATAAAATGATTCGTTTGGATGAATATCACTGAAGCCTTCAACGATACCGGTTTGTAACTCGGTCGAAATATTTATTTTGAAGTCAGTCAAACTTTGAAACCCAATTTTTTTGGAAAATCGGACAACTGTGGGCGCACTTAACCCAGCAGCTTCTGCTAACTCGTTCGCAGTCATCGTGGGAATTTTTTCTACATTTTTGATGATATAATCAGCGAGCTTTTTTTCAGTTGAAGAATACTCCTCCATCATGCTCTCAATACGGCTAATAACGCTCATTTGTCTCACTTCCTTTTTCTCTTCCAGTCTAGCTAAGTATACCATATCCCACTAATAAGATCGTGACGTCTGACAAGAAAATTTTGTCATCATCTGTAAATAAATGTTGGAGAAAAAGTATGAGGCTAAAAAATAATTGATGAGGTTCGGCTACAGCAATAAAGCCCAAGGCAAGCCTTGGACTCTTAGGTAAAAGATTAATTTTTCAAGAAGAATGGACGATTGCAGCTCCTGGTTATCCTATCATTCATATGATAGTTGCACCCTTTATCATGAAAATTTTGTTGTCTCACGTTGAATACTTTTGATAGAAGTCACGAGTATTTAACTCCAATTTATAAATGATGTCATGACAGAATTTTTAGAGTTGGTGTTCCGCATGTGCTGCTCCTAATTGATTCCTAGAAGTTGAGAAGTTCATAGCATGTTGGATTTTCTCACTTATTTGTGCTAGTCTTTCTTCCTTAGTATTCTCGAATGGTTGTATTGATCGACTGAAAAGTTGTTCTGGCATATTATTTCTATTTGACGATCTTGCTAATATTTGTTCCATTGTTAACAACACTTGTTTTTCTTCATATTTTTCTTGCTGTATTTTTTCTACTACTATTTTGTTTAGGTCTTGATTCCTCATTTTTTGGCTATTGGAATATAACAGTCGGTTGAAAAACTGCTTAAACAAATTTTTTCTGAGACCAAGTTTAGTCTGCTCTTCATTTCTTTGTTTCATTTTGATTTTCGTTATAGGTAAAATATTCTCCATTTCATTCTTAGCACGAGGAGCTATTTCGATTTGATTCGTAAAATTACTTTTATGAGGAATCAAAGTTGTTTTGAACGCACGAATTTTTGTTGCCATTCTTTTCCGATCGTTTCTTATGTAACTGATCATTTTTATTCTGAAAGAGCGGTCAAGCTTATGGATTTCCTGGTAGGTATTATTTAGTACTTTCTCAAGCATAGAAAAATCTCGCCTAATCAATTCCAACATTCGTTTAGCGGGACCAACGGATTTCAAATTTTTTTGATTCGTGGCTTTATGTTGACTCCTTTGTTTAATCGCATGTTCAATTTTTACGATTAAATTTACTGCTAAGTTCTTTTTTTTACGATTGGCTTGTTTTGACTGCATTTCGTTTGTTTGCTCGCTTAACTCATTTTGAGCTACGTTATTTCCTTTTTTATTTAGCCTTTTATTTGTAAAAAAAGTTCCCATTTTCAGCCCTCCTTTTTTCCTTTTCAACCTAATAATAGCATAAGATGAAAGGCTTGCTTATTCATCTTTTCGTAATTTCAGAAAAAAAGATTCTCATTATCGTTTTGTTGTTTCAAATTGCACGCTTTAGCTTTAACTCTTAAAAAGATATGGGAGAAGCGTAACAATCCGCTTAGTAAAAAAACCGATGGTATCAAAAATCGTTTTCGATTTTCGATACCATCGGTTTGATCTTACATTCTAGGGTAGTCAGGTCACTTTTTCGACTATTGAAATTAACCTTGTCTACTATAATTTTGGACTTCAGCAACCATCGCATCAACGAACATGTTGAGATCTTCTACTGAAGTTTCTTTGCTACCATATCGGCGAATATTGACCGTTGCATCAGCCACTTCTTTATCACCAACGACTAGTTGATATGGTATTTTTTGTGTTTGTGATGCACGAATCTTATAACCCATTTTTTCATTGCGGTCATCTACTTCGACACGTAGACCTTTCATTTGTAGACGTTCCTTGATTTCATAAGCATAGTCACTATGCGCTTCAACTGAAACAGGAATGATCGTTGCTTGGATCGGTGCTAACCAAGTTGGGAAAGCTCCTTTGTAAACTTCAGTTAAATAAGCAACAAAACGTTCCATCGTTGAAACGATCCCACGGTGGATAACTACTGGACGATGTGTATTTTCACCATCTTCACCAACATAAGTTAAATCAAAGCGTTCTGGAAGCAAGAAGTCTAATTGGATCGTTGATAATGTTTCTTCTGTTCCTAAAGCTGTTTTGACCTGAACATCCAATTTTGGACCATAGAAAGCAGCTTCTCCTTCTGCTTCGAAGTAATCCAATTCCAATTCATCCATTGCGGCTTTTAACATCACTTGCGCTTTTTCCCACATAGCATCATCATCAAAATATTTATCCGTGTTGTTCGGATCGCGATAGCTCAAACGGAAACGATAGTCTGTAATATTGAAGTCAGCGTAAACTGCGACCATCAATTCCAACGTACGTTTGAACTCATCTTTGATTTGATCAGGACGTACAAAGGTATGCCCATCGTTCAATGTCATTTCACGAACACGCTGTAAACCTGATAGCGCACCTGATTTTTCGTAACGGTGCATCATGCCTAGTTCAGCGATACGGATTGGTAATTCACGGTAGGAATGGATCGCATTTTTATAGACCATCATATGATGCGGGCAGTTCATCGGACGAAGAACTAACATTTCACCATCACCCATATCCATTGGTGGGAACATGTCTTCTTGGTAATGATCCCAGTGACCTGATGTTTTATACAATTCTACATCTCCCATGATTGGTGTGTAGACATGTTGGTAACCTAAGCTGATTTCTTTATCAACGATATAACGTTCAATTGTTCGACGAATCGTTGCACCTTTAGGTAACCAGAATGGTAAGCCTGAGCCAACTTGTGGTGATACCATAAATAGATCTAGTTCTTTTCCTAATTTACGGTGGTCTCTTTCTTTTGCTTCTTCACGTAGACGAATAAATTCTTTTAAGTCTTTTTTATCAAAGAATGCTGTCCCATAGACACGTTGCATCATTTGATTGTTTGAATTTCCACGCCAGTAAGCTCCAGCTACAGATAATAGTTTGAAGACTTGGATACGACCGGTTGATGGGACATGTGGTCCACGGCATAAATCAATAAATTCTCCTTGTTGATAAGCAGTGATTACTTCCTCATCTGGTAATTCACTGATCAATTCTACTTTATAAGGATCACTTGCAAAGATTTCCAGAGCTTCTTCTTTAGAAAGAACTTTACGTTCGATCGGTAAGTTTTCTTTCACGATTTTCATCATTTCTGCTTCGATTGCTGGAAGATCTTCGGCACTGATTTGGTTTTCACCGTTGTCTGTGTCATAGTAAAATCCTGAATCGATTGCTGGTCCGACACCGAAATGGATATTTGGGTACAAGCGTCTCATAGCTTGTGCCATCAAGTGTGCGGTTGAGTGACGTACCAATGCTAATGCATCTTCGTGGTCAGGTGTAACGATCTCGATTGACGCATCTTCTTCGATGCCACGATTCAAGTCAATCAACTGACCGTTCACTTTACCGGCTAATGCTTTTTTAGCTAAACTTTTGGAAATACCTGCAGCAATCTCAGCAGTCGTGATTCCCGCATCAAACTCTTTCACTGCGCCATCTGGAAAAGTAATTTTTATCATTAAAATAGCCTCCTTTGATTTTTTGATTGAATGAGTTGACACCAATAAAAAAGTCCCAGCACCTCATAAAAGAGATACTAGGACGAAAGATTCGTGGTTCCACCTAATTTCGAACGTTTACACGTTCCTTGAGCGTTATAACGGTACGACCGCCTTTGTTTCAACAAAGGTTTCGAAAGTGGTCATCCTTTGGTTTTCTTCTGGAAAAGTTTCAGCCTGGCTTTTCCTCTCTTATCGAAGACTCTCAAATTCAGTTGTCTTTCTCATCAATCAACTATGTGTTTATTTAACCACTAATAAAAAGAAAAATCAAGTGTGGGTGTGACTTATTTTTTCCATTCACCATTTACACCATAAGTGCCTTTTTTCATTTCATTGATAATCACATGGATATGTTCTTTTGGTGCTTGGGTATTTTTATGAACAGCTTCTGTAATATCTTTCATCATATTTTCCAATTGTTCTGGACTACGTCCTTCAACTAGTTCTACGTGTACAAATGGCATTGTCTCGTCTCCTTTTAATGATTGCTATCTTAAATGTAAGTGGTCTTTTCAACCCTTCTTCTATGCTATGATCATACCGCAAAAAAAGCAAAGAGAAAAGGTCTTTTCTGATGTTACGTGTGGGATTGCTCATTTTTAGCCCGCAACGCACTTAAAATCGAAACAGTGTCTACCACTTCTTGGAGAACCGCTCCAAACAAAGCGGGGATTACACCCGTACTAGCAACCAGCATTAAAAAAACACAAATAAAAATACCGATTAAAACAGATTGTTTCGCTACTTTCATCGTATCTCTGGAAATCGTTATAGCAGTAGCAACTTTTGTCAAATCATCTTTTAGTATCACCGCATCAGCACTTTCGCTAGCTGCCGTTGATCCGTGTGCGCCCATGGCTATTCCAACATCTGCGATCGTCAAAGCTGGAGCATCGTTGACCCCATCGCCCACCATCGTTACGGGACGTTCACTTTCGGGAATACTCTCAAGGATATTCAATTTGTCCTGCGGCAAACAACGAGCATGAACAGCCGTGAGCCCAACCTCCTTTGCAATTGATTCAGCGATAGCCGGTCCATCCCCTGTGATCATCATCAAATCCGCTACACCCATTGTTTTCAATTGTTCAATCGTTGCTTGTGCTTCTGGACGCAGCACGTCTGAAAATAAGATCGTACCCGAAAAATGGTCATCAATTGCAACATAGATAGCTGTTTTAGTAGATTGGCTTTCTTTGGCACCGACAAATGAAGCTCTGCCAACTTTAACGAAATGTCCATCTACTCTAGCTTGTATTCCTTGCCCCGTGATCTCTTTTAATTCATTCACTGGCAATAATTTTTCGCTATCGACTTCATGGACTAGTGATCGGGCTAAGATATGACTTGATTCTTGTTCGGCACTTGCCGCATAGACCAAGAGCGTTTCTGATGTTACACCAGCTTCTGGATGAATACTTGCTACTTCGAGGACCCCTTTAGTGATGGTACCCGTTTTATCAAATGCAACTGTCTTGGTTCGTGCTAATTTTTCCACAGCAGTTCCTGTTTTGATGACGATTCCGTTTTTACTTGAACGACTCATTCCAGCCACTAAAGCAATCGGTGCAGCTAAAATCAAAGGACAAGGTGAAGCAACAACGAGAACTTCTGCGAAACGAACAGGATTCTTCGTGACCCACCAGGAAATACCTCCGATCAAATAAGCGATCAATGTAAAAGGCACCGCATAACGATCCGCTAAGCGTACAAAATGAGCTGGTTTTTCTTTTGATTCTTCGACCAATTTAATAATTTGTTGGTATTGACTATCAGCTGCTCTTCTTTCAACGATCATTTGAACGGAACCGTCCCCATTGACTGAGCCAGACATCAGTTCATCGCCTGCTTTTTTTAATACAAGTTTGGCTTCACCCGTTAATGAAGACTCATCAAATTGCGACTCACCTTTCACTACTTTTCCGTCAACAGGCACTAATTCTCCTGGTTTCACCACTAACAAATCATTGATCTCAACAGCTTCTACTGGAATATCTTTCAATTGGTCATTCATCAATTGATGCGCTGTGCGTGGTGTATTGTCCAATAACGTTTGCAATTCTCGACTAGCTTTTTTATTGGCATAGTCTTCCAAACTGTCTCCGCCAGTCAACATGATCAGGATCATCAAACTGGCCCAGTACTCTCCTACCACTAATGTCGCAACAATCGCTGTGATAGCAAGAATGTCCACACCATATTTACCTGAACGTAATGTTTTAATCATCTCAATAAACATAAAGAAAGCCAAAATGCCACCCGTGATCGCGATAATCAGAAATGCAAGTGTGGGTCGTTTAAAAATAAATTCGCAAATAAGTGCCGTCATTCCAATCAAAACGGTGATTGAAAATTTTTTAAAATGTGTCATATTGTTCACTCCCTACAATTTTAGGATACTGACTTAGAACTAGAATGAAAACTATTTACACTTAACTGAAAACAACTCTCACTCTCATTGATTTTCTTCTTTCACTTTCTTTCGAACAAATAGTCAAAGATACCTTTTTCTCACTTTTTGTGCTATACTTTTAATTCGTTATTTACGGCGGAAGGAGTAATATACGCAATGAATGAAAGACAACTAGAACAACAACACGTGGATGAAACCATTCAGTTGATCCAGCTTGAACAAAAGCTATTAAACACTAAACAACAATCTCTTACCCAAGAGATGCAAGATTCTACGAAAGACACCGCCAGCCATAAAATCAGAGGTGGGTCTAATGAATCCTTTTATGAATCAGCTGTCGAATACCGCCAACATGAGCAAGAATTGCTTTTAAAATACCATACGCTTGAATCGCAGCAAAAAAGGCTCCAAACGTTAACAGTTATGGAAGACAACCCTTACTTTGCCCGAATCGATTTTAAAGAAGAAACAGATGCAGAGACACTTTATCTAGGAATCGCTTCTTTAAGAGATCTCTCTGAAGAAACAATCGTAATCGACTGGCGTGCCCCAATTGCTAACCTTTATTACGAAGGGGAAATTGGACCAGCCTTCTATGAAACAGATACTGAAAAAATCAATGTTGAATTACTGCTGAAACGTCAGTTTAAAATCTTAGACGGAAAAATTATTTCGATGGTGGATACTTCTGAAGTGATCAACGATGATTTCTTACTAGAGATCCTAGACGATGCCTCAAGTGCGCATATGAAAAATATCGTCTCTACGATCCAAAAAGCCCAAAATGCCATTATTCGTGATACAACAAGTCAAGTGATGTTGATCGAAGGAATCGCTGGTAGTGGAAAAACATCCGCTTTATTACAACGGATCGCCTTTTTACTTTATCACAATCGAAAATGGTTAGATGCCGAGAACGTTTTACTTTTTTCTCCTAATCATCTTTTCTCTGACTATATTTCGACTGTTTTGCCTTCTTTAGGTGAAAGTGGTGTACCTACGCAAACCTTCAAGTCTTATTTGGAACAGTTATTACCTGAATTTTCATTGTTAGAAGAAGAGCAACAAGAAGTTGGTTTTTTATCTGGAGACAAGGACCCGATCCAAACCTTCAAAAGCGGTCTTCAACTAATCCATCAGATTGATCGTTATATCGATCATATTACTGGTTTTGGTCCCTTGTTTAGAGATATGAAAATTAATGGTCGGACGATTTTAGCAAAAGAATCGATCCGCAAATGGTATCAAGAAACCAATGAGCTCTTACCGTTACATCAACGTCTCTCCTTGTTGCAAACAAAATTATTAAAAAAATTGGGTGGACTCCAAAAAGATGAAATGCGTCAAAAATGGGTCAAAGAATTAGCAGAAGAACAATTGCAAGACTTATATGCGAATGATCCGAACCTTGAGTATACGGAGCAAAAAGAACAGTCTTTACGGAAAAAACTAGCGAATCAAATCGTGAAGAAAAGATTCCGTCGAATCTACCGCGGAATCAATCAGTTTCAATTTGTCAATTTGACCAAACAATACCTTCACTTTTTACAAACCGTACCTCAGGCGCTGTTGGCTAAAAATGACATTAGCGCAACGAGGTGGAACGATCATTCAGCCTTATTAAAAGAGAAGCTTCGTCAACGAGAACTACGACAAGAAGATGCAGTATTATTCTTCTTGCTGATGCGTCGCATCCATCCAGTGTCTGTGATGCAAAAAGCTCGCTATATCTTTATCGATGAAATGCAAGATTTCGCTCCCGCTCAGGTAGCTCTTTTACAAGCGATCTATCCAAAAGCTAATCTCACTTTTTGTGGTGATCTAAATCAAAATGTTTTCGGCAATGAAACGATTACTGGCTCTTTGGATCAACTATTTAAAGACCAAGAAATCACACACTTCCAGTTAACGACCAGCTATCGTTCAACAAAAGAGATCACGGATTTTGCGAATCATTTTCTTACTGAGGAAAATCAAGTAGAAACGACGGCTCGCAAAGGTACGCTTCCTTCTATCGTGAAAGGTTCCTCCTTAGAAGAACGATTAAATTGGTTAAAAACTACGCTTGAAACGACTCAAGAAAATACCCGTTACTGGCGTACCGCCATCATTGGTAAAACACAGACTGAGTGTGAACAACTCTATGAACAGTTGCCCGAATACTTAAAAGATCGTGTCCAATTGATTTCTGATGAAACAGATTTTATGAAACGACAAATCGTCCTACTACCAGCATTCTTGGCAAAAGGGCTCGAGTTTGATCGCGTTTTCTTATGGGGAATCGATGATACAAACTTTGCCACTGACCAAGATCAATTAGTTCTTTACACCATGTGTACAAGAGCCATGCACGAACTCGTTTTAGTTACTTCTGAATCTGAAAGTCCTTTGATTGAATCCATGGACCCAGCATTATATACCACTATCAATATATAAAAATAAAGGGTTGTGACAAAATTTTTGTCACAGCCCTTTATTCTTAATAAACGGTGTTAAAGAAGTAGCTTCAAGAATAAGAAGCTAACCACTTAGTCACAACCTCGCCTTTTAAACAAATGATTCAGTATCTGGATACTTTAATTTAACTAATGAAATAATCATTCGCAATTCTTCTATATTTTCAGGATACTCAGGATCAAAGACTTTACTATGACGCCCAATCCCCCCGTTATCTATCAGCCGATAAATTCGATTCCAATCAATAAACTGTTCGATTGATCGGAAGTTACTGATCGGATAGCCTCCACTATCAAGGATTTCTGATAAACGAAAAGCTAGATAAGCACTGTCGATCACTTTTACTTTTTTAGAATCATATTTTTCATTTTTTTCAATTAAGATTTTTGTTGGTTGATGTTTTAAGCTCCATTCTAACAAACGAAAGAAAGCTTCCATACGATAATTTTCTTCAAATAATCGAAAGGTTGAATCTGAACGTCTAAAAAGTAAAGGGATTAAATAATTTCTTTTGTAAATCAACATGGGGACGCGATCAACCATACATTCCAAATAGCGATTAAGGTAACCAGTACCTACGTAATTTCCTAAACGATAACCTTCTACACCATAATGGGCATATTTTTTTGCTAATTTTGAACAGTCTGTGATATTCACAGCTAACTCTTCGATCTTTTGGTAACCGCTTAAAATACGTTCAAAAGGCTCTAAACTAATTTTTGCTTCCATAAAATTTCCCCGCCTACATCCACATTCCTATGTATCATTTTTCCAATAATACGTCTATATCAATAATAACACAGGACGAAACAGAATAAAAAATAAAACATACGAAAAAAAGATAAAATCATTGATTCGTCATAAACTACTGTTTTTTCAGAACGAATGATCTTCTTTTAAGCGTAAAAAAATAGTCTGAGAGACGAATCGTCCCAGACTATTAGCAGGTGTAAAAACGAAAAACGGATAAATCGCAAGTCGGAAGCTATCCGATGCTTTCACAACCTTCATTCGTTTTTATCGTTTAGTCTTCCAATGCTACATTATGGAAAACATGTTGAACATCTTCCAACTCTTCCAACGCATCAATCATTTTTTCAAATGTTTCTTGGTCTTCTGGTGAAAGTGTCACTTCATTTTGAGGAATCATTTGGATCTCAGCAATTGAAAAATCAGTGATTCCTTTTTCTTTCAATGCTTCTTGGATACTATGGAAATCAGCAACTTCACCATAAACGATGATTTGTCCATCTTCTTCCATGACATCACGTACATCAATCTCTTTATCCATCAAATATTCAAGGATCTCATCTGCATCTTCGCCGGCAAAACCAAAAATCGCTGTATTGTCGAACATGTAAGAAACAGCTCCAGAAACACCCATATTTCCGCCGTTTTTACCAAAAGCAGCACGTACATCAGCAGCTGTACGGTTCACGTTGTTTGTTAAGGTATCAACGATGACCATTGAGCCATTTGGTCCGAATCCCTCATAACGTAATTCAGAATAAGTTTCATCTCCCGCACCTTTTGCTTTTTCAATTGCACGGTCAATAATATGTTTAGGTACATTATAAGTTTTCGCGCGTTCAATGACGAAACGTAGTTTTTGGTTAGCGTGTGGGTCTGGATCACCTGATTTTGCTGCTGCATAGATTTCAATCCCGAATTTTGCATAAACTCGGCTATTATTTGCATCTTTTGCGGTTTTTTTCGCTACGATGTTTGCCCATTTACGTCCCATATTCTCACTTCGCTTTCTAATTTTGATCGTTCATTTCTGATAGTGGTTAAGCACAAAAACGTCCTGTTCCATTATACTTGTGAATCTGGATTCTGTGAAGTATTTTTTCTAAATCTAGTCATTTTTTAGGGAGGTGTTTCCTTCTATGATCGATTATAGTCGTCTTTTGGAATAGCTACTCAACAAGCTAGACAAAGAATTTTTTACAAAGCGGCATATTCAAAATATTGAACTAAACTTTCATTCAGATTAGTCATTTCACTTTGTTCCCACCAACCAGGTTTATTTCGAAACATAAGGTCTTCTTCCAAAATTTTGTTCAGGTATCGCCCCACCGAGTTGATAGATTTGATCACTCCGAACCAAAAGGTGTGCCAATTCTGCTTCTTTTTTGCCGATTTTTGAGATCAAGGGTATCTCTTTCTTTTCTTTTAAAAACTGTTGTCCTGCCTTGGTGAATCCTAAAATATTCAAGTAACATTTGGCTTGTTGGTCATGGACTTCCTCATGATGGATGTTCAATAATACGTAACAAGCTAAACGTTGGATTCTCGTCCAAGTATATCTTTTCGTCTTGACTAAAGTGACAAATTCCTCGAAAGAAGTGGCTTTCTTCGCAGCCGATTGCATTCTCACTTCAAGTCCTTCCGTCATCTGATAGATAGTTTTCAAATTGGCTAGCTCCGTAGAAAGCAAACGATAACGTAACAAGGGCCAGTAATTCGCCCATGTTTGTTGCGAACCTGCTTCGATCATCGCTGCGGTGGCAGCAGGTATAAAATTCGTTACGGAGCGTTGTTCACTGAGCGCTTTGCGAATAGCGGTCGCACTTGCGATGGAGGAACTGCTCCATTCTTCATCGTGATAACCAGCAATTTTTCTGGTAATCGGTACTAATTTCATTGGCTGGGCATACTGGGCATTTTCTTTCGCATAGCTTAACCCTAAAATGTGATTAGGAGAAGAAAAATCGAGAGCGATTTCTGGATAAAGTGTGTTGAACACTGCTGTCATCTTCTGCGGATAGCTCATTCCTTGATCAGATAAACGTTGAAATTCACGGTCAATCCTTAATTGATTTTGCTTTACAAATTTCCCAAAAGCTTCGTAATTAAATGTCGACTCTTCTTCTGTACCAAAACAAAGATGTGTACAGCCGAGCATCTGTAATAATCGCACAGCTCCTTTGGCAAAGTAATCTGCTGATTGCACAGACCATTCTATCGGTAGTTCAATGACCAAATCCACTCCGTTTTGGAGGGCAGCAGTTGCTCTGGACCATTTGTCGATAATTGCAGGCTCACCACGCTGTAAAAAATTTCCACTCATCACTGCTATCACGATATCTGCGCCCGTTTGTTCACGAGCCATTTCCGCATGGTAGCGATGCCCATTATGGAAAGGATTATACTCAACAATAATGCCACAAATTTTCATCACATTTCCTCCTTTTCTTAATAGGAATAAAACAAACAGTTCATTCTTTCGGTCAATCCAAAAATGATCGATTCGGTTTTTTACTGTAAAAAAATAAGCAGGAGAAATCGAAAAATCGTTTCTCCTGCTTTTCAAATGACGCTTCAGCTTATTTTTCATCAAGATATTTCTAAAGTATTTTTTTCGTTTTTTAGCAGAAAAACGTCACTATTTGGCGCAGACTTTGTTGATGATTTACTCGTCTTTGCCATTATTCGTTACTTTTATACTATTATAATACTGTCTGAAACAACGCGATTCACAGCAGTTTTTTTGCGATTACACCTCGCGATAAGGTAATGTTTCGTATTCAACAAAAGACTTTTTTCGTGTCCTATTCCTTATATGCCACAAAAAAGAGACGTTTTGTATCTTCCTTTGGTTGTTCGTCGGTGAAATCACCAAATGCTTCTACCTTAGAAAAACCACTATTTTCTAACATTCTTAAATAATTATCCAAAGAATAAGTTTGCTCTTGATGCAGTTCGTCTTCTCGAATAAACTTACCTGCTTCTTCGGGATCTTCCACAAAGAAAGTCAAGAAATGTTCAATACTGTGCTTTTCCTTGCCTGGGTAGCTATCCCATAAAAAGGCAAACTGATCATTTTGATAATGGTAACTATATTCAGGAAAAACCGTGTCGATTTGATAGATAGAATGAACATCGAATATAAATCGTCCATTTTCTTCCAGCGCTTGATACACTTCGTCAAATACTTGCTGCACTTCTTGCTCATTCTTCATATAGCACAAAGAATCTGAGAAACAAGTGATTGCTTGGTATTGACCAATTTCTGACAGATCAAGCATGTTTCCTTCAACAAATTGGATCGGTGTTTCCTCTTCAAACGCACGTTGGCTAGCAATCATCAACATCTCTTCTGAAAGATCTAACCCTGTAACATGGTACCCAGCTTTAGCAAAGGCAACAGCTAGAGCACCTGTTCCGCAAGCTAATTCTAAAATATTACATGTTTCACTTGGTAAGTGTCGTTTTGAGAAATCTAACCATTGTTGATATAAGGTTTCATCCATTACCTCATCATAAACGAAAGCAAATGTTTCGTAAGCCATATTAATCGATCCATTCATTTAGGTCAACAAGTGGTGCATCTGACCATAATTTTTCTAAATTATAGAAACTTCTTTCTGGCGCATGGAAAACATGGATGATCAGATCTCCTAAGTCGATCAGGATCCATTTTCCGCCTTCTTTTCCTTCGATACGTTTTACTTCGTAATTGTTTTCTTCTTCTTTTTCAATAATTTCTTCTGTAATTGCATTTAGTTGTCGTTCACTGTTTGCCGAACAAATCATGAAGTAATCTGCTAGTAAAGATACTTCTCTCACATCTAAAGCAACGATATCTTCTGCACGTTTTGAATCGGCAGCTTGCACTGCAATTTGTAGTTGTTCTTTGCTATTTATAGTAATTTCCTCCTAATGGGTAGAGATTATTTTTTAGCTACCCAATGATTATATGTTTCAATTGTTTTTGGATAAATCTGTTGTTCTTGTTCAATCAAGTGAGCTAATGTGTGCTTTGTCTCAAAAGCTACCGCTTCGTCTAAATCAAGCAACGCTATTTCACGCGCATCTTGGACTCCAGGAAACGAGCGACCAGGTTCAATATAATCTGCTACATAGATGATTTTATCTAATAAAGACATTTCAGCCGCACCAGTGGTATGAACTCGAATGGCATGAAGGATCTCTTCATCTGTGATACCAAGCTCTCTTTCAACAAAAGAGGCGCCAACTAAACCATGCCAAATCGCATTTCCATAATGAAGAAGCGCTGGGTCATAGCCATCTCGCTTGATAACTAAAATAAATTCATCATCAGGCCGTTCTTTCGCATAATCATGTGTCAAAGCAGCAATACTAGCTTTTTCTAATGAACAGCCGTATTTGCCGGCAAGGGCAATCGCCGTCTCTTCCACACCAAGAACATGCTTGAAACGTCGTTCACTCATTCGCATTTGGACTTTTTGCATCAACTCTTCTCTTGAGTAAGTTGTGTATTTATTACTATAGTCCATCTTGATATAGCCCTTCTTTCTCGATATACTCAATGACCTTATCAGGTACTAGATAACGAACGGAACAACCTTGCTGGATCTTCTGCCGTATTTTAGTTGAGCTGATATCAATAGTTGGCACATCGACCCAAATCACTGGGTAAGGCGTTTCGGTTGAGTAACCTGCTCGACGAATACCAACAAAATTGACCATTGTCATTAGTTCATCGATTTTATACCATTTTGGTAGATATTCTACCATGTCGCCACCGATAATAAAATAGTAATCGGTATTAGGGTTGTTTTGTGTCAGAGCTTTCATCGTATCATAAGTATAGCTTTTGCCTTTTCGAGATAACTCGATCGGTTCAATAGCTAAAAAAGGATTATCTGCTATCGCAAGTTCAAGCATGTTTAAGCGATGATTGGCAGCGATTGTCGTTTTTTCATCCACATGTGGAGGTTGATAAGAAGGCATTAAATAGACCTCATCCAACCCTAAATTTTTTCCTGCCTGTTCTGCCATAACTAAGTGTGCCAGGTGAACTGGATTAAAAGTACCACCTAAAATCCCCACCTGTTTGCGTTTTTCAAAAATTTGAGGCATCTCTTGAGGAAATACTTGAGATTCGACAAAAGCTTCCGCTTGCGATTTCATATTAACCACTCCTTAAATTGCGTTTACTTCTTTAGAGATACGTTGATATTTTTCCTTTGAAGAGGGTTTGTATAATACAGGAACTCGTCCAATGATTTGAACAACTCGACATCTGACTGTTTCTTCTAAAATACCAGCTACCTCTTCAGGAATCTCATCGGTATTTTGTAATAACGTTACTTTGATTAATTCACGTTTTTCCAGCGCTTCTTCAATCTGAACCATCATGGCAGAATTGATTCCACCTTTACCAATTTGAAAAATCGGTTGTAGGTGGTGTGCTTGGCTTCGTAAAAATCTTTTTTGTTTTCCTCTTAAAGTCATATTCTTCCTTCTTCCTTAAATCAAGGCCTTTCGTTTCATCACATTCACACCTTTTGGCGCCCAACCTGCTACGACTGCCGGTTGTGTCACTGTGATCCATCCTAAGCCAGCAAATACGATATCTGTTTTTTCTTTTACCGAAAATTCAAAACGAACCAATTCGGGAAATTCATTTACTTCATCGGGACGAGGTGGTTGTAATAATCCACCGACGTGTTTCACATAAAATTCATCGGCTTTTGCTAATTTCGTTCGATGAATAGTGACATCATTTGAAACATAAGCAATAAATGAACCGCGTTGCCCACTGATAAAATCAAACCTTGCTAAACCGCCGAGAAAGAGTGTCTGTCCTTCATTCAATTGGTATCCTTTAGGCTTGATTTCTTTCGTTGGTGCAATGATCCTTAAATCTTTTTTTCCAAGATAATGCGCCATTTGATGTCGATGGATAATCCCAGGAGTATCAATCAAGAAGTGCCCATCATCTAAAGGAATCTCGATCTTATCTAAAGTTGTCCCTGGAAATTGAGAAGTCGTAATCACATCTTTGACACCTGCTGTGTTCTTGATGATTTGATTGATCAATGTCGATTTACCGACATTTGTCACACCAACGATATAGACGTCACGACCTTCACGATACTCTTCGATTTTTTTGAGTAGATTTTCCATTTCATTCGCTTTTTTTGCGCTTGTCAATAATACTTCAACCGGACGCAATCCAGCTTCATGTGCACGCTCTTTCATCCATTGGATCATTTTTGGTTTCTTCAGCGACTTAGGTAAAATATCCACTTTGTTTCCGACCAAGAGCACCGGGTTATTACCTACAAAGCGATGTAGTCCAGGGATCAAAGAACCATTAAAATCAAAGATATCGACAACATTGACGATCAAGGCATCTTCTTGTCCTAGTTCATTCAGCAGGCGCAAAAAATCATCATCTGTCAGTGAAACATCTTGGATCTCATTATAATGTCTTAACCGGAAACAACGTTGGCAATAGACCTCACCTGATTCTAGTCCTTTTTCTAATGCTGCTTTTGGTGTATACCCTAATTCATTAGGATGGTCGGTTTGGATCGTTGCTCCACACCCAATACACTGTAGTTCTTCGTTCATTCAATTCCACCTCGCCAGCCCATATCAGGATTGTGTGCTAATAAATAGGCCATGATTTTGCGTTCCCAAAAACGATTGAATCGTGTTTTCCAACTATCCGTTTCAATAATTGGTTTAACCAAGATACTTCTGATACCCGAACGATTAGCTGCTCGGATATCTGTCATGATTTGGTCACCGATCATCACAATTTCATCATCTGAAAGATTCAACATTTTTTTTGCTCGATTCATTCCTACGGCTAAAGGTTTTAATGCCCGAGCAACATACGTCAATTCAAATTTATCGATCGCTCGTGCTACTCGTTCAGAGCTATTGTTTGAAACAACCACTACTGGAATACCAGCATTTCTCATTTCTAAGATCCAGTCGAGTAATTCCTCTGTCCCATCAGGATTGTTCCAAGCGATCAACGTATTGTCCAAGTCAGTCAAAACTGCTTTAATCCCTAAGTTTTTTAATTGTGCAGGGGTTATCTTGTAGATGGCATCGACCATCCATGTTGGTTTATATTTTGAAAACATTTTGTCTCCTCATCTGCAAAAAATGAAGGAGCACGAAATGTACTCCTCAGCCCTATATTATACTTCATTCTTTCCAAAAAAACTACCTCTACACCTGAATCCTTCTGAATAAACAACTATTAACCTGAAATGATGAACAGACCGAAGTCACCAAACACTTTTAAAAGAGAAGAAATCATCCGTCTGACTACACTGATAAAATAAAAACTCTCCAAACACGAGAAACTGTTTCGAGAGTTTTCATTCGATTTTTTATTCTTAGGATGTTACTTGTTTTTATAATATTTTGGATAAAAATGCGACTGTTCGTGGATGACTGGTTTGTTCAAAAATAGCCGTCGGTGTACCTTCTTCAAGAATGGTTCCTCCATCCATAAAAAGAACTCGATCACTGACTTCTTTTGCAAAGCCTATTTCGTGAGTCACAATGATCATAGTCATCCCTTCACGAGCTAATTGCAGCATGATTTCTAACACTTCTCCGACCATCTCCGGATCAAGAGCTGAAGTCGGCTCATCAAATAGCATGACGTCGGGTTGCATGGCTAAAGCTCTCGCAATGGCGACCCGTTGTTGTTGTCCCCCAGATAAAGACTGAGGATAAGTATCGGCTTTTTCTAGCAGACCTACTTTCTTTAGCAGATCTCTAGCAATCTTTGTTGCTTCTTCTTTTGATTGCTTTTTGACTTTGATTGGTGACAAAGTGATGTTTTCTAAAACCGTCATATTAGGGAATAGATTAAACTGTTGGAAAACCATTCCCATTTTTTCTCTTGTTTTAAAAATATCATTTTGCTTGTCGGTAATTGTCATTCCTTCAAACTTGATTTCACCAGAAGTTGGTATCTCTAATAAGTTGATGCATCTTAGTAACGTGCTTTTTCCCGAGCCTGATGGTCCTAAAAGTACCACGACTTCTCCTGGATAAATTTCAGCGGAAACGTCTTTCAGTACTTCCTGTTCACCGAATTTTTTATTTAAATGTGTAATTTTGATCAATGATTTGGCCATTTATTTTCACCCTTCATCCTTGGTATCCTTTACCTAATTTTTTCTCCCAACGATTTAGTAACCGAGAAGTAGCAAACGTCATGATGAAATAAACGGCTGCTGCTATAAAATAAGGCTCTAATGGAACATACGAATTGGATATGACGATTTGCGCCGCTCCCATCAGTTCATTGATTCCGATCGCAGTCAACAGGGAAGAATCTTTGATCAACGTAATAAATTCATTGCCTAAAGGAGGCAAAATATTTCTTAATGCTTGTGGTAAAATCACATAACGCATCGTTTGAGCTGGACGCAACCCTAATGAATAGGAGGCTTCTGTTTGACCGTTGTTCACTGCCAGGATCCCCCCACGGATGATCTCTGCCACATAGGCACCGGAATTTAATGATAACACGATCATTCCTGGAAGCAGGCGGCCAAGATCAACAGTTAAAACACCTACTTCTAAATCTTTTGAAGGAAAAAATCCTTGAAGCAATAAAAAGCCGATCATGATTTGTAGAAGCATCGGTGTTCCTCGTAACACTTCGATATAGACATTAGCTAAAACATTCAACGGTTTCTTTTTGGACAATTTTAGTAACGCCATAAGTAAACCGATACCCGTTCCCAAGATCACTGTGACGATCGAAATCATGATTGTTATTCCTGTACCTGATAAAAAATAAGGGAAATATTTATCTAAAAAAGAAAAATCCACTCTGCCTGACCTCTATTCTGCCGCTGTTTTTTCAGCTAATTCGTTATTTTGTTGAATAAATTCTTCAATTTTCCCTTCATCATTCAACTTTTTGATAATTTGGTTTAATTCTTTTTGTAGTTGACTGCTTTCTTTAGGTAACGCAATAGCAAAGGCTTCATCAGGAGCTGGCTCAAGTGAAATATCAGCGATCATCAGATCAGGATTTTGGGCGATATATGATTCGGCGATCGTTTTTTCAACGACTGTCGCAGCTAATGAGCCTTGGTTAACTTCAACGATCATGTTGGGAACTTTGTCGATTGTCACAAGCTTCGCACCTTTCAGTTGCGTCTTAACTAATTCCTCTTGAATTGATCCCTTTTGAGCACCCACATTTTTATCTTTTAGGTCATTCGCATTGCGATAGATTTCTTTATTTTTTTTGTTGATGATCACAACTTGTGGTGGGTTGTAATAATTGTCTGTGAAGTCAAATTGTTGTTTTCTTTCATCTGTGGCAGAAATCGCAGAAATAGCGAGATCTGCTTTCCCTTCTTTTAAGGAAGCTAAAACGGTATTGAAATTCATATCTGATACTTCAGCTTTTACTCCTAGTTCTTTCGCGATTGCTTTAGCTAAGTCAATATCAGATCCTACGATTTTATCTTTCCCGTCAACCATCGTATGAAACTCAAACGGCGCGTAATCAGCCGACGTAGCTACTTTTAGTACCCCGCTTTTTTTAATCGCTGCTAACTGATCCTTTTCCTGACCTTGAGCAGTCGTATTGCTGCTGCCACATGCACCTAAAGTCGCTAGTGCAAACAGTACCGTTAACATCCCAAAGAATTTTTTCATGTCATTTTCCTCCTACGTTAAAACTTTTGTATTAAGTGAAGTAATTATAGCATGAAACTTTCAAAAAAAAAGCATTTTTTGTATATTTATTTAAAAAAATGTATTTTAAGGCGAATATATTGTATATAAAACAAATAAAAGAATAATTATTTTAGAATAGTTTTCAATAAAATGAAAAAGAGCTAAGAATGAAAAAGTCATCTTAGCTCTTTTACAGGTGTAACCTTAAATAGAGTTAGTTAATCCCCTACAAGAGTTGCAAATAAGTAGCATGACCACGTTTGTCTCTCAAAGTCAACTGAAGAAAAACCTCAAAAAGCAATCGTCCTACAAAGCGATCCCTGTCATCTAACAGGAAATGGTGTGCAGGTCGATTGCTTGCTTTTTTCATTCTATTTAGTGCATAACTGTTTGTCTTATTCTTTATAACTGTTTAAAATTTACGGAATCTTTGATAACGTCGTTCAAGCAACTCTTCAGTGGAAGTTTGACATAGTTCGGTCAATTTTTCAATCAATGATTTTTGTAACATTCGACTGACTTTTTCTTTACTTAAAGCTTGCCCATTTACTGTTTCCGGTATCACACGATCAATGACATCTAATTCTAATAACTCAGCTGCCGCAACTTTCATTAATTCAGCCGCTTCAGCTGCTCGACTACCATCTTTCCACAAAATCGACGCAAAACCTTCAGGAGATAAGACAGCATAAATCGTCTGTTCAAGCATCCAAACTTCATCAGCTAAGCCAAGAGCCAATGCTCCTCCGCTTCCACCTTCACCAATGATGATTGCAATGATCGGTACTTTTAGATCAGACATCTCTAATAGGTTTCTGGCAATCGCTTCTCCTTCACCACGTTCTTCTGCACCGACACCACAATAGGCACCAGCAGTATTAATCAGTGTGATAATAGGACGATGGAATTTTTCTGCCTGTTTCATCAGACGAAGTGCTTTACGATATCCTTCTGGATGAGGCGAACCAAAATTTCTGCGAATATTTTCTTGAAGGTCTCGTCCTTTTTGGATCCCAATAACTGTGACAGGTTTTCCATCTAATTTGGCAACCCCACCAACGACTGCTTCGTCGTCTCCAAATAAACGATCGCCATGAAATTCTTGAAACCCCTCAAAGATATCTTCAAAAAAATCAAGACTCGTCCAACGATCCTTTTCACGCGCCAGTTGAACGATCTCATGTGCTGTTTTATCCATGATTTATCCAACCTTTCTGCGTATGCATTTCCAACAAATGATGGATCGTTTCTTTTAGTTCTTTTCTAGGAACGATTTGATCAACAAATCCATGGGTAAGTAGAAATTCTGCTTTTTGGAAATCTTCCGGTAATTCTTGTTTGATCGTTTGTTCGATCACTCGTCTACCGGCAAAACCAATCAAGCTTTGGGGTTCAGCCAGGATCACGTCGCCTTCCATTGCAAAACTCGCTGTTACGCCACCTGTAGTTGGATCGGTCAATACTGTTAGATAAAACAAACCGGCATTGCTATGACGTTTGACAGCTGCTGAGATTTTCGCCATCTGCATCAAAGAAAAAATGCCTTCTTGCATTCTGGCTCCTCCAGAAGCAGTGAACAAGACAACGGGTAAGCCAGCTTTTTCAGCCCGTTCAAACAAACGGGTGATTTTCTCACCTACAACGGTTCCCATACTGCCCATGATGAAATTAGAATCCATGACACCAATCGCAAATGGCAGACCGTGAATCGTTGCTTTTCCTGTCAATACCGCTTCATGCAATCCTGTTTTTTCTTGCATAGTTTGGATCTTTTCTTGATAATCAGGGAAGTTCAAGGGATCTTTTGTTACTAAATCCGTGTCCCATTCTTCTAAACTTTTTTCATCGATGATCAATGCTAATCGTTGCCAAGCACCAATACGAAAGTTATAACTACAATGAGGGCAAACCTTCTCATCACCAATATCTTTTGTATAAATGATGTGTTTACAATTAGGGCATTTAGCCCACATATTATCTGGAATAGACGGCGCATTCGTTGGTTGTTCTGCTCGATTAGGATTAATTCGAATGTATTTTTTCTTTTTGAATAAAGCCATCTACTCTTCTCCTATCTCTGTTTCAGGTGTCCAGTTCGGTAAAAAATCTTCTTGTAAAAAGGCGGTACTATAGTCCCCTGCGATAACTGCTGGATGACTGATTAAATCCATTTGGAACTCTGCATTCGTGATCACACCATCTGTGACCACTTCACTCAACGCCCGTTGCATTTTCATCAATGCCTCAAAGCGAGTGTCTGCATGAACGATCACCTTAGCGATCATTGAATCATAATAAGGTGGAATCGTATAGCCAGAATAAACGGCACTATCAACTCGAACGCCCATGCCTCCTGCTGGTAACAAAAGGTTTTTGATTGTTCCAGGTGATGGTGCAAAATGAAAAGCCGGATTTTCTGCATTGATTCGACACTCAATGGCGTGACCAGAGAATCGCACATCTTCTTGTTTGATTTCCAACGGTTGCCCCGCAGCAATTTCAATTTGTTTTTTTACCAAGTCAATGTTTGTAACCATCTCAGTTACCGGATGTTCGACTTGGATCCGCGTATTCATTTCCATGAAATAAAATTCTCCCGCTTCATCCATTAAAAATTCAATCGTTCCAGCATTTTCATAATTAACCGCTTTGGCTGCACGAACTGCCGCTGCTCCTAATTCTTCTCTTTTATTCTGAGAGATGACCACTGAAGGGGATTCTTCTAATACTTTTTGATTATTTCGTTGAAGAGAACAATCTCGTTCGCCTAAATGAAGGACATGCCCATAATGATCACCAAGGATCTGTACTTCAATATGTCTTGCTGGATAAATGATTTTTTCTAAATACATTTCATCATTTCCAAAAGCCGCTGCTGCTTCTTGCTGCGCAGAAGAAAAATGTTGCGGTAATTCTTCTTTTGATAAAACTTTACGAATCCCTTTTCCGCCACCGCCAGCGGCAGCTTTAAGCATGACCGGATAACCAATCTTATCCGCTACTGTTAGTGCTTCTTCAACTGTTGATAATACGCCATCACTTCCTGGAATAACAGGTACATTGGCTTCTTGCATCAAGCGACGTGCATTGATTTTATTCCCCATCGCATCGATCGTTCGACTCTTTGGACCAATAAAAGCAATATTACATTCTTCACACATAGAAGCAAAACGGCTATTTTCAGATAAGAACCCAAAACCTGGGTGAATCGCTTCTGCTTTGGTCACGATGGCTGCACTCAAAACTGCTTGGACATTCAAATAGGAGTCCGTCGCTTTTGCAGGACCAATACAAATTGCTTCATCTGCCAATTGAGTATGCAATGCGTCAGCATCTGCTTGTGAGTAAACAGCAACAGTCTGAATACCAAGCTCACGACAAGCGCGAATAATTCGTACGGCGATTTCGCCGCGATTAGCTATCAAAACTTTTGAAAACATAACTCACCTATCCAATCATAAAAGTTAATTCAGCTTCAGCAACTTTTTTGCCATCCACTTTTGCAATTCCTTTACCAATACCAGCAGAAGATTTGATTTTCGTAATTTCTACTTCAAGATACAGTGTATCCCCTGGAGTGACTTTTCGACGGAATTTTGCTTTGTCTAAACCACCAAAATAAGCAGTCTTTCCTTTAAATTGTTCCAAGGATAATAACGCAACTGCTCCTGCTTGTGCCATCGCTTCAACGATCAAGACACCTGGCATCACAGGTTCTTCTGGAAAGTGACCTTGGAAAAAGGGTTCGTTGATCGTCACATTTTTCTTTGCAATGATTCGTTCGCCTTCCACCATTTCTTCGACACGATCAATCAGCAATAGCGGATAACGATGTGGTATGATTTCTTTAATTTCTTGAATGTTCATATTGCTCCTCTTTCCTCTTTTGCTTAATTTGGTTGAATTCTAAATAGTGGTTGATCGTATTCAACAACCGCTTCATTTTCAACAAGAATCTCAACGATTTTCCCATCGACTTCACTTGTGATTTCATTCATCAATTTCATTGCTTCAATGATACAAATCACTTCACCTTTTTTGACACTATCTCCCACTGACTTAAATTGTGGTTTATCAGGGGCAGGTTGTAAGTAGACGATTCCAACAATCGGTGATTTTACCTCGACACCTTCGAAACTTTCTTGTGATACTTCGACAGATGCTTGAGGTGCTTCACTAACTGGCGTTTGTTGGATTGGTGTTTGAGGTACTACCGTATCTCTAGGCGCTTCTGTAGCTACTGGCATTGGAGCCATTGCTCCCATTCCACGACTAGATTCATTTTTATTCATATATAATTCAAATTGACCTTCTCTTAAATCAAATTCAGTTAAAGTAGATTGATCGAATTGACTGACTAATTCCTTGATCTCATTGATATTCAAGATTATTCCTCCCAGCGTTTCATACACAAGACCGCATTGTGACCACCAAAGCCTAACGAATTGCTCATTGCATAAGTCAATTGCGCTGGTTTGCTTTCATTGATGACAACGTTCAAGTCAATTTCCGGATCTTGTTTTTGGACATTGATGTTTGGTGGAATAAATTGATGTTCCAGCGCCATTAAAGTAGCTAACGCTTCAATCCCTCCAGCTGCACCTAATAAGTGTCCAGTCATGGATTTCGTGCTGCTGACATATGTTTCTTTGAATGAATCACCTAATGCCAGTTGGATCGCTTTTGCTTCTGCTTGATCATTAGCGGGTGTACTTGTCCCATGGGCATTGATATAGCCAACATCTTCTGGCTTAATACCCGCTTCATCCATAGCTAATTTCATTGCTTTGGCAGCGCCTGAACCATCTGGTGTAGGAGCAGTCATATGGAACGCATCACAATTAGCACCGTAACCAACGATTTCTCCATAGATTTTTGCACCACGAGCTTGAGCATGTTCTAAAGATTCGATCACTAAGATACCCGCTCCTTCGCCCATCACAAAACCGTTACGTTCTTCATCAAAAGGAATCGAACCACGAGTAGGGTCTTCAGCATTCGATAGAGCTGTTAGTGCAGCAAAGCCAGCAATTCCCATTTCACAAATTGTTGCTTCTGCCCCACCAGCTAGAATGACATCTGAATAACCATGTTTGATATTGCGGTAAGCTTCACCAATAGCATTCGTTCCACTCGCACAAGCAGTAACGATTGCTGTACAAATCCCTTTAGCACCTACACGTAGTGCAATGTTGCCGGCAGCCATATTTGCAATAGCCATTGGAACAAACATTGGTGAGACACGTTGCGCGCCTTTTTCGTGTAATCGGATCACTTGGTTTTCGATCGTTGGCAGTCCGCCGATACCGGAACCAACAATGACACCAAAACGATCTTGATCGATTTTCTCTTTATCCAGACCGCTCATCCCTAATGCTTCTAGTGCTGCATAGATCCCATAAATCGAGAACATGTCCATTCGTTTACTGTCTTTTTTCACAAAATATTTGTCGTATGGAAAATCTTTGACTTCACCTGCTAGTGTGATTCCAGTTTCTGTGGCGTCAAATTTAGTAATGGGAGCAATCCCATTCGTTCCTTTTTGCAAACTATCTAAAAAGCTTTCAGCATCATTACCGATTGGTGAAGTGACACCATAGCCTGTAATTACTACTCGATTCATTATTGTTTTCCTCCTTTTTATCCGTGCATCACGAGACCGCCATCAACATTGATGACCTGTCCTGTGATATAAGGACTCTCTGCTAAGAAAATCGCAGCATTCGCAACATCTTCCACGCTGCCAAAACGTTGCATTGGAATTTGTTTTACTACTTGCTCTTTGACTTTATCAGATAACACTTCGGTCATATCCGTAGCGATAAAACCAGGAGCAATGGCATTACATGTAACACCGCGTGCAGCTGCCTCACGAGCAACAGATTTTGTAAAACCAACGACACCAGCTTTGCTTGCTGCGTAATTTGCTTGTCCGACATTACCAATCAAGCCTGAAACACTTGACAAGTTGATAATTGCACCTTCACGTTTTTTCATCATTTTCTTTAAAACGTGTTGTGTCATATTGAATGTTCCTGTTAGGTTGATATCTAAACAAGCTTTAAAATCTTCTGCTGACATGCGCATCAATAATTTATCGTTCGTAATCCCTGCATTATTGATTAGAATATCGATTGATCCTAATTGTTTTTCTGCTTCTTCTACCATCAAACCAGCTTTTTCATAATCTGAGATATCGCCAGAAACACCGATGCAGTTCACACCTTGAGCTTTGATCTCATTGATTTTTTCTTCTGGAATTGCTTTTCGTCCATTTAAAACGATGTTTGCGCCTGCTTTTGCAAAAGCTAGCGCCACAGCGGCACCAATTCCTCTTGTGCTACCTGTTATAAATACATTTTTTCCTGTTAGCTCCATAACATGCCTCCGATACTTGTCATTGTTTCTTCTAAAGTTTGTTGATTTTCTACTCTTAAAACCGGAATCGTTTTATCGATTTTCTTCATAAAGCCACTTAATACTTTACCTGGTCCAACTTCGATCACTCGTTCCACACCAAGTTCTTTTAATTGATGGATGCTTTCATAAAAATGTACCGGCTTCATCACTTGTTGTTCAAGCAGAGTCGGTATCCGATCTTTGTTCATGATTTCAGTTGTCGTATTACTGATGACAGGAATTGCTGGCTCATTAAAAGTGATCGTTTTTAGCTCAACGGCTAATTTTTTTGCTGCTGGTGCTAAGATTGCTGTATGAAACGGACCACTCACATTAAGTGGAATCATTCGTTTGATGCCTTTTTCTTGCATGATTCTTACTGCTTCATCCACTGCTTGTTCTTCACCGCCAATTACGATTTGCTGGGGTGTATTATAATTTGCTGGCGAAACAATTCCTAATCGTTGAGCTTCCAAACAGCTTTCTTCAACCACTTCTACAGGTGCATTCATAACAGCTACCATTTTCCCACTACCAAGTGGTGCAGCCTCAGTCATATAAGCCCCTCGTTTTGCCACTAAAGCCACTGCTTCACTAAATGACAAAGCTCCACTAGCTACTAAAGCGGAATATTCGCCTAAACTTAATCCTAGAGCAGCTTGAGGTGTAATCCCTCTTTCTTTCAACAAACGATAAAAAGCAATGCTGACCGTTAAGATTGCTGGTTGCGTATAAGCGGTTTGATTGAGTCGTTCATTTTCTGAAAAACACAATTCCGCCATATCATAGCCTAGAATATCACTTGCTTCATCAAACGTTTCTTTGACGATAGTTTCTTGATAGAGATCTTGTCCCATGCCTGGATACTGAGCGCCTTGTCCGCTAAATAAAAATGCTGTCTTCATGTATTTTCTCCAATATTTTTAGGATATATGCTCATGTCTTGATTTATTAAAAAGGACCAAGACACTCCTATTTAAGGAAAATGTCCCAGCCCCCAACCTAATCTTAATGATTATGCAGTTTGTTTTTCAACATAAGTTACTAAATCTTGAACTGTTTTGATGCCGTCTTCTGTTTCGATTTTCACGTCAAATTCGTCTTCGATTTCATTAATGATTTGGAATAAATCCAAGCTATCAGCTTCTAAGTCTTCTTGGATGTTTGTTGTTAATTTGATTTCTTCTGTTTCTTTTCCTAACTCTTCTGCAATAATTTCTTGAATTTTTTCGAATACCATACTATATATTCCTCCGATATTGTTTACAATTTTATGTTTTATCAGCTTACAGTTCCATGAGGATACTTCCCCATGTTAAACCTCCACCGTAACCTGTAAATACTACTTTTTGTTTTTTTCCTAAAGTGATTTGCCCACTAGCTACCGCTTCATCTAATAGGATTGGAATACTTGCAGCAGAGGTATTTCCGTATTTATCCATATTGGTTAAGAATTTTTCTTGCGGTATTTTTACCTTGCGTGCAATTTTCTCAATGATTCTAAGATTTGCTTGATGTAAAAGCAGATAATCAACTGACACATTTTGAGTGATGTCTTTAATGTTTTTTGCAACGTCTCTTACAGCAAAATCAAAGATATCTCTTCCTATCATTGATAAATAAAAAGAGCCTTTTGCATCCTTTACATACACCGGTGATCCGTTCGAATGATAGCCAGCTGTGAGTGACGTCCCTCGAGTGCCATCTGCTTCCAGATGTTCTGCAATTATTTTCTGCTCTGTACCAGCTTCAAGTAACACACCACCAGCACCATCACCAAACAGGACAGCCGTTGAACGATCAGACCAATCGATTAATTTGGATAATGTCTCGCCACCAATCACTAATCCTTTATTTGAACCGCACCGAATCATTTTCTCTGCCATGCTTAAAGCATAAACAAAGCCTGAACATGCTGCACTAAGATCAAATGCAATTGCATTTGTTGCACCAAGTTTACCTTGAACTTGGACAGCCACAGAGGGTGTCGTAAAATCAGGAGACATGGTTGCTACAAGAATGAAGTCAAGTTCTGTCGGATCGATGTTCTTTTTTTTGATGAGCTTTTCTGCTACTAAATAGCAAAGATCAGAAGTTTCTTGATCTGTGACGCAACGCCTTTGTTTGATACCTGTTCGCGATGAAATCCATTCATCTGAAGTGTCCATCATTTTGGAAAGATCATCATTGGTAATGATTTTTTCGGGAAGGACACTAGCTGTTGCTGTGATCGTTCCAAATTGTTCCATTAAAAATCCTCACTTGTAATCTCGCAAAAAATCATGCAAGTTTTTCAATGCAGCCAGTAAAGCTTGCTGTTCGTCGGTAGCCATGCCATCCAAGATATTTTTGACCATTTCACGATGAAAGTGCTGATGGACACGATATAAAAGTTTGCCTTTTTTTGTCAGTCCTAATTTCACCACTCGTCGATCATCTTCACTTCGAATGCGTTCAACATAGTCTTTCTTTACTAACTTATTGATAGCAGTGGTCAAGGTCCCAACAGTAATCGACAGTTCTTTGGCTACTTCTGAAGTCGTTTTTTTCTTGTACATACCGATTGCCTCGATCGTATGCATCTCTGTAATTGACAAATCTTTGAACTGAGATTTTTTTAATTCAGATTCTTCGATTGTCAAAATATCATTGAAGACACTAACAAGATAATCATTTACTGTTTTCAAATCTGGTTCCATGTTCCACCATCCACTAATTAGTTTGATTATCAAATCATTTGATGTTCAAACTATATCTTAACTTTTTTCAAAATGCAACCTAAAAAGCTCATTTTTTTCGATTATGAACTTTTTCTAAGAAAAAATTCATTTTAAAATCCTATTAAATCAACAATCACCCATTTAAACATTAAAAATATTTCTCAAATAAATATTTTGATTATCAAACTATTTCTACTTAAGACTCAGCAAACGAAAAGGTTGTTCCTTTGCCGTAAATTTGATATAGTATTTTTTGATAAAAAAGGAGAAAGAACGTTGAAAGAAAAAGTAAAAAAACTCCCCTTGCTTCCTGGGGTATACTTGATGAAAGATCATACCGGAACTGTGATTTACGTTGGAAAAGCGAAACAATTAAAAAATCGTGTAAGTAGTTATTTTCGTCATAGTAAACAACATTCAAAAAAAGTTCGCCGATTGATTCATCATATCGCTGACTTTGATTTTGTCGTCGTGGATACTGAATTAGATGCACTATTGTTAGAATGTCAATTAATCCAGTACTACCGCCCTTTTTACAACCGTCAAATGAACTATTTTAGTAACTATAATTATTTACATATTACAAATAATGGTTTTTCCCTTTCGGATATGCCACTTGCCCGTACTTACGGTCCCTTTCGACTTTACAAAAAAATGCCGGCTATTTTACGCATCATTGAAGAAACCTATCAGATGCCGTGGCTATCTGAAATCAGCCTTTTAGCTTTAAATACACAATTACCGGAAATGAATCAGTTGTCATTTGAACAAAAGAAAAAAGAGATTCAAAACCTGCTGCAAGGGCGCAATAAAAAACTAATCACTTACTTGAAGAAAAGGCAAAATCATTTTATCGAACAATTGAATTTTGAAAAAGCTGCCCAAATCCAACAAGATATTGAGTTATCCACAGCTTTCATTAAAAGAATACAGGCGCAGAAACTATTTCTAAGGACGCCTAAAATCACTTTCCATCTACCTCTGGCAGCGGACGAAACGAAACAAAAACATTATTTGATTTGTTACGGTCAACTGGCTGAAACGGCCATTACGTCTAATGATGAATCTCCTTATTTTTATTATGAAAATGCAAAAGCTGGTTTGTCCTTGAAGCGACAGTTGCAAAAAGAAGAAATTGACCCCGTCCTTATACTAATGAGTTACCATAAGAAAATTCTCGCCCAAAATGAATTGTAAAATAAAAAGAAACCTTGAACTACCAAACATTGGTCTACAGTTCACGGTTTCTTTTCGTTGTTTTATCCATTTAACCAATTATTCCCCTAATCTCCTCACTAGCCGAAAAAAATCTAAGGAAAAATAGGCGTCACACTTTTTCTTCTGTTCATCGGAGCAGTCTCTTGCTGATACGAACGCTTGTGGATAGAACACGCCCATCCTGGTCACTTCAAGAAGACTTCTTACGAATGAAGCCTGATCCATTAAGCCATAAAAAAAGCAGCTCTAAAGCACCAAGAGAAAATTTTCTAAAAAATCCTCTCTTGGTTGCTCAGAGCTGAACGCTTCTTTCATGATCTTTTATTGGATCAAGTCATAAATTTCCATTGCAACGATATCGATATTGTCAAATTCATATTGTTGATGTGAATCTGTTTCAGTTAATTCAAATGTTTCAGTTGCTTTGTCATAAGTAACTGTACATTTTTCAACGCCCTCTTTTTCAAAACGACGGACTTGCAGTTCATTATCTGCTGATTCGACCATTGCCTCCAGTCGTTTAATGATTGCAACTAATTGTGAATGTGCCATCGGAGGTCCTCCTTTTCTTATTTCTGTTATATTGTAACAAAAGCACAGACGACTTGCATTGATTTTCTCCAAAAAAAGCGAGTTTTTTAAGATTTTTTTTCTGGGTTCTTTCCTTCAGGCCACCAAAGCTTAATCAATGCCTGAGTACCGTCATTTTCAAATCCCTGATCTGCTAATTGTTCATATAATTTTAAAGCTTGCGTTGTCGCTGGTAACTTCAATGCCATTTTATCTGCTTCATCTAACGCAATTTTCAAATCTTTAATAAAATGTTTAACAAAAAATCCTGGCGTATAATCCTCTTTTAAAATACGAGGAGCATAATTACTTAATGACCAGTTTGCCGCACTGCCTCCTGAGACTGTTTCAATGACTTTTTCAAAGTCAAGTCCTGCTTTTGAAGCATAAGCAAGTAACTCGGTCATGCCTGTCATAGTCCCTGCAATCATGATTTGATTGGCCATTTTCGCATGTTGTCCTTTTCCAGCTGTCCCATGTAAAGTAAAAGTGGATCCCATCACTTGAAACAAAGGTAAAACTTTTTCATAGACACTTTTTTCACCACCAACCATGATTGTCAAAGTGGCATTCTTCGCACCCAGATCTCCACCTGAAACTGGTGCATCTAAAGCAGCTGCGCCTTTTTCTGTGGCTGTTTTTGCAATTTTTTCTGCAAGCGTTGGGGTACTAGTTGTTAGATCAACCAAAATTCGATCTTGGACATCCGTTGCAAAGATCCCATTTTCGCCATAGTAAATTTCTTCTACATCTTGGGGATAACCAACCATCGAAAAGATGATCTCACTATTTTTAGTGACATCTTTAGGTGTTTCAGCCCAAATGGCTCCTTTTTTGACTAGCTCATCCGTTTTTGCTTTTGTTCGATTATAGACAGTTACTTCATGTCCTGCGTTCATAAGATGCTCAGTGATTGCGCGTCCCATGACTCCTGTCCCGATAAAACCTAATTTCATATTCGTGACCTCCTAAAAATCAAAAAATCTTTGTCTCTATGCTAAGTATACGCCAGAAACAAAGATTTTTTTAGGATAAATACCTAAATTTATCGTTTAAATGAATTTAATTTGATTTTTATTCTTTCGATGGATGCCTCTTCTTCTTTTCGTTGCATTTCTTTTTCATGATAGATAATCATATCTTCATAAAATTCAATCATCGCTTCGCCAAAGTGCGTAGAGGAAATATCATATAATTTTGATTCCAATACTTTTTGGTCACGAGGGACTTCACTTTTTATATAATCAATAAGTGCTGGTGCGAAATCCTCATCGGTTTCAAATGTTTTCCCAAGGGAGGGATGATCAAACAAACGATTAAGATAAGCATTTCCCTCAATTACACAAGGTGTCCCTGAAGCCATTGCTTCCGTATAAGTTAAACCTTGTGTTTCTGAAGTTGAGGCACTAACAAAGTAATCAGCTGCTTTATAATACAATGCCACATCTTCGTTATCGACTTCTCCAGTAAATTGGACAAATTCATCCAATGCTAGTTCGTTGATTAGCTCTTGCAACTCTTCAAGGTAAGGCCCTTTGCCAACGATCACCATTCGTGCATTGGGATACGCTTTTAGAACTTGGGGAAACCCCTGGACCAATGCTTGAATATTTTTTTCGTAAGAGATACGACTTAAAGATAAGATCATTAACTCATCATCTTTGATATTCAGCGATCCTCTGATTTCTTTGATAGCTTTTTGCGTGATTCCTTCCCTTTTAAATTTCTCAATATCGATCCCTGTAGGAATCACTCGAAGTGGTGCGACAACACCATAACTTCTTAATGTATCAATTACTCGTTCACTGGGACAGACAACTCCTGTTGTATGGTTAACAAATAAGCGGGAAAGATATCTGACATGAGATTGACGTATCACTTTGCCTTTAGCAATATAGTGTAGATAATCTTCATACATCGTATGATACGTATGGATCAATGGTATTTTCAGCTTTTTAGCAACCATTTTACCTAAAATCCCTGCACCAAATTCTGTATGAGTATGAATCAGTTCTAATTCAAGTTCCTTCGCTACTAAATAAGCGTACCACATACCTCGTACCACTATTCGCCGATCTTTAAAGGAAACGAATGGAACACTCGGCATACGAATGACGTCTTTTTCTATTTTATCAGCATTTGGATCGGTTGTCGTAAAAATATAGACTTCATGTCCATGTTTTTCTAGTTCATTTTTTAAGGTTTTGATCGATGTAGCAACTCCGCTTACCTGCGGAAAATAGGTATCGGTAAAAAAGCCAATTTTCATGATTTTTTGCCTCCAAACTACCCTTTATTATTTTGTCTTTCATTTATGGAAGAATCTGCTTCTTCTAACACTTGTGTATACACCAGTTTCAGTTGCTCACCAATTTTCTCAATACTTCGTGCTTGGGCAGTCTGATATCCAGCTGCCACTAGACTAGGAACTTCTTCTTCCACGATCTTTTTGATCAATACGGTAAATTCTTCATTAGAGCGACCCATGTAACAATTTTTTTTATCTTCTAACCAGCCATCATAGACTGGAATGTCTCGTACAAGAACATTCTGCTTACTTGCTAGTGCCTCTAATACTACAATTCCTTCTGTTTCTTCATAAGATGGGAAGAAAAAAAGGTCAGCGCCTGAGTATGCACCCTCAATAATTTCTCCCCGAATATATCCTGGAAAGATCACATTATCTGGGTGTTCTTCTTTCACAATCTGTCGGATATTTTTTGGGATCGAATACATAGGTACATGTCCAAACCAAATAAATGTATATTCTGGGAGTTTTTTTGCAATTTCTACAAAGTCAATGATCCCTTTACGAGCAAAAAAAAGGCCAACACAGATAATCACTTTCTGATCTGGTGATAATTTGAAATAGTCGCGAAATTTTTGTTCTTTGATTGGATCTGGTTGATATTTTTTTAGATCAATCCCATTTGATATCGATTGGATCGGTAAATCTATGCCGTAACTTTCCAGTAATCTTTTAGAATATGGCGTAGGTGTGATGAGATAATCCGCCTTTTGATATAATCCCACTAAATATTTTTTTACTAATGGCGATAATTGATTAGAGCCAATAAATGAGTTACGAAAATCTTCCTCTGTTGAGTGAGCATGATAGACGATCTTCTTGCCGTCTTTTCTTGCTTTATTGACCATATTGTGACTATTGATACCATATGTATTGATGTGTAAGATATCATAGTCATCTTTACTATCTAGCGTGTAGGGAATCCCCATTTCTTTTAGAGCACGTTTTTGGTGGTCAAGCGCTCGTCCAATACCAGATTTCGCAAGTATTTTTTCACTTTCAAAATATAATAATACCTTCACCTTACGTCCTCCTTCATTTATATAGTATAACATAGCGCTGAACCTGTCACTCAAACTTAAGCCCTATTTTAAAATAACTCTATTTTTCATTCCTTATTTTTACCTATATGTAAAAATCCCATTGTAAAAAGCTGATACAGCTACTATCGCTGTACCAGCTTTTACTCGTATTATTATTTTACGTATTCATTTACAAGTTCAACGACTTCTTCCATCGTGTCACATTCTTTCAAAGCACGATCAGCAAGTTCAGCCATCTTCGTTGTATCTAAACGTTTCATTAAACTACGTGTTTTCAAGATTGATGTTGCACTCATTGAGAATTCATCTAATCCCATACCTACAAGTAGCGGAACTGCGGTTTGATCCCCAGCCATTTCGCCACACATACCAGCCCATTTACCTTCAGCATGCGCTGCATCGATCACGTTTTTAATCAAACGTAAGATTGATGGGTTGTAAGGTTGATACAAGTATGAAACACGTTCGTTCATACGGTCAGCTGCCATAGTGTATTGAATCAAGTCATTCGTTCCTACTGAGAAGAAGTCAACTTCCTTAGCAAACTTGTCAGCTAAGACAGCTGCTGCTGGAATTTCGATCATGATGCCGACTTGGATCGTATCAGATACTTCCACGCCTTCATTCAATAATTTTTGTTTTTCGTCTTCAAAGATTGCTTTTGCAGCACGGAATTCTTTAAGAGTCGCTACCATTGGGAACATGATACGTAAGTTTCCATGAACAGATGCACGTAATAATGCGCGCATTTGCGTACGGAACATTTCGTCACCTTGTTCTGACAAGCTGATTCGTAATGCACGATAGCCTAAGAATGGGTTCATTTCATGAGGCAATTGTAAGTAAGGTAATTCTTTATCGCCACCGATATCCATCGTACGCACGACAACCGGTTTACCTTCCATACCTTCAAGAACTGCTTTATATGCTTCATATTGGTCATCTTCAGTTGGGAAATCAGGAGAATCCATGTACAAGAATTCTGTACGGTAAAGACCAACCGCTTCCCCGCCGTTATTATGAACACCAACTAAATCTTTTGGTGTACCAATATTTGCTGCTAATTCAAAATGTTTGCCATCAGCAGTAACAGTTTCAGCATTTTTTAATTTTTCCCATTCTGCTTTTTGAGCAGCGTATTCAGCACCGATTTTTTCAAATTCAGCTTTTTGTTCAGCTGTAGGATCAACGATTACATCGCCTTCAATCCCGTTAACAGCTAACATGTCGCCTTCTTTGACTTTAGCAGTGATTTCTTTTGTACCTACGATCGCTGGGATTTCTAAAGAACGTGCCATGATCGCTGAGTGTGAAGTACGTCCGCCGATGTCAGTTACAAACGCTTTAACAAAATTGCGATCTAATTGAGCAGTATCACTTGGTGTCAAATCATGAGCAACAACAACTACTTCTTCGTTAATCATTGATGGATTTGGTAATGTCACACCTAGTAAATGCGCTAAAATACGTTTCGCAACGTCGCGGATATCAGCCGCACGTTCTTGCATATAAGCGTTGTCTTCCATAGCTTCGAACATACTGATATACATATCAGTTACTTCTTTTAATGCTGATTCAGCGTTTACGCTGTTATCATTAATGTTTTGTTTAATTTGACCAACCATTTCTGGATCAGACAGAACCATCAAGTGTGCGTCAAATACTTGCGCTTCTGCTTCACCTAAGCTTTGCGCTGCTTTTTCACGAATTTGTTGCAATTCTTCAGTAGATTTTGCTAAAGCATCATCTAAACGAGATGCTTCAGCTGCTGTATCTTCTACTGTTGTCTTACTGAATGTTAAATCCGGTTGAACTAGCAGGTAAGCTTTTGCAACGGCAACGCCGTCACTAGCGGCAATCCCTTTTAGCATTTCAACCATTATTCAGATAATCCTTCTTTCTTCATTGTATCAACGATAGCTGCCATTGCGTCTGCTTCGTCAGCACCTTCAGCTGTAATTGTAACGTCAGAACCTTGACCTACACCTAAAGACATAACGCCCATGATAGATTTCAAGTTTACTGATTTACCTTTATACTCTAAGTTTACATCAGAGTTAAATTTGCTTGCTGTTTGTACTAATAATGTAGCTGGACGTGCGTGGATTCCAGTTTCTGCTACTACGTGAAATTCTTTCTTTTCCATATTAATCGGTCTCCTTTAAGTGAGTGTTGTTTTTATGTGAGGGTTTTCTTTTTTAGCAGTTTACTAAGAACACTAATAAGTAGTACCCTTTCATTTGTAAAGATTACCATTTTTTCCCGATAGATACAACAGTTTTCATTTAAATTCAACTAAAAGTGTGGAAAATAATTAGCACTACTTTTAAAAATATGAATACATAGGATAACAACCGTATTCATTCTACCTCACTTCTTTTTTTAGTTGCTTTGATTCTCTTTACTGATCCCTCAGTAAAGAAGCAAACAAAACTAGACTCTGCCAAGCGAAATATCTCCTTCTATTTATCATTTTTATCGAAGAACGACTTATTCGTTTCTTCATTTATTTTGAAAAACTAAATACTTGCACGCGTCCTAAAATTTAGTATAATTATAGCCAAAGGTCAATAATGGTCAATAACATTTTTTACCTTTTCAACTTTTGAGTAAATGAGGGTTATTCTTTTACCTTCATAGTCACGCGTTGTAAAATAGAATGGAAACATGTGAATCATGTGAAAGGACGTGAATCATTTATGCTTTGTCAAAATTGTGGGAAAAATGAAGCAACGATCCACTTATATGCAACAGTAAACGGACAGAGAACGCAACTTGATTACTGCCAAAGTTGCTATCAAAAAATTAAAAATCAACAAAATGGAGGTCTGACTAGTATGGCTCAAAATGATCCTTTTGGTTTTGGCAGCTTGGACGACTTATTCCGCTCCATGTCCCGCCAAATGCAACAGCAAGGAAACTATGAACAAACTCCTCCAACCCAATTCGGTGGTAACAACAACTTTAACGGCGGTCAACCACCGCAACAAGGAAATTCCGAAGGTCTTTTAGGAGAATACGGAATCAACATCACCGAACAAGCTCGTCAAGGTGACATTGATCCTGTGATCGGCCGTGATGATGAAATCAAACGTGTAATCGAGATTTTAAACCGTCGAACAAAAAACAATCCGGTATTAATCGGTGAGCCTGGTGTTGGTAAAACTGCCGTAGTTGAAGGACTTGCACAAAAAATCGTAGATGGCGATGTGCCGCAAAAATTAATGGATAAAGAAGTGATTCGTTTAGATGTGGTTTCTTTGGTTCAAGGAACTGGTATCCGTGGACAATTTGAAGAACGGATGCAAAAATTGATCGAAGAAATTAAGCAGGCTGAAAATGTCATATTATTCATTGATGAAGTCCATGAAATTGTCGGTGCTGGTTCTGCCGGTGATGGGAACATGGATGCGGGAAATATTTTAAAACCAGCTCTAGCTCGTGGCGAACTACAAATGGTTGGTGCCACTACATTAAATGAATACCGCATCATCGAGAAAGATGCAGCTTTAGAAAGACGGATGCAACCGGTTCGGGTCGTTGAACCTTCTGTTGAGGAAACAATCAGTATCTTAAAAGGATTGCAAAAACGCTACGAAGACTACCATCACGTCAAATATACCGATGAAGCAATCGAAGCTGCAGCTATTCTCTCAAATCGTTATGTTCAAGATCGTTTCTTACCAGATAAAGCGATTGACTTGCTTGATGAAACTGGCTCAAAGAAAAACTTAACGATTCAAATCGTTGATCCTAAAACCATTGATAAAAAACTTGAAGAAGCACAGGAACAAAAAATCCAAGCTTCTAAAGAAGAAGACTTTGAGAAAGCCGCTTATTATCGTGACCAAATCAGTAAATTAGAAAAGATGAAAGAACGTCAATTAACAGATGAAGAAACGCCTGTTATCACAGAAAAAGATATGGAAAAAATTGTGGAAGAACGTACGGGCATTCCCGTTGGCGATCTAAAAGAAAAAGAGCAAACACAATTGAAGAATCTTGCGGCTGATCTAAAAGCACATGTGATTGGACAAGACGATGCCGTAGATCGTGTGGCAAAAGCTATTCGTCGTAATCGGGTTGGCTTGAGCAAGAAAAACCGCCCTATCGGATCATTTTTATTCGTAGGTCCAACTGGTGTCGGCAAAACTGAATTAGCCAAGCAACTAGCATTTGAATTATTCGGTTCCGAAGATTCAATGATTCGTTTTGATATGTCTGAATACATGGAAAAACATAGTGTATCTAAATTGATTGGTTCTCCTCCTGGCTATGTGGGCTATGAAGAGGCAGGTCAACTTACTGAAAAAGTACGTCGTAATCCTTATAGCTTGATTTTATTGGATGAAGTGGAAAAAGCACATCCTGATGTGTTACACATGTTCCTCCAAATTTTGGATGATGGCCGTTTGACTGACGCACAAGGTCGGACAGTAAGCTTTAAAGATACGATCATCATTATGACAAGTAATGCTGGTACAGGTAAAGTCGAAGCAAATGTCGGTTTTGGAGCAGCTCGTGAAGGTGTTACTCGTTCTGTTTTAAACCAACTAAACAATTACTTCACACCTGAATTCTTGAACCGTTTCGATGGAATCATCGAATTTAGTGCGCTATCAAAAGAAAACTTAATGACCATCGTTACCTTGATGCTAGATGAAGTCAATGAAATGTTAGCAGCACAACAACTGCATATCGAAGTGCCGACAAATGTCAAAGAAAAACTTGTTGACTTAGGCTATGACCCAGCAATGGGCGCACGCCCTCTTCGTCGAACGATCCAAGAACAAATCGAAGATGGAATTGCTGAATTTTATTTAGACCATCCTTCAATCCATGAACTAAAAGCAAAATTGGACAAAGAAGAAAAAATTGTGATCACTTCTAAACCAGAACGTTTAGTCAAAGAAACGACAAACGAGCCAACAAACTAAACATCTGACAAAAACTTCGCTTTGCGACTGATAAAAAATGAAGCACCCATGAAAAAGCGACAGCTTTTCTCACGGGTGCTTCATTGCTCAAAGCGGATTTTTGATTGTTTTTTGACAAAAAGCAAAATACTGTTCTTTTCATTAGAAAAAAATTATAATGAAATTAAGTTGTATCTAAAATCTACATAAAAGAGGTGAGCGCCATGAAATTTGTCAATGTAACGAATAGTCATTCACGTTTGGTTTTAAACCAATTGGAAAATACAGATGCTCATATGGTGAAGGTTTACACTGCAGGCAATACAATGATTGTTTACACTGAAGCACCGGAACATAACGAGATTTTACTGATTAATGAAAAACGAAAAATACAACCCAAAGAAATTGAAGAAGTCAAAACGTACTTCCTCAATAAAATCCATGACGCCCTATATCAAGAAAACGAAATCCAAGTAATTGAATTAGATGACTTAGTTGAAATCTCGATTCCGAAACATCATCCCCACACTGAGGTTGCAATGTGATGATTACAAATAAACAAAAAAAAGAAACCTTTTTTAGAAGGATCGAAGGATAATGTTTGATTTTATCCTTGATCCAGCTCATTTATAGAGCTGGATCTTCTAAGATTGATTGGTTTCTTTTTTTGGTGTTTTTCCTAGCCGAACGATTGCTCTTACTTCGTTAACGATCGATTCATTATGCTCCCAACCTTCAACATCTAACAGCCTGCATAAACGCTGCATTTCTAACTTTTTTCTTGCTTTACGTTGTTTTCGTTGCTCCAGTGTTTCCATCCAACTCCCCCTTTTTTCTTTTTATATGTACACATCTTTATTTTAATTCATTTTATTTCAAAGAATTTACCAATTTTTTCTTTAAAATAAAAAAAACTTTCCACCAAAATTGTTGGAAAGTTTTTTTTGCTTTTTTGGTAACCTGTAATCAATGAAATGAGGCTGCGATAGCCTCTAAGATTCGTTGACTTGCGTAACCATCTCCATAAGGATTTTTTGCTTGTGCCATCTTTTCATAAGCCTTTACATCAGTTAACAATTGTTTTGTCTCGTCATAAACTGTCTCTTCGTCTGTACCAACGAGTTTTAAAGTTCCGGCTTTTACACCTTCCGGTCGTTCAGTGGTATCACGTAAGACAAGAACCGGAACACCTAAAGAAGGTGCCTCTTCTTGAACTCCGCCTGAATCAGTTAATATAAGATAACTTTTGGCTGCACAATTGTGAAAATCAATGACATCTAATGGTTCGATCAGCTGAACATTCTCATATTGTCCTAAAATAGTATCAGCTAATTCTCGTACTTTAGGATTTTTATGCATCGGAAAAATAATGGATACATCAGAAAATTCTTCAGCAATCCTTCCTAATGCTTGAAAAACGTTCGCCATTGGCTCGCCTAGGTTCTCACGTCGATGCATTGTTACTAATAATTGTTTAGTGGAGCTGCTCGAAAGATGATCGCTTTTTTGATCCGCCACGATCGTGTACCTCATCGCATCGATCGCCGTATTGCCAGTAACGAAGATGTTTGCTTCATCGTGGTGCTCTCTTCTAAGATTATCAGCACTTTCATTGGTTGGCGCAAAGTAGAGATCCGCTAAAACATCTGTGGCTTGCCGATTGATTTCTTCAGGAAACGGTGACCATTTGTTCCAAGTTCGTAATCCTGCTTCGACATGTCCGACTTTAATTTGTTGATAAAATGCTGCGGTCGCTGCAGCAAATGTTGTGGTCGTATCTCCATGAACTAAGACGATATCAGGCTGTTCTGCTTGTAAGATTGGTTCTAATGATAAAAGAACTTTCGTTGTAATAGCGGTGAGTGTTTGATTGACACTCATCACATCTAGATCGTGATCAGGAGTAATTTCAAACACTTCTAACACTTGGTCTAACATTTCACGGTGCTGGCCTGTAACCGTCACGATTGATTCAAAGCGCTCATCTTTTTCCAGCGCTTTGATCAAAGGTGCCATTTTTATTGCTTCTGGACGTGTTCCAAAGATCGACATTACTTTAATCATCATTAAATTCCTCCGGATTATTTAGTTATTCTCTCCCGGCTATTTTCATAGTACTCCCAAAGCACCACCATGTGATGAGCGCTTTACATTAAACTTTTTAATTTGACATTTGGGTACTTGTCAGCAAACCAACGTTCAGCAAATTGGTTTTCGAACAAGAATAATGGCTGATCAAAACGGTCACGTGCCAAGATATTACGACTAGAACTCATCTTCTCATCTAAATCTTCGGGCTCGATCCAACGGGCAATTTTATGACCCATAGGTGACATAATCACTTCTGCATTGTATTCATTTAGCATCCGGTATTGGAATACTTCAAATTGAAGTTGTCCAACTGCGCCAATGATGTATTCTTCCGTCAAATAAGTTTTATAGAGTTGGATCGCACCTTCTTGGACTAACTGATAGATACCTTTATGGAATGATTTTTGTTTCATCACATTTTTAGCAGTGACTTTCATAAATAATTCCGGAGTAAAGGATGGTAACTCTTCATACGCCACCTTCAATTTTCCTTCATAAAGAGTATCGCCAATTTGATAATTTCCTGTATCATAGACCCCGATAATATCCCCTGCTACAGCATTCTCGACATTCTCTCTTGAGTCAGCCATAAACTGTGTCACATTACTTAACTTCAATTTTTTACCTGTTCGTTCTAATTGAACATCCATCCCACGTTCAAAAGTTCCAGAACAGATTCGCACAAAAGCAATCCGATCTCGGTGAGCTGGATTCATATTGGCTTGGATCTTAAAGACAAAACCTGAAAATTCTTCTTCATAAGGACTAACTTCTTGTCCTGATTGTGTTTGATGTCCGTAAGGTGAAGGGGCTAATTCCACGAAGGTTTCTAAAAATGTTTGCACACCAAAATTTGTTAACGCTGAACCAAAGAAGACCGGTGTCTGATCTCCCCGAGCAATTTTTTCTTCATTAAAAGAATCTCCTGCTTCTTTCAACAATTCTACTTCTTCAAGAACTTGTTCATACAATGAATTTTCCGTCAAAGGATGGCCTTCTGGCAGCAATCCTTCTTCATCCAAGGCAACAAGGCGCTCATCATTATAGTTTTCTGGACGATAAAACTCAATACGATTATGGTGGATATCATAGAGTCCTTCTAAGCCTTTCCCCATACCAATCGGCCAATTCATTGGATAAGACTCGATATCGAGCAACTCTTCCAATTCTTCTAAAAGTTCTAATGGTTCGCGACCATCTCGATCTAACTTATTGATAAAGGTAAAAATAGGGATTCCTCTTTTTTTAACGACTTGGAATAATTTTTTTGTTTGAGCTTCAATCCCTTTGGCACTATCGATGACCATAACCGCACTATCGACAGCCATCAATGTCCGATACGTATCTTCAGAAAAATCTTCATGCCCTGGGGTATCTAAGATATTGACTCTTTTACCATGATAATCAAACTGCATCACAGAACTGGTAACTGAGATTCCACGTTGCTTCTCAATTTCCATCCAGTCAGATTTTGCAAAGTTACCAGTCTTTTTCCCTTTGACAGTTCCTGCCTGACGTATTGCGCCACCAAATAAAAGTAATTGTTCAGTAATCGTTGTTTTACCAGCATCCGGATGGGAAATAATCGCAAACGTGCGTCGGTTATCTACTTGTTGTTTTAAGTTAGGGTTATTCATGTTTTACTCCATTTCTGTTACATCATTATCATCTTATTCGTCATCCTGTTCGAGGAATGATCGAACTAGCTATCTCAACTTACCAAGTATATCATGGAAACTATCAAAAAATAAACACTTGTTATGAGTCTTCTCTCTTTCTCTGTTGAATATCATATAAACGACTTTTTCAATAAGAGAAAATAAAGCTTTTCCTGCTACTATAACAACTGAAAACAGATTAAACGAAAAAAGTTGAACTTGGAACAGGCTTTTGTTCCAAGTTCAACTGTCTATTTCAATCATCTACAGACAAATGATGATTTATTTTACCTTGTGTTTTTCATCAGATTACTTGCCTAATTTATTTTGACTCCTCTTAGATTCCTTTCGACCTTTCAATAGGAACAAGCTAACGAATACCACTAATAAAATTGTATATCCTAATTTTTGAATAACTTGGTTATTTTTTTCACCTGTTTTTGGTAATAAACCTTCCTTACCAGTCTCTTCACTAATAGAAGATTTACCTATTTCATTGTTGCCCTCTTGTGTATTTTTACCTTGCTCTGCTTTATTATTGATGTTTTTATCTTCCTCAGAGGATGATGCAGTTTCTTTATTCTCTAATTGTTCGATGGCCTGCACCAAATCGTTCATCACTAGTTCGACTTCAGCTTGCGTAGTATTTGGATCAGCTAACACTGCTTGCGCTGCTTCTAGCGCTTTGCGGAACACTTGCCAACTTTCTGCCGTATAACCACTTGCAACTCGGTTTTGGTTTTCTTCGACCAATTTTTTTAATGCTGTTTTGTCTACTTTAGTTACTTCTTGCAGTTGCTCGATGGCTTTATTCACTGCTTGAACTGCTTCGTCTACTTCAGCTTGCGTAGTATTTGAATCAGCTAACACTGCTTGCGCTGCTTCCAGCGCTTTGTGGAACACTTGCCAACTTTCCGCTGTATAACCACTTGCAACTCGGTTTTGGTTTTCTTCGACCAATTTTTTTAATGCTGTTTTGTCTACTTTAGTTACTTCTTGCAGTTGCTCGATGGCTTTTCTCACTGCTTGAACTGCATCGTCTACTTCGGCTTGCGTTGCTTTTGGATCTGTTAACACCGCTTGGGCTAATTCCGTTGCCTTAGTGAAGACTTTCCAACTTTCTTTTGTATAGTCGCTTTCGTTTCGGTTTTGGTTTTCTTCGACTATTTTTTCTAATGCCGTTTTATCTACTTCTGAAGGAACTTTGATAGTAATTGATCTCGAACTTCCTTTTAACCCTTTGCTATCAAATAGAAATGCTCCTGAATCCATGGTAATTTCGGACTCTTTTTCGATAACCTCAATGATCTCTTTCTCAATCGAAAATTCAATCACCTTATTATTTTGAACAGGATTCGCAATTGACAGTCGATAAGTATCATTACTCAATTTTTCTGCAATAATGGATGCAGGTTCAGATACGTGAACAAAAGCTGCCTGTTGATTTCCACTCCAAGCGTTCAACATGAGATAGTCTTTTGTCTCAATCGCTTGGATTTCTGGTGTGTTTGCTAATACATTATAGCTTTTATGTTGCGCCATTTCTGCCATTTCTTCTGCTGTCTTTCCAGCAACAGTCAAATACTCATAAGTATCATTTTGAGCGTTACTTCCATGATTTTTGATGATTTTTACAAATTCTTTTGTATATGATTGATCATTGACAAAATATTCGTTGATATCCAAATATTTGCCAGATCGAATTTCTTTTTGAACGTCAACGTTCGACATGGTATTTGGAAAAATGTAACCTAAATTATTGAGTGGATTTGTCGAAGTAAGATTGATCCAAGTAGAATCAGCTGTTTTCTTTTGGATAATTTGCATGTTACTTGAATCCATCATTCGATTATCAAGGATCGTCTCAATTGTCGCATTCGTTGTTCCGCTGATTCCACTGCCTAAATTAATCAATTTATCTTCTAACAAAAACCATGATTTCTTTGCTACCAAATCCATATTTTCATTTTTCTTATCTAAAAACATTCCGACTGCAGCTACTTTGCCATTATTCGATCCTCCCACCCAAGACTGAGGACTCTTTTTACCAGTAGAAGCACCTTCTGCTAACACTTTTGTATCTATAGTGGTACCTGGTAAGCGATAAGAATCAATAGTGACCCAATAACCTTCATCAAATTGAGCGAGGTCACCGTTATAAAGATAAACCATCCCATCAGCCGTATGCCATCCTTTTTTATTTTCAGTATTTCCATATTCATAATTTCCAATACGACTAGAGTACATACTTATTCCGAGACTATAACTCTCGTTTTTTTGAAATACCCGATCCATTGAACCATAAATATTCACGAGATTTTGCTCTTCTTTACTAGTTATCGAAGGCTCATTCATGATTTTCTTAAGATCAATCAACGCTTCAAAGTCTCTTGGGTTTTCAAAAAAATCATAAAAATAACTACTATGCTCAAGCCATGCTTTAATAGACGAATCAATTTTCTTGCGTAAAATTTCTGGCGAAAATTTCGCTACTAATGTAAGATTGGCGATCGTTTCCTTTCCAGATTCAAATTCAGAGGTAAAGGGATTCGTCCCAGGAGCTCTAGAAATACTTCGTCCTGATACCATTGAGGGCATTTTTCCATTTACCATCAATTGTAAATAACCTTTATCGGTTACTTGAAACAAGTTATTTATATTGTCATCTTTGATTTCCCAATGTGTCCCTTGCAAAATCGTTTGAACCCGTCCAAAGCCTTTCAGCAATTCATTTCCATAACTTCCGTTATATGGGAAATGACTATGTTGGATTAATGAGCCGTCTGAATATAAGCCATCTCCTCCTGTCACCATTTTTAAAACGGATGGAACAGCGCTTTGAACTGCCTCTACTCGGGAATCATTTTCTAATAAAATGGCTGTTCCTAAGACGGTAATAGATATATCTGTTAAGTTCGCTCCTGTAGCCGTATAGCTAGGCCATTGAACTTTAGGATCTTGCGCATAGTGGTTTAAAGGTTCAACAAATTTAGTTAAGATTGCATCATCTTTTTCGATTAAATCATCATGTAATAAAATCAGTGTATCTGTTAATGGCTGTGCTGATCCAATTTGCCAATCCCACCAATTTCCACTCCAGTATGTTCCATTGTAGTTTTTGGTTTCAATCATAAAATCAATTGCTTTCAAAATTTGCGTAAAAACCTCTTGATTCTTATGTAATGAACTCGAAGGATCATAATAACCTAATGTCAATTTTTTGATGTTGGTAAATTGAGTGGTATAGTCTGCTGATAGTGTGTCTGAACTTTTTTTCTCCCACAAATAAGTTCTATTTTCTGACTTATTAAGTGTTTGCCATAATTCTAAACTTTCTTTGGCTATTCTCGCTCGATATTTTTTTACGTCCGAATCCTGATCAAATTCTTCATGATCTTCTTTAGATCCTAGCAAGCGTGCTTTCCATCTCTCACGCATTTCACGATACTCTGCTTTTTCTTGAATAACCGTAACTGGAATCGTATCACTTAAATCCGTATTTTTGATTCTCACAGTCACCTTTGCTTCTCCGGTTTTGAGTGCTTTCATTCTTCCTTGACTGTCTACATTGACAATACTAGGATCACTACTGCTCCACTCAATTTGTTTTTCAGGAACTTGGACGCCTGTTGGTGTTAATATGTAAGTTAATTGTTTGGATCTTTTCTCGCTGATTTCGGCTGAATCAATCGAAATCTTTATCCCATCAGGTAAACGTGCTTGACGATAAGCTTCCATTGAAATAATGCTCGAACCATAATATTGACCATTCGTGTGCTTCCACATTTTTAGTTGTTGGTATTTAATATATCGAGCTGTTACATTCGCTACTTCAATATATTTTTTTGCTTCTTTCCCGCCACTTCCACGCTCCTCCTTATAGATGGATTGATAATTTTGATTGTCGTTAGAAACTAATACCTCATATTCTGGACTCTCCGCATGAAAGTGTAAAACCACCTGACCAATTGTTTTTTCTTCTCCAATATCAACAGTCAGCCACTGATTATCTGTTTTATCCGCTGACCATCTCGTCGATATATCCCCATCAACCGCTTTTTCACCTACAAATTGCGGATATTTCCAATTATCTCCTTGTTTCCCACCTTCTACTCCTGAGTAGGTAACATTCTTTTGAAACAAAAAATCTTCAGTATCTTCAGCACAAACGATTGGACTGTAAAAAGATGTAACAACAAGCGCCAATCCTGTTAAAGCAAAAATGATTGCCTTCTTCATTAAAAAATTCCTCCTTTAGTTAAATAGAATAGTCGATAAAAAATTTTAAGTCGTGAGGCAAAATGAATGATCATCAATTTTTTATCCATTCTTTGCAACTTTTGTACATACTACTTTTACTTGAGAAAACTACCTAATATTCGTTCTTAGTTTTTTAGTTTCAATTGTGATAAATCATTGGAAGAATCGCTCATATCTGCTTATTCGTAAAATATTTAAAATCTGTCTTTCTACTAAAAACACTACTTTACATTTTCCCCACCTCCTCACTGATTCACTTAAACATATAAAAAAATAGGCATGAAAAAACGACGGAAGACTCCGTACGTGTTTTCCATGCCTAGTATAACCTAGTCACATGAAACTTGTGTTTGCGTTTTCATAATACTCTAGCAAAAATTTATTGTCAACCAACAAAACATTTAAATATACTGGTTATATTATGTATAAGTTAACTGGGACCATAGGATCTTATTGTATGTTTTAGTAATCTTTACAAAAGGGTAAAGCTCTGCCTCTCTTGCTTCTGACTACCCCTCAACTTAGGGAACCACACTGATTTACGTATCAACTTTGAAAAAAAGAAAAAAACATCCTTGCACAAAATCTCTTCTGTGCAAGGATGAAACATATCTTATCTTCTCGGCTCATTTTCATCAAAATCTTTATAAAATAAACGACGGTCCTCATCTGGTTCCACAATTTCTTCTTTAGGATCATGGAACACCACGCGAATTTTTAAAATTCTAGAACCTTCCATTTCTTCAGAAGTCAAGGTAATGTTGTCTACATCAAACGATAATTTTTCTCCCTCATCAGGGATCATGCCCAAAGCAGTGATTAAATAGCCTGCCATCGTGTCAACATCGCTCATGTGTAAGTTACTGTCAAATACTTCGTTGAACTCATCGATCAACATTCGTCCTTGGATCACGTATTCATGTTCAGTAACCTTTTCATATAATTTTTCGACTTCATCTGATTCATCATCAATTTCACCGACGATTTCTTCTAGTAAATCTTCTAAAGTCGCTAAACCAACGACTCCACCATATTCATCCAGTAAAATAGCCATCTGGTTTTGAGTTTTTTTCATTTCGTACAAGAGATCATCAATGAATATTGTCTCTGGTACAAATAAAGGTTCTTGCATGATTTTTTGAATATTTAAATGTTCAAAGCCAAATTTATGAGCAGCTTTCAATAAGTTTTTCGTATGAAGAATCCCAACAACTTTGTCTTTGTCTTCATTATAGACCGGAATCCTTGAATAATTTTCTGATAAAACTTCATTGACATTCTCTTCAACGGAGTCATTGATATCGATCATAAAAGCATCTGTTCGAGGAACCATTACTTCCCTAGCTACTTTGGTATCTAAAGAAAAAACACCTTGCAGCATTTCTAACTCTTCATTATCAAGTACACCTTCAGTTTCCAACATATACCGCATTTCATCTCTCGTCATTTTTGAATCTTCATCGTCAAAAGTCATTGGTGTGACACGAGCTAATAAACTAGTCGATGCAGATAATAACCAGACGAAAGGTTTGGCAACCACACCGATCAGACGGATGATTCCTGAAGTAAAGTTGGCTACTTCTTCTGATTTGTTCAAGGCGATTCGTTTAGGATACAATTCACCAAAAACAATCGATACGTAGGTCAAAATAGCTAAAACAATAATATTGGCAATATTTCTTGCTGCTACACTACCACCTAATAATGGTGCTAATTTTTCTGATAATGTATTGGCTAACGAAGCACCGGATAGGATATTGACTAACGTGATTCCTACCTGGATCGTTGACAGAAAGTTATTTGGGTTCTGCAATATTTTTAAAAGCTTTTGAGATTTAACATCTCCTTCTTCCGCTTTTTGCTCGACTCGATTTTTGTTGATCGAAACAACAGCAATCTCGGAAGCAGCTAAAAAAGCATTGATCAAAGTTAAAATGATCAGTAATAAAATTTGCGCTAACAGCGACTGACTCTCAGGGTCAGCATTCATAATCGCATTCTCTCCTTATATTTTTTAATTTTTTTGTTTACGATAGAAAAAAAGCGTGACTATAAAGATAGCCACGCTAAAATGTTATCACAAAGAATTTTTCTTTGCAATAAAAACAACTATGAAGCAATTAGTCGGAATTGCTGATACGTTATTCCAATGTCGTTGCAATTTTTTTCTTTTTTTCATTTTGCTGGTCTTCTTTAACAATTTTGATGACATAAGAAATAATCGTCTTACAAATGGCATAAAACGGTACACCTAAGAAAATCCCGATCAAACCAGCAATGTTTCCTGCTACTAATAACACAATGATGATCGTTAGCGGATGGATTTTTAATGATTTTCCGATGACATTTGGATAAATCACATTTCCATCCAATTGTTGAACGATCAAGACAACGACACAACAAAGCAGTGCTTTAACAGGATCATTGAATACTGTCACTAAAAATGCTGGAGCTAAGCCTAGGTAAGGACCTAGGTAAGGAATCAAATTAGTCAAACCAGCGATGACGCCAAATAAAAAGGCATAATTGACCCCTAGAATCAGATACCCCAAAAAAGTAAATGTTCCGACAAAAAGACATTCAATCGCTTGACCACTAATGTAGTTAGCTAATGTTTTGTTCAATTGACCAAGTAATTCAACAATTTGATCTCTTCTCTTTTCAGGAAAGAATTTCTTGACTGTCGGAACCATTTTTTCTCCATCTTTCAACATATAAAACAAAATAAATGGAGCTGTGATGATCACGATTGTAGCAGAAGCGATCGTACCGACAAGCGATCCTAAGCTGTTTGAAATCCCGCTGAGGAACTGTTGGATAATCTTAGCATAAGAAATATCTAATTGATTCAAATAATGATTGATATCTACCTCTTTGAAGATCGGTAGTTGGGCCATATTATTTAACCAAGTCTCTACACGACTAATAAAGTCAGGAATATTCGATGCGATGGATGAAATTTGTTGGATCAAGCTAGGAATCACGCTGAGCAAAATCCAGATGATCGCTGCGACAAGCAAAAGTAATACGATTGCTACCGCCCAAATGCGTTTGATTTTGATCTTCATCAATAGTTTGACAATAGGATTCAACAAATAATACAAAAATCCAGCAATCAAGACTGGTGCGAATAATGTTGAGAAAAACGTTCCAATTGGTTGAAAGATAAAATTGATTTTTGAAGAAACCAAGATCAACGTGGCGATAATGAGTAATTCGCAAGACCAAAACATCAATTTTGATTGTTTCAATTTTTCAAACAATATACTTCCTCCTTTCGTCTTTTTTACTAGTATATATTATTTGTGTGAAAATTTCTTTTATTCTTACTGATATTTGTTTTTTTATCCACTTTTCATTTTATTTTCTTTACAGTATACTAAACGAATGAAAGGTGGGTTTCGGATGAAAGTCGTTCAAACAAAAGATACATTAAGTGATATTTACCTTGATGCCGTTCGTATTAGAAACCAAGTTTTTGTCAAAGAACAAGGCGTTCCTATAACTAGAGAAATTGATCAAAATGAAGCACATTGCATCCACTTTGTTCTTTATTCAGACCAAAATCTACCTTGTGGGACCGTTCGGCTATTACCATTAGAAAATGGAAAAATGAAGTTACAACGAATGGCGATTCTTGCAGATTATCGTCATCAAGGATTAGGTCAAATTTTAGTAGCTGAAGCTGAAGCTTTCGCCAAAAGTCAAGGATACAATACGATTTTGCTAGGCGCCCAAGCAACAGCTGAGAATTTCTATAAAAAATTAGGATTCACTGCTTATGGAGAACCATTTGAAGATGCTGGTATTGCTCATATCGCAATGAAAAAAGTCTTTTAATTATTGACAGGCTATCAAAGCAAGGATCATCCCTTGTCCTTTTTCTTCCATCATCAGTGTCTATGTTGAAGAACCCATAGCAAAAAAGCAGTAAGCGCAAAACTTTTGCGCTTACTGCTTTTTTTTGTTTACTTGCGCGACAATTGCTTGTAACGGTTATACCAAATATCAATATAGCCTTCGGAGAAAGGGCCCTCACCATTATTGATCCAGTCAACCAAGATCTTCACGTTTTCTTTTAGGATGAAGTCGATATCATTCGGATAATTCATCATTTGGCTATGCATCTCATATTCATCGACATCTAGTAATCGTTTCTCTCCATCAGGAAAAACTTTGATATCTAAATCATAATCAATATACTTCAATGCCTCATCGTCCAGCAAAAAAGGTGAAGCTAGATTACAATAATAGGAAACCCCCTTTTCTCGAATCATTGCTATTACATTGAACCAGTACTTTTTGTGAAAATACACAATTGCTGGTTCTCGAGTCACCCAACGACGTCCATCAGACTCTGTAACTAGAGTATGATCATTGACACCGATCATCGAATGCTCACTTGTTTTTAATACCATGGTATCACGCCACGTTCGATGCAATTTGCCGTCATGTTTGTAACTTTGGATCGTTACAAACTCACCTTCTTTTGGGACTCCCATAGCAACCCTTCCTTACGCAGCATCTCATGCTTTGTGTTTGGGTGTTCATTACACCGACATCGTAATTATTATATCAATAAAAAAGAGCTTTGCCTAGAAAGGATTACTATTGTTTCGATTTTTCTCTAATTGTTCGTTTAATTTCACCTGTACTTTTGGAAAAGCCACGTTATCGAAGTCTTCTGGTAATAACCATTGTGTTATTTCAGTTTTAGGAAATTTGTCATTTGATTGAGAAGGTATTCGACCGTAAAATAGTAATACGTGCCATTTCAAATGGCTAAAGATATGCGTTACCTCTCCCAAATGCCGCTTTTGCCAAATCAATTGTTCTTTAAAATGAAAGGGTAGCTCCGTTTCTTCTTCTGCAACTTTGTCTTGATCGAATAAGCTTGGTTCATGAGATTGAGCCCATTCAGCTTGCAACCATTCGTATTTCTCTTTTGTGACTTCGACCATCGGGAACGTCCACATGTTTGCTAATAACCTTTGCGTATGTCGTTCCTCAAAATAATAGGCTCCAGCCTCATTTTGAATCGCTGCACACACATAATAGACATCTTTCGGTTTGGCTTTCTTTGTTTTTACTGGAAACGAGGTTTGCTCATTTTTTTTGTAAGCTAAGCAAAATGATTGGATCGGACATGATTCACAATTAGGTGAAGTAGGTGTACAAATGGCCGATCCTAGATCCATCATTGCTTGGTTAAACTCACCAGGATGCTTTTCATCAATGATCTTACGCATCGCCTCATCAAAAATTTTCCGACTAGAAGCTTTGGCGATGTCAGCTTCAATACAAAATAAGCGACTCACGACTCTCATGACATTCCCGTCGATTGCTGGTTCTGGCAAGCCAAAAGCAATACTTGAAATAGCGCCTGTAGTATAAGGGCCAATCCCTTTCAATGAACTGATTTCTTCTGGTGTTTGCGGCATACGTCCATCAAATTCTGTCATGATCTGTTGGGCAGCAGCTTGGATATTTCGAACGCGAGAATAATACCCCAATCCTTCCCAAGCCTTTAAAAGTTTTTCTTCTGGTGCCGCAGCTAACGCTTCAATCGTCGGAAACCATTCCATAAAGCGATAAAAATAAGCAATTACCGTATCTACACGGGTTTGTTGAAGCATGATCTCAGAAATCCAGATACGATAAGGATCACGATCATAGCGCCAAGGTAGATTGCGTTTTTCTTTTTCGTACCAGCCAACAAATTGCGTTTGAAACTGTGCGATTTCCTCTTCCGTCCATTTTTCCCATTCTTTATTCACTTGCTTCTTCCTTTTCTACGATAAATCGTTGGATCATTTCTAAATCAAATCCTTTTTGATATAAGCTTTGTTTGATTTTTAAATTACGTTTTTTCGGTTCAAATCTCTCATTTTTACGCCATAACTTGTCCCCTTGTGAAACTAATGCTTCATATTCAGCGTCTTCATCCGTTTCTTGTGGTAAATGGGCGATGGCTTGTTGGATCGCCTCTTGGGTGAATCCCTTTGTCATCAAGTTTTGTTGAATTTTTCTAAAAAGTTCTTTATGACTTTTCCCATGATTTTTATTGAATAATTTTTCTGCCGTTTGCGATGCTATCGCTATTTGTTCTTCTTCTGGATATTGCAACAGCGCCTGATCGATGATTTCCGGTTTCAAACCTTTTTGTTGTAATTGCTGAGCTATTTTTTTTGGTCCTTTGTCACTTAGTCGTACATTTGTCCGCACGTAGCTTTCACCATAGATGAGGTCATTGATCAAATCTAATTTCTTTAAACGATCCACGATCTTATTACGGTCAGCTAGTTCAATCTCTTTTTCTTTCAAATAAGTTCTAATTTCTTTTTCCGAACGCAATTGATAACTTAGATAATTGAGCGCTTGTTGGAGACCAAAGTCAAACCCACTACTTTTCTTGATTTCCTCAATTGTTTCCTCTGTTAATTCTTGTCCCTTTAACAAGCGGTAACGCACCAAGATATCTTCTGAAACCTTCAAAGAATCCCCTTCAGATAATTCGACTTGATAAAATGGACCTTTGCCTTTACTGATCCTAGTAACTGTTATCATTGAGTTACCTCCTCGAACGTATATTCTTATCATAACATAGAAAATCCCCATCGCTATTAATAATATGTTAGAATAAAACCACACTATTAGAAAAAAGGAAGATACTTATGACAGAAACCATTGTCAAAAACGGCCAAACCATCCCTTTAAAAATCAAACGACTGGGTATCAACGGTGAAGGGATCGGTTATTTCAAACGTTTGATCATCTTTGTCCCTTATGCACTACCCAAAGAAGAAGTCCTTGTCAAGATCACGAAAGCAACACCTCGCTATGCGGAAGCTCGGTTAATCAAAGTCAAAAAGCAAAGCAAGGATCGAGTGGTGGCGCCTTGTCCAGTGTATTATGAATGTGGTGGCTGTCAGCTTCAACATTTAGCATATCAGGCACAACTTGATTTCAAAAAAGATTTGCTTATGCAAGCGCTAGAAAAATTCAAACCGGCTGGCTTTCGTTCTTACGAATTACGTCCAACGATTGGCATGGAAGAACCATGGCATTACCGAAACAAAGCACAATTCCAATTAAGAAAAAATAAGAAAACACAACAAATCGAAGCTGGGCTATATCAAGCAAATTCCCATGAACTTGTGCCATTAATCGATTGCTTAGTTCAAGAACCACAGACACAAAAAGTGATGAATACGGTCGTCGAGTTATTGAATAAGTATGACCTTCCTATCTATGATGAACGGAGCAACAGCGGCATTTTTCGGACGATCATGGTACGTGTTGGAATAAAAACGGGTGAATTACAAGTTGTATTTATTACTCGCAGTCAAAAATTTCCACAAAAAAATGCAATCATCCGTGACATTAACCAACAATTGCCAGAGGTTGTTTCAATCATGCAAAATGTTCAACCTGCTAAAACTTCTCTCGTAATGGGCGATGAAACAATCCACCTTTGGGGAAAAGATGCTATTGAAGAACATCTCAATGAAGTTACTTTTGATCTCTCACCACGAGCTTTCTTCCAGCTGAATCCGCAACAAACAGAAGTCCTTTATAATGAAGGAATCAAAGCACTCGCGATCCAACCAAATGAAACGATCGTAGATGCTTACTGTGGTGTGGGAACGATTGGTTTAAGTGTAGCAAAACAAGCGAAAGAAATCCGTGGAATGGATGTAATTCCTCAGGCTATTGATGATGCACGTAAAAACGCTCAACGTTTAGGGTATACTAATACCCATTATGAAGTTGGAACTGCTGAAGAATTATTACCAAAATGGCTTGAAGAAGGATTTGAACCAGATGGGATCATTGTCGATCCCCCTCGTACAGGGCTTGATCCCCAGTTGATTCAATCGATCCTCAACTATCCGCCAACGAAATTAGTGTATATTTCCTGCAACGTCTCAACCTTAGCACGAGATCTGGGACAATTAAGTAAGAAATTCAAAGTGGAGTATTTGCAGTCAGTGGATATGTTTCCCCAAACGGCTCGATGTGAAGTCGTTGTAAAATTGACTAGAAGATCAAGTGTTACCAGCAAAAACTAGCTGAACTTTTTTCGGTACTTTTTCTGCTCGTCTGACTTAACCCAACCTAAGTAAATAAAAAACATCCAAAACACAGAGCTGTGTTTTGGATGTTTTTGTTATGCAATAGTTCATGATTGTCCACTTTTTTAACTCTTACTAATTCAATTTATCCACTAAATATTTACTTTTTGATACTTTTTAATGCACGAAACAATGTCTGGGATTGTCCTTTGAATGACATGACTTGTTCAAATATATCTTCCCCATCATTCAGCATCTTTACGGTGGTCCACCCTAGTGATTCGGTGATGGCACTTGCAACAGTGGCATTGATTGCTGCCCCTGTAACAGTTCCAACTGCTGGTACAAATTTGACAATATTTCCGACAGTACTTCTTCCTAAACTGACTACTACAAGTTCTTTAGAAACACTTTTCCCTAAACTTTCTGACCAAGGTTGTCCAAAAAGTTTATGTAGCCGAGCCATCATAGTCAATTGAACTGGAACTAATAAAAACGCATCTGAAAAAGGGATCGGAGAGCAACCGATGATTGCAGCTGTTAACGAAGCCGCGTGAATGATCCTATGACTTTTTTTGCGTGTCGTTTCATCGACTCCTTTTAAGAAATCTTTAAATACATGATCAAATTTTGCTTGATTTTTTGCAAGGATTTTTTCTGCTACGATTTTCGATTGGTCATAAGCATTAAGGATCACTCTAGCTGATTTTTGTGGCATTTTTTTTAACACTTCAGCAAAGAAAGAGTCGAACTCTTGCTGGTCAAGTGTTTCTTTAGCAAGTGGTGCAACATGATTAGTTTCATCGCTTGTATCTTGCGTATTCTTCTTAAAAAATCTCATCATACTTTTCCCCCTACTAAAAACTACCAATACTCCATTTAATGAAGTATTGTTGTAGCTCTATCATACATTAAACCTTTCCTTAACCAAAATCATTCACTCATGAACAAAAGAAGGTTGAAACAACAATGTTTAGCATCAATAATTTAGAACGAATTTCCGAAAACTGCTTCTCAAATTTAAAGATGAAAATCTCGAAACAGCTTCTCACGTTTTGAAAAATTCAGGCTTATTTCGAGGAGCTGATGTTTGAACACCATTTACTCATTTTAGAAATAAAGAGACTGAAGCAAGTTTTGCCTCAGTCTCCTACACTTGTCTTTGAATAATTGGTATTTCTAGCACAGATTCGCTGAAATTGAACCCAAAAGATTCTTATGCTTTATTATTGAATATTCGCATCAATTACTTGATAAAAAGCATTGGTTGTATCACTAATATTCCATACAGCCAAGATCACGTGATAGCCTTTGCGATCTTTTGGAATATTGATTGTTTGTTTGACAGTTTGTGGCGGTCTTGCACCTTTGTCATCAATTTTTGATATCAATTCAAAATCACTGATTTTCAATGGTGCATTAGGATTCCAACCAGTTTTAGTGATATAGTAATCCCAAGTACTTGTACTATGCTGCGCAGTTAAAAACCAAGTAATATTCAAGTTACCAGTATTGATGATATTTTTATGCCATCTAGTTGCTGTTTGCTCATCTAGTGGCTCAAATCCAGTAACCCCAGCACTTGCTATTTTCCCATCGATAAAGGTATTTTTTGGTGCTTCAATACTTTGTGGCTCCCACTCTGCTCGTCCAACATTTTGGTTCAAATTACCAGCTGCTGCAGTTCCGAAATAAGCACGACTTCCAGGTGAGGTAATATAGCCATGAGCATAGCCAGATGCACCAAATCCAAACAAACCTAACATAACAACGCCAACAAACATTAAGATATTAACCTTTTTCATGATGAACCTCCCATTCATTGATAGGTTCATTGTAAGCGCTTTTAATAAAAGAATCAAACATTATGCTTTTATAACTTTTAATAGATTCTTACCCATAAAGCTTCTGTAATATCTGGTTCCCATCCCTCAGTAGCTGGATGTGGTTGAATACAACGATAACGATGTCCCTTATAGGTAACGATATCGCCTATTTTATATGATTTTCCGATAACCCAAGTATCACCTTGCGTACTTTCACTTGTGGTTTTCACTGAGATTGCTTGGCTAAAGTCAGAGGTCCCTGCAGCGTTAACTGCTTTAACTTTATAGCTGTAGGTTGTATTTGCTTGTAAATTTTGATCTTTAAATGTATTCGTTGCACTTGTAGCGATGCGAATATTGTTTCGATAAACTTCATAATGAGTGACTTTTTCTTTTGAAGCATTATTAGTCCAGTTTAAAGTCACTGAATTTTGCGTAACATTACTACTAGTTAAATTTACCGGAATTGATGGTTTAGTTAGCGTTTCTACTGGGTCATTTTCTCCACCAGTCGTTCCATCAGTGAATTGTTGGGCAACAGTTAAGAACTCATATTGATTTTTGACTTGACCTTGACCACCATCGACCATGGCATCACGGTTCATTGACCAATAAGAAACCATCCCGAGTTTTCTTGATTTTGCATGTTGGACGATTTTATTGAACATATCAGTTGTAAAGTATGGATGTGTGTCTCCTTCAAATCCAACGGAAGGGGTTGTTCCTAATTTAGCATAAGCTTGAGCATCAGTTAACGTTTTGTTCGCATAACGTTTGTAGTAATCTTGTAATTGTTTTTTCGTATTGTCCACTGCATCTAGTGAACCTTGCGCATAATCGGGAACAACGCTACCGTAACACATCGTCATGATATTAACGGTAGTTAGATCAACACCTGCCTCAAGATAGGCTTGCAAGACAGATAAACCTGTAGATACCAATCCAAAGTCCATCACTGGTAATGTAAGGGTCACACTAACACCTGTTTCATCTTGGACTTTTTTAATCGCTTTAGCATTAGCTAAATTATGCGCATAATTCATTGCTCCAGCTTCTACGTCGAAATCAACACGAGTTAATCCATAACCATCAATAATTTCTTTATAAGCATTTGCTAAAATGGTTGAATCTTGTGTTGTTTCCCAAAATGCGCCAGAATTTAGACCACCAAATGATACAGCAACATCGCCACCAACTTCTCTTAATTCACGAATGGATTTTTTGATTCCTTCATATTGCCATTGATCGCTATCACTTTCGCTTAAGCCTCCAAATCCACCCCAGGCCCAGTCGATCTTACCATTTTTAATACCTCTTGATTGCATGAATCCTAAATTGAAGAATTTTTGTCCAGTGCTTTTTGCCACTGCAGCTAAATTAAGCGCTCCGTTATTTGATAGATTGCTGCCTGAAACATATGCCGTCATATCGACAAATGGTGCTACTACTTGATCCGCCCATTTGATCCCTTGACCAACGCCAAAACCAGCTTGCTTGTTCGTACTTTGTTCTGTCGCAAACGCCTCTTCCATATTCAATAATAATGGCGCAATCATCAGACTACAAAGAGCTGCTCCCGCTAACATTTTTTTGATTCTTTTATTTCCCATATCTTCTTCTCCTCTCGTGATCAGTGCTATTATCATCTATTTTGTAATCGATTACATATATTATCTTATCAGATAAATAACATCAAAAATAACAATAAATTTGACAATTAACGTTATTTAATCTAATTGACTGTTTTCTTTAATAATGTTCGGAGTTACAACATTACAATGGCAATGATTTTCATTATCCAATAAGAGATAGGGGTTAATATTCTAATATAATAACTGGTTTAAAATAACTAAACCAAAAGTATAACCTTCCAAATCAAATTCAAGTATGTTTAAAACGTTCATGGTAAACTAGAATTATAGAAAGGAGTTAAAACAATATGGCTATACTGAAAGATTATCGTTTTTGGGTTTGTACTGTTGGCATAGTGATTTTAGGTTTCTTATCGGGGATACTAAGTGGTAATCCAGGTAGTTATTATTATTCACTTGAGCTACCTCCTTTTGCACCACCTAGTTGGATCTTTGGTCCTATGTGGACAGTGCTATATATTTTAATGGGAATTTCGTTATATTTACTATTGGTAATGAAAAACAAAAGGGTCAAACAAAAATTAATTACATTATTTGTTATTCAATTTGTATGTAATTTTATCTGGTCTGCTTTGTTTTTCAACTTGCAAAACACCTTGATTGCTGCACTAGATATTACTTTATTAGTGGTCCTTCTCTCCATACTGCTTTATCAACTATGGAACCACTATCGCTTAGTGATGTGGTTACTGGTACCATATTATCTCTGGGTATTATTTGCTACGCTTCTCAACTATTCTATTTTATTTTTAAACTAGTAAAAAAAAAGCATCCGCACAGTCGGTTATGACTGTTGCGAATGCTTTTTTTACTTAATACCCATTTCCATAATTATATCCTTGTTCATTATTTTCTTGTTGGTAAGTTTGTTCATTGTTTTGGTTGTAATTCTGATTGTAGTTCTGATTGCCGTACTGATCATAATTTTGATCGGCGCTTTGATTGTATTCTTGATTATACTCGTTGTACTGATTTGTTGTTTGCGAATTTCCTGAATAAGTTGAATTATTCTCACTTGTCGCAGTCTCGTTCGAATCTTCAGCGGATTGCGAGTCATTGTAGAACATGATAGAAGCATTGTCATTTTTTAAATTAGGTAATGTCTTACTTGGTTTGATGTTTAATTGTTTTTTCAATTCGTTTTGGATACTTAATAAATCATTTTCACCTAAAATTTGATAGTAAATACTATCAATGGTTGCATCTTTACCTTGCAATTGATCTTGTTTGATCGTTTCAAATGCTGGTGTGTAATTGGTTGCTACATCTAGCATATCATCCCAATCTAGGTCAGTTGTGACATTTTTTTCGACCGCTTTTAAAATTTTCCGATAATTGCTGACACCATCTAAACTCAATACTTTATTAACAATTTTAGTAACGACTTCACGCTGTCGTGCTTGACGTCCGATATCCCCTTTAGGATCTTCGTGACGCATCCGTGAATAAGCAAGGCCTTTCTTACCATCTAATACTTGTTTACCTACAGGAACATGAACACCATCTAATGTAAAATCAATTTTATTATTGACTTCCACACCTCCGACAGCATTGATCAGATCTTCCATTCCATCTAAATTAATGGTTACATAATGGTCAATGGGGATATCGAGTAACTGTTCGATTGAGTCCATGGCCATTTCAACGCCTCCAAAAGCATAGGCGTGATTCAACTTATCAACAGTACCATGACCAACGATATTGGTATAAATATCACGGTCTAAGCTGACGATCGTTGATTTTTTTTGTTGGGGATTCACCGTTACCACCATCATTGTATCCGATCTTCCTTGTTCGGTTCTACCTAATCCGCCAGTATCCAGTCCTAACAAAAGGACAGAAAAAGGTTCTTTGTCGTCAATACTCACTTTATCTTTACGCTTTGTTGACTGACGATTCGATCCCTTGGATATTTGATTGACTGTTTGGTTTGCTTCACCCATGAGTTTAATTCCATAAGCTGAGACTCCGCCAATAAAAACAACGAGAATTCCCAGTAAAGCTATTACGACTTTTTGCCACCGCTTCATAATGCACCTCTATCTCACATTTTCTTAAAATATTTTCTCATACAACTAATAAATCAGCAAACTACCTATTTAATCATAATAAAACTTTAAAAAAATAGTCGTGAATAAAAAACTAATTAATATGTAATTTTTTGAATTCTTAATTATCATACCATAGCATCATTACAGAGAAAAGCTTGAATCTCAGTATTTCAAAACGCTTTTATTTTGAAGCACTGAAATGCCTCTTACTCGTTCTCTTTCTTAATTACAATGGTCATCTTGGATCTGTCGTTTTATTTGCAAAAAAAGAAACGATGCCATTCAGCAGACATTGTCTCTTTTTTACAAATTGATACCACCTATTTTATACAGCTTTTAACTGTTTTTTATTAGCGATTTTACGGATGTAACGATCTATATCATGAAAATCACTCCCTGTTACAGACCCCTTCGCTAAAATTAGACTGTCTTCGATTAGTAATTCCTCTAGATAATCACTTAACTCTTGTAAAGTAGCGAACCATTTGAATCGTTGATCTTGTATTTGTTCTTCCTCAAAAATCTTTTTAAAATGCTCACCATAACCTAAGATATGATCTGCTCCACAATGTTCCATCGAATCTTTCAGTGATTCATGGATTACTTGTGCAGTACTTCCTAAGTCAGCAATCTGTCCAAGTACCAAAATACTTTTTCCTTGATAAAAGGTTCGAACTTCATCAAAATAATCGATAGCATTTTCCATCGCAGGCAAAGAAGCATTATGGGTGTCGTCAATAAATGTGAAATTCGTTCCATTCAAGGAAGCATAATTCGTTTTATCGAGAATCTTAGACAATGGCTTAAATGTAGTAAATGCTGGCAGATACGATCGAATGTCGCCTTTTATTTTCCAGACTGTCAATAAAGCAGCAAAAGCATTAGAAATCATACCTGCAGAAGCAACTGACAAGTTCATCGAAAATTCTTGTCCTAAAAAAGAAAATAAAATTTCACAATACTCTCTTTCTTGTCTCGTTTCAATTAAGAAGACATCCTTTGTTTGATCATACAAAGAGTACGTGAGAATCTCTGCTGTTCTTTTTTTGGCTGCTGTCATTAGAATCGCTAGTTCTTCCTCACCAATATCTGTATTGATGATTGCAGTGCCATCTTGCTTCAGTCCTTCAAAAATTTTTGCCTTATGTCGTGCCACTCCGATAGTATCTTTTAATGAACTAAGGTGTGCTTCTCCAATTGAGGTTACAATCGCAATCTCTGGTTGCACTAAATTAGACATTGATCCAGTGTCATAAGAGTTCAACGCATTGACAGAGACTTCTAAGTTCAACATATCTGGCTCACTTACTAGCTTGCTTAGGTATAGAGGAATCGCAAAACGAACATTGTGGTTCCCACGATTTTCTAACACTTTTTCATTTTGGAATAAATGTGAGATCATCATTCGTGTGGATGTTTTTCCTGCCGAACCAGTGATCGCTACAATTGGTTGTACATAATTACTTCGGATTTTCTCTGAAATTTGTAGTAAAAATTCCCAACTATTTTTAACAATAAATTGAGGTGTTCTAACAGCTGGGTCGTCAATAGGAATTTCAGTAATGATTAAACCAAACTCATTTTCCCTTCCTTTGATTTGCTCGTTCCCATCTCGCCAAGCCACTGTCTTTCGATTGATGTAACTTCTTCTTTCTGGTGTCAAACAAACAAATGCTGTGGTATTATAATTGGTTCTTTTGTTTAAATGTCCAGAAAAGTACTCAAAGTTGTCAATTATTTGATCAAGATGGTCGTACTTTTGTAAATACGCACCATCGACATCAGCCAATAATTCTTGGATCTTCCACATTCTTTTACACCTACTTTGTTCTAGATTCTCTCTACCATTTTCCTCGTCTTGGTCTTGCTTGATTCACATACCTTGTTGCTGTTTTTTCAATTCTCTGTGGCGAGTCATCTTGGTCTTCTTCCCAAGGATACAACCCCTCTTCATTTTTTTGATACTGACTCCAATCATTTTCTAAAGTTTCTGATTGATGGTCTTTTTTCTTTTTCAGCCGAAACCCTAAATAGGAAAGACCAATCAATGCTAAAGCAGCAAATCGAATATAACCAACCATTATCTTCACTCCTCTTCTCTTTTTAAAGGCATAAGTAATTGATCAAACCAGATAGAAAATGCTCTGCATCATCTATTCTCATACGGAAACGATCATGACGCGCAAAAAAACCATATTTGATCACTTGCGGTTGTTTGAAAAACTGTGCAAACTCTGGAAACATGACTCCTGTTGTGATTTCATGTAACACTCTTTTTTTCATTACCGTATTGATTCGTGCTTTTGTTTCAAAAAATTCTTTCTCTATCGGAAAAAGCTTATCTTTTAAAGGACTTCTTTCTAATTTGCTGATCATTTTTGAGGCTGCTACTAGTAACTCAAGCATGGTTGGATAAGCTGTATCTCGTTGATCGATAAAGTTGATGTTGACCATTGCATTCTTAATACCAAATTCATAGTAAGTATCTTTTTCTTGATATTTAAGCATCTCATTCGTTGCATAACTTAACCAATGGTCATGGTATTTTTGATAATTATTTGCGACAAATTGTTCCATTAATCCTTCACAAATCTCAAAAATCTCAATTTGTTTTAAAATCGCATGTGCTCTTAAGAGGGAAAACAGAATTTCACCATCATAATAAATAATTCTAAAACGCTCTTTTGTCATTAATTCGGCATTCAACACATGGATCGTCTGATCATCTGGAGTGATAAATTTTTCTGAAACAGTCGTAATTAAACGACTAAGGGAACTATGAAAGATGGTCTCTTTAGTCACTTCTGAATATTTTGCTAAAGCCAAGATCGCTGTCGCCTGGGCTCCTAACTTATACTCTACTTCTTTATTCAAGTAATCTTTAATCAACAGCTGACCATTGACTTCAGAAGTAAGATTTTCCAATCCCCATAGTAATCCTTCTTTGACTCGTTGCATCAATTCCTGGTCGGATAAATATTCTGCCGATTCAGCTAATGCGTACAAAGATGAAAAATGGCGAACCGAATTATACCCTTTTAGTAACTGATCATAGCAAGGATAATAGCCATAAATGAATTTACCAGTAGGAGTCAACTGTTTGGTTAAATAATTCGTTCCTTGTTCAATCACTAGTTCCGTAATATCATCAAGATTTTCTGTAGTCACTTCTCTGACTTGATTGCCATTGCCATAATCTTTCAAAGGGAATACTTCACCATTTTCAAAATAGAAGGAGGCTGTTTCAAAAAAATAACACTTTGAACGCTCTAAGTAGCTTAAATCACTTTCTTCACGTCCATATTTACGCTTAACATAGCCACGGTAATTTTGGGAATCAATGTGTAACTCAGGATGATTTTTTCCAACTATATGTGCTTTACTTGGTTTAATGATTGCATTTGCTACTAATTCTTCTTTTAAAAAACTTCTTTTTCTGATTCCATCTATTCGCAAATTAAAATCGATGTAATTATTCCTTTTTATTTTGTTTAACCGTTCTTTGACTTGTTGAAAATCAACTTGCTCTTCTTTCGTCACTACATCCAACCTCAGATACGTTTCTGTCTCAAAATGATAGGTTCGATAAGCTGTTAGAAAATTATTCCAAATTGTTTTTAGATTGTTTCCGTAAAATTCATAAGTCTTACCACGCTTACTAAAATCTCCTACGGATACGATTAATAATTTTTTCTCCGTATGAATGACTACTTTTTCAAGTACTTCTTGGATGGTTGCTAAATCATTTTTATCTGTTTGAACTGGCATAGACTCACCCCTATCAAGAATAAAGAGGTTATAACTACATCCATTATGATTTTTAAATCTATTTCTATAGTTATAACCTCTCCGTTAATTATTAGTTATTCTTTTTATTTCTTTTCATTTTCCAAATACCCATTCCCGAAATCAATGATACTAATCCACCTAACCAAGAAACAGATGAACTTACCGTATCAGAGGTTTTAGGATACATTTTTAGTGTTGAGCCGTCATGGTAATTCAATGGTTTTGTATGACTTGTCCCACCATAGTGCAAAGGTAATTGTGGTGGATTTGAACCTGATCCACCAGAAGTGTTGATCGGCACCATTCCTGGGTCGCCGTTCTGATCCGTATCTGTACCATTTCCTGCACTTCCCACGCCGGCATCCGCATCAGCGTCGGCATCGGCATCGGCGTCAGCATCCGCATCAGCATCGGCGTCAGCATCGGCGTCAGCATCAGCGTCGGCGTCGGCATCCGCATCCGCATCGGCGTCGGCATCTGCATCCGCATCGGCGTCAGCATCTGCATCGGCATCGGCGTCAGCATCTGCATCGGCATCGGCGTCGGCATCAGCATCAGCATCTGCATCGGCATCTGCATCGGCGTCTGCATCCGCATCGGCATCCGCATCCGCATCCGCATCGGCGTCAGCATCGGCATCGGCATCCGCGTCGGCGTCGGCGTCGGCATCGGCGTCGGCGTCGGCATCGGCATCAGCATCGGCATCGGCGTCCGCATCGGCGTCAGCATCCGCATCAGCATCAGCGTCAGCATCCGCATCCGCATCCGCATCAGCGTCGGCATCAGCGTCAGCATCGGCATCGGCATCGGCGTCAGCATCGGCATCGGCGTCAGCATCTGCATCCGCATCGGCATCCGCATCAGCGTCGGCATCTGCATCTGCATCCGCATCCGCATCCGCATCGGCGTCAGCGTCGGCATCCGCATCGGCATCAGCGTCGGCATCTGCATCAGCGTCGGCATCTGCATCAGCGTCGGCATCCGCATCGGCATCAGCATCGGCGTCAGCATCAGCATCAGCGTCGGCATCAGCATCCGCATCGGCGTCAGCATCCGCATCGGCGTCAGCATCCGCATCGGCATCGGCATCAGCATCGGCATCGGCGTCGGCATCGGCGTCGGCATCGGCATCAGCGTCGGCATCAGCATCGGCATCGGCGTCGGCATCAGCATCCGCATCAGCATCCGCATCCGCATCCGCATCCGCATCGGCGTCAGCATCCGCATCAGCATCCGCATCAGCATCCGCATCGGCGTCAGCATCAGCATCAGCGTCGGCATCCGCATCAGCGTCGGCATCTGCATCGGCATCCGCATCCGCATCGGCGTCAGCATCGGCGTCGGCGTCGGCATCCGCATCAGCGTCGGCATCTGCATCGGCATCCGCATCCGCATCGGCGTCAGCATCGGCGTCGGCGTCGGCTTCTTCATCGTCTGGGATCACAGCAGCAGCTGGTAAACTTGGATTGTCATTTTCATCATACGCGATTAATTGGATGTCTTCTAAAGGTGACACATCTGTGGCTGCAATTGGAATCGTAAAGTTTCCATTTTCATCAGCCTGTCCTTCTGCAATCAAATTATTCTCTTGATCATAAATACGAACTGTTGCATTAGGATCTGCCATCCCAGTTACTTCATAACCATCAGTTGAGTTTCCTGTAACTACAACATTATATGGTGGTGTTACTTCAGCAGCTTGATAAAAAACTGGCGAATAGCCATCAGAGCTAGAGGCGATATCGATAGATAAAACATCTGCTTTTACAATATTTCCAACGAAGCCAGCTTCATAAGGAACAGACATATCTACTCCGGCTGCCGCTAAATCACTATAATTAGGATCCTGAATCAATGTCGGAATCGTAACCGTCGTTTCACCTAATACGCTCGCATCAGCTAATGTTCCAATCAATGATGACCCCACACCAACTAAACCTGTTGCAGTAGCAAAAGTAAGATTAAACGCTGGTTTAATCGTTGCGGACAACGCTGTATTGATCGTACCTGCTGCTATCGTACCAAGAGCACCGCTTCCTGCATTCGGTGTCGCTTGGATTGCTTGGACAGCATCATTGATTCCATCTAAAATTTCAGTCAGCCCTTCTCGAATAACTGTTTCTAATGAGCCATCTAATTCACCATAGATATATTCGTCCCCTTGCATTTGAAGATTCAATGCTACTTCAGCTGACGTCAATGTACTAAGGTTCTCTAATAATGCTAGTTGAGCATACACTTCATCTAAATTGACTGATGCCAACGGGTTAAGGTTAACAATGTTTTCAACAGCAGACACTAGGGTAGTTACCGCCCCATCTACAATCGACAATAGTGGTTGTAGTTCTTCTCCTGGTAACAAAATATCTGTTTGGAAAGTACCCGTCCCATTTGGATTAACTAAACCTTGCATTTCAGTTGGGATTGCTAAAACTGCTCGTCTCGAGCCATTTAGAACACTTAGATCAATCCCATTATTAGCTGAAATAACAAAATCAACATTACGAGTCGTTCCAGCCAATGGAAAAGGTGCACTTGCTGTTGTTCCACTGGTATTAGACGTCGTTAGATTATTGAACAACTGGCCACTAATCAAGTCAGCATATACTTGTTGTGAACCCACAGTAAACAACGGTGTAGCAATTGAAATAGGTGCTGTCCCCAACAGCATCCCTGCAGCAATAGACGTTCCTACTAATAAGTATTTTTTGGATCGACGTTTAGCTCTAGCTTTTTGATCCATACTTTTTTTATAATCCTTTTTCATTTTTTTCCCCCTTAGATGCTTCCATTATTTACTTATGCTTTATCCCCCACTTAATCAATCACTAACAACAATTATTTCCGCTAGGAACTGGCCTCCTTTCTTTTTGTCAAAAAGATATCTTTCTGAAAAAACTTCAGTTAACTTAAGTTACAAAGATTTTAGCAATCGTTAAATTAAAAATCTATTATTAAGTTTTAATCTTTTTAAAATAACTTTATTATTTTAAAAATAAAAAGGAACTGTAGCAAATATGTAAAAATATTGCATAACATTTCGTTTTTATGCTTGGATAAATTATAATGTCATTAAGGAATTTCTCTATATATCCATTCATGAAAAAAACTAACAGCCCAAATTAAAATAACGTATTTTTCACTTATTTTTTTGGCTAATTTTTATAAAAAATGATTATAATAAATTTTTTTCTCATTTTTCGTAAAAAAAAAATGACAAAATTTAATAATTTGTCATTCGGAAAATTTCGAGTATAAAAATATAGGAGGGAAAAATAAATGAATTTCTCTGTCATGTTAGAAAGGAATATCCAAGTCCAATTAACGATCTTGGACAACTTATATCGCTCACAAGTTACTTGTACGTTAGAGGAATTATCGAAAACAGCTCATTGTGACAAACGTTCTGTGCTTCATCAATGTGACTATCTTAAGGTTTTATCTGAAGATCACATCACAAAAAGTACAAAAGGCTTCACTTTTTCTGGAACGATCAGTGAGTATCAACTATTACTACTAAAAATCTTGGAACATTCCGCCATCTTTCAATTGTTAAAAGACCTTTGTCTTCAACCTAGAGTTGATCTGGTTTCCTTTGCCACAGAGCAAAAGATTAGTATTCCCTCCTTAAGAAGACATCTTACTCGAATCAATCAGTTGCTTACTACCTATCAATTACAATTAAAGACTTCAAAAGGCTTCGTGTATCTCAAAGGTAGCGAACCACAAGTCCGTTATCTTATTTATTTATTTTTGTGGCAATACTATCAAGGGGTCGTTTGGCCCTTTCCAACCGTTGATTTTCATGAAACCTTTGCAGGGATTGAGTATGCTTTTCAGCTGACAAAACAAAAACCAAATAAACTGAAAATGATTGAATGGTGCTTTATTATTGCTATCACTTTCGTCCGATCAGCACAAGGAAATCAGATGAATCAGAGAGAACTTCCTGATTTTACAGAAGAGATTTGGGATAGCTTTGAAGAGATTACCCATTTCCTTAAACGAATGAGCGTGAAAGCCAAGCTCGATCTTTTGGAAGTCCAATTTTTATTTCTTTGGTTACAAGCACGCCCAGCTTTTTATTTAAAAGACGATCACTTAGAACGAGCCATGAAATTCCATCTAAAAAAAGCCACAGCGATCAAACAATTTCAAAATAGTTTCTATAGCTATATTTATGAAATTGGGTTTAAATCTACACAAATCAACGTAAAGAAAAAATTACTAAATAGTACGATCTTTGCCAACGGGATGAGCGGGCTGTTGTTCCACCGATTTTCCACCATTAAATATGACTTATCAGTCTTTGTAGAAGAAAATTACCCAGCATTCAATCGAGAAATCAATCAATTAGCTTCCCAATTCCAAAAACAGCAACAAGAGCTGTATTGGGTACAATCCTGTCATTTGATCGAAGCTTTTATGATCATTACTTCTCCAACATACTTTGATAAAGAAATAAAGATAAAGTACGAAAGTGACTTGCCACTAAGTATTGAACTGAGTTATATGAGTATGTTGCAAGAACAATTACGAGTTTACTTAAATGTGGTTTTTACAAATGATCTTTTGTTTGAGCCAGACTTAATCATTCGAACAACCGATATGCCGTTAAAGATCCTGACCTATGAAGAAACAATCCCGTGTTTAGTCGCTCCGACTGATATGTCTAGTGAGCAGATTTATCTATTAAGCCAAAAAATCAAGAAACTAGTCAACGAATAACTAACCTGGGTTTTTATAAAATAAAAAAAAGATGGCAGACGCCATCTTCTTTTTATTATTTGAATAGACCGCTAAGCGGGCTTTTCTTCAACAAGTTATTATAATTTAGTCACTTCAGCAGCTTGAGGGCCACGTGCGCCTTCAACAATTGCAAATTCAACTTCTTGACCTTCTTCTAAGCTCTTGAAGCCGTCTCCTTGAATTGCTGAAAAATGTACGAACACATCGTCTCCGCCGTCTACTGTAATAAACCCAAATCCTTTTTCATTGTTGAACCATTTAACTGTTCCATGTTCCATAAATGTATAGCCTCCAAAAAAGTTCTTGCAAGAAACCTTGCATAAATATTATACCGAATTTAGAAAACGCTCGCAAGACTTGCTCAATTTATTTTTCATTCTTTTTTTTAGGCTTGAAAATGATTATTTGGCAGTTGATAATTGATTGTTTACTTCTTCCCAGTTCACAACGTTCCAGAAAGCTTCAATGTAATCAGGTCGTACATTCTTATATTTCAAATAATACGCATGTTCCCAAACATCTAAACCTAAAATAGGTGTTTTGCCTTCCATTAATGGTGAATCTTGATTGGCTGTTGAAGTGATCGCTAATTTACCATTTTCCATCACTAACCAAGCCCAACCTGAACCAAAACGGCCAGCTGCAGCTTTTTTAAATTCTTCCTTAAATGTTGCAAAATCACCAAAGGCTTCATCAATCGCTTCTTTAATTGCACCAGTTGGTTCGCCACCAGCATTTGGTGCCATGATTTTCCAGAAGAAAGAATGGTTTGCATGTCCGCCACCATTATTACGTACAGCAGTCTTGATATCTGTAGGGACAGCATCCATATCAGAAAGTAGTTCTTCGATTGTTTTTTCACCTAGTTCTGGATGTTTTTCAATCGCTGCATTTAAATTTGTTACATAAGTATTATGGTGTTTGTCATGATGCAAGTGCATCGTTTCTTCATCGATATAAGGTTCTAACGCATCGAATGCATATGGTAAATCTGGTAATGTGTAAGTCATAAAAAAATTCCTCCTCAATGTGTTTGTTCATAGTGTCTACACTACAAAGAGTAACAAAGAGCAAGGAATTCTTCAAAAATTATGCCTACTGTGGATTTTACTTCTCTTTTTCAGGAAGTTCTTCCTCAATAATGGTTGTCCCTTTAAAAATAAACAATTTACTAAAGACATAATTGGCGACTACCACGATGACTTGGGTAATAATCTTAGCCACATAATCATTTGTGTGCATCACCTGAATCAGCAGCAACATGGAACCCATATCCATACCATAAGAAAGAATCCGATAGAACAAAAATTTACTAAATTCAATAACTAAATGGAAAAAATTAGGTGACTTGGAATGAAATACCCATAATTTGTTCGTTACAAAAGCAAATAAAACAGAACAAATCCAAGAAATAGTATTTGCTATCGGCATACTTAGATGGAGCATCTGTAATGCAATTGCAAAAGTAACGATATTCACGACTGTTGCTAAACCACCAAAAAATAGGTAAATAAATATTTCCCAGTAACCTTTTTCTTCTAAAAATTGTCTCACTCGATAATAAAAATTCATCGTTCATCCTACCTTACTAATCAATTCTTATTCATCATACCTTATTTGTCTCTGGTTTTCATCTTTATTCCTTAAATTCATCTTTGTAACTAGCAAATTTTAACATTCTCGTTATTTTTTATAAAAGCAGGTTCTCACATGAACCTTAAAGGAAGATTGCCAATTGGTATTTCCCCTTGTATTTCTTCTAAGACTTCGCTAGAATTGCTAATGATGACATTATGTATAGAAGGAGTAACTATGACAACAAAACAATTAATTATCAGCTCATTCACGCAATTTAAAGAGCTCAAAAATGCTAGAAAAACCCCGTTCGCTAAATCGGTTCTTTATCTTTTGGTCCTTAGCATCATCATGGCTTTGCCTATTTCCTATCAAGTGTTTCAAGTGCTAGAAAACATCAAACAAGATGGTCAGAAAATTGCCACCAAGATTCCAGATTTTTCCATAAAAAACGGGAAAATTGATGCAGCAGATCATGAAGGTTTCATCTATCAAACAAATTCTATCATCTTTACTTTTGATCCGGAAGGCAAACGATCTGAAAAAGATATTACTTCTGACTTAGTCGGAAATTTTCTTAGTGTTGGACTACTAAAAAATAAACTCGTCGTAGCTTTGCCTAATACCGGTACTACTTTTCTAAACAATAACTCACTTGAACTTGACTATAAAAATGATGCCTTAAAAAATCTAACAGGAAAACAATTGCGTACAACCTTAAGTGAAGCAACAATTCCATTTTGGATCAAGATAGTGACTTTCTTAATTTCTATTTATCCAAGCTTTTTGAATTTGATCGTTACTTTACTTTTAGCTAATTTTGCTGCTTATATTTATGCGCGTTTACGTTTGACTGGCGCTTCTTTTCTTGATTGTTTAAAAACGATGATCTATTCAATCACCCTACCAACAGTCTTAGCCACGATCTTAATGATTTTCTTACCGGCTTTTGACACAAGTGCTTTTATCGCAATAGCAGGACTTTTTATTTTTGCACAGGCGGTAAAAGGCTGGCCAAAAAGCCAAATGATGTAGTTCACGAATGTCAAACATAGGAAACGACTTTCTTCGATTAGGCGGCAACGCTAGTCAAAGAAAGTCGTTTTTTAATGTCAACTATTTTTCTAAGTAAGGATCAATATCCTTTTTGTAATGCCACTTCATTTATCTTAAGCTCTTGATTTGTGACATAGCTTTTAAGATTGGCTAGAAAGATTGTCATTAACTTATTTTGAAAATCTGAGGTTAAGCCAGCGATATGCGGCGTAATCAATACTTGATCCATTTCCCACAATGGGCTTTTTTCAGGTAATGGTTCTTCTTCAAAAACATCCAATGCTGCAAAGGCGAGTTGTTCTTCATTTAATGCCTGAACTAAATCAGCTGTCTTTAAAGAAGCCCCACGTCCAACGTTGATGAATAACGCATGGGAAGCGAATTTTTTGAATAATTCATAATTAAAGAAGCCCTTAGTCTGCTCTGTCAGAGGCAAAATATTTACAATGATATCCATATCAGCTACTACTTTTTCCACTTCGTTTAAGGAATACGTTTGACTGAATCCTTCTACTGGATGCCCGGTAGTATTTATCCCATAACTGACCATAGAAAAGCTGTCTGCTTTCTCAGCAACCATCTTGCCGATTTGCCCCGTTCCGATGATCAATAATTTTTGTTTTTCTAATGGCTGATAATGGACATGAGTTCCTAACCATTCTTTCTTTGCTTGTGCTTTTTGTGCTTGGAACAGCCCTCGAGAATAGCCTAAAATCACTCCCATGATGTGTTCAGCTATTGATTCACTATGAATACCACTACCATTTGAAAGTAAGATCCCTTTTTCAGAAAATGCCGTTAGTGGTAAAGTGTCTACCCCTGCCGAGATCGAATGTACCCATTTTAACCCTGGAGATGCTAATAGCTCTCTTTCGTATTGGCGATTCCACCCTAAACTAATTTCAACATTCATCAAATCTGTAGGTTCAAGCTCAGTTTTTATGACATAATTAGGCGCTAATTCAGTCATTTTATCAATAAATTCTTGTCTAAATCCTCGATCTAAATAAATAATTTTTTCTGCCATCTTAGTTACGCATCCCTTCTATTACTAATTGTAATCAAGTATTTCGTGACTCAGTCTTATGAAAAAAGAGGTAAATATAAAAAAGGAGTTTTCCAAGCTAATGGTAGCTAAAGAAACGCTCCTTTGTTTTATTGTTCTTTGAAATGATAAGTTGGCTCATTTAAAGATGCATCATAATCAACAACAAGATCATACCCCTTGAAAAACCAGTCATCTGCTTCTTCAATAAAAAACAGCATCCCGTCAATGGTTTCTTCTTTGATTGGTCGTTCAGGCTGTTCGACAGACATTCCGATAGAAAAACCATCATGTACTTCTGTCTTGCCGTAGACTTTCCCAAAAAAACGAATCCCATAATTTTCAGGGATGGTTACTTCCTCTTCGAACCATTTACGTGCATTATCTGTTACTGATAATTTCATTCCTGCATCTCCTTATTGATTCATTTTATCGTCTAATATATCTACATCTTCGGTTTCCCCAATTACTAATAAATTATCATTTTCTCTGACATATTCATCTGCTGAAGGTGAAACAACGACCGAACGATCAAAGCGTCGAATTGCTACAACTGTTAGATCATAACGTTGCCTAAAATTCAGCTCCGCTAATGTTTTATTAAAAAATTTGGGATTAGAAACTCGAATTTCTGCAAGAGAAAATTGATCCGATAGTTCTAAGTAATCCAATATATTTTTTGAAACAAGATTATGAGCAATACGAATCCCCATATCTCTTTCCGGGTGAACCACACGATCTGCTCCGATTTTTTCTAACACTCTTGCATGATATTCATTTTGAGCTTTAGCTAAGATGTTGGGAACTCCCATCTCTTTGACCATTAATGTAACGAGGATACTTGCTTGGATATCTTCACCGATTGCAATGATCACATGATCAAAATTTCTGATTCCTAGTGAACGCAATGTCATTTCATCTTGTGCATTTGCTACAACTGCATGAGTAGCGATATTCATATATTCATTGACTCGATCTTCATTGCTATCAATTGCTAATACTTCTTGTCCTGCTTCAACTAAGGTTCGGCAAATACTGCCACCAAATCGTCCAAGCCCGACAATTGCAAAATTTTGTTTCACTTGCTTCCTCCCTTACCTATTTTATTTAAGTATAGCAAAGGCTTTCTAAAAACGAAAGTAAGCTTTCTTTTGTAGAATAAACAATTTATTTAACTAATCCATGTTTGAAAGCATAAATAGCTGCTTGCGTTCGATCTTCTACTTCTAATTTTGCTAATATATTTGAGACATGGGTTTTGACTGTTTTTAAAGTAATAAATAATTCATCTGCGATCTCTTGATTGCTTTTTCCTTCTGCTATCAGCATCAGGATTTCATTTTCGCGTTTTGTCAATTCTTCATGAAGAATTGGCTCGTTTCTCTTACTTATTTTTTCCATCATTTTTGTTGTTACTTCAGGTTCTAGCACTCGTTCCCCTCTTTGAGTTGCTCTGATCGCATCTGCAATTTCATGAGCGGTAGAAGTTTTTAATAGATATCCCGCTGCACCAGCTTCAATGGCTGGATAAACTTTTTCATCATCGATAAAACTGGTTACAATAATTATTTTTGCTTCAGGCCAGTCTTTTAAAATAGCTTTAGTTGATTCAATCCCATCCATTTCTTCCATAACAAGATCCATCAAAATCACATCAGGTCGTAATTCCATTGCTTTTTCATAGCCTTCTCGACCATTTTCTGCTTCACCGATCACTTGAATGTCTTCTTGAATCGATAAATAAGAGGATACTCCTAAGCGAACCATTTCATGATCATCTACGAGTAATACTTGTATCATTTTCAATTATGCCTCCTTGATCAAAGGAACTTTGATCTCAATACTGGTGCCTTGTCCTTTAAAACTAATAATTTTAACTGTTCCACCAATACCTGCTACTCGTTCCCTAATATTATTTAATCCATAACTACCTGTTTTCGTTTCGTTCATATTAAACCCGGTACCATCATCAATCACTCGTAACAATAAGTTATTATTGATTTTGTGTAAATAAACTTCTAATTCATTTGCTTTAGCGTGACGTAATGTATTGGATAATAATTCTTGCACGATACGAAAAAGATGATCTTCAATCGAATTGGACAATTTTACGTCTTCGATCTCCCATTTCAATGAAATTTGAATTTTATTTTGTAGTTCTTTTAATAATTGCTCAATTCCTTGTTTCAAACTCTTCTCCTCCAGATTCACTGGGCGAAGATGAAGTAGGAGCGCGCGCATTTCAGATTGAGAAGCATTGATGATATCAGCAACCATACGTAATTGTTTGCGAAATATTTCTGAACTATCTGTTTTTTCGGCTTGTTCTGTTAAAGCAGACATCATCATCATCGCTGCAAATAATTGTTGTGAGACAGAATCATGGAGTTCCCGGGCTAAACGATGTCTTTCTAGTTCTAAGATTTCCTCTCTTGTCTGTCCATCCACATACTGGGGTCTGCTAGTGATAATTTGTAGTTCACTAGAAACTTCAATCATTTTTTCTTTTATTTTGGTTATTTCTTTATCAATATCTTGTACATAAATATCATCATTTGCACTGGGAATGGGTTCATTCAAATGACTAGACTCATAATTACCAGAAGATAATGCTCTTAATTTTTCTTCAATTTTACCATACTTTGCTTTTTGGATAAGTGATACTATCAAAAAAACCACTAATCCGACACCTAAGGCAATAGCAAACAAATGAAAAATCAGCGGCACATACAATAGTCTTGCACTTAAAATGGCACGCCACCAATTCGTTTGGTTACTTGCATAAAAATAAGTGAACAACGAAAACAAGATGATTAAAAAAGAAGCCGCTGAGGCATAGATTGCCATCATTAATTTTGATAATCTGCTCATCATACACGTATCACCTCAACGTCACCAAGTAATGTATTCGTGATGATTTTTAACCGTCTTGGGTTTTCATCATAATCGTTACTATAAATTTTGATGGATTCATTTTTTAATGAAAATTGTTCCTCTTCAAATAAAACATTTCCAACAAGTGTCGCATGCTCTAAACTGATGGCGATCCCTAAAGGTACCAAAATTCTCGTTCTGCCAATTCCTTTTCGCACAATAACGATATTATCATCCTTTGGTAACAATGTATTGCCAAGATCAATGATCGTATCCCCTGAAATTAAAGCAATATTGATGTCATCCCATTCATAAACATCATTACCAATACGTTGATTTCCAAATAATTGTTGTTTTTTTCGTTCATTATTATGTGTTTTTAATTGATCGGTTTGTACCATGATCATCTGTTTCTTTCGCCAAAAGGTATTTTTTGTTAGATCAATCCCAGAAATTTCAATCCCTTTTAGTCCGATAAACAAGATCGCAAATACTGCCATCAACCATAGTGCAGGGCTATTGACTAAACTAAAGAAAACGATCAAACTCCCTATAATCAATTGAAAATTTCGAAATCCGGATCGTGGATATTTTCTTAATGCTAAATATATGTTCAATGCACCAAACAATACGAGAAGAAGTAATTCTACGTTGTTCACAATTTGCCAAACTGCAAATAGTAATAATAAAGCCTCGACTACGATAAAAAAACGCCAAGAACTATTCATCTTTATTCTCCTTTCATGCACATTCTCATTCTATCATAGCTATTTTTTTAGAAATATACTATAGGACTTGAGATGTAAAGTTTGTCCTAAGTCAAATGGTTCTGGACACTCGTTCCTTAGAAAAATAAATAAGCCGAAGAATCCCAAAAATCGGAGAAACGATTTTCTGATTCTTCGGCTTATTGCTCAAAGTTGTAGATGTCACAACTTCATTTTTGTTCAAGTATTTCTTATGCTTGCTCTACTTTAACGATTTTAACTAACATATCGCCACCAGGGGTAGCAATCGTTACTTCATCATTGACTAATTTACCAATCAAAGCTTGAGCAATTGGTGAATCATTAGAAATTTTACCAGAAAATGGATCAGCTTCTGCACTTCCTACGATTGTGTATTCTTCTTCTTCACCATCCGGTAATTCAATAAATGTTACTGTCTTACCAATTGATACTTCATCTGCATCAACACCGTCATTGTCAATGATTTGAGCAAAACGAATCATATTTTCGATTGTTGTGATTCGACCTTCAACAAACGCTTGTTCATCTTTAGCAGATTCATACTCTGAGTTTTCAGATAGATCACCAAATCCACGAGCGATTTTAATGCGTTCAATGATTTCTCCGCGTTTAACTGTTTTTAATTGTTCTAATTCTTCTTCTAGTTTGGCTTTGCCTTCTAGAGTCATCGGGTAAACTTTCTCAACCATGTATAACGTCTCCTTCTTGATCTATGGAATACCGCAAAAAGTAATCTTTTGAGGAATATAATCCAAAAAAGATTACCACGCTTTTCCTAAAATGTAAATGTTTTTCTATTTTAAATAAATAGTCGATGATACAAATACTATTCTACGAATTATTGACATATTTATCAACTAATTCCAAATGTTCTTCGTAAGTTTTTGCAAAATAAACATCGCCTTTTTTGATATCTGCCACAAAATAGTAGTAATCATTTTGAGTCGGCTCTAATACGGCTTCGATAGCTGCTTCACTAGGGTTATCAAATGGTCCAGGACCATAACCTGTGTTCGTATATAGATTATATGGAGAGTCGACAGCCGTATCTTTATAAGATACCGTTTCTTTGTGTTCTCCCAAAGCATATAAAACAGAGATATCTGATTGTAAAGGCATATCTGCCTTGATACGGTTGAAAAATACTTGGGCGATGTTTTTACGATCGTTTTCTTTAATCCCTTCTTTTTCAACTAATGAGGCCAACGTCAGGACTTCTTGAACCGTCATATTTTTTTGTTTGATGGTTGTAAAATAAGGCTGTAACACGCTATTTGTCTTGTTTACCATCTGAACGACTAAATCTTTCAACGACATTTTTTTGTAGTAATCATAAGTGGCCGGGAACAAATAACCTTCTAAGCGATATTTGACATTTTGAGCTTTGCTCGCACTGTCCAATAAATCTGGGAATTTTTTATAAAGCTCATTGAAAAACGTTTCATCTTTCATCAAATCTAAAAATTCTTGTTTATCTTTTCCAGTGACTTTCGCTACTCTAGCAGCAATTTGTTCAATGTCGTATCCTTCCGGTATCACGATTTTGCCATCTGCTACTTTAGTTGGCTCTGAGGTGCCACCTTCTTGCAATTGTTTTCCGATCTCATCCAAAGTCATATTTGGTGCCATTTGATAATATCCAGCTTGAAAGCCAGTCATATTTTTAAATTTAGTATAGTAATTGAACACGATGCCGCTTTTAATCACTTGATCTTGTTCGAGTATCTCACCTATTTGTTTATTTGATGAACCGCTAGGTATTTCAATTTGAACAAGTTGATCATTTTTAGGATCCAATGGTTTCAACCCGCTATCCACATAGCGGTAAATGGTGAATCCAAGGACGCCTCCAATGATTAGCAACGTCAAAACGATCACTAAAATGATTTTACCAACGATTTTTTCTTCTTTTTTTCGCAAATTTTTTCTCTGATTAATGACTGCATTCTTTTCAGCAGATTGGTCTGATCTGTTTTTTTTCTCTTCTGGACGTTGTTTGTTTTCTGACAAAACAACTCCTCCTTACTATCAACTTCGTAACTTCATCTATTATACATGATATTTTGATTGACGTGAATTAATTTATTTAAATATTCTATCAAAATTGTAAGTAGTAAATCAAATGAAAACAGATTAAAATTAATATCAATGAATACAATAGTTATTTTAACTATTAGCGAAAATGAAAGGACCTTATGACACAATGATAAAAAAAGGCAAACATGCAAAAAAAAGGGCATTTCCTTTTTTCTCTATCATTCTAGTATTGCTCAGTATCAGCGTACTTTCCACCGGTATGATTATAGGATGGAGTATTTATACGAAAGAACAAGCTAAAAATGATTCCGATTCACTAAAACCTAAACAGACATTATCGCTTACACCTGAAGAAAAAAAATTATCAGAAAAAATCAACCACCTGTTAATTAAACATGATTACATTGGCTCAATTTATGTAAAGAAAAATAATCATGTGATTTTTGAGCGTGGCTATGGTTATGCAAACAAAGAAAATGATCAGTTAAACCGCCCTTATCTTTACTATCAAATTGGCTCGATTCAAAAAGCGATGACAGCTCTGTTGATTCTCAAACAAGTAGAATTAGGACACCTTTCTTTGAATACGAAATTGGCTAAGTTTTATCCTCAAATTCCGAATAGTCAAAAGATTTCCATTGAAGATCTACTTTATATGAGATCTGGGTTGAAACCTACAGCTAAACCTACTACCCCATTATCAGATACAGAAGTCGTCCAATTTGCGGTTCAACATCTAAAATTAGTTGACTACCATACTTATCGTTATGAACCATTAAACTTTACAATTTTAGCGGGTATTTTAATCAACTTAACTCACCAACCTTATGAAAAATTAGTAGAGAATGAGATTATCAAACCTTTGGATTTGAAACAGACCGCTTTTTATGATCAAGTCAAAAACTCTCCGCATCATGCCCTTTCCTATCAGATGTCTGCTAGTGATGATTACTGGAAGCCATTAACTGAATCGCAAACAGCGATCCATAATGAATTAGGGACTGGAAATATCAGTATGTCGGTGCTTGATTTAAATACGTTTTTCACTAAAGTTTTATCAGGTAAAATGATCCCACAGAAATTACTTTTTACATTATGGAAACCCAGTCCTACTGGCCACCCATATCGTGGTGGTGTCTATTGTGGTAATGATTATGTTTTGGCACAAGGAAACATCAATCGTTTCCATTCAGTCGCTGTTTTCAAACGTGATTTGAAAGATGCGGTTGTCATGGAAAGTAACGACCAATCAGATAAAAAAATAAAATTAACTGCTCTAGACTTGCGAAATCGAATTTATAATTTAATTGAAGGGTCCAAGATATTAGAAGAAAATTAATCCTGAAAACGAAAAAGATTATCGTCCCAAAAATTAAGTACGTCATAGTTCAAAAATTTTTTTATTAAAAAAAGTCGCCATGCAAAAGTTAGAATGTTATCTGACTTTTGCATGGCGACTGTATTTAGCCGACTATCATAGTTCTATTTCTCAAAGTTTAAGATTTCGTTCCATCCACTTTTCAAGTGTACGAATAAGAACTGTCGACTCTTATTATTCACTATATTTCAGTTTTTAAATAGCTTTTCATACCACTTAATACATCATATTTTGGTAGATAACCAATAGACTGAATCTTAGAAATATCTGCTAATGAATCGTGAATATCTCCTGAACGTTCTGGCTGATATTCTAAAGCTAATTCCGTCTCTAAAATTTGATCAATCGTCTGGATCAATGTTAATAATGTAGTTGCTTTTCCCGTTCCGACATTAAATTGTTGGCCTAAAGCCGATTCTTTGTTAGCTACCAGAAGTAAAGCTTGGATCACATCATCGATATAGACAAAGTCTCTTGATTGGCTACCGTCTCCATATAAAGTAAATGACGTTTTTTCTCCCGCTAATTGTTTTTTATAACGATCAACTAAGATTGAAATCACACCACTGTAAGGTGAATTTGGGTTTTGGTTTGGTCCGTAAACATTGAAGAAACGAACTGCACTTCCTGGAACATCATATAAATGACAGTAATCCAAAACATATTGTTCAGCTGCAAACTTATCGATTGCATAAGGGGTTAATGGACGAATAATGGATTCCTCTTTTTTTGGTAAAGTTGGTTCATCCCCATAAACTGCTGCTGAAGAACTAAATACGATTCGTTTTAAGTTTGGTTGATATTTCCGGATCAATTCTAACAGCATCAGCACACTTTCAAAATTAACTCGATGTGTTTCTACTGGTCGGGCAACCGAATCTGCCACACTAGCAACTGCCGCTAAATGGAAAATATAGTCAAATTGATTGGCACGGATGATTTCTTCCATCAATACTGAATCCGCTACATCACCTTCGATGAACGTGATGTTTCTATCCATCTCAAGATTTTCTACTTTTCCCATTGATAAATCATCAACAACAATCACTACATTTTCTTTACCTAAGTGATTGGCTAAGGTAGAACCGATAAAACCAGCCCCACCGGTAATCAATATTTTTTCCACTATTTTCACTCCAATTATTGATTTACATAAAAGATAAGTTTAGTGTAACACGTTTATTCTGAGAATACTATCTTATATATATGCCCTAAATAGAGCGATCATAGACTAATTGTTCCCTTTCCAATAGTTATCTCCTGTCTAACAAGAAAACCATACCATGCATAAAATATTCTAATAGTAGATAATATTTTTCTTATTTAAACGCTGCTTCTTTGTTATTGCCTTGGCAGAAGTTGGTCAAGGATGTATTTCTCTATCACCTTTTGCAAGAATAAGGGACTGTGACAAGTCTTTTGTCACAGTCCCTCACTGTCTTCTTTATATTAATGATCTTTGACTAAGTATCGCAAATCTTTTAAGTCGCTCAAAAAACCACGATGGACAATCACTAAATAAATGATATATATCACAATATAGGCAACCATACTCATATAAGTGCCATCAAACCAAAGATTACTAAAAATGAATAATAAAGTTAGACAGGTTTCTAAAAACATTTTAGCACCAATTTTAATATTCATATCTCTACACAAGAAAAATTCAGCTAAATTACAACGGAATGCTAAACTAGCAAGTATTAATCCGACAGTTAAGTTTAAATTCCCTATGATGAAAATGACGAATAGAGAAAGAAGTAAGGATAAGGTCAACGTCAAGACGTTTACCATTAGAATCGTTTTTTCTTTACGCAATGTCTTCAAATAGGTATTGATTAATAAGGACATTCTTCCTTCATAGATAACGATTGGAAATAAGATCCCCATGAATCTTAAACTAACTTCATATTCAGGTAGCCACATGCCTAAAACGATTTTTGCTGGAATATAAAAAATCAAAATAGCATACGTCAAAGGAACAAATACACCTCTTAGTGTTTGAAATAAAGAAGAAAGACGATCTCGATTTGTTCTTCTTAAAAGCGGGAACATGACGATCCCCACCGCATTGATAAAGGTCAAAAACATATTAGAGATACTTAAAGTAAAAGATAATTTACCAAAAGTCTGGATTGACCATTGTTGTTGAACAAAGAAACGGATCGTACCCATAATTAACATACTGGCAATACTACTCAACATTAATTTGCTACCAATATTAATGTTATCTAAGATTTCAGGTACTAGTTCTTTTAGACCAATCATTTTAACTTGCAGCATATCTTTTATTCGGGTCATTCCCCAAATTGTAATCACTAATTTTGAAATGATATCCATAATGATCAACCAGTAAAATTCCCGCCCACCAGTGGCAAAATATATACCGATTAAGACAACATATAAATAGCGATCATTTCTTGATAACTGTGCATACTCTTTAATCCTATTTGTTGATTGGAAAATATAGAGAATAAATGTTTTAACGATGGTCACTACAGAAACAACAGCTGTCAAAATCAAGATCAGTGCTTGGTATTCTCCAGGCATAAAGAAGTAAGCCCATAAAATAACGAAAATCGAAACAAAAAATTCAAATATCGCTAAATACCAAAACTGCGATCCTAAAGAACGTTTATCAATGTCTTTGTACTCTTCTCCACCGATTTTCAAGTAAATACCATCAATCCAACCAAAATGTAAGAATCCTACATAAGAAGAATAAAAGACATAGAGTTGCCAATAACTATATTCAGTCACTCCTAATAATTTTGGAACAAATAAATTTAAAAGGACAGAAATACCTAATGTAGCAAAGTTAGCTGCTACGGTATAATATAGATTTTTTGCGACAGCTTTTGCTTTATGGTTCATGCTGATACCTCACTTTCCTGACTTATATTTTATAAGATGATAGATATCAGTACCAAAATAAAATTTACGCTTATAGCGGAAGAAAGAAGCAAGAATTGTTGATAACTGTTCCTTTTCTAATATAGCAATACGCATTTCTAGTTCATCAATCATTGACAAGAGCATTTTTTGTTTCTTCTCAAAATCATCTATATCAGTTAAATTAGCTAAATAGTTATTCGCTGCATGTACACGTTGCAATCTTCGTCTTAACGTATTTAGTCTTTTTTGGTAGGCTGTTACTTTGTTTGCTTGGTCAATTTCTTTTTTAAAAGAGCTTTGACCATGTTTACGCCATTCAATCAACGGTTTTCTTAAGAGAAATAACCCATTGCTTAAAACAGCACTTCCCCACATGGACATATCATGGACTGCATTCTCCATTCTTGAAGCATAAAGCATCACATTCGCAATAAAGCTTTGGCGAATAGCATAGACACAGCCTGGACGTCTTAGGAATAAGTTGTTTTCATTAAAAACCACTCGTTCTTCTGATTGTCCCTCTATTTTTTCTGTATCAACCCGTTTTAACTCTTCGGCTAAACCACCTGGCTCTACTAATTCATGATAATCTGATACTAAAACTTGAACTTGTTGATTCGCAAAAGTACGACTCATTTCTTCAATCTTTTTTTCATGCCAAATATCATCTTGGTCACAAGTAAACACAACATCTTTACTTGCTAAATCCAGCAGTTTAAAAAAGTTTTTTCGCCATCCAACGTTTTCTTCATTAACAATCAATTGCCAGGTAGCCTGTAACTGATTTTCTTCAATGAATTTTCGTACAATATTGACTGTCTGATCAGTTGAGCAATCATCTTTTATGATAACTTCATCAATTTTTTGAGATTGATTTTTCAAAGAATTGAGCTGTTCTATAATATTTTTTTCGCCATTATATGTAGCCATTACAACAGTTGTTTGCAGTTTTTCACGCATTTACTTCACTCCTTCTAAGATATAGTATTAAAGATGCTACTTTGTTGTTTCGTCTTACTTTTTGTAACCATTTCGAGAGGCTATTTTTCGTAAAAGTTATACGGATGGTGTGTCACGCGTTCATTTTCCGGTGGCATTGTCATGTAATCTCCGTAACGCAATGTAAGAAAATCTCCTCTATTTTTGATAGCCATTACTTTGTGTCCTTCAAATTCGACGTCTTCATATTCAGTAAACCATTGCGTTGGAAAAACACCCCAATCAATATGAATCCATTCTAAATAACCACATGTGTCCGTATCTCCAAATCGGATTTTTTTAGCAGCTTCTTGATATTTTTTTTGCCAATAGACATTATCTCCGATTTTCAATAATTTTTTATGATGAGGATAACGCACTACTAATTTTACGACTGCTTTCAAAAAATCAAAGCTTCGAGCATAAGCTAATCCCAAAGTGTCCATTAAGTTTAGACGATAATTCTCTGTTGTCTCTCTTAAAGCTTGACGTTCTGTAGCAGAATCTGGAATGCCGTCAATAGGAAAGATATCAACAAAAACGCCTAAATCAGGTTCTTCCCCACTAAAAAACTGCTTTGTTTTAGCTACAGTTTTTGGGTCAATCACTTTTGCAAATGGATATCTAAAATTTTCTCTTGTTTCAAAGGACAACAACTTGTAATTTGTATCATTTTTTAAGATCAAAAGCAATTCTTCATAATCTGGTCGGGGCATCACGATATCAATATCATCATCCCAAGGGATAAAACCTTGATGGCGTTCAACACCAATCAGACTTCCATAAAATATGGTATATTTTAGGTTGTTTTCACGACAGATTTTATCAATATAAACTAAAATATCAACTGCTTTTTTTTGTACCTCTGCCATTGTTAATTCTCTCATAAGAAGTCTCCTATATCCAATTAAATTTTTTACTAACGAACGGGAATATTTATTTGCCTTTGATCATCAAATTGACCAATAATAGAAAATATCCTTGCATCCTTTGATTCTCTGCAAGGATTTTTCCTATTACCTTAATTATTTTTCCAGTCTGTTCAATTGTTTTTGTTGATCGAAATCATATTGAAGTTTTCCTAAATACAACCAGAAAATAAATGTTGCAGAACGTCTAGTTAGTATAATTTCAGTAATCAATAAACTAGAGACTAAGATGATCAACACAATTTGATTATCTATCAGAAATTCTAGATAATTTTTTTGCTTTGTAGCAAATAGAATCCGCAAAGACTGCCACATTTTTGATAGTAAAAACAGGACAAAAACAATTGTTCCAGAGATACCAGTTGCTGCTAATAGATAGAAAAAGGCACTGTGAGGTGTTTGCCCCGTTTTAGCAATATGAGTCTCTGGGATTTTAGCTTTGGCAATTGCCACAAAACCTTTTGGTGTTGTTCCGAAAATGGGTTCAAGTCGCATCAATTCAGTTGCACTTTTCCATAAAGCAAAACGACTGTTAGAAATATCTTTATTTTCAACAACATCCGGTCTTTCGGTAGTGACCAATTTTTCGTCAGGAATTTTTTTCTCTGAATCTTTTTCAAAAAAGTCAACGACCTTAGGACTTGTGATTTCCACACGGTTTGCTACATTGACGTAACCTGTTTTCATCAATGATACGCCACCAAAAACAACGGCTGAACTAATCGCAGCTAGGACTGTTGCTCCTACTACTTTCAATACTAACGATTGATTTTTTTTCGACTGATAAAATAAGTAAAAGAAGAAAACACCAAAAAAGGCCGCAACTACCAATTGGATCATACCAGATCTTGAACCTGAGAGAGAAATATAGCTAAATTGAACAAACATAACAAAAATAGAAAGAACTTTCACCCATAGCTTTTGATTAAAAATAGCTTTTCTAAGGGCAAAAATAATACAAACCAATGAAATAGTTGTCGCATAGTTTGGATCAACAAAAATCCCATAAAGACGATTTTCAAAAAAACCGATTCGCATGCCATAATACAATGATTTAACTGGCGTAGAAAAACTTACACGAGCAAAAAACAAATAAAGAGAAAATAGGACAAGTACAGACCAAACAACTAAAAGAATCGTTTCAAACACAGTAAATAGTTTTTTATTATTTTCTCTTCCCACTTCAAATACACAAAAGAAAAAGATACATTGCCAAATAATCAGTTTGATGTTTTCCGTGAAAGCATATTCTCGATTCAACAATGTACTGATTGCTAGAATCACTATAAAAACAATTAACCAATATTCAATTTTTATTTTCTTTTTTTCGAGAATCATTGGTAAAAAGTGGCTAAGGAAAATGACTCCTGATAATAACATGATAATCATCGAAAAGATGGAATCGATTTTTGGTGGTAGTGTGGAATAAACACTAACCATCCGACAGATTAAGACAAGCTCAAAAAAAACAATATAGGGCAATGCTATTTTTTGTCCTATACTATGGAATTGCTTTGAAAATTTAGTAAACATTTTATCCTCCATTAGTATAAAAGATCAATCACCGTAACGGTTAATCTTTAGTTTTAGTTATATGTTTCCTTCTAAATTCTACTGGAAACTTATATAAATGTAAGCTAATCATTAAGAGTAATGTAGAAAACTTACGACTCTTGGTAAAAATCTCATTCTCCATAATGAATCGAAAGTTATGTCTTAAATAACTTACGATTTCTTTTGTTTCCGGACGATCCGTTACGTTTGCTACTATAATCTTATCGAGAACTAAAAAGTTAGCAAAACAAACACGTTGATGTGCTGCTTTTTTGATTTCTTGACTTCGGTCTTTGAGCTTTATTTCATTGTTTTCCCAAGCTTCAATAAATTCAAATTGTTTTTCTGAAAAACTTTCTGTATTGATACTTCCAAGACGATGATAATAATAGTACTTTTGTTCAGAATCAATGGCTACTTTGTGGCATTGATTCAATAAATCTACAATAATAAAAGAATCTTCATGATATTTCCCCTCTGGATAGCGGATAGTTGAAAACAGTTCTCGCTTATAGAGTTTGTTCACTGCATGAACAGAGATGATATTTCCTTGTAAAATTAATAATAACGCTTCTTCAGCGGTTACTGTTTTTTTGATTGTGGGTTTGATTATCGGATCTTTTCCCTCGTAGACATCATAAATACCACAGATCGATAAGTCTGCCTCTTCTTTGATGATTGCTTTATATAAAAGTTCATACATATCTTCTGCGATATAGTCGTCACTGTCAACAAAGCCCAAATATTTTCCTTTGGCTACTTCGATTCCCGCGTTTCTTGCACTACTCAATCCACCATTTTGTTTGTGGACGACCCGTACACGAGCATCCTTCTTTGCATAGTCATCACAAATACGTCCACTATTATCAGGTGAACCGTCATCCACTAAAATCAGTTCAAAATCGGAAAAAGTCTGAGCGAGAATGGAATCTACACATTTTTTTAAATATTTTTCAACTTTATAAACAGGTACGATGATACTAATTTCACACATGTATTTCATCCTTAACTAACTGTACTGTATGCTTCAGTGATTCTTCTAGACTAAAGATCGGGAACCAGCCAGTATCTTTAATTTTTTCATTATTTAAAATTGCCGTATTTGCTTTAGAAAAGCCTTGTTGTTCAATTGCATCAGGTAATTCAAAAATGACTTGCTTCCCACTAATTTCAGCAAGTTTTTGAGCAAGCTCTTTTAGATGCAAATCAAAACTGTCATTAGAGATGTTATAAGCTTCTCCATTCTGACCGTGAATAAGGAGATGAAGCATCGCTGAAACAGCATCACCTACATAAATATAGGAAAAATACTGGTTTCCTTCACTCTTTAATACAATATCTTCTTCATGCACTGCATTCAAGATAAATTGAGAAGAAGCCTTAGAGTCAGATAACAGCATCGTTGGGCCAAATGTACGGCATAATCTTGGAATCACAATATCTAATTGATGCTTCGCAATATATGCCTGACAAAGGGACTCACTGACTCTCTTACCTTCCGGATAGCCGGCACGTAAAGTATTGCAATCAATATAACCACAATAATCTTCCGAAAACTTTTCAACGTCTCCACGATTTTCGCCATAGATCTCTACAGTTGAAAGGAAAAGCACTCTTTTCGGTTCTGTTGCTACAGCATGTTTCAATACTTGTTCTGTACCAGCAAGATTCGTCATAATCGTGCCAATTGGATCGGTTGCATAAGCTTTTGGATGGGTATTGCTTGCACCGTGGATGATATAGTCAGCCTTAATAGAAAAAGGCAACGGATCTGTCACGTCTCCTTCGATGATCTCAAAATTTTGATCAGAGATATACGGAGAGAATCGTTCTTCCAATCTTTGACGATTTCTTCCCATTGCATATACTTTAATATTAACCCCTAAATACTGGTTTGCTAACATTAACGTATCGACTAAAAAAGAACCAATCATACCTGAGGCACCAATCATGAGTAAAGATTGACCATCCAAACTTTTTAAATCAGGAGTATGTTCGACTACCTTCAGCAAATCATCTTTATATAGTGGATTATTTATTAAAGACATCCTCTTCACCTAATCTTTCATTTTTAAATATGCTTTGAAAAGCTCTAAATCATCGGTTGTGGTCAATTTGATATTTTTATCAGAACCAGCCGCAAAATACAAGGTTTCACCTAAGTCCACCATCATCGTATTGGTATAAGATGAGTCTGTCATTCCAATATTTTCTTTGACCGCCCGATTATAAGCAGAAAGTAATTTACCATATTGGTATGCTTGTGGAGTTGAAACACGTCGTAACGTATTACGATCCACATATTGTTGTGTCGTTTCTTCGGTTTTCTTAATAAAAATCTGTTCATTATACGGTAATGAAGTCACACCATTTCCATATTCCTTACATTTCACAATCACATCTGATAGGACGAGTTCATCCACCAATGGACGGATCCCGTCATGAATGATAATTGTGTCATCATCCTCTGAATAATCTTTTAAAAATTGTACACCGTTATTGATTGATTCTTGTCCTTTAGATCCGCCAGTAATCACCCATTGGACTTTACTGATATTGAACTCTTTGATATAAGCCCACATGGTTTCTTCCCAACCTGATTTACATACAACAAGAATTCGATCAATCTGTGGATGGTGTTGGAATGACTCCAATGTATAAATAATGATGGGCTTCCCCTCGATATTAATAAATTGTTTTGGTATATCCTGCCCCATTCGTTTGCCAACGCCACCGGCAATAATTATAGCTGTAATCATATGAGATAAATTCCTTTCTTTTATGTGTATTTATACTAAATAGGTATTGAAAACTTGCCTATTATTTCACTATCCGTTCAATAAAAACCATATTTAACCTTTTACATTTTCTCACAACTGCCAATAACTTTCAATGTTTTCCACTGAGCCTCGGTGAAATATAAGTATTATACAAAAAAACAACACATCAAAAGAATGATAGAACATTCGATTGATGTGTTGATTTATTTATTTTTAGTTTACTTTTTGAACATACTTTTTATTTGCAGTCACATAACCATCAGCTGTTTTTAATCGTGGAAGTCCTGATGGGGTATATTCGATTGATTGGATCTCTACGATCGTTCCTTTGCTAATTGCTGCTCCTTTTTGCGTAAAACTGAGATCTTTATAGTAGTAATCATTCATCAACAGTTGAACTCTTTTAGGATTCGTCACAAAATAATTATCATTTGCATTCGCAGCAGCTGTAACATACCCTTTATTAGCTGTAACATATCCCTTATTGGTTTTTAATCGTGGGATTCCACCAGCTGTATACTCGATACCTAAGACATCGATCACCGTACCTTTCGCAATTGCGGTACTTGGTTGTTTAAAGTCTATGTCAGAATAATAGCGATCATCCCTCAACATAACAATTTTTCTTGGATTTTCGATAAAGTAATTATCACTGTCACTCACTAATTGTGTTACATAACCTCTATTTGCTGTCAAATAGCCTTTTGCCGTTTTTAACCGTGGGATTCCACCACTTGTAAATACCACATTTTGCACTTCAATCAATTCATTTTTAGAGACTGCCTCCCCTTTTTGACTGAAATTGACATCATGATAATACGTATCATTTGTCTTCATGACCACATATCCTGGATTACTATAATAATAGTTTGAGATATTATCTGGCACTTCTTGCACATACTCTTTATTAGCCGTCAAATAGCCATCGGGCGTAAGCAATCGCGGTACTTGACCTTCACGGTATACGACACCTGTAACAGATACAAGCGACCCTTTCGTCACTGCTTTTCCTTTATGGAGAAAGTCTGTGTCTCGATAGTAAGTATCATTGGCTTTCATGACGATTCGAACAGGGTTTTTCGTATAGTAATTATCAATTGATGCTACAGTTGCGATCACGTAATCTCTATTTGCTGTATAAAAGCCTTTATTTGTTTTTAATCGAGGTATTCCACTCTTTGTTTTTTCAATTCCCGTTACTTTGATGACCGTACCAGCTGAGACTGATTCTCCTGGTTTTGTAAACTCGACATCTTGGTAAAAACGATCATTTGTCTGAGCAATGACTTGTCCTGGATTTGTCATATAGTACATATCAGAGATATCACGATACTGTTCGACCAAATTTTTATTCGCAGTCAAATAGCCATTTTTTGTTTTTAATCGGAAAATACCAGAGTCCGTGTAAGCTAAGCTTTCTACTTCCACCACTGTACCTTTCGTGACTTTATTCAAACGCTGGGTAAAAGCTGTATCTGCATAAAAATAATCATCGGTCTTCAAACGGACTTTTTTAGGATTCGTTGTAAAATAAGAATCAATATTGCTTTGAGCCGCTACAACATATGATTTATTTGCTGTTAAATAACCGTGATCTGTAAATAAGCGTGGAATCCCACTAGCGGTTGTTTGAATACTTTTCACAGTAACTAAAGTATTTTCTTTAACAGTCATTCCAGGACTGGTAAAATTCACATCATTGTAAAAACAATCATCCTTCTTGACGATGACTCTTCCAGGATTTGTCGTATAATATTTATTTAGGTCAGGTCCGGTTCCTGTATTTGGTGTTCCAAAAAAAGAACTGTAAATCATCGACATGTCAAAAGGACGAGATTGATAATTTGCCAAACCTGGGAAAAACATTTGAGACGACCACTGCCAAGCACCATAATCATTGTTCCACTGCATCGATTGTGTTGGTGTATAAGGATATTGTGCGACCCATATACGTTCTTTATTAAAGGGAGCAGGATTGATGTACCCACTATCTAGCCAACCTCTACTAAGATATAGTGCAGCATTAGAATACCCAAGATTTTTTAGTTGTTGATTGAAAGCCAAAGCATTTTTTTGTGTATCACGTCCTTCGGAAATCAAGTTGGGGTCTTCTGCATCATCAAACATGATCGTATTTTTGGGCAAACCTAATTTTGACGCTGCTTGTGCAAAATATTTTGCCTCTGCCTGAGCTGTTTGAACAGATGTATACACGCTGTAATGATAAGCAGACACACTAAGCCCCGCAGCTTTAGCATTGTTGATTTGGCTTTGCGCATACGGGTTAGTATATGATGTTCCTTCGGTGAGCTTGACGGTTACTCCCGTTACCCCGTAACTTTTAATTTTTTGATACTCAGCAACAGAGATTGTCCCATTCCAACTAGCGACATCAATGAAGTCTTTTCTTGGTAAATTGGGATTATCTGCATATACATTATCAGGATACATCATTCTCGACATAATCCCATACTGATTTCCAGACGGTTGCATGGCATAAGTACCTTTTTTATGATTTGTCCCTCTTTTCCCGAGTTCAGCATCTTCTCTTGGATCAACTTGATTGGCATCTGTCTGGTCCTGGGTAGAATCACTCGTAGAATTGGCGGTCTCGGAACCCGAAGTGCTGGTACTTTCTTGAGTGGGGATTGTCGAGCTGCTGGTCATACTGGATTCTGTCGAAGAAGTCTCAGCCGTAGATGTTTCCGTAGTTGTCGAACTATCCGATTGTTTTGTATCGTTAGTTGTGGTAAGTGTTGCTGAATCAGACGAGTCGTTCATTTGCTTTTCTTCAGTTCCCACTTTATTCATAGCCTTCTGTTCTTGACTAGATTGAGAAGTTTTAGCTATATTTTCAATTGCATAAGTATTGGAAATAGAGCTATTTAATAATAATGTACATAAAAGTACACCAGAAAAAATCCGTTTCATCTCTTTTCTCCTTCATACTGTATCGTTTACTTTGTAAGCTTTTTTAGTATCAACAAGAACAGCTTCATGATGAGGCTGTTGTTCTTCTTCAGGGGGCAATTGCATGTAGTCACCAAAGACCTGTTTCAAATAGCGGTCATACCCAACAGGAATTGGCATTTTTGTCTCTTCAAAGGGAACAACAATCGCTGATTTAAAATCTTCCAAATGGTAAATATTTCCCATATATTTAGGTCCGACACATAATTCTGTGACATAAGGTGTCGATCCGAATGAGTACTTACTCATTTGTTTTTCTGCAAAACGCCAAATCTTATAGCGGATTTTGGGCGAAGAGAACGTACTTAAAAGCACCTTGCTACCTGTTGCCATCATTCCCCCATGTTTTTCGGGCACAACCTGAGAACAAAACAATGCATAAACGAGCGCCCACATTTTTTGGATTTTTCGTTGCGCACTTTTTTCAGGCGCACCGTCCAAAGGAAAAATATCAATCGGTATACCATGAGGAATAGCCATTCCTTCTTGATACGTTTTGACAAATGTGGTATTTGCATCTCGAATGGTCATAAATGAATTATGATCATTGTAATTCTCAGAAGCAACCAATAGCGGATAGCGTTCAACATCAGCATATTTTGGCCATAGTTCTTTTATTTTTTCATAATCTTGTCTAGGCATAAAAAAATCCAAGTCATCATCCCAAGGAATAAAACCTTGATGACGGATAGAGCCAATACAGCCACCGCCACAAAAATAACAAAGTAGGTCGTGTTTATTACAAAAATCGACAAAATATTGAGCGATTTCTAACACTACCTGCTGGACATTTCTTAATTCAGGATCATTACTATACATACTTACAGCTCCCTCTATTTTTATTTTATCATAACTATTTTTTTATCCGAAATAGAATCTGTCTAAATTTGCAAAAAAAGAGTGTGGGTCAAAAGGAAAACCTAAAGACCCAAACTCGAATAAATAGTGTGTTAGAAGAAACTTTTATCCTAACACTTTTATAAATGTGAGAATAAAGCCATGACAGCTGTCACTGCTTTTTTATTTCGATTGAAAAGCAAATGATATCACCCTGCTATTCCGGTCGCTTATTTAATACACTCGTTTTAGTGTTGCCATCAATCCTGGCATCTTTATTTCAACAAAACTTCCGATGCGTACAGCAGTTAAAAAGAATGAACAAGGCAGGTTATACAATTGCTTCGTTACTTTTTTTACTGTAGAGTCGGTGCAAGCAATTTTTTTCGCCTCAACAATAGTTGGATCCGTTAATATTCGCTTTGCTTCAGCTTTTTTTTCTTTTGCTGTCCGTGTCGAAGTGCCATAGATAGAAAAGATGACCGACGTCGTTCCTTTTAAATGGAGAGCTGCCATTCCTGGCTTATCGACTTCATTCGTCACTTCATTTGCTAATTGGTAGAACTCTTTGAAGGTACTAAATTTATTGGGACGGTACTGATTCGTGATTCCTTTGCCACCTTCAAATTCATAGATATAAGAAATTTTCGGGTTCATCAGGACATTTTGACAATATTTATAATAATGCAAATTAAAAATACGGTCTTCACAGCTATTGTATCCTTTAAAAAGAAGCTGATTCTGTTTTAAAATATCCCTTCGATAACATTTATTCCAAACTACATACATCAACTGATCGTTCATTAATCGATACATGTCTTTTATAAAACTATCATGACTTTGATAATGATGCTCCGTCACTAAATTTTCTTTTTCTGAAATAATCTGTTCTCCGTCCATCGTTCGAAAGATAAACGAACTAACGATCAAATCGGTGTCTGGATGTTTAGCTAAAAGCTTGTCATAATCAGATAAAACTTCTTTTTTCGGCGTATCATCCGCATCAAAAAATAAGATGTAAGTTCCTTGGGCTTGCATAATCCCTTCATTTCTAGCTAAACCAGGCCCTTGATTAGCCGTTGTGATCAGTCGAAATTTAGGGTCGTTCTCAATAAGTCTCGTAATGATTGCTTCCGTTTGATCTGTCGAACCATCATTGATTAACAAAACTTCATAATCAGTAAAATCAAATTCTTTTAAAGATGCGATCGTACGAGCAATCGTGCTTTCAGCATTATAAATGGGTATGACGATACTAAATTTTGGGTTACTCATTTTTCACTACCTCTCAACTAGCGAAAGATTTTCTCTTTTGGAAAAGCAATCTCTGCCAATGAATGAACATTCTCATCTTCTTCCAAGCCTTGAGAAGACATCTTATCAAAAAGAATTTTAATGGTTTGTAATAATATTTTTAAATCGAGCAATAAAGAATATTTCTTGATGTAAAGTAAATCAAACCGTAATTTACTGTTGTAATCTGATACGTATTTCCCATAAACTTGCGCATAACCCGTTATCCCAGCACGTACATTGTGTCTCAAATAGTAATAAGGATTTTCCGCATTGAATTGATCAACAAAGAAAGGACGTTCTGGTCGAGGACCAACGATCGACATGTCTCCCTTTAATACATTAAAGATTTGTGGTAATTCATCAAAACGAACTGCTCGGATAAATTTACCCACTGGAGTGACACGAGCATCGTTGCTCTTAGCCAAAACAGGTCCTGATTTGGCTTCTGCAGTCGCAGTCATCGAGCGAAATTTATAGATTGAAAATTCTTTTTGATTTTTAGTGATCCGAATTTGTTTATAAATAACCGGACCCGGTGAAGTAACTTTTACTAAAATAGCAGTTAATAACATGAAAGGTGAGGCTATGATCAGTAAAATCAACGAAACGATAATATCAAACAACCGCTTGAATAATTCATATTCTGGTGGAATTCTGAATCCTGAAGCTTCAATAATACTTTCATCTTCAAAGTTCATGATGTTTGGATTGATCATCGTTAAGTTTTCAAATGTCGTATTGAGAAATAATTTCTTCTCATTTTTTGTCACTAGTTGATAGATTTTTACTTTTTCTGCTTCTTCAATATGTGAAGCCAGATAGACGATATCCATTTGATCAATCATTTTTTTCACATTTTCATAGTAGTGATCGATGACAACCGCTTCTACTTTATGCTTATTATTTTTTTTAGAACTGAAATTTTGTATGGCCGGTGCCACATCTTTTTCTGATCCAACGATCACGACTTTCTTATCACGACTGACTTTCAAGTACAACTTATAAATTAATATTCTGTAAAGACTCAATAAAATGGTCGCTAGCACAAATGACAGTAAAATTACGCCTCGTGGGAAAGCAAACCAGCGTCCAGCAAAGGTGACGACCATGATCCCCAATGTCATTAAGACTTGACCAATAACCGTGACAAACACGATATCGCTGACCGTTCGATTATAAAAAACATATACGCCCAATAAGATATTCAAGGCAATAAATATAACAGAAATAAAGATTGCTGAATGTTGAAAAGTTTCAAAATTCCGCATGGGTATTTCCCCATGAAATTTCAGTAAGAAACTGCTATATATGGCTACATTGTACATCAAAACATCCATTAAAATAATGAATATTCGTCTTGCAGCACTCCATTCCCCATTTTTATTCATATATACACTCCTAATCACAAAATAATGCACCTATTATCTTACCATAGCAGGGTTTAAAAGCCTAGTGAATAAACAAATTGTAACAGAATTACAAAAAACTACTGCTCTACAATTATAACGCTTGCTTTTAATATCTCATTTTACGAAAAAAAAACTACCATGCTTTCTTAACTGATTGCATGATAGTTTCTATTTTCATTTCTTAATTAATCTGGTCTTAATGAAAAATCTCCAATTCCTTCTTTTGTCAGATTATCGTTATAAAAAGGATCATGGTTGATATATCCTGGCCATTTCACTTGCATTTTCTTTATCTCACCTGCAAAACGTTTTTGCTTCTCAGGCGTATCTTCATAGCCTCTTGATTTTGATTCAAAATGATAAAGTTCAACTTGATGGGCATAAACGTTATATCGACCTAGCTCATAAATTTTCAGGCATAAATCCACATCATTGAAAGCGACTGCTAATGTTTCATCAAAGCCATGGACCGCATGAAAATCACTGGCTTTGACCATCATACAGGCAGCTGTTACCGCTAAGTAATTGACATCGATGACTAACCGACCAAAGTAACCACAGTGTGTTTGGTCATAGTTGTTCAACGCATGACCAGCAACGCCACCAATACCAACTAACACACCAGCATGTTGTGTCGTATCATCTGGGTAGTAAAGTTTGGCACCGACACAGCCAATTCGATCAAATTGCGCATAGGCAACCATATTGGTCATCCACTCAGGCTCAATAACTTCCGTATCATTGTTTAAGAACAATAAATATTTGCCACTTGCTTTTTCTGCCGCTAGATTGTTGATCCTAGAATAATTGAAAGGTATATCGATCAATTCCACTATAAAACGTTCATTTAGTCGTTGCTGGTATTCCTTAAATAGTTCCTGCATCTTAGAATCGGTACTACCGTTATCAGCAACAATGATCTCATAGTTGGAATAGGTTGTTTTGTCAATAATTGAGTCGATACATAATTTTAAGTCATCATATCCGTTTTTAGTGGGAATAATGACACTAACTAAGTCTTCTTGCAGCACTTCATAATTGACCTCGTAGAAGCCAGAGATTCGTCCAGGACGAACTTTTCCTTTAATTCCTCTACGATCGAGTGCATCAGTCAATGCCTTGACTCCAGAATCATAAATATAGCTCTTCGCTTCACCATTGCTGGCAGTAGATCCCGGAATCGTGCGCCAGTGATACAGTACTTTATCAATGTGATAAATGTGATCAGCTGGGATCTGCTCAGTTATTCGTAGTACCAAGTCATAATCTTGAGAACCTTCATATCCTTTTCTAAATCCACCGATTCCTTTAACTAAGCTGGTACGATAAACCCCTAAATGTGAAATATAATTATTGCCCATTAAAGTATCTGGTGACCAATCCGCTTTAAAATGAGGATCAAAACGCTGACCTTCTGCATCGATCTTATCTTCATCGCTATAAATGACATCAAGTTCAGGACGCTGATTCAAGACGCTTGCGACTTCAAACAACGCATAAGGCGGTAGTTCATCATCATTATCTAACAACGCTATGAACTCTCCTGTTGCCATTTCCAAAGCAGAGTTGGTCGCTAGACTGATATGCCCATTTTTTTCTCTAAAAACGACTTTGATTCGTTGATCTTTAGCTTGATACTTTTCTAAACATTTTCTGATTTTAGGATCAGTTGATGCATCATCACTGATACATAGTTCCCAGTGATCATACGTTTGTTTTAAAACAGAATCAATACATTTTTCCAGCCATTTGATTTCGACATTGTAGACTGGCATAAGTACTGAGATTAAGGGACGATATTCAAATCCTTTAGCATCTTGACGTTGCTTTTGGAGATCAAACTGTTCATGACGTTTGATCCATTCGGTGTAATCAACAGAAGCGGGTTTCATTTCAAATTTGACACGTCGGATCGCTTTTTTCACTCCGTGTGTCCGTGCATAATTGAATCCTTTTTGAAGCAATCTTTTTTTCTTTTCCCAGTTTGTTTCAAGGCCATCGTCATATGGATAACGACCATTCAATTTCACCGCAATCCCATTTTGATGGGATTTTGTTTGGAAATCTAAAATCGCTTTACCTTTCATTCTTCCAGATAATCGGATGTTGAAACCACTTGGTGTTTTCACATCCAGATTGTATAAATGATTGATATCCAAACGAACAACATTGGTGACTTCGGCAGATACTTTGTCCTTATCGACTTTAATGATCGGAATTTCTTTCGTCACCTCATCGACCGCCCAGCCAACAATCAATAAATCCCCAGTTGCTCTTTCACGAGTAATTCGGTCTATAAATACAGCAATCTCTTTTTTTTGCACGAGCTTTTGTTCTCCTTTATTAAAAATAAGTTCGTTCTTATATCTCGATAAACCAGGATTCGCCATTTTCAGCAACAGCTTCAATTAAAAAAGATTTTTCTCGTTCACATCTTATTTGCAATTCAAAACCAGCTTTTGTTCCCGCTGGCAATTGTTCCGCCTCATTTACTTCTGGCCGTTCAAACTGCAAGGCTTGAAAAAATGGTGCTTGGTTCACAGATAACTTATAGGATAACGGCTGACGTTGTGCGTTAGAAATTCCCCAACCATTGATTGTCAAAATTTTCGTTTCTGGATCCCAATGCTTGCTATCCACGCATAGAGAAATCGCCTTTGCTTGAATTTTCTTTGCTGTTTCTTTCGATCGAAGCTTGCGGTTTCTTGGTTTAATCGCGAATTCTTCCTCAGTTATCAGTTTACAATAACGGTCAGTCGTCATCTGTAATTCGTTATCTAATTTTTCATTTGTCAATCGCACTTGTTCATTTTCTTTTTTCAGCGAAGTGATTTGTGCCATTAGACGTTGCTCGATCTGCGCTAAAGGTTTGACTGCCTCAAGTAGTTCTTTCATGGTTTGTGTCAATTCCCCGATAAACCGATAATGACAATGGATCGTCAATTCTTGACCTGCGACATCAAATAGAGTAAATTGTGGCGTTACTTCACCATCAAATAAATAGCAATCATTTTGTGTTTTGATTACTGCATTAGATTGGATGAAATCAATTTTGTTCCCCGCCAACTCCCCGCTAAATTCGATAAAACTTGGTTGATCAGCAAATTTAAAAATGACCGATTCGACATTCCCGGCAATTGGAAAAGTCAATGTTTGGTTTTCTCCCGTATAATTGTTGAAAGGATATTTTTGGGAGACTTCTTTGTTTGCAGTCTTTTGGATCACTTCCACCATTCGAACATAATTCGAATTTTGTGGTTGTGAGATGTGACTATTCTCAGTGTGTTTTTTCAAAGAAAAGAAGTATTGATAAACTTCTCCGAAAGGTCGCATTTTGAACTCATAGCGAACTGCTTCGGGTAATTCTTCATAAGTTGAATTTAATTCTGTGTCTCCGACAGCTAAGTAAAGGTAATCCTCAATATTAATAGATAAACCAGCTTTTTCAAACACTTTTTTAAAACCTTCGTGTGTGTAAAAAGAATTATGTGTTTCATCTAATAAGCCATAAGAAGCCCATGGTAACTCATTGTTGAATAAATGGATCAGCACAGAATTATGGACTAAATTCGGAAATGTGATTAAAATTTCTCCATCTTCATTGAGAAATTCTCTCACTTTTTTTAATGTTTCAGCTGGGTTCACTAAATGTTCTAAAACATCGGCAAAAAGGATATAATCAAAGGTTTGCCCTGCATAATAGTTTGCCCACTCAAAACTTTCAATATCTCCATAAAAACCATCTTGTGAAAATTCACTGACAAAATCGAATAATTCTTTATCTAATTCGACGATACTTACTTGACAATTTTTGGCTCCGATTAAATGTTTGGTCAATCGGCCGTTTCCCGGTCCAAATTCCAAGACTTTGCTGCCTGGTTTAATTTGGGCAGCAATTTTCCCTACACTACTTTGTTCATCTAAGTCCATTTCAAAATCATACTTCATCGGCTAGATAACCTTCTTCCCATTTATGGTCTAAGACCACGATTCCTTCCCCAATATATGAACCATTAACAAATAAGTTCATATATTTTGTTTTGTAAACTAAAGGTACGGTGGCATTTTCTTCAAAAATTGCCACATCAAAATAATATTCACCAGCTAGCAGGCCTAGTTTTTCATATTCTAAATAGAAAACATTTTTGCCTTTTTTCCAAGGGATTTTGATGCCGTCCAACAGTGTATTTAAACCACAAACGTAAAAATTATCGACGGTCCGTAAGGCAATCCCTAAAACAGGATTCTTGATCGAATCATCTTTTACTTCATAGGTTACTTTGACATACAGTGTTTCGCCTTGATCAAGCACGTCAACAGGATTTTTTTCTTTATCCAATAATTCCGCACTCAGTACATCAACGATGTCAGGCGCTGCAAAACGTTCCATTTGATTTTTATTTCGATCAACTGTTTTGACTGATTTTTTCTTTAAAAAGTTTTCATAGTTTGTTGTGACATCCATGGTATCCCCATATTCAACTACTTCACCATTTTTTAGCCAATAGGATCGATCACAAAAACGGCGGATCGAACTGATGTCATGGGAGACGAATAAGATCGTTTTACCTGAGTTCTTGATTTCAGTAAATTTCTCCATACATTTCAACTGGAACTCAAGGTCCCCTACAGCTAAAGCCTCATCGACAATCAAGATATCTGGATTGACATTAATAGCTACCGCAAAGGCTAAACGAACAAACATCCCACTGGAATATGTTTTTACTGGTTGGTAAATATGTTCGCCGATATCAGCAAATTCAATGATGTCTCCGACCATTCCATCGATTTCTTCACGAGAAAAACCTAACACCATGCCATTCAAATAAATATTGTCATAGCCAGAATATTCGGGGTTGAACCCAGAACCTAGTTCTAATAGTGCAGATATTTTTCCTTCAATCTCCATTGTTCCAGATGTGGGCGTCAAAACGCCAGTAATGATTTTGAGCATGGTAGATTTTCCTGAACCATTTTCTCCGACAAAGCCGATCATTTCCCCTTTTTTAATTTCCACATTGATATTTTTCAACGCATAAAAAACGTCATGGTAAGATTTTTTAAAGGGATTCAATGCTTCACGAAAACGGTCAGATGGTTTTGCGTACATATTATAAGATTTTGTAATGTTTTTTAATTTAATCGCATATTCAGTCATATTCATACTCCTTACAGCACATCTGAAAAATGTGGTTTCAATCTACGGAACACAGCAGATCCAATAACGAAGATAGCTAGCGTAAATACCCAGAAATAGAGAGTATACATTCCGTGTTCCCAGAACCAAGCTTGTCCTAAGAAAGACTCACGATATCCTTGCACGACATAATAAAGTGGGTTTAGTTTTAAGATTTGAACGATCACTGGATTGAACTGACTTGGACTCCAAAGGATTGGCAATGTCCACATAACCAACTGTAGGACAATCGTGATCAATTGCATGATGTCTGGTAGAAATGGTTGAATCGATGCTGTCAACCATGTTAAGCCGGTTAAAAAAGCACACATACAGAATAAATAATAAATCAGTTGGAGCGTCATCCAAGTTGGATAGATTCCATGTCCAATAACCACCACTAAACCAACGAAAATAAAGAAAAGATGTGCATATAGATTCGATAAAATTTTCGTAGTTGGTAAAATGCGGATATTAAATACAACTTTTTTTACTAAATAAGTGTATTCTCTGAAAACTAACGTCGTTGATGTAAACGCGTCAGAAAAAAAGAACCATGGGATCATTCCCGTAATCAAATAAACAATAAAAGGATATTTTCCATCTGTCATCGCTGCCTTTAATCCAAAACCAAAGACCAACCAATAAATCAATACGGTAAAGACAGGATTAATGAATGCCCATAAAATTCCCAAAAAAGAGCCCGCATAGCGAGACTTAAAGTCATTCACTGAAAACTGAAGCAAGAGCTTTCTATTCTGGTAGATATCCTTCATAAATAAAAACAGATCTTTAAACATTTGTGTTCCTCCAAGCAAATTCTGTTAATTACAGTCATGTGCCATTTTACCACACTTTTACTCACGGACTGTGATATTCTTAGTTTCTTAATTTTCTATTAAGCAACTTTACGCTAACATTTTTATTTTACATAAGAAATAATTTAATTGCAATGAAGCAAAAAGCTAGCTGACCCAAGAATAACTTGTTTCAACTAGCTCTTATCTAAATATTTAATGTCGGCGTGCCACTCTTGATAGAGAGCCGTCTGTCGTTTCCCTCGTTTGTTGATTCGCTATTTTCCGCTTGTTTGCAACGTTTTTTAAATCATCATATCGGTGACTTGCCATTCCCAATAACAGATAGATGATAGGTACCCACGGAAAAGAAGTTAAAGTATCTTCCATAAAGGATTGGATCATCACTGCAAAGAATGCCCATAAAAAGGTTACTTGTCCATTCGATAAATCTGCTTTTAAGGTCAATCGACCTACATAGATTAAGACTAGTACTCCTGCGATGATGACACCCAGCAATCCATATAGATTTAAAAATGAATTATAACTATTGTGATTTCCTAAAAATTGATTTCCACGTTGAAAAATGAACGGTTTCATTCCAACCCAGACTTGTTCGCTTTTTTCTGAAATAGTCTCATAGAATTTCAACCAAATTTCTTCACGACCAGTAAAGAGATTTAGATGCTCGGAATGAGCTGCTAAGTAAGAAACTGGCAACGCAAAAATCGTGACAATCATGTAGGCTAAAAATGGCGCTCGTATTATTTTGAACAATTGTTTTGGCCAAATATCCAGTAAAACAAATACGATCATCGCAACTAAAGCACCTTTTGATTGACAGACCCAGATACCAATAATCCCAGCAATCACACTCGGAAATCCAACGAATACCCGAACATACCAGCGCTCAAATGAACTGGCAAACCCACTGATCAGTAAGGAGAGGGTCATTAAAGTACTACCAATCGTATTCGTGTTGATCCAAATATCGGAAACTTTATTATCAGGCAACCAAATACTTTCACCATCAGGAATTTTTATTTCAGTAAAAATGCGGTATAACGTAATGCCAAGAAAGACATAACATACTAAAATAAAAATCGAACGATCTAACTTATCAAACTGAATCCATTTAACCGTCAAACAAAAGACTATGATTAGCGGGATCAAAAGATCTACATTCATAGAACTTGCTCTTACTTCACGGAAATGATCAAACAAAAAATAAATAAGCATTGCCGCTGCTAAAAAAATAAAGTCAGATCTTCGTCCTTTATATACGTTTAAAATAAATAAAATGACAATGCCAAACGTAACAAATTGCGCACTGTTGTCATATAAAAAAAGCGCTTGAGCATTGCCTAGGCCTGCTGTCCATACAAAATAAATAGCAGAAAGAAATAGAATCAGTAATCCAACACTCATTTTATTTATTAATTTTCCAATAACCGTCTGAATAATCTCCATCCTCCTTTCATACTGTTTTATTATACTGTTTTTTAAAAACAAACGGCAATGCTATTTTTAGATTAATTGATAAAAAACTCACTTTTAGTGCTTCATCCAGTCTTTTTAAAAGAAAAAACATGGAACCTAAAAATAGGTACTGAGCAATTTCAGAAGAAGCAGTAAAGAAATTTACTTCCTTACACTCCCATATCAATTACTCAATACCTAATAATTACTTTCTCAACCGCCTGTATACGACCATTCATCTACTTGGTTATCCGTATTATTCACAGCATTATTGGCTGTAGATGGATCGTTTTCAGGATAGGTTACTTCAAAAATCATATAACCATCTTTATCAGGACCGTATAGTTGAGTGAATTGTGCTTGGTACAATTGATTATAATCAGTTAACGGGCGTTTGCTGACCACGTATTTGATTCCAAGCTTTTCAGCATCTTTAAAGTTGAGGGTCACAGAAAACATATCTGGACGATCTAAAACAAATGAAGTTTTTTCTTTAGCAATAAAGGCACGTGTGTGGGCATATCGATTATAATATTTTTCATATTTTTTATCTGGATCAATTTTAGCCCATGCCTTCATGTCTGGATAAAAGCGTACCGAATTAAAAGCTTTTACGCCTAATGTTGGTGTAAAGTTATACAGCTCATCTTCTGTTAACCATACTTGTTGTGGATCTGCCTGATCAATTGCTTTTATCTCTTTTGCCAGAGTCTTTTCAAAGATCGCACCAGTTCCTTCTACAACTGGGTTCACAAAGAAACCTGAAGCTACAATCAAAGCGATAAACGAAAGATAGAACAATCGACAACGTCGAAACAGAATAAATGCCAGGATTAACGTACCAACAATCACGATCATGGTGATCTCAAATTCGGTAAAGTATTTTGTCATTTTGGAATTGACCAAAGCATACGTAAAGATTCCCGCGTTCGCCAACAATAGGAAAAATTTATACCATGTTGGGATCACATCTTCTTGCCAAATATAGGCAATAAACCATATGGTTAAGAGGCAAGCTGCAAAACTAAAGGTTAAGATTGCTCTAAAAGGTGGCACGTAAGATAATAAAGTGAGTTCAGCGAGCCATTTTGGTAATCCTAAAGTAATCCAATAAATTGAAAACAGACAAAAGAGCATTAAAATCCGTCCAAACAGTTTTTGTTCACTATTTTTTTTACCGAATAAAACAAATGGGCTTGCTAAAAAGACGGTCGGGAAGAAATGATAAAACAGAGCAACTTCAGAATTATTAGAAAAATTGATATCTTTAAACGAAATTTTCCAGTTTGTCAGAAAATAAAAGAACTCTCCTAAATGCCATTTTCCTCCTGTACTTACTCGTTTTCCTGGATATAAGGTATTTAAAGAAGCCAGTAACGCATCTTTAGAGGTTAACCAAAAGTGGATCAGTACGCCACCTATAAATAATATTGCCCCAATGATCAGTACTGCATCAAACCAATCCCAAGTGATTCGCTTCCCATAATAGAGCAATAACCCAACAAAATAAAAGACAAGTAAATAAGCAAGCATAACTTGATGGGCTGGATAAATCACCAGGATAAAGCCTAGACCAAATATGACGATCAAACTCATCATCATTGCTCGTACCCATTTTTTTTGATGTTGGTAAAAATAATGATAAAAAGCAACCATTAGTCCTAATGTGAAGAAAATCAAATCTCCCACGTGTTGCATGAACCACCACTGGACTGCTGGTGAGAAAGTTAAGGCAAAGGCGCCTACGAGTGATAAAGCTTTTTTTCTTTTTGTCAAAATCATTAAAACTTCATACCCCAATAAAACCATGACCACTAATTTCATTGCCCAATAAAACGAAAGCCCACGATCTCTTCCCAAGAAAAAGAATCCCCAATTGAATGGTTTACCAATAACTGTGATATCTTTAACAGGAGAATTATAAGCAATGATCATATTTTGTCCATTTAAGGAATAATCGGGATTTACTAAAGGATAGTCATTTTCAGCTTGTGAAAGATAAAAAGGTGTTTGCACGAGCCATTCATCTGAACGAACTTCCCTATTTTGCCCGAAGATGACATCAGTTTTCTTTCCGTCATCTCGTTGCGATACATATTTATCCCATACACCCAATGAACTACCATTCAAATTAAACGTCACAATAACTACAATGACTAGCAATCCGATGAGGTAACGAAGTTTTAGAAAGACATCAAGAACAGAATGATCTGTGCGCTCAGGCTTCACGGCTGTTCGTTGCGCGCGTCTTGTTTGTTTTTCCATGCGATTCTCCAATTTCTAGTTTGTTCTTTTTTTACGGAAAAACAAGTTTGCTATTTCAAACTTTCAGCTGCTTCCAACATTTTTGCTAATGCTTCTTGCCATGTCGGAATGACAAAGCCTAGATCTTCTGCTTTCTTTAGACTCATCACAGAATATTGTGGGCGAACTGCTTTTTGTGGATACTCTGCTGAAGTGACTGGTGCTACTTCGACATCCGTATCTTTTAAGATTTCTTTGGCAAATTCATACCATGAACAGCTATTTTCATTGGATAACTGATATACGCCATAAGGTGCTTGTTTTTCAATCACATATACCATAAATTCAGCAAGTGTTCGAGTCCAAGTTGGGCGACCATATTGATCATTGACAATAGTTAAACGATCATGCGTTTCGGCTAAACGTTGCATTGTAAAGACAAAATTATGTCCATAAACACCAAATACCCATGAAGTACGGATAATATAATAGTCTTCTAAGATTTCTTGAACTGCTTGTTCCCCTAGTAATTTTGTGCGACCATACTCATTCAATGGGTTAGTTGGATCGTCTTCGCGGTATTCTTGGTCTTTCTTTTTGCCATCAAAGACATAATCTGTACTGATATATACTAATTTAGCATTCACTGCTTTTGCAGCCAATGCCACATTTTTAGTTCCATCAACGTTAATCTTCTCATCTAATTCTTTGCCTTCTTCTTCTGCTTTATCAACGGCTGTATACGCTGCACAATGAAAAATAATTTCTGGCTTTAAGTTTGTAATATACTCCATTGTTTTTTCTGCATCAGTAATATCCAGCTCAGCAGCATCAGTTGACACATAAGCCATTCCTTTTTCATCTAATAAATGGCGTAATTCCGTTCCAAGTTGACCATTTCCTCCGGTTAATAAGAACATTCTGATCTCTCCTCTTTTTTGTTTTAAAAAGGGGTCTGCAACATCTGTCACAGCTCCCCTTACAATTGCCAATAAACAATTCCTATTTTTATACTAATTTTTTTCTGCACGTTTTACAACTTCATGCGTGTCTTTTTTACCCGAATTTTTTGAGAGTTCCTTAAATCCGGCTTATCATCATTTATTGACCATTTTTGGCATAGGCTGCTTCCACAGCTTCTTTTTCTTTCTTCCACCAATCTTGGTGTTCTTCATACCATTTGATTGTATCAGCTAAACCATCACGGAAGTTGGTAAATTCAGGTTGCCAACCTAGCTCCTCACGTAACCTTGTCGAATCAATTGCATAACGTAAATCATGTCCTGCACGATCGTTGACATGGTCGTAAGCATCTTTGGGTTGTCCCATAAGTTCCAAAATCAATTCCATGACTGTTTTGTTATCTTCTTCCCCATCGGCACCGATCAAATAAGTTTCACCGATTTTTCCTTTAGTCAAAATCAACCAAACCGCAGATGAATGGTCATTCGTATGGATCCAATCACGAACGTTTTTTCCTTCACCATATAGTTTTGGACGTATACCACTTAAAATATTAGTAACTTGACGAGGAATAAATTTCTCAATATGTTGATACGGTCCATAGTTGTTTGAACAATTTGAGATCGTTGCTTGCAACCCAAATGAACGAACCCAAGCTTTCACTAATAGATCAGAGCCCGCTTTAGTTGAAGAATATGGACTTGATGGATTATAAGGTGTTTCAGCTGTAAATTTTTCCCCTTCGCCTTCTCCATGACCTGGTAAATCTTCACGTAAAGGTAAATCCCCATACACTTCATCGGTGGATACATGATGGTAACGAACATTGTATTTACGACAAGCTTCTAACAGGGTGTACGTACCAATAATATTGGTTTGGACAAAAGGAAATGGATCTTTTAGCGAATTATCGTTATGCGATTCTGCTGCATAGTGGACTACGGCGTCTGCTTCTTTGACTAAACGATCCACTAATTCTGCATCCGCAACATCACCAACGACCAATTCTACACGGTCACTAGGTAGCCCTGCTAAGTTCTCTTTATTCCCAGCATAAGTCAATTTATCTAACACCGTAACATGAACCTCTGGATGATGATTGACCACATAGTGGACGAAATTTGAGCCGATAAATCCGGCACCACCAGTAACAATGATATTTTTCATATAAAAATTCTCCTTGCAATCCTAAATTTCACCATAAACAAATGGATTTTCTGCTTCAAACTCTTTTAAAGTTGGATGATGCTGATCCTTTTCAGACATAATCGCTTTGGAAAGATCGATAGGCCAATCAATCGCTAAGTCTGGATCATCAAAGGCAATCCCACCATCAGCTTGTGCATTGTAGTAATTATCACATTTGTAAAGAAAATTGACATTTGGTGTCAATGTCACAAATCCATGAGCATAACCTTTAGGCACCAAAAGTTGTCGATGGTTGTGTTCAGATAAGATAAAGCCTTCCCATTTACCATAGGTTGGACTTCCTTTACGAATATCGACAATCACATCTAAAACAGCGCCAGAAGTTACCCGAATCAGTTTCGTTTGTGCTGCTTCTCCTTTTTGGAAATGCAGTCCGCGGATAACACCAGCTTCTGCCGATAATGAATGATTATCTTGAACAAAATCAAAATCTAAACCATGTTCAACAAATTTTGCTTTGGAATAACTTTCGGTAAAAAAGCCACGATGATCACCAAAAACATCCATTTCAATGATCTTCACATCTGTTAAATTAGTATCAGTTACTTTCATTACTTCAGACTCCCTTAATTGTTGGCCAACTGTAAGAGATATTGACCATATTGATTTTTTTTCAACGGTTGAGCTAATGCAAGTAATTGCTCTTTAGTGATATATCCCATTCGGTAGGCGATTTCTTCTAAGCAAGCTACCTTGAGATTTTGACGTTTTTCAATCGTTTCAATAAATGTGGATGCCTCTAGAAGAGATTCATGCGTGCCAGTGTCTAACCAAGCAAAACCTCTACCCATCAATTCAACAGATAGTTTTCCTTTTTCTAGATAGACTTTGTTTACATCAGTGATCTCTAATTCACCACGTTCAGAAGGTTTGATGTTTTTCGCAATCGAAATAACATCATTATCATAAAAATATAACCCTGTTACTGCATAATTTGATTTTGGTAGCGCAGGTTTTTCTTCGATTGACAGAGCCCGCATCTTTTCATCAAATTCTACAACACCAAAACGTTCTGGATCATTAACGTGGTAACCAAACACTGTTGCTCCAGTATCTTTAGAAGCAGCGCGTTGAAGCATTTTAGATAAGCCACCACCGTAATAGATGTTATCTCCTAAAACTAAGCACACACTATCATCACCGATAAATTCTTCACCGATAATAAAAGCCTGTGCTAGCCCATCTGGACTTTCTTGCACTGCATACTCAATTTGTAATCCTAACTCTGCCCCATTACCAAACAGTTCTTTAAATCTTGGTGTATCTTGAGGAGTAGAGATAATCAGGATTTCTTTGATACCCGCTAGCATTAGTGTAGACATTGGATAGTAGATCATTGGTTTATCGTAGACTGGCATCAACTGTTTTGAAGTTGCCTTAGTTAGAGGGTATAAGCGTGTACCACTTCCCCCAGCAAGAATGATTCCCTTCATGAGTATAAATTCTCCTTTTCAATTTAAAATTCACCTTGTTATTATCTCATCAAACTTGTTATTTGTCATGGAATTATTAACGATTTAACTATCTTTTATTAATTCCAAACCATTTTCTCTTCACAAGCGCCTTGATCAGATTCAACCGCCAGGTAATTTTTTGGGTTAGTTTAGTGTTTGTTTTGATTTCACTCACATTAAAATCATGTCTACGATAAAGTGTCAATGTTTCTCTAATAAACCCAACACGAGTTCCACCTAACATTCCAATCCACATATCATGCATTGGTACTTCAGAAGGAATCGGTACTATTTTTTTCTTTAATGAAGATCGAAAAGCCATGCCGGCACCGATATAATTACTCCGAATCAAATTATTGAGCCAGCCTGTTCGGGAATGCCGATAGGAAAAATACGACGCGTGTATCTCATTGAGTTGACCATCCACAATCACTAGATCACTCACTACTACTAATTGTTGCGGATTTTCTTCAAAATATGCGGTGATCTTAGCCACCTTATTAGGTAGCCAAACATCATCTTGGTCTGCTAAAAAAATGATGTCACCTTTAGATTGTTGAATGGCATGGTTGAAGTTGGCAATGACACCTTTCCTTGGTCCTTCAACAAATTTGATTCGATTGTCTAGTTGCGTGTATTCCTTTATAATTTGACAAGTTTCATCTGTCGATCCATCATCTGAAATAATCAATTCATCCTCAAGTGTCAGTTGGTTTAAAATACTATCCAATTGTTCTCTTAAATATCTGCCACCATTAAAGGTAGCCATACAAACTGATCGCACAAATTCACACCCTTCAGTTTTCAGTAAATGATTGTAATGTCAAACGCCATATTTTACGATTTCTGACTGTTAAAAATTGTTTTACTGTACGTAACAATAATTGTTTTCGATGACGCGGTAACATTTCTTTATCATAATTTTGATAAAAAGTTTTTTCAGCTTTCAGTATCGACTGATACCTTGTAACAGAAACTTTCTGATAATCAAGAACTGAAAGATCATGTTCCATTTTTTCAGGTAAGATAAAAACCGTCTTTTTGAACTGATAGATCGTCCAAAAAAGCCAATGATCCAAGAAATCAAGGGGAAAATCTAAATTAAAACCGCCAATTTCCTTTAAAAATTTGATAGAAAAAACAGCGCCCGAATTAATCGCCATGATTCGTCTTTGACTGAGCTGTGATCGCTCAACCTTTTCAACTTGACGATTGATATAGCGATCCGCAAAAACAGGCGATATTTGGTTGCTTCCAGCATAAACCAACGGAACTGCTGCAACCAATTCATCTGTCCAATCAATCGTTAATAGCGTATCAAAATACGTTGCAGTCAATTGACTATCATGATCGAGTGTAACGAAATAGCGAATATTCTGCTGTGCATGATTCAACGCATAATTATAAGCCGTAGCCAGACCAGGATTTGATGGATCATGATAGTAGCTTATATCTTCGTTTTGTTCTAATAATGGCTCCAATTGCATAACGGGACTATTATCGTAAACAACCAGTTGAATCTTCTTCTCTTTGACAGCTTTCATGAGCAGATCAAAAGAAGGCGATTGACTAAAACGCTGCTGGTATAATACGATAACGACTACTATTTTGGGTATGGTCAAAAGAAAGTCCACCCCCACTTATTGAAAAATTTCACCATTGACTGTAAAAAGATACGAAAAAGTTTAAAATTGCGATGAGCGCCTTTTCCATATAAATGAACAATCGTATATAACGGCGTATAAAGGAGTTTTTCTCCTGCTTTTTCAAAAGTTAAGCAAAGATCATTATCTTCAAAATACATAAAATAGCGATTATCAAACCCGTTGACTTTTTTAAATTTATTGACATCAACGACCATAAAACTACCAGAGATCATACGCACGTAGCTATTGGTTGTTTCTGACAAATCATGGCATTCGAATTTTGCTAAACGTTGAGCAAACAACTGCTTGACAAAACGAGCCGGAATAAACCGCAATACATAATCGAATACATCTAATTTTTGGCGAATCAAATGTTGTGTCGTACCATCTTCATTCAATATTTTAGGTGCTAACATGGCACATTCTGGATGTTCCTGCAAAAGTTTGACCAAATCAACGACTGTCTGCTGATCCACCAGAATATCTGGGTTAAAGATCACAGCATAAGAAAAGTCACTCGTTAATAAATTATGGTTATGTCCATAACCAAATCCTTTATTTTCCTGATTAAAATAGATTTTGACAAACGGATACTTTAGATATTCTTTCAATCGTTCTTGGTAGTCAATCGACGAAGCATTATCGAAAATCAAGATCTCAACCATGGCTTGGTCATTTATGCTGGCTAGAAGCGTATCTAACGTTTGAAAAATCTTTTGACTATTAGCCGTTACGATGCTAATTAAAATCGGTTGTTTTTGATTTATTTTCATTAGTGTCTAGTCCATTTCCTTTTATATTTCTGTATGACTTGTGTTCGATATTCTTTATTGCCTAAAAAACGTAAAGTTTTAAGAATGTACTGATGCTTCTCGTTGATCAATCCAATCAACTCAAACAATAAAATAGCCGCAAATAGCATCGAAACGATCAAAACAATCGAACCGAGACGCCCAGTATAGTTCATGATCATGGCAGTAAATGAAAACATCAATGCCATAGCATAAATGGTCAAAACTGCTCCTTTATGCGTAAAACCTAGACTCAATAATCGATGATGTAGGTGTTTTTTATCTGCTGTAGAAAAAGAGACACGGTTCGCTTTTCTGCGAATAATCGCAAAAAATGTATCTGTTACTGGAACGCCCATCACAATCAATAATGAGATAGAAGAAACAAATGTTACATTCTTCAGACCTTGTAGAGAAAGAACAGCCATCATAAATCCTAAGAACAATGCCCCAGTGTCTCCTAAGTAAATTTTGGCAGGATAAAAATTATAAGGAAAAAAGCCAATAATGCTTGCCACTAAACAGAATATGACGATTGGTATGTATACTGTAGAAGCATGTAGGAAAAAATATCCGATAATACCTATTGTAATCAACCCGATCAACGAGATTCCGGTTGCCAAGCCGTCTAATCCATCAATCAAATTAATTGCATTAGTGATACCGAAAATCCAAAAAATGGTCACAGGAAAACTCAGCCAACCCAATTCGATATAACCAAAAAAGGGCAATGTTACTGAATCAATGTGAATATCTGCCACAAAATAGACGATCAACGCTGCTAATAAGATCCCGACGGACTTTTGTTTAGGCGTCAACTCGTATTTATCATCCAGTACTCCCGTTAGAATGATCACTAAGGAAGCTAGTAAAATAGGAATGATATAAAATTTGGGAATGATGTCACGAAAAAACAATAAGGTGGATACGACAAATGAAATAAAAATGGGTAGTCCCCCAGCTGAAGGCATAGGTATTTCATTAATACGTCGCGCATTCGGTTTATCCACCATTCCGGTTTGGACAGAAATAATTTTAAATATGGGCGTTAGTACTAAAGATAACAAGATTGTTAAAAAAAATTTGACAACCATACTAAATGAAACAAGCATATTGGCACCTACTTTAATTAAGAGTCTAGAATTATTATAAAACACTCAAGCAATAAAAACTCGCAGTTCTATTTTTTTTTATGAGAAAATTTATTTTTGAAACGAATCCACCATTTATTTGTAGAAACTCGTCTTTTCTTGATTTCGTTACCTGTTATGTATTCTTGCACAACAGCATTGATGATTCCGCCAAATATAATGATTGTAGCAGCAAAATTGAGCCATAGCATCAAGACGATGAAACTCCCGATGATTTGGTATCCACTGACTCTTGTTGCAAAGTATTTTGCGTAGATTCCAAACACCTGAGATAGCAACATCCAGCCGACAGTAGCAAAAATCGTTCCCGGAATCACTGCTTTTAGTTTTAATTGCGCATTCGGTACTATCACATAAATCAAAAACATAATGATAAATAAGACAACTAAGGTAATCGGCCATTTCAAAGTTTGGAACTGGATGATCACATTGCCAGAAAAATTAAAAATCGGTTGGAGCGCTTCAAGTATCATTTGACCCAGTCCTAAAAAAATCGTTACGCCACTAATCGCAATCATGAAAAGCAAAATCACTACTAATGAAAAGAAACGGACGATCAAAAAATTCTTTCTATTTTCTACACCATAAGCCTTATTCATGGCAATTTGTAAAGCGTTGATACTTTGACTGGCAGACCACAAAGCAGCTAAAGCAGATAACGACAACAAGCCACCGGAACTTTGCGTTAACAAATTTCGAATTGCAGGACCGATAAACTGATAGACCGTCTCAGGGATGATTTGCCGCACATAAGTCAATACTGTCTCTTGATCGATCTTTAGAAATGGCAAAATATTACCAAACGCAATAATTAGGGGAAATAAAGACAATAATAAATAATACGCCACAACAACTGACGTGGTACCCATTTCTGAATCAGTGATCCGTTTTTTTGTTGTTGCAATAAAACGCATTAAATTCTCATTTTGCTTTATTTTCCCTAATAATTTCATCAAATTCTCCTTATTGATCTAGCTTCTCAATACGTACCTTCTTCACCTTGAGAAGTTAAGATTCTTGGTCCATCTTTCGTAATTGCCAGTGTATGTTCATATTGGCAAGACAAGCCACCATCTCTTGTATAAGCAGTCCAGCCATTTGGATCCATTTTCATTTTCCAAGTTCCAGTATTAACCATTGGCTCAATGGTAATAACCATCCCTTCTTTTAACCGTAGACCTTTTCCTGCTTCACCATAATGAGGGACAGCAGGTTCTTCATGGATCGTTGGACCCACACCATGACCAATAAAGTCACGGACAACCGCTAAGTTTTCACTTTCAACATAAGTTTGGATAGCATGACCAATGTCGCCAATTCGGTTCCCAACTTGCGCTTGTTCGATTCCCAGATACAAAGCTTTTTTTGTCACTTCCATCAAGCGGTCAATTTCCGGTGTTGACTCTCCCACTACATAAGCCCAACAAGAATCAGATATGCCGCCTTTTAAATCGATACACATATCCACTTTCACTAAATCGCCATTTTTCAGCGGTTTTTTACGTGGAAATCCATGACAAATTTCGTCATTGATGCTAATACAAGTCGCATACTCATAGCCTTCAAATCCAATTTGAGCCGCAATCCCACCATGGCTTTCAATATAGTTACGAACAAAAACTTCAATATCCCAACTCGTCACGCCTGGTTTGATAAAATCTCGCAGATTTTTATGTACATCCGCTAACAACGCGCCAGACTCAGCCATTGTTTCAATTTCTCGTGCTGATTTCAATGTAATCATATTTTCGTCTCCTTTTTACAAATCTTCCTCATTTTACCATAGTGTCCGGTCGTTCGCCAAATCAGATTCTCTTCACATGACTTGTTTTCTTTTAGTAAAGGTTTTGGTATAATCTGTAAATGTTAGAGGATCATATATCAATAAGTAGGAGGCAACCCATGGCTTTAGCAAAAATCGTTTACGCAAGTATGACTGGCAATACAGAAGAAATTGCTGATATCGTAGCAGAAGCTTTTGAAAATTTAGATATTGATGTTGAAATCAATGAATGTACTCAAGTGGATGCAGATGAATTTGAGGATGCAGATATTTGTGTCGTCGCAACTTATACATACGATGATGGTGACTTACCAGATGAGATCGTAGACTTATATGAAGATTTACAAGAACTTGACTTGTCTGGAAAAATCTATGGCGTTTGTGGTTCTGGAGACACTTTTTATGATGAATTTTGTAAGTCCGTAGATGACTTCGATGCTGCCTTTGCGAAAACAGGAGCAGTCAAAGGAACAGAAAATGTTAAAGTTGATTTAAACGCTGAAGAAGAAGACATCGAAAAACTCGAAGCATTTGCTAAGGCGCTTGTTTCAAAATTATAGGCCAAAGCAGTCAGCTCACAGCTGAGAACTTTTGGCAAAACTTCAATTATTTGATAAAAAAAACGTGTGATGCTGGAGAGAGTTAGCGTCACACGTTCTTTTTATCATGTTTTTAGAAGCTTTTTTAATTTCAAAAAATCAATGTGTATGTTTGAGAAAGACTTTCGAGAAATACTTCAAGTAGTTTGTTTAATTCACTTGGATCGTTTCTTTCGTATTTAGCGTCGCATTGATGCTATCTTGGATCATTTTTTCAATTTGTTCCTTGGTCGGATGAATGATACTTGAAGACATCAGTGCCGCTAATCCTGTAGCGATGATCCAAATTGTGTTATGCAAAGACTCAATTTGTTCCGCAGATAGATCAGCATACTCTGGATCTTTCTTGACCGTCTCGACAAAATAATTATAAGAGAAGTTTTGCATCTCCCTTCCCCCACCATATTCTTCTAAGTACAGAGAACTGTATAATTTTTTCTCTCGATTGGCAAAATCAATATAGTTTACAGCTAAATCGATAATGGTATTTCCTGTATGTACAACTGGGAACACTTCATGCTTCAAGTACTCGTAAATCTGAGCAAATAAGGCTTGCTTCAGATCATCCATGTTTTTGAACTCAAGATAAATCGGTTGAGTCGAACAATTCATTTTATTTGCAATATTCCTTGCCGTAAATTTTGAAAATCCTTCTGTGGTAGCCACTTCAAAAGCGGCTGCCAAAATCTGATCTTTTGTGATCGTCTTTTTTCTTGCCATAATTTTTTAATCTCCTTGAAATTATTTATAACGCTTCCACTATTGATTAATTTAATTGTAACATGATTATTTTGTTATGCACAACTTGTTTTTTTATTTTTAAAAAATTACTTTAAAAACAATCAATTTTATAAATTCTAGACATCATTTAGAAGAACATCCATTTTTTTATTTTACGATTCTGGCAGATTGTCTCTAAAAGAATTAAATGTTATCATACAAATAGCTATTGGATGAAACATTAGGAGGAAATGGATTATGTTAGAAAATTTTAATGAGAACCTCGAAAAATATGCACGATTAATTGTTGAAACCGGCGTAAACGTCGAAAAAGACCATACAGTTGTTTTACAAATCAACGTCGATCAAGCCCCATTAGCTCGCTTGATCACCAAAGAAGCCTATCGTTTAGGTGCAGCTGAAGTGATCGTACAATGGACGGACGACGTGATCCAAAAAGAATTTCTTTCTTACGCTGCACAAGACCGCCTTGAAACTGTTCCACAATATAAAATTGATCAGACTGATGATTGGATCGCTAAAGGCGCTAGCCGAATCAGTGTTGTATCTGCCGATCCAGATGCTTTTGGTGGCGTAGATGGAAAACGAATCGCTACGTATCAAACTGCCGCTGGCAAAGCAATGATGAATCTAAGAAAAGCGACCCAAGCAAATAAAGTAAGCTGGACTGTAGTCGCTGCGGCTGGTAAACAATGGGCAGCTAAAGTTTTCCCAGATTTACCAGAAGAAGAACAACTGGATGCGTTATGGGATCAAATTTTTAAAACAACTCGTATTTACGAAGAAGATCCTGTACAGGCTTGGAAAGAACATGATGAAAAATTAGCGAAAAAAGCTGCTGAATTAAATCAAGAACAGTTTACTGCCCTACACTATACTGCCCCTGGCACAGATATCGTCATTGGCCTACCAAAAAATCATCTTTGGGAAGGCGCAGGAAGTTACAACTCCCGTGGAGAAAAATTCATGGCAAATATGCCTACTGAAGAAGTGTTTACTGCACCTGATTACCGACGGATCGATGGTTATATCTCTAGTACAAAACCATTGAGCTATGCAGGTACGATCATCTCAGGGATGAAGTTTACTTTTGAAGCTGGAAAAGTCATTGATTTTTCTGCTGAACAAGGTCAAGAAGTATTGGAAACCTTGCTCAACACTGATGAAGGCGCACGCTCATTAGGAGAAGTAGCGCTCGTTCCCGATCCTTCGCCAATTTCTCAATCGGGTATTATCTTTTACAATACGTTATTTGACGAAAACGCGTCGAATCACTTAGCTCTAGGATCTGCGTATGCCTTTAGTGTCGAAGGTGGTACTGAAATGACCGATGAAGAACTTGTGCAAGCTGGTCTTAACCGTAGTCAAACCCATGTTGATTTTATGGTTGGTTCTGACCAAATGAATATTGACGGTATCCGTGAAGACGGTTCTACTGTTCCAGTATTTAGAAATGGTGACTGGGCTTAATCTGATAAAACGATACAAAAAAAGAGGAGAAATCTTAAACGACCTCCAAAAGTTAGATTTTTGGTCTAACTTTTTGGGGTACTACAGACTTCTTCTCTTTTTTGTGATGATTATTTCTATTACAGACAACACTTTTCCCTGCTGATCACTGAAAGATGGTCGAATAAGCGATTTTTTGATCCTGTTGTTCAAGTTTTTTATAAAAATTATTTATACTATCTATCACGAAATTCTATTAATACATTTTCTGTTTTTTGATAAGATTGACAAAAACAACATTCATTATTAAAAATTAGAAAAAATGATGGAGAGATAGTATGCCTTTTATTGTTTATTTTTTTGTCTTACTATTAACACTTTATATCCCTCTGCCGACTGTATTATTATTTTTTCATCGTTTAGCTAACCAACATGATATGCTCACGACTATTCACAAATTCATTTTACTATTTTTGGTTTGTTTAGATTATCGGTTCAGTTTCTACTGTATTTATCAATGTAAAATAAAGAAACAATACTACTTGTACCTTATCTTGATTAATATTATCGAATTAGGCATCCATTTTTATTTACTGGTCAAATACCAAACAGTTTGCTTAACTATCATCACTTTGAGCCAGTTATTATTGCTTATTTGTATGTTTACTTTTCCTTTATCAAAAAAATTTAGAAAAGCTGTCTTTCATTCACCAGAAAAATCGAATGTAGCGTAGAAAACTATCTTGGTCCCACACAAACAAAAAAACCTGAACCACAACGGTTACAGGTTTTTAACGTTCCTGACTGGAATTGAACCAGCGACCTATCGCTTAGGAGGCGATTGCTCTATCCTACTGAGCTACAGGAACAAGTTCTCAATAATATTATTTTAGCTTGTTTAAGAAGCACATGCAAGCTTCTCTTAGAAAAATCATTTTTCTTCCTAAGCAAAACGTTTCCACTAGCTTTTGACGAGTGATAAAATAGAATTATCCAACAAGTGATGAGGGAGGTTTTATTTATGAAAGACAAACCAAAAGAAGAAGTATATGCTGAACGCTTTGATGCTTCTAAACAAGAACGAGAACAACTATCAAAAGAAGCCATTAAACAGCATGAAGATGAAAAACCTCAGAAAAAAGAAAGTCGCAAATTCAAGTTTACTAAAAAAGAAGATTTGCTGTAGAGAAATGAGATAAATCAGTGGCAAAAAAGCAATCTGATTTTCAGAATGATATCGAAAAAATTTCAAAATAGCTTTTTATACGATAACGCCCTCCAAGAATTCGTCGAAAACCTTGGAGGGCGTTATATGCGTTGAGCAACAAATATTTTACGTTCATTTTAAAAATAATCATTTAGAATAGGTTGCTGGCTTGGAAAGCATGGCGCCATTTCTAATAGAGCTTCAGTTGACAATTGGATGTGATCGTAAAAAACAAGTTCTTCCATCTGACGATACCCCATTAATAATTGAGTCATGCGTTGAATGGTTCCACTGATGGTTGGTAATTTTGTTTCTGTTACTTTTTCAATTTTCACCCCTGCATTTGATACAGTGATCTCAAAGATCCCTTCATTCCACTGTGCGTAAGGATCTTCTGTTACCTCTAAAGCAAAAGTGAGCGCTTGTTTTTTGAAAGGATAGTCTTTCAAAAACAACTCAAGATCAACAATTCTGCCCATCATATATGGCGTGATCGTCATTTGGGCAAACGGGTTTTTAAGCAAATAATTTTGATCACTACCTGAATAACCACAAGCATAGTCAAAAGAAGCAAACGCCCCACTATGGGAACTAACAAACCTCACTAATCCTTGAAAGGCTTCATGACTCAAATAGCCCCATTCCACTACTACAAATGTTGGTGCCGTTAACTTGTAAACCACATATCCCGCTGCTTGACCAGATTCATCGTAATACAGCGCATAATGATTATCTGTCTTTTGCTTAAACTTATAAGTATACCACCAGTCTTCTCTACTTAATCCACCACGTTGATTTGCTGGCATTTGTTTATAAATCATTTCTATGACTTCTCTTGCTTGTTCAAAAGTCACTCGTTTCATTTTGCCAGCCGTCTTTTTCACGTTCGGTACATCTCGACTATCCAATTGATAATTGATTTTATCAAACAATTGCTCATAACCGTAACGACGATAAAATGGGTAAGAAAATGGAGCAAGATAAGAAAGACTTACTTTTCTTTCACGGCAATCTTTTAAGATTTTTTCCATGATTTGATTGATCCCACCTTGTCCCCTAGCTTCAGGATAAGATGCTACATAACCGATTCCTGCCATTAAATACTGTTGCCCATAAAATTCAACAGAAAAAGGCGTCGCCATTACTTGGCTAGTGAGTTGCTCTTCCTCGTCAAAAAAACCATAATTCCATGAATTTTCAACGATCAGTTTGAATCGTTCACGTCTTGCAGGTGTATCCTGCGCATTAAATGCATAGGTTGCTAGTTCAAACATCGCTTCTTGATAAGCAACACCAAGTTCTTTTACTTCATTTGCCATTTTTGTTACCCCTTCCATCAAAAACAATAAAAAATTGTGTCAAGTTCAGTGATCCAACCATAGTCACTTTATCAAAATAAAAATGTTATTTCAATAAATCACTATTTAGCTGAATCAACTGCTTCTTGCCACAATTAGTTTTTTACTAGTAAGTTTCTTCGATCATTACTAACATTTTTTTGAAGCGACGTTTTTTAAAATACATCAACATCGTTCCTAAAATCATATCATTTAATTTTTGTAGCATCCCATATGATTGCATTTGTTCCGTATAACGTACTTCGCAGGTTTTATCATCTAACGCTTTGATTTGATAATGGACGACATAATCATTTTTTGTGGTAGATGTTCGAAATTTATACGACTGATTTTCAATAACTTCCTCGATCTTGATGCGAGCGCGGCTATTTTGTGAGAATTGTTTGACGTATTCAAGGTTTTTAAGTTGTTTACGAGTAACCGATTTTCCAGTCGCTTTACGTACATCAAAAAGGACAGAGTCCATCACTTTATCATAGAAAAAGGATGCTGGAATATTTAAAGTTTTAACGATTTCCATTAGCTATTTTTCCCCTTTGCTTCTTCTCTTTTTTTCCCTTTTAAAAAGAAATGTATACCTAAACCTGCCAGAAATAGTCCTGTAGCCATACTATACAAATCATAGTTTTGCGAACTAGGATTTAAACAATACAATACGATCAGTGAACCAATACTACATAAAAATAAGCCGTTTTTCATCATTTTGAACCCTTCCTATCTTACAACCAGTTAAACTGCTGTTGCTTGAAAATATAAAACAGTGCCCCATGGTTGTGCTTTGATTAATGCTTTTGCTTTTTGTGCTGCTGCTTCTTTATCTTGTGCGCTCGTCTCAAAAAACAATTTGATCCCTTGTTTTTCTTTAAATGTATATGAAAAGCCATCTTCATTGTAACCTTCTAATAACTCTTTGATAGCATCTTGTTGCATGGCACTTGCGATTGAAATCATTTTAGTTCCTCCTAGATTATTGTTTAGAGAGCAGAAGCAAAAAATGCTTCTGCTCATTGATTTTTATTGTTCGCCTGCTGCTGGATCCATCTTATTCGCTGAGATAACGAACGGTGCCCAGATCAAGAAAGTAACGATCATACATACTAATGTCACGATTGGCGCACGCCAGTCTGCTCCGGTAGCTAGGAACGAGAGTAAGAATGGTGGAACAACCCACACGACTGACTGCGATACTGGGGCGACCAAACCAAAGTAAGTTGCTCCCCAACCTATAGCTGTTGCAACAACAGGTGCTAATAAGAATGGGATGAACATGATAGCGTTCAATACAATCGGTAAACCAAACATAACTGGTTCATTGATATTGAAAATACCAGGTCCGATCGACAATTTAGCAACTGTCAAATAATCGGCACGTTTAGAAAGGAGTAAAATAGCAATCAATAGAACGATCGTACCACCAGAACCCCCGAACCAAGCGAAGGCATCAAAGGATCCACGAACCCACATATAAGCCTTACCATCTTCAATTGCATCTAAGACTGCAGGTGTTCCTGTTTTGCCATTGTAACCTTTTTGGAAAATATCGATATTGATCAATTGTGCTTGACCCCAAATTCCTTCTAAAACTGGAGCTAACACGTTTGGTCCATGAATACCAAAGAACCAGAAGATCTGAACAAAGACCGTAACGATCAAAACAGCACCGATTCCTTGAGATAATCCCAAGAAAGGTTCAGCGATATATTTTTGAACTAAATCAATGATCAATTGTCCGTCAGCGATACGGCCAACGATATAATTAATAATAGCAATGACATATAAAGCGATCGTTGCTGGCAGAATTGCGGCAAAAGCCTTCGATACTGCTGGTGGTACAGAATCTGGCATTTTGATCGTAATGTTGGCTAACATTAATTTACAGAAAATAATGACAGAAATAGCACCCATGATCATGACTGTGAAATAAGAGTTTCCATTTAAATGATCAAGTTTTAGCCAACCCCAAAGACCAACAGATAAATTTCCATCCGCGATCGTTGCCCCTAATTCTGTTCCATTGATGGCATCAACGATATTTTGAGGAACATTCACGTTCAAAGCGGCTGACAATGAAGGACCAAAAGAAATTCCTTGGATCAAAGTTGCCAGACCAACGATCCCTCCGGCTAGGTCATTGACCCCATAAGCTCTCGCAAGATTGTATCCCCAAGAAAAGGCAAAAATCAAGCCGGCAATTGCTAAAGTTCCATTCCATACAAATCCATTAATTCCAATAATAACATTTAATACTGCAAAAATTCCTTTGTCCGCTGCTAAACTATCTGCATACGTACTATTAAATTGCTGTGGTAAATCTCGAATAATTGCATTGATCATTACAGCGACTGATCCCGCCATTGTTGCAGGTAAAGTACCGATAAAAGCGTCACGCAAAGCAACTAAATGTTTCTGCGCGCCAATTTTTGCGGCAACCGGAAGGATGTATTTCTCCATCCAACTTGTTAATCCGTTCATTTTTATATCCTCCTATAAGTTGTTTATATAAAGAATTGCTTCCTCATACCAAATTAAAAAAATCCGTTCAAAATTTTTTCTTCTTCCGTTCAAAAAAGAAGGTTCTATTTTCGTTCATCTGTCTTTATTCGACATTGATTCTTCGGTAAAGTTCAATAAGTTCTTCTGCTAAATCAGTAAAAGCAATCGACGTCATTAAATGGTCTTGACTGTGTACGGTCAATAACGTGACCTGAACATGGTTTCCTTGTGCTTCTTGTGTCAACATTTGCGTCTGTGAATGATGGGCTTGGACTAATGATTCCTTTGCATCCATTATTTTTTGATCCGCTAACTCGAAATTACCTTTTTTAGCCGCAGAAATCGCTTCCATTGCATCGCTCTTGGCATTACCACCAAACATGATGAGTCCCATGATGGCTTCGAGATTTTGTTGATCTTCCACATTTTTTCCTCCATTTCCTATAGATTTATTGCATCAAATTTTCGGCTTGTTCTAGTACTTTTGCACCATTCATCATGCCGTAATCTTGCATATTGATTACATCTAGCGGAATCCCTTTCGGTGCTAATTTTTGCTCAAATTGAGCTTTCATAAACCGGACTTGAGGTCCTAAAAGTAAGACATCGACATTTTTTGCTTCAAGATTATTATCAGCATCTGAAGCTGAAACAGCAAAAATATCTGCCTCCATTCCTTTTTCTTCTGCAGCTTTTTGCATTTTCGTAACTAGCAAACTTGTACTCATCCCCGCAGAGCATACTAACATAATCGTTTTTTTCGCCATTTTCTCCACTCCTTTTAATTTGTTTTACACATTTTTATAATGCAAGAAGCATGCCAAACAAAAAAAGAACCAAAATAGCGTTTTCATAGCCTTTGGTCCTTCTTTTCTGTGCGCACACTGGTGATATCTGTGTAAAAAAATAGATTAGTGTGTTTTATTTTTTAATTTTATTTTCAATAAACATTTGCGTTAAGAAGGCAATCTCATTTTCTGGGATATTCACCTGATATTTCCGTTCCAATCCAATAAGATTCGTTCGAACGATGTCCATTTCTAAACGATAAATTTTTGAGAAAGTAGACAGATTCTCAAATTCTCGGGTCTTCTCATGCTTGATCAGTCCATCTAGTAAAAAGGCTAAATGAATCACGATCCCAATATCTACTCCTGGCTCTACTATAATTGAGAGATCCGTTTGGATTTGCTGGATGTTTTTTTGTAAAGAATGGATCAAAAGCTCTACCGAAGAAATCGAATTTAAAGAATCTTTTAATGAATCAACGATTTTGGCAGTTGGAACTTCATCATCAGCGATCCGCTTGAGCATATTCAATTTCTCATCGTTGAAGACATCATACGCTGAGAAAAACGGAATATTTTGGTAATCCACATCTACCGTGCCCGCAATGGCTTTGATCTCATATTCTTCTAATAATGCATCAATGTGTCGCTTAAATGATTCTCGTTCTAAAAACTGCATTTGGATCACTTCGACCTTTTTCTGGTCGATTACAGGAACAATCCGCTGGTATAATTTAGCTGCTACACCTTCCCCAGTAAAACAAGTAACGATCACCGCTTTTTTACGTTCATAGGTCTCAGTTTGTTCTTCTTTGAATTGGTCCTTGACGATCGTTTCAAAGGATATCTGGATACTTTGATAGATATCTTCCAAGCTCCGACCAACATTCGCCATCCGTAATGCCTCAATCACGATCATCGTACTACTCATTGTAATTGCTTTCGTTTTGATTCCAGTCTCTTCAAAAATCAAGTCACCAAAGGTATTTAAAGAACCCATATCCGTCAGTAAGATCAATCCATTCGTCAGACTTGCCTGACGATTTTGAACATAAGCCAGCACTTCTTCATACATCGTTTGGACTTCCATGGCTAACGGCATATTAAATGCTGTACCTAATTTCGTTCCTAATAATTCTTGCGCCATTTCCAACATACTTGAGGCGGTTTGTCTGCCGTGCATCAAAACTAAGACCTCAACTTTATTTTCTTTTACTGGTTCACTTTCGCCAAGATTAATGGAAAGAAACATACTGATAAAACCAATTTCGTCAAACGGAATTTCAATTTGTTGTTCTTCTTCAATGATCGTAGATAAATCAATGGCTACTTGAAATTCCTTTTTAAAATTTTTGCGTACGTTGTTGAGATCAGGATGAACAATCATGTGTCCTTCTTTGACCCGATCCAATGTACTTTGCAAATGAAGGGCAAAGGCAAATCGAGCTTTTTCATTGTAGATTCGATCCAACCTAGCTTCTGCAACATCGTATAACTCGTTGGTTAACCGCCAAATGTCATCTGGCAACAGATCTTTTGGAATCGTACTCTTTGTCAACTCTTTGACATAAGTTTGGAAATAAGCATCCACATCTTTCGAGATCAAAGTTTCTAAATCAATACTTTCGACACCCGTTTCTGATAAAGAAAGCATTTTTTCTTCGATATCATTATAGACCTGCATGTTTCGTTCTGGATCTTGTGACCAAACAACATCAGCAAAACCAGGCTCAAAAGTCAGGTATTGACTCTTACTATCCATAAAGCGATCCAAACGTTCAGGTACTTCTTTGATTTTCAATAACCCTTTTTGTACTTGGAGAGACAGTTCTTCTTTACGAATAATCAGTTTTTCTTCATTATGTGTCCGATAATGTAAAAATGACTTCGCACACACTAATTTCAAATCACGCTTGACTTGTCCGATATTTCCTTCTGCATCATAAAGCATAAATGCCAAAATGGCTTCTTTTTCGATATCAATACGTTGATTCAAACGATTGGCCTCTTGTTTGATAAATAAAGAAATGATTTCATAACGTTCATCTAATGAACGAGAAGCCAGATTTGGTAATGTGATTGCCATAGGAATTCGGCGATTAAAGGTTGTCAAAAAACTTTCGGATGACTCGGTGGTTGCTCCAATGATCTGAACAGATGCTTCATGGACGTGGGCGCTTTCTCCCAACGGACGATAGACCCCTTTATCAATAAAAGTAAACAACATTTCTTGTCCTTCTGGTGGTAAACGATGAATTTCATCAAGAAACAAGATCCCACCATTCGCTTTCGCAATCAACCCTTGACTATCTTGCGATGCCCCAGTATAAGCTCCTTTTTTGATTCCAAAAATATGTCCAAACAGTAACTGTGGATTCTGCGCATAATCCGCACAGTTAAATGAAACAAAAGGTGCATCTTCTGAGAGCATTTCAGAATCAATCGCAAAATGATACATACATTCTGCAAACATCGATTTACCCGTTCCTGTCTCACCAAAAATGATTGTATGCAATCCTCGAGGAGGATATAATATGGCTGCCTTAGCTTGCTGGATGCTTACTTTCAAAGAATCATTTTCACCAACTAGTGTATCAAACGTCACTTGGGTCGATGCATCAACGTGAACTTTGTCAGAGGCTGTTTTTTGCGGAGGCAATGAATAGACGACTGGTCTGCCGGAACTTTTGATAATATAGCGGTCTTTATAGAGATCGCTGAGATATCGACTTGCATTACTTCGATCGATTTTTAGATGTTTTGCCACATCACTTGCCGTCAATCCTTGCTGTTTCTCATGCAATAGATCCAATATTTCTTCTTGTCTTTCGTTCATACAATCCCCCACTATCCTCAAATAACGCTGATTGCGTTTTCAATATAATAACACAAAAAGGCGCTTATTTGCGCCTTGCTCCTTTATTTTTCTGCTTTTTTTGTTTGTTTTTAAGCTTTTTCTTTGGCGTACTATTTTTTTCAACTTGTTCTTTTTTCGAAGGACCAAATGGAGCAGTTTTTTTTGTGTTTTTGTCATTGACTTCTTCTTTTTGTGAGAGTTCTTTTTGTGGCAATTCTTTGACTAATTGTCCACCATGAAGAAAAATCTCTTCCATATCAATCGCCATATGACGTGTTAATTTTTTCAACTCTTTAACTGTATGATCTTGCACGAACGTGATCACGGTTCCGTCTTTCCCCATCCGTCCGGTTCGCCCTGAACGATGCAAGTAAGCTTCTTCCGTTAAGGGAATTTCGGCATTCACAACATAAGGTAATTGTTCGATATCTAATCCTCTGGCTGCTACGTCAGTCGTGAACAACATCGTGATTTTTTTATTCTTGAATTGATCAAGTGCTGCTTTACGTAACAATTTATTTTGATCGGAAGCTAAGCTGCCAACTGAAACACCACGAAATTGTAATTTTTCTTCCATTGTCCCTAATTCATTGAGTTGGTTGAAAAAGACTAGTCCATGAAAATCTGTGACATAAGCAAGCCGTCTCAAATACTCTTCTTTTTTACGAGGTGGTATCCTTAAATAGTAATGTTGCTGACCTTTTCTAGAATCATCGTCTTTTGTGACATCAACAACTGGGATGGAAGCCTTTGTGATTTCTTCAATTTTACTGATTGAGCGATCAGCTGTTGCTGAGAAGAATACTAATTGATAGTCCACAGGGGCTTGTCGCAAAATTTGTTCCACTAATGAACGATTCCCCTCATCAAACAATTGATCTGCTTCATCAAAAACAATCGTTTGCAACTGATGAGCTTTTAATTTTTTGGTCTTCATCAATTCCAGCACCCGTCCAGGAGTCCCTACTAAGACTTCTGGTCGTTTTTTCAAACCTTCGATCTGCCTTTTGACGTTAGCTCCGCCCACAAGTGATTGGACTTTTAATGCCAATCCTTTTGACCACTCACGAGCCACTTCTGCGACTTGAATTGCTAATTCTTGCGAAGAAACAAGGATTAGTAAAGTACTTCCCCCCTCTTTAGGGACATTCAGCAGCAAAGGTAAAAGATAAGCTAATGTTTTGCCTGAGCCGGTTGGTGAAATACCAATAATTGATTCTTTTTCTTTAAGCGGTTGAAAAGCAGCCTGTTGGATCAGAGAGGGTGTTTGAAATCCCTTTTCCTGCCATTTTTCTTGCCAAGCTTGTGGAAAGTTTTTTACAAATTCATTCATTTTAAAAATCGTCCTCATTATCGGCATCAAATTTGATGCCACCATTTATTCTAAGATCGTAAACTACTTGGTTCACATTGCGAGCAAGTTCGATCCATTCTTCATATCGTAATCCCCAAGCTGGATCGTTTGGATGATTGATCACATTGGCAAAATCAGCTGCCTCTTCTGCCATGGGATTTTCAGCTGCGGTAATTGCTAATGCATCAATTTCCTGATGTTCTCGATCATGGAACTCTGCTTTTTCAATCGCATTGACCCCATTCATGACTAATGTTCCTGAATTAAAGTAGATTTCTGAAGGTAAGTAAGAATCCCCGATTTTACCAGGTTGAATCGTGACATCAAAGGTCTCATAACGCAAGATCCCCCAACCTAATCCATCAACACCAGTTGAGATCTTTCGTGGGAAATAGTGAACTTCTGAAGGCATCCCAAACCATCCTATCGTAGCATAAACGAGATAAACGCCCAGATCCATCAGCGCACCACCAGAAAAACGGGTAGAGAAAATATTTGGTACTTCTCCTGCTAGTACTTGATCGTAACGAGAAGAATATTTCATATAACTAAAGTTGGCACCGAGGATCTCATCTTTCAATGGAAGATAGTCAGCAATTTTTTTGAATCCTGCTTCATGGATGTTTCGTGCAGCTTCAAAAAAATAAACATTTTTCTCATTCGCTAGATGAATGATTTCGTCCATTTCTTTAGGCGTACTAAATGCCGGTTTTTCAACAATGACATTTTTCCCTGCTAAAATGCCTTGTTTTGCTTGTTGAAAATGCAGGCTGTTAGGCGAAGCAATGTATACCGTATCAAGATGTTCCAGACCAAAAAAAGTTTCTAAATCTGTCGCATAGGCAATATCTCCCTCATACTTGGCGCCAAATTCTTGTGCTTTTTCTAAATGTCTCGAATAAACTGCTGTTAATTCATATTGTTTCGTGCTTAATGCTGCTTGCACAAATTGATGGGTGATCCAGTTGGTACCAATAATTCCTAAATTGATCATTTCATTTACCTTCTTTCTATTTATTCGGGTCTTCAAACGATGCCTCTACATCAAATGGTATGGCTTGTTTCAAATTGACACAATCCGCTGTTACCTGACAATTATAGGCTAAAACATTCATGCCGTTTAACTGTCCGTAGCGTATGATATTGGCTAACTCCGGTTGCATTGCTTCGTTGATTGTTGCCAGATGAAGGTGTTCAAACTGTGCGATAAACAACACGTAAGTTTCATAGCCTTCCTGTCGCGCTTCCACTAATTCTTTCACATGTTTTAAACCTCGTAACGTTGGCGCATCAGGAAACGCCCCAATTCCTTTATTTTCTAAAGTCATTCCCTTTACTTCGACGAACACTTTTTGTCCTGAATCTGTTTCTAAATAAATATCAAATATGGACTGTCGATAGCGGACTTCACGCTTGAACTTAACGATTTTTCCGATCAACGATGGCAACTGGATTGTTCCAGATAAAATTCCTTCTAATGCCAAACGGTTGGGAAGTTGACTATCGATATTGAACCAGTTATCCCCTTTTTTCACAGCAATTAAATCATAATCTGTTTTCCGTTTTAAACTAGGTGTATATGCAACCGCTACTTTCGCTCCTGGGAGCAGGACTTCTTTACCTCTTCCAGTGTTTTTCACATGGGCTACGATCACTTCTCCTTGTTGGTTCAAGCAATGAGCGATGAAACGATTCGGTCGTTCAATAAAAAAAGCGATTTCTACTTGCTGGTACTTCAAAAACGGTCACCTTTCTTCCTACTATGTATCCTACCATAATTTCACAAAAAACTCTTGAAAAACCAGTCGAAAGTCCTAGAGAAATCTTTATTTTTTTTAGGTACAATGAAACTGACAGAAAATGATCGTTGGAATTAAAAGAGGTTAGGAGTGACAGTCGTATGATACGTAAAAAAACACTTTATGGAATCCTTGCATTTTTTGCTATTTTATTTGGAAAATTCTTTCTGAAAAAGAAACAGCCAACCACCAAAGACTTTGATCCAACGCAATATCATGGAACCTGGACCTTTATAGATAAAAATCAACAAAAACAACAACTACTGGTCACAGAAACGTTTGATTTATCTATCAACGGTCGCTCCTTAGTAACGGAATTGGTCGAACTCACCCCTCAGCAACTCGTCTTGCGAGATCAATATGGTTTTTATTTGATTCTATCATACAGTGATACGACCTTTTATGATGAATCATCCGATACTTCTTATACGTTGACAAAACAAAATAGTTCCTCAAAAGAGGGTGTGACAAGAGCGGCTAACTCTGAGAAATAAGTCGAAGAATTTCCAAAAATCTCCTCCTGTTTTTGGAATTCTTCGGCTTATTTTTGATAGAGCCACTTCTTGAACGACTTTTAGAGCAAGTCCTATATCCCAAACTCTTTTCATTCCCTTCATCATTGATTTACCTTTCTGTATTTCTTCGTTTATTTTACGTTTTTTGTCTAGAAAAATAGTCATTTGATGTTTTTTTTGATAAACTTACTAATGATGGTTTCATACCATGAAAGGATGATTAAACATGACACCAAATCGAGAAGATTACTTGAAAATCATTTTGGAATTAGGCGGAGACACGACAAAAGTAAATAATAAACAAATCGTTTCCAGTCTTGCTGTGTCCCCAGCTTCTGTTAGCGAAATGATTTCCAAACTTGTGAAAGAACAACTCGTTGAGCATTCTCCTTATCAAGGAGTTCAACTTACGGAGACTGGCTTACAAAAGGCAAGTAGTTTGATTCGCAAACATCGTTTATGGGAAGTTTTTTTAGTCGAACATTTAGATTATAGCTGGAACGAAGTCCATGATGATGCTGAGGTGTTGGAACATGTGACTTCAGAACAACTTGCTGACCATTTAGAAGACTATTTGAATCATCCTATGCACTGTCCACATGGTGGAATTATTCCTAAAAAAGAACAAGTGGTTCATGAAGAACGTAGACAAACATTAGAGTCTTATCCAGTTGGTTCTAAAGTTCGCATCGCTCGAGTGTTGGATGAAAAAGAACTATTGGACTATCTTGTGACGATTGACTTAAACATTGATGAAGAATATGAGATTGTAGATGTTGCCGCTTATGAAGGACCGATCACAATCCAAAATCAACAAAAGAAAATCCCTGTCAGCTTTAAAGCAGCCAGTACGATTTTTGTCGACAAATTATAAAGGAGTACACCCATATGGCTAATGAAAAAAATGTCTTATTTACAATCTTTGGTGGTACAGGTGATTTAGCACAACGCAAATTGTATCCTTCCTTGTTCCGCCTTTATAAAAAAGGAAATCTAGGAAAACATTTTGCAGTAATCGGTACTGCTCGTAGACCTTGGAGCGATGAACATTATCGTGAAGTGGTCGCTTCGACGATCCAGTCCTTGAATCCGACTGAAGAAGAAGCAAAAGAATTTGCTAGTCATTTCTACTATCAATCACATGATGTAAATGATTCTACCCACTACAATACTTTAAAAGACCTAGCTGACCGCTTAGATGAAACCTACCAATTAGCTGGCAATCGCATCTATTATTTAGCCATGTCTCCAGAATTTTTCGGTACGATCGTTTCTCATCTTAAATCGCAACATATCGTTACTGAAAATGGTTATAATCGCTTGATCATCGAAAAACCATTTGGTTCAGATTATCAATCTGCATTCGAGCTGAATGAAAAGATCCGTCAAGTCTTCCCTGAACAAGATATTTTTAGGATTGATCATTATTTAGGTAAAGAAATGATCCAAAATATCTCAGCAATTCGTTTTGCTAATAACATTTTTGAATCACAATGGAACAATCGCTATATCGATAATATTCAGATTACATTCGGTGAAGCTTTAGGTGTTGAAGATCGTGGTGGCTACTATGATCACAGTGGTGCTTTAAAAGATATGGTCCAAAACCACATTCTACAAGTACTAGCACTTTTAGCGATGGAACCTCCTGTCGCCTTTTCTGAAAAAGAAATTCGTGCAGAAAAAATCAAGGCACTGAAAGCTGTGCGAATCTATGAAAAATCTGAAGCATTAAAAAACTTTATCCGTGGGCAATATGCACCTGGTGAGTTAGATGGTAATACATTTAAAGGCTATCGTGAAGAAGATAAAGTAGATCCTGAATCTACTACCGAAACTTTTGTAGCTGGGAAGTTTGTCATTGACAATTTCCGCTGGTCAGGTGTTCCCTTTTATGTGCGCACTGGGAAACGTTTGACAGAAAAAGGAACTCGGATCAATATCGTCTTTAAACAAGTCCCAGTCAATGTTTTTAAAACTTCGGTCGAAGATGAACCTTGTGAAGATAGGACATTACCACCAAATGTTTTAACGATTTATATCCAACCAACGGAAGGTTTCTCTTTAACATTAAATGGAAAAGAGGTTGGACAAGGATTTAACACTGAATTTAGAAGATTAGAGTACCGCAATAGCGCTGAAATGGTTGAAAACAGTCCTGAAGCTTATGAGAAGCTGCTTTTAGATGCTTTAAAAGGTGATGGTACAAACTTTTCACATTGGGAAGAAGTTGCTCAATCTTGGCATATCGTCGATGTCATTCGTAAAGCTTGGGATCAAGTGGAACCTGACTTCCCTAATTATAAAGCTGGAACAATGGGACCAGAAGCTGCATTTGAATTGCTGGAAAAAGATGGGTTTGAATGGATCTGGCAACCAGATGGCTGGTACCGTGATCGTGGAAAGCTAGAAGACTAGCTGTGTGTAACGTTTAAAAGTAAAAATTTACTAATATTAGAGGGGGAAATCAATAATCATTGATTTCCCCCTCTTTCCTATATGTATTCGTTTAAATTTTTATTTTTACGTAGGAATAACTTACGGTGCAGCAAACGCTAAACACTTCCGATGTATTTCTTGAAAACTGTTATATCTTTTAAAAGAACGTTTGAACCTGAGCACTTCCAACTTTTTTATAGGAACATTCACAATAAAATTTCAAGGAAGCTCTCTATGTTTGAAACAATTATTACTTATTACCTTGGATTTCGTGCTTTGAATATAGAGTTTGATTAAGTCAAACTATAGCTAATATGAAAAATTAAATAAGGAAAGATTCTGAGTCAAAATAGATTATCTATATTTTAAGGGTAATAAATAAACAATTAATCAGGCGTTTAGAATCGTTTTTTCATTTAAATAGTATGCATTTTTCTAGTCTTCTAGCACATACTTGGGCAATAAAAATTATTAAAAAATTTCGAACAGAACATGTTCCGTTCGAATTATGTATACGGTCAATGAAGTTACTGATTATACCAATATTGATATCGATAATTTTGGTAAACAAACACTCTGCCATGTTTAAAGTTACTATCAGCAGAAATAATAGTGAATAATCCCGATAATAACCAACCTGCTCCTCCAGGTATTATTTTTCCTAATGCACCAATACCAAATGTTTTGATAGCATTTAATGTATTTTTAGTAAGATATACTTTAAAATTTCCTGAACTTATTTTACCTTCTATCTTATTTACGCCATTAGATCTAGGTACTTTCAATACTGGAATAGCTTGAGATTCTTTTACAGAGTTGTAAACATCAGCATCAGTAAATGTAATTGAGAAATCGTCACCAATCACTTCTACATCAACATTAGGATTTTGTTGGGCTTGTTTTAATAGTTCTGCTATTTTGTTTGAGTTTTTTCCATCTTTTATCTCCAATACATTCTCTGAAGCATCTACATTGAGTAGAGTTATAAAACAAGGAATTAATAATACTATCGAACAAAAATATACCCAGATTTTTCTTACTGCCTTTTTCATAAAAATTCCTCCTAAGTTAAATAAAGATAAGTAATGATAATAAACAAAAGCAAAAAGAAAATTACAATAAGTGGTTCCATCCAAACTTTATCTGATTTTATAAATATATTTTTTTTACTTTTCTTTATTCCCCAACCATATTCATTTGGAATAAATAGTTCTAAAGAAAAGCCAATTGCTAATAACACTATTGATAAATAAGTATGATTTTTAATTAATGAGTAAATAAATGTAAAATAAAGTAATAGCTGTATTACCTTAACAACCCTAACAGAATTAATTGTTCTCAACCTCAATATATTGGCACCTTTCTCAAGCTTAATAGCTATATTTATTTAATTATACTTATTTTTGTTGCTACTATGCTCTAAACAATAAACCAGTATATTGATAGTATGCACCAATGTGAGTACCATTTTTATACCGACCTGTCCAGTTTACATATCCTTGATATTTTTTCCCATTTTTGTATTTCACTTGCCAAATCTTTGTCATACTTGGAATCCAGCGACTTGTACCATGTGGCTTATTTTGCATATAGACATAATCGTTAAAATTCATCGTATCAACACCACGTTGTAGACTAATCTCTGTAATATTACTATGTAAATCAGTACTAGAATTATCGAAATAATTATTGCCAGTAAAGTAATTATTGTTTTCACTAGCAAAAATAGTTTCACCTAAAATACCCATTGAACAAGAAGCAAATACTAACAATGACACGAGTAAGTATTTTACTAAATTTTTTGACATAATTTTCACCTCCTTCTATAAATTTGTGAAATAGTCTACTAACCTAGTTTAACATTTAATTTTTTGTTAATTGCTTTTTTTCATAAAATGTTGTTTTGAACTCAAAACTGTTTAAAATTTAATTAGCTCCTTTTTCAATAGAATAAATGTTATTAGAGAATAAAAAAACATCAAAGCTAGTAACTCTTACTAACTTTGATGTTTTTTAGATAACTTTCCTTTAGTCACCAAACATGACCAAATTTTTATTCAAATCCTTCTGCCACTGCTTCTGGATAGTTTTCTTCAACGATGTGCGCACAGCGTCCACATAAGTGTGGTAATTTTTCATCAACGCCTACGTCTTTGCGGATTTGACGACAACGATCGCATGTTTGTCCGTCAGCTTTTTCTACTAAAATGGCTACGTCATCAAATTTCACCGCAGCTTCTGGTACTTCTGCGTTAGCTGACATCACTTCATAGTAATCTGGTGACACGATCAACAATTGTGGAATATCCGCATCCACAGCTGTCAGCAATCCACGAACTTGTTCATTTGGATAGATCGTCAACTTCGCTTCCAAAGATTTACCGATCAATTTATTGTTTCGTGCTTCTTCTAAAGCTTTTAACACTTTATCACGGAAGTCCATAAATGCTGCCCAAGTATCCATCAATTCTTCTTGATTTGGATACTCTTGGTAACCTGGAAGTTCACTTAATTGAACAAACTCTTCTTCTTCTTTTAAGAAAGACCAAATTTCTTCTGCAGTATGTGGAATAATCGGCGTTAATAATTTTGTTAAAGCTACTGCTGTTTGATAAAACACAGTTTGCATGCAACGGCGTTGGTAATCATTTTCTGATTCAATATAAACAACATCTTTAGCAAAATCCAGATAGAACGCAGATAGATCTACTGTTAAAAAGTTCATTACGGTACGATAGATGTGCATGAAGTTATATTTCTCATATCCTTCTTCACGAATTTCTTTAATCACTTCGTTCAATCGGATAGTCATATATTTATCTACAGAACGTAATTCTTCAAATGAAATCGTATCTTTTTGTGGATCGAAGTCTTCAGTATTTGCAATCAAGAAGCGCATCGTATTTCTGATTTTGCGGTAAACTTCTGCTACTTGGCTTAAAATGTCCATGGATACACGTACATCTGCTTCATAATCCACACTAGCTACCCACAAACGTAAGATATCCGCACCAAATTGTTTGATCACTTTATCTGGCAAGATCGTGTTACCTAACGACTTACTCATCTTACGCCCTTCGCCATCCAGAGTGAACCCTTGAGAAAGGACAGATTTATACGGTGCAACCCCATTGATTGCCACACTTGTAGTAATACTTGAATTGAACCAGCCACGGTATTGATCAGAACCTTCTAGATACATATCAGCTGGGAATGATAGTTCTGGACGTTGACGCAAGACTGCTTCGTGAGAAGAACCTGAATCAAACCAAACATCCATGATATCTGTTTCTTTCGTAAACTGTCCATTCGGTGATCCTGGATGCGTAAAGCCTTCTGGAAGAAGATCTTTCGCTTCTTTCTCAAACCAAATGATTGAACCATGTTCAGCAAACAATTGCGCTACGTGTTCAATCGTTTCCGGCGTAATGATTGCTTCCCCATTTTCAGCGTAAAAGATTGGCAATGGCACACCCCATGCACGTTGACGTGAAATAACCCAGTCGCCACGATCACGGATCATATTATAAAGACGTGTTTTTCCCCAAGGAATGATCCAATCTACTTTCTCTACTTCCTCTAAAATATTTTGTCGGAAATCGTCGATTGATGCAAACCATTGTGGTGTAGCACGATAAATCACAGGTTTTTTTGTACGCCAGTCATGAGGATAACTATGCGTAAAGAAGTCAAGTTTTAATAAAGCACCTTTTTCTTGTAACAAATCAGTAATCATTGGATTCGCTTTGTCGTAAAAGACCCCTTCAAATCCTGGTGCTTCTTCTGTATAAACCCCTTTTGAATCCACTGGAGAAACTACTGGCAATTTATATCTGTTTCCTGCAATATAGTCATCTTCCCCGTGACCTGGTGCTGTATGGACTAATCCAGTACCAGCGTCTAAAGTTACATGGTCACCTAAGATGACTAATGATTCCCGCTCATAAAACGGATGCCAAGCAGTCATGTATTCCATTTCCTGACCAGCAATCTCTTTCAACACCTGAACATCAGACCAACCGATTTCAGTTTGAACTTTTTCTAATAAATCTTTTGCAACGACAAATTTACGTCCATCTGCTTCGATTAAAACGTACGTATAAGTTGGATTTACTGCAATCCCTTGGTTCGCTGGTAATGTCCATGGCGTAGTTGTCCAAATAACGAAAGCTGTATCTTCATCTAACAACCCTTTGCCATCTTTCACATTGAAAGCCACAAAGATAGAAGGAGACTTCACATCTTTATATTCGATTTCTGCTTCAGCAAGTGAAGATTCACTTGACGGAGACCAATAGATTGGTTTCAATCCTTTATAGATATAGCCTTTTTCAGCCATTTTACCGAAAACACGGATTTGTGCCGCTTCGTAAGAAGGATCCAACGTGACGTATGGATGCTCCCAATCGCCTGCCACTCCTAGTCGTTTGAAATCTTCTCGTTGTTTGTCGACTTGTGAAAGGGCATATTCACGACATTTTTCTAAGTACTCTGACATTGTCATTTCTTTTCGTTTGATCCCTTTATTGGCTAATACTTGTTCAATTGGTAAACCGTGAGTATCCCAACCTGGAACATAAGGTGCACGAAATCCTGACATTGATTTTGAACGGATAATGATATCTTTACTGATTTTATTTAATGAATGTCCTAAATGGATATTTCCATTTGCATAAGGAGGTCCATCATGTAAGATGAAACTTGGCTTTCCTTCATTTAATTCTTGTCTTTTTTGATAAATTTTATTTTCTTCCCATTCTTTTTGCCAATCCGCTTCACGATTAGGCAAATTACCACGCATTGGGAATTTTGTTTTACCTAGTTGTAAGGTTTCTTTCATTTTCATAAACCAGTTACGCTCCTTCTTTCATCATTTTAAAGAACACAAAAAAGCATGTTCATCCAAAGGGACGAACATGCCGTGGTACCACCCAAATTCAGTTACATGATCATGTAACTCTTAAAAACCAATAACGAGGTCAACCGTTGTTTCTTACTCCTATTTCAGAAACAATTTTCGTAGAGGATCTTTCACTTTGCAGGGTCTTGCCGAACTTCCACTATCATCGGCTCGCTGAAAAGAATGACAAAATGCTTTTCTGTTCTACTCTTCGTCATCACCAGGAATGATCGAAATATCGATCGCCTGTGTATCAAATGCAGTCATTGGTGCTTCCATGATGCCTGTGTCTGAGTTTACATCAGTTTGATTTTCATTGTCAAGTTGTTTTGCTAAAACTTCTTTGATCACTTCATGACTATCTGACACATAGCTTGAGAAAGGTTGTAAAATTTCATCCCATTCTGGACTTTTTACTTGTTCTAATTGAGATTCTAACATCAAGCTGATTCGTTGGTGGAAAACTCGTGTTTTTTTCTTTAAGTCTTCTGTTTCGACTGCTAGCTGTTTTGCTTTTTCAGTTGCATCTGTTAGGATTTGTCTTGCTTTTTCTTCCGCATCTGTCGTTAATTGGTGCGCACGTTTTTCAGCCGTAGCCACTAATTCATCCGCTTTGTTTTGAGCAGATGTCACGATTACTTCGGACTCTTTACTTGCACTTGTTTTAACTTTATCCGCTGTGTCTTGTGCCACGATGATTGACTGATTCAATGCATCTTTTAGTTCATTGAAATATTCTAATTTTTCTTCTGAATGTTTCACTGCTTTTTCAAGTTCACGGTTTCGTTGCGTGATTTCTTCATAGTCACGAACAACTAAATCTAAGAAATCATCTACTTCGTCTTGATTGTATCCCCGCATTTTTGTGGGGAATGTTTTGTTTTGGATATCTAATGGAGTTAAAGCCATGTGTAAACCACCTTTTTGTTTTATTTACGTAATACACCAAATAATACCCTGTATTTTTCTTTTTTGGTTTTTCCTTCAAGTTCTTGAATTTGGATTCGACCAAATCCTCTGATCGAAACGATATCTAATAACTCAAGTAAAAAATCAGGGCGTGTATTTTCTGTCCAATTTACTTTTACTTTTCCAGACTCAATCAGCTGCTTCGAACGCTGTCTGGAAATATTATAAATCTCCGAGATCACGCTGTCTAGTCTCAATGAAGTCACTGTACCTCTTTCTTGTGTCCAACCATCTTTTGGCACAAGTAATTCCGTATACTTGATTGGCTCCATCCGAACAGAGACTTTGCCGATTTTTGTTACTTGCGTTGCTACAAACTGTTCAACTTCTCTTGCAATGAACACTTGCCAGCGATCACCATCAGAAATGATATCACCAAAGTAAGCTCGTTTGATACCTGTACCAACCAATGTACCTAATACTTTTCCATGAGTCAAACTAGCAAACTTACTCGGATAATGGATTTCATAAAGTGACACCTCAAAATCTTCGTCAGTAGGCTCATAATAGTCAGGAAAAATCAAACATCGCTTCCGTTCTGCTTGCTCATAACCGCCATAAAATGAAAAGTGTAATTCACTATCTTGACGGATCAGCGTCTCTAGTATATAGGATTGTCTTGGATCAAGAAAGTCAGTAAGATAAGGTGCATATTGCCCTTGTACCTGTTCGATCCAATCACCTACTGAATCGATGAAAGAACGTTCATCTGCACGGAAATGCTGATAAACATTAGCATCCATATTTTCCCCTCCTATCAGCTACTCCTTTGATCGTTTTAATAAATTGCCATGACTATCCATAAAACGATATGTTGAAGACCTTGTACTGCTAAGTTTAAAATCAAGATCGCAGCTAGAATCGTAAAATCAATTCCACCAAATCGAAGTGGAAGCCGATCAAATAACTGGATATACGGTTCACAGATTTTTGCTAAAAAGCGACCAATCCCTGATTGATATCCTCCTGGAAACCAGGATAAAAGTGCATAAACCATTAACAAAAGACTGTAAAAGTAGGCTGCTCGTCCCAGCAGATTAAGTAATATAAAAATAATATAAATTGTCGTTCCTCCTCTTATAGGTCAAATAGGTTCACGTCTGCAAAAGATTGTGCTGTTGAACTATCGATTTCCATTCCAGTTGGCGTGCATAGAAAAATCTCGTCACCTACTCGCTTAATGTCACCATCTAATGCATAGACAGTGCCAGTTAAAAAATCAACGATTCTTCTCGCTTGTTTTTCTTCTACTAAATGGAAATTTACTAATGTTGCTTCACCAGCAATGATTCGTTTAGCAATAGCCATTGCTTCAGAATAAGCTCGTGGTTCCATGACCGTAATTTTTCCAGCTAAATTTGTTTTAGGTGCAAAAGAAGTTTTTGCTGTTTCTTCTTTACGTGTTTTTTTAGCTGGTGTTTGATGTAATTCAATCACTTTTTTTGTTTCATTTGCCGCTACACTTTCACGAGCAACAGGACGTGTTGTTTGTTGCGAACGTGGCTTTGAGACAGCTCTTGGCTGGCTCATTTGAGATTGTGTTGGCTGTATTGGTTTCTTTTTTGTTGTAGGCTGTGCTACAGCCGGCTTAGATGTTTCAGGATACTCCTCGTACTCTTCCTCATCAGCTAATCCGAAAAAATTAGCAATCGCACCTCTATTTAAAAGTGGCATTATTGTTCCTCCTCGTCTTTGAATAGCGCTGTTCCTACACGGATGAATGTGGCACCTTCTTCGATTGCCAGTTGAAAGTCCTGACTCATTCCCATGCTTAATTCCGTACATGGTGCATGCGAAAAACCTTTCGAATGAACAAGATCACGCAATTCTTTCAGCGTTCCAAATACTTTGCGAATTTGTTTAGCAGAAGCCTCTTTAGGTGCCATCGTCATTAAACCAACAACCTTTATTTTAGACAAAGCAACTAAAGATTCGATAAAAGGAACCAGCTCTTCTGGCGAAAAACCATGTTTGGATGCTTCACCAGATACATTCACTTCCACAAAACAATCGAGGGGTTTTGTTGCCCTTTTTTGTATTTCTTCTGCTAATTTCAAACTGTCTAATGCGTGAAAGCAATCAATTTCATTTATAATCAATTTTACCTTTCTACGCTGCAAATTACCAATTAAATGCCACTTTACATCAGGATAATTAACTAAATCTTGTTTTTTTTGTAACAATTTATCTACGCGGTTTTCTGCGCAGTTTTTTACACCCTGTTCAATCAATTTTTCTGCCGTAGCAGAATCCACTGATTTGGTGACAGCGACTAGTGTGACTTCTTTCGGATCACGATGAACAAGAGCACACGAGTCCTGAATCTCTTGCTCGATTTTTAGCAAGTTGTCAGCAATCATGTGCTCTTCCTCCTTTATTTTTTACGACGGAAAAATGGTGGTGTACTTAATTCATCGTCACCTTTTGCTTTTGTTTCTTCACGATTGAATGTATCAAATTCTTTTTTTTCGATAGGTTCAAAATTCGTTTCTTCAACTCTAGGACGGACATTTTGTTCACGTCTGATGTCCCAGTCACCAAAACTGCTATTTTCTTCTTCAGCAGAGATTGGTTTTGCTTGATCCATATCTAAAACTGTTTTTTGAGTAGATGATTGCATTTGTGTTTGTCTAGCCGGACGACTAGACTTGCGTTCCTTTTTTGATTCGTCGATACCCGTTGCAATAACCGTTACACGGATTTCATCGCCCATTTCTTCATTGATTGATGTACCTAGAATGATGTTAACATCGCCTGTAGCAGCATTTGCTACGATATCTGAAGCATCTTGAGCTTCAAATAAAGTCATGTCTAATCCACCAGTGATGTTAAGCAAGACTTGCTCAGCTCCATCGATTGATGTTTCAAGAAGTGGAGAAGAAATAGCTTTCTTCGTTGCTTCGATCACACGTTCTTCACCGCTTGCTACACCGATACCCATTAACGCTGTTCCTTGGTTTTCCATAACAGTTTTCACATCAGCAAAGTCAAGGTTAACGTAACCTGGGGCTGTAATCAAATCTGAGATCCCTTGAACCCCTTGACGTAATACATTATCAGCTTCACGGAAAGCTTCTAACATTGGTGTTTTCTTGTCAACTACTTCAAGAAGACGGTTGTTTGAGATAATCAATAATGTATCGACGTTTTCTTTCAAACGTGCGATACCTTCAGCAGCAAATCTGCCACGTTTTGGTCCTTCAAAAGTGAATGGTCGAGTTACGACACCGACAGTTAAAGCACCAAGTTCTTTAGCAATTCCTGCTACGATTGGAGCAGCACCTGTACCAGTTCCGCCTCCCATACCTGCAGTAATGAAAATCATGTCAGCGCCATCTAAGGCTTCGCGTAAAGCTTGTTCACTTTCTTCGGCAGCTTTTTGACCAACTTCTGGTTGAGAGCCTGCACCTAGTCCGCGTGTATATTTAGGTCCTAATTGGATAACTGTTTCAGCTTTTGAATTTTTCAATGCTTGGACATCTGTGTTGGCAGTGATGAACTCAACACCTTTTACATTTTCTTCAATCATACGGTTAACAGCATTTCCACCGCCGCCACCGACACCGATGACTTTGATTACTGCGCCGTCATTGATATTATTATCAATTGAGAATTCCATATTTTATTCCTCCCAGGATGAATTAATCAAAAATTTTTGAAAAGAAACCTTTAATTTTAGTTGTTACATCTTCGTCTGATTTCTTTTGTTCAGGTTCGTCGTAGACCGTTTCTTCTGGAACATCATAGCTATCATTATCATATGATGTCACTTCTTGTTCTACAGTTGTGTGATGCGCGACCACTGTTTCACCTGTCACAGCAATTTTAGCCAATTGATAGACTTCACTCAAGTTAGCTGAGTAATCCACGATGCTGATCACATTAGTAAAGACTGGATTACGAAGTCCCATTTGGTTAGGTACATATAGCTTAACATTCACACCAAAAATCTCTTGTGCCAGATCAACAACACCTGGAAGGCTTGCAGCACCACCAGTTAGTACGATACCACCAGGTAACTCTAGTGCTTCGATTTGGTCTAACGCTTCTTTGGCTTTATTGAAAATCTGTTCCATACGGGCTGAAATCACTTCTGATAAATAGCGTTCATCCACTTTGACAGGTTCAGATTGACCGATCACATCTACTGGAAACTCTTCATTTGCAGAAGTACGTTCTGGATAAGCATCCCCATAATTGATTTTTAACGCTTCAGCATTATTGAATGACGTATTCAACACAATCGAGATATCTTTTGTGACGAACTCGCCACCTTCTTGATCTAGACTAGTGAACTTCAATTGTTTGTCATGCATAACAGCTGTTGTCGTTTGTCCACCGCCCATATCAATCACGATCGTTCCAAAATCTTTTTCTCCATCTGAAAGGATTGTTTCTGTTAAAGCTAATGGTGTAATGACTAATTCATTGACAACCAATCCTGCATTTTCTACACATTTACGGATATTATGAACAATCGTCTTTGGCCCAGTAAATAACAAGCCATACATTTCTAATCTGACACCGATCATTCCACGAGGATCTTTGATTCCTTCGAATCCATCAACGGTAAAGTCTTGTGGCAAAATTGATACGATTTGACGTTCAGGAGGAATTGAACGAACAAGGGCAGCTGAAGCCACGTTTCTGACATCTTCATCGGTGATTTCTTTCGAATCCCCGTTTACTGCAATCATTCCTTGGCAATTTTCCACTTCAAGCAAGTTTGCTGGTAGACCAACACTAACCCCTTTGATCTGTATTCCTGCTTTTTCTTCTGCTTGTCTTACTGCTCGTTGTATCGCTTGGACCGTTTTATCGATATCAACGATAATGCCGCGGTTAATCCCTTCTGATTTTGCGTTTCCTACTCCAATAATATTCATTTGGCTGTCGATATATTCAGCCACGACAACTTTGACAGATGTCGTTCCAATATCAAGGCCTACATACATTCCTGTTTTTGCCATGAACGGGATTCCCTCCTACTTACTATTCCATATACAAGCGAACAACTAACGTCCGTTTTTAAATATACTTTAATAGATATATTCACTGCCTTCAATTCTACCATAAATTACCGGTTTTTAGAAAGTAGATTATCACTTTTTAAAGCTGTTTTATTAATTTTCGGTTAAATCTGGAGACGATGAACTTGAATTGTCATCGATTTGGCTAGATTCACTTGTATTCTCTGACTGACCTGCTTGATTTGACTCAACTGATTCCGAAGATTGGTCTGACTGATCACTTGATGCTCCCGATTGTCCTGTGAGATTTTCGGTAGAACTTGTCTGCACAGATGGATCTGTTGCTTCGCCATTCTCCTTCTTGCTTTCACTGTAAGGATAAGAGAAAATCCCTACCTCCATATCAATGACGCCCTTTTCCTTCATCTCTTTAGCGACTTGTGGATAATATTTCATTTGACTGGCTAGATTTTGAATATTGACGATCACTTGGTTCCCATCATTCATATTTAGTTGGATCAAATTTTTATTGCTCTCTTTTGGTGTATATTTGATTTCTGAAATTGCTTTTTGTAATTCTGAAGTTAATTGATTATATTCTTTAACCAATTGACTAATTTTGGCGTTATCTGTGAAATTCTCTAGAATTGGTAAATTCTTAGTCGGATTTGCTACTTTTCCCTTTAAGACTTTTCCATTTTCGATTACAGGAAAATATTCGCCGTCCTTCATCACTAAAGCAATCTCTTTGTATTCTTTGATAGCCAACTCAAAAGTATTGATTGACTTAAAATGCAATTGTGCGCTCTCTACTCTTGGTTGTTCTTTTTTCAATGTATCAAGATATTGGTTTTTATGGAAATACTGACTCCAAACATTTCCATCAATTGCCAAATGAGAGTCGGCAATGGCTGTTTGACTCGTAATCATTTGGTTCCCTGAAACTGTTATCCCTTGCAGTCGACTATAAGGGGAAACATAATAAATCAAAAAAATCAGTGGGATCGTTAGGATTGAAATAATAAAAGTCAGTCTTCGATAAAGAACTTTATTTCGTTGATTTTTCAGATTCGGTAGCCGATTTAAAAAAGAGCCATTATAAGGACTACCAATTTTTGGCTGTTCAATTTTTTCAAATGGCTCAGAGTCTCCTTTTTTCATTGGATCAGAAGTGGTTGCTTCTTGCTTCTCACCTTCCGCTGAGTCTGCTTCTTTAGTAGCGGAAGTGGATGCTGCCGGCTCATTTGTATTTTCATTTTTTTCTTCTTTTTGCTCTTCTTTTTGTTCTTCCTTTTTTTCGTGTTCTGCCAAATATTTCCGGTTGGCCTTTTGCCAAGGAGTTAGATTTTGTTCACCCTCAGATTCATTTGGCAGCTTGTCTGGCTTTTTTTTCTTACTCACTAAGACCACACCACCTTTATTTTTGAATTAATGATTTTACTAGCTCGTACATTCTTTCTGATGCGTCTGGGATTCCTTGCTGTTTAGAAGCTAAAGACATTTGTTTCTGTAATTGATCATTAGTCATGATCTCTTCAATCGCTTGTTTTAGGGAACGTCCATCTAATTCGTCATCTTTGATCATCTTCGCTGCATTGTTTTTGACTAAGCTCATTGCATTTTTTGTCTGATGGTCATTCGTCACATAAGGACTTGGAATTAGAATAGCTGGCAAACCTAAAGCTGTTAATTCAGCAATCGAAGTCGCACCTGCTCTACCAACCAATAGATCGCTTGATGCCATTACTTCTGCCATTTTATTGATATAAGGCTGTATGCTGACATTGGCACAAGCAGGAACTTTCGTTTGGATATCTTTATAATAGCGTTCGCCTGAGGCATACAGAACCTGGTATTCCTGATCGAACGACATTAAAAATTCTGTCACTGCCTGATTGATTTTTAAAGCCCCTTGACTACCACCAAAAATCAAGACTGTTTTTTTCTCTGGATCAAGTCCATAAGTGGCTAGAATTTTCGATTTATCCATATCCGCAACTTCTTGCGCCCGAGGATTACCGATCAAAGACGATTTTTCTGCAGGAAAAAATGGAGCAGCATCTTCAAAAGAAAGTGCGATTCGATCCACATAGCGACTTAAAAATTTATTGGTGATGCCAGGCACACTATTTTGTTCATGGATGATCGTAGGAATCGCTAACTTAGATGCCGCATAGACTACTGCACCCGACACGTAGCCCCCAGTCCCAATCACCACATCTGGTTTAAATTCTTTTAAAATTTTTTTTGCTTCTCGAATACTTTTTAAAAAAAGTTGGATAGTCTTCAGATTATCTAGCGAAAGCTTCCGCTGAAATCCTTGTATTTCTAGCGTACGAAAAGGCATCCCGGTCTCAGGAACAATCTTATTTTCTAAGCCTCTTTGCGCTCCAACGTACATAAACTCAGTATTCGGCTCTTTTGTTTTTACATAATTGACGAAGGCTAGTGCTGGATAAATATGCCCGCCAGTTCCGCCACCAGTAACCAAAATTTTCATTCATTCTCGCTCGTTTCTACTTTTGTATAGTTAGTTTATTGACAGCTTCCATAAACCGTTCGCCTCTAATTTCAAAATTAGGGTATTGATCCCAACTTGCATTTGCTGGGGACAATAAGATCGAATCATCCTCTTCACTCAATTCAAGGGCGATCGGTACAGCGTCTTCTGCGTTTTCAGCTGCCTTGATCACAGGGATACCTGCTTTCTTGCCGGCATCCGCTAATCTATTTTGAGTTTCCCCAAAAGTGATCAACGCTTTGATGCCTTTTAAAGCTGGTATCAACTCATCAAATGAATTTCCCCGATCCAGACCTCCAGCGATTAATACTAATTGATCTAACTGAAAACCACTTAATGCCATTTTAGTAGCTAAAATATTAGTTGCTTTTGAATCGTTATAAAACTTCCTTCCTTGAAATTCCCCCACATACTGTGTACGATGCGGTACTCCATGGAAATGGTGTAAAGCATTTTTGATCGCTTCATTTGAGATACCATATAATTTAGCAACTGAGATGGCAGCTAGTGCGTTCTCAACATTGTGTGAACCAGGAACACCCAATTCTGTAATATCCATGATTTTTTCTTGGTTATAGTAGATACTACCATCTAAAGAATAGGCACCTTTAGGGAGTTTTTGTTCTGTCGCAAAAGGTAACACCGTTGCTTTAGTCTTTTTGCTGAGTCCTCTTAGCTCTTCTTGATTCCAATTCAAAATCAAATAATCTTTCTCTGTCATATTCTGTTGTAAATGCCATTTTGCTTTTACATATTCTTTTCTCGTTTTGTGGTAATCGATATGAGCCTCATAAATATTGGTTACTACTGCTACATGGGGACGAAAATCAGTGATTCCCATCAATTGGAAACTAGATAGTTCCATAACGATTTTATCGTCAGCTGTTGCTTCTTGCGCCACACTACTAGCTGGATAACCGATATTCCCGGCTAGGCGAGCTGTTCCTGGCAAATCACCAGCGTTCAATAACAAGCCTGTCATAGTTGTTGTTGTTGTTTTACCATTTGTTCCTGTAATCCCAATAATCGGACATTCCGCTACCTCGTAAGCTAATTCCACTTCCGTAATTACCGGAATACCCAGTTCTTGTGCTTTTTGAACAAATGGATGACTATACGGAATCCCCGGATTTTTCACCATCAAAGAAAATTCTTCATCCAATAATTCAATCGGATGGCTTCCAGCAATCACTTTGACTCCCAGTGATAGCAACTCTTGTGCTTCTGGATTTTCATCAAACGGCTTTCCGTCATTAACAGTGACAAGTGCGCCCAACTCATGTAACAGTTTGGCCGCACTAAATCCACTTTTCGCTAATCCAAGAACAAGGACTTTTTTGTTTTCATATGTTGAAATTTTTTTCATTTCCTGTCATCTCCTACCAAATGAACCATAGTGTTATTAAAGAAGTTACAATACTTACTAACCAAAAAATGATGTCGATCTTCCATTCCGACCAACCACACATTTCAAAATGATGATGGATAGGAGACATTTTGAAGATACGTTTTCCTGTTAATTTGAAAGAAGTAACTTGAAGCATCACACTTGCTGTCTCCATAACATAAATCAAACCAACTAATAACAATGTCCACTCTTGGTTTAGCATAATAGAAATTGCTGCCAATAATCCACCTAATGCCAGAGAACCAACATCGCCCATGAATATTTTGGCTGGTTTACGATTATAAGCAAAAAAGCCAAGTAACCCACCAAGCACACTTAAACAAATAACTAAGACATCATATTGTTGCTGATGCCAAGCAATGATCCCGTACGTTGCAAAAGAGATCGTTCCTAGTCCAGCAACTAATCCGTCAATCCCATCTGTCAGATTAACCGCGTTTGAAAAACCAACAAGCCAGAAAATAGCAAATACCCCATAGAATAGTCCAAGTGGCAACTCTATGCCAAAGAAATTTAACGTACCAGGATAGCCTTCTGAACGATAGACAAGATAAAAAATGATCCCGCCAATGATCTGCCCTAGCAGTTTTTGTTTAGAGTTTAGCCCCATGTTTCGTTTTTTAAAGATTTTAATGAAATCATCTAAAAATCCGATCACACCATATAAAGCTAAAACAAATAGTAGGATGAAAAGAGTAGGCGTCAACTGATTTTGCCAAGCGCCAACCCAAATTCCGGTTAATATTGCTGCAACTAAAAACACCAATCCACCCATCGTTGGAGTTCCGGCTTTTACATTATGCCATTTTGGTCCTTCTTCACGAATCGCCTGCCCTTGTTTTTTCATTTGAAAATACCCAATAAATAGTGGCATTGCTGCAATAGTCATTGCACAACTACTAACGATAGGAATCAATGCTTGTGTCCACTCCATACTCTTTTTCTCTCCCAATTCTATTCTTATTCTTCTAATGTAAAACTTAATTTTTTATCAGTGATTTTTTCATAGGGTGCTAAACTTTGCTCCTTACAGTAACCATCGCCATGGAAGGTGACTTCAACCCCTAAGATTTTCCCTAACTTCATAATATCTGCTTTGGACCAATCGGTGACATCAGGCATTAGCTTTTCTCCGCCTGTATACAAGATCAGTTTTTCGCCAGAAATCAATTGATCACCATTTGCAGTAGATTGTTTCTTCACTTTTTTCCCATCACCTACAACGATAGGTTGCAATCCACTTTTCTGTGCATCTGCTGCGGCAACGTCAGCACTTAGATTACGGTAATCTGCTACAGTGATTTTTTCTGTTTTTGCTTCTGGTGAATTTTCTTCTTCACTTTCTTGGAAGTCCATCGCACGTTTCATCAATGGATTAGCGATTTTAGCTAAAGCCATTCGATCGTAAGTCTTAGGATGTTTCATCGTAATGTATAAAACATACTCTGGATCTTCAGATGGAACCATTTCGACGATGGAATATAAGTATGCTGTATCGCCAGTTTGGTACCCACCTTTATCAGAAGCAATCTGTGCCGTACCAGTTTTAGCTGAAACATTATAACCCGGCACACTATATACCCCATATGCACTACCATAATTTTCGCTTTCAACTACGTCACGCATATATTCTCGTACTTTTTCGGTCGTTTCTTTTGAAAATGGTTGCCCCAATACTTCCGTTTGCGTTGTACGCTCTTCATTCGTTGCAGGATCTACAACTTTACTGATGTAGCGTGGTTGGATCATCGTTCCATTATTTGCGACGGAAGTGAAAGCTTTCATCATTTGGAAATTTGTAACACCAATCGCTTGCCCATAAGAACTCATTGCGCGGTCAACGATATTTTCTGTTGGCAAAGCACCATTTACTTCATCATCTAGACCTGAATGAGTACTTTGACCAAAGCCTAATTTTTGTAGGTAGTTGTACCAAGTACCGCCCATTCGTTGCTCTAGCATTACCATCCCAACATTACTTGACCAAGATAACGCTTGTCGCATCGTAAGAACTCCTTTTGCTCCAAAATCGTGGTCGTTGATCGTCGCATCAGCAACTTTTATTTTCCCAGATTGGTACGTTTCATTCTCATTGAATTTTCCTTCTTGGATCGCTGCTGCAGTCGTGAAGACTTTCATAGTTGAACCAGGCTCATAGCTATCTTGCACTAAGAAATTACGCCAAACAGCATCCTTGCCGGTTAAGCCTTCCATCGTTTCAGGATTAAAAGTAGGTCGTTGACCCATTGCTAGAATTTCTCCAGTTTTCGCTTTCATCAACATGGCTGTTAATTCTTCTGGTTGGTATTCTTCATTCACTTGATCCATAAGCGTTTCAAGGTAACTTTGTAAACGACTATCCAACGTCGTATAGATATCTTGTCCGTCAACTGCTTTCACTTCTTCTGCCACTGTTCCTGGTAGAGGATTTTGGTAGTTGTCTTTTTGGTAAACGATCTTCCCATTTTTACCACTTAAAATATCATTATAAGCAGCTTCTAGTCCGAGCTTTCCAACTAAGCCATTTTCATTTTTATCTGGAACAGCATAGCCGATAAAGTGGGAAGCAAATTCGCCGTTAGGATACATCCGTGCGGGATGATCTTCAAAATACAGACCGACTACTCCTGCTTTCTTCATATCGTCTTCTATATTCTGTTTGGTCTCTTGACTGATATTTTTTCCATAAGAACCAAATTCAACTTGATATAGATTATTTTTGGCGCCATCTTTTAAGATTTGTAAGGCATCGTTCTTTTCTATAGAGAGATTTTTATTTAGTATCTCGGCGATTTTGTCAAAGTTCTTTTCTTCGGCATACAATTTTTTGTCACCAGAAGTATAAGTTTTTGAAAGGATTGCTTTGATTGAGTAAGAAGTGGCATCTTCTGCCAAAGCGACCCCATTCCGATCATAGATCGTTCCACGTTTTGCTTTTACGACCTCGCTCCCTTTGTAAAGTTGTTCGGTCTTTTCTGCCAAAGAGGTTCCTGCCACGTGACCACCGATCACGATATAAGAAAAACGAACGGCAAATAAAAAGAACAATCCAATACTCGTAGCAAATAAAATGATACCTACTTTTTTGCGATTGTTCGTCGGATTTAGATTTTTCTTTTCCATAAACCGCCGGAATTTATTTTTAAGACTCATTTACTTCACTTTCCTTAAATTGTCGTCATTGATTGACAACCCTTTTTCTTCTGCGATTTTTTTGATTCGTTCAGTACGTGATAATTCATTTTTTTCCTGTACTAAACTAGTTTTTTCTTGGTTTTTTTGAGTGATCTCTGTTTGAATCGTTGTGATTGCTTTTTCGACACCACTAATATTTGTTCGTAACATGACTGTTAAGACACATAGTGCGATCACTGAAAAAATAATACTTACTACTGCTAATTTTTCTAAAACAGAAATATGTTTTAGGCGTTTAGCCGGTGATTGAGGGCGTACGATTTCTTGATTTGAATCTGGCAATTGTTGTTCTGGTTGATCAACCACTTCTGGTAAATCATATGGATATTCTTGGACTTTTTTTAATTCTGCCATTACGCTACTCCTCTTTCACTCGTATTTTTTCAGCAATCCGTAATTTTGCACTACGTGATCGATTATTTTCACTTAGTTCTTCTTCTGATGGAAGAATCGGTTTTCGATTAATCAACTTCAGCTCTGGCTGAAATTCTTCAGGAACAACCGGTAATCCGGGTGGTAAATCTTGAACGGTACTGTATTCTTTGAACATACTTTTGACAATTCGATCTTCTAATGAATGGAAGGTGATCACACTGATTCTTCCATTGATTTTTAATAGCCGAATCGCCTGTTCTAATGAAGCTTCTTCTGCACCTAATTCATCATTTACTGCAATTCTTATTGCTTGGAAAATTCGTTTAGCTGGGTGTCCACCTTTTCTTCTTGCTGGTGCAGGAATCACATCTTTAATGATTTCTACTAATTCACCAGTTGTTTGGATCGGATGGATTTTTCTTACTCGTTCAATTTCTCGAGCAATTTGTTTAGAAAATTTTTCTTCGCCATAACGAAAGAAGATTTTTACTAATTCATTATAGGAATACTCATTAACAACGTCATACGCTGACAGAGGTGCTGATTGATCCATACGCATATCCAAAGGAGCATCCTGATGATAACTAAAACCTCGTTCAGCTTCATCTAATTGTGGAGAAGATACGCCTAAATCATACAAAATACCATCGACTTGAGGAACATGCTCTTTTATTTTTGCTTCTAATTCACGAAAATTCGCTTTGATAAAAGTAACCATACCTTTTTCAATGTATGGGGCTAACCGTACTTTTGCATGATCAATGGCTTTTTGATCCTGATCGAATGCATAAAGGTGCCCGTTTGTATTTAATTGGCTCAAAAGATATTCACTATGTCCGGCACCGCCTAGTGTACAGTCTACATAAATGCCATCTGGTTTGATGTTCAAGCCATCTACCGTTTCTTTCAACATGACTGTATAGTGTTGAAATGTCTCAGTCATTAGTCAGCCTCTTCCTATTCTTATAGTCCAAAATCAATCATATTTTCAGCAATTTCATCAAAGTTTTCTGCTGCCACTTCAGAAAATTCTTGCCATCGTGCCTCATCCCAAATCTCGATTCGATTGGATACACCAATGACAACACATTCTTTCGTTAAAGCAGCGTAGTTTCTTAATGTACTGGGAATGTTGATCCGTCCTTGTTTATCTAATTCACATTCAGTGGCCGCCGAGTAAAAAAAACGCACAAAAGTTCGAGCATCTTTTTTCGCTAAAGGCATGTCGTTCAGTTTTGTTTCTAAATTCGCCCACTCTTTCATTGGATAGCCAAAAAGACAGCCATCTAATCCACGCGTGAGAACGAATTGTTCACCTAACTCTTCACGAAGTTTTGAAGGTACGATCATACGACCTTTTGTATCAATATTATGCCGAAATTCGCCCATGAACATTGAAACTACCCCCATCTCTCCACTAACTAAAATTAGTCTACCACAATCCCCCACTTTCTACCACCTTTTATGGGAAATCAGAGAATAACTTTTTTATTAGTAAAAAAAATTTTAAGAATCAAGCTGTAAAAAGTCTTTAAAAAGTCTTTTTACAGCTTGATTGGCTTTTTATCAAAGATACGAGAGAAGATTTAAGACGATTAAAACGACATAAAAACCACTTGTTAACAAGAAAGCTAAACGCCAAGTCATTTTAAGATAACGTGAATAGATAATTTCATCATAGTAATACGCCTGGAATACAGCGATACAAATCGCCATCAACAAAAGTGAAATCATAAAGAAAGGCAGGAAGGAAACTGTCGCAGAATTGCGTGACAATGCATGCATCCCTCCCCATAAAAAAGGAACGGCAAGATCAGGCGCTTTGATTTTAAAACGACGATCTAATGAAAAAATTTTCACTAAAAAATTACAGCCAAACAACACGATGGCTGGAAAGATATACCAAAATAAAACAAGTGGCGTAAAAGTGCCCATCTAACAAAACTCCCTTTCATAGTTGGTTCAAGTATACCTGATGTATTTTACACAACTATTTCATTTATTTTAAATTTATAAAGTTTTCTACTATTTTTACTTCTTAGATAAAAATCTAATCCAAATTGTATGAGTCCACTCCTTTAATACTACCTTTTTCCTGTTCCTAGCCAATCCCATTTTCCAAGCTCTTTCACTGTGTTCTATTCTGATATTCGTTATAATAGATGAAAGAGCGTATTAGGAGGTTCAAAAATGATCAAGTATTTTTCTATCGAGGATCGACAATTGGTCAATACTCAAAAAGAAACAGCAGATACGATTTGGTATTGCGTCGAACGTCCAAGTGAAGATGAAATCCAACAAATCACACACCAATTTCAAATTCCGTCTGATTACATTACTTCTATTTTAGACGATGCTGAAAATTCACGAGAAGAAGAATTTAATCAGACTAAATTAACAAAACCAGCGTTATTATTATTGCAATACCCGTTTCCAAAAACAAGCCCAAGCGGCTATTTTCAAGTAGATACTTACCCTTTTTCTATTATTGTGACACCTAAAAAAAAGCTTATCACAATTACGAATCATGAACCACTCTTTTTGAAAAAAGTATTTAGTCAAGCTTTTACTGAAAATGATTTACCAGCCAACTTAAATATCTTCATGCAATTATTGTGGCAAATTACTTTTTCCTACAATACTTATCTCAGCACCTTACAATCACAATGCGATGTCTTGGAAAAACAATTGCGTGTCTCAACAGAAAATAGTCAACTGTATCAAATCATGGATATCCAAAAAAGCTTGGTTTATTTCAAAGAAGCAACAACGGCTAACTTGACCACTTTAAAAACCTTAGTAAAAAACAAAACGATTCAAGAAAACCACGCTTTAAAAAATCATCTCCATGATGTGATTATTGAAACCGAACAATCACGCACTACCGCTCGAATTCAATTAAAACTAGTTGAACAAATGAATCAAACCTTTTCAGCGATTGTTTCTAATAATCTAAACAATATTATGAAAATTTTAACTTCTCTAACGATCATCTTAACGATCCCGACCATCATTGGTAGTCTATATGGAATGAATATCAAGCTTCCTATTGCAGGAAGGGACGATGCGTTTTTATGGATTATTCTACTGATGATTTTTATCAGTATCGCTACTGCTTATTATTTAAAAAAGGGAAAGTTTTTGTAACCGTCCCCTTGTGAAGAAAAGTAAAAGGAGTTAAACTAAAGACAACTAAAAAATTTCGAGGTAAAAATTATGCGCGAGAATAAACAAACAAGTACTTTTTCAAAAATCACTAAATTCGTTGTTTGGACCATGTTGATCTTAACGATTGGTTCAGTTGTCTTGACTGCAGTTATGAGTGTCATGTAAGAATGGCTTAAAAACCAATAAGTCCCGCACTTCCTAAAAAGAAGTGCGGGACTTGTTTTTTACCCTGCTAGGAAAGAATGTTCGCTTGCTAATGGTTCGTTTTTTATAAGAAAGCCAAGTGTCGTTTTAGTTGCTGCCATACAAGTAGCATCTCTGAGTCAAATAACTGTTCATTCTAAGATATCCTCTTCTCTTAGACTGCTCAGGCTTCTACCTATTTTTCTATTTACTTGCTAAGCGTAATAATTCTTTGGCATGCTCGACTGTTAGTGGGGTAATTTCACTTCCAGCTAACATTCGGGCAATTTCGGTCTCTCGTTGTGTGGGTTGTAGTTCGGTAACCGATGTTTGGGTACGCCCATCAATGACTTCTTTTTGAATATAGTATTGAAAATCGGCAACTGCAGCGACTTGCGGTAGATGGGTAATACACAAAACTTGTGAGTGACATGAGATCTGTGAGATCTTATCTGCAATCGCTTGGGCAACTCGACCGCTTACTCCTGTATCCACTTCATCAAAAATGATACTAGTCACACCTTGTTCTGAAGAAAAAATAGTTTTTAACGCCAACAACATACGTGATAGTTCCCCGCCTGAGGCAACTTTTACTAATGGCTTCAATGGTTCTCCAGGATTTGTGGTTATGTAAAATTCCACTTGGTCCAATCCATTAGCATCTAATTGTCCATTTTTTTCAGATGAAAAACGGACTTCAAACTCCGTGTTTTCCATATACAGACTTTTTAATTCCGTTAAGATTGATTTTTCTAGTTCTTTAGCGATTTTTTTTCTTGTTTTATGCAGTGCTAATGCTTGTTCTTGCAAGAACGTTTCTTTTTTAGTTAATTCCAGTTGCATTTTTTCTAGTTGACCTTCTGAGAAATCAGAAGAATCCAGTTCTTTAGTGATTTCTTCGTAATAATCAAGGATTGCTTCCACTGACTCCCCATATTTGCGTTTCAACTGACGAATCAATTCAAGCCGTTGATTGACTTCTTCTAATCGGTTTTCATCCAATTCCAGCAGATCGATTTGGCGACTCATGTCACCAATGGCATCTTGAAGTAAATAATAAGCACTTTGAACATTCTCAACGATTGCTTCATATTCATTATCTAGATGAGCAATGCTTTGTAGTTCAGAAACAGCTAAACCAACGTTATCCACACTACTGGGTTCTCCCGCACTCAATGCACTATAACCACTAGCAAAACTATCCACGATCTTTTGATAATTGCTTAATTTTTCTCTTTCCTCGCTTAACTGTTCCTCTTCGCCAACTTGTAAATCAGCTGCTGCGATTTCTTCTTGTTGAAAATGAAGCATGTCGATCCGTTGAACAAATGATTTTTCATTTTGTTGGACTTTCCGCATTTTTCGTTCGAGCTCACGATAGATAGCATACTCTTTTTGATATTTTTTCTTTTGTTGTTGAAAAGTACGATCACCAAAACGATCCAATAAATTTAAATGGGCTTCTGGTTGTAATAGCTCCTGGTGTTCATTTTGTCCTTGAATATCAACTAGATAACTTCCGATCCTTCTAAGGTTTGCCAGCGTAACAATATGTCCATTGACTCGGCAGACATTTTTACCCGTTAATGCCATATCACGACGAACAATCAAGTTATCACCATCTGATTCGATGCCAAGTTCTTCCATCAATTCAGTAAATCCTTCTTGACTTGGCCATTCAAACAACCCTTCTAAGATACACTTATCGGCTCCTTGGCGAATATAATCACTGGAGCCTCTACCACCAGCCAGTAATCCAAGGGCATCAATGATAATCGATTTACCTGCCCCGGTCTCGCCAGTTAGAGCTGTCATTCCTTTATGGAAAGACAAATGCAATTCCGGAATAATCGCAAAATTAGTAATACTGATCTCTTGTAACAAGGCAACCACTCCTCAACTCAAAGGTAATGTAAAAAATCCATTTTCAATGCAACTGCATCTTCTTCTGTTCGTGTGATCATCAACACATTATCGTCATCATTAATGATGGAAAACAATTCTTTTTTATATCGTTTATCAATTAAATTAGCCGCAGCAGAAGCGTTGCCTGGTAAAGTTTTTAAAATGACGAATTTTTCCATTTGATCAACAGCCACAAATGCATCTTTCAATAACTTTTCTAATTTCGTACTAACGTCTTCAGTAGTTTCTGCAGGAAGACTATAGCGATAACCTCCATCAGCTGCAGGAACTTTGATGAGTTTGAGTTCTTTGATATCTCTGGAAATCGTTGCCTGCGTCACTGAAATCCCTTTGTTTTTCAGGATCTCCACAAATTCTTCTTGTTTTCTGATATCATTTTCATTTAGTAGCCGGGTAATCAAACGATGCCGATCTTTTTTTCGCATACGTTCTTCGCTCCTTTACGTATTCTTCCTTACTATGATAGCTTATTTCAAACGCTTAATAAAGAAGAATCCGCTGTCTTCTTTATTGCTTGCCCGTCATTATTTGTGGTTAAACTGGTTGTGGGCTTCTTGGACGATTTTTTCGGGCGCCACATCTGGAGATAACGTTCCTTGATCAGAAACTTTTTTCAAATGGGCTAAAAATTCAATGTTCCCTTCTCCACCGGTTATTGGCGAATAACTTAAATCTAATACATCATACCCATGCATCGCAGCAAAGTGTAAAATATCCTCAATCACTTGTACATGTGTCTGAGGGTCACGAACGATCCCATTCTTGCCAACTGCTTCTTTCCCCGCTTCAAATTGTGGTTTGATCAAAGCAATCACTTCGCCACCGTCAACTAAAATTTCGTGTAATGGCACTAACATCAAACGTAAAGAAATGAATGATACATCGATGACGGCAATCTCTGGGGTTCCTTCTTGAAAATCTTCTGGTTTGGCATAACGAAAATTCGCTCTTTCCATTACTACAACTCGTTCATCTTGTCTGATTTTCCAAGCTAATTGATTATACCCAACATCCAGAGCATAACTCATTTTTGCACCATTTTGTAAAGCCGCATCGGTAAAACCACCCGTTGATGCTCCAATATCCAATAATATTTTACCTTCTACAGATAAATCAAAGACCTTTAGTGCCTTTTCTAATTTCAATCCTCCACGAGAAACATAAGGTAATTTTTTGCCTTTGATCTGTAATTCACTACTTACAGGGATTTTTTCCCCTGGCTTATCGAAACGTTCATTTTTTTCGTTATAGATCAAACCAGCCATAACTGAACGTTTGGCTTGCTCTCTCGTTTCAAACAAGCCTTGTTTGACTGCTAAAACGTCTACGCGTTCTTTTTCCATTTTTTTCTCCATTTCTATACACTGAATTGCTGAACTAATTGACGTAAAAGTTGCCCATCAAATGAACACACCGTTTGTTCTAACTGATCAATCATTCGATTCGCCGCATCAATCTCATTTTCAAGTGCGCTTTTTGTTTCTTCGATACCTAATAAACCTGGATAGGTCGTTTTTTCCATTTTAGCATCTTTACCAGCTGTTTTACCTAATACTTCAGTCGTGCTAACCACATCGAGCAGATCATCACGGATTTGAAAAGCAAGTCCTAGATGACTGGCTAATTTTTGTAGGCTAGCTAAAACTTCCTCCGGTTGGTTTGCTAATACTCCTCCCGCTAATAAAGCGTAGTGCATCAAGCGACCAGTTTTTCTTTCGTGGATAAACATTAATTCCTCTAATGTTAATTGTTTTGTTTCTCCCTCGATATCCGCTGCTTGACCAGCAACCATCCCTTGGGTACCAGCATTGATTGCTAATTGTTGCAGCAGTAAAAGTTTTGGTGAGTTCGCTAAATGAGCCATACTGATGAGTTGAAAGGCACCTGTCAATAACCCATCTCCTGCTAAAATAGCCAGTGCTTCCCCGTAGACTTTATGGTTTGTTGGTTTTCCGCGGCGTAGATCATCATTGTCCATTGCCGGAAGATCATCGTGAATCAACGAATACGTGTGGATCATTTCCAAAGCAGCTGCTACTTGATAAGTTGTTGTATTGATCGATTCGCCAAACGCAGCTACTGTACTCAGTAAAAGCAAAGGACGAATCCGTTTGCCTCCAGCGCGAACGGAATAAAGCATACTTTCTTTCAACTGTTCATCAGAAGTGTAGTCATTTAGAAAAGAAACAATTTCTTCTTCTACAGAAGATAGATGGATCGTTGAAAAATCAGCCAACTTCATTATGCTTCCTCATTTCCTTCAAAAGTAACTTCTTCATTTGCCTCTGACATCATTTTCGTCAAGGTTTTTTCAGCTTTAGTTAAAGTATCTTGGCAATGCTTACTTAATTCCATTCCTCGTTTAAAAGCATCTAAAGCAGATTCTAAAGGTACATCACCTTGTTCTAATTCCATGACAATTTTTTCTAATTCTTGTAATGATTCCTCAAATGTCGGATTTTCCATATTGATCATTCTCCTTCTTCTACTTCTTGTACCGTAGCATTCACTTGTCCGTCTTGGTAATGGATCGTGATCGTATCCTCAGGCTTCATCTCTGTCACACTTTTCACGACACGCCCTTCGATTGTTGTGTAATTGTATCCTCGCCCCATGATTTTCAACGGACTAAGCAAATCTAATGATTGAATCGCTTGTTGGAAACGTTGCTGCTGGCTCTGCATATATTGTTCCATTTTTTCAGCTAACCGCTTCTCTAAGTAGTCTGTTTCTTGCTTGGCAGATTTCACTCGATAAGTCGGTGCAACTTGTGCCAACTGATGGTTCAAGCGAACCGTTTGTTTTTCTTTCAAATGATAAATTTGTTGTGTCGCTTGGAACAAGCGCTGTTTGAACTGATCAAGCTTAATTGTTTGTCCTTCATACAGACGTTCCGGTTGACGGAAAACATATGATTGTTTTGCTCGTTCAAAACGTTCTTGTTTGCGTTGAATTTGACGCAAAAAGGCCTGTTCAAGCCTTGCTTGCCGTTCTTTCAGCTTCAACAATACTTCAGATAAAACAGGAACAGCTAATTCAGCTGCCGCCGTCGGTGTGGCTGCTCGTACATCTGCTGCTAAATCAGCAATAGTAGTATCCGTCTCATGCCCAACTGAAGAAATCACAGGTGTTCGTGCCTCAAAAATGGCACGTGCTACTCTTTCTTCATTAAATGGCCACAAGTCTTCAATCGATCCGCCGCCACGCCCAATGATCATCGTGTCGAAATCTCCCAGTTCTTCAACACGACGGATATTTTCAACGATATTGTCAGCTGCTTGATTTCCTTGCACCACCGTGGGGAATAGGACGAGTTGGGCGATGGGGTAACGTCTTTTGACAGTTGTGATGATATCTCGGATAACTGCACCGCTTGGACTGGTCAAAACTGCAATTCTTTTTGGAAAACGTGGAAGAGCTTGCTTATGTTCCGGCTTAAAAAGACCTTCTTTTCGCAATTTTTCTTTTCGTTCTTCTAATTCTTGATATAGCGCTCCTACACCATCAGGTTCCATGTGTTCAACGTAAATCTGATAAGAACCAGAAGCTTCATAAAGAGAGATCCGTCCGACAACTAATACTTTCATCCCTTCTTTGGGCTGGAACCGCAATTTTTGAAATGCACCTTTAAACATGATTGCTGAGATTTTTGCATGGTCATCTTTTAAACTAAAATATTGATGTGCATTTGCTCTCAAACGAAAATTCGAGATTTCACCTGTTAAATAGACCCTTTCAAGATAAGGGTCTACATCAAATTTCCTTTTTAAATACTTGGTTAATGTGGTTACTGTTAAATATTCTTGTGTCATCTACTCACCTGCTTCAGCAGCCAGCACGGTTTGATACATCAGCATCGTAATCGTCATAGGTCCTACTCCTTTAGGGACTGGAGTGATATAGCTTGCTAAAGGTTCTACTTCATCAAATTTTACATCACCGATCAATTTCCCATGCTCATCACGATTCATACCAACATCGATCACCACTGCGCCTGGTTTGATAAATTCCTTAGTAACAAAATGGCCTCGCCCAATCGCTACAACTAAAATATCAGCTTCTTTTGCAAGTTCAGCAAGGTTAGCCGTTTTTGAATGAGCAATCGTTACTGTAGCATCTGCCATCAATAATAATTGTGCCATTGGTTTCCCTACAATATTGCTACGTCCGATCACCAGCGCCCGCTTCCCTGTCAAATCGATATCATAAGCTGCGAACATTTTCATGATGCCATATGGCGTACAAGGAATCTTATCCGGGTTACCAGCTAATAATCGTCCTAAATTCATTGGATGAAAACCATCTACATCTTTTTTAGGATCAATTGCTAATAAGACTTTTTCTTCATCAATGTGTTTTGGCAATGGCAACTGAACAAGAATCCCGTGAAAATTTGGGTCTTGATTATATTTTTCGATTTCAGCTAACAACGTTTCTTCAGAGATCGTGCTTGGGTAACGTTCAACTTTTGAATGGATCCCGATTGATTTTGCGGAACGTTCTTTATTACGTACATAAACCTGACTGGCTGGATTTTCTCCTACTAATAAAACGACCAATCCGGGGGAGATCGATTTTGTTTTTAATTCGCTCACTTTTATCGCAATCTCTGCTTGCATTTTTTCAGCTAGTTCTTTTCCATTAATCAATTCTGCCATACGATCACTCCCAGATTTTTTTGTGCTTTCATTCTACCATAGATAAACAAGCTTTTAGAACCCGTTTCCTTGTTTTCATAGAAAAAAGCTGGGACTATGCCCCAGCTTCAATCTCTTTTAAAACATTAGATAATACACCGTTGACAAACTTACGTGATTGATCATCACTAAAAGTTTTGGCTAATTCAATGGCTTCATTCAATGCGACTGCGGATGGTACATCTTCAATGTACTTCATTTCAAAGATGGCGATACGCAAGATGATCAAATCCATCTTAGAGATACGATTGATGCGCCAGTTTCCTTTGAGGTGCTTCTCAATGGTTTGGTCTAATTCGCCTTTTTTCGCACACACACCGCCAACCAATGTATCTAAATAAACAGGAACAAACTCTGACTCCTCTTCATTGATCATTTCTTTGTGATCCAACTCAATTGCATGGAAAATTGCGTCTTCTTTGGTCAAATCAGCATTAAAATCTAATGGAAATAATGCTTGTAAAGCCATTTCACGAATTTCGTGTCTTGATAATTCTTTATTCATTTTCTTCCTCTTCGTCTTCAAAAAGTTCTTCAATTGCTGGTTGTTCTAGTTTTTCCGGTACGACTGCTACCACATGAACATTGACTTCTGCTAAAGCAATGTCTGTCATGAAAAGAACTTGCTGATTCACGCGTTCTTGCATTTCCATCGCTACTCTGGGAACAGAAACCCCATATTCTAAATAGCAATAAAGATCTACTTTTAACCCATCTTCATCATTTACTAAATAGACACCTTTACCATGCGCTGCACGCCCTAATAATTCCGTTACGTTGCTGGCAAATGTTCCACGCATCCCATAAACGCCTTCTACTTTTGAAGCAGCGATACCAATAATCACTTCAATGACTTCTGGCGCAATGACAATTTCACCAAGCTCTTGAGTCGCATTCAAAACTAAATTTTTGTCCTCTGCCATTTTATCTATTCCTCCTTTTGCCTCTACACAGATTGTTGCCTACGAATGAACCGTTCTTTCACTTATTCTTCATTCGAAACGTATAAAGGTAAACTGTTCACTTGCCTATTTGAGAGTCTTTTTCTCAAACAAATTACGCTTTGTTTTCAAAGCTTGCTGTCTTCTATAGTGTATCATTAAATCAAGTGATTTTCTATAACAAAGTCTGAGTGAATGATGCTTTAGGCTACGCTCATCATAAAATAATCAACTCTTTTGGTGAATGCGTCAACACGCGATTTCCATCAGAAGTAATCAATAAATCATCTTCGATTCTAACGCCACCGATACCTGGTAAGTAAATGCCTGGTTCGTCGGTAATAATATTTCCTGGAACAAATTGTTTCTCAGCTCGAACTGAAACATTGGGTCCTTCATGGATCTCTAAGCCAATTCCATGTCCTGTTGAGTGTCCAAAAGCTTCGCCATAACCATGTTTCGTAATGTAATCTCTAGCTACAGCATCTAGTTGCTTACCGGTAACTCCTGGTTTAGCTACTTCCAGAACTGCTAGTTGGGCTTCAAGAACGATTTGATAAATTTCTTTTAATTGTTCTCCTGGGTCACCAATCGCAAATGTTCGTGTCATATCAGAAACATAACCTTCATAGTAGCATCCAAAATCTATTGTGATCAAATCGCCTTGTTCAATGATTTTTTTGCTAGCAACTCCATGCGGCATAGCTGAGCGTAAACCACTAGCAACGATTGTTTCAAAAGAAACACCTGACGCTCCAAGTGAACGCATATAAAAATCTAATTGGTTGGCAACTTCGATCTCTGTCATTCCCGGTTGAATCATCTTGAGAATATGGTCATATGCCAAATCTGCAATACTACAAGCTTTTTCAATAATCGCAATTTCTTCTTCGTCTTTGATTTCTCGAAGTTCTTCAATCATGCCCGAAATAGGAATCAGTTGCGCATCAATGATCTCTTCTAATACCGAATATTCTAAGAAGGAAACAGTTGTTTCTTCAAAACCAAGTTCACGTAGTCCTTCTTTTTGAACTAAGTCAGCTACTTCTTCAAAAATCGGTCCTACATTTTTGATGATCTCAAATCCTTGAGCTTGAGCTGCTGCTTGCTCGGTATAACGAAAGTCAGTAATAAAAAAGGCTTTTTCCAATGTGATGACCGCTAAGCCTGTCGTACCAGTAAAATTAGTCAAATAACGAAGATTATAAGGACTAGTGATCAAAAATGAATCTAAATTTTCTTCTTGCATCTTTTTACGCAATTTTTCTACTCGTAGCATCATAAATGAAATTCCTTCTTTCTTTGCTCTCTTTTTTCTATTATAGCAAATTTTCTTTCTGACACAGCAGATAAAACAAATTTTCTTAATAAACTTAGTAAAACAAAAATAGTTAAGACAAATCAGTTTCAGATTTGCCTTAACTATTTACTTCTATCTGCAAAACTATTGGCTAAGCGTTAATCTATTTGATTATGATCGTTTCCCAAAAAAGAATGAAACAACTGCCACTAAAATAACTGCGCCTAAAATTGATGGAATAAGTGCCATACCAGCTGCATGTGGTCCCCAGTTACCAAAAATTGCTTGACCGATACTTGAACCAATCAATCCAGCAATGATATTTGTGATACAACCCATAGAATTTCCTTTACTGGTAATTGCTCCAGCAATGGCTCCGATGACTGCACCAACGATTAAAGTCCATATCCAACCCATACTAATAACCTCCTTCTTTACAGTTTCATTCTAGCATAGGAAAATTATTAGGAGCAAATGATTGAACCAGCGTTGAAGCTGACCTAGATAATGACACCGCACACAAAAGAAAAAGCGAAACACAAAACAAAACACGAATGACATGCTGCGAAGAGCATCCATTCGTGTTTTTCTACTTGCGTTTGAAGATACTTTTGACACCACGTTTCACTACATCAAAAAAGCTCAAGGATTGAACCATACGACTAGGATCTACGTATTTTCTGATAGCGCGAAGTACTTTTTTGGGTTCTTTAGAAGAAAATGTATATGTACCATTTTTCTTTGTTTGAATGGCATAGCGCGGAATCCATTTTCCTTTGAACATAACGGATGCGATGACGTAATCAATCTCTTCCCAAGGGATTTGAACAAATTTCCGAGTGTCTCTTGCATGATAAAATTCGAATCCTCGGTCTCCAATCATGATTTTCCCATAATCAGTCAAACCAGTAAACGCAGTGGCATCAATTACCAAATCAACTTTTGTATTGATTGATTGAACCATTTAATCACTCCTATTATTTTATCTATCTAGTATACTATCGTTTCAATGTTGAAATCTCAAGCAGCATCCACTTTTTGATAAAAAAAGCTCGGGGCTACGCCCGAGCTAGATTCTTATTATAAAAGACCAACAACATGGCCAACTACACCGACAACGAATAGACCTAAGATAATGACAATTGGAGAAACTTTTTTCTTCAATAACCACATGCATAGTAATGTCAATGCTAAAGCAGCTAACCCTGGGATCAATTGATCTAAGTTATCTTGTAAAGTTGTTACTTTTTCAGGACTAAGTGCTAGACCACTGTTTACTTGTTCAAAAGCACTCTTGATTCCTTCGCCACCAGCAGGTAATTTATCCCACTCAACGTAAGCACCTTTATCTAACTTAACAGTTGATACAACTGGCAAGAATTTAATCGATACCCACCGCTGTACTAAGGCGGCTAATACGAACATCCCTAAGATAGATGCACCTTTTGTTACGTCTTGCAATAATCCACCAGATAAATCATCTGTGATTTTAGAACCAGCTTTGTAACCAAATTCTTGTGTATACCACATGAATGACCAACGAATAATGTTCCAACCTAAGAAGAAGATGATTGGTCCAAGAATATTACCACCCATTGCTAGAGAAGCACCAAGAGCTCCTAACATCGGACGAACAGTAAACCAGAATACTGGGTCACCAACACCAGCAAGAGGTCCCATCATACCAACTTTAACCCCTTGGATCGCTACATCGTCAACAGGAGCGCCATTTGCGCGTTCTTCTTCTAATGCTAGCGTAACACCCAAGATAGGTGAAGCAATATATGGATGTGTGTTGAAAAATTCTAAGTGACGTTTAAGAGCTGCTGTGCGCTCTTCTTTCGTTTTGTATAATTTTTTGATTGCTGGGATCATTGAGAAAGCCCAACCACCATTTTGCATACGTTCATAGTTCCATGAACCTTGAATGAAGGTAGAACGCCATGCAACAGCTAAACGGTCTCTTTTAGATAAAGTAATTTTTTCTTCTGCCATTTTTATTTTCCTCCTTCAAGATTAATAGTCATTCAAAATGTCGCCTAGAGGGTCACCTGAGTTGCTTCCTCCGCCACCATTTGAAGAGCCTCCCATTTTAGAAAGGTTCAAGTAGATAAGAGCTAAAGCAACACCTAAAGCACCTAGGGCAATCAATGTTAATTGAGTAATTGCAGCTACAACAAAACCGATAACGAAGAATGGCCATACTTCTTTAGTTGCCATCATGTTGATTACTAATGCGTAACCTACAGCAACAACCATTCCCCCACCAATAGCCATACCGTCTGTTAACCATGCAGGCATTGATTCTAAGAAAGATTGAACAGTTTGAGCTGGGATGAATAATAATGCTCCAGCAGGAATTGCAATACGGATACCTTGTAAACATACTGCAATGATGTGCCACATTTCAACTTTGCGGATGTTACCTTCTTCAGCAGCAGCATCCATCAAGTGAACGATAGGAACAGCGATTGTACGTACGATCATTGTTAAGAACAAACCAGCAACAGCAAGTGGTACTGCGATAGCAATAGCTGATGGAACGCCTCGAACACCTTGACCACCTAATACTAAAATAATTGCAGATGCAACTGATGCCAATGCAGCATCTGGTGCTACAGCAGCTCCGATATTTGCCCAGCCAAGAGCGATCATTTGAAGAGTACCACCTAATACGATACCTGCTTCAAGGTTACCTGTTACTAAACCTATTAATGTACATGCCACTAGAGGTTGATGAAATTGGAATTCATCCAGAATCCCTTCCATCCCTGCTAGAAAGGCAACGAATACGACTAAAATCATTGAAATAATAGACATGATAAGCCTCCTATAAATATTAGTTTTTTGAATTATGCTTTAGATAATTCAGACTTAGCTTTTTTAAGAATTTCGTCCATATTGTCGCGAGAGTCATTTGGTACTTTACGTACATCAAATTTAACTCCTTTGCTTTCTAGTTTTTCAAATGCCTCTACGTCTTCAGGGCCCATTGATAAAACTTTACTTACGACAACTTTCCCAACTGAGTGGGCCATTGAACCTACGTTTAATTCTTGGATGTCAACGCCGCCTTCAACAGCTGTCAACACGTCTTCAGGATTTTCAAACAATAGCAAAGCTTTTGTATTCCCAAATCTTGGATCCTTAGCAACTTCGATCATTTTAGAAATTGGGATAACGTTTGCTTTAACCCCTGGAGGAGCAGCTTGTTCGATCAATTTCTTACGTAAATCATCTTTTGATACAGCATCTGAAACAACGATGATCCGATTTGGTTGAACAGCTTTTGTCCATGCAGTAGCAACTTGACCATGTAATAAACGTGAGTCAACACGTGCTAAAACATATTTAATCTTACCGTCGCCAACTACTGTTCCTTCAGGTAATGCACCTTTAGGTTGTCCATCAGAAACTTCTGCTTTTGGTGCTTCTTGTGGTTCAAGCTCTTCTGGCTTCACTTTCACACCATCTTTTGCTGTTTCAATGATATGTGCTGCAATTTCTTGAGCAGATTCCATTGAAAAACGTGACGCATAAGCTTCGATCAACATAGGCAAGTTCAAACCACTAACAATTGCCCATTTGTCTTTGTGTTCTTCAAACAATGTGTTTGATTGATTGAACGGTGTTCCGCCCCATAAATCAACTAAGAACAATACTTCGTCTTGATTATCAAAAGAAGCAACAGCCTCTTCTAATTTGGCTCTCAAGTCATCTGGACCTTCGCTTGGTTTTAAAATGACTGCTTTGACGTTTTCTTGTTCGCCAAAAATCATTGAACCTGATTGCAAGATACCTTCAGCAAATTGTCCATGACTTGCAAGGATAATCCCTACCATATTTATACCTCCTACTTCTTTTTGTTGTAACAAATCAAATATTAAAATAATTGCTAACCATTACAACAGATGAATTTGACCATTTTCCAACAACAATATTATGCCTTTTTGGCTTTTGCTAGTAATTCCATCAAAAGGATCTTTCTATCTGCGGGTACTTTGCGAATTTCTAATTCTACACCTTGCTGATTCAAGAATTGGAACGATGCAATATCTTTATGGTCGACTGACACAAAATTTGTAATCATCGTCTTCCCCTCAGAAAAACTCATCCCACCGATATTCAATGAATCCAGCTGTACACCACTTAAGACAATTTTCTCAACGTCTTGAGGATTAGTGAATAAAAGCATCACTTTCGTCGTTGCTAGTAAACCGCTTTGATAAACTTGAATCATTTTTTTCACCGTGATCACATTTGCGATGATCCCTGGTGGAGCAGCTTCTTTTAAAAGAAACTTTCTCAATTTATCTTGGGCTACTAAATCACTAATAACAATGATGCGTTCCACGCCGGTCAATTTTGACCAGACCGTTGCAACTTGTCCATGGATCAAACGATCATCTATACGCGCTAACCGAATATCCATCAGCAAATCTCCTTTTGTTAAACTACTTCACAGAAACCCCTCTCATTTTCTGTGTGTATAACCATCTATTGGCACATTTATATAAAAGCAAGAACCGTGCCAACTTTTTATCAATACACTAAAGGGTTTTAAGGCGTTTCGAAGCAATACACAAAAAGATACACTAATAACAGTGTATCTTTTTTGTGTATTTTTCATTTAGTGTATTCATTTTTTGCCAATTCATTACGAATCAGCTTTAATGAATAATAAACTTCAGATGAAGGTGTTTCAAATCTGATGGTCTTTTCCAACGGGGATAACAATTGTTGGATAGACGAAAACAATGGATCTTCCATCGCTTTTTCCAGTTCGTCTGATTCAACATTCAATGGCTCGTTTAATAAAATCCGTTCAATCATCCCCACTGTGTGTAAAACTAAATTGATTTTAAAACTATATCCATGATTCTCAATCGATAGCTTCTCAGACACTTGATCACTAAAATTCCATAAAGGATCAATCAATTTGGTTCCATTGATAAATGTAAAATTTTGTTCAATAAATTTCACACAAGTCTGTTTTGCAGTTTCTTCACTCAATGGCACTTCTTCTGTTTCATCTAATTCTGCCTCAAGTAATAATTGATCTAAAATCAACTCGATATTTTGATCGATAAACCGCTCCAATGGAATAAATGGCGCAGCAATCTGCGGATCTGTAATTCCAGTAGTCGCAATGACTTGGTAATTTTCGATTAATTTAGGCAATTCTTTTTCCAATTCTAAAACAGAGAGTGCCAAAACAGTCAACTCGACATCTTGCCGTTTACTTACAGAACGTTCGATCAATTCTTTGATTCGTTGTGCGGTTCCTTCACCAGATGCACAAATAGCTAAGATGGCTTTTTTTCTGAGTGCGGTCGGTTCAGGTGTTTTTTCCATCGAAATTTCTGCATAACCACGGAAATTTTTCAAGGAATCGTATAACATATCTAAATCCGTACCTAACACAGAAACTTTGCGAACCGTCTCTAATACCAAAGAGGTCGTCACCATGTCAACTGTCCGCACAGGAATTCCTGTATCTCGCTGAATCTGAGAATTAAATGAAGCAAGCGAACCCATATCCACTAATAAGATCGTTCCACTGCCTTCATCCACCTCTTGCACCATTCGTTCGATCCGACTAAGCGCCGTTTTAGGATCCATATCCAATGGCATATCGACCGATCGTACATTGTCTGCATCTAATAATTGTTGGACCACTTGAACCATGCTGCTTGCTGTACTATTACCATGTGCTGCCACGACTACCCCAATACGACCGCTTGCTTGATTTGCTCTTAGCGACACAAGCAAGACAGTGAGATAGTAATCTTCGCTATCTGGAATCGTTACTTGGAAATACTCCTCAATATACTTTCTAACTTCTTTCGCTACTTCATATTCCACTGGAAAATCAATTGCCATTTCACGTATATTATCATTCGTATGGCGCTCTTCACCGATATTGATTCTTTTTAAAAAAGAACTGATATGCAGACTCATTGCGTAGATAAAATTTTGCTGAAACTCATATGGCAAGGCATTTTTTACCATTATATATATTTGATTGGTGACTTCGATGATTTTAGGATCAACAAACTCAGCTAGTTTGTTATCGGCATTGAACGAGAATCCATGATCCTTGTAAAAAGATTTCAAATGGATGTTGATATCCGTTGAAATAAAATGATTGATGGCTTCTTGATCTAATCCGTCAGACTTTAATAGTGCTGCTTTGTCCCCAATAATGTCATAAAGGTTATAGGGTAGTTCATAAGAATCAGATTGAATCTTCATGATTGTGTCGTTAGGATACACCGTAATTTTGGGCTCCAATAGCTTCGATAGTTCGGACATCGCTACTCGATTACTTGCTAATTGGATCAATCCACTTCTAATCCCTTCCGTCAAATCATCGATCGTAATCGAGATTTCAGGAGAATTGATATGATTTAAAAAACCACGAGCGCAAATCAATTGGATATTCGATTTTAACTGACCGATGTTCCCATAGGTTACACTACCGATCAACGCTTTAACAACATCTTCAGTTAGCGAAATTTGCCGCTGGATACGGTTGGCTTCATGGGCGATCATAATTTTAACCAGGTCGATTTTTTCATTTGCAGGGCGTTTTTCAAAAGATGGCAACTTGATATTGATCGGTATTCTTCGAACAAAGGTCTCTAATAGAGAAGAACCAGGATCCTCAGTTGTTGCACCCACGATCCGAACATTTGCTTCATGAGATTTTGTTGTTTCTCCTAATCGACTATAGGTACCATGATCCATGAAGTAAAAGATCATTTCTTGCCCTTCAGGTGGTAACCGGTGAATTTCATCTAGGAACAACATTCCTCCATCTGCTTGGTCAATGATTCCGGTTTTTTCCTCTTCTGCTCCAGTAAAAGCACCTTTGACATATCCAAACAAGTGACTCATCAATAATTCCGGGTTATTAGCGTAGTCGGCACAGTTAAAGACGATCAACTCGTTGTCTTCACTAATGACGTGATTGGCTTTGGCAAAATGAAACATCGCATGTGCAAAGTAGGTTTTCCCCGATCCAGTTGGTCCAGTGATCAAACAATTCAGACCTCTCGGCGGATATAAAATGGCGGCTTTCGCTTGCTCAACCGAGTTTTTCATACTCCCATTTGCGCCAATGATCTTAGCAAAAATATCTTTCGTATCAATCTGAATCCTTGCTTTTTCTACTGGTACTCTTTCTTCTTTATAGCTTATGACATGTTTGGCGGTCGGTTGTTCATAGGCAACATTTTTTTGATATATGTAACGTACAGGTCGTCCATCGGTTTTCAACAATTTTCCTTCACGTACCAACTGATTCAAATCTTTACTACTATTGGTCCGTTGGATTCCTAAAACCTCAGCTATCTCTTTCGTTGTGACCCCCTGATCATATTCAATCGGTTTTAGATGAGCCGTTTTTTCTTTGACATACGTATAAATTCGATCAATGCGCTTCGCCATTTGGTTTCGCCCCTTTTTCATTAACTGGCTTCAAAACATAATACTATAAATTTAATTCCATTTCGTCAACTATTTACAGTAAATATCTCTTATTAAAAGAAGTATTGACTGGATCAGCTACTCTTTGCCTCATTAGAATTATCCAAAAACGTCCCCTTCAACTTAAAGCTTTTCTTTAAAATGATCGGATCGAAGTGCTTGCGCCGATAAACCATTTTATCTATTGTAATGAAACACAGACAAAAAAGCTCTCCTCTTAATCAACAAGAGAGAACTTTTTTCATTGAGTTTAGTTCATTGTTTATTCAATTTATTCTGTTTATTGAGTGCTCGGATAAACAATCACTTCCAATTCAATATTTTCTAGTGAACTTTTATTAACTCCGATCGTATAACCTAAACACTTGTCTTCTATAATAATACGCTCATCATACCATCTAATTATTCTTCATTTTTACTATCAAGTATGGTCAAAGTACGGTCATAAAAAAAGCTTTTAAAATACCCATTTCCTTTTACCAAATTATCTGTTTTTTCAGGAACATTAAAATAGAGAATTTTGTTTAACGGTTTATGAACCCACTCCATTCTGCACAAAAAGAAAATACATATAGTTACTATTAGAATCGTAATACTCTGCGGTACACCAAAACTTTTAATAAACAAATCCAAATGAAGTTTATCATTCACTATTCTGACGATAGGTATATGCAACATATATATGATCAAGGATAATTCTCCAAAACTCGTAATAAACAGTCGTTTATTACTTATCAAAGCAACCAAACTACTGATTATAAGGAAGACTGCAATATAGTAAATAAATCGGAAAAAACCACCATAAAGACCTACTAATTCGCTTACATTCGCATAAGCATTTCTACCGGTCAAAAATCCCATCGTCAGCGAGGTGCCATATAACTTAAAATAAACGACAAAAAAACTTCCTGACAAAAGGAACAACGCGCACAACTTGATCTTAAAATTGTTTAGATAATTTGACATTTTTTGATAATCAATTAAGTATCCAGCATAAAAAAATGGAAAGAAAGTTAAGATTCTTGAAGAACATAGAAAATCTCCCAAATTTGCATCATATCCTGCCAAACAACCAATTACAACAGCTATGCCTAGCACCCAGTATTTGTCATATCCATCAATAACCATGCTGATTAATTGAAAAGCAAAAATAGCAAAACAATACCACGGCAGTCCGCTTTCTGTTAAAAAGGAAAAGCTTAAAGAACCTGAAGAGAGAAAAGTGCTAATCAAAAATATAATTTTTAAAATGAAAAACCATTTGAGATATCTAAAACTTTTACGGAAATCCTTGTTACGAATTGTATTCTTGCTGAATAGACCAGAAACAAAGATGAATGCTGGCATATGAAACATATATATCCAATAGTTAATTTTCATTAACAAGTCGCTCTTTTGATTCGCCCGATCAATTAAATGACCTACTACAACCAGGAAAATTAATAAAGCCTTTAAATTGTCCCATTTATACAAACGCTTTGAAACGTTATTTAAATTCATTTTTTCATTCATCACTCCTTTTTAAATCCCAGTATACAATACAACATTCACAAATAGTAGTGATTTTTTCCACTCATATATTGTTATACTTCAAACGAGAAACGTTTTTTATTTTTTTCAAACCGATCATTTAGAATGACGTTTGTTTTTTTAATATGTAATTTCCATTTTAACTAATGATAAGCACAGGATTTTGAATAAAAAAGTAAAGAATGGTATTGATTTTTATGTTTAAGCACCTTTTTTGTCAACCGTTTTCATTAAAAGTCATAAAAAAAGCTCTATCCTTTACGTAATAAGGGATAGAGCAAACTGTTCATTAAGCTTCTTGAGCTACTGGATAAACAGACACTTGTTTTTTGTCGCGGCCTTTACGTTCGAAACGTACTACTCCGTCAACTTTAGCAAATAAAGTGTCGTCTCCACCAATACCCACGTTCACACCTGGATAAATTTTTGTACCGCGTTGACGGTAAAGAATTGATCCACCTGTAACTGTTTGTCCGTCAGCGCGTTTAGCACCTAGACGTTTTGATTCTGAGTCGCGTCCGTTAGATGTAGAACCGCCACCTTTTTTGTGGGCAAAGAATTGTAGATTCATTGATAACAACATGGTCTGCACCTCCTATTTATCATTAATTGTTTTAATTTGGATATATTCTGAATTTTCAGCTTCTATCGATTGTAATCCCAACAAGAGATTTTCTAATAGAATCTCGGCAATATTGTTTTGCTCTTGTGTCAATCCTGAAGTGACTTCGGTATATAAATAACCGCCCTCTTCTTCATTCATTTCGACAATCGGTTCAAAACCAGCTAATGAGGCAATCCCATTGACAGTACTGATCGCTAATGCAGAAACTCCTGCACAGACGATATCACTCCCATAAGGACCAGCATCAGCATGCCCTGTCAAAGTAAATGAAACGATTTGACCAGCGTCATTACGTTTAAATGTTCCTTTGATCATTATTCAGGCCTTCTTTCTCAAGCGCTAATTAAGCGTTGATCGCGTCGATAACCACTTTTGTGTATGGTTGACGGTGACCTTGTTTACGGTGTGAATGTTTTTTAGGTTTGTATTTGAAAGTAACGACTTTCTTTTGTTTGCCGTGTTTTTCAACAGTACCTTCAACAGTTGCACCAGAAATAATTGGAGCGCCTACTTTTGTAGTTTCGCCACCTACTAAGATAACTTCGTCAAAAACAACTTTTTCACCTGCTTCAACGTCAAGTTTTTCAACGTAGATTGCTTGTCCAACTTCAACTTTTACTTGTTTACCACCAGTTTTAATAATTGCGTACATGCTATAAAGCACCTCCTTATAATAGACTTAGACTCGCCATCCAGAGTGACAGTTACCTGTACTTACAAACTCGTTCTGTGCGGTTGTAGCTGTGGAGTCCACAATTACAACAGTACTAGATTACCAGAAACTAGCGCATTCGTCAACTCTAGATTCTAGAACTTTTCTTAAGTCAATCAATCGCAATTTTCACTTTTGCTCATTATAATGTTAGTGAAGACGAAGGAGGTAAACGAATGATCTATCCTGATGAATTGGTTCAAGAAGCAACGATTCGTATGCAAGGTCGTGCGGTAGAAGGTTTCGTTGCTGGTCAAGGCCCACTCCACCCAAAACTCATGCTGGTAGGTGAAGCTCCTGGCAAAACAGAAATCGATAATCATATTCCTTTTAGCGGACAAGCAGGCAAAGAACTAATGCAAACTCTTGCTCTAGCTGGTTTGACAAGAGAAGATGTTTATATTACTAGTGCAGTCAGAAGTCGACCTTATCGGACAGTCCAACGACTCAATAAACGAACTCAGCAAGCAGAAACTGTTTATCCGAATCGGACACCAACGAAAGCGGAAGTATTCGCTCATGCGCCGATCCTAGATTATGAAATCGAACATGTCGAGCCCCATTTGATTGCTACATTAGGCAATATCGGTTTGCAACGGTTATTAGGTTCTGCTTATACGATTTCTAAAAATCATGGTCAGCTTTATACTGGGCCTATTTTAAAACTGAATCAACAAAAAGATGCTTACGAGTGGAGTGATAAAAGCTACCAGATCCTCCCGCTTTTCCATCCTGCAGCTATTTTTTACAATCGAACATTGGCTGACGTGATCCGCAAAGACTGGCTTACCTTAGCAAACTATCTCGAGAAAGATCCTAGCAATCAATAGCCACAGCTTCCATAGGTAAAAAATCCCGAAACAGAAAAAAGCTGTTTCGGGATTTTTGAATTTTTATAGCTTATTTTAATTTAACACTGCAAAAAACACTTTGTTTGCCCTGCTTCTCAAAAACATTTCTCCTGTTCATGACTGATTACGTATATTGTTCATGCAGCGCTGAGAGTGCGTGCGCTACTGTTTGGTGTTGCTCAAAGCCAGCTTTTTGCCATAAATGCTGTAGTTGTTTTTCTACTTCTGGTTGTAGCGAGGTGTAAATAATCGTTTGTTCTCGCATTTCAGCTTTTTCTTGAAACTCATCAAAAACAGCCCGGGCAGTTAAATCAATACTTGGAACACCACGCATAGAAAAAATGATCCCCTCTTTTTGATTTAAATCAGCTAATGTATTTTTTAATTTTTCAGCAGACATAAAAAAGAGTGGTCCGCTAATATAGACAACTGTCCAATTATCTAATTTTTTCGTTTCTGGCAAATCCATTCGTTCCCAATCGATTGTTTCAACCGAAATCGTGATTGCCGCACTTTTGATCACAAAGAAAATACAGCCACCGATAATGCCGATGACGATCGCAATACTTAAGTCAAAAATCACGGTACATCCCATAGTAATCAAAAATAATAAGATGCCAGACCAATATCTCTTAGTGAACAAGACGTTGATCGTTTCCCATTCATTCATGCGCCAAGCAGTAACAATCAACACTCCAGCCAAAGCTGGCATAGGAATGTTTGACATAATTGGTGCAAAAATAATCATAGATAAAAACAAAACCAAAGCATGAATGATACCAGCTAAACGAGTCTGTGCCCCTGATTTAATTGCCACACTTGTTCGGGCAATCGCAGCTGTCGCTGGAATGCCTCCAAAAAATGGTAAAACTAGATTTCCGATTCCTTGCGCAACAAGTTCTTGGTTGCTGTCCAATGGTTTGTTTGCCATTCGTCCCGCAGAAGCACCACAGAGCAAACTTTCCACCATGCCAAGCAAGGCAATGCTAATCGCTGGCACCATCACTTCTTTTAAAGAATCAAGATGAAAGGCTGCAAACGTTAAGCGATCGCTACTGATCAACGTCTGTGGAATTTTTCCCACGGTTGCTATCGGCAAGTGAAACAAGAACATCGCAACCGTTGCAAGAATAATTGCCATCAAAGAACTTGGTATAGTTTGAGCCCATTTTTTGGGGTAGATAATCATTCCGATGATCACTAATAATCCCATAATAAAGGAGGAAAAATTTATCGAAAAGCCAAAGGTCTGATAGCTGAGAAACTTCTCAATCACATTTGCACCTTCTGAATGGACACCAAACAAGTTATCCACTTGACCCAAGGCAATGATAATAGCAATTCCCGAAGTAAATCCAGTAATCACTGGAGCTGGAATAAAAGAGGTCAATGTTCCTAATCTAAAAATGCCTGCCACTAGCAATAATAGTCCTGCTAAAAATGTCGCCAGTAACACCCCAGACATCCCTTGAGTAGCTGCAATCGACATCAAGATCGCAGCCATTGCGCCTGTTGGTCCTGAAATTTGATAAAAACCACCTGACAAGCCACCAATAATAAGTCCTGCAATAACCGCTGTAATTAATCCTGCCGCAGCATTTGCACCACTGGACACGCCAAACGCCAACGCTAAAGGTAAAGCTACTGCAGCTACAGTAATACCAGCTAATAAATCTTTTTGGAATTTTTGACGATCATATCCGTCAAATTCTTCATTTAGTAAAAAAATATACTTTTTGAACAACCTAGAGACTCCTTTTTTATAAAAATTTTATGAAACACGCAACTACTAGAATAGCATATTTTTCTAACTCATGTCAGCTTTTTCACAAAGTTATAGGCGTTTTCATGAAAATTTTTATAAAATAAGATTAACTCAAATCAAAAGAGTCAGTAATCCAATGATTGCCAGACCACCTTGTTTCAAAATAATTAGTTTGTCACTAGTGATACTACCGTAAGCTGCGACCAATACAATATAAATCAATAACAAACTTGCCATTTCTTTTGGTGCAGACGAAATATAAGCGGCATACAATAAACCAATACCTAACAATCCATTATAAACACCTTGATTTTTAAATAACGTTTGTACCGACGAATTACTTAATTCTTTTTGACTCATTTTAAATACTCTGCCAGTTGCTTTAGAAGTTGTAGCAAAGGTTTCTAAATACATGATATAAAAAAATTCAATTGCAACTAATGTAATGATAATTTGTGAAATAATCGACATATTTTCTCCCCCTATTCATTTCTGCTTATCGGCTTAGAATAAGTATAGCCGAACCGTTCAAAAATAAAAAAACAAACACACTTGTAGCGATTAAAAAAGCCTTGGATCCCCTGATATCAAACATCATCCACCTATAGAGGATGGACTGATTTCTGCTTAAACGAAGTTAAAATACACGAATGTATGAATTTGTAGAGTAAAAATTTTACCTACTCCTTTTACTTAGAAAAACATCCAATATATTCTTTTTTAACACATACCTAGGTCCTACCTGATTAGACTGCGTATCATAAGAATACTTGCTACGTACCCATTTGGTCCAACTACCAGAACAAAGAAAAACCGGTAGAAACTTTCATTTCTACCGGTTTTGGTTTTTTTTTACGTCACAGGAGGGATTCGAACCCCCGACCGTCCGCTTAGAAGGCGGATGCTCTATCCAGCTGAGCTACTATGACAGCTTTTTCGGAACAAAAATAATTATATAGAATCATTTTGGTTCTGTCAATATGAAATAGTTATTTTATCAATAAAAAAGATTGCTCAATAGAAAGCGTTCCTCTTTTACCTAGTGTCCGACAAAAAGCAAGCTTTTTGTCGTAACAAGGTAAATACTCTTAAGGTAGATGAATTTGCTCTTTTTCTTTAGTTATCAAGATCACACCATCACCTAGCGGCACTAATGTGGAAGTCAAGTCTGGATGGGTCATGACGACCTGTAAAAATTCATTTAATTTACGATGAATGGCACGTTTGCCTCTAGGAATCTCTTCATCAGGCAATAAAATCGTTCCGCCTTGAAAAATATCATCAACCATCAATACGCCACCTTTTTTTAGCAGACGTAAACATTCTGGTAAAAACTCAATATATTTCGATTTGGCACTGTCCATAAAAATAAAATCATAAGGCCCAGTTAGTTCTGGTAAAATATCAGCCGCTTGTCCTTCTAGTAAAGTAACTTTTTCGGTTAAGCCAAGTCTTTCATAAGTTGCCTTGGCCTTTTTGATCATAACATCAAAACGATCGATCGTCGTGACGTGACCTTTTTCACTGATTAATTGAGCCATCAAACTAGAAGAAAAACCAATAGCTGCACCAATTTCTAAAACATTCTTTGGTTTTAATTGCCCTAATAAAAACTGCATGAATACGACTGTTTCATGGGGAATGATCGGTACTTCCGCTAAATGGGCTTCTTCTTCAATCAAACCAAGCTCTCCAGACAGTTTTTTCTGTTTTGTCCGCATAAAATCAACTAACTCTTCTTTTACTACCGGACGATGCATCATTTCATTACGCATAATCTGCCTCCTCTTCCAAATTATTATACGAAGAACCTGACAAATCCACAAGTTGCAAACAAGTTTACACTCACTTTCCTTTTCGTTGGCTATGAGTAAAAAACCGATTGAAACTTTTCTTTTTTTCAAATTCATCTAGCATATTCCAAGCTGTAATACCTGTCAAACAAAAGGCGATAGTAAAAAATAGCCAGCGCATCCAAGTAAATGCTGATTTTGATAAAAGAATGCCAATATAGGGAATCTGAAAAATGGGCGTTCCAATGATGTATCTTCTCCCCACTACACCAGATTCGGTCTGCGTGGAACTATCTGCTTTAGTATAAAAGTCTTGATGGTCTTTTTCCACTGCGATCACTCGTCGGGTGGTTATTTGCTCTCCTGAGTTTTCATAGTACGTAATCACGTCACCAACCAACAATTCTTCTGGTTTCTTCGGACGTACATAGATCAAACTTCCTTGGCTATAGTAAGGACTCATACCACGATCTTCAATAATATGGGTTGATAGACCAGCTATTTTAGGAAGTAAAATAATGCTCAAAATGATCGCTAAAATAACAATCAGTGTAATTGAACTAATATAGGTTATTTTTTTATAAAATGGCACTAGTTTCCACTCCCTTTACTCATTTCTTATTTCCCATCATATAATAACGATTTAATTTTATCAATTTTAACTCTATTTCTTCTACAACGAATTGAAAGAATTTTAAAAAAAATCTAAAAAATAACTCTGGTTATCTAACTTTATGCAGGTTTATGATTGACTAGAAAACAAAAAACGTTTACCCTAAAAAAAATGTTACTTTTAGAAAGGACACATTATGAACTTTTTTAATAACATTGAATATTTTAAAAAAGCGAACTCATTAAAGATAAAATGGTTTTTCACTATTCTATTATCAACGTTATTTTTAATGATAACAGTATATTTCTTTTATTATATTTTTACTCCTTCTGATAGTGGAAAGGTCAAAGAAATAAAAAATTCATGGGAATTTTACTTAAAAAATGAACCTGATTTTCGTTTTGATAGTCATTATATTAGTTACCTTCCAACAGTTGAAAGAAATGAAACTTTTGTGATGGAAACTATATTAAAAGAAGAGATGGATGATTCGAACTTAGTGATTCGGGGAAACAACCAATGGATAAAAGTTTATTTAAATGATCAACTTTTATATGATCGAACAAATGAACAAGACCAACTTCATCCTGGTTTATCTTTGGCAGTTATTGATCTGCCTACACACTATGCTGGTGAACACTTAAAAATCGAAGTTACTTCACCATATGAAAACTATTCGGGTATTCCACCAAAAGTTTATGTTGGAAATACGGGACCAATCATCAGCTTTATTTTTTCCCAATCTGTTCCCCAAGTAGTTACCATGATCATTGCCATCTTTTTAGGAATTGGGATATTGGTGTACGCCATTTTTAAGCTTTACAAAAAGAAGATACTAGATATTTCACTGATCATTCTCAGTTGTTTTGCGTTAGTCTTAGGGTTTGAATCAATCTCTGAAGATATATTAAGCGGCATCCTTTTTGAACCAATCGTCCATTCGATTTTATCTGATACATTTACTATTTTAACTTCAGTATTTCTGGTATTGTATTATTTATCCCGAATGAAACATTATCAAAAAATATATGGTCTCTTTTGTTTTCTACAAGTCTCCATCCAAATAGGTGTCCTTATTTATTCATTGATGACAGTAGGAGAATTAACTGAACTAATGCCCATTGTTAATGCGGTTAGTGTAATCAGTACATTAGTTACTTCGCTTGTCTGTGTTGGGGAAGCCTATCGGAATAATCGTTTTTTCATTGCTTGTACACCGTGGATTGTGCTGATTGCCATTTTCCATTGTATGCTTTATATCCAACCATCATTAGGTATTTATAATGCAAATATTAATTGGTCTACTATTCTATTTATGATTATTCTGATTATTATCATTTGTTATAATATTATCGAGTACATCATCAGCTTTGATAAGCATCAGCGAACTGTTAATTTCTTGAAAACAAAATCGGATTTACTTGAACAGCATTATGATCAGCTACGTGATCACATTCAAGAAATCAGTACATTAAGAACTGAGTTTATCCAAACTATGGAAAACTTAGAACACTTGGTCAAGGAAGAAGAAACCGATGAAGTACAAAATTATGTGCAAACTATCTTAACTAATGCTCGAAATTTTGAATTTATTTTCTCTTACTCCTCTCACCAACTCACTAATCTTATTTTAGCTCGTTATCAAGAAATTGCATCAAAGCGAAATATCAAAGTGAAGTTTCAAGCCGAACTACCAGAAGTATTGACCGTCAATGATGATGACTTGACCCAAATACTGATTCATGTCTTAGAACATTCTTTTAGAGAAACACATGCCATTGAAGATCCAATGCATCGAAAAATTTATTTATCGATGCAGGAAAAAGAAAATCAACTATTGATTCGTTGTGAACATAGCGCAAACTATGAAACAAATCTCTTTTCACAAGGAATTACAGAAAACTTTGCTGAACAAGAACAGTTTGATTTAAAAATAATCCAAGATGTGGCGGAACGTTATGCAGGAACGTTGACTCAGGAAAAAGATAGTCAGGTAGATCGTTTAATCATCCAATTGACTAAAACAAATCCCAAGAAAAGCATATAATGTCTTTGGCAGATTGGAAAATTGATTTATTGAATGAAGGTTTGAGCGGACAAAATACTATTCGTTCTCTTTCTCAAAAAAAGATAAAAAACAGGGAACACCAATCATTGGTGTTCCCTGTTTTTGACTAATGACTAACATTCGATCAATATAAAAGAGCAAGAAAATCTTCAGCTTCGATTGCACCAAAATACTTTTTGATATCAATCGTTTTTACTACATCACTTAAAACTGATTTATCATATCTTTGTCCAATCAGTTTTTCTTCGACGTCCTTTATCTCTCCTAACCCAAAGAAGTCACCAAATATTTTCACATCATCAATCAAACCATGTGACACATTCAGATGGACTTCGATCGAACCAATCGGATACCGCTTTTGTCTCGAAAAGTTAAAATCAGGTGATTTCCCATAATTCCAATCCCAATTACGATAATAGCGATCAGAGATTTCGTTGATTTTGATCCAGTCTTTGCCTGTTAGCTGATACGTATTAACCTCTGCCAGCGTTGCTACTCCGAATATTTTTAATAGAATTTCATCACGAAATTCTTCTGTCAACATCTCTTGTTTTTCTTTAGGTAAAAATGGTTTGATATTGGTCACACGAGAACGAATCGATTTGATCCCTTTGGACTCGATTTTATCTTTTTTTACTTTTAACGCATTGACCACTTCATTGATGTCAGAATCAAACATGATAGTTCCATGGGCAAACATTCGACCATTCGTTGCATACATTGCATTACCAGAGAATTTCATACCATCAATCACTAAATCATTTCGGCCTTTTAACTCTGCTCCAGATACCCCTAATTCGTGAAGAGCTTGAATAATTGGCTTAGTAACTTTAGCAAAATCACGGAAAGAATCGCCATCATCAGGCATGATAAAACTAAAGTTTAAATTTCCAAAGTCGTGATAGACGGCTCCACCGCCACTTAAACGACGAACGACATGGATGCCCTGTTGTTCAACGTAATCTCGATTGATTTCTTCGATCGTGTTTTGATTACGCCCAATAATGATAGATGGTTCATTGATATAAAACAATAAAATCGGTTCATCAACAGGCATTTCTTGGAGTAAAAATTGTTCAATTGCTAGATTGATACGTGGATCATGCTTGTCATTCGGTACAAAAATCATTGTCTTCCTCCTAGATATCAAATACTTTATCGACTTTTGCTAGTGCTACTTCTACTGTATCACCCGCAGCTTGTTGCGCTTCGTTCTGTAATTGTGTAAGATCCCCAAATTGAGGTAAATGGGTCAATACTAGCTTTTTGACTTTTGCTGCTTTCGCAAGTTCCCCCGCTTCTTTTGACGTAAAGTGCGCTTTGTGTCGTTCATTACCAGCAAACAGATAAGTATCTGCTAGAAATAAGTCTGCATTTTCAGCAAATTCTACAAAACTTTCCAAATAGCCGGAATCACCTGTAAAAACAAAGACTTTGCCAGTCGCTTCTTCGACGATTCGCATGGCATAGCACACCACTGGATGGATGGTTTCCATAAACGTGATTAAAAAAGGACCTACTTTCAATTCTTCTGCCTCAAAATAGCCACGTCCTTCTGACACGTTCGGCATTGTTAACTCATCAAAATGAAAAGTATCTTTAGTATGACCATAGATTGGCAAGATAGCTCCTGGTTCTTTTTCAGGATGTAGTTGCCAATAATATTGCAATACACCTAGATCAGCGATGTGATCATGATGGTAATGGCTCAAGATAACCGCATCAAGTTCTAACGGTTCAAGATGCTCTTGTAATTTTATCAAGGTGGCGCTACCAGCATCGATCAGTAGATTAAAGCCAGCTGACTGCAATAAATAGCTAGTCGTTCCTTGATTTTTATATGGATAGGCGCCTAAGCAACCTAATACAGTTAATTTCATGATCGTTCTCCTTTCAGAATCAATGTAATAGAATCCTTTTTTTTCTGTGAAACCTCTCTCATGTTTTATGAAAAATAAGTAGCTGGGGGTTCTTTTTCAAGTCTTGCTTGCTCGTAAAAACCTGCAATAGTCACATTGACATAGGCGATAACCCACAATAAACCAAAGAACAAGGCTAGGGCTCCAACAAGGTACCACCCGATAAATGAAAGTTGTAATAGGATATAAGTACCTAAACGATCTTTTAATAAATACCACGCGTATTGCAAACACTGGATGATTGAAAGTTCTGGGTAATCAAATTTAGTCCAAGCCGCAAATTGAAACAATCCGCCCACAATACTCATCAACAAAAGAGAAACAAAGGTCATGAGCAAGGTGGTCAAAACGTAACTAATGTCCAAAGCATTCCCTGATAACACATCTGTTGAAATTGTGTTTGAATTAAATAGTAATTGTGTATAAGTATTGACACCACCAATCAAAAAACCTGGTAATAAAACAAGGGCATTAATGATCCAATTGATCACAACATTGATCAAATTAATCACTAAAATAGGTCCAAAATATTTTTTTTGAAAGACGGCAAACAATAAATTACTTTTTGCTCTGCCGCCGCGAACGACTACCAGCGCAATGTAATATAAGGCATATGAAAAAGCAAATAGAAGGAAATTCTCTAGTAAAAAGCTAACTATTTGTTGTTGCGTGCTATCTACGAAAAAAAATCCCTCAAAAAACATTTGGATCAAACCCGCAACAAACATCGAAAGAAAGACTAGCCAAGCATTGATTCCCCATTGTTGCGCAAGGCTAGCTCGAGCTTTTTTGCGATAATCTGAAAGTGATAACTTTGTTTCCATTAATCATAACTCCTAATCTTTTCAACTGTTTTGTGGTCTAATCGCTTCACTAATTCCGTCACTAATTTCACAGTATTCAAATAATCATCTTCATGGATCACTGAAGTATGTGAATGCAAATACCGCACCGGAACAGTAATCGCCACAGACGGTACCCCATCTCTTGTCAAATGCATCTGTCCTGCGTCTGTCCCACCACCAGTAATGACGGTGTATTGGAATGGTATATCCATTTCTTCCGCCACATCAATCACAAAATTCAACAGTTTTTTATGTGGAATCATTGAAGCATCAAAAATCAAGATTTGTGGACCTTTACCCAAAATCGAATCCGCTTCTTTTGGCGTCATCCCCGGTGTATCTCCAGCTGTTCCTGTATCTAAAGCAAAGGCGATATCTGGATTCACTAAGTGTGTACTTGTGCGTGCCCCTCTAAGGCCAACTTCTTCTTGCACATCGCTCCCTGCGAATAAAACATTGGGATGTCCTTCTTTTGCTAAATTCTCAAGAACTCGTAATGAAACAGCTGTACCGATGCGATTGTCCCATGCCTTAGCTAGTAAAAATTTACCGCCATTCAACCGTTTATACTCAATATATGGGGTTACCATATCGCCAGGGCGAATACCCCATTCTTTTGCTTCTTTATCGCTTGTCGCTCCAATATCAATAAACATATCCTTGATATCATACGGTTTATTTCTTACTTGTGGGGTTAAAACATGTGGCGGTTTCGAACCAATCACGCCATGGATCACTTTCCCAGCTTGTGTTTTGATTTCCACTTGTTGGGCTAACATCACTTGTCCCCACCAACCACCTAATGTTTGAAATTCCAAAAAACCTTTATCAGTGATCTTAGTCACCATAAATCCCACTTCATCCATATGACCGGAAATAAAAATCTTAGGTCCACCACCAGAACCATGTTTGGCGATAATACTACCTAAACCATCATAAAAAATATCTTCCGCAAAGTCTTTTGCATACTTTTTATAGACTTGTCTCACTTCTTCTTCATTGCCTGGTACTCCTTTGGCTGAAGTCAGATCAATCAATAACTGTTCTTCTTTTTTATCCAAAACGTCTCCCTCATTTCTCGTATTGATAGCTAGATTATACCATTTATTAGGTGTGCTTTTCAGCAGAACGATTTTTTCAGTTAGAAAAAAGCCAGGATTCCTCGAAAGTTTACCGAATAACTTTCAATAATCCTGGCTTTTTTGCATAATGCATACGATAGCAATCGCTATTTTCTCTTAAATGGACTGACAGCAGTAAACGAGCGTTTCTTTTATGCACTTCGTGTTCGAAACTCCATTACTGTTGGTTTTCTTTTAAATCATTTGGTGAATGTTTTTGCCAGTCTTTACTATAAAATGATGGATCCAATTGATAGTGACTTGGTTGTTGTTGGTTTTCTAAAAACGGTCTAATCCGTTGATCTGCTGCTAGCCACCCTTTCCAACCTAAATGAATGGTGTCTTCCATAAAATAAGGTTGATCAGCCATTTTTGTAAAATCTGCGATCCGATCAAAGCCTTGACTCTGCAATTGAAATTTGATTTTCTTTGCAAATCCTTGAAGCATTTCTTGAGATAACCCAGTATAATCACTCCATTTTTGATTCACAGGTGGAATGATGAATAATGCTTCTGCCTGTTCCTGGGCTAATTGCTGTAGGACTAATTGAAAATCTGAAAATTCAGGTGAAAAACGATAATCCCAATTTTTTTGAGAATTTTTCAGCTCTTTTAAGTGGTGACGAATGCGCTCTTTATAAAAATCATTTTTTAACTCAAAAGAATTGTCACTTGTACTTTTTCTCCCAATATTTTCCGCTAGGTTTGCCAGAACTTTTTCTTGATAATTAGCAGGCAACGGCTTCATTGCCTGATCAATTTTGTCTTGTTTACTTTTCAGACCAATATTGCTGAACATTTCATCTTCTCTTTTTAAAATATTCCAGTTCAAGCGCAATTGATTTCGTTTTTCGACAGAAGGAAGTTGACCTTTTTTGATCATTTGTAACATTTCCGTCAATTTTTCATCTTTTTTAACGATAGAAAAATGTAAAAGTCTTCTAGCTAAATAACGGTCAGCAGGAGTGATTTTTTTCAATGAGAACAGCCAGTCAAGGGTTTGTAACTGTGAATAATACGTATCAAAATAATCTTTTTTTACGCCATCTTTGACAAACCATTGTGGAGAAATGATAAAAACGATTTTCTTATTTTTCAAATCATCTCCTGCAGAGCGCATCATCATATACTGACTTAATGATTGTGTCCCAGGTGCCCCTAATAAGAAGGGACGATAATCACGATGGTATTTCTCCGCCAAGACGGATGGGTGAAACGGACTGATCCGACTGAGTTCACTTGAACCAAAAAAAGGAACATATTTTTTTTCAGCTAAGGCTTCGTTTTTGATGATATCTCCTTTTAACACATTTTCGGACATGGATGTAGAAGCTTTTTTTATGATTGTTGGGTCGGTTAGATCCACACGATACGAAGAAGTGAAAAAAACTGCTATCAATCCAAAGGCTAAAAGGATTGGACCGAAAATAGCAAATAATTTCTTTTTCATTCTCATCCCTTCAATTCTTGTACTTGTGCAATGATTTTATTCGGTGTGCCCCACTGTTCACGATCAAATTCAGAAACAGGGACTTGAACATCTAATTGTCCATCTAATTCGACTAATAATTGAACAGAAGCAAGTGAATCTAGCAATCCTTCACCAAACAAATCAAGCTCTCGATTTTCTCTTATTTCATCTGTTCCTGTAATGTCTTCTAAAATAGTTAAAATTTGTTCTTCCATAATATAATCTCTCCTTAAATAATCATAATGTAAAATAAATCATTTTTAAGTCTTAGATAATCATCTGCTTTACTTAAACAAAAGTTGGTCTAAAAAGCCCGAAAATATCAATAAACTAAAACAAACTGCTTGGAAAGTCATAAAGACAGCAAAAGCGTGAGTAAACCAATTGGATGGTAGTTGTTTTTTATGTTTTTTCTTGAATCGTAGCCAAACGTCGGTTAAGCAAATCAAAGTAGCATGATACAACCCATACACGATGTAATACCAAGTTAGACCATGCCAGATTCCCATCAATAGGAATAATGCATAATAACCAATATTCGAGGTTACAATTTTACTTTTGAACCATTTTTTCTTCATCAAGAAAAACATCAAGCGCATATAAACATAATCTCGAAACCAAAATGATAACGTCATGTGCCAACGATTCCAAAATTCTTTGATATTCCAAGACAAGAATGGTTTGTTAAAGTTGATTGGTGTTTGGTACCCCATCAAGTAACTCGTTCCCACCGCAAACAAACTATAGCCTGCAAAGTCAAAAAACAGATATAAACTATACACATAGGTATATCCTACTAATGACCAAGAAAAACCACCATGTTGCAAGGCAGCTTTGGAAACGATTGGTAACAACACTTGACCCAAATAATAGCCAATAATAAATTTGTATAAAAAACCTAGAAAAATATTTTGGATACCTTTTTCTAATAATGTCAGATATTTCTCAGTTGCAGGTGGCTGACATTGATCCTTTTCAAATCTTCTATAGCGATCGATTGGTCCAGATGAGATCGTTGGAAAAAAGAGTAAAAATTGAATATAACGAAAAGGCTGATAGTTCTTGATCAATCCATCCCTAATTTCCATGATCATCTGAACAGATTTAAAGGTTAGATAGGAGATCCCTAGAAAAGCTAGAAAAGATTCTTTCCCATGGGCAAAAAACGGTGTGACTTTTGTTAAAAATAATGGGAAAATCGCTAGGATCACCGCTAAGTAAAACCAAATACCTTGATTTTTCTTTTGACGGTAAACGAAGTAAGCCCAAACTAATAATGTCTGCCAAACAACATATGCAATCAAGGCTACACCTTGTTGCCAATAGACACCACCAAAACTGATGAATAAGAAAAGCAAGGTGATGAGTGTTTGATAAATTGGCAATCTTTTCCCTCGAATCAACAATGATAGCACGATCGGTACTAAACCGATGATTAACAGCAGAAAATAATAAGGTTCTGCGTACGGGATCATATGTGGAAAGGTCATTGAGGATTCACCTCAGCTATTAATTTTTTCCGATCGATTTTCCCGTTCACCGTTTGTGGTAAAAGATCAATGTAATTGATTTTTTGAGGGATCATGTAATCCATGACCGAATGTGCCAATTTTTCCTTAATTGATTTAGAGAGTTTAAAACTTGGTTCTGGCGAATTTTTTTCTAATACAATAAAAGCAACTAGTTGTTGAACTTTGGTTCCTTGGTATTTTGGAACAACTATCGCTTGTTTAATCCGTTCATCTAACAAAAGCCCGTGTTCGATATCTCCTAATTCGATTCGATACCCATGAAGTTTTATCTGTTGATCCATTCGTCCCTCATAGAACAAAAGACCTTCCTCATTAAGAAACCCAGCATCGCCAGTATGATAACTTTGTTGATCCTGTTTCTTGAAAAAAGCAGCTTTGGTTTTTTCTGGATTATTCAGATACCCCTTGGAGACACTAGGACCCAAGATAATAATTTCACCTGTTTGATTGACCGGTTGCACTTTTTGATCATTCATAATCTGAACCTCGGTATCTTCTTTGATATAACCAATCGGTAAACGTTCATAGCGATCTAAAATACCTTGAGTGATTTGGATACTTGAAATAGCAACCGTGGCTTCCGTTGGTCCATACGTATTATAAATACGGGCTTCAGGAAATCGTTTCAATAATTCTTGCGCTGTTTTTTTGGTTAATTCTTCCCCACAGAACAAGAAAGTGGCTAGATCTGGTACATGTTCCGCATCAAAAGTGGGTTCCATCAAACAGATATCGATAAATGAAGGAGTTGATACCCAGACATCTAATTTCAACTTTGCTAAAGTAGAAAATAATTGTCTAAAGTCTTGAATAACCGCTTTTTCTAAGGGTTTTAACATTCCTCCTGTCACAAGTGCTGGATAAATCGAAAAAACAGATAAGTCAAACGAAAATGGTGCTTGTGCTAAGAAACGTAGACCCTGTTCAAGATGAAATTCCTGGATCGTCCAACGAACAAAGCTCAATAAGTTATCATGACTGATTTGCACACCCTTGGGCTCACCTGTAGTACCAGAGGTAAAAATAATGTAATAATTTTCGTCACCTTTAACTGGATGTGTTGTTTCGTATTGACTCTCTTTTTTCGTGATCGTTGCTAATTCTTCCCGAGAAATCACTGGGATACCATCTGTTTCCATCTGCCAGTCACCGACACTAATGATCAAAGCTGGTTTTGCTACTCGAAGAATTGATTCAATTCGCTCATTCGGCGTATGTTCTTCAATCGGAAGATAGGCATGGCCAGCTTTGGTGACACCAAGAAAAGAAACGATCATTTCAAACTCTAGATTTCCAAAAACCACGATTGGTCCCTGTTTCTGTAGATTTCTGTCTAAATAAGCTGCTAAAGCATCGGACTTTCTTTTTAGCTCACCATAGGTATGCTCTGTGATTTCTGTCTGATAAACGACCCGATCTGGTTCCGTTTGACCAAAAAAATCAATTGATTCAACGATTGTTTGAATATCCATCGTCTTCCTCCTAAAATTCATTATAGATAAAAGATCCGCCTTGGACATTTTTATAATGGTACAAATAAATCAACATAAAAATAATTGCACTATACAATAATGTTCGTACCACAAACGTGCCCCAGTACCTAAATTGAGGATTATTCCACCAATTTTTCAATTTATATTTCCCTCCTAATCGAATCTCAAAACAATTTTACCCATTCTTTTTAAAAAACAACATTTGTTTTCCTAACAGTAATCGCTTTTCTGCTAACAATTTTGTCACAATTTAGATTAACTACAAAAAGACGGTTATTATAATATAAGCATCACCTCAAATAAATAAAGATTTTTTTTAAAAAAGCTAAAAAGACTTAAACGATCTATCTAACAAATCGTTTAAGCCTTTCTTCATTCAAATTAAAAAAACAGAGTACTCACCTTTTGATCATTTAAATATAGCTTGATTTATTCCTCAATAATCCTGCAATATAAGACACTTGTGATGTAATAAAACAAGATATAGATCAAGACAAGTGAGCCACAAATCAGATATGCTAACCCATAATTTGCTGTATCGACATATTGAGTAAATACTTCAATGGCAAAAAAGGTATGCATACTCCCCAAAATAATTGGTGGGAAAAACATGATCGCATTTTGCCCAAAGATGACTCGCTTCACTTTTTTTCGAGAAATCCCTAATTTCGTTAATAATTGATAATTCTCTCGTTCTTCTTCTGCTTCTGCTAATTGACGAACCATCAGCATGCTTCCAGTCGTGACAATAACAATTATTCCAATAAAGATCGAAACATACGCCATTAAACCAATTCCTTGTTCAACTGTCCGTTTAAATGGTAAACGTGCAGAAAAGTTAAGACGTGAATCTTCATTATTGTATTCATCAGAAGATTGATCTGAAGCTGCTTTTTCTTGGTGCGATTCATTTTTATGAATCGTTCCAGTTATAGACTCTCCTTTGATCTCATAATCATAATAAATGATGTTCTCATAACTTGTAGGAATCTCTTTAGAAATACGTTCAATGATTTTTTCCTGATCTCCCCCTTGCACATTCCAATTGACCACTTGATAGTTTAGTCCAGATGCTTTAGCAAAATAATCATCACTGACAACGAGTGTCGGACCGAAATACCTCAACGAACCATCTCCTAAAAAATTAGGTAAGGTTGCTTGAATATCTAAAGTTTGATCGGGCAAGTAGAATGTTGAATCATACATTGAAAAATTTCTAAAGATGTTTTTCATACTATCTAATACCACAGTGCTGTTATCCGATGTTAAATCAATTTTAGGCATTTTAGGATTGAATTGTCGAAAGGCATGATATTCTTTTTCTGGAATCAAATTTACCAATTGAAATACTTTTTCCTCAGAAATCCCGTCTAACTTATCATTATAGTAACTTCCAATTACTTTGTAATTGATCGTCATTTCTTTTGTGATCGTTTGCCCTTCACTTGCAAGAAGCGGTCGCAGCTTATCGGCTGTTGCCTTATCCATTTGATAAGATACCGGTGAGACCATCTCCACATTTCGAGACATGATGACAGTCGCACTCATCATTGCGCCAATCATCGTTAAAGCTAGAGCCATGATCAGTGTGATCAACGAATTGATCCGCCAGCTTTTCAGCAGATGGATCTGCGTATTGCCGATCAGCAAGAAGTTGATCCCTCGATACTTAATTCGAGAACGACTCACCAAATCGATTAACACACGTAGGGAAAAACAAAAGAACAGATATGTCCCGATCACACAAAACAGCAGGATCAGAACAAATAATAAGAAAGGAAAGCGAAGATCTTGCGTAAAAATAAAAAGTTTAGCAGCAAATTCCCGATAGTGGACCGCAAAGAAATAACCACTAGAGATCAGCAATAAACCCAGTGTTCCTAAAAAACGATGGCGTGTCCGAACTCTTAACTTGCTACTTTCCAAATGATCGTATTCGCCAAAATTTCGAATCGTCGGATAGCGCCAGATTTTCCATAATGAATACAAAGAAACAACAGATAAAATCAAAAAAAACAACAGAAAGGTTTCAAAAATCGATGGCACGGAAATGAAGAAAAGACTCGTGATTTGCAAGTTCATCATGCGAATCAAGATCATAGAAAATAATTTTGAGAAAATGATTCCTAAAATAATCCCTGCTGTACAGGCGAATAATCCAATAGCCATTGTTTCCAATACATAGATCAGTGAGATTTGGGTTTTCTTCACACCAAACAACTGATAGATCCCAATCTCTCTTTGTCTGCGGTTAAAGAAAAAACGATTTGCACTAATAACAAAAAAAAGTAATACGATTAAGATAATCCAACTACCCATACCAAAAAAAACATTGAATAAAGAATCTTGCTGTGTCCTTCGGTTCAATAATTGATCATAAGAAATCGTACTAAAAGAATAGTAGATCATCGTTGATAACGTTAGACTAAAAAAGTAAACGAGATACCCTCTTGACTGTCGCAGAAAACTTTTCGCAGCCAACTTATAAAGCATTGAGTTTTCCACCTCCCCCAATGGTCGCCTGCATATCAATCACCCGTTCAAAAAATTCGTTTCTTGAACCTCTGCGAACTACTTCAGAGAAAATCACCCCATCTTTGATAAATAAAATCCGATCACAATAACTGGCTGTATACGGATCATGTGTTACTAATAAGATAGTTGATTTTTCTACTCGGTTCATCGTTGTTAAATAATTTAGTAACTCGGTGGCTGATTTCGAGTCCAGAGACCCGGTTGGCTCATCAGCAAAAATGACTTGTGGTTGAATAACTAATGCTCTAGCAGCCGCAATCCGTTGTCTCTGACCAACTGATAATTCATCTGGATAACGTTTTAAGATTTCTTCGATCCCTAATAATTGAGCAACATGCAACACACTTTTTTCCATCTCTTCTTTCGAGATTCGTTCCACCGCTAATGGTAGTAAGATATTGTCCTTCGCATTCAATGTATCGATCAAATTAAATTCTTGAAAAATAAATCCTAATTTTTTGCGACGGAAGTCACTCAATTCATTATTTTTCATTTTAGTGATCTCATTTCCTTGGATCAACACACTTCCCATCGTTGGTAGATTGATCGTCGAAAGAATATTCATCAAAGTCGTCTTTCCAGCACCACTCGGTCCCATGATGCCAACAAATTCTCCTTTTTCTACTGTAAAAGAGATATTATCAAGTACTTTTACCGGCGAAAGCTTATTTCCATAGCTTTTACTTACATGTTTTACCTCGATCATTTTATCCATGGCTTTCCTCCTTGGGTTTTGCTTACTCGCCACACTGACACACTTACCAGCATATTAGCATATTCTTTGGTTTTTTTCTCTGATCTTTACAGCATTTGAGCATTTCTTTTTAGATTTTTATCATTTCACAGACATAACCTTTTTTTAAAAAAATTTTTATTCATCTATTTTATTCACGAAAGCGGTATATTCAAAATAAAAATCCTATAAACTTACGTTTTCACTTTTTTTCACAAAGAAATATATACAACATATAGTATAGTTGTTCGTTTATACACCTGTTTGCATACTATATATAGCTAGTATTTAGTTGCTCCTTCGTGGATTTTGTTTTATGATAGACAAGAAGAATTTAGCAGGAGTTGAATAAAATGAGTGTACAAATTGAAGAAAAAGTAACAGATCCCCTTCATTCAGAAGTATCAAACATAACAATCATTAAACGAGATGGTCGACGTGTCGAATTTGATGAAACAAAAATCAATGAGGCTTTAGTCAAAGCTGAAAAGAAAATTCATGGCTCATTGTCTCCACTTACTTATGAAAAAATTCAAACGATCGTGGATTTAGTCGTTCAAGAAATCAAACGACGCTTTACCGACAACGTTAAAATATATGAGATCCAAAATATCGTTGAACACATTCTTTTAGAAAAAAACGAATATGAATTAGCAGAAGAATATATCAATTACCGCACAAAACGTGATTTTGCCAGAAGCAAAGCGACAGATATCAATTTTTCGATCAAAAAATTGATCAATAAAGACCAAACAGTTGTCAATGAGAATGCGAATAAAGATAGTAATGTCTTCAATACTCAAAGAGATTTAACCGCTGGTATCGTTGGAAAATCCATCGGTTTGAAAATGTTGCCCCCACATATCGCAAATGCGCATCAAAAAGGCGACATCCATTACCATGATTTAGATTATCATCCATACACACCAATGACAAACTGTTGTTTGATCGATTTCAAAGGAATGTTGAACAACGGATTCAAAATTGGAAATGCTGAAGTGGAATCACCAAAATCAATTCAAACTGCTACTGCTCAAATTTCACAGATTATTGCAAATGTAGCTTCCAGTCAATATGGTGGTTGTTCTGCTGACCGAACAGATGAATTACTTGCTCCTTTCGCTGAACTGAATTATCAAAAACATTTAGCGGATGCAGAAGAATGGATCGAAACACCTGAACGTCGAGTAGAGTATGCGAAATCAAAAACCAAAAAAGATATTTTTGATGCGATGCAAAGTCTAGAATATGAAATCAATACTCTTTTTACTTCAAATGGTCAAACACCATTTACTTCTCTTGGCTTTGGTTTAGGAAAAAACTGGTTTGAGCGAGAAATTCAAAAAGCAATCTTACAAAATCGGATCAATGGCTTAGGTAGCGAAAAGCGGACAGCTATCTTCCCTAAATTGATTTTCACATTAAAAGATGGCATAAACTTGAACCCAACTGATCCTAATTATGACATTAAACAATTAGCTTTGGAATGTGCAACTAAGCGGATGTATCCTGATATTTTAAACTACGACAAAATCGTTGAATTAACCGGTAGTTTCAAAGTACCTATGGGTTGTCGTTCATTTTTACAAGGTTGGAAAGATGAAAATGGCCAAGAAGTGAACGTTGGTCGAATGAATCTTGGTGTGGTCACACTAAACTTACCTCGTATTGCCATCGAAGCGAAAGGCGATCAGGAAAAATTCTGGCAAATCCTCTCTGAGCGCTTAGCCATCATGAAAGATGCTTTAGTTTATCGTGTCGATCGTTGTAAAGAAGCGATCCCTGCTAACGCACCAATCTTATATATGTATGGTGCATTCGGCAAACGTCTCTCAAAAACAGATGCTGTCGATGAATTATTCAAAAATCGTCGTGCAACGGTTTCTTTAGGTTATATCGGTCTTTACGAAGTGGCTTCTGCTTTTTATGGTGGGGAATGGGAAAACAATCCCGAAGCAAAAGATTTTACCCTTGATATCGTGAAAGAATTAAAAGCCAAAGCAGATGCTTGGGGTGACGAATATGGATATCATTTCAGCGTTTACTCTACACCTAGTGAGAGCTTAACTGATCGTTTTTGCCGTTTAGATACAGAAAAATTTGGCGAAGTCGAAAACATCACTGATAAAGAATATTACACGAATAGTTTCCATTATGACGTTCGTAAAAACCCAACTCCGTTTGAAAAACTAGATTTTGAAAAAGATTATCCGAAGTATTGTTCTGGTGGTTTTATCCATTACTGTGAGTACCCAATGCTTCAACAAAACCCGAAAGCATTAGAAGCCGTTTGGGATTATGCTTACGATAAAGTTGGCTATTTAGGAACGAATACACCAATTGATCATTGCTACAAATGTGGCTTTGAAGGTGACTTCAAACCAACCGAACGTGGCTTTGAATGTCCCGAATGCGGCAATCATGATCCAAAAACTTGTGACGTCGTTAAAAGAACCTGTGGCTATTTAGGTAACCCACAAGCACGTCCAATGGTTCACGGTCGTCACAAGGAGATCTCTTCACGTGTCAAACATATGAAGTAATCTTTCTCTACTATTTCGTTCTAATTTACTCTAAGAAAAAAGATAGAGCGATCAGTTATTCCTTAGAAAACAATCCCCTTTCACAGCGTGACTACGATAAATCGAACGGTGCGTGAACCGTGACCGTTCGATTTATTTGCATTTTTTTGAGGCTAGTCCATTATCTTTTCTGAGACTGCTTGCTGTGAAACTGGTTTGAGTTTTAAGTAAATTTTTCATACTTTGATGTTAGAAAGAAGTTTTTTTATGCGAAATCCTAAACCTAAAGAATGGCTGGCACAAGATTACAGCCAAAATTACATTGCTGATTACAAACCATTTAACTTTGTGGATGGCGAAGGCGTAAGAAATAGTCTTTATGTGAGTGGCTGCTTATTTGCTTGTGAAGGATGTTTCAATAAAGCAGCGCAAAACTTCCGCTATGGTAAACCTTTCACACCAGAGCTGGAAGAACAAATCATTACCGATCTCCGCCATGATTACGTTCAAGGACTGACCCTTTTAGGCGGGGAACCTTTTCTAAACACGGACGTCTGTCTCCAAGTCGTTGAGCGTATCCGACAAGAATTTGGTCAGACCAAAGATATCTGGTCGTGGACCGGTTATACTTTTGACGAACTACTTCAAGACTCCGAAGACAAGTTAGCTCTTTTAGCAAAAATCGATATCTTAGTTGATGGACGTTTTGAACTAAGTAAAAAGGATTTAAAACTACAGTTTCGCGGTAGTAGTAATCAACGCATCATCGATGTCAAAAAATCGCTAGCCGAAAATAGAGTAGTGATTTGGGAAAAATGCAGCGATGCTACAGAATCGTATGAACAAATCAAAAAACAGGAGTTCATTTAGGTCCTCCCACTCCTTATTGAATAAAAAACAGTAGAAACGTATGTTGATTTCCAACACGTTTTCTACTGTTTTTTCATTCCCACAAAGGTAACACAATATTCTCATAAGTCATGGGATCTAAATTCGTTAACGTGATCCCCAAGAGACGTATGCCTTGTTCAATCCCTAAAATTTCTTCCCAAATCAAACTTGCTTGATAAAAGAGCGCTTCTTTCTTATAGATATACTCAGGTAAAGTGACTCTTTTCGTGACTGTCGTATAATCCGTATATCTCACTTTTAACACTACGGTTTTTCCATGTTTTTGGACTCTTTTCAACGACTCTTCTACTTTCTCAGCTAATTGTCGTAATTGTGCTAATACCGCTTCTTCCGTTTGTAGTGGCTGACCATAAGTATGCTCTTTTCCTACAGATTTTCTTTCCCTTGTCACATTGACTGGTGCATCATGGACACCTCTTACTTTTCGATAAAGCGAATAGCCCATCTTGCCAAATTGTTGGATCAACATCATCTCTGTACAATTATAAAGATCTTCTCCAGTGAAAATACCAAGTTCATGCATCTTAGGGACGGTTTTTTTTCCTACCCCATGAAATTTATCAATAGGTAGTGCCTTTAGGAACGTCAATGCGTCTTGAGGTGCAACGATAGTAATGCCTTTAGGTTTTTGAAAATCTGAGGCTAATTTCGCTAAAAACTTATTATAGCTCACACCTGCCGAGCAGGTCAGTTTTACCTCTTCCCAAATGTCTCTTTGGATCAAACGAGCAATTTTGATTGCTGATTTACAATTGCGTTTATTGTTCGTCACATCAAGATAGGCTTCATCAATACTGACAGGCTCAACGATATCCGTATATCGGTAAAAAATCTCACGAACAATTTGTGAGATCTCACTGTATTTTTGATGATCGCCTGGTTTAAAAATAGCTTGTGGACATAATTCATATGCTTTTTGCGCACTCATCGCTGAATGGATGCCATACTTTCTTGCTTCATAATTCGCTGTAGTAACCACTCCTCGACCACCAGTGTCACTCGGATGTCTGGCAATAACTAAGGGTTTCCCTCTAAATTCTGGATGATCCCGTTCTTCGACAGAGGCAAAAAAAGCATCCATATCGATATGAATGATTTTTCTAGATGTATCATTATGTAAAGGAAACTGTAATTCCATCTCACTCACCCCTATCATGATTATATAGGAACTTTTGTTCGGTGACAAGAAGATGGTTACCCACCGAACGGACCACAAAAAAGAGCCGAAATTTCACAAAAACTGAGACATCAATTTCGGAAATCACGACTTCTAAAATGATCATTCATCACTTGAGACTGTTTAGTAAACCAACCAGGTCATCTGAATCATTCGTTACTCAGTTTCTTCAGTCGCTTGCAAGGATGCATCAGAATGAAGAAAATAAATCAACGTTTGTAATTCATTCGTTAAGTCAACATTTTGAATCAACACGTCTGCTGGCGCATTTAATCGAGCAGAAGTAAAATTCAAGATACCTTTAATGCCCGCTTCAGTCAACCGATTAACTACTTCTTGTGCTCGCTCAGCTGGTATCGTCAATATTGCTACTTCGATTTGTTGGATCTTGATTTGCTCAAACATATCTTCCATAGGGTAAACGGGAATCCCATCCACGATCCGTCCAACGATTGCTTCGTTGACATCAAATGCACAACTTACACGGATACTGTTACTTTGATGGAATTTATATTTTAAAAGGGCACTTCCCAAATTACCGACACCGATCAACGCCACATTAGTCAATTGATCATCATTCAATGTTTTTGCGAAAAAATGCATGAGGTCTTCAACATCGTAGCCATAGCCTCGTTTTCCTAATTCTCCAAAATATGAAAAATCACGGCGAATCGTTGCACTGTCAACTTGAACAGCCTCACTTAATTCAGTTGATGATACTTTTTTCTTACCAGCATTATTTAAGATTCGTAAATAACGGTAATACAAAGGTAGCCGTTTGGCTGTTGCCTTTGGAATAACATGATCTTTCACTTAATTACCTCCACTTTTACTTTAAGTTTACTTTGATTTATCCATCATATCAGTATATATAGGAAAAAATCAATTTGATTGCTTGGATATTGTGAAATTTTATTCTTTATTCATTTTTTTATCATTTCTTTGAACCTCGCAGTATCAAGGAATTTATGGTAGACTACTAGTTGAAAAAGAGATTTATTCTTAGAGAATTCACAAAGTAGAAAAGAGGATTCCATGATATTATTACAAGCCAATCAAATTGCTCGTCACTTCGGTGCAGAGATCTTATTTGAGAATATCCATTTAGAAATCAGCACAGGGGCTCGGATCGCATTAGTCGGCCGTAACGGAGCAGGAAAATCAACACTTTTGAAGATCCTTGCTGGAATCGAACGCCCCGATGAAGGAACAATTGCTAAAAATAAAGCTGCTACTTTAGGCTATCTGGCACAAGATACTGGGTTAGATTCAGCAGAAACAGTCTGGAATGAAATGCTTAAATCATTCGAAACAATCCGTCAAATGGAAAATCGAATGCGCGAACTTGAAATCTTGATTAGTGAAGGAACACCTGATACACCTTCCTATGAGTCACTTTTGAAAGAATACGATAAATTACAACACGATTTTTCAGATAGAAACGGTTATGGCTACGAAAATGAAATACGCTCTGTTTTGCATGGCTTTAAATTTGATCCGTCTTTTTATGATCAAAAAATCAATGAATTGTCTGGCGGACAACGCACTCGCTTAGCGTTAGCAAGAATGTTGCTCCAACATCCAGATATACTGATTTTAGACGAACCAACCAACCATTTAGATATTGAGACTCTCTCTTGGTTAGAAGGCTACCTGCAAAGTTATACTGGTGCCTTACTGATCGTCTCCCATGACCGATATTTCTTAGATAAAGTCGCAACAGAAGTTTACGAATTAAGTCGAAAAAAAATGCGCCACTATAAAGGGAATTATTCGAAGTATCTTGATATGAAAGCTGAACAATTAGCAACTGAATGGAAAGCTTATGAAAAACAACAAACTGAGATCCATAAATTGGAAGATTTTGTCGCACGCAACTTGGTACGCGCTTCTACGACGAAAAGAGCCCAAAGTCGCAGAAAAGTCCTTGAGAAAATGGATCGGATTGACCGTCCTCAAGGAGACGAAAAACAAGCTCACTTTCTTTTCAATGTAGCAAAGCCATCAGGAAATGTTGTATTACAAATCGAAGATGCTGCGATTGGTTATCATAATGATGTTTTGTCTGAACCGATCAATCTTGATATTCGGCGTCAAGAAGCCATTGCACTGGTCGGCCCCAATGGTATTGGTAAATCCACGCTTTTAAAATCGATCATCCATCAGTTGCCGTTTATCCGTGGAAAAGAACATTTAGGAACCAATGTGACGATCGGCTACTACGATCAAGGTCAAGCAGACTTACACACCAACAAAACAATTTTAGCTGAATTATGGGATGAACATCCAACGACTCCCGAAAAAGAAATTCGTAGCGTTTTGGGTGCCTTTCTATTTTCTGGTGAAGATGTAGAAAAGACCATCCCCTTGCTAAGCGGTGGTGAAAAAGCCCGAGTCGCCCTTGCAAAACTCGCAATGAATCAAGAAAACTTTTTGATTTTAGACGAACCAACCAACCACCTGGACATTGATAATAAAGAAGTATTAGAAAATGCCTTGATTGATTATGATGGTACTTTGTTGTTTGTCTCTCATGACCGTTATTTCATCAATCGGATTGCCACAAAAGTCATCGAATTATCGGAAAACGGTAGTAAAGTTTATTTAGGTGACTATGATTATTATTTGGAAAAGAAACAAGAAGAAGCGGAGATAGCAGAGCTGTTAGCTGAAAAAACACCAGAAGAAGAGCATATTTCTACGAACAAGAAAACCTATTTCCAAAGTAAAGAGCAACAAAAGCTGATACGTAGTTTACAACGTAAAATCACTCAAATTGAAGAAGAATTAGCTATTTTAGATGAACAGATCGAGGCACTAGAACAGCAAATGGTGTCCCCAGAGAATTTGGATAACCATCTCAAATTAAATGAATTGAATCAAACACTCGAAGCAACTCGCCAATCTCAAGAAACAAAACTTTCTGAATGGGAAGATTTGAGTATTGAGCTTGAAGAATATGAAAATGAATAAAAACAGATAAATGAATATTCATTTCTGCACTAGAAACGCTCTCAAAACAGTACCCGCTGTTTCGAGGGCGTTTCACTTATCACAACGCACACTATCAAAGCAATCTCAAAGTGCTTGTTTATTCTCTACCTAAATTTTCTTGAACTTTTGTCTCACTAGATTGTGCCTTTGTTTCGATTAAACTGGGTTCCTTTATTTTATCAGTTATACTTTCCATCGTTTGGCATCCATTCGTTTGAGTTTTTTGTTTTGTCTGACTCTCCATCTGATCCCTCCCCTTATTCAATGAGAAATCATTGATCTTCTTTGTTACTTGAAAATCAATTACCACTTTGTTTCTTTGACAGCCTTTAGGATTTATTCGCCCAAACATTTCTTGATAAGCTTGTTGATTAAGCCGATAATTAGTAATTTCCCCTCCCAAACACCGCGATAAAATTTCACTTTTTATCTTTATATTCTTCGCTAGTTCTACTTTGATTTCCTTTAAATTTCCTTTCTCGAACATTGTATCCAACTTATATTCCTGTAATTTTGCTTCATTTATTTGTAGCCAGATATTTAAATAATCTGTTAGATAAATCTTTTCTTGACTATGGACTTGTATTTCTTTATGAAAGGCTTCAGTATGAGATTCATAACTGGTTTCACCTTTATTTATTTCTTTTGCATTTTTTTCTCGGTCATACAAGCGGATTAATGCTGTAGTCGCCGGACAAAAGTCTTTCGGTTCATGAATTTTTTTATTTAGCTTAAGTAGCATTTCATTGACTTCTTTATCTTGATTATTTGAAAAATTTTTTCTAAGCCATTGAAACAATCCCATTCTAAACACTCCTATCTATCGCTCTTTTACAAGAATTATATCTGTTATTCTTTTTATTAATAGGTCACTTTATTCCTTTCAACCTAAAAAAAACGACTATTACTAAAAGAGAGACTGAGCAAAAATTTTCTCAGTCTCCTCTATTCATTTCCTACTCATTCATACTAGCTGAACCGAAATTCTGTTTGTTTAAGATACTTGATTGAATTCTTGATTTTTCAGTTCATACACCACATCGCAGCCTTTAGCGACATCCTGTTCGTGGGTGACTAAAATAATACATTTCTTTTGCTCATGTGCAATCTCTTGGAAAAGTTTAACGATCTCGCTGGAAGTTGTTTCATCCAAGTTTCCAGTCGGTTCATCCGCAACGATTAGATCGTGTTCACAGCATAGGGCTCTAGTGATTGCTACTCGTTGTTGCTGACCACCAGATAGCATCGTAACTTTTTTATCTGCTAAATCCTTAGTGATTCCGACTTTTTCCAAGTTCGCTAAGGCGTAGGCTTTTTTATCTGTCTGTTGGCTTTGAGCAATCTCCATCGCTGTTACCACATTGTCTACTGCCGATAAATACGGCAGTAGATTATAGGCTTGGAATACAATTGATACATCTTTACGACGATATTCCCGCAATCCAATTTTTTTCAACGATTTGTCATCATAGAGAATTTCTCCGTTTTTTGGTGTATCTAGTCCTGCGATCAGGGATAAAAAAGTCGTTTTCCCTGAACCGCTCGTACCTAAAATTGCATACATTTTGCCTTTTTCAAAAGTTAAATTAACGTTTTCGAATAATCGTCGGTTGTCTTCATACCAGTAGCCTAAATCTTTTGTTGATAGTGTCATTAAAAATTCCTCCTTTAATTAGGAAATCAATATTTTCTTCGGATTCAGTCGTAGAATTCCTGCTGATGAAAGGACAATTGAGAATAAACTAATCCCCAGCCCAATTCCTGCAAGACTTAATATCTCGGTTGGCTGCATTGAAATATTTAGTTCTTGAATTTCTTTTGATTGTGTAAATGGATTGCTTCCCATTTGACCACCACTAGGACCACCGTTTCCGCCACCAGGTGCTTGTCCTTGGTTACCTTGATTTGGACCGCCGTTTCCTGCCGTATTCGCTTCTTGTCCATCTGCATTTTGCGAAGTTGTTTGCTGACTCAACAACTGGTTGCCGACTGCATTGCCAACAACATTTCCGCTAGCTGCAGCGATCCCTAAAGCGAAGATCATGCAGACAAAAATCTCAACGAAAAATTGTGAAATAACTTTGACCCGTGATTCACCTAATGAAAGTAATACACCGATCTCATATTTACGTTCACGAATCGACAGCATAATAATCAATGTCAAAATAATGACTCCGGCTACGGCTACTAAAATCACGATATTCTTCGCAAAGCTTGATACATTATTCAACGGCTGAAGCATTTGCTGATACATTTGATCATTGGTTTCTAAGCTGAATGTATCCGTATCGATCAATTTATTCGCTGCTTCTACAAAGCTGTCCATGTCTTTGGGATCATCTAAGTTATAAACTGCCGAATCGATCGTTTTTCCTTCCGATCCAGTTAAGGTGTTAACCAGTGTATAAGAAGAAAAAATCGTGTTCGCTGGATTCATAAAGTTGAAGCGAGCACTCATACTGTTGCCAGAATCACTTGTTTTGTAAATACCTTTAATAGTAACTTCAACATCTTTATCATCGGTATCTTTAATCTTAAATTTGTCCCCGACACTTAGATCGTTTGCTTCCGCTAAACTTTGCTCGATCAGTACATTATTCGTCCCTTCATCATCCGAAGTGATTGCCTTGCCTTCAACTAGGCTAGCTGTTCCTGATGAAAAATCACTGTAAGAATTACTTTCGGAAACACCTTTAATTTGGAAATCCCCTTGACTCATCCCACCAGGTGCTTTCTGTCCACCAAATCCAACAGCTTGTTCATCCGAAGATTCCTCTTCACTGTCACTATCACTCGAGATCGGTGTAATCCCTGTGCCTTTATCCGCTGAAGTACTTGCTTCAAATGAATACGATTTAACATTCGCTAATTCTGCGATTTTTTTTGCATCACTCAAGTTGACGGGTGTCTGTTCAAAGCTACCTGGATCTGGACGACTGCTTTCATCATCTGAATCTGAATTTGATTGCTGTTTGAACATTGCCTCTCGGTTCGTTGATAAGGTGACGGTTGCCCCGACACTTTTTTTCGCATTCGTGGTCGCCAGTTCAGCGCCGCTGCGGATCGTTAACCCCGCTAATACAAAAATTAATATGGCAGAAAAGACGGTGATCATAATGATGCTGCGTCCTTTTTTGGCCCAAAGGCTTTGAATCGCCCGTTTGATATAATTCATTTTGGTTCCTCCTTCATTTGTCTGTTTATAGAATAGGCAAATTGGCTTAACCGAAGCTTAAACGAGATAAAAAAGTTTTTAAGGTTGTTTTAGGAAAGCGTGGTAAACTGAGTAAGTAATAGATGAAAAAGGAGAAAATCAATGATAAACCTTTTAATAGTAGAAGATGAAGCGACACTTTCAGATAATATAAAAGAAATCTTGTCGGATTTAGGTGAGATCACACAGATCTATGATGGGGAAGAAGGCTTATTTGAAGCAGAAACTGGTGTTTATGATCTAATATTGCTAGACCTGATGCTGCCAGGGAAAAACGGCTACGAAATCTTAGCAGAATTACGAAAAAAAAATATCCAAACCCCTGTGCTGATTCTAACTGCCAAAGATGGCCTAGAAGACAAAATCAATGGATTTCAAAAAGGTGCAGACGATTATTTGACGAAACCTTTTTATCGCGAAGAACTGATTATGCGGGTCAAAGCGTTATTGAAGCGTTCGTTAGGATTGTTTTCTGAGAATCAAATCGTCTATAAAAATATTACCTGCAACCTTGCGACGAAAGAAGTAACCATCGACGATGAGATCCTATCAATTCAAGGAAAAGAATTTGATCTCTTGGTTTATTTCATCCAAAATAAGGGCGTGATTTTAACAAAGGAGCAAATCTTCGATCGGATTTGGGGATTTGATTCCGATACGACCATTACAGTTGTAGAAGTATATATGAGTCACTTAAGAAAACATTTGAAGCCGTCAGGTGCAGATCAGCTCTTTAAAACACTGAGAAATGTCGGCTACATCTTACAAAAGGATTAATGCTATGAATACCGAAATATCAAGAAAACAACGATTAAAATTTTTCTTCTTAAATGTAGCCGCTTTTGCAAGTATCTTCCTATCATTAGGATTTATAACTCTACAACTGCTGCAAAGCTCGGCCTACCGCCAAACAGACCTGTCACTAACTCAAATGGCGGAAAATGAACATCTTATTCAGATGGAAATCAACCGGTACCAACAAAGCAATCCCTTTCTGGCACAAATGCCGGGCGAGCAGCTGAGAGAGAATAGACCAGAAGGCAATAATCAGTTCAATACTCAGATCATTTTATGGTCAAAAGAAGGAACGATTCTCAACAAAGACACGATTGGTGGACGGTTCACTGAACTGGAAAATTTAACCTTAGATAAGAAAAATCTCGATTCTGTTCAAGCATTAAGTTTAAAAAATGCAGGCTATTCTAGCCAAAAACTTTCCTTTCATTCGTATACAATCAAAGCAGATAAAGGAGGAGACATCGCCTATATTCAATTTTTAGCCAATACCAATCAAATCGCAGACTCCATGAAAACCTTCAAGACAACACTGATTATCTGTATGGTCGTTTTTTGGCTGATTTCGATTGGAATAAGCTTTTACATTTCAAAAATGAATATGCAACCCATCATGCTCTCATGGCGCAAACAACAGGAATTTGTTGAAAATGCCTCTCACGAATTACGCACGCCACTAGCAATCATTCAAAACAGCCTGCAGCAATTGTTCACCCGTCCCAATCACACCATCTTGGAAGAGTCTGAACCAATTGCCCAAGCCCTGAATGAAACACGGCGAATGAAAAGCTTGACTGAAGACCTGCTAACCTTGGCACGCAGTGATTCCAATCAGTTGCTTCTGCAGAAAGAATCAGTTAATCCCAAAGAATTTATTCGTCAATTAGCCCAGCCCTTCCAGGAAATCGCAGAAATAAACGATCAATATTTTGTCTTGGAAAACTTTGCCGATCAACCAGTGATAGTCGACGAAAAACGTATCCACCAAGTTCTAGTTATTCTGCTGGACAATGCGCTAAAATACACAGAAGCTAAAGAAAAAATTGTCCTGCAATCTGAAATCTCCAACGATAATTGGCTGATTGAAGTCAAAAACAACGGGCCATCTATTAGCGATGAAGACAAAAGACGAATTTTTGAACGCTTCTACCGCGAAGACCGCTCTCGTTCTAAAGAAACTGGTGGCTATGGTCTTGGTCTCGCAATTGCCAAACAGATCATCACTCAGCATAAAGGCAAACTGTCCGTAAGAGACTGGGAACCTAGAGGAGTCGTTTTTCAAATACAATTGCCAATGAAATAGATGACAAAACGAATAAATTGTGATTAGATGATAGATTTTTATACCTGTATATAATTCCTTCTCTTTTGTTTCTATACTTTGTGTGACTGAGCCAAAACTTGTCTCAGTCTCTCCTAGTATCTCTAAAAACGAATAAACGGTGAAAAAAGACACCTTGAAATCCTTTAGAATTAGTTTAACGGACCAATTCATAGGAGGATTCAAGATGTCTGATACTCAGTTTACCAAACATATCCTAAACATTCTAAACCTGATTATCTATTTCGCGGAAAATTGTTTAACCAAATAAAAAGAACAGAAAAAAGTATTTCTTCTTTCTCTTAGATTCTTCGCATTCTTTCAGTAAGATAAAAGGATTCAGCTTTTAACACTTAGGCAATTTGCAATGTATCAACTTTAAATTGTTCGTCTACGTATTTGGCATAGGTTTTGTGTTTTTGAACAAGCTCAGCGTGTTTTCCTGAACCGGTTACTTTTCCTTTTTCGATAAAGTAGATTTTATCAGCATCCACGATCGTTGATAGACGATGTGCGATCACTAATGTTGTCCGACCTTTCATCAGATTTGCCAAGGCTTGTTGGACTTTTGCTTCTGATTCAGAATCAAGACTTGCTGTTGCTTCATCCAACATCAAGACCTTTGGATCTCTTAAGAACGCTCGAGCGATTGCCAGTCGTTGCCGTTGGCCTCCAGAAATTTTCGTACCACGCTCGCCCACTTCCGTATCTAAACCATTGGGCATCTCTTCCACAAATTGACGTGCATAGGCTAATTCTAACACTTCCCAAAGCTGCTCATCTGTGTAAGTATCCGCTAATCCATAAGTTAAATTATAACGGATCGTTCCTGCCATAATAGCAGAATCTTGGGAAACATAGCCAATTTGACTACGATAATTGGACAACTTGATCTTTTGGATCTCCGTTGTGCCAAATTTGATCGTTCCTGCTGTTGGCTCATAAAAACGTTCTAATAAACTGAATGTAGTCGATTTCCCTCCACCAGAAGGCCCCGCAAAAGCAATGATTTCGTTAGGTTTAGCTTCAAAAGACACATTCGTTAAAATCGGTTCCTCAGGAGCATCACTATAAACAAAGTCCACGTTAGAAACACACAATGTTTTGTTCGATAAATCCACTTCTTCACCAGATTCAAAGTCTTCAGGTACTTCATTCAATAATTCTTGTACACGGCGTGTCGAACCAGCAGCTTTTGCCATTTCAGAAAACAATGTGGCAATCGTTGGCATCGCGCCGATCAGATTGAAGAGATACATGAGAAAACTCATCAATACCCCGATCGTCATCGCTCCAATCGCAATACGATGCATTCCATAAGCTAACAAACCAAAGACCATGCTCATAAAAACCATCATCATGATCGGTTGCATTGCAGCATCAAAGACTGCTTCTTTTTTACCAACGCGAAACAAACGATCGACTTCATTTGCTGCCCGCTCTTGTGCTTGTTGTTCGGCATTCGACGTTTTTACTAAACGAATTTCTGACAACGTTTCTGTTGCGATTCCATTGAAATGACTCATAGCATCTTGACGGATATGACTGATCTTTGAACCAAAGGTCATCACAGGAATCATCAATAGGATAACGACGGGAACAGCAATAACCATGGCTAGCGACATATGCCAATCCATTCTGATCATCATATAAACCGTTCCGATCACGGTAATGATGCTCGCAATCGTTTGTGGAAATGTCACAGCCAACAGCTGTTTTACCTGGGACGTATCATTCGTTACTCGGCTGGACATCTCACCCGCCTTCACCGAATCAAAATAGGTGACTTTCAGTATCGTTAATTTATTCCATAAACGTTTTCGCATATTTTGAATGACGTTTTCGCCAAAAATTCCTAAAACCGTCCCGCCAATCGCTGAAATTACAGCTGAAAAAACGAACATCCCCACGACTCTTCCTAATAAAGCATAATCGATCCCCTCTTGAAAATGATTAACTAAATTAGCCGCCAATTTAGGAACATAAACTTGTACAGCTGATGAACCTGCTAATAGAATCATGCCGATCGCCAGTAAAGGATAGCGCGGTTTTGTTTGTTTGATTAAACCAAGAAATTCTTTCAAAGAAAATCTTGTGTTCGTTTGTTTCATCGAGATACTAACGGGTCTTCCGCCTCCACCTTGTGCCATTATTTTCTACGTCCTTTCTTCCATCCTTCAAAGCCACCGTAATGTCTATCAAATCGTCCATCGAAGGCATCTCGATCAAAGTCACCTCGACCAAAACCACCGAACCCACTACGATCCATCATCTGTTCACGTGCTCTGCCAAAATGCGCACTCATCTTATTGAATCGTTCCCAACGTTGATCATCGCCGAAAACTTCAGCTAATTTTTCTTGAAATTCAGGACGATTGATATTTTCATTCATTCGTTCAAGGTAGGTATTCAATTGTGCTAACTCTTCTTCTGCAAAACCTTTAAATAAGACATCTTTTAATGTTGTACTGATTGAACCACGCTCTTGCAGACTTTCTCGACCTTTATCAGTAATCTTGACCAAAGTCACTCGGGAATCCGTTGCTGATTTTTCCCGCATGACCGTCCCAGCCTCTTCTAATTTTTTGATGATTTGTGTCACACTAGACGGTTTAATATCTAGCACTTCAGCTAATCGTCCTGCCGTCACATCGTCCTCAGCCACTAAAATTTTTAATGTTTCAAAAGCATTGTCTGTCTTTTCTTCCACTTGATAAGCAAAAATCAAAAACGGTTGATGCGCAATCTCTAACAGATTTTCTAAAATTTCATGATTATTCATAAGATGACCTCCAAAATATTTACTTAGTTTATATCGATATCAACAAAATAAATGATAAACTATTTATTTTGTTTGTCAACAAATAAACTAATTAAATAGTTAAAAAAATAGTTAGCCAAAAAAATCTAAAATTGACTAACCCTTGATAAGTGAGTTGGTTTGTTTTTTTCAATACGCATTATCCCTTCTATTTTTTTATTTTCAAACAAAAAAATAGACTCAGTTCTACTTGAATTTTCAAGAAAATAACTAAGTCTATATGCTATAATCATTTGTGACAGTAAAGTTTAATGACGGTGGCTTTCCATTCTGAAAGCGAGGTGGTGCTTATGCACATAATCTCACACTTTAGAGAAAGGAGATGCCTTTTTGTCCGCATACGAGACAATTCAAACCATTCTTGGGTTTGGTATGTTTACCATTTCTTTGATTGGCTTGGTTGTATCTATGCTTAAACATGACAAAAAGAAATAGCCGTCACTTTAGCGAGCAGACTGGCTATTTCTTTTTGAAATATTTAGTTTAATTGCCACCGTCTTTAGCGGTGCTGTCAAAAGGGAACTGTTGACGCAGTTCCTTTTTTCATGTTTATTATAGCATACCTCTATTCTTCTATTCAATAAAAAACAAAAGAACGGTTATTTTTTTAAAGCAATGATCACTAAGTCTATAGGCTTCGATCCTTTGTGACAATATAGTTTAACAACGGTGGCTTTCCATTCTGAAAGCGAGGTGGTGCTTATGCACATAATCTCACACTTTAGAGAAAGGAGATGCCTTTTTGTCCGCATACGAGACAATTCAAACCATTCTTGGGTTTGGTATGTTTACCATTTCTTTGATTGGCTTGGTTGTATCTATGCTTAAACATGACAAAAAGAAATAGCCGTCACTTTAGCGAGACGACTGGCTATTTCTTTTTGAAATACCATTGAATTCGCCACCGTCTTTAGCGGTGCTGTCAAAAGGGAACTGTTGACGCAGTTCCTTTTTGCACGATTATTATAGCATGACTCTATTCTTCTGTTCAATGTTAATTTCTAGCATCTTGATTAAAGATTAAAATTGACTTCTATCAATTCAAATAAACACCAAAAATTCTGATATCAAGGCATTTTTGAGTAAATAGCTTACTAGCAAACCCTAACTGATCACAGTAGTACGATAGTCAAAGAGGATATTTTTAACTAAATTGATTTATCGTATAGTGTGATAGAGGGAACTAGTTCTACTTACTTATGCAATAAAACATATCTAAAGAGTTTTATTTGAAAAAAATATATTGACATTTTATACTTGAATTATCAAATAAAAAGGACGTGAAGATAAATGTCAAATTTAGAACATAAAGAAGAAAAAACTTTAGACAAAATTATTGCTACGGTTAATAAACTGGATAAAGAATTAGACGAACTTGATACGTTATCTGAAAATCCAGAAAAAAAACATAACCTAAAAAAATGGTTAGTTGAACGAAAAGCGATTCATGAAATTAAAAAAATCCTTCATGAAGCTGGTAAATATGAGAAATATGATGAAAAAGAACTTGATAAAGAATTTAAAGAAATTAATGATTTATTACAATAATTGATTTATACGACTCATTTTGAGTCGTTTTTTATTTATAATAAAGCATTCCTTTCAAGAAGATAAAACAAATGAGAGTCATTGTTTAAGTTTAGTTTGTATATAAAGTCTATAGCTATTTTTAAATTCAATATCTGCTATTTTCATTACTTTTTTCATTGCTTCATCTGAAGAGCCAAAATGGTACCTGTTCTTTTCGAATCCATCTTCAACTATCGTGTATCGTTCTTGGTCATAACAAATAAATACATAGCGATCTTTTTTGAATGTAAGAATTTTTAAAGCGAAACAGTTCTTTGACTTAAATGTTTTTTTCAAATATTGTTTTAATTGCTTTTTATAAATCATGTTCATTTTACGGCACTTCTACTTTCTTCATCGACTAGCCATTGATTTTTGTTGAATCGATTAACCAACTTATTTACTTCCTTATCAAATAAAAATTTTTTCAACGTTCGACTAATATAAAAAACTTGCACCTTTTTGCCATCTATTCTAAAAGCAATTCGAAAATCTTCCTTTCCTAAATGGATTTTCATTTCATAAATAGAGTATTTTGCAGATGAATGGACAGGTTTGATGCGATAAAAATTATGTGTCAAATACTCATTCACTTTATATACGATTATTTCTTGATATTTTTTTGATTGATTCTCAGAAAATACATCGGAAAATTCCTTGCTGAACTCTACAGAGTACATAACTATACCTTCTTTGTTAGATGATTTATGTAAAGGATAGAATACAAATACAATAGAATGTCTCATACATCACAATATAATTATAGTTGATAAAACAACCTATTTCTATTCGCATTCATTATAGCAACTATAAAAAATAGCCACCAAAAGACGGCTGAAAAATAGGCTTTTATTTGTAAGTTACCTTACAGACATTAGACTAATCCAACCAATGCCTATCAAAAACATATCATACTTGTTGCATCACTATTTCGTCTATTTTCTCTGGTAGAAAATCGCTGGTAGAAAAGATAAAATAACACAAAAAAAGCGCCTAAAAAGACGCTTTTGGTAGAAAATTGGAAAACTGAGTATTAGAAAGTATGTGAAATAGACTATTTTAAGCTTGATTTTCTCCCAATTTTATTGAGACTTACCAGCTTTTCCGATACATCTTGAACTCTAAGAACAAGTCGTTATAGATTCCTAAAAATTTAGGTCCAAGGTCTTCATAAACTTCTAGATGAGAGATGGTTTCATCAGAGGGATAGAATTGTTCATCTTGGGAAATTTCTTTTGGTAAAAGAGCTTTCGCTTTTTTGTTAGGTGTTGAGTAGCCAATGTATTCAGCATTTTGGGCAGCATTTTCTGGTTTCAACATAAAGTTGATGAAATCATACGCACCTTCTTTGTTCTTGGCTGTTTTCGGCATCACAATATTATCAAACCATAAATTCGAACCTTCTGAAGGGATCACATAATGAAGATGTTCATTTTCAGACATCATATCTGCTGCTTCTCCAGAAAAAGTTACTGCGACGGATGCTTCTTCATTGATCATATACATTTTGATTTCATCAGCTACGATCGCTTTGACATTAGGGGTTAGTTTGTTCAGTTTATCTGCAGCTGCATTCAATTGATCCATCTCTTTGCTGTTCAACGAATAGCCCAAACTGTTCAACGATAGCCCCATCACTTCTCTGGCACCATCGATCAACATCAAACTATCTCTTAATTTCGGTTTCCAAAGATCATTCCAGTGCTGGATTTCCTCTTTATTGAAAACTTTATCATTATATACGATCCCCAAGGTTCCCCAAAAGTATGGAATCGAATAGGTATTTTGGGGATCAAAGTCTAAATCCAAAAAGCGCTCATCAATGTTCGCTAATCCTTTGATCTTGGAATGGTCTAAAGGAAGCACTAATTTTTCTTTGATCATCTTTTGGATCATGTATTCACTAGGAATGGCTATATCATAATTTGTGCCACCTTGTTGGATCTTAGTAAACATGGCTTCATTGGAATCAAACGTTTCATAATTGACCTTATACCCATATTCTTTTTCAAATTTTGTGATCAAGCTAGGATCAACGTAATCGCCCCAATTGTAGATCGTAACGATTTTTGCTCCACTCATTCCGCTTGCTTGTTCTAATTGCCGTACACCAAAGAGCAAGACCAAGATGATCACAACGATACCCACAAACAGTGATTGTAATTTTTTCATCGTAAGCGTGCGACCTCCTCACGTCCTCGGCGATTTTTTCTCAGTTTTTTGGAACGATTTTCTTTACTAATAAAATAATAACCGATCACTAAAACCATCGAAAATAGGAACACTAATGCACTTAACGCATTGATTTCTAAACTGATTCCTTGACGAGCCCGAGAATAGATTTCTACTGACAACGTAGTGAACCCATTCCCTGTTACGAAAAATGTCACCGCAAAATCGTCTAATGAATAAGTAAATGCCATAAAATAGCCTGCAATGATGCCAGGAGATAAGAAAGGTAAAATGATATTTTTTACGACTTGAAAATTATTTGCACCAAGGTCTCTAGCGGCATCAACCATCGAATCATTCATTTCTTGTAATTTAGGTAATACCATCAATACAACGATTGGGATACTAAAGGCAATATGAGAAAGCAAAACACTTTGGAAACCTAATCCAAAGCCTAAAAAAGTAAAGAAAATCAAGAAACTGGCACCAATAATTACATCTGGTGAAACTAATAAAATATTATTCATACTTAGTAATGTCGTTCTTGCTTGACGTTTTTTAGTATAGTAAATCCCCATTGCCCCAAACGTTCCGATAATCGTTGCGATCAGTGCCGATAAAAAGGCTAACATAAAGGTGTTCAATACAATAATGATCAATCGTGTATCTTCAAAAACTGCCTGATAATGGTCCCAAGTAAAACCGGTAAAGTTGTTCATGGTACCACCGTCATTAAAGGAGTAGAAAATCAAATAAAAGATAGGCAAATATAATAGTAGAAAAACAATAAAGAGGTAAAGGTAAGACCACTTAAATTTTTTCATCATGCGCGGCCTCCCTTCTTCTTCTCACCTGTCAGCAACATCACAATAAACATTGCAATAATCAAAATAACTCCGATCGTCGAACCCATCCCCCAATTTTGAGTCACGAGAAAATGTTGTTCAATTGCTGTTCCTAAAGTGATCACACGATTTCCACCAATCAGTCGTGTCAACATGAACAATGACAGTGAAGGAATAAACACTGCTTGAATCCCACTTTTTACACCATTTAATGACAATGGGAATACCACTCGGCGAAATGTTTCAAAATTATTAGCTCCTAGATCACGGCTAGCACTGATTAATGACGGATTCATTTCTTCCAATGCATTGAATATCGGCATAATCATAAATGGAATCTCGATATAAGTTGCCACAAATAAAAAACTAAAATCGGTAAACAAAATTTGTCTTGGAGCAATCCCTAAAAATTCAAAAAATTGATTCACACTTCCATGGATACTAAAAATACCAATAAACGCATAAGCTTTTAGTAATAAATTCACCCATGTTGGTAAGATGATCAGCATCAACCACAACTGTTTATGTTTTAATTTAGTTAAAAAATAAGCAGTCGGATAGCTGATGATTAATGTAAAAAAGGTAATCAAAAAGGCATACCAAACAGAATTTAACGCCATGAAAAGATTCGTTCTAGACGTCAAAAAAGTAGCATAATTATTTAAAGTAAAGTGTCCATTCATATCAAAAAAAGATTGGTAAATGATCATCAAAACTGGTGCGATCACGAATAGACCAAGCCAGAGTACATAAGGAACAGAGTAGATTCTACGCATTGCTTTCATTGACTATTCCTCCTTACTCTTCATAACTATCAAGTCGTGCATCAAATTCTTCTTCTGATTCATTAAAACGCATGACATGGATATCTTCTGGATCAAAGGCTAGACCAACTTTGCTACCCTCTTTTGCTTTTTTCGTGGAATGAACCGTCCATTCATTTTGTTGCTCATCGTAACAGACAATTTCATAGTGGACCCCACGAAACAGTTGCGTGTCAACAGTCACAACCAGTTTTCCCTTATCAGGGGTAGTAATCGTTAAATCTTCAGGGCGCAAGACGACTTCAACTGGTTCATTGGGACGCATTCCACCATCAACACATTCAAATCGTTTGCCAACAAACTCTACAAGATTATCGTCGATCATCACACCATCAACGATATTGCTTTCACCCACAAAATCAGCCACAAAATGATTGATCGGTTCATCGTAGATATCGACAGGTGTTCCACTCTGCACGATTTTCCCCTTATTCATCACAAAGATTTCATCGCTCATCGCTAAAGCTTCTTCTTGGTCATGTGTCACAAAAATAAATGTAATTCCCAAACGTTGTTGCAGCTCTCTTAATTCATACTGCATATCCGTTCGCAGCTTTAGATCCAGCGCAGACAGAGGTTCATCTAACAACAATACTTTAGGTTCATTAACGATAGCTCGCGCGATAGCCACACGTTGTCTTTGTCCACCAGACATTTCGCTAATTTCTCGATTTTCGTACCCAGGAAGTTGCACCATGCGAAGTGCATCTTTGACTTTTTTCTCAATATCGACTTTATTCATTTTTTTGATTTTCAATCCAAAAGCGACATTGTCGAATACATTCATATGAGGAAATAAGGCGTAATCTTGGAAAACCGTATTTACTTGCCGTTTATTAGCTGGCACATCATTTAATCGTTTTCCCTCAAAATACATTTCGCCTTCAGTAGCATCTGTGAAACCAGCAATAATTCGTAAAATCGTTGTTTTTCCACAACCCGAAGGACCTAATAAGGTATAAAATTTCCCTTGTTCGATCTCAAAACTCACTTTTTTCAAAATCGTTTCATCATCATAGCGTTTGACCACCTGATCAAATGAAATAATTGGTTTTCCCACTTTTTAACCCCCTAAAATTACAAGTACGATTCAGTAGCGACAATCAATGCCCTCGTACGTTTTGATTGATGATTCTTCAATTGGTGGTGCTTTGTTGCTTGGTAATAGATCGATTGACCTGCTTTGGCAATATATCGCTCTTCACCTAAGCTTAACTCTAATTCCCCCTCTAACACAAAAATAAACGTTTCTGATAAAGAAGGTTCAAATAATTTATACTCTCCTGCTTCATTGAATGTCAGTAAAACAGGTTCCATTTCTTTTTCATTCGAATCAGAGACCAACCATTCAAGTTGATAACCATTTTCTTCATCTAAATAAACGGTATGATCTTCTTTAGAATAAACCACTTGTAGATTCACTGTTTCTTGATGGAAAAATTCTTCAGGGGAAACACCTAATACTTCAAGAATCGAAAAAAATGTTTCCATGGATGGCGAACTCAAGTCACGTTCTAATTGAGAGATATAGCCTTTTGATAAATCCGTACGTTCACCTAATTCTTCTTGTGTCAAATTTTTCTGGATACGTAAATTTCTTAACTTCTCACCTATTTCCATCTCATTCCTCCTCTATGAAGTTTTCTAATAGTAAACATCAAGTTTACTCTCACTCGTACTAGTATACAAATTTTGATCAAAAACACAACCCTTTTTATTTTAAATTTCACGAAAAACATCTTTTTTATTTGAAAAAATAAGTTTCACTTTTTTTAGACACTAATCATCAGCGAATCACCATAAAATAGATTGATTTATGGTATGATAAAAGAAAAATTTTGAGAGGAGTTCTGTTTTTACATGAATAAATTTAAAGCGTTTCAAGTAAATAATGTTCCGCATTTTCATACTTCGATCATTGACCAGGAAATGCCTCTTTTATCAGCGAATGAAGTGTTGGTCAAAGTTGCTTATTCTGATGTTAACTATAAAGATGCACTAGCTAGTAGTGAATCTGGTGGTGTCATCCGCTCTTATCCTATGACACTTGGGATTGATCTTTCAGGAACCGTTGTCGAAAGTCGAGATGAACGTTTCAAAACAGATGATTCTGTTCTCCTAACTGGTTATGGCTTGGGCGTCACTCAACCTGGAGGCTATAGCCAATACCAGAAAGTTTCTGGTGATTGGTTGATCCCACTTCCGAAAACCTTGTCACTTCGTCAGGCAATGGTATTAGGAACTGCTGGCTTTACTGCACTTTTATGCGTGAACGCCCTCATATCAAAAGGGATGAAATCGAGTGACCGTATTGTTGTAACTGGAGCATCTGGCGGGGTAGGCAGTACCGCTGTAACAATTTTAAAAAAATTGGGTTTTACTTCGATCATCGCTCTTTCACGCAAAAAAGAATCGGTGGAATGGCTGAAAAAATTAGGGGCGAATGAAGTCCTATCCCCAAATGAATTTCTTCCTGAAAAGACAAAACCTTTAGGAAAGCAACAAATCGATTATGTCATTGATACGGTTGGTGGTGACTTATTGACCCAACTCCTTCCTTTGATCGCCTATGATGGTGCTGCGGCATTATGTGGAAATGCTGGAGGAATCCAATTGACCACTACTGTATTACCGTTCATTTTGCGCAATATCCAGTTGATCGGTATCGATTCAGTCAATGTTCCGCATGAAAAACGTTTCTCCTTATGGCAACAATTAGCTGATCTTGCTATTGCTGATGATCTTTTCGTTAAAGAAATCGCCTTGGAGGAATTGCCCGAAGTGATTCAACGATTGTTAGCTGGGCAACATCAGGGAAGAACACTAGTTAATGTAGGTGAAATGAAATGAAGATATTGATTACGGCTGGTGGCACAAGCGAAAAAATTGATCAAGTCCGTTCAATCACAAATCATTCGACTGGGCAGTTAGGTAAAAAGATTGCTGAAACATTGGTAACTGATTCAACAGTAACGATCGACTATGTCACGACAAACAGTGCTGTCAAGCCAACGTCACAGGACAATATTCGCTTTCATCTAATCGAGTCCACTCAAGATTTATTTGAAACTTTGGAAAGATTACTGACAAGTGACTCTTATGATGCCATCATCCATAGTATGGCAGTGAGCGATTTCACTCCTGCTTTTAGCCTATCTGAAGAACAATTGGCACAGAGCATTGACCAAACACCGCTAACGCCAGAACACCTTTCTTCATGGTTCCGAGACCATGAAATAAATCCTAATAAAGCTGAAAAAATCTCTTCTGACACAGAACACTTGTTAATTGCCTTGAAAAAAACGCCTAAGATCATCAGCTATCTAAGAAAATGGCAACCAGAAGCAACCATCATCGGCTTTAAGTTATTAGTCGATGTTTCAAAAACAGAACTTTTAGCAGTCGCCAAAAAAAGCATCATGAAGAATCAGGTAGACTACATCCTCGCGAATGATCTGACACAAATCGACGGAACAAACCATCACGGCTATCTATTAGGGGCAGACGGAACAATCAAAGAAGCACAATCCAAGGAAGAAATTGCTAAATTATTAGCATCGGTTATAATAGAACCAGTTTCCTTTAACCAATGAAACGCTGAAAAGAATTCTCTGATTTATTTCTTAAAACACAAAAGTTAAGCTTGATTTTAGCAGGGAATGAAAGGAGTAAACAATTATGAAAAAAATTCTATTGGGGGTTACTGGCAGTATCTCTGCTTATAAAAGTGCGGATATTACCAATCAACTCGTGAAACTTGGCTACCAAGTAGACGTGATCATGACAGAAAGCAGCACTCACTTCATCACGCCACTTACGTTACAATCCTTATCAAAACGTGCCGTCCATACCGATGTCATGCAAGAAAAAGAACCTTCAGTGATTAATCACATCGAACTGGCAAAACAAGCAGACTTGTTCTTGATTGCTCCTGCTACGGCTAATCTTATCGGTAAATTAGCAAATGGATTAGCAGATGATCTGCTCTCAACAGTCGCAATGGCACTCCCTGCAGATACTCCGAAGTTGATTGCTCCTGCAATGAATACAAATATGTATCAACATCCACTCAATCAAAGGAATTTAAATACGTTAAAATCAATCGGCTATCAAGAAATCGAGCCAAGAGAGTCGTTGTTGGCTTGTGGTGATTTTGGCAAAGGTGCTTTAGCTGATACCCAAATAATCATTGATCAAACGGTACAATTGATTAATGAAAGAAACGCTTAATATAAAAGGAGTCATTATGAAAAACACACGTACTTTTGCTTTGACTGCTATGTTTTTAGCAATCATGATTTTATTAGCGGTCACACCGCTTGGGTTTATTCCTATTGGTCCAATCAACGCTACGACCATGCATATCCCAGTGATCATTGCATCAATCGTTTTAGGCCCACGTTTAGGTGGCTTTCTAGGAGGGACATTCGGCTTGATTAGTATGATTCGTAGTACGGTCATTCAAACGCCTTTATCATTCGTCTTCTCCCCATTCATCCCAGTGATTGGCACAGACCACGGAAGTTTGAAAGCATTATTGATTGCTTTTATTCCAAGGATATTGATTGGTGTTGTTCCCTACTTTGTCTATAAAGGAATACTACGGCTAAGTAAAAACAAGTTTCAAGGTGTTTCTTTGTTTCTAGCAGGCTTAGCTGGTTCTTTCGTGAATACGATCCTAGTGATGAATATGATCTATTTCTTATTCCAACAAGATTATGCTCAAGTGGTCGGAAAAAGTATCCATGCGTTATATACTGCTATTTTAGCTGTTATCTTTACGAGTGGTGTTCCAGAAGGAATCATCGCTGGAATTGCTACAGTCGCTGTTGGTAGTGTCTTGCTTCGTTTGATGCATGCGACACCCCAACCTAAATAAGACAATTAGCTGATAGCGAACATGATCTTCTTTGAATCAAAACATCCATCCCAATTTTTGTTGAAATTGGTAGATGGATGTTTTTTACTTAAAAATCATCAACAGTATGAAAGCTTCTACTCCTTGGAGCAAGCCTGAATTTGTCCCATCTAAGTTCCCCATGCTGTTTATTATCCTATCCACGGCGTTCTCAGAGCTGACCTTCGGAAATAAGCCTGAATTTTTCAAAATATGTGAAGCTATTTTAAAAAATTCTTTCTTATTGTCTTCGGAGCTATCGATGCTTTCATAACCTCTTTCTCGCATTTTTTTTGTTTAGTGTTATGATTGATAGTGATTATTATAAGAAAGGATGATTAAAATGAAAATTTTTGTTGTAGGTGCTAATGGCCAAATTGGTCGGCATTTAATCAAAGACCTTGCAACTACTAGACATCAAGTGACAGCAGGTGTACGCGAGGTTGCAACACAATCTTTAGTAAAAAAAGATAATGTCACTTATGTTTCTTTCGATCTTACTTGGACAATTGAAGAAATGGCAGATGCTTTTAAAGGTTGTGATCTCGTTATTTTTGTTGCGGGTTCGCAAGGGAAAAACTTATTGCAGATCGACTTAGACGGTGCGATCAAGACAATGATAGCGGCCGAATCAGCACATGTTTCTCGCTACTTTATGATTAGTGCTGTTTTTGCCGAGGATCGCAGTAAATGGCCAGATTCTATGATTGATTACTACATTACGAAACATTATGCTGATGAGTGGCTGAAACAACAAACAACTTTAGATTATGTAATCATCCAGCCAGTGTCATTAACAAATGAAGAAGTCACTACAGTCCAACTGGCAAAACCAACAGAAGCCACTGCTAAAACCGTCTCTCGTCAAACAGTAGCTGCTGTTTTGACAGCTTTAGTGGAACAACCAACTATAACTAAAACAACGCTAGTACTATCTGAAGGAACGCAGGAAATTTCAACTGCGTTGCAACAAATAGTCGAGGAGGAATAAAAAATGCGAGCCATCACGATCAAACATCCCGGTTCTGCCGAAGTACTACAAGAGATCGATGCACCAAAACCAATAGCGGAAAAAGGACAATTACTCATAAAAGTCCACACAGCGGCAATCAATCGAACGGACATCATGCGTCGAGAAACAACGAATCAACAGACTCCTTACCCGATTCTTGGCGTAGAAGTAGCTGGAGAAGTGGTTGAAAACCGAAGTGATAACCCAGATTTTGTACCAGGTACAAGGGTATGTGGGTTAGTCAATTTAGGCGGTTATGCCGAGTACGCAGTGATGCCAGCTGACCGTGCAATTTTACTGCCCGATACATTGGATAATGTTGCAGCGGCTGGTATTGCAGAAGTTTTTCTAACAGCTTACCAAACACTCTATTGGCTAGGAAATTTACAAGAAGGTGAAACTGTTTTGATCCACGCTGGAGCGAGCGGTGTGGGAACGGCAGCCATCCAACTAGCAAAACAACTTACTAAGGCAACCGTCATCGTCACTGCTGGTTCATCAGAAAAACTAGCTTTTTGTCAAAAACTTGGTGCAGATGAACAGATCAATTACAAAACACAGGATTTTTCAACCGAAGTAGCAAGAATTACCAATGGAAAAGGTGTCGACGTCATCTTAGATTTCATCGGAGCTTCTTATTGGGAGAAAAATTTAGCTTCTATTGCTATTGATGGACGTTGGGTATTGATCGGAATGTTAGGTGGAACAATTGTACCAGAGATTGATTTAGCTACCTTGATCACCAAACGAATCCAATTGATCGGCACTTTGTTGACTCCTCGAAGTGATCAGTACAAAGCTCAATTGACTCAAGAATTTATGCAAGTAGTTGGACCTTATCTAGCTGACCAACGAGTCAAACCAATTATTGATCGTACCTTTACATTGGCGCAAGTCCAAGAAGCTCATGAATATATGGAAGCGAATAAGAATATCGGAAAGATTATTTTGACGATAACAGAATAACCAACTTTTAAATGCAAATAGCAATCAAAAAAAACCCGTAGAATCTCAAAAATAGGAGCAACTATTTTTGGATTCTACGGCTTTTTTTATTTAGCTAGTTTATTATGACTGCTTTATTTCTTTCTGTTTAATAGATGCGACTAATTGATTTTCCTTTTTTATTCGTAGATAGAGACAGAGACTATAAGGAAGAATAAAAATAATGAGTGTCACATAGGCGTGAAAAAGAAGCACGACTCCAATCAATTCAGGTAAAATATTTAAAAAATAATTGGGGTGCTTGACCCGTTGGAACAACCAATGTTCAATCAATTGATGATCTGGTTCAAAGATCAATTTCACTGACCAATATTTTCCTAATAATTTCATGACCCAAAAGAGCATGATAAACAAAAATAGGATGAGACAAAATCCAATCCAGCTGACCCAATTAATTTGTGTTTTTTGAATGCTTCCCTCAAAGAAAGCAGAAAAATAAAACAGCGTATGTAAGATAGCTAACCATTTCGTAGTTGTTTTTCCATACTCAATCGCTCCTTCATGTAATAATTGGTTCGCATGCTTACTTGAAATTTTTAATACATACAATCGTACGAATGCGATTATCAAAAAGAAATAATATAATTGTTGACTCATTCGTTTCACTCGTTTCTATTTTTATTTATTATCATCTGGAACGACCTGCAAAAGTCACTTATTTTCTATCAAATAATCATTTATTCAAAGTAAAGGAGTAGAACCATGATCGCATGTTCTTCACAGTTTGATAAAAGTATAGGAGAAAACTAACTTTTAACATGCTAGTTTTCTCCTAATTGACCGTCCATTTACTTTATATTTACGTTCTTAATTTTCACTGACGAATTTTGCTGCCTGTTGTCCAGCTTGTCGTCCAAAGATAATAATTTCAGCAACCGAATTACCACCAATCCGATTGTTCCCGTGTAGCCCCCCAGTTACTTCACCAGCAGCATACAAACCAGTGATCGGTTGATTTTCTTTATTCAACACTTCTGTCTTCGTATTGATTTTCACGCCACCCATTGTGTAGTGGATACCTGGGGCAATTTTGATCGCATAGTATTTAGGTTCTGTCAGCCCATTATCCATCGCTGTCGTCCGATTAAAAGCGTCATCCTTTTGAGCATCGACTGCTTTATTCCAGTATTCAAGTGTTTGAGCCAAATTGTCTGCAGGCACATTTACTTTTTCAGCTAATTCTGCCAGATCATCTCCTGAAGTCACGTAACCCTTTTGCTCATAGAAATCAATTGCTTTTGCTCGATCTCTTACTCCTTGATCAAAAATCAAATAAGCAGATTTTTCCGGTAAAGCTGTAATAGCTGCGGAAACTTTGTCTCTTGTATCTAATTCATTCACAAATCGTTGTCCTTCTTGGTTGACTAAAATAGCCCCCTCACCTCGAACAGCTTCACCAATCAAGACGCCTTCATCTTGTTGGACTGTTGGATGTATCTGGATTTTATCCATGTCGACCGTTTGACCACCTAGTTTTTCAATCATCGTGATTCCATCACCGGTTGAGCCTACTTGGTTAGTAGTGACATAGCCTGCTAAATCAGGACGGTATTTTTCAATCACTTCTTGATTGGCACCATACCCGCCAGTTGTCACTACAATTGCGTTCCCTTTGATTTCCTTTGGCTCTTCGCCTTGGACTTGTACAGTCACCTCATTGACTTTACCACTATTTTCTTTGATATCAGTTACATCTGTATTCACAAAAATAGGAATTTTACGTTCATGTACATTTTTTAACAATCCGTCAACTAAGTAACCACCGATAGCTGAGCCATCTGAAGGTCGGTGGGTTCTTTTTTCACTCATTCCCCCAGTAATTGTTAAATTATCCAATTTGATTCCATTTTGATCCAACCAATCAATCGCAGCGGCTGAATGATCAACGAAGTAGTGGAGTAATTCTTGATCATTGGTGCCACCTCCGCCTTTTAATGTTTCTTCGTAGAACGCTTCATTGGAGTCATTGATTCCGTCAGCTTGTTGGAATTTAGTGGCTGATGCATTCATTCCACTTGAAGATTTTAAGGTATTCCCACCTGCTACTGGCATTTTTTCAAAGATGACTGGGTTCAATCCAGCATCTTTTGCTTCAATCGCAGCTGTCATCCCTGCTCCACCTGCACCAACAATGATAATATCATAAGAGTCTTTCATTTCAGCTGGGTTGGTATACGTTTGTTCCGATGCACCTGAAGATACCTCTGTTTTTTCAGATGATTTCGTGCTTGTCGTCGTTTTTTCTTTTGAATCTGCACTACAAGCTCCCATTGTTAAAACTGATGTAATAACCACCAAACTTTTTAGCACTTTTTTCATTCTTTTCCTCCTAAATTTTAGTACTCCTTTATTTTAAGTGAAAAAATTCACAATTCCAACTATTTTTTTATTCTTTTTATCAATAAACAATGACTTTTTCATCTAGCATCTCTAGATAACTACTTTTGCTATTTTTTGTTGGCTGTTTTCTTATTCATTTAGGCGTTTTGGTACAAATAATTTTGGTTTGCGCTTTTACCCTAGTATAATCTTTACTATAGATAAAGGGGTTATTTTATGAACTATCTGAAAATGTTTTTTATGAATGGTACCAAAACCGCTGGAAGAATTACCCATGCGTTTTATATTCTTCTACGGGTCATCGTTACAGTAATGTTAGTCGATCAAATTTTTCAGCAAAACATGGGAAATACTTTTCTCTTATTGCTAACTCTAGTTTTATTTGAAATTCCTTATCTTCTAGAAAAAATGTTAAAGATCGAAATCCCGAATATGTTAGAAATCATTATTATTTCATTTATTTTTAGTTCAACTGTTTTAGGAGAATTAAGTGACTTTTACGGGTATTTCTCAATGTGGGATACTATCTTACATGCTTTAACTGGTTTTTTAGCTGGTGGGGTTGGTTTTTCACTTGTCTACTTACTGAACAAAAACACGAAAACAATGAATCTAACACCATTATTGTTAGCTATCGTTTCATTTTGTTTTTCAATGACAGTCGGTGTGATGTGGGAATTTGTTGAATTTTCAGCTGATCATATATTTCAACTGGACATGCAAAAAGATAGCCTTGTCCAACAAATCAATAGTGTGGAGTTAAGTAAAGATGGCAATACTGTCCACTCGATCCCTAATATCGAGCAAACCATCGTGGAATATAAAGATTCAGCTGGAAATACAGAAAAATATGTGATTTCTGGTGGTTATCTTGACATAGGGATTATTGACACGATGAAAGACCTATTCGTCAATTTTATTGGAGCCTTGACGTTTAGTATCTTTGGATATCTTTATAGTCAGAATGATTATCGGAAGTTTACTTTTATCCGTAACTTCATCCCCAGAAAAAAGAGAGAATCACGAACTGAAAGAAGAAAAGCATCTTCGAAATAAACAAAATTTTATCGTCAATTATTCTTTATGTGATCCTATCGGTAACTTTAGAAACTAGTATAAGAAAAATAGTCTACTATTAAAAGCCTGGGACAAGAACGTCCTAGGCTTTTTTGATGAGTATAAAAACAAATAAAGTGTGTTCAGGAATTGTACTACTTACACTTATTAAAGAGATCAGATAAACCAGCTAGCAGTGGTTCCACGCTTCAGGGGATATTTATTGAAAAAATGGTCCAAAAGCGATAGGCGTCGAAGCTAATCCTCGACCTAATTCTTGTTCAAATCGCCCTATCGTAGAAATTTTTAAATAAAAAGCTGCGACTGGTGGTGTCAATTGACTCTTGATCGCTAAAGGGCGTAGTTGATATTCCAGATCTTTCATTACTCTTGGAAAATATTCTTGTTTTTCTAGTTTGTTTTTAGCCTCGATTAATGATACTCTTTCCCTTTCTTTGACTTCTTTATTAAGAATCAAGTCGTATAATTCTACTATAATTTGATTGATTTCTTCTGTTTTCTTCATGATATCGCTCCCTTTAATATCATTTGGCACATCTTTCTCAAAGCTTTAATAAATATTAAATGTATTATAGTCTAGATTTACCTCTTCAGGTCATTCATTTCCTAAATAACTGTTTTCCATTCATAATTATATCCTATAGTTATATATACATTCTTACATTTCAGCCTAAACCTATTTGAAATGAAACCAGTAGGTCGGAAAAAAGAAAGCCGAAATAACCATGATCACAGAAAATAGCTGATTCTACTTTCCATTATCACGGTTATTCCACAAAAAGAATGTTAGTCTTTTTTAGCTTTTATATTCAATTTTTCCAAAGTGTCCATTGCTAAGGGATACTCGCTATTCGGACGTCCATCAAAATTCTCAGCGATAATCGTAAACCCTAGCTTTTGGTATAGTTGAATGGCAGGATGACTCCAAGTTTGCGTATGCAGATACACTGGTCCATGAGATGCCAGCTTTTGGAAAATACGCAATACTTCGATCGTTAATGCTTTGGCAATCCCTTTTCCTTGATGCCTCGGATCTACTGCCAGCCAATGAAAAAGCGGATAGCTTCCATCCTTCCGTTTTTTGAACCAAGCGGTACAAGTCGCGATTTTTTCACCTGTATCAGTTACAACGAAAAGCATTCGTTGCTGAAGTTCTTCTTGATAAGGTAAAAAAGCTCTCTGAAAGTAAGCAAGTGCTTCTGTTTCTGTTGCGAACTCTCCGACTGATTGTTCGATTCTTGCCCATTCGGTTTCATCGCCTAGACGGTAGTACTCAAAATGATACCCAGTCGCTAAAGATTGCGTAGGGAGACTGTCACTTAATGGACGAGTCATCCAAATCTCGGCATAAGGAACATGTTTATCTAGCATAAGCTAACTTCCTTTCTAAACAGAATAGCTCTTTCTATCTGTTTTATCACAAAAGTTTGAACATCTCACTGTAGTCATTGATGGCTAGTTCATTCAACTAGCAATGGTTACATGCTTGCATCCACTGTTTTTGCTTCGCCAATGATCCGTACTTCTGTTTCCAAAGACACATCAAATTTTTCTTTGATCACTTCTTGGATATGCGCGATCAATTCTGTATAATCCGTAGCGGTCGCATGATTAATATTGACAATAAAGCCAGCATGTTTTTCAGAGATTTGTGCGCCACCCCATTTTAAGCCTTGTAATCCAGCTTCTTGGATCAATTGACCAGTAAAATGCCCCATAGGACGTTTGAATACACTCCCACAAGAAGGATATTCCAATGGTTGTTTCGATTGACGTAATTCAGTCAGCTCGTCCATCCGCCCTTTGATTACTTCATGCTCTCCTGCAGTTAATTGGAAACGTGCTTCTAAAACGACTGCATCCATTTCTTGGATTTTACTATGTCGATAAGAAAACGCCATTTCTTCGTTGGTTAGAGTTTTCAACGTACCATCTGCTAATAAAACATCCACTTCTGCTAATACGTCTTTGATTTCACCGCCATAGGCACCTGCATTCATATAAACAGCGCCTCCGATACTTCCAGGAATGCCACAAGCAAACTCAAACCCGGTTAAAGAAGTATCTAACGCCGCATAGGTCGTATCGATCAATTTTGCTCCAGCTTCAGCTGTGACCATCGTCCCAGAAACTCGGATTTGTTTCATCTCAGTCAACATGATCACCATGCCACGAATCCCACCATCTTGAACAATCAAATTACTGGCATTACCTAAAACCATCCAAGGTACATCATGGGTTCGGCAATAATCCACTACTTCTTTTACTTCATTTTGTGTTTTTGGGAAAACGAGAACATCCGCTGGACCGCCCGTTTTGGTAAACGTGTAATTCATCAATGGTTCATCAAACAATAGATTGAGTGCTGGTAAATTTTTAACTAAGTCTTCTTTATTCACTGAGGATTTTCCTTTCTATATCAAACATCCCCATTATTCTATCACGCTTAAAACAAACTTGCCAGTTTCCCTCACATTTGTTGTCTTGTATGTTTACGTAGCATTTCTTCACAAAGTGCATGACTTTGCATGATCCCTTGTTGCTTCAATCCTTCCATTGAAGGTTTTTCTTTGCTAATCTCTGCGAAAAATGTTTGAACCATTGGCTCAAATCCGCGTTTGACTAACGTACTTTCCCAATCGCCAAATTTTTCTATTTCGATACCAGATGCTCGTTGGATCGTCATATCCGTTAATTCCGCCACTTCATAAGTACCACTTTTACTAGTGATCTGATAGTTCTCGCTATTTGCTCCACTTAAAAGATCCATTGTTAAAATTGCTGTTTGATGGGCTGTTTCCAATTGTAAAACCGCAAACTCCAAAAATTCTTTTGTTTCACGGATCTGATATTTCGTACGCAAGATCGGTTCGTCCAAAAGATATACCGCCGTATCAACAAGATGTAAAAACAAATCATAGATCACAAATTCCGTTGTTTCCTGAGCGGCAATTCGATTTTTTTGTAACTGGATGAGCCGCTTCTCGGGGACTTGTTTCAAACGTTCGACCATTGGAGCAAAACGTCGATTGAATCCAACCATTAAGACAACTTGATTTTTATCTGCCAGTTCTTGTAATTCGTTGATTTCATTAAGGTCAACACTGAGTGGTTTATCGATATACACATGCACCTGATTTTCAAGACATTTTTTGGCTAATTCATAATGTACCTTTGTGGCTGCATGAATCATACAAGCCTTGATATCCTGAGACAGTAGTTCATCAATTGATTCATATAGATGGTCAAATCCATACATTTCATGGATTCGTTTTTTCGTTTCTTTGTTTCTAGTCGCAAAGTAGAAATCAATCTTTCCTTGATTTTTTGCATAAGTAGGTAAATACGCTTTTTCTGCAATATTACCCACACCAATCACACCAATTCGCATGTTCGTTCCTCCAATCCATTCATTACTCTTATCTTACACTATTTTTTAGTAAAATAAGGTACAATAGAACCACAAATGCTAATCTAAGATCCAAAAGAAAGGATGCGTATTTAATTGAAATTTATCTCCTGGAATGTGAATGGCCTACGTGCAATCGTCAATAAAAATTTTTTAGACGTCTTTCATGAATTAGATGCCGACTTTTTCTGTCTTCAAGAAACCAAACTACAAGCCGGTCAAATCGAATTAGACTTACCTGGCTATCATCAATATTGGAATTATGCAGAAAGAAAAGGCTATTCAGGCACAGCGATCTTTGCCAAAGAACCCGCACTAAATGTCTCTTATGGAATGGGCATTGATTTACATGATCAAGAAGGACGTTTGATCACACTTGAATACCCTGAATTCTTTCTAGTTACTTGTTATACACCTAATTCCCAAAATGAATTAAAACGCTTGGACTACCGTTTACAATGGGAAGAAGCCTTTTACCATTACTTAGAAGAACTAAAAAAACAAAAACCAGTCATTGTGTGTGGCGACTTAAACGTTGCCCACCAGGAAATTGATTTGAAAAATTGGAAAACCAATCAAAAAAATGCTGGCTTTACGATGGAAGAACGAACTGCCTTCTCACACTTGTTAGCAAATGGCTTTATTGATACCTTCCGCTATTTCTATCCTGAACAAACTGGTATTTATTCTTGGTGGAGTTATCGTTTCAATGCTAGAAAAAACAACGCAGGTTGGCGTATCGACTATTTCTTAACTAGTGACGAGTTGAAGCCACGCTTGATAGATGCAAAAATCCATACCTCGATTATGGGAAGCGATCATTGTCCCGTAGAACTAGACTTGAAATAATCTCATTGTTAGCCATCGTCATCCTAGGCAGGGCTGAATATTTTTATTAAAAAGAATGAAGAAAGATCAGCAAAGATGCTTCTTTTTTGAGCGTGGTCTTTCTTCATTTGATTGATTTTTTTTACATATCCATCACTTTCTTTTCTTCACTTTTTATGTTAGTGTTTATTTTTTAAGGAGGTTTTATGCACATGAATTTTGTTGCAATGGACTTTGAAACAGCCAACCATCAATCCCACAGTGCTTGTTCATTAGCATTGGTTATGGTCCAAAATAGCCAAATTGTTGATGAATATTACACACTCATCCAGCCAGAAACACCTTTTTTCTGGAGAAATGTTCAAATTCACGGTATTCATCAAGAAGATGTTCGTACCGCACCCAAATTTCCTGAAGTTTGGCAAACGATTCAACATTATTTCCAAAAAAACCGCTTAGTCGTCGCTCATAACGCAGCTTTTGATACGAAAGTTCTAGCTGGTTGTTTAGATTATTACAATTTGCTCCAACCTCATTATTTATCTTTATGTACGGTAAAAACCAGTCGTCGTTTATTTCCAGAGATGCCAAATCATCGATTGAATACTGTCTGTGAAAATTTAAATATCACTTTAGCGAATCACCATGATGCATTAGAAGACAGTCGTGCCTGTGCAGAGATTTTACTTTATCAAGAAAAACACTTTGGAACAGATCCTTTGAAAAAATTAGTTACCCTAAAATGAGCTACTAAAAAACAGGTAAACAAAAAATCCATGGTTGCTTTTTACAGGTAACCATGGATTTTTTGATCGCCTTTTTTAGCCTTTTCAAGAACCTTTATCCCCTTCATTCCAACCATTCACCAATTTTTTCTGATTATTTGAAAAGATGTCCTCCTAAATCTAAGATCAGTCAATCAATAAAGACATCCTATAGACATCCAAAAAGTCCCCATCATCTGTTCGGGCCCCTCTTTTCATAAGCGCTTCGATTTCAAAACCCATTTTTTGATACAAGTGAACCGCTCGTTCATTTCGAGTTTGCACATCTAGTTCTAGTCTAAAAAGTACACCATTTTCTTTCACCCAAATCAATACTTCTTCAAGCAACATCGTTCCTAATCCCAAACCCCAATAGTCCTTTAAGATGCTGATCCCAACCTCTCCCACATGAGAGATGCGGTATTGTTCGCCTGCTTTAACAGAAACAACCCCGATGATTTTTTGACCCATACAAGCTAAGAGTAAAAGATTATTGTTGCTGTCTTGTAGATATTCGATGGATAAAGCTAAGGCTTCAGGTGTTAGCTCCATTCCTTGTTCATCCATAACCAAAAAGTCAGTCTCTTCCTCTACTTGTTGCATCATTGCTAATAATTCACTGGCATCATTTGGCTGAGCTTCTCGAATGGTCAATGAGATCTCTTCACTCATTGTTTTGTCTCCATTTTTCCACGATCCGCTGTTTGAAAGCTTCACTTTGCTCCCCATATGCTTGCAATTTCACATATCTATATTCTAAATCTGTATCACTTTTTTCTAAAATCAGTTCCAAATAGTCTTCTGGTAAGGCTTCTTCTAAAAGATTCCCCCATTCAATGACAGATAAACCCTCTCCTTCAAAATACTCATCTAAACCAAGATCCGCGCCGCTAGCTGCTACACGATAAATATCCATATGATAAAGTGGCAATCTACCTTGATCATATTCCCGAATAATTGTATAAGTGGGGCTCTTGATCATTTGTTCGATTCCTAATCCGCGAGCAATCCCTTTGGTCAGCGTTGTTTTTCCGGCTCCTAAGTCACCAGTTAATACTAAATTATCCCCAGGCAGTGCCACTTCACCGATGACTTTTGCCAATTCTTCTGTCTTATCTAAACCACTTAATTCAATCATTCTAACTTACTCCTTCATCTAGCCTTTTGTGACAGTATATCGTGGATGGAAAATTTTTTAAAGCAAAAAAAGCTTGGGACAAAGGTCGTCCCGAGCTTTTTCATATGTGTCAAAATGAATAAATATTTTTCAATCATCAGCTCCTTGCAATAAGTCTAAATTTTTCAAAACATGAGAACTGTTTCAAAAAATCTGCGCTTATACGCTCGGAGCTGATCGCTTCTTTCACGAACTATTATTCATTGAGTCTTAGATCTTAATCTAATAATGTTTGGGCTGCAGTAATGATCGCTAATTTATACACATCTTCTTCGTTTGCTCCACGAGATAAATCAGAAACTGGTTTATTCAATCCTTGTAAGATCGGTCCGATCGCTTCAAAGTTACCAAAACGTTGAGCAATTTTGTAACCAATGTTTCCAGATTGCAATTCTGGGAAAACAAAGACAGTTGCTTGTCCAGCTACATCAGAATCAGGTGCTTTTAGTTGAGCCACTGAAGGAACATAAGAAGCATCAAATTGTAATTCGCCATCAATTACATATTGAGGCGCTAATTTTTTAGCAATTTTAGTTGCTTCGACCACTTTATCCACTTCTGGTGCTTTCGCAGATCCTTTAGTTGAAAAACTCATTAATGCTACTTTAGGATCAATATCGAATAATTCAGCAGTCTTTGCTGATTCTACAGCGATTTCTGCTAATTCTTGGGCATTGGGATTGACATTGATAGCACAATCTGAAAAGACATATTTTTCTTGGTCACGTCCACGTACCATGATCATCGCACCACTTGTTCGGCTGACGCCTGGTTTTGTTTTGATGATTTGTAACGCTGGACGAACAGTATCTCCAGTTGAGTGAATCGCACCAGAAACCATCCCGTCAGCAATTCCCATATATGTCAACATCGTACCAAAGTAATTGACATCTTTTAAGATGCTTTCTGCTTGTTCCTTGGATGCCTTTCCATTACGACGTTCCACAAAAGCTTCAACCATTTCATCCCATTTATCATAACGATTTGGATCAATGATCGTAAAACTTGAAGTTTTAATTCCACGAGCATGAGCAGCAGCTGTGATTTCTTCTTCGCTACCAATCAAAATAGGTTCCACTAATTCTTCCGCTTTCAAACGAGCTGCTGCACCTAAAATTCTTGCATCAGTTGCTTCTGGAAAAACGATTTTAATGCTGCGACGTACAATTTTGAATCTCAAACTATCAAACAATTCCACAAGATGACCTCCAGATATTTTCTATGTATCCATCATACACTATTCCCAAAAAAAAGAACAGTTTATTTTATCTGTATCAGTCAAAAAACCATTAGTAACGAAGTCTTTCACATAACATACAATCTGACATATAACAGGAAAACGCTGTCTTACTACACTGTTTCAGGTAATTGCCAATCGATCGGTGTTTCCCCTAATGCCATCAGTGCATCATTGGTCTTAGAAAAAGGTTTAGAGCCTAGGAATCCTCGATGAGCTGATAATGGACTAGGATGAGCAGATGTTAAAATGATATGCCGACTTTTATCAATCATTTTCATTTTTTCTTGAGCCGGTTTCCCCCATAAAATAAAAACGATTGGTTTTTCTCGTTCGTTTAATTTTTCAATGATTTTATCCGTCAATATTTCCCAACCTTTGCCACGATGTGAGTAAGCTTGACCTTCTCGGACCGTTAGTACCGTATTTAATAGTAAAACGCCTTGCTTAGCCCAAGAAACTAAATTGCCATGTTTGACCGGCGAAATACCTAAATCACTTTGCAATTCTTTATAGATATTGTTTAATGATGGTGGAATTTTAACCCCTGGTTGCACAGAAAAAGATAAGCCATGTGCTTGATTGACACCATGATAAGGGTCTTGACCTAAAATCACAACCTTTACTTTTTCGTAAGGAGTCAATTCCAACGCTTCATAAATATGATACATATCTGGATGAATTTTCTGAGTCGTATATTCTTTTTTTAAAAAGTTTCTTAACTTTTGGTAGTATTCTTTTTCAAACTCATCTGTTAAAATCGTTTGCCAACTGTTATGAATGATTTCTTTCAATCGTTCCACCTCCAACAATCAGGATAACTCACAAATTCTTTCTTAACAAGGGGCAATCTTCGCACGCAGTGTCATCTGGATATGGTAAACTAAGAAGAAGAGAAAGAAAGGAACGATGAGAGTTATGATCAAATTAATCGCATCAGATATGGACGGTACTTTATTAGATGCCCATATGAGTATATCACCCGAAAATGCCGAAGCGATCCGCTTTGCCAATGATGCAGGGATTGAATTTATGGTTGCGACTGGTCGCAATTATCAAGAAGCACGTGCGGCTTTAGATGAAGTTGGCATTGATTGTGCCATGATTACGCTAAATGGTGCGCAAGTTTTCGACAAAACAGGAAACTCCTTGTTCACTGTTCCAATACCGACTCTAAAAACTGCAACTGTCTTAGATATCCTTGATCAAAATGAGATTTATTATGAAGTATCGACCAATCGAGGGCTTTATTCTGAAAGCCAAGCCAAAAGAATTGAAAGCTTTGCCTCAATGATTGGTAGTCATCTCCCCCATTTAACATATAAAATGGCGATTGCGATGGCTTCAGCCAACCTTGAACTTTTGCATATCAATTATGTTGATAGTATTCGTGACTTGCTCCAAGACGAAACATTAGAGGTATTAAAAGTGATTTGTTTCCATACGGAAGGTCCGCGAGTATTGGGTCCAGTTGGAAAAGAAATCAGTGAACTGGGTGACTTAGCTGTTACTTCGTCTGGTCAAAACAATATCGAGGTCAATCACAAAAATGCCCAAAAAGGAATTGCTGTGGCTCATGTCGCACATGACCGAGGAATCGAATTAGACGATGTCATGGCGATTGGGGATAATTTTAATGACGTTAGTATGTTACAAGTGGCTGGTGTTAGTTTTGCGATGGGAAATGCTGAAATCGAAGTCAAAGATTACGCAAAATTTGTCACTGATACTAACCTGGAGTCTGGGGTCGGCAAGGCAATCTTACGGGCAATTTCCGAAAATCTATAATTTTCGAGAAAAGAGGGAGAAAGATGTCAGAATTTTTCATTCAAGAAAAGCATCTCAGTCGTGTCACGAGGACTGTTGTTAAAAATGAATCTGGTAAATCCATCTTCTTAATGGTTGGTCGTTGGGGAACAAAAGGAGATGCTTTGTCTCTTTATGCAATGAACGGAAATCTTGTGGCACATATTAAACAAACGAGTCTAACTTTCGGAACCCGTTTTGAACTTTATAAGGATTTTAAAAAAGTGGGAACGATGCAAAAAATCTTTAACTGGCCCGGGGATTTTTACTATGTACGTCGTCTTCATTGGACAGTTCAAGGAGATATCTATAACCATCAATATCAAATCCATCATTTTAATCAACGAATCATGAAAATGGATAAAGCAACGCTTTTTTCTGGAGATTATTATGTACTTGATATTCCAATGGAAGAAAATGCGCCTATCTGTATCTGTATCGCAGCTGTATTAGACTACTGGTTATACCGTAAAAACCATGACAAAGATACACCTCTTTCTTACCGATTAGACACAAATTAACTTGCTCCTTCTTATAATCAGAATAACTTCAAGAAAAAATAAGCCATCCTCTAGGAAACAAGACCCGCTAGTCAGAGCAAACGAACTTAGCAGATACGCTTCATGTAGGAAGGCTTATTTTTAGTTGGCTCAGTCAAGCACTTGATGAGCCTTTATTTATTCTTCTTATTTATGCTTCTTTCTTCTCATAAATCCCACAATAACAAATAACACAATAATCATTCCACCAACAATTGCTAACCATTTATTGGAAGCACTATTTGTTTTTGGCAAAACTTGTGAATCTTGATCTTGAAAATCCATTGACCGAGATTCATCGGTTACGTTAGTTGTTTCATTTGTAGAACTGTTAAACTCATTTCTATCTAAATCAGTACCCTTCCCTTGTTGTGGGATGGTGCTATTCATTCCATTTGATTGATTAGTTTTATCATTATTATTAGGATACACCTGATTGGTATCCTCTCCGCTCATACTTGGATCAATATGAAATGGAGTTGGCGTGTCAGTATCACTATTACCATTTGTTGGGTTGCTACTGCTGTCACCACTTGTCGTATCCGTACTACTATCACTGCTTGTTGTGTCCGTACTGCTGTCACTGCTTGTCGTATCGGTATCACTGTCACCACTTGTTGGGTTAGTGCTACTGTCACTGCTTGTCGTATCCGTACTACTATCACTGCTTGTTGTGTCCGTACTGCTGTCACTGCTTGTCGTATCGGTATCACTGTCACCACTTGTTGGGTTAGTGCTACTGTCACTGCTTGTCGTATCCGTACTGCTGTCACTGCTTGTCGTGTCCGTACTGCTATCACTGCTTGTCGTATCGGTATCACTGTCACCACTTGTTGGGTTAGTACTACTGTCACTGCTTGTGGTATCTGTACTGCTGTCACTGCTTGTCGTGTCCGTACTCCTGTCACTGCTTGTCGTATCCGTACTACTATCACTGCTTGTCGTGTCCGTACTGCTATCACTGCTTGTGGTATCTGTACTGCTATCACTGCTTGTTGTGTCGGTACTGCTATCACTGCTTGTGGTATCTGTACTGCTATCACTGCTTGTGGTATCTGTACTGCTATCACTGCTTGTGGTATCTGTACTGCTATCACTACTTGTCGTATCCGTACTGCTATCACTGCTTGTGGTATCTGTACTGCTATCACTGCTTGTTGTGTCGGTACTGCTGTCACTGCTTGTCGTGTCCGTACTGCTGTCACTGCTTGTCGTGTCCGTACTGCTGTCACTGCTTGTCGTGTCCGTACTGCTATCGCTTGATCCAGAATTATCTGGATTATCAGCAAGGAAAATTTCGTTAGGGTCCCAACGATTGGTTGCTGCATTTAGCGTAACATTTTTTCCGATGATTGTTCCATCCATATTTTGATTGGCTGTGACATCTGCTCGTGGCGCAATAATGGTACCTTGAAAAGGTGCATTTATCGCCAAGTTCGTTACATTACTTGGGAAATTCCATGAAATATTTGCGTCAGAAAAATCTTCCGTTTCATGATTTGCTCGATTATTGTAATGAATTTGTGACTGGATCGTGAAATCAGTTGGTGCATTGATGACATTCATAACCAAAATTTTATTTTCAGAATTTACAATATTCAGTGGTGTATTCATTGATAACACTGAAGCATCCACATTGATGATTACAACATCTGAACTTCCCATTCCTGTTACATCAATCGTTCGATTATTCATATCAGGAAAATCACTTGAAAGATAGGTTTTAGCAGGAGTAATCGACATCAAACTTTCCGAAGCTCCTTCTAATTTTGCAAATTCCGTGTCAAAATCAATATAAGTATTCCCAGGGCGATCTTGATAAAGTTCTGAAGCAGATAAATGGTCGATCCTTGAGCCATTCACCACTGCCCGATCATTTTCGATCCCTGTACTAATTGAAGAACCTACAACAAATTTATTTACTCGGTTACTATCTCCCGAAGTAAAGGATGAGCCAATCAAAGAATCAGTTGCTTGAACATAGTTGATTTCTAGTTGGAGATCACCTGTGATGATATCTGTCCCAAAATTATTGTTTGCATCTAGCTCTTTTGTTGCAACATTACCATTTGTATGCGCGTTTATCGTCGTTTTTTCTTTTGCGAATATATGGAATTGAGAAGCAATCCCTAATATTCCATAATCACCAGTTAAATCATCATAGATGCTACCAGAATCTTGAGGCGTATAAGTTTCCGCTATTGCAGGTAGAGCAACAAAGAGATTTAAAAATAATAGCATAACACCAAATATATTCCCAATTTTACTTCTTAACATTTCAACGGTCCTTTCCTGTCTCCAAGCCCAGTGACGAGCGATAGAGCATATTTTAATACTTAAAAAAAGACCCGTCATTACAGAATAATTGAAAATAAATGAAAAATATTTTCATAAAAAAGAGATTATAACAACTATCATTTAATATATACAACTGACATTTATGAAAACAAAACAAAAAAAAGAGTGAAAAACCTTGTTTTCACTCAACATTTTATCAAATAATAGTTACAACAATTTAAATGTCTTTATTAAAAAATAATAAGTTTGATTTAATTAAGAAACCATTAAATTTCCTTTTGCATGTGATCATAAAGATGATCACTGATTTTCCTTTTACCTACTACTTTAAATCCGTGACGTTCATACAATCTTTTGGCGTTAGGATTCTGTTCATCTACACTTAAACCAATAACATTTCGCCCAGTTTTTTTAGCTAATTTAGGTAAAGCTTCAAGTAAGTGTGAACCTATTCCTTGTCCTCTAAAAGCTTCCGAAACGGAAATGGAATCCAAATACCATTCTTTAGGAAATGTTTCTTGATCTACAAATAATTGTTCCTTATCTGTAATTCCATGTTTTTCTAAAATTACTTCTAAGGGTTTATCGATAAATGGCTCTTCTTCATCTGTGTAGCCAAATGCTACACCAGCTATCTTGCCATCAATTTCTTCAACAATTCCTCTTGTATAACTGTAACGATAATCGGGATCCATAATGGCTTCTTCTAAGATTTCAATTGTTTTTTCTTTCCCATACTTTTGTAAAAAAGGTAATTCCATATCATTTAAAATAACTAAAATAAGCGGAGCAATCTCTTGAGCATCCTCTTTTTTTGCAAAACGAATCATTTCATTCTCTCCTTTTTTTCATTCTATCACTGAAAATAAAGATCAAAAGAGTTATTTTAAATAATCCTCGATTTTTTGGGTAACAAAATAACCATGTGAAACGATGCGAGCAGCTTCTGTCCGGCAATAAGGACAAACGATTGGCATTTCTTTATCAACATGTTCAACTACATTGTTGACTTCTTCATAAGTAAACTTTTTCCCGCAATTTGGGCATTTCATCTTTTCCATAGCAATGACTTCCTTTCTTTTTTACACATTTAGCTTACTCTTATATTGTAAAAAAGAAAAATGATAGCTATTGATTTTTAGGCACGAATCAACAAAACAGATTCTTCATTATCCTCTGCTAATTTGATCTCATAGTATAATTTGTCGCTTTTCATTAGCAAAACCCAACTTCTTACTTTAGCATTGCGCTTTCCACTTTGTTTAACAGCTTCTTTCATTGCCTTTTGAGGAGATTTGCTTGAGTAGATCTTTTTGATGTCAAAGAATGGTTGGTTTTCAGCTAATTTACTCGAACGAACAGCTGGCTTTCCGGTTGTAGGATTGACAACAAGCGTTTGTTCAGAATCTACGAAAAGATATTGAAAGGTATTGTTTGTTTGTTGTTGGACATCCTCTTTTGGTACAAACTGAACCATCTGAACTTTTGTTTTATTTGTTTCTTTTTTAAAGATTCCCACTGCTTTTTTCAGTGAGATTTGATATTCTTGTTCACTAATATCATCATAACGAAACGTAGCAGTCAATAATCCTAACGAAGCCGTTAGCCCAATAAGTATGAGAATAGCTGACCCAAATAAAATTTTTTTCATCTTCATCAGTGTCTCCCTTTTCCTTTTTTTACTAGCATATCAAGATTTTTTATTAAAAAAAATCGAATGACAGAAAGAAAAAGTGACAATTTTGTTACTTATTCATGTAATTCTAACGGCAAGCCATCTGGATCAAAGAAAAAAGTCATTTTTTTCCCAGTAAATGTATCGATTCGAATTGGCTCAGTTTCGATCCCTTTTAAACGAAGCTCTTCAATGACAGATTCAATCTGTTCCACTTTAAAAGCCAGATGTCTTAATCCACATGCTTCTGGATAACTTGGACGTTTAGGCGCATTAGCTACCCCGAATATTTCTAATTCAGCTGTTCCAAGCTTTAAATCTAATTTATAATCTTCTCTTTCCGCGCGATAATTTTCACGGATTACTTCAAAGCCTAACTTATCAACGTAAAATTCCCGTGATTTTTGATAGTCAGATACAATAATTGCGACATGATGGATAGCAGATAAATTCATTTTTTTACTCCTTTAATCTTTTATTCTTTTTCATATTTTAACATTTTCTTTGGTCAAAAGTTTTTTATAAAGAAAAAAATGGAAAGTTCACCTACGTCGGTTGACTTCCCATTCTTTCATCAATTCAATGTAAAGTTTTCATGTTTCCAGAAAACAAAGCAAAAAGTATCATAACATATATTATTTTAAATTGAAAGACTAGAAATATTTTTTGAAAGTAATACAATAGGTTGTGTCAACAAATCGAACACATACTATATTTAGTGTTTAAAGGAGCTTTTATCAATGATAAATTATTTTCGCTTTTTAGCACACCAACTCAAAGGTTGGCCTCAACAAAATTACTATCTTTTCTTTTTTAGTCTTGGGTGTCAGATTATGACCCTTGTGAATAGCCCTATTACTTGGTTAGCGGTGATCACTTTTATCGGTACTACACTTGGTGTCTTGTGTATCTTATCAATCAATGCAGCGAAATCTGTTAATGGTATTTTAGGAATTTTATCAGCTATTTGTTTCATCATCGTTGGTTTTTCTGCTAAAAATTACTTGAGTATCGGCGAACAAATCGCCTATATGATCACCTTAGATATCCCTGTTTTATTAAGTAAAGAATGGAATCATAACATGGCAGCAAAAATCCGTAAGTTCAATGGAAAAACATGGTTAGTCGCAATTTTTGCTACAATCTTGGTTTATGCTATTTCAGGTTTCTTGATTGGGCGCTTAACAGACGATCCACGTCCTTGGATCGATGCTATTGCCTTTTCAATCAGTTTGACAGCTGGTGTGATCAGTTTCTTGCGTTACAATAACCAATATTATTGGTGGTTGGCTTCAGGATTAGCACAGATGGTTCTGTGGTACATCTCATTTAGACATGGTTCAGCTAGTTTAGCTATGTTTGTCAATAGTTCCGTTTACCTATTGAATGATGTCTTGGCTTTCACAGTTTCTCCTTGGTATAACCAAAAAGAACGTGAACGAATGCTAAAAATGGAAAAAGAATATGATCAAGAGCATGAAAAGAGTGTGCTGATTTAAGACCGTGCCATGATCATTTTGATCTGAATATAATCGACAGTCTTCTGGTAAAGCATGTTTCGATGTTCCCTTTTTCTTGGTACTTATCTAACTAAGCTAGCTGTCGCCAACAACTGATTGGTGGTAGCTAGCTTATTTTTACCCTATCGACTTTCACAATAGTCTTTTTAATAATTGCTTAGTTTTTGAATTTTCTGTTTGCAAAACTTTTTCTAATTGTTGGAAATATTGTAACGCATGTTGTTGTTCTTTCGATAAGGAATAGTCATTTTCATTTAGTTCTGTTAAAATGGTCATCACTTTTTTCGTTTTCAACTCAACAGCAATTTTATCCCATACTTCCTCGGTGACTACCTTTTTCTGTGACACATTTTCGTTGGCTATCACTGTTTGCTTCATTTCTTTTTCTTTTCGTAAGACCTTCAAGAAACCATTTCTCATGACTCTAGGAATACTATCAAAGAAGCCTTCTGTGAAACCATAACGACAATATTGCTGCCAGATGAAAAGATACACCTCGGATTGGATAAATCGCTGCTTGCGTGCATATTCGGTCATTTTACTCTGTTGTTCTGGAGTTTGTTGGCGTCCAGTTGCTCTTAATTGCTGGATGAATGTTTCAAAGAAGGTCAATGATAGTTGTTCACCCCCGTCAACAGCGATCAACGCCCAGTCTTTTTGCAAAAAAGTTCGGTAATTCGTTAAAAAAGTCTCGACATCTTTCACTAATTCTTCTGAAAAATCTTCAAATAGTTCTTTCTTCCCACGAATTTTTTTAGGGGTTCCCTCTAATTGCGTTGCAATACGTGAGATCTCTTGTTTCAGCGCTTGATAATCAGCAAGATAAATTGGCATATCTGCTTCACGAAAATCCACAACCCTGGCAACTAGTTTTTGATCAGGCAAATAGGGATTTTTTAATTTTCGATTTTGGTAGAGCATAAAACAATATTCTTGCCATAAATCTTCTGGAAACGCCACGTTTTGCTGTTTCAGCCACAATAATTCGTCTAGTGCTAAATCGACTTTAGTCATCCCTTGATTGATAGATGTTGCGATTTGCGGGCTTACGTGTAAATGTTCAGCAAAGTGATTGATCCCTAAAGAAAGGCTCTTACCGGTCTTTGGTGAATGAACGATATATTGCACTTTTAATTCACGACCGCATTCGCAATATAATTTTTGTTGTCGCCGTTTGGTACGAAAAAAAGGATTGATTTTAAAATCGGAAAAGACCCAATCAGTCGCTGCTAAATAATTTTCTTCTAAAAATTGGGAATTGATCAAGTAGCGTCGATGTTGATCAACTAATTGACGTTGTTTCGTCGTCAACTTTTCATAGATTTCCCAACGCTGATTACTTGTATACTGTTTTGATATCTTAATTGGATAGACTTGATTGATTTCTTTGGGATACCATTCTTTAAATACCTTTTGCCAGTCGTTCATTACTTATGTTTCCTTTCAAAAAAAGAATCGACTGATCTGATTCGACCAGTCGACACAATGATTTGTTTTTCACTACATTATTTGTAAAAATTAGTGAGTTGTTCCTGCATTGCCAGCAATGTCATGATCATTTGTTACGGCTGCTTCTACTGCATAAGTCAAAGAAGCGGCAATATCATCTAATGACATTGATGGTGTGCCTACTGGACGATCAATCACTTGATCAGGTGAAAATGGCACATGGATAAATCCGCCACGAATCGTCGGGAATTTTGTCTCAATCAAGTGAAGCAAACGATACATGATGTCGTTGCAAACAAAGGTACCAGCTGTATACGAAATGTAAGCAGGTAATCCATGTTCATGGACATTTTTTGTCATTGCTTTAATCGGTAAAGAAGTGAAATAAGCAGCTGGTCCATCTGGTTCTAACGCTGTATCAAAAGGTTGGTTTCCTTCGTTGTCAGCAATTCTAGCTTCTGCTAAATTGATCGCTACTCGTTCGAATGAAACAGCTGAACGTCCACCAGCTTGTCCAACACAGATGACGATTTCCGGTTGATGTTCTTCGATTGCTTTTTCCACAACTTGGCTGCTTTTAGCAAAAACCGTTGGGACTTCCACTTTGATAATTTGTGCTCCAGCAATTTCATCAGGCATTTTTTTCACTGCTTCATAAGCAGGATTCACTTTATCTCCACCAAATGGATCAAAACCAGTTACTAGTACTTTCATTTTACATTCCTCCATTATTCTCAATATAAACTAACTATTATTATAGAGTTTTTTCTTATTTAAATAAAATCATATAAACGATTTGGAACACTAACATGAAGATCGCTACGAATAATTGGTTCTTGATTACGCCGTATTTGTCTTTCATCTCTAACATTGCCACAGGCACGACATTGAAGTTTGCAGCCATCGGTGTTAACAAGGTTCCACAGAACCCACAGGTCAGAGCAACCATTCCCACTAGTGCTGGATTTGCGCCGTGACTGAATACAAACGGTGCACCGATCCCTACAGTCATTACCGTAATCGCCGCAAAGGCGTTCCCCATGATCACCGTGAAGATAACCATACCCAATGCATAGATAATAATACCGACATTCACATTACCTTCGGGAACGATTTGCCCGACTGCATTAGAAATAACTGTCCCTACTCCTGCACTTGTAAAAACCGCTCCTAATGATGCCAAGAGCATTGGTAACATACTTAAAGGTCCTACTGTTCCTAGCATATCCGCAGCATCATCTAAGAAAGTAGTTGGTCGATTGTCTCGTGAGAAGAACATCATGATCACCATTGCGGCAAAAACACCGACACCAACACCAACTAATGCGCCAAGCTTAGTAAAGAGTGCGAACAAGATTGCAAAGATCCCAATACTCAATGCCGGAATAAAGATTTTCATTCCTAATTTATCAGACATTTTTTCCATGTATTGTTTAGAAGGTAAGCGACTTTCTCCTTTGCTGACTTTCTTGGCAATCGCTGGAACTGTCATGGCAAAAATCAAAAGACCGTTGACGATCGCAGGTAACCATCTTCCACCAGCAATTACGATTCCTAATACTGTCCAGAAAAAAGCAGAACCGTATCGATGAGGATTCGTTTTATCGTTAATATTTCTGATTCCTGTATAAATCAGAACTAACCCCATGATGATATATAATATTTCTAATAATTTATCCCCTAATAAAATTTCAGGATCTGTAAAAAAGCTCATATTATTGCCCCTTTCCTGAATAATATTTTTTCGCTAATTTCTTTTCTCTTAAGTAGAAATAAATACTTGCAACAATCAGTGCAACGACAGCAACTGGTACTTCAACCAAAGCAAGTTGTCCTAGTGTCACTTCATAACCCAGACCTTTTAAAGTCGATTGAACTAACAACGCACCTGCTCCACCAACGAATAATACTTGACCAAAGAACCAACAAATATTTTCCATCGCAGAAGACATGCCTTTTAGTTCTTCCTCATGTTGTGGATCAATTTCCAGGCCTTTTGATTCGACTGTTCCTAAAGCCATTGGCATGATGATTGGGCGAACAAAACCGGCAACTCCACCAAAGCTGACATTGAACGCTGCAAAGATCATACGGAAGACCCCATAGATATCAATGATCATCCCAGCTGATACTTTCTTAAAGCGCTTAATAAGCGAAGCTGCTGATTCTTTCAAACCATTACGTTCCAGTGTACCTGTTGCCAACATAATAATGATAAAAATAGCCATTCCTCGATTATTGACAAAACTTGTTCCTAAAGTTTCTAACATCCCTTCAATTCCTAAACCGCCTGTCAATGCGGTGACGATCAGTGCGACCATTACGATCAAAATTGAATCTAATTTTAGTGCAAAACCGATAATGACGATCAAGACACCTAAAAGACTAAGATAGTTCTCCATTTGACTTCCTCCTTAAAATTACAAGATATTTTTTTATTATAAATCAAAAAGCCATGAAAATATAGATAAAATCCAATTATCTCATCGTATTTTTTAAAAATTCAGTCAATTCAATAAAAAAATTAGAAAAATCACTTACGATTGAAACAACTCGTTTACAGTTCAAATTTTTTGAGATCTTATTTTTGTAACTAACAAATGAACAAAAAACAAACAAAAACGTGCTTCATTATCTAAAATAACACTTTAGCGTAGGTGTTTTCCTTCAAAAAACGACTTCTAAATCGAATAGCCGATTCAAATTGGTTCACGTTTTAGCTTATCACTACCCTTATTTTTTATTCTGTGTTATCCTTTCAATTAACAAAATAATGACACAACTATCGCCGGGTAGTATTAAGAGGATAAGCATTCCATTAGGTCTTTGGAGGAATGCTACTCCTCTTTTTTGTGTAAATGGAGTGATTAATATGGCATGGTTTGAATTAATCTTAGCGGGAATCTTGGAAGTTTTTTGGTCTACGATGATGAAATGGAGTGATGGTTTTTCTAAATTGAATTATTCTTTCTACACAGTCATTGGCATGATCGCCAGCTTTTATCTCTTATCAAAGGCGATCAAACAGTTACCAATGAGTTTATCCTATCCTATTTGGACCGGAATCGGTGCCGTTGGTTCAGTGATCATTGGTGTCGTCTTGTTTCATGATAAACTGACATTAGCCACTTGGTTTTTCGTTGGCTTATTATTGATTAGTCTGGTCGGAATCAAAATAACCAGTGGACATTGATCCTACATTATCAGGAATGGTTGATCAGATCAAAACAATAGTAGGTGCATGAACACATCAAAAAAAGCCAGATAACCGGTTTTGCTAACAATTCTTTTATTAGAACCATGAATTACCGTTTATTTGGCTTTTTTAATGACTTAATTTAACATATTTGTGTATTTAAACATGTAAAACGCCTGTAGCAAATAGAATCATTGCTGTTAGTCCAATCATTGTGACACCGACTAATAAAAATTTATCTAAGTGAAGATGAGGGATTGGCTCATTTTGTTCTTTCCGGGCTCTTAAATAAAAGAAGATCCCAGGTAAGAAGAGTACTAACACTAACATCACTTCATTGAAAGCAACCACGAGCATTGCCCAGACTTGAAATGCACTGGCTAAAAAGCCGATAAAGAATTGCCCCCATTCTTTTCTTTGATAAGATAGTTTCATCTGATAAAGACCTAAGAATAACCAAGTAAAGAATATCGCTGCTGTCCCAAGTGTGTAAGCAAAATTATACGCACTATCCGTGAACAATAAAGAAAGTAAGAAAACATTAGTACAAATCGTCGTTAAGACAATAGCATATGTTGGCGCACCTTTTTTATTGACTTGACCCCAGCGTTTCGGTAATAAGTTAGCATCTGCCATATTCCTCATGGTTTCAATCGGTAAAATCGTCCAAGATAACCAGACACCGACAAGCGAAATGATCAAACCGCCGTTGATCAAGATTGCTCCCCATTTTCCTACCATCATTTCAAACACATAGCCCATCGCTGGCTGTGTTTGGATTCCTTGCAATTCTTTCATTGACATTGTCCCATAAGGTAACATCGAAACTAAAACATAAATGATGATTAAACCAAAAATACCAAGGATCGTTGCTTTCCCTACATCTGATTTTTTCTTTGCACGAGAACCAACCACAGAAGCTCCTTCGATCCCAACAAACACCCATAACATCACCATGATACAGCTCAATATCTGACTAGAAAATGGCACGGGCTGGCCATTCGCACTCAATATGATATCACTAGAAAAATTATCGATAAATTGTTGCAGTGAAAAGGTACTGATTGCTACAACAATAAATAAAAATAGTGGGACAAGTTTACAGATCGTTACAATAGCGTTCACATAACTTGCATTTTCGACCCCACGATTGACTAGCCAAGCATATCCCCATAAAAACAAAGTGCTCATAACGATCGAAGCGATATTCTGACCTCCGTCGAATACTGGGAAAAAGTAACCTAAAGCACTCATTAGCAACGTAGCAAAGGCTACGTTCCCCAACCAACAAGTAAGCCAATAACCCCAACCACTGATAAATCCAGCAAAACGTCCGAAACCAGCTTCTGCATAGCTGAAAATACCACCTTCCAGCTCTGGACGTTTTTTATTGATATTATTGATTGATAACGAGAGCATCAACATAGCTGTTCCAACTAGCACCCAACTAAAAATAGCTGGGGCACCAGCCGACCCGGAGATGTCCGTCATAATACCAAATACGCCACCTCCTATCGCTGACCCAATCACTAAGGCCGCTAGTGGAAACAACCCTATTCCTTTGTTCTGTTGCTCTGTATCCATTTTAAGCATCCTCCAAAATAAACCGCTTTTACCAAAAGTATAACAAATCTTCACCTGTTTTACTTTATTCATAAAAATTCTAATAGAAATATAATTGTAACTATTTTTTTCTAATTATACAAGAATCTTGCATATTCATTTAGGGAAAACCTTTTCCAAAAATTGATAAAAAAATGCTATACTGGAGACAAGAATTGGAGGAAATGTAATGAACATTCTATATATATCGATCTCTGGAAACACACGAGCTTTCGCTAAAAAACTTGCTGAATATGCTGCGAACCAACATGAGTTAAATCCTCAATTACCAGAAATCACGCTAAAAGAAATTCATGAAAATAGTGACTTTCAACAAGAGAGTGAACCTTTCTTCACTTTTGTACCCACTTACTTAGATGGAGGAAATGGGTTAGATAACGGTGATACAGAAATTTTAACAGAAACCATGCGTGAATATCTGGAATACGAAGACAATCATACGCTTTGTCTGGGTGTCGTAGGGAGTGGAAACAAAAATTTTAATAATCAATATTGCTTAACCGCTAAACAATACGCCAGCCAATTTGGCTTCCCTTTCCTCGCCGACTATGAATTACGGGGAACCCCAGCAGATGTTGAGCGAGTATATCAAAAGTTAGTCGAAACAGCTAACCAATAATTTCTAAAAAATTCGATCAAAACATAGAACTGAGAGGAAACTTAGTTGGTAAGTTTCCTCTCTATTTTTCTTTTTTAGGCTTTATACTCATTTAGTAATCCGCTTATCGAATATCCTTCATCCATCACTTGCGATTATTGTACATCACAATAGAAGTAAACTGTGCCACCTCCAACACTGTGATTTATTGTGTGAACTTGTTAGGAAGCTCTAGCTAAGTTAAAACACTCGTCATCCACATGATGCCCCATTCATAGACTTCCGTTATAAAAAGTTATCGTATCAGATTCTAATTCTATTTCAATGGATCTCCCCTTCATTTAGATTACTTTTGTCAGAAAAATTTGTTATCAAAAACTTAAACATAGACAGTTCGAAAGAGAATCACTAGTCAAAATGGAAGAAATAAAATTTTCCATACTCTTTTTAAAGCTATTCAGTTCAAATAATCTTAATATAACCAAGCATATTGCAAACGTTAACTTAACAGAACAAAAAGGAAAAGGTATAATAAAAATAGAAATATTTAGATTTTTATATGTTATTTTATATTTTTTTGACACTAGATTATAAACAAGGTGGTGAAAAAACATTAAAAAAAAGAAATTTCTTGTTGTGTTATTTTCAATGTTTTATTTATTATTTTTAGGTGCTTGCAAGCAAAAGAATGTTCCTGTAGTTTCTTTAGAAGAAGTCGATAAAGCAGTGATTTTTGTTAAAGATGACGAAGGAAAAGAAAAAAGTTGGAAAGCTACAGACCCCAATTTTTTAAAAACATTAATAGGAAACCTTAATGTTCTGTTTAATAAATCGGATCAACATGCTCAACGTTATGATATGAAACTGACATCAAAGCAAAAAAGATTCAACTATCAAATAAAGTTTTATAAAAACAATAATGTTGTACAAGAGATTCAGATTTCAAAAGTAAATAAGGTAACTATAGACAAAGAGGAATTCATGATTGGAAAAGAGAAAGAAAACGAACTAGATAGTTTGAAAAATCATTTATTACTTGTTGCTAAATAGATAGGCGATGTTGGGACAATCATCTACCAAAAATGAAATAAGCCTGATTTTACTTTTAGTACATACCATCAAAATCGGGCTTATTTTACTATTCTAGCCACTTTGTCTTCGTGTATTTCTTCTAATTTCTCCAATTGAACTTTTAGCTTGGTTCACCAGTGATTTATCGTCTTAAATGAATCAAACTGTTTCTCTTACAATTATTTTTCCCTCTTATTAATCATAGAAAAGAGCCTGAGACCGCACTTGGTCCCAGGCTCGAATTTTCTCTATTCTTTATCTGCTTTTACTTCGTTCAATTTTTTGTAGCTTCAACAGTCATGACCTTCGCTTTGGCTTTTGTCTCACCTGTTTTTTCTAAAACGAAATTTTTTACTTTCTCCATATTGGTAATTAAAACCATCATCGAAGTTTCTTTACCGGCAGCTTTGATTGCTGCTAAATCGACTTGAGCAACAAGTGTATCAGGTGTCACCAACTGACCTTCTGTTACCTTCACCTCAAATGGTGCACCACCAAGGTCAACTGTATTGATCCCCATGTGAAGTAACACTTCTAATCCGTTAGCGGTTGTGATGCCAATCGCGTGTTTAGTGGGGAACACTGAACTGATCGTTCCACTTACTGGTGAATAAATCTGACCATTGATTGGCTCAACAAAGTAACCTTCTCCCATCATTTTTTGAGCAAATACGGGATCACTTGCCTTTTCAAGTGACTCAACTACTCCATCAGCTACAGCAGCTAATGAAATTTCACTTGTGCTGACTGCTCCTGTATTTTCCGTCATTGGTGTCATTTCAGTTGTTGTTTCTTCAGCTAATTCTTCTTTCTCCAATTGCTCTTTAGGAATACCAAAGAAGAATGTTGCTAGGAAACCACCTGCGTAAGCAGCGAGTAACCCTAAGACATACCCTAACCATTTTCCATCTGAAATCAATGGGATCAAAGCAGCACCAGAAGGCCCGATCGCAATAGCACCTACATTTCCAATCATCCCAACAACAGCACCACCAATACCACCACCGATACAAGCGGTAATGAACGGACGTCCTAACGGCAGTGTCACACCGTAGATCAATGGTTCACCGATTCCTAAGATTCCTACGGGTAACGCACCTTTGATCATTTCAGTCAATTCTTTATCTTTTTTACAACGAACCCACAATGCTAATGCTGCTCCGACTTGTCCGGCACCAGCCATCGCCAAAATAGGTAATAATAGTGTTTTTCCTGTTTCATCAATCATTTGGACATGGATTGGTGTTAAGATTTGATGCAATCCGAACATAACCATCGGTAAGAATAGTGTCCCCAAGACAAATCCTGAAAAGGCACCACCTACACCTAATACCCAGTTGATTCCGCCAACCATTCCATCTGAGATGAAACCAGCGAGTGGCATGATGAAGAAAATTTCGACTAAGCCAATAGCAATCAATGATAATGTAGGGGTAACAATAATATCAATGGAATCTGGTACAACTTTATGCAATTTCTTTTCAACGATTGCTAATAACCAGACAGCAAAAATAACTCCTAAAATCCCACCTTGACCTGCAGCTAACGCTTCACCAGTGAATAAGTTTTTAAGTGGCGCTTCTGGATTCATGCCTGTTAATAAGACTACCGCACCGATAACACCACCCAGAGTTGGTGTTGCACCAAAAACTTGAGCTGCATTGATCCCTGTATAAATCACTAAGAAACTGAACATACCATTTTTTAGAATGTTCATGATATCAATGTATTGTTGCCAAGTTGCTGCATCTAATGTACCCGCTGTCACTAAGTTTGCTAGTACCGCAGCAATCCCTGCCACAATCCCAGTACCGACAAATGCTGGAATCATAGGGACGAAAATGTTCGAAATATCTTTCAAGATTGATTTGATTTTTGATGGTTTTTGTTTATTTTTTTGAGCAGCTTTCATCGCTTGCGCTCTCTCATTTACCAAATCTTTTCCTGAGGCTGACGACTTATCAGAAGCTCTATTTCCTGAAGAAATCTGTTCTCCTAATTTTACACCTGCTTGATCTACCATCGTTTGTGCTACTTTGTTCACTTTACCAGGACCGATGATCACTTGCAGTTGTTCGTCCTCAACAACGCCTAATACACCAGGTATCGCTTTCAATTTTGCAACATCGACAAGCTCATCATTAATGATCTTCATTCGAACACGGGTCATGCAGTGGACAATGCTTTCGACATTGCCCATTCCGCCTACACCAGCATAGATCCGCGTTGCTAATTCTTCTAAAGTCAATTCATTTTTAGCCATTGGTTCTTCCCCCTCATAAGGTTCCTTTTACAAAGCCGTTTGCTTCAACTAATTTTTCTTCTGCTGTCGCTTTATCACTATTGGTTAAAATCATCACGATCGCTAATTTCACATTTTTATCTGCTTCATTAAAATACTTCTCAGCGGTTTGATAGTCAACCTCTGTTGCTTGCATAATGATTCGTTTTGAACGCTCAATCAATTTTTCGTTGGTCGGTTTCACATCGACCATCAAGTTATTGAATACTTTGCCAATCCCGATCATACTAATTGTTGAGATCATATTCAAAATCAATTTTTGTGCTGTACCAGATTTTAGGCGAGTTGAACCGGTTAGAAACTCAGGTCCTGCATCAACTTCGATCGGATAATCGGCATGTTGACTGATTTCAGCATTTTTATTACAAGAAATTGTAGCAGTAGTCGCACCGATTGTACGAGCATAATCTAAACCGCCAATCACATACGGTGTACGACCACTTGCGGCAATCCCGATGACCATATCATTTTCAGTTAATCCTAAGTTTACTAAATCTTCTTTCCCTAACTCTAAAGAGTCTTCTGCTCCTTCAACCGCAACTGTCATGGCTGCTTCACCACCAGCAATCAAGCCAATGACCATCTCAGGTTCTACACCAAATGTTGGTACACACTCTGCAGCATCTAGCACACCTAAACGGCCACTTGTACCGGCACCCATGTAGATCAATCGACCACCTTGTTGGAAAGATTTAATCGTCTGTTGGATCACTGGTTCGATGCTAGCCAATTCTTTTGAAACGGCTTCGGCTACTTTATGATCTTCTTGGTTCATTAGCTGAACTGCTTGGGTAACACTCATTTCATCAAGTCCAAATGTTTGTTGATTTCGTCGCTCTGTTGTTAGATTTTCTAAATTAATTTGCTTCATTTGTTTTTCCTTCTCTTCTAATTATTTTAAAATTTACCCCTGCACGGATTTGCTCAAGTAGCGGTAACTCGGCTTCGCTTATTTGAGCGACCCGATTCACTTTTTCATCTGCTGGTAAATCCTTTTTAGTAATTTGAATTTCCCCCATGTAACGAAGATATCGTTCATTATCTAAAGTAATCGTTCCTTTTGCTCGTTCTTTCGTATCCCGAGGAGGAATTTGAGGGATGTTTCTAAACCGTGCATCCGCACTGCGGATAACATCTCTTGCTTCATCTTGCCGATTCATATGGTTTCCTAAAATATACTCGTAAAACTGGGCATCAATTACTTCAGCATGTAGTAAAATTGTTTGTTCTCTTTGATACATGGCAAATTGTTCTTGAACTTCTTCTGAAAGTCCGCCATCACCGATATAAATCAAATCTGTATCGCATGACATCAAATCTAGCGCAGCAGCTAAAGGATGGACATGTCGATGACTTTCTAAAGTAGGTAAACCTTGATATAACGGACCACGTAATGCTTCGTCGCCTGCCACAAAACCTTGGATTGTAAAGCCTTGTTCTTTTAGCCAATGATTTTTTTCTTGATACCATTTCCGATCTAATCCGGTTTCGGGACGCGGATAGTAATTATGCCATGCTTCAAGTTGAGAAAAATCTGCATTAGCGACTTGTAATTCTGTGACATCTTGTGGAGTGATCGTGCTGGCGTTTAAACTGATTTTGATTTGATGGCTCCAATTCGCAATTTGTTCATTTGAAAGATGATAATCCATTCGTAACCCAGTAACGCCAATCTTTTTTAATGGCTCTAAATCTGCCATCGAAAACCCAGCATGTTTTAAAGCATCTCCAGAAATATCTACCATTAGATCCAATTGATTTTCTTTGGCACATTCGCCTAGTTCTGTTAACCGTTTTTTATATAAACTAGCATCATCTTCAGGAATATGCATAGAAGTAAATATCCCATCAAACCCATTCTTTGCCATCTTTTGGATATAAGCTTTTTTTTCTATCGTTAAAGCTTCATTCATAAAGATCGAAAAACCAAACATCTGTCTCCCCCTCACGCGATGTATCCGTATTCATTTCTATGAACAGAGTATACCTCTTGTGAAATAAAATTTCAACATCTTTATAAAAATAAATTAATTTTATTTCTAAAAGCGTTTTCGTTGATTGATAATGATAGGCGATTTCAAAGATTAATGGCTAATTATATAACTAAAGAAAGAACGACACACCGACTAAAAAGTGTTTCATGCGCTGAATGACAGAACAAAAATACGCATCAATCATTGGTTCCTTCTGACCTCTATTTGATTTTATACAACTCATCAGTCCTTATTGACAAAAAGCCACGTAAATAAACGGAAGAATGACAAAAATAGCAAAAACTATTTTTGGATTCTTCCGCTTATCGGTTTCAGAAATCAACTATTTTTTTGATTCATGATACGAATGTTTGACTCCGCTGCTACCCGCCAAAAATGAGTTAAGACTTTATAGTGTTCAGCTCATGTTTACTAGGAAAAGTAACTAATTCCGTATTTTCAACAAAAAAATCAAAGAATGTCTCATTTGGCATAGGATGGAAATAAGCGTTCATGATACGAATCAACGCATTATGACAAACTAATAGGTAGACATTCTCTTCATCAGCAAGACATTCTTCGATCAATGGAACAACTCGAGCATAAACATCTAACACTGATTCACCATTTGGAAAACGCACCGCAAATTCTTGTCGTGCTTCTTGAAAGATTGTTTCATGACTTGGCATCCCGTCGTATTCCCCAAAATCCATTTCGATTAACCGTTCATCTACTTCCATTGGCAAGTGAAGTTTATCGGCAACGGCTTGCGCTGTATCTTTTGCACGTTGTAAAGGGGAATGGATAATCTTCGTGACTGGGACTTGTAATTCTGAAACTTTTTCAGCCAATTTCTCCGCTTGTTTTTGCCCTTTTTCTGTTAACGGGGCATCTGCTCTCCCGCAGACCCGTTCTGCTGCATTCCAAGTTGTCTCGCCATGTCTAGTTACATATAACATTATTCAACGCTCCTTTGTTTGTTCTGGCTCGATTGTAACATAACCAATGAGCAAAACAAGTTTCACTACTTATTGATGACAATGAGTTATTTGAGTGAAATGAGTCGATCAGCTATTTTATTTAAGAAGACTTGGTCATGATCCACAACCAACATTGCAGGTTTAAACGATAAAATCAGTTGCTCCAACTGGACTTGATTGAAGACATCTAAATAGTTCAACGGTTCATCCCAAATATATAATTCCGCTTCTTGAGAAAGCGACTTGGCTAGTTCAACTTTTTTACGTTGCCCCATACTCATCTGTTCAATTCGGTTATGAAAGACTTCTCTTTCCATCCCTAACTTGCGGAGATTATTTAAAAATGTTTGATAATCAACTTTTTGCTTTTCTGCAAATTCACTGAGCGTACCGCGATTATCTTCATAATTCTGACGCACGTAACTGATCGTTAGTTGATTAGGCTTATGGATCGTACCTGCAGTTATTCCATCAAAATCGTCTAAAAGATAATGGATGATCGTAGATTTCCCTATACCGTTTGCCCCTGTCAACGCCACACATTCGTTTTGGTCAATCGTAAAATTAACGGGCGAAAAAAGCAGCTGTTGATACCCCAGTTGTAAATTCTCCACAGTCAGCAATCGTTTATGATGTGTTTTTTTGACTTTCATTGTCAAAGGCTCTACATATTCGATATCCTTCAATAATTTTTCTTTTTCCCCGATTTGCGTTTCCATCCGATTCACGATTGCTTTCGAGCGTTTCATCGTTCGAGCGGCATCCGCACCAATTGCACCACGATTCACTCTACGATTTTCAGTATCGATAAACCCAACGCTTTTTTTCGTCTTATCTCCCTCACGAGAGCGGGACCACTCTGCTTTTTCTGCTGCAGTTTTCTTCAAGCGCGTGACTTCTTTTTTGATTTTTTCATTTTGGGCAATCTCAAACTCATTTTTTAACTGCTTTTGCTCTTCATATACTGAAAAGTTCCCCTGATACAGTTCTAATTGGCTTTTTTCAATTGCTAATACATGATCGACCACTTCATCGATAAATCCGCGATCATGGCTGATCACGATAAATCCTTGATTTTTTTTCTGCAAGTAATTAGCTACTTGTTTTCTTCCGACTAAATCCAAATGATTCGTCGGCTCATCGATCAAAGGAAAATGCTGATCATCAACAAAAAGCAGCGCTAAGAGTACTTTTGTTTTTTCACCACCAGACAGTGTGTGAAATGGTCGCCACAAAATCTCTGGGTCAGTTTCCATTAATTGTAGTTCTCTTTCGATTTCCCAAAGTTCAACATCAGCTATCTCATTCAACGCATCATAAGTAAATTGTGCTTCTTCTCCAATTTCTTGAGGGAAATAGTTAAATTCTTGCTGATGGATAATCTGTCCTTGATAAGGTAGTTTATCTTGTAAAATGTTCAATAATGTCGTTTTTCCACGTCCATTCCGACCGATCAATCCTAATTTCCAAGTGGTATCAAAATTCAATGTAGCTTGATCAAATAAGGGTAGCACTTGATTGTCATAACCAAAAGTTAAATTTTTAATTTCTATCTTCGACATTTATATCCTCCTATAAAAAAGACCAGTCCTATTTTCAGAACTGGTCGCCAAAGAAGGGATACAAAAAGAGACCCCACCAATGAAAACTCGCCAATTCTGAAAATCTGCCTGCTATTTTTTATTGAGTAAGTGTTTTTCACATTAAATTCTGCGTGAGCAAGCTTCAACGGGCAATCGTTAGACCGTTTCTCTTCACTCAAACATCTTGATTAATGTAATTTATGCACTTTTCTCATTAATAAAATAGCCTTAATGCAGCTTTCAATCATTGACTTAGTTTTTCAATGGCAAGATCCCTCACTTCGTTTTATTTGTCATTAGGTTAACATAATTATTTTTAAACTGTCAACTAAGATAAATCATCTTCCACTAATCGGCTGAGATTATGTGTCATAATCGCTACTTTTTCGAGGGTTTCTTGACGATCTAAGGCTTTTTTCAATTCAATCGGTCCTAGCTGGATACTAAAAACACTTGGCAGAAATTCATCTAATCGTCCAAGATTTTTTTCGCGACTGCCACATAACGCAATAACTTTTTTCCCATGTTTCTTTGCCAGTTTAGCTACACCATATGGTACTTTCCCATTGATCGTCTGCTGATCGATTCGTCCCTCACCTGTGATCACGAGATCTGCTTGTTTGATGGCTTCTTCTAAACCAATCAGTTGAGCAACAAGTGAAAAACCAGAAACCATTTTACCACCGACAAGCAATAACGCTCCACCGATTCCACCAGCAGCCCCACTTCCAGAAACAGCATTTAAATCAATATTAGTCGTTTGTTTTATCTGTTCGGTTAAATTCGTTGCCTGTTTGTCAAGAAATGCTAAAGTTGTTTTTGTACCACCTTTTTGCTTACCGTAAATTTGAGCTGCTCCTTGTGGGCCACTGTAAAAACTTGTCACATCAGCAGCAACTAGCAATTGAACCTTTTTGAATTTTTCACGGCTTTTGCCCCACTCGATTCGTTTCGTCGTCAGCAGTGGATTTCCCTCTGTAGCCCCAACTAACTTGGCTCCTAGCGACTGCAACAGACCTAAGCCACCATCTGAACAGCCACTCCCACCTAATGTGACAATCACCTGATCAACCTCTTGTGTCAAAGCATCTTTCAAAAGTTCTCCCAAGCCAAAGCTAGAAGCTGATCGAATCGTTTGATCAGTTGGCTCCTTTAATAAATCAAGACCGATTACTTCAGTTGATTCAATCACTGCCAGGCGTTTTCCCGCATAAACCGTGAGTAAATATCTGCAACTTACTTTTCGAAAAAGCAGATCTACCCCTTCGATTACCCGCCATTGACCACCTAAAGCATGATAGATCGCCTCTGCTGTTCCTTCTCCTCCATCAGCAATCGGGCGATTGATTTTTTCTCCTTTTTTTGAAAACCAGCCGTTCAAAGCTGCTTGATTTAATTCAAACGATGAGGCACTTCCTTTAAATGAATCAATGGCTGCTAAGATCGTCATTGTCGTTCCTCCTCTGTACGTTGCTCTCATTACTAGTAAGACATGTTTCTCTTTTTTTGACAACCAATACAAGTTGAAAATTTGCAAAAAACAATACTCGGATGGAACTTAGAAACCATTGATGTTGTTTTCTAAAAACAGAAAAGTGACGTTCAAGAATTCACTTCCTTCTTGAACGCCCACTTTCGATTATTGCTATTTGATTCTTGCTGTTTATAAGTGCTTTTTATTTGAAACAACCGACCATGTGGTATTAAGATGCTCATATTTCCTGTTCAAAGAAATTGGTATCACCCTCGTGTTTTCAGTGTCAAATCCACATTGATATACAGTATAATCACAATACACGATTCTGTGCGTAAAATACAAGCATTCATCTGGTAATTCTTCTAACGAATGATAAATCATTGGATTCAATTCAGTATATTCATTCATTTCGGACATGAGTAGTTCACGATAAAAAATTTGCTTTACAACACTAGGAGCCACAATGAAAATTTCAGTAGGTTGTTCTTCTTTTTCGTCTGCAATCAATGTCATACTTTTGACAAATTTTCTGATCAAGTTGTGATTCCATCTTACTTTTGGATAGTATGTTTCCTTCCAATCATTGAGAATAACTATGATATCCTCATACAGTTTTTTTTCTGCAGTAGTTAATAAATAGATTTGATCAGGGAGAAATACTTGACCATCTGCCCAGATCGTACGAATAAACTGTAAAAATGATTTTTTTAAAATAAAATCATTTTTACAATTTTTGTCAATTCTAGTTACAATTTTTTCGATTAGCTCATGGAGACAAGGCGTGTTTTCAATGAAACTGGTATAAACAACTTCAAAATCTTTTTTCAATAATTCCATATTTTCGTTCGTATAATTTCGTGTGTTAAATAACGAAAAAATATAATACACGTCTTCTTCTTGTATATCTAAATGTTCTTTTTGTTCAGCTAACCCTTGGCTAACAATATGAAATAAAGGCTTTTTTTCAGCTGACTTTTTATCTTCTTCATCAAAATAAAGAGGATATTCTTTACGTCCAATCGCTATTTCAATTCCTCGAACAATCAAAAATCTATCTTCCTCAGAATATCTTCGTTTGAAAAAATGTGTTTCGACAAAATCAATCAATTGGTGACAAGCATCTATTACTTGATGATTTTTATTTTCATACCCTTCCCAATTAATGTATCTCACTAAGGAAAGCAAAAGATTTCGCACGTCAAATTCAGGAATGATAATTTGTTTATTTCTTAAATAGGAATTAGCTTTAAAGAAATCTAAGACTGTCTTTTTGATCGTATAAACTTTACTTAAAGAGATAAACTCAAGATCTGATAATTCCGTACTAGTGAATTGCCCTCTAAAATAATAACTTAAAAATTTTAAAAAATACGATTGTCCATATAAAAACTGTGTTAACTCTGATAATTCAATACCATGTTTAAATATGACTCTATAGATATGCTTTTCTCGCTTAATGTCTTCGATACAATATTCTAAACATTCGGTGATACTTTCAAGATCGTGTAACACAGTAGGCATTGTCACACCTAACATTTTGGCAATATATTCGATATCTATTTCTTGAAATTCAAATAATTGCTCACAAAGATAGACTTTTCTCGAAATATTCCGCTCAATGTAATTTTCCAACATGCCTTTTTCGCTCCTCTAATTTATATATATACTTATTTAAACATATTACTTAAAACCCATTTTTTTTATTTCCTTAAAAGGAAAACGTTTACAAAAACAAAATAAAAAAGTCTGAGCTGGGAAAAAGCTTCTTCCCAGCCCGAACAAACCAATCATTAACTATAAATAAATGACAGTGAAGCATTTTTTATATCGAGTAAAAAAAGATTCAACTAAGGAGGAATCTGTCTTTCATCATTCTGCTTAATACTTTCTCGCTAATTTTAGTCAAAAATATCAACATCGAGTTTTTCGACAACATCTTTTAAAAGTTGGATTCCAGCTGCGCTATTACCAAAAGCATCTAATGCTGGGCTGAAAACACCCATGCCATAATAATTAGGAACAGCTACCATTAGGCCCCCACCGACACCACTTTTAGCTGGAACACCGACATGAACAGAAAATTCCCCTGATTCATCGTACAATCCTGCAGTTGTCATAATTGATTTGACAATCGTTGCGCTTTCTTCTGTAATGATTTGTTGTCCACTCCAAGGAGCAATACCTTTATTCGCTAAGACAGCGCCTAACTTGGCAATCCCTTTAGCAGTCACATTTACTGAACATTGTTTAAAATACACATCGAGGATTTCTGATACATCTCCGTCGATCATTTGATTACCTTTCATGTAATAAGCCAAGGAGCGATTAATATCCCCAGTTCTTGATTCAGAATGATAAATTTCTTCGTTCAATGTAATTTGAGGATCATCACAAATTTCTTTCATAAAAGCTAAAATACGATTGAATTTGTCCTCTGGATCTTTTCCGGCAATCAAAGAAGTGGTTGCAATCGCACCAGCATTCACAAATGGATTCATTGGATGATGACGATGATTGAGTTCCATATTCAAAATCGAGTTAAAAGCAAAACCTGTTGGTTCTGTATTGATCGTTTGAAAGACTTTATCGATGCCATTATCTTGGATGGCTAATAATAATACGGGGACTTTTGACATGCTTTCAATCGCAAAACGAACTTGCGAATCACCCGCTTCGATTAATTGATTTTTCTTCAAATCATAAATTGCCATTCCTAATTGTTCCGGATTTACTTGCGCAAGCGCTGGGATATAATCTGCTACATGTCCTGTTTGATAGTAGTGGAAATTTTTCCCAATCAATTGTTCTAATTCTTTGACATCCATTTTAATAACCAGCTTTCAATTTTTATTTATTATTTGCATGTTGAAATTTATGACGACATGCATAAATCGTAAAAGGAATAACTGCAACAATGAGATATGAAATGACTAAAATCGTTTCATAGATTCCATGTTGTCCTGCAGCAATACTTGAAGGTGGTACAAAAGAAATACAAAAAGCAAATAGTGAAGTCAATAATCCTAAACAAGCGACAATGGTTTTGACAACTTTTCCACCTGGCACTTGATAAGCCCGTTCTAATGAATCATCTTTGTAAACTAATTTTAAATAGCCAATAAAAAACATAAAATACAGCATCAAATAGATAACTACTGTTAGTGACATAGCTGCAAGGAAGGATAAATTATTTCCGCCACCACTTAATGTAAAGACAGTTGCCCAAATGGATGCAACGATCCCATTAGCAATCATTAAGTTTGCCGGTACACCATAAGCATTTTCTTTCGCAAAATGTGCGGGTAATAAACCTTCTTCGGCAGCCACATGTAAGGCTTTAGATGGTGAAGTGACCCATGATGCAATTTCTCCAATAACCCCTAAGCACACTAAGATAGCAAGAATTTTTGCAATCCAAGCAAGACTAGGATCAATGTGTCGCAATAAAAATTCAAGAGATTGAATAACCCCTGTATTGAGTGATAATCCTTGTTGAGGAACAGTTGTTGCCACTGTCAATCCACCAAATGTATCCAAAATAATCGCTAATATAACTAATACGAACATCGCTAGTGGATAATTCTTTTTAGGATTTTCCATTTCATTTGCATGACTAGCAGAAGTTTCTACCCCCATATACGCTAAAATAAATGAAACAAAAACGACTAATGTTGGTAATTTTGAAAAATCAGGTATCAATGTTTTCATTGATAGTGTCGTTTGTAAGGGTGCGCCAGAAGCCACATAGTGGATACCTAATCCGAATAGAACTAGTGCTGGTAACAAAATCCCTGCAATAAACCCGATCCGAGCGATCAATGAAGTATATTTTGTCCCTCTTAATTGAGACAATAAAATAGCCCAAAAAATAATTAAAAGAATCGCTAATTTCAAAAACTTATTATTTTGAATCGCAGAGATTCCTGTTGCATAAGATAATGCTCCTGTCAGGAAATACAACATCGTTAAGTAACCAACTGTGATTTCAAACCATTGGAAAAAGATGGCAGCAAATCCAAATCTTTTACCTAGCGTGCGACTTACCCAAGTGTAGACACCGCCTTTTTCCCAGCCTTTAACAGTTGCCATTTCAGCCGCACATAATGCTACCGGAATAAACCATAACAAACCGCCTAGCAACAGGAAGAAAACCAAACTAAAGCCCGATGTCGCAAATGTTGGGTACTCATAAAGTGAGACAACCATTGAGATCGTCATGGCTAAAAAACCAAAAAATGTTAATTTCTTCGCAGGAATTTTCGCTTTGCTTTCTTGCATGAAACTTCCTCTTTTCTACTATATTTAATTTATTTATTTTCAAAAAACGTGAAATCTAATCCTTCTTCTTGTTCTTCTTTCGTCGTCGTGATGATCGTTAGACACATGATGCTCTTTAAGATACCTGCTGTGAGCGCATAAGCGTATAAGGCAACTAGACAAACACCGATGATTTGAACACCTAATAGGAACCAGCTGTGTGAATCAGAGAGCAAATGAGCATTTGTAGCAAAAAGCCCAATTAAGATGGTTCCAGTAAAACCACCCATGCCATGTACACCCCATACATCAAGTGCATCATCCCAATTTTTCTTCTTACGAAATGCAACAGCATACTGACAAACAATTCCGGCAATGATTCCGATGATGATGGCACTTCTTGGATTGATATAGCCTGCACACGGTGTAACTGTTGCAAGTCCAGCGACAGAACCAGTTAAAATGTCGACAAAATCAAAACCATTCCCTCTGATTTTCGCTAAGATCAACCACGTCATCATCGCAAATGCCAACGCAACAAAAGTTGAACCAAAAGCATTGACCGCTTGGTAATCTGCTCGGAGTGCCCCTCCAGCATTAAATCCAAACCAACCAAACCAAAGAAGACCTGTTCCAATAGCTGCTGCCATCAAACTACTATGTCCTGATCGTTCAGAAGTAGGGATCTTTCTTTGTCCAAGTGTCAAAATACATGCCAGCGAGCCGAAACCTGCAGTTGTATGGATGACAGCACCACCAGCAAAATCTCGGAAGCCTAATTGTGCTAAAAATCCGCCTCCCCATATCCAGTGACAAACAGGGAAATAAATCAGAATATTCCAAAAAATCAAAAGCAAAACATAACCTTTAAGATTCAATCTTCCAGCAAAGGCCCCCGTCATCAATGGAACGGTGATTACGATGAACATCAATTGATATAAAAAGAACATCAAAAAAGGAATCGTTGCTCCATGTAATAAATTAGGTGCGTTAGAGACATGCTTCATTAAAAAAAAGTCAGCTGGATTACCAATTAGTCCACCGATATCTCTACCGAAAGCTAATCCAAAACCACCAAATATCCACATCAAAGTTGTTATTCCTACTGAAAGAAACGACTGTGCCATAATAGTTGTGATGTTATTTTTCCGTGCCAGCCCGCCATAAAAAAATGCCAAGCCAGGAGTCATCAAGCAAACCATTGCGGTACATAAAATCATAAATGCTGTATCACCTGTATTGATAGGTAAATGATTCATTCGTTTTCACCTCTTTTCTATGGTTTGAGTATAAGAAATTTTAACATCTGTTTTTTGTTTATCTTTTTGCGTTTTGTATCGTCAAATCCGAAATAAACTAAAATATTGGTCTAATTACTTCTTAAAAGTCTTACCTTATTTAATATGTATCCGTTTTTTTAATCACTTTATCTAGCTGTCTGATGGATTTCCAGAGAAAATCCGCACAAAAATAATGCTGTTTTTTGTTTTTTTATTTTGTTATCGTTCAACTTTTTGAACAAAAATAAACTTTCTCTTTATTTTTTTCATTAAACTGAATCATTAGTAAACAAAACAAAAAAGAGTCTGGATATCAATCCGACTCTTTCTATGTAATACATATAAATATGATGTTCGATTTGCACAGAATTGCTTCACACGTTTAAACTCTATTCAATTGCTTTAGTGTTAATCCAAAGATTGGTCCAATCGCTAGTACACATAGAAGTGTTCCGATACCAATAGGGGCACCTAATAATACGCCTACAACGACCATTAGTGCATCTAAACCGATCCGAATAAAAGTTAAACTGAATCCCGTAAATTTATAAAGCAATTGAGTCAGTGCTTCTAGTGCGGCAGATCCTTTGTTTGAAGAAACATATAATCCCGCTCCAACCCCAAATAAAATAGGGGCTAAAAGAACTGCCATGATCGAATAGCCAGTCATGTTAACTGAAAGTTTATTTAGCCATGGTTCAATCTGTCCAATCAGTAATCCCAATCCAAAACCATTGATTAAACTACCGATCCCTAATTCTTTTCGATTGAAGATAGCAACGATTCCTAACACTACTGCATTAAACAACAAACTAGCTACCCAAAAGGGAATATCAATCAACGTCAACATACCTAATAAAAAAACACTGATCGTATCTGCGCCTTTATGTGCAGTGATCAATAATGTGATCGCTAATGCAATCATACTTGTCCCTAAAATCACTTGTATTATTTTTTTTCGTTCTAATCTATTCATTTTTCCTCCATCAAACCAAAAGATCCGCTTGTTGAACAATCAGATATTAAACAAATGACGATACATTTATCATATCTGATACGCCAACTAAACCTATGGAGCCTATTTTACTATTAAATAGGAAGAAATAACTATCAACTATTACGGCTACCACTGAAATAATTAACGTAAAAATAAGCGATTTATCTGGTATAATGAGAAAAGGTTTACATCGTTAAAAGAACGACTGTTTTTCTAAAAAATTTTTCCAGCTTTTTCACCCATACATTCTTAATCTTCTTTATGATACTCATATTTTTCAAAGTCTACTTTATCTAGCCATAAGAACCTTTGAGCCCAATTATTGACATCAAAAAAGTTTAAAATGTTCGGATCAACGGGCTGAAAAGGTGAATGCAGGAATTCCGGCAATTCATCCAAATTTCGTTCCTGAAGTAAAAAGATATTTTGAGGATTATAAAAATAGTAGCTTTTAATTGCTTCATTGTCAGTCACTAACTTTTTCTCAAAAAAACTAGATTCAAAAGTTCGTAAAGTGACTCCTTTTTGTCCTGCTCTCATGAGTTCTAAAATTCCTTGTGATTGTGCGGTCAATGCTAAATAATCTGCGTAAGAAAGATAATTCGCCTGCTCATTTCCTCGTGAAGGTAAAATATAATAATTGGTTGTAAGTCCACGTTGTTCAAATTCCTTGCGATAGCTCTCTGCTAGCTCCTTACGACCATTATCAGTGGCACCAAAAAACAAATCAGAAGTGACTTCCACCTGAGGAATCTTCATCTTTTTAGAATAAAATGAACTATTGTGGCGTAATCCAAGTTTTTGCGCCTCTATCCGGTCAAAATGGTATATTTCATCGACGGCCGATTCGTTTTGTGCTTGTTGAAGCATTCGAAAGTGTTCCTCTTCTTTCAAATGATTCCAAAAGTATAAAACGATTTTAGCTGTTGTATAAGGGCGGATCTTCGCAGCTATTTCCGTTTCGAATCCATAATCTAAAAAAACGATCAATTCATATTCTTTCAATTTGGGATGGAAAAAATTAAAATACACTGGATCTAATAAATCTTTTCCCGAAATGACATCTAAAGAATCAATCGAGGGTAAAAAATACAACGCTTTATCTTTTGCAACCAATAAGATAGGCAATTTTGACATTCTGGTTTCCTCACTTTCCTATGACCATTATGGTTCATTTGATTAATTCAATAGTAACATGAAAATTAGTGATTTTTTGCTATCATAATTTCTTCCCTTAGGAAAAGACAAACAAAACGCTCTCTTATTAGGGTTTGCTCCTACTATCAAGTTTTACGCTTACATAGGAAATTTATGACAAACATATGATGTTTTCATTAAAGTAGAAATTTTTATTTACAGAATTGTTGAAATTGTCAGATAATTTGCTATGATATAAAAAGTTATTTTTCTACTTAATATAGTTATCAATCATTTGACTACGATTGTTTCGTCGTCAATAGTTTAGTCTTAGAAAAGGGGTTGCTTATGGAGAAAACTGAAACAAACAAACTAAAAAAACAACTAAGTTCCAGACACATCACGATGCTAGCACTGGGGGGTGCTATTGGTGCGGGACTATTTAAAGGAAGTGGCGAAGCTATTGGGATTGCCGGTCCTGGTGTCTTGATTGCTTTTTTGATTGGTGGGGCTGTTTTATTCATCGTAATGAATGGTCTTGGTAAATTAGTTTTAGATGACGGGGATACCCAGCATGGATTATCGGGGCTTGTTCGACCTTTTTTAGGTGCCCATTCTGCTGACTTTATCGACTGGGTTTACTATTCATTATGGACGATCAATATTATTGCCGAAGCTGTAGCGGCAGCATCCTTCTTACAATTATGGTTTCCAACGATTCCACCTTGGACATTTGTCTTAATTCTAGCCGTGTTGACAACGTTGATTAATTTATATTCTGTGCGGTTATTTGCTGAAACTGAGTATTGGTTGGCATTTGCTAAAATCAGCGTAATCATATTGTTGATTATCTTCGGGATATACCTAGTAGGTCATCAAATGTTTGACATTGGGGTCTTTCCTACACTAAACAGTATTACGGATCATGGTGGCTTTGCCCCTCATGGTATGAAAGGAATCGTCAACTCGCTACTCGTAGTTATATATTCTTATGGTGGTTCAGAATTGATTGCGATCACAGTAAGTGAAGCCGACAATCCCAAAAAAGCGATTCCTAAGGCAATTCGTGGAGTAATGGGACGAATCATTTCATTTTATATCATTCCATTGTTCTTGTTGTTAATCATTTTCCCTTGGGATACCTTGGCAAACTCATCTGCTAGCCCATTTGTGATGGTATTTGAAAAAATGCATATTCCATTTGCCGCTGATCTTGTAAACTTTGTGATCATCTTAGCGCTCTTTTCTTCCATCAACTCAGGTGTATATGCTTCTTCACGTTTGCTGTATTTCCGTTTAAAAGACAAAAAAGGTGCAGCAAAAAAACTATCTGTTTTAAATAAACACCATGTTCCACAACGTTCCGTATTATTTTGCGCAAGTGTTTTATATTTAGGCGTTGTTCTTTCTTACTTTGTTGGTGACAAACTATTTGGCTATTTGGCTGGTTCTCTTTCCTACACTGTCTTAGTCATCTGGCTTATGATCAGTATTGCAGCATTTATCCTTGCTTTAAAGAAAGGTTCTCTTTTTGAGAAAGGGGTAAACTTATTAGCAATCGTAGTTTTAGGATTGATCTTTGTGGGAATCTTCTTCACTAATTCAATTGGTGTGACATTATTGACTGCCCTTCTTTACTTGGTGATTTTCTTTAGCTACCGCAAGAAAAATGATATCTTTGCTTAAAAGCCCTATAAATAGCTTGAGTTCCTTAAGCCAAAAACAAGCAACTAAGTTGTACCAAACAATTTAGTTGCTTGTTTTTTTGTAAGCTGAGAAGATAAAAGTTGGGGAAAAAATAAAAGGAGTGTTTTTAAATGAAAAAGTATTGGAAATTTTTATTAATGATTGGGGTATCGACCGTCATCATGTTTGGTATGATGTATTTGAATGTCTACTCGATCGATCATCTTTTCTTTAGTCGTACACGGGTGTTCATGGCATTGATGATGGGCGCTGTAATGGCGATCATCATGCTCTTATTTATGTGGAAAATGTATGAGAATAAAACATTGAACAAAATCATTTTAGGGGTAAGTGTCTTAGTATTTGCCGGTTCTTTGTTTATGGTCCGTAGTCAAACAACAGTCAGTGATGTCGCTTGGATGAAAGCCATGATCCCTCATCATTCGATTGCTATTTTAACCAGTAAACGTGCCAATTTGAAAGATCCTGAAGTCAAGAAATTAGCAAACGACATCATCGAAGCGCAAGAAAAAGAAATCGAACAAATGAAGAAGTTGATTGAAGAACAAAAATAAATATATCGTAAAAAAAACGCCCGAAACATTGCTGTTTTGAGCGTTTTTTTGATTCAAATATTCCGAAAGTTTATTCGTTTGTATCGATACCAAGCGTTCCATTCGGCTTTTCGTCTATTTTTGCGATCCCTAATCCAGTAAAGGCGCTAACCATTGAAAAAACTGGTGAGAGTAAACTGAAAAAGACAAATGGTAAGTATGTGAGGGTTGGAATCCCAAAGGTACTAGCTACAAAGCTGCCCGCAATTCCCCAAGGTACAAGGTAATTGATCACTGTGCCACCATCTTCTAACGTTCTACCTAAAACAGTTGGGTCAAACCCAGCTTTCTGGTAAGTCTCTTTGAACGCATTCCCAGGTAAGATAACTGATAAAAATTGTTCTCCAATAAAGAGATTGACACCAATACTTGTCATCAATGTGGTGAAAATCAATTTTGGTGTATTGGTCATTTTCTTAGAAACGACATCCATAACAGTTGAAATCAAACCGAATTCAATGAGTAATCCACCAAGTGATAATGTTAAAATGATCAAAGAAACAGTTGGCATCATACTTTCGATCCCACCACGACTAAGTAATGAATCAATTTGTTGATTGCCAGTAGTTGCAACGAATCCAGATTCAATCACTGTCGCTAAACTACTAAGAGAAGTTTGCGGATTCTGAATAAAGATCATCCCCACCGCCACAGCTATATTTAACAGAATAGTCAAGATAGCTGGTACTTTTTTCCAAGCACATAATAACATTAAGAACAAGGGAATCAACGACCAAAAAGAAATTGTAAAGTTTGCTTCCAGGATATCAGTGACTTCTCGGATAGCCGTTAGACTAGTTTCTCTATTTGTGTGTCCAAGAACCATGAACAAAAAGAAGGAAACGACAAAAGCTGGAACCGTAGACCACATCATATGTTTGATGTGCTTGAATAGATCGGCATCAACGATTGCTGCGGCTAGATTGGTTGACTCTGACAAAGGAGACATTTTATCTCCAAAAACAGCACCTGAAACAATTGATCCCACGACTAACGCTGGATTAATTCCTAATGTCGTACCAATACCGAAAAATGCGATCCCAATCGTTGACATGACAGTAAAAGCACTCCCTACTGCACTACCGACGATAGCACAAACAACAAATACAGAAGGAACAAACCACTTGACACTTATCAATTTAAAACCAATAACCATAAGTGTCGGGATAATTCCTGCTTGGATCCACACCGCAATCAGTGCGCCGACTAATATAAAGATAAAAATCGGAATGATTCCCGGTTTGATTCCATTGATAATTCCTTCATGTAACCACTCTGTTGGGTATCTTTTCACTACAGCGTAAAGCATGATCATTCCAATTGCTGCTAAGATCGTAATGTTTGGTGATAATTTTAATCCGACAACCCCAATTGCTATACTTGCCACAATCACCAATAAGACAAATACAGCTTCTTTAAAACTCGGTTTTCCTTTTTTCTTCATAATCATTCTCCTTTTTTAGTTAATCGAAGTACTAAAAAAGAATAGATATCGAATGACTCCGCCACAATTCATGGGCATTTCCCCCTCTAATCAAACAAAAAGAACTATTTTCAACTAAGGACGAATGACTCCGCGGTACCACCTTAATTAAAAACAGTTCTGTTTTTCACTTTGATTTAACTATTTAGTTTTTATTCCTTTTCATGTAATTCGACATTTCGGCTTGATCGGTTCGCAGCTACCACCGACTTTCTGAACAAAACACCTGAAACGCTACTATGTGAAAAGTTGACTTTCATGAAGTTTACCTTCTGCGAGATTTTTTGTCAATACAAAATGACTATTTTTTTCAAATCATAAATCATTATTTATTTAAAAAGTCGAACCAGTTAACTGACTTTTTTCTAAAAGTTGTTGGTGTTCTTCCTGAATCTTTGTCAATAAAGCTGGTTGTTCGAATAAATCTAAAGCGGTAGACGCTAATAGTTCTGCTGCAATGGCGATCGATGCCAACCCTTTTTCACTTTTTGCGGCTGCTTTAAACTCTTCCGAATGTCCAGCGATATACTCATCTGAAATCGAAATAGTTGGTTGAATCGTCGGAATCACTTGACTGACATTCCCTACATCAGAGGACCCTAAGCTGGTCTTTTCTGTTACATCGATTTCCGTTTCTGGAACTCCAGCTGCTTTTGCATGTGTAAAAAACAACTCATCGAAAGAAGGTGTCGGAATCATATGATCTACCGCATTTTGAAACAAATCAAATTCATAGCTTGTGCCCGTACTCAACGCAGCCCCTTTCACGATTTGTTCCACTTTTTTAAAGACTATATCTAATGTTTGGCGATTGCCAGCACGTAAATAAAAACGTCCTGCAGCATATTCAGGGATGACGTTAGCAGCAACTCCGCCGTTAGTGATGATCCCATGGATATTGACATCTTTAGGTAATTGTAATCGTAGTGCGTTGATACCATTAAAAACTTGGATCAGTGCTTCTAATGCGTTTACTCCTTTTTCGGGTGCTGCAGCAGCGTGAGAAGCAACTCCATAAAATTTGATATCAACTGGATCATTAGCTAGCGATTCGGTTGTTTTTCCGTAACGGTAAGCTGGATGAGCACATAAAGCAGCCGCCACATCGTCAAATAATCCCTCACGAACAAAGCTCCCTTTCGCTGAACCATTCTCTCCTCCTTCTTCCCCTGGTGTTCCATACACTCGGATCTCACCACCAATTTCGTCAATTTGTTTCTTAATGATACTCGCGGCTAATACGGAATACGTTCCAAAAAGATTATGTCCACACGCATGTCCAATTCCAGGAAGTGCATCAAATTCAGCTAAAAATGCAATCGTCGGACCTGGTTTATCTGAGCGATAGCTAGCAGCAAATCCTGTACGGTGTCCAGCGACCTCCTTTTCAACTGTAAAGCCTTCTTTTTCTAACTGGCGAATCAATGCAGCAGATGAATAAAATTCGTAATTGCTCACTTCTGGATGTTGATGGATATCCAAGGCAAGTGCTTGATATTCTGGTAATCTTTCTTGGATCGCTTCTTTCAATAAACTGGATCGATTCGTTGAAATAGTTGATATAGTCATAAAAAAATTCCTCCTTGTATGCTGGCTTCAGATAAAAATTTCTAGTTCATTTGAGCTGTACTTTCTGATGATGCTCATTTACGACCAAAGGTTTTCCATGCTGGAACACTCGAACCTTTTGACGTTTCTTCAATGACTTTAGCAGTTGCTTCAGTTTGATAAGTATCAACGATTTTTTGATACGTACGGTTTGTTTCATCTTCTTTTCGGGCAACAATGATGTTGACATAAGGGCGGGCACGATCATCCACTGGTTCTAAGAAAATTGCATCTTTCGTTGGTGTGAACCCTGCATCGACTGCTACCCCACTATTGATGACCGAAAGACTCACATCGTTTAGCGCACGTGCTGTTTGCGAAGCATCCAATTCTGTGAGCTTAAGTTTTTTATCGTTTTCTGTCACATCAGAAATCGTCGGAGTCTGCCCCTTCGATGGATCAACTTTGATCAGCCCCGCTGATTGAAGAAGAAGTAAAGCGCGTCCCCCATTGGTTACATCATTAGGGATGGCTACTTTTGCACCTTCTTTTACTTCCTCAATCTTTTTGATCGTATTGGAATAGATTCCTAATGGGGCATTTACGGTGTTTCCGATTGAAACTAGATTTGTGCCATGTTCTTCATTATAGTTATCTAAAAAGAACTGGTGTTGAAAGGCATTCAAATCAATTGAGCCATCAGCTAAGGCCGCATTTGGTTGATTATAATCGGTAAACTTTACATATTCTAATTCAATATTCTCCTTTTTTAGACGTGCTTTTACATCGTCCCAAACATCTGTATCTTCACCAATCACCCCTAATTTGACAGTTGTTTCTTTTGTTTTTGTATCTGCCTTTCCTTGACTACAGCCTGCCAACCAAAATAATGCGACGAATGTCACTACAGCAAATCGAATCACTTTTTTCATTTTTTCTCCTCCATTAATGTGATATTTTTTTAATTAAAAAATTACTGATAAATTGACTTAAAAACACCAATGCCAAAATCAATAATGTCGCAACAACCGTTACGTCTGTTTGAAATCGATTATAGCCCCGAGAAATAGCTAAATTTCCTAAACCACCAGCTCCTACAGCACCTGCCATTGCGGTTAAGCCAATAACATTGATGATCGTTAAAGCTGAGACACGAATGATACTAGGTAGTCCTTCCAGTAAATAAACACGAAAAATGATACCCAATGGACTCGTTCCCATTGCTTGTGCAGCTTCGATAACACCGGGATCAACTTCAAGCAAGGCATTTTCGATTTGTCGAGCAAAAAAAGGAACGATGCCGACAATCAAAGGAACTAGTGCTGCCGTTGCTCCAATTGTTGTTCCGACAATAAAACGAGTCGTCAATGCAAGTAAAGAGAGTAAAATGATAAATGGAATGGATCGTACGATATTGATCACCTTATCAAAAAGTTCAAAACATAAGCGGTTTTCAATTAATCCTTTAGGGCGGGTAACGACTAAAACCACCCCTAAAATAATGCCCAAGATTCCCCCAATCAAAGCAGACCAGAAAGTCATATATAGTGTTTGCTTTGTCGCTTCAATGAATTCATCTGGGATCAAATAAACATTTGGCAGATAGCTTTTGAGCCATTCGTTCATCTTAAACGCCTCCTTCAACGAGTTTGATTCTTTCTTGTGTTTCATGTTTTTGTAAGAGATTGACTTTGACACCTAATTGGATCAAATAATCTAGGGCTTTTTGTTTTTGAATACTATCTCCCGCTAAAGTTACCACCAAGCTTCCTATCGGTGTTTCTTGCAGCCATTCGATATTGCCATAAAGAATGTTTGCTGTTACTTGGTATTTGCTATACAACTGGGCAATCAATGGTTCATTCGTTTGGCTCCCCACATAACTCAGTTCAACTAGCCATTTATCCGTAAGCTCTTCTGCAAAGCCTTGCTGTCCAGTAATCTTTTCCAATGCTTGATCTAAGTGAGTCGCTGTACGTATAAAATCTTTCGTTAGTTCTTCTTTTGGATGACTAAAAATTTGAACACTACTTCCACTTTCGATGATTCGTCCAGCTTCCATCACCGCCACTTTATTACAAATTTCTTTCACTACTTGCATTTCGTGGGTGATCAAGACGATCGTTAATCCTAATTGGCGATTTAATTTTTTGAGCAACGCTAGAATTTGATGAGTCGTTTTTGGGTCAAGGGCACTCGTCGCTTCATCACAAAGCAATATTTTGGGATCATTTGCTAAAGCTCTCGCAATCGCTACTCGTTGTTTCTGTCCTCCAGATAATTGGTTGGGATAGGCAGAAGCTTTTTCCTTTAACCCTACTAAATCCAGTAAGTCACTTACTTTCTGACGACGTTCCTGTTTTGATTTCCCAGTATACTTTAAGGAGAAATCAACGTTGTCAAAAATTGTGCGACTTTCCATTAAGTTGAAATGTTGAAAAATCATACCAATCGTTTTCCGTTCTTTTCTTAATTCTTTTGGTGTGAGATCACTTAAATTCGTCTGCTGAATGATTACTTCCCCCTTCGTTGGTTTCTGTAAGAAATTCATCACACGAACTAATGTGCTTTTTCCTGCCCCAGAATAGCCCACAATGCCATAGATATCTCCTTGGGACACCGATAAATTCACTTCATTGACAGCTGGAATGTCTTTACCTTTTTGCTCAAAATGGACACTGATGTTTTTTAACTCAATCATTCGTTCTCCTCCTTGTTGTATAATAAAAAAGGCATCCTCAAGAAAATGAACTCAATCATTTCCTTGAGGACGCCTTTTTGCGTGTTACCACCTCATATTCAAGCCACATTCACATGTCGCTCCTCTTCAAGTACAAACATACTCTAGCGAGATACCGGTCGCAGCCGTTACCGCCTCACAAAATGCTTGGGGTAAAATGCTCAGTAGCCATTTTCCAATCGTTCCTCTTTGCTTCTTCTCAGCTCCCGAAGCTCTCTGTTAAAAGATTTCCAACTGTACTTACTACATCATTGCAAAAAAATATATAAAAAAAATCCTCTTACCAACAAAAAATGTTAGTAAAAGGACGACGAATCGTGGTACCACCTTTATTCGGAAGTTTCCTTCCCTCTAGCCAACGTCTCATTCCTGAGAGATTGGGGTTCAGTTTAACGGTTGAACGACGACCGAATTTATCTACTTATCGACAAATTATTCTCCAAGGCCATTTTCAACTTTGCGGATTTGACTCTTTTCACCAAACAGAGCCTCTCTAAGAAATCGTTCAAGTTTACTTTCCTTATCAACGAATATACTTATTTAGTTGTTGCGAATAATTTACCGTACTCATAATTAAAAGTCAAGGAAGAAGTTTACAAAAAAAATGATTGAATTATTTTGTTGTTTTTTTATCTAACATTTCAATAACAGTTCGTAAGTCTTTTCCTTCAGCAAGTAAATTTAATTTTTCTTTTTCTTCTGCTGTATAATTTCGTTCAAAACTAGTATCTGGAATTAAAACAACGCCCATCCCAGCTCGGGAAGCAGAAGTAGCTCCAACTAAAGAATCTTCCACTGCAAATGCTTCTGAAGCAACTAATTTTGTTCTTTCTAAAGCGGTCAAGTAAGGAACAGGTGAAGGCTTGTTTTCACTTACTTCATCACCGAATGTCATCGTATCAAAATAATTAGCCAAATCAAATTGGGCTAAGATATCAGTCGCTCTTTTAGTAACTGTCGTTGTCGCTAATCCAAGTCGTAAGTCACGTTTTTTTAATTCAGCTAAAACTTCTTTCGCATAGGGTTTTAATTGTATCCCACCGTTATGAAGCTGTTGATAAAAATATTCTTCACGCTTAGCACGAACTTCTTGAACTTTTTCAGGGCTTCCAGCTGCTTTCACTAAAATGTCAAAACTTTGCTTCCAGTTTTTACCTCCCCAAGCATCTACTACTTCTTTGGGAATCGCTAAATCATACTGTTGGAATCCCCATAACCAACCATCACGATAGGTTTTCTCCGTGTCAACTAATAGTCCATCTAAATCAAATATTGCGCCTTTCATTTTTCACTATTCCTTTCAGAAAACAATATCCATAGTTTAGCATGTTTCATTGTTATTTGCACAGAACGAATCATATTTTCCTTTCATAATAAAATGAAAGGTGTAGAAAAAAATGAGTCCGAGGCACTTTTGAAGTGCCCCGAACTCATGATTAGAGGTGAGAATGGATGGGTAAACGGTGTTCATTCATCAACTCCTTGCAATAAGCCCGAATTTTTCAAAACATGAGAAGCTGTTTCAAAAAATTCTTTCTTATTGTCTTCGGAGCTACCCGATGACTTCACAACCTCTTTTTAAATGGTATTCATCAACCATTACAATAGTTCACCAAATTTTTTAATATAGAATTTTTTGACCATTGTCACTAATGTCAAGTAAGCTAAAATCGTTACGACTAACCAAGTCCAGTAAGTTCCTGGTAACGGCATCAAACCTAGTTCTGCACCAAAGCCTGTAAATGGCAGAATCGAACCTACAACGATTCCTAATGTCGTAATCGTAAACATCGCAAATGTCGCATTGCTTTGAATAAATGGAATCTTTGGTGTCCGTAGTGCGTGTAGGACTAATGTTTGTGACCATAATGATTCAACGAACCAACCTGCATGGAACAACGCAATAAATACGATCTTTTGTTGTGCATCTAATGTATGGAAATCTCCACCTACAACTGCTGGACAAATGATAAAGTACATCAATAAGTAGGTAGTGATATCAAAAATCGAACTCGTAGGTCCAAAATACACCATAAATTTCCCAATGCTTGATGCTTCCCATTTTTTAGGCTCATGTAAATATTCTTTATCCATTTTATCCCATGGAAGTGAGATACAAGACACATCGTAAATCAAATTCAAAAAGAGAATTTGCAGTGGCAACATTGGTAAGAATGGTAAGAATGTGCTGGCAACTAAGACAGAGAACATATTCCCAAAGTTTGAACTTGCAGTTGCCTTGATGTATTTCATGATGTTCCCAAATGTTTCTCGACCAGATAAAAGACCTCTTTCTAAAATCGTTAAATCTTTTTCTAGTAAGATCACATCGGCTGATTCTTTTGCGATATCTACTGCTGTATCAACCGAAATACCGATATCCGCTACTTTCATTGCCGGTGCATCATTGATACCATCACCTAAAAAGCCCACGGTATGGCCATTTTGACGTAAAGCAGTCGTTAAACGAGCCTTTTGTTGAGGATTCAATTTAACAAATACTTCATGATTTTCAGCAACTTGTGCTAATTCGCGATCATCCATTTCTGAAATCTTTTCGCCAGTGATCAATTCATTAATTTCCAGACCCACTTGACGACAAACCGAACGAGTGACTAATTCATTATCACCAGTTAAGACTTTGACTGCAACACCATGATCTTTCAATGCTTTTAGTGCTTGTTTCGTCGTTTCTTTTGGAGGATCAAGGAAAGCAAGGTATCCAATCAATACCATATCTGATTCATCTTTCACTGAAAATTCGCCAACTACGCTTGGGTTTGTTTTTTGGGCCACTCCGATTACACGTAGACCATCTTCATTTAAATCTCTCACTTTTGCAAGAACTGATTCTCTTTTTTCATTGGTTAATGGACTAACGATCCCATCAATATCGATGTAATTAGAGATACTCAACATCTCTTCGATCGCACCTTTGGTAATCATTTGTGTTTTACCTGCGGTGTCCTCTACAACGACACTCATCCGACGACGTTCAAAGTCAAATGGAATTTCATCCACTTTGCGGTAATTGATTTTATCGGTTGCTAACGTTTGTTTGGCTTCATCAATAATTGCTACATCCAACAGATTTTTTAATCCTGTTTGATAGTAACTATTTAAATACGCATGGCGTAAAACACGATCATCTTCTTTACCAGAACAATCCATGTGGTATTCTAAAATGATTTTATCTTGAGTCAATGTCCCAGTTTTATCCGTACATAACACGTCGATCGCACCAAAGTTTTGGATCGCATTCAAATTTTTGATGACCGTTCCTTTTTTCGCCATCACGCTAGCACCTTTAACTAAGTTCGTAGTAACAATCATTGGTAACATTTCAGGTGTAAGACCGACTGCTACAGATAAACCGAATAGAAAAGCTTCCAGCCAATCCCCTTTAGTCAACCCATTGATAACGATAACTGTTGGTGCCATTAAAGCCATGAATTTGATTAATAACATGGATGTTTTATGAATACCAATTTCAAAGCTTGATTTGATCGGTTTTTCAGAGAGCGTTTGAGCCACATGTCCAAATAATGTTTCATTACCAACAGATACAATAATACCTTCAGCACTCCCGCTGATAACGTTACTTCCCATAAAAGCCAAATTTTCATAACTAGTTTCACTCAAAGTCTCATCATCGTAAACAATCGCTTGCTTTTCGACAGGGTAACTTTCACCAGTTAAGGCAGCTTGTGAAATAAATAAATCTTTGGCTGACAACAGACGCATATCTGCAGGAATCATATCACCTGCTGATAATCGAACAAGGTCTCCACAAACGATTTCTTCCATTGGAATCTCAGTATAATCACCGTTACGTTTAACTGCTGCGGTTACTTTTACCAATGATTTTAATTTTTCTGCGGCTTGGTTAGAGCGAACAGATTGAACCAACGTCATCGTTCCACTGACGATGACCATCGTAAAGATGATAATTACTCCAAATAAATCTTTATCCCCAGGAGCGGCTAACACGTATTCTGTGATAAATGAAATCACTCCGAGTGCAATCAATACCAAGGTGAATGGTGTAATATAAGCTTTTAAAGCTTCTACAATAAAGGGTGTTTTCTTCCCATAAGAGATTGAATTTTCACCATATTTTTCTCTTGATTCTTCAATTTGTTCGTCTTTCATTCCTTGATCAGTCGAATGAAAGAAGTTCAATAATTCTTGTTTTGTCTTTCCTGCAAATGCAGCATACATTTTTTGTGTATCTCTCTTTTTTTCCATCTCATTTTTCTCCTTAGACCCAGTAAATATAAGCAATACTTATTTAAGCTGGGTTATTTTTAGTTAGTTGAGTAATGGAGAAAATGCTGTATTTAAAGGGGCTGAAAACAGATAGATAATAGCCTCAGCCAGCAATTTCTCTCGCATTATTTTCTTCGCAGGACTGTCATCCATTTGTTCTCATCTCCTTTAACTTGATAGAATTGTTCTTGTTTCTCTTTCGTTTTAAAAGCATCAACTTCCCAACGAAACCACCTCCATTTTTTGTTTGTTAGGATTGTTTCAACACAAAAAGACCTTTCATCAAAAATTCAGCGAAAGGTCGAAAAAGCACATAAAAAAAAGCTTCTTTGATCTCATCGTTGAGTTTTGACACTGTACAACGTAAAAAGCAATTCCTTGCTTTTAGCTACCTTATGAAAAGCCTTGTCTCGACAATTCCTGTTCTACCCATTGGCGTCTCTCGACGTTTTTGGGCAGTAGCCTGTGTTTGTATAGGAGCCTCACCTAACAAATCCTATTTAGTTTTCCTTCGTAAATATAACAACTTATGCACCGATTGTCAAACTTATTTTTTGCTTTTTCCAAACATTTATGGTAAATAAATTGTTTTTGATTGATGGGGTTAGAAAATTCTTATTGAATTTAATAGCCCGCATGTTGATCAGCTTTTTCACTTTGATTGTGGGTTTACTCAGACACCAGTATAATAAAGGTATAACAAAAAAAGGGGTGTATCAGATGGAACGTACATTGGTCATTATCAAACCGGATGGTGTCAGACGTCATTTAATTGGGCGGATCATCCAACGATTTGAAGAAAAAGGATTAGCAATTACTGAAATGAAGTTTGCAACAATGACAAAAGAACTCGCACAAGAGCATTATCATCACTTAAGTGGTCGGAGCTTTTTCGATGAATTGATTGATTATATGACCTCGGGACCAGTAGTCTATCTTGTTTTAGCTGGAGAGGATGTCATCGATATCGTCCGTAAGATGGTCGGTGCAACTAAAGCTGTAGATGCTGTTCCTGGAACGATTCGTGGAGATTATGCCTTACCTGGAACTGAAAATATCATTCATGCATCTGATTCAAGAGATGCTGCAACCAATGAAATCAATCGTTTTTTCCCATTATTCGATACAAAAAAGCAAAAATCTGAGATCGTTCATCCTGAATGACCAAACAGATTTGCTCTTACTGATAGTTGAGTGAAAGAGCAGAAAAGTACCTGACAGTTCGTTTAGTCAATGATTGTTGCAAGGTCTTTTCTACTCTTATTCACTTGTCTTACTTATTCTTGTTCTATCTTGGCAATCTGTTCAAACAGCATCATTTTTTTCTCTTCTTCTTTTATCACTTCCAAGAGTTTCTCTTCAAGACGTTTGCGCTCTTTCTTGCCTAGGGTATATTCGATGACCGTAAAAAAAGTATTCAACTCTTTTGAAAGTGGTTCACCTAAGGCTTGTGCAATTAGCTTTCTGTAGTATTCTGTCATCAAACTTTCATAAATGATTGTTGATTTTTCTTTGTGTGCCAAACTGCGAGACATATCGAGGTTGATACTACGCGCTTTTTTGAAACGTTTTTTATCGATATAATAAAGCGTGAGATTCATTAAAAATGTAAATAAATAGTCTTCATTCAAAGAATCGGTCATTTGTCGCATTCTTTTTTTGATTTTCAAGTAATGATTGTCTAGAAATGAATCACTGAAAATATAGGGGTACTTGGAAAGAATATCTAACTCAAAATGACCATATTCCCTGATTTTCATAAAGTATTCTTCAATCGTACGACACTCATATCCTAGAAATTCTAATTGCAACTCCATTTTTCCATTCGTCTGCCAAAACATCTGTAGGTTTAACATTAAATAGTATAAATCAGCTGTTTTTTTATATTGCTTTCGGTTGTTGGCAATTTCCTTATAAGGATCAAAGTTCTCTTCTTGGATTTTATTTAAAAGATGCCGACTTTTCTTCGTTTTTTTGGGTTCTTCAAGCTGATTACGTAACCATTCATATTCGGCCAAAGAAATATTTAAGCGTTCCAAGAAGGCTTTTAGTGTACAAAAAGAGATCTTCTTTACGGTATGATTTTCGATTCCTACTAGAGATGTTTTAGAACAGATTCCCTTTGCTAACTGTGTTTGTGTCAACTTTCGATTCACTCGAAGTTGCTTGATTAATTCTCCATCATACATAATTGATCGTTACCAAAACCAATAACTGAGTGAGTGCCATGTACGAAACAGTTGATCTTTCATCCTTCTTGTAACACTTCTACAACACGTATCACATGACCGTTTGTATGATAAGAAATGTTTAGCCAAAGTGTTGAAAAATAAATTAGCTGCTTGGATCTGTGCTTCTATATGTACATGTTCGTTCATTGCCAGTTGTTGTTTTGATTAAACGTTTCCCCTCCTTGTTGTTTCTGATTTTTATTCTTCGGTCAACCTATAGCTGACAAGTTTATCCTGTTTTCCTTTTCTATTTTTATTTGATTCAACTGAATTCAGCCATCATTTTTTACACCTATCCAAATTTCCTCGGATTTTTCACTTCCAAAAGAATCGCTGTAAAAAATTTGTTTCCTTCACTAATTACATACGCTAAAATAAAAAAGTTTACGAATTATATAAAAAAAACTTCCAAAAAAGTGAAAACAAATCGACTTTTTTGGAAGTTTTATCAACTATTCATTTAATTATTCTCATCTGTTTCTGCAGGGTAAAGGTTAGTCGTTGTTTTATTTCCATTTTTAGAATAAACACTCGTGGACTTGCTTCCTTTTTGTTTTTCAATGGTTTCATTTTTCTCTGCATCATTTTTATAATCATACTTTTTAGGATCAATCGTTTTAAAGTTATCTGGTACATAGAAACGTAATAGATTCTCTTGATTCAACTTATCAGATAAACTTAAAGCCGTTTTGACTTGATTCTGATCTTTTTCCACTTCTTTTTGGATACCAGCTTTTTTAGGATCAATGATTTCCCCTGTTTGGTTATCATAAGTTTTTCCATCTAAAACGGTATATTTAGGTGTCACAAAATTACCATTTCTAAAGGCAACCAACTGATCATGCTGTGGTGAAAGCAAATCTGTACCAAAATGGATATAGTCTTTATCATTGATTCCTACTAAGTGTAACAGGGTAGGTAACACATCAATTTCGCCACCATATTCATGATTGATCTCACCTTTTTTATAACCTGGAATGTGGAACATCAATGGCACTCGCTGCATTTGAGCATTATCAAAATCATCCCAAGTAGCAGGGTCTTTTCCTAAGGCTTTCGCCAAGTCTTTATTATCCGTATTGGATATTCCAAAATGATCTCCGTAGATGACAAACATCGAATTTTGATAGATACCGGATTTTTTCAAATACGTAAAGAATTGTTCCAACGATTGATCTAAATAATGAGCTGTCCGGACGTAATCATCTACTCTGCTATTGCCAGTCTTCAATGATGGGAAATTAAAATGTTTATCGTCTGTATAGTATGGCGTATGATTGGTTACCGAAAGAAACTTAGTATAGAACGGTTGTTGTAAATGTTCCAAATATTTAGCTGATTCTCTGAATAAGTCCTTATCTAAAATACCATATCCCAACGTTTCATCTGAACTATTGAAATAAGAACGATCAAAGAAGTTGTCATAGCCTAAATTTTTATACACATGATCTCGGTTCCAGAAGCTCCCGACATTCCCATGGAAAACCGCGCTCGTATAGCCTTGCTGTTGCGCCAAGATTGCTGGAGCAGCTTGGAACGTGTTATCTGAACCTAGCTCGGTAAACAAAGAACCTTGTGGTAAACCAAAAGTTCCCGTCTCTAACATATTTTCTGCATCACTTGTTTTTCCTTGTCCAACTTCATGGAAGAAATTGTCAAAGCTGATCGTTGATTGATTCTTATAGATACTATTTAAGAATGGCGTTACTTCTTGACCATCTACCTTCATATTGATTAGAAATTGTTGGAAGCTTTCTAAATGCAGGACAATGATGTTTTTCCCTTTAGCCACGCCAAATGTTGCTGGATTAGGAGCAGCATAATGATTTTCGGTGTATTTTCTCACTTCTTCCACACCATTACTACTTGCATGCGCACGAACACTACTTGTCATCCCTGTTTTGATAGCATCGTAAATAGTATAGGCATCGATTCCCAAATATTTGACGATGTAAGAACGGTCAAACGTCCGTTGCAACAATTGGGGACGATTTGCTTCACTAAGCGCTAAATTTCCTGAAAAAATCAACGCTGACAGACAAGTGACTGCGATCGCCACTGGTTTAGAGACTGCAGGACTTTTTACTGGTATTTTTTTAACAAACATCCAGATGATGAGTCCTACAAATACTAATATATCCAACCAATACAAAATGTCATGAGGTCTCATTAATGCAAAGGAACTTCCTGATAAACCTTGTGAAACTTTAGAAAAGCCTAGAATAGACTTTACGGTCACGAAATCTGTAAATTCTCGATAAAAAATAATATTCAAATAAAGCAAAAGCGTATTTAAAATATCAATGATTAAAAGAACAATCAATGCGGGTTTCAATTTTTTTATATATAATGCTAAACCAAAAAACAACAATGTCGTTGCAATTGGATTAATCCACAGAATAAAGTATTGGATGCTGCCTTCAACGCCCAATGAAAAATCAACGTAATAGGCAAAGATCGTTTTCAGCCAAAAGAAAAAACTAGCTGTCAAAACAATCAGCAAACGATTTTGGCACAATTTTTTCAAATGTGTCACAAGTATCACTTCTCTCTTTTATTTTTTTTTATTCTGCTCCTAAAAAATGAAAATTTCCTAAAAAAAGGGTTATTTTAAGATTTTTTTTAGAAATGAAGGGAGCAATTATGGATATCTATGCCAAAAAAAAGAACCCCTCAGACTAAATATGTCCATCCTGAGGAGTTTTTGTTATCTGTTTTTGTTTTGGTCAACCTGAACTACAATAGTTCTAGTTATCGAATGAAGCAAGAACAATCAGTCAAAGATTCAGCAGAAAACAGTAACTTAGTAAAAACAAATGAACTTCCATCATTTCAAACGAATGACTATCATGCACCTTTCAGTACTTGAGCTGGAAAAGACGTGTTGCCCCATCTATTTCACAGTTTTCGTACTCTTACTAAAATACTCGTGTTACTTTGCCTTCTGTTGCTGACTTGCTTTGCTGTTTTTTGTGCTATTTTTAGTTGTACGACTCGATTGCGTCTTGGACTTACTTTGGGTCGTACTTTGAATTGTTTCCGAACGTTCAGAAGAACTTTCCTGAGTCGTATCAGAATTTTCTTTGACTTCTTTATTCATTTTTATCCAATCTTTCAGACGGGTACTAACAACCTCACGATTCACCTTATCTGAATAGCTGGTTATTACTTTTCCGTTCTTTAATCGAGCTAGTTTTTCTCCGTCATTGGTTAAAAGTAAGACGGTCAAATGTTTATCGTTGAATTGATATTGTCTTAACGAAATAGCACTTAAGACATCATCAATATTGATAAACTGATTACTTTCCTTGTCTTTTGGCAAATAAAGCTCTAATTCTCCCTTATCATAGTTGGCTACTATCTTGTAATCCTTCCACCAATAAGTAGAAAATTCTTTTTTAAATTTATCTACTGATTCTTTACTTGCAATGATTTTTTCTGTTTCTAGTTGAGCGATATCTGCTGTCATTTTTCCTGAAACTGCGGCTGATAAAAAAAGCAGTAAGAAAAAAACAACTAACCAAAAGAGAAGAAAAGGACGTTTTTTTCTCATACCTTTCTCCACTCCCATTCAAATTTGCCTATTCCATTATATACAAAAAATGAAGAGTAAAGACAAAAAAGTAAAAAAAGATATTAAATAACGAAAATTTTTTTATAAATAACCCATACTGATGGATCGTTTTATAAAAAAGGTTGTAACTAAATTTATAGTAAAGCAAATTTAGAACGTTTCTAAGATCATACTTTCACCAAAAAAACGTTATAAGTACATTGAAAATAACCTGAAACTTACAACACTTGAGACTGTTAATCATTTACAACAATTACCTTTTGGATTAGTTTTGATAAACAATTTTGTTAATTGCATGCTTCGATTTATTTACCTTCGTTTTGGCTTGCTCTTTTCTTGAATAGACTTGAATAGACAGATTTCACTAATTTCTGTCCCCCTTGTTTACTTGATTACCCGAAAGTTATGATTCACTTCAGCATGAATTTGTTGATGTTTTCTTAAATAATCAGCAATCAGTTCAGTCATATCGATTTGGATTTCACGAATGATTTTATCGGCAGAAAACATGTGATAATTCCCACCACCAACCGCTCTGTACTGATTCATGACTACTTCCAGCTCTTCCTCAGGATGGATCGGTTTGCCTGCTCTGGCTAATTTAGTGATCCTTTGCCCTACTGGTTGACGTAAATCGATCTCATAATCAATGCCCTCATACATGTCATAATTATAATACTGTGGTTTAGGTTCAATGAACGCAGGATTAAATACGATCTCGCCTGATTCTATTGCCAAGAAGTTTGCTGTTTGTTCTAAGGCATCTCTTAGATCCTGCCCTATAATTTTAAGAACTGCTAAAGTATTAGGATAAATATAATTGGTAATAATTTCTCTCATTGTAATAGTTTCATTGAATCCTTGACCTTCATTGTTGAACAGAGCCGTTCCAGAAATCGATACTCCGCTGGCAGCCATTTGCACCCGATTAATAAACTCAATATAAGGATGTTCCACGATTCGTGCTTGCATCGGATCAGTGATTTTCATGTCTCCTTGTACCTCTCCCACTGGTTGATCAAGCCATGTTTGCAATTCATTTTCTGTTTTTTGAACAAGTGAAAGAATGTCTTCATCTGCCTCGTCAGTTACTAAGGAAATCAGTTCTGCTTTTCCGTCCGAAACACGATAGCCATTAACTGTTCTTTCCAAGGATAATTCGATTTTACCTAAAAATTCGCCACGATAGCCCGGTTGGATAATCGGCACACCATTTACCTTCGCAGCAATCACTCGATGTTGGTGCCCAGTAATCAACGCATCCATCCCAGTTACTTCTTGGAGTAGTTGGAAGCCTTCATTTTCGCCAGTCAATGCTTCGGTGGGTTCGCCAGTCTCTAAATCTTTCTCGAATCCACCATGATAAGCTACAACCACTACATCTGCTAATTCTCTAAGTTTAGGTACATATTGTTTTGCTGCTTCAACTGCAGAAACAAATTGTAGGTCTTTAATTGTTTCAGGTTGTTCCCAATGAGGAATATATTGCGTGGTCAACCCTAAAATTGCCACTTTGATCCCTTGTTTTTCAATCATCACATAGGGCTGTCCAAAATAAGGATCGCCTTTGCTCGTTAAAATATTAGCAGATAAGACAGGATGATGATAACTAGCGATAGCTTGTTCTAAGTAAGATAAGCCATAATTAAATTCATGATTTCCTAATATACTAGCATCCACATCCATTTCATTTAAGACATTTGTTAATTCTGAGACGTGGTGATCTTGTTGTTTTGCTAAGTAGTAACTAAAAGGTGACCCCTGAATGAAGTCACCGTTATCAATGACATAAAGAGGGTCTGGGCTAGTTTCTCTGATTTGTTTGATCCTACTGGCAATTTTTGCATAGCCATAAGGTTGTTCTTGATCCGTCGCATAGTTCGTTGGATAGATATACCCATGGACGTCACTAGTTGCTAACAATGTTATTTTCATACTTGTCTCCCATTTCATGAGACTGAACCAAAACTTGCCTCAGTCTCTTTTAGTCTCTCTAAAAACGAATAAACGGTGTTCAAACATCAGCTCCTTGAAATAAGCCTGAATTTTTCAAAACATGAGAAGCTGTTTCAAAAAATTCTTTCTTATTGTCATCAGAGCTAACCGATGTTTTCACGACCTCTGATTTACGGTGTTCAAAGAGCTGACCTTGGGCGATAAGTCAAAAAATCTCAAAACATGGAAAGCTGTTTCGAGATTTTCTTCCTTAATGCTCCTGCGATTACTCGTCGCAGTTTTTACTTGGTGAGCGCTCAGGTCAAGACACTCTTTTCACGACCGCTTGCTAAACGGCGTTCAAGAAGCAATTCCTCAACAATAAGCGATGATTTTCTAAAATATGAGGAACTATTTTAAAAAATCCTCTCTTATCCGCTCGGAGCTAAACGCTTCTCTCACAGCCTCTTGTTCACAGCGAGACAAAAGCAGCATCTTCGAAAAATAAGCCGAAATTGACCCAAAATTTGAGAAGAAAATTTCGGAAACTCCTTCTTATTTCTTGATGTTAAACACTTTTGTCACAACCGCCTAAAGCAAACAAGCTAACGTTCTTAACGTTCTTTCGTTCGATTGTTTATTGATTCCAAGCATCTTCCAATTGAGGAACGGAATCTTTTATCAGTTTCTTCGTATCTTGATTCGTATTCGATAAAATGTTTTCCATGATCGAACGTACCTCATTATAAGCAGGATCTGCGTTTTCAATCACAGGGATCGAGAATAGATCAGAAGTAGCTGCTTCTAAATATTGTGGTACTTTTGTTTCTGTAGAATTCTTGTATTCATCACTTTCAAGAACCGATTCAACGATTGGCATATAACCAGTCATATTTGCCCAATACAGTTGGTTTTCCGGTTGCGCTAAAAATTTCATATATTCAAAAGCAGCTGTGCGTTTTTCAGCACTGGCACTACTGAACATATAGATATCCGTTCCTTGTTGCAAATTGATTTTTTCAGGACGTGGCGCAACGCCATACTCAAATTTTCCTTCAGTATCTTTTTTCACATAACCTTCTCCAGCAATCGAGCCAACAAACATTGCCACTTGTTCATTTGCAAAAGGACCTGACAAGTACTTATCCGATCCAGCAATTCGGAAATAACCATCTTTGACGCCCTCAGCATAGTAATCGATCACTTTTTGTGATTCTTTCCCATCTAAAGCTAAGTCTTTGTCAAAATCAACACCTTGATTTTTCATACCGATCGCATAGTAGTTATTCAATGAATCAAACCCAGCACCCACCACTTGCCCATCTGATTTTTCATAGATCGTTTTTGAAGCTTCTTTTAATTCTGCTAGTGTCGTCGGCACTTCAACGTTATATTGTTTTAATAGATCTGCATTGTAGAAAAGCATTTCCGTTGATTTGTTAAAAGGGATACCATATTGCTTGTCATCAATTTTAGCACCTTCTAATAATGAATCACGGATTTCTTCCTGATCCTTCCAGCCAATCGTATCATTTTCGATATAAGGGTTTAAATCAACCAACATCTCATCTTGAGCGGCATTCCATAGCCATCCTGGATAAGCTTGAGTGATTGTCGGCAGATCCTTAGGTGAAGGTAATGTCGAATTGATTTTTGCTTGAAGATCCGAATATTGCGATTGATTTTGCAACTCTACCTTGATATTAGGATTTTCTTTCATGAAGTCATCTGTAAGTTTAGTTAATGCTTCTTCTTGCGCACCATTCATCGCATGCCAGAAGTTGATCGTTGTCTTTTCATTGATTTCTGTTACGATATCCTCACTTGAACTATCTACCTTTTCATTCTTTCCACAAGCACTTAACGCAAATACTGCTGCTGCAGCCACAAACACAGAAGCCCATTTTTTCATTTTCATCTTCTTTTTACTCTCCCTTTTCTCTTATAAAATAATTTGTTCGCCACGTTTTGGCAAAATTCTTTCTCCATAAGGATTGACTAATTTCTCGGGTTTTAACGTATGGATCGGCACTAACACTTTTGGTTGTATCTTGTCGATGATTTCAGCTAAATCAGCTGGAAATGCGTGTCCAGACAGCGATAATCGAACAAATTCAACTTGCTTTTCAGCTAAAATCTTTAAAAAGACAGCATATTGTGGATCAAAATCTCCCAATGGTTGGGCATCACTATGAATGTATAAACCTCCTCCTTGCAAGTTTTCTATATTATCAACGACTTGCCAAACAAAAGTTGTTTCATCGTTGCGTAAAACTTCGTAGGGATATTCTAATTCTGACTGAAGAATCGGAATGACTGGACTATCCGTTAAATAGTAATAGGGCACATCCATTCCTAGAACTTCTTTCATTAATGCAGCCATATTCGCTTCTAAAACCATCGTTCGCGGGGATTGTTTCACCAGCATTTCAAAGCGTTTAAGGTTTGCTGGGTACCCATTGAAAGTAATTTGACGATTAGGATATTGATCGACCAGTTCACAAAAGCGCTGAACTAGCTCTTCTTCCGTAGCAATTGGCGTTTGTTCGCTTATTTCTCGGTCAGGAAAACTGATGCTGACGCCTTCCATCATCAATAAGTCAGTCTGAAATGATTTTTGACAAAACGTTTCTGTCATTTGCCGGTCATATCCATGAAGACGCAAGTCACCAGTGTAAGTCAAGAATTGATCAGGCGTTTTGATTAGTAAAGCAGCTGCACCATACGCATCATGATCGACTGGTAGAATCTCCACACTGATTTCTCCGATCTGGACAGTTTCATAAGGAGATAATCCATTCATTTCACGTATAAACCCTTCTTTTTCAAAAGGAGAAGGAATCAAGAAATCGTTGTTTCGATGAAGGGAATGTAAGATTTGCTTCGTTTCATTTAAAGTGTATAAAGGAATTGCTGGATCAAGATAATTGATCATTTTTGAATGATCCAAATGAGCGTGAGATAAGAAAACGGCTGTATGCTGATACGGCTCTCTTTCTCCTGCTTGTATGTGCTGTACTTGATCAAACAGCCTTGGATCATATAATCCATTCAAGTCAGGAATCAATCGATGTTCAAGCAATGTATTTAAAGATTCATCAGCTAAGTCTAATTCTGGACGGTACTCTGTGCCAAAATCAAAAAAGATGTGTGAATCGCGGTAGGCAACTTCAATGATCGTTCCACCGATCGTTAAGATTCCGCTATGGAAAGTAATCACTGTTTTATCCTTTGATTCCATTTTTCGCCACTCCTCGTATAATTTCTTTTCTAAAAATCAAATAAATAATCAAAATCGGGATAACTGTTAACGTCGCCGCCGCCATTTGTAAATGAACGTCACTCCCACTTTCAGAGGTAAAAGCAGCTAAACCATTATTTAACAGGCGGAATTTTTTCTCGTTCGTCACAAGCAGTGGCCATAAAAATGAATTCCAACTTGAAATAAACGTCAAGATACCCACCGTGACTAGTGCTGGTTTAGACATCGGCACTAAAATTTTCCAAATATACTCTAGATCACTGGCACCATCGATTTTAGCTGCTTTATAAAAGGTACTGGAGATACTCTTTAAATACCCGTTCAAATAATAAATATAAAAAATACTGGTCAAGAAAGGAATGATCAATGCACTATAGCTGTTTAGTAATCCCATTCGTGAAATCGTATTATAATTCGTAAAAATAATGGACTCATAAGGAACCATTAGTAATGAGATCATGATCCCGATAATCAATTTTTTAAAACGAAATTCCAGACTTGTTAACGCAAAAGCCGCTAAAACAGATGTGATGACTGTAGCGATCGTAGTTACTAACGAAACAAAGACGGTATTGAAGAAATAACGTAAAAATGGTGCTTTTTCAAATACCTCCGTATAATTTCCCCATTGAAATGATGTTGGCAGTAAGGTTGGCGGAATACTCGTTGCCTCACTATATGTCATCAACCCAGCTAAAATCATATAAATAAATGGAAAAATCGTTACGATCCCTAAAATTCCGATAAATAGCAATGAGAGTCCTGTAACAACTTTTTTCATCCTCTTCTCCCTACTTTCTTCAACAATTTATTTTGAATAAATGTGATCAGTAAAATGACGAGGAACAAAATGACCGTCGCCGCCATAGCGATCCCTGGTCGACCAGCGATGTGGAATTTATCGTAAATATAAAAGACCGCTGTCGTAGCACTTTTGGCGATCCCTGGCTGCCCACCAAACAAAGCATAGACTTGAGTATAGACTTTAAACGCTCCGATGATATTGACAGTCAACAAGAAGGTGATCGTTGGGATCAATTGAGGAAACGTGATCCGACTAAAAATCTCCCAAGCATCTGCTCCAAACATTCGAGCAATTTTATAATGCTCTTCGTCAATATTTCTTAAACCAGCCAATAAGATAATGATATTGAATGCGAGACTGGTCCAAACCCCAAAGATAATCAACGTTGTCATACTCATCGAAACATTATCTAACCAATTGATTGATTCAAATCCTAAAAAATTCAGCAAATAATTAATGAGCCCATAGGACCCGTTGAAAAAATAGCGAAAGACGATCCCGATAGCAATCGTACTTGTCACATAAGGCATGAAAAAAATCGTTTCAAAAAAAGTCTTATGTTTCACTTTTTCAAAGATCACCCAAGCAATTCCCAGTGAAAGGAGCAATGAAATAGGAACAACTGTAAAAGCAAACAATGCGGTGTTTCTTAATGCTTTGATAAAGACTGGGTCTGACAACACACGCTGATAATTCTCAATTCCTGCAAATTGTTGATTGATTAAGGAGCCTTTTTGAAAGCTCATCGCTAGTGAACGGAACAACGGATAGATACTGAACAAAACAATAATAACCAATGATGGCAGTAAGAAGAACCAAGCTTTCGGTTGATTTTCTGGATCATATGCTTTTTTGAACATTAGTACACCCGCTCCCCTTCTTCATCGAAAAGAAACATTTTATGGTACTGAAAATCAAAAGAGAGTGCCGTATCTTCCTCGATGAGCTTTTCAATACTAACGATCGATTTCAGACGTTTCGCAGCGAGCGAAAAATTCAAAATCTGTTCACGTCCGATCAATTCAACTCCAGAAACTTGTACTTCGAACAATCCGTTAGTCGTTGGAAAAACGTCTTCTGGTCGAATCCCTAAGATATATTTTCCATCCACTAATGGTTTTCTTAATTGAGCGGATTCCAGTTTCGTCAGAGGAATTTGAAAATCCGTATGGCTGATTTTCCCTTCACGAACATTGACCTCGACCGGTAACGTATTGATGATCGGATTACCGATAAAATTAGCAACAAACAGATTAGCCGGGTCTAAGTATAAATTTTGCGGAATATCATTTTGTTGAATCACACCTTCATTCAGTAAAATGATTTTGTCACTAATCGAAAGTGCTTCTTCTTGATCATGCGTCACAAAAATCGTAGTGATTCCAACTTCTTTTACCAAACGACGGATTTCTTCTCGTATCTTTAATCGCAAGCGTGCATCCAAATTACTTAAGGGCTCGTCTAATAATAAAACTTCTGGTTTCTGGACTAAGGCTCGTGTAATAGCCACACGTTGTTGTTGTCCACCTGATAAAGTCCCTGGTTTTTTATCTTGGAGTTCTTCGATATTCGTTAGTTTCATATATTCCTGTGATATTTTTTTAGCTTCTGCTTTTTTGATTTTATTTTCGCCAACCGTCAATGGAAACATAATATTCTCAACCACAGTCATATGCGGGTATAAAGCATAATTTTGAAATACAAAACCAATATTCCGATCTTTCGGTTCCGTTCGTACCACCGACTCTCCACTAAAACGAATGTCCCCATGACTAGGGCTTAATAACCCCGCAATCAAATTCAAAATCGTTGATTTTCCACAACCACTAGGGCCCAGCAAACAAACCAAATCCCCTTTTTCGATTTGAAAATCAACAGACTTCAGTGCTTCAAACCCATTATCGAATACTTTCTTCAGATTGATAACCTCAATCATTTTTCATAGCCCCTCACGTAATAAAATTTCTTTTTACAGGTGTTAATAATTTCTACCTTATAATCAATGCTAACGCTTCTATGTGTAGATTGATTTAATTCTGTGTAAATATCTTGAAAAGAAAACCATCTGCTCACACTTCCTCCAAAAAAGATAACGTTCGTATTTTAATCATATAGAAACGGTTACAATTGATAAAAACTAAAAAAATCACTTAAAAAGCATACTTACTTTATAAAGATATCAAATAACATTCTTTATTTATATACATTCAAAAGCGTTTTCATTGTATTCTAATTTTTCAAACAAACAAAAATATTCCTCTTGACCGTTTATTAAACGGAGCAAGAGGAACGTTGACTTTTTTATATTGTAAATTGGTTGGTATCAGATAGTTTTTTAAACCAGTGACCAGATTTTTTGATTGTCCGTTTACCATCATTCGCTAAATCAACGGAAATAAATCCATAACGATTTTTGTAAGCATTGGTCCACGACCAGTTATCCATACACGTCCACATATGATACCCCAAGCAATTAGCACCTTCTTCGATTGCTTGGTGAACATATTTTAGATGTTCTTGGACAAATTCAATGCGATAATCATCGTGGATCATCCCATCTTCTTCGATAAAACGTGCTTCATTTTCAACACCCATACCGTTTTCAGAAATGAAACAGTCAATATTACCATAATGGTCTCGAACATTGATTAAGATATCATAAATTCCCTTTTCATAAATTTCCCAACCACGATAAGGATTCATTTTACGATTTGGCATTTCATAATTATCAAAATAATCTTCTGGCATTGGTCCATTTTCATGATCAATCGGAGTTTCTTTCGCTTTGACTCTTCTTGGTTGGTAATAATTGATTCCTAATAAGTCAATGGTATTTTCTTTAATGATCGCTAAGTCATCTTCTTGCATCGCTGGTACCATGTCTAATTCTTTCACAATGGCGATCAATTCTGGTGGGAACTCACCTTTAACTGCTGGATCAAGAAACGAACGATTAAAAAAGGCATCAGCTAATTTAGCTGCTTTGACATCTTCTGGGTTGTTTTCATCCCGAGGATAGCTTGGTGTTAGATTCAAAATGATTCCGATTGAGCCATCTAATGCCATGGAATGATATGCTTTGACGGCTAATGCAGAAGCCAGCGCTTCATGATAGCCTACTTGGATCGCCTTTTTCATATCGGACTCTTCCGGATAATGCCAACGGTAAAGATACCCAGCTTCAACTGGCACGATTGGCTCATTATGGGTAAACCATTTTTTGATTTTCGTCCCAAATGATTCAAAACAAATCTTAGCATACCTTTCATACGCTTCAACCGTTTCCCGATTGAGCCATCCGCCTTTTTCTTGCAAAGGCATCGGCATATCAAAATGATATAAATTCACAAATGGTTCAATGCCATTAGCGATCAATTCATCGAAATACGCATGGTAAAAATCAACAGCTTGTTGATTCACTTCGCCAGTCCCTTCAGGAATCAGGCGACTCCATTGGATCGAAGTACGAAAACTATTGTGTCCAGTTTGTTTCATTAATTGAACGTCTTCTTTATACTTCGTGTACACTTGTGATGTCTTTTCAGGACCTACTTGATTAAAGAACTTTTCTGGTTCTTGGCTAAACCAATAATCAAAAATATTCTCTCCTTTACCATCGCCAGCAACACGACCTTCTGTTTGCGGGCCACTTGCGGCTGATCCCCACCAAAAATTACTTGGAAATTGATAATTTGTCATCCACTCACACCTTCTATTAAAGAGTTCAGTTTATTTGCTAAATAATACTTGTTCCCTACTCAATATAGCAAACGTTTACACCAGTTACAAGTTAATTTAGCAAACGTTTTATTTAGTTGAAACGACTCGTACACCCCTACTTCATTTGCTGTACTGAGCAAACCAGTCCTTTTGAAGGGGAGTTGACATCTGTAAAGAAATGAGATTGAATAGAAGAGACATAAATACCTTTTTTCAATGGAATAGACAAAAGCTAGTATTCCTAAATCTTATAATAGAAGCTATACTAATTTATTAGTCACAGTAAACGCAACGACAGAAACCCAGCCAACTTGGTTGACTAGAGGATTCACACCGTTTGTAGTTAAAGCTGTATCATACAATGGAGGAAATATTTTGAAGAAATTAGTCATCATGGTTCTTTCGCTTGTCAGCTGTTTTACTTTATCAGGATGCAGCCTATTCGGTGGATCTGGTAATTCAGCAGACCAAACGACAGATTCATCGACTCTACAAGCTGAAAAAGAGGATATCAGTAACAGTAACTATTCATTAAAAGTCCGCAAAGACATGAATTTAGTCAGTGGGCAAATCATTTTTAGCGATCATAAAATGGAATGGACACGTACCTATACAGGAACTGAAAAAGATACCGCAAGTACTTCTCAAGAAAAAACAGTACTCAATGATATCAAGATCAAGACCGAAGCAGACACTTATACCATCTCTGGTAAAGAAGATGGTAAAGAAGTATCCGTTACCTTCAAAAAGATCGGAAACTACCGAATCGAAGATCAGGACGGAAATATTTATAGTTTGTAAAAGACCTAAAAAGACCGACTTGACCTGATCAGTAAAGAAAAAACTTTTAGAACAGCTTTTATTTTTGAAAAAACTTGCAACTGTTCTGGCTGTTTTCTTGTCACTTCGTACAAAAAAACGAGAGCTGACATCGCTCACTCGCTAGGAATTAACCGGAATTAAGAGAAATTGTTAATTTCTCTTAATTTTTTTGTTTCTGCCATTTCTTTCTGGTATATTGGGTAAGCACAATGTGATAAAGGAGAAAAAAATGAGTATATTTGATAGTCATGATTATTGTACTTGTACAACCAGTAAAAATATTCATACCGAATTTAGTGATCAAGGAAGCTTAAGTATTTGCGATCACTGTCATAAAACTGTAAAAGATTCATTTAAGTCATTTGAATCCTATACGAAAGAAAGACATGCGGATGTTTTAACTGTTAAATAAAGTCTCGGCCTTATTTTGTATAAGTATGGCAGGATACCAATAGGTCAAAAGATTTGAAGAGGTCAAAAGACATGTTCAAATCTTTTGACCTATTTTTTACTATCTTCTTCACTTAGCCAAAAACAAGCTGGAAAACCGCCAAATCGTTTCAACTATCTTGGAGGTTTTCCAGCTTGTTTCTTAAAATGAACGATGTCATCATCTTTTTAAAATGGAACATTATGACTGTTTACTGACCCAGTCCTTGTCCTTTTGCATGTTGATTCTCAGTAAAGTATTTCCCTGCCTCTACATCGCTTAATTCTGCTAATTTTTGTTGGATTTGTTCAATGACCTCTTTTGCATGTTCTGGCTTTTCAACAAAATCGAAGCGGTCACCATCGATTTGAATCTTCGGACAAACATCAAAATCTTCATACCATTGATCATACCGTTGGTTTAAAGAGCGATAATAGTCATAAAGTGTCTCATCACTTTCCAGCTGTTCATAATCACGACCCCGTTTTTTGATGCGATCCAACATTGTATCCAAGGACACTTTGATATGAACCATCAAGTCTGGACGTTTCTTAGGAGCAACATCGTCTAACTCGTTAAGCATCGTATCCAATAAATTATCATATTGTTGCACTTCAATATCGGTCACTCGACCTAGATCTGCATTTAAATGAAATAGCAGGCTATCTTCATAGATCGAACGGTCTAACACGTTATCATCATCCACTAAAGCATTTTTCATCGCTAAAAATCGTTTATTCAAAAAGAAAATTTGCAATAAAAAAGCATACTGTTCCGGATTTGAATAAAAAAGTGGTAACACTTCATTATCCTCAACACTTTCATAAAATGGTTTTGAGTCGATTTCTTTCGCAAGCATATCTGTCAAACTGCTTTTTCCTGCACCAATCGTTCCTGAAATTAATATCACTGACATGCAATCCTTCCTCTTTCTATTTCTATAAGTACTCGCCTACGTATTTCGTTACTGGTAATGTTTTAAAATCGTAGTCACGTACTTCGTCAACTGTTTTTAAATAAGTATGCAAACTTTGAGTAATCATCAAATTAGTTGGAACAGTCTCTTCTTGGAAAACAATCATTGGTTTTTTCATCATTGTCGCTGCCCCTAATTCATAAGCTGTCCCTGGATCAATGATTTGATGTTCATAATCTAAAATAGCTACTACGTAATCAGCTGCTGTTAGTTCTGCCATATCTTTTTCATAAACTTCTTGTGCCCAACCTGCACTAAACATTTCATAATTACTTTCTTGATGATGTCTTGGCGAATAAAAACCAGTCACCGTTGGATTTTCTTCCAATGCTTTTTCGATACGAGCAACACGCTCGACTTGCTCCTCTGAAAAGAATGGACCTGCTAAATAAATTTGACTCATTAATTTGCCTCCTCTATTAATAGTTGTGTTTCACTTACTTCTGCGCGTAATAAATCGACTAGTTCTAATGGGTTATTTGAAAAAAAGACGTAATCCAGCCATTTGGCATCCATAAATTCTTCTTTGGCAAACGTTTCTAATAACGTCTTTAAACCTTCATAATATCCTCCGATATCTAAAATACCAATTGGTTTCTTCGCTGTTAAATCAATGGCCATCCAAGATAAAAGTTGAGAAAACTCTTCTAAGGTTCCCAATCCTCCAGGAAAGATCAAAACAGCATCTCCTTGTTCAAATAACAATACTTTTCGTTCGTCGATTGTCTCGGTAGGAATAAAAGTTGTTACATTTGTATTCGGTAACTCAGAATCAAAAAGCCCTGTTGGATAGATACCAGTGACTTTCCCATTGTTTTCTAGTAAAGTCTGACTGAAAACTCCCATGATACCCGATTCTGATCCACCATAAACCAGCTCAATCTCTTCTTGAGCCATATATTTTCCTAACGTTTGGGCAATAAATTTATAGCTTTCTTTATTACCAAAACGGGAGCCACAAAAAACTGTTAGTTTCAAAAAAACACATCCCAACTCAAAAGTCTAACTTCATTTTACACTTGTTTTTTTAAAATAAAAGACTAGATTTTGTGATTTTTTAGTGGTATATAAGAAAACAAACACTATATCTAGTGTTTGTCGGCGAATATTTTTTTAATCTTTTTTATTTTAAAAAAATATTAAATAACATAAACATTTGAATTTGAAACGACTTTCTTAATTAAGAAAGCTTGCTTTCATCGTGTTCTGACAATAACATTCACTCATTTAACGAGAATCTAGCATCATTCTTTTCTCGCAAAAAATTTGATAAAATAATTGTTATGTTTCATTATCTGTAAATGTTTCGCTAAAAATTTTATGTATATGAACTCCCCAATCAAATGCTTTCTTGAATTGTTCTATTTTCTGATATTCATCACATTTTGACAACCAATAAGAAAGACCAACTTTTTATCTAATAGCAAAAAAATAAGCCAATACTTGAAAGAGAATCTACATTCCTTCAATATATCGGTTTTATCTCATGGTACGACGGCTCACTCAATTATTGTTCTGATCTTGAAAAACGATAGAAACAGCCAAATGCTTTTATTCTAAAACATGTGCTTTTTTATGTTCCTTGAAAAAGCCAAAACCAACATTGACACACTTTACTCGCCCAAGTAAACTCTCCCCTATTTGTTGCACTTGCTATCTTCATTTTACTCGTTATCCTCAGGTGTATGTTTTTGGATAAAAAAATGGACTGGACACATCGTATCCAATCCATTTATGGCACAGTAAATAAAACACATGTAATTCATCTATTTTTCTCATCAAAAAAGGTAGATTTCTCCTTTAAGATTCGATACAATAAACGAAGTTGATGGTTTCCATTGACTATGGCAAACTTGATTGGTCAATGTGGTTGACTTTTTCAAGACCTCTGTTTCTGGCTGCCACTAGAAATGGAGGTGCCTTTTTTTATTCGGCTGTTTCTATCTGTTCCTTATAATACTGATCGCTTACGTGGTAGTCAAGAGAAAACGAAAACCTACAAAAAACTGTACTGTTTTTCTCCCAGATTTTTGTCAAAAATATTTCTCCTTCTTTTAGACCCTAAAACAACAGAGAAAGTTAGCGATCTAAAACGACCGCTACAGTTGTAACTCTATCCAATCATTTCTGGATTTTTACCATCAGCTTATTCAACTCTTGGCTGATCCGCTATCTACTAAAAGCTAACTTTTAATATTTCAGACGATGTCAAAAAGTCTCGAAACACTGATTCCCGTTTCAAGACTTTCTTAACACTCCGTTGCATTTTATTTCGTCCATTCATCACAAGACTATTTCTTAGCGAATCAAATCGACATCTGGCGCATCTAGTAATTGTTGAACCTGTTTTCTAGTTGTGAGCGGAACATCTCCTTGGATTGCATGAGCCAAACGAGCATTTCCTGTTGCAAACTCGACGGTTCTAGTCAATGACCAGTTTTCCGCATATCCTAATAATATCCCAGCCGCAAAAGCATCCCCTGCACCAATTCGGTCTAAAACAAATAACTCGTAAAAAGGTGTTTCAACGTCTTCTGTGACGGTGATCAAATATCCTTTTAATTGTTTTCTTCCTTCATGGCTGGTTCGTTTCGTACCAGCAAACCATTCGATGTCATAATAAGCTAAAAAGGATTGGATATAGGCGATAGGATTTTTCGTTGAATCGCTTGTTCGCCATTCTAATAATTCCGTCAAATCACGGATCGAGCCAAATAAAATCGTACAATAAGGTAAAATTTCCTCATAGCGTTGTTTCAAGATGTTTCTTTGATCTTGTTCCTGGTTCAATGTTGGCCGAAAGTTGAAATCAAAACATACTTTTTTTCCCTGAGCATGAGCTTTCTTGGCAAGAGAAATCGCCGTTTCAGCACATTGATCAGACAAACTCAAACTGATCCCGCAAATATGCACAAGATCTACTGTTTCAATAAACGCCTGTAATTCATAGTCATTTTCTTGAGACAATCCAAAAGAACTATGTTTTCGATTTTGGTAAGTAACTTCAGTAGGTCGAACACCATACCCCATTTCTGCGAAATAGGTACCGATATGTTGTTCTTGTTGGATTACATACTTCGTTTCAACACCGATACTTTTTAAGTTAGCTAACGCAGCACTGCCTAAGCGATTATCGGGCAGAGCCGTCAATAGATAACTCTCCATATCAAAATGGGCTAGATTACCAACTAGATTCACACCTGTTCCGGTATATGCCAGTCTTAGTGTATGGGTTTGTTCTAGCATCAAGTGTTCTGGAGGTGTCAATCGCAACATCACTTCTCCAAATGCCCCAAATTTCATTTTCTCACCTTTTTTCATCTTAGCTGACAACTTTTTTCATGATTTGTAGTAATGTCCGGACATCCTCTGGCTTCGTATTGCCCGTTTCAGGGTCAATAATCGAGCTGTAGACATGGGGAATAATCTTTTTCACCTTGGCATCGACAGCGATTTGAAGGATCTCTTCAAAGTTGGTTAAATCAATTCCTCCTGTTGGTTCTAATGCAAAATCATAAGTGGCACAAGCTTGCGCTACCGCCTCATACTCTTTTTGATGTGCTAATCCTTTCATTGGAAAATACTTGATTGATGTTCCTCCCATATCTTGCAGTAAGCGAATCGCTGTTTCAATCGTGACTACGCCTGCTGTACCTTGAGAACTTAAAGGACCGGTTGCAATATTGACATACCCTTCTTTACCTGTTGGTGAAACTAATCCATTGACCACTGTTTCATTTTGACCTAACACAGCTCGTGAAGCACCCACTCCAGTAAATACTTGGTTCACATGTTGTGGTTGCAAGACTTTTGCCAAACGAGTCACCATTTGACTCTGGTTTGGATCACCTGCTCCCAAGCCAACTGATAGCGCATTATTCGTTGCTGCTTGATACTTTTTCATGTCAGTAATAGCTGCTTCGTCTGTTTCATAGTTTTTTGAAAGCACCCCTAACAAAATATGTCCTTCAGCTGCTTCATAACACTCCACTGCATTTTCAACAGAATTAGCTAAAACATTCAAACAAACTTGATCGTGTAAATAGTTAGGAATTCGTGACATTTTTTTCTCTCCTTTTTCACTCAAGATAATTTTGTTTCATTCATGATTTCTTGCAGGCGAATAATGATTTTTTTCATTTCTTCTTGATTGACCGAACGTATGTCAAATTCAATGATACCATGATTCGCTTGATAATCTCGTGTATAGACTGCTGGATTTTTTTCTTTTAGTGCCTGAATAACTGAATGTGCAGAACGATCACTGATTTTAACACTCGCTCGATAAATCTCTCGACCAGCTGGATCTTGAACAATAGTTGCTGACAAATGATCAATGTGATTCAACTCTTCAACAAATGGTTGTAAACGGCGCTTCATTGACTCACCAGATTCACTGCCATGTTCAAGATAATCGGTGACCGCTTGGGTAAATCCTAAAATATTCTCTTTACCGATTTTCATCGAACGACCGATCCCTTTTGATTGTAATCGCACCCATGGTATATAAGGATTCTTTCCAATCACCATTCCTGCACTTGGACCTTCGATCGCCTTTGCACCCGAATAGATCACTAGGTCCGCTCCTAGTTTAGTGTATTTGAATAAATCCTCTTCTGCTGCTGCATCAACAATCAACGGGATTTCATGTTTTTGAGCAACTGCTACTGCTTCTTCTACTGACAACATACTTTTTTGAACCGTATGGTGACTTTTGACATAAAGAATCGCTGCGGTATTTTCAGTGATACAGCTTTTAAGATGTTCAGAGCTACACATATTGGCATAACCTGCCTCGATTACTTGCCCCCCACCTTGTTGAATCATTAATTCAACGGATGTGCCGTAATCAACATTGTGTCCTTTGGGTAAAATAATTTCCTTTTTCTTGATAGTTGTTGAATAAGGATGATAAACATGAGTTAAACTTCCTTTGCCAATAACCGCTGCCACTGCTTGAACAATACCAGCAGAAGCACAAGAAACGATCTGAACATCCTCAACTGCTAAGAGATTCGCCAGATAAGCACCCGTTTTTTCACTCAGGTCTGACATTTCAAAAAAATGTTCGCCGCCAAAGCGTTGCGCTGCCAAAACAGATTCCGATACTTTGGAAACACCTAAAATCGTCATCCGGCCTGAAGCATTGATCACTTCTTTTAAATTGAATTTATCATAACTTACACTCATAACTCTTTCCCCCAATAACTACGCTAACTGGTTTGATTTGTTGATCGATCACTTGCTGTTGTCCATTCGAGTCAGTGATCGTCTTTTCTTGGTCAACAAATTCAAATATTGTAAAATCCGCATCAAAACCTACTTCTATCTGACCTTTCGTTCCTAAATGAAAATTTTTAGCCGGCACACAAGTTACCTTTTCTAAAATTTCTGACCAGGAATAGCCGATAAAATGCAATTTTTCCATCGTTGTCGCTAAATCGTAAACGGGGCCGTTCTTTCGATTACGAATATAGATATCCGTGCTAATAGAGTCCGCTTTGATTCCTTGGTCATAGGCTGCTTTTGCCACCTCAAAATTAAAACTGTCGGTGCCATGACCAATATCGAAAATCACCCCTTTGGCTAAGGCATCTTTGACAAACGGTTTAATCTGATGAGTTTCTTTCTCCATAATCCCGTTATCTTTCCCATTAAAACAATGGGTCAAGATATCGCCTTTTTCCAGGAGCTGCAAAATTTCTTCTAAATGTGGTGGGGCAGAGCCAATATGCACCATCAAAGGAATTTGATGATTCTCTTTTTGAATTTTTTTCGCCCATTCCAGCGGTGTCAATCCATTATTCCCAACCACGGTTTTGCTCATTCTGGCTTTGATTCCCACGATAAATTCTGGAAATTCAGTCAATTTTTCTTTGACCAAATTCGCTTGTATCTTGGATAAATCAGCTAATTCATCTTGTTCTACGATGCCCCACTTTGAAATATTCAACAAGGCATACACATTGGTTTTAGCTTTTTTTGCTCGTTCATAAAATTGATGGATATTTTCGGCACCTGTTGTTCCTGCATCGATAACTGTTGTTACCCCTTTACTCACACCAATCTGGTCTGGGTAATCATAATATAAAGTCATTTCCTCAAAACAATGGACATGGTCATCGATCCAGCCAGCAGAAAGATAGTGCCCTGGCTGCAACGTTTGTTCTGTTTTTCCTTTTTCTGGGATACTTGTTGCGATTTTCTGGATTTTTCCATCATTGATCCCAATATCCATTGTTTCGCCAGTTAATCTACGAGCATTTCTGATCACTAAATCGAACATCACAACGCCTACTTTTCTATAAATTTGAACTTCGACCATGGGTGGATAAAATCTAGTAAGAGATGTTCTTCTGGTACAATTGCACCAACTTTATTTTTCCTTGCATCCCGATGTGGTTCTAAAACAATTTGAAGTTCATTTTTGTATTTGCCAAATGTATCATTTCCAATGACTACATCACCAATTTGAAATTCATTTTCATTGTCATGGGCTTCATTTTTTGCATCTTTATATTTTTTTCGAACTTCAGTGGAACGAATAACCTGTTCAGTGATATCTCCTCGACGAACATGTTGTTCTCCTAGTACAATTTGTCGTTCTACTTCATGAGCAGCTGTCTGCCACTCGATCGTAAATACTGTTTGATAGCGATCCATTTCTCCTAACATACGCAGCTCTTCTTCAGATGCGTAGGCATTTCCAATAATGACATCATCGATCAACCCAGTAGCAAACAAATGTTTTGCTGCTACATGGACCGGTAAATGACGGTGCATCTCTAACGTAGTCAACCCATCATTGATATCCCAAGGTCCGATTGTTCCTACCTGAGAAGAGACAAAAGCAGCCGTTCGTAACCCTTGTTTTTTAAATCGTTGGCTGCAAGACTCAAAAAATCGGTAAGGTAAGCCTGTTCCTTCTTGAGGATAAAAATTATGACACCCATAGAGAAAGGGTTTATTTGCTTGATGAGACAAAATATTATCCAAATAAGCAACATCATTACTCATATTCAACTCAATCGCTAAATGATAAGGGTTATATGACAGCAAAGCTTCTTTTCCGCCGTCAAATCCTAAATCAAGACGGATTCCATCTGCACCAGTTTCGTGGAAAAAACTTAAGTCGTCATACGAAATGTCCAACTGTTCAAAAATGTTGGGAGCAACATCTAAAATCGTTTCAAATCCCAATTCTTTCGCAAAATGAATCAATTTTTGAAACTTTTGTTTTACAATCAGAGGATCTTCCGTTACTTCTAACATACTCATAAAAATACGGGTAAATCCATAACGTTGTGCTAATTGCAAATATTCTTGGTCTTTGATTGGATCACTATGATCTGGGTAAAGTGAAATCCCTAGTGCACGTTTCATAACCCTAACCTCCATTTTTTATTATGCTTGTTCCTCGGTAACGCCTGTCACCATTGGTGCTTCTTCTTCCGCTTGTTCTTCTGCTTCACGAGCCAGTTGTTGTTTTTCGAATACTTTGAAGAACGGATAATAAATAGCCAATGTGATCAGGAAGTTAGCAATAACTAACACGCCAGCTGCTACGCTCCAGTTTGTACTCATCCAAGCGGCGATTGGCGAAGGAATAGCAAATGGTAACCGAGCCGTCATCATTGGGATGAGACCACTAACCGTTAAGACATATGACAAAGTAGTCGTTACTAACGGTGCAAGAATGAACGGAATCCCTAATACTGGATTCATTACAATCGGTGCCCCGAAGATCATTGGTTCATTGATGTTGAATAGTCCTGGTAAAATCGATAATCGACCTAAACTCTTTAAATATTTTGATTTGGAGAACATGAATAAAACCACTAAAGCCAAGGTTGTTCCTGCGCCACCAATCCACACGTACCACTGTAAAAACTGTTCTGTAAAAATATTCGGCATATTATGAGCATTCGCACCAGCGTTGAAAGCATCAATGTTTTCAGCAATCGAAATATCCCAAAATGGGCGAATCACTGGTCCCATAATGGCTGGGCCATGAATCCCAAGAACCCAGAAAAAACAAATCAAAAAGACTGTTAATAAACCACCAAACAAACTATTCCCTGCAAGTATGCCTTTTAGCGGCATCAATAACTCACTTAAGAACCCATTCAGATCAAAACCAAGCATATGTCGGATCACCCAGAAGAAAATCAAAATCACCGCTCCAGGAATCAATGCAACAAAAGAGTTTGTCACTTCTGGTGGCACCCCATCAGGCATCTTGATTGTAATTTTCTTTTCAATGAAGAAACGATAAATCTCGACAGAAATAATTGCTGTAACAATGGCACCAAATAATGAACCTGATCCTAGATTCGCAATATTGATATAACGTCCTGCTGTGATTCCTTCCAAGTCTTCTAATACCTGTGTCGGTGGTGCTGCCACGATCAGAAAAGACATCAATGCTAATATACCAGCCGTCAAGGAATCAACTTTATAACTTTTTGCTAATGATGAAGCAATCCCAAATGTTGCGTATAATGCCAAAATCCCTATCGTATAACGAAAAGGAATATCCAAAATTTGCCGATAGGGTTCGATCACTGCTGCCACAGATTCAATCGGAATGTTTAGTAAAATCGTAAAAAATGAACCGACGATCGTTAGTGGCATCGTTGCAATAATTCCTTTTCTAATTGCCGTCATGTGCCTCTGTGTTCCAATTCGGTTAGCTACTGGCATAATCTTTTGTTCAATCAATCCTACAAACTTATCCATTGCCGCTCTCTCCTTTTATAACATTATAATGTTTATCAAAGTGATCGTACCATATTATGCTAACTTTGTAAACGATTTCTATAAATAGTAAAAATTTTTCTACTCTCTAAGGAAGCTTATCCTAAAAATACACAATCCTTCCCCCATCACAAGAAACCACCTGCGAATATCTTGACCCATGTATCTGATGGCTTCTGCGGTAATAACAGCGAGCCTTATAAAATATGAAAAGCTATTTTCTGGCAAGCCTTTAACCTGAGGCTTTTACCTCCTGATAGACGGTGTTTAAAAGGTTGCTTCTGCGGTAATAACGAGCGTACTTACAAAATATGAAAAGCTATTTTCTGGTAAGCCTTTAACCTGAGGCTTTTACCTCCTGATAGACGGTGTTTAAAAGGTTGCTTCTGCGGTAATAACGAGCGTACTTACAAAATATGAAAAGCTATTTTCTAGTAAGCCTTTAACCTGAGGCTTTTACCTCCTGATAGACGGTGTTTGAACGATTGCTTCTGCGGTAATAACGGCGAGCCTTACAAAATATGAAAAGCTATTTTCTGGTAAGCCTTTAACCTGAGGCTTTTACCTCCTGATAGACGGTGTTTGAACGATTGCTTCTGCGGTAATAACGGCGAGCCTTACAAAATATGAAAAGCTATTTTCTAAGGCTCGCCGTTATTACTTGAAGCAGAACATCGTTCAAACAACCTTATGTTTCATAGTCTATATGATAAGGATGCAGATTGGTCTCGTAAATTGCTTCTGAATATTCGATTGTTTTCCCCAAGTGGGTCTTTGATTGTCGCGTTCTTTTAATCGCGATCTCTGAGGTAGTTTTTAAAATTTCCCGTTCATCCTTTGTTAGAAACACAGCGGAAAAATCATCGGCAAAGGAGTCGATGGCATAACCTTTTTGGGTCAATAAACGATATAAAGACTCTTCATCAAATACTTTGCGCTTGATTTCTAACAAATCACTTGGCAGATAATGCGTAAAGTAAATATAAGGACGGTCGTTTAAGTAGTATAATCGCTTAAAACAGACAGCCGTTGAACCAAAAGAGGCAAATAATGGGTGATCTTTTTTTAAAGTGATTTTCTTTAATTCCAACGTTTCTTTGTGAACTGTATGTTGTGAGTTTTCTAGAATCTGTGTAAAACTTGCCGCTTTTGACAAACGATTGTATGGACGATTACTTACTACCGTCGTCCCTCGTCCGCTTTTCTTTTCGACATATTCATCTGTTGCTAATAATTCAATGGCCTTACGAACCGTGATCTTACTTACTTGAAACATTTCTTCTAATTCATTTTCTGTAGGCAACATGGTGCCGACAGGATACTTTCCTGAAAAGATATCTTCTTTGATCTTGTCTGCAACTTCTAGGTATAGTACACGTGTCCTTTTCATAACTTCACCTTTCGATTTTATTACTAGAATCATAGCACATAAAAAATAAAAAAAGAATATAAACGCCATGGATTAGCTATGTTGGTGGATTGAGGATTGAGACAATAGTTCTTCTTTTTTATCTATAAAATTATAATAGGAAGAAATTATTTTATCAGTTACAAAAAACACCAAAGTAAGCAAAACGCAAACTTCGATGTTCTTATTAGGCTTCTAACTTATTGATCAACATGCTTATTTTCAATGATGCTTATAGCTTGCATAGTAAAATCCTGATACGAATATTGCACCGCCGACAATGTTACCGATATAAACTGGGATAAAATTCAAGAGAAATTCTGTCCAAGTTGCTTGTCCTTCAAAAATTGCGGCTGGGATCACAAAGCAGTTAGCCACACTATGCTGAAAGCCGATGGCAACAAAAATCATTACGGGGAACCAAATAGTCAATACTTTTCCAGCTGCATCTTTTGCTCCATAGGATAGCCATAATGCTAAGCCGACAAACCAGTTACAACCGATTCCCGAACCAAGTGCTTGCCACCAAGAAGCTTCGATCTTATGATCAGCAATATGGATGACTTGGTCCAAATAAACGCCTGAATGAGTCAATCCGACAAAGTGTCCAAAGAAATATGCAACAAAAATGGCACCAACGATATTAGCTAACGTGATAATTGTCCAATTTTTAACTAATTGTGAAAAAGTTACTTTTTTATCCATAAAAGCAATTGCAACCGCCATCATATTTCCAGTAATCAATTCCCCGCCACCAAGCAGGATCACCAATAGTCCGATAGGAAACACAGCCGCCCCTACTAAACTAGTTAAACTCGCCAGTGATTCTGGAATCGAAGCTGAAACTCTGATGTAGGCTAAATAACCTAACGAGATCATTGCTCCTCCGATAAAACCTAGAATTAATTTCGCAAGAATTGGCTTTTGGATCTTTTTCGTTCCAAGATGGATACTGATATCCATAATTTCTTCTGGTGTATACATAGATGTTCAAACCCACACTTCCCATATTTTTTCAAAAACAATAATGATTTATTTCACATTTTCATTTTAGATTATATCATCTTCCATTCCTAATCCCTATGATTATTTTAAAATAACCGATATTTTTTTATCATTCTATGACAGGGCACACAAGTGAGACTTTCCCACATCTCGTGATTTTTTTCTTTAGAACAACGAGAGTAAAATGAATCGCTCGATCAAATAGAAAAAAGACCATTTTCGACAGTGATTTGTCAAAAATGACCTTATTTTCTTTATCAGAAATGAACTATTCTTAATTTCTTAGTAAACAACGGTTCTATCATGAATACAGACTTACAGTTCTTCTCCATTGGTGGCGATGACTTTTTGATACCACTCAAAAGATTTTTTCTTTGAACGATTTTTGGTTCCGTTCCCTTCATCATCCAAATCAACATAGATAAATCCATAACGTTTACTCATTTCACCAGTCGAAGCACTTATCAGATCAATACATCCCCATGGCGTATATCCCATGAGTTCCACTCCATCAGCCACAGCTTCTCCCATTGCTTCGATATGACGACGTAAATAATCAATACGGTAATCGTCATTGATGCGCCCGTCTTCTTCTACCTTATCAATTGCGCCTAACCCATTTTCAACAATAAACAATGGTTTTTCGTAACGGTTGTACAACTCGTTTAATGCAATCCGTAAACCTTCTGGATCAATCTGCCATCCCCATTCACTGGCTTCTAAGAACGGATTTTTAACTCCACCTAAAAGATTACCGGCTGAGGCCGCTGCATCTGGGTCCGTTTCGTTGACTGCAGTAGACATATAATAGCTGAAACCGATATAGTCGACTGGATATGCTTGCAACAACTCAAAATCTTCAGTCGTTTGTTCTAATTTGGCACTATCTACGCCATATTTTTCATACGTGCGGTTTGTATATGCTGGGTACTTTCCACGTACTTGAACATCTGCACAGAAGAAATTAAATTCTTGGTTCTGGATCAATGTAGCTACTTGATTGATTGGATTAGCATCTATGCTATACGTCGTTGCATAGATAATCATACACCCCACTTGGCTATCCTCCCGTAATTCATGAGCGATTTTTACTGCTTTACTACTTGCTACAAATTGGTTATGCCATGCTTGGAAGATATTTTGATAATCAGCCGCACCATTACTTTTTACTAATCCTTGACTCAAAGCTGGAAAATGAAAAGCTGAATTGATCTCATTGAACGTCATCCAATATTTGACTTTATCGCTGAAGCGTTCAAGCACCACTTTAGCAAAGCGTTCGTAAAATTCAATCAGTTCTCGGTTTTTCCATCCGCCATATTTTTTTGCTAGATTTAATGGCATTTCGTAATGGAAAATCGTGATCACAGGTTCAATCCCATGTTTCAAACATTCATCAATCACTTCTTCATAAAAGGTTAAACCTTTCTCATTCGGTGTTACTTCGTCTCCTTGAGGGAAAATCCGTGTCCAAGCAATAGAGAAACGATAACATTTAAAGCCCATTTCAGCAAAAAGCGCAATGTCTTCTTTAAACCGATAATAATGATCGATCCCTTGATGGTTAGGATAGGTATATTTATCTGGTTGGATCGTCCAATCAAAGTCTTCACTGCCAATAACTGCAAATCGTTGTTTCCCCCCAGGCATCGCATCAGCAACTGAGAGCCCTTTCCCATCTTGATCGTAAGCACCTTCTAATTGATTGGCAGCTGTAGCGCCACCCCATAAAAAATCTTTTGAAAACTTTGTAGTCATCTGCTATTTCCTCCTTATTTGACAATTGCTAGAAAATCTTCACTAGCAATCAGTTCTTCTTGATTTAATTCCAACACATCAGCAAAATGTTCCGTATTTGTAATAACGATTGGCGTGATCACACTGTATCCAGCGGCTTTAATCGCTTCAATATTAAATCGAACCAATAAATCACCAGCTTTTACTTGATCCCCTTGTTTTACAAAAGTCTCAAACCCTTGTCCTTCAAGCTCAACGGTATCCATACCGATATGCATCAAGATTTCAATTCCATCTTTCGTTGTTAAACCAACCGCATGACCTGTTGGGAAAATGGTCGTGATCTCCCCATCTGCTGGCGCAATCAATTCACCTTTTTCCGGATCAATCGCAAGCCCTTTTCCCATCGCTCCAGAAGAGAAAACTTTATCCGGAACATCAGATAATGGCAGGACTTTCCCGCTTAAAGGACTTTTTAGATTATGTCGAGCAGAACTAATCGTGTCACCTGCTGTTGTTTGTTGATTTGTTTCTAGTTTTTCATCTTGGACGGTTTCATCAAATCCAACGATCAGCGTACCTACGAATGCTAAGACAAATGAAAGAGCTGTCGCAAGGATTGCCATGGTCACATTGGATTCAACTGCTTGGTTCGTACTAATAAACGTTGGGATCGTTAACAAGCTTACTAACCCGCTAGAGAAAGCTTTCACACCAGCAAAACCAATCATTGCGCCTCCGATACCGGCTGACAGACAAGCAACGACAAACGGTTTCTTTAACGGTAAAGTTACCCCATAAACAGTTGGTTCCGTAATGCCAAAAAGTGAGGTAATTGTAGATGAAATACCTAATGAACGAAGCTTAGTATCTTTGGTCCGAATCGCCACTGCTAAGGCTGCACCACCTTGAGCTAAAACGGCTGGTAAAAGCATTGGAACCATGACGTCAAACCCATATTGTTCAATATTCAAGAACATGATCGGTACAAAGCCCCAGTGCATCCCAAACATTACGAACACTTGCCATAAACTTCCCATAATCAAGCCCGCAACTAATGGACTAAAGCTGTAAATCGAATTAAATAGACTACCTAACCCATTACCGATAACTGTCCCGATTGGACCTAACAGTAAGAAAGTTAATGGCACCATCACCAATAAAACGATCATTGGTACAAAAATCATTTGTAAAAATTGTGGAATCACTTTTTTCACCAGCGGTTCAAATTTGCTTTGGACCCAAACAGCCAAAATGATCGGAATCACTGAAGATGTGTAACCTGATTGAGCTAACACGATTGGTAATCCAAAGAAATCCACTGCCCCTCCAGCTCCAGCTAGTTGCGTGATTGCTGGATAAACTAACGCCATAGCAATTGCCACAGATAAAAATTGGTTCGTTTTGAATTTTTTGGCTGCAGTAAAAGCTAACATCACTGGTAAAAAGGTAAAGACACCATCTGCGGCTGCAAATAGAATTTGGTAAGCCCCAGTATCCGCTGAAAGCCACCCTAACACCGTTGCCAAAGATAAAAATCCTTTTAAGATCCCTGCAGCTGCCATTGCGCCTAAAAATGGCGTGAAAATACTAGAAATAATATCAATCAAGCGATTCAAAGGATTTTTTGACTGATCCTCTGTTCCTGATTGATCTGTCAGACCTTGCTCATCAACGATTGCTTGGTAAACGTCAGCCACATTACTACCGATAACTACTTGGTACTGACCACCACTTTGTACTACTTGAATCACATCTGGATCCTGTTTTAACTTTTGTGTATCTGCGACCGATTCATCTTTTAATTTGAAACGTAAACGTGTCGCACAATGTACTAAACTATTGACATTCTTTTCACCTCCGACTGCCTCCCATACTCTTTTACCAACTGCTTGATTATCCATCTTATTTTCCTTCTTTCTAGTTGATTTAATCAAATAAAAAACCTAGATTGAAAAAATGGTCACGAAAATTCGTGCCCTATTTTTCAATCTAGGTTTTGCCTGCTTTACCAGTAACAATCCTTAAGATTGGGTACTTTGTTTTTCACTCACTACACGTTGGATGTGAATCGTTAAATAGATTTGTTCTGCGACTCCCATTGGTTCCTGTTGCGTTTTTAAGAGATAGTCATTGATCCGTTCCGAACAGCGAAAGGCTTTTGGATATTTCCCTTGAACGAGCGCATAGAGAAATTCATCCTGCTCATCCGAACTTTCGCCTTTTAAATAGCGTTGTGTAAAAAATTGTAAATGGGTGATGATTCGTTGGTAATTCAACGATTCCTCGTCAAATGTCACACCAAAGAACTTACTAATAATGCTGAGAATATCTCTAACGATCGTCGTTGCAGTCATCGTGACTTGCATATCCCCATTTCCTTGTTGGCTATTCACTAAATGAAAAGCGATAAATCCTGCTTCGTCAATCGGTAGACTGACTCCAACTTTTCTCTGGATCAATTGCAATACTTCTTTGGCCACCAAGTATTCTTTCGGATAAAATTTCTTTGTTTCAAAAAGAAGCGGATTTGGTAACTGGATATTTTCGTTCGCTCGACAAATCGCATAATGAATATGATCGGTCAATGTCAAATAAATATTTGACGACAACGAAACGCCTAATCGTTCTTCCGCCACATCAACGATCTGTTTGACTAATTCTACTTCTTCTAATGGGACATCCGCCATCAGCTGTTGAAATTGATTGGTTGCTAAGGAATCTTTTAAAACAAATTCTTTTTGAACTGCTGTTTTATCAATCCTATCACCAGGTCTTTTTTGAAACGCGAGGCCTTTGCCCATACAGATAATCTCTTCACCTCGTTCGTTTTTTGAAATGACGACGTTATTATTTAAGACTTTTTCAATAACCATTTTCCCTCGCCCTCTCATAAAAAAATAAAAAAACCTAGAATCCCCCTGTACTTTAGGTTGAATTCTGGTTTTGCCTGCCGAACAGTAACAATCCATCGATTATCTGAACCAAGCATAGCACCCTTCTTTTATTTTTGCAAGCCTTTTCAACTTTTTTTTTTAGTAATTGTAAAAATGAGAAATTAAAAAACCGACGAAAACTATTAGCTATTCGAGCGAACTAGCAATCGTCGGTTTTTCATTAACTATTTTCGTCTAAAATGTTCGTGTTTCCATATTGAATGCTGCCTTCATTTCTTTCGTCGCTTTTTTCATTGGTGTAACCTTCTCTAATTCGCCTTGAACGACTAATCGAGTCACCGCATTCATATCTCCGCACGTAATCAAAGTAACGAGCGATTTTCCTTCTTGGATATTTAACAGCTGGGTCTCCGTCGGTGCCACTTTTTCTTTAAAGGTTGCTTTATACGTATAGACATTTTCCAAATCTACCAAATAGATTTTATCTCCTAATGATAAATTTTCTAGTGGCGTGAATAATAGTTGTGGATTGCTCGAACGATGACTCGCTAAAGCATAATTTCCTTTTCCCATTTGCTGATTAGGATCTAGTGTCCCCGCACCATAAAGCAAGTTCGCATTATCTAAACCTCTAAAAATCGGGATATTGATTGCCACAGAAGGAACAGCAATACTACCAATAACTGGTAAGTCCGTTCGATTCAATTGGGCACGCAACACACTTTCCGTACTCATTGACTCCACTGCATCAAAATCAAAACTTGCCTCTTTTTCGTTGTTTTTCTTGATTTCATCTTTTGTCACATTGGCAATTGCGTATTTATCTCCGGTATTTTTAACAAAATAATCTTTGATCTGTTCATTAAAAATTAACGCTAAGCCAACCAATAATAGTAAAAATAAGAAAAAATTGGCGATCCATCTTTTTACTCGACCTTTGCTTGGTTTTTCCTTCATTCACTTGCCTCCCTTATTTAGCTAAAATAAACGCAACCTGTAGTTTCACACTTAAAGTTCTGTATATTTCTTTCGTTGTCCTCGACTTGCTTCTACTGGATATTTCAATTTATTTTTTGCTAATTTTTCTTCAATAATTTCATCAAGATCCAACTGTAAATTGTCAGCCATCATATAAGAATAGATCAAGACATCTGCCAGTTCTTCTTTGACCCGCTCTAATGAAGTTTCCTTCACTTCTTCTGGTTGCTTCCATTGAAAAAGCTCCAGTAATTCAGAAGCTTCTAAGGAAATAGAAATTGCAAGATCTTTTTCGTTATGAAATTGTCGCCAATTTCTTTCGTCTCTAAATTGATTGACTTTCGCCATACTATCCATGAACATTCACCTATTTCTTTATTCGATTACTAATAATCATACCATGTTTTTAATAGAAAATAAGTATATTTACCTAGATAAAATAAAATATACGTATTTATTTAACGATCTTTTTATAAAGCAAAATGATAACGAATGTTACTTATCCACTGATAACTTACACCAATGGATGTTATTCTTGTAAGCTGAATTTTAATTCTTTTACACCAGTAAGTGTCCACAAGACCACTAGACTGACAAGATAAATACTACTTAGAAAAATAATCACAGCAGATAATTGATAATGATCCATCAAAAAGCCAATAATGATCGAAGAAAATCCACCTACAGCTCTACCTAAATTCATAATAAAGTTATTGGCTGTTGCACGGATCTCAGTAGGATACAGGCTACTAATGATTGCACCATAGCCGCCATACATGCCATTGATAAAGTAACCAACAACCACCGCTGCTGCTACTAAACTCCATTGACTACGAGCTAAAACGAGTAAGAAGACCGAGAGCGCTGAACAAATCAAGAATAAAGTAAAGGCTGTTCTGGGACCTAATTTATCCATGATGATCCCAAAAGTCAACATACCTAATGACATCCCCACAATCGTACTCACCATCCATAAAGACGAACCTGAAACGGATAATCCTAGTTGTGCTTGCATGATCGAAGGTAACCAATTCATCAAACCAAAATAACCAGCAATTTGGACAGTCACCATGATACTCAAGCCAATCGTCTGCCAAGTAAGTTGTTTCGTTTCAAATAGATTACGTAACTTTGTCGCCTTTTTAGTTGCTTTCGCAGCTTGAAATGCCTCCGGTTCTTTTAAACCATGTCGGATGACTAAAACTAATAATACAGGTAATACACCAATCACATATAACATGCGCCACCCGAGCCATGGAATGACGATTGCCGCCAAAATAGCAGCGAGAGCCGCGCCTACTTGGGCTCCAATACCAGCAATGGACGAAGCTCGTCCAATTTGTTTTTTTGAAAAAGTTTCAGAGATCAAAGACATACAAGCGCCATACTCGCCCCCAGCCCCGATTCCGGCAATAAACCGAAACAAGTAGACTAAATAAATCGTTGAAGAAAAATACATCAATAATGAAGCAATTGAAAATAAGATAACCGTTTGAGAGAACACCTTTACTCGACCATATTTATCCGCCATCAGACCAAAAAAAATACCTCCAACGAGCATCCCCAGATTAGTGATCGTCGCAATCATTCCCGCTTGCGTTCCACTAATATGAAAAGTTGCAATCATTGAAGATAAAGAAAAAGCTAGGAACATGATATCCATATTCTCTAATGCAATCCCTGATGATGTTGCTAATAAAACCTTCCGTTGATACTTCGTCATTTTTGTTACCCCTTTTCTTTCATTTTTACCCTAAATTGTTAAAATCATATATAAAAATTAAGAAAAAAGCAAGAACTTTTGTTTTTTTATGTCAATTCATTTACTCAACTGATCTACGCTGTTTTTGAGAACTATCACTTGCTCAATAATTACGAAATCGCTACACTTATTTTGTAATCAAAAAATAAAGCGTTTTTCTAAACCGCTTATTTGTCTGATCAAGCAATTTATCTTAGATATCCATTACCTAAGTAATCACTTTTTTGCTATCATTCGCATAGCCTTAGCTCTTTGCGAAACGTTTTTGTGAAACTGAGAAAAAACTATAAAGGAGAAAAACAGAATGGACAAACAATTATTCTTAGAAAAAATTGCTGGTGGGCTGATCGTTTCCTGCCAAGCCTTACCTGGAGAACCTTTTTATACAGAAGAAGGTAGTTTGATGCCTTATTTTGCTTTAGCTGCTGAAAAAGCAGGAGCTGTTGGTATCCGTGCGAACTCAGTACGGGATATTATGGCGATCAAAGAAAAAGTGGCCCTGCCGATCATCGGTATCATTAAACGTGATTATCCTCCTGAAGCGCCATTTATCACAGCAACCATGCGTGAAGTTGATGAACTAGTAGCCACAGGGGTTGAAGTTATCGCTTTAGATTGTACTTTACGCAAACGCCACGATGGTCTGACCATCAATGAATTCATTGCTAAAGTCAAAGAAAAATATCCACAGCAATTATTGATGGCTGATATCGCCACTTTTGAAGAAGGAAAGAATGCTTACGAAGCAGGAGTGGATTTTGTGGGGACAACTTTAAGCGGCTATACAGAAGAAAGTGTGAAACAAGTTGGTCCTGATCTCCCACTCATCCAAGAACTGATCCAAGCTGATATATGCGTTATTGCAGAAGGTCGGATCCACACGCCACAACAAGCCAAACAAGTCAAAGATCTAGGCGTAGCTGGCATCGTTGTAGGTGGTGCGATCACACGCCCTCAAGAGATTGCTCAACGCTTTATCGAAGCATTAGATTAAGAGACTCCTTCATTTTTTCAGGAGAAATGCTTTTTCGTCCTTCTAACTAAATCAGCTAAATACAACTAACCAAAAACAGCCAGAACGAGACTGAGCCAAACTTGCCTCAACCTCATCCTGGCTGTTTTTCAGTTCATTGTTCCAACTTTACTCACAACCTCTTCCTCACCAGATTCTCAGATCCACTTAAAATCGACATCAGATAACAAGAGCACCTACTGTTCAAAACAAAGGATATGACTCAGATCAACAGTTATAGAATGCTGATCCTCCCCCTCGTTTCTCAACAATAAATCATCAGGTGTGAAGGAAGAACTTTTAGTGTGACAGGCAGCTTGACACCTTCATCGCCATCCACATTTGTTGCCAATTCTTGGTCTTCATCCAAAGCAATCTGGATCGTTTCACAGGTTTGATAAGCCAGATGGTCGGTAGAAGAATCCACACCTTTTAACAAATCAGGCAATGTTTTTAACGTATCTAACAATGAAGTGTCTTTTAAATAAACCAAGTGCAATTTGCCATCGTTTACTTTAGCATTAGGTATCAATGTTTCAAAACCACCAATTGAATTAGTTAATCCTACCAGCAATGTACTACTTTCAATTTGTTTTTCCTGCCCATCAATGACTAACTGGAATTTATAAGATTGAGTTCCAGCCAATTGCTTGATTCCTGAGATAAAGTAAGCAAACTTGCCATATTTTGTTTTCTTTTCTGGATCTACATCATTGATTGACTCAGGAATGGTTCCAATCGCCACGACATTCATAAAATATTGGTCATTGATTTTCCCAATATCCAATGGTTGCAACGCATCCATTGAAAGATGAGCGATAGCTTCTTCTGGTTCTAACGGTATGCCTAAAGCACGTGCTAAGTCGTTGACTGTCCCTAACGGAATAAAACCAAAATTTGGACGATGTGCTTGTTCAGCGATCCCATTGATTCCTTCATTAACAGTACCATCTCCACCCATGACAAACACGCTGTGATACCTATCCACTGCTGCTTCTCGAGTAAAATTCTTGGCATCTCCAGCTTTTTTCGTATGAAGAACAACGACTTCATCAAACATCGTGGTTAACTTTTGATGGGCCAGTTTTTCATATTCTTGTGCTTGTTCTCCTCCAGAACTTGGATTAACGACCAACAACGCTTTTTTCATCCTGTTTCCCCCTTCGTTTCACAACATGACTTTGACTAAACTATAGCACAAAAAAACTCAGAACATCTAGTTTCAGACATTCTGAGCTACACCAGCTGATTGGCTATTTTATTTTACGAATCAAATAATAACCCACCGATCCGACGATCATCGTTCCCAGAAAGACCAGAATGGATGAGGAATGTTCATTTGTTTTTGGTAACTGTTCCGCTCCAGAATTAGTCGAAGATTCAGAAGCAATCTGGAGCATCGTCTCTTTTTTAGTTGTACTTGGTCCAGAGTTTCTTAAGTCGATGGCGCTTGATTCGGTCATACTTGATTCTGTGGTGCTTGGCTCCGTCGTGCTTGGTTCTGTTGTGCTTGGTTCCGTTGTGCTTGGCTCCGTTGTGCTTGGCTCCGTTGTGCTTGGCTCCGTTGTGCTTGGCTCCGTTGTGCTTGGTTCTGTTGTGCTTGGTTCTGTTGTGCTTGGTTCTGTTGTGCTTGGTTCTGTTGTGCTTGGTTCTGTTGTGCTTGGTTCTGTTGTGCTTGGTTCAGTCGTTTTTTTCGTATTCGTGATCACAAAAGAATTGCCATTATTGGTTACGTTACTCTCAAATTCATCAGGTACATTCACTTCCGCTACTTGATAAGTAAAGTCTTCTCCTTGATTATTGTATTTTGGTAAGACCGCTTTTTCGTTTCCCACTGGCAGTTCCTTGATCGTTGCTTGATAATTATCTTGTTTTCTTAAAGAAAGCACCGCTGAACTTTGCCAACTCGTAGGATCAACGACCGAACTCCTGCGAATCACATAGTCAATAGTCTCTGGGATCTCGGATGCCGCTACATTTTTCCATTTTTTTTCTACTTGGATTGTGGTTGTCGGTGCCTTGATTGAAGGGATTGGAAAATCAAGTAATTCACTTTCATTTGTTGGTGCTAACGTTGTCCGTCCATTACACAAATACCAAGTTTCGCCTTTAAAATGAGTATTTTCAGTGTTTAAACGGACTTGATAGGTACACGTAAGCCGTTCATTTTCCCCTAATGCAATATTTGCAATCGTAATCGTTTGGTTCGCTTCCGATACAACTACATCAGCCACTACATCATTGGCTTGTTCCCAATTTCCTTGTTCATTTTTTCGCCAACCAACTAATTGATAGGAGCGTTCATTAAACTCACCCGCTCCTTGGAGTAAAATGTCTTGCCCCATAGGATCAGTGATCGTACCATTAGGAATCGTTTTATCAATTTGGTTGGCGATCTCTGTTAAGGCAGAACCCAAACCGCTTAGATTTTCATCGGTTGTAAGGTATTGTTGCGGTTTAGAAGCTAAGTTTCGCCCAATATATTCCCCTCGAGCAGAAGGTGCTGTCGCTATCGAATAACAGGTAAAACCCGAATGCTTGAGAGAAACAATCGTTCCTAAGGTCGCATCTGTCACAACTGAACTACTAACAGAAATTGCATTGGGATCAGAAGGGTTACTGTTCGTCGTATAGTATTTGTCAGAATCAGTTTGAAAATCTTGAATATAATGATCGGTATGGTAGCCATTATAATCAATGATCTCTCCCTCATTTGGATACTCTTTCGCTCCTTGTACTGGAAGATAACTACGATTGGCACTGTCATCACCAATATGAATAAATAGTTTTTCCGCTTCTGGCCGACTTTTCTCCAATAATAGCCGTTGCCCTGCTAATAATCCTTTTTGCATAAATGTTCCCGAATGTGACTCAGCGGTATATTTCAAGAAGTTCTCTAAGTCATTCATATTACTTGAAAAACCATTTGTTGAATAAACCTCTCGATTGTATGCTACGATCCCCACGCGGATATTCCCATTAGCTAACGAATCCGCTAATTCATTGCCAAATTGTTGTAATCCGATTAAAGCATTGGTTAATTTTTCGCCAGTCATGGAGGAAGAATAATCGATCACCAAAACTAAATCAATCGGTGTTCCGATCTGGTTACCTTTCACATCTAACGTGACGTCAAATAAACCTTGTGTCTTGCTATCTTCTGTGACACTCTTTTTTAAATATGCACGGTCGGCGTAATTAACATAATTTTCTTCGTCAAATACGGCTTCTGGTGCATGGCCATAATCATAATTATAGGTATTCCCTACTGCTATTCCATTTGTTAAACGTTGTCCCGTAGAATCGGTATAAGCAAAATCAACCGTCTCCGCAAATGATTTTTGCATCCCTATTCCCAGTAAAATACTCATTAATCCTACGAATAAAATCACTATCTTGAAATAGCTGTCTTTTCTCGTTTTCATCATTTCTCTCCTTTTCTACCAACAGATTTCCCCATTCTTATTAAAACCTTAGAATTTTTTCAACAATTGCTAGTATAAATTTTCTGGAATCTTTTCTGAGCTAAAAAAATGTACATTTGGAATACATTAAAATCCTCTTTTTATGATAAGATGGCATCAAGTAACAGCTAAGAATCGAGGGAAATCTTTGGTTAGGAGTTTTTTTATGGAAATATTCAATGATTTTTTTGGAAATGATGTCAAAAAAGAAATCGAACTTTTGCATTTTTTATATCATCAAAAGCGCTTTGTAACGATTGAAGAAATGAGCCAAGCCCTCAATATGGATCGGCGTTCGATCTACAAATATTACGATGTCCTAAGCAATCATTCCCTAATGACAGATGAAAGTCGTGAACCAATTTTTCATACAAAACATGGTCTCGGCTATAAATTCACAGGAACCAAAACAGACTATAAAACGGTGATTCGTAAAATATTACAAGAAAATCCTTTTTTCAATTTATTTGAAACTTTATTGTTGGAAAATGAAGTGAATCTAGTCAAATTCGCCTACGAGAATTATTTATCCGAATCTACTGTACGAAAGCGAAGCTATGAACTAGAAACGCTACTACAGCCATTGGGGTTTACCGTAAAAAAAAATAAAGGAACGCTCTATTTAGTCGGTGATGAACCTCGTATTCGCTATTTTATGGTTGCTTTTTTTTGGAAAAATTTTTCTGGTCTTCACTGGCCATTTCCAGGTATTTCTCAACAAAAATGTGAAATGCTCGCCCGACACTTTTATGAAATCAATGAAATTCCTTTCAATGAGATTGAACTAAAAATTACTACTTATGTACTAGCAGTGACGATTATTCGGTTTAGAAAAGGCAAAAAAATAACAGCTGAAATGATCACTTTAGCTCCTGTTCTACCGCCTAAAGACCAAGAAATCTTCCAACAATTGACGGACCAGCATTCATCACTCTTAAAAAAACTGACAGATGAGTTGAGTGAACACTTCTTACTCGAAACAATGGAGAGCCATTTTATTTTCTTGTGGCTACGATCAAATCTGGATCTCACTTTTTCTAAAGAGCAGTTAGCTGATTATTTTGCCATCCAAGAGGAAAACGTTCAAAATCGTTCTTATTTGCAAGCAATCATCCATTTGTTACTGAAAGATACAGACTCTCAACAATTGTCTACCAGAAAAAAGAACTTGATTTTGCGAACGATTCTTTCTGGAATTTTGTCCGTCGAACTATTTGGAGAGACGATCCATACCTTGACCGGCTATAATCTACAGCACTATGTCTCGCAGAATTTTCCCAACCTTTTGATGCGTTCTGAACAATTGTTAGATCAAATTGATCTTTACTCATCCTCAGATAGCAAACGAAAAGGACTTGCGTTACATGTAGCAGTTGCTTGGACCTTGGTTTCACCACCATCCACCTTTATGAAAAAAATCAACCTTAAACTCGAAACAGATTTACCTTTGGCACTTTCTTTAACAATCAAAGAACGTATCGAGTCTTCTTTTCAAAGCTACTACCATCTGGATATTCGCAGCCATTTTGAAAACGAAGACTATGATCTCTGTCTTAGTACCGCTCCTTTAACAGAAAGTTTTGAAACCGTCCCCGTTTTACTGATCAATGCCCAAGTCACATTAGCCGATCTGCTGGCAATCAAACAAGTACTTGAAGAGCTGGTGTAGTAAGAGCAGAAGAAATGGAATGTTCATTATTTGAACTGCGAATAACACTTCTTCGATCATATTTATACTTTTTCAATTCATAAAAATAGCTTAAGATTTGTGGGAAATAAAAGCAAAAAAACTGAGGTTGAGACAAAAGTGTTCAGCATCAAGAAATAAGAAGGAATTTCCGAAAATTGCTTCTCAAATTTTTGGTAAATTTCGGCTTATTTCCGAAGATGCTACTTTTGTATCACCGTTTATTCGTTTTTAGAGATACTAGAAGAGACTGAGACAACTTTTGTCTCAGTCCCAGACTCTTAGTCAGTACTATATTTCTAAAGTTAAAGATCTTATTTTTTTAAAGCCAGACTAGGTGATAGGTTGACCAATCGATAATTAACAAAACCAGTTATGCCAAAAACTAAACCAATATTTACTAACAACAAAAGCAGCCCTAGTTGGAAATTAAACTCTAGATTATAACCAAAGTTCTGGCTATATACAGTATTAAAAATAAGAAGCCATATACTACTAAATAAGATGGATAGTAGACAAAATAGAACGGTTTCTCTTCTCAATATCTTAGAGATATTTCTGGTACTATATCCTAAGCAACTTAGTATACCAACTTCAGAATATCTAGTGATAGAAATTCGATAGATTATAATAAAACTAACAGAGATAAATAGGAGTAAAAGTAAATTGGATAATATGGTGAACAACTTTATAGTATCAGCAAAACTATTTTTAAAAGCACGAATGTCTTTTTCCTTAGTGTATATATCGTACCCCTTACTTTTCAGCAGGCGATGAATTTTGGGAATGTCCTCAAAATTTTTCACACTAAACGCTATAGCAGAAGCCTCACCTTTAGCTACTTCTTTATAAATTTTCTTTTCCAGCTTCGTACTCATTGTAAAGTTATCAAAAGTATCGTTTGAGATACCACTCACTTTCATTTTTATTTTATGTTTTTGTCCCTCCTTATCAAAGTATTCAAAGTCAACGTACTTTCCAACTAATTGATTAATATTCTTACTCAAAGACGAGGCAACACTTAAAGATAGACTGATTTCATTCCTATTATCTTTAGGCATGTCCCCATAAATCATCGAAAGATTGGAAGAAATCAACGTTGGCGATTTAGTATCTAAGTGTTTATTCTTATGATCATATTTAAGATGAATATTTTGAAGATTATATTGGTAATACACATCCTTAACGTTTGGTAATGTTTGTAAATAAGTAAGCCCTTCAGATAAAGGCTTTTTTGAAAAAGCAATTGATCCTTTACTATAGTAATCATTTTTTTCTTTAAATGACTGTATTTCATTTTTTATTGTATTTTTTATTCCTAACGTTGAAATAAAAGAGACCGTTCCTAATGAAATCAATACGATAGCAAGTAAATTTTTTAAAAAATGTATTCTAAAATTCCTGATTGCTATCCAAAAAAGTAATTTTGAGTTGAGTTTTGGGACAATCTCTTTAGCTTTTTTCGCTGTGAAAGTCTGACTTTCTTTACTATAGTCTAATTCATATCGCTCTTTTTCTTTAACTATTTCTATTGTATGATTTTTTAAACAGACTATTTCATCGGCGTACTTTGAAACTTTTTCACTATGCGTAATAACAATCACGGTTCGATTCCTTGCCAACCTTTTTAGTATCTTCATCACACCATCACTATTTAATTCATCTAAAGCAGCCGTTGGTTCATCTGCAAGAATTATTTTAGGATCGTTCATTAAGGCTCTCGCTATAGATGCTCTTTGTTTTTGACCACCGCTTAACTCATGGACCATTTGATTTGCCTTGTTTTTTAAACCGAGTTCCGTTAATAAATTCAATGCTTTTTCGATTTTCTCTTCTTTCGTTAGTTCAGAGTCTAAATGTGCCCCCATTATGACATTTTCAAGTACTGTATATCCATTTAAGAGATGATAATCTTGAAAAATAAATCCCACATTGTTGAATCTATAATTAGACAAGTTTTTATTCGAGAAATTTTTTTCCTTAAAACATAAATTTTCAATTTCCCCATCATAATCTACATCTAAGCCTGCTATTAAATTTAATAATGTTGATTTACCAGCTCCACTATTCCCTAATACACAAGTTAACGTACCATCTTTAAATCGATAATTGGCATGTAATAGTATATCCAAATCTTTGTACTTTTTACTGACATTATTTAAGTAAATCATTCGAATCACCTTGTTTCATTTTATGAGTAGGATTAGTTTTAAGAAATAATAAGTAGGATAGGAAACTGATTATTATTGATTGGACAAATGGTAGCAACAATACCAAAACTAAGTTATTAGTAGATACTATATATATACTAAATAATTTTTGACTTAAAAGACTAAGCATTGGGAAAGTTATCAGAAATAGAAGAGAAGACATTATTCCAAGTATAAAGTATTCTGAAATGATTAAACTTAAAATATTTTTATTACTGAAACCATTGAATTTGAAAAAACGAAATTCACTTTTCTTTATATAAAAATTGAACAAAGCCAGAACAATACTAATTGTTAGTGACAATACAAAGAATATCAAACTGATGGTAACCCCTTGCTCCTCATTTTTCTTTCTCAATCGGAGCATGTCTTCAATCATGCTAAAATCTCCAGAAGGTTGTAAACCTGCTTGTTGTAGTTTATTCACGATAGGTAAAATATCATCTAATGTTTTTGCTCTTACGTTATAACTTATCGATTTCTCAATGCCTGCTTGTTGGCGCATTTTTTTGATAGCTTCTACACTAAACAACAACGGGCCATCCGTTAGTTTCCCGTCACGTCTTCCTAAAGTGCTGGTAATTGCTCCACCTTTAGGATTATTTTCAATGACTCCCACTACTTTTACATCATTTAATGAGACCTTTGATCCTGTAATCTCGTTGCTTCCAATCTTTGGATTTACGTCTATAAGCCCTGTCATATTTAAGTTTTTTCCGATTACGTCGGTGGGTTTTAGACCTAGTAAATCCAGTAACCGTTTAGGAACAGCCACTTCTATTTCTCCAATTGAAGGATATCTTCCAGCTATCAATTTCGTAATTGCAGGCAAGTTAAAGCTATCCTTCACTTCATAATTTTTAATCAAATCTCCTACGTTTAGTTTCAAATCACCCACTATTTCCAAGGGTGCCACAAAATCTACTCTGGGATCATCTTTTAATAAATCTACTGCTCCTGAAGTATCTTGTTTTAGAGAACCAGAAGGACCACCACCTGTCGATTCTTTTGACAAAGAAATATCTTTGATCGTCTCTCCTCTTTCTTTAACGAGACGGCTAAAATTATCATCTTGTTTTTCTTTTATTTCCCCACTCAAATTAATCAACATAAAAAAGGAAGAAAGTATGAGTAAAATAATCGTTAATATAGAATATATGGATGCGCCTTTTAGAATGTTAAAAGATTGAGAAATACAATTTTTTAAAGATAAATAAGGAGGTTTATTCAATCGATTGTTTTTCCCGTCATCTTTTGAGTGTTGTTTACTTTGCCCTACTAATTTTAGTTGTCCTTGCTCCATGCTATAGACATTTGCGTCTTTTTCAATTAAACCTTTATCATGAGTGACTATTATCACTATTCTTTCTTTAGCGATTTTTTTTAGCTCCGTCATGATTTTATTAGCAGCTAAAAGATCTAATGCTTTAGTTGGTTCATCTGCTATGATTATTTCTGGATCTTTTACTAATGCTCTAGCTATCGCTACTCGTTGTTTTTGTCCGCCAGATAATTTTGTCACTTTCATTTTAGCTAATCCAGATATTCCTAGTTCCTCTAATACCTTTGCTACTTTCATTTTTCGTTCTGCTTTATTTAAGTTCGATAGGCTTAGAACTAAATCAATGTTACATTCTACACTTAAGTATTCTATCAATTGGTAATCTTGCCAGATAAAACCGATTGAATTGTAATAATAGTCGGATAGTTCTTTTTTCGTAAAACGTTTCATCGACTGATTGTTAAAATAAACATCTCCTTCAAAATTTTGATCCATACCACTAATGATATTTAATAGCGTTGTCTTCCCACTACCCGATGGACCGTAAATAAAATTGAGGCCTTTTTGGAAATCTCCTGATAAATGATTCAATACTATTTCATTTCCAAATACTTTTTTTATTTCGATTAAACTTAACATAAGAATCTCCTTTTATAACGAATTTGGGTTATTGCTCTGCTAGAATAAACTGTAACGTTACGTTATATTCAAGGAGGTAATTATGAATAATTATTTAACAATCAGTGAATTTGCAAAATACGTCAATTTAAGTAGAAGAACCTTAATTTATTATGATCAAATTGATTTATTCAAACCAAAAAAAATATCTACTCATGGTTATAGATATTATACTTGTGACCAATGCTTTGAATTAGACGTTATACTAACCTTGAAATTTCTTGATGTACCTTTAGAACAGATTAAATATTTTCTCGATAATCGAAACATGGATGACACGCTGACAGAATTTAAAAAGCGAAAAGAAATTTTAGATGAAAAAATCAATGACTTAAAACATATGCAGACGTTTTTAGAAAATTATATCGATCGGTATACAACATTGAAAAATATAAATTTTGATATAATTACTCATTCTTATAGAGAAGAAGAATCTTTTATTTGTTCTGATTTAATGCATTCTCATTACTACGACTCCATCGATTCTTTATCTAGTTATAGTGATTTTTATTTATCCTTAGATCAAAAAGATTTATTTAATGGCTATCCTATAAATTTTTTAGTAGAAGATTCTATTTTTTCTGACATTCAAAAAACTCCTTTTAGGTCACTAATTAAAATAAACAAGGAACAAAGTCATCTTTACGACGCAGAGAAAATTATAACCAGATCGAATGGAACATATGTCTCTTTCTTCATAGAGGATTCCAATTATAATAAGCAAGAAATCAATCAGAAACTACTGAACTATTTTCAAAAAAATAAATTTATTCCAGAAAGATTTTTTTGGAAAATATTATGGCAAGATGAAATTACTACCACGATTCCTGAAAAACGTGTATTTGAAATCTTGATACCTGTAAAAAAGAATTAATTGTTTACTGAAACTAAGAAAGTTCCTTATTTCCCCTTCTTAAAACAACCTCTTAAAAATGATTCAATTTGTATATATATGCATTATTGTTTTAAAATATACTTAAAAGGTACCTAGGAGATTTTTATGGGCTTGGGAAAACTATGAAAAGATCTCACCCACATCTGGCTTCCTCTAATGGTTGAATCACCAAGCTGATCGTCAGCTAATGATAGTTAATGAAACAAAAAAAAGAGATTGGGACAAAAGTTGTCTCAGTCTCTTCTAGTATCTCTAAAAACGAATAAACGGCCGTCATTGATCAGGTCAGTAATCGAATTTGCTGCTTTGGGCTTTGGTCAATTGTTCATGAGCAGCGTCGCCTAAAATTCCACCCAATGCGATGACAATTTTTGAGATAAGCCTCCACCTATCTTTGCGGTTGTTGTTGTGTGATACAGTGAATATTTCCACCACCGTATACGATCTCAACTGTATTTACGCCTACGACTTCTTTATCTGGAAAGAATTCTGCTATTTCCTCAAGTGCCAGCGCATCATTTTTATCTCCATACTGAGGAACGATCACACCGTTGTTCGTGATCAGAAAATTCATATAAGAAGCAATACAAATGTCGCCATCTTCACGTGGCATCGTTCCTTCTACGTAATCGATCTTGAAATCCCCATTGATCGTGACATTCTCTACTGGGCAACAAAGCTTATGAACTTTTAATTTGCGACCTTTGGCATCGGTCATTTCATTCAAACGCTTGTAAGCAGCTTGAGCCGCTTCATAAAATGGGCTGTTTTGATCTTCAGTATAGATACAAGCCACTTCTCCGGGACGAACAAAACATGCCACATCATCCACATGCCCATTGGTTTCTTCCGGATCGATCCCGTCACCTAACCAAAGTACTTTCTCACAGTTTAAGTAGTCACATAATTTTTGTTCGATCTCTTCTTTTGTCATATGAGGATTCCGACCTTCACTCAATAAACACATCTCAGTCGTTAAAACAGTGCCTTCTCCATCAACATGAAAGGAGCCCCCTTCTAAAATAAAATCCTCCGTTCGATACGAATCCACGTGCTCGATTTCACAGATCTTTTGTGCAATCAAATCGTCTTGATCCCAAGGGAAATACAAGCCATCGACTAATCCGCCCCAAGCATTGAATCCCCAGTCATTGCCTCGTAATTCACCATTGTCGTTGATGACAAAGCTAGGACCACAGTCACGAATCCAAGCATCGTTGTTCGACATTTCATAGACAGTGATGTCGGCAGGCAATTGACGACGGCAGTTTTGATATTGCTGTTGCGACACGACCACATTCATTGGCGTGAATTTGCTGATCGCTTTTGCAACTTCGGCAAATGCTTCTTGAGCCGGTTTGCCTCCATCACGCCAGTTATCCGGACGCTCTGGCCAAATCATCCATACTTTCTCTTGTGGTTCAAACTCTCCAGGCATTCTAAACCCGTCTTGTTTCGGTGTGGTCTTTTCGATTCGCTTTGCCATGATACAGCACTCCTTCTTTTTTGATTTTTTTGATCCAGATAATGATTTCACCAACGAGGGCAAATATAATTGCTCCAATCGTGATTGGTAATTGCTGACTCAGCGATTCAGCATCAAACTGCAAAGGAATCGCTGTGAAAATCAATGAGATCACGATCATGATCATCGGTAGTGCGACTAATACCTTCAAGAACAAGTCGCTGCCGCTCACCTTGAAAGGTCGAGGTGTTTCTGGATCGATTTTGCGCAATTTATAAAACGCAGGAAAAACAGGTACATATGATAGTAGGAACATTACTAGGTTCAACGAGAAAAATGCCCAAAATAAATCTTGATTTGGTAAAATTGGTGCGATGATGACAACGATAGAAGCAACAATACCATTCATAATCGCCGCACCAGTAGGCATGCCGTTTTTTTTGCTGCGTTTGGCAAATACTTTCGGCATATCGTCATTTTCGGCTGCATAACAAGCAGTATTGTTAACCCCTAACGACCAAGAAATCATATTGCCAAACAATGTCAGTAAGAATAAAAAGGCCATCGAAATAATGAACCAGCCGCCTGTTGATCCTGTCAATAACTTAAAACTATCCATCAATCCACTGCCTGTACTAATCTGATCCGTAGGAATTGCTACACCGATCCCGAATGCAGAAAAAATGTAAATGGCTGCAATCACCAGTCCACCGGCAATGATCGATTGAGGGATTTGCTTTTTAGGATTTTCCATATCATTCGCGAATGTACAAATCACTTCGAATCCTAATAAGTTAAAAATGATTACTGAAATAAAGGACAAACTATTTAAATTGAAACTTGGCAGCATGGAAGAAAGAGTAAACTCATTCGCCACACCTTTAGTAAGCGCAGTATAGAGACCTAAGCCACCGATCAAGATTGCCAGCAGCATTTTGATGACAGCTGCTCCATTCAAAATCCACACGCTGTCACTGACCGGATAAAAACTAATCCAAACGATGATCCATATAAAGATCAGTTCGATCACGATAGCAGCAGCTGTTGAAAATTCGCTGCCTGTGATCGTCATCAATAAATCAGGGCAGACTACTGCTAGAGAAGCTAACCACAGGGGATAATTGATCCAGTAATACCAAGAAACGCGAGATCCCCAGCGATGTCCGAAGGCTTGTGTCACCCAATCATAGATACCGCCATCACCGATGTAAGTTGTTCCTAACTCTGACGAGATCAATCCATAGGGCAAAAGGAATGCAATCAATAAAAAGATCCACCAAAAAAATTGTGAATTTCCGATTGCTGCTACCGGTGCAGCCGCTTCTGCCACAAATACAACACAAATAACAGATAATATAGCACTCATCAAACTAAATTTTTTCTTTTCTCCCATTGTTTTCTTCCTTTCCGGTACAAGGGAATAAGGTTGGACCAACGATTGAACGATTCTTGCAACCAGCGGACTCATCTCACATGAATCCTGGTGTGGCATAAAAGCTGCATTAATGTGAGATCAAGATTCTGCTAGAAAGAATCGATTTTCAGATCGTTAGCCCCTCCTCTAGAACAGAGACAATCCTCACGCATCGTCATGATACGCAGATTATTTCCTTTCCTCATCTCTTGCGTCTAAAATGTTTCACCTAGCAAAGCTTCCAAGTCTTTTTTAGCCGCTGCTTTTTTGGTCTCATCGATTGGATTTTTTTCCGCATAATCCCGCATCAAGTACACTAAGAGACCGCGAATCGAAGTCAACCGATTTTCTGCTTCATCAAAACAGATCGAGTTCGGTCCATCCATGACTTCATCTGTGACTTCTTCCCCACGAGTGGCAGGCAAGCAGTGCATAAATTTCGCTTGTTCCCCAGCACGTTTCATCAGGTCCGTATTCACTTGGTATTTAGGATAAAAAATACGCATGCGTTCCTCTTCTGATAGTTCAGCTTCATACAGTCCATACCAGACGTCTGTATAAACAAAATCCGAACCTTCAATAACATCGATTTGATCGGATATCGTATAGGAGCCGCCAGAATCTTTGCAAATTGCGTCTAGTCGGGCGCGATGGTCTTCGTTTAACTGGAACCCTTCTGGTCCAAATTGAACGAATTCCATTCCCATTTTTGTTGCAATCAATCCTAAAGAGAAACAGACTTGTGTGGCATCTCCAATAAAGGAAACCTTGCAGTCTTCAATTTTTTTGCCTGCTGGAAGATGTTCGATCATGGTGCAAAGATCGCCAATTTCTTGCGTTGGGTGGTTGAAGTCAGACATCCCGTTAATAACTGGGATCGTGGCATTCGTTGCTAAGTCATACACACTATGATGACGTTCCACACGAGCCATCAAAATATCAACTAAACGAGAAAGAACTCGGCTCGTGTCTTCTATCGTTTCATGACCACCCAATTGAATTTGCCCTGGTGCTAGATATTCTGCGTGCCCCCCTAATTGTGTCATTGCTGTTTCAAACGAAACCCGCGTTCTGGTAGAAGACTGTTGGAAGATCATCCCTAACACTTTGTTCTTTAGCAAAGGAGGATAAAAACCATTCTTGATGGCCGCTTTGATTTTCAATGACAGGTCAACAATTTGTTGGATCTCTTCCTTCGTGTAATTTTCAGTTGTAATAAAATCTTTTTTTCCCATAATGAAACCCCCTAAGTAATTTGTTTGCTTTGCATCTTCACTTTAGGAAAAAAAGTGAGAGTTTACGATAAGCTATTGGTTGTAAACGTTATCATTGTCGATCTATACGTGCTACAGGCTGGTTTATTTTTGGATATAAACCATTTATTTTCCAAGGGTTTACAAAAGTTTAGAAGGAAGTTTATAGGAATTAAAAGTAAAGATAAAAAAATCGGTGTTATAATTAAAATAAGAAATTTGAGGTAAGGAAAAAAATGAAAGGGGATTCAATATGATAGCTATTTTTGTTTACAACATTCTATTGATCATTCTATATTCAATCACGATGACTTTTGCTATTTATGCTTATTTAAAAGAAAAAAACAACTTATTTCTCTGGATCAGTTTGTATTTGGCATTCTTCATTTTTGATAACACGATTATTTATATGACGGAGTTCCTCAATTCCTTTGCACAAAGTTATGATCAAGCATTTATGAGTGCGCCAGCAGTTAAAACGATTATTTTTATGGGAAACGCCTTTTTTTCCATTTCTATTCTTGCCGAACTACAAAAAGAAAAACTTTCCCCTCTCCATTATGCTTTACTGCTTGCTTTGGCTGTTTGGATGATTACCATCCCACTGATGGATAATTCAGCCTTTAAAGTCTGGCTCTATTATCTGGGCAATCAACTCTTCCTGTTTTACCTAGGAATTTATTGTTGGCGAGGAACAAAAAAGGATGTACCTTTGCTGAACAAACACTATTTAAAGCAATTGATGTTCATCAATCTCTTCTTTAGTATTTTGATCATTATTGAAGATAGTTTCGTGATTTTCAATGTCGATCAATATAGCTCTTTAGTGACAAAAATTTATAATCGTAGTGTCTCAGAGGATATTTTTTCGATTGTTATATGTGTTTTATTACTGCACTTCTTTATCAAAAAATATCAACCTCAGAAAGAAAAAACACAAAATCAAGACACCTCTCTCTTGATTCAAGACTTTTGTCAGGTTCACCAGTTTACTCAACGAGAAACGGAAATTTTTGTATTGCTACTGTCACATCGAACCAATCAGGAAATTGCTGACCTGCTCTTTCTTTCATTAGGAACGGTTAAAACTCATGTCCACAATATTTTTATTAAACTTGACATAAAAAAGCGCACGCAAATTATCCCCCTTTTTGAAAAGTATAAAGAAGCTATTGAGTCAACCGTTTAAAAAAGTCCTGGAAGTATCCCTTCCAAGTTCTCAGTCTGTAGACGAGTCTGGGACATTAATCAGAAAAAATCTAATTAATGTCCCACTTTTTTATGAGGTTAATCATAAAATAAAAAAATGGAGAATGAGACAAAAGCGGCATCTTCAAAAAATTTTGATGCTGAACACTTTTTTCTCAATCTTTCACCAATCATTCTAGAATTTCTCTTTACCAACATCATTTGACAAAGGGTCTCTTTTTTGTCCAAAATTTTGAACAAAACTAGATAAAAAGACATTCCAAACTCAAATTACAAGTTTGAAATGTCTTTTATCTATAGTATGATCAGAGAAATATTTCTTTGGCTTCATCACTCATATATTTTATCTTACTCATCTTCATCATCGTCATCACTGAAAATCCGTCCATTCACATAACAAATGTTACTTGTAGCAGATTCGATTAATGAAAGTTCTGTTCCAATTAATTGACTGTTAATGAAGTCAATGACCATTGGCATGTTCATGCCTGCGTATAAGTCAATTACTTGACCCTCGAGAATTATTTTTGAAACTACATTACACGGAGTGCCACCCATTAAATCTGCTAATACTACGAAATCATCTAAATTGGCAATTACTGTTTCAAACTTTTCACGAAAATCTTCCGCTGATTCAGAAGGAAGAAGACTTACTGTGTGAATACTTTCCTGAGGTCCCATTATCATTTCTGTACTTTTTTTCAATTCTTCACAGAAAAGTCCATGACTAATTAAAACTAATTGTTTTCCCATTAAACCACTCCTCATCACTAATTGGAATCAGCCTGACTTATTTTGAAATCACGCCTAAAGCTGATAATGCTACACAAACCACTAATACTATGAAAATTGCCTTAGTAGAAGTCATATTCTTTTTGCCAAGCATCCAATAAATTGCTGCAACGATACCGGCTGGTAATAATCGTGGTAAAATCATATCCAGGTTGTTTTGCATGTTTAACGTCACATCACCAATACTTGGTGCCCAAGACAATTTTACATTAATCATGGTAGCGACCAACGCTCCAACCATGAAGACCCCTAACAAAGTTGCAGCATCTGTCAAGGCAGTTAAGCGATGTTGCATCGTGGTAACTAAAGAGATTCCTTCACGATAAGCAAATTCTAATTGTTTCCAACGGAAAATCATAACAGCGATTTGTGCGATAATCCAAATAAAAATTCCAGTTGGGTTGCCATTAATTGCCATATTGGCTGCTAAGGCTCCAAAAATTGTTGGAATTAACGCTGCGAAAATCGAATCACCAATTGCTGCAAAAGGCCCCATCAACCCAGCTTTTAAACCTGAGACAGTGTCTTTACCATCAATACCTTCCTTTTCCTCAATAGCCAAGTCAATCCCGGTAACGATAGTATTGAAGAAGTTTGATGTATTAAAGAATTGTGTATGAGTTTTCATCATTTCTTTTAATTCAGGAGAATTATCACCATAAAGCTTGCGTAATTGCGGCAGAATTGTATAAAGATAGCCTGATCCTTGCATCCGTTCATAGTTCCAGCCTAATTGGAAAGTAAACAAGCTTCTGCGATTGATCTGCTTAAAGTCTTCCTTCGTTAACTTATAATTAGATTTCGTCATCTTCAATCTCTCCTTCATCTGAATCATTCGATGTAACATCTTTAGGGGCTGGCGAATGTGGTATCAGCTGTCCATTTTTGTAACTGATGGCTGCTAAAGAAAAACCAACTAGTGCAATTGCTAACATTGGAAGTGAATTAAATATTCCTTCGAAATTCTTCACAACTCCTGCAACACCCGTTCCTAAAACCTGCATGTTAGTAAAGACGGTTCCTAGTAATGCCGTTAACGTAAATCCTAAAATTAGGTAAGGGAAATGCTTTTTAACTGGCAAGTAACGTAGTAGAATAGCAAAACCGACAGCTGGTAAAACTGCTCCAGCTACTGATAATCCATCGCCTAACCACTTCAAATCACCATTTAGCACGGCTACCACTTGTTCTACTAGTCCTCCTCCAAATGCTAATGCTAGAAAAACGGGAATCATACGAGAAAGTGACCAAGAGAGGGCTCCCATTAAGAAATTACGTTCGATCCCTTTATAGTTCATATCTTCAACTAATTTATCAATGCGATGCGCAAAATACGTATTCGCAAAACGGGCTAATATATCTAATTGAATCATCAAGCTAGCTACTGGTACCGCAATTACGGCAATTGCTTGCTCTGGGTTCATTCCTAGCGCTACTGAGAAAGCTGTCGCTAAAATCGTTCCAGAGTTGGCATCAATTTTTGATGCACCCCCAAAAGTACCAACACCAAGTACAGTCAATTGCATACTACCACCAATAATAAGTCCTGCTTTTAGATCCCCCATCACTAGACCAGCAAATAATCCGGCAAAAACGGGTGCACTCAGCGATGAATAAATTTGTAACTCATCTAAAATTTGATACCCTGCGTATAATGTTAATAATAAGATCTGCCACCATAAGATATCCATTTATTTATCCTCCTATTTCGCTAATAAAGCCATAAAATTTTCTGCTTTATCACTTGGAACCATCTGCGCTACTAAGCGAACACCTTTAGCCTGTAATTTGTTAAATACTTCTACATCTTGATCAACCACATTGATTGATTTAGTAATGGACCGTGTTTCATTCGTCTGTGACATATTCCCAACATTAATTTCTTCAATTGGGACTCCTAATTCTACCAACTTCAATAAACGATCCGGCTCCCGAGCAATAATCAATAATCTTTGAGAATCATATTTTCCTGCTAAAATATTATTAGCAGCTTTTTCAATCGGCAATACACTTAATTTAACTCCTGGTGGAGTTGCCAGCTTTAATCCACTTTTTTCAATATCATTTTTTGCAACTTCATCATCTACAACCATAATCCGTGTGATGTTCAACTTGGTTGTCCATAAGTTGGCTACTTGTCCATGAATTAAACGTCCATCAATTCTTACTCCGATAATACTCATTGTTTATCCTTCTTTCATTTCTTTATATAGTGGTGCTTTTACTAATTGAATCTCTGGTTGGAAAGTTCCTTCTGTTTCAAAAATCACTATTTCATTGTTTCCTTTTTTAAATAAGCTTTTCGGAATATATAGCGAAAGTGTTGGCCCAACTTCCCAAAAACGTCCAATATTAGTCTGATTAACAAATACGACACCTTTCCCAAATTTTGATAGATCAATGAAGCTATCCTCCACTTCATCAAGTGTTACTTCATAGCGATAAAAACTTGGCTGGTTAGGATGCCATTCCTTTGAAAAATCAACCTTCTCACATGACTCTAGTGGTAAACAATACTGATTCCAATCAGTGATAAAATGTAGATCAGCCATGACCCCTGTACGAATTCCCTTTTTTTGTGTATCGGCTAATAATTTATGACCATAATTAACACGCCCCATATTTTCAATTAGAATATCTAATTGATTGATTTCCTGAGGCATTGGAACAATGATATCTTCACCAATTTCTGTCTGATATTGTGTAGCTTGCAGTTTTTGATTTAAAAATAGTTGGCTACGGTCTCTTCCATCGATTACTCTCAGTCTTTCATGTTCTGCATCTTTTTTTATTGAGGTGCGATACAGAATATAACCTGTATTTTGTCCTAACATTTCCATCGTTTCTGGATATTTCATTTTTACTGATTGACTAATTGTATCTAATGTTGAAAATAAACTGACTTTATCAATTAATGGAATATCTTTCATTTCCATTGTGTCTTTTGTCAAAGGTTCCATTTGTTGGATATCAGGGAACGTTTCATGAATCATTGTCTGGATTGCATAATATTTTTCGGTTGGATTTCCTTGCTCGTCTAAGGGTGCTCCGTAATCATAAGAAGTAATCTGTGGCAAATCAATCACTCCTCTAGCTGAGCAACCATTCATAAATCCAAAATTTGTTCCTCCATGGAACATATACAGGTTAATACTTCCTCTCAGCACGACCTCTTTGATTGCCTCAGCTAATTCTTTTGCATCACGTTGTACAATCGGTTCCTTCCAACGATTAAACCAACCATCCCAAAATTCCATACACATTAAAGGCCATTTTTTCCCATGCTCATTGAAGAAAGCTTCCATTGAAGAAAAATTTTCTTCAGCCTTTGAACCAAAATTTCCAGTAACTAAAATATCTTCATCAATCATGCTGCCTGCTCTGAGTGTCGCTCGCCATGGTCCATCCGAAGTGAAAAATGGCACTGTTATTCCTCTGTCCAACATTAAATCACGTATCGAACGTAAATAGTCTTTTTCTTCTCCATAAGAACCGTATTCATTCTCAATTTGTATCATTAAAATATTTCCACCATTTGTCAGCTGATGCGGCACGATTTTTTTTATTAAAACATCGTAATAATCTGCCACATGGTTCAAATAAACGGTTTCATTTGTTCGGATCCGAGTTCCCTCATTAAGTAGCCAAGCAGGAAAACCACCAAACTCCCATTCTGCACAAATATATGGAGATGGTCTAACAATCGCGTATAGTCCTAATTCCTCAGCAATGGACAAAAAATGTTCTAAGTCCAAAATTCCCTCAAAATGGAAATCTCCTTTTTTAGGTTCATGTAGATTCCAAGGTACATAAGTTTCAACTGTATTAAATCCCAATGCTTTCAGATTATATAACGAGTGATACCAATCGGCTGAATCCACTCTAAAATAGTGGATAGCTCCTGAGAGTATCTTAAAGGGCTTACCGTTTAGAAGAAAATCTTCTTTAATCTCAAATGTGTTCAAAAGCTCCCTCCTTCAATAAAAGCGTTTTCAATATATTGATATATCAAATAATTTGAAATAGAAAGTCAACCCTATCCAACATAACAGAACGTGTTAAAATCAAATTATACATACAAAACCAAAGACTCTAACGAAAAGTTTAATTCTTTGATGTTGTTTGAAGGGTTAATTTAGACATCCCAAAATGGCAATAAACTTTATACAGAAGCAGAATTAATATAAATTTTTAACGTCAGCTCTATTACAGTCATTCGCTCCCTGAATGAATAAAGGATGGATTGGATTCATAATTCGTCATCAAGGTCGTGACTCATTTGTTTCACGTAAAGAAAAACTGGTCTAGTTTTCTGACATTGAATTATTCACTATCAGTAATGATCAAGTCCAAGTTTTATCAATCGCTCGAGGGAATGATCCACACTATTTAAACAAGCTTGAACTGCCAGCCTTAGCATTTTATGATTGCATCAGACATTTACGAAAAACTAAAAAACTGCATATATCTATCAGCAAACTTATTTGCCCGAACAATATGTGGATCCTAATTCTCAAGAATTGTGTTATTACAATTTCAGCTGTCAGCGCTTTAAACAAGACTACAATATCCACATGAATGAGGAAGATTTTACGGAAACAAATAAAATTATATTTCCAACTCCTTTAAATGTTGCGAAATTATTAAAGATTCTTACCGATGAAACGACCGTTCTGCAAGTCCGAGTGACGAAACTTAGAGATTCACAACAACTACTGGAGTACGTTGAATCCTACAAAAATGGAACTTCTACCAAATTGAGTTGGTCTCAAAAAATCATTGATTTTATCTAGATCGATTTTTTCACTCAATCTTTTTTACAGTTATTTTTTCAATATGCGATTGAATATTCACCGGTGAAACATGACCTGTTTGTCCTTCTTGTGCATTAGCCATACCAGTAGCCATACAAAACTTCAAAAGTTCTATTTCATCCATTTCTTGTGATAGGCCGTAGGCAAATCCAGCGACTGTAGCATCTCCTGAACCAACTGGGTTGACTGCTTTTATCGTAGGGAGCGTAACTCGATAAAAACAATCTTTATGTTTTGCGAGAGCACCATCTTTTCCTAGAGAAACAATGATCCATTCAATACCTGTGAAGATAGGTTGAATCAATTCTTCCTGGACTTCTTCTAATCGATCAATCGAAAATGAATGTCCCAGTAGTGTCGATAATTCCTCAAGATTTGGTTTGATTAAAAATGGCTTCTGTTTGCCAGCTAAAACCTGATGCAAGCTTTCTCCAGAGGTGTCGACAAGAACCTTTGCAGACTGCTCTTCTGTCAATTGGACCAACGTTTGGTAAAAATTTGATGGCAATCCTTTTGCAAGACTACCTGAGATTGTGACAATCTTTGCTTTTTTTATTAGCTCCTTGAAGTTTTCTAGGAAATTCTGCTGTTCTTCATAGGAAACTGTTGGTCCCGCTTCCAAAATCTCAGTTTGATTTCCTTCATGCAAAATAGCGATTGAATCTCGGCTTTCTTCTTTGATATCTGTAAATTTCTGCTTAATACCGGCATGCTTTAATTCATCTGCAATAAACGCCCCATGATACCCACCGAGAACTCCTGTAGCGAGTACATCCCCCTTTAGATCATGGATTACTCGGGTTACATTAAGTCCTTTTCCACCTGCTGTTTTACTAACTTGATCTGTTCGATTGACAGTATCCACATTCAAGGAAGCAAGCGGATAGGAAATATCAATTGACGGGTTCATCGTTACAGTTACTATCACGAGCTCTCCTCCTAGTTCACAGCTGCTTCTTTTTCAACTTGGACTTTGTCATACCAAGAACTGGCTGTTTGTGCCAAAACGTTGTTCAAGCTTTCGATATTTTCACGACCTTCACTTTTCAGCCAGGCACGAGCAGATTCCTCACCAGATTTGATAAACGGCTTCACACCATTTTTCCAAGTAGCTCTACCACAAAGCACACCATTAAAGGTCGAACCTGAATCTTCAGCAAAAAACAATGTTTGTTGGAATAGCTTCGTAGAAACACCGGCACTCAAGAAAATAAAAGGCAAATCTGTCGCTTGACTTTGTTCCAAGAAGTACTTTGCCGCCTCCTCTTTGGTATACGCTACTTCATCTGTACTGAAACCCTCTACAAAATTCATATTGACAGGAACTTCTACCTTTAAAACATCTACTTTGTACTGTGGTTTCGAAAATTCCTTCATCATGCTATTGACTTTATGCGGTTTTACTTTGGCATATTCAAGTGAATGAACATCTGAAATTTGAGTATCATATGATAGCAATTCTAAATAGAATGGCAAATCTTCTTCGGCACACTCGCTACCTAAACGTTCTACGAAGACATGCTTCTGATGATTGATTTCCGGATCTTCATCTACGTCATAATAAAGTAGAAACTTAATCGAATCGGCTCCTTGCTCTTTTAATCGTAAAACTGACCAATCTGCTAATAAATCAGGCAAGCGTCCCGGTGTTGTTACATCATAGCCGGTTTTTTCATAGGCCAACAACAAACCAGCATCTTCATGTCGTGCACTTGCAGCAGGAAGACCATATTCTGGGTCCAATAAAATAGAAGATGCATAAGGGGTTAATTCACTAGAAACTAACTCCTTGAAACGCTCAATCTGTTCATCATTTAATTCTACATTTAAGGCTTTGATCATTTTTTTTAATGCTCCGCGTTGATCAATCGCTAAGGCACTGATAATACCATCTTTTGTCGATAAACGATCCATTGCTGCTTTTTTTCCTCTGGTTAATGTAATCATGGTTCTTCCTCCCAGTTTATTTTTACTTATATTTGTGAATCGTTACACCTTTTACAACTCGGTTAACTGTTCCTGTTGGTGACGGTGTATCTGGTTTATTATTCACTTTAATCGATGATAACAAAGCAACTATTTGGGCAACCATGATATAGCTTAGTGCTAAATAGCCATCTGGCAGTAATTCGGCCTCAGTTGTAAACTCGAATTTATCGCCAGTGAAATTCCGTTGCCCTGGTTGAGTAATGGCGAACACTCCGGAAGCGATTTCATCTCCACGCACTTCTTCTAAGACATCCAAGTCGTAATCACGCGTGTAAGGATTATTATTAACAAAACCGAACATGATTGTTTTTTGATTAATAAACGACTTTGGACCATGGCGAAAGCCCATTGATGAATCAAAGATGGTAGCAATTTTTCCGGCTGTCAATTCCAGAATCTTCAATTGCGCTTCCCTTGTTAATCCAGCTAGACTTCCTGAACCAACATAAACAATGCGTTCAAAATCAAGCTGAACGATTTTTTCAATTTCATTTACTCGGGTAATTACTTCATTTCCTAAATTACTTAAAACCTTCAGGTATTGTTGTTTCTTCACTAATACTGTTTGATCGAATGTCAACAAAGCTCCTAAAGTCATGCAGGAAAAGCTACCAGTCATAGCAAAGCCACTATCATTCGAACGTGCTGGCATCAAGAATAAAAAACTATTGGAATCGGATTGACTAATTTGAGCTAGTTTTCCTTCTACAGCACACGTAATTGATAAATGATAGATCGTATCAACCACCTGATTTGCAATTTCAACTGCTGCCAAGCTTTCAGGACTGTTTCCACTCCTCGCAAATGATACAAGTAAAGTTGGTTCTTCTTTAATTAAATACTCTTCAGGTTCTGCGACAATATCAGTCGTTCCAATACTTTCAAAGCTAAATGCTTGGCGATCACCGTTCTTGCGCAAATAAGGAACTAATGTGTCTCCTACATATTGAGATGTTCCTGCACCAGTGAAGATTACACGTGTTCGCTGACCATTTGCCTTTTCTTTAACTATTGCAAGAAAATTATCTAATTCCTTTTGAACTGTTTGATAGTGATCAAGGGTTTCTTCCCAAAGTTCCGGCTGTTGGCGTATTTCGCGAGTCGTGATCTCAGCACCCAGCTGATCCAGTTTTTCTTTTCCTACTGTAAACATGTTTCGATTCTCCTAACTATTTCGAATATGGCGGATCTGATAATGAAATTGATCCGCACGGGCGACACTTAAAGTAAATTCGATAATTTCATTTTTCATATTATAGGTTTGACGTGCTAAATGAAGGACAGGTGCTCCTTCTGAGATTATCAGCTGTTTCGCATCTTCCTTTGAGGCAACACTTGCATATAGCTCTTCATCTGCCAATCGAACGGTCTGATTAAAATCCTCGGAAAAAAGATCATATAGAGGTTTGCTTCTTAAAAGCTGATCATTTAATGATAAGAAAAATTTGACTGGCAAATAGGTATCTTCGATCATAAGCGGTTCCCGATCAGCTATCCGCAATCGACTTAATTTGAAGACTACTTCTCCTAATGAAAGATTCAATTGTTTTGCAATAAATTTGTCCGCTTCAATTTTTTCAAAAGCTAAGATCCGCGTCTCAGCAGTTCTACCTAAACTTTTCATTTGTTCAGTAAAGCTATAGGTTCCTGCTAAATCTGCTACGTTCTTTTTGATATCGGATACAAATGTTCCTTTTCCATGTCTCCGATAAATATAACCTGTATTTTCCAACTCTTTCAAAGCTAATCGAACCGTTGTCCGACTAACTCCGTATTGAGCAGTTAATTCTCGTTCAGAGGGTAATTTATCATGGGGTATCATGTTACTTTCCATCTGATTTTTAAGTAAATCTACCAACTGATGATACAAAGCTTTGTTTTTAAAAGAATTTCCCATAGGTTTCTCCTTCTTTTAAACTGGTTATAACCACAAACTAATGGTAAGATGGTTTTTTTATTTTTGTCAACAAACAATCTGGAAAAAATTCTACAACCGTCTTAAATCGTTGATTTAGCAATGATTATTTTATTGAAATAATAAAACTATCCATTTTTAAGAAATTGTTCCTAGCGAAAATAACAGTCATAAGTGCTGAAATCTGATACCAGTTGAAAAAAATAGGAAATAAAAACCTACTAATCTGAGTATCTTTATTTGCTTAAAAAAGTTTTACCGTGACGAATCAAGATTCGCCGTTTGAAATGATAAAAATTTCGTTTAAATACTTTGATAGGCTTGTTTAAACATCCTAGTGGTCCATTTGAGTAATTGTAGCAGAAGGCATTTCGGATCTGTGTCAGAAACTTTCTAAATGTTCGCAAAGTTGTCGTATAGGTTTCGATTTCTCTGGTTAAATAGCCCCAAAATAGTGAATAATGTCTTTTCTATACCGTTTAAATCATAAAAAATGTTGGCGAATTTCGCCAATATCAAAAAATGTAGAGCCTAAAAAAGCTTCTGCTTTCGTATAGATAGTACAACTCTCCATCCAATCTATATATTCTTCCTATCTGTATTTAATCTAGAAAAAAAGAATCAATCCCTTATTCGTTGGGATTGATTCTCTATCCGTCTCTTTTTTAACTTCTGTAGGCAATTTTTGTTTTATACTCTGAATCTTTCAGCTAACCTCAGCTCTCATCAAAGAGCTCCCTTATTCACTTTTTCTGACTAACTAAATTTGTTACAACTGATTCTCTGTATAATTCATTTCGATAAAACTGGCATTATGGTAATTGGCATCTAATTTTCTCTGACATAAGTCAAAAAACTGGCGATTATGGGTGGAAAAGATGATCTGTGTTCCTAGCTTAAATGCAAGGATTCTTAATAGATCAATAAAGGATAATTCATTAAGACTATCTAAGTGTTGGATTGGATCATCCATGAAAATCGTATTCACTTTGTCTGTATTCTCTAGAGCGGTTCCTAGAAAAATACTTAAAGACAATATATTTACTTGGGCAGAACTTAGATATAAAATCGGGGCATCCTCTTCGTCCTCTGTTCGTTTGCACATAATATCCAGTCCTAATTTATCGGGATTTGCTTCATTGATTTTAAAACTAATCTTACGAAAATCAGGGTGAGGTTCGATCATTTGAAAAATCTGATTGACGGTATCTAAGTTAAATGTACTTTTGATTTGCTTTTTGATCTCGGTTAATTTACTGTCTTTTAATTCTTTTAGTTCTTGTACTTTGCTACTTAAGTGGTCATAGATTTTTTTTACTTTTGCTTGTTCGCTTCTTTTCTCTTCGATACCTGTTTCAGAGATAAAATCACTGGTAAGCCCAGATAGTTGACCCAACAGTTGATTTTTTTCATTTAATTTGTAAATAGCTGTAGTCAACTTTTGCTTATTTTTTTCCAATTCTTCTGGTGCAATGATTACTTGGTCAAACAGTTGATAAGATATCTTTTCGATATATTTCCTCCGTACAACGAGCTGCCGAATCTGCTCTGCTTGGATTCGTTGTTCTTCTACTAATTCTGTTTTACTTTTCCCATTTACTTGTTCTAGTCGTTGTTCTTTTTCAGCAATAAGCTTGGTTTCTTGTTCATTGATTTTTTCTAACTCGCGTTTACATTGCCTTTTAAAATCAGAGATAACAGAAATACCAAGCGCTTCATAAAACGCCTGTTCTTGCTGATAATATTGATACTGTTCGTTTCCTTTTAGATCATTTAAGCTTTTTTTCGCTTGTTGATAATGTAATTCGATCGTTTTGAGCGTATGAGTATTCTTGACATTCAGCTGTTCATTTTGATTGATTTTTTCTTTGATATTTTGGTACTCATTCGTTAATTTTACCAATTCCTCCTGTAGTGACTTTACTCTTTTCTGGGTTTCTTCAGCAATTTTTTCACAGTCAATCCCATATTTTTGGCTGTATTCATTTAACTTGTGCCAGTGTTTCTCATTGGTTAAATACGCTTCTTCTTGTTGTTTTAATTTTAAGGTTACTTGTAACAGGTCGTGGTCAAGTTGGTTGATTTCAGTTTCCTTAATCGTTATTTGTATCTGAATCTGTTGTTTTACTCCAGAAACTACATCAGTTAACCGCCTAGTTGATTCATCGATCATTCCTTCTAAGTGGCTGATTTCCTTCGTCAGTTGCTCAATCGGTAAAAGATCTGCCGTACTAGCTTCAATTTTTTGGATGATATGTTGAAATTCTTGATGATCATGGAGACATAATGGACAGACAGACGAAGACGTATCCGTTACGATAGAATAACCTAATTTTTTCAACTGTTCTAACTGACTGCCCAGAACTTCTAAAGAGGAACGTTCCTTCTTCTTTTGTGCTAAATCAACTTCCAATTTTTTTCTTTCTTGCCAAATGTCATCAAGTTGGCTTATCTGTTCCAACAAAAATGAATAATCAGGTTCTTTTGAGTAGTCTTTTTGGCTTAACTGATGATCGTCTAAGTTTAGTAATGAAAACAATTTTGTCAACGTTAGCTTTATCTTACCTAACTTGGCTTCCAACCCTATTTTTTTCTTTTTCTGTTGTTTGATTTCATGATCAAGTAATTGTCTTTTCGCTTTAACATCGGAATAACTGTTTAATTCTTTGATTTCTGTTAATTGATTCGTCCGCAACGCTCGTTTATTTTGACACTCACTTAATGTTACTTCTTGCTCTTGATGCTCCTTTTGTAAAGTAATCAATGCTTGTTCACATTTTTTTCGTTGATTGATCCATTCATTGATTTCTCTATTACTGTTTTGTTCAGCCATTTCTAGTGCCTGAAAATCTGCTTCATGATTGATAAGAAAGTTACAACGCTTGAGATGGTTGCTCAAGTCTATTTTTTCGTCAAACAGTGCTTTCTTTTTTTCTTCGATTGTCTCAATTTCTGTCAAATGGGCTAACTTTTCGTTGACATCAGCAACCTGCTTTTCAGACCATTCGATCTGCTGCGGTATTTGTCGATACTCTTGGGTCATTGTGATTAAATTTTCTAGCTGTTGTCGCTCCTCTTCAAACTGGTTCAATTTTATTTGATTATTGCTTTTTAATTTGTTCGATTCGATATACAATTCTTGTAAACCTAATTGATTCTTTAACAATGGATCTTTTTTACTATTCTTTCCGTTTAACTTGGCATAATTTTCTTTTAGCTGGTTGATTGTTTGCCATATTTTTGCATTACTTTCGAGTTTTTCAATCTCTTTTGTTAGCTGATTCATTTTAGTTTCTTGTTGTCCTAATGCTTTATTCATTTCATTGACGAATAAGACTAGATTTTTATAATCCTCAGATACATTTTCTTTGTCCCAAAAATTACTTAAAGCATCATATCTTCCTTCGGCACTCTGTGATCGCAAAAAAGCATCGATTTGATTGTGTGTCAATAAATTTTTTTGTCGTAAAATCTTTAATTCTTTCGCTGTTAAATCAACCGTTTTTTTGGTCTCATTCCCTTCAACGTAATCCGTTGTTTGCTTTCCATTTAACTTTTTCGTTGTTAATGCATAAAAACCGCCATCATCAAATGCTAGTTCCACACTGCCCACTTCGGCTGAGGAATATTTGTTCTTTAAAATATACTTTCGCTCTTGGGAGGCGATATCACGGACATTTTTATTTTCATTCAGTCGACTGATTTCGCCAGTCAAGCTCCATTCGATGGCATCAAAAAAAGAGGTTTTTCCGGTTCCATTTGGCGCATACAAAACAATCAAATTTGATATTTCATTAAAAACAGGATTCACACAATCAAAATATTTTTGCCTTTCAAATGCTCGAAACGAATCAATTTTTATCCCTTTCAATTTAAGACTCATCGGTTCCTTCCTTTACGTTAAGATTTGACAGCTCATGTTTTATATACTCTTGTATTCGTGCTTTTTTCTCTTTTTTAGCCATCGTTTTTAATTCTGCTAACAAATGGATGATTTTCTCATCATTTTGCCGCTCATCCTTAGCCAGTTTCTTTACTGGTTTTGTCTGTTCCAGATTCAATAATAATCTTTCTTGAATTTTATTTTTTTGTGCTTCTTTTTGTGCTTCTTTTTGCACATCATTAGTAGCAAATTCTCGAAAATTATCCACGATCACCTTTCTGGTTGCATACTTATCTTGTTCAATACTGGCTTTGATTGGCTTCGCTACTTTAGCTTTGACAAAAAGAAAAAAATAAATATTCCATCGTTCAATCTTCCTTTTTAATTGACTTTGAAAACTGTAGGCAATCTGATCGTTGATTTCTTCATAGTTGGCTAATAACTCATCTTGATTATCAAATACATAACAAAAAAAATGGAGTCGATACTTTTTGTTTGCTTGTTGGTACGTGTAACAGGTCAATCCCGTCGTTTTTTCTATTATTTCATACGTAGTGATTTCTTTTAATATCTCTACCATTGTTATCTACCTCCATTAGTTTGCAATTTCTTCAAACAAACGAGTTAACTCCTCTGGAAACCTCTGAGAAAACTCAACGGCTGTTAACCCTTTTGTGTCGTGTAAAATCTGATCAATTTCATTTTCGATATAATCGATATGAACAATAGGAAATAATTTTTTTTCATTGGGATTATCAATCGTTAACCGATCAGAAACTTCTGGATGATCGATGTTCACGACGATTCCCTCAATTTGTTCTCGCTTGGCAATACTCCCACCCCGAAATTTTCTCCTTTGATTAGTTACAAACAAAACATCTTGTTTATCTAGCTTGTCATAAAGTGTACTTCTAAATAAACTCCCAATGAAACGGTCAAGTGTTAGATGATTTGTAAATAATACATGGATACCAGCTCTTTCCTTTTCCTGAGTGAGTAATTTGAAACAATCATCAATCTCAAAAGCAATATTTGTTTGTAATAACTTGTAAAGCAAGATCTCCAGCCAAGCGATCCACAAGAATTTATTGGTATAATCCTCATTTTTCTGAGAAGGAAGAAACAGGTAATCACTTAACCGATTATGGATCAATTTAGGTGTTATGTCGGAAAAACATTCACGATAACATTTTTCAATCAGAAAAATCAGCTTATTTTCTTGTCCACCTACTTCTCGTAATTCATTTATGATAGATGTCAAATATTCACTAAAATCATTCAAGCAACGAGGTACCAGCATGATATCAAACTCTTCTAAAAAGAAAGCAACAATATGTGCGATATGAATCCCTTCAACAATTCCTTGTTGCCCCGCTGACTGAAGTTTCGTAATAATCCCAGTCAAATAACACTTACCTTCTCTTTCGACGTACACTCCTGATCCTGAGCAACCTCGCATGTTCTCATACTCCGTGTTGTTAGACGATCCTATTTCATTGTCCAGTACCAATTTAAAAATATCTGGCTTACTGATTTGAGTTGCCTTTCCTCGATAAGGAGTTCCACCGTCTTCTTTCATACACTCTGGATAACCATAAAATACGATTTCTTGCTTATTTTCTGGTTCCATTATAAGCAGTTCAGGATAACCTTTTTTTACCTTCACTTTGATAATCGCTAAATCTAGACTATCTGAGCATCTTGGTGGTTCTAAGATTTCTAGTTCAGATTGGGTATAATCAAATAGTTTGAAGTCATTAATTGTTTCCCCAACCACACAATGTTTTGCGGTGATCACATAACCCGTTTCACAATCCTGCTGATACAATAAACCTGAACCATAAGTATTGGTTCCTCTAATATTCACTGATAACTCTTCAAAATCATTCATATGTCAATCGTTAGTACCCTCTCATTCATTTTTTTCTTGATCAATTGAATCCCGTATTTTTTTATTTCTTCATTTGTAAATAACCCCTCACTCGCATCAGAATAATTAAAATAAAAATTCGTTGGTCGTTTTTTTGTGTAGTTGTGGTAAACAATCCTTGATAAGGCTTCTTTGTGCGGAAAACCATGACGATTCCCCTTATTTGAACTAATCAAATAATTTTCACATTCAATCTGTTTTAATAAATCGTCACTAGTATTCGCTTTACTCCCATGATGAGCCACTTTTACCAAGTCAAAATGCAGCTCTTTTTCCCCATATAGTTCTTTTAACTTCGCAGTGACAGTACTTGGATGAGCATCTGCTAGCATCAACAGTCGTTTGCCTTCATACTCCAATATAAAGCTAATACTACTCCCATTTGCGACAGCGCGATCTTCTTGGAAAGCTTTTTTGATCAGTTCTTCTACGCTTCCCTGATGATTGACATTTCGACCGCTGATCAGTTGATTCCTGGTTTCTTTTTGAATTGCCTTTTCCCAATCTGTATATAATTTCCTTAGACTTGCTTCATCAGGTGTCAAAATCGTCATTTTTGCCCCATTGAGTAATTTGGGCTGACAAGAATTGTCAATAACTGTCATCTTTTCAATCTTCAAATCCTCCAAATACCGATCGAAAGACTCCCCTTGTTTAAAACTAATCTCTGCCTTTTCTTGAACGATCTCCAATTGATCATCATAAACAACCTTTGTATCAAACTTTTGCGATAACAGCTTTCTAGAATTAAAAAACACTCGTTTAATACATGACTTGTCAAAACTCGACTGAGAAAACAAACTCAAAAATCCCCGAATATGATCGGCATCAATATGTGTCAAAATCAGTAAGTCAATGCACTCGCCTTTCTGGCTAATTGTTGCAATTTCCTCTTTCAACTGCCTAACAACTTGTTGTCCTTGACCTCCATCGACAAACAGATTCGTCCGTTGATCTTCTTCTCCATACTGAACAATCAAACAATCGCCATCATAAGCAGGTAAAGCTTTCACTGTAATCATTTCTCTTTCATTGCAGTCCTGTCCCTGCAATCTCCTCCTTCTTCTGCTTTCTTTTCGCTGATCTTGTTATTCTTTACTAACCAAAATCACACACAATAAACTCCTATTCATTTGTTATTGGCGCTAGAATTTAACTGACAAGAAGAGCTTTCAGTCCATTAGTTAATTGCGCGAAATACACTCTCTTCTTTCTTATCTTACTCCCCATAACATTGTTATTGTAAATAAATTTTGATTTTTAAACGCCAATCATTCTCATAACCAGAAATAATTGCTTGATTCATAACTCGCCAAATAATTGAGAAGGCGACCAAAAAATAGCACAAGCAAAAAAGCCAGCAAGACCGTTTTAAGGCTTGCTGACTTCAATTCTTGATTGTTAAAATTTAGCACTATACAGACAAATGAAGCTCAAATGATCACTCAATTCCCAAAAAATACTGACTCTCACTGGTTCTTGAGTTCAATTACCATTGCTTTAATTCTATCTCTTGTTTTTCTAAAAGCTGATGCTATTTCTGCTTCGGTTCCAACTGCTTGTGCGGGATCTGTTAAATCCCAATGAATGTGCTGAACACCTACAGGAATCGTCGGACATTTATCTTTTGCATCTCCACAAAGCGTAATAATCAAGTCTGCTTGTGTAAAATAATCCTGATCGATCAAATCAGACGTTTGGTTTGAAATATCAATTCCATCCTCAGCCATAACCTGAACCGCTCGTGGATTCAGTCCATGAGTTTCAATGCCTGCGCTTTTAATTTCCACATCCAAGGCAGATAATAATCGACGTGCATATCCTTCCGCCATTTGGCTACGACAAGAATTTCCCGTACATAAAAAATAAATTTTTTTCATTCTTATTTCTCCTCCTGGATATGAGCATTCAATATAGCTCGGTCATTATTTTATTCTCTAACTAAAAGCAAGCATACAGGAATTTTTGTAGGAAAGCATCAAAAAAGAGTGAAATGATTGAAAAGTTACGTCATCAATTATCAGTTTGGTATGTTTTGGCCATCAGTTCTGATCTTCTTTTTACCTGACAATTAATAAATGCCATTATCCATGGATCGCCTAAAATGGAAGAAAATTCATCATATTCGATGTCATGAATCGCTTCCTAAAAGGATTTTTTACTAACGAATGCTAAATGAACGCTTTGTTTTAAACGGCAGTTTGACGAACCTTATTCTATTGAAAGAAGCTAGAATAACCGTAGCTATTAGCACCCCACCCATAATTTCACTACATTTGGTTTTATACTAAAAAAATGAAATAAATTGATTGATTGAACACATTGAAACCTAAACTTGTTCCTTTAAACTTAAATTGTAAGCGAAGATCGTTTACATAAATTATATTAAAGGGAGGAATACCATGAAAAAAAAATTACCATTAGTCAGCCTATTGTTTGGTTTCATTGCTTTAGTGTTTTTCTTACCACTAACCAAAACACATGCTGATGTCACCGTAACAAACGATTGTACAGATCCGTCACATTCATTTACAGCTTCCATTAACGCAGATAATGGAAAAGATGTCTCGTCAGACTACTACAAAGTAACAGTTGGACAAACAGAATCTTGGCGCAGAAATGATCCTAGAGGTCATATTTTAGCCATTGTTTATTTAGAACAACTTAGGACCTACTATACTCCAACTAACGCCGCCTACTCTTTTAAAGATGGAAAACTTTATTCCCAAGGTAGCACAACAGAAATCACTCCGTTAAAAGTTGAAACAAATTCGCTTGTTACGCGAAGTATGAACGTTAACATGATTAATCTTTCCACAAGTCTTACAACAGTATCGTTAAGTAAATGGAAAAGTGGCGGATCGACAGACTACTTTACGCTAAACCACCTTGATAGTGAAACTTGGAGCAGAAATGATGATCCAAGAGGCTTTTTAGTTTCAGTCCTATATAATAGCGGATTCTCAAAAGAATACATATATTATTTACCTAGCATACAATACCTAGGCTACAAAAATTTTCTGACAATCAGAAAAGATGCTATCTATGATTGGGATGAAACACAGAAATTAAAAGTAGTTAATGTGATTGACTACTAAGCATGAAGAACCATTAAAGCGATCAAATAATAACTAATGATGAGCCTAGGGAGAAAAGATGCCCTAGGCTTTTTCATTAAGTACAAAAATAAATAACCAGTGTTTTTGAAGTTAAGCTTCACACAATAGAAATACCGTCGTATAAAGTATAAAAAACGTTTATAAAGGCTATCCGCTTATTCACTCATCTTACAGTACTTTTTCCAACCTCTTGCTAAATTTCAGCCAGCTCCTCCGATATTCAAGAACTGATTGATATCCCAAAGAAAATTCCACTATACTTGACTCTAAAATAAAAAAAATGAATAAAATAGTAAATTAGAATCATTGAAAAATAGTCTGCATCCTTTAGACTTAAATTGTAAGCGAAAACGTTTACGACTATATTATATTAACAGGAGGAATATCATGAAAAAAAAATCATCACTGGTCAGTTTATTAATAGGAATGGTCGCTTTAGCCATCTTTTTAATCCCGACCAAAGCAGCACACGCTGACGTCACTGTAACAAACGATTGTACGGACTTTTCAAGTATTCAGGTTTCAGTTAGTGCAAATTCTACAGGAAAGGGTAACACCGACTACTTCAATATCACACCTGGTCAATCAGACTCTTGGAGCAGACTTTCTCGTAGTGGATTTATCTTGGCGATTGTCCATAACGGAATGCTTAGAACCTATTATACGCCAACAAGTGCTTCTTACTCTTATAAAGATGGTAGCCTTTATCAACGAAACAGCTCAACTGAAATCACACCACTGAAAAAAGTAGTCTACTCTGATACAAAAGGAACTAAAATTGTAAATATGGTCAATCTCTCTGATGGAACTGTTCAGGTTGCATTAAGCAAATGGAAAACTGGTGGATATGCAGATTACTTTGAACTTGCTCGTCCAGCTGTAGAGAGCTGGAGCAGAAACAATGATCCAAGAGGCTTTTTAGTTTCAATGAAAGCCAAAAGTGAAATGAATGAATACATATATTATTTACCTAGCATTGAATATATCGGTGGAAATTATTTAACTATTAAAAACCAAGCAATCCTTGATTGGGATGAAAGAACTCCATTAAAACTTGTAAATGTTATTAAATATTAATTTATAAGCAAATAAACCAAAAGAGAGTACTGATTTAAGTACTCTCTTTTTTATTTCTAAATCATTTGTGAATATTCACTGAAACGATCCTTTTCGATGGTTCAAAATAGTTAGACAGCCAATTAATTGACCCACTCAATTTAAATTTCCTCGATCATACTACACAGATCACTCAGAAAAATAAACCTTATTAGTAAACAAAGCTCATCAATAAAAACAAAGATCAATTTATCTATGGATCGATCCATGAAACGTTAACCAGTGAATAAACTCATCTTCTTGGACAGTATTTTCAGCCACGATATTCCACTGCTCTTTTCCGCATTGTTCACATTTGTGCATGATTTGATAACCCTTTTTAGAGTTATATCTATACGAGACCGGCTTCATAAGCCCTTTACATAAACTCTTTCTGTCTCCTGGAACATGATCGACATGTAACGAATATAAACAATACGGGCAATGATTACGGTATGACCCATTTGTTAACTTTTGTATTTTTTTGTGGCAATTCACACAAACAAATCCACTATTTTCTTCTACACACATTTACTTTCCTCCAATAATAATAAAATTATTTTTGGAGAAAAGGGTTCCGTTCGTTCTTATCTGCAGGCTTCTTTGAATAGTGACAAATTCACCGCTATCGCGATTACTTCTGCTTCCAACTTCATAGATACTAATCTAATCCGAACCTCTCATAGGTTTTCATTTTTGTCCTATGCACTGTGTTGCAGACTTACTCCACAACCCAGCAGTAAGTGTATATCAAAGTCACTGCCATTGGCGTCGTCCCCTAGAAAGCAATAGGTGTATGCATATGAAAGACCATATTTCCCTCCTTGCTATTTTTTTATATTCCATCATTCACATATTATACCTATTTAGTTATAATTCTGTAAATATTCGCCAATTTCCAATGAAGTCTCTTCACCGAAAAGGATACAAATTTTGAAAAAGATTCAGTACCTGAATTTTTTAATGTGTAGCATTTTGTTAACCATAAAAATCAAATCGACTAAATTACTTAAGACAATCAGCTTCTCTTTTCAGGGATATCTCCTCTAGCTATCGCCTTTATAAAAAAACATTAAAATAATCGATATAAGTAAACATTTCAATATATATCGGTAAAAAAATCTCTCTTCACTCTTTTAGATTAAACAATACAAAGTTTATTGAAATTGCATTTAAAAGTAAAAAATTTAAGAAATAACTAGTGTGTTAAACTATTTTTAGTAAGCGCTTGCTATATTTTTTTAAGGAGAAAGAGTATGAGAAAAAAATTATCCTTGGTTAGTATTTACGTAGGGATTATCACTTTCCTTTTACTTTTAATACCGACCAAAACACACGCAGATATAAACATCAAAAATGATAGCACTAACTCTACACATAAAGTGGAATTTTCAATTAATGAATACGACGGAGAGGGTTCTAGTATTTGGTATGAAATAAAGAAAGGCAATGTAGAGCACTGGAAAAGGAGTGCCTCAAGAGGTTATTTGTTAGCTATTAGGGATGAAAATAAACTTGAAATGTATTATGCATTTACCAATGCTAACTACATTTATCGGGATGGTGATCTTTATTTTGATCATCCATCATATGATAATTATAAGATGTCTAGTTTGAAAACTGAAAACCACTTTACAACTGGAAAAAAATACGAGTTAACAATAAAGAATTTGACAAGTAATTCGTTTAAGGCATCAATAAGTAGATGGGCTGATAATAGGGATGCAGACTACTTTACCCTTTCATCTGGTGATTCTGAAAATTGGAATAGAGAACTTGATACAAGAGGACACTTAATTGCAGTAAAATATAGTACTTTACCCAGTGTATATGTCTATTATTTACCAAGTGTAGAAGACATTTTTTCAGGTATAATCGATATACAAAGCACATCCTCTGTTGATTACGCTCCTAAAGTTTGGAATACCCATACGAGTAGAGAGGAAGAATTGACACTTGTAAATGTAATTCCTCCTTCAGATAAGCTTGAATCTACGTACCCTACATTAACTAATTTTAATTAGATTACCTAATTATCTTGAAAAGGAAAGCAAGCGAGCCCATTCTTTAATAACTTCTAGGACTGATAGCATTTGCTATCAGTTCTGGTTTTCAAAACACACAAAACAAAAAAGCCAGAAACACCTTTAAATAGGCATTCCTAGCTTAATCAGTTCATTTACCCCACAGACCCTTCCATTGACTCTTTTGGAAATCAGAGGAAAAGAATAGGTTTTATAGAGATATCTCATCTAACAAATTACTATAGACCGATAGTGTATATCAGCAGATACTATCATCGATAACGTATCCAATAGCGTATCCAAAATAGCAGGTAGAGAAGTTATTTGAGGGTTCAAGTTATTCTGTTTCAGCCATGAAGTTAAGTTCATTAAAGATAATTGAAGATAGTTGGTATTTCAACGATTTTTGACTAGAGATAATCACTTTATTGATGATAATTCATCTTGATTGGTCTTCTAATCGTATTCAAAAACGTATTCAAGTTGCGTGGCGTGCTTTTGATAGATATTTATGGAGAATACTTAGATACTAAATCCTGTTATTAAATTTTTTACGTTTATTCTTTCTAAATATTTATCATAATTTTTCTCCGCAATGATCTTTAAAAAATTACTGTTAGCTGCATCAAGCATCTGTTCAAACCTTTTTGGAATTTATAAGATTTTAAAACTCCGGAACGGTAACCCTTTTTTTGACAAAAATACAAGAAGGTATTGTATGACTATTTTGGAGTAGCTTATCCAATCCCATACTCTATAAAAAATCATATTTCCGTTTCATCCATCAACTTCAATACCTTCTCTTTATTCAATTGATACTTTTCTATAATATCTGGATGAATACTGAGAATATTTTCTGAGTTAATAGCCCTGTGTGGCAATCCTGAAAAAGCTATATAACATTTTTCCTTTGACCAAGTTTCTTCATTATCACCAATAAAATCTATAATTCTCGGATAATATTTATTCCCAATTTTTGTATTGACATTTCTTAGATAAGTATATATTAAAAAATCTTTGTATCTAGTGTGGTTTGCATAAGTATTTTTAACATAATAATTTCTGTGACTCTTCAGAAAAATAGTAGTATAAAACATCTCATATATTTTCCGAGTAATAGTTATGTTATAACCATACATAATTCCAATAGAGCGTATCAGCTGCATTTCTATAGTAGAGTATCCTCTAATATGTCGTGTAGCTTTTACATAAACTATTGTCTTTTGATACTTTTGAGCTATCGTCTTAATTTGCTTAAACTGACCTAATTTGTATCCTAAAAACTCAAGTGAAAAAAAATTGTAGGTATTCGCCCGAATTCTGAAAGTTTTATCCTCCATATCGATCAACATATTAAATATCTCATGATCAATTTTATCAAATGGAACCATATTAATAGAAGGCATAAATACACTAATAAGTTCATTTATATTTTTTATTTTGAACTTTTCAGAAGTGATTTTTACGATTCCAGTTATAAATAATAAAATAGAGATACATTGAAAGAAAATTTTTACATTCTCAAAAGGATAGTAACTTATCGAGGACACATAATAACTTAGTTTAAAACTAGTTAGTAAAATAGACAGAATAACATAGATAACCCCATATTGAAAAATGATTAAAAATAGGTAATCTAGCAACTTATACCTTACTTTAGTTATTATTTTCATTTTAAAATCATCTTGAGTTAAGATTTCTAAAAACAGAAAACTACTAACTATCAAAAATAATACTGTAGTGCCTATATCGAATATTTTCAAAAATCCCATTCCAAAAGTTGTAAGATATAGGATAATGATTTTTTGGTTTTCTTTAAAAGAAGAATAATTGAAGATAGTTATACATGCAAATATATACAGAAAGAAATAATTATTTCCAAACAAATCAGCCATTCTTCACCTCATAAATTTATAAAAAATATCATATCACAATAGAGTATACTCTATTGTTACATACCTTATTTCTTATTATATCAGTATTTCTCTGTGACACATACGGGTGTAACATAAATAATTTAATTCAGTTAACTACAAGTAGTCATTGAAGCAAGTCTTCATAAGACACCTGTAGAATATCCCTAATAGCTCTCAATTGATCTAACTTAATGTGTTGTCGACCACCTTCAATCTTAACTAATGTTCCCCTAGTTATAGCGATTTTCCTGAGCTGTAGGTCTCTAACCAGCTCGGTTTGACCAATTCCTTTTTCTACTCGGATTCGTCTAATATTGCTACCAATTACTTTTTCTCTATCAATAATTTTTTCTCTTTCAAGAATAACCCACCTTTTGGACTACAATTAGTCCTTTTCCTTATTAATCTTAAAGATTTGGTATGCTACAACGGGACTATTATTAGACCATATTCAATTCTAAGGAGAAATTTTTTGAAGAAATTTTCTAACATATGCCTTACTCATGGAAACTATAAGTGGTTGTGCCAGTTCTGGTACAAGCTCTATAAGTACTGACACTAATATAACAAAATTAGAAAAGAATTATTCGATACATTTTTTTCGCTTCCAGATGGAACTGAACAAAACATATTCTATATGAATGATTCTATCAAAAAGATGGCGAGATTAGTAGATAAAATATAGAGAAAGTAAAATAACAAAAAATGAGACAGAATGAGCTTCACACTGACCCAAATTGGATTTTACACAACTTATCAGTCCTTATTGACAAAGAGCCCTTAAAAATACAAATAAAAAAATACTCGAAACGCTTTAATATCAACGTTTCGAGCAATTAATTAGTTGTTACCCCACAGACCCTTCCATCTCATAACTGATCAAACGGTTGAGTTCGACCGCGTATTCCATTGGGAGTTCTTTGGTGAATGGTTCGACGAAGCCCATGACGATCATTTCGGTGGCTTCGGATTCGGTTAGGCCTCGGCTCATAAGATAATAGAGTTGTTCTTCTGAGATTTTTGAGACTTTGGCTTCGTGTTCCAAAGAGACTTGGCTGTTGTGGATCTCGTTGAATGGAATCGTATCGGATTTTGAGTATTCGTCCATGATGATCGTGTCGCATTCAATGTGAGAGATAGAACCGGCGCTGTTTTTAGCGAAGGTTACTTGTCCTCGATAGTTGACTTCGCCACCGTCTTTTGAGATCGATTTGGAGACGATGGAGCTTGAAGTGTTTGGTGCGTTATGGATCATTTTCGCCCCAGTATCTTGGATTTGGTTTGCGCCAGCAAACGCGATGGAAAGCATTGTGCCACGCGCACCTTTGCCGTCTAGGTAAACACTTGGATATTTCATCGTTGTTTTAGCTCCTAGGTTGCCGTCGATCCATTCGACTGTGGCACCTTCGTAAGCTTTGGCTCTTTTGGTTACTAAGTTATAGACATTGTCTGACCAGTTTTGGATCGTGGTATAGCGACAATAGGCGTCTTTTCGGGTGAAGATTTCAACGATCGCTGCATGAAGACTGTTACTTGAATAAGTTGGTGCTGTACAGCCTTCGACATAATGGATGCTAGCTCCTTCGTCAACGATGATCAATGTTCGTTCAAATTGTCCGGTATTTTCGGCATTGATCCTAAAGTATGTTTGTAATGGAACGTCGACTTTTACCCCTTTAGGTACATAAATAAATGTTCCTCCTGACCAAACAGCTGAATTTAAAGCAGCAAGTTTGTTGTCAGTTGGTGGGACTAATTTGGAAAAGTATTCTTTGAATAATTCAGGATATTCTTTCAATGCAGAATCAGTATCGGTGAAGACGATCCCTAATTTTTCAAATTCATCTTTCATGTTGTGGTAAACGACTTCTGATTCATATTGAGCAGAAGCACCTGCGAGGTATGCACGTTCTGCTTCAGGAATCCCGATTTTTTCAAAGGTTTCTTTGATTTTATCAGGTACATCTTCCCAATCTCGGGCGGGTTTATCACTTGGTTTTTGGTAATATTTTATGGCATTGAAGTCGATGTCTGACAGGTCTGGTCCCCACTTTTGCATGGGCATTTTATTGAATGTTTCCAAGGATTTCAAACGAAATTCTAACATCCATTCAGGTTCACCTTTGATTCGAGACATTTCTCGAACGACTTCTTCAGTTAAGCCTTCTCCTGTACTGAAAACTGGTTCCACATCATCGTGAAAACCAAATTTATATTCTTCTAATTCTGGTACACCCATGTTCTCACTCCTCTTCCTGATGCACGTGATGGAAGGTTGCAGTGCCGTTTTCTTCCATTGCTTTTTCTAAGGCTTTCCAGCCTAATGTGGCACATTTGATTCTTGCGGGAAATTTGGCTACGCCACTGAGCATTGCTGCATCGCCTAATTGGTCGATGGCTTTGACTTCTTTTCCTTGGACTAATTGCGAGAAATCAGTGATCAATTGTTGTGCTTCTTCAACAGATTTTCCCATGACAGCATCGGTCATCATGGATGCACTGGCTGTACTGATGGAACAACCGTTACCGTTGAATGCGATATTCTTGATGATTCCTTCTTTGACTTCGACTTGTAATTCGATGACATCGCCACAGGTCGGATTATTCAGTTCGATTCGACTGGTTGATTCAGTCAACGTACCTCGATGATGAGGATGCGAAGAATGATCAAGTATGACCTGACGATAGAGATTATCTAGTTTAGAGAGTGCCATGTTGGAAAAACTCCTTCGTTGCAAGAATTGCTTCGACTAAACGATCTGCATCTTGTTTCGTATTATAAAAATAAAAGCTTGCTCGTGCGGTCGCTGAGACTTCTAAATAGTTCAATAAAGGTTGGGCACAATGATGACCTGCACGAACAGCGACGCCTTCCATATCTAAAGCAGTGGCTACATCATGAGGATGCAAGCCATCTAGATTAAAGGCGATGACCCCTGTACGAGTAGCGGGATCTTGTGGACCATAAATGGTCAACCCATCGATTTGTTGTAGTTTAGGTAAGACATAGGCAATTAATTCTTTTTCATGATCATGGATATTGTCCAACCCAACATTTTCGAGATAATCAATTGCTTGACCTAGTGCGATGGCTCCAGCGATATTAGGTGTGCCGGCTTCGAATTTCCATGGAAGTTCTTTCCAAGTACTATCGTACAAGTCGACAAAGTCGATCATTTCGCCACCAAATTCGACTGGTTCCATTTGTTCTAACCATTTTCGTTTGCCATATAAGACTCCGATCCCAGTCGGTCCACACATTTTGTGTCCGCTAAACGCAAAGAAATCACAGTCTAATTCTTGGACGTTGATTGGCATATGAGGAGCGGATTGTGCGCCATCTACAACTAGTACCCCACCTTGCTCATGGACAAGTTTTCCTAGTTCTTTGACGGGATTGATCACACCTAAGACATTTGAAACATGAGCAATCGATACGATTTTTGTTTTGTTAGTGATCAATTGTTTTGCTTGTGCCATGTCTAAAAATCCGTCGGTAGTCAAGTCAATATATTTTAATGTTGCTCCTGTCTTTTTGGCTAATTGTTGCCAAGGAATGACATTGGAATGGTGTTCCATGTAAGAAAGTAAGATTTCATCCCCTGCTTGCAGAAACTGTTCACCAAAGCTGCGAGCGACCCAGTTCAAACTCGTGGTGGTGCCACGAGTAAATAGGACTTCAGCAGTTTCAGCTGCATGGATAAACTTTCTGACCTTTTCCCGAGCGCCTTCGTAGGCAAATGTTGCTCGTTCGGCTAAGGTATGGACTCCTCGATGCACATTGGCATTATCTTGTTCGTAGTATTTTTTTATTGCTTCAATTACTGCTGTTGGCTTTTGCGTAGTGGCTGCATTGTCTAAATAAACGAGCGGTTCATCATTGACTTCTTGAAATAATATTGGAAAATCTTCGCGAATGGTTTCTTTCAGAATCATACATTCAACTTCCCTTCAATAACCTCCACTAACTCTTTTCGGACTGCTTCTACTGGAATTGCTGTTAACACAGAGCCAAGGAATCCTCGAATAACCAATCGTTCTGCTTCTTCTTTATGAAGACCACGGCTCATCAAATAATACATTTCTTCAGGATCGACCCGACCAACACTGGCAGCATGTCCTGCAGTGACTTCATTCTCATCAATAAGTAAGATCGGATTGGCATCTCCTCTTGCTTTATCTGAAAGCATCAATACTCGACTTTCTTGTTGGGCATCGGCTCCTTTTGCGCCTTTTAAGATATGTCCGATCCCGTTGAAAGTCAACGTCCCTTTTTCTCGGATCACACCATGTTGTAAGATATGTCCGATCGTATGAGGCGCTTTGTTCGTGACACGCGTATCAATTCCTTGGATTTGTTTTCCTGAGCTAATGGCAACGATTTTCACTTCTGCATGGGCGCCTTCGCCAACTAAATCAGAATCAAAATCAGCAATCACGTGTCCATCATTCATCACGCCGATTGCCCAATCTACAGAAGCATCACGTAAAATATGACCTCGGCGGTTGATATAAGAAGTAATATTTTCTCCTAATTGATCGACAGCTGAATATTTGATTTTTGCTCCAGCTTTAGCGATCACTTCGACAATGATATTACCAGAAGCTTTTTGGATTTTCTCTTTAGTCGTTTGGAATCGTTCCAAGTAAGAGAACTCACTATGTTCCTCTGCGACGATCAAGACATGTTTAAAGAAATGCTGTGCTAATTTGCCATCTTGGATGAATAAGCTTTCAATTGGCTCATTGATCACGACATTTTTAGGAACATATAAAAACACTCCGCTGTTCATGAAAGCAGCATGTAAAGCGGTCAATTGATCTTCATCCATTTTCACTGCTTTTTCCATATAGTATGGTTTGATTAAATCTGGATGCTCTTGGAGCGCTGTGAAGATATCTGTAAAGATCACGCCTTTTTCCATGAGTTCCACTGGTAATTGTTCAAAGATCGTATTTGTTCCTTCCTGCACCAACACAGGGTTGTCTTTCATTACGTCAAACCCAGCTACATTTCCTGTCTCACTAAAGTGGTCTGTGAACTCATGGATATCGAATAATGGCCAGCGATGGAATTTTACACGATCGATCTGAGGAAGTGGTAATTGATTGGCTTTTTCTAACGCTGCTTGACGTAATTGGGTCATCCATTCAGGTTCCCCTTTGCTTAAAGAAAAATTGGTAACTGCGTCAAGTTGGTCGAGCCAGTTCGTTTCTTTCATTTTCCGCTCCTCCTTACGCTTCTTCTTCTTTATAGTCGATTCCTAGTTCTTTGCTGATGCCAGCATACCCTTCTGCTTCAAGTCGTTTTGCTAGATCTGCATTCCCAGTCATCACGACACGTCCTTCCATCATGATGTGGACGACATCCGGAGTGATATAATTCAATAATCGTTGGTAGTGGGTGATGATCAATGCGCCAAAGTTTTCGCTACGCATTTCATTGACCCCTTTTGCTACGACTTTCAATGCATCGATATCTAATCCAGAATCAATTTCATCTAAAATGGCAAAAGTTGGTTCTAACATCAATAATTGTAAGATTTCATTTCGTTTCTTTTCGCCACCAGAAAAGCCTTCATTCAAGTAACGTTCGGCCATTTCTTCTGGCATATTTAACAGCGCCATTTTTTCATCTAATTTTTTCAAGAAAGTCAAAACAGACATTTTATCGTCTTCATCACGTTTGGCATTGATCGCTGCACGCATAAATTCTGCATTCGTGATCCCAGGAATTTCGCTTGGGTATTGCATCGCTAAAAATAATCCTAGACGTGCCCGTTCATCGACCTCTAAATCTAAGATATTTTTTCCGTCAAATAGGATCTCGCCTTCAGTGACTTCATAGTTTGGATTCCCCATAATAGCGGCTGACAGCGTCGATTTCCCTGTTCCATTTGGTCCCATAATGGCATGGATCTCGCCTGTTTTCATCGTTAAGTTTACGCCTTTAAGAATTTCTTTCTCTTCAATTGAGACGTGTAAATTTTTTATTTCTAAGACAGACATGCAAATTCCCTCCAGATTCTGTTTCGTTCTCACTTATTTTAGACTAATTGAGAATAGAGCGCAATGTTATAACCCACTAAAATCAAAACTTTTTTCACGAGTTATCATTAAATCAATATTACTAGATAATAATATTTATAAAGAAACTTCTGTTTTTAGCATTCATTGATCACTGGTTATGTTGATTTGTTTTATGTAAAACGATAGGTGAACGTTGGTTTGCAGAATGATGACAGTGCGCATCTCTTGATTACCGCTTACCTGTTCTTAATAAATGCTTCTTGAAAAATGCCATAATAAAGAGAGTTCTCTATTGGTTACATAGCTAGTTTATTCACTATTCACTCTACAAAAAAACATCAAAGCTAGTAAAATCAACTAACTTTGATGTTTTTGATGACTTGATTATTTTTTAGATGAACATTTGATTTTGTTCAACTCTATTTTTTGAAGTGCTTATTTAGCATCAGCTGCGACAGGTTTGACTGAACCGCCCCATTTGTCTTCGATCCATTTTTGAACGTCTTCACGGTGTAAGACTTCAAGTAATTTTTTGATTTTTTCGCTATTTTCATCACCTTTACGTGTGGCAATGATATTCACATATGGTGAGTTGTCTTCTTCTAATAAGACAGAATCTTTCAATGGATTCAAACCAGCACCATAAGCAAAGTTTGCATTGATTGCTACTAAGTCACCTTCATCATTTTGATAAGTAGAAGCTAACAAAGAAGGATCAATCGAATGATTGAATTTTAAGTTTTTAGGGTTTTCAGCGATGTCATCAAACGTAGCTGTTTCTAGATCTACGCCATCTTTTACCTTAACTAAGCCAGCATTTTGTAAAATAGTGATGATTCGTCCCCAGTCAGATTCTGAATTTGAAGTAATCACTGTTGCGCCGTCTTTTAAATCAGCAATGTCTTTGATTTTCTTTGAGTACAAGCCCATTGGTTCAATATGGACAGCACCCGCATTGACAAAATCATAGCCTTTTTCTTTGATTTCTTTATTTAGATAAGGAATATGTTGAAAATAATTGGCATCGATATCGCCTTCTGCTAAAGATTGATTTGGTAAAATGTAGTCATCGAATTTCACGATCTCTAAATTAATGCCTTCGTCTTTCAATAGCGGTTGGACATGTTCCAAGATTTCTGCATGAGGTGTTGGTGATGCGCCTACTTTTAAAGTTGTATCGTCACTTTTTGATGAAGCACCTTTACTATCGCTATTATTGCCACAAGCTGCTAACCCTACAGTCAGCAAGACCGCTGCTGCAAATCCAAAAATTTTCTTTTTCATATCCTTTATCCTCCTATTTCTTCTTATCTTTTATCTGTTTTCTTTGTTAAAAAGTCCCCAATTCCTTGAACAATAAATACAATGACTAGTATCACTAACGTTGCCACAAATGTCACGGTCAGATTACCACGTTGGTAACCTTCTTGCCAAGCAAGACCTCCCAAACCACCAGCTCCGATCGCACCCGCCATCGCAGTAAAGCCGATCATTGAAATGGTAGTAACTGTCAATCCGGAGATCAGTGCAGGCACGCTTTCTGGTATCAAGACTTTCCAAATGATTTCCCAGTAGCTAGCACCCATCGCATCCGCCGCTTCTAAAACTCCAGGACTAACTTCACGAAAAGCAATTTCAACTAGACGAGCATAAAATGGGGCAGCTGAAAGTACCAAGGCAGGAATAGCAGCTTGCGCCCCTAACATGGTTCCGACGATTGCTTTCGTGAATGGAATGATCAAGACCATCAAGATCATAAATGGTGTAGATCGAAAGATATTACTAATAATCGAAACAATACCATAAATGATTCGTGCATAAGGTTTATTTTTCCGTCCAATCGAATACAGGATCAAACCTAGGACTAAACCAATGATGGTCACTAATACCATGGACACCAACGTCATATACAGCGTATCGATGAATGCTTGTTTCATCGTTTCCATGTTGATTTGACTAAAATCTAAATACGTTTCTGCAAAGCTTTTATCCACGGTGGATCACCTCCACTCCAACACCTTGTTCTTTAATAAACCGCTCTGCTTGATCCAATTCGTTCTCTGACCCAGTCATCAGTGTTGTTAAGGAACCAAAAGAACCTTCTGCTGTTTGTTTGATTTTACCGTAAACGACATTGATATCGACGTTATACTGACGAATGGCTTGAGAGATGACTGGCTCGTTAGCATTTTTTTCGTTGAACACTAATGTCACTAATCGACCTTTTGGATTTTCTTTGATCAATTCAGCCAATAATTCTTTTGAGTCTGCTTCTGGTTCGATATCTTGTTGCACGAAACGTTTTGTTACTTCTTGTTTTGGATTTTTGAAGACTGTCAAAACATCGCCTTCTTCCACAACTTTTCCTCGTTCCATCACAGCTACCTTGTTACAGATTTTACGAATCACGTTCATTTCGTGCGTAATCAATACGATCGTTAAATGTAATTTCTTATTGATAGCTAATAAAAGATCCAGTACTTCTTCAGTGGTTTGTGGATCTAGTGCACTGGTTGCTTCGTCACAAAGTAAGATCTCAGGTTCATTGGCCAACGCTCGAGCTATCCCAACTCTTTGTTTTTGTCCTCCTGAAAGTTGTGAAGGATAGGCATTTCCCCTACCCTCTAATCCGACTAATCCAAGCAATTCTTCTGCCCGTTCTTTACGTTGGGCTTTAGGTACGCCTGCTAATTCTAATGGTAGTTGGATATTTTCTAAAACCGTCCGTGACCATAACAAATTGAAATGTTGGAAAATCATACCGATTTTTTTACGAAATGTTCTCAGTTCTTTATTTTTTAGTTTGGTAATCTCTTGGTTATTTACAACAACCGTTCCGCTAGTAGGTAGCTCTAATCCATTCAATAAACGGACAAGTGTACTTTTACCTGCTCCAGAATAGCCAACGATGCCGTAAATATCACCCTTTTCAACAGTTAATGAAACATCATTTACCGCTTGGATCGTTCCATTTCTGCCACCAAATGTTTTCTCAACATTGGTTAATTGGATCAATGACATATCGCTCACATCTTTCTTTTATTTTTTACATGGAGATCAAGTAGGAAACAAAAAAGCTTCCGCCCCCTTGCTTTAGCAAAAGGACGAAAGCTGAAACTTCCGTGTTACCACCTTGATTTGCTGCTATCTCACAATAACAACCTTTACCAGTACTTGGGTCATCGTTCTTTCATCATAATCATGCCCGTATACCGTTGTGCTGTAACGGGCACCCCCGTAGTAAGTTTGCAAGGCTCACCTACTCTGCTCTAAGACCATCTTCCATCTCATTTCCGTTACCCTTTTTCAGCAATCAGGGCTCTCTTTGAACGTCTGTGACATGTACTCTTCTTTTCAAAGCTTTATTTATGATTGTTCTGATTATAGCAGTTGGAAAATAACGTGTCAACATTTTACCGGTTACTTCTTTAAAATTTTCTGAAAATTGCTAACTCTTATAATTTCTCAAATTCTGTTGGATCGACTTCTTTAAAGCTTAAAAGCCAAGCATTCATTTCATCTTGATCATTTAAGACATTGATATCTTCATTGATTTTTTCATTCACGGAAGAAACCGTACCGCTTAATGGGCTAGCAAATTCACTGACCGCTTTTTCAGCTTCCACTTCGATCAAAGGCTCCCCGCTTTGATAAGACTGACCAGCTTTTGGCAAATTGGCAAATGTGATATCACCTAATTCTTTTTGTGCTTCATTAGTTAAACCGACACAATATTCTTTCCCATTAAATAAGATCCAAAGGTTATCTTTTTTCTTCAAGTGTTTCCCAGCCATTTTATATCAATACTCCTTCGTATATTTTTTCATTAAAACCGATTGCGACGAGTTGTTTGCCTTTGACGATCAGGGGACGTTTGATCAACATCCCATCACTTGAAAGAATGCGACTAGCTTCATTGATCGAAAAATCAGCCACTTGGTCTTTTAGCCCCATTTCCCGATACTTCATGCCACTCGTATTGAACAGACGACGTAATGGAATCTCATTATGTTCCAACCAGTCTGTGATCATTTCTTCCGATGGTGGACTAGCAATCATATCAATTACTTGATAATCAACATGATGCGCATCCAACCAAGCTTTCGCTTTTTTGCAAGTGGAACATTTCGGATACCAATAAAAACGATACAACAGTGTTACCTCCTAGAAGTTTTCGCAGGCGCCTCATTTTGATACCTCATGGATAATATCAAACCGATACCGATCATATTTCCAAGGATCGATGACCCACCTTGACTAATGAATGGCAGGGGAATCCCTGTTAATGGTAAGAGTCCAATATTAGCACCAATATTTTCAAATACATGGAACAAGAGCATCATGATCAAGCCGCTGGCGATATAAGCATAAAATTCATTGTTCGTATCAAAGCAGACACGAATCATACGATAAATCAAAATAAAATACAAGAAGATGACGAATGCGCCACCGATAAACCCAAAATTCTCACCAATCACGGTGAAAATCATATCTGATTCACGAACAGGTACATAGATATTACTTACATTAAATCCTTTACCTAATAATCCACCAGTTCCTATTGCGAGCAACCCTTGTGCTGGCTGATAGCTCATCCCAGTCGTGTCATGGAATGGATCAAGCCAAGAATCGATACGAGCAAACTGGTAAGATTTAAACCCGATTTTATATAATAAATCTCTTCCGCCTTCTGTGGTAACTAAAAAGATGGTTCCAGCACCGACAATCACTGCCAAAGCAATTACGGGCACGATAATGCGCCAAGAGATACCAGACATTAAGAAAACTCCACCAAAAATTGCTAAGAATACCAGCATGGTCCCAAAATCATCTTGTGCCATAATCAAGGCTAAAACCGGGAGCGTCACAATCAACATCTTGGCGATCAACCAAAAATCTGATTTGAGCGTTCGTTCCTTCATCTGAGTATTATGTTTTGTCACGATCAGCGCCATCATTAAAATATAAGCAATTTTCATTAACTCTGCTGGCTGAAACGTCAAGGAACCAAAACTAAACCAGTTTTTGGAACCGGTCGACTGGGCGAGGTTGCGGTCATAAAACTTTAACAAGAGTCCCATTACAATTAGACCAAAACCATAGAGATAAGGTGTTAATTTCCAGATCCATTTGGAATTCAAATGCATAATCACGACAATAGCAATTGAGCCCACGATATACCAAATCGCTTGCATCCCAACACCTCTTACTACCGAAGGGTGGTTAGGATCATGACTCAGCGCGACATATAAAGAAAGCAATCCAATCAAACATAATAAGAAGACTGGTAATATGACGCCATAATCAATGCGATTATCACGATTATTATTAGAAGCTTTTATTTTTTTTTCCATGTTTCATCCCTTTTCTTAAAAACCATACTGTTCTATATTATAGCGGTCTAACGGCATAATTGAAAGCCAAAGCAAATACATTTGGGAAAACTTAAAATTATTCTTATCTAATCATCTGCCTTGCTGCTCTTCAGTCAGACCCATCATCGAGATAACAGATAAAGTTCTTACGAATCATTTTTGATAGCGTTCATTATATTTCAAGATCTCTTTACCAATCGCTTGTAAATTCTCTGAAACTAAATTTGTTCGCTGGATCAAATAAAAATTTCGATGATACGCTAATTTCTCGGATGGTACTTCTGGTGGCACCGCACGTTTTGATAAAATCGAACGTCCTACTCCTTCCTTTAAAAGAGCGGCAATGACTTCGTTACTTTTTACTAACAACTTTTTCCCATGGATATTTTTTTCTTCAAAATACCGTTGCGTATAATGAAAAACTCCAGAAGTTGTTTCTCGAACTAACCATAACTGACTGTCAGGATCCCCCGCAATCACTAGTTCATCCTCCATCAATGAAAACCTTTGAACACCAGAAGTTTCTAAAGGCTTTTCGATAAAACCAAAATCAGCCTCGTGTTTTGCTACTTGTTCCAACGCATCATGAGAATTGGCATAGGCAATCACAAAATTAATTTTAGGATATTTCAAAAGCAAATCTTTCAACAATTTTGGTAACAGATAGACGGCAAAAGTGTGAGAAGCAACGATTCGGCAAACTTCTTCTTCATTTTGTTCATCTAGTAATTGTTGTTGTGTTTCTTGCCACTCCTCTAATAAAACTAACGCTCGTTCGTAGAGTAGATCTGCTTGTTTTGTCGGCTTCATTTCTTTCCGACCATTTCGCTCAAAGAGAATCACTCCTAATTCTCTTTCCAGCTGTTTGATTTGATTGGAGACAGCAGGTTGAGATAAGAAAAGTAATTCGGCTGTTCGAGAAAAATTTCTTGTTTCGTATACGACACGAAAAGTTGTTAACAATTTCAGCATGCGATCACTTCCATAATTTTTTATTATAGTAACTATATCAACTATTTGATTTAAATATATCATGAAATGACTATAATAGTAAATGTAACGCACAATATATGAGATTGAAAAGCAACGAATGTTTCGATCTCGCTCAGACATAAAAAGATCGTTACTTGTATTCTTAATGATCAGTCAGGGCTACCGATTTGTTTATTTCCCAATAAATAGTCATTCATAATTATTTATGCAACCTACTATCAACCTTTCCACCTGACTGATCATTTTGTTCTGAGCTTTAGACAACACACTCATCTTATGAAAAGGAGAATTCAATTAATGAAGAATTTTTTAAAACTTATTCCTGTCCCGATTTGTGGGCTCATTCTAGGTTTAGCTTCGCTAGGTAATCTGTTTAAAGAATATCATTGGATTCATCTAGGAAATATCATTGGTGGGATTAGTATGATTCTCATGATCCTAATGTTTAGCAAATTGTTCCTATTATTTGAACATACGAGACAAACATTACATGATCCAATCATTGCCTCGGTTTCACCGACTTTTACGATGTCATTAATGGTTATTTGTACTTACTTTGTTCCATTTACGCACCTTTTACCAATCGTTCGGATCATCTGGCTTGGCGCTGTCCTGCTACAAGTGATTTTAGTTGTTTACTTTACTTACCATCATGTAATCAAAGCAGACTTATCACTGGAAGTCATTTATCCAAGTTGGTTCATTATTTATGTTGGTTTCGGGGTAATTACAGTAACTGCTGGAAACTTTTTCCCATTCATTGGCCAACTATTCTTTTGGCTATCTCTAGCTTGTTACGTTTTCTTATTGCCAATCATCATCCATCGGGTATTTTTCGTGAAAAACATGGCACATCCTACACTACCATTGATTACGATCGTTGCAGCTCCGGGATCTCTTTGTTTAACTGGCTATTTGAAAAATTTTGCGCAACCTTCCTTTTATTTAGTCGTTGCCTTATTTATCCTTTCGCAAACTTTATATTTTATCGTGCTGTCTCTTTTACCACGATTACTTAAACTACATTTTTATCCAAGCTACGCTGCTTTTACCTTTCCACTAGTTATTTCTGCAACTGCTATGTTTTGTGCTGTAAATTACTTTCATTCATTAGGGATCGCTACTGGCTTTTTAACGGTCTTGAAACTGGTTGAATTAGTAATCGCTACTGGAATGGTGCTTTATGTATTAGGTCATTATATCCGCTTCTTGTTCAAAGAACATGGAAACACAAATAAATATGTCCCTAAAGAAATTTAATTAAGATGTTATTCTTCTGTCTTTTTCAAATTTAGAAAAAGGCAGAAGATTTTTTGCGTTTTTAAACTTTGTCAATCAAAACGAATAGTGCTACTATTATCAAGGATATTCTTGAGTTCAGAGTCGTCGTCCTCTAAATACGAGTACCCGTTTTTCAACTCTGAAACATGCGCACAGATAATGAAAGGAATTTTTAGAACATGAATCTACAAGTAACCATTAATCAATTTAAAAATCAAGGCTCTCGAAGAATCTTACCTGGATTACTTCTTGCTTTTTCAGTAGCAGTCATGAGCAAACTTCTCGCATTGTTGCTCCCACAGCTTGGTGCTGCCACGATCGCCATTTTATTAGGGATCTTGTTAGGTAATACTTTTTTCAAACAACCTTCTTTAGCCATTGGAACAAAATTCGCTGAAAGCAAATTATTGGAATGCTCCGTTTTCTTATTGGGAGCAACGGTTACGGCTCAAACGATTGCTCAAATCGGCATCAAAGGGATTGCCTTCGTCTTGTTGCAAATGAGTGTGACGATCGTCGGTGCCTATTGGATCGGCAAAAAATTGTTGTTTAGCGATACAGCTTCCTTGATGATGGCAGGAGGAAATGCTGTTTGCGGTTCTTCGGCTATTGCAGCGATCGCTCCAGTGATCCATGCCGAAGAGGAAGAAAAAGGACAGATCATTACATTAGTGAATTTATTAGGAACGATCATGATGCTTTCTTTACCTTTTCTTGGCTTACACTTATACGGAGATCACTTAATTGAAAAAAGTGCCCTTTTAGGTGGAACACTTCAATCTGTTGGACAAGTAGTCGCTGGCGCCAGTTTGCTTGATGCTTCAGTTGTTCAATTTGCCATGCTCTTTAAAATTTTAAGGATCATGATGTTAGTTGCTGTTGTCTATTTATTTGAAAAATTTATCCAAAAAAAGACAGCTTCTGCTGAAACGATTTCGTCTGACAGTCCCAAGAAAAGAAGATTCCCATTACCATGGTATGTTTTAGGCTTTTTAGTTTTCTGCTTGCTCAACAGCCTATTTACGCTCCCAACTTTTATCGACAAAGGGGCTCACTTTATTAGTAATTGGTTTGAAATCACTGCTTTAGCCGCAATTGGTTTACGTTTAGATTTCGCTAAATTCATGAAAGAAGGACCTCGATTCTTATCTTATGGTCTAGCAGTTGGTTTACTGCAAACTGTTGCTGCGCTGCTATTCATTTGGTTAACAACACTATAACTACCGGATTCCACTGGTATAAGCGGTCTGCCTTTGTTGGCTTCATAAAATCCCCAGACTTAAAACCACCTCTTCGTCCCAAAATAGTCACTTCTATTTCAGGGCGAAGGGGTGGTTTTTAGGTCAATGATTTCAGTTCTTTTTTATTCAGATAGTGCTTTTTCTAATACAAGTAGTTGACGTTTGATCAATAAGCCAGCTTCCGCATTTCCCATATAACCGGTTAATTGACCGTTTTGTCCAATCACTCGATGACATGGAATCACGATTGGTAATGGATTCATGCGATTCGCTTGTCCGATTGCTCGGACCGCTTTGGGATGATCAATGGTTTCTGCTATTTTTTTATATGTGCGTAGTTCTCCATAAGGAATCTCTTGCAATGCTTGCCAAACCTTTTGTTGAAAAATCGTGCCTGTGTTTATTGATAACGGAAGTTGAAAGTCCTGCCGGTTGCCCTCAAAGTACTCAGCCAATTGACGTTCTGTTTCAAGTAGGATTTCTTGTTTCTTTCCTTGATCCTGTGCACCATTTACCGCCATTTCTTCAATCGGATGAAACGAAACCTTCGTCAACCCATTCTGATCTGCATCTAACCATAGTTTTCCAATCGGCGTATTTATTTTCATTTTCATCGTCTAATCCTGAATGAACTAGACTTGCCCTCCTCTACCGTTCTACTATTTTATTTATCTTGTATTATTTTAGCTAAAAATGCAATTTAAAGTTTTATTAAGTGTCAGCTTAATGATAAACTAAAAATGATGATTACTTAAGTAACAGAAAATACAGTTTATTTACTATTCTGTTCGAACAAATAATATTTTCTTGAAAGGATTTATCATATGAAAATATCAATTGTTGTCCCTTGCTATAACGAAGAAAAGACTGTACCGCTTTTTTTCGATGAAGTAGAAAAATTCAAAGACGGACACGAGTTTGAATACTTGTTTATTGATGATGGCTCCTCAGATGGTACGCTACAAGTCATTAAAGCATTAGCGAGAAAATATGAATATGTGAGATTCGTTTCTTTTTCTCGAAATTTCGGAAAAGAAGCTGCCCTCTATGCGGGTTTACAAGCTTCGACTGGGGAGCTAATCACAGTAATGGACGTTGATTTACAAGATCCTCCAGAATTACTACCACTCATGATTGAAAAAATCACGACAACTGACATTGATTGCGTAGGAACGAGACGCTCAACAAGAGAAGGAGAACCAGTGATTCGGAGTTTCTTCGCTAAACGGTTCTATCAGTTGATCAATAAAATCAGTGACACAGAAATGGTAGATGGTGCAAGAGATTTCCGCTTGATGACTCGACAGATGGTTGATGCTGTTTTAGAGTTAACCGAGTACAATCGTTTTTCAAAAGGATTATTTAGTTGGGTCGGTTTCAAAACAGAGTATCTTTCTTTTGAAAACCGTGAACGAGTGGCTGGTGAAACCTCTTGGTCCTTTTGGAAATTATTCAATTATTCGATTGATGGAATCGTCAATTTTTCAGATGCACCACTAACGATCGCCTCTTTCACTGGCGCTCTTTCTTGTATTGGTTCGGGAATTGCTATTTTATTTATCATTGCACGAGCATTATTATTTGGTGACCCGACAGCCGGCTGGCCTTCAATGGTATCGATCTTTTTATTTATCGGCGGCATCCAATTACTATGCCTAGGGATCATTGGCAAATACATTGGTAAAATTTTCCTTGAAACCAAACAACGCCCCGTTTATATCATACGTGAAACAGAACAAACCATCGTTTCTCGTGAAAAAGAATAAATCATGAATACTGACCGTGGTGAGAATAGCTATTTCTATTTCGAGATGTTCTCCCTTCGTGCCCAAGGTTTTCTCTATAAAAAAAACACCTGAAATGAGCGTTTGATTTCAGGTGTTTTTTTATTTTTCTAGTTAGCAAATACATTACTTCTAAACACAACAATAACATTCCGATAAAGCTATTGAATAAATCTCTGTCACATTATAGGCAAGTAAAAGAAAAAAGACTAGCTGGTAGAGGAAACATTGGACGTTTCCTTTTGATTTACGACATTTTTTTCGCTGATGCATTGTTTAATTTGTTTAATTAGTTCTTGCCAATTATGATTGTTGGGCAATCGTTGCCATAAGATATGGGTACATTGAAGGTTTCCTAAATGAAAGTCAGAAATATAGATATCCGTTTTCGAAGAAATAACTTTTTCAATGACTATTTTTCCAGCTAAGGAATATTGGAGATGTTCTGCAATAAACTCTTCATACGCTTTTCCATAAGAAAAATCCAACGTAATATAAACAGCTTCTTCAACTGCTTCTAAGGGAAAATTTTCAATCAATTCCATCATATAGTACATGTATAAATCTGCTTTTTCTTCTTCATTAAGTAAAATAGAACGAGCTGTTTCCATAATGGTTTCATTGACTTTCTGATCAAATAAAGGATATTCTTCTCTTAAAAATTGAAAATTATGGATATTTCCAAAACGATGATGGATATCGGGCATAAATAACAACCGTTCATGTATCGGTTGCACATTTTTCAATAACACTTTAAACAGACGTTGATCAACAAAAGTTGAATCAGCAATACCTTTTAGCATACTTGAATAATTATTGTTAAAAATTGACAGTGTCGGATCTAGTTCAGAAAAATCTAGACAAGACTTCTTATCAATGATCCGATTAACATATAAATAGGCATACAAGACTGAAGCTTCTTTTACTGCTACTGTATCTGATATTTGGTACTCTGTCTTCAATTTTCCTGCAAGTTTTTGAACCAATATTGAGGTCTGATCAACTTTGATCGTCAGATGTGCTTCATCCAAATACGCTTTTCTCTGAATCCGAAGCGCACTGATTGATAGAAATAAAGATAATTTATAACGTAAACTATTACGGATTCTAATTCTAAAAAATTGTTCGATCCAAAATACAAGCCGATCACTTTGGTTTTTTTGTTGCTCAGTAAAAGGGGAATCAATCCCATTCAAATTATGGAGAATGCCATACCCTACCGAGCGAATCTTCCATTCATTCCCTACTATCTTATTTTTCTTAATAATGAGATGATCTTTTTCTAACAATTTATTGATTCGTTTTTTATAAAGATATAAAGAAGAATTTGAAATGTAATGATCGGTCGTAAATTTATTAATCGGTCGGTTTGAAAACAGCAGGAAAATAAGCAGCTGATAAGTTAGCGAACTATTTAAATAGTGCTGACGTAATTTAAGAATGTTCTCATCACAAATAAAAGAATATACTTGAATAACGCCCCGCTTTACGATAAAAAAATCATTTAAGCATAATTTCTGTTCTAGCTCCATTTTCAACTCATGAATTAATTTACTTAATTTAAATTTAGATATACCTGTTTTCTGCGCTAAAAAAGAGATTTCTACTCTTTCACCAAGTTTTGTCTGAATAAGTTCCAAAAGTTTAATTTTCATTTTTGAGTTTTCATCTAGCAACTGAACGATATCCATTTCGCCATTCCTTTCCCTAATTACTTCCAGTAGATGAATTCAATACACTAGAAGTATGTTAATTATTCAGTTTTGCTCTTTTTCCAAAAGACCTGATAGTCTTCAAGAGCATTGAATCCTATTCCAAACATTTCGAATCAGAGGCTAGAAAGGTTCTTTTCGTTCGTTTTTGACAAACTTCGTTGTTTTATTTGTTGCTGTGTAGTTGGTTTTATTTGCTGTTTTATTTGCTGATGAACTTGATAAACGATCTGTTTTACTTCATTTTTATTTATATTTTGAGTTTCAACAAGCTCTTTATTTTGAAGTTGACTAGGAATTTTAGGCGCTTCATTTATCGTTATTTTATGGTAAACATAAGTAACTGGTTGATACTGATCATTCAATGCATCCATACGCTCATCTGAAAACTTGCTCTCATCCAAAAGATTTCTTTCAAGTGTTGCTGCGTAAGCAAATGTTGTCCCGTTAGTAAGAACCTGACCAACAACTAACCCCATCACCAATACCTGATAAATTTTTTTCTTTTTCATTTTTCCCTCCTAATTTAAAATAAATTCAAATATATAATTAGAATAGAGTGTTTTTTATTGAATAAACACCAATTTTTTCCGTTTTTTTCTATTTTTTTCACTTTTAAAATAAAAAATAATAGTATTATGAAGGTTTGCTGATGTTTGCATATAAATATGAAAAATAAATAACTAATTTCAAGTGAATTTTTTTTGATCGTCAAATTTCTTCAACTTTTAAATCAGAAGGTCATGAAGCAAGATCATACAGACCATCGTTTATTTCAATATAAAAATACAACTACAGAACTAGTTCGCTATCATTAATAACGACAAATAAATAACCAATAAAAAAATCGGTATAACATTTTAAAAATTAGTAATCTATATTTACAGTGAAAAAAAAAGGCGACTTAGATAGCAAAAAAAGGAATAATGTGCCAAATAATTGACTTGATTTAAGAAAAAAATCATTTCCTATCCGCTTTTTTCCTAACCATAATTTTACATTTATTAGAAATCCCACTTAGTTTTTTTATAAAAAAGAACGAAACCTCTAGTTGTGCCAAACTCCTTTAATTTTCAACAGTTTTATGAGTCCATCTGTTTTAGCACTTGATGGCTGTCATTTGTTCAACAAAAAAACATCAAAACTAGTAGAATCTACTAATTTTGATGTTTAAAAATTGGTTGAAGAACCAGATCTTGATGCTTCTTCTCAGTTATTGAATAGTAAAATAGATCCAGAATCGACATCCCCGTATCCGCTATTTTTAATGATGTTCCTTCCTCTTCTTTTCAAATTCCTTACGAAAAAAAGCAACGATCTCAAAATAAAAAATCTTTGAAATCGTTGCTTTTATAAATGATGCCAGCTGCAGGGATCGAACCTGTGACCTACGCGTTACGAGTGCGTTGCTCTACCAACTGAGCTAAGCTGGCGTTTCCATATGAAATTATATACGTATTTTAAAAATTTGTAAAGGCACAAGTGTAAATTTCGTTCTATTTCATGATTTTTTTCATAAAACGTGGTATAATTGATATGAAAGGCAGGTTTTATGAAAATGGCAACGTTTGGAAAATTTGATACAACTATCGTACCGTCAGAATTTGGGGAAAAATTTACGATCGACACTCACGTGACATTTATGATTCATGGAACACCGCAAACTGGAACAATTTCAAAACAACTGAAAAACTCGGCTGTGGTTGAAATTGACAAAACAGATGAAAATGCCAATTTAATGACGCAAAGCAAAGGTGTAATCATCATCAATTACAAAGAATTGAAGAAAATTTAACACTGACCATCTCTGCGTTTTTTGGGATGGTTTTTTTATTTGAAAAATTTCATCAACTATCTAGGATTACTTATTCCATTCATGTCATCATAAACGTGCCTATTGTTCTCTCTAACTTAAAAATAGTTTTTTTCTCACATCAATAAAGACTTATGAGATGTCAAAAACTATCCTCTATTCTTTTGCTGTTCCTCTTGTTCACTTAAGATTCCGCAAGACTCCATCCGTTTTTTCAAATTCCGTATATTCTTTGATCCATCTTCTTGCAGCTATTCTTTGAATAAACTACTTTCTATCAAAACCATGATAAATTACTAGAATTAATAACAAACAAAAAACCATAATAGAATAAGAAATCCTACTATGGTTTGGTGCCTTAGCGTTTATTATTTTTATTTCGTACCAAATAAACGGTCCCCTGCATCGCCTAGACCTGGAACGATGTAGCCGTGTTCATTCAATTTTTCATCTAATGCAGCTGTGTAGATATCAATATCTGGATGTGCTTCTTGTAAAGCTTTTACACCCTCTGGAGCAGCTACTAGACAAACAAATTTGATATTTGAAGCGCCACGTTCTTTTAATGCATCGATCGCCATGATCGCTGAGCCACCTGTCGCTAACATTGGGTCAACAACAAATAATTGTCGTGCATCGATATCTTCAGGTAATTTTACGAAATATTCATGAGGTTCAAATGTTTCTTCGTCACGGTATAACCCGATATGTCCGACTTTCGCAGCTGGGATCAATTCTAAAATACCGTCAACCATCCCAATACCTGCTCGTAGAATCGGAATGATCGCTACTTTTTTACCAGATAACGTTTTTTGAGTTGTTTCTGTAATCGGTGTTTCGATTACGATATCTTCTAATGGCATGTCACGTGATACTTCATATGCCATCAACATAGCAATTTCGTCGACAACCTCACGGAAAACTTTTGTTCCACAGTCTTTGTCACGAATAATAGTTAGTTTATGTTGGATCAATGGATGGTCGATTACTTGGAATTTGCCCATTTTTCTGGTCTCCTTTGTTCTGTCGTTTCTTTTTAATTGTAAAACAAAAAGACCCAATTGACTAGTCAAACCAACAACTTTTCAAAAGAAAATAAAATAAATAAAACAACAGTAATCAAAAATAAAAAAAAGCAGTAAAAAATAACAAAAAAGCTTTAAACAATGAATTTTTTTGTTATTTTTACTGTCTTTTAGTCAGATTAATATTACACATATCTGGTTATATAAATAGGATTATCGATCCTGCTGTAACCACTGAGTCGCTAAAAGCATCGCTGCTCTGGTAGCATTGGTTTGGTCCAATGAATTGACCATCACAAAATCATGGATCATCCCTTGAAAACGAACCTGGGCGACTGCCACACCTGCATCACGTAACTTCCGAGCATAAGCTTCTCCTTCGTCTCTTAAAACATCCGCTTCACCAGTTAAAATCAAAGCTGGTGGTAAGTCTGCCAACTCTTCAGAAGTCGCTCGTAATGGTGATGCGGTGATTTCTGACCGCTCTGAATCATCAGTTGTATATTGGTCCCAAAACCATTTCATTCCTTCTTTTGTTAAAAAATAGTTTTCGGCAAATTCTTGATAAGAATCAGTAGTGAAATTGGCATCCGTCACCGGATAAAACAAAAGTTGTTTTTGGATGGGCAACCCTTGGCGTTCTTTGGTTAAAATAGTCATTACAGTTGCCATATTACCTCCAACTGAATCGCCCGCTACCGCTAATTCAGATAAATCTAACCCTTTTGATTCCGCTAGTTCACTTAGCTTTTGTAAGACTGCATAGCTTTGTTCGATCGCTGTTGGATATTTTGCTTCCGGCGAGCGGCTGTACTCTGGAAAAACGACGACCGAGTTCGTGCGAACGGCTAATTCACGAATCAACTTGTCATGAGTTTGTGCGCTACCAAAAACCCAACCAGCTCCATGAATATAGAAAATCACTGGTAATTTATCAGTATTTCCTTCTGGACGGACAAAACGAACGTTGATGGACCCCCATCGACCAGTATCAACCGTTAAATCTTCAATGTCGACTGGTAGTTTATCAACGGGCGATTCTTGGACTCTTTCTAATAGCGCTCGTCCTTCTTCAGGTGGTAATTCGTAGATTCTTGGGTGGGGAGCATTTGCATCACTAAATTCGATTGCTGATTTTTCTAATGAGATTCGTTCGGTCATCATGGTTCCTCCCTAGATTATAATAAAAAGCCAAATTACACCTCATATACTAGTGAGCCCCAATGAAAAAGTCAAAAAATCAGTTTGTTTGTTTTCTCTCAAACTCAATCAACATAAGCATTCCCCATACTTCCCCCAGTACCTGCGTCTTAGTTTATCCAATCATTAAAACAAAACCTCAACACTTCCACACCTAATCCATCTCAGTCCTATATCTCAGGCTATTTTAAATAGATCTCACCAATGTATTCGTGCTGCATCGATAGAAGAACACTTTTGCCTAAATAAAACTAAAACACCCAAAAGAAGCGATTCCAACAACTTTCCCTTGAAAAAGTATCCACACACAATAAGCCATTTCAAAAAATAATCCAAAGAATTCCAAAAACAGGAGAAGCGATTTTGGATTCTTCGGATTATTTTTAATACACAGTAAATTTTAGCAAACTAAGAATTTTGAAACAGTTGCTTTTTTATGTCTGCTGATGGTACTTCTTGCGTTAAGCGACTCGTTTTGTAGTGATTATTCCTTTTATTTATTATATAAAGGATATTTTTCAGTCAATTCACGCACACCAGCTTTGACTTCAGCTAATTCGGCTTCATTCTCTTTGGCTTGTAAAGCTTTGACGATCAATTCCGCCACCTTCGCAGCATCTTCTTCTTTGAAGCCTCTTGTAGTAATTGCTGGAGTACCGATACGGATACCGCTAGTCTTGAACGGGCTAAGTGTTTCAAATGGAATTGAATTTTTGTTAACCGTAATATTCACACTATCTAAAATACTTTCGGCTTCTTTCCCGTTTAACTCTAATCCACGGACATCGATTAAAACTAAATGATTATCCGTTGCGCCAGAGACCACTCTTGTACCGATTGCTTGATTGAAGACTTTTGCCATCGCTTTGGCATTAGCAATAATCTGTTCACTGTATTCTTTAAATTCAGGTGTCAATGCTTCTTTGAATGCTGCTGCTTTCCCTGCAATGACATGCTCTAGTGGTCCACCTTGGATGCCAGGGAAAACTGCACTATTGATTTTTTTCGCTAATTCTTCATTATTGGTCAAAATCATACCACCACGTGGTCCACGTAATGTTTTATGAGTGGTTGTCGTAGTAATGTCCGCATAAGGGATTGGACTTGGATGGACACCAGCTGCAACTAAGCCAGCGATATGTGCCATATCAACCATTAATTTCGCACCTACTTCATCAGCGATTTCTCTAAATTTTTCAAAATCAATGATTCTACCATAGGCACTTGCTCCGGCAACGATCAATTTTGGTTGATGTTTTCTAGCTAAAATCCGCACAACATTGTAATCAATGACTTCTGTTGTTGGATCAACACCATAGGCTACAAAATGGTACGTTTTTCCACTAAAGTTCACAGGAGAACCATGAGTCAAATGTCCACCTGCTGAAAGATCCATCCCTAAAATCGTGTCACCAGGTTCTACTAAAGCAAGATATGCTGCCGTGTTCGCTTGTGAACCAGAATGAGGTTGAACATTGACAAATTTTGCACCGAATAATTCTTTTGCACGATCGATCGCTAAACTTTCGACGATATCGACAAATTCACAGCCACCATAATAACGATGCCCAGGGTAACCTTCTGCATATTTATTTGTCAAGATACTTCCTTGAGCCGCCATCACTGCTTCAGAGACAAAATTTTCGGAAGCGATAAGTTCCAAATTATTTTCTTGTCTTTCTTCTTCTTTTGCGATTGCTGCCCATAAATCTGGGTCAAACGTTTTGTAGTCTACCACACACAACAGCTCCTTCTTATTGTTTACTAAGAAATCATGAATCAACTAGCAATCTAGGCACGATCAGCTAAAATCCTTAACTGGTCATTCAGATCGCTGTAAAAAGCTATATCTCACGAATGATTGCTGATTCTTTCTCTTTTGAACATGATCTCTCAGTTTTATTCAAATTTATTCAAGTAGAGTTTACTTTATTGCATTGTATCATAATAAAGTATGGGTACAAGCTACCTACGTTCTTTTTTCAAAATATTTTTGTCCCGCTGATTTTTTTAAGCGATTCATATAAGCATTTCCCAGACCTTCTTCTGGAAATACTGCAACAAAGATCATATCAAGTCCAAGATTCTTCTCATCTAACCCACGTAACCCTGCAAATAATCCTTTCGTAGCGGCTTCTACTGAATCATCAAAATACATGTAGACTGCTGCTACATCAAAACGAACAGCTTCAGCAATTTTAGGACCTGCAATTACTCCAACACGCAAATGTTCTTCTTTCGCCCATTTTACAGCGGCTTCCCAATCATTTTCTTGGACCATCATGACTTGCGTATCAGGCGAATAGTGCTTATATTTCATTCCCGGTGATTTAGGTGTTTCAGTGCTTTGGACTAAATGACGATCAACGGCTACCTTTCCACCGATCACTTTTTCAAGCTGTTCTTTGGTCACCGCTCCTGGACGTAAAATCATGGGTTCACGATTCGGATCACTGAGATCGATCACGGTTGATTCCACACCAATTCGGGTTGCACCATCATCAATGATCCCATTGATTTTTCCTTTTAAATCATGGTAGACATGTTCCGCAGTCGTTGGACTAGGTTTTCCCGAAGTATTCGCACTAGGACCAACAATTGGTATACCAGCTAATTGGATGACTTCAAGTGTTTTTTTGTTATCTGGCATACGAAAAGCAGCTGTGGATAACCCACCTGTTACAATAGGTGGTAAAGACCTTTTTTTGATCTCAAAAATAAGTGTTAAGGGACCTGGCCAGAAATGATTGACGATTTTTTCCGTTAAAGGATGAAAGTTATCCACAAATTGTTTTACTTGCTCAAACGATGAAACATGGACAATCAAAGGATTATCTTGTGGACGACCTTTGACCGAAAACACTTCGGTTACCGCTTCAGGCAAAAGTGCATTAGCGCCTAGTCCATAGACAGTTTCAGTTGGAAAAGCAACGAGTTCGCCACTTTTTAATGCTTGTGCTGCTTCTGATAATTGTTCTTCATGATAATAGTTTGTTTCCACAGTCTATCCACACCCTCATTTTTCAATATGCTTGATTTATTCTACTTTATCCTCATGTTATCAACAGAGTGTTGATAACTATTTTGTCAATAGTGGATAAGTATGTTGATAAGTCAATAACTCGTTTTCATCCTTGTAAAATCAATGTTTTTTTATGATAAAAAAACATAAAAAATATTTTTCATCCACAATCAGCTCATCACAGAAACTATTCGTTCATTTCCAAATAAATCTTTATGAATACTTACTTGTTTATTGGGGAATGCCGTTTGAAAGATTTGTTTCACGGTCTCCCCTTGGCTAAATCCTATTTCCAAAAATAGTTTTCCCTCTGGTTTCAAACATTGTTTTGCTTCTTTTGCTATTTTTTTATAGATGGCTAATCCTTCATCTTCGGCAAATAATGCCATTTTAGGTTCAAATGTCCGAACACTTTCATCCATCAATTCCCATTCATCGAAACGAATATACGGCGGGTTGGAAATAATGACGTCAAAGGTTTGATCACTGACCGGTGCCAGTGTATCTCCATGATAAAAATGGATCGCCAGTCCAGCTTGTTGCGCATTCTCTTTCGCTACTGAAAGAGCTGCTGGAGATAAGTCCACAGCCGAAACGTCCCAGTTCTTTCTTGCAGCTTTTAAACTGATCGCAATTGCCCCTGTTCCTGTTCCAATATCTATGACCTTCAAGTTTTGTTCTGACGTTTCTTGCAAACATCGTTCAACTAATTCTTCTGTTTCCGGTCTAGGGATCAAAGTGTCCTCTGTCACTTTTAGGCGGTGACCATAAAAGTCAGCATACCCCAACAAATATTGAGGCGGATAATTGTTCATCAAATGCTCCAGATCTTGTTCGATCATCTGTTGATCTTCGCTAGAAATGGGCTCATTCATCTGCAACAACCAATCAAGTTTTTGCCAGCCTTTACGTTCAAGAAAAAGAAATTGGATACTATGACCTTCTTTTCCATGATCTTCTAAAAAAGAAGAAGCCCGTGATAGGACTTCTAAATACGTGGTCTTACCCATTTTGCATTTCTTCCAATTTTGATGTTTGGTCATACATGATCAACGCATCCACGATCTCATCCATTTTTCCAGCAAGGATTTGATCTAATTTTTGGATAGTTAAACCAATACGATGATCAGTCACACGGTTTTGCGGGAAATTATACGTACGGATCCGCTCAGAGCGATCACCCGTTCCAACGGCTGATTTACGGTTTGCATCGTATTCACTTTGTGCTTCTTGTTGGATTTTATCATAGACACGGGCACGTAAAATCTTCATGGCTTTTTCACGGTTTTTCAGCTGTGAACGTTCATCTTGCATTGCTACCACGATTCCAGTAGGTAAATGAGTTAGACGAACTGCCGATGCTGTTTTATTGACGTGCTGACCGCCAGCCCCTGATGCATGATAGATATCTGTTCTGATATCTTTATCTTCAATATCGATTTCTACTTCTTCTGCTTCTGGCATGACCACAACGGTTGCTGTTGATGTGTGGATTCGTCCTTGTGATTCTGTAGATGGCACTCGTTGTACACGATGCGCACCACTTTCATATTTTAATTTTGAATAGACATTTTCTCCAGAGATCATCATGATCACTTCTTTATAGCCACCGATACCAGTAATACTTGCCTCCATCACTTCCGTTTTCCAACCTTGTGATTCTGCATATTTCTGATACATGTTGAATAAGTCACCAGCAAATAACGCTGCTTCATCTCCACCTGCTGCCCCACGGATTTCCATGATGATGTTTTTATCATCGTTCGGGTCCTTTGGTAGTAATAAGATTTTGATTTTTTCTTCTAATTCTTCTTTTTCTTTTTTCAAATCAGATAATTCTTCTTTGGCCATTTCAGCCATTTCATCATCTAACTTTTCACCTAATAGCTCTTCTGTATCTTTGATCCCTTGTACGACATCTTTGTAACGACGGTAGACATCAACAGTTTCACGAGTGTTTGCTTCTTCTTTTGACAATTGCATAAAACGTTTCGTATCTGAAATTACTTCTGGATCGCTTAGTAGCTCGCCCAGTTCTTCATAACGGTCTTCAATTGCTTGTAATTGATCGTACATCTTTATTCTCCTTCTGTCATAATTGATGGTTCAAAATAGTGTTTCCGACAAACGGGGTAATAGGCTTCATTTCCACCAATTTGTACCTGATCCCCCTCGTAAACTGGTTGACCATCGATATAATGTAAATTCATGATTGCTTTCTTATGGCAGAACCAACAGATCGTTTTCATCTCTTCGATTTTGTCTGCATAAAGCAATAGATATTTTGATCCTTCAAATAACTCATTTCTAAAATCATTCTTCAAACCAAATGCCATCACCGGAATGTTTAATTCATCAACAATTTTCGTAAACGCAATTACGTGTTTTTTCTTTAAAAATTGCGCCTCGTCGATCAATATACAATATGGCTTATCCTCCATTTGAAAAATGACATCAAAGACATCTGTTTCTTCAAAAATCGGCGTGGCTTCTCTTTTTAACCCAATACGACTAGAGACAACACCAACACCATCTCTGGTATCGATCCCACTTGTCATCAAGACAACTGGTTTATTCTGTTCTTCATAATTATGTGCGACTTTTAAGATCTCAATTGTCTTGCCGCTATTCATTGCGCCATACTTAAAAAATAGTTGTGCCATTTACTTGCTCACCTTCCAGTTTGTTCCTATGGTATTATACTTGATTTTCATTATTTTTTACAGTGAGAATTTTTCATCTGGTAAAAACGTTACTTTAGATTAAAACACTCATACATTTAAAACAATGGCTGCGTGTCTTTCAATTCTTCAAGATCAACTAGTGGTTTGGGAAAACAGATTTTTTTGCTATACTTAATAAAATTCATCTAACTTATGAAGTCAGGAGTGACCTTATGTCAGAAATCTTCAATCAAATCGCAAACCATTATGATACTCCCGAAAGAAAAGCACTAGCAAAAATTATTCAAGGCGAACTAATTTCTCAACTACCTTCTTCCACCAAAGAACTGACTTTTATGGATTATGGCGGAGGTACCGGATTGGTTTCGTTAGCTTTAGCTGACCGATTCAAGCAACTTCTTCTAGTTGATTCCTCTGATGCGATGCTAACAATTGCTGAAGACAAAATTAAGACTAGCGGATTAACAAACGTCTCTTCGGTAACGTTCGATGCCACAACCGAATCCATCGATCAAAAAATCGATCAAAAAGTAGATCTTATTTTGATGTCATTAGTCCTACTGCATATTCCTGACACACGTTTGATCTTAGAAAAACTCTACCACATGCTTACGCCAAACGGTCAACTTTTGATCATTGATTTTGATCACAATGATGCGATCAACCATCCAAAAGTCCATAATGGATTTGACCATGAAGCACTTATGGCTCTACTTGAACAAATTGGGTTTCATTCCACGAATATCTACACTTTTCACTCTGGTAAAAATTTATTCATGAACCAAGATGCTTCTTTGTTTTTTGCTAGCGGAAAAAAATAAAAAATAAGCCACAGAATCCTTAAAATAGGAAAAACTATTTCGGATTCTGTGGCTTATTTTCTGGGCTAGACAACTTGGTCATGACCACTGTTGCCTACATTTTTGCTCATGCTCTTTCTGATACCTGCTCAGAAAGAGACTTAAAAGATTTTGATTTCGTTCAAAGGCCAGTAACGGAAAACTACTTTTCCTTGAATCATGTCTGCATCCACCAAGCCAAATATTCGGCTATCTTTAGAGATCAAACGATTATCTCCTAAAACTAAATATTTTCCTTTGGGCACGACATATTCAAAATCACTTGTGAAATGCTGCGAATTTTCAGCCTGTGCTTGGAAAGCTTCACTGTAAGAATATTCATTCTGCAATTTATCTTTCGCAAAATCTTTTTTAAACTCATTTAAATAAGACTCATTATATTTTTTACCATTAATCGTCAATTGATCATTTTCCATTTTCACGGTATCGCCCGGCATGCCAATGATTCGTTTAACGATCATTCGTTCTTCATCTCCAGGTTCTTTCGTCGTGATAATATCAAAGCGTTCATACTTTGAGATTTTCGACGAGATCAATCGTTGACCATCACTCAACGTCGGATCCATTGAATGTCCATTAACGGTAACTGGCGTAAATACATAGACCCGAGCTAATAAAATAGCTGCTAGTACTACGATCAAAATACCCCAATTTTTAAAAAATTCTTTCACAACATACCTCCCGCTTTACTTTTGTTTTCTCTTCGTATTATTCAATTGATTTTTTTATTGTTCTTTTTTATTTTACCTTTTTTAGAAAGTAAAGGAAAGAATAAGAATACATCACGTATAACTCTATTTTTTTCTTTTATTATTCAAAGGGAGATTCTGTCATTTTTCATCCACAATTTTCCAACCTGTCTTGATCAACGTGATCCATTAACTTCGTGAATGCTTTCTTCGTTGACTTCTACTGTAAACCATTGCTTCATTTTCTGGTTGTTCTTTTTTCACGATAAGTTTTAAACGATAAGGCTCATGATACCTTAAGCCTTCTTTGACGAAGTCACCACCTACAATAAACAACCCAACTGGTTCGAGCTTTTCATCAGCCGAATCCATAAGAATCGTTCCAACAGGGGTTAAATCCGAGTAGCTGCGCCCAATACTCAACTGATATTCTTTTTCTGCTACTTTTTTAACGTAATAATAAGGATAAAGTGTGTTACGATCCACAAGATAGCCATCCATTCTTCCTAGATCATTTGTTTTAATCTCACCATTCCCGATTAAATAACGCATGTTTTCAGCTAATCGCAATTGATAATCTTCATCATAAGAAACACTGACTTCTTTCGTGTTCACTTTATCGATTGCACCGCTATTCAGCATCGCTTCTTCTGTTTGAATATTGAATGCTTCTTCCGGTAAATATTTGACAAACAATTGTGTCACATCCGCTTTGGTATTCTTATCCAGAAAGTAATAAAACACATTCAAAATGATAAAATACACTAACACTAAAAAGCCGATTCCATACAAGAAAAATTGTAAGTAATTTTGGTTTTGCCAAAGTCCATAAATAATCCGTAAAAGATACATCGTTGGGATCACACTTAAAATCGTATAGCCTCGATTTAAATATTTAGGACTAATATCTAAATAACCTAAAAACTTATGCACGCTATTGATAATATCTAATAAAATTGTCATTGTGAATCACCTGCTTGCTGATTATACACTTGCTTCCCATCTGTATTTTGGGTTGGCGTTACATTTTTCACGGTAGCCTCTCCACTATCTTGTCCTTCAGTACTTGGTGTCGTATTACTTGGTACTGTTGACGAACTTGAGCTTGGTTCTGTATGATTTCCTCCATTGATCGCATTCGTATCACTGGTTTCGGATGAACTGCTTCCTTGCTTGTCAGACTTTTCTTTCGAACTACTTGGTTGCTCTGTAGAATACGTATTTTCATTGGTTGAACTCGTATTTTCTTCCCATGTGCTCGATGAATCATTCGTCTGATCCAGTGTTGTCGACGTTTCATTAGATGTGGTCTCTGGTGTTGATGTTGGTGTTGTTTCTTCCACCGAACTTGAACTAGGGGTACGATAACTTGAACTGTTGACAACACCGGTCGCAGTAGCAACGATTGTTGAAATAGTTAAGACTGCTATTGGTTTCAAAATAGGTGCTACTTTTCGCATCATATCTCTTCCTTTATGTTTTATTTTTCATTACTATTATTTTTTATGCTTGGTCTAAAATTCATTTTTCCACCAAACTGAATATTCATTTTCAATCGAATCAATCGCTTTTATTTTGACACTTAATTATACTTAACATAAATTTCTTATTTTTTTCTTACGTTTTCTTGAAAATTTTATAATAGAGCTAATTAATTGAAATTTTTGAACTTGCTAAATAATCCTTTGCTTCTTGGTTTATTTTCTTTAAATCACAACCTTGCTGTTTAGCTGCAAAGACACAGCCACAGTAACACTGACGAAAAATGTCATACTCTTTACACATCTGGATCGATCGCTCATATCCTTTATTTTTCTTAAAATCACTTGGTAAGTAATGAGTTCCATAAATTTTTTGGATATCCATCCCGATTTGGTTGATCAGAGCAGCATTTTTCTTGGGTGAGATCGTTAATGCACTCCCAAAATAATCATAACCAAGTTCTTGGGCTTTTTGTGCTACCAGGTCTAAACGCATATTAAAACAGGCACTACATCTTGCGCCACCTTCTTTTTCTTCCGTAAGACCTTGCGTAATGACCATTTTATTAAACTCGCTGGGGCGGTACTCATCAACGATCAGCTGAACATGATGATTGGTTTGCTCGTTAAACTGATCAACAAATCGCTTTTGTTCATGGAGTCTTCTTAAATATTCATTTTTAGGATGGATATTAGAATTTGAAAAAAATAAAGTAACCTCTGCAAATTGGCACATAAATTCTAACGTATGTGTGCTGCAAGGAGCACAACAAGTATGGATTAATATTTTTGGTCGAGTTTCTTCTTGTTGCCATTGTTGGATCATTTTTTGTAGTACTCGATCATAATTTATTTTCTGGTTTTTCATTTTTTCAACAATTACCTTTGCATCAATCATTGGGAGACCTCGCTATTCTTCAATTCTTCCATAATTATATGCTATTTGATAGCAAATCAAAAGAAAACGTACATTTTGTTTAAGATTTCTTTGAGTATTATTTATAACCTCGGTATACTGAAAGAAACAACTTTTAAAAAGGAGGATAGTTTCTTGAAATTAACCCTTTTCATGCGGAAATTAAGACGTCGAAGCGAACGTTACGCTTCTAGTCATTTTTCTTCAATCCAAGTCATTGTTTTTTACTATCTTATTATGACCATTGTCTCTTTAGGATTGTTTTACATTCCTTTTTTTCGTGAACCAGATAGTCACGTACCTTTTATCGATATGCTTTTCATGGCGATCAGTACAATCAGTGTAACGGGATTGTCCACATTTGATATTAATTCGGCTTTTAATGATAACGGGGTAATCTTACTTGAAATACTATTCCAAGTAGGTGGATTAGGGATTATGATGATCTCTACTGCTTTTATTATCTTTTCTAAACGAAGAATCACGTTACGACAGCGACAACTGATCATGACGGATATGAATCAGCCACGATTATCTGGTATTGTTCGTTTGATTCGTATCACCTTTGTAATTTTGTTGTGGTTCCAAGTCCTTTTTGGCGCTTTCTTTTCCATTTATTTCTATTATCGAGGCTACTTTGATCATTGGCGGGATGCACTTTTCTATGGATTTTACCAATCGATTTCTGCTGTGACCAATTCGGGTTTCGATGTCACAGGAAACTCAATCGAGCCGTTTGCACATGACTATCTGTTCCTATTTGTTATCATGTTTTTGATTTTTATTGGTGGGATAGGATTTCCTGTTTTGATGGAATTTCGTGAATGGATTTTGTATAAACGTTCAAAAACAAAATTACCGTTTCGCTTTTCCTTATTTACAAAATTAGCGGTTTTAGCCTTTATCATCTTATTTGTTGGTGGGACGCTGTTAATCTTTTTACTTGAAAAAGACCATCTTTTTCAAGATTCTAGTTTAAGTGTCAAGTGGATCAATTCTATGTTTTACTCTATGACTACTCGTAATGCTGGCTTACAAATCCATGATTTGGGTAATTTCCAAATCACTACATTGATCGTTTTTTCTTTATTAATGTTCATTGGATGTAGCCCCAGTTCGGTAGGTGGTGGGATTCGTACAACGACCGTAGCAATTATTGGTCTTTATCTCTACTCTTTCCTTAAAAGCGAAGACAACATCAATATTTTTGGTCGTCGAATCGATAATGATGATGTGCGTAAGTCAGTCGTTGTATTTATGTTATCTCTTGGTATGTGTTTTTTCTGTATCGTCTTTTTATCAGCTACAGAAAATCAGCCTTTAATTGCAATTATCGTTGAAGTGACTTCAGCCTTCGGAACCACTGGCTTATCCCTGGGAATTACTGGGAACTTGTCAGTAATTGGGAAAATCACGATCGCAGCTTTAATGTTTATCGGTCGTATCGGTATGTTGTATACTTTGATGTTGTTTGTTCCAAAAGAAACACGAGATTTAGGCTACGAATACCCTACTGAAAAAATCATCATTGGGTAAAATTTCAGACAATCGACAAACCTTGAAAGTCTGAATCTGTATTTAGTATACAAAAATGCATCCTGTGTCGCTCTAATAAAAATAACCCAAAGTAGTCAGAAAATAGAAAAGCTATTTTCGGCCACTTCGGGTTATTTATTTGTACTGAAAGCTTTGTTCTTATTTGTCTAAGAGGATAATAAACTTCCTAAAACAAAAGCAATTAAATCAAAAGCATAATGCACTGCCCAACTAGTATTCAATGACTTTGTTTTTAAATAGGCTTGGTTAAACCAAAGTCTAATTCCTCCTTGAACTAAGATGACTTGCACAATCGTGAACAACGCTGAACTTCCTAGATAAGTTTCAAAATGAATCAGTCCAAAAATAATTGCTGTGAGCAATGATGCCACCTTAGTATTGATCCCCATTTTTTTACGTAAAGTATCAAAAATAGTGATCGAAAATAGTTCTTCTCCCAGTAAAGCAATTGGTAAAATAAATACAAAAAACCACCAAGGATTATCTTGCGCACTATTTGCTTTCGTCTGAATATCTAACAACTGTGCCAGTATTCCCATGATCATCGAAGCCAACATACCATAAATTTGTGAACCAACTAAAATCAGCAAGAATGTTTTTATAAATCGTTTAGGTGTACTAAATAATTGCCTCACACCAACAAAACCAAATACCAGTAAATAGCTTACTAAACCACTAATAACAAGAAAACTAAACTGAATATAATAAAAGTCAACCTGAGTCAACCCATAGAACCCTGCCCCTAATACTCCAAAAGCAATCATTATTCTAAGGACTTGATTATTTGGTTCTGTAATTCTTTTTGTCATATTTCTTGTTCCTCTTCCCTTAAATAATTATCATTTGTTCATTGATTAGTCGCTGACGACCCTTAACATGAGTATTGTTTACGTGTCTTTTATACTGCCCCATCTCCTCAAACAAGCCTTCATCATTGACAGATTTCCAATGATTTATCATGAATGTTTTCCTTTAATTTTCCATAGTATAATCATCTACGAATGAAAATTCTTTTATAGTCCTATATTTAAGACTTTTGGTACTTTGTATCTAAAAATAACCTGACCATAAACACAATAAATATGCGAATAATTAGTTTTGTTGAACCCCACTTAACCTTCATTCGTACTTATTTGTTATAAGAAACGTGCGGATAACACCCCTCGTCTAACTTTACCAATTTCTCTTTCAGTCGCTTTTCTGGTCACTTTTCCAAAAGTATCTTTCTTAGAATTTTGACAAATTTTTTGCTACTATTACTTCATTACATAAACACATAAAATAATTTTGATGGAGAGATACTATGGAGTATGGTCAGTTAATACGAAAAATCCGATTAGATAAAGGTTTTTCTCAAAAGGAAATCTATTCAGGAATCGTAACAAAATCTTATTGCATTGAATTTGAAAAAGGAAACCATGACTTGTCTTTCCGACTTTTAGCTCAAGTGTTGGAGCGATTGCTGGTAGATGTGGAAGAATTTATCTTTTTATATGACTATTATCACTCTTCTTCACAAAATTTATGGAAACAATATGAATTGGCTTCTAATACAAAGGACTTAGAAAAGCTCTTTGAGATCTATCAAACGACAACCACTTCAAAAGATAAAAAAAGTCAGCTCCTAAACGCTTTAACTAAAATTGGCCATGATCAATTGAGCGACCATCAAATAGACAATGAGACCTTGGAGTTCCTTGTTGATTATTTGAAATCCATCGAAACATGGACACTACAAGAAATCAAAATTTATACCAACACCTTGAATTACTTTTCAGAAGAACAGCAACAAATTTTCTATAAAAATTCATTAAAAAAAATTCAGATCTATCAAGAATATCCCGCTGGTAAAAAAATTTATTTGACGTTGCTTCTTAATAGTTGCGGTCATTTTATTTCCTATGGGAATTTCTTTTTAGCAAAAGATGCGCTTAGTCATTTAAAAGAATTAACTACCGGAACTGAAGATGCAATCTTTAAATTATATCGTATTTATTTTGAGAACATTCTGATTTACTGTACAGAAGAAAAAAGCACAAGTGAAACAATGATCCACTTTATTATCGAAACCTTAGACAAACTGGATTATTCTTTTTTAAGCGAACAATGTACACTCTTTTTTCAGACGATCAAAAACAACTATTAATCCACTATAGTTATTCCTAAAAAATCAACTGTTATCCGTTGGGGCTATTCTTAGACTAAACGAAACTTCAAATAAACAATCAAGCCTAGTACCAATCGTTGTTAGACAAGAGAATCGCAACCATTTCTTAAAAAAAAGAAAAGCAATTTAACCTTTTTTTGAACATATGGTATGATTAATTGAATTTACTCGTCGTTAAGACGTTTTATGGAGGTTACATAATGGGAGTACGCAGTCAATTTGCGATTGCTGTTGGTAAAACATCACAATGGGCATTAAAAACCTTCTTTAAAGGAGGATCAAGTTTACCGGGTAAACTTGCACTTAAAATCGACCCACACATTTTAGACAGTCTTGCAAAAGATTATCAAGTGGTTGTCGTTACTGGAACAAACGGAAAGACATTGACAACTGCTTTGACAGTTAATATATTACGGCAACAATTTGATGAAGTATTAACCAACCCAACTGGGGCAAATATGGTTCAAGGAATCGTTTCTACTTTTTTGCAAGCCAAACCTAAAAAAGGGCAAAAAAAATTCGCTGTTTTAGAAATCGATGAAGCAAGTTTGAGTAAAGTAACTGAATACATGAAGCCTGAACTATTTTTATTTACAAACATTTTCCGTGATCAAATGGATCGTTATGGAGAAATCTATACCACCTACAAAATGATTGTGGACGGAGCAGCGAAATCACCTGATGCCACAATTATCAGTAATGGAGATTCGCCAATCTTCAACTCTGTGGAAACAATCAATCCTCGCCAATATTATGGGTTTGATCATGAAGAAGACCATGAACAAATGGCTCATTATAATACGGATGGTGTACTCTGTCCTAAATGTCATCATATTTTACATTACAAGATGATCACGTATGCAAATTTAGGGAAATACTATTGTCCAAACTGTGACTTTAAACGTCCTGAACTTGATTATCGTCTAACGGATATGTTGCGCATGGACAATGTCTCAGCTGATTTTACGATTGATGGTCATAACTATGGAATTGAAGTTGGCGGGATGTACAATGTCTACAACGCGTTAGCTGCCACAGCGGTAGCTGAATATTTTGGGGTAACCCCTGAAAAAATCAAGCAAGGCCTAGGATACGACGAAAAGATATTTGGTCGTCAAGAAATCATTGATATCAATGGTAAAAAATGTACACTCGTACTTGTTAAAAATCCTGTTGGGATCAATCAGGTCATCGATATGATCGGCTTAGCCCCTTATCCATTCTCATTAGTTGCTTTATTAAATGCAAACTATGCAGATGGAATTGACGTTAGTTGGATCTGGGACGGGAATTTTGAACATTTTGCTGATATGGATATTCCTGCAGTGATCGCTGGTGGGGATCGTCATACCGATATGTCGTTACGTCTAAAAGTTGCAGGAATCCCTGAAGATAAGATCATCGAAACAAAGGAACTGAATGAAGTCATTAAAAATATCAAACAATTACCGACCGAACACGTCTACATCCTAGCTACCTATACAGCAGTTCTTCAATTACGAAAAGAATTAGCGAATCAAGGATTTATCAAAGGAGGGATGAATCATGCCTAATTATGAATTGAATATCGCCCATCTCTACGGTAATTTGATGAATACTTATGGAGACAACGGCAATCTATTGATGCTTAAATATGTCGCTAAAAAATTAGGTGTGACCTGTCATACCGAAATTGTCAGTCTGCATGAACCATTTGAAGCAGATAAATTTGATCTAGTCTTTTTTGGTGGCGGACAAGATTATGAGCAACTGATCATTTCAAAAGATATCCAAGAAAAAAAAGCAGCACTAACAAACTACATTGAAAATGATGGTGTGATGTTAGCTATCTGTGGCGGGTACCAATTCCTTGGACACTATTATGTGGGTGCCAATGGAGAAAAAATCCAAGGAATCAGTGCCTTAGACCATTACACCTTAAGTCAAGAAAATAATCGTTTTATCGGCGATATCGTTATCTATAATGAAGAGTTTAATGAAACCTATTATGGCTTTGAAAACCACAATGGGCGGACATTCTTAGGGGAAGGCGAACGACCTTTAGGAAAAGTCGTTCAAGGTCACGGAAATAATGGTGAAGACCAATCCGAAGGCGTCATTTATAAAAATGTTTTTGGCTCTTATTTCCACGGACCGATTCTTGCCCGAAATGAGAATCTTGCGGAACGATTGATTCGTTTAGCACTTAAACAACGTTATGGAACAGAACTTGATTTACCAGTCGAATCTTTAGCATAAAACATAACTTTTGTTACCATAAATATTTGCTGGATTGTGATTGTAAATAAATCAATAGTAACAAGCGCAACACCACAACAGAAATAGCAAACTTTAATAATTGAGCCAAAGAATACGAAAATCACTGCTCTGATTTCTGGTATTCTTTGGCCTATTTTTGATCAAGTAATGATTATTACCTTGGGATACGATTGGAAAAGCAAATGACTTCACTGACGATAAGAAAGAATCGTTTGAAAAAGCGAACTAACTTTTCTGCCGTTCCCTCTTTTCATTAACACTTCAACACTATCTTTTAACTAATAATTTTAGCTAATTTGCCAATCAGTTTTTCTTTTTTATTATTTTATTCCCCTTAATTAGTTACCCTTCGACAAATAACAACTGAATCCAAGACCACTCATTCCCTATCATTGATATCTGATTGACCAATCATTTCTAATCGTTGTTCCCACAATAATTGATTTTCCGGATCTTCATTTTGCTGGTATAACTCAATAAAATCAATAATGATGGAAGCTTGTTCGATATAAGTTTGTAATATTTTTTTCACTTCTTCCTCTTGGATCAATTCTAAATGTTTCGTTGTTTCTGCAATCTTCTTCTGTTTTAAAAAAAACAGCCCTTTCTGTAAATAATTTTGGTCTAACTTTTTTGATAGTTCTTCACTTTCTAAATATTTATTTAATATCTCTGCTTCGGCCAATTGTTCTAATTCAATGTAAGCAAATGCAAGCATCACTTTTCTTTTGTCAGATAAATTTTCTGGGGACGTTTCAATAACTACTTCCCAATTTTTTTCAAAAAAAGCTAAATCAAATTGTGCATCTGCGGTGGGGTAATATTCATTGATCTCTTTCAACCATGTAAATTCTTGTTGCTCTGTCAAATAGTCGATCAATTCATGACGCTTTTCTGGATATTCCGTTGCCGCTTGAAGATAGGCTTGCGCTTCGATTAATTTTGCCCACTCCTGCTCCTCTGTCGTGGTAATTTCTTTTTGATCTACTTTCGTAATAAAGTGTGGCCACATTACGCTAATGCCTATGAAAAGACTGAAAACAATCACCACAATAAACCAGACCCTTTTGATCGTGGGGATCAAAGATAGTAATTTTCCTTTGGTTGATCTGCTAGGTTCACCATACTTAATTGCTTTTTTCGTGCGTATCGCTGCTTTACTTTTTGTCGTCTTCTTTTTACTTCGGACTATCTGATATTGCCCACTGATTATTTCTTCTATGGCATCCTTTAACGGAAATTGTAATTCCATTGAATGAAGAAGGTGATTTTTATGATTGTAAATCCGAATACGACAACTACCTATGCTTTTATTAAGGATCGTTTGTTTATTGACCTCTTCTAATAAAATGAGGGCCTCGAAAATCGGTAGACGCTCTTCTTCGATTTCTAGCCTTTTGACATGATCAATCAGTACAGTTTCTCTTGCCATAGATAGACATCCTTTTCATTTACCAAAAGTGATGGACAAAACCGGTATTTTCATTCTGCGTATTCTTTCGATTCCTTTTCAGCTATCTCTATTGGTTGATACCTTTCCACCAAAAAGTGTTTTGTAGCTGAATCAAACACATACCAAATTTGAAACAGCCCTTCATTCTCAAGTGTTTTAGTAGACTTACCTTCTTGATTCAAACTATCAATCGTCCTTGTGACGTTGGCAATCACTTCAATTTGTTGGTCATTCACGTGACGTATAAAATTCTTACTTTTTATAAAACGAGAATGACCAAAAAATTGTGGAAAAAAATCGCTTTGCTTTCTGCTTTCTTCTTCAGCAATTTTCGCTTGTTTTGCTAAAAATTTCTCATAATTCAAATAATTATCCCCGTACTCTGTGAAAGTAAAATACGAGCGTAAAAAATCATTGACCTGTTGTTCCGAGAAATGAGCAACAGGTATACGGTTATTTGCTTCTTGTTGTGTGTTCTTTTTACCAAAAGTATATCCAATACTTACCGCTATACTGCTACTGATAACCAAACAAGCAATCGTTGTAAATAATTGATGTTTATTTCTGATTTTTACACGCTCCCTACGATTCGATAAAAGTAAACTGGTGCCAGTTGTGGATCACCATAATACCCTGCAAATGGAGTAATGACGACATCACCATTTTGACTAAATCCTTTTTTCGTAGCGGGTGTACAGTGAATAATCGTTTTTCCACCAGCATCTAAAAAGAATCCTGTATGCCCAAAATCGCCCGACGAATTACCTTTTTCTCCCCAAATAAATAAGTCACCTGCTTGTACTTCGGAATAGTTGATCGGATAGAGAAGTTGTCCTTCCAAACCATAAAGTGTTTCTGTATTTCCCAACGGTACATTTAGTCCCATTTCACTCAACACCCAAATTACGTAAGACGAGCAATCGTGATAAGGAAATACGCCTCTTTGGTTTCCCTGAGAATAATACACACCTTTTTGATGAAGACTTTGTGCTTTAGCTAAAAGAGCCTCATGAAAGTCAGAGAATCGCTCCCACAGCAATCCCATCTCTTGCTTTCCACCCAATTGCACCATTAATTGTTTGATCGCAGGCACCCAATAACGATTGAGCCCCATGGGATCATTTGTCGCATCAATCGGGCAATAGACCGCTCCTAATTGTTCGACAGTAACTCGTTGCTGGTCAATAATCAGCTTTTTAAGTGTTCGACCAGTTGCTTCGATTCCTTCGTCTAACGTACGATATGAAATTAAACCTTGATCATTAATTAGACCAGCTGGGTTATTTTTTTCTAGGATTCCTTTACTAGTCCCCCAAGCACTTTCATGAATCATGATCGCCGCTAAGATCACCGGTGAGATGCCGTTTCTTTTTGCTTCTTGTAAAATTTTATCTGCTCGATCGCTAAACGCATGACACTTAAGCAGAATTAATTGCCGAAATGTCCATTCATCAAATGACGTGTTTTGATTACCAGAGTCTAATTGGAATGTTTCCGAATATGCTACTTCTTCAAAATAAAAACTTGGATTTACTGATTGTCCATTTTTGGAATATTCAATGGTTACTTCATTTTCTTTCGCTACAGTTCCAATCAATTCTCCCGAAACGACTTCTTGGTCATGATTGACTAATGGTGAAACATTCTTTAAGACAAGCTGTCGATTATTGAATTGGATCACGATTGACTGATCAGTCACAGTCGTTTTCCCAGCCATCGGAGCATATAATTCTATATTTTTCTCAGCTTGTAATTGGATTCCCTGAAATAGCTTTTTTTCTTGGCCATCGAGAAAGTAACCATATCTTTGATTGACCATTAATCGATGATCTTCCTTAAATGGCGATTGTAGTTCCATCAATTGACGATAACGACCAATCGTTGAACCAGCATTCAATCGTTCTTTCAATTCTTCTGTCCATTCAATGATCTGAGTAAAATATTTTGTTGTTAATGTTGCTTCGTTCCCTTTTGCATGAAGGGACCATAAGTTATCATGGATCTCATGGATTTTCGCTTTGATTACTGGATTTTCGAGTTCCACATTCTCATAACAAATACCCAAATAAGACAATACTTCATCAATATTAGAAACCAAATTCATGTCTTGTGTTATCCCTATCTGTCCGTTGATTTTAATAATGTTATGCTGCTGACGAAGCACTCGATTTTTTTCAACATCCAAATGAGTCATGTACGTCCAAATATTTGTTAATTCAAATTCATTGATATTGGGTACACTCGAATAAATGACACTGGTTATCCCTATCGTCAGTAAGAATAGTAATACACAACTAAGAACCATGAGTGATCTAAAAAAATGCCATTTATTGGGCTGAACAGCTAAGAACTTACGACGCTTTTTTCTGAAGGGAACTAACATTTTATTTGTAACGCTCCGTTTTATCGATTGATTCAAGCTACTTGATAGAAAAATTTTCCGATACTCGTTGTCTCGTTTGTTCCAATTAGATTTATTCATCGGATTGTTCCTGTTTTCTTTTTATCCGTTCCTCGGGATCAGTCGTGATTAATTCATATAATCTTGTGGTTGAATCAACGGTATTAGAAAAAGGCACGATTGCATGACCTGCACGTATCAACCCTGCACCTTTTGGCGGATGGATCAAGTGTTTTTGTTGTTGAGTAGAAAGACGAAAAAGAGTAGAAAGTTCGTCCAGATCACTTTTAGCCTGTTTTAGCATAATGATAAATTCAGTGTTGCTTAGCATCCTCCGTGCTTTATCTGAAAGCAGTAACGTCTCCACATTTTGCGTGATCCCTGTAGGAATTGCTCCCCACTTTCGGATACGACTCCATAATTCAAAAAAATAATTTTCACAGTAAGGATCATTTAGCATCAACTGCATTTCATCAATGTAAATCCACGTAGTGATCCCTCGATCCCGATTACGTACCACCCGATTCCATACTTGCTCTAAAACCACCATCATCCCAAATGTTTTTAACTGACTTCCTAACTCTTTGGTGTTGTAGATGATAAAACGCTTATTTAACTCAATATTTGTCGTATGGGAAAAAATCGCTAAAGAACCTTCAATATATAATTCTAAGTCTAATACTAGTGCCTGCGCTTCTTTTTCCGGCTGTTCTTTGAGCAACGTAAACCATTCCTTCGCTAATGTTGGCATTTGCTTGTCCTGAGAATGAAAATAGTTAAAATAAGTCAAGCGAGTCACACGATCAATGATGGAACGTTGTGCGGAATTCAAACCCGATTGTCCACCGATCAAAGCTTCAAATGCTGTTAACAAAAAGTCGGATTTTAATTTTACTGGATCAACTTCCCCACTTAAATCATCTGTGATATCCAATAGATTGATAAATGTATCGGTGTTTGGTGCAATTTTAACAATTTGCGCATCAAAAGTTTGCCCAATTAATGTATCTTCATCTTCAGGATCAATCGAGATGATTTCGTCTGTTGGATTTTTTAGTAGTGTAGTAATTTCTTCATATTTTTTGGCTACCCCTTTTCCTGAGCCTGAACTACCTAAAATCATTCCACTTGGGGTATTCAACCGTTTCCGATTGATCCGAACTACATTTTTCGTTAGCTCATTCATTCCATAGTATTTACCCTCCTCGTGATCAAGTTCTTGCGCAGTAAATGGAATAAAGATAGCTGCACTTGCTGTAGTCAATGTTCGGCGGGTTGTTATCCAATTTTTTCCAAATGGAAGGACGGAGTTCATCCCTTCTAGTTGTAGATAATCCAAATAATGGAAGCCACAACCATTTTTTCTGGCAATACTCAAAACTCGTTCGGCTATATCAGTCAATTTTTCTTTTGTGTTTGTTCTGAAATAGACAAAAACCGAAACGAAAAATAAATTCTGTCCTTCTTTTAACAAATCATCTAATAATAAATTAGCTTCATGGATACTATTGGTTAATTCATATGGAATACTTGTATAAGGATCGTAGCCTTTTTGAGTTGCTTTTCTTTGAGCAGCGACTTTGTCTCCTTCCATATAGGCTTTTTTTATTTGAACCAGATGATTGGCTTGCTCAGCCCCGACTGGATCAATGTGGATCGATAACGTGATTTCTTCGGGTATTTCCATCAATTCTGCCATGAGTTTATCTGACAATCTAGCTGGATAGTCTTTTAGGTAAAGAATCTGGGCATATTCCTCATTGATTTCAAAATAGTTTTTCTTTTTAAAATTAAAACTGGAAGGAGCAATCACAGCTTTTGTTGAAAGATGATTAAAGACTAAATCGGAATAGTTAAATTGAAAGTGTTCCGATGATTTCAACAACTGATTGACCAATTTTAGACGCTTTAAACCGTCTAATGGGTCAACCGTTGAGCCAATTTCTTCCAAATTTCCGATTAAATTCTTTTCGATTCGTCCCAAAAATTGTTTTGCCTGCTCTAAGTGATTGGCTGGAGTACTGAAAGTCAAATAGTTTTCTTTTGTAAAACGATTCTCCCCTTCATTGATTTTTTGAAGAAGCATCTGATTGACTTCTTCACGATAGCTATCATGTTGATCGCCTTTACTCTCATAAAAAAGCTTATCCGTCATCTCATCAAGCTCAACTCTTTTTTTTAAGATCGTGATTGTTAGATGGATCGTATCATCAAGACTGTTCAATAGTTCGCCATATTTTTGGAAAATCAACAATTGTTCGTCTTGTTGAGCAATTTGATAATTCACATCTGAAAATCGAACACTTTTGGAATAATAATTAGGTACAATTTCACAAATGCCACTTTCAAACATTTTTTCATAACGCAACAAATCTTGGACATTACGCTTTGGCGCTAACTTTTTTTGATATTGCCCTCTTTTTTTCTTTTGTTTTTGCATCAAACGAATAAATTTTTTATTATTAGTTTCCGTACTCAACTTGTTTTCTTTCGGCACGCTTACTCCTTTGACCCACCATGGCATTTGAATACAACTCCTCTACAATAGGATAAGTATAATAATTCGCCAATTGAAAATAATTCCATCGAATCTGCACATACTTTTCTAAAGGTAAGTGATTAGGTGTCAGCCAGCCCACTGACAAGATAGGGGCACTGAGCACCATAAAAACGATCCCGATATCATCAATCGGATACTTCCAACTGACATAATTTAAAATGCCCAGAGGAACGATCAAAAGCAACGTTACAACAGCAGAGATAAATTGTCTTAACGAAACGCCAAAAAACAATTTTTCTTGGTAGGTTAAAATTTCTTTTCGAATTGGTACTTCAATCATCGATTTTATTTCCCTCCAGTTAAAAATGATTCTCTAGGCAGTTGCAAGAATGATTTTTGCCCATTTATTGGTATAAAATAAACTAGCACATAATGTTAGACAATTCCCTGATATCCCACTGATCACTGCAATCATTCCCTGTTTTTCATCAATTGAAAACACAGAATGTACGAGCAGTGGATAAAAACTTAATATAATAAATAAGAGGATCCCTTGTAGGGAGGAAGCACAAACTAATTTCAAAAAATTTTTACCAATCGAACTAACTTCTTCATTAAGAAACGTCACAAGAGGTAATGGAGAAATGCTAAAATACAAATAAATTTCAAAAAAACGCATGAAAATAACCAGTTTTGTTAGCACACTTGTTAGTACGGATAAAATCAACGGGATCAACAAAATAATTAACAACGTAAGTTTTTCAAAAAAGCCCCAATGGTAGATTCCCTCAATCAATGAAAGAACATCAACAGCCTTACTTCCACCTTCTCGAATCCCAATTTGACTGATACCATTACTGATTGTTGTACTAATTTCAACGATCATATGGATAAATATTGTTAAATGGCGCATGATCAACAGGCTTACTCCTAATTTAAGAAAGAGCGGGAGGAACAACTCCATGCCACCAAAACCGGAATAATTTCCATAAATCTTTTGTGCCATTTGTTGAAACTCCAGCAATAGTAAAAAGCCTAGTACAGAATAAGCAATTGGTTTGATCACTCCATTCATAATTAACTCACTATATTGATAGATATCAGGTAGATAGGTTTCTAGATTTTGTAGTAGCATATTTTTAGGGTCGTTTGAAAAATTTAATTGATCAGCAATTGTTTGTAGTAAAAATTTGATTGCACCGTCCAGCTTAGCCACTTCCTTAGATTGAAATAGTTGCTACCCAAGCGCCAGCTGCAACGATAACAGCCCCACCAACGATTTGAAAAAGAGCATTTTGCATTCCGGGACCATTATGTTCTTTGATAGCCGCACCGAGTTGAATAATCCCCCATACAGTGAGCAGACTGCCAGAAGCAAGTACTCCTTTTGAAAACAACGACATCGCTTGCTCAAAATAGTCCATATTATTCTTTCTCCTTTTCTATCGCTTGTTGATTCATAACTGTTACTTGGTAACTAGCATGTGCCCGCTCAAAAGAATCACTGATACTCAAACTGATAGTGTAAGTTCCTGGTTTGTTGACATCGACGTTTTCAGTCACTTCGACATCTGTTAAAGATAATGTTTCTTCTTTGTCGTAAACCTCAATTCCTGCTAGCGGATCAAACGCCTCTCCAATAGTTAGCACCTTATCGGCTATGCCTATAAATCGTGGTGGTTCATTGATGACCGTGATTTTCCCATAACCACTGGTTGTTTTGCCATTTGTATCAGTGACTTTAAGAGGAAGCAAATATTTTCTTAATTTAGATGTATCGATCCGATTCCATGCTGCTTCATCTATTTCAATATTTAATCGTTCTAACGGATCTTCTCGATCTGAAACAACCAGTTGTGCAAAATAATCTTCTTTCTTCAAAGCAGAGAAAACATTGACTTGAAGATCCGCTTGGATGATTTTAGGGGCTTCATTCGTTACTTGTACGAGAAGTCGTCTCTCCTCTGCATATTTTCCATATCGATCTTGCACATTGCCAATTCTAAAGAAATATTTTCCTTCTTTATTGGAATCAAAATTAGTTTCTAAGATATTGGTTTTAGTTAATGAGATATCTCCGTCTTCTCTATCCCAAGCTTTCACATAGTCGAAAATATTCAACTCTTGATTTATCTGATGGTCAATCCATTCGGGTATATGGATTACCGGTGCCTCATTTTCAATTTTGATAAACGCTTTCGTTTTCGCTTGAGCTCCATGTCGATCATTGACAGAATAAAGCACCTCATAGCTTCCTTCTTTGTTGATATCAAGATTTGTTTCGACTTCAATCTTTGCGGTTAAATCCCCATCTTCTTGGTCCATTGCGGATACTCCTTCTAACAAATCAACTGGTACACCTATCTGCTGGTACATTGTCGTCTGCTTCAAGTTGATTTTCGGTAAGCTATTAACAAAAAAGTAGATGGTGGCATCTGTAAACATTCCTGCCGAGTCGGTGACACGGATCGTAAATTTTTGCTCGCCTAGCTTCGACGTGTCAATAAAATTATGTTTGACTGTGGGAAAAGCGTCGTTACCCGTGAGAATCTCAAAATAGTCTGCTGGTTCAAATTTACTGTATTGCTCAATGACCATGTAAGTGGATGCTAGTGAAATTTGTGGTTTCTGCCAAGTCGTTTGGTCACTCTCACGATTCTTTTCTTTTTCAATAGAAACTGGAGGGGCCTCATAGACTGGGACTTGTTTACTATCCGCTCTTTCTTTTGAAGTTTCTAAAGTTGTGACTTCTGTTTTCTTTTTTTCTTTAGCAAAGGCAACGACTAATTGCGCTACCTCATGCTCTAGTTGTTGAAGTGGCAATTCTGTTCCCTCAGTTTTAGAACTAAAATAGTCAAATTGTTCCATGACTGCGATTGCCGGATCATGATCCTCTTCAAGAAAATAATGAGTGGGTATTTCTTCTTTTTCTATGTTTTTTGTATCAATGATATTTGCTACTTGTTTTTGTTTACTTGCTACTGTTTTTTCCTGATTGTGACTTAGGTAGATGCTAGTAATTCCTGTGATACTTCCACTGATAAAAAGGAACAAAAGTCCATATTTTATCCTGCCTAGATTCTTTTTCGATAACTGATCTACAACGATTGAACGTTTCACCATTCTTTAGACCATCCTTTCTTTTATCTTCTAAACACTTTGATCATACTTTTAGTAAAAATAATCGAAATCAATTTTTTCACAACTTTACATGTTTCTGCTTTTTTTGAAGATAGAGATAACTGCTAACGATAATAATCAAGCTCAATCCAAGAAGAACCTTCTCCAGCGAACGTCGTTCATTCGTTTTTGGCAATATGCTTTGCTTTAATAATAATTGTTCTTTTTTTAATGTAATTGTCTGATCTTTGTTCCTTAAATCATCCTCACGTCCTACTTCATTTTTTTGCTCTTCTTCATAATATAGGACGTGGGTCGCTGTTAATTGATCGCTATCTTTGAGGATATTTGCCTTCAACTCAAGAAATACTTCAAATGTATCTTCTTCGTTCTTTGGAGTATAAGTTGACGTTGATTCACTGACCACTTCTCCTGTTTTTGTATTCTTATATTGCGTAAAAACAGTATAAGTGTGTCCGATTTCGATTGCCTCGCCTTTGACCCACACCACATCTTTCAACTGATTGTCTACTGTTGGATCAAGTGTTTTTTCGCCAGCAATATCGGTAAATAAAGAGGTCAACTCTAATGGTTCCCGTTCATTGTAGGCTTCAAGAACAAGTAACTCGCCGTCCTTTTCAACCGTGACAGAAAAATCCATTGGTTCTTCTAATGGCAAATAGCCTGCCAAAGGTTCCACTTCAACAAATTTATAGTCGCCATAAGGTAGTGCCTCTACATTGATTTTCCCTTCTTTATCAGTCAAATATTTTTCAATTAAGGTTTCAGTCAATTCTCCATTTTCATCCGCTGCTATGTTGTATAAATGAAATGGGACATTTTCTAATGGTTGTTCATTCAACCGATCTCGCTTGATCAATTGGATATCTTGTCGAGCTAAGCGATTCGGAATTTCTAAACGAATCAAGGCGCCAGCATTCTCTTCTGTGACACTAAAAATGAGTGGTTCTTCTAGTGGGACATATCCTTCTGGTGCTTTGATTTCATGGAGTTCATAGCGATCCACACCCCAAGGCAAACTTTCTGTGGTAATGATTTCGCCTTTGTCATTAGTTTCAAAAATCTCGGTCTGTTCCGTGTCATTTGGTCGCACCATCGAAACAAATTCGCCTTCTCCTTCATTTGCCCAAGTATCAAAAATTTTGAACTGAGCGCCTGCGTAAGGTATGTTCTCGCCTGTTTCTTCATCCACTTTGACGATATGCAATCGAGATTCAATCACTTTATCTTCCAATAAAAAGAAATGGGTATAGCCGTCTTCCGTGATCGTCACTTCAAATGGTTCGATCAATAAATAGCCATCCACACCTTTGGTTTCTTCAATGGTATACGTGTCATAAGGTAGATTCTCAAACTTGAAATACCCATTCTTTCCAGTGACTTGGACATATTCTTGTCCAGTGGTGTGGGAAGTAGCTGTCAGTTCAATCCCTTCTAAAGGTGGCTTTACCCCCTGTTGCTCTTTCGCCAGTCTGGCAATTACTTCAAAAACGGTTTGAGGAATCAAGGGACGTGAACCAAACTTATAGCCTTCTATATTCCCTTTGATGACTCGATCGATCACCGTTTTACTGTGAAGCGCTACAGTTTCATTTTGTCCAGCATACGTGAGGTTAACGGTATGTTTTGCAGTATCTAAAGTGTAGCCTTCTGGCGGTTCGATTTCTTGGAGATAATAGGTTCCTAACTTTAATCCTTTCACCTCTGCTTGTGCTATGCCATTGACATCTTGCATCGTTAGTTTACTAATAGAAGTCCCATTCTTATCGGTTAGCTCGTAAACAGCTCCTACCAATTGAGAAGCCCCTTGTGGTTTACTGCCTGTTTCTTCATCTTCTTTGATCACTTTGAGATTTGCTAGTTGCTCTTTATTATCTAAACTGATTGTGGTGGTCTCATTGGCTTTGATGGTCACTGTCTGAGGTGTGGCATTGAGGACATAGCCATTCGGTGCTTTGATTTCCTGGATCGTTACTTTTGTGTCGACTAACAAATCATTCCAGGCAGCATAGCCATCAGAACCTGTAGTGATTTCTTTGGTTTTTCCATCAGACGTAGTAAAACGAAAAACGGCACCTGCCAATGGTTGCTTGGTCGTTTCATCTACTTTGCGTACACAGGCATTGCCGTTTTTTAAAACAGTTATGGTTAAAGAAATTTTTCTATGTTCATTTAATCTGCCAACCATCATATTTTGGGTATATGGGTGTTGATAAATTAGCGGAACACCTTGAAAAGTAGAGGCAATATCATAGTCAAATTCAACTCGACTAGTCGCTTCTGCATTTTTGTTGGCAAGAATCGTTAATTGATTTCCTTTTTTAGAAATACTTAGTCCTTGTGAGACGAAAGATGGTAATGACTGATAATTACTAAAGGCATGGGTCGTGTCAGTTAAGGTGATACTTTCTCCAACTTTTAAGTTTATCGTTTGTTTGTCAAAAGAAGGTGATGTATAGAAATAATTGACATTTTTCATGACAGCAGATTTAAAGGTTTGATAGTCCGTCATCGAAAATACCCCTGAAATACTTAACGGTGTAATCCCTTGTTGTTCCCATGCCAAAATTTGAGTCATCAATTCTTTTTTCAACGTGTGGCCCGAAACCATCAGCCCGTAATACTTAATCAAAGAAATTTTTTTCATCTGTTCAGTATTTCGCTCAGCGACTGTATAGCCAGAGTTATTTCCAAGATTAAGTGCAGCACCTGGTTCTATGCACAAGGCAATTTCATTGTTGATCCGTTTACCGTACCAGCCATATTCACGTACACCGTTCGATAAGCGAATATCAATATTGGAGATATGAGCATTGGGGTCAACATAAATCGTTTGATTGTTTCGTTGGTGGGTTTGAGTTTCTCCTAAAGCAGCATGAATCGAGTGAGTGATGTAATTCGAAGGAGTTGTCGTATATAATTTGCCGTCTTCAGTTTGAATCAACTGATTCTCTTGAAGAAAACTTATCTTACGATCGTCTTGATCTGTATTTTCTAAATTTCCTGCTAAAACAACAAGTGGTCGGCAAAACGAAACGGATAATAAATGAATGATCAAAAATATGCGTACAACTAACTGGTATTTTTTCATCGAAATTCTCCTGTTTTTTGATAATAAACCTGCTTATCTACAAAAGTTCTCTCATAAACATAGAATTACTACTGACACTAAAAAACAAAATATTCGCTACTGAATCAAGCGAATCACATATTCATTTTTAGTGCGGTCATACCTTAAAACGCCACTTTTTTGTATCTGATTGATCAATTTTGCTTTGTCTCCATTTGTCCATCCATCTTGATGAACAAGCTGTTCATATTCACGCAAAGTAATCTGTTTTCTTTTACTACTACGCATAAAAGTTAATAATCGCTGGAGTTCTGTCATCAAGTTGTCACTCCTTAAAAATTTTAAGGCCACACCATTTTTAGGATAAATGGAAACCTGACTTTTTTAGGAAAAAGCCAACCCATATCCTCACGGTCCTCGGAAAAAACATTACGTAAGAAATTTTTCTTCAAACCATTAATCACAGTTATCGGTTCCGTCCTCCGTAAGAGATTCTAGTCATACTTTTGCTGTTAGCATGCCAACACTAACAGGACTGTCATTTAGTTGAGCATCGATAAAGATTGACAGCAAATCATCGTTATCAGTTAGATTGCTAACCAGTAATGATGCTCACATATAACGTTTTCAACGAACAAATATGTTTTTTTGCAACGACTAAACTTGCCAAGCTTTTACTTTCATTGGTCGTTCCACGTACTGTAAGTTTTGTTTTGTGTTCCTTCGTTTAGCAAAGATAAGACCGCCAGAAGAAACGGCTGTTTTTATTTGTGGATAAATCTTGTAGTCAGGTAATTCTTTTTTTGTCTCTTGATTGATAAACTGTCCATTCCCTAAATTAGCCCACGTAGAACCATCAAATAATCGAATCGTTAGTGCTTTACTTCGAATTGCTTTTTTTGAACAGATTCGTAACACGTAAATCCCTCCTCACTCTATAATTACGATTTATTTGCGATTCTTCCAAAAAAAATAAAAGACATTGATCAACTTAAGTCAATCAATGTCTTTCAGTTCAGCTTATTTTGTTTTGGGGAAGAGTTAGATCATTACAGTGATCGTAGCAGCAGCTAAAATCAAGACTAGTCCAATAACTGTAACAGTCATTTCTTTCTTGGTTTTCTTTTGTCCTAGGAACCAAATACCAGTCAGTGTCGCTAATACTACGGATGTTTGAGAAAGAATAAACCCTGTTGCTAACCCATTCATATCTGGTTGAGCTGAAATTAAATAAGTTAAAGCAGCGAAGGCAAAGAAAAATCCTGAAAAAATATGTTTATAAGAGACAACTTCGACAAACGCTGATTTTTCTTTAAAACTTAAAACAGCTGAATAAACAACAGCAACGATTACCATACCAATTGCTTGAGGTAAAAAGGCATGCATTCCATCAATTGAAGTTGCTTGAGGAGCTGCGGAATAAGCCCAGTAGCCGATTTCACCTACTGCTAACAAAAGGACCGCTTTTTTCAATAAGTTACTGCCTTCTGTATTTTTCTTTTCAGTCCAAACAGTCATCCAAGCACCTAAAATAATCAAAACTAAAGCAAAGGCACCCAAGACTTTCGCAGTAGCGCCAGGCCAATTTCCTAAAGCAAACACGCCCCACAATGAAGCCCCTAATAATTGAAAAGCAGTAGTAATAGGCATTGCACGAGAAGAACCAATCAAGGTAAAGGATTGGAATGTAATGATTTGGGCGATTGCCCAACCAACACCAGATAAGATTGAAAAAGTCAGGTCAGATCCTGTTGGTAACTCCATTCCTTTATATAAAGCAAAAACAATTGCAAAAATCAATGTTCCTAATGTTGAACCTAAAATTTGATTGACCGGACGTCCCCCGATCTTAGATGCGATCGTAGGATATAACCCCCAACCAAGTAGTGGGCCTAAGCCAATTAAAAGCGCGGTAGTATTCATGGTAGACTATTCCTCCTTCTTTTTTAAAAAACGACGCCGCTTTCTAAAATAATATTAGCATAAGGTGTCATTTCCCCCGTGCGAATAAACGCATGACACTGATTCAAATCAGCTTTCATTTTACTATGAGGGATAAAAGTAATAGGTGTTTCAGGTAGCCGTTGTTGAATTTCCGATAATACTTTAGGGTTTTCTGACTTGATTTCTTCAGCTAAATAAATACGTTGAACTTCTAACTCTTCAAGCACATTGTTCAAGACTTCCATAAAGCTTGGAATACCATTATCTACAGCCAAATCGATTTTTTCAGTTGTCATCGGCACGGGCATACCTGCATCACCGATACTTAATGTGTCAAAATGTCCCATTTGTGCGATTACACGAGAGATATCTGAATTGATTACTTTTGATTTTTTCATAATAAAAACGTCCTTTCTTAATTCAATTCTTGTTTATATGGAATAGAAGGTTGTGCGCCAAAACGTTGAACAGTCAAAGAAGAAGCTTTATTTCCATAGGTAATTGCTTCCTCTAAATTACTAAAATCAGTTGCTAACATGCTACTCATCGCACCAATGAATGTATCACCTGCAGCTGTCGTATCGACTGCATTCACTTTGAACGCTGGCACGATCCCATTTTTGCTGTTTTTAATCGAGTAAAATGCGCCTTTACTTCCGATCGTGATAATTACAACTTCGATTCCTAATTGATGTAAGTGAGCTGCAGCCTGTTTTAAGCTTTCTTCGTCCGTAATCGAAATCCCTGTTAAAATTTCTGTTTCTGTTTCATTAGGAATAATCATATCTGTTACTTTCAATAACTCTTCAGGCACATTTTCTAATGCTGGGGCAGGATTCAAAATTGTTTTTACTCCAACTTCTTTTGCTAGGTTAAAAGCTTCAATCGTACTTTCTATAGCGCTTTCAAACTGTGCGATGATAAAATCACTTTTTTCGATGATCGCTTTGTTTTGTCTAACTTGTTCTGGTGTAAACGCATTGTTCGCTCCGGCATGGATCATAATACTATTTTCCCCAGCATCATCAACGATGATGTAAGCTTGACCAGTCGCTTGGTTTTCAAGAGTTGCTACACCTTGTAAATTGATTTCTTCTTGTTCTAAAAGCTCAGCCATTGTTTTGCCAGCTTCATCGGTACCAATCGCTCCAATAAAATGAGTAGTAGCTTCTGAACGTCTTGCAGCAACTGCTTGGTTTGCTCCTTTTCCTCCGCCAGCTGAAAATGTTTCTTTCGTGTGTATCGTTTCTCCTGGCTTAGGCATATGTTTGACTCGGATGGTCCGATCTAAATTAATGCTACCGATAACTGTTACAGTGTTCATTCCTTCATCACTCCATATTACGTATTAATTGAATCAAACGCCATTCATCAATAATTAAAACGTTTTAACTCTACACCGAAAATATACCACAGATTGAAAGCTATTTCAAGAACCTATTTTTCCTAATTTTTTATTAGCAATCAGCAGCTTCATTTTTACCAGCATTCTAAAACAAAAAAGCTGAACACTTGTGCTGACTTGCTTCAGTTAGATCTTGGTCTAACTTAAGACATTCACAACACAAGGCTCAGTTTTTTTTATTTCACAACACCAATCAGAAAAAATAACCATCTGCAAAGTTAACTAATAAATCACTGATTCTTTATTTCGATGCTTTACCTGGTTCAGAGGCAATGATTGATAACTCTCCTTGAACCGTCCATTCTGTCACATCATTTGGTAAAATAAAACTTGCCCCTTTAGTTAATGGGTAAATTTTTTCATTAACAACTAACTCTCCTGCTCCATCGATTACTGTCGCTAATGTATAAGGTGCTTGTTTTTTAAATGATGTAATTCCTTTGATATCCCATTCATAAACATTAAAAAACTCGGTCTCTAAATACGTAACGATCGAAGAATTCCCTTTACGTACTTCTTTCATTTGAATCTGTGGCGTAATAGCTGGAACAGTTGTCACATCAATTGATTGTTGGATATGCAATTCACGCGTATTGCCATTGGCATCTTTACGGTCATAATCATATACACGATAAGTCGTGTCCGAGCTTTGTTGCGTTTCTAAAATCATGATCCCTTTACCAATTGCATGGATCGTTCCACTAGGGACATAGAAAAAGTCGCCTTTTTTAACTGGGACTTTTTTCAACAAGTCATCCCAACGACCCTCTTGGATCATCTCAGCAAGTTCTTCTCTTGTTTTTGCATGATGGCCATAAATGATTTCTGCTCCAGGTTCAGCATCAATGATATACCAACATTCTGTTTTTCCTAACTCACCTTCGTGCTTCATTCCATAAGCATCATCTGGATGGACTTGTACTGATAATTCATCTTCTGCATCTAAGATTTTAATTAATAATGGAAAGACAGGCTCAGTTGGGTTGCCAAACAATTCCTTGTGGTTTTGCCATAACTCGTCTAATTTTTGTCCTTGGTATTCACCGTTTTCAACGACACTTACACCATGTGGATGTGCGCTGATCGCCCAATCTTCACCGATTTTATCATTAGGTATATCAAATCCAAATACTGATCTTAAACGGCTGCCTCCCCAAATTTTTTCTTGAAAAATTGGTTTTAAAAACATAGGTTCTTGCATAGTTCAAACTCCTCTCAATGTTCATAGTTATTATAGCATCATTTTTTTAATAACGCTTTCTCTTTCAAAAATTTTTCAACAATTTCATCACGACAACGAATATAAGCTTCACGATGATCCGTTGGATGGATACGGTTTGATAAGAAAATAAATGCTTCTTGTTCAATAATGTCAATTAGTAAGAACGTGCCCGTATAACCAGTATGAAAAAGAATTGGTTGCTGTTGTTCTAATCCTTTTTTTAAATCCCATCCTAAGGAACGATTGCCTTTTTTCGTTGGCGTATGATCTTGTAAAAGTGAGCGAATCGTTTGTTCTTCTAAAAAACGCCCATTTTCAGCTTTCCCTAAATTCAAATACATTTTTACAAAGGTAATACTGTCCTCTAAATCAAGAAACAACCCAGCATTTCCTGCATGCTCAGCGAGTACTCTCGCTTTAGGATCATGTGTAACGCCCCGCAAAACCTCACCTGAAGCGAGTTGTTGTGTGGGAACAATTCTTTTAGAAGGATAAGGTAAAAACGTACTGTGCATCATCCCTAAAGGCGCTAATACTTGTTCTTCAAATAATTCTGTGGCTGGCTCTTGGAAAATCTCTTCAAGCATCAATCCTAATAAAATCGTGCCTGCATCTGTATATTTCACTAATTTCCCTAACTGATCACCAGGTTGAAGCTTTAAATAGGCTTCGATCAGCTGTTCTTGAGAGAGTTGATCTCGATTAGGAATCCAAGTTTCAATATTTGATGTATGAGTCAGTAAATGTCGTATCGTGATTGTTTCATTTTCAAAAGCCGGTAAATAATGGTGTAACGGTTTGTCTAAGTCGATTTTACCATCTTCCCACAAGCGTAACACTAGACTGGTGGTAGCGATCACTTTTGTTAAAGAAGCCACATCAAATAATAGATCTGCTGTCATTGGTTGGGTTTCAGGTACGATCTGTGCATGACCTGCTGAAAAAGTTTCAACATGCTTATGCTTAATAAACGCACCAACAACACCAGGATAATAACCTTCTTCAAGTTTATTTAAAATCAACTGTTTCGTTTCTGGGTACATTTTATTCTCCTTCTCTGTCGAAGAAATCAATTTTTGTTCATCATGCTAAGTCAAATCATATAGCTTTCTCTAAGAGGATGCAAGTAGATAAAGGTCGTGAAAGAAGCGATTAGCTCCGAACGAATAAGAGAGGATTTTTTAAAATAGCTTCTCATATTTTAGAAAATCATCGCTTATTGCTGAGGAGTTGCTTCTTGAACGCCGTGGGTAAGGTCGTGAAAACATCGGGTAGCTCCGATGACAATAAGAAAGAATTTTTTGAAACAGCTCCTCATGTTTTGAAAAATTCAGGCTTATTTCAAGGAGCTGATGTTTGAACGCCGTGGATAAAGGTCGTGAAAAGAGCGTTTTGCCCTGAGTAATAAGGAGGAAAATTTCGAAACAGCTTTCCATGTTTTGATATTTTTTGACTTATTACCGAAGGGCAGCTCTTTGAACACCGTGGATTAGGTTGTGAAAGAAGCGGTCAGCTCCAATGACAATAAGAAAATTTTTTAAATCAACTTTTCTTCTATCCTCTTGTATCTTAGAGAAACTTCTTTAGTTGAAGAGTTGTTTCTGGTATCTCTTTATATATTGAACAAAAAATCAGCTTTCGATTTCCGTTGTTGCTTGTGATGCGCTTTGCCAACAATGGACAGAAGCAAAAGCCCCTAAACATCAAATCGTTAGGAGCTATTTCTACCTATTCAATTATTTGTCTTCGCTTTATTTTTTGGCTTTTTTTGTATCGATCACAAACCACCATTCGATACCAATCGCATCATAAATTGTTAACACAGTATGTCTTTGATCGATAAAGAAGTCAACTGCAGCTTCATTTAAATGCTGAATCAACTGTTCCATGCTTTCTTGATCAATCACGAATTTCAAGAAATCTAAACCTAATACTTCATGAGTCGGCAATGCTAATGCCTCACTATTTGCTTCTGAGATTCCTACATGGAAGTTCCCTTCATTTAAAACATGTAATCCGTTCTTTTCTTCCCGAACTTTTAGTCCCAGTAAATCACTTAAAAAACGGCGTTCTTCTTCGCTATCAAAAACGTTTAAATGGATTTTTTCAAAGTAAGAATTAGCGGATAATTTTTTGTAACGCTCTTCTGACTTACGTAATAATGACTCTTGATCCATTGCTTCTGGTTGATTTCGTTCTTGAACATTGTCCTCTTCGTGATAAATTTCTAATTCGTTACCTTCTGGATCCTTAAGTAAGATCCCCATGCGCCCTTGATCTTCTAACGCATCTTCAATTGGATAGTTTGTTTTACGGATACGGGAAAGGATATCAGCCATTTCTGCTACCGTTGGAATAATCAATGAAAAACGTTTCAGTTTTTTGATTTCCCCAATGTAATCATGCGCTCTAGGACTTTCTTCTAGCAATAGCATCTCACTATTTTGCTCTTGTGTCCCTAAAATAGCTAATTCATTTTCTTCCCGTTTCAAATCAAAACCGATCGTATTTTTGTAAAAATCAATCATTTTATCTCTATCTTTAACCCGGATTGCTACACTTTTTAGGTAAGTAGTAGACCCCAATTTAAATTCTTTCATTTTTCTTGCTCCCCTCTACGTCCAGCTTTATTTTAACGATGCTTCACATTTCTTTCAAGCAATAAATGGGTTTTTATTAAAAAAAATGTGAGAATTTTCGCATTTTCCACGCAATACTGCAATTATTTTTAAATAACATTCATTATAATAAATAAAACGCATGGAACGCTTCAGATGCTCTTTCCATGCGTTTTACTATTAATGAATTGTTAAGAAACAGCTTCTTCGGAAAACTGGCTGTTATATAAATCAGCATAAAATCCATCTTTTTCCATCAATTGATCATGATTTCCTGTTTCAACAATTGAACCATGGTTCATGACAATAATGTTATCGGCATCTCGAATGGTTGACAGACGGTGAGCTACTACAAAACTTGTTCGATTTTCTAATAAACGATTCATCGCTTTTTGGATCAAAATCTCTGTCCGAGTATCCACACTAGAAGTTGCTTCATCAAGTATCAATACATCCGGATTAGCTAAAAATGCCCGAGCAATCGTGATTAACTGTCGTTGCCCTTGGGAGATGTTGCTGGCATCTTCATTTAATACCGTTTGATAACCTTCAGGAAGTTTGCGAACAAAGTCATCAACATGGGCAGCTTTGGCTGCTTCAATCACTTGTTCGTCAGTTGCATCATCGTTTCCGTATTTGATATTGTCGTAGATGCTACCTGTAAATAGCCATGTATCTTGCAAAACCATTGAAAATTGAGCACGTAAGTTATCTCGAGATAAATCTCTCGTATCTACCCCGTCATAACGGATACTTCCGCCAGAAACATCATAGAAACGTTCTAACAAGTTGATCAAGGTCGTTTTACCAGCACCAGTTGGACCAACAATTGCCACCATTTCTCCAGGTTTCACATCCAGATTAAAATCTGTCATCAATAGTTGATCTTTGGTATAACCGAATTGAACATTTTCAAAACGAACTTTATATGGTGTGTTCTCTTCAACAGGTAACCCAGATTTTTTATCAGACATTTCCTCTTCATCCAGCACTTCAAAAACCCGTTCCGCAGATGCAACAGTTGACTGGATCGTGTTCATTAAACTTGCAAGTTGAGTAATCGGCTGTGAGAATTGTGTCGTATATTGTAAGAACGCTTGAACGTCCCCAAGTGTCATATTCCCATTTGCAACTTTGATCCCACCTAATACAGCAACAAATACATAGCCAAGATTTTTAACGAAGTTCATCAAAGGCATAATGATCGCAGAGATAAACTGGGCTTTCCACCCTGCAGCATATAACTTATCGTTTTCTTCTTCAAAAACTTCTTGGTCTTTGGCTGTATGATTGAAAGTTTTGACGATCGTATGACCACCATAAGTTTCTTCTACTTGGTTGTTTAAGAGACCTAAACTTTTTTGTTGCTCTGCAAAAAAGACTTGGGATTTGGGTGCAATGATCATCACGACGATCAAACTCAATGGAATCATCAGTAAAGCCACTAACGTCAATTGCCAACTAATAGAAAGCATCATAACGATGACACCGATCAAAGTAACTGCACTTGTTACAAACTGTGTTAAGTTTTGTTGAAGGGTACTGGCAATATTATCCATATCATTGATTGCACGAGACATGATGTCTCCATTTGTATGTGTATCATAATAAGAAATCGGTACACGATTCATTTTTGCTTCTAGATCATGACGTAACTCATAAACTGTTCGTTGCGATACTCGTGTCATAATAAATTGTTGCAAGAAATTGAATACTGCAGAAATCAAATACATCACAATAACCGTGGCGATGATTTGAGCAATTTTATCAAAATCAATTGGGAATTTAGAAATTTGTTGTCCCGCTTGCATTTGTTTTGCTCCAGCCATCACCCCATTAAAAATCTCAGTAGTTGCTCTCCCTAATACTTTTGGTGTTTGGATCTGGAAAATGACTGCTGCGATCGCTAATACAAATACAGCAATGATCGCAACCGAGCGTTTTGACATATAGCCAAATAAACGTTTCACTGTGCCCCAAAAATTCTTTGGTTTTTCTCCTTTTGCCCCAATGTTTCGACCGGGTCCGTGACCGCCGCCAGGCATTGGTCGTTGAGAAGGTTTGGTCGTTCCTTTACTCATGCTAGATCCTCCTCTCTTAATTGTGAATGAACGATTTCCTGATAGGTTTCATTCGTTTTAAGAAGTTCATCGTGTGTGCCTTTGCCAACTAGTTTTCCTTCATCAAGGACTAAGATCATATCCGCATCCATTACTGTACTTACTCGTTGTGCAACTAAAACCGTAATACTTTCTTTCATATTTTGTTTTAAAGCTTGACGTAATTTTGCATCTGTTTTAAAGTCCAAAGCCGAGAAAGAATCATCAAATACATAAATGTCAGCTGGTTTGACTAATGCTCGAGCAATCGCCAAACGTTGTCTTTGCCCACCAGAAAAATTTCCTCCGCCTTGTTCAACATGACTGTCTAAGCCCTCTTCCATTTCTGAAACGAAGTCTTTGGCTTGGGCGATTTCTAACGCTTTCCAAATCATTTCATCAGTAGCATCTGCTTTGCCGTACTGCATGTTTTCTCTGATCGTGCCAGAGAACAACATGGCTTTTTGTGGAACAAAGCCCATCAATTCACGCAAATTATACTGAGTCATATCGGTAATACTTACACCATCAATCTTGATTGTTCCTGATTCGACATCGTATAGTCGTGGGATAAGGTTGACTAAAGTAGATTTACCCGAACCAGTTCCACCAATAATCGCAACAGTTTCGCCTGATTTTGCTGAAAAATCAATATCTTCTAACGCTAGTTTCTCAGCTCCATGGTACCGGTAGTTGACATGTTCAAATGAGATTGTGGCAGCTTTACCTGCAGGAGTCACCTCAGTTGGGTTCTCAGGATCTGAGATACCTACTTTTTCATCTAATACTTCATTGATCCGATCAGCAGAAGCTTGCGCTCGAGGGACCATGATAAAAATAGCTGAAAGCATCATAAAGCTAATTAAAATTTGCATAGCATACGTCATAAATGCAATTAGGTTTCCGACTTCTAACGTCATATCTGCTATGTAGTGTCCACCAAACCAAGTAATTGCTACGTTTGTTCCACTCATAATCAAGGTCATCATCGGCATCATCAATGCAACGATCGTGTTGACTTTAATTGCTGTATTTGTATAATCTTTGTTTGCTAAATCAAAACGATTTTCTTCAAAACGTGTCTTATCAAACGCTCGGATTACCCTTACCCCTGTTAATCCTTCACGAAACACTAGGTTCAAACGGTCTGTCTTCTTTTGCATGCTCTTGAATAGTGGTACCGCAAAAAACATGATTCCGCCGATCACCACTAGCATGATTGGAATTACTACTAAGAAAATTTTGGTTAATTGATGATCTTTTTGATAAGCAAGAAAACTTGCGCCAACCAATGTGATCGGTGCATTGATCATCATTCTTAAAAACATTTGCGTAACCATCTGGATTTGTGTCACGTCATTAGTTGTACGGGTAATCAAGGATGCTGTACCATATTTGTCAAATGCATCTTTTGTTAAACTTTCAGATTTTTTATAAACATCGGTACGTAATTGCTTTCCTAATTTTTGTGACTCACGTGTAGCAAAAAAGGTATTTGCGATCGCTGCGATGATACTAATCAAAGAAAAACCGATCATAACAAAACCTGTTTGCCAAATATAATCAACATCACCTCGTGCTACACCTTTATCAATGATATTTGATGTGAGCGTCGGCAAATAAAGATCTGATAAAACTTGGATAACCATGAACAACGTGGCTGCAATAGCTGAAGTCAGTGAAATCCGTTTGACGATTTTTAGCATGTAATTCCCCTCTTTCTATTGATATACGCCGTCTTTCAACCATGATAGTTTTAATTTAAATTCTTTAATGGCATGATCCACGGAGTAATTTTCGTTTTTTGAAAATGATTTATAGGCATGAGCAATCGTAGTAAAGACGATATTCATGATCAATTGGATCAGTAGTTCCAGTTCATGATCATCGTTTACTTTCAGTGTCGTTCGATCAATCAATCCAATTAATTCTTTTGCCTCTTTTTGATGTTTTGCATGTGAATGACGCTGATCATCTTTTGTATGTGGCACGACTTTACGAGAAGCACGATAGTCCAAGTTCATGAAAAGATTACGATAAAAAGAAGCATTTTCCCCGACTAAAATCTCCCGAATGATTTTAGTAAAATAAAGCTCGAATCCTTCGAATAAATCCCCATCGACATCTTTTATCAGTTGGAACATATCTTTTGAACTATCACGTCGAACAGTTTCAAAATAATAATAGTAAAGATCCTCTTTGTCTTCAAAATACTGATAAAAACTACCTCTAGGGATTTCTGCGATCTTCACGATATTTGTGATGGAAGCATCTTTTAATGGTACTCTGGAAAATTCAATCCTAGCTGCTTCTAATAAACGTTTCTGCTTTTCCTCTGGTAGATGAAAAAAAGTTTTCGTAGGCATCTTTTTCCTCCTTCCTAAAATGACACACTGTCACATGACACTATGTCATTATAACACCAAGAAGATGTTTTGCAATGCTTTTCCATGTTTTTTTCATGAAAAGACTAAAAAAATTCATAATTAAAAATCGAACCTTAAAAAAACTTGATAGCCTTTTCTCTTTCAAGTAAACTAGCTATGTTAGTTAGATAACAAGTCAGCTTAAAGGAGAGAATATTATGGCATCAGTTTTAGTAGTAAAAGGGCACCCATTAACTGCACAAGAATCACGTTCAGTTAAAGCATTAACAACTTTTTTAACTAGTTACAAAGAAAATCATCCGGAAGATGAAGTGACTGTTTTAGAGCTTTATCGTGATGATATCCCAGAAATCGATGAAGAATTACTTTCAGGATGGGAAGCACTTAGGGCAGGTGCTGAGTTCTCTACTTTGTCTGAAAGTCAACAACAAAAAATTGCTCGTTTCAATGAATTGACCGACCAATTTCTTGCTGCAGACAAGATCGTTATTGCAAATGCTTTATGGAACTTGAATATCCCAACAAAATTAAAAGCTTGGTTTGACACCGTCAATGTCGCTGGCAAGACATTCCGTTATACTGAAAACGGACCAGAAGGATTAGTTTCTGGTAAAAAAGCTTTGCACATCCAATCCAACGGAGGCATTTATAACGGTCAAGACTTCGCTTCTCAATATGTCAAAGGCATCTTAAACTTTGTCGGTATCGATCAAGTGGATCAATTATTTATTGAAGGTATCGACTATACCCCTGACCGTGCAGAAGAATTGATGCAATCAGCTTTAGATAAAGCTGCAGCATTTGGTCAAACGTTCTAATAAAAGCTACTTGCAAGTTTACTATAAAGTTAGTCCTTTACTAACTTTGATTGTTGCATAGCGAGTACCTAAAAATTTCTTAAAAAATAAAAAAAAAAAACGAAGAATCTCGAAAATAGTTAAACTATTTTCGCTTTCTTCGTTTTTTTAGTCATGTGTTTTTAGTGCACAATTGGTTAGTCACTTTGTTTTTCTTCATATAAACTAGAGATAGTTGTATACCATTCAAAAACATGTGAGATAACCACTTTTGCTGCAGCATATACTGGAATACCTAAAATCACACCGACGATTCCAAACAGCTTCCCAGAAGTTAATAAAACTAATAAGATCGTGACCGGATGGATCGCCAATTGATTCCCTAAGACTAATGGAGAAATCAATCGTCCTTCAATCGTTTGTTCTAAAGCAAACACGATCAATACTTTGATCAACATGATCGGTCCCGCCACGATTCCTAAGAATACGGCCGGGATCATTGCTAAAAATGAGCCTAGATAGGGAATCAAATTTAAAAAGCCGGCAATGATCCCTAAGGTGACTGCATAATCAAGTCCAATGATCGCAAATCCAATCATAAACATGATCGCTACTGCAAAAGCCACCGTCAATTGTCCACGGATATAAGAAGAAACTTGATCGTTCATTTCACTTAATACTTTCAAAGTTGGTTTTCGCATACGTGTTGGTAGGAAATTCACAAAATAAGGGGCAAGTTGCTTGCCATCTTTCAATAAATAGAAAAGGATAAACGGCATAGTTAGCAAAGCAACAATAATCGTAGCAACTGCTCCCACAAAACTTCCTAAACTTTGAACCGTACTTTTTGAAATATCTTGGAGCATATCACCTGCTGAACTCATGAACTTATCGCCAGTAGCTTCCAATTGTTCCCTAAATTGGTTGAATAGAGGATCTCTTAGTATTTCTGTCAATTTATTATCGATCGTATCCACATATTGAGGAAAATGATTGATAAAACTCACGGTTTGCTCTTGGATTTTAGGAATGATTACCACTGTTCCCCAAGCAATCAGTGCCACGACTAATACAAATAACCCGATGATGCTATAGAGCCTTGGAACTTGGCGCTTTTCCAAATAGTCAACAACTGGATTCATCAAATAATACAAAATTGCCGCTAAAATAATGGGTAAGCCAACGATCGCCAAGAATTGCCAGATCGGGGCAAATAGATAGGACACCTTAGTAAATAAAAAAACGATCAATAAGATCAAAAGTACTACTAATAACGCAGTAACGACTTGATTATTTAAAAACCATCGCCAAAACCAAGAGACTGGTTTTGATCGCTTGTTTTTTCCTTCCATAATCTCACCTACTTGTATTTGATTTGTGTACCGACATGAATCTCAGGTAACTGATGTGGTGTTAAGTAAAGACCGTTCACAATACTATTTTCCTCAGAATAATGATCAAAAATCAGCGTAACATGCCCTACTGTGTTTAAATTTTCATTTGCCAATCTTCCCACATGTTCAATCTGATATTCTTGTTGATCAAAAAAAAGTGAATCCCCTTTTTTTAATGAAAATTTTTCGGTAGAAGTAATCTTTTGGATCACTGAATAGTTACGTAGTGTAGTTGTTGCTGTTCGATCAAATAAAATCAAGATCGGTTCTTGTTCACTTACTGCATTTTCTCCGATTTCTTTGATGGTTGCATGAATCATTTTATTCTCTCCTTTGTTACAAATTCTGTCGCTCACTCTATATTCAGTATAACATATTCTCATTGTTTAACTCTCCTGTTTGAAATGTGCTAAAATAAACAAGGAACCTATTTCATACATTCTAGGAGGGATAAAATGAAAGAAAAAATCATTTTAGGGACGTACACAAGACGTGTGAGTGAAGGAATTTATACCATTGAATTAGATACAGAAAAAGCAGAAGTCTCAGGATTGAAGCTAGCTGTAAAAGAAAACAGTCCAACTTACTTAGCAAAAAGTGAAGCTGGTAATCTTTATAACGTCACAAGTCTGGACGGTTTAGGTGGGATCGGGGCTTACGATCAAGAATTCCATTTTTTGAATGCGGTAACAGAATCAGGCGCTCCTTTATGTTACGTTGCAGTTGATGAATCTCGTCAATTAGTATATGGTGCTAATTATCATAAAGGTGAAGTCAATGTTTATCGTATTCTAGACGATGGAGGTCTCGAAGCAACTGATGCCGTTTTTCATCAAGAAGCAACTGGTCCTCATAAAAATCAAGACCATGCACATGTCCATTATACTGATTTAACTCCAGACAACCGCTTAGTGGTTTGTGACCTAGGAACGGATCGGGTCTATACGTACGATGTATCTGATCAAGGAAAATTAACTATAGTTTCTGAATTTGTGGCAGAACCTGGAACTGGTCCCCGCCACCTTGTCTTCCATCCTGCAAATGAAACAATTGCTTACCTATTTGGTGAACTTGATAGTACTGTTCGTGTGCTTTCGTATAATAAATCCCAAGGCAGCTTTGAAGAAAAACAAAAAATTAGTACACTACCAGATGATTTTCAAGGAGAAAATGGTGGTGCTGCAATTCGTATTTCAGATGATGGTCGATTTGTATATGCTTCCAATCGTGGCCATAACTCAATTGCAGTCTTTGCAGTTTCTGAAAAGGATCAACTGTTGGAATGTATCCAAATTATTTCTACTGAAGGCGATTTCCCTAGAGATTTCGCTTTAGATCCTACGAACGACTATGTCTTATCTGCCAATCAAAATACCGATAATCTTACGCTTTTCGCGCGAAATAAAGAGACTGGTTTACTAGAATTACGCCAAAAAGACATCTACGCACCAGAATGTGTCTGTGTTTATTTTGAAAAGGAGCAGTAACATGAACAAAGATGAAGTATTGGATCGATTACGGGAAGAGTTAGAAATCCCTTTTTTCCAAGGAAAGTTAGAAGAAAAAGAATATAGTGAAGCAGATTATCAAAAATTAAAACAAGATTTACTTCAATATTTTGATGATTATGTCAGAAATGTTGAAAATTAAATAAATGATCGGAAAAGTACTACTTGATTTGATCATGAAGAAAAAACTCGAAACAACTTTTCACGTTTCGAGTTTTTTGGCTTAGTGTTGAAACTCCGCTGGGTATAATATTTGTTCATCTGAACTACATTGTTTTCGGTGAACGATTTGTTAAAAGCAGCCTCTATAAGTTGAATTTGAATATGGAGGGATTGAGTTGAACTGAGACAAACGATCGGTAAATAGCAAAAACCGTCAAGTTGGTTAGGCTTGACGGTAAAAGTGAATTATTCGATCGAGTAATTCAAAATTGTTGTTGGTATAGGTTACTTTCATATAATAAGTGATTGACTGATTTTTATCATAAAAAACATATGATAATTAAATTAAAACACTCTATTTTTCAATGAATCTTTATACTGTTTTATTTTTTCAACAATAAATTTGTCATTTTTTGGATGGCTGAAGAAATATTTTCTGTCGCTTGATCCTGTTTTTCTTCAGAAGCATCAAATAAATCATGGTCAACTCCAGACTCTGGCTGGATACTTTGAGTCATTTCTTCACAACCAGCCACGTAGGAAGTATAGGCTTTTTCAAAACTTTTATGAATACCCATTACTTTTGCTGGTGGTCGCAACTGACTGATTTTTTTCAATATCACACGATATTTTTTTGTTCCTTCTTCAAACAAATGAACGATTTCAGCTAACTCTTCTGGAGACAAGTCTTCTGTTTTTTTCTGATCAATCGCTTCTCTGATCACTTGATATTTTGGATGCATCTGTTCACCGATCTCTTCCGTCTCTTTGACCATTCGATCGACTGATTGTACATAATAACCAATATTTGGTAACATTCTTTCTCCTACTTTCGATTTTATTTCTCTTTTATTTTACCTTTTTTTAGCACAATTGAATAGGCTTTCTACCCAGAGTAATAAAGTCATATGTTATTTTTCAAAAAAATTTGTTTGCAAACTGTATTTTTCTCCAGAAACAATATCATATTGAATCATCTCATAAGCTTGATAAAGTTCTGCTTGTTTTTTGTTTAATTGTGCTTCCCGATGCCATTGCCCCTCTTGGTAGTATAGTTCTCGCTCAAACGCTGGTAATTCATTTTGAAGTGCCAACAATAATTGATAAAAACCAGTTGTCTGTTGATTAGTCTGATTCATCAAGTCAGCAGCAAAATAAAAGGGACTTGTAACAGGAGCTTCGGTTTTTTCTAATTCTCCTTGACTATCAAACATCAAAAACTGTGTTTCGTGTAAGGTGTGTTTCTCATTACTATTTTGAATGGTGTCAGAATAGATCCCTGGTAAATGATCTCCCCAGAAAACAACTAGTGTTCTTCTTGATAACTTCTTCAGTTCTTCCGTGAACGCTTTTAAGGATTGGCTACTATACGAAATATCTTGAAGATAATTTTCTAAACTACTTATCCCACTATTATCCTCTGTTTTGGCTGTATATTCGAGCTGCTGATATTTTCCATCATAAGGCATATGGGTTTGCATCGTCACAAGATGGATAAATTGGGGTGTATCGTCCTCTTTTAAAAGATCCATCACTTCTTGATAAGCAGAAGCATCAGAAATGTAGGGATTATCTTCAATGGTGTCTGTATACGTCATCGTATTTTCACTAATAAATTCATCAAAACCTAAAACCTCGTAAACATCTTTTCTTTTGTACATCGAGGTGTTATAAGGATGGATCGCAGTCGTATGATAATTTTGATCTTTCAATGTTGAAACGATCGAAGGTAATTGATTCATTTTGGGTACTAACATTGTGTAGGGTGTTGTTAATTGAGCATTGAATAGTCCCATTGAAAAACCAGTTAATGCTTCAAATTCGATATTGGCTGTTCCCCCACCATAATTTTGAGAAAGCATCTGACCGCTATAAGTCTGATCAGCCACCGCATAATAATCTGCCAAAGGATCACCGGTAATTTCCACCCCATTCAAACGACTAGGATCTGAAAAACTTTCGCTCATCACATAAATGATATTCGGTTGTTCTTCTGAGGCAGTTTTATTTTTTTCATCTGCCAGCTTTTGATAGTGTGATGTAATTTCCTTGATTTTTTCTTCGGAGTACCCTTTTGGCTTTTCCATTGGATCGATTTTTAAATTGTATAAGAAACCACCAATAAAACCAGTATTATAATAATTCATCTTTTGACTATAAGGGATCCACAAAGCCGTTTTGTTATATGCTTTACGTAATAAATTATTTGGGTTATTGAAATGACTAATATAAATTAGCGCAAAGATCGTAGTAAATAATGTGATCACTCGGATGGCTTGAAATTTCTTGTCTTTCTTAAAACTCCGATAGATAGCCCAGCAACCACCTGCTACCACCAATAGAATCATTCCTGCTAATAGATAAAACGAGATTGTGCCTGTCATATCTTTTAATAAACCAAACTCTTTGATCATCTTTAGGTCGTCGGGATAAATCGGTTCTTGTCGATAGGTCATTTTTAAATAGTTTGCGTAACCTAATATTCCAATGCCAACAAGATAAAAGAATGTTCCAAAGAGAAAAGAACCTAATACTGCCACTAAAAAAAGGAAGATCATTAATAACACTAAACAAGCTAATAAAAATTTTTCCGTATGCCACGAGAAAGCAAATTTTACAGCTAAATCAAAAGAAAGATCGTTTTGACACCATTGTAAATACAAATTGCTTAGTCCAACGACAAAAACGATACTTATCGCCACTAATGTATATTTTAACCAATTTTTCTGTTTGACAGACAATTGATTGAGACTATCTTTTATATGTCTTTTCAAATGGTTACTCCTTTAATTCATTTATTATTCGATACCGCTTTCCTTATTTTAATGATTTCCAGATAACAAGTAAAGAACTGTCTGCAAACCCTTATCTTTTTTTATTCGTTGTCCGATTTGATTGCTCACAAATTGTCGACTGTTCAATATCGTATTGTAAAAGCATAACAATGGTATTCAAGTAGTGACTTATAAAAAAGGCGTTAAAAAATCCTCCATGCGTTTATAATCTTAATTAATAGTACTTCATTGACGTACTACTACAGAATAGAACTGAAACCCAATGAATAGCTATTTTTAATCTTTTGTCTTAAATCTTGAAAAAGAACATGCGGTTCATATTCTCTTGATAATAGAAATAACCCGCTATATCCAGAAAATGCGAGAAGCTGTTTTCGGATATAGCAGGTTATTTTTCCATCTGAACTTTACTATGACAACCTTATTTTTTACTAAATGACGAGTTCATTAAAAACAAGCAATGTTACTTCATTCATTGGTGTGATCTTCAACAAAGTTTTTAGGCTTATTTCCAAAAATCATCTAACACTGAGATAGGTAAGTGTCGTTTATGCTGAGTTTTATTCCACCAAGCTTCAATTTTTTGTTTGGCATCTGTTGGAACTTCTTTACCTTCTAAATAATCATCAATCTCAGTGTAAGTAACACCTAAAGCAACCTCATCGGCGATCAACGGCTTGCCATCTTCCAAATCAGCTGTTGGGATTTTGGTATAAAGTTTCTCAGGTGCCCCTAGTTCTTGTAATAATTGTTTTCCTTGACGTTTGTCCAAGCGGAATAATGGTAACAAATCGGCGCCACCGTCGCCATACTTTGTAAAGAAACCAGTAATATTTTCAGCTGCATGATCCGTTCCCAGGACTGCTCCTGCATGCCCACCTGCAATTGCATACTGTGTGATCATCCGTTGACGAGCTTTGATATTTCCTTTATTGAAGTCACTGACTTCGATCCCTGCAGCGACTAATTCAGCAACTTGCGCATCGACAGCAGGTTTGATATTCACTCGTAGGCGAACGTCAGGCTGGATAAACTCAACTGCAGCTTTCGCATCCTCTTCGTCTACTTGTTCGCCATAAGGTAAGCGTACAGCGATAAATTGATAACGATCGTCTTGTGTTTCTTCACGCATTTCTTCCATTGCTAATTGAGCCAAACGTCCCGCTAACGTAGAATCTTGTCCCCCACTGATTCCTAAAACAAAGGTTTTTAAGAAAGGATATTTTTTTAAATAAGCTTTCATGAAATCAATACTAGTTCGAATCTCACCTTGTGGATCAATGGTTGGTTTGACACCTAATTCTTGGATAATCTCTTCTTGTAAGCTCATTCTTTTTCCTCCTTAATATTCATTGTATAAAGTAGCTACGTTTTTCTTCATCCGTTCCATCGTAGCCATTTTATGATTCCAACAATCTGTTGATAAATCAACTGGGTATTTTTGTGGATTAAGGTCACGTTTGTACTCTTCCCACAGTGAATCAAGGTTATCACGTGTATATGCTTTGATTTCATCTAAAGTTGGTAATTCATAGACCCGTTCGCCCTTCACGAAAATATCTTGTAAGATAGGTCGAGCTGTAAAGTCACGCACCGTTTTATTGATAAAGGTATGCACAGGATGAAACATAAAAATTTCTGCTTCCTCTCTAGGATCTTCATCCCAAAGCGTAACGTAGTCTCCTTCTGATTTGCCATCAAAATTGCGAGTGATTCGCCACACTTGCTTCTTGCCAGGAGTTGTTACTTTTTCTGCATTGCTGGAAAGCTTGATTGTATCGATCATTTTGCCCTCTTTATCTTCAATTGAAACCAATTTGAAGACTGCACCAAGCGCAGGTTGGTCATAGGCTGTAATCAATTTCGTTCCTACACCCCAAACGTCGATTTTAGCTTTTTGCATTTTTAAATTTAAAATCGTTGCTTCATCTAAATCATTTGAAGCATAAATTTTAGCCTCAGTGAAACCAGCAGCATCTAATTGTTCACGAACACGTTTCGAAATATACGCCATGTCGCCACTATCGATACGAACCCCAAGGAAATTGATTTTATTGCCTAATTCTTTTGCTACACGGATCGCACTAGGCACACCAGATTTCAAGGTGTCGTAAGTATCAACTAAGAACACGCAGTCTTTATGAGTTTTCGCATAAGCCATAAACGCTTCATAATCATTTCCATAAGATTGAACAAGTGCATGCGCATGCGTCCCACTTGCAGGAATCCCAAAGATTTTCCCAGCTCTGACATTACTAGTAGCATCTGCTCCACCGATGTAAGCAGCTCGAGTTCCCCAAACAGCAGCATCCAATTCTTGCGCTCTTCTAGTACCAAATTCTAACAATGGATCATCGCCGATCACTGATTTGATTCTTGCTGCCTTCGTAGCGATCAACGTTTGAAAGTTCACCATATTCAGTAGGGCTGTTTCAATCAATTGACAATGTGCTAACGGACCTTCCACTTGGATCAACGGTTCATTGGCAAACACTAATTCACCTTCACGCGCCGAGCGGACAGTAGCTTTAAATTTAAATTCTTTTAAATATGTTAAAAAACCTTCTGGGTAGATGTCCATTTTGCGTAAGTATTCGATGTCTGACTCACTAAACGTCAAATTTTCTAAGTATTCCACAAGACGTTCTAATCCTGCAAACACGGCATACCCATGGTTAAATGGCATATCACGGAAATAGCATTCAAAAACAGCGTGGAGATCCGCACGACCTAATTCCCAGTACGTTTGCATCATGTTGATTTGGTATAAATCAGTATGCAACGTCAAACTGTCATCTGGGTAAATTTTATTCATCTTTATATTACTCCTCTTGGCAAGTTTTCATTTCTTATCCATTATAACAAAAAAACGCTAGAGTAGAAGAAATCTTGATTATTTTCTGAAAAAGGACAAATGAAAATAAATTTATCACCCAGAACAATAATGAACCAACCTCAAAAAATTTAGACTAAAAAGTGACCTTTTTTGGGGTCGACTTTTTTATGGTTACAGACAATTTTGAAGTGAAATTAAAAGTTGTCCAATCTTCCATGATTTTTCCGAAAAAACTGAATTTAATCACCGCTTCTCTCATAAAAGACTACAGACATTAGGCTGTTCGCCCTCCGTACAGTGCAGAGGACAAACAGCCTATGTCAATTTTTTTACTTCCCACTTTTAGATGTCGTGCCTATAGGAATATTTAAAGAAGTGAAAGGTTATAAACTTTCTATTTTTTATAAATGAACAGATAGTGCTAATAAACTTTCCGCCTTCTTGCATAAATTACTTAAATGAACGATGTCGCATTTTCCTACAGCCTTAAGAATCAGCGTTCTAGCTTCTTTGATCGTTTCAGTTGTTGTGTTTGGAGATAATGTGGTATATGTATTGTCGGTAAATAAATGGTTTACAGCCTCTACAGCATTTTGGACAGCTGAATCTACTGAATTGGTACTTTCTAATAACAAGCTTTCCGCCTTCTTGCATAAATTACTTAAATGAACGATGTCACATTTTCCTACGGTCTTAAGAATCAACGTTCTAGCTTCTTTGATCGTTTCAGTTGTTGTGTTTGGAGATAATGTGGTATATGTATTGTCGGTAAATAAATGGTTTACAGCCTCTACAGCATTTTGGACAGCTGAATCTACTGAATTGGTACTTTCTAATAACAATTTTTCCGCCTTCTTACATAAATTACTTAAATGAACGATGTCACATTTTCCTGCGGCCTTAAGAATCAGCGTTCTAGCTTCTTTGATCGTTTCAGTTGTTGTGTTTGGGGATAATGTGGTGTATGTATTGTCGGTAAATAAGTTGTTTACAGCCTCTAAAGCATTTCGGACAGTTGAATCTGAGACAGTTACTTGTTGAGCTGCATTAACTGTCATGGTATTTATTGTCCCAGCACTAATGCACAAAAACGAGGTAAATAATAATAGTTTACTATATTTCATCAAATCAATCCTTTTATATTTTATTTTTTATCATGATATCCTAAAGTTCATATTCTCTAACCATTAATAAATGTCGGTATTGATTTTTCTCCAAGTAATCGGATGATTATGTTTATTCTATAATAGATATCTGTATGGGTTTAAATTTGATCATCATCTAAATAAAGCATCCTTGGATTCAATAGAGATCTAATAATACATAGTTACATAAACTTAATTTTCTTTTCCTAAATAAAAAAATATTATACTTTGCGCTTTCTTATATATTTAACGACCTCCCTTTATCTATAGTAATAAGATTTATGTAACGTATCTCCCGACACTTAGCATTATATACTGATAAAGAGGTACCATCATAAATTTTTTTTTATATTTTAATAAGTATTAGGAAAGATTTATAGTTTGATGTTGGAATTGTTGTAATAAACTAGATAAAAAGTGAAGGAAAATCGAGGATTTCTATTATGCCAAGAGATTCAGTTGATAAAGTAAGTAAAATTGTTGCCGTCAACCTGATGATCGAAGAATAATTTTTTGTGAAAGAAGTTAGTCTTTAGCAAAAAAAACAGGCTCACCGCTTGTATCGTTGGATTCAAGAAGTTAAAAAATATAAAGCAAGTGCGTTTCTTGGAAAAGGGAACGCACTTTTTGATGCTCATGACGACATGAAGAAGTTATAACAAGAAAAGCATTACTTAAAAGAGGAACGAAGCTTATAAAAAAGTTCCTAGTTTTTTTGAAGTCAAACAAGCGTCCGATTCCAGTTCAAAAAAACAGAAAGAAGTTTTCTTCTTTCTGTTGAATTTATCCTAAGATTTTTCGTTACCAACATCGTGGGACAAAGAGACTCAATTCAGAGACATCACCTCAAACTCAGATGGAAATATTTAAATGTATTAAAACTTACTACAATACTAAATGGATGCATTTTGCCCTTGGCCATCCATCCCTAGAGACCTGGAAAAAATTTTTTCTCTTATTCTCTGAACCAAGTATCTAGTTTTTCTTAACAGCTCCAATTTTGAGACCGGTACACAACTTACTCATTTGCAGAAGACTGTTTTATTTGTCCTCCACTGAACGACCTACTTTCTGTTCAACAATCACGATATCTTTATTTGGTCGTTTGAATTGGACACCTGCTCGTTCTAAGTCTTGTTTTACACCAATATGGACCTTGACGTCTTCACGTTCTGCTTTCAAAATGCGACGGATTGCAAAATCAATTTCTTGCTTGGTGATTTTTTTCTTCGTATTAATCATCAATAATTGGGATTTTTCATACGTATCAATGTATAAAATCTGTGTTCGATCAAGCGAATAAAGTTTATAGTATTTGATGGCTTTGCTACTAAAGAAAAAATCTACTACTTTAGGATAAAACGTCTTAATATTTAAATTACTTGTAACTGGCGTTTCGATTAATTTCATCTTATTCCTCTTTTCTATTATTATTTATAACAAGCGCCCAACAAAGGAATCGCTTTCAACATGACATATTTAAAGCAGAAAAATTCGTTTTTCTACTTTACTTATTATAACATAAAAATAAACACAAAAAAATATTCAAAATTTCTTGACCTTCTAGTTACGTCAAGGAATAAGATCATTCTATAAGGAGGTTAAGCATGGAATATACTATAAAAAAAATGGCAGAAATTTCTGGTGTTAGTCCTCGTACCCTGCGTTTTTACGATCAGATCCACTTACTGAAACCATCACGGGTGACTGAGTCTGGCTATCGGATCTACACTAGCCAAGAAGTTGACCGACTACAACAGATTTTGTTTTATCGCTCCCTTGATTTTAAGTTAGAACAAATTGCAGAAATTTTAGATAATCCAGCTTTCGATCATCGACAAGCGTTGATCCACCATCAAGAAATGTTACAAGAAAAAAGAAAACAGCTCGACACACTATTAATGACTATTCAACATACATTGGAGAGTTACGAAGGAGGAAAACCGATGAAAGATCATGAGAAATTTGAAGGATTTAAAAAACAAAAAATAATGGAAAATGAAACAAACTATGGACAAGAAATACGAGAAAAATATGGAGATGACACCGTTGAGAAAGCAAATAAAAAATGGCAAAATATGTCTGAAGAAAAATTTAAAGAAATGCAGTCTTTAGAAAAACAACTCTTAGCTGATTTGACAGCTTATTTACAATCAGACTCTGATCAAAAACTAGCATTGAAACTATTTGAAGAACACAAAAAATGGCTTACTTTTAGCTGGCCTTCTTATAGTTCCGAAGCTCATCGTGGCTTAGGCTTATTGTATATCTCTGATGAACGATTCACTGCTTACTATGATGAGCGTTGTGGGAGCGGAGCTGCCCAAGCATTGAATACGATCATTCAAACATACGCGGTTGAATAAGTTGTCTTTGAGTGGACGTTCATTTTAGGAAATAAGTAGCGAAGATCTCACTTTATGATCCATCCTGTCAGAATGCAGACACTACATTCTTTCATAATCCATTGACGTCAAAAAGAAACCGAAGCAATCACAAAAATAGGAGAAACTATTTTTGGCTATTCGGTTTCTTTTTTAGGTTTTTGCGTTACTTCGATCTACTTTTGATTCCGCATTAAAACCATTTCGACTATCGCACAATAAATCGATAAGGAATTTTGATTTGATCTTTTTTTTCTTCGATAAAAAGTAGAAAGGCCGTTTCTCCACATTCTCTTAAGCCATGATCAATCGTCGAAAAAGACATTAGCTCACTGATCAACAGATTATCACGACCAACAAGACGTTTTTTACTTTCTAAGATGGAGCTTTGCAAAATACCGGCAGCAACTGTATCTGAATTAGTGAAGACACCATCTACCTTTTTTTCTTTAAAATACGTCGCTGCATTCACCCCTTGCTCATAGTCAATACAGTTCCAAAAAACATTTTCCTCTTTGAAATCAGGAAATATTTTTTTACAAAGTTCCAACGTCACTTTTGTATTAAAACTAAGCCGCCCGCTTCTTCCTAGAGTAACGCCTAGATTTTCCACGCCTTGATTTTTTAAATACAATAATGCTTCAGTAATAGATTGTTCACGATCGATAAACACGCAACTAGCTTCTGTTTCTTTTATTTCTTCACAAAAAATGATTGGCCCATACTTTTGATAAGAGAGCAATACATCTAAACTGTTGGCACGAGAAGTAACGATCAAACCATCAAATCGTTTACCTGCAAATTCTTCTAAATACATTCTCTCTCTTTCTGCCTGATAATTTGTTGGTAACAAGGTCACCTGATAATCTTCGTTGAAGGCGACTTCAATGATCCCACTAAGCAATTGATCGAAATAAGGATGATCCGTATAAGGCAGAATAACACCAATATTTTTTGTTTTTCCATAACTGAGCTGTCTGGCACTTGCATTAGGAACATACGATAACTCATTAATGACGGATAGAATCTTGGCACGTTTTGTTTCGTCAACATAAGGATGATTATTGATCACCCGTGAAACGGTAGAGACAGAATAGCCCGTCAGTTTTGCAATATCTCTGATGTTTGTCATGCTTTACTAAAACCACCTATGCAAAAAGATTTTCTTGTAAATAGTCTACCACAGCATGCCCACATTCAAAAAATTGATAGAACGTTCCATCATATTCAAAGCTAATACGTTGCCCACCCAGATACGTATCTTTAGCCAATCCACTAATTTCATCTAAAGGAATTTTTTTCATTACCGTTTTATTTAACCCTTGAGGACTAGACAATTCAAGCACTGTTTCTTTAAATTCAACAAAAGCATAAAAATAGTCATTCGTAGCGCCATTGGTCGTTTTGATATAAGTATTCATCAGTAATTCCTCCTTTTTGATGAATTGAGTATAGCTTATGAAACGCGTCTCATAGCAAGATCTTTGCTTCACCTTCTAAAAAAACGAGCAATACGATACATACTTTTGTCTTCGAATCTTTAAACTTGTCTTTGAATTTTTAAAAGCAGAACTTTATTTTAATTATCTAGAAAAATAAGTTCAGGTTCCTCATTAAAACTCTGCTACTATGCATTTAAACCAGTAAATGAGAGGAGTTTTTCAATTGTATAAAAAGCAAAAAAAAGCAGGTATACTGAAAAGAATACTGAGACTAATAAAGAATAAAATAAAGGCCATACTACAACGCATAAGACTATTAAAAATATTGAGAAGAAAACATCGAATAAACGAACGAATGTCTAACCTAGTAAACATTAAAGAATACTGCCTAGTAGAGAAACCTATGCCATTAAAAAGTACAAAGGAAAATAATCACTCCTTGTTGTCTAAGAATGAGAATCTGAAAAATATGAAGAATATAAAGAAGACAAAAAAAGGCAAAAATAGTAGCATATCAAGATCCTCTAGCTTCATTTATATAGGTCTTTCTAACAATAGAGATAGTTCTAGAGCCTGAGCAACTATCCGCATCGAATGATTGATTAACTAAATATCCCTTAATTTTTTGCCCCTTTTACTTAAAACAAAAAAAAAAGAAGAAAGAACCCTTTTATATCAGGGTTCTTTCTTAATTACTACATCATGCCGCCCATCATTGATGGATCCATTGCTGGCGCTGCAGGTGCTGCTGGTTCTGGTTTGTCAGCAACTACTGCTTCAGTTGTTAATAATAGAGCTGAAACAGATGCAGCATTTTGTAATGCTGAACGAGTAACTTTGGTTGGATCAACAATCCCTGCTTCAACCATATTTACCCATTCGCCTGTTGCAGCATTGAAACCTGTTCCTAATTCAACATTTTTCAATTTATCAACGATGACTGAACCTTCATATCCCGCATTTTCTGCGATTTGACGAATTGGTTCTTCTAAGGCACGAACAACGATTTTCACACCTGTTGCAACGTCCCCTTGAGCTTCAACTGCTGAAACTTTGCTGATGACATTCACTAATGCTGTACCACCACCAGAAACCATACCTTCTTCAACGGCAGCACGAGTTGCATTCAACGCATCTTCAATTCGTAATTTCAATTCTTTTAATTCTGTTTCAGTTGCTGCACCAACTTTGACCACTGCAACCCCACCAGCAAGTTTTGCTAAGCGTTCTTGTAATTTTTCACGGTCAAAATCTGATGTTGTTTCAGCAATTTGGTTTTTGATCAATTGAACACGTGCTTCAATGGCTGTTTTATCGCCAGAGCCTTCAACGATTGTTGTGTTGTCTTTGTCTACCACAACTTTTGAAGCATTTCCTAGGTTTTCGATTGTTGCATCTTTCAATTCTAATCCTAAGTCGTCCGTAATCACTGTTCCGCCTGTTAGGATAGCGATATCTTCAAGCATTGCTTTACGACGATCACCGAAACCAGGTGCTTTCACTGCAACAACGTTAAATGTCCCACGGATTTTGTTCAAGACTAATGTTGGTAAAGCTTCTCCATCCACATCGTCAGCGATGATCAATAGCGGACGAGATTGTTGTAAGATTTGTTCTAATAAAGGCAAGATGTCTTGGATATTAGAAATCTTCTTATCTGTGATCAAAATGTATGGATTTTCTAAAACAGCTTCCATTTTGTCATTGTCAGTCACCATGTATTGTGACAAGTAACCACGATCAAATTGCATCCCTTCAACAACATCTAATTCGGTTTCGATTCCTTTTGATTCTTCAATAGTAATAACACCATCATTGCCGACTTTTTCCATTGCATCAGCAATCAAATGTCCCACTTTTTCTGAACCAGAAGAAACAGCTGCAACTTGAGCAATTGCTTCTTTAGAATCTACGACTGTTGAAATGTTGTGTAATTCTTCAACTGCTGCTTTTGTTGCCAATTCGATCCCACGACGAATACCTAAAGGATTTGCCCCAGCTGTTACGTTTTTTAATCCTTCACGAACAATTGCTTGGGTTAACACAGTAGCGGTTGTTGTTCCGTCACCTGCGATATCATTGGTTTTTGAAGCCACTTCAGAAACTAATTTTGCACCCATGTTTTCAAAGTGATCTTCCAATTCGATTTCTTTTGCAATCGTTACGCCATCATTAGTAATCAATGGTGAACCGTATGATTTTTCTAATACAACATTACGACCTTTTGGACCTAATGTTACTTTTACTGTATCAGCTAATTTATCAACTCCACGTAGCATTGCTGCGCGTGCATCTTCTGCAAATTTCAATTCTTTTGCCATGTCTATTCACCTCATCAAATTTTTTTCGTACTTTTTTATTTATTCAACGATCGCCATGATATCTTTTCCTGCAACGATCAAATATTCTTTTCCTTCAAATTTTACTTCTGTACCGGCATATTTTTCAAACATCACTTGGTCGCCCGCTTTTACAGCAGCAGGAACTTTTTCTCCGTTTTCCAATAAACGGCCTTCACCGACTGCAACAACTGTTCCTGTTTGTGGTTTTTCTTTAGCGGATGAAGCTAAAACAATTCCTCCAACAGTTGTTTCTTCTTCTTTTGCGACTTCGATAATGACGCGATCACCTAATGGTTTTAACACGATAAATCCCTCCGATAACTCTTTTTTTGGATTCGTTAGCACTCTTACACATCGAGTGCTAACCTACATTTTTAATAATACTCATACTTTGATTTTTTTGCAAGCTTTTTAAATGAAAGTACACTAATTTTATCCGTAACCGTTAGAAGTCCCTTAGTAATAGCCTCTAAATTGATCTATGTTATAATTAATTTCTATTCTTGCAGTCTACTTCTGCCTATCTTTAAGGAGGTATTTTATGTCATTAAAAAAATATAGTTTCGCTAGTATCTTTTGCTATGGACTCATTTTTCTTTCCCCATTGATCCTTTCCTCTATCGGAATCGTCCATACTGTTACTGACGTGATTACAGCAACGACGATTGCCTATATCCTAGGAGCAATTGTTTTAGCTTTCTTTTATTTCAAGCAAAATGAACCACTACCACTAGAAGCAGCCATTCCTAGTGCTTCGACGCCAAAAATCATCTTATATGGGTTTGTTGGGATTTTCATTGCTTTGATCTTACAGGCGCTTGCAGTAACGTTGGAAACTCTTTTATTTGGTAACAGCGCTCCTTCTGAGAATACGCAAAATATTATTCAAATGATTCTTGAAGCTCCAGCCTTTTTAATAGCTACCACAGTTGCTGGTCCAGTCATGGAAGAATTCGTCTTTCGTCGCAGCATCTTAGGTATCGTTGGCAAATATACAAACTTTTGGATTGGGGCAATCGTTAGTTCCTTATTGTTTGCTTTTGCCCATAATGATGGTCACTTACTGATCTACTTTTTCTTAGGTTTTTTCTTTAGTCTACAATACAAAGCAACGGGAAGAATCTGGACCTCGATGATCACACATGTGGGAATGAATACATTGGTGGTAGTTGTACAAATCGCCGTTCAAAAGGGCTGGATTGCTGCTTCATAAGCTACTAAACAACCCCTTATCAAAAGACTCTTCTTATACCATCCACTGACCAGCAACTCTTAGTCGCTGGTCTTTTTTTGTGTCCTTTCCGATCCCGGCTCATTCTCTTAACAAATTTTTCCTTCGTAGTTATGAAAAAGATAGATTTATTTATAGCTATTCATTATGTTTTATCCGCTAGCTACTAGCAGTTTCCATTTATCGTGACACTCACCATTTCCTCTTTTAACCTTCTCAAAACACTTTGATGTTCTTCTCTAATAGCACTCTTATTTTAAATACGACAGAAAACAGCAGTCATTGCCATTTGGATTATTTTCAGATCCTATTAAAATCATGTTCATCTAGATCTAACTATAAACATTGAATTAGATTGGTTCATAGAAAAAATTTAACCACATCGACATCGTCTTATGGGCGCCCACAAGAGTTATCAACTTTGCACTAAACCAACTCGTTCCCCTTCTCTTCCAACTAAAGTGTCTTTGCTTTCGTTTTACAAAAATGCGATAAAAAAACACTTTATTTATAAATAAGATAAATACAAAAGTGATTTTAAAACAATTAATATTGTTTTGTTTTTGTTATTAAATGAGGAACTTGCTAATTCATTACATACTTTAATTAATTTTATCAATCATTACTACTTACGAATGCACCATCTCTTAGAAAAATCATTTAAAAAAAGACATATCCTTTATATCAGACTGACTGCCGTCATTCACGATTTTATAAAGAATAAAACAAAAATAAAATTTTTTATTAAAAAACTGCAGTTTTTATTATATATCTATCAGACTATCATTTATTTAACTTTTACAAAAAAAGTTATTTTATGTGTCACAAAATAACATTTTTAGGAACGTATCTTTCAAAAAAATAAAGGTAGTGTGTTGCGAAATGAATATCTGGCAAATGATTGATGACTTATTGAAGAAATATTATCTGACGAATGATAAAGATATCTTAGATTTAATCATTTTAGATTTAGACCCTTATATAAAATCTTGTGCGCATCGTTTTGTATTTAAAGCACAATCTAACGGAGTATTTATTCCTTTTGAAGACTTCTACAGTAACCTTTGTTTAGCAATTTGGGAAGGCATTGAAGATTTCAAGAGTATCTCAGGCTCCACGTTTAAAAATGTTACGTTGCGAAGGATTTATATTGCTGAAAAGAAGACTTGGAAACAATATAAAAAATCCGGAAGTAAAGTCTTCAATAAAGATGGGATTACTTATGACGTGACAAGATGGGAAAACATCGAATCGCTACATCATTCTAAAAATTGCACAGTTAAAAGTGCAGAACGTTCGATCGAGGAAAAACTTCTAATAGAAAATTTTAAAAAACAGGACTTTTTTAGAGGTACCTTCATCGAACTACTTTATCACGGTTATTCTTGTAAAGAAATTTGTCTCCTTTTAGGAATCAGTAAGACTTACGATGCAAAAACCAGAAAAAAATGTCAACGAATCAAAGAATCCTTCTTGAAATATATTGCCTAATCACTATGTTTTTCTTTCCCTATTCATCTACTTTGAAAAATAGCAAAGCATTTCAATGGTATGTCTATCGTCAATGTGGATCACATCTGACTATGTTTCCTACTTTGAGTGTTATCGTTATCTCGCATAGAGAGTGCAAAACAGCGAAACATTTGATATGTTCTAATCATTTTTCTAAAAATTTTTAGCTGGTTTCAACTTTTTGTTTATGTAAAAGTAAGTGATACACCTATTAGGCGTAATAAAAATTTTCAATCTTTTCACTAATACAATAATAATGGGAAGCTAGTTTCACTTTGTATCTGTCTGTTTTGAGCAATGTCCCTCTTGCCTAGTCTTCTCTATTATATTTTTCATTTACGGTCTAACTATACTTGATCTTTGAATAGCTGTTTTAGCATTTGTCAAAAAATGCCGAAGGGACTGGGACAAAACTTGTCTCAATCTCCTTCGGCTAATTTTTTCGGAAAGGATCCTGTTAATCACAACTATTTTTCCTTATTTATTATTGACCATTCAGCACTTGTTTTAAACTAGTTTGGATCAACTGAGTATCTGCTGGATTGTCCAATTCCAATTGGCTAGCTTTGGTGTTTGCGGCAGCAGACGGTGTTTGAACAGATTGTTTCACCTTGGGATCTGTTAACGAGTTGATATATTCAGATTGTTCTTGCCACGCCTGCTTGATTAAACGATAGTATTCATCTGTTTTCTCGCTTTCATTAGCAATCGTTTCAGTAGTAGTTGAAGAATCCTTTATTTCTTGCACATTTGAATCCTCTGCAGGATTATTTCCCGTCGATTCTACATTACTAATAGGTTGATTCTCTTTTTCCTTGGTGGTACTATTTTGTGAATTTTCTGTAGAAGTCTTGGTAATCTGCGTGGAAGTCTGATCCGTGCTGGAAGAGGTACGATCAACTCCTGAGTTTGAACATCCCGCCAACAATAACAACCCTAAAATAATAAAATAACTGTTTTTCATAATACACCTCTATTAAACAAACATTTATATTTAATTAAATATAATAAAAAACCACTATCAATAACCAGTTAACAATATATCTTATCTAAAATTTAAACTATTATAGCCTTATTGAAAGTACACCCCGTTGTTAATAAAACGTAACTGAATGAGACAAAAATCCTCTCTGCTTTAAATGAACAAAAAACACTCAAAACAAGTTGTTTGAGCGTTTTTTGGGTTATATAGTTGACTACGGCTAAATCGAAAATAACTCCGTTGCTTCTGAGGGATCGGTATCATAAATATCAAATTCATAACCGACACCTAGATCTTTTTCTTTTAGGACATTCTCCATCGTCAAGTGAGCTAGTTCTTTTAGATTGTTTTCTTTACTCAAGTGACCAAGGTAGATACGTTTGGTACGATCACCAATAACATCTGTCATGACTAAGGCGCCATCTTCATTGGATAAGTGCCCCCGATCACCTAAGATCCGTTGCTTTAAATTCCAAGGATAAGGGCCCATCCGCAACATCTCTAAATCATGGTTACTTTCCATCAAATAGCCATCTGCATTTTTGATGATTCCTCGCATATGATCACTGCAATAACCTGTATCAGTTAACATCACAAATGAACGGTTTTCTTTATGGAAACGATAAAATTGCGGAGCTGCAGCATCGTGAGAAACGCCAAAGCTTTCAATATCTAGATCCCCAAATGTTTGCACCTTCCCCATTTCAAACAAATGCTTTTGTTCAATAGGAACATTCCCAATTAATGGAGACATTGCCTCCCATGTTTTTTCATTGGCAAACACATCTAAATGATATTTTCTTGCAAGTACCCCTACCCCATGAATATGATCTCGATGTTCGTGAGTGACTAAAATCCCGTCTAATTGGTCAGGTGTCCGATCAATTTGAGCCAACAAAGAAGTAATTTTTTTCCCGCTGAGACCAGCATCTACCAAGAGCCTTTTTTTATCACTTTCGATATAAAGTGAATTTCCAGAGCTTCCACTGGCTAGGATACTGATTTTAAAAGCTGGTTTTTCTTCAGCCATTTGACTACTTCCCTTCTTACTTTGTAAACTTTTTTCATTATACTACTTTTTTAATGATCTTCCACCTTTGGAATCGTATTATTTGTTACAATCGTATTACTAAATGCATTGACTGACTCTACTTGGATCGATTTATCAGGCGTTTCTATCGCCACATACCAGACTGGAACATACACATTCTTTTCTCGCACTTTCAAAATACAAGAGTAAGCAAGCTGCCTCCAAAGGATTTTTGAACCTCGAGAAATCTTATTATTTACATACAATGTTTTGATTGCATCTTCTTCTGTGTGTAATTCTGTTTTTTCCCGTAATTGTTCAATATCAGATAAATGTGTCTGCGTGTACTTCGTGACAGCATAACTTTTATCTTGCTTATTCAGTGAAAACACAATTTTTGCTGTATCATCATAAAAAGGTAGACCATCATATTTCTGACTCGCTTGTACTTCCGGCGTTGCGCTGTCTAGATCAGAAAAATTCTTCATATAAACATAATCGCTACCAAAGAGTACATTGTTTTTTTTGTTTAAAAAGCTATTCACTGAACTTCCCATTTTATCAGGATCAAAAATACTATTTTCTGATTCTGTCTCAGATAAAGTTTTTGTTAAAACATTGTCATTGAAAACAATCCCACTACTCAACAGTCCTTTTTTACTTGTCCCATGACGTTGACTGTCCAGTTCCTTACTAAGGTCCGTTTCCTCCGCACTTAAATAATACCCTTGTCTACTTTCTGAAGAGATTTTACCAGTATAAGAAATGTCATCACTAGAAAGTCGTTGTTGAATGGATTCGGTTTGTCCTGATCGGATCACATTATTTTCTTGGCTGATCGTTTCTTGATAACTTCTAAATAAAAAAACATTTAACCCTAAAAAAGCAACGAAAAAAATCCATTCAATTTTTTTGAAATCCATTTAATTCGCCTCCGTTTCAGGTAATCGTCCAAGCAAATCATTGACAGCGTACCATTGACCTTGGTATTTTACATACCACTCAGGTAATAAATCGACGACTCGATTCGTTTCCTTGATATTTTGCCACGTGTAGCCAACAATCAACGACTCGATTTTTTCTTTGTCTGCCCCTTTATCCAAAAGACTCTGGATGACTTTTTCTGTTTGTGGCAATTCAACTTCTTCATCAGATGGAATCGGTACTTGGATCGTATTCAAGCTGGTTTGGATCTTCACTTGTGAATCTACTTGATCCGCTCCAATTTCAATCTCAACTTTCCCTTTACTGTCTGAACCAAATACAGGAAATCCTTCTACAAATATTCGATAATCGATTTGATTGTTCTCTCGATCAAAATAACGCATATTTCCTAATGAATTGCCTAATTTACTAATATATGGAAAACTTTGTGAGAAAATATTTGCTGTGACGTTGTCTTGTTCGATTTCTCCCCGAAAATCAACGATTTGTGTTTCTGAATGAATCCTCATCGTCTCATTTCCATCATAAAAAAGCAGTTCATTGCTCTCATTATTTGTTTTGACCTCATCTGGTTTTTGGAAAAAGGCATTTCTAAACAAAGTATATGGTTGTTGTGACAGGATATAACTATATTTTTTTAATTTGATTTTATCTTTCGTTTCATATTGTGTCTCAACAATCGAAGGCGTTTTTTCCATCTCTGTCCACGTACTATCGGTTGCCTTTAATTCTTTTTCCAACTCTTTCCAATCAACTGAAAGATTCGATTCGTAAATGGAATCCGTCTCAAAATCAAGGAATCGCACTTTGTTCTCATTTTTATCAAACTGGATACGCATAAAGTAAATAGAATCTGTCCGATTAGGAAGCGCTGAAAAATCCAAACTTAGATGAAAGGCTTCTTTATACTCACTAAGTAGTAGCGGCGCATTATAAGTAAGCTCAATGCCTTCTTGAATAGTTTTTAGCTTGTCAAATTTCTCTTTATCGCCATTGACGATTTCTGTTACTCTGCCAAATCGAGCGCCCTCGATGACTGTTTGGAGGCGAGAAACAAGATTTTCACTATTTGTTTCCTTTATTTGTCCTGAATGCAACCAAGTCACATGTAATGGAAGAAAAACTTCAGATGCTTTTCGGTAGTTTTGTGAATCAATCATCTGTGAATTGGATTCGTCAAAATTAACCGAGGTTTTACCTGCTGGACTTAGCCAAATGGCATATGAGAGGTAGATACTTAAAGCAATCATTAGGAGTAATCCTATTCGAATAACTTTTTCAGAAATTTTCATTCCCACCATTCCTCCTCATATGGTTCATATGGCAACGAGATATAGAAGGTTGATCCTTTTCCTTCTTTACTCTCTGCCCAGATTGCGCCACGGTGGGCTTTGACTACTTCTCTAGAGATAGCCAATCCTAACCCTGTTCCACCTTGGGCTCTCGCACGCGCTTTATCCACGCGGTAAAACCGTTCAAATACCCGATTCAAATCTTTTTTAGGAATCCCAAGTCCTTGGTCAGTAATACTTAAAATCACATTATTGTGTGTTTCCAACAAACGACATGTGATCATTCCACCGTCTGGAGAATATTTGATCGCATTATTCATAATATTATCAATCACTTGGATTACTTTATCGGTATCAATCTCTACCCAAAGATCTCTTTGGGTAAATTCCCGTTTAATCGTATAGTTCTTTTCTTGGTTACCCACCATCATATCAAAGCGGTCAAGAACAAAATTGACTAATTCATTAAAATTGACGTACTCTAACTGTAATTGTGTATTTCCTGTATCCATTCGCGAAAGATTCAACAGGTCATTGATCATGCGGATCATTCGATCTGTTTCATCTAACGTTACTTTTAGGAAATTAGGAGCAACTTCTTCATCTTTCCAAGCTCCCTCACTTAAAGCTTCAATATAACTACGCATACTTGTCAACGGTGTGCGAAGTTCATGAGACACGTTCGAGACAAATTCACGACGTTCTCTTTCTGTTTTTTCTTGTTCTGTTACATCATGCAATACGGCTACCAATCCACTAATAAAACCTGATTCTCTGCGGATCATGGAGAAATCTACTCGTAAAATCATTTGGTCGCTTTCCATTAATCCAGTTGAACGATCAAGTACCATTTCATTTGGGTCTTCTAGCAGTTTACGTAATGTATATTCTTCTTCAATATCTAACAAAGTCAAAATCGACTGACCGATTGCATCTTCATTTTTGACATCCAATAAAGAAACAGCCATATCGTTGATCGTAATGACTTTACCTCTTCGATCGGTCGCAATGACACCATCTGTCATATGTGACAGGACGCTATCTAACCGATTCCTTTCCGCTTCCATCGTGTCTTGAGCTTCTTCGATTCTTTCAGCCAGCTGGTTGAATGTATCCGCCAGTTGCCCTAATTCATCTTGTCCATGGACTTTAACTTTACGACTATAATCTCCCCGAGCAATCCTAATCGCTTGCTCTCGCATCTCGCCAATTGGCTGAGTGATCGACCGTGCGACTAAGACTGATACGACCATGGAGATCAGGGCTGCGATCAACGAAGCTGTGAAGAATATAATCGCAGTATTATTGATTTCAGAATATTTTTGCTCAATATTACTTTTGACGTAAAGAGCCCCGATAACGGCATCGCCGGTCGGGGACAGGATCGGTTGAATATTGATATTCACTCGCTTATCGTCACTATCTAATGCGACATACCTTTTTGTTGTGAAATCATTGATATCTACATAATCGTTTTTCTTACCGATTGAGCTTTGATCACTAACATCCGTTGTCCCACGTATAATCCCTTTTTCATCAATAACTCTAATCTCTAAAATGTCACTCGAGGCATTGTTTTCAATGAATCGTTTGATATTGGCATTGACTTCTTCAATGTCTGCGTTGTCTTTACGATTTAATTCGGGACTGATCGTGGTCGCTAAAGATTCAACTGTTTGATTCATATCTTTGATAAATGTATTGATTGTTGAACGCTCTAACCCTCGGATAAAGTAGGCACCAATAATCTCAATCGAAATCAGTAAGATCAAAATAAACGTGATCGCAATTTTGAAATTGACTGATCGAAAAAAGCGCACTTTTCCTTTCATCAATTACTCCTGTTCCTGGTTACGTAAATAGTAACCAACACCTCGCCGTGTCACTAAATAATTAGGATGACTTGGATTATCTTCAATTTTTTCGCGTAGACGTCTCACGGTTACATCTACAGTTCGCACATCACCAAAGTAATCATAACCCCACACGGTTTGCAGCAAATGCTCTCGTGTCATCACTTGTCCGATGTGTTTTGCTAAGTAAAAAAGCAATTCAAATTCACGATGCGTTAGTTCAATTGTTTCGCCTCGTTTCGTTACCATATAAGCATCCGGATGAATCGTCAGGTCACCAATCACGAGTTCAGAAGGGGCAATTTCTTCTACTTCTTTGGTAGCAGTTGCGCCACGACGAAGATTGGCTTTCACTCGAGCCACTAGTTCACGATTAGAAAAAGGCTTCGTCACGTAATCATCAGCACCTAATTCCAGTCCTAATACCTTATCGATTTCAGAATCTTTTGCAGTCACCATAATGATCGGCATGTCGTAGGTTTTCCGTACTTCACGCGCGACTTCTAAGCCATCCATTTTTGGTAACATCAAATCTAGCAAGATCAAATCAGGTTCCACCTCAGTGACTTTTTCTAAGGCTTCTTCCCCGTCATATGCAGTATAAACATCATAGCCTTCCTTGGCTAAATTGAATTTGACGATATCCGAAATCGGCTTTTCGTCATCGACAACTAAAATCTTTTTCATTAAAGAGCCACCTCTTTTTTATTATTGTCATACTCTCCCATTATAACGTATTTTCCAAGATGTTTCATCTTTGTAAAAAAAGCCTTACAGAAAACATACACTTCTCACTTGAATCCTCATTTTGTTTATCCTTTATTTGTTTTTGGTGACAAAAAATAAACGAATCAAAAAATAGCATTTTTTCGATTCGTTTTACTGATTGATAGGGCTATTTTATTTTTTATAGAAAACGACGGTATTCATCAGTTATCTACAACTTGTACCGCAATTAATTCTTTGACATCTTCAGGATTGCCAGTCGGGATCGAAACAATCGTTGCTTGATCAAGGATTTCTTGTTCCTGCTTTTTCACTGCTGCTTGATCTCTTGGATCACCTTGAAAATGACTCGGAACAGGATAACAAGTGATCGTACCGTTATGATTGCTTGAATAAACAACTAAACTTTGATAACCATATTCTCCTGAAAGAGTGACCGTTTCAGTTGGAAAAGTCAAACTCGTGCTATCATAAGGATTGACTGCTGCTCCAGCAGCTGAATGTGACACATGAAGTTTAAAATTCCCACTGGCTAAATCGGTTTTGTAATGTGTACCCATAACTGCTAACCAGACACGGGCATATTCAATTTGGTCGTTTGTATAGCCACTTAGCGGATCGGGAGTGACCATTGTTTCGGTGGTGCTGCTGATTGTCGTTGATGCGCTCGTTGTTTCATTTTGCGTAGTATTCGTATTTTTCGCGACAGACTGGGAGTTAGTCGTAGTAGATTGGGTTTGTGATGATGCTTGTTTGGCTGAACTTGAAGAGTTAGTCATTGTTTGAGTTTCACTGGATGAAGCAGCCTTTGATTCTTCTGCTTTATTTCCTTTTGTGCCACAACCAACAAGAAGAAAAGCTGAAATAACCATTACAAATCCTACTTTTTTCATTTATACCACCTCTTTTTATTAATAGTTCGTATTATAACATTTTACGCTGCCAAATACATCGCTACTTAAGCTATATAATATTTATCTTTTTTTGTTTAAGTTGTAAAATGTTGATTTTTATCTTTCCTATCGCTCAGAGTCATTCTTAGCTAAACGATCAAAAAGAGACTAAGGCAAAACTTGCCTCAGTCTCTTCTAGTATCTAGAAAAACAAATAAATGGTGAAACCAACATCTTCGAAAAATAAGCCGAAATTAACCACTAATTTGGGAAGTGCCAAGTAGATAACAATTAACAGCAAACACTAGTATTTATACTTCTTTTCAATTTTCGAAAATCCCTTCTTATTTCTCGATGCTAAACACTTTTATTTCAACCTCTTCTTTGCTATTTTAAGCTGTTTGACTTTGTTGAATAGCTATTTTTCTGATTACTTTTCTAATACTTGAACCCCGACACCTAACAAACCAGGACCTGTATGAACAACAAGTGCAGGGGATATTTGACCAAAATAGATTTGTTGCGCTTGTGGAAATTCTTCCTTCAATCTCGCCATCATCTCAGTTGCTTCTTCTTTAGCGTCTCCATGCGCAACGGCTAAGTTAAAGACTTTAGCTGTTCCAACTCGTTCTTTCACATAGGAAACAGTTCGATCTAGACTTTTTTTACGTCCTCTTGCTTTGCCCACTGTATAATAAATGCCTTCATCATTACAAGAAATGATTGGATTTAATTTTAAAGCCGTTCCTAATATAGAAGCAACTAATCCAATCCTTCCCCCTTTTTGTAAATATTCAAGGGTTGCCACGTTAAAGAATACTTTGGTCTGTTTGACTAATTCATTGAGCCTTTCAATCAATAATGACCATTCCATTCCTTCTTCTAACCATTTAGCTGCTTGAATTGCTGAAAAGCCTGCTCCAATCCCAATGTTCTTAGTATCTAGTACATACGCTTCCAATTCTTCTTGTTGTTGGGCAATCAACCGAACGATGTTATACGTACCACTTAATCCACTTGAGATTGTTACTGCTAAGATTTTTTCATAGCCGTCCTGTTTGATCTGTTCAAAAATTTTGGTAATTGTTTCGCCATCAGGTAAAGATGTTCCTGGAATCTCTTGAGGTAATCTTTGATAGATTTCCTCCGGAGTAATATCAACTTTATCAGTATATACTCGATCTTTATAAATAATCTTTAATGGAATCACATACATTTGATATTTTTCAATTAGCTCTTGTGGAACGTCTGTCCCAGAGTCTACTAAAATCGCCACTTTATTTTTCATTTTTTTTCTCCTCAATTAAATACTCAGTTTCTAGACTAATCGTTTTTTCTGCCAACAATTTCATCGCAAATGACAAGGTCGCCGATCGAACTGCGATATATTCTACGGGTATCTCTTGCTCCAATATCTGTGGATAGACTTCTCCTTGAGCCAATTGGCTAACCATTTTGATGGCTTTTTCTTGTTCGTGACAAAATAGATTGTAGGCTTCACGGATACCAACCGTTTTCCCTTGAAAGAGGATTCCTTCTTTAATTTCGGGAATTGTCAGGACTTGCTTCAATGATGTAATTGCAATTAAAAATGCAACATGCTCTTTGTTGTATCGTTTTTTGATGGGCGCTGGAACTAGCCCTAATTTCACATAATTATTTACCATTGAAGAGGTCAACAATGGATGTTTCTCACCTCGGATAACAGGAGAAAGATAGCGATCAACTAACGTTCTGACCTGATCCATATAAAGTTCTAAATCAGGAAGTTCATCCCACTGAGGTAAATGATAATTTTCCAGTTCTTTTCCCCATTCAATTAATTGTTGTCGCATTTTTTCCATTACTTGTTCTCCTTTGTTGTTTTCACAAACATCTTATTAGAGTTATTAAAAACACCCAATCTAGTTTTTTTAACTAGGTAATTCAATTATAATAAATTTCTCGAGAAAATAAAACAATTTTACTTGCGAATACCTAAAATAAAACAATCTTTCCCTCCTTAAACAGATACCTTGGTCCTTTGTTTGCTATTTTTTCTTACTTTTCTGATTCCTTAAGACCTACGGATAGTAACTGGCTTACTTCTAAGCTTATTTGAAACCTTCAGTCCATTCGGCATGGTACACTGAATAAGAGTGAATGGAGGGAAATAAAGATGATTCCAACAGATAATTTTTTTCAAGGAGAAAACAAAACCCACCCTTTTTTTGAAGGATGGTATTTTAAACATCAAATCGGAAATAACGTTTATGCTTTCATTCCTGGCTATTCGATTGCGGAAAACGGAGAAAAGTCTCCCTTTATACAAGTAATCAGTCATGAACATTCCGAGATTTTTTATTTTGATAGTGCGCAACTCTTTATCGAAAAAGAACATTTATTCATAAAAATTGGTGAAAATATCTTTAGTGAAAAGGGTATTTCTCTTTCGTTAACCAATGACAATCTGTCGATTCATGGAACGATTGATTATGGCGATTTTACACCTATCCATCGGACCTACTATGCCCCTAGTATCATGGGCCCTTTTTCTTATTTCGCTTTTATGGAATGTTATCATGGGATATTAAGCATGAAACATTCACTACAGGGAGAATTAGTCTGGAATGATCAACCCATTGATTTTGATCAGGGGATTGGTTATGTAGAAAAAGACTGGGGCTCTTCTTTTCCTGCAACTTATGTATGGGCCCAGTGTAATCAATTTGAGACGTCCGATGCACGTTTTTTCTTTTCTGCAGCAGAAATTCCATTTCTTGGTGGACGTTTTTTGGGAATCATCGCAGTGTTGCAGATCCAGAGCGAAGAATATCGCTTTGCTACTTACTACGGAGCTAAAATTTTATCGATCGTCCAAGAAAAAGACTATTTAGTTATCACGATCAAACAACAACAGCTTAAATTAACACTGGCAGTCCTGCAAAAAGACGGACATCCATTAATGGCGCCTCACAAAGGATTGATGAATCGAGTGATTCGTGAAAAAGCCAGTACAGAAATCTATGTAACGTTACAAAAAAATAATGAAACGCTTTTGGAACAAAAAGGGATCGCAGCAGGATTTGAGGAAGTGGATCATTTGCATGGTTTTACCTACTAAAATAGGAGACCCGCCATTAAAAATGGCGGGAAGGAGTAAAAATGAAAAAGTGTTAGGGTTAGTTCTTTTGCAAGAACTTTTGTTGGTTGGTATGGTTATATCATACTGAGCATTTGTGAATAAACTATGAATGAATTTCTATAAAGACGTAAAGTTTTTTATGATTTTTTTTAAGCTAGTCTTGCATTTTAAAATCCACAGTGCTACTATTATTAAGTAATATTCAGTAAATATTTCATAAATTTATTGGGCCGTTAGCTCAGTTGGTAGAGCAGCTGACTCTTAATCAGCGGGTCGCGGGTTCGAGCCCCTCACGGCCCATTGGGTGCCAAACCCACGTCATCAGTACATTCTTGGCTACTTCGGTAGTTTCGAAAAGAGTGTACGTGATGACATTTTTTGTTTTTCGGATATATTTTTTTGATTAATCACTTAGTATTGTCCGGGGGAAAACTACGAATGAATGAACTCCGCCAAACCGTCAATTAATTAACCCACATTGCTTCCTCTAACAGATCTCTTCATCGCAACTAAATGATAGCGTTTACTTTATTAATAAAGCATTTATCGTTACAATTTAATTAAAGTTTCAATGAAACAAAGTAAGTCTAGCCCTTTTGACGTATTACCAGAGAAATTCGTACACCTTGGGATCCTATTTAGTTGATGAGACAGCCTTTTGCCAACCATTAACTAACTATTGGATCGTTTTATCAACTAGTGATTGGAGGAAAAAATTATGTGTGGACGTTATTTTTTTGATTTAGCATCCGATGAACTGAAAAAGTATTATGAACAAGTAAAGCCACAGGCAGAAAGTCAGCAAATCCACATTGGAAAAAATGAAATTTTTCCATCGAACCATGTAGTAACATTAGGTCTTAATCAAGAATCCGCTGTTGTGCCAGGTATCACTCGTTGGGGCTTTACCGGTTTTAAAAAAGGACAGCTAATGATCAATGCTCGAGCAGAAACTGTGGAAGAAAAAAAGACATTCTCTCACCCTTTCAAAGAGACTCGTTGTGTTTTCCCAATGTCGGGTTTTTATGAATGGGATTCTGATAAACACAAAGTAATGTTCACTGACAGTCAAACGTCCGTCCTTTATGTCGGTGGTTTTTATCGAATCCATAAAAATGAAGCTGGATTTGAAACCGAATCAATCATTTTGACCACTCAACCAAGTCAATCAGTGCTTCCCGTTCATGATCGCATGCCCTTAATCCTAGCAAAAGAACAGATTAAAGACTGGCTTAATGATTTAGATTTTGCAAGGAGTCAGCTGACAGCGAAGATGCCTGAGTTAAGTCGACGAAATGTAGACGAAACCCATATATAACCAAAAACAAACATGTACTGAAAAATACAATGAGCAAAATGCTTCTCAGATACTTCGGTTTGTTTTGAAGTGTTGAAGCATCATAACATTATTCAAATATTTACAAAAAATTGAACGAACACCTCAATACTAGCTGCCTTGCACAAAAACTTCTAATATATTGGTACAAAAAATGAAGCGTTCCAAAAATAGTAAGGACTATTTTCAGAACGCTTCATTTGATTTACTAGAGTTTGATCGAACTTTTCGTGATCAGTTACCTAAACATTATTCTTTCCAGCTATCGACTGTTTTTTGATTTTCTTTGATCCAGTCTTGCGCTGCTTGTTGTGGATCTTTTCCGTTATTGATCTCTAACATGACTTTTTCCATATCTTTTTCTGACCAGTGGAAATTATCTAAGACCTTATATGCTTCTGGTTGGTCTTCTTTTAATCCTTTGCGGACGATCGTATGGATTTCTTCAGCACTTCCCATGGCTTTTTTAGGATCTTCAAGATACTTCAAGTCATATTTAGCAAACATCCAATGTGGAGTCCAACCAGTAATAACGATTGGTTCTTTCTTTTTGATGGCTTGACCTAATGCCACTGTCATCGCACCTGAAGAAGAAGTTTCTACGGTCCAATCTTTTAAGTTGTCATATTGCTTGATTGTATTTTCAGCAGCATTGACGACTCCGGCACCAGGTTCAATACCGGTGATTTTCTTACCTGCTTGATTGGTTAATTCTTCAATTGAGTTGACATCCATATAGCTTGGAACAGCTAAGCCAACTTTAGCACCGGTTAAATTAGCACCTAGATCATTTATTTGGTCTTTGTACTGTGCATATTGGGAACCATGGGTTTTTGGTAACCAAGCAGCTACCATCCCATCTGATTCTCCTTTAGAAACAGATTCCCACATGATGGAATTATCTAATGGTGTGATCGACACATCATAGCCCATTCCTTTAAGTACTTCAGCAACTACATTCGTTGAAGCTACTTCAGTATCCCATTCTACATATGAAAGATTGATTTTTTTTGTTTCTTTGTTATTAGCTAAACTACCTAAGCCAATGGCACCTAAAATCACAACCACTACAGCTCCAATAATGATTCCTTGGCGTTTTTTACTTTTTTGTTTGTTCGCACCTGTCGCTTTTTTATTATTTGGTTGATTCAAATGTTGCGTAAAACGGTCAATGATGATCGCCAAGATAACTAAAGCTACCCCGTTAACAAATCCATTTCCGACTTGCGCACGTTGTAATGCTGACAAGACGCCACGACCTAATCCTGGCGCTCCGATCATTGAAGCAATCACGACCATTGAAAGTGACAACATGGTGGTTTGGTTGATCCCCGCCATGATCGTACTTTTAGCCAATGGTAATTCTAACTTGAACAGTTTTTGCCAACTGGTACTACCAAATGAATCAGATGCTTCCACCAATTCTTTTGGTACTTGGCGAATACCTAGATTTGTGAAACGAACAGTTGGTGGTAACGCAAAAATAACTGAAGCGAATACCCCTGGAACCATCCCGATCCCAAAGAATGCGACTGCTGGGATCAAGTAAACAAATCCTGGCATAGTTTGCATAAAGTCAAGGATCGGTTTGATGATACTTTGCGCTTTGCTGCTTTTTGCCATTAAGATTCCTAATGGTACACCAATAATGATGGAGATCATACTAGACAATAAGACAAGTGTCACAGTATTCATCAAATCAGACCATAACCCTTGATTGTAAATAAACCATAGACCGATCAACGTAAACAAGGTCAGTCCTGGACGTTTCTTAGAGATAAAGAATGCAACGACTGTTAATAAAAGGATGAACACTGGTGCTGGAATAACTAATAATAAATTAGTGATCCCAGACATCACTGCTTGCCCGATCGTTTGTAGAAAAGCAAATAATCCTGCAAACGTAGTCGTAAACCATTCTGTCAATTTCTCAACCCAATCTGCTACGGGTAATTGATAGTTTAATAAATTATTCATGTTCATTCACCTCACCTGATTCTGCTAATGCTTCAATCACACTTCCTCGAATGACAACCCCTTTAAGTTTACCGTTGTCAACGACTGCTAGTGGCGTAGGTGAATCATAAATAATATTGAAGATATCACTGACAATCATGTCTTTCCCAATGACAGTGACATTTTCATCTAAGAAATCAATCAACGGCCGTTTTTGGCGTCTGGCTTCTAGCGCTTGATCAGCTGTAATGATTCCTTTTAAGTTTCGTTTTCTATCGACTGCCATCAACATACTTACTTCTTCGTTGCGCATCCGAGTCAATGCAACATTCGGACCATCTGATTCAATATTGGTAGTCAACGCTGGAACCATGATATTTTGAGCTGTTAAGACTTTGGAGCGGTCCACTTCCTCCACAAATTCTCGAACATAATCGTTAGCAGGATTTGTTAAGATTTCTTCTCCTGTGCCGATTTGCATGATTTCACCATCTTTCATCAATGCAATACGGTCACCGATTCGCAACGCTTCGTTTAGATCATGGGTGATGAAAATGATTGTTTTTTGGACATTTGATTGTAATTCGAGTAGTTCATCCTGCATTTCACGGCGAATCAACGGATCAAGAGCAGAAAAAGCTTCATCCATCAATAAAATCTCTGGATCGTTGGCTAATGCTCGAGCTAGCCCCACACGTTGTTGCATCCCACCAGATAATTGATTTGGATATTGATCTTTAAATGAAAGCAAACTTGAGTTTTCAAGTGCTTGTTCTGCTTTTTGTTGGCGTTCTTCTTTCGGAACTCCTCGAACTTCTAAACCATATTCCGTATTTTCTAAGATCGTACGATGTGGAAATAACCCAAAGTTTTGGAAAACCATATTGATCTTGTGACGACGAACTTCACGAAGTTCTTCTTTACTCAATTTTGAGATGTCTTCTCCATCGATATAGATGTTTCCTGCTGTTGGTTCGATCAAACGATTCAATAATCGAATCAAGGTTGATTTCCCACTACCGGAAAGACCCATGATAACGAATATTTCGCCTTCTTGAACATCAAAGCTAGCATCGTACACACCGACCGTTGCGCCGGTTTTTTTCAATATATCTGTCTTCGGTTGATGATTCTTCATCATTTCTAAAGCTACTTGTGTCTTTTTACCAAATATTTTTGTTAAATTTTTTACTTCTACCTTTACCAAACAAATTTCTCCTTTTTTATGTTTATGTAAATTCATTTTACTTTCTGAAAAAAGTGACCACACTATACTAACATCGTGTAGTCACTTTGTCAAAAAGGAGACTTTTTTGTTTGCTTCCAAAATAAAAAAAACTTGAATAAAGCCCTAGCGGTTAGGCTTATTCAAGATTAAAATTTAATGATAAAAAATAATTAAAGGACTAGTTTTCTGGATAGAAGAAATTAGTCATTCTTTGTAAGGTAAATTCGTTTCCAATGAAATGTACAGTGTCACCCGCTGTGAATTTGGCATACGGTCCAGGTGAAACGAGCAACTCTTCTTTATGGGAAATCGCAATCACTGTCGCTCCTGTTGCTTGCCAAATATTCAACTCGCTGATGGAGCGGTCAAGATGGATCGCTTCTTTCGTCAACGTTAATTCAAATGGCAATAAAGGATTCATCTTATGTATCCGTTTCGTTTGACTGACTAATTGATCTAATAATTGTGAAAAATGATCCAATTCTTCTTGTTGCTTTTCTACACTTGCCATAATTTCGGCTTTTGTTTCTTGGATCGATTGAACATCTTGGTATTGCAATAAAAAATCTTTGGCTTTCTCTTTTGAGGCAACGAATGCCCCACTGCCATGGCGAACCTCCATGATCCCTAGATCAACTAGCACATTGATTGCTTTTCTTGTAGTTTCAGGAGAAGCATTATATGTACTTGCTAAAGTGGATCTCGCATGGATCTTCTCCCCCACCTGATAACGGTTTTCCACGATTCGTTCAGCCAGATCAACTGCGATTTGTTGGTATCTTGGACGAACAATTTTTTTCTTTCCTGCCATTTATTCTCCTCTTCCTTCTCTTTTTCAGTTACATCTTACTATGGGAAATCAAAATAAGCAAAAAATCTTAAAAAGGTTTTAAGTCTGTTCCTTGGAGAAAAATCAAAAGAAGCAGAATCAACCACTCAAAAAAACAACGAACGATGAACTGTTTTTCGATCATCACTCGTTGTTTTTATCATCTCTCATCCGTTAGACTTTCTTTACTGGGCAAGCACTTTTACAGTCATCACACGTTTTTCCTGATTTGATACGTGAAAATACAATATAACCAGCACTGCCAAAGATCAATACACTTAATAAAAAAGTCGCCATTTAATTTCCACCTTCTAATGATAACGTCAAAATTTCTTGTTTCTTCTGCTGCTTTTTCAATAAAGCGTAACCTAATCCAATCAGGACCATACCTGCTAAATAAGTCGAAAATACGATAGAGCCGCCTTCTAATAAATGAGCGAACTGATAAATCATGAAGCTTACCAAGTAAGCAAACCCACATTGATAGCCAACTGCGATCAGTGTCCATTTCCTTGAATTCATTTCACGATGGATCGCACCGATTGCTGCAAAACAGGGAGCACAAAGCAGATTGAAGGACAATAAGGAATAAGCAGCAGCGGAAGTATACGTACCTTGTAATGCTTGCCAAATCTCTCGACCATTTTCCGCTACTTCTTTGTGCCCAAACAAAATACCAAAAGTCCCAATGACATTTTCTTTGGCCACTAATCCAGTGATCGTAGCTACTGTTCCTTGCCAATTCCCCCATCCTAGTGGTTGGAAAAGAGGAGCCACAATCCGTCCAACACTTGCTAGAATACTTTGATCTTCCGTAACAGGTTGACCAAAAAAGTTATACGAAGAAGTAAACCAAATCAAAATACTTGAAACAAAGATGATCGTTCCTGCTTTTTTGACGAATGATTTACTGCGGTCATAGGTTTGGCGTAAAATCGTTGTTCCTTGTGGAAAATGATACGCTGGTAGTTCCATAATAAATGGTGCGGTATCGCCAGCAAATAACTTCGTCTTCTTCAACATGATCCCTGATAAAACGATGGAAGACATACCTAGAAAATAAGCAGAGGGTGCTACCCAAGAAGTATGGGGGAAAAACGCTCCTGCAATCAAAGCAATGATTGGTAATTTAGCAGAACATGGCATAAACGTTGTGACCATGATCGTCAAGCGCCGATCTTGCTCATTTTCAATGGTTCGGCTAGCCATCACCCCTGGAACGCCACAACCTGTAGCAATCAACATAGGAATAAACGATTTTCCTGACAAACCAAATTTCCGAAATAAACGATCCATCACAAAAGCGATCCGTGACATGTAGCCACAATCTTCCAAGAAACTTAAACACAAGAACAAGACGATCAGCTGAGGTAGAAAGCCCAACACTGCGCCTACCCCTGCTATGATTCCATTGAGGATCAATTGTTGCATCCACTGTGCCACTTGCCAGTTGACCAGTACCTGTTCGACGTGTTGTGGCAACCAGCTGCCAAATAACGTGTCATTGATCCAATCAGTTCCCATTGTTCCGATTGTTTGAATCGCTAAATAATAGATCAGCCACATGACAAAAGCAAAAATTGGTAAAGCGAACCAGCGATTAGTAACGATTCGATCGATTTTATCACTGATGGACAAGCGAAATGAATCCGTAGACACGACACAAAGTGCAGTAAGTTGCGTTAGCCATTCATATCGTTCATTAATAACTATTGTTTCGCTATCTTCATCAAATAGTCTCTCTGTCAGACGAATCAGCTGCTCAATTTCTTTTTCTTGTTTTGTCGTTATTGTTTGTTTTTCCCATAACTGTGGATCACGCTCAAAATATTTGATGGCAGACCAGCGTTGAAAAGGCTGATCTTTTCCTAATATCTCTTCGATTTCATGGATTGCAGCTTCTAGTCGATCGTCATAATTAGTTAGTAAGGATACCTTCTGTTCTTTTGGCTGCTTGGAGGCATCAATGATTTTCTTCGTGAGTTTATCCAACCCTTCTTTTTTCAATACACTGATAGGAACCACAGGTATGCCTAAACCATAACTTAATTTTTCGACATTGATTTTTTTGCCATTTTTTTTAATGATATCCATCATATTCAGTCCGATAATGATGGGGATGCCTAGATCTAATAATTGTGCAGTCAGATAAAGATTTCTTTCTAAATTTGTGGCATCGACAATATTGATGATCAGATCAGGACATTCGTTGGTCAGATAATCTCTCGCAATTACTTCTTCAGGTGTATAAGGTGACAGGGAATAGATTCCAGGTAAATCTTGAATCTTGATTATCGGATTCTTCTTCATTTTTCCTTCTTTTTTTTCCACCGTTACCCCTGGCCAATTCCCTACGTATTGTTTAGCACCAGTTAAGGCATTGAATAAACTACTCTTTCCACTATTAGGGTTACCAACTAAAGCTACCTTCATTTTTTACACCTCTTTTTGCACAAGGATCAACATTGCTTCTTCTTTACGAAGCGTTAACTCATACCCTCGCAAGGTAATTTCTAACGGATCTCCTAGTGGTGCTAATTTTCTTACGGTCAAAGGAACATTTTTCGTTACACCCATATCCATCAAACGCCGTTTAACAGCGCCTTTTCCATGTATCCCTACAACGATTCCTCGTTCTCCAACAGTCAGTTGATCTAATGAAGTCCAGTTATCCTTAGAAAGTTCGTTCTTTTTCACTAAAATTTGTTTAAACAACTCTCGATCGATCGCGATCCGATTATTTTTTAGCAGGACGATTCCATTACTTCCTGATCGATTGATAACAACGAGTTTACTTCCAACGATTATACCGAGATTTTGCAAATGTTTTTTGACTGCTTCACTCGTTTGCAATTTTTCAATTTGGTAAACAAGATTTAGCTTCGCTTCTTCTAAAGGGACAGTGGCATCTAAAGATAAAGTAGCATTCAAATTCATAAATCGATTTTCATCTCCTTCTTGTGAAAAACATCATGATAATTCTTTCTATTTATTTTTCCTATTATTTACTTATTTTATCAACATACATTGAGAATCATTCTCAATAAGAATACTCTCGTTACTTGATAAAGTCAACGAACGTTGTGATTTTATGAGCGAACTTTCATTTAACCACTTAATAAGGAGATAAAAAAATCTTTTCGGGGATTTTTCCACAGCCTTCACTGTACTAAAACAAGTATTTTTTCCCCTGTTACTTGTTTTCAGCTGTTTTTCAAAAACCACAAAACATAGTATTCCACAGTTTCCACAACACAAGATGTAGTGTTTGTTGTTTGACTTTTTTACTAATAGTTTTATACTATTCATTATAGATAAACAAGAGCTGTGGAGGAGGCAATACACATGAATGTCAAAATATTTTCTAAAAATAATTGTATGCAATGCAAGATGGTCAAACGCTTTTTAACTGACAACCAAATCGATTTTGAAGAAGTTAATATCGACGAACAACCAGATGCAATTGAATGGTTAAAAGCTCAAGGATTCCAAAGTGTTCCTGTCATTACGTCAGATGCACAAACGGTGATCGGGTTTCGACCAGATCAACTTCGCAAACTTGCTAGTTAGTCACCAGTCAATCGAAATGGAAAAGAACGTAGAATTGGATTTGATGGAATTGAGGCACTTGTTTTTGCCGTAAACTCCCCAAATCCTTTTTTACAGCACGAAACAATATTCACTATCAAAATATGGAATGAAGGTTGGGCGTACTTATGAGTCTTAAGCAGTTAAAAGATGTTAGTTACTTTAAATTAAACAATGAAATCAATCGACCAGTAAATGGTCAGATCCCGCTAAATAAAGATAAAGAAGCGCTAACCGCTTTTTTTGAAGAAAATGTCAAACCAAACACGATGACGTTTGCAACAGCAATGGATAAAATCAATTATTTGATTGAAAACGACTATTTAGAGTCAGAATTTATCCAACTGTACTCTGCTGAATTTATTGAATCACTTTATCAATTTTTAGCAGAACAACACTTTACCTTTAAATCATTTATGGCTGCCTACAAATTTTATTCACAATATGCGTTAAAAACGAATGACGGGACTGCTTATCTTGAATCTTATGAAGATCGAGTAGCTTTCAACGCACTTTATTTTGCTAATGGTGATGAACAATTGGCGCTGTCTTTAGCAGATGAAATGATCCACCAACGTTACCAACCTGCTACCCCTTCTTTCTTGAATGCCGGTCGGAAACGTCGTGGGGAACTCGTTTCTTGTTTCTTGACACAAGTAACTGATGATATGAACTCTATCGGTCGTTCGATCAACTCTGCTTTACAACTATCACGTATCGGTGGTGGTGTTGGAATCACTCTTTCAAACCTACGTGAAGCGGGGGCACCGATCAAAGGTTATGAAGGAGCAGCAAGTGGTGTTGTCCCTGTTATGAAATTATTTGAAGATAGTTTTAGCTATTCAAACCAATTAGGTCAACGTCAAGGTGCTGGTGTCGTTTATTTGAACGTCTTCCACCCAGATATCATTGCTTTTCTTTCTGCCAAGAAAGAAAATGCAGATGAAAAGATCCGAGTAAAGACACTTTCACTTGGTGTAATCGTTCCTGATAAATTTTACGAGTTAGCTCGTAAAAATGAAGAAATGTATCTTTTCAGTCCTTATAGTGTGGAAAAAGAATATGGCGTGCCATTTTCTTATGTCGACATCACTGCTGAGTATGATCATTTAGTAGCGAATCCTAATATTCGGAAACAAAAAATCAAAGCACGTGAACTTGAAAATGAAATTTCGAAATTACAACAAGAATCCGGTTATCCTTATATCATCAATATTGATACAGCGAATCGTGAAAATCCAGTTGACGGAAAGATCATCATGAGTAACTTGTGTTCGGAAATCCTACAAGTTCAAACACCTTCTGTTATCAATGGAAAACAAGAATATGAAGTATTAGGAACGGACATCTCATGTAATCTCGGTTCGACTAACATCGTTAACTTGATGGACAGCCCTGATTTTGGTCAGTCTGTGCGTACGATGACACGGGCATTGACTTACATCACAGATGCTTCCGATATCGATGTTGTCCCTCCAATCCAAAATGGAAACAAATTGAATCATACGATCGGACTAGGAGCAATGGGCTTACACACTTTCTTTGCGAAGGAACAAATGGCGTATGGCTCTGAAGAATCCTTAGATTTCACAAATATTTACTTTATGCTTTTAAATTACTGGACATTAGTTGAAAGTAATACGATTGCTCGTGAAAGAAAACAAGTCTTCCATAACTTTGAAAAATCTGCTTATGCAGATGGAAGCTATTTTGATAAATATGTTACTGGAGAATTCCAACCAAAATCTGATAAAGTAAAAGCTTTATTTGAAGGAATCTTTATTCCAACTGCTGAAGATTGGGAAAGCTTAAAACAAGCGATCATGACCGATGGTTTATACCATCAAAATCGTCTAGCTGTAGCACCGAATGGTTCGATTTCTTATATCAATGACACTAGTGCAAGTATTCATCCGATTACACGCATGATCGAAGAGCGTCAAGAAAAGAAAATCGGGAAAATCTATTACCCAGCGCCTTATCTGTCAAATGAAACAATTCCTTACTATACTTCAGCTTATGACATGGACATGCGAAAAGTCATTGACATTTACGCAACTGCTCAACAACATGTAGATCAAGGAATGAGTTTAACCCTATTTATGCGTTCTGAAATCCCAGAAGGTCTATATGAATGGAAAACAACGACTAAACAAACAACACGTGATTTGAATATCTTACGTCACTACGCTTTCCATAAAGGAATCAAATCAATTTATTACGTTCGGACATTTACTGATGATGCAGAAGAAATCGGCAGCAATCAATGTGAAAGTTGTGTCATCTAAAACAAGTAAGCAAAAAATGAACAGACAGGTAATTTAAATAAAGGAGCATTTCTCATGTCAGAAACTTACTATGAAGCAATAAACTGGAATGAAATTGAAGATATCATTGATAAATCTACGTGGGAGAAACTAACTGAACAATTTTGGTTAGATACCCGTATTCCTTTGTCTAATGATTTAGATGACTGGCGGACACTGTCACAGTTAGAAAAAGATACGGTTGGCCATGTCTTCGGTGGACTGACTTTACTCGATACTGTCCAATCAGAAAGCGGAATGGATCAGCTGCGTAAGGATGTCCGTACGCCGCATGAAGAGGCTGTATTGAACAATATCCAATTTATGGAATCGGTCCATGCAAAAAGCTATTCTTCCATTTTTAGTACATTGAATACAAAAAAAGAAATCGAAGAAATCTTTGAATGGACGAATACAAATCCTTATTTACAAAAAAAAGCGGAACGTATCAATGAAATCTACAAAAATGGCACACCTTTAGAAAAGAAAATCGCTAGTGTGTTCTTAGAAACATTCTTATTTTATTCCGGCTTTTATACTCCGCTTTATTATTTAGGAAATAATAAGTTAGCGAATGTAGCAGAAATCATCAAATTGATTATTCGAGATGAATCAGTTCATGGAACTTACATTGGCTACAAATTCCAATTAGGTTACAATGAACTATCCGAAGAAGCACAAGAACAGTTAAAAGACTGGATGTACAATTTATTATATGAATTGTACGAAAATGAAGAACGTTATACCGAAGAACTGTATGATCCAATCGGTTGGACGGAAGAAGTGAAAACATTCTTGCGCTACAATGCCAATAAAGCATTGATGAACTTGGGAATGGATCCACTTTTTCCAGATACAGCAAATGATGTCAATCCGATCGTGATGAACGGTATCTCTACCGGTACCAGCAACCATGATTTCTTCTCACAAGTGGGGAATGGCTATCTCTTAGGGCATGTGGAAGCAATGCAAGATGAAGATTATTTGATTGGCTTGGATGACTAAATAGAAAAAGAACGTTTAAGCGTTGGGTTGTCCCCTCCTTAAACGTTCTTTTTTATGTGCTTTTTCTCAGTCAATCATTTGATATGTTCATGAAACTAAATATGGAAAATTCTCTCTGCATACTGGTCTTCGATTTTTAGATTTCGTTCGTGTCCCCCATCGATATTCGCACTTAAATAAACTGGCGGTTCAAAACCTTGAGCAACCATTCGCTCAATGGCTTCTAACATCGTTTGTTGGAGTAACAATGTAGCCGCATATGTCGAAGTCCCGCAGACTTTGGTCTCTAATCCATCAACAGGTAATACCGCATCACCATAAACAGAGTGGTTATCTAAAACAACATCTGCAAATTCATACAATAACTTTCCACTTTCATGTCGTGAAGTGGATGCTTTAGAGGCAGCCAATGCCGTGACCACGATCAATTTATTTCCACGCTTTTTGATTTCCTCAGCCATTTCAATTGCCATGGGGTTTCTCCCAGAATTAGAAATCAGGAAAAAGACATCATTGGGATGGATGGATACTTTGTGCATGAGCGTTCGTCCGACACCAGCATGTTGTTCGTACATGCCCCCCGCAGGATCTAAAATCAGTTTTGACGGTATCAATCCACCTGCACGCCCACTGATTTCTAGCGCTGCTGCATGGGAATGTCCGCTACCAAAAGCCTGCGTAATCCCACCGTTCATAATTCCATCGGCTACGATTTGGGCTGCTTTCGTTATATTTTCTGTTTCATACTTCTCTAATGTTTCAGTTAATTTTTTACATTCTTCAAAAAATGCGAGTGTCATAAGGCTCTCTCCTTTTTATGATTATTCCTCATTTAGTTAGAAAATCACATGATTCCGAATACTCTTAATAAAATCGATAACACCATGATCGCTAAAATCGCTCTTGTTGAATTAAAGTATTTTTTGCCTAACAACCAATAAATGACACCCACTAAAAGGGCTGGAATCATCATCGGCATGATCTGATCTAGTGTTTCTTGAAGGTTAAGTTCGACATCTCCCGTTTTAAAGGTCCAAGTAATTTGGGCATTGATCACCGATGGAATCATGGCACCAATCACCGTGACCCCTAATAAAGTGGCAGCATTGGTCAATGCATTCAAATGTCCGGACATACTAGTCACTAATTTCACGCCTTGAGTATAACCTATTCTTACAGAGAAAAATCGAAAGACTAAAATCGCCAGATTCACTAATACCCAAACAGCAACTCCGATCGCGTTTCCTTGTAGAGCTAAATAGGAAGCCACTGAACCAAAAACAGTTGGGAACAATACTCCAAAAATCGTATCCCCGACACCAGCAAATGAACCCATTAATCCAGTTTTCAAACTAGACACCGTATCTTTTGATTGTTTGCCTTCAGCTTCTTCAGTAGCGATATCGATTCCCAAAATAAAACCGCCCATATGTGGTGTTGTATTAAAAAATTGACTTTGCATGTTCATCATGGCAATCTTGGTTTCTTCATCGTCGCCGTAGAGTTTTTCGATGATCGGTAACATGGAGTACAAATAGCCCCCACCCATCATTCGCTCATAGTTCCAAGACAATTGGCTACCATACAACCAATTGATACTTACTTTATCTAGGTCTTTTTGATTAATCTTCGTACTCATCAGCACTTAATCCTCCTTTTCCATTTGCATCAGCTTGAGCCACTTGTGTCAGATTGTTTTGCTTTCCGATCAAATTCTTAAATTGTAAAATGGCTAAAGCCAATCCTAATAAAGCCACGCCAAACATAGGCATCTTTAAGTAAGCAACTGCCAAAAACCCAATCATCAAGTACGTAATGAAATTTTTAACTGGTAAAAATCTTAATAAAATGGCGATACCGACTGCTGGTAACATGCCTCCTGCAACTGCCAACCCGCCAGTCAACCATTCTGGAATTACATCTGAAACAATTTGAATCACTCGGTCACCAAAACTAAAGACGATAAAAATAGGTACTCCTCGTGATAATCCCCAACTCATTGCTCCCAACAAGTGATAAATTCTTATTTTTTTAGTATCAGCTAAACGAATATTTTTATCGATTCTCTTTTGAAAGAACACATTGCAAAATCGAGCAAAAATATCTAACTGGATCATCAACAATGCTACTGGAACAGCTAATCCGATACCAAATTCCACACCTCTTCCACTCGTAATCGCAAAAACAGTTCCCACGATCGAAGCGGTCATATAATCTGGGACACTTGCTCCTCCATAAGCTTGAATACCCAATCCCATTAATTGCAATGTCGCACCTACTGCCAATCCAGTGGTCAGATCCCCCATTACTAAACCTGTAATGGTACCTACGATCAGTGCTTGGTTAGCAATCACATTGATCCCTAAATTTTCGATGATGACATAAAATCCTAACAGTGATAATACGATGATTTGCCAAATTTCTATATTCATTCGTTCCCCCTACTTTCCGTAAAATTGTGAAAATCGTTTTTCTTCTTCCATTGGTACCATTTGTGCCGTCACAACGACTCCTGCTTTTTCCAACTCTAAAATCTTCGCAATTTCTGCTTCGGTTAAAAAGACGGATTTTTTGATTTGAAGGGTTCCTTCTCTCGAACTGGCATTGCCTAAATTAAATGATTCAATTGGTACACCCGCATCGATCAAATCAAAGATCGTTTGAATCTTTTTGGTAAGCAACATGATTTTTTGATCTTGATAAATCCCTTCTTTTAACCGTTTTGCAGCGGTAACCGTTTTCAATATACTCAATTTGATACCACCAGGAACAGCAGCTTTTAAAGAGGCCTTAGCAATTGGATCATTGACCACTCCATCATCAACGATCATAACTCTTGTTGTTCCCATTTTCCCTAACCAAAGTGTCGCTACTTGACCATGGATCAACCGTTCATCCAATCGGACATGGCTGATCCCCAATTCACTCATTTTGTTGGAAACGGAAGCCACAACTGATGGCTCAGTCTCTGCTGTGTTCGATGGTAAATCCGCTGCGGTGCTTCCAAGGGACGTTTTAATCCCTTGAACACCGACGGTCAAAATATTCTGAACGATTTCATTCAGCGAAGCCTTAGGATTAAAGCGTTCGCTATAAGCTTGAAGCAGCATCGGAATATTCAAACCAGAAACAATTTCGATTTTTCTGCTTCCTTCTTCTTTCAGCTGGTTCAGCTGATTAAAAGGTGTCCCACTCCATAGATCAACTAAACACAACAGTTCATCATCAACGGAATACTTCGCTAACACCTGTTCCACTTGGTGGCGAAACTCTTCTGGACTATTTTCAGGCATCAATACACACACATCTACCTGTTCTTGTTCTCCAAAGATCATGTCTCCCGTTTGCTTTACGCCTAAAGCGAACTCGCCATGGCTTGCAAGAATAATGCCGATACTCATTTTTCTTCCTCCTTTAGTGTTAATTCAATCACTGGGATCAATTCATTTGGTTCTTTAATCGGAATGTTTAGCATCAACATGCTCGGGTCAAGCGCCTCCTTCACATGAACTTCAGTAATCTCTTTGTATAAATTAGTTGTCGCTTTTCTTTCTCCTCCTAAATGCTTCGTATCGACAAAACGAATCTCGGAACCATCATTGAGCAGTTTCGCAAACTTCACTTTCCCACCTAATTCTGGTAATAAAATCGTTCGATAAGGCCAACTAAAAATGTGAAGATATAATTTATTTCCTTTTTGAGTGTATCGACAATCTTGAGGTGGTGTAAAACTAGATAACCCCGCACCGTAAATCGCTTTTCCATGTTTTCGTAGCCATTGACCAACAGAACTTAAAATGCTATTGCTATTGTCATCCCACTCTCCTCGTGCGTTTGGTCCAATATTCATCGTGAAATTCCCACCTTTGGAGACAGTATCCACTAGTTGTTTCGCTACCATTTCACTCGTTTTGAAATTAAGGTTATCCCGATCGTAACCCCAACTATTATTTAAGGTTTGAACGGTTTCCCATACCTCTTCTTCGTTGTCCATTGCCTTACTTCTAGCAAATTGTTCTGGGGTAAGTACACCACGATGTAAGTCTAACCGGTCATTGATCAAAATATTGGGTTGAATCTCATGGATCATTTTTTCTAATTCAACACTTCCCCAATCTTGCGCCCCTTTACCGACCGAAGTCCCCCAATCTCTGCTTTTATAAGAAAAATCAAACCATAGATAGTCAATCGTACCGTAACTTGTCAATAATTCTCTGACTTGATTTGCCATAAATTGGCGATAATTTTCCATGTTGCCAGGATGTTGTTCGATATAGGTTGGATTATTTCTCATTGGATGATAGCCATCTACTAAGAAATCTGGATGATGCCAGTCTAATAGAGAATAATAAAGACCGATCTTGATTCCAACTTGACGAAATGCTTCAATCAATTCTCCTAACAAATCTCTCTGATATGGTGTTTTTCCTATGTGATATTCTGTTTCTTTCGTATGCCATAAACAAAAGCCATCATGATGTTTTGCTGTAATAATGACATACTTAAAACCTGCTTCTTTGGCTTTTTGAGCCCATTCATGTGGATCTAATAAATCAGGATCGAATTGATCCAGATATTTTTGGTAATCTGCTACACTGATTTCTTCTAAAGTCTGGACCCATTCATGTCTTCCTGCCACTGAATACAATCCGAAATGAATAAATAAACCATATCGACTCTCAGAAAACCATTTTCGTTCACTATTTACACTCATTTTTTTCCTCCGTTAACATTTCTATTTGATTTAACCAAAGTATAACGAGCAATTTAAAACGTTTCCATACTTGAATAATTTGTTGACATTTATTCAAAAAATGATTCACGCGAAAATATGTAAGCGTTCTATTGTATGATTATAACCGAAGCAGATTTGCTATCCACTTAGAAAAGGAGGAAAAATCTATGAGTACGATCTTAGCCTTTGATTTAGGTGCTACCAGTGCGCGAGGTATCGTTTTTTCCTTAATGAATGGTCAAATCAAGGAAGAAAAAGTTTATCGTTTCACTGATTACCAAGTGATTGATCCCAACAAAGATGAAATCCATTGGAATATTGAGAAAATCATGACGAATATCAAGGAAATCATTACTTTAGCAACTACAGAATATGTCATTGAAAGTATCGGCATCGATACATGGGGCTGTGATTTTGGTTTGATAAATAAAAAAGGACAGCTAGTGCTACCACCACTTTGCTATCAAACTATGCTGAAAGAACCTAATTTACATTATGGTGGGGATTTACCAACTCACTTTCACGAACGTACAGGGATTCCAAATGCATCGATCAATACCAGTTCCCAACTACTCTACTTGAAAGAACATTATCCTGAGCAGCTAAATAAAGCAAGTACTCTTTTGATGATGCCTGATCTGATCCATTTTTTATTAACAGGTACGATCTTAACAGAATCTTCGATCGCCTCAACGAGTCAATTATTCGATATCGATAAACATCAATGGGCATCCGACCTTATTGAACAATTAGGGATTTCCCCTTCCTTGTTCTCAACGATCGTTCTTCCATATACAAAAATCGGTTTGATAAATCTAGCCGAAAAACAACTTCCGATTCATTCGGTGATGTCCCATGATACTGCTAGTGCGATCTTTGCTTTACCAACCAACGATCACTCTTGTTTCTTTTTATCCTCTGGCACCTGGTCTGTTCTAGGAGAAAAATCAGAAAGAGGAATTTTGGTCAATCACCCATTAGATACGAACTATTCTTATGAACAAGCCGGTGATGGAAAAATATTAAAACTCAAAAACATGTTAGGAATGTGGTTCATTGAGGAAGCTTTAGCGTTCAGCAATCAAACCCAGTCAATCACGATCCAACAGATCCAAGACATGCTACTTACTGCTGAGCCGATTCATTTTTTCTTTGATAACGAACATCCTGAATTTTTGAGTAAAGGTCAATTTGTAAAAAAATTGCAGCAATACGGAAACCAACATCATTTTTCATCAATTGAAGAGCCACAACAATTGTTTTTAGCCATCTATCAAAATCTAGCATTTAAATACGCTGAAACGTTCGATAAATTAGCAGGTTCCGCTCCTTTCACTAAGCTATATTTATTTGGTGGTGGGAGTAAATCACACTTTTTGACTCAACTAACAGCCAATTTAACGCAAACGACGATAGAGGTCTGCTATTCTGAAAATTCAGCTTTAGGTAATGCGTTAGCCCAATTTTTAGCGATCAAAGCAATCAAAAATAGAGAGGAATTAGTTACGCTCGTCACAGAAAATTATCCACCAATTTCTTTTTTTCCAGAAACTTCGACACCCTTTAACCAAACTTATATCAACTATAAACAATTTATGAGGAGGAACATCAATGAATTATCCTAAAATCGGCATTAGACCCACGATCGATGGCAGACAAGGAGGCGTCCGTGAATCATTAGAACAACAAACGCTGGACATGGCGCGTCGAGCAAAAGAATTGATCGAATCATCCCTTTATTACATGGACGGCACTCCAGTACAGTGCGTTTTACCAGAACAAACGATTGGCGGTTACGCCGATGCCAGCTTTGTTGACGATGATTTTGCCCGTCAAGATGTGGTCGCTACCTTAACGGTGACACCTTGCTGGTGCTATGGCACAGAAACGATCGATTTACGACCAGATACCTTTAAGGCGATTTGGGGATTTAATGGTACAGAACGACCAGGAGCTGTTTACTTAGCTGCCGCTATGAGTGGCTATGCGCAAAAAGGAATCCCTGCCTATAAGATCTATGGTGAACAAGTCCAAGATAGTGACGACAAGTCGATTCCCGCTGACGTCCAAGAAAAAATCTTACTCTTTGCACGTGCGAGTGTGGCTGCCGGGGAAATGAAAAACAAATCTTATGTGAATATCGGTGCTTCTTCAATGGGAATTGCCGGTAGTCAAATCAATCAAACCTTTTTTGAAAAATATCTAGGAATGCAAGTCGAATATGTGGATATGACTGAAGTCTTACGTCGAATCGAACTAAATATCTTTGATCCGAAAGAATATGACACCATTAGAACTTGGATCAAACAATATTGTCAGGAAGGAATCGATATCAATGCAGGCAAGTCATTCCCTGAAGTCATTACAAAATCACGCTATATCGCTGAAGAAGATCAGTGGGACTTTATTGCCAAACAAACCCTAATCGTTCGTGATCTTTTATTTGGCAACCCTGAACTAGCAAAATTGGGTTGGCTGGAAGAAGCAAAAGGCAGAAATGCCATTGCTGGAGGGTTCCAAGGACAACGACAATGGACCGACTGGCTACCCAATGGTGATTTTATGGAATCTATTTTAACCAGTACTTTTGACTGGAACGGCCCTAAACAACCCGTCTCATTCGCTACTGAAAATGATACCTGTAACGCTGCTGCTATGTTATTTGGCTCTTTATTGACTAATAAAGCACCGATTTTTTCCGATGTCAGAACCTATTGGAGTGCGGAGTCAGTGGAAAGAATCACTGGGCACAAATTAACGGGTAAAGCACAACATGGCTTAATCCATCTACTGAATTCAGGTGCGAGTGCTTTAGATGGCAGTGGTGGAAGTATCGATCACGAAGGTAATCCAACAATGAAAGAATTTTGGAATATGACGAAAACCGATATCCAAGCCTGCTTGGAAAAAACAAAATGGTGTCGTGCTAATTATGAATACTTTAGAGGCGGTGGCTTCTCCAGCCAATATCATCTACAAGCAGAATTACCTTTAACGCTCATTCGTTTGAATATCGTTGAGGGTGTGGGACCAACTTTACAAGTAGCAGAGGGTTATTCCTGTTCATTACCTGATGAAGTCCATGACATCTTAAACGAACGAACCGATCAAACATGGCCAACACTCTGGTTTGCACCAAACTTAGGTGAAAAAGGCTTTGAAGATGTGTATACGATGATGAACCACTGGGGAAGCAACCATGGCGCTAGTGTCCACGGTCACGTAGGCGCAGAACTACTGACATTAGCCAGTATGCTTCGCATTCCCGTTTCACTTCACAACGTACCTAGTGAAAAAATCTTTAGACCCCACGCCTTTTCTGGTTTCGGAACAAAAGATTTAGAAGCAGCTGATTTCAATGCTTGCCAATCATTTGGCCCCTTTTATAAATAAGATGATGGAAGAAGGATTATGATGTATTCAATACAAAAACAAGAATTGATCGATTATGGAAATAAATTAATAGCAGATAGCTATACCTTAGGAACAGGCGGAAATTTAAGTACGTATATCCGACAAGATGAAGTGATGCTCATCACGCCTTCTGGAATCCCATTTGATAAAATCGAATTACCTGACATCGTGACTATGCGATTAGATGGAACGATCGTTCAAGGTCATCGTCGTCCTTCCAGTGAATGGCGAATGCACGGGATCATGTATGAAAAGCGGGAAGATCTAGACTATATCATCCATGGTCACACGATTTATTCCACTGCGCTAGCGGTCCTCAGACAACCATTGCCTGCATCACATTACATGATTGCTGTTGCCGGTAAAGATGTTCGTTGTGCAGACTATGCTTCATTTGGCACGGAAGAATTATCTCTAAATGCCTATGAAGCCATGAAAGATCGAAAAGCCGTTTTATTAGCAAATCATGGCGTTTTGACTGGTGGAAAGACAATGACTGAAGCCTTTGCCGTTTTAGAAGAATTAGAATATTGTTCAAAAGTCCATATCATAGCTTCAAGTGTTGGCAAACCAACCTTGATGTCCGAAGAAGAAATGGCAAATATGGCGATTCGTTTTAAAACATACGGACAAAAATAAGTTTCTTGTGGTACACTTTAGTCATGTTAGACCAGTGGTTAAGGAGGGATAGCCATGACTGAGTCACGAAAAGAACAAATCTTAACTTTGCTAAAAAAATATAAAAAATTAGATAACTCAGAACTGCAAAAACAGTTGTTTTGCTCTCCTTCGACTTTAAGGCGTGAATTAGTCGCACTTGAAAAAGATGGGATCATCCGTCGTTACCGTGGTGGTGTCGTTTTAGAAGTCGAACGAAATCACGTCATCTCAACAAATTATCGTGAAAATGTCATGGTTCAAGAAAAAGAAAAAATTGCGGAGATCGCTAGCACATTTATCGGACCAGGAATGAGTCTTTTTATTGACTCAAGTTCAACTGTGAAACAGCTGCTTCCCTATTTAGTTAAACTGTCAAATCTCGTTGTCATAACCAATGGCTTGAAAATCGCCTATGAGCTTTCCCAAGCTTGTACGGAAGATTCCAAAGTTTTTATGCTGGCGGGTGAAGTAATCAAGGATGCCGAGAGCGTTGTTGGGGACTATGGGAATTCTTTCTTAGACCTTTTTCAAATCGATTTATGTATTTTTAGTTCGACAGGAATTGATTTATCAGGGATCTATGAAGCTAATTTTGCTCAAGCCTTAGTGAAAAAGAAGGTAATGTCTAGAGGAGATAAAAGTTTGTTATTAGTCGACTATACAAAATTTGATAAAAAACATGCGTATAAATTTTCTGATTGGACCTCTTTTGAATACATCGTCACGGATCAACAACCAGCAGATGATTACTTACAACTTGCGTTGAAACACGATACCGAATTTCTCTATTGATCGATCATTTTTGAGAGATCGTGACAGAGGTACCTAAACCTAAGTACGCAAAATAAACCAAAGAATCCAAAAAATAGATTTCCCTATTTTTGAAGTTCTTTGGTTTATTTTTTGTTTATATTCTCAGCATTCCTTACACGGGTATTGCAAGAAAAGCGTATTTATTCCCTAAAAGTAATTTTTGATTCTTGTATAGCTATAGACTGTACGCATTTATACTATTTGATTCGACTGTTTTTCCAGTCATCTCTTCAAAATCTTTTTTCATGATCTCCCAAGAAGTTTTGATATCCTCATCTAAGCCGAATAATCCGCTACGCCCAATAATATAAATATCTGGATTGGCTTGATCAATTCGCTTAAATGATTGACGGTTAGACGAACCATCCATTTCGATCAAATAATGATATCCTTTTTCTTGCCGCAATTGTCGTAATGCGGTGATTTTATCTAATGTGCTTTCGATAAATCGTTGACCAGCAAATCCTGGATCAACTGTCATGATCGTTACTTTATCAACTAATTCGATATAAGGGAAAATCGTTTCAATTGGTGTTTCAGGATTTAAGACTACTCCAGCTTTTAAGCCAGCATCATGGATTTGATCAATCAAACGAAAAGCTAAACCGTCAAGTAATTCAGCATGCATACAAATCCATTCACATTTTTGTTGGATTAGTTGATTTACCCAAAAACTTTGATCGCTGACCATTAAATGAGCAGACATAGGTAATTGACTGATTTTACGTACTTCATCGATGAACCATGGCGATAATGTAATGTTCGGAACGTAATGACCGTCCATGATATCGATATGGTAAGAATCAACATGTTCATTCAAAAATTCGATTTGTTCTTTGAATTTATCTAAATCCATCGTCATTAAGGATGGTGAAAAAGCTACTTTGCTCATTGAAAAAACTCCTTTATTCTATAATTTATCTACACTATAGCGACACCTTTTAACTAATTTGCTTTATCGCTTAAAAGATTTGAATGTCATCTAAACGAATGTCTTCCTCTTCTTTTTCTGGGACTGTTGTGACTTCCTCACCAACATCTTTCTTAATGATGGCTAAAACAACCGCTGTCACGATCACATTGACTAAAATGGCGATAACGCCTGCCCAAGGACGTGACATCGTTGGGATCATTAAAACGCCTCCAAAAGGAACCGTTGCATCTGCACCTAAGATCATAGTAGTCGCACCACCAGCAAAGCCCCCGATTGCAGTTGCTACAACCCCACGAACAATATCATTCATCACTAGCGGGATGACCCCTTCAACGATATTGATCACACCCATAGGAACTGCTGACTTTAAGGTTTCCACTTCAACCTTTGTATAAATGTTTTTGCGGAAAAGTTTAGCTATGAAATAAGCCAAGCCAAAACCGATTGGTGTAGCGGTATTCACAAGTTGTAAAGCTGTAATAGGACCGTTCACGCCTTCTGCTTGCATCGTTAACACAAAAGCAAAAACTGTCTTGTTGATTGGTCCACCATAGTCAACACCACTTAGTAAACCGATCACTCCCCCAAAGATCAACAAGGAAGAGTTTCCTAATCCATCCAAGAAGTTCGTTAGTAAAGAAGTGAATGCTGCGACTGGAGCTCCAATCACATAGACCATCACTAATCCACCAATAAATGAAGCAACAAAAGGAATAATCAATGTTGGCATCAAGCCTTTTGCCCAATTTGGCACTTTGAAATATTTTAAAATTGCTAAAACAAGATAACCAGCTAGATAACCACCTAATATTCCACCAATAAACCCTGCACCGATCGCATTAGCTGTTAAACCAATAATAAAGCCAGGAGCAATACCAGGTTTTCCAGCAATGGAGTAAGAGATCCCCGTAGCAATCACGACTGGTAATAAGCCTAAACCAGCACCACCCATCGTTGCTAAGGCATCAAAAAATGAAAATTCGCCTTGCACCAAAGTTCCTTGGCTCGTTCCACCAAATGCCATCCCAATCGCAATCAGAAATCCCGCACCACACACAATGGGAATTAAATAAGAGATGGCAGTTAACAAATGTCCTTTCAGATTCAGCTTCTTTATCTTTTCCATCAGTCTTCCTCCTTATTTTTATGAAACACTTTGTTGTGCTAAGACTTCTTGCGCTTTTTCAATCAATTTATTGGGTGATTTCACCGCAATCTCGGTTGGTACTTGGATGATTCTTTTCCCTTCAAAACGTTCTCGACCACTGATTTTCACGTCAACTGCTAAGATCACCAAATCTGCTTCCTTGATTTGTTCGGCCGTCAATTCATTTTCGATCCCGATGGTGCCTTGAGTCTCTACGTGCATTTCGTGACCTGCTTTTTTTGCCGCATTCTCTAGTTTCTCTTGGGCAATATAGGTGTGGGCAATCCCCACGGTACAAGCTGCTACTCCAACGATTTTCATCTTTTTATCCTCCTTTTATTTTTAGTTGAATGCTGCGACCACTTCATCTGCATCTTTTGCTTGGATCAATTGCTCGATTACTTCATCATTACCTAGTTTCCTAGCAAATAGCGAAAGTAACTTCAAATGTTCTTGTGCCCCTTCGTTATCATCCCCCACTGCAAATAAAATAATTCCTTTGACTCCCTTACCATCTAATGATTCCCACGGAATTTCATTTTCTGTAACACCGATTGCTACACCAATTCTATCTACATAAGGACTTTTCCCATGAGGAATGGCAATATAATTGCCGATCCCAGTTTGTCCTTCTTCTTCTCGCGCATAGATATCTGCCATGAAGCCATCTACATCTGTAATATAATGATTTTGCAATAACACCGTTGCCAATTCTTTGAGTACTTCATCTTTCGTTTCCCCCACTAAATTGGTCTTAATATTATTTGGATCAATGATTTTTGCTACTTCTACCATCAAATTTCACTCCTATTCTTTACTGTTTTACGACTTCCATGGCTTTCTCAATCAACTTATTTGGTGATTTGATCGCAATTTCAGTCGGTACTTGGATGATCCGCTTTCCTTCAAACCGTTCTCGACCACTGATTTTTACATCCACTGCTAAGATCACCAAATCTGCTTCTTTGATTTGTGCAGGCGTTAGTTCATTCTCGATCCCGATGGTTCCTTGGGTTTCTACGTGTATCTCATGCCCTGCTTTTTTAGCTGCATTTTCTAATTTTTCTTGAGCAATGTAGGTGTGGGCAATCCCCACGGTACAAGCTGCTACTCCAATGATTTTCATTTGTCATTTCTCCTTTCGTTTCCATCGATTGTTTCCAGTCTTTTTCCTTCTTTTAAAATTTCGATTACTTGTTCATCTGCTAGTAGGCGCATGAAGTTTGCTATTTGACGCTTGGTTTCGATTTTTTCTTGCGGTGCCAGAAATACCGCAAGAATCAACTCGACTTGTTGGATGGCTGGGTTCCAGTTCGCCATTCTTTGTTTCAATGGTAAAATAATGACTTTTGTTGCTTTGACTAATTGGTTTTCAATATGAGGTAGAAGTACCCCTTCATCAATTTGAATATCTCCAGTTTCCTCGCGTTCCAACAACGCTTGTACGATTTGTTCTTTTTTTATTCCCGTTTCTGAATCGACTTGCTGTGCTAGCCATTCATAGACTTCATTTCGTGAATGGAATACTGTGGGAGGAACATATTCGAGCCAATCATCTTTCATTGTATATTTCCTCAATCTTTCGTTGGATTCTTAACTGATCATCTGCTGTTAACATGCCGCTAACAAGTAATGTACGTGCAGGCAGCGGATCTTTGATTCCAATGGTTGTTAAAATCAATTCAATTCCGGGATTTTTTTCTAATGCTGATTGGTAATTCTTGGTGGCAATCACATCAACGACCGCCAGTTCAGGAAACTTCTTATTGATTTTTGCTCTTAATAATTCTGAAGTACCGATCCCTGTAGTACACATGATCAGTGTTTGAATCGGTAGTTGCTGTGTTTCCAACATCCGTGCAAAATATAATGTGATAAAACCGATTTCATCTTGATTGATCAAAGGCAGCTGATACTTTTTGCTAACATCTTTAGAAACAACTGATACATTTTTATAAATCTCTTCATAGGTCAATTGAATTTGTTCTAACAATCCGTTTTTGACATGGATATGATTTTTTAACCGATTGAGCATTGGTTTGATGTGATTGGCTAGATCAACAAAAATCGCTTCATTCGCCACCTTGAGATTGATTTTGTCGCCCACCTCTTTCAGGTAATAAGAGGTAATTTCTGATACTTTATCTGGAAAAACCTGTTTCTTTTGCGTTGTTTTTTCCATCCGTGAGGATACTAGATATTGATACAAATAATAGACTTCGTTCATCGGTAAGCGAGTAACGAGATAACGTTCCACGTTTTGGATCACGATCATCGCCATCTCATAGATTGGACTTTCGTGGTCTAATGATTGAAGTTGTTCGGTAGATAACTCGATTTCTTTGATTTGGTAATTCGTCTTTCTGGAACGGCTGATCATGATGTAAAGATGTGAAAAAATATTGACGTTATAAGGGTAAGGGATTCCGCCGCCTAATGTTTTTTCAATCAATTTCAATTGTTCTGATACAAACAACACATCGTAACGATTAAAATTCAGCTCTTTTGTGCGATTGATTTCATCAATATCAAGAATATTCATCCGCCAGATGACTTCGGCAATCCCTCGCCGAATATTTGTTTCTGATCCTTGGATCGCAAGCGTGCGATTTTTACGGATCAGTTCAAGATCAAACTTTTTTATTTTCTTAGCAATCTGCTTTTCATCATTGGCAATAGCAGAATCACCAACATAATAATCTCTGAACAGCTCAGTGATTTTAAGTGCTTTAGGTGAAACCATTAGCAATTCTTCCATTACTCGATCTTGACGTTCAGCAGGCGATAGCTCTACAGAGGGTTTATTCAGTTCATTGGTTTGTTCGATAAACTTCCCATAATCTAATTTGTACCCCCGACCTTTTTCGGCTAGGATCAAGTGACCGTTAGGAAATTCAAGATTGATTTTCTTTATCAAACGGTAAATTGTTTTGGTCGAAGTTTCTAATAGAATGGCTAGTTCTTCTGAAGTCATATAATCTTTTTGTTTTGATAACAAAAGGATCAACTTATTTTCTCGATTCATCTGACTAGTCATGTTTCATCCCCCCTGTGTATCTTTATCATAAGACACATTATTTATTTTGTTTCACTGGACTTTGTCCATTGCAACAGACATTTTTGTATGCGTTTTCTTTAACTTCGTTATCCGTTACTTACTTTTTACGAAAGCGTAAGAAAGATTTTGTTTATTATAGTCTTTTTTAACTTATTATGGGCAAAAATTACTCATTTTCAAATAATCCCAGGAACTCATAAGAATTTTAACAAAAAAAGAGAGTCTAGGACGTTTTCCTAGACTCTCTAATAAATAATGAATGGTGTACAAAATTACTTAGTGACTACTGTTGTGCTACCTTCTACTTCTTTATAGTACCTTTAATTTTCACGTCCATTCGTTTTTATCTCTTGGATCGTTGGTTCCACACCAGAATCAAACTTTCGCAATAAGTAAATTTTTCTGATATTCAAGACTAATGTTTTAATGACAGCATACACCGGAATACAAATCAACATTCCTAGAATCCCTGCAACACTGCCAGCACCGATCAATACTAAGATAATCGTTAATGGATGCATATTCATGTTTTTCCCAAATAATAACGGTTTGATTACATTTCCATCTAATTGTTGGATAACAAGGATCGAAAGCGCCATGTATAATGCTTGGAATGGTGAAACAAATAGACCAACGATCACTGCCGGGACAGCACCAATAAAAGGTCCCACATATGGAATAATATTGGTGATACCACAAAATACAGCTAACAATAAACTATATGGTTGTTTAAAGATGGTCATAGCAATAAAACTCATGATACCAATGATAACCGCATCAACGATCGTACTACTGATATATGCCGATAACGTCTCATTTAGTTCTTTGACCGTTTGACGTACTTCACCTCGAATCCCTTGTGGAAAGAATTTTGCTAAAGCATCGATAAATTTGTGTCCGTCTTTAAACATGAATAATAGAATAAAAGGCACGGTAAACAGTAAAACAAAAAACTGCATCATAAATGAAAAAACTTTAGAGACACTGCTGGATAAGCTTACCAATACAATATTGAACAAATTACTCAACGAAAGATTAGCCGAAGCTAATTGTTCTTCAATATTGAAATTTTTGATTTCCTCACGCTGTGCCAATTCATTGAGCCATTTACTTGTCTCTTCCGCATACATCGGCAAACTTTTAGTCAACTGGATCGTCTGTTCTGCCAATTGAGGAATCACATTCATTATCGCTAAAACCGCTAGTACGACTAGAACAACTAGCGTTAATATGTATCCATAAACCCTTGGGATTTTTCGTTTTTCCAAAAAAACAACGACCGGATCAAACATATAATAGAAAAATCCAGCAACCAGCAATGGCAATAAAATCGCTGATAACATTTTTAACACTGGACTAAAGACATTTGGCATCTGTAAAATAAAATATACCCCAATAATCATCAGTACCAACTCGACAGTCCAAAATAATAATTTTGAATTTTTAAACTTTGCTTGCATACCTCTCCTCCAACTCTTGATACTTTCATTTTATCATTTTATTAGAATTAAAGCGCTCTTTTCTGATAAACAGCTACAAAAATATTCTTTCTTTTTCTAATTACTAGTAGCTAATTTTCAAATTTAAAAAACTTCTAAGCTTAATGACTGAAATCATTATCTAAACAAATGCAAATAAATCAAAAAAAGACACCAAAAAACGCTCATTGGCTAAAATAGGAAATACTCTCTTAGCGAATGAGCGTTTTTTCTTTTGTAACCGACTCTTCATAAAACTAACGCGTGAAAAGCCTTATATTACCAACTGAAAGGAATTGTTTCATTGTGCCACACTAACTAAATGAAGCTTCATGATATTTTTATGGACAGATAACTCTTCAATGACATCTGCATAAGTCATGTCCTTTGGTAAGTCAATTGTATAAATATTTTTATATACCCGATAATCCTCCACGAAATCCACGTCAAAATTTACGTCTTCAATGATAATTCCTCGTTGTTCAAAATACTCGGTCAAGAAATCTTTGGTTTCTTTCCGATGAATATATTGGATTTCTAGTTTTTTGGTCGTTGGTACGTGGATAATTTTTTTGACAACCGTTAATGCAATCACGATCCCGATAAAACTAATGATCGCAATCCAATAAAATCCCATACCAATGGCGATTCCTAGTCCTGCAATCGCCCACAGGGAAGCAGCTGTGGTTAGCCCGGTGACTGATTGTTTCGTCACAATGATCGTGCCAGCTCCTAAAAACCCAACGCCACTAACGACTTGTGCAATCAAACGTGCTTCATCTGAGCGAATCGTACCAACTAGTTCTGGGTATTCTAACGCATCACGTAACGCTTTACTTGCAATTTCCACTTGGATCAACGCAATGATACAAGCACCCATACATACTAAAATATGCGTCCGCATCCCTGCTGGACGATTTTTATATTGCCGTTCAAATCCAATCGCCCCGCCAAAGATCAATGCAATCCCTAGTCGTAAGATGATTTCTGGGACCGATAAGATCATCTCATCCATATAAATCCCCTCCAAACCAATATAGCATGTTTCGCAACTTCAAACAAAGCAAATCCCCCCATTGCTTTGTGCGACAGATTAAAAATCTTATTCGATCAAAAAAGGGAGCTGAAAACGAGCAGCCCCCCAAAATTTTTATTTATTCTTATAGTTTGCTTCCTGCTGCATCATCAATAATCACGATCACGTTGTCGTGTTCTTGTAAAGCACTTGCTGGCAAATCAGTGGTCATTGGTCCTTGAATCATTCCTTTGATTGCATCTGCTTTGTTTTCACCATAAGCAAGTAAGACAATCTCTTTTCCTTTTAAGATCGAACCAATCCCCATTGAGACAGCTTTTGTTGGAACATCTTCTGCCTTTTCAAAGAATCGTTTATTCGCATTAATCGTTGATTCTGTTAAGTCCACTACTGAAGTTGTGCCATCAAATGGTGCACCAGGTTCATTGAATCCGATATGTCCATTTTGACCAATTCCTAGAATTTGGATATCGATTGGATGTTGTTCAAGGATTTCATCGTATTCTTGACAAGCCGCTTCAAGATCAGCAGCTTTTCCATCTGGTACATATGATTCTTTAAATGGTTTTTTATCAAACAATTGGCTATTCATAAAATGACGGTAACTTTGATCATCTGAACCGCCTAGTCCAACGTACTCGTCTAAGTTTACAGAAGTCATGTCACTGAAATCCAGATCGCTTGAAGTCATTTCTTTGTATAAAGTAATTGGCGTACTACCTGTTGCAAGACCTAATACTTTTGCCCCATTTTCCATGCCTTTTTTAATAATTTCAAAAGCTTTTTTTCCGCCCTCTTCAGCATTTTTCACTCGAATGATTTCCATAACGACTACTCCTTTGTTTTTGGTATAGCCCAATTATAGCACGACTTGTCTTTTTTTACAATATTAGTATAGACCAAAACCGACGATTTTCGTTTTCTTGACAATCTTGTCCCTTGCATGTTAGGTTGCATAAGATAACCTATCGCATGTCCTTTAAACTGATACTTTTAGTATACGTTTTTTATAATTAAAACATTAAAGACCAAGAAATTTAGAAAACAATCGCTACTTCTCATTAACTGAGAAACGATTTTCTAAAAGACGAGCAACTTATTTAAAAATTTTAACTGACATGTTCTCCTAGATTCGTTCGATCATGTCGAATGATCCTATAGTATGTTGAACAACTTCAGATCAGCTTTTTTATTTGTTTTGCTTTCTTCTATTAGTCTTCTTAACATGCATAACATTATTAGAAAGGAACAGAACATGAGTCTTTTAACATTAACAAATATCACGCAACAATTTGGAGATAAAATCTTATATGAAAATGTACAACTCCAAGTCAATGCTGGAGAACATCTAGGATTGATCGGACAAAATGGAGCTGGCAAAAGTACGTTGATCAAGATCATCACAGGAGAAATTCTACCAGATGATGGACAAGTCCATTGGCAAAAAAATATCCATAGAGGCTATTTAGATCAATATGTAGCGGTGGATGAAACATTGACCATCGAAGAATTTTTAAAAACAGCCTATTCTGCTGAATTTAAAAAAGAAGCATTGATTACCCAACTTTATCAAGAATATAGCGAAACAACGGAAGAAGCATTACTCGAAAAAGCGGGAAAGCTTCAAACAGAATTAGACCAAGGAGTATTCTATCAAATTGATACCTTGGTCGCTGAGATGAGTAGTGGTCTAGGCATTGACGTTTTAGGATTGTCCACTCCTCTAAAAAAACTGAGTGGTGGTCAACGTTCCAAAGTGATTTTGGCAAAATTACTCTTAGAAAATCCCGATGTTCTGATCTTAGATGAACCAACCAATCACTTAGATGACCAACATATCCAATGGCTTACTCAATTTTTACAATCATTCGAGGGCGCTTATATCGTGATTTCTCATGACCAAGAATTTTTAGATAAAATCACAACCCATATCGCTGACATAGAATTTGGTAAAATCACCAAATATACGGGTCATTTAAAACAAGCATTACGACAAAAAGAACAAAACCGTGAAAGTTATCTACGCCAATTCCATGCCCAACAAAAGCACATCGAAAAAACCGAAGCTTATATCCGAAAATATAAAGCTGGTTCTCGCTCTACCATGGCAAAAAGTCGCCAAAAACAATTAGATAAAATTGAGCGATTGACTCCGCCTGCCTCAACAGCTAAGCCAATCTTTGATTTTCCTTATTCTCCGATCGTAACGACATTGGCTGTTGAAACGACCGATTTAGTTATTGGGTATGACCGACCTTTGCTTTCGCCGATCAACCTAACCATCCGCTTTGGTGAAAAAGTGGCGATTCGTGGATTTAACGGTATTGGTAAATCCACACTTTTGAAAACCTTGATTGGCGAAATCGAACAACTAGCCGGCGAATATCACTTTCCCGACAACACAGCGATCAATTATTTTTCACAAGATCTCATTTGGGAAAAACCTTTAGAAACACCCTTACAATATCTAGGCGCACAGTTTCCTAAAGCAACCGTTAAAGAATTAAGAAGACAACTAGCCAAATCTGGTTTAGTCAATCAACTAGCTAGTGAACCACTTTCTACTCTTAGCGGTGGTGAACAAACCAAAGTAAAATTGGCACAACTCACGATGAACCAAGGAAACTTATTAATTCTTGATGAACCAACGAATCATATCGATCATGAAACAAAAGATAGCTTACAAACCGGTATCAAGCATTTTCCTGGGACGGTAATCATCGTCTCTCATGAACAAGAATTTTACCAGGATTTAGTCGATCGAGTCATTGAAATCGAGGGATAAAATTGACTAAATTCTCTAAAAATAGATTATGTACAGCCTTTAACACCAGCCTGTCTCCTCTACACAAGAACCCTTGTGTGGATGGGGCTATTGCTGTTTCACTCATCGTTTTTTACAATCTTTTCTTTTTTCTTAAGTGTTCAGGTAAACATCGCCCCAATTTAGAACCGTAAAAAAAAACGGTAGTCTTATTAAGTGTCTATTGTATCTTCATTCGCCAAAGTTCGAAGATGGTTACTTTTTTCTACATGGTCAATTATTAGCAAAACCAACGTCGTAAAAGCGGTGAGTAATCTAACTTTCTCTAAAATGGAAATTACTACTTTGCCCGTTATCTCCTACTAAATAAACATCCCTATCACTTCCACCACTTCAATCCATGTCAACAAATCGCATTGTTCAATTTTTCAATATTTCTTGTGGTATTTAATTGGTGTGTAGCTACTTCACCCACTATTTTCTGTGGGTCTTTTATTTCAATATATGTTGCAAAGTTCCTCTTTGTAGAAGTGATAGGACAAACTAAGCAAAAACCTGTACGCTCATTAAACACGTCTCTACTAACTACTAACGCAGGTCTACGCTTTCTTATCTCTTTACCTTTAGAAGGGTCAAAGTCAATCCAAATAATATCCTTTTGTTTTGGATATTTCATCTAGTATTCCTCGCCTTCAAGTTTCATGCTATCCCATTCGGATTCTTCGGCTGTAATCGATTCTCTAAAACCTTCCCAAGCCTTTTCGTTTTTAAAAATATCTTCTTTCTTAGGTTTCAATATATATGCTTCTCCTACTTTCAAAATAGTAAATAATTCTCCCACTTTTGGAGATATATCCTTCGGGAAAATTGCCCCCACAGAATTACCTATTTTTCTTGCTACTGTTTCCATATCTTTCATCTCCAATCCTTTTGCTAAATTAAGTTAAACTCAGTTTAACGAAATTATCAAAACATATCTTTCAAGTGAATAGATTTTTATGGAAACAACTCATTTTCATATGAAAATGTTATACAAATTAAATATAAAAATTTCTAAGTAGTCTACTGAATATTTTTTTGGATCTTTCATAATATAACTGGTACTAAACAAAGTGATTTTATACTATTGAACGTATCCATATTATTTTTTCGTTGGAAGTTACACGAAATTTTCTAATAACTGCGGTTGATCACGAAATCAGTTATAGAAACTCCCAAATAAAATAGGATAGAAGTATATTAAAAAAGTAAGCGAAAGAATCGAAAAACGACTTTCGAATCCTTCAGCTTACTTTTCAAGTTGGACACTTCTATCGCAACCGCTTTTGAAAAATGATGTATTGACAAATATAGGCACATAATTGAAAGGCTAAACCAGTAAGTGTCACACCGAGCCAACCAAATTGTTGCCACATCGTTGTGCCTAGTAATGAACCAGTAGCACCACCAATAAAATACATAAACATAAATACTGTATTATTCCGATTACTTGCTGCTTCGCCTAGTCCTTGTACTCGTGTCTGATTTGCCACTTGCCCAAATTGATTCCCGACATCTAACAGAATAATTGCCACTAACAAAACGACTAAATGACTCCCTGCAACTAATAAAGCAACAAAACTGAGCGTTTGCATCGCAAGTCCCATTCCGACAATCTTTCTCTCGGAATAAGAATCAGACAACCGGCCAACAATCGGTGCAGCTACTGCTCCTGATAGTCCAAAAATCGCCAAAATTCCTGCTTCAAATGTTCCCCAATGATACACCGGACTACTGATATAAAAAATCAATGTTGACCAAAAAATCGAAAAAGTTCCAAACATAAAAAAGCCGCTAATAGACGCTTCTCTCAATAAGCGTTGTGTTTTCACTAAATAAGGTAAACTTTTTAAGGAATCAAGATACGATACAGATGAAGTTGTTTTTATTTGCGTTCTTGGCATTTTCCAATACAATAATCCGGTCAAGATAGCCACTAACACTAAAGCAAAAAGATAAATCATCCGCCAAGAAAAGAGGCTTGCTACAATGCCCGAAACCGTCCGTGAAAGTAAGATCCCTACTAATAAACCGCTTAACAAGGTCCCCATCACTTTCCCTCTAGCCTTGGGCCCTGCCAATACTGCTCCATAGGGAATAATGATTTGGGGCACGATCGATAATAAGCCGATCAAAAAAGAAGCACACGCAAATAATGTAAATGACGGTGCAAAAAAGGCCGCTAATAATGAAATCGCAGAGAGTGCAGCCATTCGGATAATCAACTTCGGACGATCGACTACATCCCCTAATGGCACCAAAAACAACAAACCTAACGCATAACCAAGTTGAGTCAACATCGTCAAAATACCAATCGCACTAGTGCTAACCGATAAACTGGTTGCCACTTTCGTACCGATCGGTTGGATATAATACATATTCGCTACTACCACACCACAAGTAATTGATAAGAGCAAAATCAGTGAAGATGTTAACGTCGTTTTTTCATTTTTATCCATTTATTTCCCTCATTTCCTTTATTAGTTTACAACTTCTTAGAAAAATTGGAAATAGGAAAGTTCAGTGTTTTACTACTTTATGAAACATAAGTTATCGTGAAATTAAAATAAAAAAGAATCTTAAAAGTATAGAACGAAATCAAAGGGATATTTCTTTTAATCATTGATAATATCAATTATTTTACATGTCGTTTTCTACGATCCTTGTAAATAATTACCACTAGAAGTGTCAAAATAAGGACACTAGCTACTAACAACAAAGCCGTCTTACTATAGCCATGAAATAACGCTTCGCCTCCACAAGCATAAAGAATCGAGGAAGGAATCACGCCAATCACGATTGATAAAATGATGTCACGAATTTGTAGATTTAACGTCATCGCTGCAAAGTTGATAACGGAAGAAGGGATCACAGGAACCATGTACCCCACCATTACGCCAATTTTGGGATGTTTCATATTGCGGATCGCTGTTACCCAGCGATTGGATTTTTTTGAATGATCAAACAGCTTTAAATGTTGCATCAAAAAAATCGATAACATATTCCCAAAAGCATTACCAGAGACATTGATTAAAGTTCCTAGCAACGGACCATAGCTTAAACCTACCAATACACCGATGACAGAAGTAGGGATACCTGGAACAGCACACATCACGCTGATCAGTAATATCAAAAAGAGCGCTGTCCGAAAGCCATGTGATCGAATCTGATCCAGTAATGCTTGTCGACTGGTCTTGGGATCCAAAAACATTTGGATATCCGTCTGATACTCCAAATATAAACGATAACCAATAAATAGAATCAAAAGGAGTCCAATAATGATTAAGAAAACACGTAGTTTTTTTGTTTTCATTTTTTCACCTGCCTAAAATAATCCATCTTCTATTAGAGTATCACAAAAATAACTATGAGTCTTTTTTATTCATTTTACGCTTTTTATCACATTGGTAATTATTCAGAAGTATGAGAAAAAGAGTCTGGGGAATCACTTTAAAAACGGGTAAACGGTATTCAAAGAGCTGACCTTAGGCGATAAGTCAAAAAATCTCAAAACATGGGCAGCTGTTTCAAAAAATTCTTTCTTATTGTCATTGGAGCTACCCGATACTCTCACAACCTCATTTCCACGGTATTCCAAATTCTATCAGAAAATAAGCCGTAGAACACCAAAAATAGGGGATGCTATTTTTGGATTCTCCGGCTTATTTCTCAGAGCTAGACACTTCTGTCACAGCCTCTTCTGTTCATTTATTTTCCTTTTTTATGTGTTCGAAAAAGTCTTTTTTTATCGTTAATCTGGCAAAGAAAATAACCAAAAGGATTCCTAAGATAATTAGATAGGAGATGAATGTAAGTGTTATTTCTTCTAACCCAAAATGATCGAATATTTTTTTTAATAAATAATCACTCAAAAAAACGAGAAAAAGAACACGAAACATTCCCCAACCTTTATCATTTGGTAGCACCTCAACCATACCGACAACAACAATAGGTACTCTAAAATAAATTTCATTGAGAGTAAATGAGTGATTCCCTTTCAAAATGAATTCTACACTTCCTAGTAAAATAAACAATACAAGAAATACACCTATTATATATCTGGAATCGAACTTTTTCATCATTACACCTTACTTACATTGTTTTATATTCTGTTCCAATAAAAACAGTCTGCGAATCATTCCACATTTCCCGAACGTATAATCCAATCCAACCGTTCCCATTTGTATCTAGTGCTGCTGCAATAGCCTCTCCAGTACTTAATCCTTTTGCCCCCATATATCCTAGTAACAAATCAGCTGCTTTTGCAGTAATACCAAAAACATTTGCTGTAAATGCAACTACTGCTCCTACTGAAAGATCAGTAAGGAATGAAAAAAGATTTGTTCCTACCGCAATATTAGTATATCTCCAAGGCGTATAATAATATCTTGGACTAATATTGATAGGATTTGTACTCTCATCAATTGTAGCATACGCAAAATGCTCTGTGTTTACAACATAGTTGCCATCATACCCTTTTATTGTTTTTTCAACAATTACTTCTTTATCTGTTCTTTTCACGGCTAAAATTTCCGAAGTGGTAGGGTTTGAAATTTCAGTAGCTACAGCATTTAAATTTTCATCTAACAACTGACTGATTTTAGTATCACCATCATAAGAAACATTTACACTAAATTTCGGATTTTTATTTGCAACCGCATCAGTAAATAACTTGGATTCTGGTAAATCATTAATCTTATCAACTTTTGTTCCAATTTCAGCTGCAAATACAGTACTACTCAATCCTAGCACTGGGGAGACAGAAGTTGCAACTAACATAAGAGTTGCCGAAGATAACACCGCTATTTTTTTTATATTCATATAACTTACCTCCAATATTATATTCTGTTATTTTAACCTCTTTTCATAGGAAGCGCTTTCTATGTTAACTACATTAAAACACATTTTTATTTAATTTGTTAAATAATTTATGTTTTTTAATAGAAGATGTTATGTTTTGTAACTTTAAATCTTTATTTATATATTATTTATACATTATTTTCTCTAAAAAATAACATTTTTTTACTTTAAAATAAAAAAATTAAATAATTCTATTTATCCTAGTCAAACTAAATTTATTGGAGAAAAATATATTCAATACAAAAATACCAAACATAACACGTTTAAATATTTCGATAATACAGAAATCACCGAATATGATATTAGAAAGAACAAAAAGAAGCTTTTCTTCTTTCTGTTCCAGTTATTATAAGATTTCTCTATAGCAATATCATTTGACAAAGAGCCAAAAAAAGTACCGCAATCCTAAGTGAACAGGATTGCGGTACTCGAATCATTAAATAAAATTATTTAACAGTTACAGATGCGCCAACTTCTTCAAGTTTAGCTTTTAATTCTTCAGCTTCTTCTTTAGATACGCCTTCTTTAACTGGTGCAGGAGCTCCGTCAACTACAGCTTTAGCTTCTTTCAAGCCTAAGCCAGTTGCTTCACGAACTGCTTTGATAACTTTAACTTTTTGGTCTCCAGCTGCAGTTAATTCTACAGTGAATTCTGTTTGTTCTTCAGCAGCAGCAGCGCCACCAGCAGCAACTGCAGCTACAGGAGCAGCAGCAGATACGCCAAATTCTTCTTCAATAGCTTTAACTAAGTCGTTAAGTTCTAGGATAGTTGCTTCTTTTAACTCAGCAACAATGTTTTCAATGTTCATTGCCATTATAATTTCCTCCGTTTTAGATGTTCGTATTTTTATTTATGCTATGCGGCTATTAAGCTGCATCTCCATCTTCTTTGTCTGCCACTGCTTTGACAGCGTAAGCCACGTTGCGGACTGGCGCTTGTAGTACAGATAGCAACATAGATAGAAGTCCTTCGCGGTTTGGCAATTTTGCCAATGCTGTGATTTCTTCCAATGAAGATACTTTACCTTCGATGATACCGCCTTTGATTTCTAATGCTTTTGCTTCTTTAGCAAATTCGTCCATGATTTTCGCTGGTGCTACAACGTCTTCGTTACTAAATGCAACGGCTGTAGGTCCAGTGAATACTTCGTCTAAGCCTTCTAATCCAGCTTTTTTAGCGGCACGTGAAAGGATTGAGTTTTTGATAACTTTCATTTCTACGTTTGCATCACGAAGTTGTTTACGTAAACGAGTCACTTCATCAACAGTTAAACCACGGTAGTCAACTACGACTACAGAAGCTGCTGCTGTAAATTTTTCGCTCACTTCATCAACGATTGCTGCTTTTTTTGCGATAATTGCTTCACTCATTTTTGAGTTTCACCTCCTGAATTTTGATGGAAGAGTTTTTACACTTGATCATTGACCAAGTATTGTTCATCATCTACTCACTTCGTTCTTAGTGATTCACAATAAAAAACTCTATGCCACCGTAGACATAGAGGGACTATTGAAAGTATTCAATAAACGTCCTCGGTAGGAAATTAAGGCTACGCCACCTACTGTCTTCGGTACAAGTTAATTATTAACCTCAACTAGCTTAGCATGCTAAACTAGTTGAGTCAAGAATTATTTTTCAGTTGGATCAATCAACGTTCTAATTCAAGAATTAGAAAGAAGCTTGGTCTACATGGATACCAGGTCCAAATGTTGTTGTAACTGTGATATTTTTCATGTATTGACCTTTAGCTGCTGATGGTTTAGCTTTCACTAATACATCATGGATTGTTGCAAAGTTTTCAACTAATTTTTCATTGTCGAATGATACTTTACCGATTGGTACATGGATGTTTCCAGCTTTGTCTACGCGGTAAGTAACTTTACCAGCTTTTACTTCGTTAACAGCTTTTGTTACGTCCATTGTTACAGTACCTGTTTTAGGGTTTGGCATTAAGCCTTTAGGTCCTAAAACACGTCCTAGACGACCAACAGTTGCCATCATATCAGGTGTAGCAACAACTACGTCAAAGTCAAACCATCCGTTTTGGATTTTTTGAACCATGTCGTCGTCACCAACGAAATCTGCACCAGCTGCTTCAGCTTCTTTTGCTTTGTCTCCTTTAGCAAAAACTAAAACAGTTTGTGTTTTACCAGTTCCGTTTGGTAATACTACAGCACCACGAATTTGTTGGTCTGCTTTTTTAGGGTCTACGTTCAAACGGTATGCAACTTCAACAGTCGCGTCAAATTTTGCAATGTTTGTTTCTTTTGCTAAAGCTACAGCCTCGGCAACAGGATAAACTTTACTTGAATCAACTTTTTTTAATGCGTCTTGCATTTTTTTGCTCTTTTTAGCCATTTTGGTTCCTCCTTGATTGTGGTTATAACGGTTGTACCTCCCACGTGTTCTATATCTTTCAATACAGAGCCAACTGAGAAGCTACTTTCTTAGGGTGTAGCGATTATTCTACAGTGATCCCCATGCTTCGTGCAGTTCCTTCAACCATGCGCATAGCTGCTTCGATGTCAGCTGCGTTTAGGTCTTCCATTTTTAATTCAGCGATTTCTTTTACTTGATCGCTAGAAACTTTAGCAACTTTAGTTTTGTTTGGTTCGCCTGAACCTTTATCGATTTTTGCAGCTTTTTTCAATAATACTGCAGCTGGTGGTGTTTTTGTAACGAATGTGAATGAACGGTCTTCGTATACAGAAATAACAACCGGAATGATTAAACCTGCTTGATCAGCTGTACGAGCGTTGAATTCTTTAGTGAATCCCATGATATTGATACCCGCTTGACCTAGTGCAGGACCTACTGGTGGAGCTGGAGTTGCTTTACCTGCAGGAATTTGCAATTTAACGATTTTTTCTACTTTCTTTGCCACGAGACATACCTCCTTAAGTCCGTGATGTGGTTAATTGGAGATGCATATTTCTCCTCCCACGTTTTCACTCATAATCCTTCGATTATCAGTCAAAATAATGCATATGACAATGCACACTGATACAGTATAGCAAATATATTCTATTTTTCAAGATTTTTTTCTGATAAATGTTTAATTTATTGCTTGAACCTCTAAAAAAAAACTAAAAATCAACAGGAAGTCCACCTCATCTTCCTTCTTTTGTGATACACTTACGCTGAAAAGAAAACAAGCGAAAATACATAAGGTATCACTACCGCTCACTCATTAGTAATTTAGAAATTTCTGCTTTCTTCTATTTAAAAATATAAAAATATTGTTCGATATATTTTCATAGCTATCATTGATGTGTTTCCTAGATTAATGCACGCTTGTGAAATATTTATCTAATTTAACTAATGTAGTTTATGGTTCAAAAATGATGAGGAAACGAGTAAGTGAGCTATACACAGTTCACTTACTTTTGCTGGGGTGTTTATCTATTTTAAAGAGGTGGAAAAATGAAAGAATTAAGATATCGTAGTGTTTTTGACATTATTGGTCCAGTCATGATCGGTCCAAGCAGCTCTCACACTGCTGGAGCTGCTCGAATCGGCAAAATCGTCCGTAGTATTTTTGGGGAACAACCAGATTCTGTGGATATCTATCTTTATGAATCATTTGCAAAAACCTATCGGGGACACGGAACAGACATCGCCTTAGTTGGTGGTTTGTTAGGCATGGAACCAGATGATGAGCGTCTGGCAGATTCACTGCAGTTAGCTTATGAAGCAGGAATGGAAGTTCTCTTTGTGCCTAAGGGTGAAAAAGCAGAGCATCCTAACTCCGTTAAACTATTGTTGAAAAAAGGAAAACGGAAACTTTCAGTCACTGGTATCTCGATTGGTGGCGGAAATATCCAAATCTCGGAATTAAACGGCTTCAAAATCTCATTAAGCATGGGAACACCGACCTTTATCATCGTTCATCAAGATGTACCTGGGATGATTGCTAAAGTAACGAATATCCTTTCAGAAACAAATACAAATATCGGTACAATGACTGTTACACGAGAATCAAAGGGTGAAAATGCCATTATGATTATCGAAGTAGATGATCCACAAGTAGATGATACTATAAGTAAACTAACGCAATTACCGAAGATCGACAGCGTTAATTATTTTGATTAAAGGAGGAAGAAAGATGTTTTTCTCTATTGAAGAGTTGGTTCGCCAAGCAGAAAATTATCCTAGTGTCGCAGAATTAATGATTGCTGTTGAAATGGATATGAGTGGTCGTCCACGAGAACAAATCATTGCAATCATGGAAAAAAACCTCAGTGTCATGGAACAATCCATCGCTGAAGGAAACGAAGGTGTAACGTCTGTGACTGGAATCACTGGCGGTGATGCCCAAAAACTAGCTCGTTACTTAAAAGAAGCCGACTTTTTAAGTGGTGAAACCATTTTGTCAGCAGTCCGCAATGCTATTGCTGTCAACGAAGTAAATGCAAAAATGGGATTGATTTGTGCCACACCTACAGCGGGAAGCGCTGGTGTTGTACCCGGCGTCCTCATGGCTGTCCGTGACCGATTGTCGTTGACCCACGAACAACAGATTGAGTTTCTTTTTACCGCTGGCGCCTTTGGATTAGTCATTGCCAATAACGCCTCCATCAGTGGTGCAGAAGGCGGATGCCAAGCAGAAGTAGGTTCAGCAAGTGCAATGGCCGCTGCCGCTCTTGTCTGTGCAAAAAATGGTACGCCCCATCAAGCAGCCCAAGCTATCGCAATTACGCTGAAAAACATGATGGGTCTGATTTGTGATCCTGTCGCAGGCCTCGTTGAAGTCCCTTGTGTTAAAAGAAACGCCCTTGGCTCTTCTCAGGCATTCATCTCGGCAGATATGGCCTTAGCAGGAATCGAAAGTGTCATCCCACCAGATGAAGTCGTCGCAGCGATGTATCAAGTAGGTCGTCAGATGCCAGCCATCTTTAAAGAAACGGCTGAAGGTGGTTTGGCGGTTACACCGACAGCAAAACGTTTAACAGCCGAACTCTTGAATCACTAACAATAGTTTCCTTATAAAAAATGAATAGTTATTTGTTTCATGTGAGGGTGTGTTGATTTCCCTCATCTTGAGCAATAAAAAGAGGCTCTTTTAAAATCGTTTTTCGCATTTTAAAAGAGCCTTTTTTTATTGTCAAAGAGTATTTCTATTTATAAGCCATCGTAAAAACACATGATTTACACCACCTTGCTCATGTTTGCTCATTATAGAAGAACTTTTTTTCTTTTTTTTTGGAAAAATAAGGTGTTAGAGAACATTCATTTTCAAATAAAACGTTTTCTTTGTTTTGTACACTTGTGGTACCAAATACAAAGGAGTGATAAAAAATGAAAAACAAAAAATTAACTTGGGGCTGTTGGTGGCTTGTCCTCTATCTCTTACTAACAACGATACTTCCACCTAGTATCATAGCTTTTGCGACCGATCATACCCTTCATTCTGCAAGTAGAGAAGCACCAGTGACGTTCACACTACCTAATGCGCTTTCGTCTCCCGAGGAACCACAAAAAATAACAGAAATAGAAAAACTCAAATTTGAAAAAGACCCATCTTCTTTATCGAGTCAACGAAACGTCTTCGATAATTTGATCTTAAATGACTACATAGATTTAATGTATGGCCCAGCGTTCCTACCGTTAAGCACCCGTTTCAATCTTGCACCGATCGCACCAATTATTCAAGCGGTCACCTTAGCAGAGTTTACTACCCCGTATCTCAAACCCGGTGCACAAGAAACCGCCCTTAGTCAAGCTTATCGTCTCACACAAAAGAAGTTGTTACGACATACCCTTGCTGTTTTTGACGAAATCATTGATCATCCAGAAAATCCTACCGATTTAGACGAATTTAGCAAAATGGAAATGGCTAGCTGGATTGCTTTACAAAACCAATTTATCGATTACTTAAATGTCAGTCCCGATCTGTCAGGCTATCAACTCATCAAAACCAAAGAAAAATTGACTTTTCGACCAAAAACAACTGATGGACAAAGTTTATTAGTTTATCTAGAGAATTCGATCAATAATTACTACCCCGGGAACATCAAAATTCCACCTAGGATCGGCTCATTACAAGAAATCACGTTTGTTCCTTCGATGTGGACCGATAAGCAAGTGAATGCTACTTTTGCATTTACTGCCTATGATCATGAGAAACAAACCTACAATAACTACAGTTCTAATACGATCAATATTGCCATCGAAACAGATTTTGATACCTTCCTTAACCAAATGGACACACCTGAGACCGTACTACAGTTCTTTTTGAATCATGCAACCGTTCAAATAGGTGCGATCCCACCAACCGATGTCGATACCGTCAATCGGACAGGAAAAGACATCACTGGAGCAATGATCAAGGAACGTGACCAGCTGATCAGCCAATTTCCAGAAACATTTTATACTAATTTCTTCCGAATCGTTGCACAAGCCAATGGGCAGGATTTAGTACTCAATCGAGAGGGCGCATTTGTTTATCGCGGGACACAAACCGTTGTGCCGATGGAACAAATTACCATCGGCTATAACCAACAAGTCATCTATTCTTTACGGAAAGTCCAGAAATTTTTTGGTATTTACGCTACATACTACGCATTAGCTGATGGTCTTTATGACGAGGAACGAACCGACGCCTTACCTAAAACCTTAAATGACGACACGGTAAATGTCTTAGAAGAAATTGGTGGCAACGTCTTAAAGAACCTACCGAATTACGAAAATACCGAATTGCGCATCAAGCAATCTGAGATGAAAATTGAACCACTGGATGTGCTTTTAGTGGCCATGTGTTTGCCGTGGAGTGAGATGCGTTCCTTATTGACCACGGTCGAACGAGGAGAACTCATCGGTGCTGTTGAAGTCGAAGAAGCACAAGCCAAAACCATTTTAGCAGCAGAAGAAGAAATCCTTCTCAAAGGGTGCCCAAATAAAGGCATCGTAGAAAAGATCCAACCGACGAAATATTTTAAACGAAAAACTCTCAATCATCTAGCGGGTGAGGTCAAACCAGGCAAAGATGGTGTTCCTAATCTGTCAGGTGCGCATTCAAGACACCCAGATTTTTATAGAAAAGAAAGCGGCATTATCTACGAACCAGTCGGGAAAGTAACAGAAGGTATGCCTTATGAAGCAAAAGTAAAATATGCGGGGGAATACAAGAAAGCTAATTCTACTGTTTTTCCCGATGATTGGGGTGCAGAAAAAATCATGCAAGAAGTCGAACAAATCATTTCCGAAACGACCTTTAATGGCACCGGAAATAAACCATTCAGCGGAAAAGCAAGCAACGGTCTTTTTGAGATCCAAGGTCATGTCAATATCAAAGAAAATGGAAAAATAACGATTTCCACCGTCTATCCTCTTGTAAAAAAATAGAAAAAAGTTGGGACTTTGCTTACTCTAAGTCCCAACTTTTTTGATAGCGTCTTATTTCTGTTTGAAAATCTGCAGGAGTATATAAATGTCGCCAATAATAGTAGTTATAAAGGCTAAATTTATTCATTATTCTTAGGATTTCTTCCGTAAATTCTTGAGATAGTCCTAAGTATTCCCTGCTAGGGATTCCTCCTCTAAAATAGTCCCCATGGTACCCATAACCTAAGGAATAAGGGGTTGAAGCATATAAAATCGTATCCTCATAATAGACGGTATACTCTGTATCTGCTAGCCCCGCTCGTGGATCATCAGGATCATCCTCTTCTGGATCAAAAGGACACTCGGATAAAAACAGCCCATCTTCTGGGCCAAAATCAATAAAGTCCTCATGGTAGACCACGGACAAGTGCGGATCAAGCTCAGCTAATTCTTGAGCCATTTGTTCTGTGGTTCGTCGGACAAATTCAGGGTCTCGTTGTTTTGGATCAATAAAAAGGAGTGTGCGCGCCTCGTTATTTGTTTTTTCGGGGATCAAGGATACTCTACTATTGATTTTATTGATTTCTGCTTGAAATTGGGTTACTGAATAAAGATCCCGCCAGTAATGAAGATTTTGGATCTGATAATCATGGATGAGCGATAAAATCTCAGGATCAATACGTCTCATCAAAGACCAAAAGGGATCTTTATCTCTCCCTTTTCTCGTATAAGTTTTATCTATGACCTCACTATACGGTGTGATCACATAAATAGGAAACCCATTTAATCTCAAAACATATTCATAGTAAACAAAGTGTTCCATTGGATGATTCGGCACTCGTGGATCCCAATAAAGTGGAGCTAATTGGGGAAACACTTCTGGGCCATAATCAACAAAATCATCAAAATGTTCTAGTGTTAATCGTTCATCAATTGCTTGGAATTGCTTGGTTAATTTAGCAGTCATTTCTTGAATATCTTTTTGTGGTCTTCGTTGAGGATCAGGGAAAAAAACTCTCATGCTCATTTACTCCTTTCGCTAGCTTCTATCTTTTATTATTTCATAGAAAATGCTGAAACACGGGTACATTTTTCCTTATTTTTCGAAAAAAAAGTTCCTTAGAGGTTGAGCTAAAAACATTTATTATCCAAAGATTAGAAGGAAATTCTCGAAGGCGCTACTTTTGCATCTCTGTTTATTCGTTTTTATACATGCTAAAGAGCTCGGGACGACCTTTTTGTCCCAAGCTCAGCGACTATCGAATAATTAGAGGTTACTGGACTGATCTTCGTAACAAGCGCTACTTTTCTAAAAAATAGAAAGCGACTGAAAATCCAACATGCCATTCCTGCCGATTGTCATAGTTTTTTTTATGATATATCAATAGTTTAAAAATATATTTATATACTTTAACAACCTATTTTTTTCATTAGTCGATGTTCCAAAGAAACTGGCGCGTGAGGGCATCAACTTCTTTATTCTCATGAAGCATACTATGCGTTACGTTCTCCCCTGTGATCACTTTTTCTTCCACTTGATTTCCATGTTGCTTCAATAACGCATACACTGCTAAAGCGCTGCTTAATGGCACCGTCCCATCACTTAAATCCGTCTCACTCACTTGTCCTGCAATCAGCAGGATTTGTGTAGTGGTTGGCACATTGCCAATAAGTCGTTGGTAGTCTTGATAACGACTAGAAGCTATCGCTGGACCATTAGCTAATTCATCGCTGATACTTTGCCCATTATTTTCTTCAAAGTCATTGAATGGTGCGGCAATTGCCACGAATTTATCCACTTTAGGCAACGTTTGATCTTGTCCATAAGTAGCTAAATACCGAAGACCACTGACGCCCCCCATCGAATGTCCTACCAGATTCACTTGATTGATTCCATACGTCTGTTGCAAATAACTTAAGCAGTCTTTGATCCATTCTGTTTGGTTCCATTCATTATTTTTATTATCTACAAATAGAACTTGGATCATTGGATTATCTGCTTCTTTTGAAAGTTCCCCTTCTGCCTGTACATTGCCATTGACATCAACCGTCAATGTTAATTCTTTTTTCCCACTCTCTGATGATTCCAGGCGCTGGATCATTCCTTTGAATGAATTAACTGTCCCACTATATCCATGGAAAAACAAAGTAGGGGTAGTCGATTGCGTTTCCTTTTCTTTCGTTGCTTGCGTTGTTTCAACTGTTTTAGCAGCTTCAGACGACTGACTTGTTTCTTTTGTCTGACGACAGCCACTTATAAAAAGAACGCTGACCATCAATAAAAAGCCAACGATTCCAAACTTTCTCCAATTTTTCATTATTTCTCCTTCCTAATTTGATCAATCCTCTGATTAGCGATCTCAATTTTCCACTGACAAACCGACTCAAATTCCGAACCTATATTATTGGTTATTCGTGAACAACTTGAAAAAATAAACCGAAATATTGCAAAAATAGGTTAAACAATTTTTGCAAATCTCGGTTTCAATCTTTTAGTCGTGATGCTATCTGATCGTCGCATGGATTTCTATTTAAAAATCCATCCTCAGATAGTTGAATACTTAGTCGATTTTATCTACTTGTTCAAAATCAAGTTCAGTACTTGTTTCACGACCAAACATATCAATATTAACTTTTAGTTTTTCTTTTTCTTCATCTACTTCAGTTACTTGACCTTCTAAGCCTGCAAAAGCACCTTCGATGATCTTGATTACTTCGCCAACTTCGATCTCTAGATCTGTTTGACGAAGACTCATACCGATTGAACGTAAGATGTGACTTACTTCTTCTGGCAATAATGGAGCTGGCTTACTACCTGCACCATGTGACCCTACAAATCCTGTTACACCAGGTGTATTACGTACAACATACCAAGAAGCATCTGTCATAATCATTTCTACTAAGACATAACCAGGAAATGTTTTATGAACGATTTCTTTTTCTTTTCCGTTCTTTACTTCTTTCTCAGTTTCTTCAGGAACAACTACACGAAAAATAAAGTCAGCCATTTTCATACTTTGCGCACGTGATTCGATATTTGCTTTTACTTTGTTTTCATAACCAGAGTATGTATGTAGTACATACCAATTTTTTTCAAAAGATTCCATTAAAGGCTCCTCATTTCGTTGTAAAATAAAAAAACCCCAGTTTCCCGAAGTTTTTCTTCACGTTGATTATAGCACGATATCCTTGCTTTTACTAGCGACTTATTTTAGTAAGTAAGCAAATAAGCTTTGGATCGCTGTGTCCATTACGAAAAACATCACACCAAAGATAATTGATGTTTCAATGACAACTAGTGTGTCTTTGCGTAATTGTTTGCCACTAGGCCAAGTCACTTGTTTCATTTCATCTTTTACACTTTTAATGAATTTCATTGCGGGCCCTCCTGTCCTCTATTTTGTTTCTTTATGTAATGTGTATTGATTACAATATTTACAAAATTTATTGATTTCCAAACGTTCGCCACTTTTTCCTTCACTAACCGATTTGGTATAGTTTCTAGAACCACAAACGGAACAAGCTAATGCTGCTTTCTTCTTTGCCATCCGCTCCTACCTCCTCACTGAAAATCAAAATTATACTCATTTACAGTATCATGGAAAAGATTTTCTGTCAATTCGAGATTGAATAACCTATTGTTTTATAATTAATTATGATATGATTAATTTGAAATTAAGTAAAAATGAGATACATGGAGGTAACTTTATGCTACTAAAAACACTCGTATATAAGAAAAAAGATTTAACAACTGTCACAGAAACTAGTACCTTGGAAGAAGCCTTAGCGATTCTAGAATCCTCTGGTTATCGTTGTGTGCCAATTTTAGATGCTTCAGGAAATATTTTCCGTGGAAATATTTACAAAATGCACATTTATCGTCACAAAGCGAATGGTGGAGATATGACTTTACCCGTCACCCACCTCTTGAAAAATGCAACAAAATTCATTTATTTAGATACTTCATTCTTTAAAATATTTTTTACGATCAAAGAGTTGCCTTATATCGCTGTTCTTGACAATGACAATCATTTCTACGGTATTTTGACCCACAGTACATTGCTAAACATGCTTTCACAATCTTGGAGCGTAGAACAAGGCAGCTATGTTTTAACGATTGCTTCTACTGGAAAACAAGGAGATTTAGCTACGATCGCTAAAATCATCGCAAAACATAGTAGTATCGCAAGTTGCATCACGTTAGATATTGAAAAAGAAGAATACATCCGTCGTACACTGATCACGTTACCTGCACATACAGATCAAAAAGTTTGCGACACGATCGTGAACCATCTTGAAAAGAAAAATTACAAAGTGATCGAAATCGAAAATTTACAAAACCCTGAATAAATGTGTAAAGGATCAGTCAACTTTACGACTTTACGATAGAAAAAAACATACTAAGATTAGAGACTGGGACAAAACTTGTCTCAGTCTCTTCTAGTATCTCTAAAAACGAATAAACGGTGTTCAAACATCAGCTCCTTGAAATAAGCCTGAATTTTTCAAAACATGAGAAGCTGTTTCAAAAAATTCTTTCTTATTGTCATCAGAGCTACCCGATGTTTTCACGACCTCTGATTCACGGTGTTCAAGAAGCAACTCCTCAACAATAAGCGATGCTTTTCTAAAATATGAGGAGCTATTTAAAAAAATCCTCTCTTATTCGCTCGGAGCTAAACGCTTCTTTCACAACCTCTAATTTTGCGTAAATAAAAACAGTAGCTAAAGATGAATTTCTTTTAACTACTGTTATCCCTTTTTATAAATATATTTTAACTGATTAACAGGTTTTCCTATATCTACCTATTGATCGCTATACTCTTTTTTCAAAGTCTAGGGAACGATCCAAGTAATACATCAATGGTGCAGAAATAGCCATAATGATGAACTCACTCAAAGCTAGCGTACCGTAAGTTGTCCAAAATGCTTGTCCACCAGTTGGTACCAACATGTACGCAATCAATCCCATACTAATTGTAAAGAAAAGCGTATTTAATGCTAATCTTATTTTGACATTCTTTACTTTATTTTGTAGCAAAGCAGTCAACCCCAATGAAATCAAGGTTTGTCCCCCACCATAGACCACATCTAATATACCAAAACCAAAAAATGCGTTATAGACAATGACGCCACCTAACACGCCCCAAAGTAATTTCCGGTTGAAGACTACTAAGTGATTCAAGCTTTCAGAAATACGAAATTGAATAGGTCCAGAAGAGACTGGTGCCACTAAAATCGTAAGTGCCAAATACAAAGCCATAATGATTCCATTTACTACAACGACCATCAATCGTTGGCGTTCCACCGTTTTTTGCATAAAATATTCCTCATTTCTCCTAGTTTTTTTAATGCGGGATGGTTGATGAACCGCAGCTGTCATAAGCAAGGATTCATTATAGCAGATATCCCCACGATTTGAAACTGCTCCTACAAAAAACGTTCTCTAAATATAAGTCTTTTGCTTCCATGCTATTTATTCAAATCAGGGTGAACTTTACCTCTTATTTATGCACGGTGCTTTTTCAAAATTCCTCTTCTCTGCTATAATAGCCAAGGATAAAAAATAATGTTTGTTTTCTTAGTTTCGCTAAGACACAAACCATGTAAAATTAACGATAGAAGTTTCAGTTGCTTGTTCACTAAATGACTAAGCAAAAAATAGTTTGATCATTTTTTCTATTTTAATGAATGAGTGGAATGAGTGAGATTTACTCATCTTCTGAATCAGATGCAGGAGGTAAAAATGAATTTCCATTATTACTTATTGATCAATCCAGCTGCTGGAAGTGGTGCTGGTAAAAAAGTAGCAGAAAAAATGATTCCGCTATTTGCCGAAAAAAAGCTTCACTATTCGATCCAATACAGTGAGTATCCAGGGCATGATGCTAAAATTGCCGAAGAGTTAGCGAAAGAAACATTAGTTGAATGGACAGACGAACCACAAGAAAGCGAGTCTGAATTTCCCCTACTCGTGATCATCGGCGGTGATGGTACACTGCATCAAGTGTTAAATACCTTTTATCAACTAGATGTGGCATTTCCAGTAGCCTATATTCCCGCAGGCTCTGGCAATGATTTCGCTCGAGGGATTGGGTTACCTAGAAATGCCGAGAAAGCATTAGAAAATATCCTAAAGACGAACAAACCTCAAGAAATCAACCTCTTAACTTACGAGGAAAAAGTGAGTGACAAACAAGGTGTAGTAGTAAACAATTTTGGCATTGGCTTAGATGCGGCAATCGTCCATGCTACAAACCACTCTACTTCAAAAACAAAATTAAATAAATATAATTTAGGTTCTTTTGCTTACCTATTTTCTATCCTACGTGTCTTTTTTTGGCAAAAAGGGTTTCCAATCTTAGTGGACATTGGCGGAAAACAAATCAGTTTTGACAAAGCCTTTTTATGTACTGCAACGAACCATCCTTATTTTGGTGGCGGTGTAGCGATTGCGCCGACAGCAGAAATTGCCAAACCAACGATCGATCTAGTTGTTGTTGAACGAGTGAATTTATTCAAAATCTTGGGAATCATCTTCTTATTACTACAGAAAAAGCAAATGAAATCAAAAAATTTCCATCATTTTACTACTAGCAAATTGCGCATACTATCAACTGTTCCTCAGTATGGTCAAGAAGATGGTGAAGATAGCCAAAAACAACCTTTTGATTTGCAATTAGCTACCAAAAAGCAACTGTTTTGGTGTAACGTGTCACATTGATTTTGCCTATTTTATATACATTTTCTTCCATGGGTAAGATAACCCCATAAAAAGAGCTGGAGATATTGAAGAGACCGCAAAAGTCAGACTTGTTGGGCTAACTTTTGCGGTCTTTATCTATCTCTTGCTCTTAAAAAATAAGTAACATTCTCATTAGGAGCGATTCAAGTGAGCCTGAGCCAAAACTTGCCTCAGGCTCTTCTACCTATCTCTAAAAACGGATAAACGGTGTTCAAACATCAGCTCCTTGAAATAAGCCTGAATTTTTCAAAACATGAGAAGCTGTTTCAAAAAATTCTTTCTTATTGTCATCAGAGCTACCCGATGTTTTCACGACCTCTGATTCACGACGTTCAAAAAGCAACTCCTCAACAATAAGCGATGATTTTCTAAAATATGAGGAGCTATTAAAAAAATCCTCTCTTATTCGGAGCTAAACACTTCTTTCACAGCCTCTTGCTCCATCCCAATCATTGGATCAATCCACTGTTTTTCAATCGCTTCGGTTGTTAAAATATATGTTTTTGGTAGTTGCTCTGTTGGTGCTTCTTCCATCACTTTTGATTCGACAGCCGTTTCGGTTGTGTCTTGTTCTACTGATAAAGTAAAGAGATCATCGCTAACATTTCCCTCCGTTGAATCTACGACATTTTCTTGAGCGGCTTGTTGAGTTGTCTCTGTTTTTACGAAATGAGCAGTTTCTCCCGCCTTGGTATAATTTCCTTCTTCAAAAGGATCATTACCTACAAGGGAATCTTCATAAGCGACAAGTTTCGTTCGTGTAACAAGACTCATACTGTCATTTTCTTCGATCCGTTTCTTCAATGTCGTCATTCGACTAGCCGATTCATTCGCAACGCAAGTAACGTAAGCTTGTTCTTCCCCTAGTAGAATCAATAGTTCTTTACTTCTTGTGACAGCCGTGTAGAGAAGATTCCGTTGCAACATCCGTTGATACTGATGAACCATCGGTAAAATCACCATCTTAAATTCGCTTCCTTGAGATTTATGGATCGAGCAACAATAAGAAAGGGTGATTTTATTCCATTCATTGCGTTTGTAAGTCACTTCATTCGCATCAAATTGAATCACTAATTCATCCACTTTATCTTCTGAATCTTTCGCTAACACGATCCCCGTGATCTCACCCATATCACCATTAAACACATTGAGTTCAGGTGTGTTCACTAATTGTAATACTTTATCACCGATTCGATAAACAGTCTCATTCCAGTGGACTTCTTTCCGCCCTGCACCTCCAGGGTTAAAAATCGACTGCATCATTTTGTTTAACGCATCAATACCAGCTGGTCCACGGTACATTGGCGCCAAGACTTGGATATCTTGTGCAGTGAAGCCTTTATTTTTGGCTTTTTCAACAATCTTTGCGATTAAAGGTTCGATACTATAGGCATCGCTTCGAAAGAAAGAACGATCTTTTTGATTTTGCAAAAAATCACTTGGTAAATGACCTTCTTTGATTTCATGAGCAAGGGGGATAATACTTGATCCGTCTCCCTGCCGATAAATTTGATTCAATTCCACTTTCGGGATTTGGTCAATTCCTAATAAATCATGCAAGACTTGTCCCGGTCCGACAGAAGGTAATTGATCTTTATCTCCTACTAAAATCACTTGCATGTTGGTAGGGATGGCTTTAAATAGCGTATTAGCTAGCCATGTATCGACCATCGACATTTCATCGATGATCAACAACCCACCTTCTAATTCTTTCGTACTTACTGAAGGAGATTTTTCTCGACCATTCAAACCTAGTAGTCGATGGATCGTGCTGGCAGGTAATCCTGTCGTCTCATTCATCCGTTTGGCTGCTCGACCAGTTGGTGCAGCCAGTAGGATCGGAAAAATTTCTTGGGTATATTTGTTTGGATCTAATTCTAAGCCATTTAATTCTGCAAACAAGTTGACGATCCCATTGATAACTGTTGTTTTCCCTGTGCCGGGACCCCCAGTTAAAATAAATAAAGGTGATCGGATTGCTTCCGAAATTGCTTTTTCTTGCGATTCTCCATATTGGATACCAAATATTTTTTCAATTCGCCGAATGTTTTTCTGCACTTCTTTTTCGTCATAGTTGATTTCTTTTTTCCGACTAAGTAACCGTTGAATCGAGTTACCGATCCCCCATTCTGAGAAATACAGACTATTTTCATAGAGATTGGTTTCTTCTTGTTGGATCTTACCTTCTTCCACAAGTTGAATAATGACCGTCGCCACTTGATCAGGTTGGATCTCAATTGGTCGACTGGTTTCCAGAATTTTGATTGTTTGATGAAGAAGCGTTTCAGCTGGTACATATGTATCGCCAGTTTGAACAGCATGTTGAAAAATCTGATGTAAAACTGCAGCTCGAATCCGTCTTGGTGAATCAGCCGCGATCCCTAATTGTTCTGCAAGATTATCTGCTCTTTTAAAGCCGATTCCTTCCACATCTTCGACTAACTGATAGGGGTTTTCCTGGATGATATCTAAAGCTTCATTTTTATATGCTTGATAGATACTAAAAGCTAACTGACTACCAAAGCCATAACGATTCAAGCCCATGATCACTTGATCCATCCCATGGTTCAAACGAATCGTCTCAACGATCATATCTCTTTTGGCTTGATTCAAGCCTGCGATTTGTTCTAATACGGACGGTTCTTCGATGATTTTTTCAATCGCTTCTTCACCTAGTTGCTCCACGATCTTCTCAGCTGTTTTCTTGCCAATCCCAGGAAATTTTTCACTGGATAGATAACCCACGATCCCGTTGACTGTTGTTGGTTTCTCCTGCTCATAGCGTTCAACCTTTAACTGTCGCCCATATTTAGGATGATCGACTAATTCGCCGTAAAAACGATAAAGCTCATTTTCTTGGATCTCACCAAAGCTTCCAGTGACCACAATTTCTTTTTCACGATAGTCAGCTGTTGTTTCAGTGAGCCGAACCAACAGTACTTTATAAAAATTACTTGGATTTTGAAAAAAGATTGCGGCAACTGTACCAACAAAATAAGGCATTTCTTCTGGCTGCATCTTGCCGCCTCCTTTCCAATTAGAGTAATGGTTCTGGTTTTGTCTCTTTTCCTAAAAAGTCAATTTCGTTCCAAACTTTTAGTTCATAAGGCAACAAATTGTTGGGTTCTCCTGTTTCTAAAATCGTCAAACTACTATTATATAAGCCACCCATTTCTCTTAGTTGACTCAGTTTTTTTCCTGTCAACCATTGGATCGCCGCAGTTAATGATGCCCCATGTCCAACAAACAAGATCGGTCCATCATGTAAAGCAACGGCATCAGCCACAACTGTTTCAATACGAGTAATGGCACAATCGATCGCTTCTCCTTTAAAAGGTGTCGGATCATAACGATCTAAGTGGTTACGTAGATTGGGAAGGTTTTCCGGATATCGTTCGTACATTTCATCAATTGATTGACCTTCTAATTCTCCTAAACCCAATTCTCTTAATTTATCAGTATAAATAATTTCGACTGGATGCGCTAATTCCTGATTGATTCCTTCGGCTGTGTCACGGGCACGCTTAGCGGTACTTGAATAGATTGCTTTAAATGGTACATACTTCACTTTTTTACCAAATGCTTTGATTTCCTCATAGCTTTCAGGTAAAAGTGGTGAGTCGCCTTGGCTTCCTTGAAAACGGCGTTCGAGATTCCATTGTGTTTTTCCATGTCGGGTAAAATATAATTCCATTTATATCGGACTCCTTATAGGCTCATTTAGACAAAGATGATGCTACTATTTTATAAAATTTGTTCCTTAAAAACAAAGAACTCCTTCAATAAAAAGTCCTTGTGATTATTCGTATTGAATCAGAATACTTTGAAAATGACCTCTTGATAAACGGTATTTTCCAAGTTGATTCTGTGCATTAAGTCTAAACCAAGTAAAACATGAAAAGCTGTTTTTCTTTGTTTCTCCTTAATGCTTAAATCAGAGCACTTGAAAAATGACCTCTTGATAAACGGTATTTTCCAAGTTGATTCTGTGCATTAAGTCCAAACCAAGTAAAACATGAAAAGCTGTTTTTCTTTGTTTCTCCTTAATGCTTGAATCAGAGCACTTGGAAAATGACCTCTAGTCTAGTTTATCATTTTCATAATGGTGCGTTAACTCTAAATTAGGAAATCCTTGTTGGCGCAATGCTTCATAGACGATCATTGCAGCCGTATTTGAGAGATTCAATGAACGGACATGTTCGTCATTCATTGGGATTCTTAAACATTTTTCTTCATTTTCACGCATAAATTCTTCAGGTAATCCTGTTGTTTCCTTGCCGAATAAAAAGAAATGGTCTTCTCCATCAGCGAAATTTTCGTCACTATATACTTTATGGGCAAACTTCGATACCAAATGAAGTTTACGTTCCCCTAAATAAGCCATAAAAGCATCTAAATTTTGATGATAGGTAATATTGACATCGTTCCAATAATCCAATCCTGCACGTTTTAGATGTTTATCATCTGTTGAAAATCCTAACGGTTCAATCAAGTGCAAGGGCGTATTGGTTGCTGCACAAGTTCGGGCAATGTTTCCAGTATTTGCTGGAATCAATGGTTCAAATAAAACGATATGGTTCATTAAGATCCATCCTCTCATCTATATGTTAACTAACTAGTAGTGATTTTGGCATAAAAAAAAACGTATCAACTCGGTGTCAGTCACTGCGAGTCGTTACGTTAGTGAAGCTCTTCTCACTAACTTTTATCAGAACAGGAACCTGATAAAAACCAATGAAAAAACAACTTGTCGTTACTATATCATCAACAAACTCTTTTTGCAACCTTTAGAAATGAATAATTTCATTGCAATCGTTTTCTCTTATTTCCTTTTAATAATTCTACGTCAATTGTAATCTTTTTCAAAGGATTCTGGTACACACGCTCTTTGACGTCTTGACTGACTTGCCATTCGAGCGGAGACATCGCTAACAAATCTTGCCGATTTTTTTCTGGGATATCAAATTCGTAGGTAACACGTTGACGTTCAGTCAATTCTAGGGACTCCGCAAACTTAGCCACCACTCGTTCATTTGAATACTGTTGTTTCTCAGGCTGGTCTGGATAAAACGCTTGGCGTAATTCTTTTAAATAATCTTGTTGCGGAACGATTTTCAAGACTTCCCCATCATCGGTTAGCACACGTTGAAATTCTTTATAGTGAGAAGGCGAAAAAATATTTAGAATCGTAGTAAATGTTTGGTCTTCAAAAGGAAGATTGGTTAAATCTGCTACACACCAAAACGCCTCGACCGGCTGAGCAGTAGCCGCATAAACACCTTCTTTAGAAAGATCAAAACCTACGGCCTTTTTCAACGGTTGCAGTCGTGCTAATTCATTTAAAAAGCTTCCTTCGCCACAGCCAACATCTAAGACCTCTGATCCCTGCGATACGTGTTGTGCTAACAAGTCGATCACAGGCTGATACATCCCTGCTTGGATCATTCTACGTCTGGGATCAAACATACTCTGATCATATTCCGTTTTTACCCCATGAGATAAAAAGTAAAGCGTGCCTTTTTTGGATAAGTCGAAGCGATGGTTCTGATGACAAACCAAACCGTTCTCAGTGACTGCTACTCCAGCATGGCAAAGTGGGCATCGGAACAGCTGTTGATTTCCCTTTAAAAATTGGCGACCTTGATCAATTTTTTTTAACATTTTTTTTGCTCATTTCTTGTTTTAATCGTTGAATATTGCTTTATTCCCTTTTCATCTTACCGTTAGAAGAAAACTTTAGCAACTACAAAAAATATGGTACAATTTTAGAAGAAGAAGGCGAATGATAAAGGAGCAGGCAAATGATCAAAGAATTTTGTGCAGAAAATTATACTTCCATTCCTCTAGCAATTGCTAAGGGAGCGAACCGGATCGAATTATGCGATAACTTAGCTGCTGGCGGAACCACACCTAGCACCGGAGTGATCGAAGAAGTTTTAAGCTATGCCAATGAAAAAGAAGTACCTGTAATGACAATTATCCGACCACGAGGTGGCGATTTTGTCTATAATGATATTGAATTAAAGATCATGCATACTGATTTAATCGAAGCGAAGAAATTAGGTACAGATGGCGTAGTTATAGGCTGTTTGACTCCTTCAAATTGGATTGATGAAGAGGCAATGGAATTATTGATCGAAACCTCAGAAGGACTACAAATCACGTTCCACATGGCTTTTGATTGTATCCCGCAAGAACGGCAATTTGAAGCAATTGATTGGCTGGTTGAACACGGTGTAGACCGTATTTTAACTCATGGTGGAGATGCGAACGCACCAATTGAAGCCAATTTTGACCATTTAAAAAAATTGATTGCTTATGCTGACGGACGTCTGATCATCTTACCTGGTGGCAAGATCGATTACAAAAATGCAGAACATGTTGCCAAAGAACTAGGCGTGAATGAAGTTCATGGAACAAAGATCGTTTCATTCGACTAAATTTTTTCTAGTAATAATAAAAACGTAAGAAGCAAGTTGATTACTTTGCTCCTTACGTTTTTTATTTTTATCACAGACTTGTTGCACCATCTCAAAAGGAATGGCTACATAAAATACCCCATAAACAATGAAGCGATGTTGAAATAGATCAAGACACTAGTCAAATCACTCAAGGTGGTAATAAAAGGACCACTAGCCACGGCAGGATCAAACCCTAAGCGATCCATCAACATCGGAATCAAGCTTCCTGCCAAGTTGGCTACAGTAATCGCAAATAACATGGCAATCCCAATTACAAAGCCTAAAATAAAGTTATGCTTCCAAATTCCTACAATCAAAAAGATCGTCAAGCCAGTGATTGCCCCTGTCACAAGTCCTGTGAGTACTTCAGCTAGAATCAAACGGACAAAACCAGCATCTTTGTCGTCAGAAACAGCCAAACGGCGAACTGCAACCGCCAATGATTGGGTGCCAGCATTCCCCGCAGTTCCGGTGATCAACGAAATGAAGACGGCTAAAATACTTGCTTCACTCACCAGTTCTTCGTAATGGCTGATCAACGAAGCCGTAGACATCCCTAAAAATAATAAGGTGATCAACCAAGGAAGACGTCTAGCAGCTGACTTCACGGGATTTTCATTGATTTCCTCAACATTGACCCCTGCCAAACCAGAATAATCACTTGCAGCCTCATCATCAATAACATCAATAATATCATCAACTGTTACGATCCCCAGTAGATGGTCATCGTAATCTGTTACGGGTAATGCTAGAAAGTCATAATCACGAAAGGTTTGCGCGACATCTTCTTGGTCATCCCCCACATGGACGGATAACACACGTTCGCTCATCAAGTCAGAGATCATTGCATCATCATCATTAACGATCAAATCCCGCAATGAAATAACTCCAACCAATTGTTCTTCTTGATTGACGACATAGATATAGTAAATGGTTTCAGCTACATCTGCTTCGTTTTTTAAGACATACATCGCAGAACGAACCGTTTGATTCGCCACGATCGAAACAAATTCGGTCGTCATGATCGCGCCAGCTGTTTCATCTTCATAGTGTAATAACTCTTTGATTTCACTAGCATCGTCAGTAGTCATTAAACTTAAATATTTAGCGACTTGTTTTTTATCTAAGGTATTTAGCAAATCTACTGCATTATCGGTATACATTTCTGAAAGCATTTCTGCAGCATAACTCGGACGCATTTCAGCTAAATACTCTTTCATATATTCATTGTCTTCTTCAATCACATCAAACATATCTGCCAATTCTTTAGGAGATAAGTAGGAATAGATCAGTTGACGATCCTCTTCGTTCAGAGATTGATAGAATTGCCCCTGCTCGTAAATATGCATTTCCAGGAAACTATTTCTAAATTCCTGTAGGTTATTTTCTCTTAAATCCTGGAGTAACTGGGCAAATCGTTCCTCTAGTTCTTGATTTTCATCCAACTCTATCTCACCTCACCCTAACTTTCAAAATGCTGGAGAACAGTCGCCATATCTTTAGCCAAAGGCTGTTTAAATTCCAATCGTTCCTGTGTAAAAGGATGATCAAAACGCAGGTCGTAACAATGTAAAGCTTGTCTTGCTATTCCAAGATCCATACGCCCACCATACATTTCATCTCCTAATAGCGCACAGCCAATTTCTGAAAAATGAACTCTGATTTGATGGGTTCTCCCCGTATGCAGTTGGATATCTACCAAAGCAACCTCTGCGGTGTTTTTCGTTAACCAATATTCGGTTTGTGCGCTTCGCCCAGCTGTCGAAACCATCCGTTTCAGTAAAGAAGATTGGTCTCTCGCAATTGGAAGGTCAATCCAGCCGTGAGGTGCTAATTTAGTTATTTCGCCACTCACAAGTGCTTGGTATTTCTTCACAAATCGTTTTTCTCGAAGCTGTACATCTAACTTTGCATGAGCAAAGCCATGTTTGGCAAACAACATCAACCCAGAAGTATCCCGATCTAGTCTTGTCACCACATGAATGACTTGATTTTCGTAACCTTGTCGTTTGTAATAAGCTTTTACTCGATTAGCCATCGTATAGTTTGGATGATATTGTGCTGGAATCGAAGAGACGCCAGCTGGTTTATTCACAACTAAAAGATGTTCATCTTCGTAAACGATCTCGATCGGTGTTTCATCTAAAAGTACCGTTTCGTGTTCGCCTTCTGCTGGAATGACAATCGTTACCTTATCATTGTACGATAGAGAAAACAAGACATTTTCAGTTTGACCATTTACTTTGATCTCGCCACCTTGAAATTTGATTTTCGCTAACAACCCTTTAGAAATTCCTTTTTCTTTTAAAAAATATTTTATCTGCTGCGGATGATTTTTTTCATACGTCCACACAAATTCCATGTTATCCCTCACCAATAAAGGAATCTTTTACACGATGCCAAAAATGCATGTGCCGATAAGAAGCAAAATGAATTCGCTCTTTTGCAATGCGATAATAGATGGAACGAATATTCGATTCCTTAATATCCAATTGGTCGACTGTAACAAGATAATCCTCTGTATTTTCTAATTTGATTTCCAGCCATTCGTCTTGTGCGATGACCATAGGCGAACCGAGTGTACGAAAGACTCGATTATTTAATGAAGCAATTTCAGTTAACTGAAAGGCATTGATACTCGGATGAATAACTGCCCCGCCGATACTTTTATTATAAGCGGTTGAACCTGTTGGCGTAGACACAGCCAATCCGTCCCCTCTGAAACTTTCAAACAATTCATTTTTGATATATACATCGGCAACCATCGTCCGATTTGATCGTTTAATCGTGGATTCATTCAAAGCCAAGAAATGTTTTGCCGGCTTATCATCTAAATAACTGATCTTTATATCGAGCAAAGGATAACTTACACTTTGTTCTTGATTGGTCTGTAAGCTATTGACTAATTCTTCCAATTCATAGTCACGCCAATCCGTATAAAAACCTAAGTGCCCTGTATGGACCCCTAAAAAACGAACTTCATTTAATAGATGGCTATACTTGTGAAAAGCGGACAATAACGTCCCATCACCACCTACGGAAATCACTAAATCGGGGCGTTGTCCGTCGATTTGAATAGCCGATTGTGTCAAAAGAGCTTTCAATCGTTCGGTAACTTCAATTGTTTTCGCTTCTTGGTTATGAACGATCGCTACTTTCATCCGTGACCTCCTCTTTTTTCTCTCGATTTAATACGGTACGATAGTAAACGTCATCTCGTTTTCCTCTTCCATGGGAAAATAGACGTTGAGCTTCTTGGATTTCTTCCCGAATATTGGACATTTCTTCGTCCAATTGATAAGCCGCTTCTGCCGCACGTTGGAGTCTTTCACTCATTTCTTCAGGAAACACGCCTTGATATTTATAGTTCAATGAGTGTTCGATTGTCGCCCAAAAGTTCATAGCTAACGTCCGGATTTGAATTTCAGCTAAAATTTTCTTTTCGCCACTGATCAACTGAACAGGATACTCAATCACTAAATGATACGAACGATACCCACTGGCTTTTTTATTTGTAATATAATCTCTTTCTTGAATCACTTTCATATCTTTTCTTTTACGAATGATATCTACTACTTGGTGGATATCTTCTACAAACTGACACATGATTCGTAATCCAGCAATATCAGACATTTCTTCTTCTAAACGGCTCATCGGAATATGACGCAGCTGTGATTTTGTCACAATGCTATCGACTGGTTTGACTCGTCCAGTAACAAACTCAATCGGAACATGTCGGTTTTGTTCTCTGAATTGCTTACGGATCCCGCGTAACTTTACTTTTAATTCTGATACTGTTTGTTCATACGGTGCTAAAAACTCTTCCCAATCTCGTTCCATCGCTGATCCCTCTACTTCGTTAACATTCTTTTCTATTTTAACATATAAATGAAGTTTTTTTGTACCTCTCGGCTTTTTGTATTGACCAAAAAGGAAAAATTAGGCAGAATGAATGAAAGGGGCGATCATTATGTCTGAAATGTTAGAAATTGAATACAAGTCCATGCTGACGCAACAAGAATATAATCAATTGATCCAGTATTATCAACTAAAACCAGAAGATTTTACGGTTCAAACGAATATCTATTTTGATACACCAGATGGACTGCTAGCACAAAAAAATTGTGGATTACGCATCCGATTACTTGAAGATCGGGCAGAATATACACTAAAAACACCTGCAAAAGAAGGAAAACTTGAAACCACTGATACTTTAAGAAAAGAGGAAGCACTCTCTTTCATTGAGCAACGTCAATTACCACGTCAGGGTGCTGTTTTTCAAAAATTGTTAGAATTAGCTGTTCCTTCGGATGAATTGGGCAAAATTGGAGACATTACTACCAAACGTGCGGAATTTCACATTGAGGAAGGTCTTTTAGCGATTGATGAAAGTTTTGGAGAACAATTACATGATTTTGAACTGGAGTTAGAAGTATCTGATGCTACTCTTGGTAAATCTGCCTTTTTAGCGTTTTTGGAAAGACATTCTTTCCCTTATCGACCAGCTAAAAATAAAATTCAACGGATGCTAGCAGCGAAAAATTAAAGTTCTATCATTTTCACAAGGCACTTGAGTTCATTTTTTATCATTTTTCTGTTAAGTTATACGTTGTGAATAAAAGAATTCACGAGTTGTATAGAATCTATTTTGGGGGAGATTCATATGATCGAAATTTATTTATTTGTTAATCCTTTGGGGAAACATTGTTTTACACTAGAACAACAGTTATTACAATTTATTGAAGAAGAGTACGGAAAAACATCCAAAGAAAAGATGCAATTTCGTTTTCTGCCTTTAGTTAATTTGCAGACAATTGGGGATGTCATGCAACGTAACGGAATTTCTCAAAACGACCTCGTTACGCGTAACCACTTATTTTCAACTACCTATTCTGCTGCGTTAGACTGTAAAGCGGCACAGTTCCAAGGTAAGAAAAAAGGACGTCAATTTTTGATCAAAATGCAAGAAGCTGTAGGTTGTAATAAAGTACCGTATTCTCCAGAACTTGCTGAATCACTTTTTGCAGAAGTCGGCGGCGATATCGAGATGTTCAAAGAAGATCGTCAATCCGAGTTTGTTAAAGAAGTTTTTTTCTCTGATCAAAAAATTGCTCGAGAAATGGGCATCACCAAACATCCTTCTGCTGTAGTGTATAACTACTCCTGTGAACAAGACTTCGGTGTCTTAATTGAAGGCACAAATACAGTCCGAAAAATAAAAGAACTTTGTAAGACTAAAAATGATTCTTATCAAATTTTTGATGGTGAACATTTACATACAAATGATTCCCGCTTACAACCAGGAAGTAGCCATTTATATTTACTCTCTAACTAATCATGTCAAGAACCATTCGTTTCACTAACTAACCGTTTTTCAAGTACTTAGATCGCTAAGTATTCGAAAAACGGTTATTTGGTGCTTGTAGAAAAATATGGGAATCTTTACCAACATGGACTAATAGCATCGCATCGTCTGAGGTTGAGATAAAAGTGTGTAGCATCAAGAAATAAGAAAGAGTTTTTCGAAAAACGACAAAAAGCAATCGCATCCTTCAGAAAATAGCTGATGCCATTTTCGACCGATACGACTGCTTTTTTAATGTTTAGGACTAAACTTTTCAAATTAGTTTGCGAGTGCTTCAACGATTGCTTCGTTAAATGCTGGAATATCATCAGGATTTCGGCTAGTAATCAAGCCTCGATCAATTACCACTGGTTCATCCTTCACGACGGCACCGGCATATTCGATATCTGGACGTACCGTATCATAAGCTGTCATTGTCCGTCCTTCAGTTAAACCTGTTTGAATAAATAATTGTGGACCGTGACAAATTGCAAATAACGGTTGATCATTTTTTAAAAAGTAAGAAACAAAATCAACGAATCGTTGATCTGCTCGTAATTGATCCGGTGAAAATCCCCCTGGTATCAATAGCGCATCGAAGTCTTCAGGAGAAACATCTGCAATACTTTGTTCGACTGTGAATTCTGCGCCTTTTTTTCCTTTGATTGTTTGATTTCCTTCAAACCCAATCAAAGTCACTGTATGTCCAGCCTTTTCTAGTGCTTCTTTCGGTGACGTTAGTTCCACATCTTCAACTAAATCTGTAACGATTGCTGCAACTTTTTTTGCCATTTGTTCTCTTCCTTTCTTATCGCTTAATTCAAGCCTAAAGGAATTTATTCAAGTGTGCAAATCATCTGTTTGGACTAAAGATCGGTTTTTGTCTCCGTCCATCTTGTTTCTTTTAGTCATTCATCGATGTGATAAACCGGATAACAACCAACCAAATGCGTAGGATAGCCTTGCTCTTTTAGCACTTCAATTAGCTCATTCACCTTGTCGATCTTGTCATCGATAGCAACATCGATAACAAAAAAGTATTCGCCTAACCGCGTTTTTTGTGGGCGTGATTCGATTTTGGTTAAATTCACTTGATTATTAGCAAAGACCGAAAGAACTTGATAAAGCGCCCCAGGTTTATTTTCTGGCAAATCCACAAAGAATGTCGCTTTATGACTGTTTTTTTGTAATTTTGCATCAACAGGCGCGGCACTTAGAACCCAAAAACGGGTCTCATTAGTTGCAATGGACTGGATATCTGATTGCACGATGGTCAACCCAAATTCGTTTGCAGCTTCTTTGGAGCCGATCGCACCTAGACATTCTTCTGGATGGGTTGCTACTTGCTGGGCTCCTTGGGCAGTGGAACCTACTTGTTCAATCTCGACCTTTGGAAAATTTGCCCGTAGAAAAAGTTGTGATTGGGCTAATGCTTGCGGATGACTACAAATCTTTGTGATATTTCGCCAGTTGGCTTGTTGTGTTGGATGGACCATCAATTGTTGTCGGATCGGCAGAACGATTTCTCCTTGAATAGAAGGTAATGTCTCATACACATGATCAAGTGTTGGCAAAACAGAACCTTCAATCGTATTTTCGATTGGCACCATTGCATAAGTAATCTCTTTTTCTAATTGTGCATCGATCAAATCAATCAAGGAATCATAAGAAAGAAAAGTACCTTGTTTGAAATAACGTGTGGCTGCACTATAAGTAAAGGAACCTTTAGGACCTAGATACCCAATTTTCATCATTATTTTCTACCCACTTTATGATTTCTGTGATAATTTCGTCTGGCGATTTCTTAGACGTATCTATCGTGATTTTTGCTAAACTTTTGTATATTTTTTCCCGTTCCCACATGATCTCACGTAGTTTTGTGTCACTATTCTTTAACGCTAACGGTCGAATATTTGTTTGATCTTGTCGTATCCGTTCGATCAAGATATCGGCTTCTCCTTTTAAATAAATGACTTGTTGCTGTTTTAATAGTTCCTGATTTTCTTTCTGTAAGACAACCCCGCCACCAGTAGCGATCACTGCCTTTTTTTGTAAAATTGTTTTTAAAAGAGCGGTTTCGTGGTCGCGAAACGGGGCTTCTCCGAAGGTAGCAAAGTATTGCTCAATGGAACAGCCTAATTGTTGAACTAAATAGTCATCCATATCGATGACTGGTTGATCCAATCGAGCCGCTAGTTTCTTACTGATCGTCGTCTTACCAGCGCCCATAAAACCGATCAATACAAGTGACGTCATGATGGGTCCTCCTGAACCAATTTGGCTAGATCCGTAAAAAATTCAGGATATGAAATATTGACTGCTTCAGGATTGAGTAATTCGACAGGTTCTGGGGTTAGTAAAGCGGCGATTTGTAACATCATCCCAATTCGATGGTCCCCATGGCTATCCACTGTCGCTCCATGTAAAGGTGTTGGTCCGTGAATAATCAAACCATCTTCTGTCGGTTCAATGTTCGCACCCATTTTCGTTAATTCTTCCGCAGTTGCATCAATCCGATTCGTTTCTTTGACTTTTAATTCCTGAGCATCACGAATGATGGTTGTGCCTGTTGCTTGAGTAGCAGCTAATGCAATAATTGGTAACTCATCAATTAAGCGTGGGATGATTTCTCCCTGGATCTCACAAGCATGGAGTTGCGCAGAACGGACAATCAAATCTGCTGCTTGATTTTGCTCATCCAGCTGTCTTTCTTCAATATTAGCACCCATTTGCATCAACACATCGAGAATACCTGTCCGTGTCGGATTGATTCCTACTTGTTTTAAGAGGACTTCACTGTTTGCTAAAATACTTGCTGCGACGAGATAAAACGCAGCCGAAGAAATATCCCCTGGGACAGTGACTTCTTGTCCGATCAACTGTTGTGGTCCAGCAACTATAATTTCTTTTCCTTCCACTTGGATCTTCCCACCGAATTGTTTGATCATCTCTTCGGTATGGTTCCTTGACTGTTCTTTCTCGATGATTTTAGTGGTTCCTTCGGCTTGTAAAGCTGCAAAAAGGATAGCAGACTTCACTTGCGCACTAGCAATGGGCATGTGATACTCGATCCCGTGCAATGTATTTCCAGTTACTTTTAGTGGAGGAAATTCAGCTTCGGCCGTTCCTTGTAAATCAGCACCCATCTCACGCAATGGCTTCATCACACGTTCCATCGGACGGCGATTCAAAGAAGCATCCCCTGCAATCTCAGAAGTAAATGGACATCCTGCTAAAATTCCTAATACTAAGCGCATCGTTGTGCCAGAATTTCCTGCATCTAGCCTGGAAGATGGTGCTGTTAATCCTTCAAATCCTTTTCCTTCAATCATGATTTGTTCATTTTTTTCGGTAATACGTACCCCTAATTGCTTAAAAACTGCAATCGTACTTAAACAATCTTCAGCTTTTAAAAAATTGTTGACGATCGTAGTTCCTTTGCTGATCGCACCAAACATGATGCTGCGATGGGAAATCGATTTATCAGCAGGAATCACTAATTCTCCATTGATCCCATTTTTAGCTGTCAATAGTTTCATGACTTCAACTCCTTATCCAACAATGAAATTTTTCGGCTTCGATCAGCTTCTGTCCTTTAAGTAAATCCGCTTGATTTTTAAAAGACAACTCTAACACACCAAAAATATCTTCTCTTGTTTCTTGGATGCTCAAATTAATAATGGAAAGATTTGCCTGACTTAGTACGTTAGTAACTTTTGCGACAGCACCAGCGATATCGGGAATATCGACATATAAATCATAAAAAGCTGGAATCGCTCCTTGTTTTTTCCGGGGCAACTGATCCCGTGTTTGTTTTGCCTGCACAAAGAACTCTTGAATTGCCGATTGATTTTTATCAATCAGTTCCTGTTTTAACGATTCCATTGCGACTTGCCAGTCTTCCATCAACTGAATCATCATTTCTTGGTTCGTCATTAAAATATCCGTCCACATTTGGGGATCTGATGAAGCAATCCGTGTGATATCCCGAAATCCGCCAGCAGCTAATTGTGAGGCACGTGGATATTTTTGATTCAGCTGCTCACTGATTTGTACTAATCCTGAAGCGACAATATGTGGCAAATGACTTAGCACCCCAACGATCTCATCGTGATCTTTGGCAGTTAAGCGAACAAACTTTGCTCGAGTAGGACGTAGTAAAGCGATCAGTTCTTCTGTACGTTCACTTTGACAGTCATCCGTTACGATATAATACGCTTCTTCAAATAAATACGGATTGCCTGCTTTTACTCCTGATTTATGTGAACCAGCCATCGGATGCCCACCAATAAAATCAAATGGGAGTTGCTTCGCTAGCGCCATTATCGTCGCTTTCGTACTTCCGGTATCACTTACTAATACTGTTTCTTTCAAGGGAAGTGTCGCCAAACAGTTGAGATACTCCAAGCTAACTTGAACTGGAACGGCAAGGATAATCACATCCATTTGACTAGCTGCCTCGATCCCTGTGACAACCTGATCGACTAACTGTGTTTTTTCCGCTATTTCTCTTGTTTCTTCTGAATGATCCCAGCCATAAAGGGTAATTGCTGACCCTTTGATCGCTCGGCATAAGGAAGCGCCAATCAGACCCAATCCTATGACAAACACCTTTTTTTTCATCGCTACCTCCGATTAGAATTCTTTGGTCATTTGGCGGTGATTTGCAACGGCTTTTTTTAATTCTTGCATATTATCTGCTGGAAAATGCTCAAGTATCTCGCGAACAAGAGTGGTCGCAATCACATGCTCTGCGACGACTGAAGCTGCTGGAACTGCCGTACTATCGGAACGTTCCACACTAGCTTTATAAGGTTCTTTAGTATCGATGTTCACGCTCATGAGAGGTTTATATAAAGTAGGAATTGGTTTCATCACGCCCCGAACAATAATCTGTTCTCCGTTGGTCATTCCACCTTCAAAGCCACCTAAATGATTACTTGCTCGGTGATAGCCGCTTTCGTCCCAAGTGATTTCATCCATCACCTGTGATCCTGGTAACGAAGCAGCTTCAAACCCAATTCCAAATTCGACTCCCTTAAAAGCATTGATGCTTAACATCGCTTGAGCTAACTTACCGTCTAATTTTTTATCCCACTGTACATAGCTCCCTAACCCTGCTGGCACATTTTCGACCCGAACTTCCACTACACCTCCCAAAGTGTCTCCTGCTTTTTTAGTAGCATCGATCAAGGCTTTTACTTCCTCTTCAATCATTAGATCTACCATGTTCACTTCGGAGATAGTCGTCTTTTCTTTGATTTCTGTCACGGTCAAATTCTCTGGCACATTCGCTTTGATTCCTCCAAGGATCGCTACATGACTAGCAATCTCTATATCTAAAGCAGCTAAAATCTGTTTTGCTAGTGCCCCGATTGCTACTCGCATCGTCGTTTCTCTTGCGGAAGAACGCTCTAATACATTTCTAAGATCATGGTGTTGATACTTCATACCACCAACTAAATCGGCATGACCTGGTCTTGGTTTAGCCACTCGTCGTAGATTTTCTTCTTTTTCAGAAACTGGAGTAACTGACATCACCGTTTGCCAGTTCTTCCAATCTTTGTTCGTGACAGTCATTGTGATCGGTGAGCCTAATGTTTTGCCGTGACGAATACCCGACGTGATTGTCACTTGATCTTTTTCAATCTTCATGCGCCCACCTCGACCATAACCACCTTGTCGTCTAGCTAATTCTTGATTGATTGCCTCAATCGATAAGGTTAAGCCTGCTGGAACTCCTTCAATAATCGCTGTCAAATTAGGCCCATGTGATTCTCCTGCTGTTAAGTAACGCATTTACTCACCTTCTTCTAAATAATTTTTGATTGCTTCGATTGGGATCGATTGGATTTTTGCCTGACCGATTTTTTCTAATAAAATAATTTTCAACTGTTTTCCCCGGGCTTTTTTATCATGAGTGATCGCCTGGAACAACGCCTGTTCATCCCATGGTTCGTAAGAAATGGGCAACTGATACTTTTGGATCATCTTGATAAGTTGTTGCGTCGTTCCTTCAGGTGTTTCTTTCCTTTTTTCAGCATTCCGACTGATTTGTACCATGCCGATCGCCACTGCTTCTCCATGACTAATCTGTCCATATCCCGCTGTTTGCTCGATAGCGTGTCCGATCGTGTGACCAAAGTTGAGGAACAAACGACTGCCTTGATCAAATTGATCTTCTTCTACCACTTCTTTTTTTACACGTAAAGCTTTTTCGATCACTAGCTCGCTATGTGCTACTAAATCAGCTACATCAATAAAACGAGCTAACTCTCTCCAAAGACTTTCATCCTTGATCGCACCACACTTGATGATTTCTGCAATTCCTTCTTGGATCCTTTTTACTGGTAATGTCGTCAGCGTTTCTGGATCAATCAACACACCGTCTGGCTGTGCAAATGTGCCAATCATATTTTTGGCGTTTGGTGCATTGACTGCTGTTTTGCCACCTATGCTTGAGTCTACTTGTGCCAATAAGGAGGTAGGAATCTGTACAAAAGAAATTCCTCTCATATAAGTTGATGCCACAAAACCAGCTAAATCGCCTACAACACCGCCACCTAGAGCAATAATGCCATCACTTCTCGTCAATTGTTCAGTGGCTAGAAAATCATATAATTTAGCAGCCATCGACAGTGATTTACTTTCTTCGCCAGCCGGAATAACATAATTCACAACCTCATACCGATCGGCTAATTGTTGTTGTATCTTTTGACCATAAAGCGGAAAGACATTTTCATCACTAATGATCGCAATTTTCTTTTCTTGCCATAAACCGGAAAGCCAATCTGCGACTTGATCTAGTGCGTTTCGCTGGATGATGATCTCATAGCTTTTTTCGGGTAAGACAACTTCTAACATCCGTGTTTCTCCTCTCTATAAAGCGTTGATTTTCTTCATCGCTTCTACTAAGATGTCCACTTCATTCATCATTTTCAGGTAGTTTTTCTCATTCAATGACTGCTGTCCATCAGACCAAGCATGAATCGGATCAGGATGGATCTCTACAATCATTCCATCTGCCCCACTAGCAACACCTGATCGTGCCATTGGTGTCACTAAGTCCCAGACACCCGTTCCATGACTTGGGTCAACGATGATCGGGAAATGACTTAATTTTTTGATCAGTGGTACGGCACTTAGATCGAATGTATTTCTAGTAGCTGTTTCGTAAGTGCGGATTCCGCGTTCAATGAAGATGATGTTTGAATTGTTTTGAACTGCAATGTATTCAGCGGCATTTAACCACTCTTCGATCGTACCTGAGATGCCACGTTTTAAGCCAATTGGTTTTCCTGTTCGTCCTACAGCTTCTAATAAACGGAAATTTTGCATATTTCGTGCGCCGATTTGAATGATATCTGCGTATTCACTGACCACATCGATATGCGCTTCATCCATCACTTCGGTAATCACTTTCAAGTCATAATGATCCGCAGCTTTACGCATCATTCTCAACCCTTCTTCACCTAATCCTTGGAAAGCGTATGGTGACGTTCTTGGTTTGTAGGCACCACCACGTAAGATTTTAGCACCACCAGCCTTAGCCATTCGTGCTGTCTCCATGATTTGTTCTTCCCCTTCGACAGAACAAGGACCAGCCATTGTCACAAAACTTCCATCACCGATTTTCACTCCAGCTACATCAACGATCGTATCTTGAGGATGAAATTCTCGTGACGTCAATTTGTACGTATTGGTAATCGGTACGGCACGTTCTACGATATCGTAGCGTTCAAACGGAACATCCCGAATTACCTTTGGATCTCCTAAAAGCCCTAAGACAAAACGATCTTTACCATGGTTGATCTGTACATCTAGCCCTTCTTCTTTAATACGTTCAATCACTTGTGTTAACTCACTTTCTTGGATACCTGGTTTAATGATTAGAATCATACAATAACTCCCTTTGTTTTTTATTTTGTGTTTCGCTTCATCGATTTCCTCGCTGTTTGATTGGATTACATAAATTCTTGCAAATCAATCGTTACTTTGCTTATACCTTGTTTGAATGCGTTTAGTTCCCCCTTTATGTAACAAAAAAAGCCCACCGTAGAAAATCCATCTACAGTGAGCCCCTGAATCAATCAAATAAAAAAGCCACTATAGATTTTTCATCTATGCGGCGAGCAAGTCATCTCAAACATCCTTAGCCATCATAGATACAAACAAACGCTGATGTTTGCACCCATAATCGTATGAATACAAACTTATCTAAAATAGCTAAAGTAATAATTATTCAGTTGTGAACTATGTGTGATTTTCATAATAATCGCTCCAAACTGATATAAGATTGAGTTTAAGTATAGAGATGTTTTTGAAAGAAGTCAAACAATTTCTTGAATAAAATGATCAAATGGTATGAAAAAAGGGCTTTTACCTGATAAAAACTCCAATTTACCCACTAAATAGTCGCAGGAGAATGCTGAAAATACCATAGAAAAGTATCAACAGCATGTCCGGCTTCTACTTCTATAATCAAACGAGCCCAAAAGTGAGCTGAAATTGTTCTTTATTTTGAAATTTTCCCGCTCTTACAATCGTTTTTGTCCGTCTAACTTTTGGATCTCAGTAATATCTTGCGTGACTTCTAAGCACCCAAGATAATCACCTGTCTCATTTTTTAAAGCAAAGTAGCGAATATAAATTTTCCGTCCTCTCATATCAATCCAAAATTCTGCTGAATCCCTTGTTCCTGTACGGAAATCGTCAAGGATTTGTTGGACAAGATGCATGCTTTTTGGTGGATGACAGTTGACGACTTCACGACCAATGACAGAAGTAGTTCTTGGAAAGACCCGTTTCTTTCCTTCTGAGAAGAAACGAACCCGATCCTCATGATCAACAAATGTCAAATCCACAGGCAACACTTGAAACAAGGCAACTAATTGCTCCAACTGTAACGCTCCTGTCGGGAATTGCACAACTAAATCAGTCATAGGTGCTGTTTCGTCTTGAACTGCCTCTGACGTAAACTCTTCGATCCCAAGACCAGCAGCAATACCATCGGTCGTTTCTTTAGCTTTTTTAATGGCTAATTGACGAGCTGGTTCCCGTTTGCTTTCTTTTTCGAGTGATTCTTGGCTTGGCTTCCATGGAAGTGGTTCAGGGATAAACGCAAAACCGATATCAAAGCTGTCATGAGCGATTTGTTCCCAATCTTTAAGGCTAAACACATCTAAGGTCATGGGTACCATGATCTCCTCTTCCTTAAAAATCATCTCTTCAACTTCTGTTTTTACTGCTTCCCATTTTTCGGATAGCGGATTATAAGCCGCTTTGTCTGTAGCTAAATAAGCATTCAGCGCTTTGATCATTTCACGGATATCATCATCTACACCCCACATCACTTTAGGTGGGGCTGAGATTCCGTATTTTTCCATATAAGAAAAGATCAACGTTTCTTTTCGTGCATAGTGCTTGTCGATTTGCAATAAATCAGTCAAAGCGTGTTGCAATCGTTCCTTTTGTGACCAATCTCCTTTAGCCATTTTTGCCAATAACCCGTCAATTTCATCCGTCAGTAACGACTGCAACACTTGGTTTTCTAACTTTAAGGTATGGATCGGGTGTCCTGGTTGTGCGTGTTCATAATTGGAATGATGGATCTCATTGATCGCTCCTTTAAAAACAGCTGCATGGATATTACATAACTTTTGGATTTCTGACGGATCAAGACCGTTTTGGATCAATGCTTTTTCCGCAGCAGTGATTTCTGTAACATCGACTCCCTCAAATTCTTCATTGAACAATCGTTTTGCTTCTTCAAAAGAACCACCTTTATGTAAAAGTGACAGGATTTCAACAATCCGTTCTTGTCGTTGATTCGTGGGTTTCATTTTACCAATCCTTTCACAATAAATCCTGATGTTTCAAAGGCCGTAACAATTTGTTCTAAAGGGATTTTTTTCATTTGAGCCCCTTTAGGAATCGTCATATAGCGACCAGCAGTTTGCAACATCCCAGGTTGGTTGATGGCATTAAATCCTAGCTCTGCCATGATTTGTTTGACTTCTGGATATTCAGTAACTAATTCAAATAATGTTTTGGAAAAATCGATTTCTCTCATTTTACTTCCTCCTTCATTGAGAATCGTTCTCATTCGATCGGATTCATTATAAACGATTTTGTGCACTTTTACACGATAATTTCAAAGCAAATCTTTTTTTACCATTCTAATGATGAGTATATCTAGGCTCATTCTTTTTTCAGTGTAAAATTTCCTAATGACTTTCTGATCAGCAAAAAATAAAATAACTTTTTTTATTAACTAATGAGGTCATCCAGCTGTTTTTTCTTTCAATTAATTTTGCTTCAGATACTACCCATTTCTCTAAACGATAAAAAGACAACAATCTTCTTCTCCACTGTTTTTTTACCCATTCCATCACGTTTTTTTCGTTGACACAAAACACGAACATGTGTTCTAATCAATAAGAAGAGGTGACGAATATGATTCGAAATCAAAATCCAGTCTTTGATTACACAAAAGAACCTTCGAGAGATATTCTTTGCATCGATTGTAAGTCGTTTTATGCTTCTGTTGAGTGTGCCGAACGTCATTTAGATCCTCTAACAACCAAACTCGTCGTCATGTCCTATCCGTCAGGGAAAACCGATGAACGTGGGAGTGGCTTGATCTTAGCTGCTAGTCCAGCCGCAAAAAAAGCCTATCATATTACAAATATCAGTCGAGCAAGAGATTTACCCTTTCCCTATCCCGACGATCTTTATATGGTCCCTCCACGAATGGCTTACTACATGAAAAAAAATACCGAGATCAATGCTATTTATAAAAAGTACGTGGATGAAGAGAATCACCATGTCTATTCTGTCGATGAAAGCTTTCTTGATGTCACCAACAGTTTGAAACTTTTTAAAGTCAAAAGTGCTTGGGATCTGGCTGAAATCATCTATCAGGATGTCTACCAACAAACAGGAATCCATACAACTATTGGGATTGGTGATAATCCACTACTAGCTAAGTTAGCGTTGGATAACGGTTCTAAAGGAAAAGAGCGAAAGGCCGAATGGCGCTATGCAGATGTGGCAGACAACGTTTGGCGTATTCCTTCTCTCACCGATTTTTGGGGAATTGGACATCGGACAGCCAAACGGCTCAAACGACTGGGGATTCATTCTGTTCATGATTTAGCTCATGCGGATTATTACCAACTAAAAGAAAAATTTGGAGTGATTGGCACCCAGCTTTTTGCCCATGCTTGGGGAATTGATCGAAGCTTTTTGGGAGAAGACTATACCCCCAAATCAAAAAGTATTGGGAATAGTCAAATTTTGAATCGTGATTATACAAGGCGTGAAGAACTTGAAATCGTTCTTAAAGAAATGGCTGATCAAGTCGGAACTCGTCTGCGGCGTGAACATGCGAAAGCGCAAGTTGTTAGCTTGTGGATGGGCTACTCTTTAGGTTATCGAGATCGTCTAGGGAAAACTGGATTTCATCAACAACTAAAAGTTGAGCCGACAAATTCTAGTCATGAACTCAGTCTCATTTTATTGAATCTTTTTCGTAAACATTACCAGCATCAAGACATTCGCAGTGTCGGTGTCAACTGCTCTAAACTAATTTACACAGACAGTCTGCAATTGAATCTATTTACAGATCCCGATGAACAAGTCAACGATGCCAAAATCGATTTTGTCGTTGATCGTATTCGCCAAAAATATGGGTTCAGTGCAATTGTCCATGCCCATAGCTTATTAGAAGGTGGCCGTGCGATCGCAAGGAGTTCACTCGTTGGCGGACACGCTGGTGGTCATGCCGGTATTGAAGGTGAGGGCTATGCGTCGAACAAAAAAAGAATTTCTCGACTACAATGAATACCGAGATCGCCCATTCGGATTAAAATGGGGCACCGCATTCGCTATGGAAGAGCTAGTCACTGGGATCAAAAAAAATGAAGCGTGGGCAGTGAAAGAGATTCGTCCGTTGGAACAAATGTCTCGAGAAGAAATGGATAGTGTTTTATTAGAGGCTTTTCTTTACCATAAAAAAGTAAGTCTGCAATTAAATACCAAGGATGAATTTGGCCGCTACTTAGAAAGCATCGAGGGTTTCTTTACTGGTGAAGCTTATCACGACTATTTTATCCTTGAAGAACAGACCGTTCACTGGTGTGACGTCCGACATGTTCAAATAAAACAGGAAGATAAGTGGTTTGATGTTTCCTATTTTCCCCAGTCAGTCACACAACATGAAACGTTAAGTAACCGAAGTCTTAACGAAGAGATCGTTCCGATCAAAGATGAATTTTACCAAAGTTTTCCTGAAGAAGAGTAGCGTTTTGCCATTGATCAGCATAAAATGCCTATTTCATTAAACTAGAAAGAAGTGATTTTTTGAGAACAGTCCATCAACATTTTGAAACGATCGCTATCACTGCGTTTATTGCCAAACAAGAAATCATTGTCCGCTGTAAGGATAACAACTCTTATCGAGGATTTGTCCAACGAGACATGACAGAAAAAGGATTTTCCTTAGATGAGCAATTGATTCATTGGGTGGACATCGTTGAAATCCAATTGACCGATCAATACTTTCACTTTTGGGAAGATATTTTACATCTAAAGGAACCGACATCCTAACAAAGCCATATAATTGGAACACCTAATCCTATTATATGGGACGCATGGACTCCCTCAAAAAAACGTACAAGTCTTCTTGTAAGCGATAAACCTTTGATTATACGGATAAACTGCTCGTCCGTTTCATACTACAGCAAAAAATCTCAAAACCGCAAAAATGGTTTTGAGATTTTTTGCTTATGTCTAGGATGAATCAGTGAATCATTACTTAACGATCCAACTGTCTTTTTTTCAGTTGACAATGTAAAGTAACTGACTGCTTTTTCAATTTAGATATTTTTCGATCAAGTACGCTGGCGTACAGCTCCACGCATGGCAATAACTACTGATGATCGGGCTGCCATAAGGAGAAAAATCTGGTTCTTCTGGTTTAAAAGCTTCCCAAAAAGTGTCTGCTCCCAGCTGAATCATTTTGCCCCAATAGTTTTTCATTAACTGGATAGCTTCTTCTTGAAGTCCAGCTACAAATAACGCTTCGACTACATGATGATACATATAAGGTGTAGCAATCCCTGTGATCGGAAAATGATGCGCAATCATCGTCTCCAAAATTTCTCGATTCATTGGTTGATCAAAGACCTCTGCTAAAACCATCCAAACTTGACTCGCCACATTGATTTCTCCGGTTGTTTCAATAATAAACTGCTTTTGTTCTTCATCAAATAATTGTTGCTTCGCAAACGCAATCAGTTTCTCTGTTGTTTCTTGGTAATGACTCAGTTGTGGATCTTTCACTTGTTCTGCCAACTGGTTGAATCGTTTCATCGCATAGATCAACACTGCTTGCCCTGCTGTACTCTTTTCAAACTCATTCGACCAGTCGATAAATACTGGCCACTCTTCTAACAAATTCAGGCGTCCCTCTTCATCGACACATGTCAGTGCTAGTTCCATCTGCTTTTTCGCTACTGGATATAAATCCTGCAAGACAACTGAATCTTTCGTCTGATGGTAAAAATCAGCTAAGATCACTGCAAAAAACAAACTATAGTCGAATAAAAACGTATCATCTGGTGTCAATTGCGGGGCTGTGAAAACATTGGCTGGAATCTTCCCTTCACTGGTCGTCATCCCACCAAATAAATAAAGACAACGTTTCGTTAAAGCTAAATCACCGAAAGTCGCATAATTCGCTAACGCTTGTAAACGTAAATCACCAATCCATAATCGGCGATCTCGTTTGGGCCCATCTTCAAAGACTTCTTGCATGCAATCAAATAATGTTTTAACAGAAACTTGGTAGATGGAAGCAAGTTCTTCATCAGCGATCACAGGCTTTGGTAATTGATCGAGTGACACACAACTTTCTGCGATAAAAAGCGGATCAGAAAAACTAGCTTGCCACTTGGGTGAAGTATCTAACACCTTTAGCTCAATATAACGACAGCTATATCTTCTTGGTAATTCTAAACGTGCCGGTAAAACATCTAGATGGATAAATTCTTCTTGGATCCAAGACTTTGACAACCAACCATCATATACACTAGAATCTGCCGCAAGTTCAGCGGGTACTTCCGCAAATTTCAGTTGTAAATATAAGGGCGCATCCATTGGCGAACCAACCGAGTCAATGGACAGACTAAAATGCCCAACATAATGATCCCCTAAATCTAAGATAATCGCTTCATCCCTTTTTAAGGTATAATCAGCTAGTTGTTTGATTTCTTTGTCACTGTTAATTGCTGAATACCCATTCAAACCATGTGGGTCTTCAACGATTTCAGCGATTGCTACTGGTTCGATCTTCGTTTTCAGAAGATTTGGTACATGTTGTTGTGCTTTGGTTAGCAGTGCCTCGTCTTTCTTCCAACGCACATCTTGATTGATTTGAAAAGTAAATGCCATCTTGCTTTCTCCTCTTCTTTACTTGGTGAACGATGCAGTCATTTCTCCTTCAGTCAGCTCTTTATCCACGGGATCAATCACTGGGTATTTTTTCTGTAGACGCATCATGATTACTCCAGCAATTGTTGCTACTAAAACGATTCCCGCAAAGCCAAACATAGACGTCTGGATACGATCAGGAGCAACTAAGTAAGGGGTAACAAAAGCAAATAATCCACAACACATTCTGGAAAAACCATTGATGAACCCTTGAAGTGAAGCTCGTGTTTCTGCTGGGAAAGATTCTTGTGTCCACACTTTGTAGATTGCTTCTCCGGCTAGTGGATTCCCAAAATTATAAAAAGCAATTGTGATCGCTAATGCAATAAATCCTGCACCACCACCGATCAATGCCATACCTAACATTGCGCCAAATTGAACGACTGCCCCAATAAAGAAAGCTTTGTTTCTAAATTTACCACCTGCAACAGAGGCAAATGCAATCGTTGTTGCTAAAGAAATCACATTCAACCCGATCCCTAATCCTGTAGCTTGTGCTTGACTAGCTCCGGCATTTGTCAAAGCATAGGTTTGAAATTGTCCCCAAGTATTCGCTAAGAGGTTCCAACACACATAAAAAATCAAGATAGCGGCGAAAAAGCCAAGGTATTTTTGTTTGTTTTCCCCAAATAGTACTGTCTTGAAAGAAACTTCTTTCGAGTCGCTTGTCACTTTGGTCATTGCTTGTCGAGCAGCTCCGGCTTCATGAAATTGTCTAAACTTAGGTGAAAGTGTCCGCCATAACCAAGTGATCACTGCAAACGTAAATAAGATGGCAAAAACAATTCTTGCTCCTAACACACCTTCGATTCCCGATAAAAGAAACGAACAGATGTAAGAAATGAATATCCCCACTTGCCAAAAAATCTGTGTGGAAGAAATCAAACGAGCAGAAGTATGCTCATCAGGTGCATCATGAGAAACAACGGTCAAACTTAATGGTAAGTCTGCTCCAGATGCTACGCCCATGATAATCACGCCTAATAAGAGCATTGGGAAACTTGTGGCTAGAATACAGACCGCAGCTCCGATCGCGTAAAACAAATTGATCCAGTTAAATGAACGGATCAAGCCAAATGCTTTTGATATCTGTCCAGTAAACAGCGATCCGAAAGCGATTGCAAAAGTTAGCCCGCCAGAAACGATCCCGACTTGTCCAGTTGTCAGCTCTAGTCCCTTTTGCCAAACGGGAATCGTCGCTGAGAGTCCAACAATACAGCCAGATCCAAGCATGGAGCCAATTCCAGCAGCGACAGCTAGAGGCGAATACTCTTTGACCGTGGTAGTAGTTGATGCCTGTTGTTTCTTCATAAAAAACACTCCTTAAAATAAGTTTTATAAGTTCGAACAGTTAGAATTGTAAACGTATGAATTACTCAGGACTATAGCAAAAAAAGTGTTCTTTTTATCCAAATCACATTCGTATGCTTAAGCGAATCAAACAAGCGATTCTTTTTCGAACATTCAGGAAACGAAAAGAAGGTTCACACTTATCCAATACATTTGGAATACGCTTTCGTTAATCTTCGCTTTTCATTGCCAGTTCATGATTGGTCAAATCTTTTTTACAGATCACCTGAGAAAAAGGACTCGTTGCATCACAACTGCCTATTCTATTTTTTTAACAGACTATCTTTGAGTTCTTTAGGTGTCAGTTCTGTGTATTTTCCGACTAATTTATACAAAGAAGCAAGAGTTTCAAAACCAAGTTCATACGAGATTTCTTCAAAAGTTTTATTCGTTTCTCTCATCAACTCGATCATCGTTTTATACCGCAAAGAATTGATCAATTCTTGGAAAGAACTCCCTGTTTCTTTTTTCAATTTATTACTTAAATAATTTGCATTATAACCAAAATGTTTCGCTAGATTTTTCAGTGTCAGTTTTCGAAAATGAAGATCGATATATCGTAAAATCTCTAATAATTCCTGATTCTCACGTTGCGTAACATATTCTTCTAAATCACGGGTAAGTTCGATCAATAGTAAAGACAATCTCAGATTCAGTGCCCGCATATAATAGTCTTGTTTGTTGTAATATTCCAAAATCATTTTGTGCAATAACCCTTGCACTTCTAAGTTATCACCACAATGAAAATGGATAAATTCATCATGTTTTCCTTTTTCCTGCGAAGCATTTAATAGAAATTCATTGACCAATCCACGTGACTTCACCATATTGATCACGATGTCAGTCGTAATCGATTCCCCTTTCAATAAAATATTGATCAAAAGGTCTTCCTCTTCTAAAGGATCGATACGCTGAACGATTTCTTTGTCTAATAACAGCAATTCACCTTCTTTCAAGTGAATTTTCTTATCGTTGACATATTGGACACATGAACCAGACAACATATAGTTAAATTCAACAAATTCATGCGTATGTGCAGGCATTTCAGCGTAACGATGATGTTTATTGATAAAGATATTACCCTCTTTGAAAAATTGGTTTTTGGGCATTTTAGGTACTGCGACTGTCTCATAGGGCAACTGTTGGTCATTGATATTTTGACCATCAATTTGTTGTCGACATTCAATTTCGTTATTTTCCATCAAAAATGTTTTTAGTTGCTCAAAGGTAAACACTGGCATCCTCCCCTTTTTCTTCATTTTCAGTTAGCTTTTCGTCAATAGCAACCGGATCTTTTAGGTAATTAGGTAACTATCTTTCAGTCTAACGAACGAAAAAGCAGCAAATCAACCAATGGAAGGTTTTTCCTTAGTCGTAACAAATAAATAATTCGCTGGATAACCGATTTGGAAAACACCGAGCGTGATTAGGTAAAAAACAAGTGGTACTACAAAAGTAGAGAAAATAATGCCAAATGATGCGCTAGATAATTGCGCCTGATTCGCTACATAGCCTGTATAGCTCAAAACAAATCCTGGGATAGCTCCACCAATCGCCATCGCAAACTTCATGATAAAAGAATTCAACGAAGCGATCAGCGCTGCTGTTTCAATTCCCAACTCGTGTTTTATTTGATCCACATTATCAGCAGATAAACTATACTGCAAAGTATTGGTCAGCCCTAAGCCAACTTGGACAGCAAGATAAGCCCCTAAGAAAATCATTTTCGATTGATGCACGCCGATCATCACGATCATCGCTAAACAGAGTAAAGATAATGCGCCAACATATACTTTTTTCTTCCCCCATCGCTTAGATAAACTAGGGACCAACACACCTGCTCCTAAAGCACCAAACAGTCCTAAAAAACTAGCGAAACTTAGCAATTTTGTGTCATTCAAAATATAGTTCAAATAATACAAAAGCGATCCACTAAAGATATTGCTTGCGGCGGTAATAAAAAGCATACTGATAAATAGGGTCATCACTGGACGAATTTTTAAGATAGCAAGCGCTTCTTTATAAGAATAGCCGCGCTCTTGCGATAATTCAGCGGGCTCTTCATCCCCTCTTTCTTTCAGTGCTAATGTACCAAAAATCGTGAAGAACAAGACGACTAGTACCGTTCCGACAATCAACAAGGTATACCCAGAAAGCCCATTATTGTAAGCGGAAAGGATCAACGGTGCCAAAATATTCAAACAAGTAGGTCCTACTGTATACGACACACCTTTTATGGACGACAAGATGTTTCGATCGGCTTCTTGATCGGTTAATACTGGGATCAAACTATTTAATGGGATATCCATTAAATCAAAAGTGATACCTAACAAAATATAAGAAATATAGATAACGACGATTTTTTGACTAGTAAAAAGTAACGGTGCAAACCAAACGAGTAAATAATTGATACAACAAATTACTGTTCCTAGCACCAAAATCGGGCGATATTTGCCAAAGCGTGTCACTGGGAAACGATCGATCAAAAAACCTAATAAAGGATCACTGAAACCATCAAGTAGTCTGGAGACCAGAAAAAGCGTACTAACTACAGCAGGATTAATGCCAATTACGTCGGTATAAAAAATCAAAAGGTACGTATTCAACAACGTCATCACTGGGATATTTCCGAGATTTGTTAAAGCAAAACCAATTTTTTCCTTTACACTGATTCGTGTTTGTTGCATTCCAATCCTCTCCTTTTTCAAATCAGTTGTTTGCTCTTAGTTGTTTCAAGGGAGATATCATAATTTTTTCCTGGCTCTAAATGAACCTCTTGTTGGTTGATACGGAGAATCCCTCCTTCTCGTGTCGTTGAAATGTGTAGCTGTTCTTGTTCTTTATTGATTGTGACAAGTCCATTTTTGATTGGTATTTGCATGTTTAGACTTTCAAAGGCAGCTAGATTAGGTTCAACGACGAAAGTTTGATATCCTGGTGAAAGTGGTCGGACACCTGCGAAATATCTGCCTAATAGATAGATTGGGCTTGCTCCCCAAGCATGGCATAAGCTTTTGCCAAAAGGATCCCCATACATTTCATACACTTGTTCGCCCGTTTCCTCAGGGATATATTCTTCCCAGAATGTCACTGCCCCTCTTTCAACCATTCCGCCCCAGTAATCACAGATGATTTGATACACTTGGTCTGTTTGACCCATTTTACATAGAGCATCTTGCTCGAAAAATTTGAAATAAGGTGTCGTGATCTGGGTAATTTCAGGGTTTAACAATACATGGGTTAAAATCTGTTCTTTCTTTTCTTGTTCCACTAAATCGAATAAAATGGCAAAGATATTGGCATGACGAGTTACGTGGCGCTTTTTCGATTCATAGGAATCAATAAATGCCTGCTTTTCTTCGTCCCAGAAATAGCTCATGACATTTTCTTTTAGTTGTTGATACTTCTGTTCGTAGTCATCTACCTCACCCAAAACAGCTCCACAAGTCATCATCGTTTGGTAAGCTTTAAGCAATAGAATTTGTTCTGCTGCCAAGGTTCCTTCTCGATCCATCTCCGTCCAATCAATAAACAACCAATCTTTTTCTCGCCCATAAATAAAGCCAAGTTCATTCGTTTGTGCTTGGAGATAGTCCATCATCGTCTTCATCTTAGGATAGATTTGTTTCAAGAAAACCGTGTCGCCCGTCATTAAATAGTGATTCTCAACAGCGATGATCCATAAAATCGAGTAGTCAACGATCGTATTCATATGTTGCTTGATTTCATTTTGCCCACGAAGCGCTAACATCGTTCGGGTATTGATTTCTTCATCGAAAAAGAGATATTGGTTGATAAAATAGCTTTGGTAAGCATCGCCTGACCAGATCCACCGATCTCGCTTGATCCCATCGATAAAGAACAATCCGCTACATAGGGTAAATGTTTCCACAGAAACTTCCCAAATCTTGTTTAAAAGGACATTGTCTGAAGAAAAAGCAGCATGATTGGTTAAAGGAAGGGATTCATGAATCGCCTCGATCTCAATTTCTTCCTTCGCAACATCTGGAACAAACAAATACCGAAAAGCACGCTTTCTTGGGATTGTTTCAACAGTAGCTGCTTTTTCCTTGTAATAGCACATCTCCACATCCAATGCTTCTGATGCAGATTCACCATAGCAAATCATGATCGGTTGTCCATGTGTCATTTTTTTGATTGCCAGTGTTCCGTAAACCGCACGACCATAATCAATCAATACCCCATCATTCTGTTCGTTGATTGAAACAGGTGTAACCACTTTTTTTTCAAAATAGACATGATTTGGATCGTTTGCTTTATCCAAATAAAGGGAGCTCCAACCAGCTGGTAGTTCTTCAATAAAGTTACTTGCTCGCCAACCTAAATCACTCTTGATAACCTCTCCTTCGACAAAGACAGCGGGTAATCCAGTTGCGTTGCCTACAAAAATCCTGATTTTATTCTTTCCAGGCTGACAATTGATTGTTTCTTTAAGTGGATACTTTTTCCCATTCACTTCCACATAGCCAATCCCTGTTGCATAAACAATAAAAGAAGTTGGTTCTGTCAGTTCGTAGTAACGTTTGAATTTCACATTTTTATGACAATCATCAACGTTCCAATAAGCAGGCCAGTCATAGCCTCTTTCTTCTCTTGAAAAATTTTGTAATAATCCTTGTCTGATTTCAAAATCTCCTGGGTACCATAACCATCTTGTTTGTTTTTCACTATTCATCTTCCACACTCCTTGGTTTTGGGTCGTAGCACTGGTAATCATGCACGATTCTTTTTTCTCATTGTCAATAACTGATAGTCTAAGCCTTTTAAACATATTGATTAATAACAAATGAAACAGCCCCGTACGTCTCACCCAAACTAGCGAAAGTTAAGCAAAATGAACATATTTGTTTAGTCATTTTGATAGCTCACTCTTCCTCAAAAATAGGTTAAAATTTTCCATTTTGCGCTTTCTATCACTTAAAAAAAACAGAAACAGTCGTTATCAATCAACAGCTAAAAGATTTAAGTTTTCCTTCCTAAACACTTATGCTTTTTCTCCCTCTACATATTAACCGCTTTCATATTCAGGGAACAATTTCCAAAATCCAGAATGTTTATATCAAATCTACAGGTTTTTTGGTTAAGAAGTTGTGTTACATTAATAGCAAGGTAAGATGATCATTAAGAGGTGAAGTTCATGGAGAAATGGATCGCAGAGTTATTCAAAGAAACGGAAATCGAAAAATTGCAAAAAAAATCAGGTAAAAATATTAATACAATGAACCTCAACTATCATCGTTCGATCGTTCCAGAAATTCCTAAAAGTAAGTTCTTTGAGTTTGGATCAATCGCAATTAACAAACATCCAAGATTTTCTTACACACCCGCGCATACCCATCATTTTATTGAGTTGAATTTTTTATTCAATGGGCAGTGCACCCAGCGTTTGAACGGTGACGTTTTTCATTTAGAAAAAGGACAGTTACTTCTGTTAGATAGTAAGGTTATCCAACAAATCGATTATGTAGGAGCAGAGGATATCTTGATCAATTTCCTCCTTGATATTCCAGCTATTCAAAATATTCTATTGCCTAATCTACCAAAATCCAATAATCTAATCACAGATTTTTTCTTTCAAGCAACCCGTTCGCCTACTGAACATACTAGTTATATCCTACTAGACTTATCAATGAGTCCCTTAGCGTATCAGCTAATTAAAAGTCTGATGATGACCACTTATCAAAAAGAGTCTGTGCATAAGCAACTTTTGCTGAATTTATTATTTTCTTCACTGATGGTAGAAAGCGCCCAAGCACCAGTGATTATCACGAATAAAAAAACGATTCGTAATGAGCCGCTGATTCAAATCTTAGATTATATCAATGATCACTATGCAGAAATCACCTTACAGCAATTAGGAGAAACTTTTGGCTATAACAAAAACTATTTAAGCAACTTGTTAAAAAATAAAACCGGTAGTAGTTTCCAAGAGTTGATCGATCAAAAACGCTTATCTGAAGCAAAGCGACTCATGCTAGAAACAAACGATAGTTTAAGTACGATTGCCTTAAAAATCGGCTATAAAAGTGTCCCTTCGATTTTCAAACTTTTCCAAAAAGAAACCGGAAAAACACCTGATTATTTCCGAAAAAAACGGATGTAAAAAGAGTAGTTGAAACATGAATGGTGCATCTTACTAATTCCAACTGTAAAACAGTGGCGAAAAGTTATTAACACAAAAAAATAACAAAAACCGCCTGAAACAATTGAAGTGTTTCAGGCGGTTCATTTATATTTTACGTAAAATACAACATGTCTAATGAATGTCTCTAATTGTTTGATTTTATTCTACAAATGGTTCTTCTCCCAATGCTTGTTGCGCGGCTAGATTGATCATATTCCATTGGCGATCAAAACCTGGTTGGAAGAAAAAGTCAGCTTCTGCTAAATCTTCAATCGTCAGTTTTTGTTGGATCGCTAGCGCTAGTACGTTGCCTTGAGCAGTCACATCATAAGTAGATAAAACAGCTCCGCCAAGGACTTGATGTGTCATTGGGTCAAAGAATAATTGGATTGAAACTTTCGTGTTCCCATATTCTTCAGGTACATATTTAGGACGAATAGTATCTTCATAATAAGCTGTGCGAATGGCTACGCCTGCTTTTCCTGCTGTAAAACTATTCAAACCACTAGCTGCAAAGTGATAATCAAAAACACTTAATGCCGAAGAACCTACAACGCCTCCAAATGGTTGGCTTGGTGTATCCTCAAATAGATGTTTGACTACATATCGTGCTTCTCTTCTTGCCACTGTTGCTAGTGCAATCGGCATTTTTGAGCGGGCAGGTATCGAATAAGCAAGGGTTGCATCCCCTACTGCATACACATCAGGTAAATTAGTTTGCAAATATTCATCGGTAACGATCCAACCACGATCATCTAAATCTACGACTCCTTTTAGCCATTCCGTATTCGCTTTGACTCCAGCTGCTTGAATCACAAGATCTGTCGCGATTTCTTCATCTGCTGTTTGAATCGCAGCGACTTGTTGTTCACCAGTGAAAGCAGTGATTTTCGCACCCGTCACGACTTTGATACCCTTTTCTTTTAAATGTTCGGTTAAAATATCCGTCATTTCCGGATCTAAATAAGTGCCTAATGGTCGATCAATCACGTCTAATAACGTCACTTCTTTCCCTGCTTTTTGAAAAGCTTCAGCGGCTTCGATCCCGATATAGCCTGCACCGATAACAGCTACATTTTTGATCGCTGGATCAGTTAATTTATCTTTGATTCTAGTAGCCCAATCGTACCCACGCATCAAATAAACGTTCTCTAAATCTGTTCCTGGTACTGGCAATGAATTTGGTTTTACTCCTGAGCTTAAGATCAATTTATCATATTCATACTCTTTGGTACTCTTATCTAAGATACTAGTCACCGTTACTGTCTTTTGGTCTGCATGAATCGCTTTTACTTCATGATTGTTTAAAATGTGAACATTGGGTTGTGGAAAGTTTTCTGGTCTGAAATTTCGTACATCATTAACATCTGTCACTTGGTCCTCTAAATATAATTCCATGCCACATGACATGAACGAAACATAATCCCCTGCTTCAAATAAGGTGATATCGACATTTTCACCATATCTAGATAGCAATTCTAAAATCGATTGATGTCCGCCATGAGATGCGCCGACAATAATAACCTTTGTTTTCTCCATTGATGAAACCTCCTTGTTCAATTATTTAGAATAACTCTAAACAATTCAAACATAACACTCGATTTTTTATAAATCAAAAGAAATGCCCAAATATTGGACAGAAAAAATAAGACTTTCTCTATTAAGTTTTTGACTTAAATGTTTATCAACTTTCTTTTTAGATGGCAATATTTTTTATAAGAAATAACTGTACAGAAAAATAAAACGGTTATGCTATTATTTGTCAATTATATCGCTTGACTTAACTTGTAAAATTTATATAAAAAACATTTTCCATACTAATAAAGTTAGCTGGTACTATAGACCTCCTCAGCCATGAAATTAGAAAAAAAACATACCAAAAATAATAACTGTACAAAAAAGATCGTTTCAGAACACTTAACATTTACAAATAAATATAGGAAAAAATTTTCGTTACTTAATGTTGTATAGTACTATAAGAGTAAAGAGGTGGTATATGTGCTCATTACAAAATCTAGATTACAAGGTGGTTCTGTAGTAATTACTCTACCGTCTGACAATGGTAAAAAACCTTCAGAAAATCAAGAATATATTGTTGTCTACTCTGAAGATGGGACAATCACATTAGTTCCTAAAATCGAAGATCCATTTAGTGCTGGACAAGAAGCTGAGTATTACGAAAAAGATGAATGGAAAGACTTAACTCCTAAAGGGAGAGAAATTTTATAGTGCCTAAAGCTAGAAATTATATTCCTAAAAAAGGGGATATTGTTTGGATCGATTTTGATCCATCCACAGGCAAAGAAATTCAAAAAGAAAAGACCAGGATTGGTTGTATCTCTTTATGAATTTAATTGCACAACAATGTTTGCAATAATCTGTCCAATTACTTCTACTATAAAAAATCTACCGACACCCTATTCGCTTCCCAAAGATTTAGATACAAAGGGACAAGTACTTATTTCTCAATTAAAATCACTTGATTTCAAGGAAAGAAAACTCAAAAAGGTCGAAAATTTACCTTTACAAGATATGGCTAAAATTGATCAGATTATCCAGTATATATTTTAAGCACCTTAAATTGGATCATAATCTTTCGTTATGCCAAATAAAACTAAAAAATGTACACCATTAAAAAAGAAAAATGACAAATGATCTTCTTTCAATCAACAAAACAAACAAAAAAATGAAAAACTTCGTTCAATAAAACGAACGCAGCTTTTCATTTTTTTTGATTATATATTAGCTAAAAAAAGGCGAATCCGTTGGCAAGCTTCCGTAAGTTCTGCCAAACTACTTGCATAAGAAATCCGAATATAGCCTTCACCCTCTGGTCCAAAAGCTGAACCAGGGATACAGGCGACTCTGCCTTGTTCTGCTAACTGTAAGCAAAACTCCCAAGAATTCAAGGTAACTTCTTTTGGCAGTTTACAAAACAGGTAAAAGGCGCCATCAGGTGGTATGACTTCAAACCCTAACTCATTTAATTGACTTAAAAGATAATCTCTTCTCTTCGCATACTGTTCTTTCATTTTTTCCCCATCATACATTCCGGTAGTAAGTGCCTCAACCGCAGCTTTTTGAGCCATTGTAGTGGCTGAAGTGACTAAATATTGATGGACTTTGATGATTTCATCAATCACATATTTTTGAGCAAAAATAAAGCCGATCCGCCAGCCGGTCATTGCATGAGATTTGGATAAGCCGCTAATCACAATTGTTTGCTCCGGAAGATAAGACGCTGGCGAGACATGGTCTCCGACATAATTCAACTCTGCATAGACTTCATCACTGATCACGAAGACCGATCGTTGTTTGATGACTTCAGCTAATTTTGCCATTTGTTCTGAAGTTAACAGTGTTCCTGTTGGATTGCTTGGATAGTTCAAGATAATTGCTTTGATCGAGTCGCCATAAGTAGCAAAGGCTGCTTCTAACTGTTCTGGTTGGCAAATAAAGCCTGTTTCTGACGTATCGATCGTGATCAATTCCGCTCCAGCAAGATCCACTATCGGCTGATAGCCAGGATAAGCAGGCGCAGGAATCAATACTTTGTCGCCTTCTTCTAAAATCGCTAGTAAAGAAGCAGCGATTGCTTCTGTGGCACCAACTGTCGTTAGTACTTCAGTTTGAGGATCGTATACCAACCCATAACGTTCTTTTTGAAATAAACAAGCAGCTTCACAAAGTTCGGGTAGTCCCCTCATCCCCGTATAATGGGAATAATTTTCTTCAATAGCAGTGATCCCCGCCTGTTTGACATGTTCGGGTGTTGGAAAATCAGGCTCTCCTAAGGTTAACTTGATGACATCGGGGATAGCAGAAATTTGTTGGTCAAAACTTCTGATTTGTGACACTGCTATTTTTGCAAGCCTGTGATTAAAACGATTGGTTAAATTCATGTGGTTTTCTCCTTTTTATCACTTCTTTGTCACTGATCCTTTTTTAGCAAAAGTCCTTTTGTATGAAGGATCGTTTGATACCAAGCGACACCCTTTTCTAACACAGCCATATCAAAATCAAATCGTGCATCATGAAGTGCTGGTGTATCACCGACACCGAGAAAGAAAAAAACACATGGATACTTCTGGGTATAAACACCGAAATCCTCTGCTTGCAAGACCGGTTGTTCAAGCTCATGTAATTTTTCTGATTGCTTCAAGGCTGTATATATGTGAGGATCATTGATGACCGCTGGATATCCATCATTATAACGGAATTGGATCGATACCTGCGAATTTTTTTGAAATTTTTCTGCTAAATCAGCCAGTTGTGCTTTGATCGAATCTTGGATTTGCTGATCATAAGAACGAATGCTGCCTGAGATAGTCACTTCATTTGCTAAAACATTTCGAATCGTACCACCAGTGATCTGCCCAAATTTTATTAAACGTCGCCATTCTTTAGGTAAAGATTGTTCCAACTCGTATACTTCATTCATAAAACCAACGGCACCTCGGATACTGTCGATCCCTTGTTCACTAGAGGCAATATGTGCAGACCTCCCTTTGACAATGATATCTGTTTCACTACTTTGTGCCATAAAGGCGCCCGATCGTGAATAGATCTCGCCTTTGGGAAGACCTGGCCATAGATGAAACCCAAAAATTGCTTGGACTTGATAGTCCTCTAACAAGCCTGTGTGAATAACACTTTCCGCTCCGCCAGATATTTCCTCCGAAGGCTGAAAAATCAGAACAACGTTGTACATTAACTGTTCTTTATGATCTGCGATATATTCCGTTAACCCTAATAACATCGACATGTGTCCATCGTGACCACACGCATGCATCATCCCTTCATGAGTAGAAGCAAAGGGAAGATTTGTTTCTTCTTGGATCGGCAAGGCGTCAATATCTGTCCGAAAAGCAATCGTTTCGTTTTGTTGATGATCAAAATAAAGCAATAAACCAGTCTCGCCGATTTCATGCAGGACTCCCCCAAGATCCTTGATTTGTTCATGCAAATACGCTTTGGTTTTAAATTCATGAAAGCCGATTTCAGGAATTTGATGTAACGCCATGCGATGTTTGGCTAACATCGGCATTCACCATCCCTTCATAGAGCCCTTTAACGACTGTTTCATATTCTTCATTTTTTACCCCAATGATCAAGTTTAATTCTTGTGCCCCTTGGGATAAGATCGACGTCCGAATCTCTAGTTGATTTAAGATGGATAAGACTTTGCCAGAAAGTCCTATCAGTTCTTTATGTGGTCCGCCAACAACTGAGATCAATGCCAGATTCTCGATAATTTCGACTTCCTCGACACCCAAATTTTCTTTTAACTCTTTGGTAATCAAAAATAATTGATCTGCAATGGCTTCTGCTGAAACGACTACTCCAATATTGTCGATCCCCGAAGGAATGTGTTCGATCGAGATACCATGATTCGCAAAGACACTCATTGCTTTCCAAATAAACCCGATTTCATCAGACATATGTCGTTTAAATAGTGTTAGCGAAAGAAAATCTTTTTTTCCAGCAATCCCTGTTAAGCCATTTTCTTTTTCGACTTCTTTGCTGGAAATTCTAGTGCCTTGCGCCTCTGGATCGTTCGTATTTTTTATTTGAATCGGGATACCTGCTTCTTGTACTGGGAAAATAGCTGATTCATGGAGAACATTTGCCCCCATATACGCCATCTCTCGTAATTCTCTAAATGAAATTTCTTTGATGATTTTTGGCGTGTCAATGATTCGTGGATCAGCCATCATAATCCCAGAAACATCCGTCCAATTCTCATAACAGTCGGCATTCAATAGTTTGGCTAAGATTGCGCCAGTGATGTCGCTCCCACCTCGCCCCATCAATTTTTCTTTTCCAACTGGATTAGCACCATAGAATCCTGGGACTACTAGTGGGCCTTTTTCTTGATAAATAGTTATTATTGCTTGTTTCGTCCGTTCTTCATCGATCTCACCCGTATAATCAAAGAAAATCAGTTCTTTCGCATCTATAAACGTATAACCAACATATTCAGCTAATAACTTCGCAGTGAGATATTCTCCCCGACTGACCAAAAAATCTTGCGAGACTTTTTCTCGCTGTAATTTTTTTTGGATCTCTAACAATTCATCTTCAATCGGAAAAGTCAACGACAAGACATCTCTCACTTGAATGAATCGTTCACAGATCCTTTCCCACAAAGGTGTCCAGTCGACTCCATGATGAAGATAGGCATGGATCAAATACAAGAGATCCGTGACTTTGTCATCTTCTTTTGTTCGTTTTCCTAAAGCGGAAACAACGATCACACTTCGTTCAGAGGCAGCTAAAATAATAGATTTTACCTTTTTGAATTGTTCTTCATGAGCCATCGATGAGCCACCAAATTTTGCGACTTTCATTGGATCCCCTCCCTGATTGGTGATAACAAGGCAGAGGCGATTTGTACAGCATTCGCAGCTGCGCCTTTACGGATATTATCCGCTACGGTATACAGTAACAGCCCATTTTCCAATGTAGGATCATGCCGGAGTCTGCCGACGTATACCTCATCTGTTCCTTTAGCAAGGATACTGGTCGGATAACTATGGTTGGGCAAATCATCCACGACTGTTATTCCCGGAAAATGTTGTAGACATTGACGGACTGCTGCAAGTGAAAATGGCTGTGCCAACTGGACTGCGATTAAAACACCATGACCAACTTCGATGGGGACACGTACACAAGTAGCCGAGACAGGTAAGTTAGGCAAATGTAGGATCTTCCTTGTTTCAGCCATCATTTTGTGTTCTTCTTTCGTATACCCATCAACCAACGGTGCATCAATTTCGGGGATGACTGTTTGACTGATATCATGCGGATAAAGCGAAGGTTCCTGCCCTTTTTGAGTGGCGTGAAGATCAGTTAGCCCTTGTTGCCCCGAACCAGAGACCGCTTGATAGGTGGAATAGTTCACGCGGTTGACACCAAATGTCTGTTGCAATGCCTTTAATGGTAAAACGGCTTGGATCGTGGAACAGTTTGGATTGGCAATCAATCGGTTCATTTCATGATCTGCTAGATTGACTTCTGGAACGATCAACGGAATCGACGGATCTTCTCGCCAAGCAGAAGAATTATCAATGACGACCAACCCATGTTCTCTAGCAAGTGGCGCAAATTCAAGTGAAATTTCTGCTCCGGCTGAAAAAAGCGCTAAATCATACCCGTCAAATGATGTCTTTGTTAATTCTTCTACTGTGTATTCTTTTCCCTTAAACACACAGATTTTTCCAGCTGAACGCTTGGATGCTAATAATTTCAAACGACCTACTGGAAAATCATATTCTGCTAACACGTTCAACATCGTTTGACCAACTAAACCAGTTGCTCCAACGATACAGGTATCTATTTTGCGCATCTTTTTCATCCTCTCTATAATTCCCGTAATGCAGCGATCAATGCGGTGTTTTCCCTCGTTTGTTCGTCTTTGATTTTTAATACTCGGGCAGGCGTTCCACCCACTACGGTATCAGCGGCTACATCTTCTAAAACAACTGCTCCAGCCGCCACGACTGCATTTTTGCCAATACGGACACCTTCAACAATGACAGCATTCGCACCAACCAAGACACCGTCTTCAACCACCACTGGTTGAGCGGAAGCCGGTTCGATCACACCCGCCAACACTGCCCCCGCACCAATGTGACAATTTTTGCCGACAATCGCTCTTCCGCCTAAGATTGCCCCCATGTCGATCATCGAGTTTTCCCCAATCTCCGCACCGATATTGATGATCGCTCCCATCATGATGACCGCATGATCACCGATCGTTACTTGATCCCGAATAATTGCTCCTGGCTCGATCCGAGCATTGATTTCTTTTAAATCAAGCAGAGGTATGGCACTATTTCTAGCTGTTTCTTCTATTTCGATCTCAATGATTTTAGCGGATTCTTTTGCGAGGATTGGTGCGATTTCTTGGTAATCACCGAAAATAATTTGGCTATTCCCCTGACCAAATACTTTACACTTTTCAAATTTAATTGGTTCAGTGACATTTAAATACACTTTAACCGGTGTTTTTTTATCAGCTGTTTGAATCAAACGTATAATTGCTTGTGCGTCCATTTGCTTTCTCTCCTTTATCCACCTAAAGTATCTGCTAATTGATAGTATCCAGCTGGTTGATTGCTTAACCAAAAAGCTGCACTTACTGCTCCTTCTGCAAAAATCTGATTGGAAAACGATTCATGTTTGATTGATAATACTTCATCCGTAGATGCAAATAAAACTTCGTGCTCTCCAGGTACAGAACCAATACGTAAACTGTGTACTCCGATTTCATCGGTTTTTCTAGGTTGATCTTTCCATTGGAAAACAGGCGATAGTTTACGGACTTCTTGCATACTAGCGAGTAGTGATTGAGCCGTTCCAGAAGGCGCATCTTTTTTTTGGTCATGATGTTTTTCAATCAATTCGATTTGCCATGTTTTCAATAATTCAGCAGCCTGCTTCACTAATTGATTCATGACAAAAATCCCTAAAGAAAAGTTCGCACTGTATAAAATGGGGAAACGTTGCCCAAACGCTTCGATTGCCTGGAATTGTTCCTCACTATAGCCAGTCGTTCCGATCACGACTGGAAGTTGGTGTGCTGCTCCATAATCTAGCACTTTTTCCAAATTATCTGCGTGAGAAAAATCAATAAGGAGTGAGATATTACTCGGAAAAGATAAAGCAGTCGCTTCTTTAAGGGAGACCTTTGGAAAAACGACTTCATGCTCATAAGATTCAATGACTTCTTGGATTTTTTTACCCATTCGTCCATGTCCGACTACACCAATTTTCATACCTGTTCTCGTCCTTTCATAGGTAATAATTCCTGTAATACTCCTCGCTTGTCCTCAGACAGAGGAACAAGTGGTAGCCGTAACACACCTGAAGGAAGAGCCATCATCTCCATTGCGGCTTTTATTGGGATCGGATTTGTTTCACTAAACAAGGCATGGATCAATGGTAAGGCAGTTAATTGGATTTGTTGCGCTCGTCGAAGATTCCCTTGCTCAAACGTTGCGACTAATTCATGGACTAATCTAGGCTGGATATTGGCCCAAACACTGATAACCCCAGTTCCACCCACACTTAATATCGGCAAAATAGCATCATCGTTGCCACTATAAAGGACAAACGAGTCTGTCAAAAGACGACCAACTGCCATCACATAAGCCAGATCACCTGATGCTTCTTTGATCCCGCTGATTTGTGGATGTGTCGCTAATTTTTCCAGGACTGGGATTGGGATCGTCATTCCAGTTCTAGATGGTACATTGTATAAAATGATCGGTCGTGGTGATTGGTCAGCAATTGCAGTAAAATGCGCCAACAAACCTGCATCACTTGTCTTATTATAATAAGGCGTGATCACTAACAATTGATCCGCCCCAATCGCTGCTAAACGTTGGACTCTTTCAATTGTTTTTTTCGTATCGTTTGTTCCTGCGCCTGCGATGACTGGGATTCTTTTATTTACTTTTGCTACTGTAAAACGTAGAATCTCCTCTTCTTCTTCTGGCGTTAACGTCGAAGATTCCCCAGTTGTTCCTAACACTAACAGGCCATCTGTACCTTCTGAAAGATGAAACTCAATTAGTTTCTCTAATCCTTGATAGTCAATTTCGCCAAGCGCATCCATCGGTGTAATCAATGCAACGATCGAACCTTTAATCATACGACATCTCCTTTTGTGACCATTCATGAACAGCTGGTCCCGTCATTTGTATTTGTGTCTCCCCAGTAATCATTAACTCTCCTTGCTCTAAGTGGATCATGGCCTTAGCACTTGCTAAGTATCCATGATCTCTAGCTACGACATAAGCCGCACAACAGCCAGTACCACAAGCCAATGTCCAACCAACGCCACGTTCATACGTGCGTACGATCAGTTCCTGTTCATTGACTCGTTGGACAAAATTAACATTGGTTTTTTCTGAGAATAATGGATGGTGACAAATCTGTTCCCCTAACGCTTTCATTTGTTGCGCTTTTGCATCCTCTACAAAAACAACGGTATGGATCGTGCCCATAAACAAACTAGTTAGCTGGACATCCACTTGTCCAATACGTACTATTTGATCCACGATGGGTTCTGTTTGATTGACCGCTAACTTTTCTGTCGAATAATCGGGTTGTCCCATCTGAGCGGTACAATAAAAAGGGTCTTCTGTCAAAATTTCAATGGAAATCACACCCGCTAATGTGTGTACGTCGAAAGGTGAAGTTTCTACCATAGCTTTATCCCATACATGCCGAGCAAAACAACGAATCCCATTCCCACACATCGGCGCCTGACTGCCATCTTTATTGAAATAAAGCATCGTTAAAGGTTGCTCTCGAACGACAATCAACCCATCTGTATCAAATCGATCCTGTCCACACCATTTGCTGGCTAATTGGTGATAATCGATTCCTTCTTCATAGTCCATTAAGATAAAATCATTGCCGCAACCATTATATTTATGCAGGATCATTGAACTTCACCTCGCAATAAATCCTCATATTCTTGCCTACGTACCACTAATCGAGCAGTTTCACCGTTGACGAATACCACAGCAGGCGTCAAAGCTCGGTTATAGTTGCTACTCATTGAATAACCATAAGCGCCTGTGGCATATACCGCTAATATATCTCCGGGTTCAGCGATAGGCAAAAGAGCTTCTTGAATAACCACATCACCTGACTCACACATTTTCCCAGCGATCGTGACTTTTTCGGTTTTCTTTTCCCTTAATTTGGTTGCCAGATCACATTGATAGCTCGCTTGATAGAGTGCTGGACGGATATTATCGGTCATTCCCCCATCGACAAAATAATATTTTTTATTTGGCGTTTGCTTAATAAATCCTACCGTATAAAGCGTCGTTCCTGCTTCCCCAACGATACTTCTTCCGGGTTCGATCAACAATTCATTGATTACTAATCCTTGTTTTTTTAAAGCTTCTTCCGTAAAACGTACTAATTCTCGAACAGATTCTTCAATGGGCAATGGCTGATCACTTTCGGTATAACGAATACCGAACCCTCCCCCAAGATTTAGCGAAAGTACTTCATCAAAATCTTTAAGATAACCAACCAGTTTATGGATTTCTGCTATCCATGCCGATAGTTCAAAAATCTGCGAACCAATATGTGCATGAAAGCCTTCTAACTGTAAAAATTCACTACCCTGAATAAATTGGATCGCTTTTTGACACTCTTCACTTTCATAGAGTAGACCAAATTTTGAATCAATATGAGCGGTAACGACATATTCATGCGTATGTGCTTCGATCCCTACATTCAACCGGATCATTACCTGGAGTTCTTTTTGATATTCTTGGCTAAGTGCGACTAACAATTCAACTTCCATGAGATTATCCGCTACAAAATGAACAAGTCCATTTTCAATAGCATAACGGATTTCCGCAGGTGTTTTATTGTTTCCATGAAAATAGACCTCTTCCATTGGAAAGTCAGCACACACAGCTGTATAAATTTCGCCACCACTAACTACATCTAAACCTAATCCTTGTGATTGAATCAGTTTTAACATGGCAACGGTCTGAAATGCTTTTGATGCATATAAAATCTTTGTCTTAAAATGATCTGATTGAAATCCTTGTTTAAATGCCTTGATGTTCTCAACCATTTGCTTCTCATCGTAAACATAAAGGGGTGTTTGATATTGTTTTACTAATTGACTAACAGGAATTTCACCGATCATTAATTCTGACATCCGAGACTACCTCTTTTCCGCAATGTTTTTTAAAATTTCTCTCATTAAGATTTGAATTTTATTTGAATAATATTAAACAAATTCTCAGTGATTGTCTACTATATTCATAAATTTAATAAAAAAAAGTGCATTCATACATTTTTTTGTATAAATACAAAACTAGCGAATAAAAGATTAAAAAACAATGGATATGCTCATAAATCTCACTATTTCAATCATACAATCTAGTGAAAGCAACTGCTCCATCAAATAAAAATACGTTTGGTTGCGATCATTCCATCGAAACCAAACGTATTTTTTAATTTAATTCTTCGTTGTAAAAAAGAGAGCTATTCCTTTGTTCATCAGAAAATTCATTCTTAAATTGATTTTACTTAAACCACATACCCAAAGTAAACGGCTAAAAACATCAATGATGCACCTAACATCACAAATAAGTGCCAAATAACATGTGTGAATCTCTTACTTTTCATGCTATAAAAAATTGAGCCGATCGAGTAAGCTAACCCACCAGCGACCAATAAAAGTAAACCGGTCAAATTGATGTTTTGATAAAGTTTCGGTAAAACGATCACGATTCCCCAGCCCATCACATTATAAATAATCGTTGATACTTTAGAAACCTGACTGGCTTTCGCTAAAGTCAAACACTTGTAAATGATCCCGATAACTGCTGTTGCCCAGATCACACTAAGTAATAGTACACCAGAAAGTCCCTGAACGATTAACAGGCAAAAAGGCGTATAGGTCCCGGCAATCAGTAGATAGATCGAACAATGATCGAATATTTGAAACACTTTTTTTGCTTTTGTAAAAATCAAGCTATGGAACAACGTAGAACTGAAAAAAAGCAAAAACAGCGAACTGCCATAAATGATAAACGCAACATAATCGAGGGTTGAATGAGCTTGTTCCATCAGCAAGTCAAAACAAATGAGACTTAAAAACGCTGCAATTCCATGGGTGACGGCATTCAACACTTCATTCACTATTTGATACTTCCGACTAAATTCTACTTCCATTTTTGTATTTCCTCCAATCATTGATGCCTTCTTCTTATAAACCTATTATATACTGTTTGTAAGACTTTTACATCTAGTTTTCAAAACTATATTAAAACTTAATGTTTAAAATAGCAAATGAAACACACTATCCCGACCACTAGCAATCCAATCAATACGAATCCAAGAATCAAAAGAGATCGTTTTTTTTGGCTATCGATTTTCTTGACTTCTTTTTCAATGTCTTGATCTTCATAGGGAATACGGTGTCCTCGTACCAGCAACCGGTGACTATTGACCATATAAGGGGTACACGTTAATAATGTAACTAAATCCTGCCCTTTTTCAATCATCAGATCATCAAGATCTGTAGGCTCAATAATTTTGATTTGATCCACTTGATACGCTAATTTACCATTCTGACTTTCGATAAAAAACAAATCGTTTTTCTCTAGTTGATCTAAATCCGTAAATAGTTTGGCTTTGGGTAATCCACGATGACTAGAAAGAACGGCATGAGTACTTTCACCCCCAACTGGATAAGAGGTCCCTGCCAATAAAGAGGCACCTTTTTCCAGAAAAAAAGAAGTCGTTTGGTCAAAAATCGGTAGTCGCACATTGATTTTCGGGATTGATAACACACCAATGGTATGTTTTTGGATCGTTGATTGTGTTACCTTCTCCGGTTCTTCTTCGGCGAATGGGTCAGAGCCTGGGGAAGAATTACTTTTTGCAAGTTCTCGATTTTTTTCTAGATATTCTTGTTGGATTTTCTCTAACTCTTCTGTCTTTTGTTGTTGTGCTTGTTGTTGGTATTTTCTAATGATTTGCTGATCCAGGTAATCATTGATACGATCACTAACAAAAGGATACATAAAAATTACGATTCCTGTGATGAATAACAAGGTCATGAAACTATCCAAATATCGCCGCTTTTTGTTACTCATTGATTGTCATCCTTTTTTGACTCGTTTTTCCTTTTATTGATGGGATTTTTTTACTTTTACAAAATAACCAATTCCCATGATTAATAAGACTGTACCAATTGTTAGGTAAAGGTAAATCCCTTTGCCACCTGTAGAAGGTAATGTTCCTTTATGCTTGTTTGGTACCTTTTCTGGTGAAATGACTTGTCCAGACAAATGATAAGATTGTTCATCGACTACAAATGAAAGGCGGTTGGTCAACTGTACATAATTTTCTGGTGCCTTGATTTCTTCTAAATAGTAGGTTCCATAAGCTAATCCAATGATGGTAATCAACCCATCTTTTTCAGTAGTAAAAACAGTCGCTTTTCCTTGCTCTTTCGTCCAATTAACGGCTTTCGTTTGAGGATCAATCAACAAATAGTTCGCCTCACTTGAATCTTGGTCTCGAACGACAAAGCTAGCACCTGCTAACGGTTGGTTTGTTGAAACCGCTCCATCAACTTTGATAAACTGCTTACCACCTGTAACTACTTCAACAGTTGGTGGTGTTTGGTCTTTCGTATAGTCGTTTTCTACATTTGCTTCATTTTGGTATCCTGTAGTTGGATTTGCTTGGTCATTCAAATACATATAATAAATAAATTTCAATGTTCCTCCAGGCGTTAAAGAAGGAATGTACGCTGGATCAACTGCCACCGTAAAGCCATTTTCTTGCTCAATCACTGTATAATGACTTGGATCGATTGTTGTTTCTCCATCGTAAAGTGCATAGCCATTGGCGCCATTGACTGCATGATGAAAAGTCAATGCTGCATCGTGTTGATCGATTAAATTGAATTTCGTGTATTTGTTCATTGAACCTTCTTTATCAGCAATTCCTTCGGGAAGATTGACCTTGATTTCATACTGGATCATTTCGCCAATTGCTACATCTTTGCCATTTAATTTTGACGTACTTTTTTCAACTTTTGATGTATCATTTTTAATCGTTTTTTCGACAGGCGTTTGATTATTTTCGGTAATTTCAAATGCTGTTTTCGTTTGACTCTCAATCAATGCGGCGTTATCTGGTGCCTTCACTTCTTCCAAAAGGTAGTGGCCAACTTCTAAACCGTAAATTTCCATCTGACCTTTTTCACTGTTTTCTTCAATGAAGTCAGCTGTTCCGATATGATACGTTTTCCCAGTCAAAAAAGATTTAGCAGCGGTTTGATCAGTTGTCCAAGTATAAAGCCCGTCTTTCACACTATGAAGGTATTTTTTTACTGATCCTTCGGTTTTTGAAATGTTAAAGACTGCGCCATTCAATGGTTCATTTTCGGCTGTCCCCACTTTTTTGACTTGCAATACCCCATTATTAGAAACAAGATTTTTAGGATATAAATGAATCGTGTCTAATTCTTCTGTACCATACTGATAAGAGCCGTCTGGTTGTTTGATCATTTCATAAACAGGAAAAGCCAATACCATATTGCCAGCTGCGACTACCCCTGCTTTCGGTTCTTCTTTGATGACATAAACCGCATCTTTTCCGTTTTGAGATTTTGGCAATTCCAGCGTTACGCTTCCTTGTGCATCTGTCGTTCCCGACGTGATAGGTTCTCCAGGAGTCAGCTCTTGAACTGCTTGTTGCGCTTCTTCGACTGATTTACCATTATTTCGTTGTTCATAAAATTGATTCGTTACATTATAAACAGTAAATGATACATCTCCTAGACCTTGATATTGGTCAAACTCTGTCATCTCTTTCCCACTGTTTTGAATAACATTGGGTAAAGAAAGTGCTTTTTTCTTATGCAAGATCACTTGTGCAACTTCTTGATCAGTAGCTGCAAAGATAGGCGATTGCCCTACCCAGCTACCTAAAACAGCTGATAACACGAATAATATTCCCCAACAAATGTCGATTGCTTTCCACTCTTTTTTCATTTATTTTCACCTTTCTTTCTCCATTTCCACAGACTGATACTAACTAGTATTAGCCCAACGATGACATAAAACTGGCTATTTTTTTCATTTGTTTTAGGCAGCAAACCGAAATCTGCTTTACGATTCTTTACCTTCAAAGGATCCGCCTGTTGTCCGTTTTGCTGAAACGAATTTTTTTCAACTACAAAAGGAATTAGCTCTTCACTTTTGATATAACCTTTCGGTGACTGGATCTCTTCAAGGTAATAATTCCCGTCGGTCAACCCTCGAACTGAAAAATTCCCTGATTGGTCGGAAGTTAGTCGATACGCTCCTTCACTACTCATTCGCCAAGTAACGCCTTCCTTCGTTTGATGAAGGTATTTGCCTCTTTGATTTCTTACTAGAAATACAGCGCCTTGTAGAGGACTTTGATTTCGACTATCAATTTTCAAAAAATGCTTTCCTCCCGTACGGATGGCAGTTGATCGTTGGAGGTACTCACGTTCTGTAGTGACCGTGACGTTATTCTTCAATTTCTCGTCTGGAATTGCTGTCGCTGATACTTGCATCTGATAGGTAATCGAAAGTGGTTGTCCAACCATTTTTTGGAGTGTCTCTTTAGCCAATGTCAATTCAAAGCCATTTTGATGAGAAACCATCTTATACCCGGAATGTATTTCTTGTCCGCCAATTTTGAGTTTCCATGTATCAGGTAAGAAGAGCAAATGATCATCCGCTTCATCAATGAGTTGATAGCTTTGACAGTCAGAAACAATGGTATCTACTGTATAAGTGACGATTTCACCAAACGAAACACTGGAATCTCCTTGGATCTTTTTTTCCAAAAAAGAAAGTGGAGTCGTTTCTTCGTTCTTAGGATATAAATGAATCGTCTTCAATTCTTGACCTTGCTCATTATTAATTGGGAGTACCACAACTAAATTGGCTGATTTTTCTTTGACGTTTACTGGTGTCTTCGTTTCTTGAAAAAGATACACTTGATCTCTTCCTTGTGCATCTTGCTTTGGTAATTGAAATTGAGCGATACCAGCTTCGTTACCAACGGTTTTGGTGATTTGTTCTGTTACAAACGTTCCGATCTCTTGTCCCTTTTTTGCTAATTGTTGTTGCGCTGTTGTGACATCGATCCCTTGTTCTCTCAATTGATAGAAAGAAGCTGTGACATCATAAACCGAAAAACTCACCTCATTTAGCCCCTGAGCTTCTTGGAAGAATACTTGCTCTTCACCCGTATTTTTTTGTGGATCAGGTAAATTCCCTTCCGTAAACAGAAGTTTATGCAAGATAATCTGTACCTGCTCATTCGAAGATTGGTTCGGGATATTTTGAGCCGCACTTCTTTGCGATCCAATCGTCAACAACAGCGGAATGAGGAACAAGATATACCAGATTCTTTTTTTCATTACGCCACGCCCTTTCTTTGTTTTTTGAAAAAGGCAACGAAACATGTGCTGCTTATCGCAAGGAAACCAGCTAAATAGAACCAGATACGACCCATTCCGCCAGTCTCAGGTAAAGGAACTTTGACTTGATTGGTAATCGTTAACGTAATTTGATTATTTTCGTCTCCAGCTACTAATCCACTTTCTTGTTTGGACCCATCCACGGTCACTGTTCCATCTTCCTTCACCACGATCAAGACTGGCTTTTTCAATCCTTGATACCCATCTGGTGTTTTGGTTTCCGTTAACGTGTAAGAACCAGGTTGAAGGTTTTCAAATGTAAATGTATCCGTTGATTCACCTGCTTGAGGTAGTTCGACACTTGACCCTTCTCCCTCTAGTTTAAAGCTGGCCCCTTTTAATGATTGCCCGTTATCTTGTTTTTTATAGACCGTAAGATTAAAAGGTTTGAGATGGTTTTGATGCTGTAATGTCCACTGCGGATCTACCTCAACATTTTCATGTTCATAGTGGATCGTGCCATATTGATCAATCGTCCATTCATAATTCCCAGCAATCGTATCATAGCCAACGGGTCCTTTCGTCTCTACCATTCGATATTCTCCTGGTTCCTCTACTGTAAATTGAGCCAGTCCCGTTAGTTCCGATACTTTTGTCGCTACTGTTCGATAACTATCAGCAGCATCTTTTTTCTGTAATTCAAAAGTAGCACCTGCTAAGTGGACTTTTTCTGACCCATGAAGCGTATATTTGTGAATCGCCAAAGGAATTTTTTTGAAAGGATTTTCGATCGTTAGAAGAATCGCCTGTTCCTCGATTTTTGCGGATTGTCCGTCGATCGTTACCTTTCCTTCGGCTGATACCGCAATCTTCCAGGTGTTTTTTTGAGCAAGTTCATGTCCGTCTGGTGCCTGTACCTCTGTAAGCGTATAGGTTTCCCCTTTCATTAGTCGAACATCAGCAGGCAAGTGATAACTGCCATCTTTGTTATCGATCAAGCGGATTGTTTTAGATTGACCAGTTAATTCGAAAACTGCTCCTACAAGATTTTTTGCTCCAGATGAAGAATGTTTGGTGATGTTCAAATCAAATGGTGTAAACTTTTTAGTATTTTTCCAAGTCGTATCGTTGACTTTAGCAGCCTCATAACCTTCAACGGCCATTTCGTTACTTGCTTGATAGTTAAACGGTTGTCCTTGGTTATTAAATTTTGGCAACATCATGTTTTCATGATAGTCAGCGCCATTACTTGCTGAGAGTAACTTGATGTCTTCACGTCTCCAAGTTCCCTCGGTATCATTAGTTGGTTTATTTAACTGGATAAATCCCGTTTGCCAACTATTTTTATCTGTTGTTGGCGTTCGTTTTATTTCATAAGTGATGTGATCTGGTCGTAGGCTAGTATCATGATCATATTCTTCCCATTCTTTTGTGAAAGACAATGTTACGCCTGGTGCTTTTGCGGAAGGAACGCCAAATTCAACAATTGTTGAAGCATCCGCCGTCGGTTGCAAGGTTGTTTTTTCATTCATTTGGTACCATACATCGGGTTTAAACGTTTTACTTTCAGTTTGGATTCGTACCTGATAATGGATTTGGATTTCCTGATCTTTCCCTAAATATAGTTGATTGCTTTGGATCGTTGAACCAGAAATACCAATCGTAGGCATTACTGCGACAGCATTTTTCCCTACATCTTTGATCGTGAGGGTATTTTCTTCGTAAACAAAGGGTTGAGCAATCGGATCAATCACTTTTCCATTACTGATGGTTCCAGCAATATGGACCGCTTTTTTCGCTAAATAATCAGAAATATCTGTGGCGCGATCAGCCGATTCGTAATAGAATTGACCAGATTCATCCGTTGATACCATTTTCTTCATATTTGTTTCCACATCAGCTTTTGATAAGCCAGCTGGAATATCTGATTGCAATTGGATTCCTAAGCCATGGATCTTGATTCCTCGTTCTTTCAACGCTAATGCTTCGCCGATCGTTGCTGTAAACGTGCTCCGAATTTGCTTCTCTCGATTGTTTTGATCTGGAACATTGTAATATCTACTTAAAAGAGAAGTATTTCCGGCTCCTTCTCGTACATCGCTAAATTCAGTTCCATAATAACTACCATCTTGTTCTGTAAACACTTTGTTCACGTGATAGGAGTAGGTTGGCACACCATCCGTTAATAAAACAATCACTTTTTCATGATTATTTTGTTCAGCCAACATCTCACCAGCTTCTCTCAACGCTTTTTGAGTAAAGGTTCCCCCTTGTGTCGTTGAAGGTGTGATCGCTTTAATCTGATTTTTTACAGAATTGAATGAACTTAGTGGGATTGAACCGTTGTTATAACCCACACTAGAATACCCAATATAGCCAAGATTGATTTTTTCAGCTATACCACTATGATCAAGGGTATCTACAAAACTATTGACCCCTCGTTTCACTTCTGCTAAACGATTGTCTTCATTCATACTGCCTGACCAATCAACTACTAATACAACGTCTACAGGTGAAAACTCTTTTTGAACGTTCCCACGTACATTAAAAAAAACATCGTATAATCCTGGTGTAGCCGTTTCTCGTGCATATTTACGAATAGCATAAGAGGATTCTTCTCCTGTCCCCCCGTATTCGATATAAGAATTTGACCGATTAGATGGGTCGCCATTCCATGACGTCACACCATCCCACTGACCATTTTGATTTCCTTGATGATTGAGAACCGTTTCGTTTCCTGTCGGCTGCCACGCTACTTGTGGGTAGACCCCAGTAGAATCGTTGGTATAATTTGGTACGATAGGTGTGACAATTTGTTTATTATTTCCAGCAGAAAAGAGAGCGGGAAATTCAAACGGACGTACAACCTCTTCTTTTGTCTCTTCTTCAAGATCTTGTCCCTTTGCTTGCTGTTCTTCATTTCCTCTTTCTGTTGATCCCTTTGTGTCTGCTTCGTTAGATTTAGTCGATTGCTCCGTTGTTTCCAGCGAAGACTCCTTATTACTTTGTTGCTCTAATGTATTATTTTCCAGAAACTTAAATGATTCCTTCACAATCGGCGTGAGTGCTTTTCCTTGCTCATTTTCTGCCGTTTGTTGTTCCACTAAAACTTCTACGTCAACTGACTGATTCTGCTTGATGCCTGCAAAAATCCACTTCTCGTGATACTCTTGCTTGAAAAATTGGCTAGTTGTGAGCCATTTTCCACTAGTTTCATTAAGGTATTCCGTATATTCAGTTGTTGGAATTGGTAGAAGCATTTCTTTTGTTTCTGAATCAATAACCCGTACCAAGTATCTATGTCCTTGGTCATTCTCAGAAAGCCCTAATTCGATGGTCAATTGTTCCGCAGATTGATGAGCTTGGACTTGGCCATATTCATTAGCCATTATTTCCATAGTAGCCTCATTACTTGCTTCGACAAGTTTCCGATTCTGAAAGAAAAAATTGAGTACAACAATGATTCCTAAAGACCCTAACAAAAAGAATAATTGTTTCTTTCTCATAGATATCCTCCTTAAAAATTATTTAAAATTCAGTTAGATAATATAAAAAAAGAGAAAAAACCTCTATTTTTTCTCTTTTTATTCTCATTCAATTTTTAAGTGGATTTTTTAGTTATATTAAATCTATAGAAGATATGTAAGTAAAAAATATATCTATAAACGTTCTGTTATTTTTATATAATGATGTAGTTTATATTTTCAAAATAACTGATCGAATAGACTTGGTTTTGAAACACTGACTTTCTTCTCATTTCTACAATTACTGAAAAAATATAAAAATCTGAGATACATATTTACAAGATGATAAAAATGAGTTAATAATAATAATACTAAATTAGAAAAGATGGTGATTTATTGATCGAGCAATTATTGTTAGATGATCATTCGCGAGGCAAATTAGCTGTTTATGGTCAACTATTGACGTTATCTCCAGGAGAGCACTTGATCGATAACCTAAGAGAAAACTTAGAAACAACAATCAGTATGGTTAAACTAAAAAAAATCCTTGTTTCTATTCAAGAAGACTTGGCAAAGATAAGTAATAAACAATTATTAACGGCTAAAAATAAGTTGATCATTCGTGAAAGAATGATCCATTACAATCAATATCAAAATTTTTTAACCACACAAAGTATCCCTTATCAGTTATTGCTTAGTATCATCAAGAAGCAAGATGAAGATCTTGCTTCTTTTTGTCAACGCAACTATATTAGCCGTTCCACTTGTTTTCGCCAAACCAAAAAATTAGCGCAGTATTTTAAAGACTATCATATCACTTTGAACTTAACGAACTTAACACTAACAGGTTCGGAAATGCTGATCCGGATTATGTTTTTTAACTTTTTTTGGTTTGTTTCATTAGGTGAAAGTCTAGATGATCTCTATTTTAGCGATGATTTAAAAGCACTATTTGAGTTATACGAAGCGGAACACCTGAAAGATAAATATGCAATCGGCAAGAAGCAAGCTATGCTCCATTGTAAAATCAATCTTTTACGAATTAAAGAGGGTCATTTCACTGATATTTATGAATTAACTCCCACTTCTTTTATCCCTAGTGGAACAGATCTTGAATTTTTTTATGATTTCTTTCAACTTGCTAATTTGAAGCTCGATATTTTAGAAATCAATTCCCTTTTTTATTTGTTCTATTATTGGCCTTTTCTAAATTCCAAATCAGATGTCCAATTACCAATCGTGGAACATTCTTATCTGCAGGCGAACAACCATTTAAAAAAAGTCTTGGAAGAGTTTGAAACGCATTGTCAAAAATATATTTGTAATTTCAACTTTCATGAAGAGCCTTCCCTTCATGCGAATATCTACCTTTCATTGTTGAATTTTACTGTATTCAAACAAAAAATCCCTTTAACAACCTTTTTTATTTCTACGTATATCCAAAAGAAATATCCTATGATCCAAATTTTAGCTACTAAAATCGAAAGTTATTGGAAAAAGATTGCGAATCGTAAAAACTTCCTTTGGTTAAAAAATTGTAGTAGTGAATTAGCTTTCATCCAAGCTTGTTTACTTTATCCGTATTATACCAAGCTGGAAGAAGACTATAAATTGAAAGTTGGCTTTATCAACGTTTCAGAATACTTGATCACTTATGAGATATTTAATCTAGGTGAAAAGATTCCTTTTATCGAGATTGAAAAAGCCCATCTGCCACTCACGAAACAGTATGATTTTTATATTATTGGTTCACCCTTGCTTATTCCTCCAGAGCTAGACCCAGCAAAATATTCGGTCATTGATTTTTGTCGTTACAATGATTTTGAAACGGCATTGTATCAACGACTTTCACATGCCCACCATGAAAAATTAAAAAAACAGCTATAAATAAAGGCTTTTGCTCAAGTATCCTACTGGATCTTGAACAAAAGCCTTTATTATTATTTTGATGCACGTTTTACGTATGTGCCTTCTGTTGTATTGATTTCAAGTAGTTCATCTGTTTCGATGAAGTCTGGAACGTTAACGACTAAACCTGTTTCCATTGTAGCTGGTTTACCAGAACCAGTCACGGTTGCTCCTTTAATTGAAGGTTGTGTTTCAACAACACGCAAAACAACCGTTGTTGGAAGTTGAACACCAATCACTTCGCTGCCGAAGAATTGAATTTTTACTTCCATATTTTCTAAAATATATTTCATTTCTTCTTCTACAGTCTCTACTGGAATTTCATATTGTTCATATGTTTCAAGATCCATAAAGAATGCTGTGTCGTCCATTGTATATAAATATTGTACTGGTTTCGTATCAATATGTGCTTTTTCAAACTTTTCTTCTGGTCGGAAAGTTGTGTCATATGTTGCTCCTGAACGAACATCTTTTAGTTTCATACGCATCACAGTGTTTCCTTTACCAGGTTTGTGGTGGCTTGCGTCTAAAACTTTAATTAATTTACCGTCTTGAACAAATGTCATACCGGCTCTTAAATCACTTGCTGAGATCATTATTTTTGCTCCTTCTTAACTTAATCATAATCAACTTTATTGTATCAGACAACTGCTTAGAAAACTAGGGAATTATCTATTTTTAAGTTTTACTCTTTGACTTTCTCGTTTAATCATGCTATTTTTAATGAAATTCATTTTTGGAGGGACTTCACATGACAAACAGCAAATCAAAACAAATGAATATTTGTTGTTGTATGGTGCATAAAAGCAGCATACGATTTGTCATGTCTATTAATAGCCCTTCATAAATTGGTATTGCCTTCTTCCGTTTTCCAATACTTATTTCATGATTTTTTCAAGGAGCTGATTTAATAGTCAGCTCCTTTTTATATTCTATTTTTTTAGGAGGGAATTATGATCATTACAACAATCACCGAAGCAATTGGATCCACCCCGTTTTTTAAATTTACTGCTAAAGATTATCCTATGCCCCAACATTCAGCTATTTATGCGAAATTAGAGTATTTGAACCCCGGCGGAAGTATCAAAGATCGACTCGGTCATTATCTGATCCAACAAGGGATTCAAACCGGACAGATCACAAAAGAGACAACAATTATTGAACCTACTGCTGGTAATACTGGAATTGGTTTAGCATTAACTGCTTTAAGTTATTCTATCAAAACAATCTTTGTTGTTCCTGAAAAATTCAGTATGGAAAAACAACAAGTGATGAAAGCATTAGGCGCAACAATCATCCACACACCAAGTGAACTCGGCATCGTTGGTGCGATTGAAAAAAGTAAAGAATTAGCAAAAACCATTCCTCACAGCTTTCTACCAATGCAATTTGAGAATTGGGCGAATCCCATGGCCTATTATCAGACGATCGGACCGGAAATTAGTCAAGAACTTACAGAACCAATCACTAGCTTTGTAGCGGGGATTGGTAGTGGCGGTACGTTTGCGGGCACCGCTAAATATTTAAAGGAACAAAATGCAGACATTCGTTTAATTGGTGTCGAACCAGAAGGCTCAATTTTGAATGGTGGTACTGCTCATAGTTACAAAATCGAGGGAATTGGCGTTGAATTTACCCCACCATTTCTTTCTGGAATCACCATAGATGGTTTTGAAACGATTTCTGATCAAGAAGGCTTTGCTTACACAAAGCAACTAGCCAAGCAACAAGGTCTATTAGTTGGTAGTTCTAGCGGCGCTGCTTTTGCGGCAGCCTTACATGAAGTCCAACGATTACCTTTAGGAAGTTCAGTGGTAACTATTTTCCCAGATGGAGCAGACCGTTATTTATCAAAAGGAATCTATTCATAAAACAAATAGTCGTTTTGACCGAAATACAGATATAAAAAATTAGGAGGAACAAATAATGCATATTCAAACAAAACTAATACATGGCGGAATCAGTGAAGACCCTACTACTGGAGCAGTTAGTGTTCCGATCTATCAAACATCCACTTATCGACAAAATAGCGTGGGAAATCCCAAGCAATATGAATATTCTCGTTCTGGGAATCCCACACGTTTTGCCCTTGAAGAATTGATTGCTGAGTTGGAAGGTGGAATCAAAGGATTTGCTTTTGCCTCTGGTTTAGCCGGTATTCATGCAGTCTTCTCTCTTTTTCAATCAGGAGACCACATTTTATTAGGCGATGATGTTTATGGTGGTACTTTTCGACTCTTTGATCAAGTCCTAACCAAAAGTGGTCTGGAATATACAATTGTCGATACGAGTGATTTGGCACAAGTAGAGCAAGCCATTCAACCCAATACAAAAGCACTTTATTTAGAAACACCAAGTAACCCGTTATTAAAAATCACTGATCTCCAAAAAAATAGTCAACTAGCAAAAAAACACCAACTGATAACAATCGTTGATAATACTTTTGCCACTCCTTATTTCCAGAGACCACTTGACTTAGGGGCAGATATCGTCTTACACAGCGGGACAAAATATCTCGGAGGACACAGTGATCTCGTCGCAGGTTTGGTTACTACAAATAATGAAACCTTAGCGGATGCTATCGGCTATTATCAAAATGCCATTGGCGGTGTATTAGGGCCACAAGACAGCTGGCTACTTCAAAGAGGAATCAAAACATTAAGTGTACGAATGGCAGAACATCAAAAAAATGCTTTTGCGGTCGCACACTTCTTAAAAGGACGTCCTGAAGTTGAACAAGTCTTTTATCCTGGTTTGGTCACTCATAAAAATCATGAAATTGCGCAAGCACAAATGAGTGGTTATAGTGGCATGGTTTCTTTTACACTAAAAAATGAACAGGCTGCGATTCCTTTCGTTGAATCTCTCCGATTGTTTATTTTGGCAGAAAGCTTAGGTGGTGTGGAAAGTTTAGTCGAACTTCCCGCAGTGATGACTCATGCTTCCGTTCCTAAAGAAAAAAGGGAAAAAGCAGGTATCAAAGATGGATTGATCCGCTTATCCGTGGGAATTGAGTATGAGGATGATCTTATTGAAGATTTAACTCAAGCATTTCAGCAATTAAAAGAAAATTAGCGAATGAAAGAAAAGATAAATTTCATTTCAGATTGCTACACCTACAAAGCAATAAGTGTTAGAATCTAATTGGAAGCACTGTGTTTATCGAAGATTCTTCTAGTAGATGTGTACTTGATTCCGATAAACAAAAATGATTACCAATAGTTAGGAGCCTTAAGTCATGAAAATGAACGTAGAAAGTTTTAATCTTGATCACACAAAAGTAAAAGCACCTTATATCAGAGTAGCTGATAAAAAAACTGGGGAACACGGCGATGTCATTATCAAATATGATGTTCGCTTCAAACAACCTAATAAAGAGCATATGGATATGCCAAGTTTACATTCTTTAGAGCATTTAACGGCAGAATTGATCCGTAACCATGCTGATTATATTGTTGACTGGTCACCAATGGGTTGCCAAACAGGTTTTTACTTAACTGTTTTGAACCATGAAAGTTACGAAGATATTTTAGATGTTTTAGAACAAACAATGAAAGATGTACTTGAAGCGACGGAAGTCCCTGCAAGCAACGAAACGCAATGTGGCTGGGCAGCTAGCCATACTTTGGAAGGTGCGCAAGCACTCGCTCGTGAATTCTTAGAAAAACGTGATGAATGGTCTCAAGTAGAAGCATAATTGACACAGCTATTGAGAAATCCATATATTCTCAGATATGTCATTTCAATGTTCTATAACAAATCGTTTCCTTATAAGCGATAAGCGAAACTTTTGACAAATAGTTACAAAATAACCATATTTATCAGTAGAAGATAATTTTTAGCTAAGCTCTAAACGAAAACAAATGATTTTGTTTGATGTTTGGAGCTTTTAAACTATCCTGAGGAGGAAAGATGATGAGTATTTATAATTTTACGGTTACTTTAGAAGATGGAACCTCTTATTCATTAGATAAGTACAAGAATCAACCGATGATCATCGTGAATACCGCAACGAAATGTGGGTTAGCTCCGCAATTCGA
>NZ_JBIOLS010000001.1:0-347500 GCF_051710985.1 Enterococcus sp. DIV1726a | reverse complement strand
TGTTTCCCTTTCGACTATGGATCTTATCACTCACAGTCTGACTCCCGGATATGAATGAATGGCATTCGGAGTTTATCTGAATTCGGTAACCCGAGATGGGCCCCTAGTCCAAACAGTGCTCTACCTCCATCATTCTCAATTCCGAGGCTAGCCCTAAAGCTATTTCGGAGAGAACCAGCTATCTCCAAGTTCGTTTGGAATTTCTCCGCTACCCACACCTCATCCCCGCACTTTTCAACGTACGTGGGTTCGGTCCTCCAGTGCGTTTTACCGCACCTTCAACCTGGACATGGGTAGATCACATGGTTTCGGGTCTACGACTACATACTCAAACGCCCTATTCAGACTCGCTTTCGCTGCGGCTCCGTCTCTTCAACTTAACCTCGCATGCAATCGTAACTCGCCGGTTCATTCTACAAAAGGCACGCCATCACCCATTAACGGGCTTTGACTTGTTGTAGGCACACGGTTTCAGGTTCTATTTCACTCCCCTTCCGGGGTGCTTTTCACCTTTCCCTCACGGTACTGGTTCACTATCGGTCACTAGGGAGTATTTAGCCTTGGGAGATGGTCCTCCCGGATTCCGACGGAATTCCTCGTGTTCCGCCGTACTCAGGATCCTCCTAGGTGCCTTCCAAATTTCATCTACGGGGTTTTTACCCTCTTTGACTGACTTTTCCAAGTCATTCGACTATCTGAAAGAACTACCATATCGGAGTCCTACAACCCCAATGAGCAAGCTCATTGGTTTGGGCTTTTCCCGTTTCGCTCGCCGCTACTCAGGGAATCGAATTTTCTTTCTCTTCCTGCAGGTACTTAGATGTTTCAGTTCTCTGCGTCTACCTCGAATGCGCTATGTATTCACGCAAACGTAACATCCTATAAAAGATGCTGGGTTCCCCCATTCGGAAATCTCTGGATCATAGCTTACGTACAGCTCCCCAAAGCATATCGGTGTTAGTCCCGTCCTTCATCGGCTCCTAGTGCCAAGGCATCCACCGTGCGCCCTTATTCACTTAACCTTATCAACCTTGCGGTTGGGTTTTGATCTTTCTTCTAGCGATAGAAGTCCGATCAAGAAAATAAGCAATTGAACTTATTAAAAAACTCATTCAACGCGGTGTTCTCGGTTTGTATTACTAATTTACTTCAAATATCCAGTTTTCAATGAACAAAAATATATCTTTGAGAGTAAACCTCTCAAAACTGAACAAAGTGAAAAACAAACAGTGTAGTCTCCGTAATATTCCTTAGAAAGGAGGTGATCCAGCCGCACCTTCCGATACGGCTACCTTGTTACGACTTCACCCCAATCATCTATCCCACCTTAGGCGGCTGGCTCCAAAAGGTTACCTCACCGACTTCGGGTGTTACAAACTCTCGTGGTGTGACGGGCGGTGTGTACAAGGCCCGGGAACGTATTCACCGCGGCGTGCTGATCCGCGATTACTAGCGATTCCGGCTTCATGTAGGCGAGTTGCAGCCTACAATCCGAACTGAGAGAAGCTTTAAGAGATTAGCTTAGCCTCGCGACTTTGCGACTCGTTGTACTTCCCATTGTAGCACGTGTGTAGCCCAGGTCATAAGGGGCATGATGATTTGACGTCATCCCCACCTTCCTCCGGTTTGTCACCGGCAGTCTTGCTAGAGTGCCCAACTAAATGATGGCAACTAACAATAAGGGTTGCGCTCGTTGCGGGACTTAACCCAACATCTCACGACACGAGCTGACGACAACCATGCACCACCTGTCACTTTGCCCCCGAAGGGGAAGCTCTATCTCTAGAGTGGTCAAAGGATGTCAAGACCTGGTAAGGTTCTTCGCGTTGCTTCGAATTAAACCACATGCTCCACCGCTTGTGCGGGCCCCCGTCAATTCCTTTGAGTTTCAACCTTGCGGTCGTACTCCCCAGGCGGAGTGCTTAATGCGTTAGCTGCAGCACTGAAGGGCGGAAACCCTCCAACACTTAGCACTCATCGTTTACGGCGTGGACTACCAGGGTATCTAATCCTGTTTGCTCCCCACGCTTTCGAGCCTCAGCGTCAGTTACAGACCAGAGAGCCGCCTTCGCCACTGGTGTTCCTCCATATATCTACGCATTTCACCGCTACACATGGAATTCCACTCTCCTCTTCTGCACTCAAGTCTCCCAGTTTCCAATGACCCTCCCCGGTTGAGCCGGGGGCTTTCACATCAGACTTAAGAAACCGCCTGCGCTCGCTTTACGCCCAATAAATCCGGACAACGCTTGCCACCTACGTATTACCGCGGCTGCTGGCACGTAGTTAGCCGTGGCTTTCTGGTTAGATACCGTCAAGGGATGAACAGTTACTCTCATCCTTGTTCTTCTCTAACAACAGAGTTTTACGATCCGAAAACCTTCTTCACTCACGCGGCGTTGCTCGGTCAGACTTTCGTCCATTGCCGAAGATTCCCTACTGCTGCCTCCCGTAGGAGTTTGGGCCGTGTCTCAGTCCCAATGTGGCCGATCACCCTCTCAGGTCGGCTATGCATCGTCGCCTTGGTGAGCCGTTACCTCACCAACTAGCTAATGCACCGCGGGTCCATCCATCAGCGACACCCGAAAGCGCCTTTCAAATCAAAACCATGCGGTTTCGATTGTTATACGGTATTAGCACCTGTTTCCAAGTGTTATCCCCTTCTGATGGGCAGGTTACCCACGTGTTACTCACCCGTTCGCCACTCCTCTTTTTCCGGTGGAGCAAGCTCCGGTGGAAAAAGAAGCGTTCGACTTGCATGTATTAGGCACGCCGCCAGCGTTCGTCCTGAGCCAGGATCAAACTCTCATAAAAAGTTCGAACAATCTTGCGATTGTTAAGCTCAATTGTTTGCTAGCATATTGCTTGCTTGTTAAAAATGTTTGTTGTCTTGAATCAATCAAGACGCCCTACACATTTGGTTTGTCTTTGCTTTGTTCAGTTTTCAAAGGTCTACTTGATTAATGCTGCTTGATTTAAAGTTGAAACTTCTTAACGAGCTAGCGATTAATCATTCGATATTGCCGTAGCAACTTTTATATCATAACGGATCGACATTTGTTTGTCAACTATTTTTTAAAAGTTTTTTTCACTTCGTTTTTCAGAAACGCTTCAGCAACTCATTTATCATAACTCATCGTTTGTTATTTGTCAACAACTTTTTTGAAGTTTTTTTCGATGAAATCAAGCTTCATAAGCTGTCTATTTTTAACGACTCAGTTATCTTATCATGTGATAACTCACACGTCAAGAACTTTTTGAATCTTTTTTATTACTTCATTTTTTTAAAACGAGTAACTAAAAACAACAAAAAAGAATATACCATGTAATTTTACACATGTCAATAAGTATTTAAACCTTTGGTATAGGTTATCACTCTTGGTTTCAGCTTTTCTATATTAAATAAGCCATAGTCATTCTACTGATTCTGGCTATCCAGATAATCGAACTGTAAGACTTCTTTCAGCTGTTGTCCATTTATGACATCTTTGGTTACTCCACACGGTTGCCCCATTGATGAACGTTCATCGTTTTCCCGTTGATCAATGAGGTTGTGAAAAGAGTGTCTTGACCTAAGCGATAAGTCAAAAAATCTCGAAACAGCTCCTCATGTTTTGAGATTTTTTGACTTATCGCCGAAGGTCAGCTCTTTGAACACCGTGAATCAGAGGTCGTGAAAACATCGGGTAGCTCTGATGACAATAAGAAAGAATTTTTTGAAACAGCTTCTCATGTTTTGAAAAATTCAGGCTTATTTCAAGGAGCTGATGTTTGAACACCGTTTAGCAAGAGACTGTGAAAGAAGCGTTCAACTCCGAGCGAATAAGCGATGATTTTTTAAAATAGCTCCTCATATTTTAGAAAACCATCGCTTATTGTTGAGGAGTTGCTTCTTGAACGCCGTTTAGCAAGAGGTTGTGAAAAGAGTGTCTTGACCTAAGCGATAAGTCAAAAAATCTCGAAACAGCTCCTCATGTTTTGAGATTTTTTGACTTATCGCCGAAGGTCAGCTCTTTGAACACCGTTTATTCGTTTTTAGAGATACTAGAAGAGACCGAGACAAGTTTCTTTTAGAAAAGATCACTCACAAAAAAAGGAAATGAATAGCCATCCATCTCCTCTAACCGACTATTTCGTTTTTTTGCCACTGAGGTCATCCTGTATTTATTGGCTTGCAATTAATTTCTCCATTAATTCCTCATTAAACCCAACAAATAAAACATTATCAAAAATAATCAGCGGACGTCTGATTAGTTCTCCATGTGTTCTACACAAAACAATCAATTGTTGTTCATTAATAGTAGATAAATCAATTTCCAGATTTTTGAAACCTTGTGACCAAGTGGCGAACAGTCGTTCCGCGTGAACATTCTCAAACCCACACAATTCTTTTGCTTCCTTAACGGTTAGCTCTCTCTGATCTAAATCAATAAACTGATAAGAGAGATGATGTTCTTCTAACCACTGCTTTGCTTTTAGACACGTCACACAATGCGCCGACCCGTATACCTTCACAAGATTCCTCCTTTTTTAAATTTAACTGAAGATACTGTTTTGCATATAAATCATTCTTCTTGCAACTGAACGAATTTCTCTTGGAACAAACGAACGAATTTCATCTTCATTAAAACCGATCAATATTCTTTTTTCATCAATTAAGATCGGACGTCTTAGTAAAGAAGGATATTGTTTAAAAAGGACGATCATTTGCTTTAATGTGAGCTCGTTGAAGTCAATAGCTAATTTTTCGTATATTTTTGAGCGAGTAGAGATAATGTCTTCAACGCCTCCGTTAGTGGCTGCTAAAATTTCACGTATTTCATTTTCTGATATCGGCTCTGCAAAAATATTTTTTTCTTCAAAATCTAAACGATTTTCTTGCAACCATGCTCTTGCCTTTCTACAAGAAGTACAGCTAGGGGAAGTATATACTTTTATCATTCTCTCACTCCTTTTTAATTATAATCCCATTCTAACTGAAAGTTATAAAAAACACCAATTATTAGCTATTAAAATTCAGAAAATTTATTATTCTTTGCTATTAAACCCTTTTAATCCTGTGTTTATATGAAAAAAATTAATTTATTTTGTATAAAAAAAAGAAGAAAAATACATAAAAAAAACGATATTATTAGTATTTTTTACCTAATAATATCGTTTTTTATGTGATCAAACATGTATTTTTTTAATTTTACAACCTGTTTCTCTAATAAATCTAGAAGTTTTCAATTTTCTCGTCCCCTTCATCAAAGGTATACACAAATAGAGACGATTCCTTGCTCGGGTCATTGCTACATAAAAAAGACGGCGTTCTTCTTCGACTGTTGTCACATGCTCTGCCTTGACCTTATCCAAACTAATGGCTGCTTTATCAGAGGCACCATTGTAAGGAATAGCTCCTTCATTACAACCAACTAAAAAAACATTGCGATAGCTTAAGCCTTTACTTCTATGAATACTTTGAATGCATAAAGCATCAAGTTTTCCTTGTCGGTAAGCGATTAAACGAGTTTTTAGTTGTTTCGCAACTGCTTGGATGTCTTTTTCTAAATGGTTGATTTTTTCTAATGTTGGAAATTGTTTGAGCGTTCCTAACAACCATTCACGCTCACTACCGTCTATTTCTTTAGTTGGTCGACTTAATTTAAGGTAGCTTTGAATTAAACGATCAAAACCTTTTCCGCCATTTTTATCAAAAGTATGAAGGTCCTTTACAAACCGATGAATCTCTTTTTCTTTTGTTTTTAAATGCGGCTTTACAGAAAGGATATATTCCACAATATCTGTTACTTTATTTCGTTTAGAAAAATAGTCCTCACATTCAGCCTTCTTGAAATAGCAATTAATCATTAACTGATAGAGTACTTGTTGATAACCCTGCGTCTTTTTTTGATAAGTAGTTGCATTTTGCCAGTAAAGGATCCTTTGATAGAACTGTTGAAATAGTTTTATCCCAAATATCCCTTCGTATGGGCCATCTGCTTCTAGTACAAAGGGGATATCCGTCTGTAACAAGTCTTGGACTAATTGCTGGGTTTGCGTTAACGACCGATATAAAACGATTGATTCTTTGTATTTTCCTTTATGTTTAATCAATGTTTTGATTTGTTCAATGATCCAGCGACTTTCAGCTTGTATGTCATCAAAAGCTAGCGCCTGCATAATCCCCGCCTCTTTCTTAGCTGGAATCATCGCTTTTTGGATACGATCATTTTTATTAAAAGTAATTAAGCGATTCGCTCCTTGAACAATGGTGGCACGTGAACGATAGTTGGTTAATAAAAAAAGCGTCTTCGTTGCGTACTCTTGGTCAAAATTTTTAATATAAGAAGGTTCCGAACCTCGAAACCCATAGATACTTTGATCATCGTCACCGACCACAATAAGTTTCATTGGTGTTTCCTTCGTGATCAGGCGAACAATTTCCCACTGTAAAGGATTCGTGTCTTGAAATTCATCAATAAATAAATAATCATATTTTTGTCCTACGAAGTTTCTGATTTCTTCGTTCTGCAAGGCTTGTTTTAAATTACTTAGAACATCATTGAATTCAAAAAGATGTTGCTCTTTCTTTTGTGCTTGCAGTTCTCGCATGAAGTGAGTCATTCTTTCGGAAATCGGCATAGTTGCATTCGGTTCAATAAAGTCAAAGTTTTCTTTTATCAACACTCGCGTTTCTTCTATTGATAAGTTCATATTCTGCCAATAGTCAAGACGTGCCGCCAAATTTTTTTCTCCATATTGATCAAAAGCATATAAATTATACTTACGAATAAGTTGTTGTATTAGTCCACTGACTTTGTATGAGGTCTCTTTTGAAAATTCTCCTTGTATCCCTTCAGTGACTACTTCTGGGAATTGGCGACAAATATCATTGTACAAACGAAAAAAGATACTATGAAAAGTTCCTATATGAACATTGGTCTTTCGTTGGCTAAAATTATCTACTCGCTTTTTCAATTCATTCGCAGCATTTCTCGTAAAAGTGATCATCAATATCCGTTGCTCATCTACCTGATTTTCAGTCATTAAATAGACAGCTTTTGCACAAATTGTTTGGGTCTTCCCACTTCCCGCTCCTGCAATGATCCTTAGATTTTTTTCCATATTGTAAGTAATCGCTGCTTTTTGCTCGTAATTAAAACGATTGTAGGAGCGCTTTTCCATCATATCGAAAAATGAATGACTATTATTCGTTTCTTTTTCTTCCTCAATCAGCCCAGGTGCTTCACCATAAGCTGCTTCATAGCTTGCAATGATCTCTTCTTGCATCCGGAAAATTTGTTGGAGCTTCTCATATCTTTTTTCCCAATGACTGATTTCTCTTTGTAAGCGAAGTATTTCTTTTTCATTCCCTTGATTGATTGTTTTCACATCTTTCTATATATAAATGGTCAATATTTTTCTTTTATACTAACAGACCTTTCTAAAAATTAAAATGACTTTAGCAAACACTGACCTTTTCTGAAAATTATCTATAAAATATCAAAAACATATAACCAATATGATAGAATAAAAAAGACAAATATATTAATTTGAAGGTGAATATAAATGAGTACTTCATTTCATGAAGGACGGACAATCGGACTTTTATTATCCTTTATCGGTGGCGCAATGGACAGTTATACATATATTCAATATAACGCATTTGCTTCAGCACAAACGGGTAATATTGTCTTAGCAATCATCCAAGCTTTCGATGGTGAATGGATTAGCGTTGGAAAAAAAATTCTTTCTACTGTCTTCTTTTTTTTAGGGATTTTACTGACAAAATTTTTGATTGATTATTTCAAAAAGAAAGAAAAACACTATTGGCGTTTGTATGTTCTTTACTACGAAGCAATTATCTTTTTCTTAGTCAGTCTGACTCCAATCAGTATCCACCCAGCCATCGTAACCATCATGATTGCATTTACAGCAGCTATTCAATGGGTCGCTTTTGATAAAATCGATGGACGAGCTTATACTAATCTTTTTACTACGGGGAATCTAAAAGGAGTTGCTACTAACTTATACGATTCTCTTGTCACAAAAGAAAAAGCAGCGTTCGATCGTTTTTTCCATTTTCTGACAGTTGTTCTGGCTTTCATCAGTGGTGCAGGCGTTCTCGTTTTTTGCCACCATTTATTTGGGCATTTTGCTATTTTATTAGTGGCTGTTTTATTTTTAATCATAGCAATTGTTCAAAGCATTCAAGTATGGAAATTTTACCAACGTCATATAGTCTTATCCAAAAAATAAGGACAAGCGTGTTCACTTTAATGGCCAACTAAAAAATCACTATACTTCAAAACACAACAAATAGACTGATTTACAGGATACTCGGACAGTACCTCAGCCTATTTGTTGTGTTTATGTTTATTTTATTCATTCCATTATCGCACTTGATTTTCGAACAACAAGTTGCCAATGCAAACTGTCGGCAGTCTCATTATCTTCTACTGCACATTTGATGACCCGGATCATCACGCTGTTTTCATAAACTTTTTCAATTTCTCCTTTGATAGGCGCTTCAAATAAATCTGAAACAAAAGCACCTGTTTCACCAACTTCAAATAATTGCTCATCCATTTTCTCCATTACTTGTTCATTCCCCATGATAGTTCCTCCAATATTTTTTAAGTCAATCAATTTTTAACACACTTCTAGGCAGAGAACACATAAAAATCATAAAAAGCCCTTTTCATGTCAAAACCGTTCACTTTTTTTATCTGCCATTTATAAAATACTCAAAAAAGAAAGATCTAACTGAATTTTTTGATCTTTTTTTTACGGTTTTGATGTCAAAACAACCTTTTATGAATCGAAACACTATTTTTAGCAAATTTAGAATAAAATCGTTATTGGAGGTACGTTGGATGAAAAATAAAGTTGTAAATAGAATATTAGACACATTATTCAGTGGTGAAAAAATAGAAGATGAAATGGTTTATCTCCAAGTAAAATTTGCCCTTGATGTATTAATGAATAACCTTGGCAAATTAGCCGTTGTTTTAGTATTTTCTTTAATAACCGGTTCTTGGGTCGAAACAGGATTGACCTTTCTTTCTTATATTTGTATCCGTCGCTATGCTTACGGACTTCATTCTGATTCTGAATTTGTTTGTTTACTATGGACTTTGCTTTATTTGTGGGGCGTTCCCCTCTTAATGAAACACTTTGATGTGACCATCTCTTCCCCACTGAAGGTCATTTCATTGATCATCTGTTTCTTATTGTTGCTTCGCTATGGATCAAAAGGTACAGCAATCAATCCCATTGAACCTGAAAAACGCCCACCACTGTTAAAAAAAGCAATTTTCATGTTTCTTCTATTTGCAATAACTATTTTATTTTTCGCTAATTCTTACTTTTCTACTTACTTGCTTCTCGGGATTATTTTAGAAATAGCTACGCTGCTTCCAATTACGAATTATATAATGAATCTTGGAGGAATTTTCTATGAAAAAAACAATCATTAAACAACTTACTAATTTGTCTGACTTCTTTGTGTCTGGATGCTGCTTTGGTATGAGTTCAGAGTTTAAAATCCCTGAAAAATTAAAAAAATAATTCAATAAATATGCTATAATTTGGTAAAAATCAATGGGAGCTGTACTTTATGTTTTTGTGGTCCATAGCCTTGCAATATTTAATTTACACAATTTGTGTATTACTCATTGAACACCAAATTAAAAAGAAATACTTATTCGTTACCACTATTTTAATCTCTTGTGTCTTGTTAGGTTTTATGTATCCTTTATTTGGGATATTTACTGCTTTATTTGCTATAGGTATGCTGATGCTAACATTCTTCTTCTTTTCTACTTCCCCGCAAAAACTGGTTTATGCTCTTCCTTGGGGATTGCTTACTTCGCTTTTAGGAGACCATTTGACGAGCATCAGCGATTTTTTTATTTTGAAATCTGCTGTCATTGAACCAGGAGATTCCTTGCAGTATATTCATATCGTCATTTCTGCGACGTTATCGATCTTACTTGCTTTAGCCTTTAAAAAAGCCTTAGAAAATTTCCATGGGTTGGATCGCCGAATGATTGGAACCGTTGGCGCGTTGATGTTATTTACCTATTATATCGTTATCTTTTATACACGTTTTTCTGGCGAGACTCCCCAAATTTTAACTATCAACACTGGCTTTTTCATTCTTTATCTCTGTGGCGGGCTGTTTATCCTCATTTATTATTGGAAAATTTCAAAGAGAAAAATGGCAGACCAATTGTTAGAACAGCGTATGCAAATGCAACAAGATTACATCCGCGATCTAGAAAAAAACTATCAAGACCTTAGAGAATTCAAGCATGATTATCAAAACTTGCTTTTTTCAATGAATAGTTATCTTGCTGAAGGTGACCTGGAGGGATTACGTAAGTACTACAATCAAAATATCTTACCCACTCGTCAAATGATGGATCTTTTCCCAGCAAACCTTAGTCTGTTAGATAACATAAAAATTCCTGAAATAAGAAGCTTATTGTCTTTGAAATTAATGATGGCACAAGAAAAAGGATTATCCGTGCATCTTGTTATTCCAGAAGAGATCACTTTAAAGAAAAAACACACAGTAAACATCGTCCGAATGTTAGGTATTATTTTAGATAATGCGATTGAAGGAGCTTTAATTACTAAAAAGAAGAAAATTGAACTCTTTGTTTTAAAAAAGAAAAACTCAGTGATTATTCGTGTCATCAATACAACGATGAATACACTTCCGTTAAATCAATTAAAACAAAAAGGTTTTTCAACAAAAAAAGATCCTAAAAACGAAGGACTCGGTTTATTCATTTTGGATGAGCTGTCAAAGGCCAATCCTTATATCTTTTTAGAGACATCTATTGAGAATCAACGTTTTTCTCAGACAATCTATATACAAACAAAATAAAGGAGTATTCGTATGATTCCAATTTATATTTGCGAAGATGACACGAAACAGTTGGAAGTAATTTCAGCAGTGATCAAAAATCGAATTATGATTGAGAATTTGGATAGTTATGTCCATATCGCCACTTCTGATCCAATTGAACTTCTTCAAGCAGCTAGAGTACGAACCTCATCTTTTGGTATTTATTTTTTAGACATTGAATTAAAAGATAGCGATCTAGATGGTATTATGATCGGAAAACGCGTAAGAGATCTAGATCCTTTAGGAAAAATTATTTATGTTACTTCTCATACGGATCTTTCAATGTCTATCTTAAAGAGTAATATTGAACCGACTGATTATATTATCAAAGAAGATATTTTTGATTTAAAAGAAAATGTGGAACGTATTTTAAGTAAGATCTTTGAAGATGTCAAAGCGACTCCTTTACAAAAAGATATTTTTAAAATCGAATTTAACGATGAAATAAAATTTCTTCCGATCAAAGATATCCAGTATTTCTCTACTTCCCCAGGAACGCCACATAAATTAGAGGTTCATTTGACTCATGCGCAAATGCAGTTCTATGATAAAATCAAAGAAATAGAGAAAATGAACCGTCATTTTATCCGCTGCCATAAATCATACGTGATCAATACTCAAAATGTCCGTACGATCAACAAAAAAACTCGTGAAATCACGTTAGCAAATGGCGAAGTGATTCCGGCTTCTGTACGTGGTTTAAAAAAATTGATCTCGTAAATCTCAGACTTCTCCCCAAAAACAAACAAAAAAAATGAGCAAAACTCGTCTGTTTGTTTTGCTCATTTTTTCTTATTTATCTTTTCTTGTTCCTATTTTGTAGTTTAATGTAACAGCATTTCTTGCGCAATTTCTTGCCCACTCATCTCCACTGGATAAAAAGTTGGCCAATGATCCATTTCTGCCAGTAAACTTTCTTGACTTTCATTCCCTAAATAGATATGAAAATGTTCCGAATCTGTTGGTTCAATCGAATGATCACTGAATTGTACATATCGATAAGCGCCACTTTCTGGCTCTACTGCTTCAAATAAGTAGCGTACGCCTCGATTTCCTGCAGCGTAATTCAAAACTCTTTTACCTGCATATCGGTATGATGATTGCTTCGTCTCACCATTTTTAAAAGTAAATGCCATTCGATCTCCGTCAATCTTGATCTTTTCGACATCCGTCTGGTATCCGACGGTATAATAATCCTTGTACTCTTTTGCTGATTTTTTTGGATCGATTTTTGCCTTATACTCAAATACGGGATCTAAGGTTCCATCAGCTAAATAGTTATCGACCGTTTGCCATTGCCCTTTCCAATCGGACAATTTGCGGTCTTTCACAGCTGAATCTTCAAAGTAACCATTATATACATTTTTTTCTTTTTCTGGTGTCAGTGTGGCTTCCAGTGGATTCACTGTATCTGTCGTTTTTTGTAACGACTTGAGGTTTTCTTTCATCATGGTTACGTAGTTTTCACCATTTGCAAGTTGTTCTTTCGTTAAACCTTCTAGAGGATTCAAGACAGCCAAAGAAACGCCGGCTTCATTTGCTAGAGTTCTAGCGATACTGTCTTTAGCATTTTCTTCGAAATAAATATATTTGATCCCATGATCTTTTACAAACTGTTTTAATTCAGCAATTCTTGCGGCTGAAGGTTCCTCACTTGAGGATAAGCCAGCTATTGACACTTGATTCATTCCATACTCTAATGCCAAATAGTTGAATGCGGCATGTTGGGTAACAAAAGATTTTTGTTTTGCTTTACTTAAGGTATCCTGATAACTCTGATGAAGTTCTTGTAATTTTTCTAAATAATTCTCCGCATTTTTAGTAAAGGCTTCTTTTTTATCGGGGTATTTTGTGATCAGTTGATCCCTTATACTTTTTACTTGTTTCATTGCTAAACTTGGAGCTAACCAAACATGCGGGTCCAATTCATGAGAATGCCCTGCTTCGCCATGACTATGGTCATGTCCTTCTTCACTACCTGGTAACAACAACATCCCTTCAGTCGCTTTGACTGCTAACACATTCCCCTCTTTCAATGTGTTTTGGATTGCTGGTACCCAGGTTTCCATATTTTCGTTGTTATAGACAAAGACATCCGCATTTTGAATTTTTGCCATATCTTTTGCTGACGGCTCATAGTCGTGTGAATCTGTCCCAGCAGGAATCAATAACTCAACTTCTCCTTCATCTCCCACTACTTCTTTCGTGAAATCATACATTGGATAAAAAGTCGTCATCACCTGCAATTTTTCTTTTTTGTTCGCGGCTTCTTGTTGATTGCCACAACTGGCAAGTATACAAACAGTAGCTACTATCCCTAATAAATAAACCAAACGCTTCATTTGACGGCACTCCTTCATCTTCTTTCATTTTACGATTAAAGTTACCAAATCGTAATCTTTACGTTTTAGCAACAGAATTTAATTTATCATATCGCTAAATAAATAGTCAAGCGTTTTCTTAAAACTATTTCTTTTTATTTTCTAGCCATTTCTGAACAGTATCATTTTCTTTTTGTCACTAGTTCCGACTATAATAAGATAAATCAGCTTGACGTTCCCGATAGGTAAAAAACTATTTCCTTTTACTTTTATCTTGAACTTAGAGCGATTTAGTACATTGAAAGGAGTAATAAATTGAAGAATAATTCTAAAGATCAGTCTCGTCTGATACGTTTTCTAGGAGGAACGACTTCTTATTATGTATTAGGGTTGTTGATTATGTTAGCTTTAGTGATCTATTTTTTTCAGCAGATCGGTTTTATTTTTAAACCATTTTTTGTGATTTTTGCAACAACACTCGCCCCAGTACTATTTGCGTTAGTTTTATATTATTTACTAGACCCGTTGATCAAACGTTTGAGCCGAAAACTATCTAGAAATTTATCTGTTACTATCGTTTATGTCATTATTTTATTTTTGATCGGCTTAGGGAGTGTTTGGTTAGTTCCTTTCTTGGAGCAACAAGCCAAAACACTAATGACTAGTTTTCCTGATTTGTTCAACGATTTTATACAAACTTTGAAAAACTTCCTAGCGCAAACACCTTTTGCGGACACATTCGATCAATTCTTTTCATCGATTGATGATTGGACGTCTAATTTTGCCTCGTTTATTGGCGATTATTGGGAAAGTGGCGCACAAAGTATCGGGAATATCTTTTCAGCAGTAACATCTACCTTTATTACATTGTTTACTGGTCCAATCATTGCGTTCTTCTTATTAAGAGATCCTCAGAAATTTTATCAAGCTGTGTTAGGGATCGTACCACCCAAGTTCCGTACAGATTTTCGGACATTGACTAAAATCGCCAATCAACAATTAGGTGATTTCTTAAAAGGGCAAATCATTGCTTCTTTCATCTTAGGAGCTGTTTATTGGGTCACATTTTTATTGATCGGCTTAGAATTTGCAAGCATACTAGCAATCGCAGCTGGGATTTTATGTATCATTCCTTACATTGGACCATTTATTGCCTTCTTTCCTGGATTGTTTATTGCTTTCCAAGATTCGACATTCATGGCAATTAAGTTTGTTTTGGTCTGGTTCATCGTCCAATTACTTCATGGGGACTTAGTTATCCCTCGAGTTATGGGCAATCGCCTTCAAGTCCATCCAATCACTATTTTGATTGTTTTATTAGTGATGGGTGATTTACTAGGACTCATGGGTGTAATTTTTGGGATCCCCATCTACACATTGATCAAATTATTGGTTGTCTTTACTTTTAAAAAGTTCAAACAACGCTACAACAAGTATTATGGCGATCAGGGTGTCTACCAAAAAGCAGAATTTTCGGAAAAAGACTACTTTGAAAAAGAGTAAAGAAAGTCTGGAACATCTCTCAAAAAAACGAGGGACTAGGACGATCAAGCTTATTTTTCTTACTGAAGAAGACTATTGTCCCAGTCTCTACTAAACATACCTTTGTTCCTGTTTCTATGTAAAACAACAAGAGCTGCAATCCACATTTAGGAGTGCAGCTCTTCTTTTTTATGCTCATCAATCGCATAAAATGATTGGGGTTTTTAATTTACATTGATTCAATGACTAAGTGATTCCGTTTATTGAAGTGACCTGTTACTGAAATAGTATAATTGCCTTCTTCCAAAATGAGCAATTTATCCGTTATTTCTATCTTGACCACTGATTGATTGGTTCAGGGCTCATTGGTAATGTAAATCGCACAAGCAATGGCTGTGTCTTGATTTCCTGAATTTTACCGAGTAAAACAATAGATTATTCCATCACGATCACCTCGCTAAAATTATAGAAAAAACAACTAAAATCGAGAATTTTTAATCGATTTTAGATATGCTAATAATAATCAAGACAGTAAAGTTTGTGACGGTGGCTATCCGATTGAAAGCGAGGTGGTGCGTATGTGCGTACTTCCAAAATCTTACAGAAAGGAGAAGCCTTTTGCCTGTTGAAACGGCGCTAGGATTAATGATTGGTTTCGGTTCTTTAATCGCAACAATCATTTTTGGAATCTTGGCAGTTGTAAACAACAATCAAAAAAAATAACCGTCAGCTTTAGCCGGTCGACGATTATTTTTCAAAAATAATATTAAACTGGTCACCGTCTTAAACGGTGCTGTTAAGGGAGTTGTTAGCGCAACTCCTCTTTTCGTATTCATTATATCAACTTTATTGATCTTTTACAATCAGAATGGGAAATCATCATTGCTAATATCATTGTCCATCCAATGGATTTTGTGAAGCGTTAAATCCATTGTTATTAGTCATCGTTGTTTCATGTTGTTCAAAGGTGGTTGTGATTGGAATCTTGGCAGGTTGATCAGTTTGATTACTACACAACGCTAAGTAACGCATAATTTCACATCATATTTATTTTTAGATATTAATGTCCAGAAAATGGAGATTTGAGCGACACAATGACAATAGATATTTTTAAACTAAAAAGTAAGAATAGAAAGGGAAAAGATAGCTAAGTTCACAAGTTAAAAAAAGAAGAAACCCCTGATATAATGTATTTTTTGTGTGTCACTTTTCTTTTTAAATGGCATAAATTTTTAATTTTATTTGACGAAAAATATAAACCTCTGTACACATTCCGGTATTCATCATTTAGCTCAACCTGTTTGAATATTGAGCGTATCTTAAATCAAGAAAACTGAGACATTGATCAGATTTTTTCTAATCAATGCCCCAGTTTTTAGACTTACATAAATTTATTTTTCCTTAGTTTACAGAAACTGTTTGGTTTTCAGCCAATAAGTTGCCACTTCCATCATAGAAATTCATTGTCACTTGATCATCAGCTTTGATTAGGTCTGGCTTCACATAATAACTGATTGCCCCATCCTTAAAACTTCCACCTTTACTGATCAGTTTACCATTGACAAACAAGTGTCCTTGGTGGACTTGGGTATCAGAACCATAGGCTCCTTTGATCGTTTGTGTGCCGATTTTATAAGTCAATTCGTTGATTTCAGCTGTTGGTGTTTGAATAGTGACCCCAATCTCTGATCCTGGAATTTGCTGTCCTCGATTGTTGGCACCCATCAAGACTACCTGATCGTCTTCTGACACTTTAAGGTTTCCTACATAATAACTGAACTTGCCATCTTTGAAGCTACCGCCTTGACTAACTTTTTCGCCATTGACCAACAAGATTCCTTGGTAAACATCGCCTGTGTAGTTTCCTTCGATCACTGTACTGATTCCCACACGATGGGCTTCTGTTAATTGACCCAGTTGTTCTCCTATAGTCACTGGTTGTGGGTCCCCTAGTGGTGTATCGAATTTATCATAGCCTTGAATCGTTGCTTGATCTCCTGCTTTGATGATTTGAGAGTTCACATAATAGCTAAACTTACCATCTTTATAGGTTCCGCCCCAGCTGATTACTTCCCCATTCACTACTAGTTTTCCTTTATGGATATCCCCCGTGTAAGTTCCAGTAATGGTTGAATCACCTAGCTTATAAGTGTCCACCTGATCAATTGATCCTGAAGATTCGGAAATCACTTCAATCTCTTTGGAATCTATCAATTCCTTCTCTTTGTTGTAGCCATCTAATACGACTTTGTCGCCGACTTTTAATTTGCCAACACCGACATAATAGCTGAATTGACCATCTTTGAAGCTACCGCCCCAACTGACAACTTTGCCATTAACGGTTAATCGGCCGAGAGACATATCCCCTGTGTAGGTTCCAGTAATATTGACATCTCCTACATGATATTCTTGTGGTTTCAACTCACTTTTAACTAGTTCTGCCACATAAGTTCCTGCCGTTAAATCACCCGTGCCGTAATTTGTCATAAAGTCAGCAGGTGAATAGCCTTTGGACTGACCATCTTCACGAATCCAATTTCCTGTCAGCTGATCTCCATCGTTCAATGCTTTCGGTGCTGATAAACCAGTGTCTCCAACCGCCTTAAAGTGATTACCTAGAATTAATTTCTTAAGCGGAGCTTTAAGAAACATATCACTCATATCTGTTACTTTGCTGGTATCAAACCCACTTAAATCTAAACTTGTTACACTGCTCATACCACGAAACATATTAGCCATATCTGTTACGTTACTGGTATCAAAGCCACTTACATCTAGACTTGTTACGCTGCTCATACCGGAAAACATATGTTGCATATTTGTTACTTTACTGGTATCAAAGCCACTTACATCTAGACTTGTTATGCTACTCATACCTTTAAACATTTTACTCATATCTGTTACGTTACTGGTATCCAGTTGACTTAACCCTTCGATTTCAGTTACATTCGTAGGTTTGTCAGCCGAGGTATTTCCACTAAATAATAAAAAAGAATTTTCTGGAGCAACTACTTTTCCAGACAAGACAATTTTCTTGATGGCTGTAGCATCTACTTTTTTGTTTTCGGACCATGGTGATTCTTTATAGCTACTTAACTCACCCGCTCCAATTGTCAATACCCCTGTATTTTCATCAAACGTATACGGACTAGTTCCCCACGTGCCTGTTTCAACGGAAACATACGTGCCAGCAGTCAAATCACCCGTTCCATAGTTTTTCATGAAATCTGCTGCTGAATAAAACGTCCCTTTGCCATCTTCTCGCTTCCAAGCAGAAGTAAGATCTCCTTCTCCATTAACAAATTTAAATGTGTCTCCTAGTGTTAATTTCTTAAGTGGAGTACCAGCAAACATATTACCCATATCTGTTACTTTGCTAGTGTCAAAGCTGCTTACATCTAGACTTGTTAAGCTACTGACAAAATTAAACATATAACCCATATCTGTTACGTTGCTGGTATCAAAGTTACTTACATCTAGACTTGTTAAGCTACTGACAAAATTAAACATAGAGTGCATATTTGTTACATTACTGGTATCAAAGCTACTTACATCTAAACCTGTTACACTGCTCATACCAAAAAACATATAACTCATATCTGTTACGTTACTGGTATCCAGTTGACTTAACCCTTCGATTTCAGTTACATTCGTAAGATCCTTATTAGCGGTACTTGTACTAAATAAGTAGTTTGAATTTTCTGGAGCCACTACTTTTCCAGACAAAACAATTTTCTTGATTGCTTCAAGATCCACTGTTCCGCTGTTCCAAGGTGATTCTTCATAGCCACTTAACTCACCTGCTCCGATCGTCAATGTCCCTGTGTTTTCATCAAAATTATACGGACTGGTACCCCACCATCCTGTAGCAGAAACATACGTGCCAGCAGTCAAGTCACCAGTGCCATAGTTGTTCATGAAATCTGCTGCTGAATAAAACGTCCCTTTGCCATCTTCTCTCATCCACGCAGAAGTAAGGCCTGCTGGTCCGTTGGCTGATTTTACAAATTTAAAGGTATCTCCTAGAATTAATTTCTTAAGTGGAGTATCACCAAACATATTCCACCTATCTGTTACTTTGCTAGTGTCAAAGTTGCTTAAATCTAGACTTGTTACGCTACTCAGACCGTTAAACATATAAATCATAGTTGTTACGTTACTGGTATCAAAGCCACTTACATCTAAACTTGTTACGCTGCTCATACCCCAAAACATATCATTCATATTTGTTACGTTACTGGTATCAAAGCCACTTACATCTAAACTTGTTATGCTACTCAAAGCTCTAAACATATTTCCCATAGTTGTTACTTTACTGGTATCCAGTTGACTTAACCCTTCGATTTCAGTTACATTCTGCAATTGACTACCACCAAATAAGGCCCAAGAATTTTCCGGAGCAACTACTTTTCCAGATAAGACAATTTTCCTGATTGCTTCCGCTGATACTTTTTTGCTATTCCATGGGGATTCTGTATATCGACTTAACTCACCTGCTCCGATTGTCAATACTCCTGTATTTTCATCAAAAGTATACGAGCTGGTACCCCATGTGCCAGTTATCTTAGAAGCTGCTGCCACGTTCGCTTTTTGCGCTACTTTTGGCGCTTCAGCTGTTGGATTAGTTGCATCCCCTTCACTGTCGGCAGTCGCTGCTGTTGCTTGCTCTTGTTCTGTTGCTTGGTCTTGGGTGTCATCCGTTGTTTCATCGGTTGGTGCTAACGAATCACTAGCTGTAGTAGTTGAATCCGTTGGGTTTACTAACGGATCTGTGACGTTTTGTATCGTTTGATCGATGACTTCTTTTGCTTCATTCGCCTGTGTTTGTTCAGTAGAAGTTTCGGCTGTTGGTGTCAAAGTATCCGCTAATGCCATCGTTGGTGCAATCCCAGTATTTCCCATCACACCAGCCACCGCAAACATCGTTAATAGCTGTTTTTTACGTTTTGCTGTTAATTTTTTCTTACTCATATTTACTCCTTTTTTGCTCTTATTTTTGATCATTATTTTCTCGTCAATACCACTTCATCAGCTTTAGGTGTTTCCCCTGTTTTCAATTGATTTTTCTTTCCAATGTCCATTTTGTTACCGAAGCTGACAAAATCGTATGGATCATCTCCCCTGCAACATTTATTTTACTTGTTCTAATTAAGCATAAACGCTCAATATTCCCAATTAATATTCTTGAATTTTGATCGTTTACCATAACTTTTTTTGTATATATTTCTTTCATTGATCGAGGAAATCAATCAAGCTTCTTCCACTACTTATCATCTGAAGAAATATTTCACCTACATGTTACGCTTTATGTAAAGGTTAATAGGTAAAAGAAAAAGAGAGTGGGACAATAGTCAGAAAAAAATCTGATTATTGCTCTACTCTCTTTTTTATTACATTTTTAAAGCTACTTTCAAATGTTGTTTGCTATAATTAAAAAAAGGTCTTTAAGGAGAACTAAATAATGCTTTTAATTAAATTTATGTTTACTTTAATATATTATGGTAGTTTTATTTATACAGTCTACAAAGTCAGGCAGATCCAACAGGAGTATTCAGATATCATGGCTCTATATAAACAAGAAAGAGAGCGTACTTTTCCAAACCTAACTGAACAAGAACAAAAGAAACGAAAAAAAGCAATCTCACAATATTATGAAAAAAAGGATCCTTCTTTTGCTCTAAAAAGAAAATTTTCATTTATCATTTATGTTATTGTCTTTTTTATTTTGGAACGTGTTATTCACTACTTTTTCCCTATTGAAGACGTTCCTAAAAATTTGAATTATATAATTCCCTATTTGGGAATAGCCCTTACCATCAGTGCTGTTACAGGTTTTTACTTAATTAAATCCAAAAAAAAGGAACGCGAAATATTTAAACAGTATTTAATAGACCATCCCAAAAACGAATTACAATTTGTTTGGGTTTCAGAAAAACTTCAGGCAAGTTTTATGCAAAATACAAATAAAAGATTTATAGTCCATCTTACACTAGGTCTATTAATGATATTGTATCCTCTTTTTTCTTAGATGAGAGCATACATTAAATTGTTATTGACTCCATCATATTCTTTGATTTGCGATACTCAATTTTATCATTACTCAATTGATTTTTTCATAATTCTTTTTTCTTATCTCACATTTGTTTTTAGACAAAATAAAAACGACCTTAATCCAATAAATCATGGATTAAGCGTCGAATGTTTTACCACCAGCTGATGGTTCATTAAAAATACAATTTTCTTTCGAAATATCTCGTGTAAAATTTTATCTGCAACCGATTCATCGTTTTTTTCAAAACAGTTGCTCATAAAGACATCAGTAATTTGTCAATCTCATGAAAGTTTTTTTACTTTAGAAACAAAGATCATGCTCAGTTACTATCGGCTCATCGTTTACCAATTTTTTGCTCTTGATCTTTTATTTACTGGATCAACAGTGCGATCGCTTGATAAGGTCTTAGGGTCAATTCCTCTTGGATAAGAGTATTGGCATAATTGCTGATAAGCGGTTGGGCACTAACAAATTCTTCTGGGATCGTTATGGTCGTTTCATTTTCGTAAAAATTAGTTAAAACCAATAATTTTTGTCCGTCTAATTGTCTTAAATAACCGTATACTTGAGGATGATCGGGTTCATAAGCTTGATAGTCCCCTGATGCGATTACAGGATATTGTTTTCGCAATTGAATCAATTTTTTGTAGTATGCGAAAATCGATTGTTCAGATGTACGTTCTTGTTCTACATTGATGACCTCATGATTTGCTGCTAAACCTAACCAAGGTGTTCCTGTGGTAAAGCCAGCTGTTTCATCGCTTGTCCATTGCATCGGTGTCCGAGCGTTATCTCTGGATTTCGCCTTGATTCGCCGAAAAGCTTCTTCTTCCGAGAAGGATTGGTTCAGCATTTCTTGGTAAGCATTTAAACTTTCTACATCGACGTAATCATCGATATGCTGAAAGTCTGGATCGATCATCCCAATTTCTTCCCCCATATAAATATAAGGCGTCCCACGATTCAAATGGATCATCGTCGCTAACATTTTAGCCCCTTCTGTGCGGTATTTATCAATTGCTACAAAGCGGTTGAGGGCTCTTGGCTGGTCGTGGTTATTTAAGAACAACGCATTCCAGCCATTTCCTTTACTCATCGCTTCGCCCCATGTATGGAACAGACTTTTTAAAGCTTCAAAATCAAAAGGTGGCGTACTCCATTTGTTTCCATTTTCGTAATCAACCTTCAAATGATGAAAATTGAACACCATCGAAAGCTCATTCCGACTTGGTTCCGTATACAAAATACAATTTTCAATCGTCGTTGAACTCATTTCTCCAACTGTGATGATTTCTGGATCTTGTCCAAAAGTTTCCCGATTTAATCGTTGAAGATACGTATGAGTAATCGGCTTGTCAGTATATTCTGCTTTTCCTTGGTTCTCTGCATTATTTTTGAGTTCTTCATCTTTCCCGATCACGTTGATCACATCAAAGCGAAAGCCTTTGACCCCTTTAGACATCCAAAAACGAACAACTTTGAACAACTCTGTTTGCACTGCTTCATTTCGCCAATTTAAATCTGCTTGTGTTTGATCATAGAGATGTAAATAATACTTACCCGTATCTCCAAAAGGCGCCCATGCATTACCACCAAATTTAGATACCCAATCGGTTGGCTCATCTCTTAGAATAAAAAAATCTTGGTAAAAACGATCGCCAGCTAAAGCTTTTTGAAACCATTCGTGTTCTATTGAGACATGGTTTAAAACCATATCAAGCATAATCTCTATATTATAGCTCTTTGCTTGTGTGACTAGTTCTTCAAATTCTTCCATCGTTCCAAATAGTGGATCAATCGCTACATAATCAGAAATATCATAGCCATTATCTTTTTGTGGACTCGGATAAATGGGGTTCAACCAAATCATATCGACCCCTAGTTCATGCAGATAAGGTAATTTTTCTTTGATCCCTTTTAAATCGCCAATCCCGTCACCATTACTATCACGATAAGATTTAGGATAAATTTGATAAACTACTTTCTCATTAAACGACATCCTCATTCGCCTCCAATCAGCTATTATTCCAACTTATATATACAAGTTTACAAATCCTATTATAAAGGAAAAGGAAGCGTTTATCAAGGACAGAGCTAAGTCCTCTAATAGGAAGACCTCACCCATTATAAACTGTCGCACATCCAACAAATTGGCATAACAAAACCTGCGTATTATTTTCCCTACACCAATTTTCTTTTCATCAACCAGTTACCTAATAAAAAAACTTCTTGCAAAAGTCTACTCAACTTTTAGCAAGAAGCTTTTTTTATTCGTTTGATTTCAAAGCATCAATCATATTGATGTGTTTTAGTTTGAAGTGGGTCACCACCATGACGATAACTGTAAAGACAATAGTCAAAACAGCAGAAAGAGCATATGCTTTCCAAGTGATCACTAATGGGAAGATCACCGTCTCCATTGAAGCCTGTTGTAAAATAAAGTCAGTTAGGACGTAGCCGATGCCAAATCCACCTACAATACCAACTAAAGTAAAAATAATATTCTCCCTCACAATATACATCGTTACTTCTTTATCAAAAAAGCCTAGTACTTTGATCGTTGATAATTCCCGCACTCGTTCAGAAATATTGATATTGGTTAAATTATACAACACGATAAACGCTAAGAGCCCTGATAAAACGACAAAAATCACAACGATTGAATCGAGGTTCGCAAGTGATTCTTCTTGGGTTTCCATTTGTTTCGAAACAAATGATGTATTTGTTACTGCATTGGTTCCCAATAGCTTTTCTGACAAAGCATTCTCTTGTTTTTTAGACATTGGGTCAGCTTGAACTAAATAAGCATTTGTAGAAGCTTCGTTTCCTGATACTTTTTGATAATAGGCAGGGCTCATATAAACAAAGTTTCCTAAATAGTTTTGAGCAATGGCTTTCACCGTAACCGATAACTCTTTTTGGTCATCCGTGTACAATGAAAGGCGGTCTCCTTCAGATACATCAAACAGTTCGGCAGCTTTTTGTGTGAGGACGATTCCTGAATCATTCAACTCCATGTTACGTCCTTTTAATGAGATCAAGTGAATAAACGGTGATAGACCTTTTGACGTTTCCGGTATGATCATCGTAACGCTTTGAGTCGCTTGTCCTTGTTGCCGAAGCTCGATCGTTTGCATGTTTACTGCTAGCAAATCAGTAATTTTCGGATCGGATTCTAACTGTTCCTTTGCTTTTGTTTCACTGTTTTCTGTTTCTCCATCTAAAGTGACAATTGCTTGGTAATTCGTAATTGGGCCAAATTGTTTATCAGAAACAGAGCTTAAAGAGTCTTTCAATCCTACGCCTGCTACCATTAAACCAGCACAACCAGCAATCCCAACGATTGCCATAAACATTCTGGATTTATAACGGAACAGATTTCGATAACTGATTTTCTGATTAAAGCTTAATCTTGACCACAGTGGTGTGATATATTCCAATAATATTCTTTTGCCTGGTTTTGGCGCTTTGGGTTGTAATAAAGCTGCCGGTCTTTCTCTTAAATCTTTGAATAAGACAATCATCGCTGCACCAAATGCAGCGATAAAAAACGCCACTGCCGCTTGTAAAATCGGAGACCAATCATAAAAAATGACTGCTGATCCGATATCATAGCGTTCATTCGATAGTTCAAAAATAATTCTTGGTAATAGATTGGTTCCTAAGACGGTTCCTAAAATAATTCCTAGACCAGAAGCTAAACTTGCATAAATAGCATATTTTTTTGCAATTTCAAATTTAGTATAGCCTAATGCTTTCAACGTACCGATTTCTCGTCGGTTTTCTTCGACCATCCGTGTCATCGTCGTAAAAGTGATCAATGCTGCAATAAAGAAGAAGAAAACAGGAAAAACATTAGCAATGGCTGCGATCCGTTCAGCTAAATCACCAAATTCTTGAAAGCCCACATTATCGGAACGCTCTTGGAAACGATAGGTTGGTTTTTCCAAACGATTGATCTTTTCTTCATTTTCGGTAATTTGGGCCTGTGCATCATTCAGTTTTTCTTGTTGTTCAGCGACTTGCTTTTCTTGCTCAGCTAGCTGTGCTTCTTGCGTAGCTAGTTCATTAGTTGCTACTGTTCGTTGTACTTCAGGCAATTGTTCGATCATTGAACGTTGTTGCTCTAGTTGGGATCTGGCAGCTGCCAATTGACTTTGTGCCAGACTAATTTGTTCTTGACCAGCACTCACCTTTTCTTTTTCTGGTTGTAAAGACTCCTTAGCTTGTTCCCTTAGTTCAGTTAAACGTGCAGCTGGTCGATCTTGAAAAAGTTTCTCCACGCTTTTTTGGTTTTGTGCCATTTTATCCCGATATTCTTTACTATAAGTATCAAAGGATGAAACATTTTTAAACGTTAAGTAAATAACCGATTGAATGTCTGTGTTAAATTCTGTTTCAGGTAAATAAACAAAATAATCGATTGTGCCGTTCCCGACATTTGCAAAACCACGTTCTAAATTATTGATGAAAAGTGGCGATCGTACAAATCCAACAATTTGATAGTCTTTCTTTTTCACGTTGTCAGAATCGATCGTATACGTTTCGCCTATTTTATAGCCTAGACTTTTTGCTTTTTCATCTAGTACGAGTTCGTCTTTATTCTTTGGTAAATGCCCATCTACTACTTCTAAAAGGTTTTGTTTATTTGATTTTTTATAAGAAAAGACTTGCACAACTTCGTTTTTACTTGAGCTGGAATAATAAAATTGTTTTCCCGTTTCCAGTTGTGCATCAGGGATTTTTTCGGCTCTAGTTACGTCTTGTTCCGTTAAACCACCAGTTGAAATGATTTGTAAATCCGATAGATTGCCTTTTTCAACATAGTGATCCATCGTTTTTTGCATAACCGGCCCCGCCGTTTTAACGCCTACGAATAACAAGGTCCCTAGCAAAATGATCAATACAATGGCAATAAATCTGCCTTTCGATTGTTTGATTTCTCTAGCACTTGCTTTAAGATATGTTTTTGTTTTCATAGCCCCTCCTTACCACACAATCTCATCAATGGTTGAAGGATGATCGTTTGTTTCAATCGAACGGACTTTCGCATCGTTGATATGGATGACACGATCAGCAATCGGTGCTAAGGCAGAATTATGAGTAATGATCAACACCGTATTTCCATGTTCTCTACTCGCATTTTGTAATAACTTCAACACCTGTTTCCCTGTTTCAAAATCCAACGCACCTGTTGGTTCATCACATAGAAGTAATTTCGGATTTTTTGCTAATGCTCGAGCAATGGAAACACGCTGCTGTTCTCCTCCTGAAAGCTGTGAAGGAAAATTGTCCAGCCGATGTGCCAGACCTACTTGTGTCAATACCTCCACTGGATCTAACGCATCTGGTGAAACTTCTGTTGCCAACTCGACATTTTCTTTTGCTGTTAAATTCGGTACCAAATTATAAAATTGAAATACAAATCCGACATCTGTTCGACGATAGGCGGTCAATTGTTTATCGTTGAACTGAGCGATGTCTGTCTGATCAATGATGATTTGCCCTTCATCTGGCTTATCCATCCCGCCTAATATATTAAGAACTGTTGACTTCCCTGCACCACTTGGACCAAGTATAATGACTAGTTCTCCTTTTTTGATCGCAAATGAAATATTATCATTTGCGGTAATCGTTGTTTCTCCCATTTTGTACCGTTTACATTCGTTGATTACTTCTACATAGCTCATCCTTCTTCTCTCATCTCCATCTCTTTACGAATAAAGTCGCTACTTTTTATTTTACCATTGAAATGAATCAGACTAAAGATTTGATAGACGATTCATTGACAAATACAGAAATTATGTTTTACTTACATGGAAAACGATCTATTTATTGAAAGAAGGAAAACCCATGACTACTAAAAAATCACCTATTCCACTCGAATTAGCAAAAACAGCTTTTTTACCGATCGATCTCCAAAAAGGAATTGTGAATTCTGGGCAATTATTCCCTTATGATGCAACCACCATCCTCTCAAACAATCAACTGATTGCAGAGCAGTTAAAGCATACACCTGCTTGGAATATACTAGTCAATGTCGATATTACCAGCTTTCAGTATTTGAGTGCTAAAAATGACCGAGCACAAGCAGGCGCTTTTTATACCCCCCCTAAAGAATTTACTGATTTATTACTTGAACCTACCACCAAAGGAACACAAAACACACTCACGATCACTAAACATAATCCAAGTGCTTTTTTTGGAACGTCTTTAGATGCCCAACTTCGTCGAAGAAAGATCGATACGCTCATTCTTTCAGGTGTAGCAACTTCAAACGGTGTCTATGCCACCGCTTTAGATGCTTTTCAACATGGTTACCATGTTATTGTTATCGAAGATGGTTGTAGTGATCGAGATCTAGATCTTCATACGCTCTTTTTTGAAAAAATGTTTCCAAAAACAGCACGAGTGCGTACAACCAAAGAAATCCTTCAAGCAATCGAAGAAGCCAGATAAAGGAACCAAACACGCCTTGTTTTTCATTTACATTGCTGGTTTTCCATGGGAAAATAAAAGTAACCGTTAGATAGGAGTATCAGAATGAAGAAAAAGAAAATAACGATTAAAGACGTGGCAAAACATTCTGGTGTTTCCATTGCCACTGTTTCATTGATTTTAAATGGTAATGAAGAAAAATTCAGCGCTAAAACAGTTGAAAAAGTGCTTGCTTCAAAAGACATTCTCGGCTATCAACCTGACTATGTCGCTCGCCAAATGATTACGAAAGAAACAAAAACGATCGGTGTCCTCGTGCCGGATATCACCAACCCTTTTTTTAATACGCTAATGCGTGGAATTGAAGATGTGTTATACAAACAAAACTTCGTGACGATTTTATGTAACGCTGATTCTGACCATCAAAAAGAAATTGAGTATTTAGCCGAATTAGCACGACGAGGCGTCGATGGGTTTATCATAGCTACTTCCGCTGTTTCGACTACAGCAATCAATGAAAATCTCAAGAAACAAAATCGACCTTTTATTGTGTTGGATCAAAAAAAGGCTGAAGGATTTAGTGATGCGATCAGCACAGATGATTTTCGTGGAGGATACTTGGCTGGTACACACTTACTTCATTTAGGTCACCAATCCATTGCGCTCGTTTATCCACAAAATCCCCCTGAAAACGTCTATCGTAGGATCGAGGGTTTTAAACATGCACTAGATTTTTATCAGCTCTCGCACGACAATTTATTGTTACTACCTACTCATTTTTCTAAAAATGGTGGGTACCAGGTCGTTCCAACGATTCTTAATTCCTCTGCGACCGCAATCTTTGCCTTAAACGACGAGCTCGCTTTTGGTATTTATCGTGGGTTGGAAGAACATGGAAAGAAAATCCCCGAAGATTATAGTGTGATTGGATACGATAATGTGGATATGTGTGAATATGTCAAACCAAAATTAACGACGATCGCTCAACCAATTTTTGAATTAGGACAATCTGCTGCTCAATTATTATTAGCCCGTATCCAGTCGCCTGAAAAAGAATGGAGCGAAAAATTATTACCAGTAGAATTGAAAAAAAGAGCTTCAACTAAGCGTGTAAGTAGCATTTGTGAATAAATTATGAAGAAAAAAATAAAACATGATGAAGTATTTTTGTGTTTTATTTTTTTTTTGTTTTTTACGGTCGTTATTTTTACAAATATTTTGTAGAAATCTATCTCCTTTGGTACAATTTAAGTAGTATGACCATTTCCCCCAAATTTGTTCTCCCCCAACAAATTAATGGCATGCAGAATAATTAAAATGTTAAAGCGAAGCGACTTATTAGAAAAAAGAATCGTAGCTTATTAATCAAAAAAATCAGATCTTTGTTATGTATTAACAACAGTTGCATGAGCATAGAGACTCGTCACAAGCAAAAAGAAAAGGAGTACCGCATATGAACAAAAATAAAGCAATACGCCTACTTGCTGCATCTTGGCTGATTGCTCCAACGATTTTATCGACTCAAGCTGTTTTTGCAACAGAAAACCAACCAACAACTACAAGTAGCTCACTTGTTTCGGGAAGTGATTCTGTAACTTCAACAGCATCAAGTACAGACACAACTGAATCGTCCACCACAGATTCATCAGCCACAACTGGCTCAACGGGTGAATCATCAACCACTGATTCATCAACGACTGAAACAGGTGAATCAACTGAGAAACCTGCGGAAGAAGTTGCGACACATACACTGACAGTTAATCCCGAATTACTGGGGAAAATTAAGCTGTCTGTTATCAGTAGCGCCCCTCGAGAAGAAAAAGAGTTGACCATCCAACCTAATGGCACGGTCAGTGGGTTGAAAGAAGGAACGAAAGTGTTCTATGAAATCACCCCTCCTAAAGGTGAAAAATTACTTTCTTTCCAAGTAAATGGTGCCCAAGAAGTGAATTATCAAAAAAGATTCTTTGTCGTTGGTGTAATGGATCTATCATTGACTGCTTCATTCAACACACCAACTGTTCCATCTGAAGACTCTTCTACTCAGGATACGACTAATTCAGCTGGAAATACGCAAGATTCTTCTCAAACGACAAAACCTAATGATACAACGAAACCTAGCACAGACAAAAATAAACCAACTGATAGTTCAAAAGAACAATCGAAACCGTCAACGTCAACCAGTAACGATTCAGTTGTTTCAGCGAATACCAATAATTCTTCCAATCACCAAACAAATGACAAAAATAAAGGTCAACAGGCAGGAATTGAAAATCCTGTAGACGGGTCCTCCGATTTTGTCAGCAAAACACCGATTGAAACAACTTTACCTACAAACACGACAGCAGTTCAAAAAGAAATCGTGAAAGAAGCCTATAAATATTTAGGCAGACCCTACGTTTGGGGAGCAAAAGGACCAAGTACATTTGACTGTTCGGGTTTAGCTTATTATGTTTACATGAAAGCCACTGGTCATTATATCGGTGGATGGACAGGTGAACAACAATACGCTGGAACACAGATTCCAGTAGATCAAGCACAACCAGGTGACTTAGTATTCTGGGGACCTTCCTCAGGTGTCACTCACCACGTTGGGATTTATATTGGTAATGGACAATTTATTCATGCCCCTCAACCAGGTGACAAAGTTCGGATTACTTCAATTGCTGATTTCAGACCAGATTTTGCAGTACGTGTCAATATCGCAGGTCTACCAAGCGTGACTGACCAACTGAAAAACCAGTCGATTTTAGATGGTTTAAATGATTCATTCAACTTTACAAAAAATCAAACAACGGATCAGTTTTTGAAAAAAATTGCTACAAGCGCGCAAGAAATTGGTCAAAAAGAAGGCATTTACGCTTCTGTTATGATGGCTCAAGCGATTTTAGAAAGTGGTTCTGGCAATAGTTTGTTGGCAAGTGAACCAAACTATAATCTGTTTGGCATAAAAGGAACTTATGAAGGAAAAAGTGTTTTGTTCAATACTTTGGAACAAGACAGCAACGGTGCAAATTACCAAATCCATGCAACCTTCCGTAAATACCCTTCTTATAAAGAAAGCTTAGAAGACTATGCGAAATTGATCAAAGGCGGGTTGTCCAATAACAAAGATTTCTACAAACCAACTTGGAAATCTGAAGCCAAAAGTTATAAAGAGGCAACGAAGTATCTGGAAGGCCGCTATGCTACAGATAAACAATACGCCAAAAAATTGAATGCGATCATTGAATCGTATGATTTAACTAAATACGATGAACCGAAAAAAGAAGATAATAAAGAAACCAAAGTTAAAAATGTTTCAAAACCTTTGGTAGTACCTGTGTCTTGGGATAAAAATGAGATGTCGCTAGTTGATGTAGACACTTGGTCTTTAAAAACAATTAGGAAAAAACCAGAATATCTTTCTACAATGAAAACACCAAATTACTGGGAATTGTACTTGCAACTATCTGCCAGAGAAATTCCAAAAACGACTGTCATTAAAGTCAAAGCCGATACCATTCCTTTATTGAAAAACTTAGCGATCATCCATCCATCGTGGAGTAGATTAACTTAAAAAAAGCTATGACAGAAGTGTCTAGCTCTGAAAACAAGCCGGAGAAGAGGTTGAGACAAGTTTTGTCTCAGTCTCTTCTCCGGCTTATTCATGTTTAGAGTGAACGTGTGATGTCTCAGATATTTTTTGTTTTAGCGTACACAAAAAGCACACAACCTTGTAAGATTCAAGTAACGAATAAAAATCAAAGGAGTGTGCCTTTTGTTAAACTATTGGATCGTCCATCAAACTACTTCAGTAACCCATATGGAACAATTTATTCCAGAAGCTGATATTACCTAGTCAATACCTCAGATGAACCAATGCTTCTTTTTCGTCTCTTTAACAAGTGCTATCAATGAAACCAACAATATCACCTATTTAGAGTATTTTTATTTCTCTCTTTTCAAAACAATACTTGTATATAACCAAACAGTCAATACATAGTAAATAAAGTACATGACAAAGAAAATTCCGAATGGTATCAACACATCACGATATGGATCATTCATTAAAAATTCAAATAGTCTTAAACCAAATAAGACATGGATCGCTCCTAAAATACCAGGCGCTAAGAATAAAACACCAATTTCTCGTCGAATCGATTGTCTTAATAAGCCACGAGTCGCACCGATTTTTTCTAACATCGTATATCGACCAATATCGCTCTTACTACCTGAAAGAATCTTAAACATCAAGCAACTTGCTAACATCGCTAAGAACGCAATTCCTAGGAAGAAGCCCATAAATTCCATCCCTGAGAAAATACCATTCACTTGTTGATACATTTCATATTTTTGTCCACTCATGGCTTGGTAATCTTTCAACTCTGGATTGACTTGATTATTTTCTTTCACTAATGTTTCGATACCTGGTAAACTTGCTTCAAAATCTTTGACTGTAATTAATTGTAACGTTGTTTCTGGCAACGCTAATTGATCGAATTCACTCGCACGAACTAATTTTATTCCCTTCGCTTGTTGCGTAGGTAATTCGTTTTGTCTTAATGTCTCTTGCAACTCACTTGATTTTGCGATTTCTTCAGCAGTTGCTGTCTTTACTTTGTTATCCGCAAAAGTGTTCCCACTATATGCAATATATCTAAGCGGCTCTTTTTCCCATTCATCATAATTGTAATAAACGTATTGTTCATCTTCTTTTTGAGCATAGATGTTATTTGACGTTGGATTTAGTTCTCTGACTTTTCCTTGGTCAATCTTTTGTGCATTGTTTAGAACTAAATCATAAGCGTTTGATGAATTGGTCAATGCGGAGATTTGATTTCTGAATCCTAAACCAACCGTTAACGCTCCTAAAGCTAAAGCAAATAAGATCGCTACCATTGAAAGCATTTGCGTATAGTCACGAATCCTAAAGCTTAATTGTGATAAGGTAAAGTTGTTCAACTTTTTCAATGAGATACCTTCTGATTTTTTCAGTAAAGACAAGAAGAAAATAATCACTGAATGGAAAATGAAATAGGTTCCCAGACAAATCGTTACGAGAGAAATCCCTAAACCAGACAATCCAATACGTGCAATTTCTGATAGAACGTAATAACCAACGCCTAATAAAACAACCCCTAATACAACTTCAAGTAAAAATAAAAATTTATTTTGTTTCATTCGTGTTGGTGTAGCTTCCGCACGAATCAATGTAAGAATTGGCTTTTTCACAATTGAAAAAGCATTGGTGATTGCTGCTAATAAAAACAAAACAGCAAAAAAGAAAAGAGTGATCAGAATACCCTTTACACTAAATGGTGTAAAATGTGTAATTGAAATGTTTAATTGTTCAACGAGTATTCGTTCCACAATACTTGTTAGCCCTACACCAATCGCAGAGCCAACGACGGTAGCTGTTGCACCCACAACAAATGTTTCGGTAAAAATCATTTGTGCAATTTTTCTGCCCTTAGCCCCTAACATCATAAACATTGCATAATCTTTCTGACGCATCGCCATTAAAAATGAATTAGCATAAAGGATGTACACAAAAGTAATGATTGCTAATAATACCGAGCCAAAATGAAAAATTAAAACAGTTGATCCAACGGTAGAATTACTTTCTAAAAACGCTTCATTGCTTGCAATTGACTCGAACATATAAAAAATAGCTGAAGTCATAACCAAACCTGAAAATAAAACAATATAATCTCTTAAACGCCCTTTAATCCCAGTAAGCGATAATTTCCAAAGCATGTTTTTTCCTCCCCTTACTGTTCTAGATTTCCTAAGATCGTTAGAATATGACGATAAAACTCATCACGGCTTTGTTCGCCACGTTTGACTTCTTCGTGGATACCGCCATCTTTGATAAATAAGATTCGTTCACAGTAGCTGGCAGAAAACGGATCATGTGTTACTAATAGAATTGAAACATCATCTTTTTGATTCAATTCTTTCATCGTATCTAGCAAATCACGCGCACTCTTAGAATCTAAAGCACCAGTCGGTTCATCACCTAACAAGATCGTTGGTTGTGTAACCAAGGCACGAGCTGCTGCTACCCGTTGTTTTTGACCACCTGAAATCTCAGAAGGATAACTTCCCATGATATGAGAAATCGATAAACGTTCTGCTACTGCTTTGACCCGTCGCTTAATTTCTTTAGGTTTAACGCCTTGTAAGGAAAGTGGTACTGCAATGTTTTCTTGTGCAGTTAAGTTTTCTAGTAAATTAAAATCTTGGAAAATAAAGCCAATCTCTTTCGCACGAAAGTCTGCTAATTGGTTTCCCTTTAACTTCGTTACATCGTTTTGATTGATTCGGATGTTTCCGTCTGTGGGTTTATCTAATGTAGATAAAATATTTAACAACGTTGATTTACCAGATCCAGATGCCCCCATGATTCCGATAAATTCTCCTTTTTCTACTGTAAAGCTAATCCCACTTAAGGCTTGTGTCTTCTTCTCATTATTCTTACCGTAGATTTTTGTTACATTTTGAACCTCAACAATTTTTTCCATTTTCATCTATCCTTTACTTAGTTTTTCTTGTGCTAACTTAGGTATATCGTTTTGTTTGACTTCTTCATAAGAAGTGACACCTTTGCTTTTATTCCATGTAATCTCTAAATAGGCTCCTTTTCTTAAAGGACGTGGTTTTTGTCCATTAAATGTTAATATTTTTTCACTTCCCTTTTCATCATATCCGGGAAGAGTATATTTATATTGGATGGTTATTTCATCACGATTATCTTTTATTTCCTCTTTTTCTCCATCTGTCGTAATTTTGACATAGTAGCTATCGCCACCCATGATCATTCGATCCGCAATTTTTAGGCCCCCAAAGATAAAAACTACCGAACCTAATACCAACGCTGCAATGGAAATGCCAATCCCGACCAGTAGTTTCTTCATTTCCTCTCCTTCTTTCACATATGATAGGGCAATTATAAAAAAAAAGACCGTATTTTACCTTTGATTTAACTGTCAAATATCTTTCAATATTGTCATTTATCTATCACAAAGCAAAAGAGTGATCCGCAAGCTTGAATCGAATCGTTTTTTATTTAGATAATAGTTTGATGAATTTTATAAAAAGAAGTTGAGATAAAAGTGTTTAGCATCAAGAAATAAGAAGGAATTTCCGAAAACTGCTTCTCAAATTTTTTGAAGATGCTGCTTTGATCTTACCGTGAACAAGAGGTCAGCTCTTTGAACGCCGTGAATCAGAGGTCGTGAAAACATCGGGTAGCTCTGATGACAATAAGAAAGAATTTTTTGAAACAGCTTCTCATGTTTTGAAAAATTCAGGCTTATTTCAAGGAGCTGATGTTTGAACACCGTTTAAAGCAAGAGGCTGTGAAAGAAGCGTTCAACTCCGAGCGAATAAGAGAGGATTTTTTAAAATAGCTCCTCATATTTTAGAAAATCATCGCTTATTGTTGAGGAGTTGCTTCTTGAACGCCGTTTAGCAAGAGGTCGTGAAAAGAGTGACTTGACCTGAGCGTTAAGGATGAAAATCTTGAAACAGCTCCCCATGTTTTGAGATTTTTGACTTATCGCCGAAGGTCAGCTCTTTGAACGCCGTTTATTCGTTTTTAGAAATACTAAAAAAGACTGAGTTTTGGCTCAGTCTCTGACTACTCTACTGTTCTATTATAGAAAAAATACAGTTGAAAAATTCGTTACAATCATACGATATTTACTCAATAATGGCTATTTTTCTTTCACTGTCCCTGTATTAATGACTGGTTGTGTTCCTTTATCTGTAATAATCGAAACAAGTAGGTTATTGATTAATTGGACTTTCCGATCATCTGTGAAATTGATTTCTTGTCCTGTTTCAATTTGTTCCAATGCCATTTGTGTCATCGTAACTGCTCCTTCAACGATTGTTTGCCGAGCAGATAAAATAGCTTTTGCTTGTTGTCTTTGTAACATTGCACTAGCAATTTCAGTCGCATACGCTAGATGATTCAATCTCGTTTCAATCACCTCGACCCCAGCAACAGATAACCGCTCTTGTAGCTCGTTGGCTAATTCATCAGAGATGGCAGTCGTATTGCCTCGCAAAGTCAAATCTTCTTCATTGAAAGTATCATAAGGGTATTGGCTGGCAATATGACGAATCGCTGTCTCACTTTGAATCTCAACAAAATCTTGGTAATACGCCACATCGAACAACGCCTTAGCCGTGTCAACAACTTTAAAAACTACGACGGCAGATATTTCGATGGGATTGCCGTCTAAATCGTTCACCTTTAAAACCGAACTGTTAAAATTTCGTACTTTTAAAGATAAGTTGATTTTTTGTGCAAACGGAACCGTTAAGAAAAAACCACTTTCTCGTATCGTCCCAATGTACTGTCCAAAAAACAAAATAACTTTTGCCTGGTTGGGACTAACAACCGTTGCGGAGCTTAGTAGTGCAATAGCAATCAACCAACAAACGAAACCCATGACCGTCTGGAAGATCGCTCCACTTGTCATGCCAAAATAGAATAAGAAGCCGCCGATACCAACTAATAACACCAAACCGATCAATCCAATATACCCATTTACATAAACCGCTTTCTTTTCACTCATCACTTAGTTCCTTTCTTAGACCATTCCTACATGATTGGTTTCTTTCTAATCCGTGCCATCACTCCCTCTAATTCTAATTCCTTATCTTCTGTGATATACCAACCACTCACTTGTGGTCCTCCGGAAGTTTGGGGTAGATATTCTAACCTTGTGCGTACCCAATGTTTTTCTTCGGTAAAATAATCTTCCACTAAAATCTCTAAATCAATTCCTGCAGAAAGAATCAAATTCTCTCGAACTGATTTGAACACAAAACGCTCTTTTTCTTCGTCGTACTTTAAGATCCCTGTATCTAAAATCGGCAAAGAGTAATAGTCTAATTCCCTCTTTACTTTCAATAAATGATGGAATACTTCATTGTAAACTTGTTCTAATTGCCGACCTTCTGAGTTATTCGGGTAATCGATCATCACACGTTCTTTTTTTGTATCATAATATTTATGATTAAGTTCCGTGAGATAATTATGTAATTTTGTTATTTCTAACTGTAGCTCTTCTCGTTTCGCTTCATCTATTCTCATCTATTTTTCCACCTTATTATCTCAGCTGTGTTTTCTCTATTTTCTCTTATTTTACTACAGATTTGTAAGTTAAGCGATGAAAAAAATCGTTCTTCCCCATGATACTGCCCGATGTCTTAGCATCCTAACAGTCATGTCTGTTATATTAGCTAACCTATCTGAGAAACTATCTATCAAACACCTATCCGAGATAAAAGATGTAAAATCGTTATCTAAATGTGAATAAACCGTTATTCGAAAAAACTTTTACGTGGATCATCATCCATAATCAACGACCGTCATTCAAAATCTTTTGAAAAAAATCGCTTAATCAAAAAATCGAAAAGTTCCAAAAATAGTTGCACCTATCTTTGAACCTCTTCGATTTATTTCTCTTTACTTACTCTTAATGAAAGACTTTATCCTTTTTAAACATCATATTGATGGTTTTCGTCAGCTATCACCACACTGCTATCATAACCAGTGATTTTTATATTGTTTTCTCCTTTGATCACTGTTTTGATTGGTAATTCTTCATTATTTTTTGTGACAGTTGACATCCCTAATAGATCAATATCTAATCCAATCTCTCCATTATCAAGAAAGTCTACATAGCAATTTTCTAACATAACTGTTCCTTGGGTATTTTTGAATCCATTTAAGAATAGATTCCCATACTTGGCATTCAATTCGATGTTTGAAATATCTGAATTATCAATATTTACATAACTTTGCACAGAATTTACTTTGACTTTTTTTCCATCAACTTTATTAAATGTAATGTATCCACCATTATTTGTAACGGAAACATTCTCACTCACTACGTCATTTAATAAAAGTTGTCCTTGCTCTCCTTCTAACACAAGTTGATCTAAAGGAAGTTCGCTAGGAACTGTCAGAGTGATTTTGGATGTGTTATTCATTACATGAAACAAGACGTTTTGTTCACGACCATTTCCGTTAATCGTCAAAGTATCTCCTTTAGTAGTGACTTGAGGTTTACTTGCTTTTTCATACGTAGAGTTAACTTCAAAATTTTTGCCACGTTTGATCTCAACTTGTTGGTATTGTGCATTGACCACTATTTTGTTGATTTTTTCTTTTGTCGATATCACTTGTGAGTCATGGTTCATTTCGACCAATTGAGGGCCATTTTCCCAAGCAAGGCTTCGGTGCGTCCCAAACGCATAGGTTGTCCCAGCAAGTAAGCCACCACTAACCATCAAGCCTAGACCAGCCATTAAAAAATATTTTAATTTCATCTTCACACCTCTTTTTCTTATAACTTCGACGAATGAATCGCACGTCTCGTTACAAAACGACGTCCAACCCACTTCACAAAATTCATCATCATTTTAAATATCCATTTTGTCATTTTCAGAAGGAGCGGCGCACAAAAGACGACGGTTCCAGTAGCGAATAGCCCTAATCCGACGTAAAATAATCCACTTTCTATCGACTGTCCCAACACACCAATACCCGAAACAACTGAAAATAATCCAAGTCCTAAAACAGTAATACAACCGACATAACCACCTACCAGCAAAGCGACTAATAGACATAATAACCCCACGATCACTGCAACAAAACCAATCGCCAAAGGAATCAACAGAGGGGAGGCACATAAGCCAATCACGATCATCCAAATCAACCGAATTTGTCGTTTAGAACTTCTTGGGTTGACTTCATCTGTTGCTGAATCATCTTGTTCAGAGAAATAATTGATTTTCAATTTAAGCGCAAACTGTTTAGGCGTACCATATTCTTCAATGATTTGATCAATTGTTTTGCCAGAATCTAAAAAATATTCTTCATAATATTGAATCAAATCGAATCGGTCATCTTCAGGAATCTCTTGGATTTCCTCTATTACCTCATCTAAATATTCATTCATGTTTATTATCCTCCAATAATCGATTTAAGGAATCTCGAAAGACGATCCACTCATCAATAATATCTTCTAACCGATTATACCCCGCTGGTGTTAATTGATAATATCGACGATTTCTTCCTTCAAAGGGTTCATCATAAGTATCTAAAAATCCTTCTTTTTTTAACCTTCTTAAGACGGGATACATCGTTGACTCACTTACCGACAGGCTTTCCTGTACGATTTTAGTCAACGCATAGCCATACATATCTTCTTTACTCAATGCAGCTAATACCGTGCCATCAAGTAATATCGTTGGAACTTGGATGTGCATTCCTTCACCTTCTTTTATACAATATCTTCTTTCACAACATATTATACTACATATAATATTGTTTTAAAATATAAATGTTGATTATTTTTAAATAAAACAGCATAATAGTCAGATCTAAAATCTATAAATAACGCTCCGAAATCAATTGCTGCTTCAGATTATTAGAGTTGAGCCATTTGAGAAAGACAAAAACATACTAAGATTAGTCGACGGAATACCTTACCCACTCATCTTAGTATGTTTCTTTTATCACGTAATTGATCTGGTTCTGGTTCATAATAAAACAATTGAACAGATCAACTACTTCATTATTAAAGTTTAGCTTTTTATTTTTTCAAGCTGATCACAGCTGTGGTTCCTACCTCAGGAATGCTGTTATAGCGTATCGTACCCTCATGCAATTCAAGGATTTTTTTTACCAAAGACAATCCCAAGCCATTGCCAGCCATCTGACGGCTTGTGTCTCCTTGATAAAATTTTTCAAAAATGCGATTTTGAGTTTCTTCGTTCATCCCTACACCTGAATCCGTTACTTCCAATAAAATATCTGTAGCATTTTGAGTCAAGCGAATTTCGATCTTGCCATCAGGTTGATTATACTTGATCGCATTATCCATGATATTCAACCACACCTGGTATAAAAATTCTTCGTTTCCCTCATAAAAGACCGTATCCAAATCGATATGCAACTTCAACCCTTCCCATTTAGGTTGCAAAAACACGATGACTTCTCGTATTTGTTCATCTAAACGAAATTTATGCTTTTCGATTTTGACACTTTGGTTTTCTAACTTATTTAGTTTCAAGATATTTTCAGTCAACTGTGAGAGCTGAGTAATATTTTCAATCAATCGTTGCAAAAACACTTGCTTCTCTTCTTCTGGAATATCTGGTGCTTGTAACAATTGGACATAGCCTTGGATCGTCGCTAGTGGTGTTTTAAACTCATGTGAAACACTCGAAACAAAATCATTTCTTAGCGTTTCGATGCTATTGAGTTCTTGGACCATCACGTTGAAATCTTTATATAACTGTTGGACTTCTGCGACTTTGGGAGGTTCCTCCATTCGAATAGAAAAATCTCCTGTAGCTACTTTACTCATATTTTTACGTAGTTCACTGATTGGCTTCAAGATCCTATGACCGACAAAGCCGGAGATTACCGTGCCGACGATCATGCTAAAAAAAGCAAAAACGAATAACGGATAGAGTGTTGGTCGTTCAGATGGCGTAACGTTTTGATGAGAAAGCAAAAAAATAAAGCCTAAGAAGCACAGTAGAGTCACTAATATTGAAACAAACACAATGCTAGCAAAGTAGATCCACAGTTGAGAGTATAATTTCTTTTTCATCTTTTGACCTCCGCTTTATACCCGAGTCCTCTAACGGTGATGAGCTGAAAATCTTCACTTGCTTCAAAACGTGTCCTTAATCGTTTGATATGTACATCGATCGTTCGTTCTTCTGTATTTGTATCCAACCCCCAAATATCGTCCATCAATTGTTGTCTCGTAAAAATCTTATTCGGGTAAGCTAACAGTTTGTAAAGCAAAAGAAATTCTTTCTGAGGCAGCACACTGACCTTTTCATTTTGTCTCACTTCATACGTTTCCTGATCTAAGGTAGTATTTCCAATGTTCAATTGATTACTATGATTGATTTTTGCTCGCCTTAATAACGCTTCCACACGTAAAACCATTTCATTGACATCTACGGGTTTCGTCATGTAATCATCCGTTCCTAACTGGAAACCACGTTTTTTATCTTCAAAATCGGCTTTAGCCGTGATCATCAGCACAGGAAGCTCTATTTTTCCATCTCGTAAACTTTCCAACAATTCATAACCATCCATCTCAGGCATCATGATATCGGTAATAATCAATTCTACATGAAAATTTTCCAATCGTGCTAGTGCTTCTGTTCCACTACTAGCTGTGACTACCGAAAACCCAGCATGTTCTAATACTGAACGATAAAGCAATTGTAAATTTTCATCATCTTCTACTACTAATATACGGTTCATTTTATTCCCTCGATTTTTTGAAAAATTTCTTGTTTCTCTCTGATTGTTCATATTGAGTTAACATTCATTGATTATACTGCGTTTATTGTTCTGATATACTTTTAAGTATACCGAATATTCTAATAAGAAAGAAGGACGAATATGCTACAACTTAAAGATATAAAGAAATATTATAAAGTTGGCGAAACAACGACTAAAGCATTAGATGGCGTATCTGTTGCCTTTAGAAAAAAAGAATTTGTTGCCATTCTTGGTCCAAGTGGTTCAGGAAAAACAACGATGTTGAATGTCATCGGTGGCTTAGACAACTATGATTCCGGAGATATGGTGATCAACGGAAAGTCCACAAAAGACTTTAAAGATAGTGATTGGGATGCTTACCGAAACAATTCGATTGGTTTTATTTTTCAAAGTTATAACTTGATTGGACATTTAGGAATCATCGAAAATGTTGAATTAGGGATGACACTTAGCGGTGTGGCAAAAGAAGAAAAACGCCAAAAGGCTGAGGAAGCCTTACGCCGTGTCGGTTTAACGGATCATATGCACAAAAAACCAAACCAATTATCTGGCGGACAAATGCAACGGGTCGCAATTGCCCGTGCTTTAGCCAACGATCCAGATATCCTCTTATGCGATGAACCAACTGGAGCTCTAGATACCGAAACAAGTATCCAAATCATGGAATTGATCCAAGAACTATCTAATGAGAAGCTAGTAATCATGGTTACCCATAACCCTGATCTTGCTCATCAATATGCAGATCGAATCATTGAATTTTCAGATGGTAAAATCTTGGCAGATTCACATCCTCATATCGAACGACCAAAAGATGATCAATTCAATTTACGTCGGACAAAAATGAGTTTCTGGACAGCCTTGAAACTTTCATTTAATAATATCCGCACGAAAAAGGGGCGAACATTTTTGACGTCCTTTGCTTCAAGTATTGGGATCATCGGGATTGCGATCGTCTTGGCATTATCTTCAGGCTTCCAAAAACAAATTGATAAAACACAGTCTGAAACGATGGCAAAATTCCCGATCACTATCTCCAAAGTGACAACCAATCGTTCAACAGATTCTGCTTCATTGGGTACTAGTAAAGCGGATTATCCAAATACAAAACAGGTAACTGCTAAAATCAGTGATGAAGATAAAGCACAGCACACCAATAAAATCGACCAATCTTATGTAGATTATGTCAAAGATATCGATCCTAATTTAAGTAATAATATTGGCTTTACTCGTGCTACTGGTATCAATATGCTTCGCCAAGTTGATGGTAAAGTGCAACCAGTAAGTTTCTCTAACCAAAACCCTGAAAACGAATCATTATCATTATCAAGCACGATGTCTGCTATGACGGGTGTCGGTGTTTCCAGTTTTCCAACACAGTTAGACAATCAAAAAGAAAACTTTTTAAAAGCGAACTATTCACTGCTTTCAGGCAGTTATCCTGCTTCTGCAAATGACGTGGTCTTGATCGTAGATGGTAACAACAATACAAATATCAATGCTTTGAAAAACCTAGGATTTGACGTAAAAGACGGTCAAAAACTAGACTTTGATCGCATTGTTGGGACAACTTTCAAAGTGATCAACAACAATGATTACTACACGAAATTACCTACTGGCAACTTTATTCCAAATACTGATTACGATACGATGTATGCTAATTCAACGAGTGAAGTAAAGATTGCAGGGATTTTACGAGTAAAATCTTCTTCAACAATGAATCTTCTTTCCCCTGGAATCGCATATAGTGATCAATTAACGACACAAATCGTTAACGAAAATAAAGATTCTGAGATTGTAAAAGCGCAAAAAGATAGTGATACGAATGTGATGTCCAACGAAAAAGTGGATGAAACAGCTAAACAATCACTGATCAGCTATTTAGGCGGTGACAGCATTCCAACTAGCATCATGATCTATCCAAATAACTTTGGTGACAAAGAAAAAATCCTTGATTACTTAGATGCTTACAACAAAGGAAAAGCAGAAGAAGATAAAATCATTTACTCTGACTTAGCAGGAACAATGACTGAATTGACTGGTGGATTGATGGATGCCATCACTTATGTATTGGTTGCTTTTGCTGGTATCTCACTAGTGACAAGTATGATCATGATCAGTATTATCACGTATACTTCAGTCATCGAACGTACCAAAGAAATCGGGGTGTTAAAAGCATTAGGGGCTCGTAAAAAAGATATCACTCGTGTCTTTGACGCAGAAACTTGTATCTTAGGAATCTCTTCGGGCTTATTAGGTGTTTTAATTGCTTGGTTAGCAACGTTCCCAATCAATCATTTACTCTATCAAATGACTGATCTAAAAAATGTGGCTCAACTGAACCCACTCCATGCACTGATCCTCGTGATCGTCTCTACGATCTTAACGATGTTAGGTGGGCACATCCCAGCAAGAATGGCTGCTAAAAAAGATGCGGCGATTGCTTTGCGGGCAGAATAAACGATTGATATTGTTTGAAGAGGGGGGCTTGTGCCTCTCTCTTTTTTCTACTATCTACTAATTTAAGATTTTGTTTTCTTCTATTTTAATTCTTTTAAAAAAAATAATTTTCTTATTATTTCAATCAACATCTTTCTCTTATTAATTACAAAAAATGGGCTGCTAATTAATTATTCCAAAAGTGAAGTTGTTTCTTGTTTAATTTTTTGGAATCACTTCTACAGAAACGATATCACCGATGTCTTTCTCAATTTTTTTACGAATATCTTTACGTATCCCTAAGATGTAGCAAATTGTTCCATCTTCGTTTTTCACTCCCATATTCACAATACTTCCCTCATATGCTACTCCATCAAATGTCGCTTGAACTTTGACTCGGCCTACACCAAACTCTTCTCTGAGATCATAAGGAAAAATGATATATGCGCCACCCTTACCTATTTCAGAAGCATAAATTTTTGACTGGAAAGAATATTTTTTTTGCATTTCCCCACCCCTTTTTTGTTCAGTATACCAAAAAAAAAGACCCTCCACAGCTGATCGTTCAACTGTAGGGAGGAGCCCTTTTTGAAATTAACTGATTCTTGCACTTACTTGATTAGCTGACTATTTATTTGCTTTGACTTCTTCAACTAATTTCGTTAATGCTTGTTGTTGGAATTGCGTTGCTAATTCTTTTGACAATGTTGCTTGTTCTTCTGGCGTCATGGCTGGATTTTCAGTCATAGCTTTCATCAGACCTTTTTGTACAAAAGCCTTTGCATCGCTTTCCATCGTACTTTGTTGTTCTTTTACTCGTTGCGCTAATGTTTTTGCTTGATCCGTACTTAATTCGATCCAATCAGCTGGAATTTTAAAGGTATTCACACGACTGGCATATTCGTGGTTATTATCCGCTAGATTGAACCAGAATTTATACATATCATTTTTATAGACCCAATAAGTTGTTTTTGCTACTTTTTGCGCTTGACCAGTCGTACGTTCTACTTTATTGGTTTCATTATCAGTACCGGTAGCTTTTGGTTTCTTTTGGTCTTCACTCGTACGGTAAAGGTAGACTTTTTCAGTCCCGTCACCTAATGCTTGATATAAAAGCATATTTGCACTATCTGAATCAGCACTTGATACGATGTTAGTGGTTTTCGTTTCAGTTACTTTTTCCATACCAAAATGGTTGGATAAATTAGCCACGATCAACCCTAAGGATGCCACAAAGACTAACCCAAAAAGTAATGATACAATTGTTTGCCAAGCTTTTTTTGCAAAGATATTCATTAGGGCAAAAGCCACTAAACTAATGATCAATACGAAAATAATCATGCTTTATCCCCCGCTTTCGCTAGAACAGGTTCTTTTCTCTTCAATAAGAAGGCAATCACAAAACCAATCACACCAAAGACGATCGCCACAAAGAATGCTGCGTGGTAACCAGATAATGTCGCATTGATCGCTTGGTCTTTATAAGTTAAAGGCGTGCTTTCTAAGACTGATTTTGCAGGTAGATTATCTTTTGTTACATTGGTCAATACACTGATCAAAATAGCTGTCCCAATCGAACTAGCAATTTGTCGGAAGGTATTGTTTACTGCAGTCCCATGACTGATCAGTTTGTTTGGTAAAGCATTCATACCAGATGTTGTTACTGGCATCATAACCATAGAGATCCCAAACATCCGAATCGCATAAAGAACAACAATATATAAAACAGGCGTTGTTTTTGTTAAGAAAGCAAATGGTGCTGTTGCAGCAGTTAGCACGAACATCCCGACAATCGCTAAACGTTTTGCACCGTGTTTATCAAAGATCGCACCTGTAATCGGCATCATCGCCCCCATAATCAAGGCACCGGGTAGTAACATCAAGCCAGAATGAAAAGCTGATTCGCCACGGATATTTTGGATATATAGAGGAACAACCATTTCAGCACCGACCATCGCCATATTCGTTACACCAGCTAAAACTGCTGCAATCGTAAAGGTTGATGATTTAAATACACGCAGTTCCAAGAATGGATTTTCCAAACGAAGTTGGCGCCATGCAAATAAGGCAATAAATATTACCCCTACGATCAAGAAGCCGATCACTTTCGCACTGCCCCATCCAGCATCACCGACACTTGAAAAGCCATAAAGCAAACTACCAAATCCAATTGTTGAAAGGATAGCAGATAGAATATCGATACTTGGATTTGATAACGGAATAACGCTTCGCATCAAGAAAAAGGCTAAGACCAAAACTAAGACGACAATTGGTAAGACCATACCAAATAGATCACGCCAATGATAGTTATCAATAATATAACCTGATAATGTTGGTCCTAAAGCTGGAGCCAATCCAATAACGATCCCTGACATCCCCATGGCAGATCCTCTTTTTTCTGGTGGGAAAATTGATAACATAATATTTTGTAATAAAGGCATTGAAACACCCACACCACAGGCTTGGATCAAACGTCCAATCAATAAAGTACTAAAGTTAGGGGCAACAAAACAGGTAATTGTTCCGATTAAAAAGACTGACATTGCTGATAAATATAAACTTCTTGAACTAAATTTATTGATCAGCCAAGCAGTAATCGGGATCATGATTCCGTTAACCAATAAGAACCCTGTTGTTAGCCATTGAACACTTGATGCAGAGATATCAAAATCTTTCATCAGCGTAGGAAAAGCTGTAGTTAATAAGGTTTGATTTAATACCGTACAAAAGGTACCAATCAATAAAACGACAACTAATAGTGTCCGATTATATGGTTTGCCGTAAATATCTACGGGTTGATTTTTATTCATATTTCTCCTTCTTTCTGAATTCTTTCTGAAACCACTTGAATACTTTAGTCCTATTTCGTTCATTTGTCAACCTACTTGACACATAAGTTATCCCAAGTATAATTAAGGAAAGTTAGACAACAAAAGGAGGGACAAAAATGGTAGGAGCATCCCTGAAACGTTTATTAGAAAATGATCATTTACTGGTAGGAATCAGTGAACTAAGTGAAATTGTCGGTGTGTCTCCACGTCAGTTACGATATTGGGAACAAAAAGAATTCATTCGTTCCGTTTCTACTGGTGTGAATTGTCCTCGAAAATATCAATTACCTACTGTTATCAAGGTTGAGATTATCAAAAAATATTTAGATGAAGGCTATACGTTGAACAAATCAGCTGAAAAAGCCGAAGAACGTCTAAAAAAAATGAAGCATGTCCGCAAAGTTTTTTCCAAAGCAATCAAAGAAATCGAATTGATTGATGAAAGATATACTGTTTTATTGATCGGTGATTTCAAAGAGACAACTGAAGACTCAAAACTTTATATCATCCACGATGAAGCAACAGACGAACTCACGTATAAAATTGTCCCCGTAAGCGAAAAAATTGATTTCGAACAATTATTGAAAAATCTTTAAGCAATGAAAAATAAAATGTAGTCAATTCTCCCAATTTCTCATGTGTTTTACCAAAACAGTTTAAGAAATTGACGATAATCGACTACATTTTTTGCTTCTTTTCTATCTTTTTCAATTCACTACTATCATTAAATGAAGTTATTCAATTAAGTTTATCTTATATTCTCTATTCCATTTATTATTTCTATCTTTTTTGCTCTTCTAATACGCTCGTCAACCAATTCGCATATTCTGTTTCTCGATTGATCGCATGGGATAAAATCAAATAGTGCCCATAATTTTCTTCTTGTTCTTTTCTTGTTGGAAATATCCTCTCTTGGCGTGCCAATAGATGCGCTCGCTTTTCTTCATGGAGATCCCGTTGCTGCTCAATGATCTCTCTCAACATCGGATCATTCACATCTTTCACAAAATATAATTTCAACACAAACTCATCTCGATTGACTGGTAATTCATTCGTTGGCGTCCGAATCCATTCGTTTAACAATGCCTTTCCTTCATCCGTTAATTGATAGACTTTCTTCTCCAATTTCATCCCTGTAATTTCAACTTCATGTTTGATGATCCCTCGTTCTTCCATTCTTGCTAATTCAGGATAAATTTGACTATGCTTCGCTTGCCAAAACTCACCGATTTCATTTTTGAACGATTGGTTTAATTCATAGCCTGTCATCTTTTTTTTACTCAACAATCCTAACAAAATATAGCGTAGCGTATTTTTTCTCGCCATGCTCTCTCCTCCTTGACAAATCCTTTTATTCATTCTATCATAATCACGTAATCAAAAACATGTATTTTATTACATGTTTTAATTTAAAAGGAGCTGTTGTTTCATGAAAGAATTTAAAGAACTAGAAGATTTTATCGGTACACACTTTATTTATACGTACGATAATGGTTGGGAATATGAATGGTATGCTAAAAATGACCATACTGTCGACTATCGAATTCACGGCGGAATGGTCAAAGGCCGTTGGGTCAAAGATCAAGAAGCAGATATCGTTAAGTTAACAGATGGCGTCTTCAAAATTACTTGGACTGAACCAACTGGTACTGACGTGGCCTTGGATTTCATGCCCAATGAAAAAAAATTACATGGAACGATTTTCTTTCCTAAATGGGTTGAAGAACATCCTGAGATCACAGTTACTTTCCAAAATGAACATATAGCTGAGATGGAAGCAGCACGTGAAAAATATGAAACTTATCCAAAATTGTTAGTACCAGAGTTCGCTAACATTACTTATATGGGCGATGCTGGTCTCAATAATGAAGATGTCATTAGTGAAGCTCCTTATGAAGGAATGCCTAGTGATATCCGAGAAGGTCGTTATTTTGATAAAAACTATAAACGGATAAAATAAGAATCATTCGTAGATTTGACTATTAGTCTTATACGAATAGGGAAAAACAACCATAGCATCTCATACTATGGCTGTTTTTTTAATTAACTATTGATCTAAATAAAGCGAGCAACAAAGGATGTATTTTGAAAATTTCCTGTAATAATGATAATTTTTTTCATATTTTTTCGAATTTCTTGCCACTCTTTTAGGTAAGCTTTATGATTAAATAAGTTACACTATCAAAAAAGGAGTATGACAATTGAAAAAATATGTTCCGTATTTGACAATTTTACTATTTGCATTCTTATTTGTTATGCCAAATATCCTAACACATGACCTTATCATTGGAGCAGATGCACCATTTCATTATAACCGTTTTTACGATGCCGCTGAACAATTCGCTAATTGGGATTTCCATTATTTCCCTTCCATGTATGGATTTCAGCAAAGCGGGCGTATCGTCAATGCGATCTATGGTCCGTTGTTTGCTTATTTTCAAGGCTTGATCGTTTTAGTTTCAGGCAGTTGGTTCCACTATCAAATCTTATCAAACTTTATTCTCTTTGTGATTTCTGGTTGGTCGATGTTGACACTATTGAATTATGTTCAGGTGAAAAAATGGGTCAGCATACCAATCTCGGTATTATTTATGACGACTTATTCCATTCAATATTGGGCAATCAATCAGGGCTTTACCAGTTGGGGCACCTGTTTTTATCCCTTATGCATGATTCCATTAGTGGACTTTGTTGTTCATAAAAAATTTCCTGTCTTGAAAGTTACCTTTTCAATTGCACTGATGACTCAGATCCACTTACTGTCCACCGTTATGTTGGTACTGATGTATATCCCTTTTTATCTTTATTATTTCTTTACTCAGACAGAAAAAGGCAAAGCAATCGGGCAACTGATCAAATCTGTCCTCTTTTATTTTGTACTAACAGCAAATATTTGGGCAGGATTAGCTATCGTCTATGGTGGAAATAAGATTTTGCCACCTTTTGTCAACCGAGAGATGAGCCAAAAAGCAATCAATCTGGATGGCAGCTATTGGCTAGCATATCCCAAGATTTTCCCAATTTTTTTATTGATCGGACTGATACTGTATCTTCTTTTCCGCCGTCACTACGACATTTTTACAAAGTTACTTTTACGCACAAGTCTTGGATTCTTCCTACTTTCAACCAGTTTGATCCCTTGGACAACACTAGTGGAAAAAGAGGTACCTTTCGTAAGCTTGATCCAGTTTCCTTTTCGTTTCTTTGTCCCATTTACCTTGCTCTTTCTACTCTTTTTAGCACTTGCGCTAAATCAATGGGAAAAGAAAAATTGGTATCGTGCGTTGAGTGTCCTATTTCTCTTTGTCGCTTCTGCACAAACGATCCAAAACCTCTATCAGCATCTGGATAAATGGCAAGACGAAACATTTGTCAGCCGTCACACGTATCTCTTTGATACACCAGCAGAGGCAAGAAAAACATTTTATGACCATGATATGTCTACTAGTTTATTCGTTTTTCAAAAGACAACACCCGATTATCTACCAATCTATCATGAAACTAAAGCAAATAAATATGATCGCTATAATGAAGAAATCTTGGAAGGAGAAACCACGTTCATTAAATCTCATCCTGGAGGACGTTTAACGATCAAATGGAAAAACACTGGGGAAGAAACTGTCCATTTACCAGTCATTGTCTATGACCGCACAGTGTTACTGCAACACGGCAAAAAATTGACAGATTATCAATTAACAGATATCGGTACTCCTATCGTCAAACAGCACAATGGAATCAATGAGATCACTCTCTATTATGATTTACCAATTTTCTTTTACTTTGTGATGGCATTCTTCCTGATTGGTTGGTTCGTTTTGATCGGACTCTTTGTCAAAAATCGTTACCAGGTTTGGAGAATAACTAAAAAATAAGGGACTGGCTTCTGTGGATCAAAAAGAGAATATCTCAACACGGAAGCTGTCTCTTTTTTATACCTTTTTATAAAATAGCAAACAAATCGTCAAATATAGTAGTCCTAATAAACGAATCGTGTTAGTAGCTACTTTTTTTTTCTAAACATAAGAAAAAATATTTATTTACTCTCTTCTTTTATAAACTATACTAGAATACAGAAAAGAAGGAGTGATACATATGCCTCAAACAACGAATCGACAATTGACTTTGAAAAAAAAAATCGGACATGCTTTTGTTCATCAATCTACGAATACTACCCTTAATACTGAGTCTCACCTTGAAATGATACTTAAAGATCCACCTGAGACTTCGCTATCAATTAAAGAATCAACTGATGAACAGCTGTATGAGCTGCCAAATAGTAAGACTGAGTCGCTATATGTAACTGTAATTGGTGATCGATCACCTACGCCCATTTCAAATGTTCAATCAATGAGTGAATCAACTTGTATTAATGACCAAGATTATTCTAAAAGAAATACCATTTTAGACATTTTAAAAAAACTGCAAACTCTCCTGAAGAGGTAATAGAGCTGACAAGCATCATAGAGCAGTTAATTAATGAACTGCCACATCGTGAGCCTAGCGGTGAAGATCTGCAACCTCATGAGCCTAAAATCAAAGATTCCCTCGTTGTACTTTTGAATCTTTTAGATAACTTGCCAATTCTAACCGATTCCGATAAAGATCGATTTATAGACCATTTTGATATTTTACATGAGGAAGTACTACATAGTACCAATTTACAAAAAAATACACCGGTAACTAAAGAGTCCAACTCCTTGAAAAAAGTTCGAGACCTCATTTCTGCCCCGCGGAAAAAAAGTCCAGCCGAGTTAAAAAAACAATGCAGAGGCCAAAGAAACAGAGAATTTTATTGCCTTCCTCCTTGGTGCTTCCCATCGCACTAACAGTCATTTCATTATCTAATCAAATTTCTGCACGTAGCTGAAGCTGTTGCAATCAAAAAGACCCATGGAAAGAAAGGATTTATCCATTTTTCTTTCCACGGGTCTTTTTGATCATTTTTATTGAATGGGGCTGACCGTTATCTCTACTCCATAATGGTCACTTACAATGATTTCTTGTTTTCCATCAAAAATACTACGATAAGAAGGAACTGAGAATTCCTGTGGTACATAGATATAATCGATTCGTAACTGCTCTGTATTCGTTTCCCATCCATCGATTTTCTGTTCAATGGTTGCCTGACCATGAACTTCTTGGGCAACAGTATAGGAATCGACAATCGCAAGAGGGCTTTTTTCAACCAAGCGATAGCCTGCCTCTCCTGCTGGATTGTTAAAATCCCCCATTAAAAACAGTGGATTTGAGAGATTAGCTAAGTGTTCCATCAAGCAATGCCATTCAAAAGCAAAGCCCTTCGTTTCATCTATCCACCAAGAAAAATGACAGCTTGCTAGAGTGATTGTTTGGTCATCGATCATCGTCTGACTGATCAAAATTTTCCGAGTGTGGTAATCCTCTTTTTGCTTTGTTTCAGAAACATAGATTGCTTCACTGCTTAGTGGTGTCTTAGAAAGCAGCGCATTCCCCTCTTCATAAATCCCATAACCGACATGACTCATTTCCCAACTCCAATAATAGTCTTTCCCTTGTTTGGCTAAGTAGCGCACCAAACAATAAGCAAAATTATCGACATGGACGGGCGATTGTTCTATAACTGGACAAAATTTGTTTAATTCTTCATTCACGATACTTTCGGAAGTGATTAATTGATTGACTTCTTGTAAAGCAATCACATCATAATCTGCTTGACAGATTTTATCTACGATCTGGCGCATCTTTTCTTCTGGTGATTCTTCTAACCAGCTATGTGTATTCAAAGTCATCATCTTCATCTTCAATTCTCCTTATTGATTAAAACTTACTTCATTTCTTTTATGATAGGATAGCCATGGATCATTAGCTGTGATTGTTTACCTGCTCGCAAACATTTAAAAATAAGTCTGAGAACTCAAAAACGAAGTATAGCGTTTTCGTGTTTTCAGACTTATTTGAGAAACAGAAAAACTGACTATCGGAAACCAAATAAGGAATTAAATTTGGTACTGGTCATCTTATGCATTATTGTTGAGTCACTTTATAATGATCACAGTTTTATTTCGCCAATTACTGTTCTTAATTCCGTTGTTCCTAAATGTTTGAGAATCATTTCATTGACTTTCCCATCCGTAAATACCACCATAATCGTTATATCTTTTCCTTCATTTTTGATTTCGGTTAGATTCATTTGTGCCAGTTTTGCTCCTGCTTCAACGGTTTGACCTTCTGTTACCAGGATTTCAAAAGCTGGTTGATCCATTTGGACTGTGTCGATTCCCATATGGATTAGTACTTCTGCACCTTCTTCTGTTTCCATTCCAATAGCATGTTTGGTTGGAAAAATACTAACTACTTTCCCAGTAATAGGTGCCACAACTTCACCAGTCGTTGGAATAACAGCAAAGCCATCCCCCATCATTTTCTTTGAAAAAACAGGATCATTGACTGTTGCCAAGTCTATCACTTCACCAGCTGCTACAGTCTGCAACTCTTTTCGTATACCTAACGTTTGATTATTAGCTGTTTCTTTTTCAACAACAACTTCTCCTACTGGAGCTGGGATAGGCGCCCCCGATTGAAGCAAATCTTCGATATCTGATTTTAATACATCGGCTTTTGGACCATAGACAGCTTGTACACCATTATCTTTGACGATTAGCCCCATAGCGCCTGCACGTTTCCATTCTTCTTCTGAACCTACTTTCTCACGATCAGCTACACTCACACGTAACCGTGTCATACAGGCATCTACATCTTTGATATTATCTTTCCCGCCTAATAAGTGAATGATTTTGATGATTTGTGGGTCTGACGTGCCAGCTTGGACTGTCGTTTGTTCTCCATTCCCATTGCTATCGTTACTGTCACTATCATAATTACCATTACGCCCTGGTGTAGCAAAATTGAATTTTTTGATCATGAAGTTTGCCACAAAGTACGTAACAACTCCAAACAAAATGACGCAAATGACGAAGTTAAGCAAATCGCCACCAAGTCCAGCTTTCATCGCTAGAGGAGTTCTAGTTAACAATTCGATGTTTCCAAAGGAATGAACACGTAACGGTAATAAATCTGCCATTGCAAATGCTGCCCCTTGGATCACAGAATAAACAATATAAAGTGGAACTGCAGCAAACATAAACATAAATTCTAATGGTTCAGTAACCCCTGTTAGAAAAACAGCTAATGCAGCTGAGAAATACATGGAACGATAGCGTGCTTTTTTATCAAGATCAACATTTCGATACATGGCTAAAGCTAACCCCATCAAAATACCAGAAGAACCAATCATTTGTCCCACTTTAAAACGAGCTGGTGTCCAGTTGTTCAACACAAATTCATACTGTGACAAATCCCCCGCACCTTTTAAATTGACCAAATCAGTAGCCCAAGCTAACCATAAAGGATCTTGTCCAAAGACTTGCGTTCCTGCTTGTGCACCAGATAAGATTTCATACGTGCCCCCTAATTGCGTATAATTGATCGGAATCGTCAACATATGATGCAAACCAAAAGGTAACAATAATCTTTCTAAGGTACCATAAAGAAATGGCGCTAAAACCGGTGCACTTTCTTGTGACTGAGCGATCCAAAGACCAAAATTATTAATACCTGCTTGGACATTTGGCCAGACAACAGCCAATACTAAAGCTACAATCGTTGACCAAAGAATCACTACAAATGGAACAAATCGTTTTCCATTAAAGAAAGATAACGCATCAGGTAATTTACGATAATTGTAATATTTATTATAGGCCATTGCACCAACAAAACCAGCAATAATCCCTACAAACACGCCCATATTCAACGCAGGTGCCTCTAATACACTAGTAAAAAATCCTTTGACCATGATCTTCGTGCCAAATAATGTATGGGTAAAGGCATCTTCATTTGCTAGCATCTCACTCGTCACTCCGAAAATCGCTCCCGTGATCCGGTTGATCAAAACAAATGAGATCCCTGCTGCAAAAGCACCACCCGCACGCTCTTTTGCCCAACTTCCACCTATTGCTAAAGCAAACAACAGATGTAAATTCCCGATGATCGCCCAACCAATATTTTCAATGACACCCCCCGTTGTTACTAAAAAAGCTAAGTTAGGGTCAATCAACGGGATAGATTTCCCGATACTGATCATCAAACCCGCAGCTGGCATCACTGCCACAACAACCATTAAAGCTTTCCCAAATTTTTGCCAAAACTCAAAATTAAATAATTTCTTCATAACTCCTGCTCTCCTTTATGCAATCGGTTTCGTTGTTAGTTATTATAGCCTTTGTTTCTTTTTTTGTAAATGCTTTATTTTTGATTTTATTCACTTTCTACCCAAACAGTCGCTATCAGAAGAATCATTTTCTTTTCGCATTTAATAGTAACTTATTATCAAAACAGTTAATGTTTTCCAGGAAAATTATCTTTTCATTTCTTTGTTTTAAATCCCCGCTAAAAAATTCTGCTTTATTTATATTGACTTACGCAATCGGTTGCGTTTATTATAAACGTATCAATGAAATTATCTAGGAGGAGTACAATGAAACAAATCAAGCGCCTATTTCAAATTGATCCTTGGAAGATCAGCACCAACACATTAGATCGGGAAAATCTCCGTTTACAGGAATCTTTAACTAGTATTGGTAACGGATACATGGGCATGCGAGGGAATTTTGAAGAAGCCTATTCAGGTGATCATCATCAAGGAACTTATTTAGCTGGGGTTTGGTACCCCGATAAGACTCGTGTTGGCTGGTGGAAAAATGGCTATCCCGAATATTTTGGTAAAGTGATTAATGCAATCAATTTTATTGCCATGGATATCTATATCGATGAGCAATTATTAGACCTTGCTACAATCGAACCAGAAGACTTTTATTGGGAATTGAATATGAAAAACGGTGTGTTATCACGTAGTTACACAGTAACGACTGCAACTAACAAACTAAAGATCACCTTTGAACGTTTTTTAAGTATCGTCAAAAGCGAAGCTGCTTATATTCGTTTAACAGTTACGATGCTCGAAGGAAATGGCACGGTCAAAGTCATCTCTAAATTGGATAGTAACGTTCAAAATGAAGATAGTAACTATGATGAACATTTTTGGAATGAAATCGGTCGAGGTACTTCTGATGAAACAGCCTACTTAATGACCAAAACGATTCCAAATAATTTTGCGATCGAACAATTTACCGTAACAGCTGCCATGAGACATTTCGTGAATGAAGAATTAGCGCAACCAATTTACCACGAAGATACATTAGCCGTCCTTGGGGAATTTTCTTTCGACTTAACAACGAATCAATCCGTGACACTTGATAAAGAAGTGCTTGTATTGACGAGCCGTGACATCCCCGAAGCACAGCAAGTCCAACAGATCCTCCAAGAATTTAGTGACTTACAAAGTCATTATCTGCAAGCAAAAGCAGAACAAACCACTGCTTGGAGCAAACGCTGGGCACTGGCTGATGTGGTGATCGAAGGTGACGAGGAAGCACAGCAAGGGATTCGTTTCAATCTTTTCCAACTATTTTCTACTTATTACGGCGAAGATGAACGTTTGAATATTGGACCCAAAGGCTTTACAGGAGAAAAATACGGTGGTGCTACTTATTGGGATACGGAAGCTTACGCTGTCCCCTTATATCTTGCTTTAGCAAAACCTGAAGTGACAAAAAATCTCCTTAAATATCGCCATAATCAATTGCCTCAAGCTATTCATAATGCCCAACAACAAGGGTTAAAAGGCGCCTTGTACCCAATGGTTACTTTTACAGGGGTCGAATGCCACAACGAATGGGAAATTACCTTTGAAGAGATCCATCGTAACGGTGCGATTGCTTATGCGATTTACAACTATACGAACTATACAGGTGACACCGCTTATTTGAAAAAAGAAGGATTAGAAGTATTAGTTGAGATTGCTCGTTTTTGGGCAGATCGGGTTCATTTTTCAAAACGTCATAACAAATATATGATCCATGGCGTGACTGGTCCGAATGAATATGAAAACAACATCAATAACAACTGGTATACCAATACGATAGCTTGCTGGGTATTAACGTATACTAGAGAAAACTATTTAAAATTCCAAACAGAAACTGCTGTAACGGTCACTGACGAAGAACTAACGAATTGGCAAACCATTGCAGAAAATATGTATTTTCCTAAAGATGAAGAATTAGGTATTTTTGTCCAACATGATACATTTTTAGATAAAGAATTATTGCCGGTATCAGAGCTATCTCCTAGCGAGCTTCCATTAAACCAACATTGGTCTTGGGACAAAATTTTGCGTTCTTGTTTCATTAAGCAGGCGGATGTGCTACAAGGAATCTATTTCTTCAACGACTCGTTTAGTAAAGAAGAAAAACAACGGAACTTTGATTTTTACGAACCAATGACCGTTCATGAGTCTTCCCTTTCACCAAGTATCCATGCCATTTTAGCTGCTGAATTAGGTATGGAGGATAAGGCAGTGGAAATGTATCAACGGACAGCCCGCCTTGATTTAGATAATTATAATAACGATACCGAAGACGGCTTACACATCACGTCGATGACTGGTAGTTGGCTCGCAATCGTCCAAGGATTCGCTCAAATGAAAACAGATCACGAACAGTTACGTTTTGCTCCTTTCTTACCAAACACGTGGACAGCCTACTCCTTCCATGTGAATTATCGTGGTCGTTTATTATTTGTTTCGGTGTCTAGTGAACAGGTGCAATTGACCTTAGTATCAGGCGAAAGTTGCCCATTAAAGGTGTACGAAAAAACGTATCTTTTAGAAGACCAGTTAAAGGTACCTTTGCGTAAGGAGGAATTAGATGTTTAAAGGAGTTTTGTTTGACTTAGATGGGGTGATTACAGATACTGCGGAGTTTCATTATCGCGCTTGGAAAAAATTAGGTCAGGAAATCGGTGTTTCCATTGATCGAACATTCAACGAACAATTGAAAGGGGTTAGTCGAGAAGATTCACTTCGCTTATTGCTTTCCTACGGACAAAAAGAAAGTGAGTTTTCCCCACAAAAATTTCAAGAATTAGCGCACAGAAAAAATGAGTACTATCTTGAAATGATTCAAGCGATCACGCCTACAGATGTTTTTCCAGGGATATTGCCATTACTTGAAGAATTGAGAGCAAACAAGATCAAGATTGCCCTTGCTTCAGCTAGTAAAAACGGACCTTTCCTTCTTGCTAAAATGGCATTAACGCCATTTTTCGATGCAATTGCCGATCCTGCAACGATCAAACTGGGTAAGCCGGCTCCCGATATTTTCTTATTGGCCGCAAAAGAAATTGGCTTATCCCCACAAGAATGCATCGGGATCGAAGATGCACAATCTGGGATCAAAGCAATCCGTGCTAGCGGAGCATTTCCAATTGGTGTTGGACGAATAGAAGATCTTGGAAAAGATATCCCAGTCGTACCTGATACGACTTGCCTTACACTAGACTATTTAAAAAATGAGTGGACACAGTATGTCTAAACCTTCCATCACTGTGATCCCCATTCCCAACACCAACTTGAAGCAAATCACATTGAAGAACGACGAACTCACAGTCGTTCTTCTCAACTACGGGGCAAGGCTTCATCAAATTCTAGCTCCAGATAAAAATGGTCACTTAGAAAATGTCTTATTATCTTATGATTCCTTAGAAGACGTTTTAAAAGATCAAAGCTATTTTGGGGCAACGATTGGACCAGTCGCTGGCAGAATTAAAAATGGCTCTTGGGCTGATCACCAGCTAGAAAAAAACGAAGGAAATCACCATATCCATGGTGGTTCAAACGGTTGGGCATTTCAGTATTGGGAGGTAGAAGTTTTTGAGACTCCTACAGCGATCGGTGTTGTTTTTTATTTGCAGGATACTTTTTCCGGTTATCCCGGTCCGATCACCGCAACCGTTACGTATCAGATAACCCAAAATAAATTAGAAATGATCACCAAGACAAGCAGCTCGACTGAAACCATCTGCAACCCAACGAATCATGCGTATTTCAATCTTTCTGGCAATGGCAAACGAGATATCTACGATCATGAACTAACGATCCAAACAGATGGAATATTAGCCTTAGATCACGAAAAAATACCAACTGGTGAAGTGATCGCTCTCAGCGACTTACCGCTTAATTTTAAACACCCACATTCGCTAATGGAAATTTTAACGAATGATCCAAACGGACTAGATGATGCTTTTGTTTTAAGTACGCCTAAACGAACGAAGAAAATACTTACCTTGACCGAAAAGCAAGCTGGTCGCCAGTTGTCTATAGCAACGACGAGCAAAAGTATGGTATTATTTTCTACGACTGGATTTGAAGCAGATTTTTTAATCAATGGCCAAAAAATGCACTCAAATTATGGGTTGGCAATTGAACCACAAGAACTTCCTGATGCCGTTCATTTCCCTGAATTTGGGTCAATCGCATTATATCCGGGACAAGAAAAAATTTGCTCTACCACTTATCAATTTCATCGTTTAAATGAAAAGCAAGTCTAGAAAAGAGGTGTATCGTTTATGGCGATCACAGTGAAGGATGTAGCCAAAAAAGCTGGTGTTGCGACCTCGACTGTTTCACGGGTCATCAATGACCATCCAAGCATCTCAGAGGCAACCAAAAAGAAAGTACGAAAAGTCATGGATGAACTAGGCTATGTACCAAATATCACTGCTAGAAATCTAGGGAAAAGAATTTCTAGCGCAATTGGCGTCATTCTCCCACCCCTTGATTCAAAAGAACGGATTGGGAATCCTTTTTATCTTGAGATCATGGAAGCGATCAATGAAGAAGCACGCCGTTATGATCTGACAACTGCTATAGCAACAGCCAAAAATTTTGATACTTTATTAGAAAACGTGCAACGGATGCATCTGCAAAAACAAGTCGATGGGTTTATTTTAGTTTATTCCGACAGTGAAGATCCTGTTATAGATTATCTCTATACGAATGAGATTCCTTTCACTTTGATTGGTCAGCCTTACCGACATGAGAATGAAATCATTTATGTCGATAATGATAACCAATTATTAGGTAAACAAGCCACGGATTTCTTGATTCAAAACGGTCATGAAAGCATTCTTTTCGTAACCAATACAACCCACGAGAGCCTTTACTTCGAACGTTATTTTGGCTACCAAAAAGCCTTGATGCTAGCTGGACTTACAGTTCATCCTAGTGTAGTGATCGAACAACCCGAAGATTATTTAGCTTTTGATGCCATTTTGAAAAAGTCACAATCAACAGCACTTGTAGTCATTGACGATATTTTTGCCTTACGAACGATGCAACTAGCACAGATGTATGGCTATCGAATTCCTGATACCCTATCGATCATCAGCTTCAATAACTCTATTTTCGCTACATTGACTCACCCTTATTTAACCAGTATCGATATCGATATTTCTGAATTAGGAAGGGTTGCAATGCAAAAATTATACGAATTGATCCACGATGAAATCAGCAGCGGTGTTCGTTTAGTCATTCCTCATCAACTCGTCAAACGAGAAACCGTCGTACCTCGCTTACAAGAAAAAAAATAAAACAACTGTTGAACACACAAATAAACTATTTGTAGTGTCTTCAGTTGTTTTTTTACTATACAGGTTCATTTTTTAAGAATCTACACTCTTCAAATAACTTTTTCATGAAAAAGAAACTGAGTATAAAAAGCTATTTCGCTTCTCGTTCTCAAACCTTGATGGTGCCTAGACTATTCACTGGTACGTTTTTTCATCTTTTGATTAAGCCAGAAACCACTCAAAATCGTAAAAATCGGTGCTAAGATCGAGAAGAAAGTAAATGGTAGATATTGTAATGCACTGACTTTCATCGTGCCCATAATAAAGGTACCACTAACTCCCCACGGAACGAGTGAATTAACGGTTGCTCCAGCATCTGCCAAAGTTCTAGTAAGATACTTTTTATTAACGCCCGCACGATCGAACGATCGCTTAAAGGTTTCGCCTGGTAAAATGATCGACAAGTACTGTTCGCCTACGATCAAATTGATCCCGATACAGCTTAATGCTGTAAAGCCAACCAAGCGAGAAGGCCGATCCATTTTTTCTCGCAATTCCTGAACAATCGTTTCCACAATCGTATATTTGATCAATAAGCCACCCAAAGCTAAAGCTAGAAGAATCAAGCTTGCTGAACCAAGCATACTAACAATTCCCCCTCTTGAAAGCAATTCATTGATTTTAGGGTCTGCTGTATGGGCAACATAGCCGTTCATTAAAATATTAGCTACTTTTGACATCGTTAAATGTGGTTGATTGATGAAGGAAAGAATGATCGCAGCAGTTGAACCAACTAGTAGTGTTGGAATCGCTGGAATTTTTTTAATCGCTCCACCAAACAAGATCACTAATGGGATCAACGTCCACGGAGAGATCCAGAAACCTGCTTTCATGTTTTGGATCATATCCGTGATCGCATGTAGATCCGCTGTGTGACTTCCATTCCCAAGAAAAACATAAAATAACATAGCAATTAAAAATGCCGGCAAATCAGTGTAACGCATTTGAGCGATATGCTCAAATAAATTTACTTCTCCGATCCCTGCCGCCAGGTTCGTAGTATCAGATAACGGAGAACAATTATTTCCTAAAAAAGCCCCCGAAACAACTGCTCCTGTCGTCATCGCATCACTAAAACCTAAAATATGACCGATTCCTAAAAAAGCAATACCGATCGTTGAAATCGTTGTAAATGAGCTTCCAACAGTAATCCCGACGATTGCACAAACAAGAAAAGCAGTCGGTAAGAAAAAGCGAACCGAGATCAATTGGAAACCATAAACCATGATCGTTGGAATCGTTCCAGATAAAATCCACGAAGCTACCAAAACACCAATCAATAGAAAAATCAAAATTGGAATGATCCCTGGAGTAATTCCTTTGACAATCCCATCATGAATCTCATCCCATGAGAAACCTCTAAATCGTCCATAAAATAACAAACACATGAAAGCAATTAGTATAGGAATATGCGGAGACAATTGAAATCCAATAATCAGTATTCCTAATATCGCCAACAATATGAATAAAACTGCCATACTTTCTTTCACAGATATTTTTTTATTCATCGTATCTTCTCCTATTTTTTTACAAAAAAAGCCCTACCTAAAAAAAAGCGTTCTTTTGGTAGGACAACTGGTCATAGCATCATTTTTTTGTTTTAGCGGATAGACGATGCTAATGACGATTATTTTCTCAAATCCGCTGAACCTTATGATTAGCGTTATTTTCGCAAAGGTTCCCTGATTAAAAAGCATACATTTGGCAAACCATGCTGTAACAGACATGAGCTACTTCTGGAACACCGTTTGTTAGGAATAAGGGACTGTGACAAGATTTTTGTCATAGCCCCCTTCCCTATTTACATTTTTTACTTGCTTCTTATTTATTCTATTCTTTTAAACTCTTTTCTACTTCGCTTCCCCAAGAATCATTTTTAAAACGATTGATGATCAAAGGAATGACAAACATAACGATTGCAATAACTGCTACCAATAATGCATCCGTCAAGGTAGATGTTCCTAAAGTGGATACAACTACTGCAATGATAGAGAAAATCAACATGCAGCTAACTACCCAAGCCATTCCATTTCCTTTTTTACCAATTCGATAAGGACGTTCTAAATCTGGATGGCTTTTTCTCATTTTGATCAATGAAACAGCAATCAAAATATAGACGATACAATAAATAACAGTTGTAGCATTTGTTAATGTTAAGAATACAGCACTGACGTCATCCATTACGCCGTAAAGTAAAGCGAATAATGAAATAACGATTGATTGAGTTAATACGACATTACGAGAAACACCATATTCATTTTCTTTATGGAATCCAAATTTAGGTGGTAAGAAACCTTCACGTGCTACTTGGATAATCGTTTTAGATGGTCCAGTTACCCATGCAGATAATTGAAGTAACACACCGATAAACACCATAAAGCTGAAGATGTTCCCAATAATTGTTGGTAAGCCAAGGATTTGGCAATAAATCAAGATTGGTTGCGTAATGTTTGCTAATTCCATTTTTCCATTTGGTACAACATTGGCAACTAACATTGCATTGATCACGTTCAATAAAACAAGACCAATCAACGCAATAAAGACCCCTTTAGTGTAGTTTTTCGTTGCATCTTTTAAACGAGGCATGTAAACAGAACTCATTTCGATACCAACAAAAATAAATGTGATACCTGCAAGATATTTCAATGATTCACTATGTTGTAAATCTGGGAAAGCTTTTGACCAAGAAAAATCTCCTAAGTAACCATTAGATACTAGACCCACTTTGAATGCGGCGAATAAACCAAGGACAAACATGATGACCACTGGGATATACACACCTAACCAAACGCCGATGTTCCCACCAACTTTGGCCATATCAAATTTCAAGTTCAAAATTGTAATGATCCAATAAATAACTAAAATACAACCTAGTACAAATAAATGATTATTGCCTAATTCTACGTTCCCGAATGTATTTCCTAATAATGGACCTAATGTTGATGCAACCATAACCATCCCTGGGAACATTTGAACCCAAAGCAACCAAGCAACAACAAATCCCCATTTACTTCCTAAGGCAGTTTTGACCCATAATTGTGGTCCACCTTCTTGTGGAAGCATCGTAGAAAGCTCACCAGAAACCATCGAAATAGGACCGGCAAAAAACAGTACGGCAAAAATTGAATAAAAAATCAATGTCCAACCAACGGCTGCTAAAGTCGGAATACTCCGAACTGTCGCACACAAAGCCATCGTCAGACCGACAAAGGTCCCAAGACCCATTTTACTTACTTGTGATTTACTCACTGTTGACACGCTCCTTGTTTTTTTTGAATAAAAAAACGTTGTCTTCAAAGTAATCCCAAGTCGCAAGACAAAAGCCAAGAGGTTGTTCCCCACAACTTTTTTAGTATAAAAACGATGCTTAGTGACTGGATTTTATTAGTTATTATTTGCTAAAAAAGAAAAATCTGAAATAGTCTTGTGTTCCATTCGCTGTATTTGTATTGAAGCTTTTCGATCTTTCTCTTCCTTCATACCAAATACCTAAAAGAGCGCAAGCTATTTCATTACAACCTCGGCTGTTTTGAACGGATTACTTGTATCGCTTCAAAGACAACCTGTAAAACAAAAAACACCTGAGCAGATAACAGAAGTGCTGAGCTCAGAAAAACCAGCAGAAGAATCTAAAAAATAACTTTTTGTATTTTAAAGATCCTTCAACTGTATTTTTCGATTGAGCTACCACCGTTTATTCGGTTTTATAGCATACAATAAAAGTGACTTCTACTTCTTATACTCAGAATGTTTTTTATTTTATTATTTTTCTTCGCTTGCTAGTAATTGATTTGCGTAGATTTTTTCTAATTTTTCTTGAAGAGCTGCTTTGATTTTTCCAGCATATTCTTCGAAGTTTTCTGCTTTATTCATGTATGGTGTCATTACACTTGCACGTAAAACAGTTACTTTTCCTGCACGGTTCCATTCTTCATCTGAGAAACCTAATTGGTTCACAAATTGTAATGGGCTGTTGCCATAATCTGGAATAGCAAAGTCAGTGTGTGATGTCAAGAATTCATTACCATAGATGCTACCTTTAACGTATGAAGAGTAGTCATAAACGTCATGATTCAATTTGTTCATTGCAACTAGATCGTCGTTGCCTTTTTCTTTAAATACATAGTCAACCATATTGAAATCTGGGTAAGTTAATGGATGTACTTCGATTTCTTTATCGCCAACTTTAAATGATAAATCTTGTAAGAAGTTATAGAAACGATGTGCTCCTTCGATTGAAGCTCCCATCAATTTACCATAACCAGTTACATTAAGTGGTAAGACATGATGTGCAGCCCAAACACTAGCAGCAGTTGCCCCTGCTTTTGAACCTTCTAAAATGTATGCACCAAGTAATGCTGGGATATCTGCGCCTTTTTCAAACACGTAAGTAGCAAAGTAAGAAATAACGTCGCGCATACGTACATCTTTGATGACGATCCCACCAGCTGAGTAAGGAACATAACCCATTTTATGTGGATCAATTGTTACAGATTCTGCTTCTTCAATTGCTTTGAAGGCACGGTGTACATCTTCTAAGATATAATCTTTGTTTTCTGTAAATACATGATGTTTTGCATGAACATCTTTTAATTCTTCAAATGGAATAAAGTTATTTTCTTCGTCTAAGAAAATGGAACGACCATAACCGCCGTAAGCAGCATCAACATGCAAGTAGAAGTAAATACCATCTTTTTCTAATACTCGACGTAATGCAACGATTTTATCGATACCGTCAATGGCTCCTTCTTCTGTCGAACCAACAACACCGACTACACCCAAGATTGGTGTTTTTTCAGCTGCTAGTTGACGAACGATTTTTTCAAGTTCGTTGATATCCATTCGATAGTTGTGATCAACTGGTACAGGGATTACTTGATCTAACCCGATACCGATGATATCAGCTGCTTTTAGCCATGAATAATGTTTCGTTTGTGGTACTAACCATTTTCCTAATTGTTGTAAATGTTTTCCGCTACGTGCAGAATGTGCTTTGATGTCATCAATTTTTTCTGGAACACTATCTAACAAGTCCATGATTTCTTTTGTAGACATGTTCATCAATTCCCAGTCACTTTTTCCTGAGACTAATTCAGGTGCAACTTCTTTCATTGCAAGTGGAAGTGATTTGATGTTACGTGCATACCAAAGACCTTCTAAGTTAGCTAAAGAACCATCAGCAACGATGTGTCCCCAGCCATCTTTATAGCCCATTAATTTCGCAAACTCTAGTCCTACTTCTTCTTCCATTTGACTTGTTGCTGGAGAAGATTCGTAAGCAACGTTGTTACCATTCCATAGCATTGCGAAATTATATGCTAGTAAAGATGGCATTAATGTTTCAGAGTTCATATGACCCCAATAACGTCCAGCTGTATGCCATGGTACTGAGTGAGTACGCATACGAGCTGAGATTTCAGATAAAACATCTTTTGTTTTATTGACTGTGTGCTCAAAACTTGCACTACTTTGTTCTTCTGGTGTAATAACTGGCATGTCTTGTGGCATGTAGTTTTGTCGCCAGCCTAAATGTTCATCTACTAAATCGTTCAACAAATCTTTATAGAGTTGGCCGTTCTCCGCTTTGTCTCCGATAAATAGTGCATTTAGGTTTAATTCATTTGACAATGATTCCATGTGAAACCCTCCTAAAAAATATTTAAATTTTGTCGAGCCCTACATTACACCTGTTTTTTATTTCTGTAAACTAAATCACAAGTGATTTTTTAATCATTTTGTAATAATTATCAATTGTGCAAATTGTTTACACATTTAAAAAAATTAAAAAAAACGAGGGAATTTACAAAAGTAAATTCCCTCGTAAAGATTGTATTAACGAGATCCCACGTCACCCTTTTAGGTTGGGTTTCAAAATTGGAATCTTGTAATAGAGTTGACCATTTTCAAGCCAAAAAATTACTAAATTCTAATCAACTACTTTGGCCAAAAAGTAATTTTTCTTACCCTTTCGAATAACCACAAACTTACCATCAAATTCCTTCGATGGATCTATGACAAAATTTAAATCGGTAACACGGTCACCGTTAATACTTATAGCTCCGTTTGAAACATCTTCACGCGCTTGACGTTTTGATGGTTCAATTTTTGTGGAAACCAATAATTCCACGATATTTTCAGGTTTACTTGAAATTTCAACGTTTGGCATTTTACCAAATCCTTGAGCGATCTCAGCTGCATTTAATTCTTTGATGTTTCCAGAGAACAATGCTTCTGTTATTTTTTGTGCTTCTTTCAAGTCTTCTTCACTATGAACGAATCTCGTCACTTCTTCTGCTAAACGTCGTTGTGCTTCACGTTTTTCAGGTTCAGTTTCAACTTTTTTCGCCAAATCTTCAATTTCTTCTTGTGATAAGAAAGTAAAGAATTTCAAGTATTTCACAACATCTCGGTCATCTTGGTTCAACCAGAATTGGTAGAACTCAAATGGTGATGTTTTCTCAGGATCTAACCAGATAGCGCCACCGGCAGTTTTACCAAATTTTGTCCCATCCGCTTTTAACATCAATGGGATCGTTAAACCGAATGCTTCTGCTTCTGGTCCTTCTAATTTACGGATTAAGTCTAATCCAGCTGTGATGTTCCCCCATTGATCAGCACCACCGATTTGTAGTTGAACATCATATGTTTTGTGTAAGTGTAAGAAGTCAATTGATTGCAAGATTTGGTAAGTAAATTCTGTAAATGAGATACCGACTTCCAAACGACTTGCTACGATATCTTTCGCTAACATCGTGTTAATATTGAAGTTTTTACCGTAATCACGTAAAAATTCAAGTAATGAGATTTTTGATAACCAATCATAGTTATTTACAAACGTGATGTTTGCATCTTTCCCAAATAATTTTCTCATTTGGTTAGATAAAGCATCAACATTATGTTGGACTTGTTCCATTGTTTGTAAGACACGTTCTGTCTTACGGCCACTTGGGTCTCCAATTGTACCTGTTCCGCCACCGATCAGAATGTATGGATGATGTCCTGCCAATTGAAATCTTTTCATCATCATAAATGGAATCAAATGTCCGATGTGCATAGAATCCCCAGTTGGGTCAACTCCGCAATATAGTGAAATACTCTTTTCGTCAACAAGTTCACGAAGTCTTTCTTCATTCGTTTGTTGGTTAATGGCATCACGCCAAGTTAATTCGTCGATAATATTCATGTTAAATCCCTCCGTATCATTTTATTGTGAAAGCAGGAACCTGCTATCATTCATACTAATTAAAATCAATAAAAAAAATCCCTTGGTTAACTAACCAAGGGACGAAATCTCGCGGTACCACCCATTTTATATGTTTCATTCAAAACATATCACTCAAACATTTAACGCTGTCACGTGACAAATCAATGCCAAAGGCTCCTAAAATGTAATTCGTCTTAAAGCTTGTACTAGTTCTCAGCAACCACTAGCTCTCTGAAACATTGGCTTTAATAACTACTGCGTTTTGATCATTGCCTGTTATCAAGTTAATATGTGTCTATCATAGAACGCTATTTTTTCTTTGTCAATAAAAAAGATAAAAATTTCTTTCTATACTTCTTCAACAATGGAATAAAACAGTAAAATCCGAACATTCTTTTTTTAAAATTATTTGCATCCAATTACCTAAAATAACTCATTGATCCCTTTATTTCATCCGTTTTTTCTAAGATGAATGATCCATTCAATGGCGCTCATTTGACCATCAAATGAAAATTTTAAAAATTTTTGAAGCTTAAGAAAATTTTATAAACTAGTATTTATCAACGACAAATTACTTCTTTTATTTTATTATTTTAACGTTTTCGATCATCTAAGCGATCAAATACCTCTTTCTCTCACCCTAATTAATGTTATTATTTCCCATTCAATCGAAGGTATAAAGGCATCAATTCCTGCATACCATCTAAAATCAACTTTTCAGCATCTTTTAATTCATTCGGATAAAAATAAAGCTTACCAAGTTGGAAGGTTTTATCCTCCATTGCTTTTTTTAATTCGATTTGTTTTTGCTTATCCGTCAAATAGGTGGCTAACGGCAGGTGATCCACCAGTTCATGTTCTGGTTGCGGCCAAATATAATACTCTTCAACTGAGATGTGCTTACTCCATTCCTTTAAAACCGTTAGTAGATGATTGAAGGACGAAATACTTCCTTGGCGTTCTTCACTTTTATAATGTTGAAACATCAAATAGATTTGAAATTGTTTTTTATTTAGCAAAGTAGCTAAACAAGCATTTTCCTGTTGGCGTCCTTCACTACGGTACGCACACCAAAAATGGCTTCTGAGATTCCAACCATTCGTCCAACTTTCGATTTTTGGTTTTCTCATCTGCCATTGCAAGGGGGTTGCTTTTGCCACTTGTTCATTCATTTTTTTCCACTTTTGCCAGTGTGTTTGATACCTCACCTTAAGCTGTACTAATTCTTCAGTAGTATAACTTTCTTTTAGCTGCTTAAAGGTATACATCGAACGATCAAACAATTCATAATCACTAGTTAATAAATCCATTCCGCCACTTCTTTCTTAACGATTTCCCTATCCTACATTGTAAAGACTATCAATGAGAGAAACAATAAAAATAGCAAGAAAAGAGTGAGCATGGAATTATTTCGGTGAAAATACTCGATAATCATCTTCCTTTATCATTTAGATCTTGTTTTGCTTGTGTAATTGGTTGTCTATTAACTGGATTCTGCTTTGTTGTCCCATTTTTCTGTACTTTGTCTTTTAATTGAGCTTTTTGTCGCTGTCCATTCCCTTGTTCTAATTCCATATGCTTTTCCAAAGAGGCGATCAGCTTATCTGTATATTCTATATCTTGTTTTACCAATCCTTTAAAACTATTAATCAAAGGCATCATTTTGGCAACCAGAAGTTGTGATTGACTCTGAGTAGTGTTTTCCAGTTGAACATTCAAATTTAAAAAACGCTCTCTTTCCTTGCTCACATCTTTCTTTAACTTTTCAAGACTTTTTGTTCCTAGAAGTTTTTTTCCTAATGCTAACTCAGCTTTTTGAGCGTCAATTTCTTTTTTCAACATATATTTTTGTAACCAATTCACACCTTTTGCTAATTTTTCTTCGTTTTTGTTCATACTATCCTGCAATTTATCGATTCGTTGAGTCAAATGAACTTTCATATTTTCCTGATCTCGTGGTTCTACGTCTAATTTTTTTGCATGATTTAAATAATTTAATCGATTCATCCGTTCTTTTTTCAAATAAGAAACTCGAGCATACTGCTTTTGTCTTTGCTTATCTAACTCTAGGATCGTTTTATATGTATGTAAAAATTCCTTATCCAATAGCATGGGAATTTCCATCTTTATACTCTTTTTTTTATTTCCATTTACCTCAGTTAATTGGTAAATCTTGGCATTTTTTTTAGATACTACTTCTTGTTCAACAAGCTGATAAATTTTTTCTTTTGTTTTAACCTCTTTTGCTTTTGGTAGTATTGACATTTTTTTACTCCTTATCATTTAGTAATCGAGATATTTCGAAAACGAATGCGTTGTGCCTAAACTTAGACGAAACGCATTTGGACAAACGAAACTTTCCAAACATATTACTAATTACGTGAATCGTGTTCAGGCGTTGATCTTTGTTGTTTCTCTGGTTGGCTTTGTTGTTTCCCTGGTTGGCTTTGTGGCTGCGTAACTCCTTCTATCAGAGTATATAATTCACGTGGACCATTTGTTTTTTGTTCATCATTTCTTTTCATTTCGGCTTGTACTTTATTCTGATATTCATGTAACTCCGCATTTAGTACTTGTGGGCGATGATTCTTGATATTTTCAAATCTCTGCTGTGTCTCTAAGAAATTTTTTTCGGTCGTATAAATTGAGCGAGCAAGTTCGCCTAATAGCGGTGCCACGTACGGAAATAGACTGGCTGATACTCTATTATTTAAATCTATAAAACCTTTCTTCACCATACTAAATTGTTCATTCATATTCAAATCAGAATATTCTTTCGTTATTTTATTTATCCATTTCTTCTTTATATTTTCACTATCAACCTCCCCACTCAAACTATAGCCTTTCCCATAAAGTGATGATAGATCAGACTCCAGTTTACCTTTTATAAGCTTTTGTTCATTTTCCAATGAACGCTTCTCTTTTTCCAATGCTCCTATTTCACCTGTAAAATAACTTAAAAATCTTCTAAACGGTGAAGCTTTGATCTTATCGATTTCATCAGTCTTCTCCTTGATTAGTACTGGTATTGCATTTAACCGATTCAATTTGTTATCCATGTTGTTTTTTTCACTAGTGTAGCTAGTCAATTCTACGCCTATCTCTTCTTCCAACGACTGAATTTTTATTTTTATTTTGTCTTCATCACTCTCTAAATTGTTTTGCATACTAATTACTGACCTCATGTCTTTATTTAGTTCAAAACACTTTTGTACTTCTTTTTTAGGAACAACTAATGATTCCTTATATGAACCAAAAGAATATTCGCTCATTAGACGTAGATCTGATTTTTCGTGTTTTTTCAACAGGTTTTGTTTGTTTTGTTCAATTGACGCAATTTTAGCTTGGTCGTTAGTGACATACGCTGCTATACATTCCTTTTTATATTTCTTAAATTTATCTTCCTGTTCCATTTCTAAACTAGATACTGTCGCATTTTTATTTTTGTTATTTAAATCCCCCATATCCGCTTATCTCCTTTATTACTTTAGTGTGTTAAGGATAACACGTGCGACAACTGTTATTTCTCCGACATTTTCTCAGTTTGGAAATTTTTGTTTTAAAATTGTTTATCCTTTGTTTTTTTGATTTGAAAGCAGATTCTCATAAGTGTTCTGGAATAGAAAAAAACTGACTTTTGTTCCCATTTTTACTGGTTAAAAAGTCAGCTATATAAATATTTTGTTATTTATGATTCTATATTAGTTAATAAAGTTTCAAAGAAAATAGCACTAGAAGCTGCTCCGGGATCGATATGGCCAATGGCTCTTTCCCCTAGATAAGAGGCACGTCCTTTTTTGGCTACTAAATCTTTTGTATGTTCCTTCGCTTCTTCAATCACTTCTTCTGTTAATCGATTATTCTTCAAGGCTTCAGTAACAGGTAACCAGACATCTAGCATCGTTTTCTCTTCTGCTTCTGCTTTCCCCCTAGCTTGAATCCCATTTTTTCCTTCTTCAATGATTTTCCCTAATTGTTCTTGTGATGTAATCACATCAATGTCTTTTGTAGCCTTCATCATATTCATAAAGGCAGAACCATATAATGGTCCAGAAGCACCTCCAACTTTTGAGATCATTGCCATCGAAAGAACCTTGAACGTGTCACTGATCGTTTTCGGTTGTTCTTTTTGAAACGCTTCTTGATAAGCCGTCATCCCTCGCCCCATATTATTGCCATGATCGCCATCACCGATCGGCGTGTCGAGCTCACTCAGATAACTTTTATTTTCATCGATTTTCTCTGTAAAATCCGTTAACCACGCTTGAATTTCTTTGACCGTTAGTTCCATTATTCTCCCACCTTCTACCACGAAATTGTGTGAACTTCACTTTCCAATGCTTCCTGCCATTTCTTAGTTGTTAGGTCAATCATCGTCAGAGATAATCCTTGCATGTCTAAAGAAGTCATAAAATCACCGACTTTATGAAATGTCACTTTGACTGCTTCTTGATCGAGTAATGATTGGACATCATTCATAAAAACAAAGAGTTCCATCAATGGCGTGCCACCCATCCCATTAACTAGCACTCCAACTTCTTTTGGTTTCTCTGGGTAGTCAGATAAAATTTTTGTTACTAATTCTTCAGCTAATACTTTAGCAGGTTGCAACTTTTCTCTACGATAACCAGGCTCGCCATGGATCCCTACTCCGTATTCGATCTCATCTTCGGCTAATTCAAATCCTGGCTTTCCTACTTCAGGAACCGTGGCCGCACGCAATGCCACACCAATCGTCTTGATCGCTGGAACTAGTCTATCTCCTAGTTCCTTCAATTCTTGCAAGGATGCACCTTTCCTAGCGGCATCCCCTAAGATTTTATGCACAAGAACTGTTCCAGCTACTCCACGTTTGCCAGCAGTATATGTGCTATTTTCCACCGCAATGTCATCATCCACTACAACACTTTCTACTTCAATCCCTTCCATAGCCGCCATTTCTTTAGCCATGTCAAAATTGAGTACATCTCCTGTATAATTCTTGATGATCAATAAAACGCCTTTTCCTTGATCCGCTTCTTTGATAGCTATCTGAATCTGATCAGGTGTCGGCGAAGTAAAAACATCTCCTAAAACTGCAGCACTCAACATCCCAGCACCAACAAAACCTGCATGCGCTGGTTCATGACCACTTCCTCCCCCAGAAACCAAGCCAACTTGTTCTACTTGATCATTTTTTGCTACTACTCGAGAATCAGCTACTTGGTGAATCATTTCTGGATAACTTATCACTAAACCAGACAACATTTCTTCTACGATCGTACTAGGATTATTCATGATTTTTTTCATTTCACGTCCACCCTTTCTTTCCCGCATTCTGTGCTTCCGTTAGTATTTGTTGAGGATTATCCGTGATACCTGCTGTGATCGCTCCAGCAAAAGCCCCTTCAACAAGTGGCGCATCCACAAGGTAGTATTTCTTTTGTTGGTCTTCATCCAACATTTCCTTGGCCATTTCAGCGTTCAAAACCGCACTCCCGATATCCGCAAACACAAAATACATGGCGGAATCAGCTGATTGGTTGATCGCATCGATGATTTTCATCGGATCAGAACCAATTCTTCCCTCTACTCCTCCTAAGGAAAAAAGTAACACATCTTCTGATTGTTGCATCTGTTCAATCATTTCTTTGAGTCCATCCGTTAACTGTTGACTATGGGAAACAAGTAAGATACTTTTTTTCATGCCATTTCTCCTTCTTCCTTTTGTGGTCATACCAAGTTTGCGCTTTCATTCTTTTGATCATCAACTACATTCTTTTGCATAGTTCCAGTATATAATAGAATGTCCATTTTTTGGAAATGATGCGCTGTAATTGACTAGCTAATTCCAATTGCGACTTAAGAAATAAATTTTGATATACTATTTTTAAAGAAAGGAGTGATCAAATGATCATTACAACAACAAACAACGTGGAAAATAAAGAAGTAACAGCATATAAAGGCATTGTTTTTGGTGAAGTCATTACTGGAATCAACGTATTAAAAGATATCGGGGCAGGATTTCGCAATGTTTTTGGCGGACGTTCAAAAAGCTACGAGGATGAATTGCTTGCTGCACGTGAAGAGGCCTTAGCAGAAATGCAAGAGCGTGCTCGATCATTAGGTGCAGATGCAGTCATTGGGATGAAAATGGATTATGAAGTATTGGGGAGCGATAACGGAATGCTAATGGTCACCTGTAGTGGGACAGCGGTGACAATAAACTAGTTCAGACATGAGGTTGTGAAAAGAGTGTCTTGACCTGAGCGCTCACCAAGTAAAAACTGCGACGAGTAATCGCAGGAGCATTAAGGATGAAAATCTCGAAACAGCTCCTCATGTTTTGAGATTTTTTGACTTATCGCCGAAGGTCAGCTCTTTGAACACCGTGAATCAGAGGTCGTGAAAACATCGGGTAGCTCTGATGACAATAAGAAAGAATTTTTTGAAACAGCTTCTCATGTTTTGAAAAATTCAGGCTTATTTCAAGGAGCTGATGTTTGAACACCGTTTATTCGTTTTTAGAGATACTAGAAGAGACTGAGATAGAACTCTCACTTAAAAAATATTCCGAACCTGTTCTACCAATACACCGATTCAAAAAACAGATGGATATAAAATAAGGTGTTTCCTAAAAAATATACGTAAAAACGTTAAATTTTAGGGAACACCTATGCTCTTTTTTCCTAAATTTAATTGATTATCCAAGTAAGATACTGCTATCTAATTATTTATGTACGTTGCTCTTTTCATCAATGGATTATTTTCTGTTTTACTATCTATGATTGCTGGCATTTCACCATCCGATTATCCTCTTGAAGTTCGATTCGTTTTATTGCTATTTTGCATTTGATCTTGTTTATCACCTCGGTTGCTGAGATTTTCTACCCGCTGTTGAGCATTCTCTTTTAGTTGGTTTATCTCTTGCTTTCTCACTAGAAGCTCTTCTTTAAATTTTTCATGTTTTCCTTTCCAACCTTGTACATTTCTTTCTAAGTCCTCAACCTTTTGCTCCATGACGTTTAATTTCCCACTAATTTTTTCAAGTTGTTCTCTTCTGTGTTTACTAACATCTCGTAGTCCCTTTGTCTTCACTTCAACAACGTCGTACTCTGCTGACAGTTCACTAAGTTTCGCTTTAGGAACGTTAATTTCACTTTTCACCTGATCACAGACAGCTATATTCTTATCTAAATTCCCAGTGACCATTTTTTCTAAGTTACCCTTCTGATTAATATCTTCAATCAGTTGATTATTCGTATTTTTAATATCCTCAGTAACTGTTTTTACATCCTGTGTTAATTTAGTTTTTTCTCCTGTAAAGATGTTAAACAACTTCCGTACAAAAGGATTGTTGAAATCAGTGACGGCTTGGTTCTTAGTAACGAGATCCGTATCTAGTTTTTTTATCTCGTATTTACCTCCCCAATAGATGTATCTACCTCACCTATTTCAGCTATTTGTTGATCGCCTTTTTGAACAGGCGATAGCTTTTGTTCTATTTGGCTAATCTTATCTTTAAATTGGGATTCAAAATTATTTACCTTTTTCTCTAAATCATCAATTAGAGGATTATCGAGTTGTTCTGATGCTGCAGCCATTCTCTCCAGAGTTTTTTGCTATGCTGATTTTATATTGTCTACTTTTTTTATGTCTTTAGAAACTTTTTCTTTAATTCTTTTATTGTTCTCTAATGCATTATTGTATTGTTTTTGTGAACCTTCAAAAGCTTTTTGATTCGGTATAGTTTTCTCATCTGTAAACTTTTTTTGCTTCTTTAAAATTTCCCTTTAGAGTTTCTAACTCCTGATCGCTGTACCGTGCGGTTGATGGTACTTGAGTAACTTTTTTTATCGTGACTTTCCATATTTCATTCCACTCCTCTGTTTTTCGTACTAACATATGTAATACAAGCGTATTATGAGTTTATTCATGTTATTTACTAATAATTTTTTTGTTTGAGAATTTTTGACGATGCCTTGCTAAGTTACTATGCCCTTGAATGTTTTTTACTATTAAGCTTCTGACCATTTTGCATGTTTAGTGAGTCCGGTTGATCCAAGTATATAGTAGCTTTTTGTTGTGCTTGATTAATCTTTTTACGGATTTTTTGAGGTTTCTTCGAGTTGTCGTTAATTAGTTTTCGGGCTTCAAGTTGTAGTGGTTCTATTCCATCCTTTAGCGTTGTCACCTTCCTAATGATTTCAGCATATACTTTCATTGCATAAGGTTTAACTGCTTTTACTTTTTCCCTTTCTACTTTATCTAACTCTTTTTTGAACATTTTTATTTCTTTTTCTAAGCCTTTTTTTACTTGTTTTGCAATTTCATCTGTAGATTCTATTGTCTTAAAACGTTCCTTAAGATCTTTCGGAAAGCGTGCCTTAAGTTCTTCTGGAAAACGTTCCCCAAGTTTTTCCTGAAAGCGTTCCTCAAGTTTTGCCTCAAAGCGTTTCTCAAATTCTGCCTCCCAATTCTTAGTTTTCAAGGTTGTTTGCTGTATGGGGTTCCTTGGTTGCTCTTTTTTTCCAGTAAAAAAATTAAGCAAGCGTTTGAAGAATGACGGTTTCTCACCAACTTTACTACTTAAGCTATCTACTAGATTGTTATTTACGGGTTCTAAGGAAGATGTCTTCAATTTACTAAGCTGATTCTTTCTTTCTTTTTTTATTTCTTTTTTTATTCCTTCTTTTATTTCTTTTATTTCTTCGATTTCTTCTTCTACTTCTTCTTCGATTTCTTCTTTTATGTCTTCTTCTGTTTCTTTTTTTATTTCTTTTAGTTCCTTAATAACATCCCTATTTGGAAACAAGTCTTTTATAATATTTTTTACTCTAGTCTCTGATTCCTTGATTTGTTGATCTATTTCCTCCTTTTGCTTCCGTGCGTTAGGACCGAACCCCTCGACTTCTGGATCTCGCTTACTATCGTCAATTTCACTTTTTGGTTTTGTTTCCTGTTTTATTTCCTGTTTCTTTGGTTTGGAAGGCATCACTTTATATTCTTTTAAAAATTTATCCACCAATTCAGCGTGTTTATTTTCTGCAGCTACATGGATACTCTTCGCAACCTTAAACTCATCTGAAAAAGGTTGATATGTTTCCATATGATCCAATACCTGCCATGCATCATTAACTTTATTTTGTTGTCGGTCAATTTCGTTTATAGCTTTATCCATCGCTTTTTTCTTTTCAGCTTCTGCGGCTACTTCTGCAGCTGATTGCTGAGTTATTCCTTCCTGAAAAACTGGCCTTCCCATTCTTATTTCACTCCTTCGTTATATTGATAAATTAAGCGTAACATGACAATAAAAACTTTATTTTTTAATAATTTCTTTGTTTGGAAATTTTTAAAAAAGTTTCATTCTTCTAGAATAAAAAGGCACTTCATCGTACCCTTAAAAATTCTGCGAGATCAAACTAACGTTTTTTGAAACAAGTAGTATTTAGTATCCTCTATCTGTACTTACTCGTCAGCATTTACCAATCGTTGACTTCACCTCCGAAAGCAAACAAAAAAATCAAGAAGATCAAAAGCAATTTTTGCTTTTCCATTCTTGATTTTAATGCCAATCCTATATTTTTCTTATTTACAGATTCAAAAGATGCTCCTTCAATAACAGACCACTTTTTTCTTCAGAAATCTCTTGTATCACTTGATACGTATATCATCTCTTAGTAAAACATCAGGCAAGATATCGCCACATATTAGAGAGTACAAAATTTTATTCTCTATAATGTATGTACTTCTCTGCCAATTGATTGATTCGTTTGGTTATGTACTTGTTGAGATTGCCGGTTGCGATTTTTGTTATTTTTTAACAACTCCTTATTCCAAGCATTCGTTACCAATATTCTAGGATTTTGATAATCAACAGATTTTTTCTGTGACTGATCCACTTTTTCTGAAGGTTCCTTATCTTTAAGTTCCAGCATCACCCAAAAACCCAATTGTTCTTTTATCTTTGGCTGTTGCTCCTTAATAAATTTTAAACTTTTCTTTATTTGAGCAGCTAGTTCATTATTAATCTTTGGTTGTTCTTCTCCTGTTGGATATTTATTTTTCAGCTGTTTCAACTGGCTTTTTAAATCTGCCAATTCATTGTTAACATGATCAACTTCCTTTCTCGCCTTGATAAAAATTCTCTCAGCCTGCTCATTCTTTTCTGTTTCAATCCTTTTTCGCTCAATGAGTTCCTTTATTTTATCCTTAAAAGTTGTCGATAACCCGCTTTTTTTGGCAGTGTACTTTTCTCTAGCTTTTATATGTTTTTTAGTAAATCGACTAAGAAATCGTTTTACTCTCGGCTGATCGCTATTAATTATTTTTTTCGTTGATTTTTCCCAATCCTTATGTATCTTCGTAATTTCTTGGGTAATATTTTTCACAGAATGAGTTGCCTTATCACGCTCTTGTATCGTTAAGTCATATAATTGTTTAAAGTCACTGGAAAAGATATTTTGAACTTTCATATCTAATTCGGTGCTTTTATGGACTAAATATTGATACAAACTAGGAGCATTTAATTCTTCAATACGTACATTTTTATTTCCCAATTCAGCCGAAAGTTGATTGGTAAAGATATTTTCTCTTTCATTCAAATGTTTGCTTTTAGCATTTTGTTCCCTTCTTTCATTTGTTTGATTTACTGTTTCGATTACTGTTTGATCTATCGCTTTGCTTATCAGACGAATAAATCCTTGTTGATCTTTACTTTGTTCTTGCTTACGGTATTCGTCTATTTTTTGCAGATTTTGTGTTATACCTCCCACGGTACCTTTAACTTCTTCTAAATTCTTCTGTAAATTTTCTATTTTTTTCGTTAAAGCTTCCCTATTTACCTCTTTTGGTATATTTTCCTTTACTATTTCATAATTCTGATTTAAATCATTCAAAGTGGATCCTATATTTGCACACTTTTCTTTCCACCCCTCAAATATTTCATTACTAGAGAAAACTTCATTAAGGATATTCTCATTTCTTGTGTAAACTGTTTGTGCTTCTTCTATTTTAGAAATCATAGTATTAATTGTAGCTTTTTTTGTATCTAACTCTGTTCGTAATTCAGCCTGTTCCTTAGTAAAAAAATTAATGATTTTTCTAAAGAATGACTGATCAATCGCTTTAATTTTCGAGTCTATTTGTTCAGCATCTGATTGTAGAGATAACTTTTCAAAATATCTATCCAAAAAATTTTCTTTGGCTTCATCACGTTCTCTTATACTATTTAAGATATTTTTAATTTCTTCGTCTAGTTTAGATAACTTTGTATGTACTTCTTCCTTTTTACTTTCTAACGGGCTTAATTTGTCGATAACTTCAGTTTCTACTGTCTCATAAAGAGAAGAATCTTTTTGTTTAAAAAATTCTCGTTCTTCATCTACTGCTAAACTACCTTCTTGGACTATTGATTGAGTTTCTTGCTTACTTTCTGGTATCCTCGCTTCTGCATGATTAGGAGAATGTTTTATTTTTGCACGTTCTCTTTTATCTTGAATTTCTCTATTTGTTTCTTCCATAATATGTAAATCCCACTTTGCTTTTAAGTAGTCATTCTCTACTTTTCTTGCTTTATCATTATGAGGATGGGTGGAATAAGCATCATAAGTTGAGAAGAGCTGTGCTACCAATTTTTTTTGCGCCTTCAATTCTTCACGACTATATTCCATATCTGTTGCTTTAATTGGGCGTCTTAGCATCGTTGCTAACTTTCCCTCTTCTTTTTCATGAATACGAGCTGCGTTTTTATAATTTTCTCCGTGAGGATAGGTAGCGTGACTATCCATTGTTTTATAGGCGTTCTCTACTATTTTTTTTTGCTTATCAATCTCTGCTTTTGTAAATCCTCTACCTTCTGCTATTTCTGTCATTAGATCCCCTTCTCTTATTTGATTAATAATCTGAATGTAACACAAATGTAGAGTTTTTTTAGCCAAAAATTTCTAAATAACAGATTTTTTGTTCTATGCTAATGATATTTATTCCTAGCGACTTTCTTTATTGATGAGAATCGCTGAACCAATAACTGTTTTTTATCTTTATCTCCTCATCATTAACTACAAATATTATTTTTTCCTTCATAAAAAATATCATTCATTTGTTTTTTTGAAACAATCTTCGATGTTGAATATTTAGAATATTATTTAGCAAGTAAAAAGGATGTGATTTTTCGCCCCATCAAGCAAAAAATCACATCCATATCATGTTAGAACATCTTTTTCATTCACTTTTCCAACGATTCTTTTCAAAAATTATCTTTTAGAACAAGGATATTCGCTGAATCAGCATGAGTTTCATTCACTATTACTTCGCCAAACGGTAGATGGCATCTGCATAAATGGCAGTTGCTCTGAAAAGGTCATCCAGACTCATAAATTCGTTGGCTTGGTGCATTGTATCTGTATAGCCTGGGAACATTGCGCCGTAAGCTACACCACGTTTCAATAGTCGGCCATAGGTTCCGCCGCCAATGATTTGTTCATAGCCTTTTTCGCCTGTATGGTCTTCATAAACTTGCAATAAAGTTGCTACCAATGGATCTTCCATTGGTACATAGTGAGGTTCCATGACACGTGCGCCACGAGTAACTGTTGCTCCTTCTGCTTTCATCGTTGTTGCAATGTCATTTTCTAAGCCGTCAACGGTAACCCCTTTTGGAAAACGGAAGTTCATGTTGATATAGTTATCTTCTTCTGACCCATTTTCTTTAAAGGCAAACAATCCAGCGTTCATGGTCAATTTACCCATTTTTTCGTCTTCATGGGCAACCCCTAATTTTTCTCCATAAAAATCTTCATGGACATAGGCTGCTGCTACATGGATGAATTGTTTAGCAGAACCGATAAATTCATAATCGTCTAAGAATAATGCTAAGAATGAACCGGCATTGATCCCTGATTGAGGACTTGCACCATGTGCGCCCTTTCCGATCAATTCGATTTTCACATAGGTATTATCCGCTTCGATCGAACCACTTACTGGGTTTGCTTCAACAAAACGATAAAAAGCTTCTTCCATTTGGATCGCAGCTTCTACATTTGGTACTTCAAGAGTCGCTGTTGCTGTTCCAGGCACCATGTTTTCACGTAAACCTGAAGTAAATGTCTTCAAGACATAATCTCCTGCGTTGTCTCCTTGGAAACGTAGTGCGAAAGAAACATTTCCTTTCTCACCATTGATGATTGGAAATTCTGCATCTGGAGAAAAGCCAAAGTCAGGTTCTTCTTCATGTTCAAAGTAGTAAGCCATGTCTGCCCAACCACTTTCTTCATCACTACCAACTACAAAACGAACTTTTTTGGATAATTCCAAGTCAAGATCTTTGATGATCTTCATGGCATAGTAAGCAGCCATGCTTGGTCCTTTATCATCACTAGAACCACGAGCAAAGATTTTCCCATCTTTGATTACTGGTTCATAAGGATCTGTATCCCAACCATCCCCTGCTGGTACTACGTCCATATGACCAAAAATACCTAAAGTTTCATCGCCTTCGCCAAGATCAATATGTCCTGCATAGTTATCAACATTTTTTACGACAAACCCATCACGTTCGCCATAAGCCAACATATGTTTTAGCGCATCTCGAGGTCCAGGTCCAAAAGGTGCATCAGGAGTTACTTTTGAATCATCCCGTTCACTGTTCACACGTAAAAGATTTTTTAAATCTTCAAGTAGTTCTTCTTTACGTGCTTCTACTTCTTTTTGCCAATCGATTGTCATAAAATCAATCCTCCACTCATTAAGTCTACCTGTCCATCATACCATAAATCCTGCCAAAAAAACGTGCAAAAAAATTTGTGGTTCCTTAGCCAAACGGTATTTTATTTAAAAATACTCAGTTATAATACAAGAAAGGAGGCGGAGAAATTGTTAATAGATAGCGATTTATTACAAAAAGTAATTCAACCACGCCCAGAAAAGTCACATAAAGGAACATTCGGTCGTACTGTCTTGATTGGCGGTAACCATCAATTTGGTGGTGCGATCATCATGAGTGCACTAGCGGCTGTACACAGTGGCGCAGGATTAACGACTGTTGCTACGGACCAGCGGAATCAAGCACCGCTTCACACCCATTTACCTGAAGCCATGTGCATCGACTGGCAAGAAAAAGAACAACTGTTAGCAGTGTTGGACACGGCAGACGTTCTATTGATTGGTCCAGGATTAGGGGACTCCTCATTGAGTTTAGAATTATTAGCATTCACTTTAGCACATCAAAAAAGCCATCAGTGGTTAGTGATGGACGGTTCAGCATTAACATTATTCGCTAAAGAAAATCTAACCCTCCATTTTCCCGAGCAAACCGTCATGACTCCTCATCAAATGGAATGGCAAAGAGTAAGCTCACTTAAGATCGATGAACAAACGCCTGAGAACAACCGCAAGCAGCAAGCCAAATTAGGCGCAACGATTGTTTTAAAAAGTCATCGAACCACGATCTACGGGCAACAAGAATGTTATCAAAATACTACTGGCTCTGCCGCAATGGCCACTGGAGGTACTGGTGATACATTAGCTGGTATGATCACTGGATTCTTGGCACAATTTCCTAAAAACGATGAAACAATCGCAGCAGCTGTCTACCTGCATAGTTTTATTGGGGATCAACTGGCAAAAAAACAATATGTTGTTTTACCGACACAAATCAGTCAAGCAATCCCTCAATGGATGCACTATTTTAGTCAGAAAAAAGATGGAAACAAGGAGTTCTAATGATGGAAAAATTTACTGGATACATGCGTGAGCCGTTTTACTATGAAACCGATCAAATGGGGATCATCCACCACAGCAACTATATCCGTTGGATGGAAGAATCTCGTGTTGCTTTATTGGATCATTTAGGTTTCAGCTATACAAAAATTGAAAAACTAGGAGTGATCATCCCTGTTTTAGAAGTCACTTGCCAGTACAAAGAAATGATTCGTTATGGTGAAACTGTTCGTATTTTGCCTAAAATCGAACAATATAGTGGCACAAGATTAAATTTTAGTTATGAAATCTACGGTTTAGATGACGGAAAATTACGAACAACTGGCTCTAGCAAACATTGTTTTTTACTCGCTGACAATCAGAAGTTAACCAAACTTGAACGGGTAAATCCTGCATTAGATCGCTTATTCCACGAGTATGCACAGTTGGATAGCTGAAGAATAGTATTTACCTCTTGTATTTTTTAGGATCTCCATTACGGATTTTCTTAAAAAAAATCAAAAAAGCTGCCTTTTTTCTTGTGTTGGCTTGATTCATCCGTATAATAAAATAAAAAGCAGGTGATCATCATGTATGTTGTGAAAGTATTGCACGGTTACATTGATAAAACAGGCTGCCGCACAAGAGAAAAAAATCCAGATAACTTATTGATTTTCAAAGAAAAAAAAGCATCAGAAGCTTTTGCTAAATCGATCGGAGGGCGTGTCAAACAACTGCACGAAGTACGCCCTGATTGAAATAAAACCTCAATCATTAGTTAGTCAACATGATTGAGGTTTTTGCTTGTCCAAAAAATTTCTTTAAAAAACGAGCTTACCAAAAAGAGTGATTCTTTTGGTAAGCTCGTTTTTCTTACTATTTTCTCTCTTCTATCTTGAGAGGGTTAGTTTATCACCAGTTAATTGAATATTAACAGCATCTACTATTTTTCCTTCTTTTGACAAAACAGCAATATTTATACCCGCTTTATTTCTTGCAACATTTATATCGCCCACTTTTATCGCAGCAAACTGTTGGTCAGCATACGGTGTAAAACTTGAAGATACTGAGATCTCTTTCCCATTGATTTCTTGGCTAACAGAATTATAGTTCTTTGTCTGTGAAAATTCAGGATTTTTTCCTAACAGACGGATACCCGAAAAATTCCAAGAACTTTCTGAATCCCCATTTTTAAACTCAGGGAACAGCTTACGGATCTCTTCAGCTAACTGTTGGTTCATTTGTGTCTTGTCTCCTGCACCTGCCATCACAACCAAATGATCAGTTTGACTTAATGCTTCAAAATAGGCGTTAGCATTCCAAATACTCATCCATTTGGGATCTCCCTGTTGATAGATTGTTTCCCAAGCCTCTTTTGGTACTGAATGAATGGACTCTAAACCAAAATATTTTGCATTCGCTCGATTGACTTGTTTCGTTATATCCGTTTTTACGTGGGATAGTCCTCCCGAGTAAGCAGTATGACCAGTTTGATTATAAATCGTAAAGTTGGCAATCACCGGATTCAAATTCCCTTGTTTTTTTTGCTCTCTGACGTAATGGTATTGTTGATTGATCTCTCTATAAGAAAGTGCTATGTCATTGACTCCTAAAGCAAAAGTAAATAGAAATTGGGTAATCAATACGCCACTAATCACCCCATAAAACGCTCCCTGGGTAGATTTCAACACTTTATCTGGCCATTCAAACGCCATCGCCATAATGATAAATAAAACACCACCAAAAAATGATCTTCCCCAATCAAGTCCAGCTGGTGAAAGAGATAATACATAGATCGTGGCTATCCCTGCAAAGAGATAGATATAGGATAGTCTCAACCATTCTTTGTGTTTACTAAAGAAAATTCCCAACACGATCAGAACCGCCATCAACACAAAAAGAGCTAAACTATTTTCATATAGCGTTTTTGTGATTGAAAAAACACCTGAATACAATTTCCGAGGTAAAGACCACTGGCTACGAGCAAAATAAGTAGCTCGAACAGCATTTCCAGGGGCTGTTACCATCATGAATAAGCCAAAAATTGCTCCTAACAATCCTGTGAACATCCATGGTCGTAAAGGCTTTTTCTTTTGATAATAAAAATAGAGGTAGCCAAGAACGATCAAGATCATCCCACCAGAAGTGTTTTCATTACACCAGCCAGCTAAGATTCCTAAAATGAGTAGCAATATGCTATTTACTATAGGATTAAAAGACAATTCTTGCTCTTTCTCATAATAGCGGTGGTAAAGAAATAGGAAACTGACAACGATGATACCACCCCATAAATAGTTAGCAGCACCAGTTTCCCATAAAATTGTTTGACCGAAAGCTGGGACAAATAACCATAAAAATACATTAATTAAAAAATATTTGAAGGAATAAAACGTAGTATTATCTTTTGTGGTCATTTTATAAATCAATAATGTCAATAAAACATAGATCAATGGATTGACCAAATTAAATACTGTTTTAGGCATCAACAAAAACAAACGTGCAATGATATGGACAACGGATCTTCCCGTCCAAGTCATATATTGTGTGTATTCATCATGTAAAATAGACGAAAAACTACTTGTTTTATACATATACTCAATATCATCCGCAATTAACGGTGTCAAAAAATTTAAAACAACCATGATAACATAGGCAGAAATAAGAACTAAAATTTTTTTATTATTGCGGATAGTCTCTTTTATTTGTTTCACTTCGCTCCTACTTTCTTCTTAAATTTTGCTATAAAAAGGGTTCCTGTGATTCACAAAGAAAATTATAGCATTTTTTGATTCAACTTACATTCTTACTTTTGTATTCGACTGCCACATAGATCAAATAAGGAAAAAACCATCAGTAATCATGAATGCGTGTTATGTACGAATACTCAAAGGACTAACCCTATTCTCCGACCCTGAAAAAGGGAGATGAAATCAAAGCACCTGACCTGTTCGTTATTCGAAATAAGACAGCATAAGCAAGATTATCGTAATAGCAAGAGGTCGTGAAAGAAGCGTTCAGCTCCGAGCGAATAAGAGAGGATTTTTTAAAATAGCTCCTCATATTTTAGAAAATCATCGCTTATTGTTGAGGAGTTGCTTCTTGAACGCCGTTTAGCAAGAGGTTGTGAAAGAAGTGGGGAGCTCCGATGACAATAAGAAAGAATTTTTTGAAACAGCTTCTCATGTTTTGAAAAATTCAGGCTTATTTCAAGGAGTTGCTTCTTGAACACCGTTTAGCAAGAGGTTGTGAAAGAAGTGGGGGAGCTCCGATGACAATAAGAAAGAATTTTTTGAAACAGCTTCTCATGTTTTGAAAAATTCAGGCTTATTTCAAGGAGTTGCTTCTTGAACACCGTTTATTCGTTTTTAGAGATACCAGAAGCGACTGAGGCAAGTTTTGGCTCAGTTCCCTGTCGTTAAAGATACTAAATAAGAGATAGCCTGCTATTTTTGAAAAAGTCTGGGTCAATTCTGGGACAAAAGAAAAGAGATTGTGAAAGTATTGGGGCTCCGAGACAATAAGAAAAACTTTTTGAAACACTTTCTCATGTTTTGAAACATTAAGGTTTATTTCAATGAACTGATGTTTAAACACCTTTTAAAGCAAGAGATCATGAAAGAAGCTTCTCTTCTTTCTGTTCACATTATTCTAATATTTCTCTTTACCAACATCATTTGACAAAGAGCCATTTTTTTGACTATTGTCTCAACCTCGTCCAAATTATTCTAAGATTTCTCTTTACCAATATCACTTAACAAAGTGTCCCTATTTAATCTAAAGGATTAAACTTGTCTAAACTTGCTCGAATTTCTTCCTATTCTAATCCGATGTAACGGATAGTAACTGCTTAACTAGAATGATTCAAAATCTTCATCAATATGGGAATATCCCAGAATTGGCGATAATACTTATATCCGAATATTTTTCGCATCGTGTGTATACCAATATAATTAAATTCTAAAGTATCTGCGACTCTTTGCAGGACTTTAGAATATCGATGAGTTCCTAACTCTTGTGAATGGATTGAAGGACGATAAAATAATTACTCAGATTTTCCATCATGATAGGTATTTAAATAATTAATAATTAGGCTTGTTAAGTTAGATAAATTTAATTCTCTTTGCTTAGTGTTCTTTCCTCAACAATAACTGTAGTTGTTTTATTTTAGACATCAGAAACTTTTAAATACAAAATATCAGGAATCCGCAAACCAGTAAAAATTCCTATTGTAAAAATCAGATGTTCGATTTTCCATGCCTTACTTTTTACAATTCTGATAAAACATCTAACATCACTTATTTATCTTTTATGAGTTTGACATTAATAATATTTCTTGTCATTTTTAGTATTTTAAAGGGATTATTGAATAATAATTAATGTATCCTTTTCAATCAGACAATCTGTTTAGAAATTGATAAATCAATATCTGAAAGGGATACTATTTATAAAAATATCCTTCTAACAAGGAATTTTATAACATCATTACTAGGAGGTTGCAAATTTGTAGAACACTCTTTATTTATAAATTTTTATCAGTTACAATTTTACTATAAAATCTGATTAAAAATTCTAAACTATAATATCAACTTATACCGTCTCTTCTAAACACTTGTTGTAGTAAATATAAAATTTAAGGAGTAACAAACCATTGAGCAAATTATATTCCAATCACTCTTATCTATCTAAGGTTTATAAACATAATACTTTACCCATACTGATAACTGAAGAATTTGACTTTTTTAGATGCGTTGAATTTAATTCAAGTTTTTACGGAAAAACTGTCAGTGAACTATTTCATGGTAATTTAAGAAATAGTAATATTTCAAATAGATATTCTCAATTATTTCCAAATCAAAAATTGTCTTATTGGTCAGACTGTTCAGATACTTCTCGCAAAGAAATCAAGAAACATGGTTCTAGTAAAAATATTCTTACATTCTGGGCATACGATGATTTAACAAGTACTTTTCCAACTCTCGATAATAAAGAACCTTTGATTATTGTCGATGGGATACGATTCGGTTTTGAAGAAATTTTAGAAAAATGTGATAATAATATTCCATTATCTAATGAAGACAATATCCTAATAAATCAAATAAATCATGAAAAACCAGATTGTATAGCATATAAATCTATGGTAACTGGAACAACTAATTTCTTATTTTTTGAAAAAGGATTTAAAAAACTAGCCCTAAGAGAAGTCACACTTAGAATGGGAGAATTAAAAGGCAATAATACAAACAGCATAATCTGTGCAGGTACATCTGACTATATGCCTTATCTAAAAAATTATGGACAATATTTTTCTCCTATAGCTAGAATTAAAATGAACGAAAAATATCTTAACTCCTCAGAATATAGGTCTCGTTCAGAAATAAAAGAATATTCTTTTGGTTTATTCAAAACCTAATCTATCAAACTTTTAAAAAGCCACCTAGTTTTTCTAGGTGGCTTTTTCAGATAATTTGTTATCTTTTGTTTCAAAATCAATGATATTGTCTTTTTTACTCTCAACTTGATTCAAATATTTTCTTAAATCAGCATTAACAATATATTGACTATTCGTCACAATATAGATTTGCTTTCTTAATTGAGATATTTTTTCATCTGATAAGTCTAAATTATCTAAATGAGATAAGAACTCATCTTCTTTTTTCTTTCTTCTTAATCTTACTTTTCTACTAGATAAATAACTAGGTTCTTTTTCATATAGATGAATAATTAGTTTTTTATTTTTAGCTTTTAACAAAACCTCAGCAATCTTTTCCCACCAATGTTTATCTGTTGAACCAATGGACATTCCAAAAATTACAATAATATCACTATTCTCAATAACATTTTCAGCGTTTCTACGTCTATACTCTCTAGAATTTGCGAGTGAGTCAGGTTTTAATAAATCATTTAAATCATCTCTTTCAAAAAAATCGGTTGCTAATTGGCTTTCATCATTCAATCCTAATGTTAAAAATCGGTCAATTACTCCATGCACATTGATAATTGCTTTGTTAAAATATTGACTAAAACTTGAACTATTGAAACTATTACCTTTTGTATTGTTACTAGAATTTTGAAGTACTATTTGTAAACTGTTTGTGTAGTTGAAAGATATGAACCGATAATTAAAATGACTATTAGTGTTTTCACTTAGCATAGATTTAATTTCATCATGTTCTTGTTCTAATACACCATTAAAAAATTTATCCATAGTAATAAACAGTATCTCTGAAAAATCCTCATTAATTTGAACATTATCTTGTATTTGAATACCTTTAAGATATTCATTTAAGTCTTCTCGCAGTGTTTCAAAATCGTCTAAAAATCTCTCGGCTATACTGGTTTCCTGATTTTCTTCTTTTAAACGTTTCGTAAATGCCCCCAACTGAAATTCCAAATCAGCCCAAGTTTCGATACTATCTTTGGATTTATAAATTTCAGAATAAATCATATTATCAATCTTTGAAACAAACTTTTCATCCATTTCTTGGGACAATTCTAAAGAATACTTTTTCTTTAAAATATATTCATAAAAATTAATATATGAAGTTTGTAACCCACATTGAATATCAAAGCCATTCCCCAGCAAAAAAGTTATATTCATTCAATCACCCTCAATAAGCTATCTACTTTAGTATACAATTAAATTAATAATAAAAAAAGAAGGATAGTACCATTAAACAATCTGTAATAGCGAAAATCCCCCAACTTTACTAACTTTTTTCTTAATATCTAATCTTATTAGAATTTTCTTTACTGATACCAAATAATAGTCTCAACTTTCTCCTATCCCATAAAAAGGAGATCTTTTGTGATATAAATCAAACAATACAAAAAGGAGATAACACAATCAAACTCATGTTCAATTACTATGTAGGCAGTAGCTAAAAATAGGAAGAAAATTAGAACCAACTATAACAAAAGAATGGATACAAATTATTGTCAGACACTATAAAAAGAAGACAGGGAAAGACCAAAAATTTATTACAATTCATGGTTTGATGTATATACATGTAAGTCTACTATCTTACTATAGTTATGATGAATAAATCTAAAAGAGATACAGAAATGTTTCATTCTAATGTGAAAACTATACTAAATGTATACACGCATTTAAATGATAAGCAAAGAGAACAAATCGTTGATAAGCTAATGGAATTTATGAGTTTAAATTAAATTTTAAATAACAAAAAACCCACTAATTAAAGTGGGCTTGTGGGTATTGAATACCCTTTATTTAGCTAAAGCATCTTTAGCTTGGTCAGCTAATGCAGTAAATGCTGCTGCATCGTGGACAGCTAAGTCGGCTAACATTTTACGGTTGATGTCGATTTCAGCTAATTTCAAACCGTGCATCAATTTTGAGTAGCTCAAGCCATTCATACGTGCTGCTGCGTTGATACGAGCAATCCACAATTTACGGAAGTCGCGTTTCTTTTGACGACGATCGCGATATGCGTAGTTGTATGAATTCATTACTTGTTCTTTTGCTGTTTTAAATAAAGTGTGTTTTGAACCGTAGTAACCTTTTGCTAATTTTAGCATTCTTTTACGACGTTTACGAGTGACTGTTCCACCTTTAACACGTGCCATGTTTAATTCCTCCTAATAAAAATAAATCTTCAAATTTCGATCTTTTTGTTTTTTTTATTTCATTTTTGCTAGTTGTTGGCGAATACGTTTGAAGTCGCCACTAGAAACCATGCTTGCTTTACGCAATTGACGGCGTTGTTTTTTAGTTTTACCGTGGAAACGGTGACTTGTAAACGCGCGGAAACGTTTTAATCCGCCTTTACCAGTACGTTTGAAACGTTTTGCTGATCCGCGGTGTGTTTTTTGTTTTGGCATGACTATATTTCCTCCTCAAAATCTTTCGTTATCCGACTATCGACTGTCCAACAGTCAGTGAGTCATTCAAATTACTTACTGTCGTTTTTCGGTGCCAGCGTCAAGAACATGCTGCGTCCGTCCATTTTCGCTTTTTGCTCAACTGTCGCAATATCAGCAGTTTCTTCAGCTAAGCGATCCAAGACTTTTTGACCAATTTCTTTGTGGGTAATGGCACGGCCTTTGAAGCGGATAGAAGCTTTCACTTTATCGCCCTTCTCTAAGAACTTACGTGCATTACGAAGTTTTGTATTGAAGTCATTCACGTCAATTGTTGGACTTAAACGAACTTCTTTAACATTGATCACTTTTTGTTTTTTACGCGCCTCGCGGTCTTTCTTTTGTTGCTCGAAACGGTATTTTCCGTAGTCCATGATTCGCGCAACTGGTGGCTTCGCACTTGGGGCAACTAACACAAGATCTAAATTTGCTTGTTCTGCAATTTTCAATGCTTCTGCTTTTGTCTTAACTCCTAATTGCTCACCATCTGAACCGATCAATCGTAACTCACGTGCACGAATGCCGTCGTTAACCATCATATCCTTTGCTATGGTCATTCACCTCCAAATATTATGAGAGAAAGAAAAGCGTACCGAATATTCGGCAATAAAAAAACGAGTTCTCTTCCAGAACCCGCACGTACTTCACCTAATTCAATAGATGAAAACTATCTAGCCCAGTGACTGAATCAACTAAGGCGAGAAGCGGGTGCTTCTGCTTTTATTTCTCAACTTCAATAGTATAGCAAATCTATATTTTTTTGTCAATCTTTTTCACTAGAGACTCTCGAAACATTCCCTAATCAGTTAATTACTTTAGTTATATACTTGTCCAAATAAAAAACTTTTAGCTATCGAAACACACCCTTCATCAGACACTCAACTTTTTTGGTGACCGTCTTCCTTGAAACTACCGAATCCTACGCCACAATGCGATCAGCATCCAAACTGACAATATCAGACTGATGAATAAGGCAATCCCCCAACCAAAGACAGAATGTGTAAAAGGCAATTGTAGATTCATACCGAAAAAGCCTGTCACAATGGTAGGAACAGTCAGAATCAACGACCAGACTGTCAAAAATTTCATCGTGTCATTTAAGTTGTTGTTCAACAAATTATTATACGTTCCCGAAAGTTGATCAAGGATCTGGGAGGCCAAATTGGTCATTTCCACTGCCTGCTTTGCTTCGATCAATGCATCATCCAATTGTTCCTTCTCTTTTTCAGTGAGCTTTCGATAAATCGCTAATGCTTTGATTTGTTCTAATAAAACTACATTTTGTTTTGTACCAGTCACTAGATAAACTAAACCAACTTCGAGGTCGGATAAAGCTAGTAAATTGCGGTTCGTAGTTTTTTCTCGCAACTTTTGGTTTAAGCGTTGTCGTTCACTATTCACTTCTTCAATCAACGGGAAGAAGGAATCTGAAATCAGAAACAGAGTACGAAAAAGTAAACTATATACATTTATCTCGGAATCTCGATCTAAGATTGAACGAATCAGGCGAATCACATATTCTGTATTTTGAGTCGTAAATGTAAATAGACCATTTTCTTTTAGAATAAATGCTACTGGACTTGTTTCATAGTGGTTTTCGATTTTTTGTTGATGAGGAACATTGGTGACTAAAAGTAAAATATCATCAAGAGTATCATATTCCACACGAGCACGTTCATTTTTGTCTAAAGAATAGGTAAGCATCTCATCACTAATGCCATACTCTTCCTTAAGATTTTTGATTCCCATTACATCATCTCTAGGTACGTTCATCCAAAAATTTTGATCAAAATTAAAAAAATGTTTTTCTCTCATACCGTCCCCTTCTTCCTGTGCTGATAGATTCATTAGGTATCTCACGACGATTCTTCTAAGTATTCTTGGCGAATTTACAAATCGTTAGCCCTTCCGACCGCTGTCTCGCTCTTAAAAATAAATAAGCCGATGAAAAGCGAAAATAGCTCTCCTATTTTCAATTTCTTCGGCTTAGCTATCGAAGTTAGATCTTGTCTTCTTTATACTATCATTTTTTATTGGACTCAAGAAACAAAGACTTCTTGACGAATTTCTGCTAACTTTTCTTCAATCATGTTCAGCACTTCTACTTTTGCTTGGGGATCTTCCACAAAATTGAATCGATCGCCATCAATTTGGATTTTGGGACTTTCATTGTACTCGTCATACCATTGATCATAGCGACGATTCAATTCTTTGTAATAATCATATAAGCTTGGATCGAAGGAAAGTTGTTCATATGATCGTCCTCTTTTTTCGATCCGTTCAAGCATCGTATCAAATGAAACACGAATATGGACCAATAAATCCGGATGTTTTTTATGTGCGGCATACGGCAACTCTTCCATCATATTTGCTAATAGCTCGTCATATACTCGAACTTCTGTTTCAGTTGCCCGACCCAAATCAGCATTCAAATGAAAAAGCAAAGAATCTTCATAGATCGAACGATCTAAAACATTGTTGTCTTCTTTCATTGCCTGCTTGATACTTTCAAAACGTTTATTCAAAAAATAGATTTGTAACAAAAACGCATACTGCTCAGGATTGGCATAAAATAAAGGCAATACCTCATTATCCTCGATTGACTCATAAAAAGCTCGACTTCCAAAGTGTTCAGCCATCATTTCTGTTAAACTTGATTTTCCAGCGCCAATGGTACCTGCTAAAACAATCACACTCATTAACCTCCAACTCACTTTATCACTAAATGTTGTGTCTTTTTCCAATTCTTTTTAAATATACCCCCAATATCTGGTGGTGTCAATTAGGAATAACAGGATATTTCCATTCATAAAATTCAATAAAATCTTAAGAAAAAAGAGGTTTTTCAACAGAAAACGTATTCTTTATTTTACTTCTGGGAAGGTTTTAGTAAAATAAAGATGAATTGTTTTTTGAACTTCTATGTTATACAATCTGTTCGTTAGCGCAAAGGATCCAAGGCGCTTTATTTTTTGCTCAAAAAAGTTATGGGAATAAAAGAAGGAGTTAGATTATGGCAAATTATGGCCAAGGGGAATCAAATGGTAAAATTATTCTGATGGGCGAACATGCAGTTGTCTACGGCGAACCGGCAATCGCTTTTCCTTTTCAGGCAGCAAAAGTAGTTGCTTCCTTGAATGAACACATCACTTCGTCAGGAGATCAGCTTGTTTCTTCCTACTATACAGGAATACTGCGTGATGCCCCACATTCGTTAAAAAACATCAAGCAGTTAGTATTCAACTTAAAAAAGGAACTGCAAATTGAGCAATCATTAGAGTTAACTATTCACAGCACTATCCCTGCCGAACGTGGAATGGGCTCAAGCGCTGCAGTAGCTACGGCAGTTACTCGTGCCTTTTACGATTATCTCGAACAACCACTTTCTCGCGAACAGCTCTTGACAAATGTTCAAATTTCAGAAAAAATTGCCCATGGTAATCCTAGTGGTATCGATGCTGCGGCAACAAGCAGTTTAGAACCAATCTACTTTGTGAAAGGACACCCGTTTGATTATTTCTCTTTAAATATCGACGCTTTTTTGATTGTCGCTGATACCGGAATCAAAGGTCAGACGCGAGCAGTGGTCAAAGACGTTGCTCATTTATTTGAAAAAGATCAGCAGAAAGTTGGACAAAAAATCCAACAACTAGGATACTTAACAAGGCAAGCCAAAAAAGCCATTGTTAAAAATAACCCCGAGCATTTAGCCCAAGCGATGAATGAAGCCCAACTAATTTTAAAAAATTTAACGATCAGCAACGATTTTCTTGATGTATTGATCGAAACCGCTAGAGATTCAGGCGCTTTGGGAGCAAAACTAACTGGTGGTGGTCGAGGTGGCTGCATGATTGCGCTAGCTCAAACAAAAACAAAAGCCCAAGAAATCAGCGAAGCCCTCTTACAAGCGGGAGCAGCTGCAACTTGGATTCAAGGATTAGGAGTACATACCTATGTTTAAAGGCAAAGCACGAGCATATACGAATATCGCCCTTATCAAGTACTGGGGTAAAAAAAATGAATCGTTGATTCTCCCGATGAATAACAGCTTATCACTCACATTAGATGCATTTTATACGGAAACTGAAGTCAGCTTTTCAGAAGCTTACACAGAAGACCAATTTTATTTAGATAATCAATTGCAAGATGAAAAAGCAACCAAAAAAATCAGTACTTTTTTGGATATTGCGAGAGAAAAAGCGGGTACCACGAAAAAAGCAAAAGTGATCAGCCAGAATTTCGTTCCGACTGCTGCGGGTTTAGCTTCTTCTGCCAGCGGCTTAGCGGCTTTAGCCGGAGCATGCAACGAGGCATTGAAATTAGGATTAGATGATCAAGCTTTATCAAGACTGGCTCGTAGAGGATCAGGTTCCGCTTGTCGGAGTATTTTTGGTGGATTTGTTGAATGGGAAAAAGGACACGATGATCAAAGTTCGTATGCTCATCCAATTTCCTCAGACGGTTTTGAAGATCACTTAGCGATGGTCTTTCTATTGTTGAATGAACAAAAAAAGGATGTCTCAAGTCGTGATGGTATGCGCCGAACGGTTGAAACTTCAAGTTTTTATCAAGGATGGTTAGATTCTGTCGAAGCCGATCTTTATCAACTAAAACAAGCAATCAAAACTAAGAACTTTCAACTTCTAGGTGAAACTATGGAACAAAATGGGTTAAAAATGCACGGAACGACATTAGCTGCTCGTCCGCCATTTACCTACTGGTCTCCTGATAGTTTAAAAGCCATGCAAGCGGTGCGGGATTTAAGAAATCAGGGTATTCCTTGTTACTTTACTATGGATGCTGGCCCAAATGTGAAAGTGCTAGTTCAAAAAGACCATCTAGATAAGGTCAAAACAACATTTAGTGACTTATTTAGTAGCCAACAAGTCATTTCGGCTTTTGCAGGTCCAGGAATGACGATTATTGAATAAAGGGAGATTTTTATGATTGAAGTATCTGCACCAGGAAAACTTTATATTGCTGGAGAATACGCAGTTGTTGAAACCGGACATCCGGCTATCATCGTAGCCATTGATCAGTTTGTTACTGTAACCGTTGAAACCGCACGAAAAGTCGGCAGCATCCAATCTGAGCAATATAGTGGCATGCCGATTCGTTGGACTCGGCGTGATGGTGAACTTGTCTTGGATATTCGTGAAAATCCATTTCATTATATCCTTGCTGCCATTCGTTTGACTGAAAAATACGCACGAGAAAAAAATATTTTACTTTCTTTTTATGACCTAAAAGTGACAAGTGAATTGGATAGTTCTAACGGACGCAAATACGGTCTAGGCTCAAGTGGCGCCGTAACTGTCGCAACAGTCAAGGCATTGAATATGTTTTATGCGTTAAATCTTACACAGATTGAAATTTTCAAAATTGCTGCACTAGCAAATTTAACGGTTCAAGATAATGGCTCTTGTGGAGATATTGCAGCTAGTTGTTATGGTGGTTGGATTGCTTTTTCAACCTTTGATCACCAGTGGCTCCAAGAACAAGAAAAACAACATACGATCGTTGAACTCATCGAAATGGATTGGCCTGGTTTATCCATTGAGTCTCTTCCGACACCGAAAGATCTGCGTTTACTGATTGGTTGGACTGGCAGTCCTGCATCAACTTCTGATTTAGTCGATCAAGTCCATCGCTCACGTAAGGAAAAAATGGTAGCCTATCAAAAATTTTTACAAGATAGTACCTTATGCGTTCATGAAATGATTAAAGGATTCAAAGAAAATAACATTGATTTGATCCAAGCTATGATCAGAAAAAATCGACAACTACTCCATGAGCTATCGTCAATTACGGGCGTATTGATCGAAACGCCTGCTTTAAATAAATTATGTAGCTTAGCAGAAGAATACGAGGGCGCAGCAAAATCATCTGGGGCAGGTGGTGGCGATTGTGGTATCGTAATCGTGGATCAAAAATCCGGTATCTTGCCTTTGATGAGCGCTTGGGAATTAGCAGAAATTACACCCTTGCCATTACACGTCTATAGTAACCAACGAAAGGAAAAAGGATGAATCGAAAAGATGAACATGTCTCATTAGCTAAAGCTTTTCATAGTAAACAAAAAAATGAATTTGATACGGTTCGAATCGTTCATAACCCCTTACCTGAAGTTTCCATGTCAGAGATTGATCTACATACGACTGTTGCTGGCTTAACTTTAGACTATCCTTTATATATCAATGCTATGACTGGTGGAAGTGAAAAAACTAAAAAAATCAACCATGATTTAGCGATGATCGCAAAAGAAACAAATTTAATGATTGCCACGGGTTCAGTCAGTGCAGCCTTAAAAGATCCTGCTTTAAGCGACTCTTACACGATTATGCGTGACGTCTATCCAGAAGGAAAGATCCTTGCCAACGTAGGAGCCGGCACCTCTTTAGCACGAGCAAAAGAGGCGATTGAACTATTTCAAGCCGATGCTTTACAACTCCATCTCAATGCACCACAAGAATTGGTGATGCCTGAAGGGGATCGTGATTTTTCCAATTGGAAAGAATTGATCAAAGAAATCAGCGAAGGCATTTCGGTTCCTTTGATCGTGAAAGAAGTCGGTTTTGGTATGACCAGAGAAACGATTGATGAACTAGCCGAGTTGGGGGTTCAGACAATCGATATCAGTGGCCGAAGCGGAACCAGCTTCACTCAAATCGAAAATGCTCGTCGCAAAAAAAGAGAGTTAGATTATTTAGTCGATTGGGGACAATCAACGGTTACTTCTCTGCTAGAGGCAAACGAAGCCCAACATCAAGTAGAGATTCTTGCTTCTGGTGGTATTCGCAATGCCTTCGACCTCTTCAAAGCACTTTGTCTTGGTGCCAATGCAGTAGGCGTTTCTGGAACGATCTTAACGCATCTCATGACACACGGCGTGGCAGAAACGATCCAACTAGTCCAACAATGGCAAGCAGAACTTCAACGGCTATTGACCATGGTAGGAGCTAAAACTATCCAAGAACTTCATCACCAACCCTTGATCTTATCTGGAACTACTAAAGATTGGTGCGAAGCCCGAGGAATCCCTCTGACCAAATATGGCACACGGAAGAAATAAACAAATCGATTCAACTCAAAAAGGTTGTCCAATCATCGAAAAGATGAATGACGACCTTTTTTGTCTACAAAAATACAAAGTTTTCTTAGAATGAGATTTTCTTATGGCGTTGACTCTATTTTATCCTTCACCAATCGCCTCATACGTTTGTTCTAGTTTTCATGCGATAAATAATAGGATATCAACTCTTTTGCATCTGATAAACAAAAATAAAACCTATGTATCTTTGACAAACGGCTATAATTCCATTCCTGGCATCATTGGCGGAGCGCTAGGTTTTATTATACCCATCCCCTTCCCTATCTCAGGATTACTCGTTTCACATACTTTCCCTAGTTCTTTGCTTATTAGATCAGTCAATTGTTTTTTCCCCTGCTGTTTTTCCTGAACTGCTGTTTCACGCTTAAAGTTATCTGGATTGGTTTGTAGATAACTATAAATATCTCTCCAACTCATCTGAAGATCTCGTTCTATTTTTTTTCGTTTTTTATCCACTTTACCACCACTAAATAGATTGAGCGTTTTTCCGCCAGGGTTAATCCTGAATCGTATAATTTTTTCTAGCTGCATAGATCTTTTAAGATATAAACGTATTATGACATAATAGTCTATTTTATTTTGATTAAAACAAGGATTCTTTACATTCCCTAATTTTTTTAACGTTTGATCTAGCTCCTTAAGATTGTGGAGATTATTTTTTAATTGTTGCTTTCGTTGTTTTTCAGTCAATTCTTTAGTAACCAGTTTTAGTTCTTTTGTTGTTACTTTTTCTTTTGCTGCTATATTTTTTTCGGTTGCTGCTTCCTCTTTTAGTTTGTCATCCTCCGGTGTATTTTTTTCATCTGCGCCAACTTTAGTGTTCACCACGTACTTTAATAAAGAATGATCGATCCATTTTTCACCTCTCCTACCAGTTAAATACTGCATTTCCTTCGTCAGTTTTTTTATCTCAGACTTGCAATTTTTGATTTCTTTTGCTATTTCGTTAAGCTCTTTTTTTTTGCTCTTGATCGTTTCACCATGTACTCGCTTGGTGCTTTTATATAATGCATTTTTTTTTGCTTTCACTGCGTTTTGAAGTTCCTGCTCACAATCTTCCTTTTTTTTAATTTGAGAATGCTTTTTCTTATACCAATCCTCTCTTTTCTTAGCCCGTTCTTCAATTTCTCTCTTTAGTTCATTTTTCAACTCTATGTATAGCTCAGTGCATTTGTGTACGTTTTCAAGTGGTTCTAAGTTTTCCCGCAATTTGACTTCTAATGAATCAACGGTTGACATCAATTGTTCTTTTCCCATATTTTCTTGATTTTTTGTTTTCTCAAATAATGGTTTTGTCATCCTAACAACTTCCTTTCTTTTTTCATTTTTACTTATCTAAAGTAACATGGTTCATTGGTCTTGATAAAACTACTTTTTCTAAAAAAGCGAATTAATCGTTTTTTTCTAACAAAAGAAATTCCTACGCTAGTTCTAACGGTATTGATCCCCTTTCCGACAAAAAAAGCCCCTCTTTCCAGATCATCTTTATCTGGAAAAGGGGCTTGATTAACTATACTTGTATTGAATTAACCATTATAAGCATCAATAATGATTTGTTTTAGCTCACTGATCAATGGCTCTTTTGGATTTGCTGTTGTACATTGATCTTCATAAGCAAGTTCTGCCATACGGTCAACCGTTGAATCTAAGGTTTCTTGTGTTACACCTTGCGCCTTCAAGCTCATATTGATTCCAACTGATTGTCCTAATTCATAAACTGCTGTTGCTAAAGCTTCAACTAATTCCGCTGTTGTTTGTCCTTTTAACCCTAAGAACTTAGCAATATCTGCATAGTCTGTATCTGCACGGAAGTAATCATATTTAGGGAACATTGCATGTTTTTGTGGATCTTTTGCATTATAGCGGATGATATGTGGTAATAAAATGGCATTTGTACGACCATGTGGGATACCATATTCTCCACCAATTTTATGCGCAACTGAGTGACAAATTCCTAAGAAGGCGTTCGCAAATGCCATCCCTGCCATTGTAGAAGCGTTGTGCATTTTTTCTCGTGATTCCATATCAGGAGTTTTCACTGATTTTTCTAGGTAATCGAAGACTAATTTGATTGCTTGTAAGCTCAATCCTCTTGTATAATCAGAAGCCATAACAGAAACATAAGACTCAATCGCATGAGTTAATACGTCCATCCCTGTATCTGCCGTGACAGAAGCTGGTACTGACATGACAAATTGTGGGTCGACGATTGCTACATCTGGTGTTAATGCATAATCTGCCAATGGATATTTCACATGTGTATCACTATCTGTGATAACGGCAAAAGGTGTTACTTCAGAACCCGTTCCTGAAGTTGTCGGAATACACACAAATTGTGTTTTTTCTGGTTTATCGATCTTATATGTCCGTTTACGGATATCTAAGAATTTTTGTTTTGCTCCAAAGAATGAAGTATCTGGGTGTTCATAGAACATCCACATTCCTTTAGCAGCATCCATTGCAGAACCGCCACCTAATGCAATCACTGTGTCTGGTTTGAAATCAGCCATCAATTTCGTTCCTGCATAGACTGTGTTTGTTGAAGGATTTGGCTCAACTTCTGAGAAGACTTCGATTTTCACATCATTCTTACGTCTTGATAGTACTTCACGAACCGTATCACAGTAACCAAACTGCACCATACCAGGATCACAAACGATCATGACACGCTCTACGTTTTCCATTTTTTCTAAATAAAGCAAAGAGTTCTTTTCAAAGAAGATTTTTGGTGGTAATTTGAACCATTGCATATTATTTCTCCGTTTCGCTACAGTTTTGACATTGATCAAGTTGATGGCACTTACATTTCTAGAAACAGAATTTTTACCATATGAACCACAACCTAAAGTTAGTGAAGGGATCATTTCGTTGTAGATATTTCCGATTCCACCTTCTGCTGAAGGAGTATTTACTAAGATACGGCAAGCTTTCATCCGTAGACCAAACTTCACATGTAGCTCTTCATCCTCTGAGTGAATCACTGCAGTATGGCCTAATCCGCCTAAGTTCAACATTCCTTCGCATAATTCAAAGGCATGTTCTGTATTGTTTGCTTTAACCATTGCAAGTACTGGAGAAAGTTTTTCACGTGAAAGAGGGTAATCCGCTCCGACACCTTCTAATTCAGCTACTAACATTTTTGTTCCTTCTGGAACTTTGATGCCAGCTAGTTTTGCAATGTCCATTGCAGAATGTCCAACGATTGCTGGATTTACTGCGTATTTACCTTCATTCATCACTGCATCTTCTAATTTTGAAAGTTCAGCTGGTTTCACAAAATAGACTTGATGTGCTTGGAATTCTGCTTTAACTGCAGCATAGACTTCTTTGTCAACGATTACTGCTTGCTCAGAAGCACAAATCATTCCGTTATCGAACGTTTTAGAAACGATCAAGTCATTCACTGCTCGTTTGATTTTTGCTGTTTTTTCAATATATGCTGGTACATTACCTGGTCCAACACCTAAAGCTGGCTTTCCTGTTGAATAAGCAGATTTTACCATTCCTGCCCCACCAGTAGCTAAAACAATTGCGATCCCTGGATGATTCATCAACATTGAAGTCGCTTCAATCGATGGATGTTCAATCCATTGAATACAATTTTCAGGTGCGCCAGCTGCGATCGCTGCATCACGAACGACACGCGCTGCTTCAGCAGAAGATTTTTGAGCACTTGGATGGAATGCAAAAACGATTGGGTTTCTTGTTTTCAACGCGATCATTGATTTAAAAATTGTCGTTGATGTTGGGTTAGTTGTTGGAGTTACCCCACAAACCACACCAACTGGTTCAGCAATTTCAATCAAGCCTTTTTGAACATCTTCATTGATGACACCAACTGTTTTATCGTGCTTGATGTTATTCCAAATATATTCAGAAGCATACATATTTTTGATCGCTTTATCTTCATAGATTCCACGACCAGTTTCTTCAACTGCCATTTTAGCTAACGGCATATGTTGATCTAATGCTGCCATTGCCATTTCATGCACAATATGATCTACTTTTTCTTGATCAAAGTTTTCCATCTCTTTTAATGCGACATTTGCTTTCGTTGCTAATTCATCAATCATTCCTTGAACATCAATAGTTTTTGGTTGTTCTTTCTCCATTACTTTAGCCATTGTCTTCCTCCTAATGGGTCATGGTTGTTTGTTAATTAATTCACATTCTCATCATACAACAAACCTTTTCAGATGTAAACCTTTATTGTGATTTTTTTCACAGTTTTTTAAATTTCGATTAAATCCTTTATTTATCAGTGTTTTTATTTATTATCCTAATGATCCAAAGTATTTTATCAAAAAAACAGTTTATTCAAAACTTAACAAAGTCAGAGATTTAGGATAAAAAAAGAGCCCGAGACACCGTCTCAGACTCAACTACTAAGCTTTACCTATTTGTTTTCTTTACTATCTTCAGGTGTTTCAACAGTTTCAGTAGCTTCTTCTTTCACTTCTACTGTTTCAGCAACTTTTGGTTCTGTTTTTTCTACCGTATTTACTGTCGAATCATTGGTTACGACAGTTCCAGGTTTAACCGTTTTGATGGCTGCTCGATCGTATTCTAGAAAAATCCCTTCACAATCTATAACGACTGTGCGTTTTTCATTGTCGATCTCTGAAACAACACCATGTAATCCGCCGATTGTAACTACTTCATCGCCTGATTTCATACTGTCTAGTAAATTTTGTCGTTCTTGTTGTTGTTTCTTTTGTGAACGTGACATAAAATACCACATTGCTAAAAGAGCAACGAACATGACTAACATTGGTAATGATCCCATTTTTTTCACCTCACTAACATGTATCTACACACTCAACTTTAGCAGAAAAAGGCGTGAGACACTAGTTTTTTACATAAATTTAGTGAAAAAGATTAGAAACTTTTGGCATTCTCTTTATTAAACCCATATTCCTCAAAAAAGGCTGCTCGAAATTCTAATAAATTGTCATCCATGATCGCTTGACGCACTTGTTTCATCAAGTTTAATAAGAAGTACAAGTTATGGTAAGACGTTAACCGTATCCCAAATGTTTCATCACATTTGATCAAATGACGAATATACGCACGTGTATAATTTTTACATGTGTAGCAGTCACATTTCTCATCGATTGGGCGGAAGTCATGTGCGTATTGTGCATTTTTCACGACTAAGCGTCCTTGTGAAGTCATACAAGTACCATTTCTTGCGATACGTGTAGGCAAGACACAGTCAAACATATCGACTCCTCTAATCACGCCATCAATCAATGAATCTGCTGCACCAACACCCATTAAATAACGTGGTTTATCCTCAGGAATCAATGGTGTTGTAAACTCTAACACACGGTTCATTTCTGATTTAGGTTCGCCAACAGACAAACCACCGATTGAATAGCCAGGGAAATCCATTGAGATCAAATCTTTTGCACTTTGGCGACGTAAATCTTCAAACCCAGCTCCTTGAATGATACCAAATAATCCTTGACGATCAGGATTCAGATGGGCTTTTAAGCCTCGCTCAGCCCAACGTGAGGTTCTTTCCACTGATTTTTTGACATAATCATAGCTTTCATCAAAAGGAGGACATTCATCGAAGCTCATCATGATGTCTGATCCTAATTTATTTTGGATATTAATTGCTTTTTCTGGTGATAAAAACATCCGAGAACCATTTAAATGATTTTTAAAATGGACACCCTCTTCTTCGATGTTACGCATATCGCTTAGCGAGAACACTTGAAAACCACCTGAATCTGTCAAAATCGGTTGATCCCAATTCATGAACTTGTGTAAGCCGCCTGCTTCTTCTACCAAGTCTTCTCCAGGTCTTAACCATAAATGGTACGTATTACTTAAAATGACTCCCGCACCCATTGCTTTTAATTCTTCAGGTGACATGGTTTTGACAGTTGCTAGTGTTCCCACAGGCATAAACATTGGTGTGGGAAATGTCCCATGTGGAGTGATCAATTCACCAAGACGGGCACCGGTATGTTTTTCTTTTTTGATTAAACGATAACGAATGGCAGGTTGTGTCATTCAATTCCCTACTTTCTCTATAATAATCGCATTGACAACTCCCATCATCATAATCGTTCTAACTCTTTTTTGCAAGGGTTCATTGGGTAACAGGTGTTTATTTAACCTTCATTTTTTAAAGAAATTATAATAACAGATAAAAGATAAAGAAAGCCAAATTGTTTCTTCTTTGTTATACTTATGGCATAAATAAAAAGGAGTGAAACTCATGCTATCTTCAAAAGAACTGAAACAACAAGCAAAAGACAGTTTAAAAGGACGCTGGGGACAAGCTGTATTATTGAATTTAGTCCCAACGTTAATCACAATTGCACTCATTATGATCATAGCTATTCCGACCGCTTTATTATTGGCTCATACCTATAATGATCCTGCAGCTGTCCAAGATATGGCAAACAATACCAACGGAGGTGCTGCTTCTAGCGGTGGTGGTATTGTGTCTGGTATTATCAGCGCACTATTTATGAGTGGGATCTCATGGACCTATCTAGATATCCTGCGTGGAACCAAATCGACCATCGAACCATTTAAAGATGCCTTTCGTGGTTTTACAGGATTATTTCTTGGTGGTGTGATTTTACTAGCTATTTTGATTTCGATCTTTACTACTTTATGGGCGTTATTATTCGTTATTCCTGGTATCATCAAAAGTTATTCTTATTCCCAAAGTTACTTCATTTACTATGATGTTATCACTGAAACAGGGGAAAAACCAGGAGTGCTCAATACGATCACTGCTAGTCGTAAATTAATGGATGGCTACAAAGGTAAATTGTTCTGGCTTGATCTATCCTTTATTGGCTGGCATATCTTAGCCATGCTAACTGCTGGAATTGGTTATTTATGGTTAAATCCTTATATTACAGCAACTAAAGCAGCTTTTTATGAACAATTGCCAAAAAACGTATAAAAATCAATGTCCAATGAAGCGACCCTCAAAAATTAGATTTTTGATCTAACTTTTGAGGGTCGCTTCACATGTTTCAGCCGCAGTCGCTTTTTTCATTTCGCTCACTTCTGCTCAGCTTTTAGAACTTCGCCAGTATACGCATCAACTTTGACTGTCACTTTTTTTATTTTTTCTTTAATAGTAATTGTCCAATACGATTTTCCTGATTGTCTTTCGAGATACCACATTACTGCTTTTCCTGTCCCAGTCGTTTTTTCAGCTACTTTTTCAGCTACTTCAGTAACTTCCGATAAACTTTTTAAGTTTTTGATATTGAACAGATCTGCGGATTGCTCGGTAGTGGCTTGTTCGTGTTTGTTTCGTCTGCGATGTACTTTTTTTTTTGATGTTCGCTGTTTTAGTTGAAATTCTTACGCTGCATTCTTTAGTTGCATCTCTACCAGTAATTTCGTAATAGTAAGGACCAACAGTCTGACTAACTTTCACAGAAGTAATCGCTTGATGAGGATAACAAGTCTGATAAGTTTCAAGTGCTTCTTTTAATGATACATTGAATTTTTCCGGCTCCTCAATTTCATCCGCAGATGTGGACGAACTAGAAACATTGGCAACCTTGATTTCTTTCGTTTCATTCCCATAATTTTCATAAGGATAATTAAAAACAAACATCACCAACATCCCCAAACTAAAACTAGTTAATACCGTTAAACACCATACAAACAACTTCATCTTTTCCGCTCCTTCACAATCAATTGTTAGATTCTTGAAATGAACGATTAATCGTTCTTTTTTTAGGAGTTTGAGGCTGGATGAATTGAATCCTCCAGCCTCATTGAGAGAATATAAGAGATAAAGCAAATAATATATCCCTATGTCTTTATTCTACTTAAATCTTTCATCTTATTTTTTTTATTTTTTTACCATCTAGTCATGAACAAATAAAAAAAAAACATATTAGAAAAGCTCCCCCATGGCTTTTCTAATATGTTTCATCATTACTTTTGATGGAAAGGAACGATTTTAGAAGTCAGTGTCACTGATTTCTAAATTTACTGTTACATTTCCACGCAAAGCTTTTGAGTAAGGACAAACTTGATCTGCTTCTTCAACAAAACGTATTGCTTCATCTTTCGGCATATCTTTGATAAAGACTGTCAAAAGAACTTCTATTGTAAAATCTGCCTCTCCATGATTCAGCAAGGCAACGTTTGCTTTTACTGAACTAGGTTGATTGATGTTCTTTCTAGATAAAACTAATTCTAAGGCACCGTTAAAACAGGCACTATAAGCTGCTGCAAAGAGCTCTTCGGGATTTGTTGCATCCGTGTTTTGGGTTCCAGGTGCTGCGACATCATACAAAAATTTTTTCTCTTGTGAATAAATTTTACCACTACGACCACCTGTATTAATAGTAGCTACCTCATAAATTTTGCTCATAAATTTCGCCCTCCAAAGTTGATTGTAAATATAGTAGTTGGCATCTAGGTAATTGGGTATCACATAAAAGGTTAGTGTATAGGAATGATTGGGTTGTTTACAAGAATAGTAAATTTTACCTGAAACCAAACTGCGTCTATTTACTTCTTTACTCTAAAGGATTATTCAACGTCATTTTTTCTTAAAAAAAAATACGAATCTACTCTTTATTGAAATTATTAAAAATTTTGAGCAAGGAAACTACTCGTGTTCAATTTTCTTTTTTCCATTTCCCTAAACCACTCAAAATAGGGTTATAGCCAAACAAAGACGTTAATAAAAAATAGATAGGGACGGCTATAGAAACTTGGATTAGATTAGTCAAAAAGGTAGGTGACATGCCATTTGTAATTATTCTTGTAACGAACCACATAATAATGGATGAACAAAAAATAACCAGTAAGTTTTTTTTCTTAAAGCTAAAATTTGTTTGATTCAAGAATGATTTTGTACGTACCACTGTTACAAAAATTTCTGCTAAAAGGTTTGAAAAAACCACTCCAAAAAAACCGATCCACGGTAACAAGATTAAATTAGATAAAATATTGATAACCGCACCAATTAATACAGATTTATTGTAAATTTTTACTTTGCCAATCGGTATCAAATATTGTCTAGAAATGGACATACCTAAGGGCATCACAACGATCAAAATAGAAAAAAGTGGAATAACTTTATTGATGAATAAGAATTCTTTCCCAAAAAACCAGGGAACTAATTTATCGTAAACCGTAAGCATCCCGAACATCGCTGGAACACTAAAATATAATTGTAAATGAATCGTCTTATCAATGATGTCCACCATCTTATTAATGTTTCCTTTGGCATATAACCCACTCATGTGCGGTAATAGCACCATATCAAGCGTTGTAATAACCGTGATAAATACCGTATTGATTGTTAATGAATTAGTGTAATAACCAACAGCTGTACTACCAATAAAAACACCCAATAAAGTCTTGTTTAGATTCGTATAAAGTAAAATAGCAACCTGTGGGATAAAAAATTCAAAAGATGATCGGATATGTCTAAAGCTATCTAAGAATGCTACCTTTTTAAAATTTATATGTTTATGAATAAATAGCCATGTCAATAGTTGAGATAATAAGGTTCCTACTGACTGTAGTAAAACATATAAAATCGTATCAGAAGAATCTTTAATCAAAAAGATAATTAAAATGAAAGTAACAAATTGAATTCCCAGATTGATCATGCTCGTTTTTCTGAAATCCTCGATTCCCATAAAAAACCACGAAATGTCAAACATAACAGCTATAATAGTGAGACTTTGTATATAGAAATAGATCTTATTACCTAAAAAAGTAGTAAATAACAAAAAAACTAAAAGTGTAATACATGTTAAAACTGCTTTTAATAAACAGATTTCCCAAAACGTTTTTGAAATATTTTCTTTACGATTATAAACTAATGCGATTTCTCGATTCCCATACATCGAGATCCCTAAACTAGCGACTAACACAAAATATTGAGTAATCGAATTGGTGTAATTAAAAATCCCTAATCCTCCAGGACCTAATGCTTTTGAAACAATTGGGACTGTAATGATTGGCATGATAATCTTTGTCAGTTGAAATAATGACTGATACCCAAAATTTTTAAGCACATGTTTCAATTCTATTAGTCCCTTCCAAATATATCTCGCGTATAGACTTTCATTTCTACATCTTTGAGTAACGGATCAAATCGATTGGCTAATATCACATCTGAATGCTTCTTGAACTCATCAATGTCCTTTATTACTTTAAATGTCGAAAAATGCTCCTTCTTCACTGTCGGTTCATAAATGACTACGTTAATGCCTTGATCTTTCAAAAGACGCATGATACTTAAAATAGATGAATATCTGAAATTATCAGAGCCCGCCTTCATTGTTAAACGATAAATCCCTACTACATCTGGATTTTTTTCCATGATACGATCTGCAATAAATGTTTTTCTTGTATCATTTGACTGAACGATGGCTTGGATCAGATCATTTGGCACGTGCTGGTAATTCGCTAGTAATTGTTTCGTATCCTTCGGTAAACAATATCCGCCATAACCAAAAGAGGGATTATTATAATAGTCCCCTATTCTTGGGTCCATTGAAACCCCCGAGATAATTTGAGCTGTATCTAATCCATTCATTTCAGCATAAGTATCAAGTTCATTGAAATAAGCAATCCTTAATGCTAAATAGGTATTAGAAAACAGTTTGATCGCTTCTGCTTCTGTTGAATCAGTTAAAATAACAGGAACATCTTTTATTCGAGTATTTTTTTTAAACATCGAAGCAATTTGTTGTCCTCTTTTCGTGTTTTCGCCTACAACGATACGAGAAGGATAGAGATTATCATACAATGCTTTTCCTTCCCGCAAAAATTCTGGTGAAAAAATAAAATCCTCTGATTGATATTTCTTTTTTAAATACTTAATATAACCTAAAGGAATCGTTGACTTAATGATAAATACAGCATCCGTACGTACTGCCTTTACCTTTTCGATTACTTCTTCTATGGAGGAAGTATCGAATAGGTTTTTTTCTTCATCATAATCGGTTGGAGTAGCAATCAAAATAAATTCTCCCCATGATGCTGCACTTTTGAAGTCTTGTGTAAAAGTTATTCCCAATTCTCTATTATTCAAAAATTCTTGGATCTCTTTATCTTCGATTGGGGAACAACCTTTTATTAGTTTCTCGATTTTTTTCTGATCGATATCATAAGCAACCACATCATTATTTTGGGCAAGCAACAATGCATTTGCTAGCCCTACATAGCCCATACCGAAAACAGATAGTCTCATTTCTTACACCTTACTTATTTTTTTATTTTTTGCTTGTTTTAAAATTTTTTGTATTTTTTTATTATCCCCCCATACAGCCTTAGAATCATATTTTCTATCGGGATAGGCACCATAATCCAAATGAATATTCAAGTGATTATCTGCAATGAATTGTTCGACACGTTCTTTTAATTTAACAGGATAACCTGAGCAAATATTAATGATTCCTGAGATTTCGTCTTGTTCAACAGCTGCTGCTACTTGAAAACAAAAATCATCATAGTCTAAAAAATCGTATTGGTTTTCCCCCATTGTAAAAGGAAAGTTTACCTCTTCTTCCTTGGCTTTCTCAATGATTTTTGAAAAAACCGAACTACCACCCGGTTGATTCGATACAATGTAATAAGCACGCAACCATTGAAATTTTTTATTGGTTTCTTTAGCCATAAACGAACTGAAATTTCTCAATGAATCTTTTGCAATACCATAGTAACTCATTGGGTGTGTACTAGTGAATTCGTTAATGCAGCCTTCATAAAATCCAACTTCATGCATCGATCCCATCACTACGATTTTATCGATTCCTGATAAGAAAAATTTTTTTAAAAATAGTGCATGATCGGATAAGTTTCTAATATGACTTTCTGCATTATGGATAAATCCATCTTGCCATGCAAGATGGACTAATACGTTCGGTTCACCAAAATAATGATACGGATCAGAAATATCAAAAAGATTTTCTTGATAGATAGTGGCTTCTTTATTTATTCGATTCGTTCTGACATCTGTCGCAATAACTTCATTTCCATCATTGATCAGTTGGTCTACAATTCCAGTTCCTAAATAACCGTTTGCTCCAGTTACTAATATTTTCATCAATTCTCACTCCCAAAATTTACTATTTTTTCTATTATTTTTTCCCATGAGAAGAGGTCGAGTAACACCTGATCCCCAACAGGGATACGTTTTTTTCCCAAAAATTGAAGCATTTCGTTGATTGAGATCGGTGAATCATCATCCTTTACTTGATAAATATTTTGTTTTACTGCACTAAAAAATGGTGTTTCGCCTGATGTAATCACTGGAATTCCTTGATAAAGTGCTTCGGATACTTTGATAGCTGTCTCAATATTGGCACCTCGTAGATGTAACTTTAATGTACCGATAGCCATTGAAGCTTCACCATAAAGCTGTTCTAATTCTTGACGATCTTTATACCCATGAAATATAACGTATCCTTGTAATCGGTAAGATGCTACCAGTTGTTTTAACTCTTCAATTGCGGGTCCCCCACCAACAATGTCAAAGAAGACCTCTGGTGCTATCTCATCTTTTGTCCGATAATAATATTCAAGTCCTTCAATTAAACGATCCAGCCCATGATAAGGATAAAAATTTCCAACAGCAACTACCCGATGTGTAGGCTGTTCTTCATTTTTCTGGTATAAATTGACTGGCAAATTATCCGGATCTACACCATTGTAAAAAGAAACCATCTTCGCCTTTTTTTTATTACTTGTCTTCGCCTCAATTACTGCAATCTTATTGCATTTTTTTTCATACAATCGATCACCTAAGTAATTCCATACTAGACTCAATCCACCCTTTAACTTATTGGGTGCTACATTCAATTGTTCTTTATAATAAGGATAAGTAGGAATTTCCATAATCGTTTGAATTGTTTTTTGCTGAGAGATACTTAGCAGTTCACTCATTATTTTTGTATAATATTGATCCCGAAAATAGAAATGAGTCCATTCTCTCGACAACAATAATTTTTTTGTTGCTATTTGGATATCTTTTATTTTTTGACGGTGATTCGTTGCATCACTCTTTGTTAATAAACTGTCGTGAATCATCTGCTTGTCATAAAACTCACGTACTCTTATTTCTTGTTTTTTAAAATAAAGTAACCAACATTGCTTTTTATGATTGCTCATATACTTTGCTTGGGAACAGTTCTTTTTAAAAATACCTTTATTTTCTTCTGCAGAAATCCCACTCAAAAATAAGATGCTCATTGTATTTTGTCCTTTCTTATAGCCATTCATTCTGATAAAATAGCGGATTAAAAATCCTTTCAGGTATAGAGATCGAAAAATAAGAAACATAAAACCAAGCCACAAGGTGAATAACTAACATCCCCCACAAAACGAGTTGATAATAGGTGACTTTTTTGTATTTATAACTAGCATTGATCACAGAAATATAAATCAAAGGCAATATACCTCTGGCTAAACGGTAAAATTCCACAGAATACCAAAGCAAAGGAATAAACATCAATAAAATCACCGAAGCATAAAACACATATTGTGAGAATAGTTTATTTTTTTGACTGATTGTACTTTTAGGAAATCCTAAATGTGCCCAGTATGCTAACCCCACATTCAGCAAGAAAAGAAAAATAACTTGTATCGAACCATTTGTTATTTTTTCAGTATATTGTTGGATTCTTCCGGAATTTGTTGAGAACTCTTCGATTAAATAATTCAAATAGGGAGGAGTTCCACTATAGATTACATAGATCAACTCCAGAAAAATTGCACCACCAACCATTAGTTGAATAAAAAACTTTTTGTTTTTTGAAGATAAAAATAAAAACGGTAGATAAAATAAACTGATCGTATGAAATAAGCTAGCGCTAATTATGCCAAAAAAATATTTTATTTTTTTATTTTCTACTAAATATGGAAATGAATAAATTACAAGAGATATCGCCACTAAATTCCTTAGTTGAATAGCATCAATAAAAAATAAAAATAACGTATAAATAATTATAAATAGATGAGTATTTACGCAATATTTTTTAACTGTCGCACCGATTAATAGGGTTGCAAATAAAAAGACCAACCCACGCATACCAAAGAGTCCTAAATTTAATTGTCGGCAAAACTGTGCAAAATAGTAAAAGCCGAATTCTGTCGCTTTATATTTGATACGTGCATCATCAAAATAAGTTGCTTTATAGTAGACCATGTCTGTATTTTCAGTACCACCTGCAAAAATCAATCCGAGGATCAAAACACTTAATAAGAGTAAATATTTATTGCGTTTATTTCTGAAAACTTCAATAAAATTAAGTATCAGTACAGCAAAATAAGCAACGATGATCATCCAGCAGACACCCTATTCAACATTTTTTTTATAAAACTGGTTCCATAAATCAACTGATTCAAGGTTCGATATCTCCGTTTTTCCATTAAACGACTCACCAGACATAAATAGTTTCTATAATACCGTGATGATTCTATGATTAAAGGTTTCTGTATTTTCTCTTTGGACAATAGTTGTTGGATATCTTGTAGCATCTTTTTTTGATTCGCTGTATTCATGCCGAATTGGGTATAGATATTCAACCCATGTCGTAAAAAATAAGTATAGCGATATTTTTGATAGTAGGGATAAACGCGTTCATTCCATTCAATTTCTCCAATTGTTTCTATAAATATTTGAAAATCTTTCACAGCTGAGGGATTATTTTTTAAAGAAGTACTCGTCAATTCACGTTGACTATATTGATAAACTACTTCGGGGACCAGCTGAATCGTTTGACATTTAGAAACATAGTTAAAATTGAATAAAGTATCTTCTTGCCCATAACGAAATCTTTCATCGAATTTCAAATCATACTCATCTATTATTTTTTTTCGGTACAAACAATTCCATAAATGGAGAAACGTCATTCGATGATCTAAATTAAACAAAGCATAAGCAATCTCTTTTTGATCCTTTAATTGCTTTTCTTCATAGGAGTAATCTATTTCAGACAAAAGCAGTTGTTTCTTATCAATCAACTGCATCGATTTGCCGCCTACGATCATATCTGCATCTCCGATTTTGTTAGACAAATAGACATAGATATTGGGATCAATTGCATCGTCTTGATCGATAAAACTAACAAATTCGCCTGTCGCATAAGCTAAACCTGTATTACGGGCTGCACAGATCCCCGCGTTTGTTTGATGAATCAATAATATACGTTCATCTTGTTGTGCAAATTTTTGGCAAATTTGATAACTATCATCTTGTGAACCATCATCAATCAAAATCAACTCGATATTTTTGTAGGGCTGATTCAATAACGCTTGGAGTGTATTTTCTAAATACAAGCTTCCGTTATAGATTGGAACAATCACGCTAATTCTCTTCAATTTTCTTACTCCTTTCCACTGAAGATCCGATCGAGCCAAGTGGATAATTGATAGTTTTTGTAAAGTTGATCATTTAGTAAATGGTAGTCTGTCTCAATAAAACGTTGTGGAATAACTGGCTTTTTTCGGTCAACTACGCAAATGTTATCAGGATGGTAAAAATCATAATTTTTCACTTCTGGATTTGTTGTAATCAGTTTTCTTCTCATTCCATGTGTCTCAATCGTACGCATCGTGAGACCTGATTGATTTGCTAGCTCTAGATCCAAAATAATTTTGCTCTCTTTAACCACTTCATTAACGATTGTTTGCGGAAGTGGTTGATAGATGAATTCTTCTTTTTTGGCTGTTGCGAGTGTCTTAGTTCCATATTTGTAATAATAAAAATGCCAGATAGAAGGAAGATATAGTTTGAAATAGTAGCTATATTGTTTTTTCTCACAAAGTTCTTTTACTTGATTGATAAATGAGTAACGCATGCTATGACCGAATCCCACAAAAGAAAAAAGATAGGTTGGCTCTTTTTTGTTTTTCTCATCGGAATTTATGTAGAATAATGGCAAAAAAATTAATTCTGCGTATTTCTTGCAGTCTTTCGCATCAAAACTATATAAATAATTAAAATAATCAAAGTATCTAGTCACTTGTGAAAATGTAGCAATTGAATCCCACAAATAGGCTAATTTAGGGATCGGTCCAACAATATCGGTCACCTCTTTGATGAACTTTTCAGGAAACAGTACTGGATTGATAACGAAAAAGTAATCATAATTTTCTTGTCCTATCGCTAATAAAATTTGCTTCAGATAACTCTCTCTTAAGGTATTGAACTTTGTAGAAAGTTTCATTTTGAGGTGTGAGTCCGAAGGGATCGCATTATAATACGTCACTTTTGCGCCTTTTCTTTCTAATTCTTCGATGATCAGCTGTGGATAATCGTAAAATTTCCATGCAATAAACAATATTTTTTTATCCTTTAAGCGTTTGTCCATACTATGCCTTCTCTCAATTTTCTCCGTTGTACTGTTTTGTAATCTCTCGAATCATTTGATTTAATGAATAATTTTTTTGATAGATCGCTATTATTTGTTGTTTGTCACAGCTATGCTCTGCATTTAGGATTGCTCGTGCAAATGAGTGAGGACTATCTGTATTTAATAAGCAACCACCTGTTTGTTCAATAATTTCTTCTACTCCTGTCACCTTTTTGCCAATAATCGGAACACCAGCGCGAATCGCTTCGATCAAAGAATAAGGCAACCCTTCATATCTCGAAGTGATCAAATAATGATCATACCCTGCAACGATTCGTTCACTATCCGTTCTTTCTCCTAATAAATGGACATTTCCCGTCAAATCGTGCTTGATTAAAAATGCTTTGACTTCTTTGAATAGTGGTCCATCCCCTGCCCAGACAAAATGATAATTAGGGTCTTGTTGAATGACTTCTTTTGCTACTTCCATAAATAAAAAAGGGTCTTTTTGAAAAGAAAGACGTGCGTTGTTACCAATAACAATATTCGATTCCTTCAACCCTAGAGATTCTTTGATCGTTTTTTTAGAAGGAAAGTCGATTGCAGGCAATCCATTGCGGATGACTATAAATTTGGATGGGTTATCAAGGTGTAATTTTATACCTGCCATTCGTTCTTCTTCAGATACATTAAACGTCTTCTTCGTTGCATACCTACTTAGCATCTTCTCTATCCAAATAAATAGTGTCTTCTTAGATTGCTTAAATTCCGAAGATAAGAAAGAATACGCATGTGGTGTATAAAAAACTTGCTCAATACGATTTCTTTTAGCAGCTATTCGCCCTAGCGCACCGGCTTTCGAACTATGACAATGCACAATATCCGGTTGAATTTCTTTCATTTGTTGTTTCAAGAAGCGGTAAGTAACATAATCATTTTTCACATCGACATTTCTAGTAAAGGTAGGACAGGGAATAAAGGTAGCTCGATCTTTTAACTGCATATATTGATCAGAAAAACAGTGATCCATTTTTTTTGTTCCATGAATAAAGTAAAGATCAAATTCTTCTTGGTCTAATTGTTCAATCAATTGAACGATATGTTTTCTTAAGCCGCCTTCCATTGATTCACTCAAGAGCAAAACTTTTTTTTTCATTTCCCTATCAACACGCTCCTTCAGGACGCAAAATAACAAAAAATGTACGATAGATGATTTTGAAATCAATATAAATACTTCGCTTTTCGATATATTCTAAATCTAGCATCACCATTTCAGAAAAACCGATATTGCTACGCCCGTTAATTTGCCATAAACCGGTACAACCTGGTTTGACCAATAGTCTTTGCTCATCATATTTCGTATATTGCGAAACCTCCCTTTGTAAAGATGGACGAGGACCAACTAAACTCATTTCACCTTTCAAAACATTCCATAGTTGTGGTAATTCATCTAAGCTTGTTTTACGAATGAATCGTCCAAATTTTGTTACACGTGGGTCATCTTTCATCTTGAACATCGCCCCTTCTACTTCATTCTTGCTCAGTAGCGTTGGGAGCTTTTTTTCTGCATCGACACACATCGAACGAAATTTATACATTTTGAATAACTGCTTATTTTTGCCTACTCGGTATTGGGAAAAAATGATTGGTTTTCCCGGCTCTTCCAGATATATCCTAAGAGCAATCCAAAGTAAGAGAGGTGATAAAACCACAAGGCCAATAAAGCTAAAAATAATATCAATGATTCTTTTAGAAAGTTCATATAATTTTTTGCGTTTCAGCTTCACACGATAAAATTGGACTCTCGAGCCAAAGCCCTCTTGAAATTTTTTCGTAACCTCGATATTTTCACTCATCCCATTGCCACCTTTCTTTATCGAATGGATCAAATCAACGAAAGAAACTAAATCGACGATGTTTCACTCTTTGATAAGTAAACGGCTCAATTTTGTTTTCGTATAGGATATCCATCGGCATTTTCTTTAATGATTTAACTTTTTCATTACCATAATCTTTTTGAATGATGTGATATGCTTCTTTTAAATAAAAATTCCTTTTTTCTAAACTATGGGCATCGGAAGCAATCATTTGAACCATATTTAATTGAATCATTGTTTTGGCAGTCTTTTGGATTTTTCGTCCAAACAAACCGACGATACTTGGTGCCGTTCCTTGAGCTAGCGCCCCCATATCTAAGAAAGGCAACAGTTTATTCGGATCATTAATGAATATCCTATTTCTTTCTGGGTGGACGATGATTGGTATATAGCCTTTAGCAATTAATTCAAAAAAGAGCTTTGTTGCATAAAGGGGAACGTCATTCGTCGGGAACTCTATTAGTAGAAACTGTTTTTGCTGCCCAAAACCAATAATTTCTCTTTTTTCTAAATCTTCTATCAACGTACCAGTAATACGATTTTCTTGACCTACGAGCAATTTCAGTTCAATATTGTTACGATCAAATTCAGTTTGTAATTTTGCTACTTCATTGGCTACATTCGTAGCGGGATTCAAAAATCGCCCATTCTTATGATGGGGGGTACACATCAAATGTGTGATTCCTTGTTCTCTGGCTTTCAACGCCATTTTGAGACTTTCATCGATGGTTTTCGGCCCATCGTCAACTCCTGGTAAAATATGACAATGTAAATCGATCATTTTTGAGCCCCACCTTTATTGATAACGACCTTTCTTTTTATCTCACTGATTACATACATTCCAATAGCCATAACCACAGCAAGTATCCCTGCATATATAAATGTTTGGACGAAAGACAATAAGTACCCCCGTACAAAGTAATAAACACTTTCCGTTAAAATACCGATCCGATCAATCACACCACTAAAATAGATCCATGTGGGTAATAATAGGAGTGTTCCGCCAGCGCCTAAAAACATCAAGGCGACAAATCGGAATTTTTGATGTGACCAATGAATGGTATGGAGCAATAGCAGAAGTAGGCAAACCAAGATCACACCATTTCCAATAATCAATTGATTCAGCAACGGCTTAAATTGCTTCACTTTATTCACATAGTTAGCTAAAAATGGAATTTCTAACGATTTTTCGGTTGCTTCGATCGAAGAATCCACTAGCCTATTGATTACTTGTTCTTTGTCTTTCGTTACTTGTATGTTTTTTGTTTGAATATAGTGATTTAAATGTTGTTGGATTTTCTCTTTGATTTCTTCTTCTCCAGATAAATCGTATGTTTTCCTCATATAAAGGCTAGTTACATACTTTTTGACATTAGTTTGGACAAATGATAACGAGACAATCTCTTTTAACTGATTCGCCGGGACATTGCTACCTCTTCCAATATCTTGAATTTTCTCGTTAATTTCTTGTTGAACTAATTTTGTATATCGAGAATTTTCCATTTGCTTGCTCATGAAATTAGGATTTGCTAAGGTTACTCTGATACAAAGCAAAGACAAAAAGCAAAGACATGCAACCGAGCAAATATAGGTCAAAAATAAGCGTGCTGTTTTCTTTCTTAAACCTTTCTTCATGCCGACTATCCTTTGTTTATTTATTTTCATTGATCATCGGTCCTGCATGTAATTTTGCAGTTACAAATAATCGTTGATCCGTTAAGCCAATGCTGTCGATCGGATAACAGGTATATAGTATTAATTTGGCATTATTTCTTTGACGAATCTCCTGCTTTATCTGAGCATCATGTTTATTGGCTACTCTTACTTCTTCTACCTCATATTGATAGCTACCGTAATTCGTTTGGATTGTTATAATCTCTTGCGCTTTGATGTTAATTAACTTGCCAAATGAATCACTATTATGCCCAGCAATCAATGTAGTTCCTATTTCTCCTGGAAAAGTGGAACCCATATATTGTCCCGCGCCTTTTCTTAAAATAGTTGCTGAATCGCCAAAATATAATGGTGTTTTTAATTGGATCGAAGGGACAGATATCTCTCCATACAATTGACCATAATGAGGAAATTGAATTTTACTAGAAGAAATCTCGCTTTCTCCATTCGTAGAAAGTTGTTTGATAGCTTCTTTATGATTGTTCTCTTTAAATGTGGGTGCCTCTGCAAGTAACAATGTCTGGATAGAGGAGGTAACAAAGTGAATGACTGGTTTGCCAATCACATAAATCAAAGAATAATTGATGACCAAAAAAAGAAACGCCAACAGACATCCGTTAACTATTCGATTTAGACCTCCCTTGATTCCTCTCTTACTCACTTCTACGTGCCACCCAATATGCGCCTCCAGCCAACATCAATACAGCACCTAAAGCCACATAGCTCGTGGTATAATCTGCACCGGTTTGTTTGATTTCATCTTCTGTAGAATAAATAGGAGTACCTGAAGGATCGACAACCGAAACGCCATCTCGATAAAAAGTCACTCTCAGATTTAAAATTTCTCCAATTTTTAAGACAATCGTTTTTAATTGCTCAATCACTGGACGTGGTAAAGCTTTGATCAGATTTTTTAGTGAATGGATCGAACGAACATCGACATTTTGTGAATTATCTAAGATCAATTGACGTGCTTCTCTTAAGTAATTTGCTACCTTTAACGCATTTTCATCTGACACCTGATGGACCTTCAGATAATTTTCTGCTTTTGTGATATCTGTAATATCAAAATCATATTTTTTCCCTTTCACCGTTACACCGGTATAAAGCTCATTTAAAATATCTCTTTCTGCGTTGGTGATTGCCCCTTGTGTTTCAGCATGAACTGCTGTCGGCAACAATAAACAGATAACTGACACCAATGTAAACAATATCCCTTTAAAATTTTTCATGATCTCTCCGCCTTTCATTAATAAATCCTGTAAATTTAGGATTAACTATGTCTTTTATTCTACTGAGAACCCTCACTTGATTTTTTTTGTTTTTTTAGCCTTCAAACAAATTACTTAAAAAAATAAAAAATGATTTGTATACATAAAAAGAGTTTGAGACAAAAAATTTTTGTCTCAAACTCTTTCATAATTATAAAAGGAAATAAATGAGAGACCTCAGTGTCAGCCTCTTACGACAAATGATTTTTTTCAAAACTTAGGGTCTTCTTTGAAAAAGTTCTTTTGTTTTGTCATTCGTGTACTTTGATGCTTTTCTCTTTAGCAAAGAGTTTCATTTGGAACATGATAGCAGGTCACGATCCATAGTAGTAATAGCCTTGATTTTCATCCTCTTTAGAAGCATTGTAAACTACTCCTAAAATATTGGCATTTACTAATTCCAGTAGATGTTTAGCTATTCGAAAATTCGCTTTTTTTGTTAACTTTTCACTGACTACCATAATCGTTCCATCCACTTTTGAAGACAATATTTGTGCATCTGTCACGGCAGTCAAGGGAGGGGTATCGAATATGATCATGTCATAGGTTGCTTCCAACTCCTCAATCACTTCTTCTAAGCGAGAAGAACCTAACAATTCAGCCGGATTAGGAGGTTTCGGTCCACTTGTCATAACAGAAAGATTTTTTTCAAAGCTTTCTTGTATACACTCTTTAGCCTTGATGTTTGTACCTAATAATGTGCTAAGACCTACATGTTTCTCTAAAGAAAAAATTTTGTCTAGGGTTGGCTTCCGCATATCTGCATCTATGATCAATACTTTTTGCCCTAGATTTGCGTAAACCACTGCTAAATTAGCTGCTGTAGTTGATTTACCTTCACCTACACCTGGCGAAGTAACCACTAATGTTTGCACTTTTTTACCATAAGGAAAACTATATTGGATATTGGTCCGAATCGTTCGATAGCGTTCTGTAATCGGTGAAGTTTTATCCATGATTGTAATTAAATTTTTTCTGACTGTGGCATTTCTTCCTCTTCTTGTCTTTCTCATTGATTACACCCTTACTTCTTTTTTCGATTTTTTTTCTCATTGTCATCCATATAAGGGATACTTCCCAGTACCACCATATTAAATTCATTTTGAATCGTCTCACTATCACTGATTGTTCGATCCATGAATTCTAATATCATAATGATCATCAAACCAATAAATAAACCAATAAGCAATCCTTTGGCCAAAACTATTTTTTTATGTGGCTCTGTTGGTGTTGCACTAAGCGTAGCTTTTGAAATAATCGAAATGCGATCTACATTGAGTAATTTTTTTGCATTCTTCTGAAATTTTTCGGCTGTAACGTTAGCAATGTATTGGGCAAGTTTTGGATCAGGATCCGTTGCGACAATCGAAAACATTTGAGAATTTTCCTTTTGTTTGATACTTATAAGGTTTCGTAATTGCTCAATTGTTAAATGGACACCAAAATTTTTCGCTAAGTCTTGAGACACCTCATCCATTATCAAGTCTCCAGTAATAATGTCTTTATAGGTGGTAATCATTTGCAAGTTGCTGTTGACATCATTAATGTCTGCCGTTTCGTTTTTAGGTAAAGTAACGATTAATTGGGCTTGTGATTCATACTTTGGGACTAAGACAAATGCAATCAAAAGCATGGACATAATTAAACCTAATAAAGCAGAAATCACAATCGCAAATTTTCTTTTTTTTATGATACGCCAAAATTTCTCTATGTTTACTGTTTGCTCCATCCTTATCTCTGATTCTCCTAAATAAAATTATTTATAAACTATTTTTGCTCGTTAATTGACGATGTTCACTTTGAAAGAAAATAATACTTTTTTTATCTTTCTTAGTTGCTATCAATTATCTAAGGGATACTACAGTCAACTATTGACTTAATCAATCTTACTGAAATTAGTTTTTTCATTATCCGTTACATATTTGATGACTGTATATTGCTTGAATGAATCTGGTTTTTCAAATGAAATCACTAGATCAAAATCAGATTCTTTACCTTCATAACTATATTTCCCATAAATTTCTTTGACATTTTTATATTCTTGGCCTTTTCCTTTAACTGTCTTTAAATCAGCTGTTGATAATGTTTCTTTAATAAACTTCAATTTTTTTGGGTCCAATTTATTATTTTGGGTAATCGTTTTTTCAGCAATTTTTGTTAATTGCTTTACTTCTATATCTTGCTTATCGGCCCATGTCATTTCACTACTTGTCTGCGTTGGTTGACTGGAAGAAGCTGTACTATCAGTGCTAGTTGTATTAGTAGTTTTAGTTGATTTACCTGCCGAGCAGCCTGCCAATGCGAAGACAACCATACTTGCTAAAATTATTTTTTTCATTTGTTCATCTCTCCTTAAAATCATTTATCTCATTCTTCCTAAATTAGTACAAAAAAATTTAGTTGCTATATTAGTATAGTATTTTCGTTCATAATACTTTCCTAATTTTTTTATAGAACCCCACAAAAAAATTAATAATAAAAAAAATCCCTTTTAAAATTGCTTATAGAATAACTATAGTTACCTTTATTTATATTGGTTCCCCCAAAATTTAACGAACAAAAAATGGATATTTTGCGTTATAAAGTGATATTTACCAAGCGAAGGAAACTTCAAATGGAAGAGAATCAAATCTGTTTAGGAGAATTTAAAATGATTGAAGATTATATAGAAAAAGACATTATTAGAAAAGTAAAGTTAGTTGAATTTTTATTTGAATTAAAAGAACTGAACGTAAGCGAAACTGCAGAAAGATTGGGTGTGACATTCAACACAATCAAAGCGGATTTCCAAAAATTAGTCATTCGACTCGAAGATGATATCGACTATTATAAAATGACTAGTAGTCATCTACTGATATTTTTCAAACCATCTATTAGGCGCTATGATCTCATCAAACAAATTTACCAAGATTCTAATTTTTTAAGAGTTTGTTCCCGATATATCATGGGAGAAAATGATTATTTAACACTTGTGGATGAAGAGTTTTTATCTGTGACAAAAGTATTCAAAATAAAAAAAGATGTAGAGAACTATTTTGCAGAAGCACTCACCCCACTTACGAAGGAACCCGAAGAATCGCATGAGTTACAGTATCGCTTTTTGATCCTTTCAGTTTGGATGCGGTGTGACTATTTAGATACACAAATTGATCCCATAACAATGGAAAAAGCTGAAAAATATGCAGACAAACTACTTCATATCCTGTCTAATCGTTTAAATAAAACTCAATATACTTTCTTCAAATCCGCCATCTATCTTTCATTGGAACGGCGAAAAAGCAATCCAATTGTCTTTCCAAACGACACTATGAACATTTTTAAAGATGGTATCATTTTCAATATGTTTAGAGAGATTTTCATACAAATCGAGGAACCTTTAACAGATGAAGAGATAGCCTATCTAGCCCTTATTTACCGTACACTTCCTTACAATTCACCAAATTATTTCATGATCGAGATCGATTATCATTATGTAAGAAATCGCTTGATCACCAAGTTTAAAGAAATCGATTTATTGATCGAAATGTTTGAAAAAGAATTTGGTGTGAATTTATTTGGCAATATTTTGTTTGAAGTCCCCCTCTTTAACCTGCTATACACGTGTGCTTTGAACGTTGGTAATTTCTTAGTTACCAAACATATTTTCTTAAGTGCAGAGCAACTAGATTTATTAAATAAAGTCAAGTTTATTTTAAATAAATGGATTGAAGAACTTGATACTCCTATTCATCATATTCCTTATTTTCATCTGCAAGAATTTTGTCAGTTGACCTTTTTCATCTTGACCCATGGGAACCAATCAAAAATAGGTGTGGTCATCGTAGCAGAAAGTGAAACTTCGCATATCGTATTTCGGAATTCATTAGAAAAGAAAATGTCTACAAGTGATTTATTGATTGACACTACCCTTTATTATTCCATGGACGATGTGCCTAAATATATCAAAAAAACCGGTCATCTAATTATTTGTGAGCGAACGCTTTTGAATAAGGAAACCTTTAACACCGAGAATATTTTCCCAATCTCATTGAATTCCATCTCTAAGGATATCAATAAGATTGCGACACGTATCATGAACTTTGATTGATCTTCACTTGATACTGAAAAGAATTAGCAAGCAAGATCCAATTTGCTTGCTAATTCTTTTTTCTTTTCTATCACTAATAAAAAAGCTAGTTCAGTACCAATGATTTCACTCTGTTTGTTCGAATAAGCAATATTTCTTTTTTCCACTCAGTAAACTAGTTTGAACAAACTAAGAGCAAGGATGGGACAAAGATTATTTCTCTTCAAATCGCTACTATATAATCTTTATAATCTTTTGCTAATTCTTCTTCTGGCTCTTCGATGATATATCCTTGTTCCTTCAGCACTTTCTTAGTAACAACATAGTGTTTGACACCTGCTTCTACAATAACGACATTCGTTAAAATATTACTAATCTTCCCTGTAGCTAATTCCCCAGAGACAGCACAGGCCGAAACAGTGATTCCACGTTCTAATTTCATGATCATTTCTCCTAACTTCCTAAAATTACTTACTGTTATCATTATAAAAATTTACTTCTGCTCATTTTACAATTATTTTGGTAAAAATTTCTTCTAAGTTACTAAAAATGAAAAACATTCGTTCAAAGACCTTAAAGAATACTTTTTGCAATGAACTAGCAGAAAAAGAGAGCCGCTTTCCTCTTTTCTTAATTTATATTTTAGCAAAACATACAGATAACATTTTTTTATCTATTTCACCTCAGCCTATTTTTTTATCAATAAAATTAACTATCCATTTTTTTTCATTTTTAAACATACTGCTATATTCATACTAAAAACTTAAATGAATCTAGTTGAAAGATAGGATAGAAATAATACATTTCTTTAGCTTCCTTCGGTCAATGACTCTATTTAGTTGCACAAAGTATTAATTTTAACTATTTCTTCCTTTTTTTTAGAACAGCCTCAATAATTGAAAAAAAATCAAAGTCAGTTGGAATTTTTTACTTTTATATCAAAAAGACGAACTTTAACAAAAAAACGCTCAAAGCGTTCTCTATGCTTTGAGCGTCTTTCATACCTTTTATTTAACAGGTACATTTACAGAAACAAGTTGTTTTCCATCGAAACTTAGACTTTCAATTGTAAAACTATTTGCTGAAGCTGGAATCTTATTACCAATATAAACTTCAAATTGGTTGCCTTCTTTTAATTTAAAGCCTGGTTTGTATTCCTTATTATCAACAGTTAATTTGATAGAACGGATATCTCCTTTGTAAGTCCCTGTTAGATACTCTGAATTACGTGTATATTCATTTGGAACTAATTCTGGTTGGGAAACTGAAACTTCTTGACTTACTAAGACATTTCCAGATTTATCTAGACCTTCTAATTTTATAGATTTTGAATCAGCCGTGATTTTATTACCAATATAAACTTCAAATTGGTTTTCACCAGTGATTTTAAAACCAGGATTGCTTTCTTGTCCATCTACTACTAATTTGAATTTCTTAATGCCGTCACCGTTGAATGTACCTCTCATATATTCATCGCCACGGACATATTCATTGATACTTAAAGTTGGGGATTGCACAGTGATTTCTTTTGAAGCCAATTGTTGTCCTGATTTATCTAATCCAATCAGCGTAAATGTCGTTGTTCCTACTGGTACTTTGTTACCAATATATACTTCAAATTTATTACCTTCAGTGATTTTAAATCCTGGGTAATTTTCTTGTCCATTAACTACTAATTTGAATTTTTTAATTGCTTGACCTGTGAACGTCCCTGTTACATACTCATTGCCAGCTAGGTATTCATTTGGTTGTAACTCAGGATTTTGTACATTCACATCTTGAGAAACAATTTCTTGACCTGTTTTATCTATTCCCACTACTTTAATAGAATTAACATTTGCTGGTACTTTATTACCAACGTAAATCTCAAATTTACCGTCAGTTAATTTGAATCCTGGGAAGCTTTCTTGTCCATTAATAATCAATTTGAATTTTTTAACGCCTTCCCCTGCAACAGTACCTGTTAAGTATTCATTACCACGAATGTACTCATTAATTGTCAATTGCGGTGCTTCTACTGTTACATTTTGTTCGACAATTGTTTTACCGGCTTTATCTAATGCTTCAAGCTTAATAACTTTTGAACTTCCAGTAATTTTACTTCCGATATAAACTTCAAATTTACCATTTTCTAATTTAAAGCCTGGTTCATATACTTTACCATCAACAGTTAGTCGGAATTTATTAATGCTGTTGCCTTGGTAAGAGCCTGTCATGTATTCACTACCTAAAACAAATTTATCGACAGACAATGATGGTGCTTGAACTTGTACTGTTTGAGAAGCAACTTGTGTGCCTGCTGGGTTAAATGCTTTTAATGTAAACTCAGTTGTTCCTTCTGGGACACGATTTCCTACATATACTTCAAGTTTTCCATTTTTTAATTTAAAACCAGGTTCATAGGTTTGTCCATTGACAATCAATTGGAATTTTTTGATGTTCCCAGTAATTGTACCCGTTACATATTGATCTCCTAATGTATATGGATTAAGTGTTAATGTTTGTTTCGATTTTTCTTCAAGTGCTTCTTGTGCTTTTTGGATTTTGGCTAATAATTCTGTTTTTGTTTCGCTTGCTTTTAAAGCATCCACTTTTGCTTTGGCTGCATTGATTTGCTCTTGCGTATTTTCTGGTTTTGGTGTATCTCCATTGAATAACGCATTTACTGCTTCTGTGGCTGCTTGTACTTTCGCAGCTTCTTCAGTTGCTTCATCCAATGCTTGTTGTGCAGCAGTGATTTTTGCTAGTAAAGCTGTTTTTACTGTCTCATTTGTTAATGCATCTACTTTTGCTTTGGCTGCGTTAATTTGTTCTTGTGTATTTTCTGGTTTTGGTGTATCACCATTAAATAACGCATTTACTGCTTCTGTGGCTGCATTTTCTTTTTCTACTTCTGCATTTAAAGCATTTTGAGCTGTCGTAATTTTTGCTAATAAAGCTGTTTTTGCATCACTATTTGCTAATGCATCCACTTTAGCTTTAGCTGCATCAATTTGTTCTTGTGTATTTTCTGGTTTTGGTGTATCTCCATTGAATAACGCATTTACTGCTTCTGTGGCTGCATTTACTTGTATTTCGTCTAAAGCATTCTGAGCTTTTGCAACCTTTGCAAGCAAGTCTTCTTTTGCTTGACTATATGGCAGAGCATTTACTAATGCTTTGGCAGCGTTAACCTGTTCACTTGTATTATTAGGTTTAGGTACTTGATTATCATTGAATAAGTTATTCACTGCTACCGTAGCTTTATTTATTTGATCTACTTCAGCGGATGCTTTATCTAGAAACGGTGTAAGGAAATTAGCCCAGTATGCTGAGATATAGCTACTACTAATATCTCTTGGAATATAATTATTCATTTCTTGACGAACATTATCAATTCTACTTTGAGTAACACCTGGAGCTAAGACACCACTCGTTGAATAAATTGAGTCAAGCAATGTACTGATTCTGTTTCTACTTGTGATTGCACTTTGTGGGACATCGGTGAATTTACGATAGTTACTTGTATTCCAACGAGCAATATCTCCCTTACCAGTAGCCACATTAATAGAAAAATTAGTTGATGTTCCTTCAGCTTGGAATGTCACTTGAACATTTATTGTATTTGAATATTGCGAAGTAGAAAACTTCACATTTTTCCCTTGAACATTAACCTTTATGTCATTCGCTGTTAATGTGGAACTAGGTTGTTTGAAGATTGAAAAAGTAATTTGAAAAGTAGCTCCTCGCACAGTATTTGGTAGTGTCCCAGAATAATTATTCGTCGGTGTTGATGGTAATACTTCTCCAATATTCCAATCAAAATTGGAAGGATTCACTGTTTTTCTTTCTGTAGCTGTTAGATTTTGTTTTTGAGTCAACGTGTTCTCGTTTGAAATAGCCTCCGAATTTTTTGTATTTTTTTCAGCAGTAGTTGCTGTTTGATTTTTTTCTGCTGCATAAACCAATGAGGTTCCTGCACTAGCTGCACTTGAAACAAGCACTAAGCCTGCAGCTGACGCAGCAAGTAGTTGTTTTCTAAGTTTTTTGCTTTTTGATAGATTTTTCTTTCCCATTTTACATTAAAACCTCCTATTAAATTGTCAATAAATTTTTATTGATAGACAAATTATAGGCGACCTCCAAAAAAAAATTTTTCACGTTTTTTCAATTTCAAGAATACTTATGTTAAAAAATAAAAATCTCCAATCGAATAAACGTCTATCCTTTTTCCAATAAAAAATGATTGCTCTCCTAAAGTTATCCACATCAAATATTGTTATATCAATGTCTTAACCTATTTCTAGCAAAATAAATTTCTTCTATCTTTTTTGAAATATAAAAAAAAATTATCTGAGCCACTAATAATATGCTTAGGTCCTAAACAGAAATCTTTATTTGGATAGGAGAAAGGATGAAATACAATGAAAAAGAAAATAATTGTTACTTCAGCTACTGGTATCATGCTATTTTCAAATTTACTTTTACCAAGTGCCCAAGTACTAGCTACCCAAGAAAATCTCTCATCAACTAATACTCAAGTTATTCCTAAAGCCTCAACGCAAAGTTTTACATTAAAAGGCTACGATAATACAACTTTTGCTCAAATCAGTGTTGCTAACAGTAACCTTCACTTGCAAACCTTCGCTGTTCAACCACATTGGGGCTTCTATGGAGATACTTACGCAAGTTTACAAATTAAGCGTGGAACACAAGACGTCTACAAAAAAAGCTTTGTCGGCAACCAAAAATTGACAGCTGAACAAAAAGATATTCCTTTGCAGGATGGAGATATCGTAACAATCACTCATCGTGAAGCGAATGATACTCGTTTTGCTGTCAATGACCCATCATTAAAAGGTAATACTTCTGGCGATTACACTTATGTCGTTAAAAATGGCAAATTAAGCAATATTACTTTACAACTAGCAGAAGCGACAAAAGCAGTCAATGATTTATTCAATGGCGACACACCTAAACTGGGCATCACCCAAGAACAAGCAGATGCAGCAGCGGCTAAACTTAACGCACTACCAAATTACCTGCCCCAACTTGGTCAATTATGGAATAAGCTAGAAAAAGCTTACAATGCTATCAGTGTCCATGCTGAGACACAAGGTTTCACCCTAAAAGGTTACTATGATCGAACATTTGCTCAAATTAGTGTAGTGAATAGTACTCTTCACTTACAAACAATGGCCGTTGAACCACACTCAAGATTTTATAGTGATATTTACGCAAGTTTACAAGTTAAACGTAGAACACAAGTGGTTTATCAAAAGGACTTTGTCGGCAATCAAAAATTGACAGCTGAACAAAAAGATATTCCTTTGCAGGATGGAGATATCGTAACGATCACTCATCGTGAAGCGAATGATACTCGTTTTGTTGCTACAGATCCTTCTTTAAAGGGCAATACTGCCGGCAATTACACCTATTTTGTTAAAAATGGCAAATTAGAAAACATCACTTTGCAACTGGCAGAAGCAACGAAAGCTGTCAACGAGTTGTTCAATGGCGACACACCTAAACTGGGCATTACCCAAGAGCAAGCAGATGCAGCAGCAGCTAAACTTAATGCACTACCGGATTATCTAACTCAACGCGATCAGTTATGGAATAAGCTGGAAAAGGCCTACAATGCCATCAGTGTTCAAGCTGAAACACAAGGATTTACCTTAAAAGGTTATGATAATACAACCTTTGCTCAAATCAGTGTTGCTAGAAGTAACCTCCACTTACAAACCCTCGCTGTCCAACCACATTGGGGCTTCTATGGAGATACTTACGCAAGTTTACAAATTAAACGTGGGACACAAGTGGTTTATCAAAAAAACTTTGTCGGCAACCAAAAATTGACAGCCGAACAAAAAGATATTCCTTTACAAAATGGGGATATCGTAACGATCACACATCGTGAAGCGAATGATACTCGTTTTGTTGCTACAGATCCTTCTTTAAAGGGCAATACTGCCGGCAATTACACCTATCTTGTTAAAAATGGCAAATTAGAAAACCTCACTTCGCAACTGGCAGAAGCGACGAAAGCCGTCAATGATTTATTCGATGGCGAAACACCTAAAGCTGAAAATACACAAGAACAATTAAACACAGCTTTAGAAAAAATCAATGCTTTACCTAACGGATTAGCTGAACGAACAGCTTTACAAAAAAAATATGACCAAGCTTATCTTGCATTAAAAACCTATAAAAAAACGATGTTCACCACAGCATATCCAGGAAATACTGCTGCTGCAGGAATTTTAATGGGGAAAGATCATGATCGTCAAGATTTAGGTATCCAATTAACAAAAGGTGCAAAAATTACCATTAGACAAACGAATCCAAAATTCACTTCAAAAATGACGTTGCGTTTATTAACCAATAATTCAAGTACTGAATCTGCTATTGATTTCACAACAAACAATGTCACACTAACTGCTAAAGCTTTAGCAGTACCATTTGTTTATACGCCATATAATCAAGAAAATGGGGAAAAACCACAATTAGAATTTACTGTAGAAGGACAAAAAATCCTATTACCAGTCTTTAGTAAAAATGGGGATATCGAAGCATTTAAAGATACTTGGAATCAAACAAAAGGTTATGGATTGATCAAAGGAAAGAGATTTCAAACTTTCTTACCTGAACAAAATCGCAATCAAGCTTTAAAAGTGGACCTCAACCGTCTAATTGATAAATATGATAATGATATTATCGGATCCTATAATGAATTATTAGGTTTATCTGACAATGACCCAAATCCATTGAACCGTTCTTCAGAACGTAGATATTTCTATAAAGCAGATGCTTCAGGTGCGGGTGCTCTTTATTATGGTGGCCTTTGGGCAGCACAAACTAGTACGTCTGGCGACGCTTGGTTAGGCGATGGTTGGGGAGTGCTTCATGAAACTGGTCACGGCTATCAAGGAAGCTTTATGAACAAAGGAATGGATGTCGGTGAAGTTTGGAATAATCTATATGGTGTAATTTATAATTACAAACACATGGGTAAAACTGCTGCCGATAAAAATTCTTGGCTTTATGATTATGGACACAAACAATCCATTGAAAATGCATTAAAGAATACAATCAATAGTGCTGATCCAAAATTCAATAGTCAAGATTTACGTAAAAAATTAGTCATTCTTTCAAACATCGTTGATAAAGCAGGAAATGAAGGCTTTACAAATTTCTATACAAACTACCGAAAATTTGCTAGTCAGTCAGGATTCAATGCCAATAACTATCCATTACCAGATTTGATCACAACTGAAATGGGTGCACCGAAGAAAGTGGACTTTTCTGCTGTCTTAAACGCTTGGGGCTTATCAGTATCAGAAAAAGCGAAAAAAGCAGCCGCAGATAATGGCTACCAACAAGTGGCTCATTTGGCACAAGTGGTTCCTGATAATCGATTAGATGCAGCGATTCAACAATTGACACAAAATAATCGTCTAAGTTCCGTTTTATCTTTAGTTACAAATGAAGAATTAAAACCATTGAATCTAACAAGCAACGTTACATTGAAGTTTAAAGATGGCAACTTGTTCGAAGGTATGAAATTGCGTATTTTAGATGGAAATAAACTTTATAAAGAAATTACTTTAGGTAGCGATCCAGTTACGATCAACAACATGCCAAATGGTGTATACTCTCTTGAATTGGGAACAGACACTGGTTATATCCAAAAACCATATCTTTTTGTGAAAGACAATGGTACAGTAACTATTTCATTAAATAACTATCTCAAAGAAGCCACAGAAGCTGTTGACCACTTATTCCAAGACAATGATCATTCGAAAATCAAGACAAATCTGATGCAAAAAGATATTGATCAAGCCAAGAAAAAAGTAACGGCTTTACCAAACAGTAGCCAAAAAGATAACTTATTGACACGATTAAATAATGCTTTTGATCAATTGCAAGAGTTTACTTTCAAAGGATTAGGAAACTTCCATTTTGCTTCCTTTGACGTAGCAAATGGCGTAGCAACCGTACGTACAATAGCTGGTACTCCGCATAGTTACTTCAATGATCGCTATGCAAGTATCACTATTTCACGTAATAATGAAACGCTCTATCAAAAAGAATACATTGGAGATCGTCATTATGATGCTAAAACGGATACGATCAATTTGAAGGAAGGCGACACAGTTACTGTGACACACCGAGAAGCAAATGCAACTCGTTTAGCCATCAATCATGAGAACTTGAAACACAATACAAGAGGAACATACCATTACGATGTACGTAACGGACAATTAGTTCTAAGAAAGTAAAAAATGTTATTAAAAATTCTATACTAACTATTTAACTGAAGCTGGAGCAACGATTGCGGCTCTTTGTCAATCATGAAGAGACTGGGACAAAACTTGTCTCAGTCTCTTCTAGTATTTCTAAATACGAATAAACGGTGAGATAAAACTAGTATCTTCGGAAAATTTGAGGAGCACCAAGCAGGTAACAATCAACATCAAAAACTAGTGTTTGTATTTCTTGTCAATTTTCGGAAATTCTTTCTTATTTCTTGATACTGAACAATTTTGTCTCAATCTCAAATTATAGAGTCACTATTGCCCCAGCCACTTTATTAAGGATGATTATTTTATGAAACGATCACGCAATCAAAAAATTGATCACTTGAGAGCATTAGCAATTTTGTGTATCATTCTTGCTCATACTGGATTACAAGGAATCCTGTTCAATTTGCGTTGTTTTGATGTGCCATTAATGGCCTTTTGTTTAGCTATTTCTTATTACTATAGCAGCAAGAATCTCTCCTATATTTCCTATGTCAAAAAAAGATTCACTCGTTTAATGGTTCCAACTTATATATTTCTGGCGTTATTATTTACATCACTTTTTTTCATTGCTCAGATTACCGATACTCCTTATCAATTTAATATTTTTTATATTTTGCACGCTTTTTTCATGGATACAGGTTATGGTTATGCTTGGATTATGCGAACGTTTTTTCTTGTATCTTTACTCATGCCCTTCCTGTATAAATTGAGCAAAAAATATCAGCACTTTGTGGAAATACTTGGTATTTTCACTTTATTATTAATCCTCCAAATCTTTTTAGTTTATTTGATTCCTTATGTTCCAAGCTCATGGCAAATCCTTTATACTCAACTCGTTCCTTTAGCTTTTGGCTATTGTCCGATTGCTTTACTAGGATTACTTGTTTTTCAATTAGACCGAAAAAAACTATTACACTTATCAATTGTTATCTTATGTTACTTAAGCATTAGTTTCTATCTCTACGGACTCCATGGATTAACTTACTTTAAATACCCACCACAGTTGCCTTTTATTTTATATGGCTGTTTCTGTGGCTGTTTCTTATGGTATATGTTAGCTAAATATGAAGGGAATTTCTTCGCCCCTATCAGTAATTATCTTTCTCTTCATTCACAAGAACTTTATTTTATTCATATTTTCTATATTTATATTTATGAGTTTTATTTACCAAAGGAAGGAAGTCTGTTAAACAATTGGTTCTTTAATTTTATCTATTTACTTTCTATGTCATTACTTACGTTGTTTTTGATCAATCAAGGCAAAAAGAAAGTAAAACAAATTAAGAACAAAACACGCCAAGTAGAATGTGACGAGTAACCGCAGAAGCAGGAAAGAGAAATCTCTCGCATCAACTTTCCCTACTGAAAGTCAGCTGTTTAAACGTCTTTTAGCCATTTTTTACATGCGAAAGAGCTTGGGCTGTTCGTTTTTGTCCCAAGCTCTTTTGATTTATTCTTCTTCTGCTTCAGGCAATTGATGAAATTTGATCAACTCATTCACAGCCACAGGTACGACTGATAAAAAGCCTACTAACAACCAATGGTTTAAGCTAACATGCACTAAGCCAAAGAGTTCTTGGGTAAACGGTAAAAGTGCAATGACAGTAGTGATGACCAATGAAAGTACCGCCATTTCCAATAACGATTTATTCGTTGCTAAGTTCACTTTGAAAATTGACTGACTGCTACGCACATTGAATACATGGAGGATTGACGAGTATGCTAACACTAAAAAGGCAACTGTCTGTCCAACTTCTTGTCCTGCATCGACCCAAGGGCTAATGGTATCGACATAGCTTCCCAAATAATAACCAAACAAAGTCACGATCGTAAATATAGTCGCATTGATCGCAATTTTTTGTAGTAATCCTCGAGCAAAAATCCCTTCATTCTTAGGAATCGGTGCTTCGTCCATGATCCCTTTTTCTGCTGGTTCACGCCCCAAAGCAAATCCAGGCAACCCATCAGCAACCACGTTGACAAACAACAATTGAACTGCTGTAAACGGTGCTCCCCAGCCCACTAGCATCGCAATCAACACAATAAAAATTTCTGAGACATTACAACTCAACAAAAAGTTGATCGCTTTACGAATGTTTTGATAGACGGAACGTCCTTGACTAACCGCATCGACGATCGTTGCAAAGTTGTCATCGGTCAAGATCATATCTGATGCACTCTGTGCCACGTCAGTTCCAGTGATTCCCATTGCACACCCCACGTCACTTGCCTTCAAAGCGGGTGCATCGTTGACACCATCTCCAGTCATAGCAACTACTGCACCAGTTCGTTGCCATGATTTAACGATCCGGATCTTGTCTTCCGGCGTAACACGAGCATAGACAGAAAGGTCTTTGACACGTTCGTCTAATTCATCATCAGATAGTGCTTGTAGTTCTGAGCCCGACAGTGCTTCGGCTGGATTCGTTAAAATACCTAATTCTTTGGCTATGGCACTAGCCGTAACAACATGATCTCCGGTGATCATCACTGTTTTGATTCCTGCTTTTTTCGCTCGTTTGATTGCTCCTTTACTTTCAGGACGAGGCGGATCAATCATACCGATCAAACCAATCAAACGTAAATCTTTTTCTAATGCTTCTGAAGTGATTTCTTGCGGTTCTTCTTCATAGGTAGCATAACCTACCGCAATGACCCTTAAAGCTTTTTTCCCAAAGCTATCATTGACGATCGTGGCCTGTTCAATGTCTCCTGAAGTAAAACGCGAAGCTAGGACGTCAAAAGCGCCTTTCGTAATTGAAATATATTTTTCACCCATTTGATGAACCGTTGTCATCATCTTACGGTCTGAATCAAAGGGTAGTTCTGCCACTCTCGGGTACTTTTCTTCTAATTCCTCTTTTGTGTGATAATTTTCTTCAACCGCTCTTACGATCGCGGCTTCTGTAGGGTTTCCTTTGACAATCAATTCATCATTTTCTTTTTCGACCGTCACATCGGTACAAAGAGCAGCCATCTTCAAGATTTCCATCGCACTGTTGGTCATTGAGTCCTCTACATCAGTCACTTCATCTTCTTTGCTCCAAACTCGGCGGACACGCATTTTATTTTGTGTCAGCGTTCCCGTTTTATCTGAACAAATCACATTGGCTGTTCCTAAAGTCTCAACTGCGGGGAGCTGACGAATAATGGCATGTTTCTTCGCCATTTTTTGGACACCATATGCTAAAGTCAATGTAACGATAACTGTCAATGTTTCTGGCACCGCAGCGACGGCTAAAGAAATGGATGTCATAAACATTTCCAGTAAGGGTTCTCCTTGGAGTTCACCAATAATAAACACTAACGCTGCAGCAGCTAATGCGATAAAACTGATGCGTTTACCTAGTTGATTCAATCGAATTTGTAATGGTGTTTTTTGAGCAGTGTTGTCATTTAATAGTCCAGCGATCTTACCCATCTCGGTTTTCATCCCGATAGCGGTCACAATCGCTTTCCCACGACCAGCTGCGACTGTACACCCTTTAAACACCATATTGATTTGATCACCTAAGGCATCATCTTCTTGACTCACATAATCTGCATCTTTTTCGACCGCTTCACTTTCACCAGTCAGTGCCGATTCCTCTACTCTTAATTGCGAGGTTTCAACTAATCGAGCATCCGCCGCAATGGCTGAGCCAGATTCCAAGACCAGAACATCTCCCACAACTAGGTGTTCAGCATCCACTTTTTCAACTTTGCCATCTCGGATGACTGTGGCAGTTTGCTTGTTCATATCCTGAAGAGATTCCAACGCTTTTTCGGCATTTCCTTCTTGTACGATAGCTAATACTGAATTAATGATTACGATCGCAATGATCAACAGTCCTTCAAATAAATCCCCATGTTCGGTGGCAAAGGCAGTATAAAAAGAAATGACTGCTGCTACAAGTAAAATAATCGTAGTAAAATCAGATAAACTTCGTAAAAACTTTTTTGCCAATGACTCTTTAGGCGCTTCCTCAAATTTGTTTTTCCCTTGTTCTTGACTTCTTTTTTCTGCTTCTTGGGTCGTTAACCCCTGTTCAATTGTTGTTTTTGTTTCACTCTCCACTTCTTTCACTGTTTTCTTAAAATCATCCATCCTATTCCTCCTTTATTTTAAGCACACAAAAAAGGTACTTATTTTACTATACCATTGTTAAATTGCCTTATTCAACTATACCGCTTGTTGCTTCTCTAAAATAAGCATATCTCGTGAGCTTCTTTTTTGCAACCGCTAACAAAGTGTGCTATATTATAAGTGTAAGGAAGGAGGATACCATCAAATAAACAAAAGAATTTCTCGATAGATTAGTATAAGCAAACAAAGTTGTTAAAAGGTACAGGTTTCACCAATGAGGTCATATGAAGTATAATCTTTTACAAATAGTGAATGCGTATGAGGCGTTAGATCATGCAGTATCTAAACCAGAAGTAACATGATACGTAAAAAAGAAGAACATGAATATCTGAAAACTGAATAGAATCAAGAGATGTTTCAACTGTTGAAGATGTAACAAAAACAAGATTTTTTGTTTATCAAGAAGAAATTCAACACGGTACTTTGCATGGGTCATGGAAAGTTACACTTATTTTGTTTATTTGATTCCTTCCGCATACGAAGAGCTGGGCTTATCGAGAGCCCAGCTTTTTTTGTCGCCTGAGTTTATTTATCTTCTGCAATAAACGAATCCATGTCTCCTACACTTTTTAATTCCAACTAAAACAAAGAATAGAAAAAAATCAGTCAAAGAACCCATTTTTCTAGTTGAGGATTCTTTGACTGATAATTTATAATGGGCAATTACTGCCATTTTGTTTAATTGTATTGAAACAGCTTTTTTATCTTTATTTGACAAACATTGCATCGCCGAAACTAAAGAAGCGATAACGTTCATCAATAGCATGTTGGTAAGCTGCTAATGTTAATTCTCGTCCAGCAAAGGCACTCACTAACATGACTAACGTTGATTTTGGTAAATGGAAGTTTGTTGAAAAGGCCTCTACTACTTTAAACTGATAACCTGGTGTGATAAAAATATCTGTCCAACCACTATCTGCTTTGATTTCACCATCAAATTTGGTTCCAATCGTTTCAAGTGTACGGATCGAAGTCGTTCCTACGGCGATGATCTTGCCACCATTTTGACGGACTTGATTTAAGCGACTTGCTGCTTCTTCTGTTAGACGATAAAATTCACTGTGCATATGGTGTTCTTCAATCTTGTCCACACTGACCGGCCGGAATGTTCCTAACCCTACGTGAAGTGTCAAATAAACGAGTTCTACCCCTTTTGCTTCGATTTCTGCTAACAATTCTTTGGTAAAATGTAATCCAGCTGTAGGAGCTGCTGCTGACCCGTTTTCTTTTGCATAAACAGTTTGGTAACGATCTGGATCCTCTAAACGTTCTTTGATATAAGGAGGTAAAGGCATTTCGCCCAATGATTCCAACGTTTCAAGAAAAATACCTTCGTATTCAAATTCAATGATTCTTCCGCCATGTTCTAATTCTTCTTTGACAACTGCTTGTAAGCGACCATCACCAAAGGTAATCCGCGTGCCTACTTTTGCTCGTTTTGCCGGTTTGATCAACGTTTCCCAAGTATCTCCTTCTGTATTTGTCAAAAGTAATACTTCGAGGTGTGCACCTGTTTCAATTTTTTCACCATATAAACGAGCTGGCAACACACGTGTATTATTCATCACTAGCGCATCTCCTGGATGCAATTCTTCTAAGATGTCATGGAAATGTTTATCCGACATTTCCCCAGTTGTACGATCTAAAACTAGTAACCGAGAATGGTCACGGTCTTTTAGGGGTGTTTGAGCGATCAACTCTTCTGGTAAATCAAAGTCAAAATCTTCTGTTGTTAACATATCGTCACTCACTTTCTATCTTCTGCCTTGTCATTCTAACATTTTTACTGTTGCCTTGGCAAAACCCGCACTCGAAAAAAGAAGAAAGAGAAACGAACGAACAAACCGATTTCTTGCAAGTGATCGTTTTATTTTTTTATAGATTTGATTGCCTCATTGATATGATTGAGTTCAAAACGTTTAATTGTGCCTCCAAACTCCACAGTGATTAAGTCATTCAATTTCTTTGCATCCATTTCTTTGACAATCGCTAAGACCCCTTCTTGTCCTTCTGGGATACAGTTAGCAATATAATGAAAAACATTTTTAGATTTTTTCTCTGCATGATGCGCTTGCCCAAAACCAATGACATCGCCAATTGCCCAGCCAAAAATCGCCCCTAATGGACCACCGATAAAGCCAATGATAATACCTAAAATACTATCACGCCACTCATTCTTTTCGCCTGAAAGATTCTCAAAATCCATCACTGTGAATCCTCTTTCGTCAAACGCGCGTTGAGCTAACATCACTTGTTGAACCTCAACATCTGGTTTTAGATCATTTCTTTTAAGTTTATTGAACACTTCTAAGCAGTGAACATCTTCCGCCATGTTGATCACTATTAGTGTATTTTCCGGCTCTACTTCGATGTTTGGATCCAGAGCTAGATCTTCCATTTCATAAAAAGAAGAATAATCATTTAGATCACCTGAAGCAATTTTAGCCATCAACATTTCTGACTTATTGAGTTGATCGTCAGATACTTTTTGAAAGTTGCCCATTTGATCCTTGATTTCTTTATATTGATCTTCCGTCAAGACTTTTCCATTTTCAGTATTTCTATAATATTGTGCCATTGTCTTTTCAGCTCCTTCAAATAAATTGGATAAACATGTTCTACTAAAAAAATACATCAATTGAGTGACACTTTTTTATTTATTTTTTTTGTAATTAGAAAATAAATAAATAAAAAAATGCCTGAGTTTCTCACTCAAGCATTTTCTGGTCTTTAACATTTATTTCTTCAAATGATAACTATACGTACTTATCACGATATTTTCTCGCCAAGATAAACGAAGTCTTAATCGTAAACTTGTTTGATTGTGTAAGATATTTTGCCAACGACGGTTTGGTACAAACTGTGGAATCAATACTGTCGTCGTATAGTTTTGTTTTGCGGCATTTTTACTTACCAGATCAACGTAGCGGATAATTGGATTTTCAATGGAACGATAAGAAGAATGGACAACTGAAAAACGGACATCAGGAAAATGTTTCTTAAAGTCTGCTTCAATTTCTTTTTCTTTTGCTATATCTTCATCCAATGACACGTGCATGGCCACCACATAATCCCCGATCGAACGAGCATAATTGATCGCACCGATATTAACACGTGTGACATTTCCTACTAAAACCAGCACGGTATTTCCATCATAGTCATGTAACTTGGCGTCCGTTTCCAGTCTCAGCTGTTCTGCTACCTTTTTGTAGTGATCATGAATGCGATAGAAAATATACATCACAATTGGCATGATGATAAAGAATGGCCAAATATCACCTAAGCGGTAAACGAACAAAATCGCAATGATCGCATAAGAGATAAACGCACCTGTGATATTTGCAATAGATTTTCCTAACCAGTTCTTTCCTTCTTTTTTCCATTTAACGACCATTCCTGTTTGCGATAGCGCAAAAGGAATAAATACACCGATCGAGTATAACGGAATCAAGCGTTCCGTTGAACCATGGAAAATAAATAAGAGAATGATCGAACCAAAAGCTAATGTCATGATCCCATTTGAGTACCCTAAACGATCGCCACGATCTTGATACATATGTGGCATGAACTTATCTTTTGCCAAATTGTATGCTAATACTGGGAATGCAGAGAATCCAGTATTGGCAGCAACCGCCAAGATCAAAGCGGTAGCAAATTGTAATACATAATACAATACGCCATGGCCAAAGACAGCTTTCCCGATCTGAGACAATACAGTAACTTCTTTTTCAGGTACGATCCCATACCAATAGTTGATGAACGTGATACCGACAAAGAAGAAGCCTAAGATCAAAGCCATCATTGTTAAAGTTGCTGCTGCATTTTTTGCTCGAGGTTTCTTGAAAAATGGTACGGCATTACTAATTGCTTCAACCCCTGTTAAAGAAGAAGAACCTGAAGAGAATGCTCGCAAAATCAATGCGATCGACACCCCTGGGATTGCAGCTCCAGGTAAGGCTGTTGCATGTAATGGTACGGCACCAGTAATGATATTAAACAGTCCGACCGCAATTAGCAACGTAATCACAATGATGAACGTGTAAACAGGGAATAGCAAGAAAGAAGCCGATTCCCTTAACCCGCGTAAATTCAGCATCATCAAGAGCAATACGATTGCAACTGAGATTGCTACTTGGTGACCATACAATGCGGGAATTGCCGAGGTAATCGCTTCGGCACCAGCTGACACGGAAACAGCTACCGTCAACATATAGTCGATCAACAAGGAACCTCCAGCGATCAACCCGGCATTTTTCCCAAGGTTTTCACTGCTGACGACGTAAGCTCCTCCGCCTTGAGGATACGCGTGAATGATTTGACGGTAAGAGAGAGTTAATGAAATCAATAGAATAATAACAAATGCTGCAATTGGCAGCGAATACCAAATGGCTGCAGTTGACAAGGCAACTAAAACAACCACAATCTGCTCTGTACCGTAAGCAATGGATGATAGGGCATCCGATGACAGCAATGCTAACGCGGCAAAACGAGTTAATTTATGCTCGTCGTTTTCAGCAGATTTCAACGGCTTACCTACTAACAACCTTTTTAAGTAGTCCAATTTTTTTACTCCTTTACACACATATTTACTTCAAAATTATTATTGTCAAAATTAAAAAAAATTTATCTTAAACAAGATGTTATAGTACGCTCCCATAATATAAAAGTCAATAAACTTTCATAAAATTAATTGAAAAAAATTAGAAAAAAAACAGTATTTTTTTCAATCGTACGTTAAATTAGCAAATGCCTTACATTTCAACGACTTTTTTCCTTTTCTGTCAAAAAATGTAACATCTCACTCATCGAGATTTTTCTTTCCTATTCAATAAAAACTTTTACTTTTCGTAGAACTTGAACAACCAGCACTTTCCAAAAAATAAGTAAACGGACTGTGATTTTTTCTAGCAATCATCAATCATTGTGGAATCAGCCATAACACACTTTACTTTTCTATTTTCAATTTTTTCAATTAAACTCGTTGTTTCTACAAAAAGAAAAAAATAGCTCCTCTGATCACCTAAGCTCTGTTAATAAAATAAAGGCCTTGTCAGACGAAAATACATGACTATTTCTGTCTAACAAGGTCTTCTTTTTTCAAACTGGTTATTGCTTTAACTACTAGTGGAAAATATGACTCTGATGTGCTGCTTCTTTGAATTTGACCATTTTTTCTTGGACATAAGGCGCAACTGCCGTTCCAATAACACCAAAGCTAACGAATAGACCAATCATGATCCAAATCGCATTTGCAGCATTTGGCCAATAGATTCCTCCTGCTGATTCTCGTAATAGATTAACCGCATGAGTGAATGGCAAGAATGGATTGATCATTTGGAAGAACTTCCCTGATACTTGGATAGGATAGTTCCCACCTCCACCAGAAATCGATAGCACGAGGATAATGATCGCAAGTCCCTTTCCAACATTATCAAATAGCGCCGCTAAAACATACACGATCATCATAAAGGCTAGCGAGATCAAAACGGCAAAGGACACGCTGTAAACTGGATTATGGACATCTACACCTAATAAAAAGATATTTCCTAAAGTAACGATCAAACTTTGTGCGATAGCCATCGTTAAGAACGTGAGCATTCGAGCAACAAATTGTTCTCGTTTTGTAAAATTGTTTCTTTCTTTTTTACCGAGATAATAATCGGTTGTCGCTACACTTGAGAGTAAGACAGCTCCCACCCACAAGCAAAGTGCTGTATAAAATGGCGTACTTGCCGATCCGTTGTTTGCAATTGGATACATCGTATTGGTTTTTAATTCTACTGGTTGCGTAAAGAAGTCACTCTCTTTCGTGGCATCTAGTTTCAATAATTTGATCACTTCTCCTAGATCAACTTCTTTTTCTCCTTTACGAATAGCATCTGCTGCTTTTTGGATACCTGTCTTGATGTTTGGCCAATCATTATTGATCAAATCAGCTGCTGCATTTACTGCCGTTTCAACTTGTGGCATTTTTTCATTCGCTGTTGTCATCGTACTTGTGATTTCATTTTTGATCGTTGGCCAGTCATTTTGGATAAAGTTAGCAGCTGTACTCAATTTGTTGGCTAACACTGGCAAATCATTATTATACAGATCGGCTCCTTTATTGATCCCATTGACGATCGTTTCCATATTACCATTCAACATGGTGTTTGCATCATGGATCTCTTGTCCGATCGCTGGCATTTCTTTTTGGTACTTCTCTAATATCGCCACTGCATTGGTCACTGTTGCTTTTGTTGAATTTAACAGCGAATCAAAATCGATTTGGTCAGCCTTGCTTAACGCACCTTGAGCTGTTTCAATCGTACTGATGACTTGATTTAATAGTGAATCCACAGTTGAACTGACTTGGTTCACATCGATTCCAGCAATCAAGTTATTGACATTTTTAGCAGCAGTTTGAATTTGCCCTAAGATATTTCTTACGTTATCGATATTGCCTTCTTGAATGGCTTGTTTCAACGCAGGCAGACGATTTTGTAAGCCGCTTAGAACTGGCTTGATACTATTCAATGTATCGATTAGTTTTTGGAGCTTGGTATTACCCGTTTGATTCTGTAACTGTGTCAAAAAGGTAATCAACTGATCAATCGCTTGTTGCTGTGCTGGTAAACTATTGTAGAGATTATCCAATAATTTGAGTAAGTTTCCCTTCTCTTCTTCCGTCAATTGATTATCTGCAATTGCCTGATCGACACTCGCTGTGAATGAATCAATAGACGTTGCTACCTGACTAATCGATTGTATCGTTGTATTCACACTTGTTGTGATACCTGGTAATGCGTCTTTTAATTGCTCTGCACCTGATTTTGTTTGAGTAGCTAGGTCGTTTGCTTGTGTTTCTAATTTCTTCACGTCAGGTAAGATTTCTTGGACTTGTTGAATGATCGACAACCCTTGTTTCGCTTCAGTGATTCCTTGATCCATCGTTTCTTGGATCGATGAAAAATCCTGATCGATCTCAGCAATTTGTCGACCTGCATTTTGGATTTCCGGTATTTTTTGTTGTAAATCTAAAATGATTTTCGCTTGCTCTTGGAGCTGTGGCATTTTATCATTCAGTGCAACCACTTTTTGTCCCATTTCATCGACTTGTGGGAGATAGTCCACAAATTCATTGGCTTTGTTTAACTTTTCTTTAATAGAAGGTAGTTGTTTTTGTAAATCGAGTACTTGTTGCGTATAACCGTCGATCGTATCAAGGTTCTCATCCGTTGAAAGTATCATTGATTTGACCTTATTGATACTTACTAGATTCGAATCAATGTCATAACCGATCTCGTTAAAGACCTTCAATAACGTTGAACTAGCTGTCTTGATAAATTCATCTGTAATTTGGGTTTGGATCGCAGAAGCTCCTTTATCGGTGATCTTAGGAGCAATCGCATTGATTTTCTCATTCACCGTGTATTCGATTTTTGGCTTTCTGATCTCTCCACTCGTAAAACTTAACAAGTCTTCTGAGAAATCCTTCGGTAAGTAGATTCCTGCATAATATTTCCCAGAACGAACCCCTTGTTCCAGTTCTGCTTTTGAGTCAACGAATTGCCATCCGAGTTGTTTATTGTCATGAAGTGATTTGATCACTTCTTTCCCAATTGCGACTTCTTTCCCTCGAAATTCTGCCGGTTGATCTGCACTGTAAACCGCAATAGGCAATTCACCGGTATTTCCGTAAGGATCCCATAACGCTTTGATGTTGAACCACGCATATAATGAAGGGATAATCATAATTGCAATGATCAAAAGTGTAGCAATTGGATTTTTAAAAATTCTTTTCCAGTCAAGTAGATATAATTTTAATGTGTTTTTGATTGACCGCATAAATATCCCCTTCTTCTTTTTTCAGCTGCATTACTTTACCATGTAAATCATGTAATTTTCAATTCCCTTTTTTCAAAAAGCTCGATAATTTAGACATAATAGTCAAACTGTCCGATTGTCTGACCATAGAATTGAAGAAATAGTTAAATTTTACATGTACCACTTTACCATTAAATAAAGCAGAAAGAAATTTTCATGCTAAAAATCAGAAGAAGAAAACGCATCCAGAAAAAGTTTGCTCCTTTTACCAGCCCAGCTCTAATCATAAGTTAATACGATTTTACCTGCAGAGGGGTGTCCTTCAAGTTGATGGTGCGCCCAGATTAAATGATCAAGAGTTGCAGCTAATTCTTCTGCTACAAAAATATGGTAATTTCCTGTTTTATATGCAGCAATTAAATGAGTCAAAGCTTCTTGATCTGAGTATTCTTTTCTAGGAACAAAAGTCTCATAAAACCCATTTTTTTTCTGACGAGATGCAAGGGAAGGCAATTCGTTCAACGCAACATAATGACCTTCTTCTTTCATAATTTTGATAGCCATGTCTCCCGCGATGCTTCCTTTCGTCGCATCGATCACAATATCTGCTTGATTACTGAATACTTCTCCAGGATTTTCTTGATCATAAGAAGAAAAATGAGTAACGCCTAAACTTCGGACTAATTCTTCATTTGTCTTTGATGCACTAGCTAACGTCCGAATCCCTTTTTGATGAAGTAATTGGATCAAACTAGTTCCTACGCCTCCTGAAGCTCCGGTCACCATTACCGTATCAGTTGGTTGGATCGTTAGCAGATGATTAATCACATTGTAAGCAGTGATCCCCGTCGTTACCATTGCAGCTGCTTCTCCCCAACTCATTTCATCTGGTATTTTAGCCACTTTACTTGCTGGTAAGACGATTTCTTCACCGTAAGCACCTGACACAGGATGAACGACTACACGGTCCCCCACAGCAAATGAATCGACGTCACTTGCTACTTCCGTCACGATTCCAGCACCATCATTCCCTAATACGTAAGGGAATGTTAAGGTTCGGACTTCCTTCATCTTTCCTGAACGCAAAGCGACATCATAAGGATTGATACTAAACGCTTTCAATTCCACACGAAGATGATTTGGCGTGACCTTCCTTGGTGTGTCTACTATTTCTTTAAACACCTTTTCAGCTGGCCCATAACCACTAATAGCAAACCTACGCATCTCTACCCCCTCCTTTTCTTCTAGTTTACGTGTAACACCACTATTTGACAAAAAAACTGTTTTAATCGCATCGGTGGCCTTTCTCTTTCATAGAGAACAAGAGAAGGACTAAACATTTTTAGAAACAAAATAATTGTTTTATTTCTCACACTATGTTAAGGTATCTACACTAAACCGTAATTTTTACGATTTGAAAAATTAAAGAGATTATTGGAGGAAAATATGGCAAAAAAATCAAAAATTGCAAAAGCTAGAAAACAACAAGAAATGATTGCCCGCTATGCTGATTTACGACAAGAGTTAAAAGCGAATAAAGATTATGAAGCCTTACGTCAATTACCTTTAGATGCACGCCCTGAGCGTTTGAAAAACCGTGACTTGATCGATGGACGTCCTCGCGGATATATGCGAAAATTCGGCATGTCTCGTGTGAAATTTCGCGAACTAGCTCATCAAGGACTGATCCCTGGTGTCAAAAAAGCTAGTTGGTAATTAGTATTAGACAGACGAAAGATATTCTGGCAAAATAGCAGTCACTCTCTGAATAAGATAAACTAATCAAACACATATAAAAAAAGCCGTAAGGACTAAAGATAGGAAAACTATTTTTGGTCCTTACGGCTTTTTTATAAGTTGAACAATGCTGACTCAACTTTTTTCTTATCATTATCCAGCATTTTTTATTAAGAGTCAGAAATGACCGTATAGCGATTGACATCATTAACGCTCAGATCCAACGATTTCTCTTATAACCTTTGTTGATTGACATTCAAGATAATTAGCTTGTTCCTTTTATATGTAAAGGCATAATGTGCTTATTTAGCGACAGGGGTCAATGCTTCGATACCTACACTGATTTTAAGTGCATGATCGACTTCTGACATAATTCCTCGATCTAAATGACAAACTTTTTCTTTTAATCTTGATTTATCAATTGTTCTGATCTGTTCAAGTAAAATGACAGAGTCACGTTCGATTCCAGTACCAGTTGCTTTTATTCCAATATGCGTAGGCAATTTAGGTTTGGCCATTTTGGCAGTAATGGCCGCCACAATAATCGTTGGACTAAAATGATTCCCTAAATTATTTTGAATAACTAAGACAGGTCGTGTCCCGCCTTGTTCTGAACCCACGACTGGAGAAAGGTCAGCAAAATAAATGTCTCCTCTTTTTACCATAGGATTCTCCTTACTCTTCATATTCTCTAGGAATGCGCGTTCCTAGTACACAGGCTACCTCATAGTGGATCGTACCTAATTGATCCGCTACTGCTTGCATCGATATCTCTTTTTCCTGATTTTTACCAATCAAAGTAACCTTTGTTCCCAGTGGAACTTCCTGAGGTAAACGGATCATAATTTGATCCATACACACACGTCCGACAATTTCACATAAATTTCCATCCACTAGGACGGAAAAGCCTTGCATGTTTCGTAACCAGCCATCCGCATAGCCAATCGGGATCGTCCCGATCCACTCTGGTTGATCGGTAATATAGGTTTCCCCGTAGCCGATGCCTTCACCTTTAGCCAAACGTTTCACTTGGATCAACTCGGAAACTAACTCTAGTGCGGGTTCCAATGGATACGGTTCTGGCAGTGCATGCCCTGAAGGATTTAGCCCATACATTGCTACACCAAAACGAATCATGTTACCAATTTTTTCATCATGCCATAAAGCAGTAGCACTATTACTTACATGAACATACTTAGGTAAAGCAGGCAATGCATCGATTGTCTCTATAAAACGTTGATGTTGCTGTTGCCAATACGTTTCATCCGCTTGATCAGCCGTTGAGAAATGGGTGAAGATCCCTTCCCATTCCAATACAGCACTTTCTTGAATAAATGAAACTGCCTCTACAACTTCTTCAGGTGTCAAAAAACCAATCCGTCCCATGCCGGTATCAACTTTCAAATGAAGTGCTAACGCATGTTTCAGCTTTCTTTCTTGCAGATATTCAACAGCCTGTTCTAACCATTCTTTGTTTCCTACAGTGATCGATAAATCATGGACAACCGCTAAAGTCAATGCGTCAATGGGAATCATATTCAACACTAAAATAGGTTGTGTGAATCCCGCTTCCCGCAATTCAATCCCTTCGTCTAGATTAGACACACAAAATCCAGTAGCACCTCCAGCCAGTGCAGCTTCTGCTGTCTGGACTGCTCCGTGCCCGTAACCATTTGCTTTGACTACAGCAAATAGCTCTTTTCCTTTTGGTAATCTAGCTAATTCTTTTTTGACATTTTCAGTAATAGCTTTTGTATGTATAATGACTCTTGTAGGTCGGTGCCAAGCGACAACCATGATTTTTCCTTCTTTCTAATCTTCTAAAATAATTTGTGCAAACGCTAATTCATCCGTATGCGTGATACTAACAAAACAAGTACCTGAATGAGGTGATTTTGTGACTACAGGTTGTCCTGCATCATTTTTTAAAATTTCAATTTCTTGAAACGTCACCTTACCAATACCAGTTCCCCACGCTTTTGAAAAAGCTTCTTTGCAAGCGTAACGCCCTCCGAGAAATTCTACTTGTCGGTGAAAAGGCAGGATTTGAAATTGCTCGATTTCATTTGGCGTCAACACTCGGTCGATAAAATTTTGTTTTTCTTTGATGATCTTTGCAATCCTTGGTAACTCAACTGCATCAATCCCAATTCCTTTAATCATAGACTCTACTCTTTTCAAAAATTTTAGAACACTCTCATTCTACCAAATTCTCGGTATTTTACCACCAATATGTCCATAAATAACTAAAAAGAAAGCTCCTCTTAAAAAAGAGAAGCTTATCATTTATTATTAATCGTTATTTGTACGGATCACAAATCCACGTTTTTTATCGTTTTGACGCTTACCGCCATCTTTTTGATGGTTATTATTTTTACTGTAGCCACCTTTTGATTTGTTGCCACGGTAGTTGTTATTATCGCGTCGATTACGGTTATTTCCGCCGCCACGTTTGCCATTTTTATTATAGCCTTTTTTCTGCATTGGCAATGGACGTTCTGGAGTGATTTTAACTGGTATTGCATCAGAAGGATCCTTCGCAGTCGTTTTTAGTAACAAAGCTACTAAATCTTGTGCAGAATACTCTTCAAGCAATTTATCTGCTGTTTGCAAATACTTGTCTAAGCCGTTTTCTTCAAGCTTAGCTTCAATTTGTTCCACTGCAGCACCTAGTTGTCCCTTGAATGCTTCTTTTTCAGTTGGTGGACGTAGAGTAGCCATCCGTTTTTTCGTTAAGTTCTCAATAACATGTAGGTAGCTCATTTCGTTTGGCGTAACGAATGTCACTGACATCCCGCCTTTACCCGCACGACCTGTACGTCCGATACGGTGAACATAACTTTCTGGATCTTGTGGAATGTCATAGTTGTAGACGTGAGTCACGCCTGAAATATCCAAACCACGTGCAGCTACATCCGTAGCAACTAAAATATCTAAATGACCATTTTTAAATGAACGTAAAACACTCATTCGTTTTTGTTGTGAAAGGTCCCCATGGATTCCTTCTGCACGATAACCGCGAGCTTCTAATCCACGTGCCAATTCATCAACACGTCGTTTTGTACGACCAAAAACAATCGTAAGTTCTGGTGTTTGGACATCGAACAAACGTGTCATGATATCGAATTTTTCATATTCTTTTGCTCGAACATAATACTGATCGATTAAGTCAGCTGTCATTTCTTTCGCTTTGATCTTCACGTGTGTTGGTGATTTCATGAATTTCACGCCGATATTTTTGATTGCAGGTGGCATTGTTGCTGAGAATAATAATGTTTGGCGTTCTTCAGGTACTTTTGAAATAATACTTTCAATATCTTCCAAAAAGCCCATGTTCAACATTTCATCTGCTTCATCTAGAACTAATGTTTCCACTGTTCCTAATTTCAATGTGTGGCGGTTGATGTGATCCAGCATACGTCCAGGTGTTCCTACGACAATATGTGGACGATCTTTCAATCCACGGATTTGGCGACCGATATCAGCGCCTCCGTAAACAGCTTGTACACGTACTCTTTTATCACGACCAAGACGATAAAGCTCTTCTTGTGTTTGGATCGCTAATTCACGTGTCGGTGCAATGACTAACCCTTGCAATTCGTGGCGATTAGTGTCGATTTTTTCTAACATCGGCAAACCAAAAGCAGCCGTCTTACCAGTCCCTGTTTGTGCTTGTCCAATCACATCTTTTCCAGACAATGCTAAAGGGATTGTTTCTGACTGGATCGGTGTTGCTTCTTCAAAACCAGCACGCTCTACTGATTTCAATAATTCTGGTGATAATTCTAATTCTTTAAATTTCAAATGAATCCTCCTATATGGTTGTTAACTGAGGATGTAGCTTAATTTTTGCTACCCCGTCGATTGTTCGGTCAAAGTGTTTGGTTCTTTTTGACAGTGGCCACGTACGTTTTTACTCATTCTTAGCCCCTGTGGCACCACCGAAAAATCACTTTGCGAAGTTTAGGCATTAGAAAAGCCAAACGGGTCGCGTTCAGCTTTATCATTGTTATGACATCTGGCTCTAGCAATTTACATAAACGAAAGAACCAGTCCAATTTCTCTTCATCTTTCGGCAATAGGTTATTCTAGCATAATTTCTTATTTTCTGCAAGTTTGCAGTTTATTATTTCATTCCTTGCAATTGTTTAACGACATCAATCAATCCCATTCCATTGCTTCCTTTTAAAACGATGCTATCTTCCGGACGTATTTCTTCTTTCACCGTTGCAATGAGTTGTTCTTTATCTGTTTCAAAATATTGTACGTATAAATCTGGATACTTTTCGTTCAACTTTTCATATAATGCTTTCATTTGGGGCCCATATAAATAGACTCCCGCAAAATCAGCTGGATCAAGATGTTCAGCCATACTTGCGTGCATCTTCAAAGCATCTGGTCCTAATTCCAGCATGTCCGCAAGTACAGCAAGTCTTCTCCCTTTTGTTGGTAAGTTGGCAAAAGTATCTAAGACCAATCCCATTGCTGTAGGATTCGCATTATAGACATCACTTAGAATCCCCGCACCATTTCCAGCACTTAGCCACTCCGTACGATTTTGCGTCACTGTGACACTTGCTAAACCTAGACGGATGGCTTCCGTTGGCAGACCAAAAAATTGCCCAACAGCATAAGCAATCAACGCATTGGTGACATTATAACTTCCAGGAAGAGGAATCATGAACGATTCATCATTGACGATAAAATGTGTGGCTGTTTTCTCTTCACTCGTTACCTCCGCCTGTAGCTGCCCTGTATTTAATCCAAACGTTTCAATTTTTTGAGTCAAACTTTCAGTCAAAGGTTTCAATAATGGTTCTTCTTCTGGGATAATCAACAGCCCATCTTCTCTCAAACCATCAACAATTTCCATTTTTGCTTGCGCGATTCCTGCTCGTGAGCCAAGGTTTTCAATATGTGCTTCACCAATCATCGTAATAGCCGCTACTTTAGGTCGGGCAATCAAAGAAAGCTCAGTGATCTCTCTGGCATGATCCATCCCCATTTCTAAAACGATTTTTTCGGTATCCATCGGCATGTGCAAAATCGTATAAGGCAATCCAATATTATTGTTGTAATTTCCTTGTGTTTTATAGGTTTTGTACTTTTGAGCTAAAACTGAAGCAGTCAAATCTTTTGTCGTTGTTTTCCCATTACTTCCCGTAATTGCCACCACTTCAGCCCCAACTTTCGCTAGGTAGTACTTCGCCAGATCTTGCATTGCTTTTAGTGGATCATCCACAAGAATCACTCGAATCCCGCTAGGTGCTTTGGACGCTTCCAGACTCCAAAAAGTAGCAACCGCTCCATTATCCATGGCTTGTTGAATAAATTCGTGTCCATCTCTTGCTCCTTTTAGCGGCACGAACAACCCACCTTTTTCAATCTTGCGACTATCGAACTCCACACCTGTGATTTCCGTTAAATCATTCATTACGCTTCCTACAGCTTGAGCGATTTCTTGTACTGTTAGTTTCATAAAAAACCCGCCTTTTCGCATTTAGAAGCCGGAACAAATGTGAATGACATTCGCTCCAGCTTCTATTTTTAATTGTCTATTCGTTTGCTTCAAAAAAACCTTGTCGTTGATTAAAACGATTGATTCCTAATTGAATCAATTCTTCGATCAAATCGCCATACTTCAAGCCCATGTTTTCCCACAATAATGGATACATGCTAAATTGCGTGAATCCAGGCATTGTATTTAACTCATTTAGGAATAGTTCATTTTTATTCGTCAAGAAGAAATCACAACGGCTCAAGCCACTCCCACCTAGCATTGTATACGCAATTTTTGCATATTCCTGCGCTTTTTGATAGACCTCTTCCGGTACTTCAGCTGGGATTTGCATTTCAATCTTATTGTTGATGTATTTCGCATCATAATCATAGAATGCAACATCTTTGACTACTTCACCAGGTAACGTGGTACGCACGTCTTCATTCCCTAAAACAGCTACTTCAATTTCACGTGCTTCGATCCCTTGCTCAACGATCGCACGAGAATCATATTGATAAGCTAATGCAAGCGCATTTTGCAGTTCTTCACGGTTCTCCGCTTTAGAGATCCCTACACTTGAACCCATATTTGCTGGTTTGACAAACATTGGGTAAAGCAAAGACCCTTCACATTGATCAAAGATTTTTTTAGGATTTTCTTTCCATTGATTTTTCAAAACAGGGACATAAGGAACTTGTGGCACCCCTGCCGCTTGCAAAATGTATTTGGTCATGATCTTATCCATTGCACAAGCACTTGTTAAAACGCCAGCGCCGACATATGGCAAGTTCAATGTTTCCAAAAATCCTTGAATCGTTCCATCTTCACCATTAGGTCCGTGTAAGACAGGGAAAACAATCGTTCCTTCTTCTTTGATTTCTCCAGGATTGATCACTCTTCCCGTAAAGCCATCTGTCACTTTTCCGCTTGGGTCCCATGTCAAATGTAAGTCTTCTTTGCTCGCTGGTTTCTCTGTTAACAAAGGGCCTTTCACCCATTGACCTTCTTTGCTGATAAATATCAGTTGAACTTGATAGTACGTATAATAAATAGCATTTAAGACTGAAAACGCTGAAAGAACTGAAACATCATGTTCTGCACTGCGTCCACCATATAGTAAAGTAATCTTCAAAAGATTGTCCTCCCGTATCCAATATCTTTCACTTTTACTTCATATTTTAGCACAAAATCAAAAGAATCAAACAGCTTATTTTTCAAAAAGTCGATAAACTTATTTGTTAAATCAAGAAAAAAGGCACGGCATCGCTGCCTGCGCCTCTTTTTCGATTGTTGTTTTTCATCTATTCCATCTTTCGTTCATCAGGGACAATCCCTTGATTTAACAACCATTTATGGAAGAACCATTCTCCTATGCCAATTAATAAAGCAGGAATCAAAACTTTCATCCAGATGTTCGTCGTATCATTCATAAAATAAAGATATACCCACAAAATGACTGCGGAAGAACCGGCATCTGCGATCGTCGCCGCAATATTCCCCACCTTTCGCAAAATGAGTAAATCACCTAATACATAAATCATCACAACGACAATGACCCCAACAATTGTCGAATCCATGAAGCTAACTCCGTATAATCCTGTTAATACGATCCATAAAATCGCCCAAATCATGATTGCTTTTACAATTAATGCTTTTACATGTTTCATTTTCCACTCTCTCCCCTCAGATTAGAAAAAAATTAGATAATAAAATATCTTTAATTATTTTATCATTTTAAAGACAATACAAGCAAAGATATCGTACTAATTGAGGGGAAAACAAACCTATTGTCGCTACTCATTGTTTGAAGATAACTTGACTTGTTCAAGTGCTTGAATTAATGCCTGTCTAAAGTTTTGATGATCTTGAGTGGTAAAAGGTTTAGGTCCTCTAGTCCGCAGACCTGCTTTGCGCAACCTTCCACTTTGGTAACGTTGTTCTAACAAGGAGTCAATCGTTGTTGCACTAAATTCTTTACCCGTTTGATGAAACACTCGTACCCTCTTTGGTAAAACTAAAGAAGCTAACCCATAATCTTGTGTGATTAGAATATCTCCTTTGCGAATCAATCCTACAATGCGGTAATCTGCGCTATCTGCGCCTTGATCAACGTACACAAAATGAACATACGCTGGATATTCTTTATGGGTGTAATGAGCCACGCTCGTCACGATCATGACTTCCACTTGATACAAACCAGCAATTTCAATTACATCTTCCTTAACCGGCGAACCATCTCCATCAATCAGTATTCGCATGATGCCGCACCTCTCGTTTCCATAATAGATAAACACCCAGCACACCAAGGAGTAACCAGCTGATGTTCCCCCACTTAGCGTATTCCATTAATTGCACACTGATCGTAGGAACTCTTAACTTGTCAGTCAACTGCAACAGCACTGCAACGGGTAGCTCTAGCCAACGGGTAAGAACTAATAATAGCCCCATCAAGAGAAATTGATGGACCACACTCCCTTTGTTTTGTGTCGTAAATTTAATGATGACTCGTTGATCCATGGGAATATCCGTATCAGTGTCATAACACACACGATTTAACCAACCGCTGATCACAGCATGACAAAAACTTAAGAAAAACAATCCAATCACAAACGCAGTCGGGATCAATAAAATCAATAAAGAGAGAGATAGCCCGATCAACTGGACGATCACTGGAGGATAGGGGAAACTACGTAAGATACGATTACCAATCAGCTTAGCGACGACCATTCCAGCTATATAAGGTAGATACATATAAGTGGCTAAATGATCAAATCCATACAAAACTCCTACATAAAATGTACTAAACAAAAAGAGAAAGTTCCCCACCATTCCACTCAAAAAATTCATGAGATTGAGCCAACTTGGAAACTGCCAATTTTTTTTGCCTCGCCCTAAATAAAAAGCGGCTAAAACAAATAAAAAGAGAAAAACATAAATTGTAAGATCAAACAGTTCTGGCTCAACGAGCAAGCGTGCATTTCGAAGCAAAAACAATAAGACAAAAAACACAATAAACAGCACAAATTCTTTCGTGACAAAAATCGTTGTTTTCATCTCTTTAAAATCCAATTCATACCTAGGATAATGGCTGATGGTGTGATAAGCCATGCTATAAAACAATGTATACAGCCCTAACGTCACAACGATTTGGGTCGTACCTGACAACTCGATCGAGCGAAAAAGCAAAACCAATAATAGTAGCGCAAAGATATATTTTTTGCCTGTCATATTCGTAAAACCCTGTCGCTTTTCATGGTAATTAACAGTCACATTTGCTGGAAGTAGCCAAGCTGCACTAAATCCCAATAAAATACTAGACAAATAAAACAAAGGGAAATAGAGCACGCCAAAGATCCCTAATAACGAACCCGCACCTCCCATCAAAAGAGCAATCATCAGTAATGTATAACTATCTAGACCTAAACGAATACTGCGGATCAAAAACAATCCCGTCATACGGAAAGTATAAAATAAGGTAAACGGTAAAATCGAAGCCCAGTTAGCCCCATCGCTCAAATTCAGAAATAAAAGATAAGGAATAAATATAACCGTATTAGCTAAAATAAAAGGTGTTGATTGCGTAAAATTACGACCAAATTGTTTGATTTTCTCGAACATAAAAAAACTCCTTAGCGAGTAATTACAAAACTTATTTTTCATTCATTCTAGCATTAATCATAAGTAGAAACCAATTTTAGCCGATACTATCAACTAAGAATTCCGACTTATAACGAGCGATAACCTATTGCGACACGTCTTCTTGTCAGTAATAGTAACGCTCAAGCCAAAACAAACCACGAAAGATTGCCCATAAAAAATAGGACATTACCCAGAATCTCTTCTGACTAATGTCCTATCTTACTGGTACTTGAGTTTTTGTGAACTCAAGCAGACAAGCCCTTCTCCACAAAAGTCTTGCCCGACACCCTTGCATTCCGGCAAGTGATCACATCATGATCTTGTGTCTCCAAAATCAATTAGGCGCATCTGTAAACCAGAGGCCTTCTCGACCCGTCGCATGTCGTTACTTTAACACATATCCCAAAGTTATGCGAGTCTTTTTTTCATTTGATAATCGACCATTTGAAATCCTTGACCAATATCCGAGATCAGTTCACCAGCCATTTCAAAACCTTGATGAAGGTAAACGGCGATGGCTTGAGCATTGCCTTGATTGACACGTAGAAAAATCTCTTTGATTCCTTGTTCTCTAGCGATAGTTTCGTACCACTGAAAAAGAGCCGACGTCAATCCCTTCCCTCTGAATTGATTCATTAAGTATAACTTACTCAAATATATTTTGGATGCTATTACCTCATAGGCGGTATATCCGACCGTTTGCCCTTGCTCTTTTAAGAGAAAATACTGCACACCTTCCGCCACTTCTTTTTCAATCTGTTGTTTTGATTGATAGGTAGCCAGCATATAGTCCACTTGTGCTTGCCCAATGATCGGAACAAATGCTTCTGGCCAAACTTCCTTGATCACTGATACCAACTCGTCAATTTCAGTTGAGGTTACCTTGACTTTTTCTAACATTCTTTTTCTTTCCTCTCTTACTGCTAAAAATTTCCTTGTGCTTTCTGGAACAGATACAACATAATCAAACTATACGCACCGACAGACCAAGGTTTCAATAATAGGACAATTTGGATATATTCCTTAAAAGATATTTTAGTTAACCCTGCGACCAGACAAACCAAGTCATCAGGCGCAAAAGGAATCAACATGGTCAAACACAGTACTTTTTTGATATCCTTCGTTTTCTGTGTCAGTAATTGGTCGAATTTTTGGTACTTTTTGGGCGATAAAATAAGTTGTACAAAACTAACGCCATAATAACGAACCAATAAAAAACCAATGGCTTCACCGATAATCAATCCAATACAGCTATAAAGTAATCCCCAGCCATTCCCAAACATCAACAAGCCTGCCACTGAAGAAATTCCTCCAGGTAGTATTGGGATGATCACTTGAATGATCTGCAGGAGAATAAAAATCACTACTGCATACTCCCCAAATTGTTGGATAAAGCGTTGCAAAGAAGTGGTTGATCGAAAGATCCCATGTTGATAAGCATAAATGATTAACACCAAAAAGAACAATAAGCCAATAATCGGGATTATTCGGATATATTTATGTAAATGATTGTGATCGTTCATTTTCAGTCTCTCCACCTTTTAGCGCTACTTTTCATTAAGAATCGTTGCAAAAGTAAACGTTTCACTTGATAAATAAGTCGAAGAATCGAAAATAGCTTCTCCTATTTTCATGATTCTTCGACTTATCCTATTGGTTTCTTTGTTTTATTTATGATCCAAAAAACTAGCAACTTTCGTCGTAATCAAATCGATCGCTACGTGATTTTCGCCACCTTCTGGCACGATGATATCGGCGTAACGCTTAGTTGGTTCGATGAATTGATGATACATCGGTTTAACCACAGTCAAATATTGTTCGATCACGGAATCCAACGTTCTGCCACGTTCTTCCATATCTCGTTTGATTCTGCGGATGATACGGATATCATCGTCTGTATCTACATATACTTTGATATCCATCAAGTCACGTAGATTTTCATCTTCTAGAATCAAAATGCCTTCTAATATAATTACTTCTTTAGGCTCTTGGATGATTGTTGCTTGACTTCTTGTATGTGCAACATAATCATAAACTGGTTTTTCAATGGCGTTATAGTTCAGTAGTTCTTTCACGTGCTGAATCAGCAGATCATTATCAAAGGCAAAGGGATGATCATAATTCGTATTCAATCGTTCTTCAAAGCTCAAATGGCTTTGATCTTTATAATAAGAATCTTGTTCAAGCATCATGATGGAATGGTCTGGGAAATTATTGAAAATGGCACGACTTACGCTTGTTTTACCGCTTCCTGATCCACCCGTCACACCAATGATAATTGGCTTGCTTTTTGTCATTGACTAAAACCTCTTTCATATCCGTTTTTACATTCTTATCTATTATAGCGAAAATACACGAAAATGCTATATTTTTCTGAAAATTAATGCTTCTCGATTTCCAAAAGAGGATAAAGTTCTGCTAACGAATCAATCCGATAAGTCGGTACGATTTCTGGAATTTCCGGCAACCGATTTTTGTTAAACCAAATCGTATCAATTCCTGCCAAGTTCCCTCCTTTAATATCTGAGGTCAATGAATCGCCAATAATAACTGTTTTTTCTTTTTCAAATTGAGGAATCTGTGAAAAGACATGATCAAAAAATTCTTTCATTGGTTTTTGGGCGCCCACATCTTCTGAAACAAAAATTTTTTTGAAATAGCCCAACATTTTCGCATCAGTCAAACGTTGATATTGCGTTTTCGATACCCCGTTTGTCACAATATAAAGATCCGCTTGTGAAGATAACGTCTGAAGCAGTTCATGACTTCCCTCAATCAAATCATGCCCCTGATTCAAGTAATGTCTGTATCTTTTCTCCATAGCTAAACTATCAACTGTTTTACCAAATTGTTGAAATAGTAGTCCAAAACGACTCCCGGTAACCTCTTCTCTCGTCATATTCCCTTTTTCAAATTCACGCCATAAGTGATGATTTAATGCCTTATAACTTGTTTTCACTTCTGGTGTCAATTCAATTCCTTGCTCTGCAAATAATTCATTTAATGCTTTTGCTTCTGTCATCTGAAAATCAAGTAACGTATCGTCTACATCGAATAATAAAGTATGATAATTCATTTTTTTCTCTCCTATTTAAAATATATTTTCAATTGCTTTAATTCGGTTAATGTCAGTGAACGATAGGCACCTTCAGCAAGTTGCTCATCTAACTGCAAAGGTCCCATCATTAGTCGCTTTAGCTTTGTCACTTTTTTACCACGTGCAAGGAACATCTTTTTTACCTGATGAAATTTTCCTTCTTGTATCGTTACTCGTACTCGACTGCTGTTTTTGGATGTTTCCATGATTGTTAATTGTGCAGGTAAACAACGATAGCCACCCTCAAAAACAATTCCTGCTTGAAAAGCTTCGATATCTGAAGCTGTCACTTGTTCATTGATCTGCGCCTCATAAGTTTTGAAGACTTTTTTATCAGGCAGCAACATTTCATATCCCAACTGACCATTTGATGTCAGTAATAGTAGTCCTGTGGTATCACGATCCAAGCGTCCGACAGGATAGAGCGGCTTCGTTCGATCCGCTGAAGCAATCAAGTCTAACACGGTCATTTTTGTTTGGTCTTTAACTGCAGTCACAGCACCACTCGGTTTATTCAATAAGTAATAGACTTCGTTTGTCGTTAAACGCTTACCTGAGACTTCGATCTCATGGATCAAACTATCCACATTTCGGTTTTGGCAAAATTCGACACAACCATCAATTTTCACTTGTTTTGATGCAAATAAACGCTTCATCTCTTTTCGAGTCGTTTGTAAAGTTTCTTCAATTAATTTATCTAAACGCATGGTGCTTTCCTTTCTTAGCCTAACAAGCATTATAACCCGAAAGAGAGTAGATGCAAATAAGAAAGCCATTGTTATTCCTTGACTTAAATTCAGATTCGCGCTACGGTTAAAGAGTAAAGTGAATTGGATTTCTCATACACAGCGTAATGACCTGGTGGAGAAAAGTTGAATCCTGACTTTCTAAAGGTAGATGCGCGCATCTACCTTTTTGCGTTTTTTAAGCGCCCTAGCCAATAATGTGCACGAGAATAGCCGTCGAAAGTTCACTTAAATAAAATCTGTTGGTCTACGTTGCCGACAGTCACATTTTAAGGAGGAATTTTGGTTATGTCAGTATCATTAGAAGTAAGTAAGAGAGAAGTACGTCCCCGTTCATTGAGAAATAAATTGCGTCATGAAGGTAAAGTTCCAGCTATTGTTTATGGGTACAATGTTGAAAGTACTCCGATTGCTATTGATGGACAAATATTCAGTAAATTATTACGTGAAAATGGCGCAAATACAGTAATCACAATGACGATTGATGGAAAAAAAGTCAACACGTTGGTTCATAAAGTCCAAACGAATACCTTTACCAACCATTTTGAACATGTGGAATTTCTATCTGTGAACATGTCAGAAGAAACTGAAGTCGAAACTGAAATCGTTCTTGTTGGCGAAGCTGCAGGTGTGAAAGCTGGTGGTGTCTTAGCACAAAACCTTTACACTGTGATCGTCTCTGCTACACCAAGCAACTTACCAGAACGTATCGAAGTTGATGTAACAAACCTAAATCTAGGCGATGCAATCACAGTAGCCGATCTACCTGAAAACAACGATTATAAAGTCGTTTCTGATGGTGAAGAACAAATTGCTGCAGTAGCAGCTCCAACTGAGGAAGCTGAAACTACTGATGAAGAAAGCGAACCAGAAGTTATTGGTTCAACGGAAGAATAACAAGTGACTTGTTCGTGTCAAAAGCGTTGGCAACCTTCGCTTTTGGCACGTTTTTTTCTCTCCTTAAAAAAAACTTATACTTTGAAAAAAAGTACACGATTTTTGTTGCATTTTTAAAAAAAGTCTATTAGAATGAACCATCGTTACAGTAAATCGTTTATCCTAAATGAAGAAATAAAACATGTCTATTCGATAAAACGAAGGAGGTTAAACAGATGTTTGAAAGTTTTGACAGTAGTCGTAACCGGTATGCCTCTGTAGGTGTTGTATCAAGTATACCAGATGAACTGATTGATAGTATCTGGTTTATTATTGACCTAGACCTTAAGGGAGTCATCCCCTTAGATAATATGTTAGCCTTTGATTTAATCGACAATAATGGAAAAGTAACTATGCATTTTTCGCAAGCTGGTAGTGATGTTGAGATGGGAATCGATTTACCGTTTCACTATTCATCAAGTTTTCCAAGCCAAGTATATGCTTATGATGATGGTACTAGAGAAACCATTCTTTTACCCAGCGAGATAAGACAGTATTAAGGTTCACAACCATTCGTTGTCCCTTTTGATTTGTACGCCCAGGCCAAGTAGTTGATCCTTTGAATTTATTCTTTGCGTTTCATTCTTTGAATTTATTCAGCGATTCAATTCTTGGCTTGTTTTATGATGCACATCATTGAAAATATCTTTGAAAATGAATCTGCAATACATTGAAAGTTATCAAAATTATTTCATTTTTACCTAGTAATCTCAGGATAAACACTATATACTACTAACTAAATTTTATAGACAATAAGGAGTTTAAAAAATGCGCGATTTAACAAAAGGAAGTCCAGCTAAACTAATCTTAATGTTCACCGTTCCTTTACTTATTGGTAATGTCTTTCAGCAATTTTACAACATGGTCGACATGATCATCGTTGGTCAAACATTAGGGAAAAATGCGCTGGCTGCTGTTGGTGCAACCGGAAGCTTGACCTTTTTAATCCTTGGCTTCGCTCAAGGTCTTACTGCTGGATTAGCGATCATTACAGCTCAGCGTTATGGTGCAAAAGATTATCGTGGTCTTAAGAAAAGTTTTGCTGCAAGTGTTGTTATCAGTTTGGTTGTCACTATTGCATTAACCGTCCTTAGTTTAGTATTTATTCGTCCGATGCTGCAATTGATGCAAACGCCCGTTGAGATTATTGACCAAGCACAAACGTTCATTTCAATCATCTTACTAGGGATTTTCGCATCTATGAGTTTTAACTTGCTTTCAAATGTTATTCGCGCGCTTGGAGATAGCCGGACACCACTTTTCTTTTTGATTATTGCAGTGGTTGTCAACGTTGTGCTTGATTTGATTTTCATCATTTCTTTTGGAATGGGTGTCGAAGGCGCAGCAATTGCAACGGTTATTGCCCAAGTTTGCTCAAGCCTACTATGTTTAGTTTATATCAAGAAAAAAATTCCTTTGTTGCAATTACGTAAAAAAGATTTTCACTTTGATAAAGAAGAGATTCGTGTTCATTTAAACGCTGCTCTTCCAATGGCTTTTCAATCATCCATCATCGCCATTGGCGCCATCGTCCTTCAAGCTGCGTTGAACAGTTTAGGAACAGATGTCGTAGCCGCTCAAGCAGCAGCCAGCAGAATTGACCAATTTGCTAACCAACCAATGATGTCCTTCGGGATTGCTATTGCAACATTTACTGCTCAAAATTATGGTGCAAAAGAATATGGTCGAATTTTAAAAGGTGTTAAGCAAACACTTATGATGAGTATTGGCTTTAGTGTTGTTGCAGGTGCGATCGTGATTTTCTTCGGTCATTCACTTATGCAGTTGTTTGTTTCACCGACAGAGACTCGTGTCTTTGAATTAGCTCAAACTTACTTCAATATCAATGGTTCCTTATATTGGATCTTAGCGATTTTATTTATCTTACGTTACACACTACAAGGACTTGGTCAAAGTAAGATTCCAACACTCGCAGGAATGATGGAATTAGTCATGCGTTCATTTGCAGCAATCATTTTAACTGGTTTACTTGGTTATACGGGTGCTGCAGCTGCTTCACCACTTGCTTGGGCAGGATCTGTCGCTGTTCTACTATACTCTTACTTGCGTTCAATGAAACAACTTAAATCTTTCGAGAATGAACAACAATACGCTATGGATGATCCTGAGATCCAATACAATAGTATCCAATAAAAGAAAAAAGACATTTCTCTCATCGATCAGATAAGCAGAAATGTCTTTTTTATTAGCAATTTACATGATGTTCCGTTCAAAAAACGAAGGAGTCTGGTTAGATGATTTTAGCGATCAATTATTATATATGATCATTTTTACGAGTATTTTCATCCGTATCTTCTACTCGAACGTCTCCTTTTGTATCAATATCCAACTCTTCACGACTTACTTCTTCCGTCACTTGTTTCATATCTTCATGCTCTTTTTTGTGAATACCTACCTCTTCACGTACTACTGTATGTTTATTGACATCAATTTGTTCCTCTTTAAGAGGAATTGTAATCGTTTCGTCTTCCAAAGAATCATCTGAAATATTATCGCTTGCTTCAGCATTTACTGGTTTTCTTTCGATAACGATTTCTTCACGCTTCACAGGGACTTCCACTGTTTTAGTATCATTAACAACGTGTTTATGGATATCAACTTCCCCAGTTGTCACATCATGGGTATTGACATCTAACTGTTCTTCTTTGAGTTGAATATTTTCATTATCTGTATTTAATGTATCCGTTGGATCGGGCATACTTTGAGTCCGATCGTTTTCAACAACTGCTTCATTTGGCGCTTTGTAATCTTTAACCGTAATCACTATTTTCCCAGCGGCAATATCCTCTTTGTATGAATACAATGGATCATCGTTAACAGAATCATCCGCTTTTTCTGTATACGAATCTTCCTCATAGGTGTTAGAAGTGAACGTATCTTTGATCCGTTCCCATAGCGAGCGTTCTTCATGCGTGCCTTCAACCTCATCCACATTCGTTTCTACATCAATTCCTGATAAACCAGAAAAACCAAAATTTTGAGCAGCATCTTTTGTCGTATAGATAATGATATCGTCTCGATCGTATCCTTCATCACGCAATTGTTCGATCACTGATAAAGCTTCTTCCCTCGTACTGTAACTACCAATAACTGTTAGATTTCTTTCATTCATGTGAATCCCTCCTGTTAATAGTATGTCTGTATTTAGTGATTCCGCTTACAGATCTATTCTATCGGATATTTTTTTTTAGAACAAATATATGGTTTACAAAGTAAAAAAGATGCCAATCCATTCAGCTAAGTCGAATGGATTGGCATCAGTTCTATCGTTTAAAATCTTATGATCAAGAGATCCGTCCACCAAAATGAGTAGGAAGCTTCCGACTAAGGGACAAAAAGAAAGTATAAACATCGGTTTATTCGTTTTTGGTAGTGGTTAGAATGTTTTGTCTTACTTCTCTCATTTTTTTTGATCGTGAAATGTAGGATTTTGTTTATCCCAGATTCTTCATTCTGTTTTATTCGAATCGATACTGTTTTCTGCTATTTCTTGTTTTTTGATTTTAAAATAGTCCACATGTGTATGGTTATATTCTAACACCGTAAATTGAAAAGAATCAATTTGGATCACTGTACCTGTCTTGATGTTTTTTTCATGGTTCGACATAAATCCAGATAGTGTGATAAAAGTAGACTCTTCAAATTCAGGGATCGTAACGTGGAAATAACGACCAAAATCATCTAACGTCAATTTTCCTGAAACAATATAGCTCCCATCTGCTTGTTTCGCTATCAATGCTTCATCCAAATCCGTTTCATCCCGAATTTCCCCCACGATTTCTTCTAAAATATCTTCAATCGTCACTAAACCACTCGTTCCTCCGTACTCATCTTTTAAAATAGCAATATGCTTTCCTTTTTTACGCATGATCGTCAATAATTTTTTGATGGGGATCGTTTCTGAAGTAACGATTGGTTCTTCCACCAACTCATCCACTGTTAATTGATCGTCTTTAAACGACTGCTTAATCAAATCTGGTAAAGTAACATAACCAAGGACGTGATCCTTTGACCCAGAAATAACGGGGTAGCGGGTATGACCTCTTTGAATAGAAGCTTGAATCGCATCTTTCACTGTCTCACCAGCTTCAAAAACCTGCATAGAGGTTCGATCCACTTGGATATCTTTTGCCAACGTATCATCAAATTCAAAGACATTTTCTAAATAATAGTACTCTTCTTTCGTCAACTCTCCTTTTTCATAAGAATTCATAGCCACTAACGTCAATTCTTCTTGAGATAATGTCTCTTCTCCTTCTGAAACTAATTTCACACCTAATACTTTTCCTAAAGCCGCAGCAGAATGATTCAATACCCAAATAAAAGGAAACATTGCTTTATAAAAATAATGCAACGGACGTACAACAAATAAGACCACTTGCTCTGTATTCACGATACTATAACTTTTAGGTAAAAGTTCTCCGATCACCACATCGATATATGTCACTAAGATAAACCCTAACGCGACAGAAATCGTTCCGCTCAATGCTGAGCTAAACGGCAATCGACCGATCCAAGGCTCTAGTAACGCCGCCACTGAGCCTTCGCCAACCCAACCAATGATCAACCCAGTCAAGGTAATTCCTAATTGACTAGCCGACAAGTAGTTATCTAAATGATGCGTGACATGTAATGCTAATTTGGCATTCTTTACATTTTCTCTTTCTAATTGTTCTAAACGTGAACGTCTGATTTTAACTAATGCAAATTCACTAGCTACAAAAAAAGAAGTCACCGCAATCATCAAAAATAATATGGCAAAATTAAGTACCATAACTTCCCACCTCTCTTCTCTCCCCTATTGTACCTCTTTTCGAAAAATAATTTAAATCAACGATCCACGATTGCATTGAGTTTCTTTAGAAAGTATCTTGACCCACAAAACTCTTTTAACTTAGCAAGCTTTGTCAAGCTTTTATCCAAAACTAAAATTTCATATAGCCGAAAAAAGAAGACTCTTTGTCTGATCGATTCCTTTACAATAGTTCTAGTAAAAAAATCAAAAGGAGATTATCTTATGCCCCTTAGTCAAGTTCTGAAAGAACACAAGTTAATGAAAGTATCAGAAAATAGTATTCACTTGTGGAATCGAATGTTGAAAATTCACGGCTTAAGCCAAACCTTAGCCTATTTAACTACATTTAATTATGAAACTGAAAGTATCAAAAATATTATAAACAACCTTCATTTGCCAGCAGGAACAGATAAAGAACAGATTGAAACCTTGTTAAATGTTCTGGGCAAAACGGTGGTGGAATCAGGTTTTTCATCTGATCAGGAGTTACTAACCACAATTGACCAGTGGAACGCAATGCTTAAACTAAACGGTGCTGATGAAACCTTCGCTTTTCTAGCTACCTGTAACTATAATGATTCAATGATCAAATTTATCATAGCGAATCTTTACTTACCAGAAACGATAAATCCAGTCATTGAATCAGATAAAATCATTACGGCAGAGCGATCAACTATCACTTCAGATTTTCAATCCAACCAAGAACTACTAAATACGATTGACCAGTGGAACACGAGGTGTAAAGAACGTGGCCCAAACGAATGCTTAGCATCTTTGTCTAAATTAAACTATAAAGCCAGAAGTATTAAATTTATTATGGCTAACCTCCAGTTACCAAAAACAATGGACCGATTAGCCAACACACAAAAAATAGTTGAAGCAAACAAAATGAATATAATATCGGATTTCAATCAAAAAATAAAAATAATCGCAAAAAAAAAAAAAACGTTACACAGCCTAAACCACATCATTAATAACCTTGAATTACCAAAGTTGGATGCTGAAATACTAAGAAAAAAAATCATTCTAAAAACTCAAAAAGTAATCGAAATTGGTGTTAAAAAACACCTCGCTAAGATGAATTTCGCATATAAAAAGACGCAAACCCAAGTTTACATAAAGCAAATGCAACAAGAACCAAATGAAATTGGCATCTACCTAGGAAAATCTCACCTAAAAGATTTAAAAAGAAAAGCAATCAATAGTATTTCAAATAAACATCTAAGCGAGCCTAAAAAAGCTAAACTCTCTTTGCAACGCTAAATAGCCCAAAAACAATGGGAGAAACATTCCAAGAAATGTCTCTCCCATTGAATACTTTATTCGCTAAAGTTTAATTTTTCCGTTCTTTTAACCACGTTTTTCTTGTTACACCAATTAGTAACGGTACTGTTTCATGCTTTACTTCACTATACTCTAAACCAAACCAAGTTTCTGGCGTGGTCGCAATTTTTTTAATTGCAAGTTTTGCTTGCATGATTTGTCGTTCCCATTTGCTGAGAGTCGTCACATTTGAGATCACTTCATCAATCAAGATAAATTGGAAATCACCGACTTCTCTTCCCGGAGTTAACGAGTAAGTCTGCGGTTGTTTTGGTAATCTTCCTTGTTTCATCAAATCGTGAATGATTTGACGAACATAGACATTGATTTCTTGCTGTACTCTGAATCCTAAGAAGAGATTCACTTGTACGACAAAATCAGTATCCATCATATCGATTTGGTATTCTTTCGTATAAGGTTCATCCGTCACTTCCACATGTACGAACCAATATACACGTGCTCTTTTTGGTCGTTTGTCCAGAATCGAGTAGACAAATTGTCTACCAACTTTTCCTTCGGCCATATCTGGTACTAAGAACACCACATTAGTTTGATAAAGTGGCAATGAGTGATCATCTCTTAATTCCGCTAATTGTGGAATGTAATCTTTTAATGCCACATCTTCCGCAGCAGACTCACGGATGATATTTCCTTGTTCCCAAATAAACATAACAGCTAAAATAATGATCGCCATCAAGACCGCAACAAACCCTCCGTGGAAAAACTTCACGATACTTGAGATGAAAAAGATGATCTCGATCGCACCAAAAAAGAAAGACACAATCCAGGCGAACCATTTGGAATAGTTGCTTTGGATCAAATAGAAATAAAGAAGTACCGTCGTCATCAACATCGTGACAGTAATTGAAAGTCCATAGGCTGCTTCCATATGATGTGATGTTCGGAAAGTAACCACGATCAACGAACAAGCCAACCATAAAATCAAATTAACCGCGGGAATATACATCTGACCGATACTGTTTCCTGGGTACATGATTTTCAAGCGTGGTAAGAGTTTTAACTTAATCGCCTCTGATACCAATGTAAATGATCCAGTAATCAAAGCCTGTGAAGCAATGACCGCAGCGATCGTAGCAAACCCAACGCCAATAATCAACCAACCTTTAGGTAACATTTGGAAAAATGGATTGAGATTATTGATTTGTTGCACCTCTTGATTTTGATAAATATTCAGTAACCAAGCCGCTTGTCCGAAGTAATTCAATACTAAGCAAAGTTTAACGTAAGGCCAACTTAAACGGATATTTAATTTCCCTACATGCCCCAAGTCAGAATACAATGCTTCCGCCCCTGTCGTAGCCAGAAAGATGTTTCCTAAAATAAAGAGACCTAATCGATTGTCTGGACTAAAAAGTAGGCGAATCGCGTAGTAGGGGTTCAACGCTCGGATCACCGTCCAGTCTTGGCTGAAATTTATTAAACCCATCACACCTAAAAAAGTAAACCATAAAAACATGATCGGACCAAACGCTTTTCCTACTATTTCGGTACCGAATCGTTGAACCATAAATAATACGAAAATGATGACTAATGTAATAATGACAATAATATTTTGATTGTTACCGAATCGATCAAAAAATTGTGGGATACCTCTTAACCCCTCGATTGCTGTCGTGACAGTCACGGCTGGGGTCAATACTCCATCAGCAAGTAGAGCAGCTCCACCGATCATTGCTGGTACGATCAAGTATTTACTCCCTTTCCTGACTAGTGTATATAAAGAAAAAATCCCACCCTCACCGTGGTTATCGGCATTTAACGCAATCACCACATACTTGATTGTGGTAAGTAATGTTAGTGTCCAAAAAATCAATGACACCGAACCAAGGACAAATTCAGGATTGATACCTCGTAGTCCTCCGTTATCTTCTACGATGGCCTTCATTACATATAGTGGACTCGTTCCAATATCTCCGTAAACTACGCCCATCGCAACTAATAGACCAGCCATTGAAATTTTTTTAGTGTTGTGTTTTGTTGTCAATTGTCCCCCTCTTTTCTACTTTCGTTCACTATCGTATTTTCTTCACAAATCATTGATCTTTTATTTCATGTGATTTACTTAACTAGAGACCCCTATGAAGTGTCAAATCATTATACAAGATTTCATTTAGTAATGTCGACGGATATAGTCTGCTAAAAATGAATACACACCGAGACAAAAAAGAGCTCCTAGCAATGAAGGGATGAGGTAGAATCCTTTGATCGAGGGACCTAATTCACCAAGAACAAATTCTCCTAACCAACTTCCTAAAAAGCCGATCACTACATTTCCAGTGACACCGCCAGGTACATCCTCATTTAAGATCAATCCAGCGAACAGACCTAAAACGCCACCAACGATCAAAGTCAGAAAAAAATAAAGCATCTCGTTCCCTCCTTAAAAAATACATCTTTATTTTACGTTATTTTGAAAATTAGACCAAAGATTATGAATAGCTTTTATCCAAGTAAACTTTCCATAGGGATTTTAGCTATAAAAAGAAGGAGTAAGACATTGTCTCACTCCTTCTTTTTCAATGTAGCAAAAACAAGTATTTTTCACTGGCGTAGGCATTTCACCCTTCAGATTACTCTTTTTGCTATTTTATCGCTTAAACGATTATTTTGTTTCTTTTTCAGAACCATCTTCTGTTAACATCGCTTTTCTAGAAAGATTTACGCGACCTTGTTTGTCAATCTCAGTTACTTTGACAAGGACTTCATCACCCAATTTGACTACATCTTCTACTTTATTGACACGGTCATTTGAAAGTTGAGAGATGTGAACCAATCCGTCTTTTCCTTTGATCAAGTTAACGAAAGCACCAAATTTTTCAATACGAACTACTTTTCCTAGATAAACCTCACCGACTTTTACTTCTTTAGTTAAGTCTTCAATGATCTTGATTGCTTTTTGGATCATTTCTTTATCAGATGAAGCAATACTTACTTTACCATCTTGATCGATATCGATTTTCACACCAGTTTCTTCAATGATACCATTGATTGTGTCGCCACCTTTACCGATCACATCTTTGATCTTCGCAGGGTCGATTTGGATCATTTCGATTTTCGGTGCATATGGGCTTAATTCTTCACGAGGTGCTGCAATCGTTGAAGTCAATTCTTCTAAGATTTCCATACGTGCTTGTTTTGCTTGGGCTAGCGCTTCTTTTAGGATTTGTTCCGTAATCCCTTGGATCTTAATATCCATTTGTAGAGCAGTTATCCCGTCTTTAGTTCCAGCCACTTTAAAGTCCATATCTCCCAGATGATCTTCTAATCCTTGGATATCTGTTAAAATCGTATAGTTTTCGCCATCTGAAACAAGTCCCATTGCAATCCCTGCAACTGGTGCTTTGATTGGTACACCGGCATCCATCAATGCTAATGTCCCCGCACAGATACTTGCTTGTGAAGAAGAACCATTTGATTCTAAAACTTCTGCCACTAAACGGATTGTATAAGGGAAATCTTCTTCTGAAGGAATCACTTGTGCTAGCGCACGTTCGCCTAAAGCACCATGTCCGATTTCACGACGACCAGGTGATCCCGCACGCCCTGTTGAACCAACAGAAAATTGTGGGAAGTTGTAATGGTGGATGAATCGTTTGCTAACTTCTACTCCCAGTCCATCAATAATTTGGTGTTCACCTAGTGGCGCAAGCGTACAAGCAGATAATGCTTGAGTTTGTCCTCGAGTAAACAAACCTGAACCATGCACCCGTGGCAACAAGCTTACTTCTGAAGCTAGTGGACGGATTTCGTCCAATTTACGCCCATCAGGACGAATCTTGTCGATCGTGATCAATTCACGAACTACATCTTTTTCTAAGTCCTCAGTAATTTGTTTTACTTCTTTTAGTAATTGATCTTCCTCTTCATGCCCGATAAATTTTTCGGCATAAGCTTCACGAATATCGATTTTTACTTGTTCGATATTGTCTTCACGAGCTAGTTTTTCTTCTGTCATAACAGCCGTTTTCATCGTTGCATAAGAAGCATCAAAGATTTCTTTTTTCAAATCTGCATCTACTTGTAACAAAGAAACTTCCATTTTCTCTTTGCCGACAGCTTGGACGATTTCTTCTTGGAAAGCAACTAATTCTTTGATTGCATCAAAACCAAATAGTAATGCTCCAAGCATATCTTCTTCAGAAACTTCTTTCGCACCACTTTCAACCATGTTGATTGCTTGTTTTGTACCTGCAACACTTAGTTCAATATCTGTTTGTTCCGCTTGTTCAACTGTTGGATTCAAGACATATTCGCCATTCACACGGCCGACTTCGACACCAGCAATTGGTCCATCAAATGGAATATCTGAAATTGATAATGCTAAAGAAGAACCTAGCATTGCAGCCATCGCAGGTGAACAATCTGTTTCAACACTCATCACGATGTTGGTTACTTGAACTTCGTTACGGAAGCCATCCGCAAACATTGGGCGGATCGGACGGTCGATCAAGCGAGCCGTTAAAGTTGCTTCTGTACTTGGACGACCTTCACGCTTGATAAATCCTCCAGGAATTTTACCGGCAGCATACATCTTTTCTTCATAGTTGATCGTCAACGGGAAGAAGTCAGTATCTTTTGCTTCTTTTGAAGCAACTGCCGCACTTAAAACTACAGTATCTCCATAGCGAACTAAAACTGCTCCGTTCGCTTGTTTTGCTAATTGACCGACTTCGATTTGTAAGGGACGGCCTCCCCATGTCGTTTTGAATATTTGTTTTTCTGACATAATTACTCCTTTTCTTTCTCGTGAAAGCAAGACGCTACTAAACAAATGAAAACCGCCAAACGTCGCTTATCCAGCTTTCATTTGGTTAGTAGGAGTCTATCATGCTTTTTTCGAGAATGGTTGTATTAGGTATTACAGTAAAAAAAGTGAGATTCATTTGAACCCCACTCTTTTTGTCAAAATTAACGGCGTAGACCTAAGCGTTTGATCAATTCGCGGTAACGTTGTACATCGGTCTTACGTAGGTAAGCTAACAAGTTACGACGGTGACCAACTTTTTTCATTAGGCCACGGTATGAATGATGATCTTTTTTATGCATACGTGCATGTTCATTCAAGTGGTTGATTTCTTCCGTTAATACAGCGATTTGTACTTCTGGAGAACCAGTATCCCCTTCATGGCGTGCATAGTCTTTGATGATTTCATTTTTACGTTCTTTTGAAATTGCCATTTCTTTCACCTCTTTCGATTATTCCCCTGTGACTGAGTAAAACGTTGGTGATTCGCTTAACCAAGTAACAGGCGATATGCCTTACGCATACAGCTATACTTTACCTGAATCTACGGGAGAAATCAAGTGAAGAATCATTAAGAAAATTTAGTTTTTAAACAAACTTTCTCCTACTTTTTAAATTTTATGTTAAACTATAATGCGAAAATAGACGTATAACTGTCTAAAAAGAAAGGGGTACATATTCCATGATCACAATGGATAATATCATCCGTGAAGGAAATCCTACTTTGCGGGAAGTAGCTGAAGAAGTTGCTCTCCCATTAAGCAAAGAAAATATCGACCTAGGAAAAGAAATGCTCGAATTCCTGAAAAATAGCCAAGATCCAATCAAAGCGGAAGAATTAAACTTACGTGGAGGGGTTGGTTTAGCTGCTCCTCAATTAGATATTTCTAAACGCATCATTGCTGTACACGTGCCAAGCCCTGATCCAGAAGTAACAGAACCCACGCTAAGTACGGTAATGTATAATCCAAAAATCCTTAGTCACTCAGTTCAAGATGCTTGCCTTGGCGAAGGAGAAGGCTGTTTATCTGTTGACCGAGAAGTACCTGGCTACGTAGTCCGCCACGCTAAGATCACGGTTTCTTATACAGATATGAATGGCGAGAAACATAAAATCCGCTTGAAAAATTATGAGGCAATCGTTGTCCAACACGAAATTGATCATATCAACGGCGTGATGTTCTACGACCATATCAACGAAAAGAATCCATTTGCCCTTAAAGAAGGCGTATTGGTGATTGAATAAAAATGATTGAAAGTTGTATTTCAATCTAAATGATTCGTAAGAAATTGAACTAAAAAGCAACATCTTCGGAAATCGCTACTCATTTTTTCGAAGATGTTGCTTTTTGATGTGGGGAGCCCCACTCCTTTTTTATATTACTAAGAATCAGCGATGTGTTCGTTGTCCATTAAACTGGTTTCTGTCTTTACTATGTCTATTTTCTCCCAACTTTTCTTCTTGTCGTTCAAGTTTACCTCCCGCTCTAGTTGTGCCTTCTACTATCTTTTTCTGCCCTAGATTCTCTGGAGATGGGCTTAACGTCAGATTCTTTTCCAACTCCAATAGGTCTATCTTGTTTGTTTTTGCCCAACGTTTTATTTCACCAATCATTTCCATCCATTTGTCTAACTGTTGTTCTCCGTTCTGTTGCGCATAGCATTGATTCTCTCGCTGAGCACGAAGTTGCTGAGTCAAGATTTTTAATTGATCTTTGCGTTCTCCTATTAGCTCATCTTTTTGCATTAATTGATTTTTAGTAATTTCTGTCTCTAATTCAGAATTTGATACTTTTAATTTATTGATCCCAACTTTAATTTTTTCAATTTGACCTTCTATTTTTTTTAATATATGTACTATTTCTGGAGTATTTTTGCATTTTATATTTTCAATTATTGTTTCTGCTTCAGATCGTAACGCAAGATCTTTCTCGCATCTTTTTCTAGCCATCAAATTAAAGAGCGTGGCATTATTACTCGGCAATTGTTTTATTTTATCCTCAACTGTATTTTTATCATATAGATAAGGTTGTATCAGAACAGCCTGCGACTTGTATATTTCCACCACGAAACCTTTCCACTTCTCTAATTCTTTTTTTGCAGAATCTAGGTCCCGCCAGTCAAATTCAGAAGAGTTTAATTCGATTTCTTGTAGTTTTGTTTGTATTTTAACTATTCGTTCTGCCACTGCTCTTAAAAATGCATTTATTTCTGAAACAGGTCGCTTATTCACCTCATCTTGTAATTTATCTGCTTGTGCTCTAAATTCTAGATCCTCTTGACAAATGGTAAGATTCTTTTTTAAGAGAGCCTTTGTGCGCCCACTTCTATCGAAATCCGATCCCCAGTTTTCATCGAACCAACTGATCGTTTGTTCAACGGTGCTTTGTTCGTATAAAAAGGGGAATTCTATTATATTTCTTTTCCGCTTTTCCAACATTTCAATACTCTTTAATTCAGATAGCAACTTTATTGTACCCCTTCCAAAAACTAGCTTGTTGTTCCAGTACTTTATCTCCAGAATTCTTTGTCTTTCATTCGATGATTCGCTGTTCTGCTATATTTGCATATTCAGCAAGCTTTTCTTTCGATAGATAACTAATATCTTTCTGTGCATAATTTTTCATAGACAAGCGTTGAGATTGTTCTTTTATTAGCTTAGATTGAGCATCCTCCCCTTTATTTAGGAGGCTTATTTCAGTCTGATTTTTATTTGAACATGCATTGAATGTTGCTATTCGTAAGTTAGCTTGCTTTAAATTTACGCTAATTTCATCATCCAAAAAGCGAATCACATCTTCAAACTGACAGATCCATCCTATCATGCGCTTCAACTCCTATATTTTATTTATGTCACGAATACTTCTGTAAAAAAGCAGAATCAAAAAATAAATTCAGCTGCAAAACTTCCTATTGTCCCATTTTACTTAAAAAATGAAACTAGTTTCTTCCTTCTTTTTCCCAAAAATAAAATAACTGGTACGATTCGTAAATGGATAAATCATACCAGTTATTTATTATTTAATGTTCTTATATATTCAGCCCAGGCAACTCTTTTCCTCGCTAAGCCGTTCTTTGTTTCATTAGTTTCAAGTACGTAAACTCTTGTACTACAATATTATTCTCTTAGTGTAACGATCTTACCTTAACCATTTCAGATATCATGACCGACTTTGATCCGGTTGGCCTACTTGTTGCATTATCTTGGACTTCTTTGGATCTGGTTCTGCTTTTTGTGGTGAAGAGTTTGCCCTTTTAGATAAAGGATTTTGTCTTGTATTTTTTACCTGTTGTACCTCTTCCATGCTTTTTAATGTCTGTTGTGGTTGTTTTTTTAATTCGTTGATTTTTCCAATAGTTTCCTCAATAGCATACTTCTTATTTTTTAATAACTTAATCGATAGTACCATTGCGGAAGTATGTGTGCTTACATCTTTTTCGTATTTTTGAACGAATTGATTCGCCTCAAAATTTTCTTCTAATTTTTGATTGATTAAAGACGAAACGGGGTTTTCGATTCCACTTGCCTTGTCTGATTCATTGAATTCTTTGCTCATTTCCTCAATAAGCTGATTCTTCTGATTTTTTACGTACTCATTCACTTTTTTTCCTGATTCTGTCAGTTCCTTTCCTTGAGTTTCTCGAATCACTTCGTCAAATATGAAAATTTCTCCTATCTTTTGTTTGAGTAAAGACGTATTTTCAATTCCACTTGGTTCTATTGGATTATTTGGGGAATTTACTTCTTTTTTGTCCTTATTTTTTGACCTTCTCATTAGTTTATTGAACATTACCTTTAGCAATGAAGGCTTTTTATTTGTATTTCTTACCTTTTTCATTTCTTTCATGTTACTTGATGCCTGTTGTGTTTGTTCTTTTTTTGATTCGTTGAGGTTTCTGCTATTTTCCTTAATATACTGTTCCTTTCGATTTATTAAGATCGCAATCAGTGATTCTCCTGATCTTATCAGTTCCTTTGTTCTTACCATTTCTTGAGTTTCTCGAATCACTTCGTCAAATATAAAAATTCCTTCTATGTTTTCTTGGATGTTTGCTGTGACTTTAGCCTTTTCACTATCTCCTTGAACTGTTTCGCTAGTTGATTTATCCATTTGTTTTAGCTCCTTTACTTTAGTATGTAGAAAAATAGTACCTGAATAATTCATATTCAATGTTATTGCAACTTATATTACTATCTTGACTTCTTTTGATCTGGTTCTGCTTTTTGTGGTGAAGAGTTTGCCCTTTTAGATAAAGGATTTTGACTTGTGTTTTTTACCTTTTGTATTTCTTTCATGCTTCTTAATGTCTGTTTTGATTGTTCTTTTGTTAATTTGTTGAATTCTTCGCTAACTTCCTTAATTAATTGATCCATAAGCTTATCCTTCGAATTTTCTAAGTTCTCAATCATTGATTTCTTTGACTTACTATCTATTTCTGTTGTGTCATGTATTTCCAGAATACGCTTGTTCAATAGGAAAGTTTCTTCTAACTTTTGATTGATGAAAGTCGGAATTGGATTGACTATTCCACTTGTTTTGTTTAACTCGTTGAATTTGTTACTAATTTCCTCAATATTCTGATTCTGATTTTTTTTACAGAGGCTAATGAAGCTTTGTTTTGCTGCTAATTCTTGTTCTAATTCTTGTTCTAATTTTTGTTCTACTTCTTGAATTCCCCATTGTAAAGTGAAAATTTCTTCTATTTTTTGCTGGATAAAAGGCATATTGGAATTTACTTCTTTTTGGTCTTTCACTTCTGCGTTTTCTTGGATGTTTGCTGTGACTTTAGCCTTTTCCCCATTTCCTTGTACTGTTTTGCTAGTGAATTTATCCATTTGGTTTAACTCCTTTACTTTAATATGTATTAAAAATATCTATTGCTAAACTTGGTTCCCACTATTTTTTTATTATGTAGAAGAATAGTGCTTGAATTATTCATATTCCGTATTATTGTAATTTATAAATAAAATAGTCGAACGCTTATTTTTTCAAAAAAATAAAATAACTGGTACGATTCATAAATGGACAAATCATACCAGTTATTCACTATTTAATGTTCTTATATATTCATCCCAGACTACTCTGCTCTTCATTAGCCTTCATAGAGAATTCCTGCTTTTATCAACTGTTGCTTAATCGTTCTCAACACATTAGTATCTGGATAACGGATGGTATGCAGATGAATCCCATCGGTCAGCTCAGATAACAACGTAGCATTACTTTTTTTATAGCGTTTCATAAACAATTCAATTTCTTGAGTTGTTTGGATATGAAGCATGCCTGTCAACTCACCATATAAGGGATGTTCTACAATGACATCTAAAACTTCGCCACCAGCTTCAACGATCAAGCGCAACTCTTCTTCTGTTTGCTCACGACCATGTTGGACAGCAATCTTGCTCACTAAGCCGTTCTGTGTTTCATTGGTTTCAAGAACGTAACCTCTTGCCGTTGCAATAATAGTCGCACCTGATGCCCTCAACAACGCAATATCTCCGACAATGATTTGACGGCTCACTTGAAAACGTGAAGCGAATTTGCTGGCACTGACCGGTTTTTCTTCATTTGCCAGGGTATGCAGAATCTCTTTGCGCCGTGCTTCTCCATCAATCATCCACTTTCTCCCCATTCAATTCATTTTGATAATCACGAGAATGTTTCATAAGATCGATATATGTCGCTGTGATCGTTTCTTTATATTTCGTATTTTCTAACCGACTAGCGATTTTTTCTAATACTTCTTGCTCCCTTTTTTCGTCATAGACTGCTTTTTTCGATGCTTGTTTGGTTTCGCCAATTTTCGTTACCGTGTCCATACGTTTTTCTAGTAATTTGACGATTTGTTGATCAATCTGATCGATTGTTTGACGTAAGTCTTCAAGTTTTTCTGGTTGTTGATCTTCTAATATTTTTTTGATTACTCGAGCAGGATTACCTGCAATCACTACATTATCAGGAAAAGATTTAGTTACAACAGAACCCGCTCCAACTACGACATTGTTTCCTAACGTAACACCTGGCGTAACAATCACACCACCACCAAGCCAGACATTATGACCAATTTTGATTGGTTTCGCATATTCTAAGCCACTATTTCTTTTCACTGGATGAAGTGGATGAGTGGCTGTATAAAGTTGAACATTTGGAGCAAACATGCAATTGTCGCCGATTTCGATCGTACTTACATCTAAAAATGTACAGTTGTAGTTCGCATAGAAGTTTTCACCTACACGAATATTGTAACCATAATCAAAATTGATCGTTGGCTCCATGTAGATTTTTTCTCCCGTTTTTCCAAAGGTTTCTTTTAGTAATTGAGAACGTAGCTCTGCTGTTTCTGCTTGGTTGATGATCGTACTTTGGCTTCTTGCGTATTGACGATCCGCTACTAATTCCGGATCATTAGCAAAATATAATTCGCCAGCAATCATTTTTTCTTTTTCTGTTCTAATGGTCATAATTTGCTCCTTTTGATAATTTTTCAAATACTATAGCACCGTCCGTTTGCAGAAAATCATATTCTTGGTCTAACTGGATTGGCTCTTGGTTGATTACTAAGATTTGAGACTTCGTATTACGAAATTGGATTAAGTCACAAAACGGGTGTACTTGAAAACTCGTTCCGACGATGACGATCAACTCTGCTTGTTGAACAGCCGATGTTGCTCGCTCTATGACTTCATCATTAAATCCCTCCCCATACAACACGATATCTGGTCGAATTTGTCCCCCACATGTTGCATGTTGATCTGTTTGTAAATAGGTTTCCCAAGAAACGGTGTTCCCACATTTCCTACAATAGCAATGATAAAGATTTCCGTGAAAATTCACAAGTTTTGGACTTCCCGCTTTTTCATGTAATCCATCGATATTTTGGGAAACTACCCAAACTTGCTTTTTTGAGGCTAACTTTGCCATTTCTAAGTGAATAATATTTGGTCTTGCTGTTGGATGATAGATTTTTTTCACAAATGAATAAAATTTTTGTGGCTCATTGTTCATTGCTTCATGACTTAGAAGGTATTCGGGTTGTTCCAATCCATGATAGATTCCTTTTAACGATCGATAGTCGGGAATACCAGAAGGCGTTGATACCCCAGCGCCAGTTAGGAAAGTGATTTTTGAACTAGTGGCTATTGTTGCTACCGCTTCTTCAACGGTTACTTTTTTCATTTCCTTTCACCTCTCTCTTATTATACATCTATCTTTCGTTTATTGATTGATCGTACTTTTTATTCAAACGATTTCATTTTTTGAGAAACATCTCACAATATAGACTGACAAACCAATGAAAACGTGCTACAATACTGCTAGATTCTTCGGTATGATCATCACTATTGCTATCTAATAGTACGATAAACCAAGCATATAGAACAAAAGTGAGGTGAGTTGGTATGGTACCATCCATTATTTACTGGGGCGTGATTTTAGCTTGTATCGCCTGGTTAGCATTAAGTATTTATTTTTCAATTTTTTACCTTGCTCGTAAAGAAAATGGAAATCTTTGGGCATTTGCATTTTTCAATGTACTTGTTGCGATCGTTTTAGCGATTACCTTAGTTATTTTCCGAACATGGGGTTGGGGAATCACTCAATATTCAAGTCTGATTTATTTAATATTGGCTATTTATGGCGTAACGATTATTCTTCAAGCAATCTTAGGTCGTGAAAAAAAAGTAGTTAGTAAAACAGCATAATAAACAGAAAGCCAGGATCGAAAATGATTGATTGGATCAGCTATTGCTAAGCAGCTCATCTTTTCGACTGCTTTACTTTATATTTATATAATAAGTAGGAATTAGGACACTTAAATAGATTCGTGTCCTAATTTTTATTTATTTAATGAATAATTATTCTTTTACAACTTTCGCTCTTTTTGAATATCATTTTTCTTATTTTTTGTATAATTATAGAAATTTTCTATAGCTATCAATACTTCACAAGAAAACTTCTGTTATAGATTGACAAAGTGCTTTGTCTATCGTAAACTATTTTTTGTATAAATAACTGAATACGAGATACCTCAATCAATGAGGTAGAGGTCGCGAGAATCATTAACCCTGTGGAGTGAAGCAAACACCGTGAAGCAGGACTAGGGAAGATCGCCGAAATGTACTCTTCTTTGCTTGAAGTTTACGTTGGGACACAAGTTAAGAGCTTGTGGACTGTCTTAGCAGTGATGCTAAGTTGCGCTATGTTTTGTGAGAGGTTTATCACTTTTGTGAAATGTTAGCGACCCTTTTATATTCTTGAAGCGGTCGTTTTTTATTTCTCCTGATAAGCTACTGCAACGCATTTGTTTAACCGCTCGTAAAAAAATTATGCGTAAACAGTTAATTTGATAAGTACGTCTATCTGACAGTAAAATTAAGTTAGCTGAAGCGGAACTTCGCCCGTTTCATTCCTGATGAAATCGTCGAGCCGTATGTGTAAAAAGAAAAGGAGAAAGATTATGAAAAAAAGTTCAGTTACACTTACCCTATTGATGGCATTTATTTTTTCATTCTTCCCTGTAGGAAGTTTCGTGAATGCCGATGAGAAAACACCAACAGATGAGTTCCGTGTAGGTATGGAAGCGGGGTATGCCCCTTTCAACTGGTCACAGCAAACAGATGCCAACAACGCTGTACCGATCCAAGGTCAAAAAAGCTATGCTGGTGGTTATGATGTCCAAATTGCCAAAAAAGTTGCGGATGGATTAGGGAAAAAATTAGTCATCATGCAAACCAAATGGGATGGATTAGCCCCTGCGTTACAATCTGGCAAAATCGATGCGATCATTGCTGGGATGAGCCCCACAGCAGAACGTAAAAAAGAAATTGATTTTACCGATCCTTATTATGAATCACAACTTGTTGTAGTCGTCAAAAAAGATAGTAAATATGCCAATGCAAAAAGTTTGGCGGATCTATCAAATGCTAAGATTACTGCTCAATTAAATACTTTCCATTATAATGTCATCGATCAAATTCCTGATGTGCAAAAGCAACAAGCAATGGATAACTTCTCTGCGATGCGTACCGCTCTTGCTTCAGGTATGATTGATGGTTATGTCAGCGAACGACCTGAAGGGGTAACAGCAACTAGCGTCAATAAAGATTTAAAAATGTTAGAATTTACTGGTCAGAATGGTTTTCAAACAAATCCTGAAGATGTCCAAATCGCTATTGGAATGCGTAAAGGTGACCCAGATATCCAAAAAGTTAACCAAATTCTTAGCGGTATCTCTCAAAAAGAACGTACAGAAATCATGGATCAAGCAATCAAAGATCAACCCGCTTCAACAAATACAGAGGGAGAAAAAGCTGGTTTGTTCACTGATTTCAAAACGATTTGGGATCAATATGGGAATATGTTCCTTCGTGGTGCAGGACTTACGTTATTTATTGCATTGATTGGGACAGTTATTGGAACTACCTTAGGCTTGTTGATCGGTGTTTTCCGTTCTATTCCTGAGTCTGACAATGCCGTGACACGTTTCTTCCAAAAGTTAGCAAATTTACTACTATCGATTTATATTGAAATATTCCGTGGAACACCAATGATGGTTCAAGCTATGGTCGTCTTTTACGGATTAGCATTAGCCTTTGGAATCTCCCTTGATCGTACAATTGCTGCCTTATTCATTGTATCGATCAATACCGGTGCTTATATGACTGAAATCGTCCGTGGTGGTATTTTCGCTGTCGATGAAGGACAATTTGAAGCAGCGCAAGCAATTGGTATGACACATGGACAAACAATGCGAAAAGTAGTTGTTCCTCAGGTCTTACGTAACATCTTACCTGCGACCGGGAATGAATTTGTTATCAATATCAAAGATACAGCAGTCTTAAGTGTTATTGGTGTAGCTGATCTATTCTTCCAAGGGAACTCTGCTGCAGGAGCAAACTTCCAATTCTTCCAAACATTTACAATCGTAGGTATCATCTACTTGGTTATGACCTTTACGATTACCAGAATCTTGCGTGTAGTGGAGAAAAAAATCGATGGTCCTTCAGCCTATACAAAAATTGAAGAAGTTGACAACGCCAACTTGCAGGAATAAGGAGGAAGAATCATGAGTGAAGAAATCATTAAAATCAATCATTTAAGAAAAAGCTTTGGTGAAAATGAAGTATTAAAAGACATCAGCATGGATATCCATAAAGGTGAAGTTGTAACCATCATTGGTTCTTCTGGCTCTGGTAAATCAACTTTCTTACGCTGCATCAACCTTTTAGAAAAACCTACTGGTGGCGAAATTATGTATAATGGCGAAAATATTCTTGCGCCAAAATATAACTTGCCTAAATATCGAACAAATGTCGGAATGGTATTCCAATCGTTCAATCTTTTCAATAACATGAATGTCTTAGAAAACTGTATGTCTGGTCAGACGACTGTCTTAAAAAGAAACAAAGACGAAGCTCGTAAAGTCGCTCTTGAAAATCTAGAAAAAGTTGGAATGGAACGTTATATTGAAGCCAAACCTTCTCAATTATCAGGTGGTCAAAAACAACGTGTGGCAATCGCTAGAGCCCTCTCAATGGACCCAGATGTAATGTTATTTGATGAACCAACCTCAGCACTTGATCCTGAGATGGTCGGAGAAGTATTGAATACCATTCAAGACCTAGCTCACACTGGTTTAACGATGATTATCGTGACACATGAAATGGAATTTGCAAAAGATGTTTCTGATCGTGTCATCTTCATGGATAAAGGTGTTGTTGCTGAAGAAGGAACCTCTGATGATATTTTTGTTCATCCAAAAGAAGAACGTACCAAAGAGTTTTTATCACGTATCTTAAAAAAATAGAAGAAAGCCTTTATCCGAAACGACAGGTTCGTTTTGATAAAGGCTTTTCCTTTTTTGGGAAATGATTCACTATTTTCTCATGTTTATCTGCAATCTATTTGAACACCATTCATTAATTCATCAGTCGATCAGTCCTCTCTTCTTAGATTGATTGGTCTGATTGCATTTGTTTGAAAATGAATTTTTGAATATTTTCTGAATTAAGTTGTAATTTTTAGAAAATTCTATTAATATAGAAATTATCAAATTTTTTAGTTAGGATGATTAAACAATGGTTGAAGAGCAACAAGAACTACAGCGTGGACTTAAGAATAGACACGTTCAATTGATTTCGATTGGTGGTGCGATCGGAACAGGTCTTTTCTTAGGAGCAGGAAAAACGATTCAATTAGCTGGTCCCTCTATTTTACTGGCTTATCTTATTACCGGGTGCGTTTGCTTCTTTATTATGCGTGCCTTAGGTGAACTTTTATTATCTAATACAAATAATCATTCATTTCTTGATTTTGTTGCAGAATATCTTGGAAAAAAAGTTGCTTTCGTAACAGGTTGGACTTATTGGTTTTGTTGGGTTGCGATCGCCATGGCGGATTTGACAGCGATCGGGATGTATGTCCGTTACTGGGTTCCAGGAGTCCCACAATGGCTTCCTGAATTGATCGCTCTGATTTTACTGCTTGGTTTAAACATGGTGGCTGTTTCATTATTTGGTGAATTAGAATTTTGGTTTGCTTTGATCAAAGTCGTTTCCATTATTGCATTTATTATCGTTGGTATTTACATGATTCTTACCCATTACAAAACAAGTGCTGGACCTGCTAGTATCACCAATCTCTGGTCACATGGCGGCTTTTTCCCAACTGGTACGAAAGGATTCATTCTTTCCTTTCAGATGGTCACATTTGCCTTTACAGGAATCGAATTAGTCGGTTTGGTTGCTGGTGAGACCAAAAACCCTGAGAAAGTCTTACCCGAAGCTATCAATAATATTCCTATTCGAATCATTCTTTTTTACCTTGGTTCTTTGTTCGTTATCATGTCTATCTATCCTTGGAATAGCTTAGATGCGAACAACAGCCCATTTGTCGAAGTGTTTTCAGAAATTGGGATCACCGTAGCCGCTTCTTTGATTAATTTAGTCGTATTGAGTGCTGCGGCTTCTGCTTGTAACAGCGCGATCTACAGTACAGGACGTATGTTACGCTCTCTTTCACAAGAAGGTAGCGCGCCTAAAAAATTCCGTCAGTTGACTTCTCACCGTGTACCAGGAAATGCGTTAGTTTTTTCAACTATTGTGATTTTTATTTCCGTTATCCTAAATTATGTGATGCCTAGTGAAGTATTTACACTCGTCAGCAGTATTGCGACTACTTGCTTTTTATTTATCTGGGGAATACTCGTTTACACTCACTTAAAATATCGTAAAAGTATGTTAGGTAAAAAAGAGCATACGTTCAAAATGCCTTTTTATCCTTATAGTAATTTTCTTGTTTTTGCCTACATGATTTTCATTTGTCTAGTTTTATTTCTTGGCAAAGACACACGTATTGCCTTACTCTTAACTCCTGTTTGGTTTATTGGGTTATTGATCATTTATCGAATGAAATACGAAAAACAATCACTTTGAAATACTGACAACAATCCATACTAAAAAAAAATAGATTGATAAAAGTATGTTAGGACTCTCTTTTTTATAAGCCGCAAAAAATCTTTAGAATATGAGATTGAGACAAAAGTGTTTCGCATCAAGAATAAGAAGGAATTTCCGAAGATGCCACTTTTGTCTCACCATTTATTCGGTTTTAGAGCTTCTAGAAGCGACTGAGGCAAGTTTTGGCTCAGCCTCCAGATTTTTTGGTCAATTACTTATAGAACATCTCCCCTTCAATTACTCTCTCACAGAACCACTCAGGATATAATGATTATTTCAACTCAAGATCAATACTTTATACTCATTATTTGATTAGAAAAACATTGCTAAACTACGTTATTTTTGTTACTTTAAAAAAAGTATAAATAAGTAAAGGAGAAATCTATGACAAAAAAATTGACGTTCAAAGAAAGTATGTTTATCGGTTCAATGTTATTCGGTTTATTTTTTGGTGCTGGTAATTTGATTTTTCCCGTTCACATGGGACAAGAATCTGGCTCTGCCGTTTTCTGGGCCAATCTTGGCTTCTTAGTAACTGGGATCGGACTACCTTTTTTAGGTGTAATTGCCATCGGTGTTTCAAAAACATCAGGGGTTTATGAATTAGCAGAACGGATTGGCAAAAAATATGCTTTGGTTTTTACTGTTTTGCTTTACCTCGTCATCGGACCGTTTTTCGCCTTACCAAGATTAGCAACTACCTCTTTTGAAATTGGTTTAGCTCCATTTATCCAAGCCAAGCAACAACATGTATTTTTAGTTATTTTTAGTATTTTATTTTTCTTCACTGCTTGGTGGTTATCCAGACGGCCTACTAAAATCCTTGATTATGTAGGAAAATTCCTTAATCCTGCCTTTTTGATTTTACTAGGAATCTTGTTGGTACTTGCTTTTATTCATCCATTGGGTGCAATCGATCAAGCTACTGTCCAACCTAGTTATCAAGAACATGCTTTCTTTACTGGTTTTACTCAAGGATATAATACGTTAGATGCACTTGCTGCCTTAGCATTTGGTATCCTTATCGTTACTACGATTCGCAATATGGGCGTAACAAAGCCTTCTGAGATTGCTAAGGATACGATCAAATCTGGTGCAATCAGTATCGTTTTGATGGGAATCATCTACACATTACTTGCTTATGTGGGGACAATGAGTCTCGGTGGATTTGCTTTAAGTTCAAATGGCGGGATCGCACTAGCGCAAATCGCAGATCATTATTTAGGAACTTATGGCAGTATCTTGCTCGCTCTTATTGTGATCCTTGCTTGCTTAAAAACAGGGATTGGACTAATCACTGCTTTTGCAGAAACCTTTACTGATCTTTTTCCTAAAAGAAATTACATTGTATTTGTGACACTAGCTAGTGCACTTGCTTGTTTGGTCGCTACTGTGGGATTGACAAATATCATCCAAATTTCACTACCTGTCTTGATGTTTATTTATCCTTTAGCAATGACCTTGATCTTACTCGTTCTTGTGGGTCCATTGTTTAAACAACGTCCTGCTGTTTACCGCATGACCACTTATTTTACACTAATTGCTTCAATTTTAGACGGTTTAAATGCTTGCCCAGACGGAATCAAGCAAACCAGCTTTGTCAAAACGTTGTTAGACTTCGCAACGAATTATCTGCCATTCTTTAAATTAGGAATGGGTTGGATCGTCCCAGCATTGATTGGTTTAGTAATTGGCTTGATTTGGAGTATGGTTAAAAAAGAAACACCTGTTGTAGAGTAACGGCATCTAGGACGATCATTCTTCTAAAAGAAGGAACGGTGTGCTATCATCACTTCTGTGAAATGAACAGAGCATATTTGAAGTAACTTTCCATTATTAGATTGCATCTAACAGTGGAAAAGTGCTTCAAATATGCTCTTTTTATATATACAAGAAGGAACCTGTGTATTTTACTTCTATTTTCGGCTCTGGTTTTTTTACTAAGTCATTAGAATCAACAGATAACTGACAAAATTACTTTTTGAATGAATCCATTGGATGTACTTAACTATTTAGTCAAATGGCTAGCAGAAATATATTTTCCTAAAAAAATTACCAACTTCCAAAAACTTTCGTCACAAAAAATTCACAACTCCTGAGTAATATATAAGCATACCAACAAACAACCCTAACAACACTTTTTCATTTTTAACTCCTTATCCTGCTAGCTCCCCGGCTAGCAGGACTTTTTTATTGAACTAGAAATGGCTGAGACAAGCCTGAAAAATAGTTTTGTCTCAACCATTTTGTGTTTTAGTTTATCTATCACCAACTAGCCAGCTTTTGTCATTCCTAATAGTCTTACCAATTTTTCAAAGTATCATTCTTGGTTTTCGTTTTATCGTATCAAAAAAAATGCCAATTCATCCAAGTAGGATTATGAAAACCTGTAAAGTAATAGAGGCAGAAATAAATTACCCAAACACTGCCAACTAAGACATCGATTCGTTTTCCAACTTTAGATTTTACTGATTCTCCCAAGCCAACAAACACCATCATCAGACCAATCAAAAATAAATTTAATGCGTTTGTATAATAGTTATCCAAATCTGGAAATAGGACGAACACTATATTTAAAGAAACAACGATTGCAGCTGCAGAAAGGAATAAAGAATCAAATATATTCCATCCGGCTATCTTCCAATTTTTGGTCATATAATTAATCAAACGATTCTTTGGCACCCATAACACCTCTCTATTGATTGATAAAATCCATCTATCCTCATGACTTAATTATGTACTGCTCTAGTATTGATTTTAAGTTTTCTCTTCGCCAACATCATATGAAAAAAAGCAAAAAGCGACGGAAAATGAAGAATCTATTCCATCGCTTTTTTTGCTTCTATTTAGATAACCGCTCTTGATCTCCTGCTGGAGAAAGACTGGTGATTTTTTCGATTTGATCAATTGGAACCATTCGTATTTGTTGTTCCTTGTTTTGTAGGCGAATCATGACTACTTCTTTTTCAACATTTTTTGTAGCTACCCAGCCTGAAATCGTTTCGTACTTATTACTTTTTCGATTGGCTCTTACTTGTAAAATCACTAAACTATGTTGAGTAGCTGCTTTTTGCAACTCTAAAACAAACTTTCCTTGCAAACGTACATTCTCTGCTATTTTTTCAGTGTCATTTACAAAAGAATCAAAAAGCTGATACGACGTATGCGTGACTAACTTGGTCAATTTCTTCATTGGTGATACTGTTTCTTCGTTCATTGAATGCACTCCTCCTTTAGCTAAGAAAGTGTTACTTAATTAACTATATTCTACCTAAGATTTAACGAAATAACAAGAATATTATCTATACTGAGCAACAAAAAGAAAGCGTTACCTATATAGATATATCGTTATTTTATTTATCTTTTTTCCATTCTTGCATCCAATACTTGAGCCCTTCAGTCAATAATTGGTAAGTTTCGTCAAAGTTATCGGTATAGTATGGATCAGGAACATTTTGTGTTTCTTTTCCAGGAACCCGACTTAAAAATAAATGGATCTTATGTTGTGCGTCGGTCGGTGCCATCCGTTGTAAATCCTCTACGTTAGATTGATCCATGCCAATGATCCAATCAAATCGTTGAAAATCTTCTTCTGTGATTTGGCGTGCAATCATTTGACTCGTATCCACGTTCTCATTTTCTAAAATTTTCTTTGTTCCTTTATGAGGTGAACGCCCCACTTCATAAGTGCTTGTCGCTGCAGAATCAATCAAAAATCGATCAGATTGTCCGTCTTCAGCTACCATTTTCTTCAACAAACCTTCTGCCATTGGTGAACGGCAAATATTTCCTAGACATACAAATAAAACTTTCGTCATGTTTGCTCTCCTTCTAATCATTTGTTTCCAGCTCTTCTTTTGCATACAACCGATAGGAATATAATTCTGTATCTTTGGCTAAGCGGAACAATTGGACGGCGATTTCTAGAGGCGTCTCTTCGTAATCATGTGTAATCCAATTGATTAGAACCCCACTACATCCATAAGAAAAAAAACGAGCATAAAACAATTTGTCCGCTTTTGATAACTGCTTTTCTTCATCCATTTGATCAAAAATCTTAATAAATGATTGCTGGATAACAGCAGTAAACTCTTTTTGTAGTATTTCTTGGTCAGATGTAACAGTGTTCGCATAAAATTCTTTTTGTGCAGCAATTGCCTTCAACATTTTTAATGCTTGCTCTTCCCAATTGTCTAAAGAAAGGGAATGAGGATCTAAATAGCATAAACAATCTTCGTAATACACCCATCGCAACAAATCGTATTTATCTGTAAAATGGTAGTAAAATGTTTGGCGATTGATACCTGCCTCATGAGCGATTTTCTGTACACTGATCTTTTGAAAAGACTGCTTTTGACATAAATCAATCAATACGTTTTTAATCAATTGCTTAGTATGCGGTGTATCGCCCATCTCATCATCTCCTATCTTCTTTACAAAAACTTCTCATTCTACGATTTTCTTGAAAAAGTATTTATATGGACAGTCGATTCAAGTATCCTTTTTTATACTTGATAATCATATCCAAAATGTTCATAGGCATATGGTGTGGCGATCCTTCCACGAGGTGTCCGTTTCAAGAAACCTTTTTGGATCAAAAAAGGTTCATACATATCTTCAACAGTTTCTCTTTCTTCACCAATATTGACAGATAACGTACTCAATCCAACCGGTCCGCCACCATATAATTCGATCATCGTACGTAATAGTTTCTGATCGACATAATCCAAACCTGCCTGATCGACTTGTAACAACGTTAATGCTTGATCGGCAATGGTTTGATTGATCTTGCCATCTCCCTGTACTTGTGCAAAATCACGTACCCTTTTTAATAAGCGGTTAGCGATCCGTGGTGTTCCTCTTGAACGTCTAGCAATTTCCAGTGCACCTTCTTCAATGATCTCTGTTTGAAAAATATCAGCAGAACGAATCACGATTTCTCTTAAATCAGCTTCTTCATAATATTCCATATGAGAAATGATCCCAAATCGATCACGAAGTGGCGCTGAAAGCATACCTGCACGAGTTGTTGCGCCAATTAATGTAAAAGGTGGTAAAGGAAAATGAACAGGATGAGCAGTTGGTCCTTGTCCAACCATTATATCAACGTAAAAATCTTCCATGGCAGAATAAAGCATCTCTTCTGCTACACGAGGTAATCGATGAATTTCGTCAATAAATAAAACATCGCCAGCTTCTAACTCATTTAAAATAGCAACCAGATCTCCTGGTCGCTCGATTGCGGGACCACTAGTTGTTCGTATATTGACTGCCATTTCATTCGCAATCACCATTGCCATTGTCGTTTTCCCTAATCCCGGCGGACCATATAACAAAACGTGATCCAATGGTTCTTCCCTGTGACGGGCAGCTTCAATATATATTTTGAGTTCCTGTTTCACTTTCTTTTGACCAATATATTGGGAAAGTAACCGTGGACGGAGGGTCTTTTCTAAACTTAATTCATTCTCGCCCGTTTCAGGGGATAATAACTGTTCATCGGTCATCGTTTTCCCTCCTTATTTTTTCATCATTAATTTTAAAGCTTGGCGTAAATATTCATCTGTTGTGAGATTTTCTACTTCTTTTAGTTGTTTTTCGACCCGTTTGACCTCTTTATCACTATATCCAAGTGCCGATAAAGCTTCCATTGCTTCTGATAATGCCGTCGCGTCTTGTGCTGTACTTTCATCAAATAAATTGAAGGGCGTATCGATACTTAATTCGCCAAATTTTCCTTTTAAATCTAAAATCATTTGTTGAGCTGTTTTTTTACCCACACCAGGGAATTTGGTCAGATAAGTCACATCCCCTGTTTCAACCGCTTGAATCAATCCTGAATGATCATCACTAGCCATAATCGCTAAGGCACTTTTTGGTCCAATTCCTGAAACACTAACTAACCTTAAAAATAATTGTTTTTCTTCTAAAGAATCAAATCCGTACAGAAGATGTGCATCTTCTCGAATGACCTGATGGACGTAAAGTTTGATTTCTTTGTTTAGCTTACTACTATAACGATAGGGATTGCCTAATGCAATTTGATAACCGATCCCATTTGTTTCGATTACTAAATAATAAGGATTGATAAAGGTTACTACACCTGTAAGATATTCATACATCTGTTATCCTCTTTCTTTCACACACATATGTTCGCATATTTTCTTCCATTGTAGCATACTTTTTCTTTTGAAAAAAGAGAACAGAAGATCGAGCTACGCTTCTCCTTTTTAACGTAAGTTTATCAAGGTTTTTAGGATAAACATTTTTTGCAAGAGATTTTAATTTGAATGATCAGAGTTTCAGCACTTTCCTCAAAACAAAGGATCAATATTCAGGAAACAACGCTTCAATAAAGATAAATAAGAAAAAAACTTGAAACAATCAAAAATTGTCTCAAGATTTTTTACCCAAAAATAAAGCTCTTCCTTATTCAACTTGTGATAGATATTCTCCATATCCTTGTTCTTCCATTTCTTCATATGGAATAAACTTTAAAGCCGCAGAATTGATGCAATAACGTAGTCCGCCTTTTTCAGCAGGACCATCATTGAATACATGCCCTAAATGAGAATCTGCTTGACTGCTTCGCACTTCCACTCGGTGCATACCATGAGAAAAGTCGGCCTTTTCTTTAATATCTTTTCTAGTGATTGGTTTACTGAACGCCGGCCAGCCACATCCCGCATCGTATTTTTCGACTGAGCTAAACAATGGCTCCCCACTGACAATATCGACATAGATCCCTTTTTCATAGAAATCATCATATTTCCCACTAAATGGTCTTTCTGTTGCGTTTTCTTGCGTCACAGCATATGAAATTGGAGATAATTCCTCTTTTAAATCACGCTCATTTTTCTTGAAATCGCCCACTAAAAACGCCTCCTTTTTCTTTTAATCATAACGACAAAAGTATCAGAAGCAAACATTCTGCTCATAGTAATAATTGCTTAGACTTTACGACGTCTAGCAAACTCGACGAAACGAAATTTATCTAAACGGTGAATTGATTCTGTATACTCGAAACACCTTGTATCTTCGAGGTGAACCAGTCCTCTTACTACCACGACATAGCGATCTCCATGTAGATCCATCATCTCTTCGATTTCAGGAGTTACTTCTTCAACGGTAATTTCTTTCTGGGCGTAAGCAATCGTTAGTTGCAATTCATTTTCAAAGTATTCGTAGATCGAGCCAGCAGCTTGTGTTGCTGTTAAAGTTGGTACCACATTTTTTAATAAATAATCACGATCTAATATGACCACTTCTCCATTGATTTTCCTTTGACGAATCAAATGCCAAACCGGCGTTTTTTTCTTCCAGCCTGTTATTTCACTCAATGATTGGTCCACTTCTGTTTCTTCGATTAATTGAACGATGGTTTCACTTGGGATTCGTTGTGTTTCCTGTAATTCTTTGTAGCTTGTTAATCCTGCAATTGGAAAATCAAATCGATTGCGGTCTAAAACAATCGAACCCTTTCCTTGTTTCTTTTGGATATAACCTTCAGTCGTTAACAGGTTAAGCGCTTTTCGAATTGTTTCTCGTGAAACACCATAAATTTGAATCAGCTGATTTTCACTAGGGAGCAAAGTATGCGGAGGGTATTGTTGATCCAAAATTTTTTGCTCTAAATCTAAAAAAATTTCATTAAATTTATTCATTACATTTCCTCCACTTAATATTCAATTTCTTTTATTCGCATATAAACTATACTACAGCTTTTTTGTTATTTCAATCGCCCCCTCTTTTCACATATCCCTACACTAAGCCAAGTGTAACGATTACATTTTTTCATTTTTCGCTTGTAAAACGCTTGCAATAGTAGGAAGAAACAAGTATAGTATGGATAAGATAACTTGTGTATACAAGTTTAAAAAGAAAGGGGTTTATTCCTATGGCAAAGTACCAAGCAGATGCTGAGAAACTGTTAAAGGAAATTGGTGGAAAGGAAAATATTGCTGCAGTTAGTCATTGTGCCACTCGGATGCGCTTTGTCTTAAATGATCCAAAAAAAGCCAATGAAGAAGCAATCGAAGATATTCCTAGTGTGAAAGGGATGTTTACCAATGCTGGGCAATTCCAAGTCATTATTGGTAACGATGTTTCAACCTTTTACAACGACTTCGTTGCTGTATCAGGTGTTGAAGGCGTATCCAAGGAGCAAAGTAAAGTTGCTGCTAAACAAAATCTCCACCCTGTCCAACGAGCAATCGCTGTTTTGGCAGAAATTTTTACACCATTGATTCCAGCCATTATCGTAGGGGGACTGATTTTAGGTTTCCGGAACGTATTAGAAGGAATCCAATTTGAAAGTCTTGGTGGAACAATTGTTGAACACTCTCAATTTTGGAACGGCGTAAACGGCTTTTTATGGCTACCTGGCGAAGCAATTTTCCATTTCTTACCAGTTGGTATCACTTGGAGTATCGCGAAAAAAATGGGCACTACACAAATATTAGGAATTGTTTTAGGGATTACGTTAGTTTCACCGCAATTATTAAATGCCTATAGTGTCGCATCAACAGCTGCGGCTGATATTCCATTTTGGGATTTTGGTTTTGCTCAAGTTGATATGATTGGTTATCAGGCACAAGTCATTCCAGCAATGCTTGCTGGATTTATGTTAGCTTATCTTGAAATTTTCTTCCGTAAATATATTCCACAGTCGATTTCTATGATATTTGTTCCATTGTTCTCTCTACTCCCAACAGTCTTAGCTGCCCATGTCATCTTAGGACCTGTGGGTTGGACAATCGGTAGTTGGATCTCAAATATTGTTAATACTGGCTTGACTTCTTCAATCAGTTGGTTATTTAGTGCCGTCTTTGGTTTCTTATATGCACCTTTAGTAATCACCGGCTTACACCATATGACGAATGCCATTGATATGCAATTGATTGCCGATTTCGGCTCTACGAATCTTTGGCCAATGATTGCTTTATCAAATATCGCACAAGGTTCGGCAGTTCTTGCGATCATCTTCTTACATCGCGGAAATAAAAAAGAAGAACAAATCTCGATTCCAGCAATGATTTCTTGTTATCTAGGGGTAACTGAACCTGCAATGTTTGGGATCAATCTAAAATATGTTTACCCATTTGTTGCCGCAATGGTTGGTTCAGGTTTAGCTGGAATGTTTGCCAACTTGATGAATGTACGTGCTAATGCAATTGGTGTTGGTGGACTACCTGGTATTCTAGCCATCCAAGCAGAAACTTGGGTTCCGTTCATCATTTCTATGATCATTGCAGTTATTGTTCCATTTGGTTTAACCGTAATCTTCAGACGTCAAGGGATCTTAAATAAAATCGATCCTGCTGTACCCGTAGAAGACACAACTGGCTTACAACTACAAACAGCTGATGGAAACAACGTTTCACCACAAAAATTTGAAGCTGCCAATGCAACAGCAGTTTCTGCTCCGACAGAAGAGTTATTCGCTGTAGCAGATGGACAAATCAAGGAAATCACCGAAGTAGCAGATCCTGTTTTTGCTCAAAAAATGATGGGTGAAGGTTATGCTGTACTACCTTCCAACGAAAAAGTTTATGCTCCAGTCGCTGGTAAAGTAACAAATATTTTTGATACACAACATGCGATTGGCCTTTTAACTAATGAAGGTCTGGAAGTTCTCGTTCATATGGGTCTAGATACTGTCGAATTGAATGGGCTACCTTTTACGATCCATGTAAAAGAAGGCGATTCAGTCACGCCAAAAACACAACTAGCCGACATGGACCTCACAGCAATTGAGCAGGCTGGGAAGAAAACGGACATCTTAGTTGTATTAACAAATAATGAAAAAGTTGCTGCCTTAACATTAGATCAAACAGGTCTCGTTCGTCATAGCGAACAAATTGGAAAAGCGCAACTAAAATAAAAAATACTACTGTATAAAAATAACCTGAAAAAATTCTTCTAGTGAATTTTTTCAGGTTATTTTTCACTCTTTAAGCGTTGGTACTTTCATCAACGCTTTAGTCAGTTTGATCGTCACTATGCTTAAAAACGACAAAAAGAAATAGCCGTCACTTTAGCAGAGTATGGCTATTTCTAAACCAAAATAAAACTGTGCCACCGTCTTTCGCGGTGCTGTCTAGAGGAGTTGTTAGCGCAACTCCTCTTTCATTTTCATTATACCAATTCCTTCAGGTATCTACAACTTTCGCAAAGATAGAATTCCTCTTAAAAACCTTAACTAAAAATAACACGTTTATGTTTTAAAAAACACGTTTCTCGTGGCGCCAATATGCTACAATAAATTCGACAGTAAAGTGGATCGACGGTGGCAACTTCTCACAAAGGTGGTGGTGCTTATGGGAATAAGTACTAAAATCTATGAAAGGAGTTCACTTTTTGTCCGCATATGAGATCGTTCAAACCATACTTGGCTTTGGTACGTTCACCATCGCTTTAGTCAGTTTGATCGTCACTATGCTTAAAAACGACAAAAAGAAATAGCCGTCACTTTAACCGAAGTCTGGCTATTTCTCTTTGAAATATCTGATTAAACGGTCACCGTCTTTCGCGGTGCTGTCCAGGGGAGTTGTTGGTCGCAACTCCTCTTTCGTTTTTATTATACCAGTTACTTTAGGTATTTACAACGTTCTTAAAGATAGAATTCCTCTTAAAAAACCCTAAATAAAAATAACGTTTTTATGTTTTAAAAAACACATTTCTCGTGGCGATAATATGCTACAATAAACTCGACAGTAAAGTGGATCGACGGTGGCAACTTCTCACAAAGGTGGTGGTGCTTATGGGAATAAGTACTAAAATCTATGAAAGGAGTTCGCTTTTTGTCCGCATATGAGATCGTTCAAACCATGCTTGGCTTTGGTACTTTCACCATCGCTTTAGTCAGTTTGATCGTTACTATGCTTAAAAACGACAAAAAATAGCCGTCACTTTAGCAGGAGACTGGCTATTTTTTGTAAAATAAAAATTCGCCACCGCCTTTTGCGGTGCTGTCCAGGGGAGTTGTTGGACGCAACTCCTCTTTCGTTTTTATTATACCAATTACTTCAGGTATTTACAACTTTCGTAAAGATAGAATCCCTCTTAAAAACCCTAAATAAAAATAACGTTTTTATGTTTTAAAAAGTACGTTTTTCGTGGCGACAATGTGCTACAATAAACTCGACAGTAAAGTGGATCGACGGTGGCAACTTCTCACAAAGGTGGTGGTGCTTATGGGAATAAGTACTAAATCTATGAAAGGAGTTTGCTTTTTGTCCGCATACGAGATCGTTCAAACCATGCTTGGCTTTGGTACTTTCACCATCGCTTTAGTCAGTTTGATCGTTACTATGCTTAAAAACGACAAAAAGAAATAGCCGTCACTTTAGCGAGTATAGCTATTTCTTTTTGAACTATTAAACTAATTCGCCACCGTCTTTCGCGGTGCTGTCTAGAGGAGTTGTTGGACGCAACTCCTCTTTCGTTTTCATTATACCAATTCCTTCAGGTATTTACAACTTTCGTAAAGATAGAATTCCTCTAAAAAAACCTAAATAAAAATAACGTTTTTATGTTTTATAAAACACGTTTCTCGTGGCGATAATATGCTACAATAAACTCGACAGTAAAGTGGATCGACGGTGGCAACTTCTCACAAAGGTGGTGGTGCTTATGGGAATAAGTACTAAAATCTATGAAAGGAGTTCGCTTTTTGTCCGCATATGAGATCGTTCAAACCATACTTGGCTTTGGTACGTTCACCATCGCTTTAGTCAGTTTGATCGTCACTATGCTTAAAAACGACAAAGAATAGCCGTCACTTTAGCGGGAGACTGGCTATTCTTATTCTTTGTCGAATATTTAAATTCAACCGCCACCGTCTTTCGCGGTGCTGTCTAGAGGAGTTGTTGGTCGCAACTCCTCTTTCGTTTTGATTATACCAATCACTCATACACTTTGCAATTCTAAATATGACTGAAAGTAGTGGACACAAACTTGAACGTTCCTATCTCAATTTCTGATTTCCGTCAACTGCAGCTACATAAATTTTTTCAAACCTTGGTAAACTGCACCGATTGGAAATCCAACAATACTGTAATAGTCGCCTTGGATCTCTTTAACAAATGCACCTGCAAAGCTTTGAATACCATACGCACCTGCTTTATCCATATAATCACCGGTTGCTAAATAGGCTTCGATATCCTTAGTTGTCAAAGGATAAAAGGTCACCTTAGCTTGTGCTAAGATTTTTTCTTCTTGGTCACCTTTCGTCAGCACCACGGCTGTATATACTTCATGCGTTTTCCCACTAAGTTTTTGAAGGATAGCTTTTGCCTCTTGTTCATCCGCTGGTTTACCGATGATCTCATCATTGAAAACAACTGTCGTGTCACTTGCAATCACCAATACATCATTATCGTATTGATGTTTGACTACTTTTGCCTTTTCAGTTGCCATTCGCTCAACATAATTTTTAGGTTTTTCTTGAACAAAAGGTGTTTCATCGATATCAGCCGGATGAACATCAAATGCACTAACCAATCGCCCTAATAATTCTTTTCTTCTAGGGGACTGCGAAGCTAACACAATTTTCATCTGTTTCTTCTCCTTTTCATGAGACTCATTAATGTGGATCTTGGATGCGTTTAAACATTCTTTCCATATCTGAATTAGTAAAATGGATCAACACAGGGCGTCCATGGGGACAATTAAAAGGATTTTCACATTGGGCTAAGTCCTTCAATAAAACCCTCGCCTGAGCTTCATTCAAATAATGATTTGCCTTGATTGAACGTTTACAGCTCATCATGATTGCTGTGGCTTCTCTAAATTTCTTCACGCTAACACTACCCGTTGTTAATAACATATCGATCATTTCTCGAATAATCGCTTCTTCCTCTCCAGATGGATACCAAGTAGGATGTGCTCTGACGATAAAACTATTTTGACCGAATTCTTCTAGATAAATACCTGCTTCTTCAAGCAATTGTTTTTTCTCTTTCAGTTTCAAAGCATCACTATTGGGATAATCTAATACAAACGGCACAAGTAGTTCTTGTAGATCGTTAGAAACTTCGCCAATTTTTTCTCGAAAATATTCATACTTGATTCGTTCTTGCGCTGCATGTTGATCAATAATGTATAAGCCATCCTGACTTTGAGCAAACAAGTACGTTCCATGCATTTGTCCAAAATATTCTAATTGTGGAAAGCGTTGTGTTACCTGCTCATTTTCTAATTTCTGAATTGCTTGATCTAATGAGCGCCCATTTTGACTTAAATCAAACTCTGGATGTAGCGCTAAATCCTCACGATAAACTGTTTCTGAAGAAGTTTCTTCTTCAGCTGTTGTTTCATGCTCGTTGGAAAAGTTTTCAACAGTGGATAACTCATTTTCACTCTTATCCACTGGTTTTTCTACATAGTTATCAACAATATCACCAGAGTTATCCACTGTTTTTCTTTTGCTTTCTGGATAACTAGTAGTTTCTTCAGAAAATACAGGAGAGTTTTCAACATTATCCACAGACTTATCAACAGATTCATGCACAAACTCGCTTTGTTCTTCCGCTACAAAAAATGTTCCGGTTGTTTGATCAAAATTCAAGCTTTGCGGTTTCTTAGGTTTCGCTTCTTCAAAAGCGTAAGATAAATCAATTTCGATTTGTTCCGCTTTTGGTTGATCAGCAACCTTTTTCTTGAATCGCAAATTGTCAGCTGCACTGGGAATTAAGTTCTCCTGTACCAATGCTTTTTGAATCGCTTGAGTAATTAGCTCAGTTAATTCCTGTTCCTTCGATAAACGAACTTCTTGCTTTGTTGGATGGACGTTCACATCCACTAACAATGGATCCATTTTGATTTCCAGTACAGCGATTGGAAATCGCCCTACCATTAGTTTTGAACCATAGCCGGCTACAATTGCTTTATTCAAGGAAAAATTTTTAATAAAACGTCCATTAATGATTGTTGAAAGATAATTACGACTAGCACGAGTCACTTCAGGTAAAGAAATATAACCGAAGATTTCAAAATCTAAATCTTTCGCTTCAATCTTCAACAATTTCTTTGCTGTATTCAACCCATAGATTCCGGCAATCGTTTGTTTCAATTCGCCTTTTCCTGAAGTTGCTAACATCTTATTCCCATCATGGACTAATCGAAAAGCAATTGCCGGGTGACTTAAGGCTAAGCGATTCACAATATCACCGATATTCGCTAATTCAGTATGCAACGTTTTAACATATTTTAAGCGTGCTGGTGTATTAAAGAAAAGATTGCTGACTGTGATTTTCGTTCCTTGCCTTAAAGGAGCTGGGCGGTGTTCCATTACCGCACCTCCCTTAAGCTCTAAATAGGTTCCTTGCGTTTCTTCTTGATTGGCTGTTTCTACCGTCATCTCTGAAACAGAAGCAATACTAGGCAATGCTTCTCCTCGAAACCCAAGCGTACGAATTCGGAAAAGGTCGTCACGATTGTGGATTTTACTTGTTGCATGACGTTTAAAGGCGTTCTCAACATCTTCTGTCAAAATACCTTCTCCATTATCAATCACTTGGATCGTTTTTAATCCTGCTTCTTCAACTAAAATATCGATTTGACTACTTCCTGCATCTATGGCATTTTCCACAAGTTCTTTGACTACCGAGGCTGGACGTTCGACAACTTCACCGGCTGCGATTTGATTGGCTAAGCGTTCTGATAATTCTTGGATTTTCGCCATCATTCTACGCCTTCTTCCTATATAGTATTTATAGTTAGCTTACTCTTCTTATTTATCGTTGATTTACAGCTGTTTTTTCAATTCATAGAGTTGATTCAATGCATCCATTGGTGTCATTTCTAACAGATTCATTTGTTTCAATTTAGAAATAACTGCTGTTTCGGCATCGCTTAATTCACTGAACAAGGACAGTTGTTGCGTTTCTTCTTGTTCTATCGATACAGTATCAGTTACTGGTTGTGCTATTGCTTCAAGCGGTTCACTTGGAACAGCCACGGAATGATGGCTCACTTCTCCTGATTCTAATGTATGCAAAATATCTGCAGCTCTTGCTAATAAATTAGAAGGTAGCCCTGCAATTTTCGCTACATGGATCCCATAGCTTTTATCAGCTGGGCCATCCATCATCTTATGCAAAAATACTACTTCGCCGTCTTTTTCAACAGCTCCTACATGTACATTTTTTAATTGAGGTAATTCTTCCTCTAGTACTGTTAACTCATGGTAATGTGTAGAAAAGAGCGTTTTTGCTTGTACATGTTGATGGATATATTCAATGATCGCTTGAGCTAATGCCATTCCATCATAAGTCGCAGTTCCTCTACCTAATTCATCAAAAAGAATTAAGCTGTTTGGTGTCGCATGCCGCAACGCTTGATTGGCTTCCATCATTTCCACCATGAACGTACTTTGTCCAGCAATCAAGTCATCACTTGCACCAATCCGGGTAAAAATCCGATCAAAAATTGGTAAGATCGCTTTTTGCGCAGGGACGAAGCACCCCATTTGAGCCATTAAAACAGTTAATGCTAACTGACGCATATACGTACTTTTCCCTGACATGTTTGGTCCAGTTATCAATAAGATCATTTCATCTTCAGCCATATCCACACTATTGGGAATATATTCTTGATGTCCTAATACTTTTTCAACGACTGGGTGCCGACCTTCTTGAATCAGTAATTGGTGTCGATCCGAGACCATCTCAGGACGAACATATTGGTATCGCTCACTGATCGTAGCAAAACTTTGCAGAACATCGGCTGTACTGATTGATTTTGCTAAAATTTGTAATGGTTTGATCGCTTTTTTGACTTCTTCTCTCACTGCTAAAAACAGCTGATATTCCAAATCAACAGACTTTTCTTCTGCTTCTAAAATTTGCGTCTCTAACTCTTTTAATTCTGGTGTGATAAAACGCTCTGCATTGGCCAATGTTTGTTTACGTTCGTATTTTTCCAGTTCAACATTTGCCAGATTCGCTTTGGTGATTTCGATATAATAACCAAATACACGATTAAAGCCAACTTTTAAATTTTTAATCCCAGTCTGCTGACGTTCTCTTGCTTCTAACTCTGCTAGCCACTGCTTCCCATTAGTCATCGCAGAACGGTACGTATCTAACTGATCATTAAAACCATCTTTAATGATATTCCCCTCAGTAATTTGTAGGGGCGGGTCTTCTTGAATTGCTTGATCAATCAAATGAACCAGATCATCCATCGGTTGCATTTCCTTCAATAAGTCAGTCCACTGACCTTGATCGATCCCTTCGATCAGTTGACGAATCAGCGGTACTTGTTCTAAAGAAGTCTTTAATTGAATCAAGTCACGCCCATTGACATTTCCAAAAGCCACTCTTCCTGCTAGGCGTTCTAAATCATAAACCTTCGTCAATGCACTTTGTAGATCAAGTCGTTCAAAATAGCTATTCAAAAGAGAAGCTACCATTTCTTGTCGTGCCTTGATTTGATTGAGTTGAATCAGCGGACGGTCAAGCCATTGTTTCAGTAAACGCCCGCCCATAGCTGTTTTCGTTTCATCTAGCAACCATAAAAGCGTGCCGTGTTTTTTTCCTGTACGTATGGACTGGCTTAGTTCGAGGTTAAACTTAGAATAGTAATCCATTTTCAAATAGTGATCCGGTTGATACTCGATCGCTTTTTGGATATGCGCAAGACTTCTTTTTTGTGTCACTGCTAAATAAGTAAGTAATTTTCCGGTCACTTCTTTTTCAAGTGGATCGGATAGCTCACTGGTTAAGAAATTAAACTCTGCATTTTCTTCACTTGTTTCTTGTTTTGAGAAAACTAATCCTAATCGATTCTTTAATTGCTCAGCAAGTTTTTCACTAATTTCATTTCCTAAAACAAGTTCTTTTGTTTGCAAAGCCGTCGTTTCGTTCAGTACAGCTTCTTCATCAAACAAATGAGCAGTTTTTAACTCCCCTGTGCTTAAATCAGCGTAGGCAAATCCAAATTCGTTGCCTTGGCTAACAATTGCTGTCAAAAAATTATTGTCTTTAGCAGATAGTCCCTTACTATCCATGACTGTTCCAGGTGTTACTAATTGAATCACTTCACGTTTAACCATCCCTTTGGTGGTCTTAGGATCTTCTACTTGTTCACAAATAGCCACTTTATAGCCTTTTTCAATTAAAATATCAATATAGCCTTGTGCTGCATGATGGGGTACCCCACACATTGGGATTGGTTCGTCTGCATTACGATTCCTGCTGGTTAATGTTAACTCTAAAATTTGAGACGCATTGATGGCATCTTCATAAAATAATTCATAAAAATCACCTAAACGATAGAACAAAAAAGCATCTTGGTATTGGGCCTTGATGCTTAAATATTGTTCCATCATTGGAGTATTCTTAGTTTTTTGAGGCATTGTCTTCCTCCTCTATCCAATTATTGATTTCATCTTGCAGCATTTTCGTCAAATGATGCAATAAATCATTTGCTTCAAGCAATTGTTTCCGATAAGCTACTACGATCGGATGTTGATCAAATTGTTTCGTCAATTGTTCAACCCGACCATTCGCTTCTTTTTCTGCTATTCTTTTCCCATAATAAGCATAGTTTGCTGCTTCTTTTTGTGCAGATTTGATATCTTCCGTTAACTTTTCTAAATAGGAACTAGTTTGTACTTTTCGCTCTAGTTCGTGGTAGCGGATGATTGTTTCATGTTCACTTAAAAGTTGAGCTAATTTATCCGCTTCTCGTTGAATATTCGGCTCTTTATGCAAAAGATGTCTCACTTTCTATTCTAAAAATGGACGGTCCTCGTTGATCTGGATTAATTGGATGGTTTTCGCTTTACCAGTTGCATCGTCAAATTCCAGTAAACAGCCACTCAAAATACCTCGTCCTCGTTCAACGACTTCAAAACGTTTCGGCAAAGCTGTTAAAAATTTTTCGATAACTGGTTCTCGGCGCATACCTAAAATTCCGTCATAAGGACCTGTCATACCTACATCAGTTAAATAGGCAGTTCCCTGCGGTAGAATCCGTGCATCATTGGTTTGTACATGCGTATGGGTCCCAATGACCGCTGAGACTTTTCCATCTAAGAACCATCCCATGGCTTGTTTCTCACTTGTCGTTTCTCCATGAAAATCAACGAAAATGATTGGCGTTCTTTTTTTTGCTTCGGCGATCAAGCGATCCATCTTGCGGAATGGATCATCTAAGTCGACCATAAAAGAACGTGCTTGCATGTTGATTACAGCTAGTTCTACTTGATTGACTTTCACGAATACCATTCCTTGACCTGGCGTTCCTTCAGGAAAGTTTGCTGGACGAACGATTTTTTTTGCTTGATCGATAAATTCAAAAATATCTCGGTTGTCCCAAGTATGATTGCCCATCGTGACAACATCTACACCGTCTTGTAAAAACTTTTTATAAATTTTTTCAGTTATTCCTCTTCCAGAAGCTGCATTTTCTCCATTTACAATTGTGACCTGTGGTTGATATTTCTTTTTTAAACGAGGAAGATAGGTTGTAATCATATCTCTTCCCATTGAACCTACTACATCACCAATAAATAAAACCCGCACACGTTTTCCTCTTCTCTTTTAACATCATTCTATATTATAGTTGTTTTTTTGTAGAAAGAAAAGGGCAGAAAAATCCTCTGCGTAACCCTCATCTGAAACTACTAAAAAACTAGCTGAAGTCAGTCTCCAACTAGTTCTTTTTACTATCCTAGATTATACTTGTTTATTTAAATCATGGAAAGTTGCTTCAATGCTTTCCAAATTCCATCTTCATCATTTGTATCAGTAACCAACTTCGCTTCTGCTTGTACCTCTGGAACTGCATTTCCCATTGCAACACCAATGCCTGACATACGCAGCATCTCCCGGTCATTTTGGCCATCACCAAAACTAATGATATCTTCTTGCGCAATTCCGACTTGTTCTGCTAGGTGTAAAATCGTGGCTGCTTTTGAACCGTCATGTGGAACAACATCCACACTTTTTTCATGCCAACGAACAAATCGAATCTTATCGTAACTAGAAAAATGATGATCGTAATTCTGATCAAAAAATGCTAAAGCTTGATAGATATCTTGTTCTTCCACAAAGTACTGATCAAGTTCAGGTAAAACAGCACCAAAAGAATGCATTGCCTCTTCCATCATTCCCACATGATTGGAAGAATAACGTTTGATATTATCTAGACTCACAAAAGCAGTATCGATATTTTTATCTTGTGCTTCTTTGACAAAATTGTCTAATTGTTCACGGTCAAGCAAATTTTTATAAACTTGTTCATGATCTAAAAATCCAGCAGCGCCATTACATAAGATATAATTTGTAAATGCTAGATCTCGGATAACCTCTTGCGCATGGAAACGACTACGCCCAGTAGCAATCGTTACCAAATGTCCTGCTTTACGTAACTTATCCAAGGCTTCTCTTGTGCTGTCTAATGCTTGTTTATTTGTGTCCAGTAGCGTCCCATCAATATCAAAAGCAAATAATTTACGTTTCATTTTTTTAGTCGACTCACTTTCTTATAAATACTTGCTTGCTTCTCTTCTTGTCAAAGCAGACCATTCTTTTGTCAATTGTTCTTTTACCCAAGAAACATTTGTCTTGCTGTAATCGCGCAATGCCCACCCAATCGCCTTTTGAATAAAAAATTCCTTTGAGAAGCGATCTTCAGTAATCACTCGATCCAACAACAGCTGATTGGTAGCTTCTTTAAATCCTAACTGTAACGTAATTGCTATTCGCCGAAGCCAAAAATCTTCTTTTTTTTCAAACAAAAGAGAAACCGTCTCTAATTGTTCCATATGAAGTTTACACCATGTAGCATAAACTTTCCGCCAAGCATCAATCGTATCCCACCATGCTTTTTCCGGTACCAATACAGACAATTCGACCAACTCATCCAATGATAAACGTCTGATGTTTTGTTGAATCAAATCAATCGCCAGGTACTGATACTCCCGTTCTTTTTTTTCATAATAATAGAAAACAAGGAAAAAAAGGTCTGGAACATCAAGCACTTTGCTTTCACGCAAAAGTGTTTGTTGCAATTTCCAACGTTCTGGTTTGGGCACACCTGCAAATGAGAACTGATTTCTCATATACATTTCCATTGGATGTGCTTTTTCTTCATTTTTTTGAAAAACTAAAAGTTCCAAGACAGTCCTCCTTGAAAAATCAAGCCCGTATCTTAGGTGACAGCTGAAAAATCACTGTCACTACCTTTTAGTGGCTCTGTAGGTTGAAAATAGGCTGTGCTTACACAAGCATGATCCTTCATTTATTTCTTTTTAAGATTGGTACGTTTATTTTTCATGCTTTTAAAAGATACCCTCTTATTTTATAGAGTGAAACAAGGTTTGTAAAGCGTTTTTAAAGAGAAACGTACTTGACAGTTTCACCTTGTTTCCCTTATACTGGACTTTGTGTAAAATAATGCAGCGGAAAAATAATAATTTCGTCCCTAGTTCATTGCCCCGATTCGGGTTCAATTGCGTAACCGCGGCTGCAAAGGTGAAGATTGAAGAATGGACTACACGATTATGAATTTTTTATCGGATTATTTTACTCCAAAAACTAAATTTATTTTATTGGAGGAAATTTTAATGTCTCGTTATACAGGACCATCATGGAAAATTTCTCGTCGTCTAGGTATTTCATTATCAGGCACAGGAAAAGAATTAGCACGTCGCCCTTACGCTCCAGGTCAACATGGACCAAACAGCCGTGGCAAACAATCAGAATACGGTATGCAATTAACTGAAAAACAAAAACTACGTCACATGTACGGAATGAACGAACGTCAATTCCGTAACTTGTTCGTTAAAGCTAGCAAAATCAAAGAAGGTAAACACGGGGTTAACTTCATGATCTTACTAGAACAACGTTTAGACAATGTTGTTTATCGTCTAGGTCTTGCAACTACTCGTCGTCAAGCTCGCCAATTAGTTAACCATGGTCATGTGATGGTTGATGGCAAACGCGTTGATATCCCTTCATACCACGTTGAAGTTGGTCAAGTGATCTCAGTTCGTGAAAAATCACAAAACATGACAACAATCAAAGAAGCTGTTGAAGCAACTGTTGGTCGTCCAGCATTCGTAAGCTTCGATGCTGAAAAATTGGAAGGTTCATTAACTCGTTTACCAGAACGTGACGAACTATATCCAGAAATCGACGAAGCTCTTGTCGTTGAATACTACAACCAAAGCCTATAATTTTCAAAGCTTTGGCTTACAAGCCCACTATCTATTCGATAGTTGGGCTTTTTTTATGTAGATTTCCCTCTCTCTTTTCTAGCTCTCTTCTTTATTTGAATTTGATTCGCCCGTGTAACTCTCCTAGAATCATATGTTGAGACTTGCCAAAAAGTTCAAAATGAAACAATGTTTAACTGAACATATAACCTATCCTCAAAGGAAGATAGACTAATATTTTGAAGGAATACTTCGTTTATTTAAAAAATATACTTTACAAAAAATAATTTTTCTTATACAATTTCGTTAACTTAGAAAATAAAAATGGTTAACAAAGGAGAACTTATGACAAAATCACTCAAAGAACTCATTCTTGCTGCAGAATTTGCAGCGATCATTGCCGTTCTTTCACAATTCACTTTCCCTCTAGGTCTAATTCCTTTGACTGGACAGACTTTTGCCATTGGTTTAACTGCTACTTTCCTTGGTAAGAGAACAGGAACTGTCTCCGTCTTGATCTATCTTTTATTAGGTCTTATTGGGTTACCTGTTTTCTCGGGGATGTCTGGAGGGATTGGTGTATTATTCGGTCCTACCGGTGGCTATCTAGTTGGTTTTATCCTCCAGTCTTGGCTAATTGGATTTATCATGGAGAAAGTCGGTTCTCGCTATCCTCTGACAATATCCGCAAACTTAGTTGGTTCAGCAGCCGCATTATGCTGTGGCATGCTTTGGTTAATGATCAGTAGCAGTCTTTCTCTTCACACTGCATTTTTAAGTGGATTTCTTCCTTTTATAATCCCTGAAGCAATCAAATCGATTGCTGCCGCTTCGGTAGGTCTGTTTCTAAAAAAACGTTTGTCTCGACTTCAGTTGTTTAGTATGGATAAATAACTAGACAAAACAACTACTACGTTGTATTCCTTTACGAAAAATTTTTTAAAATAAAATCGTCACTGATTCAAACTGATTGTGGCATTACCTAAATTCCTTGAATTGTTGATAAATAAAAAAAGCTTACAATCGTAAGCTTTCAGACTATAGACAAAGTACTTATTTATAGTGCTTTGTCTTTTTTATACGTTAAAACAGAACGATAAATTGGAGCTGTACCTGATGCTTTCAAAACAAAGTAAGTTTAAAGAGCTCTATAAAAAAAGAGAAGAAACGATTGAACGAATATTCAGCACCACAAAAGAAACTCATGGGTTACGTTATACCAATCAAATAGGAATTGTAAAAATGCACATGAAAATCGGGCTTACTTTTGCTTGTCTAAATATGAAAAAGCTAAATCAAAAAATATCAAGCGAAAAAAGAGTATTTTTCTAAAGAAAAGAAGACAAACCTTATTTTTACATAAGGATTGTCTTCAATCTGATATAAATTATATTTTGTAAAAATTTCTGATTCTTAATTCTTAATACGTTGCTATACAGTTGATTCGTGAACACCATGTACATTAGGATACTATCAGTAGCATTGAACTAACAGATCACTACTTTAAATTTTGGAAGGATCTATCGCCAGAAAAAAACGCCTCCAACATAAAATTAGAGACGTTTAAGCATTCTTTGTAGTAACTAAATAATTGTTGCCCCTTACCAAGCGGCAACTATATTTCCAAATCAACGTATTTATTTCTATATCATGAAAGAAAGCTCATCAATAGCAGTACACCTATTGTTATTACTAACTCCATAATATTTTCAATCCATACTGGAAAGAATAATCCTTTGTAAGGTGACCGAAAAAGGGATCGATATTTTTGGGGGATAGTGAAACTCAGTACACTAGATAGTGCCCATAGAAACGAAGCGAATGATGCATGGTGTTTCATAGCTAAAAAAAGACTTAGAGCTAAGAGAATAAATTGACAAATTCTTAGAAAACCCAGGGATTTCATCTCCCACCTCCTCATGTACTAAATACAATCTCTATACTCATTTATTATATCAATAAATTTAACAGAGATTGTATTTTAGTTTAAATGATCAATTTACCAACGGTTATCATATTTAGAAGACCATCTTGATTCAGTAAGTGTAATCCGAGCAGTACCGGTATTTCCATGGTTGTCAATTTTATCTCTGCAATCTTTTGAGTAAAGGGTAAGCTTACCCATTGCTATACCTGCTAAAAGAGCTGCAGCTCCAATAACTACTGATCCAGCAGAAGTACTAAATTTAGCTAAAGCCGTAGCAAGGCTACCGGTTCCTGCAGCAGCAACATACATACCATTATAAGCGGTACGAGCAGTTTGTTTGCCCGAAGCTGTATTATAATATACATTCCAGCCACCATTTTGTATACGTTGACCTAACCCAGCAGCGAAGGCTTCTGCTCCCTCATATTTGTTAAGTATATATTGTGCCGTGCTTTCAGGATTGGCCTTCGAAGCTACTTGATATTGAGGTGTACCTAGTTCCTGTTCTAATGCGACCCATTTCGCATTTTTCACCACTTCTATTGAAGTTGCTTCTGGCACAGCAATTTCATCAGCTGCTACTACTATTGATGCCGTGGGAGAAAATATACCTAAACATAAAAGAATTGCGAAAAATAAAGCATAAATACTTTTAGAGGACCTACCAATTTCTTTTTTCATTTGGTCTTCTCCATTCATTTATTTTATTGCAAACGTTTACAATACAATGATAACCCCTAATGGAAATTCATACATTATATTATCCAAAAAGAATGATGATAAAACGGTGTCGTTATAATAACGTTTTTTTAAATAATAAAATATTTTTTAAACACCAAAAAGCTGAAAAAACAGCATTCATACAAATTATATATTTATAAAAAAACAAATATTATTTAAACTATTTGTTTTATAGCTTGATAATCTTCTGGATATAACCCATATTTAGCATACTTGTGTGATTCCTACAGCAGTCCTCATATACAACTATTTTAGTTTTCTTTTTTATAAAAAGCTTGCAGTGTCCATCAAAACAATACTCTTGATCTTGAAATTCGATCTAAGCGTTATAAACTTCGTTTTGCTGAAATTGTCCGATACAATAAATTACTTCCTTATAATCAAGTGCAAATTTTATACCTTCTTCAAAACAACTATTAGGTTGCAGCCATTTTTTGATTTTTTTCTGATATACTTCAGGAATAGGTCTTTCAATTTTTTTCAAACGTTCCTTCTTTTTTTAACAAGCTATACCGATTTTTATAAGAAATTTTAAGTATCTCTGCTTCTAATCTTTTGTATTCAAGTTATTCATACTTGCTTCAGCCGCAGTCATCAAAACTTCATCTTGTAAATCATATTTTTTATTTGACATAGCCTTCCCCTTCTGAACACTATATAAGATATAAATAATTAATTATATTTTGTCATTTTTCTTTTTAATCGACACAAATCTCAATACGATAAATGGCAATAAGAAAAAGAAAGGCTCTGTTTATAACCCATCTCAGACTATAGACAAAGTACTTATTTATAGTGCTTTGTCTTTTTTATACGTTAAAACAGAACGATAAATTGGAGCTGTACCCGATGCTTTCAAAACAAAGTAAGTTTAAAGATCTCTATAAAAAAGAGAAGAAACGATTGAGCAAATATTCAGCACCACAAAAGAATTTCATGGGTTACGTTATACCAATCAAATAGGAATTGTAAAAATGCACATGAAAATCGGGCTTACTTTTGCTTGTCTAAATATGAAAAAGCTAAATCAAAAAATATCAAGCGAAAAAAGAGTATTTTTCTAAAGAAAAGAAGACAAATTTTTCTTTTGTTTTTGAAAATAGACATATAAAAAAGAGGTTGAGACAAAAGTGTTCAGCATCAAGAAATAAGAAGGAATTTCCGAAAATTGCTTCTCAAATTTTTGGTAAATTTCGGCTTATTTCCGAAGATGCTACTTTTGTCTCACCGTTTATTCGTTTTTAGAGATACTAGAAGAGACTGAGACAACTTTTGTCCCAGTCCCTTCAATCTGAAAGCTTTCAATTTTAAGTTTTTTTATCTTCTATTTTTAGCCTTAGCTAAATCGTCGTTTATTTTTTTAGATCTACTTTTTGTCCGACCCAATAAATGATGACTCCTCCCACTAGCATGGAAGCTAGCTCACCCAAAGCAACAGTTCCCCAAGTGAAGAAAAAGGGTAATTGATAGAATAGCTTCAATTGTCCAGCAACTGTAAACATAGAAAATGCAAAGACCAAAGCTGTAATCACCATTTTTATTTTCATGTTTCTTACTCGTTTTGTTATCTCATAGTTAATCAATAAGACGAGTAAGGTGCTGATACTACCAACTACTACATCAATCCATCCCAATGGAGAGGAAAGATTGGCTAAAGCAACACCTAGCGTGATAGCCAAAATATACTTTTTATTATAGAGCGACAAATAATTGAACATTTCGGAAAGACGTATTTGAATGGCACCAAAACTGATAACTGACAACACGAATGTAACTGCCACATATAAGCCTGTTACAAGTGCCATTCGAGCAATTTCTGCTGTGGCAAAACGATTAGTAGAACGAATTTTCTTTTGATCCATATTCTTTCTCCTTTACAAGGTCGTGATACAATCGATCATCCTTGTGGTCAAAAATGCCACAAAAGATCTCGTCTCTCTCAACTCTTGGTAATAACTACGACCAAAGGATGGGAATTGACTTCCAACTGAAGTGCCGTAGTGCGAATAAATTCGCTAATCATAGCTTATCTGAAAACAATAAAAAAGACAAAATCATTTTAATAACCAACCACCGTCGATTGGAATGATCGTCCCTTGGATATAGCTTGCTTGAGGGGTCGCCAAGAACAACGTTAATTCAGCAACTTCCTCTGGTTGCGCCCACCGTTTAACAGGTGTTTCATTCGCCACCCATTCTGCCATCTCACCATTTCCTGCAAAATCAGCTGCATTCATAGGTGTTTGAATTGCTCCTGGCGCAATCCCTTTGATACGAATACCTTGAGAAGCATAATCTAATGCTAATTGTTTCGTAAAACCAACGATCGCATGCTTTGCGCTGGTATAGGCAATCCCGCCACCACCACCGACAAAGCCAGCAATTGATGCCATATTGATGATTGTCCCTGTTTCTTCCTCAAGCATGTCTGGAAGGATCAAGTGCGTCAGCTGAAACATACTCTTGACATTAACAGCAAACACTCGATCCCATAAAGCTTCATCTGTTTCCAACAATGGCTGGTACTCATCTAAAATTCCTGCTGTATTCAGCAAGATCGCAACTTTTCCAAACGTTTCATGACACTGTTCAATCGCCTTTTTTAATAATGAGTAATCCGTGATATCACCTAAAAAATAAGCAAAGGTTTCAGAAAATTGCTGGGATAGATCGTCCATTCGGCCTAATTGCTGATCAAAACCAAACACCCGCGAACCTTGTTCTAAAAAGGCTTTAGCTTGTGCCTGTCCGATACCTGAAGCTGCTCCAGTGACAAAAACAACTTTCTCTGTTAGATCACTGTATCTATTTTTCATTCCACAATGATCCAATCTTCAGCTAAAATGTCACAGACTGTAGGCGCAAAACTGGAAAATCCTTCGTCACTTGTTTTGATTAAAAAGTAAGGGGTAACGGGACAACCGTCAAATTCTTCTCCTGAAACAAGAACGACATACAATTCAAAACCACTCCAACCTTTTCGAATTACTTTATTCCCTTTTTTTAATGCTGGTAAAATTTCTTCAAATGTCATTTATTTCGTTCCTTTCTTTGTCTTTTCGGTCTTGGATCAACACAAATTTTTGGTACAATTGGATATAATCGTTTAACTGTAACTCTCCAGTCACGATAAAGTATTCTAAATCAGACCATGGCTTACGATGCACTTTGCTCGTTGAAAGTAATAAATCAACTTCTCGTCCCCGATAATCTGTTGGTAAAAATTTCAAACAATAAACATTTCGAAAAAAACGATGTAAGTCTTCTATTAACAACTGCTCTTCAAACAGAGGGAAATCTGTCATCAAAAGAATCGTGATCTGCGGTAACTTTGGTGTAAATGCACCCATTGTCTTTAAAACCGTTAAATACCGCCCCATCAAAAAAGACGTATTTTGAAATGCTAGCTGATCCACTTTTTGCTCGGTCTCAAAAAACAAATCGAGCCACTGGACAATTTCACTATTTTCGATCATCAAATGATTTATAAAGTCACTGTCGTTCCCATCAATGGTTTCCTTAGCTTCTGGAAAAAGATAGGCAAATAAATGACTACTAAAAAGATAGGTTTCAGCTTCTTTTGTTAAGGGTTCTTCTGACAATCCTTGTTCCACTTGATAGAGAGCTAATGCTTCTTTTGCTTCATAAAGTGCATGGTAGGGTGGTGTTTGTCTCCTTCGATGGAAAGCAAACATTTCTTCTCGGATGTCTTCATCCGTATAGTACTCTTCTCGTGTCATCAAAACTAAAAATAACGCACCTAATTCTTCTTCATTTTGAAAATAGTTAGGAAACACTGGTTGCATCCAATGACAAAATTTTTGAAACATAGGATTATCAGTAATCAGTTGTCGCTTTCGTTCGTTTAACGATACGTAATGCTTCTGAGATTTACGCAAGAAGAAAGCTCCTAACATATACTCTAGTCTTCTTTTTTTGATCTCATTAAGGCGAACATTGAAAAAAGCCATGATTTGTTCAGCAATTTTTTTCACATCTAATTGTGAAATCGTTACAAAAGGCCAAATTTTCCCACGAAACAACTGCCAAAACGTCATGTGAAGGTAAAGCCGGATGATTTCTTCTTCTCCTTGCACCACATAAGTTCCACGTTGTAAATAAATCCCGTAATTTTTTAATTGTTCTCTCCACTCGTTGATCTTTCGACGCGCAGTTGATTCGCTGATATATTGTTTTTGAGCAAATTGATAGATCGTATGAAACTCTTCAAAAAAAATATCGTGCAATAGCTGGTATTTCAGCGTACTTTGCACGAGAAAAATCAAAAAACGCTCATGTTCGATAGAATCAAGCGTATCATAAAAGGAATAGCCAGAACGAGGGGTTTTCATAAACAATGTTTGAGAGCTCTCGTTGAACTGATGGTAATTTTTTGTTAATTCGTTTAAGTACTTAGCGACACTTCTTGCATCTAATTGGACTGTTTGTGCCAGTTCAGCAATCGTGTGCCACTGATGATCCTCGAAATTTTCCAGCAGGAGAATTTTATAATAAAGGTCTTTATCAAATCGTTTTAAATATTCAGATGACAAATACAACTTTTACCACTCCTTTATGCTAGAACGTTTTTTTCATTGTAGCATAAATCCTGGGAAACAACATCAAAACAGGTTAGTAAAAAACTGAAATAATAATGGTAATAAAAAGACGGTCAGCATGCCATTGACGCCAATGGCTAAGCCTGAAATGATCCCTTCGATCTCACCCAATTCGATTGCCTTTGCTGTACCAATCGCATGAGAGGTACTTCCTAACGCAACCCCCTTAGCAATCGGACTGCTGATCTTAAAAAGACGAAAGATATGAGTAGCGATCAACGACCCAAAGATACCAGTAGAAACAACAATTGCAAGCGTGACCGCATTGATTCCTCCCATCGTATGAGAAAGATCAACAGATATCGCTGTTGTCACTGATTTAGGTAGCAGAGAAATGACCATCGCTTTTTTTAATGTAAATAAATAGCCAATACCCACACTGACTAAGCAATTAGCTACGATCCCCGCTAAAATTGCCGCAATGACTGGGAAAAAATTTTCTTTTAACAAATGAAAATTTTTATATAAAGGAATAGCTAATGCAACTGTTGCTGGCGTGATCATCATGGTCAAAAAATTCCCACCCACATTATAATCCTGGTAACTGATTCCAGAAAAATGAAGAAAAAGAATGATCACTAAAATAGACAATACTAACGGATTGATAATCGGCAATTTATACTTGCGTAAAAATTTATCTGATAATACGTAGACACCTAACGTTAAGCTTAATCCAAATAATGGGTTACGAATAAATTCAGTCAATTTGTTGCTCCTTCCTTTTGATTTTCTGCAACTTTTGGCTACTTGTTTGTTTCAATTGAACAGATTGTAACATTTTTTCTACTACTTCTGCCGTTTTGCCTGCTACGACCATCGTTACGATCGAACAGATCACTACCGCACCTAATAAAATAGGCCAAATTGTCGCAATATCACCAAAATAGTCAAGTAAACCTACCCCTGCCGGGACGAATAAAATCGTTAAATTATTTAATAAAAAATCACCTGTTCCTCCTAAATGCTCAGGCTTTACTAGTCGCATCTCAAAAGCTAGGAACAAAAATAAGATACCTAGGATACTTCCAGGAATTGGTAAATGGAACAATACACGAGTTCCTTCACCTAAAACTGAGAAAAAGAGGATAATAAAAAATTCTTGAAAAAATTTCATCTATGAAACACTCCTTATTGTTAGCTTTCATTTTACTAACAATATTTTTCTGAAATTTTCAAATTGTGCTGTTTCTAAAGTACAATATTTGAAAAATATAATCGTTTTTTTTTGGTATATTTATAATTAAGGTTGGTGTTTTGTGGGAAAGTTCCATACGTTGTTTTGGAAGTTGGTCAGATTTCTTTTATACATAGAAATCATTTTTTTATCTGCACTTATTTATGACCAATAAAAACGTCGGATGCGAAGCACTACACCTATTGTGTTGTTGTTTCTTTTTTTTTGCATTTTTATAAATTTTGGAGGTATATATGGATTATTCACTTATGACCCGTCTTGTGGCGGAAATGATCGGTACAGCTTTATTAATCATTCTTGGGAATGGTGCTGTAGCAAACGTAGATTTAAAAGGAACAAAAGGTTATGGAAGTGACTGGATGTTGATCGCTGTAGGTTATGGCTGTGGTGTAATGATGCCAGCAATGATTTTTGGTGGTATCAGTGGAAATCATATTAACCCAGCGTTCACAATTGCTCTTGCCTCAAATGGTTTATTCCCATGGGCTGAAGTATTACCTTATATTGCTGCTCAATTGATTGGTGCCGCAATTGGACAATTGATCGTTGTAGCTTGCTACAAACCTTATTATGATCAAACAGACGATGTAAACCATGTATTAGGTACTTTCTCAACAATCAACAGTGTTGGTTCTAAATTCAATGGTTTTGTTAATGAATTCTTTGGATCATTTGTTTTATTCTTTGGTGCACTAGGAATTACTAAAGCACCTTTCTTCCAAGACAATCTTGGTACAGCACACTTAGCTCTTGGTTTCTTAGTATGGACGTTAGTTGCTTCTCTCGGCGGACCTACTGGACCTGGTTTGAACCCAGCACGTGACTTCGCACCACGTTTAGTCCACGCATTGTTACCATTAAAACATAAAGGTTCATCACAATGGGGTTATGCATGGGTACCTGTTGTTGCACCGATTTGTGCTGGTATCGTTGCTGTCTTCTTATACAAATTCTTATTTATGGCTTAATTTATCAAAAAAACTTGGAATCACTTCGATTCCAAGTTTTTTTATTTGGAGAAAAAATTGATTTCTGTCCTCTTTTAACCTATGTCATACTATGCAAAGAACGCAAAATAAATTGCAGACTTTACTATTTATTTTATAAATGGAGGAACTCCTATGCCTTACGAAACAGAGCTTCAACGACATCTTGATATATTTGCTCTTTCTTTATCATTAAAGAAAAATAATAGATGGTCTCCGGAAGATGATAAAGTGAATTACCCACTTTTATTTTCTATTTATATTAAAATGATCCAACAAGATGAACAAGAATTTTTTGTACGTAAGCAAGACAAATTAAAAATGATTCAGTCACTCAACCGAAGCAAGGATTTCTATTCTTTTACTCGTCACACACAACTTTTTCATACTTTAAAGCGGATGATTTCAAATGATCCTCGAGATTTTATTCTTTTGCCCTTATCTTATAGTATAAAGAAAAATAAAAAAAGTGGTCATGTTTCCGGAGCACTCATCTACAAAGAAACGAAAAACTATAGAATTATTCTAGTGGATAAAAGGAAGCACCTGTCAAACTCATCTGTAAATATGGTTAAAATTCCTTCGGAGAAAATGGCTCCCCTTTGTAAAGAATTGTTTGCACAGAGAGATCATCCTAAACTCGAAACTTGTTATGATATTCTGTACAGAATTATTGACCATTCCTCTTCCAACAGCTTTTCGTCACTAGACTATACGATGCATGAACAAAAAGAAGGAAATTGTGTGGTCAAAGAAATAGAAGCTACTGCAAAAACTGCGCTCTTACATTGCCGCCATGACCTTCTTGCTTCACAAGGTAAAAAAAAATTAAAATGGAGTGATGTTCCCGAGTCCACTTTGGAGATGCAAAAACGTTTTTTAACTGTGATCAAATCAAAATACATAAAATCTCCTCTTCCTGATTATTTCTTTGAAATTTACAAATTGAGAAAACGAGCGAATGATGAACATTCGCCTTTAACAACGACAGAAAAAAAAAGAATACATGAAATATACAAAAAAATATTTGCCGATCATCCAGAAATTCAAGAAATCTTCAAAGAAACGCCTTCTAGTAACCTTTCAAAAGTAGAGAAACCAATACAGTTAAACAAAGCAATTATAGCAGATCCGAAAATGGGTAAGTATCCAAAAGCTGGCAATACCAAAAATATGATCAATATTTTTGAAAAAATAACTGACGAAAAAAATAGGATAGCTAACGGACTAAGAACCGAAAAAAGGACGCCAAAAGATGAGTTCATTCGCTAAAGGGGATAATGTGAATCAATAATCCGATTGTGCTCAACAAGAAAAAATAAACGAGTGCCTAGCTCCGCAATAAATAGTTAGACCGTGACCGTTCTAACCCTATTTTCAAAAAATGATATTACTCGTTGACAATGGAATAAAAAGCCATGACAACCCTTCTAATAAGAAATGGTCGTCATGGCTTTTGCAAACTCTTCGTACAAATGTTCATTGCGGTAGCGATTAAACTCTGGGTCGTGTTTTCGTAATAGCGTGCGTAACTTCATGGGATGATAACTATCGATCAAGTGATTTTTTCGTACAAACTCCCTCGTCAATTGCCATTCATAATAATAGCCAAAAGGACGGCAACTATAGCGGGTACCATGAATGATTTTATCTTCAAAACGACGATGGGTATGTCCAAAAACAACCTGTTTGATATTATCGTATTGATCTAATAGTTGTCCAAAAGAAGCTGAACCTAAAAAAGCATTTAAGTTGTTCCAGCGTTCGTATGGAGCGTTTTGATAGACAATAAAGTCTTTTTTAGGAACAAAATGTGTCGCTAAAATAACGTCCAGTTTTTTTGCTTCTAACTGGTCTAGTAACTTTTTCATTGCTATCAGAACTCGAGCGTTGACTTCAATGTCACTTCCCTCTCGTTTAATAAAACGATCATACCAGTAAAGGTTCTTCATGCGCAGAATTTGTTTATTTTCTTTTAACTCTGAGAATTGATAATCATACCAACCATTCATCCCAAGTAGGACTGTCTGCTCATTCAACGCCAGATATCGTTCATTTAAAAAGTGAGAATCCGGGAAATGATTCATCATTTCTTCTCCCTCAACATCTGCCAATTCATGGTTCCCAAAGTTGAACGTTGTAGGAATTCCTTTTTTGGCAAAAAATTCAACAACTGCTTGGCAAAGATCGACTTTATTCGCCACATCTCCTGCTAAGTGAAGCCGTGTGATCCCTTTGTCTGTGAGAACCTTCCACAAAATCAGCCATTCTTGTTCACTAAACTGATTGATATCTACATGTAAATCGCTGATAATTGCCAAGTTTCCCATACGCTTACCTTCTGTCTCCTATTTTCTACTCGTGATGTATGATTTGAAGATTACCTTTTAGTAATCCACTGGGGCCTTTTAACTGTAAACTCTTATAAGTCGGTTCAACTGCAATTGTCGTCGGATCATCTAGATACATCAATGCACTTTTTTTGATGTAGATTGGTCCAACAGCTGTTTCTACTTTGACAGAGTATAAACTCAAATCTTTTGTTGTCTCTTTCTTTACGAGAATCAAACGAAAGGATGTATCAATCTGACAAGTTACTCGACTGTCGGCAAAAGGACCATCTCCGTCTTCAATATCAAGTAATAACTGTTCATCTTCATTTTGTTGTGCTAATAATTTTTCTTTTGCTTCATCTGTTAGTAATAATTCCATTCTTATCACCTCAAACTTAGCTTAATGATTTTACAACTCAGATGCAACTAACTTGTTTATGCTACACCTTTATCAACTTCTACCTGCTTGCCATTCTTGTCGTGTCAATCCTCGCAAGACAACTGAAACGATTTTTCCTTTGAAACGCCTTGCATCAGGGATGATTCCTTCTTTTTTCATCCCAAGTTTTTCCATTACACGCCCCGACTTAGGGTTTTCTGCATCGTGATAAGCAAAGATTCGGACCAAGTTTAACTCTTCAAATCCTAATTTTATCAATGCTTGACTCGCTTCTGGAACAAATCCTCTTCCCCAATAGTTCTTATTCAGTGCATATCCGATCTCTGCGTTATCTTCATTTTCTTGTACTCTTAAATCAATTGTCCCGATGAATTGTTGATTTTCTTTTAATTCAATACCGTACTTCCCTAAAGGTGCTGACATAAAATAATTAGCGATGCTGTTTTTCGTATCTTCAACGGATTGATGTGTTGGAAATACAAACCGTGTCGTTTCTTCATCATGAGCATAGTCATACATGTCTTTTGCGTCATTTAATGTAACGGGGCGTAAAATCAAGCGCTCTGTTTCAATACGTTGATGTTGCGCAAAAACCAAATTTCGATTGATCAATTGTTTCATCGCTATCCTCACCTTTTGCTTTTTCGTTTTCTTAACTGTAGCGAAATTTGTTATAACTTTCAACTACTTCCGTCGAAAGAATTCTTAAACCTGCCTAAAATAAAGGACTGGAAAGTTCAAAATAAAAAATCCTTAATCATTGCTTGAAAAAGAATAATTTTTTGTTCACGTTTTATTAACATCTTTTCGTTATCGTTGAAATAACCAATAAATACAATGGATATCGGAGGAGTTCCTATGAGAGAATATACGAAAAAAATCTATTTTATTGAAGAAACCCAAAATATTGAAGGATCTTATATTGAAGTAAAAACCTTATTTGTCAACGAGGATAAAGAACAAGCCCTCACGACATTTAAACAATTATCAAAAAAACTAATGCCTTCTTTTGGCTTAGTACTCGGTGAGTATAAAATCAAAGCCGGAAAAAGTTATTTTTCCCAATTGTTAAAACGGTGGGCACATTTACCGGCTGAATTTTATCGTACGATGACAATTTTAAATTACCAAACATTAGCTGAAACAAAAGGATAAAAATTTAAGTTTTATTTATGTTTCGTTTAGTATCCTTATCAACACCATAGGAGGCGAACGAGATGATAAAAAAATTTTTCACACGATTATTTACCCAGCATCAACCTAGAATTAATCCTTATGAAGTCGAAAATGAATTTATGTTGAAGACAGACTTCCCTAAATGCTACTAATAGCTTGCTTTATAACCAAAAGAGAGACTGACAGATTATTTTCTGACAGTCTCATTTTTTCTCCTATTTAAATCTTCTAAATATATATCTATATACAAATCCATAACCATTAATCTTCCTTAAAAAAAAATGTACTTTTATTAAACAAGCTTATGTTCTAGAAAAGTATTTCTCTTGCTTTACAACATATGATTGTAACGAAGGCTCAGTTCTTTGTTGTCTAGGTAAGGTAAGAATATCTCCCATTTTTTTTAATTGAGGTATAGAAGGTGGCATTTGTTCATTGTTGATTCCTACAATACGAGAATCTTTTTTAAATTCTTCAACAATTTTATTCCGTTTATAAAGCCTCCAATTTCTTTTATAAATATTGTTATATCTTCTTTTTAAAACTATGTATTTTATTTTTTTATATATATTATTTTTTCTTTGACTTCGTATTTTTTCTAATTTCATCATCTTCTGTTGTAATTTTACATTTTTTGGATGATTTTTTCGCTTCAGATAATAATTGTTAAAAATATAGTCAAAAGACTTATTTTGTTCATGTTTATTAGTTTTCAAAGCCTTAAGAAATCGTTTTCTCATCTCTAAAGTTGAATTAGGGCAAGAGTTCCATTTAGGTCTCAATGTTGGTTTAGAATGAGAATATGACAGAATACTTTTTTGACAGTTAAAAAGAGCTACTTTAAGTGTAGATTCTACCTCGTTAACAACGCAGTTTCCAACATTTTGAGGTGACATATCAACGTTAAGCCTAGAAATACACTTTTTTGTTGATATGTGAACTAATTTCTTTAATTCTTCGAAAGGTTGTATCGTTGATAGAGCAAACTTATTACTTAAATAAAGTACATGATTAAGCTGATCTATTCTTTCAGCATAGATGGTTACAAGTCCAACAGGAAATTGATGATTAAATAGTTTCGCTTTATCAACCATTACTACGTCATAACAATTTCCCTGTTTATATATTATTAATCCAGAACAATGTCCTTTACCAGAATAAAGAGGATAGGCAAGTGGTACAATCAAAAATGACGTAGGATCATTTGTTTTAAGACTTTCCAGTATTTGTAACGATGCAGTAGTACTTGGTGCATTACAAAAATCTAGTGTTTTTGTTAATGACGAAAGAATGTGTTCTTTCCTATTTTCATCAATAAAGAACCCATCAGTATCCTGTTCAATCATTTTTTTGTAGGTAGAAAGTAGCATCACTTCGTCCTCTGTGCCAGTATCACCGTCTCTCTTGTGCTCTTTGACAGCATCTTCCATTCTATAGTATAAGTTGGTATTATGTTTTAACCCTAAGGTCAGGGCTAAAAGCTCATAACGACGTTGATAATCATCCATATAATTCAATTCCTTTCATATGTAGAGATTAAGATGAATAATTTAAAAAACTTTATTCGATTCATTAGTGGGAGTTGCTAACAAATATAGCATAGTTGAAGATATAATATTCATTGATTTTTTCCTCAAGAAAGAAATAGTTGTTCTAAGCTTACATAAATATGAGCACATCCCGTTATGACTATAAAAAAGATTACTCCACCATCTATAGAATCTAATATTTTTTTATATATAAAGAAAATGAGACCGATAACAATCGTCCCATCTCGTTTTTACTTTATTTCAAGGCTTGAGCAACATCTTCAATCATTAATTTCATGGATTCTAAGCCTCCACCACTTAGATACCAAACGTCTGGCTGTAGCGAAATCACTTTATGATGTTTACCTGCATCCGTTTGTGCAATCAACTCATTCGCAGCGACATTATCCTTACTGTCATCGCCACCGATCGCTTTCGTACGATCTACCACAAAAAGAATACCAGGATTTTTGTCTAATACATATTCATAAGAGACGCTTTGTCCATGAGTAGAAGCTTCAATATGTTCATCTGCTTGTTTAAAACCAAAGACATCATGAACAAGTCCGAAGCGTGATCCTGAACCATAGGCGGATAATTGTCCTTCATTGACTAACGTCACTAACGCAGTTTGATCAAGATTACTTGTTTTTTCTTTTATCTCATTGATTTTTTTAGTTAAATCGGTAAGTCCTGCCTCGGCTTGATCTTCTCGATCAAAAATCTTTCCTAAGGTTTGAACATTTTGTTGTATCGATTCCCATGGCTTGCTTGAATCAACAGCTAAATATAAAGTAGGCGCAATTTTGTTTAATTCCTCTTGATAATCGCTTTGTCTCCCTGAGATAATGATCAAATCAGGTTGCATTTGGTTGATTTTTTCTAAATCAGGTTCTTTAAGTCCGCCTGCGGAATCCACTTCGTTATATTTTGCCAAATAGTCTGGTAAATTCTTCGTGGCCGCACCAACGACTTTATCCCCCACTCCTAATGCATCCAAAGTATCTAAAGAACCATTATCAAAGACGACGACTTTTTGAGGTTTTTGTTTAACTTCAATTTTCTCACCATTACTGTCTTTTACGGTCAAAGAAGATTGAACTTCTCCGCCACTGGTTTTCGTATTTGTCGTAGTATTTCCCGCATTGCTACCACATGCTGCTAACGCTACTGTTGCTACTAATAAAAAACTGACAACTAATTTTTTCATTCCGATTCTCCTTCTGCTATTTTAAAAATAAAGACAGAATCTGCGTCCTTCAATCTCGCAAACTCGAATGTCCATTTCATATAATTCATCTAAGATGTTCTTTTGGATAATTTCATTGGTGGCTCCTTGAATAAACAGTTCCCCATTTTTCATGGCAATGATCTCATCCGCATAGCTTGCTGCAAAATTGATATCATGAAGCACAATAATGATCGTTTTCCCTAAATCTCGAACTAAGTGTTGTAAAATTTGCATGATCTGAACAGCAAAATTCATATCCAAATTATTTAACGGTTCATCAAGTAAGATATAATCGGTATCTTGGGCTAACACCATCGCTATATAAGCTCGTTGTAATTGCCCACCCGAAAGCGTATGGATCATCTGGTTTTTTAAGGAGGTTAAACCTAAGTGCTGCAAAGATTCCGCCACGATTTGTTGATCCTTTGTAGTTAGCTTGCCTTTTGTATAAGGAAAGCGCCCAAATTCTACCAATTCTTCCACTGTGATTTGCATACTGATGCCATTTGATTGGCGTAAAATGGCTAATTTTTGAGCTAATTCTTTTGATCGCCAGGCTTTCACTTCATTATGATCAAGATAGATTTCCCCAGTATCTTTCGCAATCAAACGACTAATCATGGATAAAACCGTTGATTTACCAGCACCATTGGGACCAATAAAAGCCGTTAATCTTTGTTCATGGATTAATACATCGACGTCTTTGACTACCCGTTTGTCATGGTAACTTTTATTGACCTTTTTTAAATCGATCATCCAATTGTCTTCCTTTCTCGAATCAATTTGATCATAAAGTACAGTCCTCCTGAAAATTCTACGATGACACTGACAGTGGTATTCCATTTAAAAATTTGTTCAACCAGCAGTTGTCCCCCCACCAAAAACAGTAACGCAACCAAAAAACTACCTAAAAACAACTCTCGATGCCGATAAGTCGCAAATAATCGATAACTAACATTCGCTACAATAAAACCTAAAAAAGTTAATGGTCCTACTAATGCCGTTGCTGTTCCTGTTAAAAGACTGACACAACACAGGATTAAAAATTGAAATCGCTCTGTATCGATTCCTAAATTGATTGCCTGCTCTTGCCCTAGATGAAAAACATCTAAATAACGACTTTTATAAAACAAAAAGAGCCATGTACCACTAATCAATATAGTTGCTGGTACTAGATAATGACTAGGGATGTTCCCAAAACTAGCAAATAATTTTCCTTGTAATAAATCATATTCGTTTGGGTCCATCACCACTTGTAGAAATGTACTCACACTACTGAACAAAGTCCCTAAGATGACACCAGTCATCAAAAGCAAAAACAAGTTCGTTTGTCCTTTCTTTAGTAAAAAGAAAAAGAGTAATTGACTCAAGCCAACCATTAACGCAATATTTGTCAAAAAAAAGCCAGTCCCTGTTTGCTGAAGCATGGTCACACCCCCAACGACAAAGAAAAGGACCGTTTGAACTAAGACATAGAGAGAATCTAGTCCTAATGCTGAGGGTGTCAGAAACTGATTTTGGGTAATTGTCTGAAAACTGATCGTGGCACTACTGGTGGCTAACGCAACAAGTAAAAAAGCAACGATTTTTTTACTCCGTAAGGCCCAAGCAAATTGCCAATTTCCATAAGTGTTGATCGTTAAATAGCTCATAATCACTAAGAGGACAAGAAGCAACAGTCCAATGAATACGCCCCTTTTTTTAAGCATATTTTTTCCTCCTAACCAACAGATAGAGAAAAATAATTGCCCCGAAGATCCCCACGATCACACTTACTGGGATTTCGTAAGGGTAGATCACCAAGCGAGCAACGATATCACAAAAAAGTAAGAAAACACTTCCCAACAATGCAGTAATACCAATTGTTTTATGTACTTGATCTCCATATAAACGGGCTGTGATATTTGGAATGATTACCCCTAAAAATGGAATACTTCCCACCATGATCAAAACAATCGCACTAGCCAAAGAAACGAGACCGATCCCTAGTAACTGCATTTTTTTATAGTCAATCCCTAAATTGACCGCAAATGACTCCCCCAATCCAACAATCGTAAATCGATAAGCAAAGAAAGAAATAACGATTAATAATGGAACGGTTACATAAAGCAATTCATAATTTCCACGTATAATCGTGGCAAAATTCCCCTGTAACCAAGAAGACATATTTTGGATCAATTGAAATTGATAAGCAAAAAAAGTGGCAATGGAGCCGATGATATTACCTAACATGACACCAATCAATGGTAACATCAGTTGATTCTTTTGAGGTAACGTTTGTGCCAAAAAAAGAAATAAAAGTGTCCCACCAAAAGCAAACAAAAAAGCGGTAAATGAACGTAAAAGCAACGGTGCATTTGGTAAAAAAAGCATCACCACTAAAATACCCAATCTTGCACTATCCATCGTTCCAGCTGTGGTAGGCGAAACAAATTTATTTTGCGTCAAATGTTGCATGATCAAGCCACAAATACTGCTAGTTGCTCCTGCAAGGATCAGGCAAACCGTTCGTGGCAGACGAGTGGCAAGAAACAATTGCGTGCTTTGTCCTTTGAATTGAAGCAAATCAATTACTTGAATCGTTGAGACACCAATAAATAATGAGCTGATAGTCAGTAAACCTAACAACCCTATGAGCCAACCGTAGCGCATCAAACCCCTCCTGTAATTGATAATGATTCTCATTCTTATTCTAAGTGAACAGATGAACAAAAGCAACCGCTTTTTTTCCTTTCAAACTTCAATTGTTTGTATGTTATACTTTTATTAGCTATACAATGAAAAGGAGGATATTTTGATGTCAAAAGATGATGTACAAAGCCACTTAGATAAGGGGATGTATGGTACACCATTAGTTAATCCGGAGGAACAACATAAATATATGGGGACATTCCGTGAACGTTGCTATTTAAGTATGACTGTAGCTGAGATGAAAGATCCTATAAACAAAGAAAACTTTCTCAAAGAAATCGAAAAACAACCCGATGTTACGGTTCTTCTGAATGGCTCGCTACCTTTAACGATCCAGAATCAATATATCCAACTTGCTACCAAACAAAATGTACGCTTTACGATCGTTAATGATTATGTATCTGATGATCCCAATAGCTTTGGTTTATTAGTCGCTGCTAAAGAAGCAGTCAACGAGCCAGTCATTGATGTAGAAAAGAAATATCCCAAACAAGAGTCTCTTTCTCCAAAAGAACAGCCGAAGAAAAAAAGTTTTTGGGAACGACTATTTTAAGCTTATGCTGACTGTCATATTTCCCATAAAAGGCATGATACTCAAAACAATCTCTAAAAAAGAGAAGATACTAAAATTGACAAGCAATTTAAGTATCTTCTCTTTTTTTGGCGTTGAACACTATTTTCAATCTACAACATACCTCATTCAGTAAAAAATCTTTCACCTATGTTATCCCATAGCTAATTTCTTTTGATCTTCATAACTATTCAATCAATTTTAAGGGGCATTAACTAAATTCCATTCAACGTGCCCCGTATAATTTCCGGGTTGCGCTACCTTTGCATCAGTGATTTTGAGCGAGACATTTCCTAAATCATAATTATAGACAGAGGTATGAATTGCTTGAGTAGCTTTCATTATAACGGTTGGGCTATCCGTTTTTATTTCTGGTGAAATAGTACCTTGGACTTCACTACCACAATCAACCAAGTCCGTACTAGGATTAAATGGCGCATTTCCATCATTGATATTTTTCTTCACGATACCTTGGTTAGTTAGGACGATCGAGCTTGTTGGAATCTCCTGAGCGCTATCCCAAACAAGTTGCGCTTGTAGTGACCAACTATTATTAGTTTGACTCTCATCACATACACCGACATCAAAAGAAGTTTGTTTAATAAATGGAATATATTGCTCTCCTGATTCTTTTAATGGTGTTTCAAGAAAGCTAAATTTCTTAGGGATATAAGAAAGTCCAAATGAACTTGTTGTTCCCGGTCTCATATTGTCTGAAGGAGATGGCATTTCTGGTAATGGTGACCAGATGGCTTGATAAGTCGTATTGAGTAAGTCTGTCACCTGATTTCCACTGCCCCCTTCTTTTATGTTCCAGCCGATAAAAATGCTATTTGGTTTCTCAGCGACTAGAGTAGCTTTGAATTGATCAAGTGTTGCCATTTGTAGTTTAGGATCGGTAGGAGAAACCGCAACAGATTGGAAATAGTGTTTTGTTATACTATTATCTTCAAACGTCCCCCCGTTGGCATCAAAAGTAGGACCAGCGATTATCCGATTATTTGAAAGATAATTATAATTCAATAGTTTATTATCTTTGGCAATAACTAATAGTGGAGTCTTGTTGTCTGTAGTAAAGATATTAGTAGTATCAGTGACATTCGTCAGATCAAATTGTCTTAAATCTAATAAGTTTAACTCATTCATGCCAAGAAACATGCTGTTCATAATCTTTACTTTTTCGGTTTGAAAAGAGCTCAAATCTAATTTTTTTACACTAGATAAATAAGAAAACATATGATCCATATTTACTACTTGACGAACATCCCAATTTGCTAGTTCTAATTCTTGTAATTTTCGATCTGCATTGAACATATAATTCATATCTATAATATGGGAAGTATCCCAACCACTCAGATTTGCTTTAGTTAAAAGGGGATCATTAGCAAACATCGCTCCTGTGTTTGTCACTGTACTAACATCCAATCCCGTCAAATCTACTTCCTTTAAATTCGACCAAAATTGAAAAGCATATCTTAAATCTGTCGTTTGAATTGGTACTTTATTCCCCGAAGCAATTTTAAAACTGGTAATCGATTTATAATTAGGGAAAACTGCAGTGTTGATATTGTTCAAAATAGTCGGCTTTCCATTGATTACTGTAGGCACAACGATTTCTTGGCTCTTTCCAATGTATTTCGTTAAAAGATAACGATCCTTTTGTGGCGTCAACTGATATTGCCATTCCGATACAGTACCGGTTGCTGCTGTAACAGAGGAAGTTATTTGATCTACAGGCGATGTCGCTACATAACTTCCCTCAATAGAATGTTCATTCATTAGGTCTTTTAAAATGACACTGTTTGCTAGTTGTTCTTGCAATTGATTCTGCAATGAAACTGGCCAATGACTTAAATCTAAATTTTTTAATGCGTGACAATTAGTGACGAATCCTTTGACACTTTTAATCATGGTTGTCTTCCAATTGTTGATTCCCTCAATTTTTGTTAACTGTGGACAATCATTAAACATATCACTCAAATCTTCTGGCATTTCATTTTCTAAGATTGTCACTTGTGTTAAATTCGGACAATTCATAAACATACCTGATAGATTAGTCGCATCAAGTTTGTTGATCTTTACAGATTGTAATTGCGCACAGTTTTTAAACATTTCACTTGTATTAGTCACTTGACTAAAATCAGTCTGCCCAAAATCAACATTTCTAAGTGTTTGATTTCTAAAAAATACTTGTGACAAGTTGACACTATTTCCCTGATCACTAGCAATACAAGGGGCGAAAGGAAGATCAGCAGATACCGTCAAAGAATGCACTTCATTTTTGTTGATATCTCTCAAAAATTGTGGAGATAAGATTAGTTTTTTTATATTTGGTTGAATAGCATCTAAAAATGAAGAATTAATCACGATGGCTGGGACTTGGGTATTGTCTGACAATCCTGACAGCGTTAGTTCTGAATCATTCAATAGATAGTTGATGTGTTGATAGACTCCCTGATGAATTCCTCCCGTTGGCGATTCTACTACTTGCTTCAAGTCGTTGTTTTCAACGGCAGTCGCTGTTTGCTCTGTTTGGCTATCTGCAAAGCCTGATTGTCCATAATAAACCATATTTCCTAACAAAATCATCATGATCGAAACATATTTTATTTTTCTCAAATCAGTCAGCTCCTCTTCACTTATAATTGTTTCGCCACAACGAAAAAGTAACCAATACCTAATAAGATGAAACAAATTGAAGTAATAAGAATTAGTGTATTAAGATAAAGAATCGTTTTATTTTCTTCTCCTATAATCACTCTTTTATAATTCATTAAAAATAGGTAAATGGCTAAGCCCATGAAGAGAATACCCGTTGAAATAATAAAAATCGGTATCGTATACATAATTGTTCACTCCTTCCAATCAAATAAATATAAGACTTATACTTATTTGATTCCTCCTTTGAAAGTATGTTATTTCTGTTCATAAAGTAAATCATTCATACTCCTATTTTTTCTAAAAATGGATATAAACGAAAAATAGAATGAGTACTCATTAATTTTTCTTATATCTTATAATGAGATAACTGATGCCAGCTACATTGACTAAAAAGAGAATGATCCAACTAATTTGGAGCCATTGAGGAACAACAACGTGATAAAGCGACTGTTCATTGATATCATTAGCCGTTGTTGGATTGATCGTAAATTCTTTGCTAAATAACCATTCCTTGCCACCTGCCTTAACTGAACCAGTAAAAACATATGTCCCTGCTTTTAGTTCATCCTTTTTCCAATCAAATTGAAAAGGATAGACTGAATAAGGTGCAATATTTACATTTGTTTTTTGTTGCTCTTTGATGACTTTATCTGTATTTTTTTCAAGAATTTTACCTGCAACAGTTGCTTGATCAAATATATAAGGGTTAGGATTTAAAATATCTGCTTGAATGATTTTTCTTCCATTTGATAAAATCGGAGCGACTTTTTCTAAAGTAACAGAAATAGGTTGATTCATTTTGGTTTTTGCATTGTTGGTTAAAACTACTCCTAATGTGTAGTTATACGTATTTTCGATTGATACTTCTTTTTTCTGGTCTTTTGGTGTTTTTTCAGCTTTCTCAGAAACCACGATTCCTCCGACGACCACACCGGGAAATTTTTCTTTGGGTAATGTAACCGTAAGAGAGGTCTTTACTTCACTCTTTGCTGGTACTTTGACTTCTGACTGTGTCGCTTTGACGATCGAAGTCAATGGTAATTTCAAGTCTTTGTTGTCTTTTATCGTACCTGTATAATCTAACAAACCATTCGCATTGGTATTTGCGTTTGTAACTTTAAGCGTTAATCGTTTCTCCTGATTTGAACTATTGATCAATTTAACACCCAATTGATCTTGTGTACCTGGTTGCTCACATAGATAAAAATAGCCTAAATTAGTATCAATTTGATGTATATTGGGAATACGTTCGATCGTATAGCCTCCCATTATTTCTTCTGCTTGAACATCCAACGTACCAATAAACATAAACATAAGAAATAAGATGATTGATTGCACTTTTTTTAACAATACCGTTCTTCCTTCCTTTTTTTGATTATCAGCAGCTCTTTGATCAAAAGCTTGGTCTGCCAATAATCAAAAAAAGGAAAAGAGTAAGTCCTTTCCCTTCTTAAGGTAATTATGGAGCAACCGATAGATTCCATTCGACATGTCCTGTATGTGTCCCTGCTGGCGTAGTTTTTGTATTTGCTATTTTAAGAGACACTTGTCCTAATCCATAATCATAGGTGTCATTATGCACAAATCCCTGTGTTCCTGACATCAATAAAACTTGAGCATCTGATGTAATCTCAACATTTGGCACAGCAGTAACTGAACCAGCTGGAGCGTCTACTAACTGACCATTTCCAGTATTGACCTTCGCATTAGTTCCAGTATGGGCAGTTTGAATCGACATTCCTTTTTCTCCATTATCCCAAACAACTTGTGCTTTTAAAGACCATCCCATAGTTTCCCGAGTTTTGTCTTTGACCCCGACATCAAATGTGCCAGAATTTTGTGGCATGGTCACAGGGATCGTCTGAGAGCCAGTTTCCAATAATTTTGTTGACGGGATTGTAAAAGTACCTGGTTCATAAGCAATCCCAAAGGCAACCGTAGGATTATTTGATTTATTCCCTGGATCAGATGAGCTGGCAGGATCTTTCGTATTACTTGGTGGCGTTGGATTAGTCCCACCATTTGTTGGTAATTCTAGTGGCGCACTGATCGGTGTTTCAGCTGTTGCTGGACTCGGGGTCGTAGTTGTGCTTGCTGCGTATACCCTTGGATTATTAATTAATAAAAAAGAAGCCAACAAGCCAGTGCTGATTAAAAAAGTACTTTTTTTCATTTATTTCACTCACTTTCTTTTTTCACACATTGGGTATTTTTATACTGTCCTGATTGAACAAAAAAAGCGTATCATTAAACTAGATTCAGTTTTTTTTGTTTTTTTTTTGATTTCACACTTATTCTTAAAAAAATTAAAAAATAAATCACTAAGAAAAACAGATGACACTAACTTTTTACATATGACTTTTAAAAATAAATCGTGTACTTAGCAACCCGATGCATAAAAAAACCCATAAAATCCGAAAATAACACCCTTATTTTCTGGATTCTATAGGTTATTTTTTAGCTAGTGAGTTTTGCCATAATGTGATTAATTTTGAGTCAGGATATTAAGTTCAGGATACAATAAATTCAATACATCTAAAGTCAATCTTCTCCCTTTACCTGCAAATGGGTACACGTGCATATGCATTGCTGGATTAAAGTTAGCTTCGATAATCCCATAAGCAGTAGCGCTGTTTTCCGGTGCTACCTCTTTGTCCGGAATAATCAAATCGATTCCACTAATTTTTGCGCCTAAAGCTTCAACTGCAGAAACAGCTATCTGCTTATAACTTTCAGAAAATTCGTCTGTGACATCAATCGAATCGCCACCTGTACTAATATTAGAATTTTCTCGTAGATAAACAACCTGATCTTTCTGGGGAACAGAAGAAACGGTAAGCCCTTGTTCTTTTAACATCAGTTGCTCTAATTCTCCTAATTGAATTAGCTCTAAAGGTGCTCGATGATTTGTGCCTCTTAAAGGATCAAGATTCTTTTCAGCGACCAATTCAGCAACTGTACGTTGTCCATCTCCAACGACATTAGCAGGTTTACGAAGCATGATTGCTTTGACTTTGCCATCAATCACAAAGAAGCGATATTCCGTGCCTGGCATAAATTCTTCTACTAAAATTGAACGATCTTTGCTAAAGGCAATCGCAAGTCCTGCTTGATAGTCCTCTAAATCAGCACCATCTTTAAAAATCGTGATGCCTAGTCCATAGTTCGTTGATTTAGGTTTAATGACAAATGCTTTGTTTGCGAATCTTGGATAGGCTTTGACTGCTTCCTCCATTGTCGTAAACTCGGCTCCGTTTGGCACACGATAGCCGGCTTCTCTCAAGACTTTTTTAGTGACCGTTTTATTTTCCATGATCAAGGGAACGATATAGCTATCTTTACTTGTCATATTTGCATTTTTCACGTACTCAATATGATCGTGATGCTGTAACCGCAAAAATTGATCAGATTCGTCAATCACTTTCACTTCAATACCTTTTTGGATCGCATCAAATAACAAGATTTGCGTAGACAACTCCATCTCTCTAAATCCTGCGAGTTGATACGGACGTTCATGCGCTTTTTGATAGTAAGAAAGACCCAAAGAGGTAGCAAACTGATGTTGACTACTTTCTTTTGCTGCTTGATAGATTGTTCCTGCTAGTGTTTCACTTGGACGTTCCAGTTCTTCTAACATTTTTTCAATCAATGGTAGTGCCTCTAGTTGCTCAAGTTCGAGCGCCATTTTCTTCATATCAGTTAAAAGATAACGGCCTTCCTCGATAAACTCGGTTTGATTTAGAGGATGTTCAAGAGAGACGATTTCATTTTTTCTAGTTCCTTCTTCTACCCATTGATCAGCTGCTTCTTTTTCTTCCGTCCATAACATATAAGTTAAAAATAACTGTAAGAAACGAACTTGTTCTTGATCAATTCCTAAACGTGCATTGGGATTTAAATCGATATTTCTTAATTCGATATAACGCACACCCGTTTTAGCTAAATCTGCTACCCGTTTACCACCACGAAAACGAAGTGGCGTATAAAATTCTTTTTCTTCTGATAGTTTTCCTTCTTCAACCATCTTTTCAATGTCGAACAAATATTGCTCCATTGAAGCATACGAAACTTTGACATTTGGATGATTCGTATAACCATACGAACTATTCCGAATACTTCGAACTGGCTCATTAGGAGCTGGTTTATCAATGAAATAGTTTGCTTCACTTAATGGTGATGCCCCATAAAAATAGGTAATCAACCACCGATAGCGCAGAAAATTGCGCGCAGTTTTCAAATATAGCTCTGTTTTAAAAGCAGCAAACTCCGAAAACTCTGTTTGTTGCACAAACAACGATCGAAGCAAATCATCTCCAAATTCAAAATTAAAATGGATGCCACTAACCATTTGCTTTCTTTTACCATATTCTTTAGCTAAATAGCGGCGATATAACACATCTTCAAAATTTGCTAATTTTGCAATCATGATGTCTTCATCTTTTGCTGGCAATGCTGGTGGCATACTTAAAGGCCAGATCATTTCATTTTCAGGAATTGAGCGAGCAGCAACATCATAAATGGCTGACATATATTGGAAAAGCTCATGGATCGAATCGGTGACTGGTGTAATTAATTCAATTTGTGTTTCACTAAAGTCTGTCTGTATATATGGATGAAACGTACGATCGCCAAAAACACTTGGATGATCAGTACGTGTTAGATCTCCTGTAAGGTTCACTCGCTGTCCTTCTCGTTCCACACCAAAACGTGCTTGATCGATAAATGGACGTGAACTAGGATGTTTTAGTAATTGTTTAAAATTCATGTTGATTATCCTCCAGTTCGTATGCCTCTAATTATAGTAAAAAATAGCCAGAAAAAGAATGAAATTGTTTCAAAATATAAAAAAAGCCTATCCAATTTTATGTACGCTTACTTCGTCGGTTGGGTTGGTTCACTCCCATACCTTACTAATACCATCATTATATGTAGAATTACCGTTACCTTTCTATAAGAAAAAGCATCTAGCTAAAAAGATTCAATTTTTTAGCTAAATGCTCTTCTTGCTGATAAAAAGAATAACTGCTTACTCTTCTTTCAACAATCCTTTAAATAAACCAATAACAAAATCATTAGGTTCAAATGGTTCAAGATCATCGATTCCTTCGCCAAGCCCTACCAATTTCACTGGTAAGTGAAGTTCATTACGGATGGCTAACACGATCCCACCTTTGGCTGTACCATCTAGTTTGGTTAAAACGAGCCCAGTGACATCAGTTGTTTCTTTAAATTGTTTTGCTTGTACCATTGCATTTTGACCAGTAGTCGCATCTAGTACAAGTAATGTTTCGTGAGGTGCATCTGGTAATTCTCGTTGAATGACACGTTTGATTTTTTCCAACTCATTCATCAAGTTGACTTTGTTTTGTAAACGTCCAGCTGTATCTACTAACAACACATCTGCCTGTTCACTTTTAGCACGTTCCATCGCATCATACACAACTGCTGCTGGGTCGCCACCAGCATTTCCCCGAACCACTTCGACACCAGCACGTTCGCCCCAAACCACTAATTGGTCAATCGCACCTGCTCGGAAAGTATCGGCTGCTGCCAGCAGCACTTTTTTTCCTTCATTTTTGTATTGGTGGGCTAGTTTTCCGATACTGGTTGTTTTTCCAACACCGTTTACCCCGACAAACAAAATAACTGTTAATCCTTCTTCTTGTAGATTTAATTCATTAACTTCATTGATTCCTTCTTGTTCATATAAATCCACTAATTTTTCAATGATTGCATTTTGGATCTCAGCTGGTTTCTTTGCGTTTCTCAGTTTTACTTCTTGACGCAACGCTTCAGAAATCTGAATAGCCGTATCAAATCCAACATCCGCACCAATCAGTGTTTCTTCTAATTCTTCAAAAAAGTCTTCGTCTACTGTCCGAAAATTAGCAAACAATTCATTCATTCGTTCGCCAAATGTTTTTCTGGTTTTTTCTAACCCTTTATCATATTTCTCTTGTACTTCGACTTCTTCTGGTTCTTGTTGTTCACCAGTAAAAGCACGCTTGATTTTATCAAAAAAGCCCATATGATCCCCCCTAATCTAAAACAAATTTTTCGATAACTTTGGCTACACCATGTTCTAAGTTACTTGACGTAACATAATTCGCTGCTTCTTTAACAAATGGGACGGCATTTGCCATGGCAACACCCATTCCAGCGTATTCAATCATCGGCAAATCGTTTTCTTCATCCCCAATTGCCATGATCTCAGCTGGTTCTAAACCTAAATCTTTTGCTAGTAAAGAAATACCATAAGCTTTTGTCACACCTTTTGGCATAAATTCTAAAAGCATACTGCGGGTCTTGATGATTTCATAACGTTCATGAAATTCGGCTGGTATTTCTTTGATCTTAGGATCTAATTCCGCTTGCGGATAGGCAATAACTGCTTTATTCAACACAAACTCGTCTGTCAGATCTGCTAAATTTGCCGGTTGAAACTGCAATAATTTATTTAATGTGTTGTATAAAGATTTCTTCCCTGGTGCAGTCGGTAATTGTAAAACCACATGATCTGATAATACATCTAGGGGCAATGCCAATTTTTGCGCAAGATCATATAAACGATGGATATCAGCAACTTCCATCACTTTTTTCTCAATGATTTCTCCTGTATCATTTTTTTGAACAAGACCACCATTGAAGGTGATGCTATAATCCCCTTCGTCCACTAATCCCAACTCTTGCAAATAATGAGCCATTGCTGCTAAGGGACGACCAGTACATAAAACGATCTTAACACCTTTTTCTTTTGCTTTCGCTAAAGCTTGCTTATTCTCATCTGAAATTTGTTTTTCTTCATTCAATAATGTACCGTCTAAGTCGATCGCAATTAATTTAATCATTTATTTCCTTACACCTTCGTTTCCATTTTTCCTTCTTCATTGATATCTTCCATGCGGACAGACACAATTTTTGAAACACCTGATTCTTGCATGGTTACTCCATATAAAACATCGGCAGCTACCATGGTACCTTTTCGGTGTGTGACCACGATGAATTGAGTGTCATCTTGGAAATCACTTAAATAACGTCCGAATCTTTTCACATTTGCTTCATCTAACGCAGCTTCTACTTCGTCTAAAATACAAAATGGAACAGGACAAACTCGGATGATTGAAAACAGCAAGGCGATAGCAGTTAATGCTCTTTCCCCGCCAGAAAGCAAGCTCAGACTTTGTAATTTCTTGCCCGGTGGTTGCACTTCGATTTCGATCCCTGTTTTTAATAGATCCGATGGGTCAGTCAATACCAATTCTGCGCGACCGCCACCAAACATATTAGGAAAGACTACTTTAAACTCTTGCCTGATTGCTTCAAAGACTTCTTTAAAGCGAGCCCGTACTTCAGCATCCATTTCTTCCATTGTTTCAAACAATTGGTTCTTTGCAGATAACAAATCATCACGTTGTGTGGCTAAAAACGTATGTCGTTCATTCACTTGCTCAAATTGCTCAATCGAACGGATATTCACTGGTCCAAGGTCTGCGATCTGCTCTTTTAAGACTGCTACTTTCGTGCGACTACTTACAATATCGGAAGTTGGCTGGTAATCAGTGACAGCTTTTTCAAAGCTGATTTGGTATTCCGTTTGCAAATAGCTCAGCTGATGATCCAACAACATTTCTGCACGGTCTTTTTGCACTTCCAGTTTCGATTGTTCTGTTAGTTGTTGCTTTTGTTGTTGGTTTTTTTCAGCAAGTACTGTTTCAAGCTGATCGATTTCTTTTTGCGTACGTTCTCGTTGTTCCTTCACTGCCACTAGTTCTGCTTGCAGTTCTTCACGCTGTTGCGCAAGTTCCGTGATTTGGCTCGCTAAACTTTCTTCAGTGATTTCATGATCAGAAAAATCTGCAGTCAATGTTGCTAATTGTTGCTCTAAACTTGTCTGACGTTCAAGTGCTTCATTTTTTTGAACACGTGCTCCACGTAATTGGATCTGTAAATGATTGAATTGCTCTTTCAAGACAGCTAAATCTGCTTGTTCCTGTGCTTTTCGTGCTTGGACTTGTGATCGTTTTTCTTCCATTTGATCACTTTCTTGGTTCAGTGATTTGATCTCTTCATCGATTTGTTGTCGTTGTTGTTCGATTTCCTTTTGTCTTGCCGTTAACTCTGCTTGTTGTTTTTGATATGTTTCGATGAATTGTTGCAATTCTCTCGTTTCAAAGTTTGAGAGTTGCTTTTCTTTTTCAAAGCGTGCTAAGTCATTCGTGATATTTTGCAGTTGATTCGCTATTTCCTGCTCTTCAAACCGCAATTGTTCATTTTGCGTACGCAACTTTTCTTGTTTTTGGCTCAAGTCAGCGACTTTGGTTTGTAGTTCTTGAACAATTTTTTCTTGATTTTGCAACTGCTGATCTGCTTGTTCATATTCTGCTGTCAGCTGTTTCAATTCTTGATTTTGAGAGAAGAGACTGCCTTGATTCCCCCGTTTATTTGCTCCACCCGTCATGGAACCACCAGCATTCATCACGTCTCCTTCCAGAGACACTACTCGGTATTGGTATCGTATGGTCTGAGCAATAGCATTGGCACTAGTTAGATCCTTCGCTAATAAGATCGTTCCCAATAAATTGTGGACCACGGTTTGAATTTCTGCAGGGAATGTCACCTGTTCACTTGCAATACCTAAAAACCCATCTACCGTTGCTGCTTGCGAAAGAACGTGCGCAGGTAACTGTCTAGGTTTAATCGTTGTTAACGGTAAAAAGGTCGCTCTACCCCCTCTTTGCTTTTTCAAATAAGTGATTGCTTGACGTGCATCGTGTTCGTTTTCAACAATGACGTGTTGCGCTGCTCCGCCTAGAGCTGTTTCGATTGCAAGGGTAAAAGAGCTAGGTACATCAATCAACTCAGCGACTGCACCTACGATACCAGATAATTGTTGTTTATGTTGTAAAACTAACCGAACGCCCTGGTAAAAACCAAAATAGTTTTCTTGGATTTCTTGTAAACTTTTTTGGCGTGCCTTTAATTGTTGGACTTGGTTCATCAATTGGTACATTTTAGGTTGTTCATTGGTTAATTTAGTTTGTACTGTTTTCCCTTTTGTTTGAACCTCTTCCAACTCATGTTGGTTCTTAACTAAAGCTTGTTGAAGATTTGCTTGTTTTTCAGATAGTTCCTGTTTTTGAGAGGATAACGCCAAGACAGAGGCTTCTACTTCTGATTGCTTCGCTAATGTTTGTTTACTTTTGGACGTTTCTTGTAAATATTGACGTTCAAGATATTTCAATTCATTTCCGACATTCGCTTGTTCTTGCATCAAATCAACATATTGATCTCGTAATTCAGATAATAATTCCTTCGTTGATTTTTGATATTTTTCCAATTCTTGTTGTGTCTTCATCAACTGTTGTTGTGCTTCTTGGATTTCTGTTTCTTTTTCAGTTGTTTCTTTTGTCAATTTTTCCTGAAGTTCCTCAAAATGCGCTACTTTCTTTTGCGCCTCGGCCAAAGAAGCCTGATATTCTTGCGTACTCTTTTGTGTATGCTTTGTCCGCTCTATTAAGACATCTTTTTGCCCTTCTGCTTGTTTTAATCTTTCAGACAATGCCAACAGACTTTGTTGACCTTTTTCAATTTGACGGTCTTTTTTGGCGTTTTGCTTTCTTTTTTCTGATAGCACGGCTTCTTGCGATTGGATATGTGTCGCTAATTTTGTCAGCTCTTGATTGAATTGTGTCAGCTGAGTTTGTTTTTCTTCCCACTCTTTTTTCGCTACGTTGATCTCTGTAATCATCAACGCTATATCCGTTTGGGTTAATTCTTCTTTTAACTGCAAAAATTTCTTAGCGATTTCACTTTGCTCAGCTAGAGGTGTTAATTGCTCTTGCAACTCGTAAATAATGTCTTGCACTCGACTAAGATTATCTTCTGTTTCAAATAACTTTTGTTCCGCTTTTTTCTTGCGTTGTTTATATTTTAATACACCTGCTGCTTCTTCAAATATTCCCCGACGGTCTTCTGGCTTACTACTAAAAATTGCTTCTACTTTCCCTTGTGAAATGATCGAAAACGATTCTTTTCCTAAACCTGAATCTAAGAACAGTTCTTGGATGTCTTTCAATCGACAAGGTTGTTTATTGATAAAAAAATCACTTTCGCCTGTTCGTCGATAGCGACGAGTCACGCTGATTTCTTGATAATCCAATGGTAAATAATGATCGGTATTATCCAAAAGTACTGTAACTTCTGCCACATTCAAAGGCTTACGAGAGTCTGAACCAGCGAAAATAATATCGGGCATTTTCCCACCTCGAAGGCTCTTAGCAGATTGCTCGCCTAAAACCCAGCGGATTGCTTCAGTGATATTACTTTTGCCACTCCCATTTGGTCCAACGACGGCTGTCACACTATTTTCAAAATCAATCACTGTTTTATCTGCAAAGGATTTAAATCCAGCTATTTCAATTCGTTTTAAATACACGAAGCGTTCCCTCACTTACTTTTACAGTGCTGCCAGTGCATTTTCTGCAGCAGCTTGTTCTGCTAGTTTTTTCGATTTTCCTTGCCCAGTCCCAATCAACTTGTCATCTACATAGACTTCGATCCAAAAAATCCGTTCATGTGCCGGACCTTCCTCTTTTATTAATCGGTATTCAATAAATACATCACCTGATTTTTGCAACACTTCTTGCAACTTCGTTTTATGATCCATCTCATGTGAAAAAGCACCTGCTTTGACTTTTGGAAAGACAACTGTTTGAAGAAAGGCATGGGCTGCTTCAAACCCTTGATCAAGGTACAAAGCACCTAGAAAGGCTTCAAATAAGTCACAAAGAAGAGCTGGTCTGGTTCTTCCCCCAGAATTTTCTTCTCCTTTACCTAACATGATATATTTATCAAATCCACATTCTTTGGCAAACTTGGATAAACTATCTTCACGAACGATCGCCGCACGTGTCTTTGTTAGTTTACCTTCTGGGATATCTGGATATAAACGATATAAATATTCTGAAACCATTAATTCTAATACGGCATCTCCTAAAAATTCTAATCGTTCGTTATCTGATAGTTGAAGGTTGCGATGCTCATTCACATAGGATGAATGGGTAAAAGCTTGTTCAAGTAGATTGAGATCGTGAAAAACGATAGTATACTTTTCTTTTAATTCATTTGTCAGCTGATTGTCCATTTTTCACATTCCTTTATGGATATTTTTTCAATACTTCCTTATTATACTGGTTTTTGTCTAAATTTGAAATGGTTCCGACAAAAGGTAAGTAAAGGTTTAATAAACCTCAAGGATCCAATGATTTTTTCGATTAAAGAATTTATTAGCTGATCATTTGATTGATTTGATAAATAGTATTCAAAAGTTGCCAGCTATACGAAAAGACCTCCCAAACCGTTTCCGTGTTTGGGAGGTCTTTCTCATTGCCAGATTCATTCATTACTTTCGCTAAACGGCATGTATGTCCTTATTTTAAGAACGTGATTCTGCTGTTACCGTTACTTTCGCCCATGGATTTGGTGCATCATATGACCAATCCCAATCTTTAGTACGATCGCTTACTGGTAGTACTTCATTACGGAACAATGTTGGAATTGCGAAAGCTTCTTCAAATGCATATGCTTGCCATTTTTTATATGCTTCTTTTTGGTAATCTGCATCAAATGCTTCACTTGAATTGATATCATTGATCAATTTCGTATTTTCTTCTGATTCAAAACGAGTGTAGTTGAATGCTGCATTTGGTCCCCATAGTCCGTTTGGATTTGGATCAGTTCCTGTACTCCAAGCTGCTTGATATACATCAATTTCAGGATCGTCATTTTCTAATTTATCGTAGAATGAGTTAAATTCGATTAAACGTCCAGTCGTGTATTTCACATCTAAGCCGATTTTTTTCCATTGTTGCACATAGTAATCAGATAATGGTTGCGCTGTTTCGCCACCTGACATTGAAGCAAAGTTGATCGTTAATTTATTTCCGTCTTTATCTTCACGTAACCCATCACCATCTACATCTTTATAGCCAGCATCATCCAATAATTTGTTTGCTTTATCGATATCTTGCGTAAATCCTTTTAGATCGTCATCGTGGAATGATTCAAATACAGGAGGAATCAATGAAGTAGCATTGCTTCTTAACCCTGCATAGAAACGTTCCCCTACTGCATCGTTATCTAATGCATAACCCATTGCTTGTCGCAATGATTTATCTGCCATTTTAGAATTTGGATCGTATTCGACACTGCTCTTTTCAGCATTCCATTTACCTAATTTGAAGCCTAAGTAAGTGTATGATGTTTGTTCACGTCCTAAGTTTGTGTAACCTGAGACATCTTTATATGTGTCATACGTATCTGTAGGCATTTGGAAAATCATGTCATAAAGTTTTGAGTTCAAAGCTTCTGTTGCACTAGCAATCGGCAATGATTTCATCGTGATTTTTTTCAATTGTGGTTTGCCATTCCAGTAATATTCATTTGGTAGATACTCTACTGATTCTCCTGCAACGATATTACTCATGTAATATGGACCAAAAGTCACTGGATTTTTACGTACTTGATCACTTGATTCCATGTCTTTGATTGCTACACCTTCAAGTGTGTGTTTTGGAGCTGCATATGCCCAAATCCCACCACCTGATTGAAGCATACTTGGTTCCACTTTTTTATATTCGATTTCAACTGTCTTATTGTCCACTTTTTTGATACCTGAGATTGTCGGAGCGCTACCGCTATGGTATTCTTCCATCCCAACGATGTTTCGGAAGTTATCATCATAACGGATACCTGTATAATCCTTGTTACCGATAATTTCATAAGGGAAAATCACGTCATCTGCGGTTACATCTTTACCATCTGACCATTTTACATTGTCTTTTACTTTGATCGTTGCTTTTTTCGTCTCTTGGTCTAAATCTAAACTCGCTGCACCATCATTTGTGATCTTGAAGTCCGCATCATTTGTAAATAGTGCTTCATGAGAAGGTGCCATAAATGCTGCATCGTAAGAATCTTGATAAAATTCCCATTGGAACAATCCTTTGAATTGACTATCGGTTGCTACTGCAGCCTCCAATTCGCCATCTTTTATTGCATCTTTATCATTTTTCGTTGAGATTGGAAATGTTAATTCCTTCTTCTCACCGTTATTTGCTGAACTCCCAGAAGAGTTAGAACCTCCGCCGCTTCCACAAGCAGCTAATGCCATTACTGAAAAAAGTGTAACAACGCCTAAAATTGATTTCTTCATTCCTTATTTCCCCCTTTGCTTTCTTCTTTAACCTAATCGTTGGCGTGCATCGGCAGAACGCTTAAACGCTTGTCCAACATAGTTTATACTCAACATCAATACTAAAATTAGAATTGACGCAGGTAACCAGATCCATTGTCGATTCACTAAAACCTCACCGTTGCTGGCGTAACCGATTAGTGTTCCTAAACTAGGAACATTTGCTGGTAAGCCAAACCCTAAGAAAGTCAAAGTGGTCTCGATCCCAATATTTGCTGCAAAGTTCATCGTTAAGTTGGTAATGATCAATGAACTTAAGTTAGGCATGATTTCACGGAACATGATTTTAAAATCACTTGTTCCCATTGTTTTTGAAGCACTCACATAATCACGCCTTGCTTCTGATAAAGTTTTACTTCTGAATAATCGAGCTTTAGCAACCCAATAAAATGCACTCATAATGAAGATGAACGACCAAACATTATATCTAGAGATAATCGATACAAATACGATAATAATCAACATAATCGGTAAAATCATAATGAAGTCAACGATACGCATCAAAATGTTATCGATGATCCCCCCATAAAACCCAGAAATGATCCCTAGTCCAACCCCGATAATCGAAGTGATGACTGTGATTGCAAAACCAATGGTGACGGAGTTTCTTGCACCGATAATCAGTTGTCCTAAAACATCCCGACCACCTTCATCTGCTCCTAAAATAAATTTTGTCCCCTCGGTAGAAATAGCACCTGGAGCTGCATATTTATCAAAGATGCTGACATACATTACTTTATCTTGGTCTGTAAATAACGCACCGATAAAGATAACTAACAATAAAATAACGAGTAAGCCTAATGAAAAAATAGCGATTTTATCTTTTTTAAATTCACGGGCAATCATTCGTAACCCCATTGGCGGGATACTTTCTTGCACAACGTCTTTCTTTTTATCACTCATTTGTCTTTTCTCCTTTCTGATTGAATTTTATTGGATACGGATACGTGGATCAACAATGCTCATGATGATATCTGAAAGCAAGGTTCCGATCAACGTCGCAATTCCTAAAATCAATACTAAGGAGGTAATAACTGTATAGTCACGTTGTCCGATCGAATCAATAAACAATTTACCGACTCCTGGGTAGCCAAAAATCTTTTCAATAACTACTGAACCAGCAATCAAGGAAGTAATTTCATAACCCATTTGTGAAGCCATCGGCAATGCCGCGTTTCGGAAAATATGACGACTAAATACTTTATTGGTTGGTACCCCTTTTGAACGGGCAGTTCGCACAAAGTCTAAAGATTTTGAATCAATGACTTCGCTACGTAAATACTGGATCGTTACAGCTGTAGCTAAAAAGGCTTGAGTGATCGATGGTAAAATGATGTATTTCATGCGATCAATCAACTGGGTGAAAAAGCCCCCTTGGATTCCTAACGTCTGGGAGCCGCTGGTTGGAAACCAACCTAGACGATAACCAAATACAAATAACATAATCAATCCAAAGATAAATAACGGAACAGCAAAACTAAAGAAATTGTAGATTACAACAGCTTTATCCAAAAATGAGTTTTGGTATCTGCCCGCCAACATACCTAGTGGTACAGCAATCAAATAAGTAATGATAACTGTTAAGATCGACAAGTAAAGAGTATTGACGATACGCTCACCAATCAAATCAGAAACTGAACGTTTGTATAAGAAACTTTGACCGAAGTCACCTTGTAACGCATTCCCGATCCATCGGAAATACTGGACATACCAAGGATCATTCAAACCAGCTGCCTGTCTCATTTGCTCGATGACTGCTGGATCTTGGTTGGGGTTAATCAACCCGGTAAAAGGATCACCAGGCATCGCTTTTGCCAACATAAAGATCAAAATACTAAGAATAATAACTTGTGGGATCATTAATAATACACGTCGTAATATCGTTTTCCACATTAGCTGGCACCTCCATCTTTCAACGCTACTTTATGCGTCGGTGTGATCGTACGGAGATCGTACACTCGACCAGTTGCATCGTAGTACTCCTTTTGATTTTGGATGTACTCACGTTCCACTCTTCGTCGATTCTCTTTGTGTAACTCCCGATTTTCGACATCAATCCGAGGGATAGCAGACAGTAAACGTTTCGTATAGATATGACGTGGATCATTATAAATATCTTCTCGTGTACCAATTTCAACGAATCGACCTTTATACATAATTGCGATATTATCACACATATGTTTCACGACTCCCAAGTCATGAGAAATAAATAAATAACTTAAACCAAATTCTTGTTGGATTCGTTTCATGAAATTTAATACTTGCGCCTGAACGGATAAATCCAATGCAGAAACTGGTTCATCTGCTACGATGAGTTTTGGGTTTGTCGCAACTGCACGTGCAACCCCTAAACGTTGACGCTGTCCACCTGAAAACTCATGTGGATATTTATACAGCGCATCTTCCGGCATCCCTACGATATCCAGTAGATTTTTCACTTTTTTCTTTTCCTCTTGATCACTCAAACGTTCAAAGTTACGGATCGGTTCTGCAATAATATCCAATACTCGCTTTTTAGGATTCAAGCTGGACATTGAGTCTTGGAAGATCATTTGAACATCTTTGTTATAGCCAATTTTTTGTCGGTTACTTTTTTTAGTGACATCTTTACCTTCATAAATGATTTGTCCTGAAGTCACTTTTTCTAATCCAACGACTGCTTTCCCTGTCGTTGATTTACCAGAACCAGATTCTCCGACTAAGCCATACGTTTTTCCTTTTTCAATAATGAAGTCGACACCATCTACTGCATATACATGATCCGTTACTCGATTAAAGAATCCACTACGAATAGGATAGTGTACTTTCAAATCGCTGATTGTAATTAATTCTGTCATCTACACCTCTCCTTTTTCGTCTCTAAAGTGGAAATGTTTGTAGCAAGAGCAACGAACCAAATGATTCGGAGCAATTTCATGAAGGACAGGGTTTTCTTCGTGATCACTGGCTGGAATCCAAGGAATCCGAGGAGCAAAACGACAACCAGTTCGTGGCATATTTTTCAAAGAAGGAACAACGCCTTCAATCACATGGAGCTCAGCTTCATGGTTCCCCTCTTGAGGAATAGAGTTCAACAATGAACGGGTATAAGGGTGTTTAGGATTTTCAAAAAGTTCTTTGACCCCAGCTACTTCAACAAATTGACCGCCATACATTACCGCTACCCGATCAGCCATTTCTGCCACGACACCTAAGTCATGCGTGATCAGAATGATTCCTGTTTTGGTTTCTTCTTGTAAGTCTTTTAATAAATCAAGGATTTGCGCTTGAATCGTTACATCTAGCGCTGTCGTTGGCTCATCCGCAATAACAATCGGTGGCTTACACGCAATCGCAATGGCGATGATTACCCGCTGTCTCATCCCCCCAGATAATTCATGGGGATATTGTCGTCCGACTCTGGCAGGATTAGGAATCCCAACTTGCTCCAACAATTCCAAGGCACGAGCTTGCCGTTGTTCAGCGTTCATTTTGGTATGATAAGATAACCCTTCCTTAATTTGATCTTCAATACGCATCAAAGGGTTTAACGCAGATAACGGATCTTGGAAAATCATCCCAATATCATTCCCGCGGATTTTGTTATACAAAGTTTCATTCAATTCAATCAAGTTTAAATCATTATATAAAATTTCGCCTGTGATCTTTGTGTTGTTTGGATCAAGTAACCCCATAATAGTAGTCGCTAATGTACTTTTCCCGCAACCAGATTCTCCAACGATTGCTAAGATCTCGTTTTTATCTAATGTAAAAGAAACGTCATCTACTGCATCGTAATACTCATCTTTAAGACGGAAGCCTGTATGTAGGTTCTGAACATCTAATAGTTGATTATCTGACAATCGAATACCCCTCTCTGCTCCCTGGTTGGAAGTTTTCTTAATAAAAAATGATATCCCACAGAATAAAACGTTTTATAATAAGCGTTATTCTAAGGATAGTGCAATATATTATTAATAATTATATATAAAACCCCTCTACAATGCAAGAAAATTTCAGTCAGTTGCCAGAATTGTCAGAAAAATCTATTTAAAATAAAGATAAATCACTTGAAAAATTAAAAAAAAGTGAGTAAAGATCCGATTGATCTTTACTCACTTTCATGCTGATGATTAGTTAAGATGATTGCTGATGTAGTCAACTGCCCCACCAACTGTTTCAATTTGTTCTGCATCTTCGTCAGAAATTTCTGTTCCAAACTCATCTTCAAGTTCCAAAACAAATTCCATGATGCTGATTGAGTCAGCTTTTAGGTCATCTTTGATATTTAATTCATCAGTTACTTTATCTGTATCAATTTCAAAATGATTTGAAATAATTTTCGCTACTTTATTAAATACTTCTTCACGTGACAATGTTTTCACCTCCAACAATTATCAAAATTGCCGATTTCCTTCACCAAGGCTAATTTTACTGACATTTTCTAAGATTGTCCACCTTTTTTTCTATAGGGTCATCGACAAGCACCCACAAACATTATTCTGCAGGTTTTTCGAATTGTTCAACTAACTGCCCTACCACATTGGTTTCCAGCATAGTGTGGATTTGTCTGATGGTATGTCTCACTGCATCTGGTCCAGTCGCACCGTGAGTTTTGATGACTGGTGCCTTTAATCCAAAAAGAACTGCTCCGCCATGTTTTGAATAATCCATTTCTGATTTTAATGAACGTAACCCATCTTTCAACAATAGTGCGCCCATTTTTCCTTTGATACCTTCATTTAAAATGGCAGCTTTCAAAAGGTCCATCAGATTCATTGCTGTCCCCTCAATGGATTTCAATACTGCATTGCCTGTAAATCCATCGGTTACAACAACATCTGCTACCCCGTTCAATAGTTCCCTCGCTTCAACGTTTCCAATAAAATTCAAACTGGTTTCATTTTGAAGTAATTCGAAAGCTTTTTTAGTTAATTCGCTTCCTTTTGTTGCTTCCGTCCCATTATTCAATAAAGCAACTCGAGGTCTACCGATTCCTCGGACTTTTCTTGCATAAAATGAGCCTAAGATTCCATATTGTAATAAATGTTCCGGTTTATTTTCAGCATTTGCACCTAGATCAAGCATATCAAACCCTGCATTGGGTTGACCGACTACCGGTAAAGTAGACATCAGACCAGGGCGTTCGATGTTTTTGATACGACCAACAATAAAGAGTCCAGCTGCTAATAATGCGCCAGTGTTCCCCGCTGAAAAAATCGCGTCTGCTTCACCATTTTTGACAGCTTGTGCTGCCAAAACCATCGAAGCATTCTTCTTACGGCGAATGGCTTTAACTGGTTCATCATCACTATCGATTTTTTCATCTGTATGAATGATCGTCACATTGTGTTCTGTTGTTAGATATTTTCTTATTTCATTTTCCTTACCATAAAGGATAAATTCCACATCTGGGAAATCTTTTTGAGCTAAAGCCACACCTTCCACAATGGCTTGTGGTGCGTGATCTCCACCCATTGCATCTACGGCAATTTTCATTATTTCCACTCCTTTTTTATCATCACTATAAAGTATAGCACAGTCTATTAATCAAAATAACGATTATCTTGATTTTCCAAGTCTAAACTACGGACCAAATGTTGGTATTCTGGCAATAGTTGCCAATCCTTTAACTGCCATAGCTTTTGTGCCTCATCACGAGCTACCTCTAATATATTACTATCTGTTACAAGATCAGCAATTGCAAATTGCGGTAAGCCTGATTGGCGAAAACCAAATACTTCTCCTGGTCCACGCAACTCTAAATCTTTCTCACTTAGAATAAAGCCATTGTTCGTTTCTGTCATTATTTTCATTCGCTCAATCCCTAATTCATTTTTAGGATTAGCTACCAATACACAATAAGAAGCATCACTACCACGTCCAACACGTCCACGTAATTGATGTAACTGTGCTAATCCAAAACGATCAGCATCCATGATCAACATGACTGTAGCATTCGGAACATTTACACCCACTTCGATGACCGTCGTTGAAACCAAGATTTGCATCTTGTTTTCTTTAAATGTTTCCATAATTGCTTCTTTTTCCTGGTTCTTCATTTTACCATGTAACAATCCGACTTCATACTGAGGCGCAAAAAGCGCACTTAATTTTTCATAAATTTCAACAGCGTTTTTAACGTCTAATGCTTCTGACTCTTCAATCAACGGGCAAATGACATACATTTGATGTCCTTTCGCCAGCTCCTTCCATGTCCAATCTAACACACTATTTAATTGTGGCGTACGAACCCATCTCGTCTCTATTGGAATCCGGCCAGCTGGAAGTTCGTCAATTACCGAAACATCCATTTCTCCGTATGCAGTAATCGCTAAAGTCCGAGGAATTGGTGTGGCTGTCATAAATAAAACATCTGGACGCCAGCCTTTTTCACGGAGTACTTTTCGCTGATTCACACCAAAACGATGTTGTTCATCCGTAATAACTAAACCTAAGTGTTGAAATTCGACTCCTTCTTGAATCAACGCATGGGTACCGACAACGATATCGATTTCTCCTTGTTCCAGCAATTCGAGTAGTTCTCTTCGTTCTTTGGCTTTCGTCGAACCCGTTAACAGAGCAAGTTTAACTTCTTGCGCATCAAATAATTGAAGAAGGCTTTCCATGTGTTGTTGTGCCAAAATTTCAGTTGGTACCATCAATGCGCCTTGAAACCCTGCAGTGACCGCCGCATATAAGGCAATTGCTGCAACAATCGTCTTTCCGCTACCTACATCACCTTGCAATAGGCGTTGCATATGTTGCGGACTTCTTAAGTCACGACAAATTTCATTCGTGACTCTTTTTTGGGCATCCGTCAATTCAAAAGGTAGTTTTTGAATAAATTGTTTCAAGCGCTGGATGTCATATAAAATTTCAATGCCATTTGTTTCTGCTTTTTCCGATTTTTTAAGCCCTTGAAGTCGTATTTGAAATAAAAAGAATTCTTCAAAGACAATTCTTCGTTTTGCTTGATGGTTTTCTTCATGATTTTTCGGAAAATGCATGCTCTTAACAGCTGTTGGCCGATCCAACAGTCGATATTTCTCAACTAATCCATTGGGAAGATTCTCTTCGATCAAATCACCATACTCTTCGAACCCTCTTCGAATCAAATCGACTAAAGTTGTTTGACGGATTGATTTATTGACATGATAGATTGGAGAAAAATCATCCACCGCTTGAGAACCCAAAATTTTCATACCATTTAATGACTTCCGTTTCGCATCCCATTTTCCATAGACAGCAATTTCTTCGGATAAGATCACTTTATCTTTCAAATATGGTTGATTGAAAAAAGAAACATTGAAAACAGCATGATCCTGCATCATACGAAATTGGAGTCGATTCTTTTTGTAGCCAAAGCGACTCATTACTGGTGGTGAAACAACCAGGCCTTTTAAAGTCACTTTTTCTTGATCAAGTATTTCATTTAAATTTCTTTCTTGAATGTCTTCATAGCGAAAAGGATAATAGGTCAATAGGTCTTCGATGGTTTGGATTCCCAGACTAGCAAGACTATCCGCCCTTTTTGCTCCCACACCGGCTAACATCGTCACTGGATCATTTAAAGACCTCATATTTCACCCTCCTTTACCGTATGTTTCACTATCAATCCATTCCTTAGAAATAGGGCTGCACCAACAACCTGGTACAGCCCCCGTTCTTTTACCGTTCGTTCAGGCGAAAAGGATTGTCCTTTTCTATTCTGCAGAGAATAAATACGGATAAACCGGTTGATCGCCTTGATGAATTTCAATTTCTAAATCTGGATATTGTTCAACTAATTTAGCTGATAATTCTTCTGCTTGATGAACCGAACCACCTTCACCTGCTAAAATCGTCACAATTTCTGTTTCTTCAGTGATCATTTTTTCTAAGGTAGCGAATGAAGTTGCCATCATGTCAGAATCTGAGATAACGATTTTCCCATCAATCATCCCTAAGAAATCGCCCTCAGTAATTTTCACACCATCAATGGTTGTGTCACGAATCGCATGAGTAATTTGCCCACTAACGACACTTGCAAGCATTTCTGTCATAGTCGCTTTGTTTTCTTCCAACGATACTTGATCATTAAATGAAAGCATCGCAGTTAGTCCTTGAGAGATCGTTTTTGATGGTACGACCGCTACTGGGATATCTGCTACTTCAGCCGCTTGATCCGCAGCCATGAAGATATTTTTATTGTTTGGTAATACGATGACTTTATCCGCATTGACTTCCTTGATTGCTTTAACGATATCTTCCGTACTTGGGTTCATCGTTTGTCCACCACTAATGACGTAGTTTGCTCCTAAACTTTCAAATAACTCTTGCACTCCTTTACCGGCTGCAATCGCTACGATCCCATAAGGTGTACGAGCTGCTTTTTGTGGCTTCGCTTGCTCATCGTGTTCTAAAATCGTTTCATGCTGTAAACGCATGTTGTCGACTTTGATTTTTACTAATGAACCAAATTTTTGTCCATAATTTAATACTTCACCTGGATTTTCGGTATGCACGTGGACCTTAATGATCTCATCATCATTAACAACCAATAATGAATCACCGATTCCATCTAAGTAATTACGAAATTCTTCATAGTCAAATTGGCTATCAACGGTTGGTCCTTCACCGATTTTTACCATGATTTCTGTACAGTAACCATAATGGATATCTTCTGTTGCTAATTGACCTTGGACACTGCGATGATGCTCAGCGTTGACCATTTCATCCATTTCAGCTGGTGATGGTTCATAGACTTCTGTCATTTTGAACTCACCATTCAAGGCACTTAAGAAGCCTTCATATACAAATAGCAAACCTTGACCGCCACTATCGACGACACCGACTTCTTTTAACACTGGTAACAAATCTGGTGTTTTCGCTAAGGCACGTTTCCCACCTTTTACCACAGCCGTCATCACTTCAACAACGTCGTCACTTGTTTTAGCTTTCTTTTCTCCAGCTTTTGCAGCTTCACGGGCTACTGTCAAAATGGTTCCTTCAACAGGCTTCATGACTGCTTTATAAGCTGTCTCAACGCCATGCGTAAAAGCCGCAGCTAAATCTGCAGCGTTTAACACTGTCACGTCAGGTATTTGCTTTGAAAAGCCTCGGAATAATTGAGACAAAATAACTCCTGAATTTCCTCTGGCTCCCATTAGTAGGCCTTTTGATAACATTGCTGCTAACTCGCCTACTTTTTCAGAAGTAGAATCAGCAACTGCTTTAGCTCCACTTGTCATAGATAAATTCATATTGGTACCTGTATCTCCATCAGGAACTGGGAATACATTTAACGAATTGACATATTCTGCATTTACTTGCAGACGATTCGCGCCCGCCTGAACCATTTCCTGGAATTGGCTTGCACTGATTTCTGTTACACTCACCTAGATAATCCTCCTTCAGATCGACTGCTGAATCATTCAGCAAGCCTTCTGCCTAGTCTGGCAGTACACGAACACCTTGGACGAAAACATTAACAGAATTGGCTGTTACACCTAGTAATGTTTCCAAGTTGTATTTTACTTTTTCTTGGACATTGCGAGAAACTTCTGAAATTTTTGTACCATAACTAATGATCGTATAAACATCTACTGCGATACCATTAGCTTCTTGGCGAACAACTACTCCTCGAGAATAATTTTCTTTTCGTAGAATTTCAGTAATATTATCTTTTATTTGGTTCTTGCTGGCCATTCCTACAACACCGAACACATCTGTTGCGGCGCCACCAACAACTGTTGCAATCACATCATTGGTAATTTCAATGGTTCCAGCTGACGTTTGAATTTTTACAGCCATGAATGAGCCTCCTTAACGGGCAAAATACTCCCATTTTTCTTCTATCATATTTTATCATAGCGTCACCCGAAATAAAAGGCAGTTACCCTAAAGTACTCAAAAACCGCTGAAAATTTTAAAATTAGTCCTGTATAATTTACAATTATTCCCATGGATTGTCAATTCTTGCTATGAAAAGACACTTGCATATTACCCCTTCATATGATATGTTATTCTGGTATGAGCTGAATTATTCTATCGCTCCAAATCGAGGTAAAGGGGGAAAATTACATGGCAAAAGTTTGTTACTTTACTGGTCGCAAGACAAAAAGTGGAAACAATCGTTCTCATGCGATGAACTCAACAAAACGTACTGTTAAACCTAACTTACAAAAAGTTCGCGTTATGATCGACGGAAAACCTAAAAAAGTTTGGGTGTCAACTCGTGCTTTGAAGTCAGGAAAAGTTGCACGCGTTTAATTGAATGAAGTTTGAACCGTTCGGTGCGTGAACGGTTTTTATTTTTATTATAATGCCTTACTTTTCATAAAAGAAGTTAGTTGAAAAGCCTACAAATGATCTTGATGAACGATCATTTGTAGGCTTTTTAGGTTTTGCCAAGTCCTAAATATTAAACATGTATTCTTTTAAAAACTGGTATTTTATTATTTATAAAATCAGTTTATATAAGTTTTTTTGCCTTTTATTTTCAAAATAAACGTTATTTATTATTGTTTTTTTATTTTTTTGGAAATGCCAAGTCTTTTCATGTAGTTAAAAATATGAATATGATAAACTAGAGATAACTTCATATTTCATAGAAATTTGGTGAATGAATCAATGAAAACAAAAATCAAACTTTTTTTTAAAGAAAATGGTCGTTATGCTTTTGCTAGTTTTCTGATCCCTTTTTTGATACTTGCGTTAGTTTACTTAAGTATCGGAATTTATCCAGGAAGTAGCCGAAGCATTCTTGCAAGTGATGCATTTTCTCAATTTTCAAATTTCCATGCAAGCTTTCGGAACATGTTATTAGGAAAGCAAAGTATTTTTTATACTTGGAACGCCTCATTAGGTCTGAATTATTTATCTTTAATTTCATATTACTTAGGCGGATTATTTACTCCGCTTGTTCTTTTGTTTCCTAATAATATGATGCCTGATGCTTTATATTTTCTAACTCTGCTTAAAGTTGGGTTTGCTGGATTATCTTTTTGGTTCCTTGCGCGGACGTATAAAATTCCACGTTGGGGACAAGTGGCTTTAAGTGTTAGCTATGCTTCGATCTCTTTCATTACCGCTCATTCTGAGATCATTATGTGGTTGGATGCGTTTATTTATCTTCCACTTATTATTTTGGGTATCCATCGGGTCATGGATTATAAACGACCAACATTATTATTTGTTAGTTATTTATTGCTCTTTTTATCCAGTTTTTATATGGGCTTTATGATCGGTATTTTTTCTTTTCTTTATTTTATGGCAAGGCTGTTTACAAAATGGTCACTCTACAAAAAATCGATTGTACCTTATGGGATTACTTCCTTATTAGCTGGTGGAGCATCAATGATCATTATTCTTCCAGCAGTCTTGGATCTCCGATCAAATGGCGAAACATTAACACAGATCACTACACTAAAAACCGAAGCTACCTCATATTTGGATATCATCATGAAAAACATGATCGGTGTCTATGACACAACCAAATATGGCTCCATTCCTTTTATTTATGCTGGTTTGTTTCCATTAGTTTTATGTCTATTTTATTTTGCTAGTCGAAAAATCAACTTAAAGAACAAACTTTTGTATGGTAGTTTATTTGCTTTATTGATTGCTAGTTTCTATCTTGTACCACTCAACCTCTTTTGGCATGGTATGCATGCGCCTAATATGTTTTTGTTCCGCTATTCCTATTTGTTTTCTTTTCTCGTCCTTTTGTTAGCGGCCAAAGGATGGGAACGAATAACTAAAGAGGATCAAGGCTTACTCCTCAGTATCATCATCATTTTAGCAGCAGTTTTTGCTATCGCATGGGGCCTTAAGCCTAATAATAGTTACTCTTATATTACAACGACATCGTTTGTCTTAACGATTGTTTTCTTGAGTCTTTACGCATTAACAATTGGCTTTTTCCAGCAACCAAAACAGCCCGTTAAATACCTTAGCTTATTGTTACTGTTACTGATGACAGGAGAAGCAAGTGTCAATACGAATAGTATGATTCATGGGATATTAGATGATTGGAATTATGCTTCACGAAGCTTATATACTGATCCTGCTCCTAGCATCAAGTCACTTGTTGACCAGACAAAAAAAGAATCGGATACTTTTTATCGATTAGAAAATCTTGATCCGATTTCTCCTAATGATTCCATTAACTATGGCTATAGTGGTATCAGTTTGTTTTCTTCTATTAGAAACAGGAACTCTTCTGCTTATCTAGATTCGTTAGGCTTTCGTTCAAGGGGAACAAATCTTAATATCCGATACGCAAACAATACCTTATTGATGGATGGGTTTACAGGAATAAAATATAACATTGCTAAAAACGACAGTAGCTTTAGCAAATATGGCTTTGTGAAAGAAAGTCAGAGCGGTGACTATACACTCTATAAAAATCTAAATGCTTTACCGCTAGCTTTTACAGCACCATTAGATATTAATCACGTGGAACAACCATTAACTGACAATCTCACGAGTCAAACCAATTTGATCAATCGGCTGGCTGATTTAAATGAGCGGTATTTTACTTTCTACACACCAACTTTGAAAAGCCAACAAAACGTTACAGTAAACAAGACGTCTACCGGGGTGACTTATTCTGAAACCACGAATAACCAGCCCAAAACGCTCACTTGGGAAGTGCGTGTACCAGCAAACACACAAGCTTATCTCAGTTTGTTCCCTACTAACTATGCCCAATTAGAAAGTTCTACCGCCACGATTACTGTCAACGGTGTGTCACGAAAGACTCAGATCAGTATTTCTGGACAATATTATGATCTAGGATATTATCCTCAAGACACAACAGTTACTTTCTCCGCTAGTTTTTATGGCACAAAAGAGGTTAGCTTTATGGAACCTAAAGTTCTTGGACTTGATGTTGTTGCTTATCAAGCAGCAATGAACCAAATCAAAGAAAATGGTGTTGCTATGAAAACGACCGGCCGAACAGCCACTGGTACTGTCAACACATCCGAAGAAAGAATGCTAGTCACAACGATCCCTTATGATGCTGGCTGGTCCGCAAAAATCGATGGAAAGGCAGTCAAAGTCGAAAACTTCAAAGATGCCTTTGTAATGATCAAACTACCTGCAGGCAAACATACCGTCACTTTTAGTTACTTACCTCAAGGTTTTATCATCGGATCGATTTTGTTCGTTCTTTGTATCGGACTTTTTATCCTATATGTGTGGTATCAAAAAAAAGAGCCCAAAGTAAATAAGCGATATAAACATAGTTAATGATCCAATCAGCGCCATCATTTCTAAAATTGAAATGATGGCGCTGATTTTTACGTTGATGACTCTTATAGTTCTGATTACTTATCTACTACCGTATTCAGTAATTTCATTATGTTCTGTTATCTTCCTTACAGGACTTGTGGAGCCTGCAATCCTTGACGTTGATTGCAGACTCGAACTTGATTCACGTCTTTTCTCCAAAAGCTCTCTTAAGCGTTGAACATCACCCTGTTGATTAGATGAACTGCCCTTATTTAAATTCCCACCTCCGGAAAGAGAGGGTGAATTGTCAAGGATCCAATCGCTTATTTTTATTATTTCAACCTACAAAACATGTTCCGTCATGGCAAAACCTACCAAATAAAAAAAGACAGAAAGAAACTTTTCTTCTTTCTGTCCCAATTATTCTATCTCTCATAACCAACATCAATTTCTGATCATTCCTCAACGAAGTTAAAAAGTTAAATGTTCTGGTTTATTGATTACTCATCTGTCGTACCCAACGGCGCCCTTAGGATTATTTACCCGGCTTACAAGATTTGGAGATGCTGTAGGTCTTTCAGACTGCGAATCTATTTTGGCCTCCTGTGTGCCACAGTTTCCTAAAATTACTCTCAGTTCTTTTTTCTGACTATTACTCAACCTACCGTTATCTACCTTTCCATTATCTACTTCTCCGTTATTAAACTTGCCATTATTCCCCACTTCATTACTTAATTGTCTAGCTTTTTTTTGATATATTAAGTTGTCTTGCAAGTCTCTGATATCCGCATATGTAGCTCTAAACAAAGATGTTTTTTTGGTTTGAGAGGTATGTTGATCTAAACTGCCTGTTTTTCCTTCTTCCTTGCTGTTTCCACTAAGCTGTGTTACTTCTGGATTTGGATTAATCTCTTTATCTGTTAAACTACTCTGGTTTGAAGTATTGGAGCCAGTTTTAAAGTTACAAGCGGGTTTGCCTAAACCGTCTGTTGCTCCTTTTATCTCACTAGCTAATGTAGTATTTCTCGCTTCTAGATATAAATTTGTTTCTTCTGGATTTACATCATTTTCTTTATCCAATAAACTACTACTAATTGAAAATTCGGAGCCGGCTTGAGAGCTACGAGCTGATTGATCGAAACTACTTCTACTTGATTGTCCTTCTTCCACAGATAATCGTGGTTCCTGTAAGTGTTGATTTTCGGTTAACTCATCCGTTTCAAATACATTGTTTATTTTTGAAATAAGGGTGTTTATCTCCCTATTCGCTTTCTTCCAGTATTTTTTTTTATCATCCTGTTTTATGCTCTCGTAGCTCTCAGCAACAAATTTTAATTCTGACTTTGTTTCTTCAACATTTCCATTATACGTTTTTAATGTTTCTACTGCTTTTTTTTGAAACATATAATGTAATTTTTGTGGATCTTCCCCTACTCTTCGAGCATATTTTTCACAAAACTCTTGGAGGTCAATACCAACAAATCCGTTTATATCTCGCAATACACGATGATGAAGAGAAGTGTCCTCTATTTGAGCTGTTAATTCAGCTAATCCCACTTCCATTTGCTTTTTCAGCCGAGGATCTGTTTGTTCACTTGATTGTTTATCAAGTGTATTCTTCAGATTTTTCAAATCAGCTAATTCTTGTTCCAATTCTTGCTCATTTTTTGTAAGATATTCTTGATCTTGTTCATTTAATGTGTATTCATTTTCCTTACTGAGAATCATCTTACTATCTATGTTATGTATACCTGCTTTTTTTAACGTATTGCTTGTGCTGAGATCGTAATAATTATAGCTTTTTGTTGCGACTGAATTTTCCGCTTTTGTCATTAGGATAAAAACATTTCGTTTCAACCCTTTTTTCATTGCAATTTGGTAACGAACTTCTAGTAAATCTCGTAAATTTTCTTTAAAGCTTGGAGTGTCTATATACCCGTTTTGATACGCCGTAATAATCTCATCATATAATTTCTTTTTTGTTTTCCTCAAATCTTTTATTCCTAATTTTACATACTCACTTCGTTCTTTTGAAATTTCAGGAACAGCATTTTCTAAATCATTTTTGTACTTATAGGCGTTAGCTTCTATCAAGCCATTATGTTCAAGTACCTGAAATATTTTAGAACAGAGTTCGGTTATCTTCTTCTTCGATTCATTCCAGGTTATTTCACTATCCGTTTTCTTTAATTCTTGATATTCTTTATCAATAGATTGCCGTTCACTGAAGTTAGTCCCCGACGTTTTTAAATGATCTGCCAGTGTCAATTGAAACGACCGATAGAGTCGTTGCGGATTTTCCCCTATTCTTGGAGCATATTTTTCACAAAACTCGCGCAGGTCAATACTAGAAACACGATCCACGTTTCTTACGACATAAAGATGAAGACGGACATCACGTAGTCGTCCTATAGTCCATTTAATAGACTCATTCAAACTAGAGGTTTCTTGCTTTCTTGATTGTTTAATCAACGAAGCAAGTGATTTATTGTACTTCTCTTCTAGTTGCTTTAGTTCCTTCTTATTTTTAGTATGAATGTCAAAGTCAAATGTTTTATGATTATAGCTTCTATGAGTTAAACGTTCTTTGCTATTTGTTATAAGTATATTTTTACTATCTATATCGTGTATCCTTGCTTTTTGTAAAGTTTTGCTTCGACTTAGATCGTAATAATCATAGCTATGTCGATCGTTTAGGTATTGTAATATTTTATACATTTCAGGTTGAAGTTTGTTATGCAAAATCTTAACTAAACTCCTTGCTTTTTCTAAATCTTTTGTTTCTAACTTCTTTATTTGCTTATAGAGCTTACCAATTTCTTTTAGATCTTTTTTTGATGGTTTAGCTAAATAATCTACTGATTGTTCTGGAGGGTCTGAGATTCCATTAGAAAGAGCAACTATTTTTTTTGTATGTTTGATTCAATGGTTGCCCTTCTACGCTTCGATCATCAAACAAATGATCTTTATGATACAAAGCGTGAACATCAATACCGAATTGTTTTTTAAGCTGATTTCTAGCAAGAATTTGGTATCGTATGTTTAACAAGTTACGTAATTTTTCTTTCGATTGATTGGTATCCAAATCCCCTTCTTCATAAGCTGAGATGATTTCTTTGTACAAATCTTCTTTCTTGTGTTTCAACTCTTTCATTGTTAGCTTACTATAGTCAACGATCATGGCTTGGTTTTCGTTAGCCCCAGCATTCTCCCTTGGGTCTGCAGCTTGTTCAAACTCATCCTCAGAATCCGAACTATCGTCAAAACTTTGATGGTAAGTAATACGGTTAAAGCTTGATGTTCCTAGATATTTATCTTCTTCAGTTCCCATAAAATAACTCTCCTTTCGTTAATAAACCTACTAAGTCCTTCACATTATATACTCAAAACAAGTGATTCCTAGTCCATTTTTTTCTTTATTTTTAAAATTTAAGTTCTGTATAGTAACAGAGGATTCAGTAAACTGATTGATCTATTTTAGAATGTACCCGTAGTACGCGAGCTTACCTGAGTCTTCCAATTAGGAACTCCAAAAATAAAATAACACAAATGATACATCCTGGCTGAATGCTTCTGCCACTCTTGATGCTTTATTTATCTATTAGTTAAAAAGAACGATCATTTCTGGTTACAGGTTTCGATCGACTATTAGAAAAACTATTTGTTGATGGTAAATTATACCGAAGGACCTTCTGATGATTGCTGGTTTTTTTGATAAAGTTCAGTCATTTTATTTTTGTAAATTTGATTTAAAGGTTGTATTGATTCTAAAGTTTGCTCCAAACTTGATTCTATAGCTGGCATAGTAAATAATGACTCTTTTTGATAAAAAATGGAAATATCTACACCAATACTTTGTTCAAATTCTTTTTTTATTGCAAGTTGATATCTTATTTCCAACAAATTAGATAGATTTTCTTTAAATGTTTCGGTATTTACCTCCCCTTTTTTAGATAACGCAATAATAGTTTTATACAATTCTTTTTTTGTTTGTTGCAATTGTTTTATTGTCATTTGATGATACTTGGATCGGATCGCATTGCCTGCTCTTTAGGGATACCATCGTTCTTTTTATTTTCCATGGTGCTTACCTTGTCCTATTGATTGCTTATTTTCCATAATTTTTTTCTCCCTTCGCTCTTTCAGACTTTATGTCATAGGTAAATTATAATGTTGTGGTGTCTTTTTTTGTCCCTTACTTTTTTGTCTATTTATTCATAAAACTACCGACCCCCAGAAGTTAGTTTTTGAGCTAATCTTTAGGGATCGGTACAAAAATGGTTTCAGATTCTTTAACTGTTTGTTTTACATTTTATAATTTAAATTAGACACTAGTCTCTCTTAATAATTCATTACTAGGCTTTCCTTTAGACGGATCAAGTTGTTGATTTTGCGCATCCTGATGTACTTTACTTTGTGCTCCATTTATTATATTTAATAATCGTCCTTGGGCATTTTCTGGATTCATTCCCTTATTTTTATTCACTTCAGCGTAAAGGGGTTCTATTTTTTTCACAGGATCTGGTAAATACTCACGGCAATCTTTAATTCCTAAGTTCTTTAATGTAGGACACTCATTAATAGGGGTATTAATGTGATAAAATGGTTGTTCGATTAGCGTGTATTGATTAAGTAGCTTATCTATTTCTGGTAGTAGCTTTATGAACTCTTCATTCGCCCTTTTATATGATCCCTCTTTATCCAATCGTTTTATATAATTGACCTTATTAATAATCCAAGCTCTATCTTGAGCATAATCAACCTTTTTGGAGTCTAAATATTTCTTCGCTATTCTAGCCTTATATAGATCCATATTAAAAAATTCATTCAACTTCCCAACTGATAACGGGTCAGCACTCCTTGTCACATCCTGAAATCTTTTGCTAACCTCCTGTGTAAAATCATCCACCAGATTAGGACTTTTATCTTTTAATTGCGTTGCTGCTGTCTCCTGCCATGCATGAATGATTTTTTGGGGATCAACGTTGTTTCGCTCAGCAAATTTGTGACAAAATTTCTCATAGTCCATCCCAAGCATGTGTTCGATCGTTTTTCTAGTCTCAAGTTGATGATGGATGTCACGTAAGTTGCTTAGATTAGTGATGAATTCTTTTTCATGCACATCCTTATTTAGTGAAGTTTTAGCATTTTTAAAAAGCTTATAAAATTTAGTAACTTGTTTATTGAAAACCAATTCAAGTTCCTTTAACTCTTTTTTGCTTTGTTTAACGTACTGCAAGTTTTTAGTATCAGGTGACGGATAATTAAACTTTAATCGATTCGAAGCATCCAATATCTTCTCAACATTTCCCCATTTATGAAGACCGGCCTTTTTCAACGTTTTACTTTTACTCAAATCGTAATAATCATAGGTCGATAGGTTATTAGGTATATTTTTGTTCAATACTTCTACTATAAGTGGATAAATCTGTGCAGCTGATTCTCTTCCAGACAATGTTTGATTGGTATTAAATTGATGTTTCATTTTCTGATATAATTTAGCTCTTTTTTTCTTATTCTCATCTTTAGTATTGTCAGTTGTTACTTGTGGTATATTAGTTTTCGTTTGGTTTATAAAATTACTGATTGCATCATCATATTTGTTTATCATGTCTGGATTGTCTCTACCTAAAAATTTAGAATTATTTAAAATTTTTGTGAAATCAAAACCAACCTTTTGAATCAGTTCTTTTTTTATGGCGATTTTATAGCGAATATCTAGTAATCTTTCTACTTTTTCAGAAAATTCTTTTGTACCTACTTTATGTTCTTTAGATAACTGAATGATCTCTTTATATAGTTTTTGCTTTTCATTTCTTAAAGAGTTCATGGATTGCCAAAGTTCCGGTTTTGGCCCTTGATCCCGGTTATTATCTACGACTTCATAATCATTATTAATATCCGCAACTTCATCATAGATGCTAAAAGATATTGAAGACGTGGTAGAAGCATTACTTGGACGAGGAGTTGGCTCTAAACTTACTTCCTCAGGATTCCCGTTCTCCCCATAAATGTCTACTTCATCATATTCAACTGGTTCGCCATACACATGAGCAGCAACAGCACTTGAACGAGGAGTTAGCCCCTCAGGATTCCCGTTCTCCCCATAAATGTCTACTTCATCATATTCAACTGGTTCGTCATACCCATTATCATCAACAGCACTTGAATGAGGAGTTAGCTCCTCAGGATTTTCGTTCTCCCCATAAATGCCTACTTTACCATATTCAACTGGTTCGTCATACCCATTATCATCAACAGCATGATTTCCGTTTTGTCCTTGACTCGTAAGTTGGGAACTATGTATTGTGTTGTCCTCTGAACTGTTTTTTAGACTCTCTTGTTGTTTCTTTTGGAATTCTTTAAATTTCATTTTAACCACTTCTGCTAAACTAACCGAAGAGTTTTGGCTATTAGCACCAACACTTAAATCTTGCCTTCGAATTTGTTTTAAACCAAGTTGTTCCCTTACTTGATGTATCATGTGATATGTATTTAAAAAATTCTTTCTCTGAAATAATAGAGATTCTATTACTGCAGTGTTAGTCATTCCATCAGGAGCAATACCCTCGTCTTTTTTTAATAGGTTCAAATTGTTCTTAGCAGCTTCCCAACCTTCTTCAATTGAACTAATTAGCTGTTCTCTTTCATGCGGTCTAGCTTTCTTCAGTGATTCCACTCCATCACTAATACTTTTGTTATATGCTAGTATATCTTGTAAAATACCATCTGAATCTTGCTTTTTTTCGCTTACAGCACGTGTAAATAAACGTGCGCTTTTACTTGCTACTAGCCTTTCATCTGCCTTTAGTTTAGTTTTTATAGTATTCGGTATCATTTCAGTTAAGTTCATCACTGCTACTTCTAGTTTTTCTTTGGTTAATTGCTTATTGTCTTTCGATAACGTTCTCTTTGTTTCTTCACTTATTTTTTTATGAAATGTTTCGCTATCATAAAATCCTAGATTGTTAGCTATCGCTATAAGGTCTCCATGTATAGTCTTCAATGTTTCCTGATTATTTTCCATTAAAAAATCTCCCTCCGTTAAGTTAGTCCATATTGTATACTAAAATCCAATCATTCCTTTACCTATTTTTTCTTTTTTTTAAAATTTATGTTTCGCTTAGTAAAAATGTTCGACATTCGTACACATCGTCTAACTTAATATCTAGTCATTATTTTTCATATCTACTCTTCCAATATTTAGCTGAGTACTGAACTCGATTCGCATATTCATAAAACAAAATCATGAATTGAAGCATTCTATCCTACAAAAATGGCTCACCTTGAGTAGCTATGGTACGTTCTCAAATAATTAAACAACAGGTGTACTCACTAGCCGTATAAAATCCATCTGACTTCTTTATTTAAGGGTTGATTATCAGCTATTACCTAGATAAAGATTGTCCATTTGTCACAGTATTTTGGGAAATTCTATTTTTTTCTAACTCTGCACCTTGTTTTGCTCTATCACAAGCTTCGTTTATAGAACTCTTTGTTTCAAAAAACTTAGTTAACGCTTTGACATTTGTTTTTGGTACCAGTTGATTGGTTTTATTGTTATGTTTTTCTTGATCAACTTCTAGTTTCGAAGAAGTGTTTTCCGTAAGATCTCTTCTTGTTGGCCCAGGTTGCTCTAGCTTCTCCTTACTCGGTAATGTCAAAGGGATGTTTTCTGTAAATTCTTTTTTTGCTGGCTCGGGTTGTTTTGGTTTCTCTCCGCTCAATAGTTTCGAAGGATTATCGTCTGCCGAGTTTTCTACTGTTTGTTCTACTGATATTTTCTGTGCCGTTAGTTTATTTAACATTAACTGATTTAATACAATATCAAAGTTTGATCGTTGCAGTTTTTGATTACCTTGTAGTTTTGAAGAATTTTTTTCCGTAAGATCTGTTCTTGTTGGCATGGGTTGTTTTGGTTTCTCCTCATTTGTTAATGCCGGAGGAGTGTTTTCCGTAAGATCTATTCTTGTTGACTCGGGTTGTCCTGACTTCTCCTCACTCGGTAATATCAAAGAGGTGTTTTCTGTAAATTCTTTTTTTGCAGACTCTGCTGTTCTTTCTTGTGCTACTGGATTATTTAACTTTATTTGGTTTAATACATCAACGAATTTTCTTCTATGCTCTCCTTGATCAGAAGGTTTAGTTTTTGACGATTCCTTTGTTATTGGCATTGGTATTACTGTTGTCTGATGTATGGGCAGGTTCTTTAGGAATATGTTACCCATAGCGTTTTTAAAAATTTCTTTCTCAGTTGCTGTCATAGCCATAAACGATTTTGAACCGGTTGTTTCTCCTAATATGCTAGTTGGATTTTCCATCTGCGCACTCGATGGTATTGATGGATTATTGTTTGCCGAATTTTTTGCTGGATCTGGTGTTACTATTTTTGGCTGTATGGATGGGTTTTGTTGGAATATATTACCCATAGCATTTTTAAAATTTTCTTTCTCAGCTGCTGTCATAGCCATAAACGATTTTGAACCGGTTGTTTCTCCTAATATGCTAGTTGGATTTTCCATCTGCGCACTCGATGGTATTGATGGATTATTGTTTGCCGAATTTTTTGCTGGATCTGGTGTTACTATTTTTGGCTGTATGGTTAGGTTTTGTTGGAATATATTACCCATAGCGTTTTTAAAAATTTTTTTCTCAGCTGCTGTCATAGCCATAAACGATTTTGAACCGGTTGGTTCTCCCAATATGCTAGTTGAATTTTCCATCTTCGCACTCGATAGTACTGATGGATTATTGTTTGCCGAATTTTTTGCTGGGTCTGGTGTTACTATTTTTGGCTGTATGGATGCGTTTTGTTGGAAAATATTACCCATAGCGTTTTTAAAATTTTCTTTCTCATCTAGTCTCGTCTCAATAAAGGGTTTTTCCTCATGTACTTCTCCCAGTATGCTGATTAAAGTATTCTGATCTAATTTTTCATTGCTCATGTCATTTATTCTCCTTTCGCTCATTAGGTTCTATTATAAAGAAAAGAATCCTCTCTTTAGCAACAACTTTTTCTTTTTTATATACTTTATGTTATTTCGATTGTTATTTTAAATAATAGTTATTTTATATTTCTATAAAATTGATCATTTAGCTACTTATATGCTAGTAATATCTTGTTACTGTTATTATTTTTTGGGGAGTTAAAACTCATAAAAAATAAAAAAACGTTCCGTTTAGAGAAATATTTTTTCTCTAAACGAAACGTGTGAATAAAAGGTCTTTATGGATTCATAAAAAGAGCTATTTTCTCTTAACCATTTAACCCTCTCATCCTTTTTTGAAGTTTATTACCTCCAATAGGATCTATTTGGAACTTTTCTTTATTAATCATACACCACTTCATACAGATATAACCCTTCTGGATGAGCTGTGGGTCCTGCAGCATTTCGATCTTTTTTCGCAATGATTTCGGGTATACTATCCTCTGAGAGTCGCCCGTTCCCAATCTTCAGCAACGTACCGACAAGGATCCGAATCATCTTGTACAAGAAACCATTCCCACGAAAAGTAAATAACAACTCATCCCCGGCCTCATTGACTTCCATCTTTGCTTCATAGATCGTTCTTACTTTGTCCTCGATTGAACTTCCAGAAGCACAAAAAGAAGTGAAATCATGGGTACCTATTAAGTCGGGCAATGCTCGTTGAATTTTCGATAAATCAAGTGGATAGGGGAAATAACTTGCGTAATGCCGACGAAACGGACTGCGTGGTTTTCCAATATCGACCCGAAACTGGTAAGTTTTTTCTTTTACTAAATAGCGCGCGTGAAAATCATCTGAAACGATCTCAACGGCTTTAACTGCGATATCTTCTGGCGATTGCGTATCTAATGCAAAACGCATACGTTCTAAAGGTCGTTCTTCAGGGTAATCAAAATGGATCACTTGCCCCATCGCATGGACCCCTGCATCAGTACGGCCAGAACCAAAGACAGTAATCTCTTTTCCATTGGCCATTTTCTTTAGCGTTTTTTCCATTTCCTCTTGGACAGTACGACCATTTGGTTGCTTCTGAAAACCATTAAAATGGGTACCATCATAGGCAATAATTGCTTTATAACGTGTCATACTTTCACCTACTCATCAACTTCTTAAAAAGACTAATGCAATGGTCATCAAGACAAAAACAACAAGGACCATCGTATCTCGTTGATGCCAATGCAGTATGCGGTACTTTGTTCTTCCTTCACCACCTTGGTATCCTCTTGCTTCCATGGCAGTCGCTAAATCTTCTGCCCGGTTAAAACTGCTAACAAACAAAGGAATCAGTAAAGGAATAACTGCTTTCATTTTTTGGACTAGACTTCCTTCACCAAAATCAACCCCACGGGCTCGTTGTGCATTCATGATTTTCTCTGTTTCATCCATCAACGTTGGTACGAATCGTAGAGCAATCGAAAGCATCAACGAAATTTCATGCACCGGAAAGCGAACTGCTTTTAATGGGCGAAGTAAATACTCAATCGCATCAGATAATTCCAAAGGTGGAGTCGTTAATGTTAATAAGGTAGACATAAAAATGATTAGTACAAATCGGCAAAAAATAAACAGCCCATTCATTACACCGAACTCCGTAATATTGAAGATTCCCCAACTCCAGTAGGTAGCACCACCGCTAGTAAATAATACTTGGAGTGCCACTGTAAATAAAATCAACCAGATCAAAGGACGGATGCCTCGGATGAAAAAGTTGAAATCTACCTTTGAGAGAAAGACAGCAAGTAAAGTGAAAACAGCTAATAACGCATAAGTCTGCCAATTATTTGCTAAAAAAATAATTCCAATAAAGTAGAAACTTGCTAATAACTTTGCTCGAGGGTCTAATCGATGGATCAAGGAATCTCCAGGCATGTATCGACCAAAAATTAATTTATTCATCATCAGGTTGTCCCCCTACTAATGCTACGAGCTGATCTGCTAATTCATCTGCAGTGATTGGAAGTTCGGAAAAAAGCGCTGTTCGACTATTCAGCTTTTCCGCAAATTCTGTCGCAGTCGGAACACCTAATTGCTTTTCTTTGAGCCAAGATAGATTTTGAAAAACTGCATGAGGTTGACCGCTATTTACAATCCTACCTTTTTCTAAGACATAAACATAATCCGCGTAATTTGCCACATCATCCATTAAATGAGTGACCAATACGATCGTGATTTTATGTTCTTTGTGCAGTCGCCAGAACATATCCATCATTTCTTTTCGACCTTGAGGATCAAGTCCAGCCGTTGGTTCGTCTAATACTAGTACTTCCGGCTTCATAGCAAGTACACCTGCAATCGCTACTCGACGCATTTGTCCTCCTGATAATTCAAAAGGAGAACGCTCTAAGTAAGTTTCATCTAAACCAACTTGTGCTAATGTTTCTTTAGCTAAGTCTCGTGCATCTTCCTCACTGACACCAAAGTTCTTTGGTCCAAAAGCAATGTCTTTTGCTACCGTTTCTTCAAATAATTGGGCTTCAGGAAACTGAAAAACAATGCCCACTTTTTTACGAATGGGTTTTAAGTTTTTATTATTCGTATCGGGCTTGATTTGTCGATCGCCAATATGTACGATCCCACTGGTAGGTTTAATCAACGCATTCAAATGTTGCAGTAAGGTTGATTTCCCACTTCCAGTATGCCCGACTAAGGCTGTGTAGCTATTTTCTTTAATCATTAAATCAATATCAAATAATGCACGTTGTTCGAATGGTGTGTTTGGTTGATAGGTGAAATCTACTTTTTCAAAACGGATGTCCATAACCATTCCACCATCCTTTCTTCTGTCATATATTCACTAGGAACATCAATTCCTCGTTGCTTCAAGGCGCTTTTCAATTTTTCAGGAAAAGGAAGATCTAACCCTAAATTGATCAATTCTGGACCAGCAGAAAAGATTTGTTCTGGTGTGCCTTCATTGACTAATTCTCCTTGTTTCATCACTAATATCCGATTGGCATTTGCTGCCTCATCGATATCATGAGTGATAGATATGACGGTCAAATTACTTTCATCTTTGATTTTTTTAATCGTGGAAATCACTTCTTCACGACCTTCTGGATCAAGCATACTAGTAGCTTCATCTAAGATAATAATATCTGGACGTAGAGCTACGACTCCAGCAATGGCTACTCGTTGTTTTTGTCCACCAGAAAGTCTTGCTGGTTCACGTTTGGCAAAATCGATCATACGTACCTTTTCTAGCGCATCTTGTACACGGATCACCATTTCTTCTCTAGGTATACCTTGGTTCTCAAGACCAAAAGCAACATCATCTTCAACAGTAGATCCAACAAATTGGTTGTCTGGATTTTGGAAAACCATTCCAACCATTCGACGGATCGACCAGATATTTTCTTCATTAAGTGTTTGATTGCCAACTTTCACAATACCAGACTCTGGTAGAAGCAACCCATTGATTGTTTTTGCAAGTGTTGATTTCCCTGATCCATTATGTCCGATGATTGCGATCCACTCACCTTGCTTGATGGTAAATGAAATGTCTTTTAATGCTGGACGAGGGTCATCAGGTTGATATTTGTAATTAATCTTTCCTAATTCAATTATTGGCTCCATAATTACTCCTTCTCCATCCTAAGTTCCTACTAACACTATCAAAAAACACCTGATTTTTCAATTGTTTCCGTTTTAATTAAAGTGTTTTTTTACACCTTCAATTAGATGTCTTGACAGGTAATTGAAGGTACAAAAAAACACTTTATGATGAGTGCATACTCCCCAAACCGATAGATTTGGGGAGTAGCGCTGAGCTAGACTCGGAAGAGTTAACTTCCAACATCATAACACTCTAAAAGAATCATCTATAAAGTGATGTTATTAGTGTGATTTTAGACAAGTTCTAAGACAACCATTGGTGCACCATCACCGCGTCTTGGTTCTGTCTTCAAGATACGAGTGTAGCCACCTTGACGTTCAGCATAACGAGGTGCAATATCATTAAATAGTTTTTGTAAAGCTGATTCAATGACGATGTCCTCATTTTCTTCACGTACGCTAGCAACTTCATTACGTACAAAAGCCGCAGCTTGACGACGTGCATGTAAGTCTCCACGTTTGCCTAAAGTGATCATTTTTTCTGTAGTTGAGCGAACTTCTTTCGCACGAGCTTCAGTAGTCACAATACGTTCGTTAATTAATAAGTCAGTTGTTAAATCACGCAACATCGCTTTACGTTGGCTAGATGTGCGTCCTAGTTTACGATAACTCACGTTGGTTTCCCTCCTTCGTAAAAGGTTTTAATCTTCCTTACGTAAACCTAAACCTAAGTCGTGTAATTTAGCTTTCACTTCTTCTAATGATTTACGTCCTAAGTTACGGACTTTGATCATTTCTGGCTCAGATTTATTTGTAAGTTCTTGTACAGTATTGATTCCTGCACGTTTCAAACAATTATAAGAGCGAACAGACAAGTCTAATTCTTCAATTGTCATTTCTAACATTTTTTCTTTTTGTGTTTCTTCTTTTTCGACCATGATTTCAGCATTTTTAGCTTCATCAGTTAGGTTTACAAAGATGTCTAAATGTTCTGTCATGATTTTTGCAGATAAACTCATTGCTTCCAACGGTTCGATTGAACCATCTGTCCAAATCTCCATCGTCAATTTATCAAAATCTTCACGGTGTCCAACACGAGTGTTTTCTACTTGGTAGTTCACACGACGAACTGGCGTGTAGATTGAATCGACTGGAAGTACACCAATTGGCATATCTTCTTTTTTGTTTTCATCTGCTTGAACATAACCACGTCCTGGCTTCACTGTTAAGCGAGCGTGGAACGTAGCTCCTTCAGAGACGCTACAGATGTACATATCTTTGTTAAGAATTTCTACCTCACTATCAACGATAATATCGCCAGCAGTTACTGTAGCAGGTCCGGTAATATCGATTTCAAGGGTTTTTTCTTCTTGACCATACATTTTAAGTGCTAAGCCTTTAATGTTCAAGATGATTTGAGTGACGTCTTCTCTTACCCCTTTAATGGTAGAGAATTCATGCAGTACACCATCGATTTGAATATTAGTGATGGCAGCACCTGGCAAAGAAGATAATAAAATACGACGTAGGGAATTCCCTAAAGTAGTCCCATATCCTCTTTCAAGAGGTTCAACGATGAACTTGCCATAATCTTTTTCTTCATCAATTTTTGCGATTCTTGGTTTTTCGAACTCAATCATTCTTATCTTTACCCCTTTCAAAACGAAAAGTGTCTTGTTCAATGACGTTACTAATAGAACTCAAAATGAGCGGCACTCATTAAACACGACGGCGTTTTGGAGGGCGGGCACCATTATGAGGAACTGGAGTCACGTCACGAATTGCAGTCACTTCTAAACCTGTAGCTTGTAATGAACGAATTGCTGCTTCACGTCCAGAACCAGGTCCTTTAACTGTTACTTCAACAGTTTTTAATCCGTGTTCCATTGCTGCTTTTGTAGCTGTTTCTGCTGCCATTTGAGCGGCAAAAGGAGTTGATTTTTTGCTTCCTTTGAAGCCTAATGAACCAGCTGATGACCACGCTAATGCATTTCCGTGAGTATCAGTGATCATGATGATAGTGTTGTTGAATGTAGAATGGATATGTGCAATACCTGCTTCTATATTCTTTTTCACACGGCGTTTACGATTCACTTTTTTTGCTGCCATGAAGTTCTAACCTCCTTCACTTAAGAATTATTTTTTCTTGCCAGCGATAGCGCGAGCTGGACCTTTACGAGTACGTGCATTGTTTTTCGTGTTTTGTCCACGAACAGGCAATCCACGACGATGACGGATTCCACGGTATGAACCGATTTCCATCAAACGTTTGATGTTTAAGTTCACTTCACGACGAAGGTCACCTTCAACTTTTAATTTATCTACTTCTGCACGGATAGCATCTGTTTGTTCATTCGTTAATTCACGAACACGAACATCTTCAGATACACCAGCATCAGCTAAGATTTTTTTAGCAGTAGTGTTACCAATACCATAGATATAAGTAAGAGAAACTACTACACGTTTATCACGAGGAATATCTACTCCTGCAATACGAGCCATATTTATTGCACCTCCAATTATCCTTGACGTTGTTTATGTTTTGGATTTGCTGGGCAAATCACCATAACGCGTCCTTTACGACGAATTACTTTACAATGTTCGCACATTGGTTTTACTGATGGTCTTACTTTCATGATAATACCTCCTGTAGTTTTACGGAGTACAATTATTTAAAGCGATAAGTAATACGGCCACGGTTTAAATCATACGGAGACAATTCAACCGTCACTTTGTCACCAGGTAAGATACGGATGTAATGCATACGGATTTTACCTGAAACAGTAGCAAGAACTTGGTGTCCGTTTTCTAGTTCAACTTTAAACATTGCATTCGGCAAAGTTTCGACGACTGTACCTTCGACTTCAATCATATCTTCTTTTGCCACGCACAGTACCTCCTTGTACTTGTTTCGCATTTTCACACGATAAAATGGCGGAAACTGCAGTTCCCACCTCAAAATTCTCAAAATGGATCATCTAGAGGATTTCTCTAGAAGTCGGACTGACATATTCTATCATAATTTATTGAACTTGACAAGAGTAACTGCTTAATGCAAGTCGGCTACGGGCAATCGTGCTATTTTTCAATAATTTTTTGGACATCAGTAAATACAGCATCGATTTCACGATCACCATCGATAGTGTTTAGCAAACCTTGTTCTTTGTAATAGGCCAAGATTGGTTCACTATTTTTGATGTTGATAGCCAGACGATTTTTAACCGTCTCAGGTTTATCATCTTCTCTTTGATAGAATTCATGCCCACCACAACGATCACATGTATCTTCAACTTTTGTAGGGTTAAAAATTTTATGATAAGTTGCTCCACAATTGCTGCAAATGAATCGGCCAGCTAAACGCTCAACCAATACATCTTCACCAACATGGATATCGATGACTGCATCAATTTTTTTGTCTAAGTCTTTTAACATTGCATCTAGCGCTTCCGCTTGCTCAAGTGTACGGGGAAAACCATCTAATAAGAAGCCTTTTTCCGTATCAGGTTCAGCTAAGCGCTCTTTCACGATTCCATTTGTTACTTCATCAGGAACTAATTCACCTTTATCAATATAAGACTTTGCTTCCAAGCCAAGAGCTGTTTCATTTTGCATTGCTGCACGGAACATGTCTCCTGTTGAGATGTGAGGAATATGATAAGCATCAATGATTTTTTCTGCTTGTGTTCCTTTACCTGCGCCTGGTAGCCCCATTAAAATGAGGTTCATTGTTTTCCCTCCTAATAAATGTGAGAACGTGTGTTGAGGAAAAACCTCAACACGCTTTCTTACTCGATAAATCCAACGTACTTACGTTTCAGCATTAAGCCTTCTAACTGTTTCGCAGTTTCTAAAGCTACACCGATGACGATCAGTAAGCTAGTACCACCTAACCCAATGGACTGAGGCAGATTCCAAATCATTTGAGCAATGATCGGTAATAAAGCCACTAAACCAAGGAAAATCGCACCGACTGTACTTAAACGCATCAATAAGCTTGAGACATACTCTTCAGTTCCTTTACCAGGACGTACGCTTGGTATATAGCTTCCTTGTTTTTGTAAGTTTTCCGCTAATTTCTCAGGGTTTACTTGAACAAAAGCATAGAAGAATGTGAATGCGACGATCAAGATCGTATAAATAGTTGCACCAGGTGCAGTATTATAGTTAAAGATCTGCATCATTATTTTATACCAGTTTTCAGCCCCAAATCTTCCACTCAATGCTTGTAAAACCGCATTAGGTGTCGCAATAAACGAACTTGCAAAGATAACCGGGATAACCCCAGCCGCATTGACTTTCAACGGTAGATAACTACTTGTTGGCGCCCCTGCTACACGTTTCGTATATTGAATTGGGATTTTGCGTTCAGCTTGTTGGAAAAATGTAACGCACGTTACGATCAATAAGATTGCAACGATTAAAATAGCAATGAAAATTGCAGATTTCCAGATATCTGATTGATTGATATTTACGAAATAGTCTTCATAAATTTCTTTTACACTTTCAGGAAGTCGAGAAATGATCCCTGCAAAGATGATCATTGATACTCCGTTACCGATTCCTTTTTCTGTGATTTGTTCTCCTAACCAAGTGACAAACATTGTACCAGCAGTCAAAATCAGACCGATAGTAACATAGGTTGAAACGTTAGGGTTATTCACAAAACCTAGTTGAGCATATTGGTTAAATCCAGCAGTGATCCCAACAGATTGGACAAATGCCAATACTAATGTCAGGTATCGAGTTGCTTGATTCAACTTCTTACGACCAACCTCCCCTTGTTTTGACCATTCAACAAAACGTGGCACGATATCCATTTGTAACAATTGGATAACGATCGAAGCTGTAATGTAAGGCGAAACCCCCATTGAGAAGATGGAGAAGTTTTGCATCGCACTACCACTCACCAAGTTCAACATGTTGAAAAAAGGCAAAGAAGAAAGGTTTTGCAATGAACTAGCATTTACTCCGGGCACAGTGATATGAGCACCTAAGCGAAATACAAATAGAACAAAAACAGTAAATAGGATTTTGGATCTAATGTCTTTTACTTTAAAAGCATCTTTTAACAGTTTGAACATTAGATCACCTCAATTGACCCACCAGCAGCAACGATTGCTTCTTCAGCTGCCTTAGAGAATTTTGCGGCTTTCACAGTCAATTTCTTAGTTAACTCACCGTTAGCTAATACTTTGATTCCAGATTTTTCGTTTTTCACGATTCCAGCTTCTACTAAAGCAACTGGAGTTACTTCAGCACCATCTTCAAAACGATTTAGGACATCAAGGTTGATGACTGCATAATCTTTGCGGTTCACGTTTGTGAAACCACGTTTTGGTAAACGACGGAATAATGGAGTTTGACCCCCTTCAAATCCTAGACGTACACCACCGCCTGAACGAGCTTTTTGACCTTTTTGACCACGTCCAGCAGTTTTTCCGTTACCAGAAGAAGTACCACGTCCAACACGGTTACGTACTTGTCGTGAACCTTCTGCAGGTTTTAATTCATGAAGTTTCATAGGTTTGGCACCTCCTTAATATTCTAGTTCATATTTCTTACTATATACTAGGTTTGTTTAATTAGATTTCTTCAACGTCCACCAAGTGAGAAACAGTGTTGATCATGCCTTTGATTGCTTCATTAGCAGGTTTAACCACTGAGCTGTTAATCTTTGTAAGACCTAACGCTTTTACTGTATCACGTTGGTTTTGAGGACGTCCGATAATACTGCGTTTTAAAGTAACTTTTAATTCAGCCATTATTTTTGTCCTCCTTATCCGATTAATTCTTCAACTGATTTGCCGCGAAGTTCTGCAACTTCTTCTGCACGTTTCAATTGTTTCAAACCTTCAACAGTTGCACGAACAACGTTGATTGGTGTATTTGAACCTAAAGATTTAGAAGTGATATCTGCTACCCCTGCTAATTCCAATACGGCACGAACTGGTCCACCAGCAGCAACCCCAGAACCTTCAACAGCAGGTTTCATTAGGATTCTACCACCACTAAAAGCACCGATGACTTCGTGTGGGATTGTTGAACCAACCATAGGTACTTCAACTAAGTTTTTCTTCGCATCTTCAATTGCTTTACGGATTGCTTCAGGTACTTCTTGTGCTTTACCAGTACCAAATCCTACATGTCCGTTTTTGTCACCGACAACAACTAAAGCAGCAAAACGTAGACGACGTCCACCTTTAACAACTTTTGTTACACGGTTAATTGCAACAACGCGGTCTTCTAATTCCAAATGTTTTGGATCGATATAAACCATGAATGGTATTCCTCCTTTTCCTAAAATTCTAGTCCATTTTCGCGAGCAGCTTCAGCTAAAGCTTGCACACGGCCATGGTAAAGGTATCCACCACGGTCAAAGACTACTACTTTAATGCCTTTTTCAGTTGCACGTTCAGCAACTAATTTACCGACAGCTTGTGCTGCTTCTGTTTTTGTTCCACCTGAAATTTCTTTATCCAAGGTAGAGGCACTTGCTAGCGTTACACCCGCTACGTCATCAATAATTTGAGCGTAGATGTTTTTGTTAGAACGAAAAACGTTCAAGCGTGGGCGCTCAGCAGTACCAGAGATATTGTTACGTACACGACGATGTCTTTTCTGACGTGTTTTGTTCTTATCTGGTTTTGTAATCACAATTGTCACCTCTTTAATTTTATTGTACTGCACTTAGGCAGAAACACCAAAGTCTCGAAAAATAGAAGCTGCGGCACAAGTTAAATTTCTTTTGAATGAAGGTAAACTTCTGCAAAATCCTTTTTTCCTGCTGCTGGCTTCTATGCAATTTTTCTAAACTATTTACCAGTTTTACCTTCTTTACGGCGTACATATTCGCCAACATAACGAATACCTTTACCTTTATAAGGTTCTGGAGGACGAGTTCCGCGAATGTTCGCAGCTAATTCGCCAACTTCTTCTTTGTTCGCACCTTTAACAATTACTTGTGTGTTAGCTGGTACTTCAACAGTTACGCCAGCTGGTGGTGTGATTTCTACTGGATGTGAGTAACCTACGTTCAAGACAAGTTTTGATCCTTGTAATTGCGCACGGTACCCAACCCCGATCAATTCTAATGCTTTTTGGAATCCTTCACTAACACCTACAACCATGTTGTTGAAGTTAGCACGAGTTGTTCCATGGATTGTTTTCATTTCTTTACTGTCATTTGGACGAGTGAAAGTCACTTCGTTTCCTTCGATATTCATTTTGATATCAGAAGAGAAAGTACGTGTTAATTCACCTTTAGGTCCTTTAACTGTAATGTTGTTTCCATCTTGAGTAACTGTTACTCCTTCAGGGATCACAACAACTTTATTTCCAATACGGCTCACTTAAAGACACCTCCTTGTAAATTCTAGTTGATTACCATACGTAAGCGATAACTTCGCCGCCGATATTTTTTTCACGAGCTTCTTTATCAGTAACAACACCTTCAGAAGTCGAAATGATTGCGATACCTAAACCGTTCAATACTTTTGGTACTTCGTCAGCTTTGACATAAGCACGCAAACCTGGTTTAGAGATACGTTTTAAGTTAGTGATAACACGTTCGCCGTTTTTACCAAATTTTAGGAAAACACGGATCACGCCTTGTTTGTCATCTTCGATATATTCAACATCACGAACGAAACCTTCACGTTTTAAGATTTCAGCGATGTCACGTTTAATTTTTGATGCAGGAACTTCTAAAGACTCATGTTTAACCATGTTTGCGTTACGGATACGAGTTAGAAAATCTGCAATTGGATCTGTCATGACCATTGATCTTTTACCTCCTTCTTATGCGAATTTACTTTTTTACCAGCTAGCTTTCTTCACGCCGGGAATTTGACCTTTATAGGCAAGTTCGCGGAAGCAAATACGGCAAAGATGGAACTTACGATAAACTGAATGTGGACGTCCGCAACGTTCGCAACGAGTGTAAGCTTGTGTTGAATGTTTTGCAGGGCGTTTGTTTTTAGCAATCATTGATTTTTTAGCCACGTAGTTCGCCTCCTTTAATTATTTTTGGAATGGCATGCCTAATTGTGTCAACAACTCACGAGATTCTTCATCTGAGTTAGCTGTCGTTACAATAACGATGTCCATACCACGTACTTTATCTACTAAATCGTAATCTACTTCTGGGAAGATCAATTGTTCTTTAATACCTAAAGTATAGTTTCCACGACCGTCAAAGGCTTTTTTACTTACACCATGGAAGTCACGTACACGTGGTAGAGAAACTGAAACCAATTTGTCTAGAAATTCGTACATTCTTTCTCCGCGCAAGGTAACTTTTGCCCCAATTGGCATTCCTTCACGTAAACGGAATCCAGCGATTGATTTTTTAGCTTTAGTAATCATTGGTTTTTGTCCAGTGATCAAAGTTAATTCTTCAACTGCTTTATCTAAGTTTTTAGCGTTTGATACCGCATCACCAACACCCATGTTGATGACGATTTTTTCAACTTTAGGTGTTTGCATAACAGAGCTATAGTTAAATTTTTCCATCAATGATGGAGTTACTTCTTTAAGATATTTTTCTTTTAGGCGGTTCATTCAGTAAGCCCCTCCTTCCTTAAACTTATTTATTATCTAAAACTTCACCGGTTTTTTTAGAAACGCGGACTTTTTTGCCATCTACTTCTTTGTAGCCAACTCGGCCAGCTACGCCAGTAGAGTCGATCACCATCACGTTAGAAACATGAATTGGTGCTTCCATCTCAACAATTCCACCTTGAGGAGCAGCTTGAGAAGGTTTTTGGTGTTTTTTAACAACATTCACACCTTCGACAATGACTTTATCTTTTTTCGGAAACGCTGCTAATACAACGCCTTCTTTATTTTTGTCTTTTCCAGTGATAACTTTAACTTTATCGCCTTTTTTAACAAACATAACTGTTTCGCACCTCCTTTGATAAGTGTCTCAAGATTATAAAACTTCTGGTGCTAGTGAAACGATCTTCATGAAGTTGTTTTCACGTAGTTCACGTGCAACCGGCCCAAAGATACGCGTTCCACGAGGGCTTTTATCATCACGAATAATCACTGCAGCATTTTCATCAAATTTAATATATGAACCGTCTGTACGACGAGCTCCTGATTTTGTTCGAACGATAACGGCTTTTACGACGTCACCTTTTTTGACAACCCCACCTGGCGTTGCTTGTTTAACCGTAGCAACGATCACATCACCGATGTTAGCAGTTTTACGACCAGAACCACCAAGGACTTTGATCGTCAAAATTTCACGTGCGCCTGAATTATCAGCGACTTTTAAACGACTTTCTGCTTGGATCACGTTGTGTATCCTCCTTTCAGATTTTGCATTCAATCTATATAGGAAAATCTCGTGTTATTAGATAATAACTGCTTCTTCGACTACTTCCAACAAACGGAAACGTTTTGTAGCTGATAATGGACGAGTTTCCATAATTTTCACGATGTCGCCAACTTTAGCTGTGTTGTTTTCATCATGCACTTTGTATTTCTTAGAATAGTTCATGCGTTTGCCATAGATAGGGTGGTTTTTCTTTGTTTCAACAGAAACTGTAATGGTTTTATCCATTTTGTCAGATACCACGCGACCTTGATAAACTTTGCGTTGATTTCTTTCTTCAGTCATACGCTTAATGGCCTCCTTCCATAATTACTTAGCTTGTTCACGCAATACAGTTTTGATGCGTGCAATCGATTTACGTACTTCTTTAATACGTGCAGTGTTTTCTAATTGACCTGTTGCTAATTGGAATCTAAGATTAAACAATTCTTCTTTTAATTGTTTTTCTTGATCAAGCATTTCGGCAGTGGTTAATTCTCTGATTTCTTTAACCTTCATTCGATTCACCACCCATTTCCTCACGTTTTACGATCTTAGTTTTCATTGGTAATTTGTGAGAAGCTAGACGTAACGCTTCACGAGCCACTTCTTCAGACACGCCTGCAATTTCAAACATGATTTTACCACGTTTTACTGGTGCAACCCATCCTTCAGGTGCCCCTTTACCAGAACCCATACGTACCCCAATTGCTTTGGCAGTATAAGATTTGTGAGGGAAAATTTTAATCCATACTTTCCCACCACGTTTCATGTAACGAGTCATTGCGATACGAGCAGCTTCGATTTGGCGGTTAGTGATCCAATGTGAATCAACAGCTTGCAAACCGTATTCACCGAATGCTACTTCTTTACCACCTTTGGCTTCCCCGCGCATTTTTCCGCGGAATTCACGACGGTGTTTTACACGTTTAGGTACTAACATGATTATTTCCCTCCTTTCTCAGTGTTTTTTTTAGTTGGAAGAATTTCTCCACGATAGATCCACACTTTAACTCCTAGTTTTCCGTATGTTGTATCTGCTTCTTCCCATGCGTAATCAATATCCGCACGTAATGTGTGAAGAGGAACAGTTCCTTCTGAGTATCCTTCTGAACGAGCGATGTCCGCACCGTTTAGACGTCCAGATACTTGAGTTTTGATCCCTTTAGCGCCAGCACGCATTGAACGTTGGATGGCTTGTTTTTGAGCGCGACGGAAAGCAACACGATTTTCTAATTGACGTGCGATTCCTTCACCTACTAATTTTGCATCTAGATCTGGTTTTTTGATTTCCACGATGTTGATATGGATTCTTTTACCAGTTAATTTATTTAATTCTTTTCTTAGGTTTTCGACTTCAGATCCGCCTTTACCAATAACCATACCTGGTTTTGCTGTGTGAATTGAAATGTTAACACGGCCTGTAGCACGTTCGATTTCAATTGTTGATACAGCAGCATCAGCAAGTTTAGTTGAAATAAATTTACGGATTCTTAAATCTTCGTGTAAGAACTCTGCATACTCTTTTTCAGCATACCATTTAGCATCCCAGTCGCGGATGATGCCTACACGCATTCCAATTGGATGTACTTTTTGACCCACTGATTATCCCTCCTTATTTTTCTGATACGACTACCGTGATATGACTTGTACGTTTGTTGATTGGAGAAGCTGATCCTTTTGCACGTGGACGGAAACGTTTCATTGTTGGTCCTTCGTTAACAAATGCTTCAGATACTACCAAGTTTTCAACATCTAAGTCAAAATTGTTTTCTGCATTCGCAACTGCTGACATCAATACTTTTTCAATGATTCCAGCAGATTTGTTTGGTGTGAATTTCAAGATTGAAATTGCATCCGCAACACTTTTACCTCTGATAAGGTCAATTACTAAACGGGCTTTTCGAGGTGAAGTGCGAACTGTTTTTGCAGTTGCTTTAGCTGATGTGATTTGTTCTGCCATTTGGTTTTATCCTCCCCTCAATTAGCGTTTCGTTTTCTTATCGTCTGCAGCATGGCCACGATAAGTTCTTGTTGGTGCGAATTCACCTAGTTTGTGTCCTACCATATCTTCTTGGATGTAAACTGGTACGTGTTTACGTCCATCGTATACTGCGATGGTATATCCAACAAAACTTGGGAAAATGGTCGAACGACGAGACCAAGTTTTGATAACTTTTTTCTTTTCAACCCCTGCTTGAGCTTCAACTTTGTTCATTAAATGCTCATCAACGAAAGGTCCTTTCTTTAAACTACGACCCATGGTGAACCTCCTCTCAAAATGTGCGACACATGGTCAAAGAAATTATTTATTTTTACGACGACGAACAATAAGTTTGTCTGATTTAGCTTTTTTATCACGAGTTTTGTAACCAAGTGCTGGTTGTCCCCAAGGAGAAACTGGTGCTTTACGTCCGATAGGAGCTTTACCTTCACCACCACCGTGTGGGTGATCGTTAGGGTTCATTACGCTACCACGTACAGTTGGGCGTTTACGCATCCAACGAGAGCGTCCAGCTTTACCGATGTTGATCAATTCGTGTTGTTCGTTACCTACTGAACCGATTGTTGCACGGCAAGCAGCTAAGATCATACGAACTTCACCAGAGTTTAAGCGGATCAATACGTATTTGCCTTCTTTACCAAGTACTTGAGCACTTGTACCAGCAGAACGGATTAATTGTCCACCTTTACCAGGTTTCATTTCAATATTGTGGATAACAGTACCAACTGGAATGTTTTCTAAAGGAAGAGCATTTCCGACTTTGATATCTGCATCTGGACCTGAAACAAGTTTCATTCCAACTTGTAGTCCTTTTGGTGCTAAGATGTAAGCTTTCACTCCATCTTCATAGTGTACTAACGCGATGTTAGCTGAACGGTTTGGATCGTATTCGATCGTTTGAACAGTTGCAACAACGTTATCTTTGTTACGTTTGAAGTCGATCACGCGATATTGGCGTTTGTGTCCGCCGCCTTGGTGACGTACAGTGATGCGGCCGTTATTGTTACGTCCAGCATGGTTTTTCAATGGTTGTAACAATGATTTTTCAGGTGTTGATGTTGTGATTTCAGCAAAATCAGAACCTGTCATGTTACGACGACCATTTGAGGTAGGTTTGTACTTTTTAATCGCCACGTTTTTCCCTCCTAATTTAATGAGTTATCTAGTAAGTGCTTATTCAGCAGCTTCGAATAATTGGATTTCTTTTGAATCTTCAGTCAATGTAACGATCGCTTTGCGACGTTTTTTTGTATATCCTGCATATTTGCCCATACGTTTGAATTTCGCACGTACGTTCACGATGTTCACGTTTTTAACTTTTACGTCAAAAGCAGCTTCAACCGCTTGTTTTACTAAAGTTTTGTTTGCACGAGTGTCCACTTCAAAAGTATATTTCTTGTCATCCATGGCAAGCATTGATTTTTCAGTGATCACTGGGCGTTTGATTACGTCTAGTAAGTTCATTATGCAAGCACCTCCTCAATTTGAGTAAGAGCAGTTTGTGTTGCTAACACTTTTGTATTTGAAACAACATCTAGAACACTTACGTTATCAGAAGTTACTACAGTTACGTTTGGTAAGTTACGTGCTGATAAAGCAGCAAAGTCGTTACCATTCTCTAGAACAACCAATACTTTAGAGTCAATAGATAAGTTAGCAAGAACTTGTTTAAATTCTTTTGTTTTTGGTGCATCGAAGCTTAATCCTTCAATTGCTACCAAGTTGTTTTCAGCAACTTTTTCTGACAATACAGATTTCATTGCTAAACGACGAACTTTTTTAGGAAGTTTGTAGCTGTAAGAACGTGGTGTTGGTCCAAAGACTACGCCACCTCCACGCCATTGTGGTGAGCGGATTGATCCTTGACGAGCACGACCAGTTCCTTTTTGACGCCATGGTTTACGTCCACCGCCTCGAACAGCACTACGGTTTTTAACCGCATGTGTTCCTTGTCTTAATGACGCACGTTGCATAACGATTGCATCGTAAACAACACTTTCATTTGGTTCAATTCCGAAGATTTCTTCGTTAAGTGTGATTTCACCGTTTTGGCTTCCATCTTGTTTGAATAATGCTACATTCGGCATTCCTTAGTTCCTCCTTTCTTCCTACTATTATTTAGCTTTCACAGCTGATTTGATAGTGATTAATGATTTTTTAGCTCCAGGAACATTTCCTTTAATTAAGATAACGTTTCTTTCTGCATCAACGCGAACAACTTCCAAGTTTTGGATTGTTACGCGGTTGCCACCCATACGGCCAGCAAGACGTTTATTTTTGAATACACGGTTAGGTGCAACTGGACCCATTGACCCAGGACGACGATGGTAGCGAGAACCGTGAGCCATTGGTCCGCGGCTTTGGCCGTGACGTTTGATAACCCCTTGAAATCCTTTACCTTTCGTAGTACCTGTTACATCAATAATGTCTCCTGCTTGGAAAACATCTACTGTAATTTCTTTTCCTACTTCATATTCTCCTAGCTCAACATTTTTGAATTCACGAATGAAGCGCTTAGGAGCCGTGTTTGCTTTTGCAACATGACCTTTCGCAGGTTTGTTTGATAAAACTTCACGCATATCTTGGTAACCAACTTGAATAGCTTCGTAGCCATCAGTTTCCATTGTTTTCACTTGTAGCACTACGTTTGGAGTAGCTTCTACAACAGTTACTGGAATTAATTCGCCAGATTCAGTGAAGATTTGTGTCATTCCCACTTTTTTCCCTAAGATTCCTTTGGTCATGAGTACACCTCCATTAATTTTATTTTAATATTATAGTTTGATTTCGATGTTAACACCAGATGGTAAGTCTAGCTTCATCAAAGCATCAACAGTTTTTGGTGTTGGGTTCACAATGTCGATAAGACGTTTGTGTGTACGCATTTCGAATTGTTCGCGTGAATCTTTGTATTTGTGAGTCGCACGAATAACTGTGTAAAGACTGCGTTCAGTTGGTAATGGAATTGGACCAGACACGCTAGCTCCAGTTCTTTTTGCAGTTTCCACGATTTTATCCGCCGCTTGATCTAAAATACGGTGTTCATACGCTTTTAAACGGATACGAATTTTTTGTTTTGCCATCTTGTTCCCTCCTTCGCCTATTTTGAAAAGTAGACATAGCTCCACGAAAATTTCCGTCACGCTCGTTCGTGGCAAAGCGTCCGGGCGTGTCGCAACCTCTCGTTTCTTAGCCGACGAAATCCTATAGATTACGTCTGTGACATTTACGTTTAGGTAAACGCACCTTTGTAATTATAATATATCTAAATCCACAAAGCAAGGCTTTTTTCCTGTAAAAAACAATTTGTTTTCATAAGTTTTCATTTAGATAACTTTAGATGCCTCTTATCCTTAAATGTCACATTTTATTTCTACTAAACTTCCTTCCTATAGTAGTTCGCCTATCTTCAGTTATTCAAAAAAACCGCAGAACCCCCAATCATGTTGGTTTCTACGGTTTTTTATTCTATTAACTATCGGAAGTGATAGATGATCTAAGCCATACACTTTTCTTGAAAAACAAAGTTTGGATTATTTTTTTTAGTTCTGTTCTTGTCGCCAAGGTTGAATATTCGCTTGACGATAGACTTTTGCTTGGTTGATTGAATGGAAGAGTTCCATCTTTTGTTTCACCACTTCTTTTGCTGCTGCGATACATTCAGGATAAATGGCATTTGGATCCCATAGCTCTGTTGTAGCTAAGATCTCACGACACTTTTTATAAAAAGCATATTTATAGTCGGATGAAATATTGACTTTCTGAATACCGATTTGCACTGCTTTTGCAATTTCTTCGTCTGGGTTAGCAGATCCTCCATGTAAAACTAGCGGAATGGTTACTTTTTCTTTAATACTTGTTAAAACATCCATTTTCAATGCTGGCTTGACATCTTTTGGATAGATACCATGAGCGGTTCCGATTGCCACCGCTAACGAATCGATTCCTGTACGTTCCACAAATTCCTCTGCATCTTCCGGCTTCGTATAAATGACTTCCGATACACCGCCTTCTACTGAAGTACCCGTGTTACCAATCGTTCCTAGTTCGCCTTCAACTGAGACCCCGATCTTATGGCAAACATCTACCACTTCTTTTGTTAGTGCAATATTTTCTTCAAATGGCAACAAGGAGCCGTCGATCATAACTGAACTAAACCCACAATGAATCCCTCGCATAATACTTGCTAAGCTATCGCCATGATCCATATGGATAACGAAAGGCACAGCGCTGTTTTTCGCTCGGCTCACTGCATATTGGAAAAACTCATCTTTGGTAAAGTCTAATTCTGTCGGATGGACTGCAATGATTGCGGGTGCATCATTTTCTTCTGCCGCCTCAATGACTACTCGTAAAAAGTTGCTGTCAGCAACGTTAAACGCCCCTACTGCAAAATGATTTTCCTTGGCAATTTCTAACATTTGATTCATATTGATTAACATCGTCTATTTTCTCCATTTCTATGATTTATTGGTTGAACCTGATAGTTGAATGTATTGCTGAACTAACTCTTTTCCTGCTATGACTGTTTGTTGGATGAGAGTGGGGTATTCGATCGTTGGCTCCTGTTGTAGAAGCTGTTGGCATCTTTGTTGTTGCGCCTTCATAAAATCAGAACCAACATTAATCTTATTGATCCCTAACTCAATGGATTGGCGAATGTTGTCTTTTCCCGCTCCTGACCCCCCATGTAAAACTAACGGAAGTTGAGTCTTCTCTTTTATTTCTTGAACAATATCGAAACGAAAACGTGGTTTGTACCCTTTAGGATAATCTCCGTGACTGGAGCCATAGGAAATCGCTAAGCAGTCCACACCCGTTTCATTGATCAATCGGATTGCTTCTGCTGGGTCCGTACACATGGCATCATCTGTAAAATGGTCGCCTGTGACTGCCCCCATATTTCCTACTTCTGCTTCTACGCTCGCATCATACGTTTGGGCAAATTGAACCATCGCTCTCGTTATTTCGATATTCTGATCCAAGGGATACATCGAAGCATCCATCATGACGCTGGAAAATCCTTCTTGTAAGCACTGTTTGACAAATGCGATGTCTTGACCATGATCTAGATTAATCGCTACTTCGACTTTGGCATCCTGTGCCATACGGATGATGGGCTTCGTTAAATAATGATAATTGATGTGTTGCTTTAAGTGATCTTGCAATAAATCTATGATGATCGGCGCATGTAATTCCTCAGCAGCTTGGATCGTTGCTTTTGCTGTTTCTAGATTAAAACAATTGATCGCCATGACAGCATAGTTTTCTTGATTTGCTTTTTTGAGCATCTCTTTCATTGACACATACATATCAAATCCTTCTCCCTACAGTTTTTAAGATAATTTAATAGAAGAAAAATCTACTTCTTCCTCTTCTTCCTCTACGACAGGGTGTTCAGCTGGCGCCTTTTTCAAAACAAACAATAGAATGCCGGTAACTGCAGAACCAATCAATAAGGCAAAGGTAAACTTCAACGGATCAGTCATTGCTGGGATAATAAAGACCCCACCAGAAGGAACTGGTGACCCAATTCCCCACGACATACTCAAACCTCCGCCAATCGCTGCACCAGCTGTACACGAAATGATCACACGAAGCGGATCAACTGCCGCTAAGGGGATAACGCCTTCCGTAATCATGCAAAGTCCCATCGGAAAAGCAATCTTAATGTTGTTTTCTTCTTCTTTTGAATATTTTGTTTGCCGAAATAACTTAGATAAAACCCATGAAATGGTGACACCGAAAGGCGGAACCATTGACGCTAACACTTTCACAGCTTCTGGTTCTTGCACACCTTCCAAAAGCATCCCATCAGCAAACAATGAGGCTACCTTATTGACTGGTCCACCAAAATCAAAGGCAGCCATCCCACCGACAATTGACCCAAAGAGGAATTTTCCAGAACCTTGTAGTCCTTGTAAAAAATCGGTCATCGCTTCTGTTGCCCAAACAATCGGCACACCTACCACGAAAAACATCAATAAACCGATACTAAGGGTCGCTAACAGTGGGATGATCATCATCGGCATCAATCCTTGTGCCCACTTAGGAACTTTGAGATATTTCACCAATAATAGGACAAAGAACCCCACCAAGTAACCGCCTAACATACCACCTAAAAAACCTGCGCCAATGGCATTGGCAATTAACCCCATAAACAAACCTGGACCAATCCCTGGGCGATCGGCAATGGAATAGGCAATCGCTGCAGAAATCACTGGAGCCAATAATCCCATGCCCAAAACCCCTAGAGAAACTAAGGCATCGGGTACAGAATAAGACGCTTGATAATCATTGATGACTTGCCCACCTGTTAAATTCCCAATAGCGATCAAGAGTCCAGCGGTCACAACAACTGGTAACATGTATGAAATAGCTGTCAGTGCATGCTTTTTTAATTGTAGTTGACGAAGCATCCAATTCCTCTCCTTTTATGTTTTACTGAGTTCTTCTTCAATTTTAGTAATCAACCCTTTTGGTGCTTTAATGACCATGTTCGTAGGAATCTCAATCACTTTTTTTCCTTCGAACCGCTCCTTGCCACCAATTTTGATATCTGCTGCAATAATGACGACATCTGCCTGCTTGATCTCCTCCTTCGATAACTCGTCTTCTGTACCAATTGTTCCTTGTGTTTCGATGTGCACTTCATGTCCTAATGCTTTTGCTGCTTTTTCTAATTTTTGTTTGGCAATATACGTATGTGCAATTCCTGAAGTACAGGCTGCTACTCCGACGATCTTCATTTTTTCTTCCTCCTTTTCTTTTAGACAGTTGGTTCTTTTGCTAATAGTTCCATTAATTCTGCTTTACTAGTTGCCTGATTCATTTTTTCGATAATGGTATCTTCTGCTAATAACATTGCTACTTTTTGTAACAATTTGATATGAACGGTATTGGCATCTGTATCTTTTACTGCAAATAAGATAATGACCTTTACAGGCTGCTCATCTAATGATTCCCAAGGGATCGGGGTCTCGACTTTACCCACAACCAAAGAAGTCTGAATGACACTCGCTGATTTTCCGTGGGGAATCGCCACACCGTTTCCAATCCCTGTGATTCCTTCTTTCTCCCGTTGAAAGACATCTGATGAAAAATCATCAACATCTTTGATAATGCCGTTTTCTTTTAGTAATTCACTTAATTCGAGAATCGCTTCTTTTTTGGTTTTCGCTTTCATTTCTAAACGTATCAGTTTTTCTGTAATTACATTTGCGATACTAAATTCTGACATTACCTGTTTTGTAACCATTTCACATCTCTCCTAACATTTGCTTCACACGTTTTTCGTCTTGCTTGGTAAATACTGAGTTTACTAATATCGTGGGAATCTTCGGTGGCTCATTCAAACAAACCGTTGTTAAAATCAAATCGATCTTACTAAATTCCGCTTGGTTTTTCTGGTACTGCCGAGAAGATAAAACAGTAATAATCTCTAATTCAGGAAAGGCTTTTTTTACTTTGACTTTCAATAGTTCTGAAGTTCCAACACCACTACTACACATGATCAATACACGTTTTTTTATTGGGGCTAACTCTTTGTATCTCACAAAGTATAATGTTAAAAATCCAATTTCATCTTTGGATATATGGTTTGTATGAAATTTTTTTTGGACCATTTTACTGACAAATTCTACTAATTGAAACGTTTCCTGGTACTCTAATTCAATATCGTGCAATAAATCATTTTTGATTGTGATCTCATGTTTTAATCGATACAATAGCGGCTGAATGTGACTATACAAATCATGTCGGTTTCGTTCTTGATCAATCGCCACTCCCATGAGCCGGCTCATCGTAGCAGAAAAAAAACGGGTGATTTCTTCAGCTTCATTTGAAATATTTTGATGTTTAATCGAACCATTTTCGATCCTGGAGGAAATCAAGTATTGAAAAAGATAAAAAGTTTCACTTTCAGGGAGAGTCGTATTTAAATATTGACCTAATTTGAGCATGACTTGCTTTGATAGTTGGTACAGTTCCTGGTTATAATGGATCAGCGCCTGATCTTCTTCATCTAAATCCCACGTATCTTCTTCTAAATACACGACCCCTTCACGAAAGCGTTTGACTAAGATATAAATATGAGAAAAAATATTCATTGCATATGGATAGGCAATTCGGCTGACTAGTTTTTGTTCGATAAACTCAACGATCGAAGTAATAAAATTGATATCAAATGAGCTGATCATTGGGTGACTAGGAACCACTTTTTTATCTTCCAATAAATGGATACTTAATAGCATATTCACTACTTTACGAATATGTTTTTCTGTTCCTTCGATACCAATTCGGGTACCTTGTCGTTTAAGTTGGAGGTGGTTTTTCATTAAAAATAAACTGATCTTAGCCAAATCATTACTAATTACCGGATCACTCACATAATACGGATGGAACAATTCATTGATTAATAACTTCTTGGGTGCCTTAAACAACAAATTAAGCAAAATCGCATTTCTTCTTTCCAAAGGTCCTTGACTCGTTCGACTTTCATTATGCGTTGCACTCACATTTAAATATTTATCGTAGTCTAACCGAAATCCTTTGCCTGCCTCTGCCAAAATGATTTCCCCGTTTTCAGACACATCATTTATCTTTTTAATCGTACGGTAGACCGTTTTCGTAGAAACATGGGCAAATTCAGCTAACTCCTGAGCTGTAAGGGATAAGCCATGTTTAACAAAGTATTCGACCATTTCTTTCTCTCTTTTGCTTAGCTGCATTTGTTCAACCTCCTTGTTTATACTATAACGGAATTTTCTGACAACTCATTTTTTGTTCTGTCCATTACTCTGGACATTTTTAAAAGCGTTTACAAAAAATGGCAAAAAAGACAAAAAACATCGAAGCAGGCAAAAACCTGTCTTCGATGTTTTACACGATACATCAGAGTGCATAAAAGTAATGAATAGACGAAACGATGAAAATAAGCAACTATTGATTGGTGTCAGTAGTTTTCTTCCTTAATTACTCTTAACATGACCAATCACAGCATTTGCTTTAACTACCCCACTAGCATCCATCGTTAGCTTCGCCACTTTTTCACCATTGGTAAAAGCAACGATCAGATCTGATTGTTTGTTTGCCGATTGTAGTGCCACCAAGTCCATGGTTGCAATTAATTGACCACGTGCGACTTTTTGTCCCTCTTCAACGTAGATCGTAAAAGGCGCTCCTTTTAAGTTCACGGTATCGATCCCCATATGCAAGAGAACTTCAATTCCTGATTCCGTTTTGATACCAACTGCATGTTTCGTTGGAAAAATATTGATAATCGTACCAGCGATTGGAGCAAACACTTCGCCATTCGTTGGTAGAACCGCAAACCCGTCTCCCATCATTTTTTGTGAAAAGACATCATCTGCCACTTCTGTGATTGGCATTAGCTTCCCATTTGCTACCGCAAAAATATCTTGGTTTTGTGGATCAACGACTGTTTTGGTTGTCACAGTAGGCGTGGACTGAACAGTTCCTTTGCCGCTACTTCCATGAATTTTTTTCATTTCATCTGCAACAAATTGGACTTCCGTTCCAACGATCACTTGAATATTTTTGGCATCAATTACTTTCAGACCTGGAACGCCAGTCGCTTTGATTTTCCCTTGATCAACTTTTGCCGTATCTTTTACATACAAGCGTAAACGTGTCGTGCAATTGTCAATGGAAACAACGTTCGCTGCACCACCTAATGCTTGATAAAGTTGATTAGCTAGCGTGGCAAATCGATTGTCACCAGTTGGCACTGTTCCTACTTCCCCATTTTCTGCAACTCCAGTATCTTCTTCACGCCCCGGCGTCATCAAATTGAATTTTTTGATGACAAATAAAAATGTAAAGTAATAAATCACACCCATCGCCAAGCCTAATACCAATAGCATTAATGGTTGATTGGCAATAGGTACACGTAAGCTTAGGAAGAAATCAATAAAGCCGGCGCTAAAATTAAAGCCCGCTGTCCAATGGAAGGTTGCTGCGATAAACATCGAAATCCCTGTTAAAGCAGCATGAACGACGTACAATGGCCAAGCGACAAACATAAATGAAAATTCTAACGGTTCAGTCACTCCTGTAAAGAAAGAAGCGAAAGCGGCAGCTAACATCAAAGATGCTGTCACTTTTTTCTTTTCTGGTCGCGCACATTGATAGATAGCAAGTGCACCAGCAGGTAACCCAAACATCATGACCGGGAAGAAACCAGCTTGATACATACCAGTGACTCCTTTTACCCCTTCACTTGCCCAGAATTTACCGATATCATCAATTCCAGCTAAATTGAACCAAAAAACATTGTTCAGTGCATGGTGTAAACCAGTTGGAATCAGCAAACGGTTGAAGAAGCCATATAGACCAGCACCTAACGCGCCCATTCCAGAGATCAATTCACCGAAACTAACCAATGTATCATAAACTGGTGGCCAAACAAAAATCAATAAAGCAGAAATAATTGCCATTAAACCAGCTGTTACGATCGGTACTGCTCGTTTTCCACTAAAGAAAGACAACGCCATTGGTAATTTAACTCCGCTGAAGCGATTATACATCGCACCAGCGACTAAGCCTGCCAAAATTCCAATAAATACATTTTTATTATTGATTGCATCAAAAGCGATATTCACTTTTTCAACATCCACTTTAGTAAACAATGCAACAGAAGCACTATTGACTAATGTGACTGGTGCTAAAAAGGCGATCAATCCTGCCAATGCTGATGAACCATCTTTGTCCTTAGACATCCCCAATGCTAATCCAACAGCAAAAATGATTCCTAAATTATCTAAGACTGTTCCTCCAGCTTTGATCATAAAAGCGGCAAAAATGTTATTGCCACCCCAACCAGTCGGATCGATCCAATAACCAATCCCCATGAATAAAGCAGCTACTGGAAGGGTTGCTACTGGTAACATCAAGGAACGTCCCATTCGTTGTAAGTATGTTTTCATTTTGTTCTCCTATTCTGTTGTCCCTCGCAAGCGTTCGATATGAATAACTAAATAACCAAGTTCTTCGCTTGTAATAGACATTTGATATTGTTTAGTTAAAAGTACTCGAATTTTTTTTGCGACTGCATAACTTCCTGAATATTTTCGTTTGACTATCTCAATAATCTCCTCGTCTAAGACCGCATACTGCTGATTGTGATACCGTTGGATCAACAACCGAAGATGGTTTGCTAAACGAGAATAATTCAGTGCCATTTGTTCGGAATGGATATCGATCCTCAGCTCTTTTTCAATCAACTGGATAATTTCCGACACGATCGTGACTTCGCGAATGCTACGATGATTACTAGTTTGTCCGCTATGACCACTATGGATATGTATCGCTATATAACCCGCTTCATCATATGTATAAGGAATAGCTAAAGTGTGATTCAAATAATCAACTGCCCATTGCGCAATACTAAATTCTTCGTGGTACAGCGCCTCGATTTCTCGCAGTAATTTATTTCGAATAACAATTCCATTACGAATATTTTCAGCAGCAAAAGCAATATGATCCGTTAACGCGATCAACACATGCTCATTCAGCTTTTTCATTAAAACTGTTTCTGCATGATCAATAATGTGTTCAGCAGCAAAAAGAAACTTTTCGTCAATTTGATTCAGCAAACTTTGTAGTTTCATTTGACTTTCTGGCTCCATCACAAACATCCGCTCAATTTCTCGATGAAAAATCAAGTCATTGCGCTTTTTATCGAATCCAACACCTTTACCAATTGCGACCTTTTCTTGTCCATCGTCATCGACTAAGACCGCATTTTGATTAAAAATCTTTTTGATTTTCATAATAATAACCCTTTTTCTGCAGAATTAAAGTTACTTCATGGACCAATCATCCTTTATCAATCTTAAGCTTGACAACAAAAAAAGCATAGAAAAATTCCACCAAAGTCTCCTTATCGACGGAATCTTCCCATGCCTAGTATGATCTAGTCACATGAAAAATAAATATGTTAACGCTTTAATTTTATCGAGGGAACGTTTTTTTGTCAACATCTTTTTTTCCTTTTGTCAAACAAAATGCTTTCATTTACTCAATAAAGTTTAAAATAAGCCATAAAAAAAGCCATGATGTCTAATGACACCATGACTTTTTATTGTCCGAATACAATGTTGCTTACAATTCAGTTGATCAAAGATTAAGCTTTGATTTCAGTAACGACACCGGCACCAACTGTACGTCCGCCTTCACGGATTGAGAATTTAGTACCGTTTTCGATAGCGATTGGGTGGATTAATTCAACTTCCATTGTTACGTTGTCGCCAGGCATAACCATTTCAGTTCCTTCTGGTAATTCAACAACACCTGTTACGTCAGTTGTACGGAAGTAGAATTGTGGACGGTAGTTAGTGAAGAATGGAGTATGACGTCCACCTTCTTCTTTTGTCAACACGTATACTTCTGCAGAGAATTTTGTATGAGGTGTGATTGTACCTGGTTTAGCTAAAACTTGTCCACGTTGGATGTCTTCACGTGCAACACCACGTAGTAAAGCACCAATGTTGTCTCCAGCTTCAGCGTAGTCTAATAATTTACGGAACATTTCAACACCAGTAACTGTTGTTTGAGCTGTTTCTTCTGCGATACCAACGATATCTACAACGTCACCAACGCGAACTTGTCCACGTTCAACACGACCTGTAGCAACAGTACCACGACCAGTGATTGAGAATACGTCTTCGACTGGCATCATGAATGGTTTGTCGTTGTCACGTTCTGGAGTTGGGATATATTCGTCAACTGCAGCCATCAATTCAAGGATTTTTTCTTCGTATGAAGCGTCGCCTTCTAAAGCTTTCAAAGCTGAACCAGCAACTACAGGAACATCGTCACCAGGGAATTCGTATTCTGTTAATAAGTCACGAACTTCCATTTCAACTAATTCTAGTAATTCTTCGTCGTCAACCATATCTACTTTGTTCAAGAATACAACGATGTATGGAACACCAACTTGACGAGATAATAGGATATGTTCACGAGTTTGAGGCATAGGACCATCAGCAGCAGATACTACTAAGATAGCTCCGTCCATTTGAGCAGCACCAGTGATCATGTTTTTAACGTAGTCCGCGTGTCCTGGGCAGTCAACGTGAGCGTAGTGACGAGTGTCAGTTTCGTACTCAACGTGAGCTGTTGAAATTGTGATTCCGCGTTCGCGTTCTTCTGGAGCACCATCGATTTGATCGTAAGCCATAGCTTGGCCGCCGTTTTTCTTAGATAGTACAGTTGTGATTGCTGCTGTTAAAGTTGTTTTACCGTGGTCAACGTGTCCGATTGTACCAATGTTAACGTGTGGTTTAGAACGGTCAAATTTTTCTTTTGCCATTTTAAAATGTCCTCCTAAAAATACAATATATTTTTTATTTGTCTGATAGGTATGTGATAAACCAAAAGTCTATCACATGCCCATATCATCGATAATTATTTTACACGAAACTATATTAAAAATACAGTCTCTTTAGATAATCTGTCAAACAGACGATCTTGTTTTAAGAAATTATTCAGCTTTACCGCCGTTTTTCTTAATGATTTCTTCTTGGACTGATTTAGGAACATCTTCATAGTGGTCAAATACCATCATAAATGTACCGCGTCCTTGAGTTGCTGAACGCAATGTTGTTGCGTAACCGAACATTTCAGCCAATGGAACAATCGCATTAACGATTTGTGAGTTACCATGTGCTTCCATACCTTCAACGCGACCGCGTCGGCTAGTTACGTGTCCCATGATATCACCTAAGTAATCTTCTGGAACAGTAATCGTTACTTTCATCATTGGTTCTAAAATAACAGGACGTGCGTGTTTTGCAGCAGCTCTTAAAGCCATAGATGCAGCAACACGGAAGGCTGTTTCATTTGAATCGACGTCATGGTATGAACCATCGTAAAGTTTTGCTTTGATATCCACTAATGGATAGCCAGCAAGAACACCGTTATTCATAGATTCTTCTAGTCCTTTTTCAACAGCAGGGATGTATTCACGAGGAACGACCCCACCGACGATTGCATTTTCAAATTCGAAGCCTTTACCTTCTTCGTTTGGTGTAAATTCAACCCATACGTGACCGTATTGACCTTTACCACCAGACTGACGTACGAATTTACCTTCAGCTTTTGTTGCTTCACGGAATGTTTCACGGTATGAAACTTGTGGAGCACCAACGTTTGCTTCAACTTTAAATTCACGTTTCATACGGTCTACTAAAACGTCTAAGTGCAACTCACCCATACCTGAGATAACAGTTTCACCAGTTTCAACGTTTGTTTCAACTCGGAATGAAGGATCTTCTTCAGCAAGTTTTTGCAACGCAACACCCATTTTATCTTGGTCTGCTTTTGATTTAGGTTCAACAGCAACTTGGATAACTGGGTCAGGGAATTCGATTGACTCAAGAATAACCGGTGAGTCTAATGCACATAATGTATCCCCAGTTGTTGTATCTTTTAATCCAACAGCAGCGGCGATATCACCTGAGTACACTTTATCAATTTCTTGACGAGTGTTGGCGTGCATTTGTAGAATACGTCCGATACGTTCTTTTTTGCCTTTAGAAGCGTTCAATACATATGAACCACTTTCAAGGACACCAGAATAAACACGGAAGAAAGTTAGACGACCTACGAATGGGTCAGTCATTACTTTAAACGCTAATGAAGCAAAAGGAGCTTCATCGTCAGCTGGACGTGTTGTTTCTTCGTCTGTTTTTGTATCGATCCCTTTGATTGCTTCGATATCAACTGGAGAAGGCAAGTAATCAAGAACGGCATCCAACATTAATTGAACCCCTTTGTTCTTGAACGCTGAACCAGCTAACACAGGGAAGAATTCAACATTAATTGTTGCACGGCGGATACCAGCAATCAATTCTTCTTGTGTGATTTCTTCACCTTCAAGATATTTCATCATTAGTTCTTCGTCTGTTTCAGCAACAGCTTCGACTAATTTTTCGCGCCATTCTTGAGCTTGTTCTAAATATTCTTCAGGAATTTCAGTTTCTTGAATATCTGTTCCTAAGTCATTTGTATAGATTTCAGCTTTCATTTTAACCAAGTCGATGATACCAGTGAAGTTTTCTTCAGCACCGATTGGCAATTGGATTGGATGCGCGTTTGCTTGCAAACGATCATGCAATGATTTTACTGAGTACAAGAAGTCCGCACCGATTTTATCCATTTTGTTACAGAATACGATACGAGGCACTCGGTACTCAGTTGCTTGACGCCAAACTGTTTCAGTTTGAGGTTCAACACCTGACTGTGAGTCAAGTACAGTTACCGCACCATCTAATACACGTAGAGAACGTTGAACTTCAATTGTGAAGTCTACGTGTCCTGGTGTGTCGATGATGTTTACACGGTAACCTTTCCACTGCGCTGTAGTCGCAGCAGATGTAATTGTGATACCACGTTCTTGTTCTTGTTCCATCCAGTCCATTTGTGAAGCTCCTTCGTGGGTTTCACCAATTTTATGGATTTTACCAGTATAGTACAAGATACGCTCTGTTGTTGTAGTTTTACCTGCATCAACGTGAGCCATGATACCAATATTACGAGTTTTTTCTAGCGAAAATTCTCTTGCCATTTTCTTACTCCTCTCTTTATTTAAATCGATTGTAAATTGACTTTCTGCTGTCGTTTAACCCAACAGGCAGAGAGGATCTTACCAACGATAATGAGCAAATGCACGGTTGGCATCAGCCATTTTATGAGTGTCTTCACGTTTTTTAACAGAAGCACCAGTGTTGTTTGCAGCATCCATGATTTCTTTTGCTAAGCGTTCTTCCATTGTGTGTTCACCGCGCAGGCGAGCGTAGTTTACTACCCAACGAAGAGCTAAAGTTGTACGACGTTCAGGGCGAACTTCAACTGGTACTTGATAGTTTGAACCCCCAACACGACGTGCTTTAACTTCAAGAACAGGCATAACATTTTTCATAGCTTGTTCAAACACTTCTAATGGATCATTACCTGTAGATTCTTTAATCAAATCAAAGGCGTTATAAATAATACTAGCTGCAACACCGCGTTTTCCGTCAACCATTACACGGTTGATCAAGCGAGTTACTAATTTTGAGTTATAAATAGGATCTGGTAAAACATCACGTTTTGCAACAGGACCTTTACGTGGCATCCGTAACTCCTCCTTCCGAAATATTCTTCATAGTAATTGCCTTACTCTCTTAACATAGTAAGAACAAGTTTCATTTGTTTAATAATTAAAATTAAGCTTTAGGTTTTTTAGTACCGTATTTAGAACGGCTTTGTTTACGGTCGTTTACACCAGCTGTATCAAGTGCACCACGAACGATATGGTAACGTACCCCTGGTAAGTCTTTTACACGTCCACCACGTAGTAATACTACGCTATGTTCTTGTAAGTTGTGACCAATCCCTGGGATATAAGCAGTAACTTCAATTAAGTTTGACAAACGAACACGAGCATATTTACGTAAAGCTGAGTTCGGTTTTTTAGGTGTCATTGTACCCACACGTGTTGCTACCCCACGTTTTTGAGGAGAGTTCACGTTTGTTTGAGTTTTCTTAAAGCTGTTATATCCTTTGTTCAAAGCAGGTGAATTAGATTTTTCCACCTTTGATTTACGAGGTTTACGTACTAATTGGTTAATTGTAGGCATTCCTTGTTTCCTCCTTCCCACGATTCGCGTCTAGTTCCACACATCCAGGTGGTTCTTTTTTTGCGATAAAAAATAAATGCAATTCTGCATCTTTATCAAATATGCTTTGATAAACAGTCAGCACGTCTCTTTACCAGAGACCTGTAGATAAAGCACCTTGGTTAGGATATCATGAATAAAGTACTCTGTCAACCAGTGTTATGTATTTTTTTTAGCCATTTGAAATTAAAAAAAGGACGCTATCTTTTTCCAATCATTCAATATAAAATAGCTATGAATAGAGACGAAAGAAAAGGTGGGAACAACAGATGAATTTGAAACAAGCAGCTGGAATTGAAGCAGCTAAATTTGTGAAGGACGGAATGATCGTTGGTTTGGGTACCGGTTCTACAGCCTATTATATGGTAGAAGAAATTGGTAGAAGAATGCGTGAAGAAGGATTAAACATCACTGGTGTCACTACATCGAATGCCACTAAAGAACAAGCAGAAAAATTAGGTATCCCTCTTAAGAGTATTGATGAAGTACCCGTAGTTGATCTCACGATCGATGGGGCTGATGAAATCAGTAAAGCATTTCAAGGAATTAAAGGTGGTGGCGCAGCATTACTTTTTGAAAAAATTGTTGCTACGTATTCAAAACAAGTCATCTGGATCGTTGATGAATCAAAATTAGTGGAGCAACTTGGGCAGTTCCCTCTTCCAGTAGAAGTGATTCCTTATGGCGCTCAACAATTGATGCGGATCTTTGATGAGAAAGGTTACCAACCTGTTTTACGTCAAACCGAAACAGGTCAGATAGTCAAAACGGACAGTGGTCATTACATTATTGACTTACATTTAGAAGTGATCAATGACCCTGAAGCTTTAGCAACGTACCTTGATCAACTGGTTGGTGTCGTTGAACATGGACTGTTTTTAAATATGGTTTCAAAAGTCGTTGTCGGCTCCGCACAAGGCGTATCAATTATCGACTCACCTCATCAAAAATAACAACCCTGATATTAGTTATAAAAATTAGCAAAAATAGTTCATTTTAAAAACATAAAAAAACTATCTTTTCAATGGACTTTATGCTACATTTTTACTGTTATCTATAGACAGAAAATCATTGCTAGAAAGGAATCACCATGAAGATTATTGGTTATGCACGCACAACCATAAATGATGTTGATCTTACAACACAAGTGGAGCAACTCTCTAATTTTGGTTGTCAGGAGATTTTTCACGAGACATACAAGTCTAAAGATGCGGTGTCTAATAATATTTGTTTAGAAAAAGTAATCAAGGAAATGCGACAAGGCGATACTTTAGTTATCTGTCAACTTCATCGTCTAGGGAAGTCTACTCGTCAGCTAACAGAACTCACACAATTATTCAAAGATCGTGGCTTACACCTAGTTAGTATCCAAGAAGAGATCGATACGCGTACACCGATGGGGAAAATCTATTTTCAACTAATGGAAGGATTAGCCATTATGGAGTGCTCTTTAATCAAGGAACGGACACTTGTCGGGTTAGATGAAGCACGTAAAAAAGGTAAAATCGGGGGTCGTCCAAAAATCGATCCAAAAACAATTAAAAAAATTCGTCGGCTTTATTATGAAAAAAAAGAAACGATCCAATTAATTTCTACTAAATGTGGTGTATCAGTCGGAACCTGTTATAAATATATCAATCTTCCAGAAAAAGAGATTCAGCAATTATCTTAAACGACTGCCTACATCTTGATATTCTTTCATTTAAAAATGGATTGGCGCAACAAACGCAGACTGTCTGCTAAAGACGAATCAACTGTATATAATGAATAGGTAGGTGGATCAATGACAGTGCAGCCATTGACCCACCTACCTCTGTTTATCTGTCACTGTAAGAATTATTTTTGTTTTTTTATCTGTCTATCTTCTGATTTTCCCTTTCATTAACTTCATTTTTCAATGGAAATCTAGTCAAAAAAATTGTACAATAAAGCAGAACTGAAATTTTCAGAAATATAACCTATTTTAAAGGAGAGCTAAACATGCCAAAATTAGTTTTTTCTCGTCATGGTCTTAGTGAATGGAATGCATTAAACCAATTTACTGGTTGGGCTGACGTAAACTTAGCACCAGAAGGAATCGAAGAAGCCAAAGAAGGCGGACGCAAAATCAAAGAAGCTGGAATTGAATTTGATGTTGCTTACACTTCAGTTTTAACTCGTGCCATCAAAACATGTAATTTGATTTTAGAACACTCAGATCAACTTTGGGTTCCTCAAATCAAATCATGGCGCTTAAACGAACGTCATTATGGTAAATTACAAGGATTGAACAAAAAAGAAACAGCTGAAAAATATGGAGATGACCAAGTACACATTTGGCGTCGTTCATACGACACTCTTCCTCCATTGATGGACGAAAGTGACGAAGGTTCTGCTGCAAACGATCGTCGTTATGCAATGTTAGACAAACGCGATATTCCTGGTGGCGAAAACTTGAAAGTTACTTTAGAACGTGCTTTACCATTCTGGCAAGACGAAATTGCTCCAGCTTTACTAGACAACAAAACTGTTTTAGTAGCTGCACATGGTAACTCTCTACGTGCTTTAGCAAAACACATCGAAGGAATTTCTGATGAAGATATCATGGATCTTGAAATTCCAACTGGTCAACCACTTGTTTATGAATTAAACGATGACTTGACAGTTGCTAAAAAATACTATTTATAATAAATAAAAAAAGTGGGCAAGCGATTCAATTGAATCACTCGCTCACTTCTTTTATTAATCTGCGATTGCTGTTTCTAATCCGACTTCGATCATTTCGTTAAATGTCGTTTGTCGTTCTTCTGCAGTTGTTTCTTCTCCGGTAAGCAAATGGTCACTCACCGTCATGATTGCTAATGTTTGGACATGATATTTTGCTCCTAAATAGTATAAAGCAGCTGCTTCCATTTCCACACCTAGCACACCTAATTCAGCTAATTTAAACGTTTCTGTTGAATCATCTTTATAAAATGAATCTTCCGAGAGAACATTCCCTACATGTGTGGTAAATCCTTTGTCTTTTGAAATTTCATACGCCTTCAACAATAAATTAAAATCACTGATCGGCGGAAAATGAAAGGCTTGGAAATTTTTCTCGATCATCGAAGAACTAGTAGCTGCTCCTTGAGCTAAAACAAGATCACGAACATGGACATCTTTAGATAATGCACCACATGTACCCACTCGTATCAATTTTTTCACACCGTATGAATGAATCAATTCATGGGCATAGATCGTCGCTGACGGCATCCCCATCCCCGTTCCTTGTACCGAAACACGTTCGCCTTTGTAGGTTCCAGTAAAACCTAACATCCCACGAACTTGGTTGTAACATACTGGATCTTCTAAAAATGTTTCAGCAATATATTTTGCTCGTAAAGGATCGCCTGGAAGTAGTATTTTATCAGCGATCTCTCCTTGTTTTGCTTCAATGTGTACGCTCATCTGACACTCTCCTTGATTCAGTTATAGTAATACTAATACTTCTTTAATCAATGCCTTAAATGATTGTTTGACACGTTGCGTTGTTTCCACCACTTCTTCATGGTTAAGGTTCGCTTGCATGCCTGCTGCTAAATTAGTGATACATGAAATGCCGAGAACTTTCAATCCGCTATGTGCTGCAACGATCACTTCTGGCACAGTGGACATTCCGACTGCATCTGCTCCCATCGTACGTGACATCCGAATCTCTGCAGGTGTTTCGTATGTTGGTCCAGAATAGCCCATATATACCCCTTCTTTAAGAGTCAAATCTAATTGGCTCGCAGCCTCTTTGGCTACTTCACGATAAGTTAAGGTATACGCCTCGCTCATATCAGGGAAGCGTGGACCGATCTCATCTTCGTTAGGACCAATCAATGGGTTTTGACCTGTGAAGTTGATATGATCAGTAATCAACATCAAATCGCCAGGAACAAATGATTCATTTACCCCACCACTTGCATTCGTGACGATCACCGAATGAGCCTTTAATGCTGCCATTACCCGCACAGGATAAGTGACAGTTTGCATTGAATGACCTTCATAAAAATGGAATCGTCCTTGCATTGCCAGAACTTTTTTACCAGACAAGGTACCATAGACTAATTGACCAGCATGGCCGACAACTGTTGATGTTGGGAAAAATGGGATTTGGTCATAAGGAATCACGATTGCTTCCTCGATTTCTTCCGCTAACTCTCCTAAACCTGAACCTAAGATCAAACCAAAATCAATTTCTTTTACGCCCTTTTCTAGAATAAATTGAGTCGTTTCTTGTAACATTTCGCTTAATTGGGTCATTTACTTTCTCCTATTAACTATTTTTTTCTACAGAAGTCAAGAAGTTAGAAGCCCTGTCGTTCGACTAGCTAAAAAAACAGGTATGCCTGATTAACAAGGCTTTTCACCTCTTGATTGATACTGTTAAAGCAAGATGGCTCTTTGAACAAAATGATTGACCTATCTTAGTTACGCTTTTTCAGGTCAAATTTTCAAACGCGGTCTGTCATTCCTATTTCAAAAGTTTTAAGAAACTTTCGCCGTTTTCGGTAGCAGGAACATCGAAGTTTTCAGCAATCGTTGCTGCGATATCTGAATAGTAGCCTTGTGGCAAGCTTCCTTGTCCTTGCATTTTTTTGCTGAAAACTAATAATGGTACATATTCACGTGTATGATCTGTTCCAGGGAATGTTGGATCGTTTCCATGATCAGCAGTAATCATCAGTAAGTCGTCCTCTGCCATTGCCTCTAATATTTCGGGAATACGTAAATCAAAATCTTCAATTGCGTGGGCATAACCTACAACATCCCGACGATGTCCAAATAATGCATCAAAATCAACTAAATTAGTAAAACTGATCCCTGTAAACTCTTTTTTCATCACATTTAATAATTGGTCAACGCCATCCATGTTGCTTTTCGTACGGACGAACTCTGTAATCCCTTGACCGTTGAAGATATCGTTGATTTTTCCAACAGCGATAACGTCTTTTCCTGCTTCTTTTAATGAATCTAAAACCGTATGACCGAATGGATCCAATGCGTAATCATGTCGGTTGCTCGTACGAGTAAAATTACCAGGTTCTCCAACGTAAGGTCGCGCAATAATTCGACCAATCATGTATGGGTCGTCTTTAGTAATGTCACGAACGAACTGACAAATCCGATAAAGTTCTTCTAAAGGAATAATTTCTTCATGCGCAGCAATTTGTAGAACCGGATCTGCGGACGTATAGACGATCAAATCACCAGTTTTCATTTGATGTTCACCATAGTCATCTATAACAGCGGTTCCACTATATGGTTGATTGCAAACAATTTTGCGTCCTGAGAAGTCTTCGATTTGTTTGAGTAATTCATCAGGGAACCCGTTAGGAAATACTCGAAATGGTGTCTTGATGTTCAGACCCATGATTTCCCAGTGACCGGTCATTGTATCTTTTCCTACAGATACTTCCTCCAATTTAGTGGCATAGCCTTGGTGGTTTTTAACCGCTTCGACACCTTCTAATGGGCGAATCGTTCCTAATCCTAACTGTTCTAAATGAGGAATTGTCAAACCAGCTTCTTTTGCGATATGCCCTAGTGTATCTGAACCTTTATCACCAAATTTTTCAGCATCTGGCGCTTCACCGATTCCTACTGAATCCATGACAATCAAATGTACACGTTTAAACATGATTATTCCTTCTTTCTTTTTTATTATTGCTATTAAATCAAAAAGGGCGAGTCGAAAAAACATTTCCCGTAACCCACCCTTTTTATTCACTAAAAGTTTATTTTGATTTTATATAATTTTTACCGTTTGCTTTAGGTCCAGATGCTTTTCCTAAGAACGCTACTAACACAATAACGGTTAATAGGTAAGGTGCAATCTGCAGCAATACTGGCGGTATCGAAGAAATCACTGGTAATTGAGCCCCGATGATACTTAAACTTTGCGCAAAGCCAAAGAATAAAGAAGCGCCCATTGCCCCTAGTGGATTCCATTTACCGAAGATCATAGCAGCCATTGAGATAAACCCTTGACCTACGATCGTTCCGGCAGAGAAATTCCCTGAAATCGATTGAGCGAATACTGCGCCACCCATTCCGCCAAGTAAACCAGAGATCAATACCCCAGAATAACGCATCGCGTAAACATTGATTCCCAATGTATCCGCTGCTTGAGGATTTTCACCCACTGAGCGTAAGCGAAGTCCAAACTTTGTTTTAAAGATAATAAACCAAGCAAGAATCGCAATTAAAATGGCACAATAAGCTGGTAAAAATGTATTTTTAAAGAAAATTGGTCCAATCACAGGGATTTTTGATAATCCAGGAAATGAGAAATATCCTAAGTTAACTGAAATATTATCAGTTTGTCCTTTTCCATACCATGTTTTGATCAAAAATACACCCAAAGCTGGTGCCATCAAGTTGATAACTGTCCCGCTGATGATATGGTCTGCACGTAAACTAACAGTTGCTACTGCATGTAATAAAGAGAATAACACACCAACTATCCCACCGACTAAAATAGCAATCCATGGTGTCATGTCTCCTAAGGTAGGACTCATGGTTAGATTAAATACTACCGCACTGAAAGCACCCATAACCATGATGCCTTCTAAACCTACATTGACAATCCCACTTCGTTCAGAAAAAGTTCCACCTAAAGATGTAAGAATTAATGGTGTTGAATAAACCAACGTTGAAGTGAGGATTAAAGCAATTAACTCAGTTGTTGACATTATAATTCTCCTCCTTCTTGACTCTGATTTGTTGGTTTCGATTCAACAGTCTCCACGATCGCTTCTTGTTTTTTACCTTGGAAGAATTTCGCCATAATGAAACGAATCAAGAAGTTGATCCCAACAAAGAAAATAATCAATGCAATCGATACATTTACGATTTCAAATGGTATACCGGCACCTGTTTGCATCCCCAAACCACCGATTTTCAAGATACTGAACAAGAGTGCTGAAAGTAAAATTCCAATCGCTGAACCAGAACCTAACAGTGACACAGCCATTCCGTCAAATCCGATGGCTAATGAAGTTGTTTGGACGAAAAAGTTTTGATACGTTCCTAATCCTTCGACTACTCCACCAAGTCCTGCTAAAGCGCCTGAAATCATCATGGAGAAGACGATCGTACGTTTACTACTCATTCCAGCATACTCAGAAGCAAAAGGATTTAGACCTACCGAACGAATTTCAAAGCCTAACGTCGTTTTCTTCATCAATAGCCAAACAACAACCAGTGCAATCAATGCTAAAAACAAACCAGCATTCACACGAGAACCGCCAAACATCTGTGTCAGCCAAGGTAATCTAAGAGAAGCATTTTGCCCAATCAAATTTGAAGAATCTAAGCTTGAACGATACGTGTCTGGCATGATGTCATGTAAAGCAAAAGTACTTAAATAAAGTAAAATATAGTTCATCATAATAGTGACGATTACTTCACTTGTACCGAAAAAGGCTCTTAACACCCCTGGGATAGCCGCAGCCAAGGCTCCTGCCAAAGCACCTAAAATCACACAAGTCGGTAATAAAATGACTTTTGGCAGATCAGGAAAGGCAAGTGCTACCCACACACTAACGATCCAACCACAGAGTGCTTGTCCCGAAAGCCCGATATTGAAGAATCCTGCTGAGTTCGCAACAGAAAAACCTAATGCAGTAAAAATCAACGGTGTTGCTTGCCGTAACGTTTCACCAATACTTCTTTGAGAACCAAGGGACGCATTTAACATTGAAGAATAACCTTGGCCTGGGTTATAACCAAAAGCTGCCATCAAGATAGCACCTAAAACTAAACCTAGAATTACCGAAAAAATAGGAACTAGGAGATTACGTATCTTTTCATTGCGATCATTCATGTGCGCCACCAACCTTTTCTAACTCTTTTCTTGCTTCTTCTAAAGAATAGCCCGCCATAAGTAATCCTAGTTCATTTTCAGAAGTTTCTTTTGGATCAACGATTCCCACGATTTTTCCTTCGTGGAGTACCGCAATACGATCAGAAACATTCAAAATTTCTTCTAATTCAAAACTAATCAATAAGACCGCTTTGTATTTGTCTCTTTGTTCAATCAAACGTTTATGAATAAACTCGATTGCTCCAACATCTAGCCCACGTGTCGGATTAGCAACGATCAACAAGTCAGGATCACGATCGATTTCCCGAGCGATGATTGCTTTTTGTTGGTTCCCACCTGATAATGCTTTTGCTGGCACAAGTTCATTCGTTGTCCGAACATCATACTCTTCGATTAATTCACGTGCATGTTCATTTATCAAAGAATAATTCAATAAGCCATTTCTACTGTAAGGTTTTTGGTAATAATTTTGTAAAGCAATATTCTCCGCTAACGTCATATCCAGAACTAAGCCATACTTATGACGGTCTTCGGGCACATGTCCTACACCAGCCTCCGTAATTTTTCTTGGCTTTTTATTCGTGATATCTTCATCTTTTAAGCGAATCGTTCCACTTTCTGCTTTACGTAAACCGGTTAACGCCTGGATCAATTCTGACTGTCCGTTACCATCAATACCAGCAATTCCTAAAACTTCTCCTGCTCGTACTTCTAAACTTAGGTCTTTGACTGCGTCCAATCCTCGGTTTTCTTTAACCACTAGATTTTCAATCGATAACACAACTTCTTGAGGCTGACTTTCTTTCTTCATTGTCTTAAATGAAACCGTACGTCCAACCATCATATCTGCCAATTGTTGTGAAGAGACATCTTTTACATTTACTGTACCAATCCCTTTACCACGACGGATAACTGTACAACGATCTGCTACAGCTTTAATCTCATCTAACTTATGGGTGATCAAAATGATCGATTTTCCTTCTTTGACCAACTCTTTCATGATTACAATCAGTTCGTCAATCTCTTGTGGCGTTAATACCGCTGTAGGTTCGTCAAAAATCAAGACATCTGCCCCACGATAAAGTGTTTTTAAGATTTCTACCCGTTGTTCCATTCCAACAGAGATATCTCGGACATACGCATCAGGATTGACCGATAAACCATATTGTTCAGAAAGCTTTTGGATTTCTTCACGTGCTTGGCGACGATCAAGTACCCCTGCTCGACTTGGCTCACTTCCCAAAACAATATTTTCAGTAACAGTAAATGCATCCACAAGCATAAAGTGCTGATGGACCATTCCGATACCTAGCTGGTTCGCTTTTGTCGGACTTGTAATTTTCACTTCTTTCCCATGCATCAGTATTTCACCTGATGTTGGCTCTAAAAGGCCTGAGAGCACATTCATCAAGGTTGATTTTCCGGCACCATTTTCTCCAAGTAAAGCGTGGATCTCTCCTGCTTTCACTTGCAAGTTGATGTTGTCATTTGCTTTGAACGTACCAAACTGTTTGGTGATATTCCGCATTTCGATGACAATATTTTCTTGAACCACAATTTTTCACATCCTAACGATTTCTATCTAGGCAACGATTAACAAAGATTTTTCATAAAATCTCAAATTGAAGCAAAAACTTCAGGGGATTATTCCCTTATCAAGAGGCTGTGAAAAGAGCGTTTTGACCTGAGCATTAAGGAAGAAAATCTCGAAACAGCTTTTCATGTTTTGAGATTTTTTGACTTAATGCCGAAGGTCAGCTCTTTGAACGCCGTTTAGCAAGAGGCTGTGAAAGAAGCGTTTAGCTCCGAGCAAATAAGAGAGGATTTTTTAAAATAGCTTCTCATATTTTTAAAAATCCTCGCTTATTGTTGAGGAGCTGCTTCTTGAACGCCGTTTAGCAAGAGGCTGTGAGCAGCATGTTCTACTTCAAGAATTAAGAACAAAAAAACGAAAATAGCTTTTCAGCAACATCTTGATAAAGAAACAATCGTTAGTTATTTACTAAACCATAGCCTTGTCAAACAATTGTCCAACAAGGCTATAGAAATTCGTTTGATTATTTTTCAGGAGTTTCTGGTACTTTGATATCTCCTGAGATGATTTTTTCTTTTGCTTCATTCACAGCTTTTTCTGCTTTTTCTGAAAGTTGACCTTTTGTGATACCAACACCGTCTTCTTTCAATCCGTAAACGGTATGTTCTCCACCAGGGAAATCACCGTCAGCTGATTTTTGAGCTAAGTCTTCAACAACAGTTCCTACACCTTTTAGAGTTGATGTCAAAGTAAAGTTTTTCTTTTCACCGTTTAAAGTGTATTCGCCTTCGTCCGATTGGTCACGGTCAACCCCGATAACCCAAACTTTTTTGTCGCCTGATTCGTTTAATGATTTCGCTTCTTGGAATACACCGTTACCAGTACCACCAGATGCGTGGAAAATGATATCTGCATTTTGTGCATACATTCCTTGAGCAATTGAACGTCCTTTATCTGGCGCTGAGAAGTCTCCTGCATATTGATTCAAGACTTTAATTTCTTTGTTTAAAGCTTTTGCACCAGCATCTACACCAGCTTTGAATCCTGCGTCAAAACGATCGATTACTTCACCTTTTACTCCACCAATGAAACCAACAGTGTTTGTTTCAGTTGTGTAAGCTGCGGCAATCCCAGCAAGATAAGAAGCTTCGTTATCTTTAAATGTTGCTGAAACCACGTTGTCTTTGCCGTCGATAACGTCATCAATAATAGCAAAGTTTGTTTCAGGATTTGATGCAGCTTGCTCTTCAATAGCTGGCTTCAATTTATAACCAATACCAAAGATTGTTTTAAAACCTGCATTCAAAGCTTGGTCAATATTAGGGATATAATCTGATTCATTTGCTGATTGGAAATATTGGAACCCATCATTCCCACGTGATAGATCATGATCTTTCCCCCAAGCTTGTAGTCCTTCCCAAGCTGACTGGTTGAATGAACGGTCATCAACACCGCCCGTATCTGTGATCAATGCTGCAGTTGCTGTTTTTGAACCGCTGTTTCCACCGGTTGAATCAGTTGAATCTGATCCGCTGCCACATGCGCCCAATAATAACCCAGCAGATAACGCTACAGCACTTAAACCAAATAATTTTGCTTTTTTCATTTCTGTAAAGCCCCCTAAAATAATTGTTTTATTTTTCAACAGTCAGCTGACTGAATGAACATGAGTGATAATTCTATAGATCTTTTTCTGTAAAGGCGTAAGGTAATAGTTCTTTAACCGTCATTGCCTTAGTCACACCGTTATCCCCTACTAAAGTTACCGGCATGTCTGGTACACAAAACTCAGCCATTACTTGACGACAAGCACCACAAGGAGAAATTGGCTCTGGCGTATGACCAGCCACTACTAAATGAGTAAACTCTTTTTCTCCTTCAGAAACAGCTTTGAAAAAAGCCGTGCGCTCCGCACAATTGGTTAAACCAAACGAGGCATTTTCGATGTTGACTCCTTGATACGTTTTTCCAGATTCAGTGACTAAACATGCGCCTACTGGAAAATGTGAATATGGTACATATGCTTTATCCAATGCTTCTACTGCAATGTTGATCCATTCTTGCTTCACTTCTGTCATAAGCTTCCCCTTACTACTTAATAGCCTTCGCCAGTAGATCCTGACATAATCGAAACTCCTGCACTGGTGCCAATTCTTGTCGCACCAGCTTCAATCATTGCCAAAGCTTCAGCTTCGTTATGGATACCACCAGATGCTTTCACACCCATTTCAGGTCCAACGGTTTCACGCATTAAACGAACATCTTCGACTTTTGCTCCGCCAGTTGAAAATCCTGTAGAAGTTTTAACAAAGTCTGCCCCAGCAGCTTTTGCCAACTCACAAGCTTTTACAATTTCCTCATGATTTAATAAAGCTGTTTCGATGATGACTTTGACTAAAGCACGATCTTTGGCCGCTGCAACCACTGCTTCAATATCTTTTTGGACTTTATCAAACTGTTGAGACTTCATTGCCCCAATATTGATGACCATATCCACTTCATCTGCGCCATTTTCAATCGCATTTGTAGTTTCAAAAGCCTTAGTTTCAGCAGTATTAGCTCCTAAAGGAAAGCCAATTACTGTACATACTGCCACTGGTTCGCCTTTTAATTGTTCTTTTGCTAGTGCGACCCAAGTTGGGTTGATACAAACAGAATAGAAATGGTATTTCTTTGCTTCTTCAATAATTCGCATGACGTCTTCTTGAGAAGCATCTGCTTTTAAGATGGTGTGATCGATCATTCGGTTCAATTCCATTTTTTTCTCTCCTTTTACTCGGTAATGATATCATGTATCAATGTAGGCTTTTCAGCCGAGTCACTAATTTGGATATTTTGATAGAGCAATTCTTGAACAGAAGAAATCTCTTTTGTATTACTGTAGATTGTCAACAATGATTCTCCCTCTTTTACAGGATCACCAATTTTTTTATTTAATTTAAGACCAACTGCGTGATCAATATCATCTTCTTTAGTTTTGCGTCCTGCACCTAACATCATAGCTGCAATCCCCAACTCATTCGCAACGAGTTTTGAGACAATACCACTCGCTTTGGCTGGCAACTCAACAACATACTTAGCTGTCAGTAACCGTTCTGGTTGGTCTACGATAGAGTCATCTCCACCTTGATTACGGATCATTTCCTTAAATTTGTCTAAGGCTTTGCCAGATTCTAGTGCTTCTTGCAGTAAACTTCTAGCTTCTTCGATTGTTGCTGCTTGATTGGCTAAGACCACCATCTGACTCCCTAATGCATAACACATTTCCAGCAAGTCTTCTGGTCCATTGCCGTTTAACGTTTCAATTGCTTCTACAACTTCAAGACTATTACCAATTGCTTCACCAAGAGGTTCAGACATATCAGAAATTACGGCTACTGTCTGACGATGAGCTAATTTTCCAATACTAGTCATTGTTTTTGCTAAACGTCTAGCATCTTCAATATTCTTCATAAAGGCGCCGTCACCTGTCGTCACGTCTAAAACGATCGCATCTGCTCCTGCGGCAATTTTCTTACTCATGATCGAACTGGCAATCAAAGGAATCGAATCCACTGTCGCAGTCACATCCCGCAAAGCATAAAGTTTTTTATCTGCTGGTGCAAGATTTCCTGATTGTCCAATAACAGCCACTTTACTCTCATTGACAATTCGGATAAACGCTTCATCAGAAAGCTCGATTTGAAATCCAGGAATTGCTTCTAGTTTATCCAGCGTACCACCTGTATACCCCAAACCTCTACCAGACATTTTGGCAACTGTAACACCCACACTTGCGACTAAAGGTGCTAAGATCAACGTTGTCGTATCTCCCACACCACCTGTAGAGTGTTTATCCACTTTGATCCCATCTAAAGGACTTAAATCAATGACATCTCCTGAGTGGGCAATGGCAAGTGTTAAATCCGTGATTTCTCTATCGGTCATATCTTGATAAAAGATCGCCATCAACAATGCGCTGATTTGATAATCTGGAATTTCACCATTCGTGTATTTTGTAATAATATACTCGATTTCTTTTGTCGATAATTCATTTCCGTCTCGCTTTTTTTCAATCAGATCCACCATTCGCATTGCTTGATCCTCCTCGTCTTCATTCGGTATTATACAGGAATTTTCCAAAAGGTAAACCACTTTAGTAAACCAGTTTACTAAGAATACAAAGAGCTACTCACCGCCTTTGTAAACACTTACATAAGCAATATAACGCTGAGTTATCCCTTTGTCAATGTTTTTATGCTCTCACGAATAATTAATTTTGTTTCAAAGACTTTGTTCGGAACTTTGCGTTGTGGGAACTCGATCGTGTCGATCAAAAATCTTGCGGCATAAAATCCAATATCAGAACTTGGCTGTTTCACTGTTGTCAATTGAGGGATCATATACTCGGATAACTTCAACCCATCGAAACCAATAACTGAAATATCATCGGGGATTTTTTTGCCTAATTCATCAATCGCTTGGTAACAACCAATCGCCATTGCATCATTTCCACAAAAAATTGCTGTAAGATCTTTGTGCTTTAAGAGCCGTTTAGACGCCTCGTATCCACCTTGGACCGTCAACTCCCCTTGTTCTACATACTTTCCATTGAAAGGGATTCCATGATCCTTTAGTGCATGACGATACCCGTTGAACCGTTCTTCTAACTGGTAATAGCCTGTTGTTTCTTTGAGCATACCGATTTTGGTATGACCGTTCTTAATAAACAAAGAAACTGCTTGATAAGCCCCCTCATACTCTTTTACGATCAACCGACCATTATCTCTGGTATTCAATCCACGATCAATCAAAATAATCGGCATATTTTTATAAAAACCACTATCTAAAGAATAGTCATCTGGCAAAACATTGGGCGTAGCCAATAAGATTCCATCCACTGAGCGATGAGCCAATTCTTTTAAATACTTGATTTCATTTTCTTGACTATGACGAGAGTTGCAAAGCATGATCACATACCCCAGTGGATTCAAGTAACTCTCGACCCCTTCAATCAATTTAGAAAAGAAGAAGTCAGTGACATCTGGCACGATCATACCAATCGTTTTAGAATGACGATTGATCACATTCGAGGCAAAGTAATCTGGTTTATAATGGTGCTCGTTAACAATATTCAGGACTTTTTTTCGTGTTTTATCACTAAAGCGGCTCCCTTTATTATTTAAAATTTGTGATACAGTGGTGACTGAAACACCTGCCATTTCTGCAATGTCTCGGATCGTTAGTTTCACTTCTTCTCCTCCTTTATGATGTAAATTCTTTTTTAGTTTACCAAAAGCATATAAAAAAGAATAGATAGAAAAAAATAAGAAAAAATCTTTTATTCACTAATAAAAATAAATAGCTTGGAAAGTGCCAATTTCCTAAACTGACTTCTTAAAAACTTCTGTAACTGCCGATCATCTGTCATTGTTCTTCTCTTTCATAGGAGTTTTTTCATTGGCTTGAGTAACTAGCGATTGATCTTTTCTATTATTGATTGCACTAGTTACTTTCTCACTCAAAGAAGACTTCTGACTTTGGGTTACTAAATGATCAGCAGCTAGATGTTCAGAATCCCGTTTTTCAATCGCTCCTACCATTCCATCTACCTGCTTGAGAAGTATTTTTTTCTCATCATGAGCTATTTCCTGATCGTTTAAGATTTCATTATGGAGTTCTAGAATCTTTTCTCGAACAGATGAAAAAAGTTGAAGCTCTTTTTGATAACCTGCCGTTCGATCCGTGGCGATTATCGTTGTTAGCTGTTCAAGGAAAGGTTTTTTATTTTCAATAGGAATCTTTGGATCTTGCCTTACTTGTTGCCTAAGATTTAAAAAGTTTAAATCATGTTTATCGACTGCCTGAAAATAGTCTGCCGTATTTCCTTTCATAAGAAGCTCTCCGATATCCATAGCTAGCCTCTGCTCTTCATTCTCTTGCAAATCTTTTTTAGTCAGCGTAGCTTGTTGACTGCCTTTTTCTTGTTCATCCTTGGGAACAGAAATCTTTCCCCCATCCCCTATCAGTTGTTTCTCCTGGCTCTCAAATCTATTTATGGCATCAAAGAGTCCTGTTCTTATCTTTAGAATTTTTTGTAACTTTTGTTCGTATTTAATCATGCGATGATCAATTTGTTGTTCCTTCTTCGTCTTTTGAGAAACCTCTTGTTGGTATCCTAGTTGTATATTTTGAACGTGAGACTTTAAAACAAGAGCAACAAGTGTGGAATCTTGCCGATTTTCTCCACCAACTCGTTGATTTTTTGCTGTTGGTTCCTTTAACTCAGATAAAACGATTACTTTCAAATGTGGAGGGATTCGTTCCTCTTGATTGATTCTTTTAATCATTTCCTCTTCCCATTTATTTTCACTTATAAACTTTTGGCACTCTTTGATATCACTTTGAGCAGTTACATGTTCCTTTTGTTTTTCATTACTATTCGTGACTTTTTCTATTTGTTCAAAAAGTGGCTGATAGGTTTTATCCGTTGCCACTCGTTCTTTTAGTACTTCTAACAGTTGCTTTCTAATGAAAAATTCCTGTTTGATAACTGATATTTTTTTGATGTTGTTCTTTTTCGCTTCCTCTGAGGGATTAATTTCAGAAATGAGAGCTTTTTTTATTTCTTCTGAATACTCTTTGCTTTGTTTGATGCTAGCTATCACTTCTCGGGTCAATTGTTTGTCACTCATCAGTGCTTTATATGTATCTAGTTTTTCTTGAGCCCCTTGTTTTCTTACTAATTCTTCGGTCAACACATTCTTTGTTAGCCAATCCAAATTTGACTCATCTTTGATTCGTTTGAGCAAGTCAATTCGCTCTTGTGGTACATCTTTTTTGAACATCTTATGTAAATCCTTATTTTTTTCACTTAGATCCGCGACTGCTTCTTCAAACAGTATAGCTTGACTATTAAATTTGGCGATACGTGCATCTAAATCGTTATGAAGTGCCTGTTTTTCTTCTGGAGTCAATCCATCTTGATGATCAATTTGTTCTTTCACATGTTTTACTTTAGAATAATCTGCCACACTTCTAATACTAACAAACTCCCAATAGACTGTTTTATTTCTCTGTGAAAGCTTGTCAAGCGTTGCCGCAGGACGATTTTGAATTTCTTGATTTAAGTTGTCTCGTCGCTGATCGTTGGGAATCGTATGGGTTAGAAATTCTTTTACCAGTTGTTCCCTCTCTGAGCGAGAAAAATCAAGTAGTTCAAACAGCAGCATGTTTCCAACAAATAGGACATCGTTGTTTTTTTGAGAATGGTAGCCTTTTTTGATCTGAGCAAATTTCTTTGGCTTTTTTTGGTAAAGCTTAATCATAGGCTTGTCGTTCATGATTTGAGTGAACCCGTTCTTAGCATCTCGATTCTTAAGTAAGAAATCAAATTTTTCTTGATCTTTCCATATCAATAGATTTTTATACTTAGACACTAGTGTGGGACGATACTGATGTAAGCCATGATGTACTAATCCATCTAAGAGATCTAAAAGTTCATTTGTTAAAGCAACATGTTGATCATCTGGCTGAACTTCACTTTTTTCTCTTTTGCTATTTAATTTTTCTCTTTTCGTTTTATTGTTCTGGACGATCCCCTTCGCCTTTTCTTCCCATGCTTTAAATGTTGTAGCCATTTCGATATGGTCTTTTTCTAAATACCTTAATACGTTTTCCTGGTTATACATGGGTAATTCTAAAATAGATTTAGTATCTACTATCATTCTGGTTTGTGTCATCTTTTTATTCTCCTTTCAAGTCACTCAAATTTTTCAATACCATGCTAGTTTTGTTTTCTAAAAAAGGAAGAAACGTTATTCAATTATTAGCTCCTTGAAATACGCCACTTTTCAATAGGAAAAAGTTCCACTAGTTAGCGAAGTGTCTCACTCCTTTCATCAACTTTTTTACGATCTCCATATTCCCATGACCTAGAGTACCTATCGCCTGTTTTTTAATAGAAAGAAAGGGACAAAAATAAACCGAAGGACCCGCAAATAGTTACTTCTATTTTAGGATTCTTCGGTTGCTTTTAGAGTGTGTTATTTTATCATAGCTTTTTATTTAGTCTCAAACACCCACAATCAAACAGTTATTCTTTGATACTTTTGATGATATAGTACCCTTTCTCTTTATGGACGATTTCAGCATTCCCAAAGGTCTCTGCCATTTTGCTTTTTGCACTAGGAGCCCCTTGTTTTTTTTGAATGACAATGGTTAGTGTTCCACCCGATTTTAACCTTGGATATGCTTCGGTTAAAATTTCGTGTACCACTTTTTTACCGGCACGAATTGGCGGATTGCTGACGATTGCTGCATAAGTTTCTTCATGAACTGCTTCATAGATATTCGATTGATGAATATCCACCTGTTTGATCCCATTGCGGTTCGCATTTCCTTGAGCTAATTCTACTGCCCGAGAGTTAATATCGACCATCTCAACAAATCGCTGACTAGCAAAAGCGATCGCCAATCCAATCGGGCCATAGCCACAACCAACATCCAAAATTTTGCCATCAGCTGGCAACTCTTCCCAATTAAAGGTATCAATTAACACTCGTGAACCAAAGTCGACTGTTTCACGTGAAAATACTCCTGAATCTGTTACAAATTGGAAGTTTTTTCCTTTTAATTCAAATGACCATTGTTCAAAGTCATGTTCTGTCGTTGGCTCTTGCGAATAATAATGATTCGTCATATCGTTCATCCTTTTTATATTGTTTCTTGTTTCTTAGTCTATCCTTTTATCAATTGGCATGCAATGTCTATTTTTCCTAGTTTAAATAAATAGTTGATCAGAAACACGAACAGAATGAATTTTGATATGTCATCCTTTTTATTTATTCAGTTAACAGTTATTCACTTAAAAATAAGAGACTTATAACCATTCTCGTTTAGTGGTGGGGTTTAGCCGTGTTTTATGTTAAAATGATTCCATTGATGGGAGAATGCAGGAGGCTATTATGAATGATCCAATGAACTACTACCGTGTGGCAAGAGAAGAATGGCGTGAATTTTATCGTAATGGACAAGCACCTTTGACCCAAGACGAGCTAGATAACATCAAAAGTTTAAATGACCGTATTTCAATGCAAGATGTTCGAGATATCTATGTTCCTCTTGCTCATTTGATTTATCTATATATGAAAGAATTTGAATCTCTTTCATTAAGTAAAGGTCTATTTCTTCATAAATATGTCGAAGTACCGCCATTTATTATTGGAATTGCTGGGAGTGTTGCCGTTGGAAAAAGCACAACAGCTCGCCTGTTACAAACGATCTTATCACGTACATTTAAACGCAGGAATGTTCAGTTGATTACAACTGATGGTTTTTTGTATCCTAATGAAACGTTAAAAGAACGAGGGATCATGAATCGTAAAGGATTCCCAGAAAGTTATGATATGGAGATGTTGATCGATTTTCTTAATCGAGTAAAATCCGGTCAGGAAGAAATAAAAGTACCTGTTTATTCACATGACATTTACAATATCATTCCTGGCGAATATGAATTGATCCAACAACCTGATATTCTGATTGTTGAAGGAATCAACACGCTACAACTGCCTGCTAATCAACAAATCTATGTCAGTGATTTTTTTGATTTTTCTGTTTATGTTGATGCTGATTCATCATTAATTGAAAAATGGTATTTAGATCGATTCGGTGCCTTACTCGACACCGCTTTTCAAAATCCACAAAATTATTACTATCAATTTGCTATTGGCGATCGTGACGATGCATTTAAAATGGCGCAAGAAGTATGGAAAAATGTGAATTTGAAAAATTTAAACGAATATATCTTGCCTACTCGTGGCAGAGCAGATATAATTCTCCATAAAACTGAAAATCATATTATTGATTCGATTTTCATGCGAAAATATTAGCATTTTAAAATAGTTTATTCTATTTTGAGATAAAATTTAAAGGGATAGGGGTAATAAATGTGACAAACGTTGCCGACATGACAAACGTTGAAAAGATTATCGTATTAGACTACGGTAGCCAGTATAACCAATTGATTACACGACGCATCCGTGATTTAGGAGTTTTTTCTGAATTATTGAGCCATCGGGTTTCTGCTGAAGAAGTAAAAGCAATGAATCCAAAAGGAATCATTCTTTCCGGTGGTCCTAACAGTGTGTATGATGAAAATGCTTTTGGAATCGATCCAGAAATCTTTAACTTAGGGATTCCTGTATTGGGTATTTGCTACGGTATGCAATTGATTACGTATAAGCTAGGTGGGAAAGTTGAACCAGCTAAAAACCGTGAATACGGAAAAGCTCAGTTAGAAGTAACCAGTGACGATGCAGTATTGTTCAATGACACACCTAAACAACAAACCGTTTGGATGAGCCACGGGGACTTAGTAACCCAAGTTCCTGAAGGATTTGAAATCGTTGGTACAAGTAAAGACTGCCCGATCGCATCCATCCAAGACACAAAACGTAATTTCTATGGTATCCAATTCCATGCAGAAGTTCGTCATTCTGAATACGGAATCGAATTACTCCGTCATTTTGCTTTTGATGTTTGTCATTGTGAAGGAAACTGGACAATGAATAACTTCATTGATATGCAAATCGAAAAAATTCGTGAACAAGTTGGCGATAAAAAAGTATTGCTTGGACTTTCTGGCGGCGTGGATTCTAGTGTCGTTGGTGTTCTTTTACAAAAAGCAATCGGTGATCAGCTAACTTCCATCTTTGTTGACCATGGTTTATTGCGTAAAGGTGAAGCAGACCAAGTAATGGAAAGTTTAGGCGGGAAATTTGGTCTAAATATTATCAAAGTGGATGCAAGAAAACGTTTCTTAGACAAGTTAGCCGGCGTTTCTGATCCTGAGCAAAAACGTAAAATCATTGGTAATGAATTTGTGTATGTTTTTGATGATGAAGCAACAAAATTAGCGGGAGAAGAAGGAATTGCTTTCTTAGCCCAAGGAACACTTTATACTGATGTGATCGAAAGTGGAACGGAAACTGCTCAAACGATCAAATCTCACCATAACGTGGGTGGTCTACCAGAAGACATGCAATTCCAATTGATCGAACCTTTGAACACATTATTCAAAGATGAAGTCCGTGAATTAGGAACACAACTAGGAATGCCAGATTCAATCGTTTGGCGTCAACCTTTCCCAGGTCCTGGTCTAGGTATCCGTGTCTTGGGAGAAATCAGTGAAGAAAAACTAGAAATCGTCCGTGAATCAGATGCGATCTTACGTGAAGAAATCGCAGCAGCTGGCTTAGACCGTGACATTTGGCAATATTTCACTGTTCTACCAGGAATCCGCTCTGTCGGTGTAATGGGCGATGGCCGTACTTACGACTATACAGTAGGTATCCGTGCAGTCACTTCTATTGATGGGATGACAGCAGACTTTGCCCGTATCCCATGGGATGTTTTACAAAAAATCTCTGTCCGCATCGTAAACGAAGTCGCTCACGTCAACCGTATCGTGTACGACATCACTTCTAAACCACCTGCAACTGTGGAGTGGGAATAGATATTATTTAAGCCTATAAGTTGATTTTTCAACGTTTATAGGCTTTTTTCTTCACTTTGGTACCTTGAATGTACCTGTTACCTAAACCAATGCAGTTATTTCATCCAATATTTCGATCAATTTATTCATATCTCTTTCTATGTTACCAAAAACGCAATTGAAATCTTGTCTAATTTGAAATTCTATCATGCTGATAAAATAATCATTCTTCATTACCATATGAACATTATCATCAGAAAAGCGATAATGGTATATATTGTTTCTTAAATTGTTGTCCGAAAAAATATTATTAAAGTTAATGAGCAATTTATCTAAGATTTCCATTTTGGTGCTGCTTAGTAGGAGTTTCCCTTTTTTTATTAAGAAATCTATCGTTTTCATGGATTGATAATATACTATAAACTCTACTCTAAATCTTAATGCATGATTCCTATCGATAATTTTGGGTGCTAGTTTTAATGCAAAAGACATTTGACATTTGATATTAAATAGATATAAGGAAAGATTTTTATTTTCAGAATGTAAAAATATATTTCTTTTCCTTTCATCTATAAAAATGAAATCTTTCTCTGAAAAATCATTATCACTAATATCAAGTTTACATTTTTTAGAGTCAATCTTAGGCAAAACTTTCCCTTCAATAGCAGATGCAAAAGTACTAATGCTGTTAGCTTGGCTAGCACTAAAATCTCTGATAATAAAACCTAGTGTATTATTGCCAAGATTATCTATGGCAATTTGCCTAAACATATCTTGATAAATTGATAGTTGACTTGTATTTGAAAAAGCAACGTTTTCAAAAAAATATATCCCCAAATCTGGCTGCCCAAACATTGAAATATAAGCTCTTTGTAATAAATTGTAGTCTCTAACCGAATCTTGATTAAATACTATAAGTTGCTTATCAATTGTTTTTATAGCTCTTGTAATTTTTTTGTCTGTTAGCAACTTTACACTAGCTCGATTTTGATTCATTAGTTTTGTAAAACTCATTCCATAAATTAACCCGTAATTTTCTGAAAACTTAACATCATCCTCACTAAACAAGTTGTCAATTCCTTCACATAAAAGTGAAAGAAATGGCGAAATGGACATAGAAATCAAACTCTGATATTCAGTGGGCAAATTCAATATTCTATATAGCATTTTCTTAGCTTCATAAATCTCAGTAAGAAGCTGTGTTCTAGAAGCCTCTAATATACTTGTTATCATAATATCCCTCCGCAGTTTGACAATTAATTTCTTAAGGTATTATATCATCCTACACTATTTTCTAAATTGACTCCCATTCCAATTTATCAAACTTTTATCCACTATTAATATTAATAATTCCACCCAAGTTTTCTACAACCTCTCTGTCAATAGTTGGATAAAGATGCTAGTAGCCCCTAAAGACATGTCAATTATAATTTGGTACCCTTGATAGTACCAAACCACTATTTTTAACAATAATTCAACTGTTCCGATTCAACCTTAACCCTTCTAAAATAAGATAAATCATCTTAAACATATCTATACAAAAGTCGAGTGGGAATAAGAAACAACCCGCTAGAAAAGCCTATGTCATAGGTTTTCTAGCGGGTTTCTTTTAGTGTGATCACAGTTGGGACACACTTGTGTTTATTATTCTTTTTTTCTGTCACTAAGTGATCCTTAGTTTCTAAAATCAAATCTATCCTTTGATAAAACTTGTAAACTATACAGAACCAAAATTAAGTTTCAAAACATTATTTAAATCTGTAAAATTTTCTTCTTTTGCAAAGGGAACGAAGAAATCAGGTTCAATCGAAAACATTTTTTCTAACAAGCTTCTATTCATCCTAAAATTATTTTCAATGCTTGATAAATCAGTTAACTTATTCGTTAGAACCAAGTTGAAAATACTTCGGATTTTTCCAGGACGTTTAAATACAATTTCCCTATCCAAAGGTTCTTCTAATCTGTAATTTTTTATAGCAATTTGTCGATAAAAATAGCTATGTTGTTTTGGTGTAAGAAATCCTAATTTATAAGCTCGCATTTCAAGAGCTTGAATGGATACATTGTATTTGGCCTTTAAAGAGATATAACTATCTGGATTTGATATCTTCTTTATTTTTTCTAAGTCTTTTTGAATAATTTCTGACGGCAATAAAAAACATGAAGCAAAATAATCTGCTTCTCTTTCTACTTGTTGTCGTTCATTTTTATCTAACAGAGAAAAGTCAACATACGGGTGTAGTAACAAATGTCCTAATTCATGAGCTAAATCAAAATTTCTTCTCACTGCCGATTTTTTTATACCTAATACAATGATTGGGACATCTTCTGTTGACCACGCACTATAAGCATCTGCCTTCCCACCAACATTTTTTTCTAAAACATAAATTCCTGACTTTTCTAATGATAATAATAGGTTACCATTATCAGATTGAATTTCTAAAAACTTTCTAGAAAGAGTAGCAATCTTTTCTATTTTCTCATTTGTTATTTCATCAAATAAAATTTCAGAACTTTTTTGTCTAAAATCTAATAACTTATTAGGTGGTACATTTAGAAAGCTTTCTAAATAATTAATCACTTTAGAAGCCACATTTAAATAGACTATCTCACTATTAGTTTTTTTTCTAGAAGAAATATCTGCTTTTCTATACGCAACATTATTTTCAAAAAAGGTCTTTTCAACACGGAATTCTTCAAAGAAAAAAGTGGATTTCACTTGCAAAATTTCTTTCATTTGTAAGATATTTTCAAATGATGGTTCTATCATTTGTTTTTCAAATTGCCATATCGATTGTTCAGATACTCGTAGTTTTTCTCCAAGTTCCTTACGTGAAAGACCATGCAACATCCTAATTATTTGCAGATTTTTCCCATAAAACATTGTGCTCTTCCTTTCTTAATACACTGCACTGGGAAACTAATTGGAGATTTCTTTTTCCTCTTTAGGAATTGTATAATCATAGAGATCACCAATTTCTTCTTTTTCACCAACTACAGCAGAATATTCTTCATCTTCTATAATTATAGACGTAGTTTGCAAATACGGTGTTAAATTTTGAATTATATGTAGTTCTTTTGTTTCGTCATCAGGTAAAACAAGTGAAACTGATTCTATCACTTTTGCCGTATTCGTTTTATAAACCACTATGTAAAAATTTTCATATTTTGATAACTCTTGTTCTGAAATCATTGGTTCTTCCAATGGAAGCTCTAATTGAATTGAGGTATTAGGCACTTTCTTTTGACCTTTACGAACTGAATTAAGGATAGGTTTATTTATCTTAGCATAATCAGACAAATATTTACTTACTTTTTTCTTTTGAGAAAGTTTGATTTAATCTATAGTCATTTTTTACGATAAAAAGAGAAGGTTTTTCTCCACCAAAGGAAAACTCTAAATATTCCCAACTTTCGCCTGCTTTTTCGCGTTTATTTTCTGCAAAATTAAAAGTTTTTCTAGCAACACCGTCATCAATAAAGTTCCCTTTTGTAAAAGCAAATCCAGCAGAAACTTTCAATCTTCCTTTCATCTCTTTACGAATATCTAGATATTCTTTGTAACCAAGTAATAACCCATCAACAACCAATTGTGCTTCTTCCGCATTTAGAACTTCATTTGCCATCTGTCCAACTCCAATCTACTTATATTTGAAGTAATTATATCTTATATTTTTTTAAATTAAACAAAAGAATACAAAAAAGCTGTTTTTTTTAAAGCGAGATTTAAAAAGTAAAAAAATAGAAGTCACTATCAACATGTACTTCTATTTTTATAGTTCCAGACTAAATTAAATACTCTTTTCTTATTTTCATAGTATCACCTTAGAAGAAAACAAAGACGACAGTTTTCGCAGCCAAATAAGCAGTATTTCTATGAATATGGAACAAAAAAATTCATTTGCTTCAAAAAATAAGATTGGTTATGTATTTTAAAAATTTCGCTTTAATAAATGATGAAAGTGACGCAAGTAATTTGTTTATAGCATTGAACAAAAAGGAATTGTTGAAGAAAGAAAAAAGTTTATGGATTAAGTTGCAAGAAACAGCAACAAGTGGCATTAGATAGATTAATTTTAAATAGAAATAAATTCAAAAAGAACTGTGAAGCCTTTGATATCAAAGGTGCTCACGGTTCTTTTTTTCAAACAATGAATCTTTATAACTCTCTAGCAAAGACAATCTACTTCCTGTTTTTTATAAATACTATCAAAGAGTATCATATCGTTCATGTGAAGCCACCCAATCAACAAAATAATGGTAGACTGCATGTATTTTCTTTATAAAAATTACCTGCAGCCTTTTGATAAAATTCTTTCTGTCTCCATTTCCAGTCAATCGTTCTAATTTCTTCCCCCTCTTATTTTTGACAATCAATTGACTATTCGTATAAAATCGGAGATCTTGCTAAAAATAAAGAACGTAAAAAATCAGAAAAGCTAACTCGATGACCATAAAGTTAATAACTTGTTTTTTTCTTATTGCAGTTATCTTTTCGACATCTTCCCTGTCCAACAGAACGATTTTCAATGGATTATCGGGATGTTGATTTAGATAATTCTCCCAAAACTGTGCTTGTTTCTGACTTGACGGAGCGATTATACTAAGAAGTAAAATACAAAAGGTTAATCCAATGATAAATAGGAAACTAGTCGAAAAATCTTGATAAAGCATACTAGTGACCAAAGCGCCTATAATACTTGCAAGTAATGAAACAGTCAATAATATTTGAATACCTCTTTTAAAAGTGGTATTCAGATACATATTTTGATAATTTATAATTGCTGTTTTTCTCAGCTTTAAGTCCTCTTTACTAAGTTCGGGGAACATTTCACTCACTTTATTTTTTTTCTTCTTTTCCATAGCCCTTCTTTGATTACGTAATCTAAAACCACAAAAAATAAAGACGGGTATCGCTATAATTGCATAAAATTGACTAACTAATCTCAGTACTTCCATTGAGAACCTCCATCTGTCTCCTAATTAATTAGTCCATAATAGCAAAGTACATTAAACTTTTCATTAATATTAAATGAGTAATTTTTACTGCAAACTTACTTGAATTACTACCAAAACAATGAGGAAATATTTGCCTTCTCTAAAAGAACAGAAAGAAGTTTTTCTTCTTTCTGTCCAAATGATTCTAAGATTTCTCTTCACCAATATCCTATCATTTAACAAAGAGCCCATAAAATTAGGTTAACTTTTAACCTATCTCTTCTTTTTGTTTCTTTTATCTGTGGAATATTCATTCACCATTGATCAGCGTTTCCCTTTATTGACCACCTATGTTCAAACTAACAATTTCTCAAAGTTAATAAATATCAAACACGCTATGTAATTTCTGTTCTTGTTTGTTGATAAAAGAAAATCAAGTTTTGAATTTCTCTTGATTTGGGATATATAGAAATACCAAATATAGGGATATTGAACTGTCTGTTCAGCATCGTATTGGAAACAATACAATCATAGTTTTCCTTATGTAGCATCTGATCTGTAACTACCGGGGTTTTGCTGGCTACAAAACGATATCGTCCTCCTAGATAAAGCTCAAGCTTTGCAATAATGTAGCTAGCATATTGTTCAGAATTGGTTACAATCAAAGCCCTAATTTGTTTACTCGTTTCAATCTTTTTTAGCAGATCATGCCAGTAGACAAGTAACAAAGCGACTAATTTTCTGGTAAATTCGTCATTTTTCATATACTTTAATAACTCTTTTTGATCCTTGTTAATTAAATAATTCTTTAGTCCTACTTGAATACTTTCGATTTCTGGAAGTATCTGTTTTAAAAACTGATGATGTTTATCATATAAAATAAAAGAAAGATTTTCCATATAGTCGCCATCATTAATTATTTTATAGCAGATTTCTTGTCGTTCTTCACATTTGATCTGATATTTTATTTCCAAATAATCAAGCAATATCCCAACCATCTTTGTTAAATAAGGTTTTTGTTGGTAGTCATCGCTGTTGTTCTGTATATCCAGTAGCGAACAAACAAACGGCTGTTCAAAGATGTATTTTATCAGATCCTGATCCTCTTCAAGAGATAACCATAAAGAAGTATTTTGCTTCTCATTTGATTCTAGGCATAAAAGATTATTCTGCTCTTTTTCAATAAATTGTTTTTCGTTTTTTACTTGGTAAATTTTCATAGCAATATAAAATAAAAGCTGATTATGTTTTCGGTGTTCCAGTTTACGAATTATATCTTGAAGTTGATTATTCGTTATGTATTTTAAGTATAATTGCCGACTTTTTTGACAAATTTCTTCATTGAAGGCCTCTTCTAAACACACATATTTTTCTAAAAGTAACTGGATCGTCAACTTTTCAATTAACTGTGTATTTCCCGTTAATCGAATCAATCCTCGAATTCTTAAGTGATATTGCTCTAAGGAAAGGTTGATGCGCTTCACCATTCGTCTTAAAGTGCTCTCTGAAATAAATAGTTGTTCCGTTACTTCCAAGTAGTTCGTATATTTATTTAACACGATTGCTTCTAAAAATTGATACTCAATCGATTCATTCATAATAATTCGGTAAATATATTCTTCTGTGACATGAGGAGCAATTTCTGCAAATATCCCATTCTCACGATCAGTATGTATATTAATTTCTTTTGCATAAGAATCGATATCCATCAAGTCATTTCTCAATGTTTTTGAAGAACACTTTAATTGAGATTCTAAATCTTGAAAGCGATAGGTTTCTCCTTCAAAAAGCAATTCCAGTAGAAGTAACTGTCGTTTCATTTTTTTCGATAAAATATTTAACATTTACTTCCTCCCCTCTTTTTACCAAATAGAAAAAAGCATTCACTTTTTTCTATTTGAATGTTCCTATTTATATTTTAAAGAAAATTTTTAACGAATTAGAATTTTTTTTTCAAAAAAATAGTAAAAATGGGTATAAAAAATATGAAAAATAAGCAATCCTATCTACCAATTTTATAAATAGATCATCTATGGCCTTTTTTTGCCCTTAGACCTTGCAAATAAACAGAATGCTGATCTTGCCAACAGACAATAGTATCATTCGCCTCCTCATTTTAAAAAATAACTAAATAAATTTTTTTTAGCGAAATAAATTATTTGATTGAAACATTTCTTCAGTAAAATAAACTGCTAAAATTAAGTATTTTATGCTTTATTTTTTTTATATTTAAATTTATACTGTTTTTAAAGCAATTAATTAATAACAAAAATTAATAAAAAAAGGCATATATTATACCATTTTTAATGATTAAAAAACTATTTTTATCATAAATGTACTTTTTTACGTCATAACTGTTAGATGGGAGTGTCCAAGGTGAAGAAAACAATTATTATAGTTAGTAGTTTTTTAGGTTTAATTGCTTTATTTTTTATGATTGAATACTTTGCTTCTCCTGTAAAAGATGTTACTTCAAAAGCTGAAATGAAAATGACTACTGGAGCTAAGATGGAATATGTGCCAACAAAAGATGAACTAGTAAAAATTGAAGGAGATCAACTTCAATTACTGGGCATTTATACAGTAGTTGGTATCCATTTCGACAGACATTCTTATGTGACGTTAGCAAATGCCGAACAAGAAGAAATCAACTTTTCTATTTCAATTATAGACAAACAAAAACAGACATTTTCAATCCCCGCCATACAATTCTCACCTCAAAATTTACAGCTATCTGATTCTTTTGGCTTAGCAAAAAAAGAAGCACGCTACTTTGCTTATAAAAAAAATTATCCTGTCGCAAGTGCCACTCATACAACAGACTGACCAATTAAATATACCTTGTAGGGGTATATTTAATTGGCTTTTATCTTTTTCAATGGAAAGAACCTCGAATAACTTTTCTGTTTATTCTTTTTTTCTTCTCCCACTCGACCATTGATCTTTTATACTAACTATTTAATTCGAGACGGCTTGTTTCCTTTGTTTTTCGTCATTTTTCCTAATTTATTTGATCCTTCTTGTGAAGAAAATAAACAAATTATTAAATCCGTTATTTTAAAAAGATAAAATAACACTATACTCAAAAGCTAAAAGTTATTTAATCAGATGGATTAATCTATATAAATTGTTGTCTGCCTATTCATTTAATATTTATACAAAAATATTGTATACCTGCTTTTATCGATAGGTTGGAACTTTTCGTTTTCGTTATACCCTGTGGAAAACTTTCAGAACAGATTACCTCTCTGATACGTATCTGTGTATAATTAGATACAACGAATCCCGGATCTTTCAATTCTTTAGACTGAAAGATCCGGGATCAAAAATAAACGCTTCTTACTTCTTTAATGCTACAACAAATGGAATCATCATAGATAACAAAATAACCAATAAACTACATTGCCGATGATCTATATAGATAAGGATCGTTATCATGCTCGTAGTTAGACCGATATTCAATTTTTTTTGATTGATCATAAGCATCCCTCTTCAAGGAAGATTTTCCTCTAGAAGTTCGACCATTTTTTTATCTTTTTGTTATATTTCTCTTAATTTTTTTGAACATCTTTAATTACTATATTGAGATTCGATTTTACGGCTAGGAATCAGCCAACCAAGTAAAATCACAGCATTCGTTACTAAAACAGCTATTGGTGTAATGACATAGCCTAAAATAATTCCTAAAATATTTAACCCAATTGACCAGTAGGATTTTCGATAGTTATCTAGTAATTCTTTGATATTCTTTTTATTTTTAGGATCTGACTGAACCAACTCTCTTGCTAAAATATAGTAAGCAATATTAGCTCCTAAAGTTACTACACCGTATGTGATTTCTGGCGCTAAACTATGACTATACTCGCTGATCCAAGACGTGACAAAGGGAAAAAATGATAAAGCAAAGATAAAAAAGCTATTCGCCCATAAAACTCGCCAATTTACTTTATGAACGACTTGAAACATATGATGATGATTATTCCAATAGATGACCAATGTAAAAAAGCTGACAATATAGATCATAAAACGATATCCTAAGGCACTTAGCGCTTGCCAGGTGTCAGTGTTCGGCTGGTGAAGCTCTAAGACCAAGATAGTCATAATGATCGCGATAACTGCATCGGTAAAAGCTTCTAAACGATTTTTTGGCATATTTTTGCCTCCTTTTCTGACTTATTGTAGTAAAGATAGCTAGAAAAAAGCAACTAAATCAGTCTATAGTTGGAGGTAATGCTCACTTTATACTGCTATACTCAATGAAACAAGAGGATTTAACTATCGTAGTTCTCTAATAAATAAGCTAAGTTCTAAGTACATTTTTATTAAATTTAACTTATTTTGGGAACTAGCAAGAAATGAGGGGTTTGTATGGGACAAAGAAATACTTTTTTAACTATTTTCATGCTAATAATGGTATTGATTATAGGTAGTTTTGTAATTAGCCTTTTTACTAGTATTTTATGGTTTGCAATTAAATTACTCATTCCTATTGCAATCATTATTTGGCTAATTCGTGTAATTTCTGGAACAAATCGTCGACATCATCGAAAATATTACTAATATTGAAAAAAGCAGCACACGACAGATTCCCCAGTCTTGTGCTGCTTTTTTCGTTATATTTTTATCAGTTGTTCCAAATGATATATCATTTGATGGTATTACCCTAAAGCTACATCTAGTACCATCATAATGATAAAACCTAACATCACCCCAAAAACGGCAAAATGTCGTTTACTTGATAATGTTTGTTGGGCTTCGGGAATTAATTCCTCAACAACCACATAGATCATCGCACCTGCTGCAAATGCCAGTGCATAAGGTAAAAGGATGGTTACTCGTGTCACTAGCACCGCACCAATCACACCTGCGATCGGTTCAACAATACCTGAAGCTTGTCCATATATAAATGCCTTTGTTCGACTCAATCCTTCTTGTCTTAAAGGAATCGAAACAGCTGCACCTTCCGGAAAATTCTGAATTCCAATACCCAATGCAACCGAAATGGCTGCCAAAACGGCCGCTGTTGGATTATCGGCTGTACTGGCAGCCCCAAATGCTACCCCTACAGCCAAACCTTCAGGGATATTGTGCAAGGTGATCGAAAAAACTAATAAGATTGTTCGTTTTAAATGCGTAGGTAGACCTTCTTTTTCGTGCTGTGGGCCAAAGTGCATATGAGGAAGCGTTTTATCAGCGATATAAAGAAAGACACCACCTAATCCAAAACCAATACTGACGACCAGCCAAGCGATATCGCCATTTTCTTCAGCTTTTGTAATCGCAGGATCAAGCAATGACCAAAAACTAGCAGCAATCATGACCCCCGAAGCAAAACCAAGCATGAGATTCAATACTTCTTTCTTGATTTCTTTAAAGAAAAATACCAACCCAGCCCCCAGAGCTGTCATAATATACGTAAATGCTGTCCCCGCTAATGCTTGTTGCCACGGGGCTAAGCTTAGTAGCCATTCTGTCATTTTATTCTCCTTTCGTGCCTTTACTTATTACTCTAGCATATTCAAAAAATCATGACTACTGTTTGTGTAAAAAAGCGAATCAGTTGGGCTTTTATTCTTAAAGCACTATACTTTAATTAATAAAGTTACGAAATTTTATCATTCATTTGATAAAGGAGTGGGAGAATATGGCAACAATCAATGCTGGTATCGCAATGGTCAAAGTAATGGAAAGTTGGGGAATCGAGCACATTTATGGGATTCCTGGTGGTTCGTTTAATTCAATCATGGATGCTCTTTATCATGAAAAAGATCAAATAAAATATATCCAAGTACGTCACGAAGAAGTAGGAGCGCTAGCCGCAGCAGCCGATGCGAAACTAACAGGAAAAGTTGGCGCTGTTTTTGGTTCTGCTGGACCAGGTGCCACGCATTTGATCAATGGTTTGTATGATGCACAAATGGATCATGTTCCAGTTGTTGCGTTGCTTGGACAAGTTGCAACTACTGCTATGAACTATAACTCTTTCCAAGAATTAAATGAAAATCCAATTTTTGCAGATGTTAGTGTCTATAATCGGACAGTTATGACACCTGAAAGTTTACCTCATGTCGTGGACGAAGCAATTAAAGCAGCCTATGAAAATAAAGGAGTAGCTATTGTAACCATTCCTGTTGATTTAGGTTTTGCAGACATTGAAGAAGAGAAAATATCTAACGCAGCTACTCATAAAACAGGTACTATCCTTCCTGATGAAAAAGATGTAATTGCTGCTCTTCCTTTTATTGAAAAAGCTAAAAAGCCTGTACTTTACATTGGACAAGGCACTCGTAATGGCTTTTCACAAATCAAAGATTTTACAGAACACTTTTCCATGCCAGTTGTTGCTTCTGTTTTAGCGAAAGGCATCATTCCAGATAACTATAAAAACTTTCTAGGCTTTGCTGGACGTGTGGCCACAAAACCTGCAAATGAAGCATTAGCAGAGGCCGACTTGATTTTATTTATGGGTAGTGACTTTCCTTTTGGTCGTGCGTTCTTTAACCCAGAGGCTGAATTTATCCAAGTGGACATCGATGCTTCAAAATTTGGTCGAAGACATGCTACCTCCCATACCATTTTAGGGGATGCCAATACCACATTAGCGAGATTAACACAGCTGGGCAAACCACGTCCTGAAGATCGCTGGTATCTAGCCAACCAAGAAAACAAAGCGAATTGGGTAAACTGGTTAAACTCATTCGCTGACCTTGAAGACCAACCGATTCGTCCTGAAGCTGTTTATAAAGAAATCAATCGGATCGCTGAAGAAGATGCGATTTTTGTAACAGATGTTGGGAATACGACGATCCATTCCATTCGATTATTAGACATGAACGGCAAACAAAAACACACGACCTCTGGTTGGTTCGCTACAATGGGGAATGGTGTTCCAGGTGGCATTGCCGCACAATTAAGTTATCCTGATCGACAAGTCTTTACTTTAAGCGGTGATGGTGGTTTTGCAATGGTGATGCAAGATATCATTACACAAGTGAAATACCAACTACCGATTATTAATGTGGTTTTATCGAATACATCGTTTGGGTTTATTGAAGCAGAACAAGAAGATACTGAACAGAAAAAATTTGGTGTGTTTTTAGAAGAGGCTGACTTCGGAAAAGCGAGTGAAGCACTGGGAGCTGATGGTTTCACGATTACTGAGTATCACCAATTAAGACCTGCATTTGATGCTGCTAAAAAATCCCAACGACCAGTAGTTATTGATGTAAAAATCAATAACAAACGTCCTTTACCGGTTGAAGATCTTCATCTTGATCCAAGAAAATATACAGAAGAAGAAATCAAACAATTCAAAGAAAAATACGAAGTGCATGATTTACCTGTATTGAATGAATTATATGAAAAAAGGAAATAATTGAACCTCTACTCTTTGAGAGATTCAGAAATATCAACTATAAAAAAGAAGCAACCAGGAAAATTCAGCCTGATTGCTTCTTTATATACTTTACTTTGTTTATCTGAACGCATATACGATATGGTTGATCCCAAAGAGCATAAAATAAAAACCGACAAGAAAACTTAAAGTCAAAGCGGAGGAAATAGGATTAAACAATAGTATACATCCTAATACCACACCCAAAATATTGATGATTACTGTAAACCAATAGTAGCCTGTGCTATAACCTTTCGCTAAATCAGCTGTAAATAAAGCTAAGATAGAGTCGGCAATAAACCAAATGGCAAAAACAAACGGTAAAGCAACTACTCCTGCACCAATATTGAACAAGAAGAAAATCCCGACTAAAATATCAATGATACCAATAACCAACGGCATTTTCCCTTTATATCCTGTCAATTCTTTCATGCGATTTCGTACAAATAATTCAAAAATTCCTTTTAAAAAGGCAAAAATAGCAAAAACAACGACAATCGCCACTAAATTACCAACAGGATCTTGAAAAGAGATTAATGAAACAAGGACAAATAAAATCCCTAAAATTAATGATCCCCAGTCTAGTGTTTTTCTTTCATTCATTTTCATTCCAACTTTCATTTTAATCTATTATTATACTAACGCTCTCTTTAAATAACGTCAAAACATATGCTGGCGATGAAAAACTAAAGTAATTTCTTTTCTGATCAGCTTTTGCTACTATTATTTTTTAGTAAAAGCTGCTCCACCTTTAACTTTCTGTAAACTCATTACCAACTTATTCTTCTACTAAATAATAAACATTTTGTCTTTCTTAACCACTTTCGAATCTCATCATTGCTTCATAGATACAATTTTTTCCATTCTTTCATGAGTTTTTGTCGTCATGTTCCACGTGAAACACAAAGAATAATTGATTACCTTGAAACTTTCTCTTTTCCCCTATATAATTCTAGGAGGCTCGTTAAATATTATAAAGATAAAGTGAGGAAAAAAATTGATTACTGTAAATGATGTAAGTTTGCACTTTTCAGACCGCAAACTATTTGATGATGTTAATATTAAATTTACTCCAGGAAATTGCTATGGCTTAATAGGTGCAAATGGTGCAGGTAAATCAACGTTCCTTAAAGTATTATCAGGAGACTTACAACCTTCTACGGGGACCGTTTCCATGGGACCAGATGAGCGAATGGCTGTATTGAAACAAAACCATTATGACTATGAAGAATATACAGTTTTAGAAACAGTTATTATGGGACATAAACGTTTATACGAAGTTATGAAAGAAAAAGACGCTATCTATATGAAGGAAGATTTCACTGATGAAGATGGTATCCGGGCAGCTGAATTAGAAGGTGAGTTTGCTGAATTAAATGGTTGGGAAGCTGAACCTGAAGCTGCTGTTTTACTACAAGGACTGAATATTCCAGAAGAATTGCACCATCAATTGATGAGTGAACTTACTGGTGGTCAAAAAATCAAAGTACTTTTAGCTCAAACATTGTTTGGTAAACCGGATGTATTACTCCTTGATGAGCCTACGAATGGATTAGATATCCAATCCATCAACTGGTTAGAAGAATTTTTAATTGAATTTGAAAATACGGTTATCGTTGTTTCTCATGACCGTCATTTCTTAAATAAAGTATGTACCCATATGGCAGATTTAGATTTTGGAAAAATCAAATTATACGTTGGTAACTATGATTTTTGGTTAGAATCAAGTCAACTTGCTGCAAAATTACAAGCAAATGCCAATGCCAAAAAAGAGGAACAAATCAAAGAACTACAAGAATTTATTGCTCGTTTTAGTGCGAATGCTTCAAAATCTAAACAGGCAACTTCTCGTAAGAAAATGTTAGAAAAAATTACTCTTGACGATATTCAACCTTCTTCACGTCGTTATCCATTCGTTGGATTTAAACCAGAACGTGAAATTGGTAATGATCTTTTACAAGTCGAAAATGTGAGTGTAACGATCGATGGTAAGAAAATATTAAATGATATATCATTTAACTTAAGTAAAGAAGATAAAGTTGCGTTCGTTGCTGAAAATGATATTACAACAACCACTTTATTTAAAGTAATCATGGGTGAGATCACTCCTGATACTGGAACTGTAAGATGGGGCGTAACAACGAGCAATTCTTATCTACCAAAAGATACAACGAAAGAATTTGATAATGAATTGACGATCTTAGATTGGTTACGTCAATACGCAAGTAAAGAAGAAGACGATAATACGTTCTTACGAAGCTTTTTAGGACGCATGCTGTTTTCTGGAGAAGAAGTATTAAAACCTGTCAATGTCCTTTCTGGTGGTGAAAAAGTGCGTTGCATGCTTTCTAAAATGATGCTTTCTAAAGCAAATGTCTTAGTTTTAGACGATCCTACGAATCATTTAGATCTAGAGTCGATTACAGCACTAAACGATGGCTTGATGGCCTTTACTGGCTCTATCCTTTTTGCTTCACATGACCATCAATTTATCCAAACATTGGCTAATCGTATCATTGCCGTTTCTGATAAAGGTGTTATCGATCGAGCAGATACAACCTATGATGAATTTTTAGAAAATAAAGATATCCAAAAACAATTGGATGAGCTTTGGAAATAAGACAACATCATTGTAGACTTAAGAAAAGGGCATCTCATCAGTCGGTGAGATGTCCTTTTCTTCTACGATAAACACTGTCTTTCACAACTACCAAGACACCTTCGATCCATTTACTTTCTATATTCATCATTTTCTCTTATTTCGCTTAATCAACCGCTTTATTTTTTCTGATGTGTAAGCTATAATAGAAAATGAAAAAGGGATTGCGCAAACAATCCCTTCATCAGTAACTCGTGCCGTTAAAAAGACGGTAGCCTTTTTAGAATGGTGACCATCTAAAACTTCTGCTAAAAGTGATTTAGATGGTTATTTTTTTTGGTCTTTTTTGTCAATTAACAACAACACAAATGTCGCAAATGCGAGCATGAGTTGTATTGCTTCATATACTGACAACTTTATTCCTTTCCAGGGAAAAAGCTCTTAACCATAAGCATCACCCCTTATCTAAGAGATTAGCTACCATCTTTTACACTCCACGAATTACTGGTTTTATTGTAGCAAACTTATCGAAAACTTGCTATCCTCATTAACTTTATTTTTAAATAATAATGTTATTTTTTACCTGACATGTATTTGATTCGTGTGCCTTCATTTTTTTTAATCAACAGCTTTACTTTTTTCCAATTGATAAGCTATAATGGATAGTGAAAAAGGGATTGCGCAAACAACCCCTTCATCAGTAATTCGTGCCGTTAAAAAGACGGTAGCTTTGTTTAAGTAATTAACCATCTAAAAACTCTGCTAAAAGTGATTTAGATGGTTATTTTTTTTGGTCTTTTTTGTCAATTAACAACAGCACAAATGTCGCAAATGCGAGCATGAGTTGTATTGCTTCATATACTGACAACTTTATTCCTTTCCAGGGACAAAGCTCTTAACCATAAGCATCACCCCTTATCTAAGAGATTAGCTACCATCTTTTACACTCCACGAATTACTGGTTTTATTGTAGCAAACTTATCGAAAACTTGCTATCCTCATTAACTTTATTTTTAAATAATAATGTTATTTTTTACCTGATATATATTTGATTCGTGTGCCTTCATTTTTTTAAAACTATTTTTTAATCAACCGCTTTACTTTTTTCCAATTGATAAGCTATAATGGAAAATGAAAAAGGGATTGCTCTAACAACCCCTTCATCAGTAATTCGTGCCGTTAAAAAGACGGTAGTTTTATTTTTTGGGTATATATACCATCTAAAAACTCGGCTAAAAGTGATTTAGATGGTTATTTTTTTTGGTCTTTTTTGTCAATTAACAACAATACAAATGTCGCAAATGCGAGCATTAGTTGTATTGCTTCATATACTGATAACTTTATTCCTTTCCAGGGACAAAGCTTTTAACCATAAGCATCACCCCTTGTTCAAGAGATTAGCTACCATCTTTTACACTCCACGAATTACTGGTTTTATTGTAGCAAATTTAGGAAGTACTTACTATCGACAAAAGATTTAACTTAATATAAATCAGTTATTTTATATTCTAAAAAAGAATCACTCGAAGAATATTCTTTTTCTTCTGAATGGTTCTTTTTTGGGGCATTTCTTCTACAATGACTACAATTTTTTATCGAGTGATTCCCATTGAGAATATCGCAATACATCCATATCCTGTATGGCTTGCGATGGTAGGCCCAAGCGGATATAACTTGACTTCTTTCATCTTAATATTCTCTTCAAGTAATTGTTTTGTTTTTTCAGCACTTTCTAAATCTCCTGCATAAGCAATATAAACAGTTTGTTCTAATGGGGCGACAATGGTTTTGACAGTTTCCTCAACAATTTTTTGTATCGATTTATTTCGTCCTCGTACTTTGCTGATATTCGTCAAACGTCCTTCCTGATCGACTGTGATAATTGGCTTCACGTTTAGAATACTACCTAGTGTAGCACTAGTTTTAGAGATACGTCCCCCACGTTCAAGGTGTTTGAGATCATCAACGGTTACCCAAGAATGTACTTTTAAGTAATTGTTTTTTAACCATTCTAAGTTCTCTTCTAATGTTTTCCCCTCGTTTTTCAACCGAACAGCTTCCAATACTAATAACCCTTCCCCAACGCTTGCGGCTTTTGTATCAAAGACCTTTACTTGTGGATCTGGATATTCTTCTTTTAATAATTCTACTGCTTGTAACGCACTATTATAGGATCCACTTAAAGCACTGGAAAAAGCAACATAAAGGATAGGAATATTTTGTTCAACATAAGGACGGAAAAATTCTAAGTATTGACCCACATTGATTTGTGAGGTCGTTGGGGTAGCCCCATTTCTTAATTGTTCCATATAATGATCATAATTAAACGTTTTTCCCAGATCATCTACTAATTCTTCTTCATCTAACTGGATCTTCATTGATAAATAATCAACCTTGGCTGCTTGTAGCACTTGATAAGGCAGATCACAACATGAATCGGTTACGATTTGATACACACCCTTCAACTCCTTCAACTTTTCATTTTACCCTTAACTCCTATTATAGCAAATCTCTTGCATGGAAAATAACGTTAACTATGTTTGTAAAAAGGAAAACCATTGTCTTCGTAAAATTTTAATGGATGATTAAAAAGAAGAACAACGCTCACCGCTAAACCAACTTTGATTACTTATTGAAAAAAAACGCCAAAATCTACAAAAATGTTAAAAACAAATTTCGCAGTTTCGACGTTTTCTTTCTTTACCGCATGAGCATTCTTACCTATACTTCTGCTATTTCGTTCATTCTTAAGGAACAAGAATGTCCTGTCTCAACGAACTTAGCTGAATGGCTTAAATTTGTGCCCAGACGCTTTCTAAGATATTTGTTTGTGTTCTATCAGGTCCAACAGAAAATGTTGAAATACGCACACCTACGAGTTCAGAAATACGTCTGACATAGTTACGTGCATTTTCTGGTAATTCAGCAAGTGTTTTGCATGCTGTAATATCTTCAGACCAACCTGGAAGTTCTTCATAAACAGGTTTACAACGTTTCAATTCTTTCAAACTTGCTGGATAATGATAAATCAATTCTCCATCGAGCTCATAAGCTGTACAAATTTTTACTGTATCAAGTCCACTTAAGACATCAATTGAATTAAGGGATAGATTAGTAATTCCTGAAACACGTTTTGAGTGACGCATCACTACTGAATCAAACCATCCCACACGTCGTGGACGACCTGTAGTCGTTCCGTATTCGCGACCAACTTCACGAATTTGTTGTCCCGTCTCATCAAACAATTCAGTTGGGAATGGACCATCTCCTACACGAGAAGTATAAGCTTTACATACACCAACAACTTTATTGATTTTAGATGGACCTACGCCACTACCGATCGTTACGCCACCTGCGACTGGGTTTGAAGAAGTAACAAATGGATAGGTTCCTTGGTCGATATCCAGCATAACCCCTTGTGCGCCTTCAAATAATACTCGTTTTCCTGCATCTAGGGCATCATTTAAAATGACAGATGTATCGGTAACATACTGTTTGATTTGTTGACCATATTCATAATATTCTTCAAATATCGAGTCAAAATCAATTGGCTCAGAATCAAACATTTTTACAAATTGACGGTTTTTATCTTCTAAGTTTAAACGTAAGCGTTCTTCAAAAATTTCTTTGTCTAGTAAGTCAGCGATGCGGATCCCTACACGAGCTGCTTTGTCCATGTATGCTGGTCCGATCCCTTTGATTGTTGTACCGATTTTATTTTCACCTTTTGCATCTTCTTGTAATTGATCTAACTTGATGTGATAAGGCAAAATAACATGTGCTCGGTCAGAAATACGTAAGTTATCAGTAGTTACACCTTTTTCATGTAAATAAGCTAACTCTTTGACTAATGATTTAGGATTGACTACCACACCATTCCCGATCACACTGATTTTATCTTTATAAAAAATCCCCGAAGGAATCAAATGCAGTTTATAAGTAACACCGTTGAATTTGATCGTGTGTCCTGCATTATCGCCACCTTGGTACCGTGCGATCACTTCAGCATTTTCACTAAGAAAGTCAGTAATTTTTCCTTTCCCTTCGTCGCCCCATTGTGTACCTACCACTACTACAGATGACATTTGAACACCTCGTTTTATTTTATTTAATCCTGAATTATTGTAACAATAACTCATTACTTATTCAACTAAAATCGAATGATTCTTTTATTTATTTTATAAAAACGCTTGAAAAACGAACGATGATAAATTTTAAATAGAAACTAGTGTAAACCAAACTATTCAGAGAAGAAAGTTCCTTTAGTACAAAGCAAATAAGATAGTTTTTTAGGGTTTATTACTCGTTGCCACTGACAGAATCGTAATCTAAACATCTTTGCTTATTAGAAATAATGATTACTAGGGTAGACTGCTTCCTAATTTACTATACTATTATTTCCCAAATGTGATTCTGCTGCGTTTTCTTTTGATAAAGAACAGTTGGAATGATCGATAGCTAAAAAAGCACCTCCAAATTAACGAGATAATTTGGAGGTGTTTTTTTATAGTCAATATTATAATCAATATTCTTCTCTCGGGGATAACGACGAAAATTTGTTGTATTCTTTGATAAACAGTAATTCTACTGTACCACGGGCACCACTACGGTTTTTTTCGATGATGACTTCAATGACATTGTCGTTTTTTGGTTCGTTATCCTCATTGTCTTCGCCACCTTCTCTTTCATAGTAATCATCTCGATATAAGAAGGCTACGATATCAGCATCTTGCTCAATGGAACCCGATTCACGGATATCACTTAATACAGGACGTTTATCTTGACGTTGTTCTACTCCACGGGAAAGCTGGGACAACGCAATAACTGGTACTTTTAATTCTTTGGCTAGCTTTTTTAATTGACGTGAAATATCAGATACTTCTTGTTGACGATTTTCTCTCCCGTTTCCTTCAATCAATTGCAAGTAGTCAATCAAGATCAATCCAAGATTTCCTTTTTCCTGCGCTAATTTTCGGCATTTGGCACGAATCTCAGAAATTTTTATTCCTGGAGTATCATCAATAAAGATATTTGCCCGTGACAAACTCCCCATTGCAACGATCAAATTAGACCACTCTTCTTCAGAAAGTTGACCGGTACGCAAATGGCTTGCTTCGATCGATCCTTCCGCACAAAGCATCCGATTGACAAGCGATTCAGCCCCCATTTCCAAACTAAAAATAGCAACTGAACGATCGGTTTTTGTCCCGACATTTTGAGCTATATTTAATGCGAAAGCTGTTTTCCCTACCGCAGGCCGAGCTGCTAGGATGATCAATTCCTCAGGTTGAAAACCTGCTGTCATTTTATCAAGTCCTTGGTATCCAGTCGGTAATCCTGTGATTTCTTCATTATTTTGGGCCAGCTGGTCAATATTTTCAATGGTTGAGTTCAGGACTTCTGCAATAGATAGAAAGCCACTGCGGTTTCTTTTTTCTGATACTTCTAAAATACTGCGCTCGGCATCATCCAGAATCGACTGGACTTCTTCCCCTTGTTCAAACCCTTTTGTCACGATCCCAGTAGCTGTTTGGATCAGTGTGCGAAGCAATGATTTTTCTTCAACGATTTTCGCATAGTAGACGATATTTGCTGCAGTAGGTACTGCTAACGCTAAATCTGAAAGGTAGCTTAACCCACCAGCATCTTCTAATAAGTTCGCTTGCTCCAACCGATCTTTTACAGTCACTACATCTATTGCTTCATTACGGTCATTTAATTCGATCATTGTTTCAAAAATGATTTGATGTCCCCGACGATAAAAGTCTTTCGGTTCTATGTACTCCATGGCATCAATGATCGTTTCAGCATCTAAAAAAACCGATCCTAAAACCGCTTGTTCAGCTTCAATATTTTGCGGTGGAATTCGATCCTGCCACACTTCATTCATACATATCGCTCCTTGTCTTCAATTGCTTTATTTTACAAGAAAATCGTAAAAAAGTCACTTTAAAAAAGTGAGTGTAATGGTTGCTTATCTTTCGAAATCAATAAAAGAGACAGTCAATACCAAGAATAAGTACAAAAAATACATATGTAGATTCATCAAAATCTTAAACTAGCAAAAACTTTGAGAACGAAGATCCCTTGATAAAATGAAACAACTATAAAAAGTATATCAGTCAAGTGATCCTTTACGCTAGTACCAAACTAGCTATATGTTCAATAGGTTTTGTCATAATCGAAAAAGAAAAAAAAGGAAACTTTTTTTATTTTTTCCTATTTTTTCATTTTTGATAAAAAATAGATCACTTATGATTATTTAATACTATATACTATTGATTGTGCTAGAATTCATTACAGAAAACGTTTTCTAGTCCGCACAAAAAATTTTAGGAGGAAATGTGTTACGAAAAAAATGAAACTCGTTGCTATTTTATTGTCTTGTCTGTCTTTACTTGGATCTGTAGTACCAGGAGTAACACAAATCGTTGATGCAGCTGAGAAAACCGCTAGTGTACCAGCTGAAAACCATTTTCAACTAGATAAAGTCACGATTGTCGAATCCAATGAATTATACAAAAATTTTGTGCAAGAAGTGAATCGTCCAGAGATCAAACAACAGTTAATGAATCAGCCAGACTCAGCAGAAACAAAAGCTTTGATCCAGTCTCTTATCTTAAAATATGATGGCGCTGAAGTCCACTATGCTTATGGTGACAATACGTTCGCACGAGGACTTTACGATACTACCGGGTGGTCAGAAAAATTTGTGAATGGTGGTATCAACGATTATGCCACTAGTAAGACAGGATTAGCTAATTTAAGAGACTATTTAGGTTTTTGTTCTGTTGGTTTAGCAGTAAATGGTGCGGGTTATGGTGCTGTAATTGGTGGTGTGATTGGAGCTGTAGTTGGGACAATTATTGGTGCTGCAGTATTAGCCAAACGTTGCGATCAAGGTCAAAGTGATGTAAAAACAATGATTAGTAAAAATAGATCAAATGGAGGAGTGCGGATGACTTTAACAGCAGAATTTCCGATTTGCAGTTTAACGTCACAAACGCAGTGTAGTATATGAGACTGGGAACTTTATTAATTTATTCAACAATCCTTGTGATGATATTACTATTTTTGAAATATCGCAAGAAAAAATAATCTAAGCTTAAAGAGTCTAGGGCATGAACAAAAAAATCTGGTTAATATCCCACTTTTTTGATCTAGGGTATTAAAAAGCACATAATCTTGTAAGAATAAAGTAGCTAAAATCAATCGAAAAGAAAGTATGCTTTCTATACCATCCTATCAAATATCTTTACCATTAAATGAAGAAAATCAGCCGGATTTTGACATGATTCATCAAAATCCGGCTGATTTTCTTTTTGAAAAGAACTCTCAATCTCTGCGATCATTTCTCAACAAGTCCTATTACAAAACCTCAAGAGACTGCTAACAGAAATGATTGGTGAGGTGGCTATTCTGCTACCACATGCACTTTGATCGTTGCAGTCACTTCATGATGCAATTTGACTGGTACGTTCGTGTAGCCTAACGTACGGATTGGATTATTCAATTCGATTTTACGTTTATCTAGTTTTACTTTGTATTGTTTGTTCAATCCTTCAGCAATTTGTTTTGAAGGGATTGAACCGAATAAACGTCCATCTTCACCCGCTTTGGCTTTCAGTTCGACAACCGTTTCTTCTTTTTCTAAAAATCCTTTTAGTTCTTTTGCTTCTTCTAAAATTTCAGCTTCTTGTTTTTCTTGTGCCTTTTTTTGTCCAGCTAATTGGCTAATACTACTTTTATTTGCTTCTTTTGCCAGATTATTTTTTAATAGGAAATTTTGTGCGTAACCATTCGGTACTTCTTTAACATCACCTTTTTTTCCTTTACCTTTTACATCTTGTAAGAAAATGACTTTCATATCCATTACTCCTTATCATATAATTGATTCCTATTTTCTTTGATTGCAGCAAGTAAACGCTGTTTGGTTTCTTCTACTGTGACACCTTCCAATTGGGTCGCTGCATTGGTGAAATGACCGCCGCCGCCAAGAGACTCCATGATCACTTGAACATTGATCGTGCCCGAACTACGAGCACTGATCCCGACTAGCCCGTCCGTTCGTTTCGTGATGACAAAAGCCCCATTGATATTGATCATTGATAAGAGGGTGTCTGCCGTTTTCGCAGCGATCACACTATTATATTCCTTTTCATCTGTCCCAGCTGCTACGACAATATCTGAAGTTACATATTCGCTCTGTGCAATCAAATGGCTGATTTCCAAATAGGTTGCTAAATCTGAACTCAATAAATATTGTACTAGGGAAGCATCCGCACTACAAGACCTTAAATAACTTGCTACATCAAAAGTTCGTGCCGTTGTGCGTACATTAAAACTGTTCGTATCAACAGTCATGCCTGCCAATAACAACGTCGCTTCAAAACGATCTAAGCGATTCGTGCGATTGCTTTGATACTGAATTAGTTCTGTCACTAACTCTGAAGCAGAAGAAGCAGAAGATTCGATATACGTCAACAGCGGCTTACTTGGGAACTCCTCCCCACGTCGATGATGATCAATAATAACGATCTTATCAAATTGCTCATATAGGCTCTGAGAGATCGATAGCGAGGGTTTGTGGTAATCTACCATAACTAGCAGGTCTTCTTCTTTTTTAAGCTCCATCGCTTTTTTGGGCGAAATCAGCTGTGCTTCTAGTTCAGGGTGTTTATGAATTTCCTCTAAACATCGTTCTACGTCTGGAATAATCTCGTTTTCATCAAGTACGATATACGCTTTTTTTTGATTGAAACGAGCTAAGCAACTTACCCCAAATGCTGAACCAATGGCATCCATATCGGGGAATTTATGCCCCATGATAAATACATCGCCAGTTTCAGTAAAAATCTTACGAAGTGCAGTACTCATCGCTCGTGAACGTACACGGGTTCGTTTGACTGACTTAGCTGATTTTCCTCCATAGTAAACAGGTTTTGCTCCCTCACGTAGTTCTTTCACGACAACTTGGTCGCCACCTCGAACTAGAGCAATGTCCAAATTATTTTGGGCTTCTCCCCCAATTTCATCTAACGAATCTTGACCGTAAGCAATCCCCATACTTAGAGTAATTGGCAAATTTTGTCGCTCTGCTTCTGCACGTAAACGATCCAACAGATCAAATTTTTTGTCCATCATTTTTTTCAAATCAATCATTTGTGCGACAAAGAAAAAGCGTTCTGCAGTGATCCGCTTAAAAAAGACATGGTATTCATTCATCCAATCAGACACCATTGTAGTCACAAACGAATTGAGATAAGAAATTTCTTTGTCATCTAACTTATCGATAGCATCTGCATAATTATCAATTGATAAGATACCAATCACTGGTTGGCTGTTGGTTTGATGGAGCTTCAACAATTGATTTTGGGTGATATCGTTGAAATAAACGACCCCCTTTACTGTATCCATTTCAAATTGAAAGGTTCGATCTGCTAAATATACTTGTTTTTTCTTTTTCTCTTTTGCCGAAAAAAAAGCATCTAATAGTTCTTCTTCTGTTAAGCTGCTTTGATCTTTGATTTTTAAGGCGAGTGGGTTCAACCATTCAATTTTTTGGCTTGTTGGTTGGTACGCAATCACTCCTACTGGCATCACTTCGGAGACATAAGCAAGATTGTTCTCAGCCACCGTTGAGGCTTGTTGGATTTTTTCACGATTTTTTATCATTAGCCATCGTTTTAATTTCAACCAATAACGTAAGCCAAAAAGGTTCATCAAAAGCACAACCAAAGCGCTAACAAAACGAAATGGCATAAATAATACAACCAGTACTTCAAGCAATAAAAATAAAAAAATGAAGAGAGGTCTAGGGGTTAAGTTTTCTTTTTCTTTTTCTTTTTCCATCTTCTTCCTCCCATAGTTGATTAGTTTAATTTTACCATAACTTCCCGTATTCAAGCGACTAAACAAATGCTTGATTATTTAACTGAAAATACTTTTCACTGTATTAAAAAAAATGGTAGAATAACTTGTTTTCAACCTTGAAATGACAGTTATCATCTAACCTCAAACCGAAATAAAGCAAATTATTACTACTTTGAATGTTCAAAGGAGCAATTTATAAAAGGCAAAGGAGCATTATATGAATAAAATGAACAAATTAAGCTTCCATCATATCGGTAAACCAATCGATCTGGAAGAAATCAAAGATCATCCAGAAACAAAGTATAGTCCTTTATTCGATATGTACTCACTGGATGTGAAAAATTCTTTATCTATGCCAATCGAACTCCATGCCTTTGGTCCCGATTGTCGTATTGATCCAATCATTCAAAAAGAAGCTCATGTTGCTTTTACAGTCGATAACATTGAGCTAGCATTGAAAGGACAAGAAATCATCATGCCTCTTTATCAACCTTTCGCTGGCTACCGTTGTGCAATGATCTTAGTCAATCAGCAACCGATCGAGTTGATTGAGAGCAGCTTGTCGGAAAGTCAGATTTGGGGAGATGGAATTTTTAAAGATAGTATTCTTTATCCCCAATCCTAAACGAAAATCGTGGATGCTTTTCTCTATGATTCTTCTAAGTATAGATGACACTCTTTTTTTTTGATAATAAAACATCTAAACATTCATTCTCAAAAAGTAAAAAACGAGGGAACGGTAGTAAAACCATTTCCTCGTTTCATTATTTCAATTAATCTTCACTTACGAAAGGTAGTAAGCCCATGATACGTGCGCGTTTGATAGCAACAGTAATTTTACGTTGGTTTTTAGCGCCTGTACCTGTTACACGACGTGGCAAGATTTTTCCACGTTCTGAGATAAATCTTTTTAGTAATTCAATATCTTTATAATCGATATATTCAATATGGTTAGCAGCAATATAGTCTACTTTACGACGTTTACGTCCGCCTCTTCTTTGTTGTGCCATTCTATTTCCCTCCTATCAAATTCGTTTAGAATGGTAAATCATCGTCTGAAATGTCGATCGTTGAACTTGAACCAAATGGATCAGAATTGTCACGATCAAAATCAGGCATACCGTTGGATGATTGAGATGTTTGATTATAGTTATTACTTCCGCCAAAATCATTTGTCGATTGACCAGAGCTTTGGTAACCGCCAGTTTGTTGACGATTTTCAGATGCAGCACGACTTTCCAATAATTGGAAGTTTTCAGCAACTACTTCTGTTACGTATACACGTTGTCCTTGCTGATTATCATAAGAACGAGTTTGGATACGTCCAGTAACTCCTAAAAGAGTCCCCTTACGAGCATAGTTTGCTAATGTCTCTGCTGATTTACGCCAAATCACACAATTAATAAAGTCAGCCTCACGATTGCCGTTTTGGCTAGTAAAATTACGATTAACAGCTAAAGTAAACGTTGCTACTGCAGTGCCACTTGATGTATATCGTAAATCCGGATCTTTAGTTAGACGTCCAACTAGTACAACATTATTAATCAAAAGATTCATCTCCTCTCATCGTTGTTCTATTGTTCCACATGAAACAATAAATTATGCTTCTTCTTTCACGATCATGTGACGAATGATATCGTCGTTGATTTTAGCAAGACGGTCAAATTCATTGACAGCAGTTGCAGATGATGGAGAAGACACTTTAACGATGTGATAGATACCTTCACGGTAACCGTTCATTTCATACGCTAAACGGCGTTTTTCCCAATCTTTAGATTCGATAACTTCAGCTCCGTTATCTTTCAAGATTGCATCGAAACGTTCGATTAAAGCAGTTTTTGCTTCTTCATCAATGTTTGGACGAATAATGTACATGATTTCATATTTCGTATTTTCCATTGATTTTCACCTCCCTATGGACTTTCGGCTCTTAGATTCCCAAGAGCAAGGAGAGTTTTCTAATAAATTAGACTACTCACAATCTTTAATTATACACGTATAGAGTGAAAAAAGCAATAAGCTGAAGGGAAAATAGTGTAGAAAGAAGTTTTTAATAAAATGCTTTACTAAATGACTGCCGAAAGTTCTCTTTTTGAATCTCTTGAAAAACACGATCTCCTACAATAACAAAGTATAAAAACTACAAGAGCTATTCGTAGGTGGATTCTTTTTTATGTTGCAAAAGAATCCATGAACATAAAACAATAATAAGCCACAACTTCCGATAATCATTGTGTATCGGAGGTTGTGGCTTATTTTTACAAGCTTCCCATCGCTGAGACAAGCCCTGTTTTTTGACTATTCTTCTGTTTTATCTATTGTGGTATCTTCCACGGTCTCTGTTGGTGTCTCAGTTTCTTCTGTGCTTTCTGGCTCGACGGCCGCCATTGTCACAACCTTCGTATCAGCTTCCATTTTGATCAAACGTACGCCAAGTGTAGCACGTCCAGTTTGAGAAACAGTTGAGACATTGAAACGAATAATAACGCCTTTATCTGTGATCAGCATGATATCTTCTGTTCCAACAATCGTGGCTAGTCCAGCTAATGGACCATTTTTTTCAGTGATATTGGCTGTTTTGATCCCTTTACCGCCGCGACCTTTCACTGGATACTCTTTCACTTTCGTTCGTTTACCATAGCCTTTTTCAGTAATGATCAAGACTTCATGATTTTCATTCATCAAGGCAGCACCAATCACATAATCGTCTTCTCTTAAACGAATACCTCGAACTCCTGACGCTGTCCGTCCCATGTCCCGAACAGCTCCTTCCGCAAACGTTACCGAATAACCATCATGTGTACCAATGATAATGTTTGATTGACCATCTGTTAACAACACGTTGACTAATTCATCGTCTTCTTTTAAGCCAATCGCAATCAATCCATTACTGCGGATATTCGCAAAAGCAGTTACGGTGGTCCGTTTCACCGTTCCTTGACGAGTAGTGAAGAAGAGGTAATGTCCTTCTTGAGCTTCACCGGTGACTGCAATAATTGCTTGAATTTTTTCACTTGAATCGATCCCTAACAAGTTAATGATCGGGATTCCTTTCGCAGTTCGACCATATTCTGGAATTTCATATCCTTTGGCACGATAGACTTTCCCGTTATTGGTAAAGAACAGCAAGGTGTCATGTGTCGAACAAGAGACAAGGTTTTTGACGAAGTCATCGTTATGCACGCCCATTCCTTGTACACCACGTCCACCACGACGTTGTGCTCTAAATTCATTGTTCGCTAAACGTTTGATATACCCATTGTTCGTGAGTGTAATAACGATTTCTTCTTCTTCGATCAAGTCTTCATCTTCAAGACTTAAAACTTCACCCACTAGTAATTCTGTACGACGTTTGTCACCAAAACGTTGGTTTAATTCTGCTAACTCTGTTTTGATGATTTCGGTCACACGTTCTGGACGAGCAAGAATATCCGTTAAATCTTCGATCAATCGTAATAATTCTTGGTATTCATTTTCGATTTTCTCACGTTCTAAACCAGTTAGACGACGTAAACGCATATCTAAGATCGCTTGTGCTTGTCGATCAGATAATTCAAAACGATCAATCATCGTTGTTTTTGCTTCATCGTCAGATTTAGACCCACGGATAATTGCAATGATTTCATCAATATGGTCCAATGCGATCCGTAAACCTTCTAAAATGTGAGCTCGTGCTTCTGCCTTTTCTTTTTCAAAAATCGTTCGGCGAGTGATCACTTCACGCTGATGCTCTACATAGTTTTCAAGTATTTGTTTAAGACTCAGTACTTTAGGAACGCCTTTTTCAATGGCCAGCATATTGAAACCAAATGAATTTTGTAATGAAGTCAACTTATACAGGTTATTTAAAATAACCGAAGCACTTGCATCACGGCGGATATCGATAACGATCCGCATTCCTTCACGGGAAGACTCATCACGCAAATCCGTAATTCCTTCAATCCGTTTATCGCGGTGTAATTCAGAGATTCGTTCGATCAATTTTGCTTTATTGACCATATAAGGAAGTTCCGTTACGATAATTCGTTCTTTGCCATTAGGCATCTCCGTGATTTCTACTTTTGCTCGAACAGTTATTGAGCCTTTCCCCGTTTCGTAAGCACGGCGAATACCTGATTTACCCATCACGAGACCACCGGTTGGAAAATCGGGACCAGGTAAAACTTCCATCAATTCATTGGTTGTTACTTCTGGATTTTCCATCAATAGATCGATCGCTGCTACTACCTCAGATAAATTATGAGGGGGGATATTCGTCGCCATACCAACTGCGATCCCTGTTGTTCCGTTAACTAGCAGATTAGGAAAGCGTGCTGGAAGTACGACTGGTTCCCTTTCTGTATCGTCATAGTTACTTTGGAAATCTACAGTATTTTTATTGATATCCCGTAGCATCTCCGTGGCAATTTTACTCATACGTGCTTCGGTGTACCGCATCGCAGCTGCTCCATCACCATCGACAGAACCAAAGTTACCATGTCCATCCACTAGCATGTACCGATAACTAAATGGTTGTGCCATCCGTACCATGGATTCATAAATAGCACTGTCTCCATGGGGGTGATACTTACCCATAACATCCCCAACGATTCTGGCAGATTTTTTATGGGCTTTATCTGGGGTCACACCCAATTCGTTCATCCCGTATAAAATACGGCGATGAACAGGTTTTAACCCATCTCGAACATCCGGTAGTGCACGAGCAACAATAACACTCATCGCATAATCGATGAAGGAGTCTTTCATTTCGCTAGTTAGATTGACATCATGGATGTTCTCTCTGATTTCTTCACTCATCTTTTTTCCTCCTTCATGACTAAATATCTAAGTTTTTCACATAATGGGCATTTTCTTCAATGAATGCACGACGAGGTTCCACTCGATCACCCATTAACATTTCAAAAATTTGATCAGCTGCGATAGCATCATCCACACTAACACGAGCCATCATACGATTGCTAGGGTCCATCGTTGTTTCCCATAGTTGATGGTCATCCATTTCACCTAACCCTTTGTATCGTTGAACACTTGGTTTTGGTGTAGCTGGTAGAGAAGCAACTACTTGTTTCAAATCTTCTTCAGCGTTTTTACCGGGTTGTACATACGTGATTTTTTTCCCTTGTTTTACCCCGTATAGCGGCGGTTGTGCAATATAAACATATCCCGCTTCAACAATTGGGCGCATATAACGATAAAACAAGGTTAAGAGCAATGTTCGAATATGGGCACCATCGACATCGGCATCCGTCATAATCACTAATTTGTGGTAACGAGCTTTGGAAACATCGAAGTCTTCACCGAATCCTGTTCCCATAGCGGTAAATAAAGAGCGGATTTCTTCATTGGCTAGAATTTTATCCATACTTGCTTTTTCAACATTTAAGATTTTCCCACGAATCGGTAAAATTGCTTGAAATTCACGATTTCGCCCTTGTTTTGCTGAACCGCCGGCAGAATCTCCTTCGACGATGAACAATTCGCATTTTTCTGGATCATTACTTGAGCAATCCGCCAGTTTACCAGGCAAATTACTGATTTCTAATGCGCCTTTTCTTCTGGTTACTTCACGGGCACGTTTCGCTGCTAGACGTGCTTTAGAAGCCAACAATCCTTTTTCAATGATTTGTCGTCCAACACTTGGATTTTCTAACAAGAATTTCATGAAATGCTCGCTAAACAGACGATCTGTTACTGTCCGAACTTCAGAATTACCTAATTTTGTTTTGGTTTGCCCTTCAAATTGTGGATCTGGGTGTTTGATCGAAATTACTGCGGTCAGTCCTTCCCGCACATCTTCACCAGTTAAGTTATCATCATTTTCTTTCATCAATTTTTGTTTACGTGCATAGTCATTGATCACACGTGTCAACGCTGTCTTGAAGCCAGATTCATGCGTACCACCTTCATAAGTATGGATATTATTTGCAAAACTCATGATGTTGGAGTGGTAACCATCGGTATATTGCATGGAAACTTCTACCGTGATGTCTTGTTGTTCTCCTTCTAAATAAACTGGCTCTGGAAAAATGACCGTTTTATTTGCATTCAAATATTCCACATAGCTCTTGATCCCACCGTCATAATGGTACTCTTTTACTACTGGAGATTCTTCTCTCTTATCTTCAATCGAGATCTTCATTCCCCGGTTCAAGAATGCTAATTCGCGGATACGGGTCGCTAGCTTATTAAAATCAAAAACTGTTGTTTCCGTAAAGATTTCTGGATCTGGTATAAAATGAACAGTTGTCCCGTTTCGATCGGTTTGTTCAATAATCTTCAGATCATCGACAACAGCACCACGACGATATTCCTGATAGTACACATTTCCATCTTTGTAGACTTTTACATCAAGCTGAGTGGAGAGCGCATTTACAACCGAAGAACCTACCCCGTGAAGACCACCAGATACTTTATAACCGCCTCCGCCGAATTTCCCACCAGCATGGAGTACCGTAAACACCGTTTCTACCGCTGGACGACCAGTTTTGGCTTGGATATCAACGGGGATACCTCGGCCATCATCGATGACAGTAATACTGTTATCTTTTTCAATTATTACTTGGATTTTCGTCGCAAATCCTGCTAGGACTTCATCGATAGAGTTATCAACGATTTCCCATACTAAGTGATGTAATCCTTCCGAACTTGTGGAGCCGATATACATACCAGGACGTTTTCGAACGGCTTCAAGTCCTTCAAGAACTTGGATCTGACTGGCATCATATTCTTTTGCACGTTCTACTAAACTTTTTTCATCTGTCATTTAGCCTTCTTCTCCTTTTATTTCCCCTTGCTGAACATAAAAAATCTCTGGTTCAACAGTCATTTTGTTTTTTACATGATCAAGTGTCGTTGTTGTTAAGAAAGTCTGTACCTTTCCTTCAATCGTTTCTAGTAAATGTAGTTGGCGATTATCATCTAGCTCACTCATTACATCATCAAGTAAAAGAATTGGATACTCCCCAGTTTCTTCTTTGATCAAATCAATTTCAGCCAACTTAACACTTAAAGCAGTGGTCCGCTGCTGTCCTTGAGAACCATACGTTTGCACGTTTTTTTGATTGACGAAAAAAGAAAGATCATCACGATGTGGTCCAATTGTCGTTGTTCCGCGAAACATATCTTTCTTTTTGTTTTGATTCAACAATTCTAAAAATTGTGTTTGGATCTCTTCTTGTGTTTGTGTACTTAAAGAAGAAAACGAGGTGACATATTCAATCTCTAATTGCTCTTTTTGATGGGTGATTTGTTGGTGCAATGTATTTGCCCAAAATTCCAGTCGTCGAACAAACTGTGCACGTGCTTTCAATACTTTACTTCCAAATTCAGCTAACTGTTCAGATAAAATATCTAAATAAAGTAAATCTGTTTGTTTTTTTTCATTCAGTTGTTTCAAATATTGATTTCTTTGTTTTAGGATACCTTGATATTGAACCAAATCGTAAAGATAGATCGGATTGATCTGTCCTAACTCCATATCAAGAAATTTTCGCCTGATCTGCGGACTACCCTTTACTAATGAAAGGTCTTCAGGTGCAAATAAAATGACATTTAATTGACCAACATAGCTACTTAATTTTTTTTGTTCGATATGATTGATCTTTGTTTTGCGTCCCTTTTTTGAAAGAAGGATCTCCAAAGGAATCTTAGAGGTTCCTTTTGTCACTTCGCCCTGGATCAGTGCTTGCTCGCCTTGCCATCCGATCAATTCTTGCTCACTGCTGGTACGGTGACTTCTCGTCATAGCCAAAACATAAATACTTTCCAAAAGATTCGTCTTACCTTGGGCATTTTCTCCTAAAAAAATGACAAGGTTTTTAGTAAACGTAATCTTTAATTCCTGATAGTTTCGATAATTTTTTAGATACAGCTTATTCAGCCTCATTATCGTTTATTCCTTTTTTTACCATAAAAAAAGTTCCCACTTCTGGAACTTCAACCATCATGCCGGGATAAAGTTTTCGTCCACGACGATTCTCTGGTTCGCCGTCTACCAAGACAGTGTTTTCAGCTAAATACCATTTTGCTTGTCCACCACTGCTAATTACTGTGACTTCTTTTAGCATTTGACCCAACGTCATAAATTCTGTTTTTAGAATGACTTGTTGTTTCAATGTTCATCCCTCATTTTCATTAATAAATGTATACTCTATTATACCTTTTTTTAGGCAATAAAACAAATTTATCCATATATTTTTCCATATAAGACGATTTAAGCGAAAAAAGGTGTTTTAAACAAAAATAAACAAAAAGCCTTAAAAGTGATTTTATGGCTTTTTGTTTATTTTTTGTTTTTTTCATTACTTTTTCAAAATGATATACAGATTAGTTCGTACGTACTGGTGTGATTAACTGGATAAATTGAACACCATCTTCTGTTGGTTCTAATGTAAACGGACGAATAGAAGAAATAAATTTCACTTTGATACTCATATCACCAAACGCACGTAACGCAGCTTTCATGTAATCAGGGTTAAAGGAAATATCCAAAGGATCCCCACTACTTGCCACATAATTCAGACTTTCTTCTACTTTTCCGATTTCAGGTGAGTTTCCATATAGAATCACCGCATCTGATTGGATGGATAAACGAACGATATTATTACGTCCTTCATGAGAAAGTAATGAGGCACGTTCAATCGCTGCAAGGAAACTTGGAACAGAAAATTCTACTTCTGTGTTGAAGCTTGAAGGAATCAACCGATTCGTATCGGGGTAGTTTCCTTCCAACAGACGGGAATAAAAATACATGTTTTCTGTTTTAAAGAGTACTTGGTTTTCCATGATACTGATCTCAACGATTTCTTCTTCATTTGTCAATGAACGAGATAATTCAGTCAGACTTTTACCAGGAATCACGATATCAAAATGATCAGCTGCTTGTTCAACTGGAATCACTCGTTGGCTTAGACGGTGGGAGTCAGTTGCGACAGCCAAAAGAGAATTTCCTTCTAAAATAAAATGGACCCCTGTTAGAATTGGACGACTTTCATGTTGTGAGACAGCGAATACTGTTTCATTGATCAATTTCGTTAAGACATGTACCGGTAATTTCATTTGATTATGGCTTTCAACGACAGGTAAATGAGGGTAATTGTCTGCATCTAACCCATTGACTAAGAAGTTGGCTTTTCCTGAAGTAATGGCTACTTGTTTATTCTCTAAGACTTCAAGAGTAAAGGTGTCTTCTGGTAAGCGACGGATAATTTCACTAAAGAAACGAGCTTGTAACACAATTGCTCCAGTTGATTCAATTTGCATTTGGGCTTTTTCATTTTCAACAGATAAAAAAGTTTCAATAGAAATATCTGCATTACTCCCAGTTAGCGTTAATCCTTCTTGAGTCAAAGTAATTTTGACTCCAGTCAAGATTGGAATAGTGGTTTTACTTGAAATAGCACGTTGAACAGTTTGCAATTCTTGCATAAAACTTGCTCGATTTAAAGTTACTTTCATGTTGTGTCTCCTTTAAGCGTTTATTTATTATTAGTTAATATATAAATAATAAAAGTATTAGGTACTGTTGATTCTGTGGAAAACTAAAAAAATGCAAGAAATAAAAGAAAAAACAGCTGTGGAAAATCTGTGTATAACTTTTAGGCTTTTTTTGATTTTATCCACAAAGCGTTTTTTCGTTTTTCAAAGTTAATTTAATAAGAAATTTTTGATTTCGGATACTTCATTTTGCATGCTGACACTTGATTCCATTAATTGCTGGATTTTTTCGTGAGCATGAATCACTGTTGTATGGTCTTTCCCACCAAATTCAGCACCAATTTTTGGTAAAGAACTATCCGTTAGCTCTCTTGCTAAGTACATAGCGATTTGTCTCGGTACAACGATTGATTTGACACGTTTTTTTCCTTTTAGGTCTTTTAACTGAATATGATAATATTTCGCGACTTCTTCTTGGATCTGTAAGATAGATAATTGCGGATGACCTTTACCAGATTTTAGTGTTTTCAGTGCATCTGCAGCTAAACTAGTTGAGATATCTTCACTATTCATCGCAGCAAATGCTTGAACGCGAACGAGTGCTCCTTCTAATTCACGGATGTTTGAATCAATTTGTCCGGCAATGTAACTCAAGGTATCATCGGGTATTTCCAAACGTTCGGCTGCTGCTTTTTTACGTAAAATCGCAGTTCTCGTTTCTAAATCGGGTGGTGTGATATCAACTGACAATCCCCACGCAAAACGAGAAACCAAACGTTCTTGTAATTTTGGAATCTCATTTGGTAAACGATCACTCGTCAATACAATTTGTTTTCCTTCATTGTAGAGTGCATTGAAAGTATGGAAAAATTCTTCCTGTGTTGCTTCTTTTTCAGCAAAGAATTGAATATCATCGACCAACAAAAGATCGACGTTTCGGTATTCTTGGCGAAATTCCTCTGCAGTTTTGTTTTGGATCGAGTTGATAAAGTCATTGGCAAATGTTTCACTACTAACGTATTTGACCTTTGCATCAGGCTCGCTTAACAACATTTGATGTCCGATAGCATGCATCAAATGGGTTTTACCGAGGCCGACACCACCATAAAAGAACAAAGGATTATAAATGGAACCAGGGTCTTCTGCAACGACTAAAGCTGCCGCATGAGCCATTTGGTTTCCTTTACCGATAACGAAGGTATCAAATGTATATTTTGGGTTCAACATCGCCTTCTTTATTGGATTTGCAACAGGTATTTTAGGACTTTTGATTTCTTCGACGACTTCTTGCTCCACCTCTTCACCAGTTACAAACCTTGGAATGATCTCTTTTCCAGTTAGCATGTAACCAACTTCAACAATTTTGGTTGTTAGATTCTTTTCCCAATATTCTTTATGAATTTTACTTGGTACTTCGACGACTAATTGACTCTGATCCAATGAACGTGGATGAGCGGTTTCGATCCAAGTATTATAGCTCGCAGGTGAGAGATCCTTTTGATAAGTTGTTTTTAATTCGTTCCATAAAGCATCGAGGGATACCAT